>NZ_JAVALZ010000008.1 GCF_030730865.1 Uliginosibacterium sp. 31-16 | reverse complement strand
CCCTCGGCCACGCTGGGGGTGGCGGTGAGGGTGGCGGTGGTGGTGTCGATCGTATCGTTGATCGCGGTGAGGGCTGGAGCCGGATTGAAGCTGGCGTTGATCCCCCCGCCGGAGACGGCGGTGATGGCGGCACTCACGCTGGAGGCGTCCAGATACACATCCTCGGAGGCGGCGACCGGGACGCTGACCGTTCCGGTGGTGGCGCCTGCGGCGATGGTGATGGACTGGCCATTGTCGAGGGTGACGGTCAGCGCGGAGACGGGGGCCGAGCTGATGGTGGCGGTATAGACGATGGTGCCGCCGGCCTCGGTGATGGCGCTGGTGGCCGAGAGCGAGACGGTGGCTGTGTCGGCGTCGGCGATCTGGGTGGTGACCGCGTTGGCCGTCCCCGACACTGCCAGCCCCTCAAAACCTCCGCCTGCCGCGGAGACGACCGAGACGGTGAAGGCCTCGGTGCCCTCGACCGAGCCATCGGCCAAGGCCGGGATGGAGAACGCCGCAGAGCTTGCGCCGGCCGGGATGGTGACGGTGGTGGTGCCGGTGAAATCCGTGCCATTGGCGGCGGTGCCGCTGTAGGCCAGGGTCACGGTGACGGCACTCTGGGCCGGGCTGGTGAGCGCCACGGTGTAGGTGGCGGAGTGGCCCTCGGTGACGCTGGTCTCACCGGTGAGGGAGACGGTGGTGATGTCCGCATCATCCGAGACGGTGGTCGAGACCGTGGAGGTCGTGGTCAGGGCCTCGTAGTGGCCACCCGAGGAGCCGGTGATCGACACGGCCAGGGTCTGATCGCCCTGGGCATGGACATCATCGGCGCGCACGGCAAAGGCCGGGCTGGAGGCCGAAGAGCTGCCCACCGGAATGGTGATGGACTGCCCGTTGGAGAGGGAGATCACCAGCGGAGCGCCGGTGACCGGGTTGCTGACGGTGGCGGTGTAGACGACCGAGCCGCCTTCGACAACGGACGCACTCGAAGCGGTGAGGGTGACGGTGGTCGCATCCGCGTCATCGGTCACGGTGGTCACGGCCGGGGTGGCGCTGGCCACCAGCGACTCGAAGTTGCCGCCGGTGGCGCTGGTGATGGAGGTCGAGACCGAGCCGCCGCCGGTGTAGGCATTGTCGGGTGCGGTGGCGGTGATGCTGGCGCTGGAGTCGCCGACCGGGATGGTGACGGACTGACCGTTGGAGAGCGCGACGGTGACCGGAGTCCCGGTGACCGGGCTGGAGAGCGCGACGGTATAGGTGATCGAGCCGCCCTCGGCCACGCTGGGGGTGGCGGTGAGGGTGGCGGTGGTGGTGTCGATCGTATCGTTGATCGCGGTGAGGGCTGGAGCCGGATTGACCACGAGATGCTCGAAATTACCGCCGGATGTGCCGGAGATCGTGGCCGAAACTGTGCCGGCGTCTGCATAAACATTGTCCGCGGGGGCCGGGACTGAAACCGTGCCAACTGTCTGACCGGCTGCAATCATGATCTGACTGCCATTGGACAGTGTGACGGTCAGGGGGGATGTGGCCGGATTCGTGAGGGTCGCGGTGTAGGTGATCTGCCCTCCTTCGGCAGCCGATCCCGCGGCCGAGAGACTAAGATGTGTGGTGTCGGCCGCATCCGGCACGCCGGGCAGGCCTGGGCCCACGTCATCGGTGATTGTCGCTGTTCCGCTGGCACTGGCGCCGGCGGAAAGTCCGCTGGTGGTGGTCCCGCTGGTGATACTGGCGTTGAGCGTGAAGGTTTCCGACCCTTCCTGTATTTCGTCATCGATCGTGGCGACGCGGATCTGCACCGAGGTCTCTCCGGCTGCGATCGTGACGCCGCCGGTGCCGACTGGAACCCAGCTGGTGCCGTTGTAGTACTCCAGTGCCGTGGTCGTGTCGACACCCACGGTAGCACCGCCCAGACCTGCTCCCGAGGCCAGGCTCGGCGTGAAGATTGTGGCACTCGTGCTCGGGCTGGACAGGCTCACCGTGAACACTGCTGGGCTACCTTCGACCGCGCTTGCGCTCGATACACTCAGGACCGGGCCGCTTGGCGTCGCGGGCGTGAGTGGCGTGACGACGGCCGGTTCGTCTGCGCTCTGCAGAGGCTCGATAGCAGCGTTGGCAGGGAATTCGACGGGAGTTTCTGCAGCCTGGGAGCTGAACTGATAGTTGAGCGGGGTGACTTCTTCGACAATACGCAGCAAGCGGACGAAGCTGTGGCCGCCTTCTGCTGCGTCGCCGGCCGTAAGGCCTGCTCCCGGGGCTTCCAGATTGGCGAGTGGGTCCTGACCCGCGTCCAGCGCGGCGATGACGCTCTGGATTTCTGCGGAAAATCCCGGCCGGATGGCTGCCTCGCTGCGATCAACTATGACCTGACCGAGCAGTTCTTCCGTGGCGCTGATGGTGCGACCGCCGCCGAGATCCAGGGTCTGGCCGTTTGCCAGCTGCAGGAACATGTGCCCCTGTGGATCTATGGTGACCTCTTGTCCTTGCTCAACGTGGTCGCCTGCCTTGAGGGCTATCAGTTCTCCCTGTGCGGCCCGGACGTAGGCTTTGCCTTCAATGCGGACGATATTGGCGGTATTAGCGGAGGGAGTGGTGGTGGCCATATTGGATTTTCGGTCGAGTCTGGAGCAATACCATGAACTCTACGGTCGGACACGTCGCGCCGTATCGTACTCAGGTACTAGATGGATGTTGCAGTGTGTTACACGTCACGAAAACAGGGCGTCGTAGCCCGGGATTGTTGTGTTAGACAGGGATGGTGGCCTGAGAGCTGTGTCTGGCATGCATTTTCAGCAAGCATGCCTGAAGAGTGGCGTGTGACCTGCTTCTTCAGCATGCATTGCTGGAGATGGCCGTGGTGTGCGCCTTTTCAGGAGGTGATCTTGAATGACATTACCAGCGCCACGAGCTGCCTTGAGCGTGCTGAATGTCTTCAGCGGATGCCGTGAACCTTGAGCGCGAGCTGCAGTCGGTCGCTGATGCCGAGTTTTTCGAAAATTGCGGTGAGATGGGATTTGACGGTGCGCTCGGTGATGCCGAGTGCTTGCGCGATGACAAGGTTGGACTCGGCATCGGCGGCCCTCCGTGCAACTTCCCGCTCCCGCTCGGTCAGGGCTTCGGTCCAGCTGCGGGAGGACTGGCTTCGATGCGCGCCGATGCCTTTGAGCAGACGGGTCATCAGGCTGCGGCCCACCCAGACTTCCCCACCCGCCACGACTTCGAGCACTTGCTGCAAGGTTTCCTCTGCCGCATAGGCGTGGCAATAGCCGGCGGCGCCAAGTTCCAGCCAGGCAAGACCTTCGTCGTCGCTGGGGGTGCTGCTGACAACCACGATGCGGTGCTGCTGGCAACAGCGCTGCCAGAATGGTTCGGGCTGCGAACGCAGATCGTGGCCTGAGGTGTCCAGCACGATCAGGCCATGCGCGGGCAGTTCATCAATGGCCTTGCAGCCTTGCAGGCGGTGGATCGTGCTGCTGCTGGCGAGCGTACGGAAGCGCGAGAACAGGGCCTCATCATCAGTCAGGATCGAGAATGCGTGACGGCTCATGAATCAACGTTCTCGCAGCGCACTGGCATGCGCTCGCAGCACCGGTTTGACCAGATAGGAGAGGATGCTTTTCTTGCCTGTCAGGATGTCGACCTCTGCTGTCATGCCGGGGATGATCGGCATCTTGTTGTCACCAATCGTGGGGTGCGTGGTGCGAACCTTGACGAGATAGAAGGCGTTGCCTTTTTCGTCGGTAATCGAATCCGCACTGATGTTTTCCAGCGTGCCTTCGAGCCCGCCATAAACCGAGAAATCGTAGGCCGTGAATTTGACCAGGGCCTTCTGGCCCGGATGCAGGAAAGCAATGTCGCGTGGCTGGACCTTGGCTTCAAGCAGCAGGGCGTCGTCGCCAGGGACAATCTCGATGATGTCCTTGGCAGGGAGTACTACACCTCCGACCGTGTTGACCTGCAGGCGTTTGACGGTGCCATTCACGGGCGAGCGGATCTCGGATTGTTTGACCCGATCCGCCAGTGCAACGCTTCCTTCGGTCAGGCGCCCGAGCCGGTTGTTGACCTCGGAAAGCTCGTTGCGCGCCTTGTTGCGGATGGATAGTTCGACTTCCTGAATCTTGCGCTGGGCTTCGCTGATAGCGGATTCAATGCGCGTGATCTGTGCTGCACTCATGTCGCGCTCGCCCTTGTAGCGTGAAACCTCGCGCTCCAGACGCAGGAGTTCGACCTCGGAAATGGCCCCCGTGCGAGCCAGCGGACGGGTCTTCTCCAGCTCCTGATTGGTGAGGTCGTAGCCCTGCAGGGCCGTTTCACGACGTGCGCGAACCTCCTTGAGTTCCTGCCCGCGCTGCGTCAGTTGCTGCTGGGCAATCCCGATACTGGCGTTCAGTTCTGCCCGGGCAGACTCGAACAGGGCTCGCTCCTGCTCGGCAATCTCGGGTGCTTCGGTCAGTACTTCGGGCGGTGCAATGAATACTTTGCCGCTGGCGAGAGCTTCCAGCCGTTCGGCTTTGGCTAGCAGGGAAAGATACTCCGAGCGGTTTTCCTTCAGATTCGAGACAAAGCGCGTCGGGTCGATCTTCAGCAACAGCTGTCCGGTCTGGACCTGTTGTCCCTCCTGCACGAGAATTTCCGAGACGATGCCGCCATCCAGACTCTGGATGACCTGGATCTGGCGAGAAGGGATGACCTTGCCTTCTCCCTTGGTGACTTCGTCCAGCTGCGCAAAGGCTGCCCAGACGAGCATGCCGGTCAGGGCCGCGCCCGTGGTCCACAATGCCGCACGGGCGCCACGCGGGCGTTGCTCGCCGATGGCCCAGTCCGCGTCCGCGATGAAATCGGTTTCCTCGTGGATCTCGTGGCGCTCGGCGTAATTCATCACACAGTCGTACAAGGCGGATAGTCTGGCAAACGGGCTCATGTCAGTTTGCCTTTCCGATGCGGCCGTGCTGCAGGGCTTCAACCACCTGGGCCTTGGGCCCGTCTGCGACGATGCTGCCGCCGTCAATCACGATCAGACGGTCAACCAGTTCCAGTAGCGAAGTGCGGTGGGTCACGATCAGCAGGGTCTTGTTGGCCGAAAAATCGCGCAAACGCCGCTTGAACTGCTCCTCGCTCTGGTGATCCATGCTGCTGGTCGGCTCGTCCAGAATCAGCATGGGAGGCGCGTTGAGCAGAGCCCGGGCGATCGCTACGGCCTGACGCTGACCGCCGGACAAAGATTCGCCACGCTCGCCAATGGGCATGTCGAAACCTTGTGGATGTGCGTTGGCAAACTCGGCCACGCCAGCCAGCTCTGCTGCCGTCAGGATCGATGCGTCGTCTGCCAGCGGCGAGCCCATGGCGATATTCTGTTTGAGCGTGCCGAAAAACAGCGTGATGTCCTGTGGCACGAAGCCGATGGCACGGCGCAGTTCCGCCGGGTCGATCTGGCGGGCATCCACGCCGTCAATCAGGACGGAACCCTCGCTGGGCTCATGCAGGCCGAGGATGAGCTTTTCAAGGGTGGTCTTGCCCGAGCCGATCCGGCCGATGATGCCGACCTTTTCGCCAGCCCGCAGTTTGAACGAGACCTTGCGCAGAACTTTCTGGTCCGTGTGCGGATAGGCGAAGCTGACGTCCTTGAATTCGATTTCGCCACGGAAGTGCGCGCGATGCAGGAAGCTGCTTTCCTCTGGCCGTTCGACGGGTAGCTGCATCTGCTGATTGATCGAATTCAGACCGGTGCGGGCGTGCTGGAACTGCATCATCAGCCCGGCGACCTGACCCAGCGGAGCCAGTGCCCGGCCGGAGATCATGCTGGCGGCGATGATGGCCCCCATCGAAATCTGGTTGTCGGTGAGCAGATAGACGCCGAGGATGATCGTGCAGATATTCACGGCCTGCTGGATCGTCTGCGCGAAATTCATCGTCGATGACGAGAGCAGGCGCGTGCGGGCACTGACCTGGGCAATGAACAGGGTTGCGCGTTCCCAGCGCCGCTGGATATCCCCTTCGGCTCCTAGCGTCTTGATGGTCTCCAGCCCGACCAGGCTTTCAATGAGCACTGCATTGCGCTGGGCAGAGGCGCGGTAAGTGGTTTCGGTCAGCTCGTGCATCTTGCCCTGGGTGAACAGCGCCACGCCGATCACCAGCACCATGCCGACCAGTGCCGGCAGGATCATCCAGGGCGAAATCCACAGCAGGACCAGCAGGAATATCAGGACGAAGGGCAGATCGATCAGTGCGGTGACCGTGGCCGAGGCGATGAAATCACGAACGCCTTCAAAGGCACGCAGGTTGGCAGCAAAAGAGCCGACGGAAAGCGGGCGCGAGGAGAGTTTGACCCCCAGCACGCGCTCCATGATGCGTGCTGACAGGGTGACATCGACGCGTTTGCTGGCCGTGTCGATGATGAAGGCGCGGATGGTGCGCAGCATGAAATCGAAGCCGAGGATAAGCAGTGCGCCGATCGACAGTACCCACAGGGTTTCGATGGCGTGATTCGGCACGACCCGGTCATACACGTTCATCGAGTACAGCGGGATGGCCAGGGCAAATATGTTTACCAGCAGCGCGGCGACCAGGGTGTCGCGGTATAGCCGCCAGTTGCCGATAATCGCGCTCCAGAACCAGTCCTGGCTGCGGATACGCTGTGTAGTCTGGGTGCGTGCATCGAAGCGGAACTTGGGTTGGACGACAGCCACTATTCCCGTGTAGTCCTTCGCCAGATCAGCGGGAGCGATGTTCGTGACAGTGTCCGGCATTTCCGGCGTGCTGATGCGCAGCGTTCCGTCCGGCAGGCGCTCCTGCAGCAGACAGGCGCGTTTGTCCCGCAACAGCAGGATGGCGGGCAGGGCTCTGGCCGGGATTTCTGCCAGGGATTTGCGCAGCAGACGAGCGGAAAGACCGGCACGGCTGGCAGCACGTACCAGTTGTGAAGGCGGCAAAAGGTGTTCGACGCGGGGCAGCCCTGCACCCAGCGCCTCAGCCGTCCACGGGTTGCCATGAAGCCGGGTGAGATGAACGAGGCACTCCAGCAGTGGATCGATATGAGTGGCTTGGCTGCTGACACGCCAGTTGCCGGGCTGGGCGGGGTCAGATGACATCTTCGCCTCCAAGCAGATCGAGGGCTCCCGTCATCTGTCGGCGCATGTCTTTGCGGGCCAGCAGTTTGCGTTGGGCCTGCGGGGGCAGATCTGTCAGCCGCAGCAGGCCTTTGTCGAGCATGACGTCGATCAGATCTTCCATGACGCGGATGAAATCTGCATCCAGTCCGACGAAATTGTTCACGGCGGGCAGGCCGAGAAAGTCACAGACCTCGGGATCTGTCGCAGGCAGAAACTCCTGTGCATCGGTATTGGAATCGTTAAGGAGGGCGACGATAGCGCCCGCGGCGGATCGGCGGATATAGGGCATGGCTGCTGGCTCTCCATCGGAAGCCTTACTTTACAAGGCTTGGGCGCAAATGACACGCCAGACAGCCCGCCGATTTGTCGCAAAGTGTGGCGGGCGTGAATAGCATCACGGTCGACAACAAAAACCGGCATTCCCGAAGGAGTGTGACAGCCTGTCCGGTAGCCTGCAAAGCCACCGGAGGAACGGTTCAGATCAGGCCCGGGATGAAGCGCCAGCGGACCTTGCGGGCGTATTCGTCATAGCCGTTGTTGGCCAGACGCAGGTGGCGTTCCTCGGTGATCGCGCGCATGGCATAGATGAAACTCCAGGCACATCGACAGAACAGGACCCACATGCCTTCCTTGAAGCTGTGGGAGAAGCCCAGATAGATGAACGGGATGGAGCCGATCCACCAGGCGGTGTTCTTGGCGACATAGGCCGGGTGGCGGATGAAGCGGTAGGGGCCGGTGGTGACAATGCCGCGATTGGTCAGGTTGCTGGCGCGGAAGCCCAGCGCGACCGAGGCCCAGGAGTAGATGCCCATCAGCAGCAGGATGCTGCAATTCATCAGAAGGTGAATCGTGTCATTGTCGAAACTCGGGAAATCCGTGCTGTTCCAGTCAAGGAACAGGCTGGTCGCCTCGTTGAATTTCGGGTAGCAGGCCAGGCAGAAAAACCAGCCGAGGAAGGTCGGTTCGACCGAAACGATGCGGTTTTTCAAGGCTGGGGTTTCGATGATGTAGCCCAGTGTGAACAACAGGGTGTCGATGAACAGGATGGCCTGGAAGAGAGCCCAGAACAGGTGCTGGTCAAAGAGGATGCGGCCACTCATGTTGCCGATGATTCCGTCGATCCACACATTGCTGGAGCTGTTGGCCATGTCGGCAACGTGACCCAGGCACCAGTTGATCATCAGCGGGGCGAAGAAAAACTTGAGCAGCAAGGCCAGTCCGGCCTGTTTGGTCTGCTTGCTGATTTTGGTCTTGGGAGCGAACTGGCGTTTCTTCTTTCCGTAGCGGACTTTCTCCGGGTCGCGCGAAAGTCCGAGCCACAGACCGCGCACGAAGATCATGGCCTTGGCGTGCAGCCATGGATACTTGAGATAGAAACGGACCAGCAGTACGGCGTAAACCAGGACCAGTATCTTGAACAGGAACGGGGCGGTGAGCGTCACGGTCTGGCCCAGTGCCGCATCGGTGATGATGCCGGCGAGGGGATCGGGAATGTGGTTCAGGAGGCTTGCCGGAACAGCGCTGACGATCCAGTCGTGAAAAGGGCCGATGAGGTTTTCGACCAGAAAATCCCGTGTGGAGTTGAAGATCGGCATGCGCAGTGAATTGCCCAGCATGCCCTGATGCCAGCTGGACACATGGAAGCAGATGTACCAGCCCCAGACGATGAAAAGCATCGTGCTCAGATAATTCTTCAGGAATCGCGGTTTGAGAAGGCTCTGGAACATGGCGACGTGCACCGGTCTGGGTGGGCGAATGCGGCAAAAGATGCGCGATGGTGCAGTGTCGCCGGGGCGACGGTCAAGCTTGTCGAGACGCAAGGATGCGACAGATCAGATAATGACAAATGGGATCGTTGGTTTGTGCACGGCAGCATCGGCGTATAATTTGTGGGTGCAGCCAGGAGACCCGCATGAAAAATACCGAAAGGCCGGATTCCGAACTATTCCGTTTTGTCGATCTGCCTCGGGCGCTGTGGTACTTCCTGGCTGAAGAGCGCTGGCGTTACCTGTTTTTCCTGTTCGTGCTGCTGGCGGTCATGTTTTACACCATGGTGCCGCCTTACCTGATCGGGCTGATAGCCAATTTCCTGATCGCTTACGTCAAGGCGGATGCAGCAGCCAAGCCCGCTGTGGATCAGCTTTTGTGGCTGGTCGGCATCCTTGCCGGCAGTCATGCGCTGGTGTCGATGGTGCGTTTGTCGAGCAAACGCATGCTTGGCGGCATCAGCCTGAACGCGCGTTATCGGGCCAAGGTCTGGGGTTTTGAACGTCTGCTCGACTACTCGCTGGCCTGGCACCAGCAGGAGAGCACCGGCAACAAGGCCCAGCGCATCCTGACCGGTTCCGAGTCTGTGCGTGAGTGGACCGGCGACATGGTCAACAGTCTGGCCTCGGCACTGGCCGCTTTCATCGGCTCGCTGGTGGCCTGCATGTTCCTGCATCCGGCCTTCATCCTGTTCTTTGCGTATTTTCTTGGCGTGCTGATGAGCATCGAGCTCTACTTCGACTACCGCATCTCGAAGCTCTCGGACCGCATCAACAAGTCGATGGAAAATGCCAGTGGCAGTTTCGTCGAAAGCGCATCGAACATTCTTGCCGTGAAGGCCATGGGCGCGGCGGGCAGCATGACCAGCAATATTGCCCAGCGCGAGGAGCTGGCGCGCACGCTTTCCTACGAGCGTCTGCGGCTGTCGAACACGAAGTGGATGTGTTTCCAGATTCACAACGCCCTCTCCTGGGGTTTCTTCCTGATCGTGATCGGACTCATGGTGATGCACGATCATCTGCTGCCCGGCTTCTTCCTGACCTATGCCGCGTACTTTGATCGTCTGCGCGAGTCCTCGATCGAGTTCACGGACCGCATTCAGCTGATGATCGAACGCAAGTCCAATCTGGGCCGGATGATGTCGATCTTCTGGGGCAAGAACACCCTGTCCCAGGGCAAGCGCAGGTTTCCGGCCGAGTGGGATGCGATCCGCCTGCACGATGCCGTGTTCCGCTATGGCGACAAACCGGCGGTCGGGCCGCTGTCGCTGGAAATCCGGCGTGGGCAGATCGTCGGTATTGCCGGGCATTCCGGTTCTGGCAAATCAACCCTGATCAAACTGATGCTGGGTTTGTATCACCTTGAGCAGGGTGAGCTGAAGATCGGCGAAGCGCCGATCAGCGAGATCCGTCATGAAGATCTCACGCCCAATGTGGCGGTGGTGCTGCAGGAAACGGAGTTGTTCAACTTTTCGCTCAAGGAAAACCTCACCATGATGCGCGAGGTGACTCCGGCCTTGCTGCAACGAGCTTGCGAGATCGCCTGTCTGGAAGACCTGATCGCGCGTTTGCCGGAAGGGCTGGATACGCAGGTGGGCGAGCGGGGTTATGCACTCTCCGGGGGCGAGCGTCAGCGCGTCGGGATCGCCCGGGCGATTTGTCGTGACGCGCCGATCCTGCTGCTGGACGAGGCAACTTCAGCGCTGGATTCGGCCACTGAGCAGGAAGTGATGGCGGGGCTGATGAGCGATTACGCGGCAGGACGCACGATGATCATCGTTGCTCATCGCATCAGCACACTGAAGGAGGCTGACAAGATCGTGGTGTTCGAGCGCGGTCAGGTCATCGAAGAGGGTGGTTTTGAGGAACTGGCGCATGACTCCTCAACGCACTTTGGCAAGATGTTCGCAATTCAGGCGGGCTGAAAAGCCGCTTCCAGAGCCGATCTTCAGCATGGGGGTCTGTCTGGCCGCGTGCGATGGCGCTCTTCAGGCATGGATGCTGAAGAGGTCCGCCAGGTGCGGCTCTGCAGGTGGTTAAATGAAAAAAGGCGCAGTCATTTGACTGCGCCTTTTTTTGATCGTGCGGTGTGGCTCAGAGGATCTGGTGCCCGATCCACCACGCAATTGCAGCAATCAGCGCACTGCACGGAATGGTCAGCACCCAGGCCCATACGATGCTGCCGGCAATACCCCAGCGCACGGCAGAGAAGCGGCGTGAGGAGCCGACACCAACAATCGCACCGGTGATGGTGTGGGTGGTCGAAACCGGAACCCCCAGCCAGGAGGCGAGATACAGCGTCAAGGCGCCACCGCTGTCGGCACAGAACGCACTGTACGGCCGCAGCTTGGTGATGCCTTGCCCCATGGTCTTGACGATGCGCCAGCCACCGAAGAGCGTACCAAAGCCGATGGCAGAGTAGCAGGCGATGATCACCCAGCTTGGCAGCGGATCATTGGAGCCCATGTGGCCCGTGGTGATCAGCAGCAGCCAGATGATGCCGATGGTTTTCTGTGCGTCATTGCCGCCGTGTCCAAGGCTGTAGGCGCTGGCCGAAACAATCTGGAAGCGCCGGAACCAGCGATCTACCTTGGTGGGTGTGGCACGGAAGAACGCGTGCGACACGATCAGCATCATGACCGAGCCGAGCAGCATGCCCAGCAGTGGCGAGATGACGATGAACGCCACGGTCTTGCCGATGCCGGCCCAGATCAGCGGCGCCGTACCGGCCTTTGCCACCGTGGCGCCGACGATGCCGCCGATCAGCGCGTGGGACGAACTGGACGGGATGCCGAAATACCAGGTGATGATGTTCCAGCTGATGGCGCCGATCAGGGCGCCAAACACCACGTAGTGATCAACGATGCTCGGATCGACAATACCTTTGCCGACTGTCGCGGCAACATGGGTACCGAAAACGCCGATGGCAATGAAATTGAAGGTGGCTGCCAGCGCGACAGCCTGATTGGGCTTCAGCGTGCCGGTGGAAACCACCGTGGCGATGGCGTTGGCCGCATCATGAAAACCATTGAGAAAGTCGAAGAACAGGGCGAGCGCAACCAGCGCCACAACCGCGTACAGACCGATTTGCACTTGTTCCATGGCGTCTGTCAGGCGTTTTCGAGCACGAGGCCTTCGACGATCTTGCTGACGTCCTCACAGTGGTCGGAGATTTTTTCCAGACCTTCGTAGATGGCCTTCATCTTGATGACCTGCAGCGGCTCGCGCTCGTCGCGGAAAACGCGGCCCAGAGCCGAACGCATCACGCGATCGCAATCCGATTCCAGCTGTTCGATTTCACGACAGGTCCGCAGGATGTCGGCAGCGTGATCCATGTTCTCGATCAGTTTGACGATCTGCTTGACCCGCTCGGTGCAGGACAGGGTCAGTTCGGCCATCTGCACGGCGTCCGGCGTCAAGCGACGGATGTTGTACAGGCTGATGCCTTCGGCCACGTCCTGGATCGAGTCGACGATATCGTCCAGATCATTGACCAGAGAATGGATGGCATCACGGTCGAACGGAGTGATGAAGGTGGTGTGCAGCAGAGCGACCGTATCGTGGGTGATCTTGTCGGCGCGGGTCTCGATTTCGTCGATGGCTGACACGATGGCCGGCATGTCTTCCGGGCTGGCCGACATCAGGGCAACCAGTTGCTGGGCAGCCAGAACGACCTGCTCGGCATGGGCATTGAAAAAATCAAAAAAACGGCCCTCGCGGGGCAGAAAGCGTCCGAACATGGCTGTGCCGTACGAAATGAAAGCGCGATGATATCAGTGCCAAAGGGGCAGCGTCTTGTTCATGTGCGACAGAATCAACAACTTGTGTGATCTGGCGCACATGTTGCCATGCAGCATTCAGATGTCTGCTTGCAGTTCCTTCGGAATCGGGAAGGTGATGTTCTCGATGGCACCGTCCAGCGAGCGCACGCTGCCTGCCCCGAGTTCCTTGAGGCGGGTAATGACCTCGCTGACCAGAATTTCCGGTGCTGAGGCGCCGGCGGTTACGCCGATCCGGCGTTTGCCGGTCAGCCATGCCGGATCCAGACTGGCTGCGTTATCCACCAGATAGGCCGGGACGTTGCGCAATGCAGCAACCTCACGCAGGCGGTTGGAGTTTGAACTGTTCTGCGACCCGACCACGATGACCAGATCCACCTGCGGGGCCATGAACTTCACGGCGTCCTGACGATTCTGGGTGGCATAGCAGATGTCATCTTTCTTTGGCCCCACGATGGCCGGAAAGCGTGCTTTCAGGGCATCCACGATGACCTGGGCATCATCGACTGACAGGGTGGTCTGTGTGACATAGGCCAGCTGGTTTTCGTCACGCACCAGCAAAGAGGCTACGTCCTCGACGGTTTCAACCAGATACATGCCGGATTCGGCCTGACCCATGGTGCCTTCGACCTCCGGGTGGCCTTTGTGGCCGATCATCACGATTTCGCGGCCAGCATCGCGCATTCTGGCGACTTCCATGTGAACCTTGGTCACCAGTGGGCAGGTGGCATCGAATACACGCAGTCCGCGTGCCTCGGCTTCACGCCGTACATCCTGCGGCACGCCGTGGGCCGAGAAAACCAGCGTGGCACCCGCCGGAACCTCGGCCAGATCCTCTATGAACACCGCGCCCTTGGCGCGCAGGTCTTCGACCACAAACTTGTTATGCACGACTTCGTGGCGCACATAGATCGGAGCGCCGTGAATCTTGATGGCGCGTTCGACGATTTCGATGGCGCGTTCAACCCCGGCACAGAAGCCGCGAGGGTTGGCGAGGAGAATTTCAGAGTTGCTCATGAGTGGTTCGTTTCCTGCAGATCAGATGACTCCGATGATTTCCACTTCCACGCTCACGGCCTTGCCAGCCAGAGGGTGGTTGAAATCGATCAGGGCGTATTCGTCGGTCAATTCGCGCACCAGTCCGGGGTAGCGGCTGCCGTCCGGCGCAAGGAAGGAAAATACGCTGTCCACGGCCAGATCCATGCCTGCCGGCACATGCTTGCGATCCACTTTTTCGATCAGCGCATCGCTGTAGTCGCCAAAGGCTTCGCCAGGGGCAAATTGCAGGGTCTCACGCGCGCCGGCGCTCATGTTCATCAGGCGGTTTTCGAGGACGGGCATCAGCTCGCCCGCGCCCATTTGCAGGGTCATCGGCGTGGTTTCGAAGCTGGAGTGGAAAACCGTGCCGGTACTGCTGTCGGCGATCCGGACGTTCAGGGTGACCAGGCTGTGGGGCTGGATGTTCATCATTGTTTCTCGTTGTTGTGTTTCTCGCGCCGGGATTCCTGCCACTGCGCCAGGATCATCAGTCCGACGCCCAGGCAGATGGCTGAATCCGCCAGGTTGAAGGCGGGCCAGTGCGAGCCGGCGAGGTGAAAGTCGAGGAAGTCCACTACGCGTTCATGCACCAGACGATCGATCACATTGCCGATGGCGCCACCGACGATCAGCGAAAACGCGGCGGGCTGCAGGGCTTCCGCGCGGTGTTGCCAGGTCAGGCGCAGCAGCCAGGAGCAGATCAGCACGGCGAGAATCACGAAGAACCAGCGCTGCCAGCCAGCGTGGTCAGCGAGAAAGCTGAAGGCGGCTCCCGGGTTATAGACCAGTACCAGATTGAAAAACTCCGTGACCGGCAGGGATTCATATTCGGCAAAGCGAGCCAGCACGGCGAGCTTGCTCCACTGATCCAGCCCGATCACGACTGTTGCCAGCACGAGCCAGCCGATGAACCGCTTCATGCGCGACTCCGTGCTTCGCCCGCACCGTGCAGATTGTCGTCGCAACGACCGCACAGTTCCGGATGCTCGGGATTACGGCCCACGTCGGCACGGTAGTGCCAGCAGCGGCCGCACTTCTGGTGAGCCGACGGGGTGACCACGATCTTCTCGTCAGTTTCTGCCGCTACTTCGACCACGCTGACCGCCGAGGTGATGAACACGAAGCGCAGGTCGTCACCCAGTGCGGTGAGTGCTGCGAATTTCGCTCCGCTGGCATGCACGGTGACCTCGGCCTGCAACGAAGAGCCGACCTGACCTGCCGTGCGTACGGCTTCGATCTCCTTCATCACTTCGCCACGCACGGCGCGGACCGTCGCCCAGCGTGAAGCAAGCACCTCGTCGGACGCCAGTTCATTTGCCAGGGATGGCAGCTTGTGGAAAGCGTGCAGCATCACGCTGTCATCGGCGTCGGCACTCATTACGGCCCAGGCTTCTTCTGCGGTGAAGGACAGGATCGGCGCCATCAGCTTCACCAGGGTCTGGGTGATATGCCACAGCGCGGTCTGCGCTGAACGACGGGCCTTCGAGCCGGTAGCCGAGGTGTAGAGGCGATCCTTGAGGATGTCGAGGTAGAAGCTGCCCAGATCGTCCGAGCAGAACAGTTGCAGCGCTTGTACCACACGGTGGAACTCGTACTTTGCGTAGTCTGCTTCGGCCGCTTCGCTGAGACCATGAGTCAGGGCCAGCGCGTAGCGGTCGATCTCGAAGAGCTGATCGGTGGCGACGGCATCCGTCCCGATATTGAAGTCGGCGGTGTTGGCAAGCAGGAAGCGCAAGGTGTTGCGTACCCGGCGATAGGTTTCCACCACGCGATCGAGGATTTCCTTGCCGATCGAGACTTCGCCGGAGTAGTCGGTAGAGGCGGCCCACAGGCGCAGGATCTCGGCGCCCATCTTGTCGGTGACTTCCTGTGGCACCACGGTGTTGCCGAGCGACTTGCTCATCTTGCGGCCCTGCGCGTCGACCACGAAGCCGTGGGTCAAGAGCGCCTTGTAGGGCGCGCGGCCGTCGATGGTGCAACCGGTCAGCAAGGACGAGTGGAACCAGCCGCGGTGCTGGTCCGAGCCTTCCAGATACAGATCGGCGGGGTAGCCGTGCTGGTCCGGGTGCGAACCGCGCATCACATGGGCGTGGGTGGTGCCGGAATCGAACCACACGTCCAGCGTATCGCTGATCTTGTCGTATTGCGCCGCTTCTGCGCCGAGCAGCTCGGCTGGGTCGAGCTTGAACCAAGCTTCGATGCCTTCCTTTTCAACGCGCTGGGCGACTTCTTCCATCAGTTCGACGGTGCGCGGATGCAGCTCGCCCGTTTCCTTGTGCAGGAAGAAGGGAATCGGCACGCCCCAGTTGCGCTGGCGCGAGATGCACCAGTCCGGACGACCGGCGATCATCGCGTGCAGGCGCGGCTTGCCCCAGGCAGGGAAGAAGGCGGTATCTTCGACCGCCTGCAGGGCGCGCTCGCGCAGGCTGGTCGTATTGTCAGGCTTGTGGTCCATGCCGACGAACCACTGCGCGGTGGCGCGGTAGATCACCGGCGTCTTGTGGCGCCAGCAGTGCATGTAGCTGTGGGTGATGACTTCATGCTTGAGCAGGGCGCCGACTTCTTCGAGTTTGGCGACGATGTTCGGGTTGGCCTTCCAGATGAACTGGCCGCCGAAGAATTCGAGGCTCGGTACATACACGCCATTACCCTGCACCGGATTCAGGATTTCGTCGAAGCCGCGGCCGTTGGCGCGCCAGATCGTGAAGTCGTCCGCACCATAAGCCGGCGCGCAGTGCACGATGCCGGTACCGGCATCCACGCCCACGTAATCGGCGAGATAGACGGGAGAAACACGGTCGTAGAACGGATGCTTGAAAGTGATGCCAGCCAGGCGCGTGCCTTCGGCGAGGCCGATAACCTCGCCATGCAGCTTGTAACGCTTGAGGCATTCCTTCACCAGCTCTTCGGCCAGCACCAGCAGACGATCACCGACATCGACCAATGCGTACTTGTGCTCGGGGTGGATGTTCAGCGCCTGGTTGGCCGGGATGGTCCACGGGGTGGTGGTCCAGATCACGACGGCGGCCGGCTTGGGCAGACTGTCCAGGCGGAAGGCTACGGCGAGCTGATCCGGCGCCGCGCAGGTGAAAGCCACGTCGATGGCGTCGGACTTCTTGTCCTCGTACTCGACTTCGGCTTCAGCCAGTGCGGAGCCGCAATCGAAACACCAGTTCACCGGCTTCAGGCCCTTGAAGACCCAGCCATTCTTGACCATGGTGCCAAGCGCGCGGATCTCGCCCGCTTCGTTCGGGAAGGCCATGGTCTTGTACGGGTTGTCCCATTCGCCGAGCACGCCCAGACGGATGAAGTCCTTCTTCTGGCCTTCGATCTGCTCACCGGCGTAGCTGCGGCACAGCTCGCGCACCTTGTCGGCGAGCAGGTTCTTGCCGTGGGTAACCTCGATCTTGTGTTCGATCGGCAGGCCGTGGCAATCCCAGCCCGGCACGTAGGGCGCGTCGAAACCCGCCAGGGTCTTCGAGCGGATGATGATGTCCTTGAGGATCTTGTTCAGCGCGTGGCCGATGTGGATGTTGCCGTTGGCGTAGGGCGGGCCGTCGTGCAGCACGAAACGGGGCCTGCCCGCACTCGCCTTGCGGATCTTCTCGTAGAGCTTCTTCTGCTGCCACTGCTGCACCCAGCCCGGCTCGCGCTTGGGCAGATCGCCGCGCATAGGGAAAGGGGTGTCCGGCATGTTCAGGGTCGGTTTGTAATCAGCCATTCTGTTCTCGCAAGCTCAAGTATTCCGGGTGCGTGGGAAACCACGCCCGCACATCATCACAATCCTTGCCAATCGCCGTTTTCAGGGCGTCCAGCGAATCAAACTTCATCTCGTCGCGCAGCTTGTGCCAGAAGCGTACCGACAGTCTTTCTCCGTAGAGGTCGCCGGAAAAATCCAGTATGAACACCTCGACGCGCAGGGCCAGCCCTTCGGCGATGGTCGGGCGGTAGCCAATGCTCGCAGCTCCCACGGCATTCTTCAGCGGCCCGCCATCCACGGTGACCGCAAAAATCCCGGACAACGGCAGGGTCTGCTGGCGCATGCGGATGTTGGCGGTCGGGAAATTGATCGTTCGCCCGATCTTGTCGCCATGCTGCACCCAGCCTTCCACCACGAACGGCTCACCGAGCAGGCGCGTGGCGTGCTCGATTTCTCCCGCCTTCAGGGCCTCTCGTACGGCCGAACTGGAAACTCGTTCGTTCTGAACTTCCAGCGTCGACATCGCCTCCACACTGAAACCGAAATACTCGCCTGCCTTTTGCAGGGCTTCGAAATCGCCACCACGGCCGCGGCCGAAGCGGAAATCGTCACCAATCATCAAGTGCCGCACCTGCATGCCTTCGACCAGCACCTTTTCCACGAACTCCATCGCGTCGAGGTTGGCAAAACCGGCATCAAAGCGCTGCACGCAGATCTGATCCATGCCTGCCGCCTGCAGCAAGGCCATCTTGCGCCACACGCTGCACAGGCGGGGTGGCGCGGTATCCGGAGCAAAAAATTCGCGCGGGTGCGGCTCGAAGCACAGCACCGTTGCCGGCAGGCCCATCTCATCGGCTTTCTGGCGGACGCGGGCGAGCAGCGCCTTGTGGCCAAGGTGCACGCCATCAAAATTGCCGATGGTCAGCACGCATGGTTCGCTGGTGTGTTCCCGGATGCCCCTGAAAATCCGCATGAAGCCTGCTGAAAAAAGGAGCAATTATAGCCCGAAGCCGGCCTGCTTCGGCCGACTCCGTCAGTGGGTGAGGTGGTCGTGCAGGGCGATGAATTCCAGCGTCAGCTTGTGGCGGGCGTCCAGATGGATCATCGGGCGGGCCTGCTGGTGGCTTTCGCGAATCCTGACAGAGGCCGACAGATAGGTCGGCAGGATAGGCAAACCTTCATCCAGCAGCTCCTGCACCAGGCGTTGAGGCAGGCTGGCCCGCGGCTGAAACTGATTCACCACGATGCCATCCACGCTGAGGTCCTGATTATGGTCGGCGCGGATTTCCTCCACGTTTTCCAGCAGCGAATACAGCGCGCGACGCGAGAAATCGTCGCAATCAAACGGAATCAGGCAGCCATCCGCAGCAATCAGGGCGGAGAGCGTGAAGAAATTCAGGGCAGGGGGCGTGTCGATGTAGATGCGATCAAAGCTGTCAGCAAGTTCGGCCAGCGCATCGCGCAGCTTGTAGATCTTGTGGCGCGACTCGAGTTTGCCCATCAGTTCTTCGAGGCGCGGCGAGGATGCCATGACCGACAGATTCTCGAACGGAGTGGGCAGCGCATAGTCCAGCGTGGCACGGCTTTCGAAGCGGATCGTGAGGGTCTGCTCGAACAGGTCGGCCAGATTGGGTTCGACCCCGTCTGCGGCAGAGCCGAGCAGATAATGCGTGGAATTGCCCTGTGGATCGAGGTCCACCACCAGCGTGCGCAAGCCCTGTGCCGCCGAGATGGCCGCCAGATTGCAGGTGATGGTGGATTTGCCGACGCCGCCCTTCTGGTTGAATACCACGCGCTTCATGTCCCGCCTCCGCAATTGGATGCTGCACTGCACACATTGTGCCAAAAAAGCTGTCAGAAAAGGTAAAAGCGGGCAGGGCTGCACGACTGGGCAAAGTGCGGCGCTAGAATCCCCTAACTTTCAGAGAGGACGACATGAAGACACGCATCCTGATGGCAGCGCTGGCGGCCTTGTGCATGGCCAGCACCGCAGGCGCTGCCGAGCTGGTCAATATTGGCGGCGGCTCCTATCACTTCGAGCGCGATCTGGGCCACAACGAATTCAACTACGGGATCGGCTACGAGAAGGACTGGCGTGAGGATGTGTCCTGGACCGTTGGCGTATACAAGAACAGCATCCGCCGGGCGAGCTTTTATGCGCTGGCCAACTGGTACGCGCTGGATCTGGGGGCCGGGTTTCGCGCCGGGCTGACTGGGGGCCTGATGACCGGCTACCATCAGTCTCCGGTGATCGGCACCCTGATGCCGACGCTGGAATGGCGTGGCGAGCATCTGGCCCTGCAGAGCTACGTGGTACCGACCATCAAGCCTTATATCGACGGGGCGGTGGTGCTGCAGCTGAAGTACGTGTTCAGCAAGTAGTAGCTGGGGGCAGGGATGCGGGGTGTGGCTGGAGAGCCGCTTCGCCCGGGCTTCTTCGGGCAGGCCTTGCTGAACGGCTCTTGCCGGCCATCAGCGGACGCTCGACTTCCTTTGTCGGGGACAATGAATGGCGAGTTAAAGTGAGTCGTTGCCCTGCTGCATTCCAATTTCAATGGAAACACTGAATTCAATTCTTTCTACGTATGAGCAGGCGAAACCGCGCAGAGCACTGGGCGGTATTTATGCTTTAGCTGGTTTTGACTACCAGTTGCGCTTCTATCTGGCTGAGTTGGTTGAATCCCTTGCCGGACAAGGACGCAGTCTTGATCAAGCGGGCGGAGTTTTTCTAGAGGCGCTTTCAGATCTGGCCAAGCAGACCAAGGATGCCCAATTGGTGTGCATCCAGGTTAAGCGCACTTTGACGCGTGAAACGCTCAAGGACGCAGCAGCCGAAGTTGTGGCGATCGACCGCTTTCTGGCAGAAAAATATCCAGGTTCACGTAGTGAAGTGAAGTTCGAGCTTGTTGCCTCAAAAGGCGACGCCGTGTTGCAGTGGAGCGATATTCCGGACACACACGCAACCGCTCCGACGATTCAAGCGCTTATTCAGCAAGGGCGACTTTTGTCGCCCCGCATAGAACCCGATCCGTGGTGGCGTGCGATTGTCGCTGCATGGAAGCAGCTGAAGGACCCTTACGGTTTCCTGCGTTTTGCGCTGGAGCGGGCCTTGCGTCGCGCACCGACAGAGGCGGATGCACAACGCATTCGTGACGATATTTGCGAGCGCTTCACGCAAGCCCGTCATACGCCTGATCTACCAGGCCAGCTTCTTACCCCTGCGGACTTTCTGCTTACAGCTCATCCCAGCGCCTTGCTGGAGATCGGGCGTGAGATCACGCTGGCGCGGTTACGTGACCAGCAATACATGCCGCGCCCCCATCGACTGGGTGCCCTGTACCCCAAACTGATTGAACGCAAGGATCTCAGTCAACGTGATCTTAGGAGCGAAGCGCGCGTTTTCTGGTTAAGCGGTCGTTCAGGTGTCGGCAAGAGCGTGCTGATGCTTCAAGCGGTTGAGCGACTTGTTAGCGATGGTTGGCGCGTGCTCTGGCTAAAGGGACAAGCCGAACTGCTGGAACCCGCCCTGCGTGCCCTTACAGATGTGCCTGCCGAATGGTGGCCAGATTTCATCGCCATCGACGATCTTTACGACCGCGATGCCCGTACCAAGCTCGATCTCGTTCGCTTGGGCGAGTTCATCGACGAGCGCGGCCACCAGGCATGGCCGATGATCCTGACTTGCGGCCCGTCCGATTTCGCCGAATCTTTCCGGGAAGACGCCACCTACCGTGGTTTTGATCTGCATCTCGAAACCATCGAAACCATCGCCGCTGACGAGGCAGAAGAAATCGAAGCCTGGTACAGCCAGCGAACGGGGCAAGGTTCACAACGCGGCCCGGCTTTCTCCCAAGCCTCGCAAGAAGACGATGGCCTGTTCGTTTCGCTGGCAGTCGAACTGGCGCACGGCGATCTGCAGGCCTTCGCACAGCGGCTTGGTAACCGGGTTCGCCTCAATGGTCTGGACGAAGCGCTGGGCCTGCCCCTTGCGCTGAACCGGCTCTATCTGCGTGCGCCCTATCATTGGCTGAGCGATAAGGACCGCGAAAGGCTGGCCACTCTCAATAGCGAGGGCGATTTCAGCCTGTCGGAGGCTGACACGGAAGGGCAAGTCATTCGCCTCACCCATCCGCACCTAGCCGATGCCCTGTACCGTGCATTGCGCAAACCTGCTAATGCCGAAGCGTTCACCAATGATCTGGTGGCGGTGTTCCAGCGCGCGCTGGCCGAGCACGATACGGGCCTGATTTCACAGTTGTTACGCGTGTTTTCTGCATTCGACGAAGGGCTGGCAAGCGAACGACTGAATATCGTGAATCGCCCCCGTCTTGCGCAGGAGTGCGCCGAGTTGTGGGCCAGAGAACATACGCGACTGGCGCTCAATGCCGATGGTTTGGCAGATGCGGCTACTAGTTTGGCTTGCTGGTCTAAGACTATGCCCTGCATTACCGGAGTGCTGGGAAATGACTTGCTGGGCAAGGCGCTGGCTTACCTGGGGTCGGCTTACAAGCTCTGGCCGGGTTGCTGGGACCGTCTGGCCAAGTGTTACCCGAAGCGTGGCGAGTTGTTTGCCTGGGCTGCAGTACATCTCGCTGATCCACTGAAGATATCCAACCCCACTTGGTCTTTTGCTTGGGAACACTGCCTGCAAGATGATCCCGGCCGCCGCACTGATTGGCGTGACATGGGGCTGGATTGGCTGCAAAGACATTTGCGCCGCCCTGATTGGCACATCGTCTGGAAAAAACTGCTGCCTAATGACGAGGTTCCAGACTGGAAAAACGATCCCGTCCTGATTCTCGGCTTGCGCCGTTTGCATGCGGAAAGCGATGGCCCCGACTGGGCTTATGTCTTCGAAGATCTTTACGCCTTGGCAGCTCCTCATTGCTTTCAGGCGAGCGAGCTGGCGATCCTGGCCCGAGCCTGGCTGGCCGGGCGCGAAGACCGGGCCGAGTGGAGCTACGTCTGGAAAGCCTTGCTGGCGCAGCGCGAGGCCCTGCCAGAGGGGCTGACCTTAGGCGAACTTTTGCGCCACGGCGCGCAGTGGCTGGCCGGGCGCGAAGACCGGGCCGAGTGGAGCTACG
>NZ_JAVALZ010000007.1 GCF_030730865.1 Uliginosibacterium sp. 31-16 | reverse complement strand
GGCGTCCCCACGGGGATTCGAACCCCGGTTATCGCCGTGAAAGGGCGGTGTCCTAGGCCTCTAGACGATGGGGACCTGGTACAACTTTTTACTGCATTCTTCGCGAGAGTGGTGGAGGTAAACGGGATCGAACCGATGACCTCTTGCATGCCATGCAAGCGCTCTCCCAGCTGAGCTATACCCCCGTCCAGCGAAGAAGCCGAATTTTAGACATCGTTATCAGGTTCGTCAAGACAGAAAACGCATTTTTTTGATGTCGGGCCTTACTTTCAGCCAAGAAGCTTGCCGGGGTTCATCAAACCCGCCGGATCAAATGCCTGCTTGACGCTGCGCATCATCTCAAGCTCGACAGGTGACTTGTAGCGTTTGATCTCTTCACGCTTGAGTTGCCCCAGTCCATGCTCGGCGGAGATCGAACCGCCAAGACTCGCAACGATGTCATGCACGATCCGGTTGACCTCTGGCGTGCGTGCCACGAAGGCCGCATTGGCCAGAGCCTCCGGCATGGACGGGTTGTAATGCAGATTGCCATCCCCGGCATGTCCGAAAGCAACAATCCGCACCCCCGGAAACCGCTCCTGCAAGGCCGCGTCTGACCGGCGCAGAAACTCAGGAATCAGGCTCACCGGCACCGAAACATCGTGCTTGATGCTGACCCCATCCTTTTTCTGAGCCTCTGAAATGTTCTCGCGCAACATCCACAAGGCCTGCGCTTGCGCTTCGCTGCTCGCCAAGACAGCATCGGAGATCAGAGAGGCCTCAAAAGCACGTTCCATGATGGCTTCAAGCAAGACATTCAGCCCGGCGCCATCCCCGCTATCCGTCAGTTCGATCAACGCATACCAAGGAGCACTTCCCCTCAGAGGGCGTCTGGCGTCGGGAAATTTCTGCAGCACCAGTTCATGCGCCACCGAGCAAACTATCTCGAACGCCGTTACGCGAGATCCCGCGCCCTGGCGCAGCAGGGCCAACAAGGAAATCGCCGCATCGGCTTCCGGCAGCCCTACCCAAGCCACGGCACGCTGGGTCGGCAAAGGAAAGAGCTTCAACACTGCTGCAGTAATGATTCCGAGCGTCCCCTCCGAACCGATGAACAATTGCTTGAGGTCATACCCGGTATTGTCCTTGCGCAGGCCGCGCAAACCATTCCAGACATCCCCGTTCGGCAGCACAACCTCCAGCCCGAGCGTCAATTCACGCGCATTGCCGTAGCGCAGAACCTGAACACCGCCCGCATTACTGGCTAGATTGCCACCAATCTGGCAAGTCCCCTCTGACGCAAGCGACAGGGGAAACAGGCGCGAATGCTCTTCCGCTGTCGCCTGAACCGCTGCCAGCGTGCACCCCGCCTCGACGGTGATGGTGTCATTGCCAGGATCTATGGCTCGGATCTGCTGGAGACGCTGCAGCGAGATCACCACCTCATCACAGCACTCATGCGGAACGCCCCCTCCAACCAGACCAGTATTTCCACCTTGCGGCACCATCGCCACACCGGCCTCTGCACAAGCTCGGACTACGGCAGACACCTCCTCGGTTGAGCCAGGACGGACCACGCACAAGGCCCGTCCTTTGTAGCGTCCGCGCCAGTCTTCTTCGTAGGCAACACACGCCTCACTGGAGGCCAGAACATGACCCTCCCCTACGATACCGCGCAGCCGATCGATCAAGACCTGCTTCATATGCACTTACTCGTCAGAGTAAATCGGCTCAGCGTAAAGATCGTGCACATCACAGTCCGTAACGCGCACCTGATAGAACTTGCCGATCTCCATTTCATGGCCATCCGGCACGATGACGAGCCCGTCAATTTCCGGGGCATCACCTTCAGAACGACAGATGGCTCCCTCTTCCTCGTCGATATCGTCAACCAGCACCACAATCTCGCGCCCGATCTTGGCCTCCAGTCGCTGCGTCGAAATATCCTCCTGAAACTCCATCAGGCGACGCTTGCGCTCTTCGCGCACCTCATCAGGAACAGGATCCGGCAGGGCATTGGCACTGGCACCTTCGACCGGCGAATAAGCAAATGCACCAACACGATCAAGCTTGGCTTCATCAAGAAACTCGAGCAATTCCTCGAACTCCTGCTCGGTTTCACCGGGGAATCCTGTAATGAAGGTACTGCGGATCGTGATATCCGGACAGATTTCACGCCAGCGACGGATCCGCTCCAGATTGTTCTCGGCACTCGCCGGGCGCTTCATCATTTTGAGAATGCGCGGATTGGCGTGCTGGAAAGGTACATCCAGATACGGCAGGATCTTGCCCTCTGCCATCAGCGGAATGATGTCGTCGACGCTTGGATAGGGATAGACATAATGCAAGCGCACCCACACATCCAGTTCTGATAGCTCCCTGCACAGATCGTACAACTTGGTTTTGACCGGACGACCATTCACAAAGCCTGTACGGTATTTCACATCAACCCCGTAAGCGCTGGTGTCCTGCGAGATCACCAGCAACTCGTTGACGCCAGCATTGACCAGCGTTTCAGCTTCGCGCAAGACATCGTGAATCGGCCGGGAAACAAGATCGCCGCGCAGGGAGGGGATAATGCAGAAGCTGCAACGATGATTGCACCCTTCTGAAATCTTCAGGTATGCATAGTGATCTGGCGTCAGACGAATGCCTTGCGGCGGAACAAGGTCGGTGAAGGGATCATGCGGTTTGGGCAGATACTGATGCACCGCAGTCATGACCTCTTCGGTTGCATGCGGCCCGGTAACCGCCAGCACTTTTGGATGTACCTGCTCGACAATGCCACGTCCGGCGCCATCCTTTTTCGCACCAAGACAACCGGTCACAATAACCTTGCCGTTCTCGTTGAGCGCCTCACCGATTGCGTCCAGAGACTCTTCCACTGCGGCGTCAATGAACCCGCAGGTGTTCACGACAACCAGATCAGCCCCTGCGTATTGCGAAGCGACTTCGTAGCCCTCGGCACGCAAACGGGTGAGAATGCTTTCAGCGTCACTTGCCGCCTTCGGACACCCAAGACTGACAAAACCCACGCGGGGAATACTATTTTTACTCATGAGTTCAACCTTGCAAAAACACAAGGCGTAGCCGAATGACCACGCCCTTTCTCTGTCCTGCTCATTCTAGCAGGCCCCAAATTCCCAGCCCGGCTTTCAAATCCAGCAACCCAGCCCTCTGGCTAATGCAGCAATCCAGCCCATATCGCCCGCTTACGCGCCCCTGGGTTATTCAATCACCTGGTCCGCTCAGCCCTTGGTACGTTGCATAAAAACGGCGCCACTTGGCGCCGTCTTCCACTTTTCGCAAAAGCAATACTATTTTTTGTCTGCCTCATCACTCCCCGGGAACGGGAAGCCGGTAAACATGCTGCGAGTCTGACTGTTGATCTGTTCCTGCATCTGGGCAAACATGCGCTTGCTCTGCTCCATATAGGTTCCCATCATGCCCTGCATGGCAGGCCCCTGAAAATTCAGGAACTGGGTCCACATATCCTTGCTCATCGGGCTGTTTTCACCATACAGGCTTTTGGTTTGCTCCTGCAGTTTGGCCTGCATGTCGCTGAATGCCGTAATATTGTTTTCCAGATAGCGCCCCATGAATCCCTGCATTGCGTTACCGTAAAACCGGATCATCTGCGCCAGCAGGTCACTGGTAAACATGGGCGCCCCGCCATTCTCTTCCTCCAGAATGATCTGCAACAGGATGCTGCGGGTAATGTCATCGCCAGTCTTGGCGTCAACCACCTGAAAGACCTCTTGCCCCAGAACCAGATCGCGTACGTCAGCCAGTGTGATGTAACAACTGGAGGCCGTATCGTACAAACGGCGATTCGGATACTTCTTGATCAATCGGGTTGCTTCGGCCATGTTGCATGTCCCCAGATAGTTATGATGTAGGCTGGTGCTGCCGTCGGATTATAGCAGCGCGCAAAAAAACAGCCCCGCATTGATGTGCGAGGCTGTCTTCGGCACACACACCACTTCCTCAGCACATGTGCAGGCCGCCATTGATGTTGATGGTCGCTCCGGTAATGAAGCCTGCCTTGTCAGAAGCCAGATAGGCGCACAGATCACCAATCTCCTTGGGTGTTCCAAGCCGCCCGACCGGGATGGTCGAGATGATCTGCTCCCGTACCTCCTCCTTGATGGCCATGACCATATCCGTACCGATATAGCCTGGCGCCACCGCATTAACGGTCACGCCTTTCTTGGCAACCTCCTGCGCCAGCGCTTTGGTAATACCGAGGATGCCGGCTTTGGCCGCAGAGTAATTAGCCTGACCAAACTGCCCCTTGACCCCGTTGACGGATGAAATATTGACCACGCGGCCAAATCCGCGCTCAGCCATCAGCGGCAGGATCGGATGAGTAATATTGAACACGGAGTCAAGGTTGGTCGACATCACGGCGTCCCACTGATCCTTGCCCATTTTGCGGAACATTGCATCACGAGTAATGCCTGCGTTATTGATCAGCACATCTATCTGACCAATCTCTGCTTCGATTTTCTTGACCATGGACGCGCATTGGTCGAAATCGGTTACATCGGCTTCCGCCATGAAAAAGCTGTAGCCCTCTTCCTTGGTCTTGGCGAGCCATTCAGTTGCCGGAGGAAAATCTGGCAAACAGTTTGCAACAACAGTCCAGCCATCATCGGCCAGAGACTTGCAGATCGCCGTGCCCAAACCACCCATGCCGCCTGTTACCAAAGCCACGTTTTTAGCCATTTTCAGCACCTCACTTGAGCAACTTCGACGCCAGCCTCGCGGGGGAGACGAGACAGGCACTTTGTGCGGCACGCCCGCGAGCCGGGCATGCCGACACACCATCAGTACATGTGTTGCCCCCCGTTAATGGAGATATTCGCGCCTGTCAGAAATGCGGCTTCATCCGACGCAAGATAAGCCACCAGACCGGCCACCTCCTCCGGTTTTCCCAAGCGGCTCACCGGGATTTGCGGCAGGATTTTTGATTCGAGAATCTCGTTGGGAATTGACGTCACCATCCGTGTCCCGATATAGCCGGGTGAAATCGTATTCACGGTCACACCATGCTTTGCCACCTCAAGCGCCAAGGCCTTGGTGAACCCATGCATTCCAGCCTTGGCCGCCGAGTAATTTGTCTGGCCAAAAGCGCCTTTCTGTCCATTGACCGAAGACACGTTGATCACGCGCCCCCACTTGCGTGCAGTCATTCCTTCCATGACCTGCTTGGTCATATTGAAAATGGAGTCAAGATTGGTATGCAGCACGGCATCCCAGTCAGCCTTGGTCATTTTTCTGAAAGTCATGTCGCGAGTGATGCCGGCATTGTTAACCAGCACATCAACCGGTCCCGCCTCCTGCTCCACTTGAGATACACACGACTTGCAGGAATCAAAATCCGTCACATCACAAGGGACTCCCATGAATCCGTAGCCCAAGTGATGCATCTTGGTCAGCCACTCCTGCGCCGAACCATTTGACGGAGAGTAGGTTGTCACCACCCTGTAGCCGAGAGCTGCCAACTTGATGCAGATGGCCTCGCCCAATCCACCCATGCCGCCTGTTACAAGTGCCACATGACTCATTCAGAAATCTCCTTCATCGGGAATTCCCCGGATATTTTGAAGGCACCGGTATCTCCGGGAATCGACGCCGGCCTCTGCACCACAATTCAGGCTCGCTCCTTCACGTAACGACCGGGGGCGGGTTCGCTCACTTTGTACTCACGCGACCCCAGCTTGCTACGAGCAGCAATCAGATCTCCGCTTCTCGCCTTGAGCCAGTCAATCCAGTTGGGCCACCAGCTACCACGATGCTCCACAGCACTGACCAGCCACTCATCCGAGGTGGCGCTGGGCAGAGAATTCGTCCAGTAGCTGCGTTTGTTTTTTGACGCAGGATTCACAACCCCGGCAATATGCCCACTGGCCCCCAGAACAAAGGTGGACTCCCCGCCGATCAGACGCCGCCCCAGAAAAGATGTTCGCCACGGCACGATATGATCTTCCCTTGTGGCAACAAAATAGGCTGACGCCGTAACCCGGCCAAGATCAATTGATTCCCCAAGCATATTCAGCTTGCCCGGTACACGCAGGTTATTTTCCAGGTAGGTATTGCGCAGATAGTACGCAGCAAAAGGCCCTGGCAGATTGGTGCTGTCAGAGTTCCAGTAGAGCAGGTCGAACACTGGAGGCTTGTTGCCTTTCAGATAGTTATCAACCACGTAATTCCAGATCAGGTCATTCGGCCGCAAGCTCGAAAAAACCTGAGACAACTCGCGCCCGGCCATCAACCCGCCTCTGCCGACAGTGGCTTCCTTTGAAGCAACGGCGGTCTCATCCACAAAACAGGAAATATCACCCGTCTCGGAGAAATCCAGCAGCGCGGTGAGGAACGTCACACTTTCAACCGGATCTTCGCCACGTGCATATGCCACAGCGAGGGCCGAAGCCAACAGGGTTCCGCCGATGCAGAATCCCAGAACATTGGGTTTTTCAACCTTGGTAATCTCACGCACAAGCTGCAAAGCCTGCAGAACTCCGTCGCCAAGATAGTCATCCCAGCCCAGATGCCCTTGCTCGGTTTTGGGATTGCGCCATGACACCAGAAAGACCGTTATCCCCTGCTCCACGGCATAACGAACAAACGAATTTTCAGGCTGCAAATCGAGGATGTAATACTTGTTGATACAAGGCGGCACGATGAGCAGCGGTCGTTTACAGACTTTCTCGGTGAGGGGAGAGTACTGGATCAGTTGCATGACTTCATTCTCGAAGACCACGCCACCTGCGGTTGTTGCCAAATTGCCGCCGACCTCGAAAGCCGAATCATCGGTCATCGAAATCCGGCCTTTTTCAACATCAGCAATCAGATTCAACAAGCCCTGAGTCAGACTTTCTCCTTTGGTTTCCAGTGCTTTCTGGACAACCTCCGGATTGGTCGCAGCAAAGTTGGATGGCGCCAGCGCATCAATGTATTGACGCATCATGAACTGGATACGACTCTTGGCTACACGATCCGTAATGGGCAACTCTTCCGCCACCGCGCTCAAAAACCGGGCATTGATCAGATAGGCTTGGCGCACGTAGTCATGCACCGGGCTTGAAGTCCATTCCGGAGCAGTAAAACGGCGATCTCCTACAGGCGGAGCGATGATCGGCTCGGTTGCGTCGCCCGGCTGACGTTGTGCCAGAGTTCCCCACAGCCGGGCGTGCATCTCGGCATGCTCGCGATGCAACAGGGCCATTTTCTCGTTATCCAGGCCCGGCATCTGCGGCAAACTGACAAAGGAAGAAAGCCCTTCAGGAGTGGCGGACTGCGTCTGGGCAATATGCCCCAGAAAGCCTTGCATGAAATTCTGACTGGCGCGCATCCAGCCTTCGACTGCAGCCTGCGATTGTTCAGGTGTCAACATTCAACAGATCTCCCGGGGTTGGTCATTCCGGCACTCCCCACTCAGTTGGTGAGATCCGCCAGACTTGCGGCCAGACAAGGCCTCGCCACACAATGCAGGCCTCGCGGCCATTGTTGCTGCGCACAAAATAGGCGTCAAGCCATTGCCCCTATGTACATTGTCGTAATCGCCTGGTTGTTTGTAGCACTGGTCATTGCGACCAGTCAGGCGTCGGTGATTGCCGCGCTGCTGTCTTTTGCCTTCTGGGGGATTCTGCCTCTTGGCCTGATTCTCTGGCTGATGGGGACCCCGGAACGTCGGCGCCGTGCCGCATCCCGCCTCAAAGGCCCTGCAAGCACTTCAGATGAGCCCCCGCAGGCAGAGGAGTAGGCTTGGCTCACTCCGATCCGCGGCTGCGCAGACGCTCCATGAGTTGTTCGATATCCGCAGCCAGGGACACTCGCCATAGCATTTCTTCCCCCGTAGCAGGATGCTTCAGCCCCAACTGGAACGCATGCAACGCCTGACGCGGAAAGTCACCCGCCGGTAACGGCAAGCTCTTGCGCCCGCCATAAACCGGATCGCCCACCAATGGATGGCCGATATGCGCCATATGCACGCGGATCTGATGCGTACGGCCCGTGTCGAGAACGCACTCGATCCAGCTCGCACCCTGCAGACGTTCGACCAGACGGAAGTGCGTCCGTGCCTCGCGCCCTCCCCGCACCACCGCCATCTTCGTGCGCTGGGTCGGATGGCGGTCAATCGGCTCATCCACCGTTCCGCTGACAGGTGGATAGCCCATCACCACGGCAGCATAGTGACGCTTCACGGTCCTCGCCTGCAGTTGGCGGACCAGATCTGTCTGCGCGGGAATGGTCTTGGCTACAACCATCAGCCCCGAGGTTTCCTTATCCAGCCGATGCACAATGCCAGCACGCGGCACCTCGGCCAGATGGGGCGCATGCGCCAGCAAGGCGTTCAGCAGCGTCCCTGTCCAATTGCCACTTCCGGGGTGCACAACCAGCCCGGCAGGTTTGTTCAGAACAAGGATATGCGCATCCTCGAAAACCACGCTCAGGGGAATGTCTTCAGGCGCATCCGCCAACATTGCAGGATCTGGTTCGATCTCGACCAGAAGGCTCTCGCCTCCACGCAGACGGCTCTTCGGATCATTCCGGACGAGCTCGTCTATCTGCACCAGGCCAGCCCGGATCCAGCCCTGCAAGCGGCTGCGCGAGTACTCGGGGATCAGTATGGCAAGTCCGGCGTCAAGACGCTGACCCGCCATTTCGTATGGAACACTGAGAATGCGACGGTCCCCCGCGGGGCTTCCGCTATAATCGTCGTCATTGCTTTCGGATGGTGTCGGAATGTTCAAGTCCACCTTGCGTAGTCTACCGGTTGTTTTCGCCCTGTGCGCCCTTGCAGCATGCGGCTACACGCCCCCCAAACCCGGCTCCACCGCCAAGGATCCGCAAAGCGCTTATGCCGAAGCCAAGGAACAGCTCGATTCAGGCTCCTACGAGTCAGCCATTGCTACTTACGAACAGCTGGAGGCCCGTTTTCCTTATGGCCGCCATGCTCAGCAAGCTCAACTGGACACGGCATACGCGCATTATCGCCTGAAAGAAAACGAAGCCACGATTGCCGATTGTGATCGTTTCATCCGGACTCACCCCAATCATCCCAACGTTGACTACGCCTACTACCTCAAGGGGCTGGCCTACGAAAATGCAAAGAGTGAGGAATGGTTCAATTTCCTGCCACAACAGCCACTGTCTGATCGTGATGCCAAGGCCACCAGCAACGCCTTCGAGACCTTCAAGATCATCGTGACGCGTTACCCCCAGAGCAAGTACGCAGAAGACTCCCGCATCCACATGCAGACCCTTCTGGAAGCGCTCGCCACGCATGAGCTGAACGCTGCCCGTTACTACCTCAAACGCCGCGCCCCCCTTGCTGCAGCCAATCGGGCTCAGGCCGTCGTCGTGAAATACAGCACCTCCAGCTCCGTGGAGGAAGCCCTGGCACTGATGATCCAGAGTTACAAAGAACTCAAGCTGGAGACCCTGCGCACTGACACCGAGCGGGTGCTTCGCCAGAACTATCCGCAAAGCCGCTTTCTTGCCCAGAAATAGAATCGGTTCATGAACAGCGCCCAGTTCCTGCTGTTCATTCCTACAGCACTGCTGCTGGCCATTGCCCCCGGACCTGACAATCTGGGGGTTCTTGCCCTTGGACTATCTGCCGGGCGTCGTGCCAGCTTCGGTTTTGCACTCGGCTGTGCAGCAGGCTGCCTGAATCACACCCTGCTTGCCGTACTGGGCGTATCCGCACTGATCGCCGCCTCGCCCATGGCCTTCAAGACCCTGCAATGGGCAGGTGCAGCTTATCTGGTCTGGATCGGCTGGCAATCATTGCGTCAGAGTTTGGGGCGAAACGCCAAAGAGCAGTCAAACACTGAAAATGACGGCCACTTCCTCCCACATTTCAAGCGTGGCCTGATCGCAAACGCCATCAATCCAAAGGTGGCACTGTTCTTCCTGGCTTTCCTGCCCCAGTTCGTGCAATCCGGAAGCTGGGGCCTTCCCCAGCAATTGGGCGTACTCGGAATCCTGTTCACCCTGATCTCGGCTCTGGTGTTCTGCATGCTGGCAGCCAGTGCTGGCGGGATCGGCAGCTGGCTCAAACGCAGCCCGCGCGCGCTTCCCTTGCTGCAGGGCGCTACCGGCCTGCTTTTCATGGCACTGGCACTCCGCCTAATACTGACGGATGGCGTGGCGCCCCCGCCAGCTCGGCCTGCTTGAAATAACGGTAGAAGTCATCCGAACCGAGTGGCCGACTGAACAGAAAACCCTGAGCCTCACGGCATCCCTCTACCCGCAGGAAAGCCAGCTGCGCTTCGGTTTCAACCCCCTCAGCCAGAGTCGTCATTTTCAGGTTCTTGCCCAGCTGGATAATGGTATGCACGATTGCAGCCTCATCCGCATCCTCGACCACATCACGCACGAATGATTTGTCGATCTTGAGCTTGTCTATCGGAAACCGCTTCAAATAGGCTAGGCTGGAATACCCCGTTCCGAAATCATCAATCGCCAGCTGCACACCAAGATGTTTGAGACGTTTCAAGGTCTCCAGAATCGCATTGGCATCTTCCACGAGAATGGATTCGGTCAGCTCCAGCTCCAGGCAGTAACCCGGCAACCCGGTTTCCTCAAGAACCTGGCGCACGGTCTCGACAGGATCACTGCGTTTGAACTGCAGAGCCGACATGTTTACCGCAATCAACATGTCCGGCAAACCGCCTTGTCGCCAGGCCTGCGCTTGCCGGCAAGCTTCGCGCAGCACCCATTCGCCGATCGGAATGATCAGTCCGCTCTCCTCGGCGACCGGAATGAAGCGCGCCGGAGCGACCAATCCAAGTTCGCTGTCGCGCCAGCGCACCAGCGCCTCGGCTCCGGTGATGCGACGCGTGCGCAGATCCACCTGCGGCTGATAGTGCAGCAACAATTCATTGCGCTCCACGGCACCGCTCAAACGCGTCTGCAAGGCAAAGCGTTCATGCGCATCGGCATTCATCTGCTCGGCAAAGAAGCGGAAGGCATTCCGCCCGGCCCCCTTGGCGTGATACATCGCCGTTTCAGCCTTGAGCAACAGATCGTCCACATTGCCCGCATCCACCGGATACAGCGCCACGCCCATTGACGCGGTCACGATCAGACCACGTCCTTCCAGTTCAAAAGGCCGGGCCAGTTCAGTCAGCATGCGTTGAAGCTTGCCACCCAGCTGTTCAGTCGCCACATCCTCGGGGATCAGCAGGATGAATTCATCTCCCCCCTGGCGACAGAACGTATCCGTCTCCGCAAGGCACGCCCTCAGGCGCTCGACCACGGCCAGCAGCAGGCGGTCTCCCGTAGCATGCCCGAGTGAATCATTGATCACCTTGAAGTGGTCGAGATCCACCATCACCATAGCCACGCGGCTACCATCCCGCGCAGCTCTTGTAATGGCCCGCTCGGCACGATCCTGGAGCAGGGCTCGGTTGGGCAGCCCGGTCAGCGCATCGTGGTTGGCCACATATTCAAGTCGTTCCTCGAAAGCGCGCTTTTCCGAATAGTCCGACAGGATGGCCACAAAGTGTGAGATGTTGCCCGCATCATCCTCGACCGCACTGATCGCCAGCCAGGCCGGAAATACCTCACCGTTTTTCTTGCGATTCAGAATGTCACCATGCCAGCGCCCGTTCTCCAGCAGATTGCGCCACATCCCTGCATAGAAGGCATAACTGTGCCGACCGGAACTGAACATGTTGGGCGTTTTGCCCATCACCTCATCCTGCGTGTACCCGGTAATCCGGCAAAAAGCATCGTTGACCGAAACAATGCGGTTATCGGCATCGGTCACCATGATGCCTTCGGCAGAATCATTGAACACAGCCTCTGACAGACGCACCTTGGCTTCGGCCTGTTTCAGCGCCGACAGGTCCACGTCCAGACAATACATTTCCTTTTCGCCCAGCGCATTTTCCAGCATCACATGGCTTGAATACACTGGCACCCGCGAACCATCCCTGCGCATCAGGAACAGCTCGCCAGGCGGGATCGCCACACCATGCCTGACCCAGTCAAGCATGGCCGCCTTCACTCCTTCACGCATTTCCGGCGGGATGATCAGATCTTCAAGCAGATGCCCCAGCGCCTGACGCTCGGGAAAACCGTACAGCCGTTCGCTGGCCGCATTCCAGAAGATCACCCGCCGTTCAGTCGTATAGCCCTGCACCGCAATCGCCGGGATGCGCTCGAAGAGCGACCGGAAACGCAATTCGCTGGCTCGCAAACCATCCAGAATCCGCTCGATGCGTGTGCGGCTGCGCCATAACACCCAGAACAGCCAGCCCGTCGTAGCCAGAACGAAAAACCAGCCCTTCCAGGCTTGCGCATGACTCAGCAACTCCTGATCATCAATCAGTCCGGAAAGAACCCGATCCGACAGGCCAAGCCACAGCACCGAAATGACGAAATACGCCACCACCACCTGCAACGCGTGGCGCACGGATACGGAGTCGAAAAATCGCCGGACTCGATGCATGAAGAACTCCATCAAGGCGGAACAGGGTTCGACCACTTCCGGCATGGGGCACCGAGAGCGGCACAAGTACTATGGATGCAGTACAGCTTGGCCTAACCTGATGTTTAGTCGACAAGCCCGGAGCCGGACGCCTGCTTTTGCCCGATGGAAGTTCCATTCATCTGACTTTGCCCGTCGGGGCAGCGCCATTCGGGGCATGTCTGGAATCCCGCACTGGACTTGCCTGTGCCAGCAGGCTACGTGCACAGCGCCGCCCCATGCGGCTCTCCAGCCGGGCCCTCAACATGGGGAGGTTTGCCTAGCGCCCGCGCTTGGTGCATGCTCGCGACCTCGCTCCGTTTCCCGGCCGATTCAATGCAGATCCATACCACCATTGCCAGCTTGCGTACCGCCCTTGCGGATGCCCGCTGCACCGCCTTCGCCCCGACCATGGGCAATCTTCACGCCGGCCACATCAGCCTGATGCAGGCCGCCCGCGTCCACGCCGATACCGTGGTCAGCAGCATCTTCGTCAACCGCATACAGTTCGGACCCAACGAAGATTTCGACAGTTATCCACGCACCTTTCAGGCTGATTGCGAACAACTTGAAGCGGCAGGCGTTGACCACCTCTTCGCTCCTGCCGAAGCCGAGCTCTACCCGGTGCCGCAGCACTATTTCGTACTGCCGGCCAGCGCCCACGACAACCTTCTCGAAGGCGCACTGCGCCCGGGGCACTTTCAGGGCGTAGCCACCGTTGTCACCAAACTCTTCAACATCGTCCAGCCGCAAGTCGCCCTGTTCGGCAAGAAGGATTACCAGCAGCTGATGGTGATCCGCAGCATGGTGCAGGAACTGAACATGCCGATCGAGATCATCGGCTGCGACATCATGCGCGCCGCCGACGGCCTCGCCCTGTCCTCGCGCAACGGCTATCTGAGCGTCGAGCAGCGCACTGAAGCCCCGCGTCTTTACGCCACATTGCAGAAAGTGGCCGCCGCAATCACCGCCGGTCGCCGGGATTTTTCTGCCATCGAGCAGGAAGCCATGCATAGCCTTGCCGCACACGGCTGGCAGCCTGACTACATCACCATCCGCCAGCGTCACGACCTGCAGGTCCCGCAGGATGACGCTGCGCTGGTCGTACTGGCGGCTGCCCGCCTGGGCACAACCCGCCTGATCGACAATCTGGAAGTCGGCTGAGCCACGTTGCGGCGGCACAACGTCCGCCGCAACATCGGCATTCCGGGCTAGAATCGGCCCGGGAGGCATCTTGCCGGGGGGAGACACAAGGCAGGTGTCGCAAGGATCAGGGCGAACCAAAAACGACGAGCATGCCGACTCAGCCAATCCGCCTCATCTGCTTCACCGCTGCCATGCTTTTTGCATCCAGCCAGGGGCTGGCTGCGCCACGTGAAGAAAAAATCCTGAATCTCGATCCGCTGCTGCATGCAACAGATCCCGATGCTCCCTTGCCACTGATTCAGTTCGATCTGGTCGAAGACGACGCCCCGCTGGCTCTCAGCCCGGCCATACCACTCGCCGAGCAACCCACGCTGCAGCCTTACGCGCTCATCAATGAGCCGCCGTCAGCGGTCGCCCCCCCCGCATCGAGCAGCCCGGTTCCAGCCACAGGCCTGCGCGCTTATCTTGAAACCGGCCTGCGCGCCCTGTGGCTGCTGACCGCCCTGCTGCTCGGCCTGCACCTGCTGCGCGAATGGAGTCGCGTCATGCGGGTGCGCGTGCGCCGCCCGCCCCGCAGCATCGCCATGGAGCACGCCCCCTGGCCCACGATTTCCATCCTCATCCCGGCGCGCGGCGATGCCGCCGCCCAGAGTCGTCAGCTTGACGCCCTGCAGTGCTGCTTCTTCGACTACCCCGTCGAGCGCATCCATTTCGTTCCCATGTTCGACCCGGCCGATGCCGAAGTCATCAGCGCCGTGGCCCGTCTCACCCAGGCCTTTCCGGAACGCGTGCACCCGCTGCCGATGATGGGCGGGCGCAACACCACCCTGGCCAGTGCCCTGCATGCCGCGGTCGCCACCTCGATTGGCAGCGCGCTGATCGTGCTTGATCAGGAAGCTCCCCTGCCACAAGCCTGGCTGCGCCAATCCGTTACCCCGCTGCTTGATCCCGCCATCGGCGCAGTGCTCAGCCGTGCCATCCCCGCCCAGACCGAAAGCGCACTGGGCGCCCGCCTGGCACTCCTCGGCGATCAGGCCGACACCCTGATCGCCACGCAAAGTGACGCGCTGAGTCTGCTGCTGTGCGGCAAGGCCCGCATCCGGGCACTGCGTCGCCAGGCCGTCAAGAGTCTCGACACCCCGGACCTGCAGCACGCCCCGGACGGCGCCGGCATCGTTCTCGGTCTCACCCGCATGGGCTGGCAATCACGCCTGCTCGGCGAGATCGTGCATTGTGGCGCCGAAGACTCGCCCGACCTGATCAAATCGCCACGCATGCGCATCTCGATAGCCTGGCAGAGCATGCGCATGGCGTCCCTGCTGCTGAACCCTCGCATCCCGCTGGGAGCCCGCTTGCAAGGTGGCGCGGCCTTCTTCTCGGCCGCCCTGCCGTTGATCTGGCTGGCCAGCCTGCTCTGTGGCATCGCCCTGTATTTCGTCGGCGCCCCGCTCAGCGCCGGCCTCGCCATGGCCCTCTGCGCCGCCACCAGCTTCGATCCGCACGGGCATCCCGGCCCCGCCTTCAGCATGGCGGCGGCCGCGCGCATGGCCGGCATACGCACCGAAATCCGGCTGCTGCCCTTGTCCAGCTTCAGCTTTGTCGATCGTCTGGTCGATGGTCTGCGCGTTCTGCTGTGTGCCCGTCTGGAACGTCCAGCGCCCCCTGCCCATCAGCCCCCCGCCATCCTCGAAGCAAAAGCCGGAGCCTCCACATGACTCCGGATCAGTTCCTGCTCAGCTTCGCCGGACTCGCTGTCCTGTGCCTGCTGCTGCCCGTGCTGCCGCTGCTGCGCACCCTGTCACGCGGCACCCCGCGCGCCACCCCGCTCGAGCAATTGCCCGAGGCGCCCGCGCGTGTCGACGAATTCCGCCGCATGGTGCGCGAGCAGTTTTCCCACCTGCTGCATCTGGCGCGCGACAGCGGCCCGATTCGCGGCGCCAACGAAAACGGCCGTCCCTTCATCGTACTCGGGGTCTCCAATCATCTCGCCGAACAGTTGCCCCCCGGCTCACGCCGCCTGCGCAGCCTCGTACTCGCCGCCGGCCACCTCGACATCCCGGGGGAATTGATCTGTGACCGCGAGATCTTCGCCGAAGGGCGCATCAACGTCGCTCACAACGCGCTGGTCAAGAGTGCCCTGTCGCAGCGCGACATCGCCATTGGCCGCCGCGCCCGGGTCACCCGCTGGGTCCGCACCGAGCGTCGTCTGGATGTCGCCGAAGCCGGCCAGCTCAAGGGCTGGGCCAGCGCCGCGCAGGAAATCGCGCTGGCCCGCCGCGTCCAGTTCGAGCAGCTGCTCGCCCCGCGCATCGTCTTTGGCCGCCTGCCTGAAGATGCCCAGCGGCCGCATCAGCTCGATACGGTTGCCCGCTTCGACCCGCCACAGCGCAGCAACGGCCAACCCGGCAACGGTCGCAACCTGAAGATCCCCGCCGGCCACACCGTCAAGGCTGACCTGCTCGTCTCCGGCCGGCTGGTCATTGGCGATGGCTGCCGCATCATCGGTGACCTGCGTGCCGACAAATCCATCGTCATCGGCCAGAACGTCATCGTCGAAGGCGCCGCCTACGCCGACGGTCCGATCAGCATCGGCCCCGGCTGCCAGATCAACGGACCGGTGTATTCCCGCAGCGAAGTCCAGCTGGGCCGTTGCTGCGAAATCGGCTCGCCTGCTCACCCCTCGACACTCGCCGCCGACACCCTGCTGATCAGCGAAGGCTGCATCGCCCATGGCAGCGTCTGGGCTCTGCGCCGGGGCGAAGTACTTGATGAGCGGAGCCCCGCATGAACACCGAAGAAACCATCCAGGTCATCGCCACCGCCCCACCACCGCGCAGCCTTTATCAGCGCCATCAGCACCTGCTGCACGGGCGTCTGGCCCAATTCCTCGGCGCCCTGCTCATTGTCAGCAGCCTCAGTGCCCTGCTCTGGCACCTGCTTCCGCTGATCTACCGCTTCTGGAATCACAGCCTAGGTCAGCTCATCACCAACCTCGCCCTGGAAGATGCCCGGCTGATCACCAGCACCATCATCGTGCCGGCCTGGAGCAATCTGGAGGCTGCCGCCATCAGCCTGCCGCTGACACCACCCAACCTCGCCGACCTCGCCTCGCACATGACCGGCGCGGGCCTGCTCTACCTCCTCGCCGGCTATCTGCACGCCCCTTTCCGCGCCCCGCTGCGCCTGCTCGCCGTCTTCCATGGCGCATGCGTACTGTTCAGCCTCGCCCTGCCCGACGGCCTGGCCTACAGCGTGGAGGACCACACCCGCACCCTGAGCATTTTCACCCAGGGCCTGCTCCTGCTGCTGCCCGCCGTCATGGCCTGCACCCACTACATCGTCGAGCGCAGCAACGAGCGCCGCATCCTCGCCACCCTGCTGATCGCCACCTACCTGATCGCCGCCCTGCCGATCAAACTCCTCGCCCACGCCCTGCTCATCCAGGCCGCCAGCAATCTCGCCATGCCCACCCTGTTCCTCGTCTTCGGCCCCGCCTTCGACATCCTCGCCGTCACCGCGCTGTATGCCTGGGCCGTGACCTGGCGGCATGGGCCGCAATATTGATCCGGCCCGATTTTGTTTGAACTTTGCGCCTCCAAAACCGTTCGTGCCGAGTGGCCGGCAAAGCCGGCTGTATCGAGGCTTAGCCCCGCCCTCGATACACGCCCTGCGGGCGCACTCGGGCCGAACGGACTTCAAACTTCACCAGGCCGGATCAATAAGAGGCGGTTCACGATCTGTAGCGAGAGGCAGTCAGCAGAGTGAAGAGCAGCGCATGAGCCCTGATAACGGCCTCGCAGCAAGATCATGAACATCCTCTAAGAGCGTTGAGCTGCAGGGGCATTTAAAGATGACGCCCTGCTCTGCCGCACGGGACGGGCATTCCGGGCACGGCATGCCGAAGAACAAGGCAGGGAGCGGCTCTGCAGACACCCAACAAAAAAGACGCCTCAGCGTCTTTTTTGTTGTTGAACGTGCAGCCTACTTCGCCGCACCCGGCCCGGTATTGTGGTATTCGCCCAGATAGGGCCTGGCTGCCGTGCCATATTGCACGGGGTTGCTGCTGCTCCAGTCGGCCCAGGGTGGGTTCTTGATCTCCGCGCCCAGGTAGGATTCGCGCACGATCATCTTGCCGATGGTGACGCCCGCGCTCGACGACTCCGGCCACTGGCGTGCCAGCGAAACCGTTGCCGCGCCCGCATCAACCGCAAACGTGCAGCCGGTGAACAGGAAACCATAGGGATGCGTGCCATAGGTGCTGGGCGCGCCGATGGTGCTGCTGTTCTTGCGCACACGGGTGAAATAGATCGTGCTCTTGTCGAACACCGCGGTACCGCGCCCGAAGATGAAATCGGTATCGCCCTCGATATAGCTGCTGGCGAAGTAGCTGCGTGCCACCACATTTGCTGCGGTCGACTTCACGTAGAGCGTGTCCTGATTGGCGATCAGGCGGGTTTTGTAAAACAAGGCCCGGTCGCCTACCACCATCAGCGCGACCGCCTGGGTTTCCCCATTCACGGATTCGCTCCAGGTGTTCTGGATCGTCAGGTTGATGGCCTCGAAGTTATCCGCATTCACAACGAACATCGACGAGCAGGTCGTGCCGATCGCGCCGCTTTTCGTGGCACAGGCATCGTAGGTGGCCTTGATCGAGCTGGGCGTGCTGCTGGTGAAGACGGCACTGCCCGGATTGGCCAGCGCGGCGAATTGCGCGCCGGTCTGCTTGGCCCCTGTGGCAAGCGCAATCACGGTTTCCTTCGGATCGGAGCCCCCGCCGTAGAGCGTGACCAGAAGCCCTTTGGGCACGATCACCAGTTCGTTATACGTGCCGGGCATCACCTTGATGTACTGCCGCGTAGTCTTGCCTGCCAGCGTCGCGGCGGTGATGGCGGCCTGAACGCTGGAATAGCTGGCGCCACTTTTTGCGACCAGATAATCCGGCGTGGCCGGCGTGTTGATGACCGTGCTGCGCGGGTTCCAGTTGTCCGTCACGAGGCTGCCAACGGTGCCGCTGGCAGCGAGAAACTGGGCAACATCGTATTGCGCGGCCACGCTATCCGAGAGCTGCGGGCGCGTCGCTGTGCTAGCCGGCCAGCCGCCCGAAGACGAACTGCTCGAACTCGATGAAGAGCTGCTCGACGACGAACTGGAACTGCTGCTGGAGGAGCTTGAAGAGCTCGACGAGCTGGATGAACTTGATGAACTGCTGCTGGATGACGAGGAAGAGCTCGACGAGCTACCTGAGGAAGACCCCGCCGAGCATTCATTCACACCGCCTGCAATACGCCCGCCAAAGGTCGCTTCGCTGCACGCGAAGCTGCCCGTAAGCGTCTTGTAGAAAAACTTGTCGGCACGGCCGAAGGCGACATTCGTCGCACTGGCAACCGAGCAGGTTTTGCCCTCGGTGCAGATCGTCACATAGCCCGCCGGCCGGTTGGCCGCCTGCGCACCGCCCGCCAGCAAGGCGGCAAGCAGCCCGAGCGCCATCATTTTCTGATTCATTGGTTTGTCTCCTGAGGGTTCCGGCTTGGCGGCGAGATTGCCGCGTACCGTGTCAGCACCTGCCATGAAGTAGCACAGGACCCCATCAACTTAGACCAACGCCATACGAAAGGCCAATACCGGTTGTCAGGGCGCCACGAACACCGCACACCCCCACACGGCCCGAACAAGCCACGACTCCGGAGACCTGTGAATCAAAGGGGGCAGGCGCGAATCAAATCAGGGAGGTCCGTCGAGATTGATGCAGGAGGCAGCCGGGCATGCGTGAGCGCCGATGAACCTCTGCGGGAATTCGAGCCGGAGCGCCTTTCCCGCCCCACCTCCAGCGCCATGCCTTTCAGGCGATTGACGCCCTGCGGAGCATGCCGGATGATTGGAGCTGTTCTGTCGTTCTGGAAGCTTTCGGCCAGGAGCGGACAGTCGTTGAGCCAAGCCAAAAGCGGACACTGGTAGGGGCTTAGGAGTAGAGCGACACCGCATTCATGACGGACTGCTTAACGATATTACCCGCCTTCCGAGTTGAGCCCCGTAGCGGGCTTTAATGCAAAGCATCTAAACCGTCGAGGACGTAGAGATGGTGAATAGCGAACTTCTGAACGTGCTTCGTTATAAAAGCGAAGGCGTCGATTTGGACTTTAAGCGTGAGCAGTATCCCTTCGCTAATGGAAGCGATCCTCAAAAAGCCGAGATGCTGAAGGATATCTTGGCTATAGCCAACGCATGGAGAGATGGAACAGGCTACATTCTGCTCGGGTTCAAAGATAATCGTCCGCACCCAGCAGAAGTGGTTGGCATCTCAGAAAGCGTTGATGACTCCAGGCTGCAACAGTTCGTTAACAGCAAAGTAGAGCCGAAGTTGATGTTCCGCTATGAAGAGCATCTGTATGAAGGAAAAACAGTCGGAATAATCGTAATTCCAAAGCAAAAACGCCCTTTCTCTCTTACAAAGGACTATGGCGGCCTGAGGCGGCATATTGCGTATGTCCGTCGCGGCAGTAGCACTGATGAGGCCGCACTCACAGAAGTTTCAGAAATGACGTTAGCTGACTCCGGACGAGGGCAGGTGCTGTTAAACCTGTCTGTGCTCACGCCAGACAATGAGCCTTTGCCGCGAAATGTCGCATTGAAGTATCTGAGTTTCCCTAAGAAGCTAGCTGACTATAAAAGTCCGCCCAGCGAGCGGCCCGGTCCGTATGAGTTCGCGCTTAGCGTTCGGCGATACGACAATGAGGACTTTTGGCGGGAGTATGCCGAGTATGTGAGTATGAAAGCCGCTCTCATCGAAATGAAATTCACATTAATAAATAGCTCTCAGACGCCGTTGTCGAACGCAAAGCTGGAAGTTTCGGTAAAGCCGCTTGATGGGCAGTCTTTCCGCATGATGGCCGGCGAAGATATTCCAAGTGAGCCGAGCGAAACATGGGATGCCCTGACGGGAGTACGTAGCTTGCCAGAGCTGCTTGATCAGCGGGATGCCCTCCTTGGTATCGACGAAAGCGGCGAGTACCCCATCTGTAACGTTCGATTTGGATCATTGCTTCCCGGCGAGGAAGGGAGGTCATCAGACACTCTAGCCATCGTGCCTTCAGGCCCCGGAAAACTACAACTGAACTTCCGTATCCTCGCCGGTGAACTCGCCGAGCCACAACAGTCAGAGCAATTGCTGGAAACAACAGGAGAGCAGGTGTGTCTTGACGTGCCTGAACTTAAAGAAATGCGTGGTCAAGCTTTGCTTGCGCGCTACGAAAGGCCGTAACCCGGAAAGCCATGTAGGGCGGGTCATTGACCCGCGCTGACAACCCGTTCGCTCTGGCAGGATTTGCCTGTTCCGCGCGGGTTACGGCTGCGCCTAACCCGCCCTACACCTGAACGCCCGCTTTTCATTTTCCCGACCGTCCGCGCCGGATCATCAAGAGCCGCACGCAGCCTCGTTCTTCAGGCACCCACCCCCTGGAACCGCACGCAACGGGCCTCTCCAGCACTCCCCGCCAGAGAAGCCCGCCCCACGCGCCTCTTCAGGCTCTTACTCTTCGAAGCTGAACACCGTGGCGCCCTGTTCGGCGCCGCTGACGGATTTTCGCAGCACGCCGAAGAGCTCGCGGCCCATGCCGAACTGACCGCTGCCGTTGAACACGGCGGGGCTGCGCGCGTCGAAATTGGTTTCGCGACTTTCCACGCGCAGGATGCCGGCTTCGGCATCGAGTTCGATCATGTCGCCGTCCTGCACCCGGGCAATCGGGCCGCCGGCCAGGGCTTCGGGGGTGACGTGGATCGCCGCCGGGATCTTGCCGGAGGCTCCGGACATGCGCCCGTCAGTCACCAGCGCAACGCGGAAGCCCTTGTCCTGCAGGTTGGCAAGCGTGGGGGTGAGCTGGTGCAGCTCCGGCATGCCGATGGCTTGCGGCCCCTGGAAGCGCAGCACGGCGATGAAATCGCGCTCGAGTTCGCCGGCCTTGGCTGCCGCCAGCAATGCATCCTGACTCTCGAAGACAATGGCCGGCGCACGGATCACACGCTGGGCGGGCTTCACGGCGGAGACCTTGATCACCGCCCGGCCGAGATTGCCGGCCAGCAGACGCAGGCCGCCATCGGCACTGAAGGGCTGGGCGGCGGTGGCGAGCACGCTGGCATCACCGCTTTCAGCAGGAATGTCCTGCCACACCAGATTGCCGCTGGCATCCAGCGCCGGCGCCTGGGCGTAGGCGGCAAGGCCCTGCCCGACGACGGTGCGCACATCGGCATGAACCAGCCCGGCAGAGAGCAGTTCGCGTACAACCCAGGCCATGCCGCCAGCGGCGTGGAACTGGTTCACATCTGCCGCGCCATTCGGATACACGCGGGCAATCAGGGGCACGACTTTGGACAGGGATTCGAAGTCACTCCAGTCGATCAGAATGCCGGCCATGCGCGCCATCGCCACGAGGTGCATGGTGTGGTTGGTGGAGCCGCCAGTGGCGAGCAGGCCGACAATGGCGTTGACGATGCTACGCTCGTCGATCATGCGGCCGAGCGGCGTGAAGGCATCACCTTGCGAGGTGATCTGCAGCGCCCGTCGGGTCGCTGCGCGAGTCAGCGCTTCGCGCAGCGGCGTGCCGGGAGGCACGAAGGCAGCACCCGGCAGATGCAGACCCATCATCTCCATCATCATCTGGTTGCTGTTGGCCGTGCCATAGAAGGTGCAGGTGCCCGGCGCATGGTAGGACTGGGATTCGCTCTCCAGCAAGGCATCCTTGCCAACCTCGCCGGCCACGTATTTCTGCCGCACCTTGGCTTTCTGATCATTGGAGATGCCGGTCGGCATCGGCCCGGCAGGCACGAAGATGAAAGGCAGGTGGCCAAAGCGCAGCGCGCCCATCACCAGGCCCGGCACGATCTTGTCGCAGATGCCCAGACACAGGCCGGCATCGAACATGTTGTGCGAGAGCGCCACGGCCGTGCTCATGGCGATCACGTCACGCGAGAACAGCGACAGGTCCATGCCGTCCTGCCCCTGGGTGATGCCGTCGCACATGGCCGGCACGCCGCCGGCCACCTGGGCGGTGGCGCCCGCCGCGCGTGCCGCACTCTTGATGATGTCCGGATACACGCCATAGGGCTGGTGGGCCGAGAGCATGTCGTTGTAGGCCGTGACGATGCCGATGTTCGGCGCCTTGATGGCCTTGATGCGCAGCTTGTCTTCAGGCGGGCTAGCGGCGAAGCCGTGGGCCAGATTGGTACAGCCGAGCGCGCCGCGATAGGGTGCGCCGGGCACGGCCGCATCCAGACGGGCCAGATAGCGGGGGCGGCCTTCGGCGCTGCGGGAAACGATGCGTTGGGTAACCGCGTCGACGATGGGGTTGAGTGACATGATGCGCGCCTTGCAAACGGTTGGACCAGAGTCTGGAAAGTAGTCGAATGCCGCCCTGCGCACAAGCAGCGCGCTGCCATTACAGGGTTTGATTTTTCCACTGCCGCGGCTGCCGCTTGCACGCTGCCCGCAGCGCCGCGCGTGACGGCCCCTGGCGCGGAGCATGCCCGGAAAGGCAATCCACAGGCGGCTCTTCAGGCTGGCAGCCGAAAAATCCGCCAGGCGCGTGCCTGAGCGGACGTAGCGTGTCGCAAATCCGGCGCCGCACGCTACACTGCCTGCATCACAGTTGCCGAGACGATTCCGGTGAATCTGAAACTTCACACCTTTGCCCACGCCAACGCCCTTGATCAGGCGCTTTCAGCCTGCGTGGCCGCCAGCCTGCGCGCCGGCATCGCGGCCCACGAAACCGCCACCCTGGTGGTTTCCGGCGGGCGCACGCCGGCGGGTTTCTTCAAGGCCCTGAGCGACGCGAACATCAACTGGAGCAAGGTCTGCATCCTGCTGGCCGACGAGCGCTGCGTGGAAGAAGACAGCCCGCACAGCAACGCCCGCAGCGTACGCAGCCATCTGCTGCAGGGTGCGGCAGCCGCAGCAGATTTCCTGCCGTTGTACCGCAAGGGCGAATCGCTGGAGGCCGCCAACCAGCGTCTCGCTGCGCTGCCCGAGCAGTTCGACGCGGTGGTGCTGGGCATGGGCGAAGACGGCCACACCGCGTCGATCTTCCCGGACAGCCCGCAGCGCGATGCTGCGCTCTTCGACACCACAGGCCAGCCTCTGCTGTTTGCCGAGGGCAAGGCGCCCGTTACGGCACGCCTGACCCTCACGGCGCCACGTCTGCTGGCCACGCGCAGCCTGATCCTACACATTACCGGCGACACGAAATGGCAGGTTTTCGGTCAGGCCATGGTCACCTCGACACCGGCCTTGCCGGTCAGTCACTTCCTGCACGCAGAAGGAGTGAGGAAACATGTTTTCTGGACCCGCTGACAGCTACCCGCGCCTGCTCGGCGACATCGGCGGCACCAATGCCCGCTTCGCGCTGATCGCGGCCCCCGGCGCGCCAATCAGCCACATTGCCAGTCTGGCCTGCGCCGATTACGCCGGGCCACTCGAGGCCATCCGCGCCTGGCGCGAGCAGACAGGTGCGCCAGCGCCGCGCAACGGTGCGGTCGGCATTGCCAACCCGATCACCGGTGATGCCCTGCGCCTGACCAATAATCCCTGGGCATTCTCGATCGAGGCGCTGCGCCGTGCCCTCGGGCTGGAGCAGCTCGTCTTCGTGAACGATTTCACCGCGCTGGCACTGTCGCTGCCGCATCTCACCGACGCCGAACGACGCCAGACGGGTCGTGGCAGTTGCGTGCCCGGCTGCGCCATCGGCGTGATCGGCCCCGGCACCGGGCTCGGCGTATCCGGTCTGGTCGTTGCCGGCACGGGCTACGTCCCGCTGGGTGGTGAAGGCGGCCACGTCAGCCTGGCGCCGCATACCGACGAAGAATTCGCGCTGACCGCCCTGCTCCTGCGCGAGCATGGTCACGTCTCGGCCGAACGCGTGCTCTCCGGCCCCGGCCTGATCAGCCTCTACCGCGCGCTGGCACAGGTGCGCGGCGAGACGGCGCAGAGCCTCGACAGTGCCGCCATCACCACCGCCGGGCTGGCGGGTACCGATGCCTTGTGCACCGCCACGCTGAGCACCTTCTGCGCGCTCCTCGGCAGCGTCGCCGGCAACCTCGCCCTGACGCTGGGCGCGCGCGGCGGCGTGTTCATCGGCGGGGGCATCGTGCCACGGTTGGGAACCTGGTTCGATCAGTCGGATTTCCGCGCCCGCTTCGAAGCCAAAGGGCGCTTCACGGACTATCTGGCACAAGTGCCCACCTATGTCATCACCGCCAGCAATCCGGCGCTGATCGGCGCCGCCGTGGCGCTGGAGCAAGCCATCACACACGCCTGACCCCTGCCCGCAGAGCCGCACACGGCGGACCTCTGCAGGCAGGCATGCTGCACAGCAAGGTGGGGAGCGGCTCTTCAGGCAGGAGGCCTCAACAGCGCCGGCCCGCCCGCCTCTCGCCAGCGTCATACACCCCGGCTATCATCGCGGGAAACCATACGAGACAAGCACACACCATGAATCCAAGCACCACGCTCGCCTGGGCACGCCTCGCGGAACACGCCGACAGTCAGCAGGGCATCCACCTGCGCGAACTCTTTGCCGCCGATCCGGCACGCGCCGAACGCTTCAGCACAAAAGCCTGCGGCATCCTGCTGGACTACTCGAAGAACCGCATCAACGATGACACCCTGCGCCACCTGATCGCGTTGGCAGACGAATGCGATCTGCGCACCCACATGTTCGCCATGTTCGAGGGCTGCAGCATCAACACCACCGAGCATCGCGCCGTGCTGCACACCGCACTGCGTGCCCAGGGCAACGTGCCCGTGCTGGTAGACGGCCAGGACGTACTACCCGGGATCCGCGCAGTGCGCGCCCAAACATACGCCTTTGCCGAACGCGTACGCAGCGGCGAATGGAAAGGCTTCAGCGGCGAAACAATCACCGATGTGGTCAATATCGGCATCGGTGGCTCGGATCTTGGCCCGCTGATGGTCTGCGAGGCGCTCAAGCCTTATGCCAGCGGCCCGCGCCTGCATTTCGTCTCCAATGTCGACAGCCTGCATCTCACGCAGGCACTGGCCGATCTGGACCCGGCGCGCACGCTCTTCATCATTGCCTCCAAGACCTTCACCACCGTCGAAACGCTGACCAACGCCCGCAGCGCGCGTGCCTGGCTGGTCAAGGCGGCGGGCTCCGAAGCGGCCGTGGCCAAACATTTCGTAGCCGTGTCGACCAACGCGGCCAAGGTCGCCGAATTCGGCATCGACACCACCAACATGTTCGGCTTCTGGGACTGGGTCGGCGGGCGCTATTCGCTGTGGAGCGCCATCGGCCTGTCCATCATCCTGAGTATCGGCGCGAAGGGCTTCGACGAACTCCTCGCCGGCGCCGCCGACATGGACCAGCACTTCCGCACCGCGCCGCTGGCCGAAAATCTGCCCGTGCTGCTCGCCCTGCTGGGCATCTGGTACGTGGATTTTCTCGGCTGCAGTTCCCACGCCGTCATCCCCTACAACCAGACCCTGCACCGCCTGCCGGCCTTCCTGCAGCAGCTGGATATGGAATCCAATGGCAAGCGCGTACGCGCCGATGGCGAAGCCGTCAGCTACGCCACCGGCCCGGTGATCTGGGGCGAGCCCGGCACCAACGGCCAGCACGCCTTCTTCCAGCTCATCCATCAAGGCACCGCCGTGATCCCGGTGGACTTCATCCTCGCCCTGTCGCAGCCGGGTCAGTTGCCCGAGCACCGCGTCAGCCAGATCGCCAACTGCCTCGCCCAGTCCGCCGCGCTGATGCAAGGCAAGGCCGGCGACGAAGTGCGCGCCGAGATGTCTGCCAAGGGAATCCCGGAAGAAGAAATCGCAGCCCTGATCCCGCACCGCACCTTCCCCGGCAACCGCCCGAGCAACACCCTGCTGCTCGACGACCTGTCACCGCGCAGCCTCGGCGCGCTGCTCGCCCTCTACGAACAGAAAGTCTTCGTGCAAGGCTCGATCTGGGGGCTGAACTCCTTCGACCAATGGGGCGTGGAGCTGGGCAAACAGCTCGCCAGCGGTATCGAACAACGGCTGACAGGAACGGGCGGGCCGGGATATGACGCTTCGACGGAGGCGTTGCTGGGTTACATCGGCGGGAAGTGAGACGCGGGGATCGCACCCACGCTCCGCGTGGGTGCGGCATCAGGACGCTCCGGCGTCCGCCCTCCGACACAGATCATCGCAAACCGGATTCCCACGCGGAGCGTGGGAACCATCCGAATCAGGGAAACAATGGACAACGAAGATCGCGCCTCTTTTTGGTCCCGTACTTGGATCATGGCCTTACTTGCCGTCCCCATCTCGACGCTGATTTTGCTCGGGATCATCTTTCCGCTGCTTCCCACGACCAAGGCCGGATGGCTAGCTTGCGCCAGCACAGGAATCCTGTTCTCGGTCTGGATTTTAACCGGAACCTTGCTAGAGGGCTGGATTGAGCGCCAACCTCGCTTCCAAGCACGCAACAAGGCAATTGCAATTCTGCCGATCATCGCAATGATGGGTGGGGCGCTCTGGTTCTACACTGAAAATCAAGCCTTCATCGCCGCCAACTTTGCGTACTGGAATTTCTGACCAAGCCCGCTTTTGAATGGACGCTCCTGCGTCCGCCCTCCGACGCAGAGCGTCGCAAACCGGGTTCCCACGCGGAGCGTGGGAGCGGTCATCCAACACCCGAAGACCCGCGCCCAGCCTTGCTCTTCAAGCATCAAAAACAAACAAAAAGCGGCCCGCAGGCCGCTTTTTACATGCACAACCCGACGCTTACTCTTCCAGCGCCTTCTTCACCCGGCGGGCGCGCACGCCTTCAGCCAGAATCTCCAGCACGCCGACCGAATCTTCCCAGCCGATGCAGGCGTCGGTCACGCTCTTGCCGTATTCCAGCGCCTTGCCCGGCACCAGATCCTGGCGGCCTTCGACCAGATGCGATTCACACATCACGCCAAAGATACGGTCATCTCCCGCGGCAAGCTGGGCCGCCGTGTCTTTGGCGACTTCGATCTGGCGTTCGAACTTCTTGCTGCTGTTGGCATGCGAGAAATCGATCATGACCTTGGCGGATACGCCTGCGCCGGCAAGCTCCTTGCAGGCCTGATCCACACTGGCGGCGTCGTAATTGGGGGCCTTGCCACCACGCAGGATCAGGTGGCAATCCTCGTTACCGGCGGTCGACACAATTGCCGAATGGCCGGCCTTGGTGACGGACAGGAAATGGTGCGGTGAGGCAGCAGCCTTGATTGCGTCGATGGCGATCTTGACGTTACCGTCGGTGCCGTTCTTGAAGCCGACCGGGCTGGACAGACCAGAGGCCAGTTCGCGATGCACCTGGCTTTCAGTGGTACGCGCACCGATGGCGCCCCAGGCGATCAGGTCCGCGATGTATTGCGGGGTGATCATGTCGAGGAATTCAGTTGCGGCCGGCAGGCCCAGCTCGTTGATCTCCCACAGCACCTTGCGCGCCAGGCGCAGGCCGTCGTTGATGCGGAAGCTGTTGTCCATGCCGGGGTCGTTGATCAGGCCTTTCCAGCCCACCGTGGTGCGCGGCTTCTCGAAATACACGCGCATCACCACCAGCAGGTCTTCCTTGAAGCGCTCGGCCTGTGCCTTGAGGCGCTGCGCGTATTCGACGGCGGCCTGGGTGTCGTGAATCGAACACGGGCCGATCACCACCAGCAGACGGTCATCCGCGCCGTGCAGGATGCGATGAATGGCGTGGCGGGCGGCAAAGGCGGTGCTGGCAGCGGCCTCGGTGGCGGGGAATTCACGCAACACGTGGGCCGGCGGGGTCAGTTCCTTGATTTCGCGAATGCGGACATCGTCGATGTGAAGTTGGTTGGAGGCGTTCATAATTCTGGCGTTGTTTTTTGTGATTTCCCGATTGTAGCCGATGCCATCCGATCCTCTGCCCCCTGACACCCTGCGTCCGCTGCTCTTTCGCGGTCGCGGCGCCGTGTCACGCCCCGACGGGCGCTTTGAATCCCAATGTCGCGAGGCCTGCGACGATGGCTGGGGCTCGCTGGAGGAAGCGCCTGCCGTACCACGTACCGAACTGCGGGTGGATCGCGCCAGAAGCATCATCAGCCGCAACGACTCGCCCGACATTCCGTTCACCCAATCGATCAATCCGTATCGCGGCTGCGAGCACGGCTGCACCTACTGCTACGCCCGCCCCACGCACAGTTATCTGGGGCTTTCAGCCGGGCTGGATTTCGAAACCAAGATTGCCTGGAAGGCGGATGCCGCCACCCTGCTGCGCCGCGAGCTGGGTGCGCGCAATTACCGCTGCAGTCCGATAGCACTGGGCATGAATACCGATGCCTGGCAGCCGGTGGAACGCGATCTGGGGGTCACCCGCGCGATCCTCGAAGTACTGGTCGAGTGCCGTCACCCCGTAATGATCGTCACCAAGGGGGCGCTGATCGAGCGCGATTTCGACCTGCTCGCCGATCTGGCACGTGACCATCTGGTGGAGGTGAGTTTCTCGATCACCACGCTGGATCGCAAGCTCGCCCGCGCAATGGAGCCGCGCGCCGCTGCGCCGCAACGCCGTATTGAACTGCTGCGCGAACTTGCGGCACTGGGGGTGCCCTGCGGCGTGCTGTTCGCCCCGCTGATTCCGGCACTCAACGATCATGAGCTGGAGACCGTTTTCGAGGCCGCCCATGCTGCCGGCGCACGCCATGCCGGAATCGGCTTGCTGCGCCTGCCGCATGAGCTGGCCGAGGTGTTCCCGGCCTGGCTGGCGCAACACGCTCCGGATCGCGCCGGCCATGTCATTAGCATTCTTCGGCAGATGCGCGGCGGGCAAGCCAGCGACAGCCAGTTCGGCCGGCGCATGCAGGGCAGCGGCGTGTTTGCCGAGCTGTACGCCAGACGTGCGCGTCTGGCCATCGAGCGCCTGGGGCTGAATCAGGCGCATCGCCAGCTCAACACCCACGCGTTTCGTCCGCCACGCGCCAATCCCCGGCAGGGCGAGCTGTTCTGAGGGGTGTGGCGCTTGACGGCGGCCGGCCGGCCCGCATATTGTCAAATCAAGCCCTGCCGCCCGGGGCGCGACTTCACGGACGCCGCCATGCCCACCCTGCCACGCTGGTTTTTGCACACTGCATCGCCTGCCCTGCCCGGCATGCTGCTGACCCTCCTGCTGAGCCTGCCGGCACACGCGGCAGACACGCCGACTTCCATCGGATCGAACAGCCCCGTGCCAACCGTGGATCTGACGCGGGCTCCGCTGCCGCCGGAAGACCTGTCGATCCCGGAACAAACCCTGCGCGCCAGCAACGCCACGTTCAGGGGGCGCTTCACTACGGATGGCAACAGCGGGCTGATCACGGGCTCGGTCACGATCAGCTGGGACAACGGTGACCGCTTCAGCGGCCGCATGCTCAACGGCAAGCGTCAGGGCCCCGGCAAGTTCGAATGGGCCAACGGCCAGAGCTACGAAGGCGACTGGCTGGACGATCAACCAGACGGACGCGGCATCCTCATTTTTGCCAATCGGGATCGTTACGAGGGCGAAGTGAAAGCCGGCGTACCGGAGGGCTTCGGCAGCAAGATCTTCAGTTCCGGGGATCGCTATGAAGGCAGCTTCAAGACGGGCGCGCCCGATGGCAGCGGCAGCTACAGCGACAAGGCCGGCAACCGTTACGACGGGCAGTGGCAGGCGGGGCTGAAGCAGGGCAAGGGAAAGTTCGTGTGGTCCAGTGGCCAGAGCTACGAAGGCGACTGGTCGCAGGATCGGCCTGCCGGCCAGGGCGAAATCATTTTCGCGAATGGCGACAAGTACCTTGGCAGCGTCGCGGCCGGCCTGCCCGATGGCAAAGGCAGCAAGGTGTTTGCCGCATCGGGCGACCGCTACGAAGGCGACTTCAAGGCCGGCGAGGCCCATGGTCAGGGCAGCTACCTGTGGAAGAGCGGCGACCTGTACCAGGGCGCCTGGGCGAAAGGGCGCAAGACCGGCGAAGGGCGTTACACCTGGGTCAACGGTGATTACTGGCAAGGCAGCTTCGCCGATGACGCCCAGATGGATGGGCGCCTGTACTTCAAGCCCATGCTGGACATCGCCCCGGCAGCGGCCGAAAAGCTGATGCAGCAGACCCGCGCCGCTTCAGATACGGGCAGCACACGCGCCAGCACGGAGCGGCCACTCGATGTCACGCGCCTGTCGGCCATTCCGATGGTGGCACTTGAACTCAAGGCCTGCGAACGTGCCGGCGCGGCACTGGACTGCCGGCAGAGCCTGCTGCGCGAAATTGAGCAGGGCACGCTGTTCAAGCACAGCTGGCAAACCATGTTCAGCGAGAAGGGCAGCGGCAACACCACGATCAACTATGAAGTCGACAGGAACAGCATCAGCGAGACCGGCCGGGTCTTCTCCTGGTTCCGCTTCCTCGATTCGGCCAGCGGCAATTCACGCAACACCGGCATCAAATACGACTGCCGCAGCGAAGCGCTGGAAATCCAGCTGCTCTACAACTGCACAGGCGGTGCACAAACAAACGCCTGCGCGCTGGACCGGAATTTTGACAAGTACGTCGGCAAGGCGATTCCGGCGGCGACGATCAAGGGCTGGTTCAAGACCGCCTGCGAGCGCCGGGGCTGACCCTCGCCAGGACCCGCACGCAGCATCGCTTTCCGGCAACCCATGCCAGAAAGCCTCGACTAGCAAGCCTCTTCAGCACGACCACCTGAAGAGGTCCGCCCGGGGCAGCTCTCCGGGCACTTCAATCAGAACAGGCACTCAGCGCGCGCCAAATATCTGGTCGAAACTGGCGCCGTCCGCAAAGTGCGTTTTCTGCGCCTTGGCCCAGCTGCCGAACAGCTCCTCGATGGTGAACAGTTTCACCGGTGCAAACTGCCTGGCGTACTTCGCGGCCACCTTTTGATCGCGCGGGCGGTAGTAATGCTTGCCGGCAATGTCCTGCCCTTCCGGTGAATACAGATAGTTCAGGTAGGCTTCGGCCTGCTTGCGCGTGCCATGGTGATCAACCACCTTGTCGACCACCGCCACCGGCGGCTCGGCAAGGATGGACACCGAGGGCGTGACGATCTCGAATTTGTCACGGCCCAGCTCGTTAACCGCCAGATACGCCTCGTTCTCCCAGGCCAGCAGCACGTCGCCGATGCCCCGCTCGGTAAAGGTGGTGGTGGCACCACGCGCGCCGGAATCCAGCACTTTCACGTTGCCGAAAATCTGCTTCACGAACGCCTTGGCGGCCAGCTCATCGCCACCGTTCTTGCGCAGGGCGTAGCCCCAGGCGGCCAGATAATTCCAGCGTGCGCCACCCGAAGTCTTCGGGTTCGGCGTCACCACGCCGATGCCGCTGCGGGCCAGATCCGGCCAGTCGCGAATGCCTTTCGGATTGCCCTTGCGCACCAGGAACACGATGGTCGAGGTGTACGGCGCTGCGTTGTGCGGCAGCCGCTTCTGCCAGTCCGGCGCAAGCAGTTTCTGGGCGGCGATGGCATCAATGTCGTATGCCAGCGCCAGTGTGACGACATCGGCCTCCAGCCCGTCGATCACCGTGCGAGCCTGCTTGCCCGAGCCGCCATGCGACTGGCGGAGCGTGATGTTCTCACCGGTACGGGCCTTCCACTGTCTCGCGAACGCCGCGTTGAAATCCTGATACAGCTCGCGTGTCGGATCGTATGAAACGTTGAGCAGCGTCGTCTGCGCCAGGCTCAGGCCATTCAGGCCCAGCGCCAGCGCAAGGGCCAAACCTGCCTTGCGAAAAATCCGGATATCCACGATAGGGCTCCTGAAAGCTTGATGGCTCCACGCTTGATGGCTCCACTTTACCCCCGGCAAAGCCGGGGAAAGAGGACGCTGGCTCATCCTGTCGGAAAAAAAAGCCGCCACTCCGGCTGGAGCGGCGGCCCCGGGCTCAGTGCGCGTGCTGCATGGCTGGCGCCGCAGCGGCCCCTACCGCCTCGATCTGCACGTCGACCGTAATCTCCCCGGCCTTCTCGAAGCTCAGCTTGAGCGGGAATTTATCGCCCTGCTTCAGCGGCGCTTTCAGTTCGATGAACATGATGTGCAGACCACCCGGCTTGAGCTCGACACTCTGGCCTGCCGGCAGTTCGATACCCTTGTCCAGCTTGCGCATGCGCATGGTGTTGCCTTCCATCACCATGGTGTGCAGCTCTACCGCGTTCGACACCTCTGCCTGCGCCGAGATCAGGCGATCGGCCGCGCCGCTGTTGGTGATTTTCAGGAAACCGCCACCAGCAGCCGCACCAGCGACCGTGGCACGCGCCCAGGGGTGGTTGATCTTGAGACTGCCCAGCGTGTAATCGTGGGCCTGGGCAGTACCGGCCAGCAGCACAGCTGCGGCCATGAGGATTTTTGCAAACATCTGACTCTCCGTAAAAATGGGATTGCATCGCCACACACCAGGCGGGCGATGAATTCAACAGGTGGAAAATCAGGCCACAGGCGGTGCGCGCGGGTGATAGCGCGGCCACACGGCAGCTCGCGCCAGCGCGGCAAGCGGAACCGGCGCCTGCACATGCAGCAGGCCGGAGAGCAGCGCCGGGCGGGCATCTGCAGGCGGCATCAGCGCAAAGAGAGTCCCGGCAAGGCAGAGCGGGCAGCGTGCCTGCAAACCCTTGTCCGGTGCGCCTTTCCCGGAGGTATCAAACTGGACGAAAACACTCTTCGCGCCCAGCGTCGAGCACATCTGCATGCTCACCCCGACCTGTACCGGCAGCGCCATCAGCAGCGGCATCAGCGCATGCATGAGCACGGCCAGCAAGGCGATCCGGATGACAGAGAGGCGGGCGAAGTGATTCATAAGCAGCGCGGGCAAAGGAAGCCGGATTATGACTGATCAGCCTCATGCGCGAAGCGTGCGAGCGCCGCAAGATGAGAATGGTTTTCATTTGCCAGAATCACAGGTAAGATTCAGCCACCCCAATCGACCCATTCAACGGAGCTTTCATGAATCGACTCCTCGCTTCCCTGCTGCTGGCCATCGCCCTGCCCGCCAGCGCCGCCGACACTGAACTGAACCTCTACTCGGCCCGCCATTACCAGACTGATGAAGCCCTCTACAAGAATTTCGAGAAGGCCACCGGCATCAAGATCAACCGCATCGAGGCGCAGGAAGACGCGCTGCTCGAACGCCTCAAGAACGAAGGCGCCAACAGCCCGGCCGACGTGTTCATCACCGTGGATGCCACGCGTCTGGCCAAGGCCGACGAGCTGGGCCTCTTCGCCGAAGTGAAGTCCAAAGTGCTGGAGAGCCGCATCCCTGCCCACCTGCGCACCGGCGAGTGGTTCGCCTTCTCCACCCGCGCCCGCGTGATCGTCTACAACAAGATCGCCATCAAGGCCGCCGACGTGCAGAGCTACGAACAGCTCGCCGACCCGAAGCTCAAGAATCAGGTCTGCGTGCGCGCCGGCATGCATCCCTACAACCTCTCGCTGGGTGCGGCAATGATTGCGCATGAGGGCGAAGCGAAAACCGAAGCCTGGGCCAAGGGCCTCGTGGCCAATTTCGCGCGCGCCCCCAAGGGTGGCGACACAGATCAGATCAAGGCCGTGGGTGCAGGTGAATGCGGCGTGGCGCTGGTCAACTCCTACTACGTGGCGCGCATGATGCGCAGCACCGCCGCGGATGATCGCAAGGCCATGGAAGGCATCAACGTGGTGTGGCCCAACCAGCAAAGCTGGGGCACGCACATCAACGTCTCTGGCGGCGGCATGCTCAAGACCGCGCCGCACAAGGAAGCAGCGGTCAAGTTCCTCGAATATCTGGCTTCCGACGAAGCCCAGATCTACTTCGCCGACGGCAACAACGAATGGCCCACCGTACCGGGCGTGAAGGTGAAGAACCCGGCGCTGGAACGCCTCGGCCCCTTCAAGGCCGACACCCTGGAAATCGGCAAGACATCCAAGGGCGCGATTGCCGCGCAGAAGATCTTCGATCGCGCCGGCTGGCGTTGAAACTCAGGCTCCGCAAATGACAAGCCCCGCTGCGTGCGGGGCTTTTTGTTGGTGGGGCGGAAGGTAGGCCTTGTTGTACGTAGGGTGCGTCGTGCGCACCACTCATTCGGCCATACCTAAGCCGTGTGTACGGTGCACATCTACCAACAAGGCTTTAATAGTGAAGCCACGCGCAAACTTCAAGAAAGCGTGGTCTCTATGAACTTTTTTCCGACACTCAGAACAAGGTCGAATGTCATATCAACTCCAGCAGTGGAAAACTTGTCTTTCACTTTCTGCCAGATACTTTCGCTACGAATCGTATCCAACAAGTTATGCCCTGAGTTGGTGAGACGAATAGCTAAAGCCACATTGATTTCGCCACTACCTGAGCTTGAGTTGAGGATTTTTGCTTCGATGTATCCGGACTCACTCAAAAGGCGCATGTTATAAGCAACCTCCTGCATCGGAAATTCTTCAAAGCTATTGGCGTTAAGGTAAACGTTCGGGGTTTTGCTGTTTTCCAAACGCACAAGTATTGCTCGAATAATCTCCCAGTCTCGAACCATGTGATGCCTCCTGGTGTATGCCTAACGAAGAGCGTTTACCCGCCGCGCAGAAACGGTTGACCGCGTACGACGCACTCCGAATACTCGGGCACGACTCGTAGGGCGTCAATGAGCAAAGCGAATTGCGCCGCATGCCTGCAAGTTCATTCCATGTGGGTGCTTGAAAAACGGGCCCGATGCAAGGCTCGAACGGGCTTTGCTCTGCGACCTTTGCCTGACGGGCTACTTTCATTCGGCGCAATTCGCTTTGCTCATTGACGCCCTACATTCGGGCCGCTTTGCGGCTGCTTATCAAGCAGCCATGCGCATGGAATCAGCGCGCCCTGCCAATCCGCCGCGACAACAGAATCACCGGCAGCAGCCCGACCAGCACAATGGCCAGCGAGGCAGTGGCGGCTTCACTCAGGCGCTCATCTGAGGCCAAGGTGTAGGCTTGCGTAGCCAGTGTGTCGAAGTTGAAGGGGCGCATCACCAGGGTGGCGGGCAGTTCCTTCATCACGTCCACGAACACCAGCAGGCCAGCGGTGAGCAGGCTGCCGCGCAGCAGCGGCCAGTGCACGCGGGCGAGCGTACTGCCGCGCCCGGCGCCAAGGCTGCGCGCAGCTTCGTCCATCGAGGGCGTGATGCGCGCGAGGCCGGATTCAACCGTGCCCAGCGCCACGGTGAGGTAGCGCACCAGATAGGCGTAGACCAACGCGGCAATGCCACCGGTGAGCAGCAGGCCGGGGTTATGTCCGCTGACTTGCTGGATCAGTGCGGCCAGCCATTGGTCGAAGCGCGTCACCGGGATCAGCACGCCGACGGCAATCACCGAGCCGGGCAAGGCGTAGCCCAGCCCGACCAGACGATTCAGCGCGGCCGGAATGCGCGAACGGGCAAGCCGCGCGGCATAACCCAGCAGCACCGCCAGCAGCACTGCACAGATTGCCGTGACGCCAGCGAGCAGCACGCTGTTGTTCACCAGTTCCAGATAGCGGCTGCCGAGCTGGCTGTCGCCATCCTTGAAGGCCATGCGCAGCAGCAGCCCGGCAGGTAGCCCGAAACCCGCCAGCAGCGGGCCTGTGCAGGCAGCCATCGCGCCGAGGGCCGTCCAGCCTCGCAGTACAGCACGCCTGCCCGGACGGGCGCGCGGGCCGGCGCTGTGGCGGGCACGTCCGCGCGAAGCCTTTTCCAGCAAGAGGATCAGGGCCACACAGCCCAGGAGCGCCGCGGCGAGCTGCGCGGCGGCGAGGCGATCACCTAGCGAGAACCAGGCGCGGAAGATGCCGGTGGTGAAGGTCTGCACCGCGAAGTAGGACACGGTGCCGAAGTCGGCCAGCGTCTCCATCAGCGCCAGACTCACGCCGGCGATGATCGCAGGGCGCGCCAGCGGCAGCGAGATGCGCCAGAAACAGGCCCATGGGTCGAGGCCGGCGGCGCGGCCCGCTTCGGTGAGGCTGCCGGCACGCTCCAGAAATGCGCTGCGGGCCAGCATGTAAACGTAGGGGTAGAGCACCAGACTGAACATCGCGCAGGCGCCGCCCACGCTGCGCACTTCGGGGAACCAGTAATCGGCGCGCGTCCAGCCGAAGAGTTCGCGCAGCCAACTCTGCAGCGGGCCGACGAACTGCAGGAAGTCGGTGTAGACGTAGGCCAGCACATACGCCGGCATGGCCATGGGCAACACCAGCGCCCACTCGAAGAAACGCCGGCCGGGGAACTCGGTCATCGCGGTGAGCCAGGCGCAGGCCACGCCCAGCAGCGTGACACCCAGCCCGACACCCAGCACCATGATCAGGGTGTTGGTGATGAATTCAGGCAGCACCGTGGCCGCCAGATGCGCCCAGGTCTCGCCCGTGCCGCCGATGAACACGCTGCCTGCCACCACCCCGACCGGCACGGCAAGCACCAGCGCGCACAGCACCCCGGCGAGGGTGAGCGGACTGAAGGCTTGGCGCAGGCGGGTCAGGGAAGACAAGAGGGGCATGTTGTGGCGTCAAGGAACAATGGCAAGGCGTTTGGCCACAGCGCAAACGAAGTCTACAGAGGTCTGCCAGATTATAATCATTCTCATCTGCGAATCTCTCAAAGCCGCCAACATGTCTGCCGCCAACTCCGTTCTCTCTGCCCGCGACCTGCGTCTGGCCTATGGCGCGCAGGAGGTGGTGCGTGGCCTGAGCTTCGAGCTGGCGCCCGGCAACATCGCCTGCCTGCTCGGTCCCTCGGGCTGTGGCAAGACCACGGTGCTGCGGGCAATTGCCGGGTTCGAGCATCTGCTGGCCGGCGAGATCCGCTTCGAGGGCCGCCTGATCGGCTCGGCGATCGAGCATGCGGCGCCGGAATCCCGCGGCATCGGCATGGTGTTCCAGGATTACGCGCTGTTCCCGCACCTCACCGTGGCGGGCAATGTCGGCTTCGGGCTGGCGAAATCCGCCCGGCCCGCGCGCGTCGCCGAAATGCTTGAACTGGTCGGACTGGCCGGCGAGGCGCACAAATATCCGCACGAACTTTCCGGTGGCCAGCAGCAGCGCGTGGCGCTGGCCCGCGCGCTGGCGCCGCGTCCGGCACTGGTACTGCTGGACGAACCTTTTTCCAATCTGGATACCGAGATGCGTGAGCGCCTGTCGCTGGAGGTGCGCGACATCCTCAAGACCGCAGGCACGGCGGCGATCCTCGTCACCCATGACCAGCACGAAGCCTTCGCCATGGCTGACGAGATCGGCGTGATGAGTGAGGGCCGCATCCAGCAGTGGGGCAGCGGCTGGCAGCTCTATCACCGCCCGGCCAACCGCTTCGTGGCGGATTTCGTCGGCCAGGGCGCCATCGTGCGCGGCGTGGTGCGTGATCCGGCCACGGTGGAGATCGAGCTCGGCCGGCTCAATTCGACAGTGCCGGTGGAGTGCTGTCATGGTTCCAGCGTGTGCGAAGTGGATGTACTGCTGCGGCCGGACGACATCGTGCATGACGACGCCAGTCCGCTGCAGGCCGAGGTGGCGCGCAAGGCCTTCAAGGGCGCCGAAATCCTCTACACCTTGCGCCTGCCCAGCGGTGCGGAAGTGCTGTCGCTGGTGCCCAGCCATCACGATCACGCCATCGGCCAGCGCATCGGCATCCGTCTGGATGTCGATCATGTGGTGACCTTCGCTCACCCCTGAGACGCGGCACACCCCGTTCCTCTTGTTGCCCTGCCCTTTCCTCCGGCCGGCAACCGGCGCACGCGCGTGACATACTGGCAGTTCAACGCCACCAGCCAGAGGATCGCCATGTTCGAATCCGCCGAAGTCGGCCACGCCATCGACAAGAAGACCTTTCGTGCAGCAGAAGAAGCTCTGCGCAACGAGTTGCTGCTGGCCCAGAACGCCTTGCGTGAGCAAGGCAGGTTTCCGGTCGTGCTGCTGATCTCCGGCGTGGATGGCGCCGGCAAGGGCGAGACCATCGCCCAGCTCTACGAATGGATGGACCCACGCTTTCTCAGCACCATGGCCTTCGTCGAACCCAGCGACGAAGAACGTGAACGCCCCTTCATGTGGCGCTTCTGGCGTGCGCTGCCGCCCAAGGGCCGCATCGGCATCTTCTCCGGCTCCTGGTACTCCCAGCCGATTGCCGGACGCATCGCCCGCGAACTCTCGCGCAACGGACTGGACAACCGCCTGGAACAGATCAACCGCTTCGAGACCATGCTCGTCAATGAAGGCGCACTGGTCCTCAAGTTCTGGTTCCACCTCTCCCGTGAAGGCCAGGTGGTGCGCCTGAAGAAACTGGAGAAAGACCCGCGTACCGCCTGGCGCGTCACCAAAACTTCCTGGGCCCGCACCAAAACTTACGACGAGCTTCAGGACGTGGCCGGCCACGTGCTGCGCGTTACCAACACCGCCGCCGCACCCTGGATCATCGTCGACGGCACCGACGACAACTACCGCAACCTGCGTGTCGGCCGGGCGCTGCTGGAATCGCTGAAGGCCCGGCTTGAAAACAGCAAAACGCCTCAGGTCGCTCCTGCCGTCCCGCTGGTGAAACGCATCGATGATCGCAACGTGCTGAGCGCGCTGGACCTCACGCAAAAACTCGACGAAAAGAAATACGAACGCGAACTCGCCAAGTGGCAGGGGCGCCTCTCAGAACTCGCCCGGCATAAAAAATTTACTGGTCGCTCGCTCGTGCTGGCTTTCGAAGGCATGGACGCCGCCGGCAAGGGCAGCAGCATCCGCCGCATCACCGCCGCGCTGGACCCGCGCCAGTTCCAGATCGTACCGATTGCCGCGCCCACCGACGAGGAGCGCGCCCAGCCCTATCTGTGGCGCTTCTGGCGGCACATGCCGCGCCAGGGCCGGGTCACCATCTTCGACCGCTCCTGGTATGGCCGCGTGCTGGTCGAGCGCATCGAAGGCTTCTGCGCCGAAGCCGACTGGCTGCGTGCCTACGCCGAGATCAACGACTTCGAACACGAACTGGTCGAAGCCGGCAGCATCGTCATCAAGTTCTGGCTGCAGATCGACAAGGCCGAGCAGATGCGCCGCTTCAAGGAGCGCGAAAAGATCGAGCACAAGCGTTTCAAGATCACCGAAGAAGACTGGCGCAATCGCAAGAAATGGAACGCCTACCAGCAGGCCGCCGTCGACCTGATCGACCGCACCAGCACCGGCAAGGCGCCGTGGGTCGTGGTCGAGGCCAATGACAAGAACTTCGCGCGGGTGAAGATTTTGAAGGCGATTTGTGAGCGGCTGGAGGGGACGCTGGGGTGAGGCTGCAGGGTGCGCATTGCGCACCATTTCGGCCGATCAAGCACCGAACCGGCTGGCTTGGAGGATCGAATCCGCGTGCGCGGTGCGCACCCTACCGGACTTGCTACATGCGGCTATTCGAGGCATGAGGTGAATCAGCGTACGGCCCAGTTGCTGGACAAACACCGTTCCGCAAGCCTCCCCGGCAGCAGCGAAGCAGCCCTTACTGTGCTATCCCGAATTCACCGATGGCAAAATCGCTGGAAGCCTGAGTGACCGTAATGGTGGAAATGGTTGAACCGCACGGCGCGGCAAAGCCGAAGCCATTTGCACCGGAGGTACCGACCACGCTGATCGGACCGCTGCTTGCACCAGAATCGGTGGTGGCGGTGATGGCCACCGTGCCTGAATTGGGTTCGGCATATAAGTAGAACGCCGCCGTGCCGGCAGGCAGCGTCAGGGTGTTCGTCGTACTGGCGGTGTAGTACACGACCCCGGTATAGCTGTGAGACCACGTCGCCCAGCCGCCGCCTGGTACGGTGCGCTTGGTGGCGCTGGCAGCCAGAGTCAGGTTACCGCCAATCGGGCTGCCGGGAATCGTCGTGACGTTGGCGAAATTAGCAACGGCGTTCTGCGCTGTCTGATCAAACGCCTGCATGGTGTAGCCGCCCATGGAGGTCGGCGGCGCGGTGGTGCCGAGATTGAACGATTGCACCGATCCGACAACGGTAGCAGTACAGCCTGTTGCCGCACCATCGTCGCGCGAGGCATCGCTCGAACCACCTCCGCCGCAGGCACTCAGCAAAAACCCTGAAGCCAGCACCAGCGCCGAAGCAATTACCGGTTTCGTGAAACTCATTTTGCCTGCTCCTTCATGCCTTAAAATATGACAATGCGCACGCTACTCCCGACCGCACAGCCCTACAAGCTGTACCTTCGGGGCCTGAGATTAACTTTCGTCATTATCGTCATTACATTGAGCTTCCATTGGCAGAGCATCAAATTGTGAAGTGATGCGTCATTGCAGACGATGTCGGCGGTGTTGACCTGTTTGTACGCAGCCGTACGTTGCTCCACACAGCCTTGCCTCATGGACTTTCCTTGATCGCCACGTCACTGGCTCCCACGCGGAGCATGAGCTCCCCACACACAACCTGCCCGAAGAACAGCCCCCCGCCTGCGTCTGCAGGCAGACCGTCTGCACAGCCGCGCCAGCCGGGCCTCTTCAGACCATCGCCGCCTGATCGAGCTCGACGGCCGATACGCGGTTGCGGCCCCGCTGCTTGGCGTCGTACATGGCCTGATCGGCGAGGCGCTGGATCTCGGCCATGGACTGTTCGCTGTGCTGGTTGCGCGCCACGCCGATGCTGGCGGTGATGCGCAGGCGCTGGCTGCCGATATCCGGCATGAGCGCCTCGATGCCGAGGCGGAGGGATTCGGCCAGACGCAGCGCGCCGGCCAGATCGGTGTTGGGCAGGAAGACAGAGAACTCCTCACCGCCCACGCGGCCGACAGCATCGCTTTGGCGCACAGTTTCCATGAGCCTGGCGGCCACGCATTTGAGCACCAAATCACCGGCCTCGTGACCATGCGTGTCGTTGATGCGCTTGAAATGATCGAGATCGACGAAGAGCACGGCATAGGGCGTGCGGTTGCGGGTGGCGAGGTGGATCATCTGGTCGCAGGCCGCGTAGTAGGCACGGGCGTTGAGCAGGCCGGTGAGCGGGTCGTGGCTGGCCATGTGGCGCAGTTGCCCATTGGATTCGCGCATGCGGAAGAAATAGGACAGGGAGCGCGCGCCATACACATGAAAGAACGCGCCGACATAGGCGAGCGCGGCCAGCAGGGTGGCCATGCCGTTCGATGAATACGGCCGCGGCAACAAGCCGTTGCCGAGCGCCAGACCAACGACACTCAGCACCGTGATGGCCAGCCCGGCACGCTGGCCGAGCAGGATGTACACGCCGGGAATGTTGGTGAAGAACCAGATGACGCGCATTTCGTCTTCGGAGACGAAATACAGGGCGGACACGTATTCGAGCAGGCAGAGGATTTCATACGGCCAGGCCACGCGCAGGAAGCGCTGTGGCTGCCCGCGCAGCAGCAACCACAACACCACGCTGAGGGTAGTGAAGACGCTCATCGAGATGACGTGGCGCGCATCGATGAGGTTGGCGCCGGAAGCGACGCCAAGCAGCAGGAGCACGGTGGTCAGCGCGCCAACTGGCAGCACGATGCACAGGAGTTTGAACTGGAAAGCCCTGAATTCTTTCGCGTCAGCAAAATGCACCGAGCCAAACAACATGTGCTCAAGAACGGACATGCATGGCCTCCACAGCAGCTAAGAGTTTTCTCATCCTCCCTGTATAGACCATGTTGCTGGAGCAGATTTGCAACAATCCATGACGACAGGCCGCACCAACGGACACTCAGGCCGGATCAAAGCCCGCCTCGGAAAGGCGCGCCACCACAGCCTCACGCGGCTGGCTGGTTTCAACCTTGACGTGCTTGGTCGCCACATCAATCTCGATTCTGGCGTTCGCATCCAGCTCGCCGAGGATTCGGGTGATGGTCTTGGCACAGCCGCCGCAGCTGATGCCGGGAACGGTGAATTCGTACATGCTTGGCTCCTTGGGTGGGTTGATGCATGAATCATCATGCTTGCCACGGGGGGAGAGTCAAGCGCCTGCTTACATATCATGCTCCGGCCTCGACACCCCCGGTCTTGCCGAACACTCGGACCGAGCGATTTGAAGCGACTCAAGCGAGCACACCCGTTCCGTTCGGTCCGGGAGCCATGCGGAGCGCAACGTATCGAGAACAAGGCACACCCCCGATACCAGACACTCGGCACCGCTTGACCTTCCCACGATGGTAGCCTCCAGACTTCAGGCATCAACCTCACACGGCAATTCATCATGAGCCAGCACTACTCCCTCCCCATCGAAGGCATGACCTGCGCAAGCTGCTCGACACGCCTGGAGAAAATGCTTCGCGCCACGCCCGGCGTGGCCGAGGCGACGGTGAATCTGGCCAGCGAACGCGCCAGCGTGAGTGGCGAAGTGGCACTCGACGCGGTGCTCACCACGATTCAGCGCGCCGGATTCGATGTGCCCGAACGCACGCTGGATCTGAATGTGCTGGGCATGACCTGCGCGAGCTGCGTCGGCCGTGTCGAAAAGGCCTTGCTGAAAGTGGCGGGCGTGACGGCGGTGGAGGTAAATCTGGCGAGTGAATCGGCGCGCGTGCACACCCGGCTGGATGCGGAAATCGAGCCCCTGCTGGCAGCCTTGCTGCGCGCGGGTTTCGACGGCATCGCCCGCGAGAACCAAGCGGGCATTGCCTCTACAGACACCATGTCTGCAAAACAAGACAGGGAGCGGCTCGCGCTGATGCTCAGTATTACACTCAGCCTGCCGCTGGTGCTGCCCATGCTGGCCGAGCTGTTCGGCGCGCACTGGATGCTGCCGGGCTGGCTGCAGCTGGCACTCGCCACACCGGTGCAGTTCGTCTTCGGCGCACGCTTCTACCGTGCTGGCTGGAAGGCCGCTCGCGCGGGCAGTGGCAACATGGACCTGCTGGTGGCGCTCGGGACCAGCGCCGCGTATTTCCTCTCGCTATGGCTGCTGCTCAGCGGGCACAGCACGCATCTCTACTTCGAAGCTGCCGCCGTGGTCATCACGCTGGTACTGCTCGGCAAGTGGCTGGAAAGCCGCGCCAAGCGCCAGACCACCGAGGCAATCCGCGCCCTGCAGGCGCTGCGTCCTGAAACCGCACGGCTGCGTACTGCAGATGGCGAACGCGAAATTCCCATTAACCAGCTTCGCGTCAATGACATCGTGATCGTGCGCCCCGGCGAGCGCATCCCGGCGGACGGGGTGCTGGCCGAGGGCGTCTCACACATCGACGAAGCGCTGATCACCGGCGAGAGCCTGCCGGTAGCCAAATCGCCCGGCGCGGTGCTGATCGGCGGCAGCGTGAATGGCGAAGGACTGATCGCACTGCGCACCACCGCTGTCGGCGCGCAGACAGCACTGGCGCGCATCATCGAGCTGGTGGAAAACGCTCAGGCCAGGAAAGCTCCGATCCAGCATCTGGTTGATCAGGTTGCGGCGGTATTCGTGCCAGCGGTGCTGGTGATCGCCTTGCTGACACTGCTCGGCTGGGGCTTTGCTGTGGGCGACTGGCAACAGGCCATCCTCAACGCCGTGGCGGTACTGGTGATCGCCTGCCCCTGCGCGCTGGGGCTGGCCACACCCACCGCGATCATGGCGGGCACCGGGGTAGCGGCGAAACACGGCATCCTGATCCGCGACGCCGAAGCGCTGGAGATCGCCCATCGCGTGCAGGTCGTGACTTTCGACAAGACCGGCACGCTGACCCAGGGCAAACCGACGCTGGCTGCCATCGAATCCGGCAGCGACGGTGCACTCGCCATCGCCGCCGCGTTGCAAACAGGCAGCGAACATCCGCTGGCACATGCCGTCGTTCTGGCCGCGCATGACCTCACGCTACCGACCGCAACAGGCGTAAAGGCCGAGGCCGGACGCGGCATTCGCGGCAGCGTCGAGGGGCGTGACTACGCGCTGGGAAGCTTGCGCTGGATGGGCGAACTGGGCTTCGATACCGCTACGCTCACGACTCAGGCCGCCACGCATCAGGCGCAGGGCCATACAGTCTCGTGGCTGGCCGAAATCGCCGCAACGCCGAAGCTGCTTGCCCTCTTCGCCTTCGGCGACACACCGCGCCCCGAGGCGCACACCGCCATCGCCGCGCTCAAGGTCGCCGGCATCCGTCCGGTGCTGCTAACCGGAGATCACGCCGCCAGTGCTGCCGCCATCGCCGCGCGACTGGGTATCGAAGACGTGCGCGCGGAAGTGTTGCCCGCCGACAAGGCACGCATCGTCACCGAGCTGCATGCGGCTTACGGCACGGTTGCGATGGTCGGCGATGGCATCAACGACGCACCCGCACTGGCTGCTGCAGATGTCGGCATCGCCATGGGCAGCGGCACTGACGTGGCCATGGGCGCGGCAGGCATCACCCTGATGCAGACCGACCCGCGCCGAGTAATGGATGCCATAGACATTTCAAGGCGAACCACCGCGAAAATCCGCCAGAACCTGTTCTGGGCGTTCATCTACAACCTGATCGGCATTCCACTGGCCGCTGCAGGACTGCTCAACCCGGTGATTGCCGGTGCGGCGATGGCGTTCTCCAGCGTCAGCGTTGTGACGAATGCGCTGTTGCTCAAGCACTGGCGGGGGCGGCAGGTCTGACACCCATTCGGGCAAGCCCCTGCAGCAATCGGGCGGGCCTGCCGAAATCCTTCAGGTGACGGGCGAGAGCACAAACATCGGGCTGCGAAATCCGCCCCGGACTCATGCCCGGATTCCCAAGGAGCCTGTCATGCCACAGCCAGCGCCCATCCGGCGGCGTTTCGCCGATCTGTCCATCGCGACCCGCCTGAGCCTGCTCACTGTCGGTCTTCTGGTTCTGGTTTTTGGGGTTGCCGGCACCTACCTGTGCAGCCAGCTCTCCAGCCGCATGCAGGCCAGTGCGACGGCCTCGCTGCAGGTGGCCAATCAGCGCATCGTGGATATGGCGGAGGTCTACGCCACCAGCCTGGAAAATGCGGCCACCCAGCTTGGTGCCGAATTCGTTTCGCGTCTCGGCAGTGCGGTGCCGGAAACGCTGCGTCAAAGCAGCGTGAAAGCCGACCACACGAGAAGCTCCGCGCTGATAGACAGCTTCACTGCCGCCTCGGGCGCCGTCGCCACGCTCTTCGTACGCGAGGGAGAGGACTTCACGCGAGTGGCCACCTCGCTGAAAGATGCTCAGGGCCAACGTGCCACCGGTACCCAGCTCGACCACAAGCACCCAGCCTATGAGCTGACACTGGCCGGCAAGCCCTACACCGGGCGCGCCAAGCTCTTCGGGCGCGACTACATCGTGCGCTACGTGCCCTTGACAGAAAACGGCCGTGTTATTGGCATCGGCTTCATCGGTATTGATTTCACCGAAGGGCTGGCTGCGCTGAAGCAGAAGATCCGCGACATTCGCGTCGGTGATACGGGCCACGTCTTTGTACTTGAGAGCAGCGAAGCCGACGCAGGCAAGGCCGTGGTGCACGCCAGCGCAGAGGGCCAGAGCCTGCTGGATCTGAAATCCGCAGATAACCAGGCGGTGATCCGCCAGATGCTGGAGCAGAAGGCCGGCAGCCTCATCTGGGACGAAAAGAGCCCGCAAGGCGGGACACAGGAAAAGCTCAGCGTGTTTGGCAGCTTTGCACACTGGAACTGGCTGGTCGTCTCCGACGGTTTCGTCGCCGAATTCACGCGTGATGCGCGCAGCATCCAGCAGCAACTGATCGTCGCCGTCCTGCTGATCGCATTATTGATTGCCGGCAGCGTCGCCCTGCTGGGCCGACGCTGGATCAGTCGCCCCCTGAGTGACGCCGTGCAGGTGTTCGAAAAAATAGCCGCAGGCGATCTGACGGTACGTGTCGAAGCGCACAGTCGAGATGAAGTCGGCAAGCTGCTTGGCTCCATGCATGCGATGAGCAGCAAGCTCGCCGGGACCATCGCCGAGGTACGCAACGCTGCCGACAGCCTGAGCGGTGCTGCAGGCCAGATCAGTGCCACCTCGCAGTCGCTGTCGCAATCGTCCAGCGAGCAGGCCGCCAGTGTCGAAGAGACCTCGGCCTCGATGGAACAGATGAGCAGTTCGGTGACCCAGAATGCCGACAATGCCCGTGTGACCGACGACATGGCCAGCCAGGCTACCAGCGAGGCGCGCGAGGGTGGCGAGGCCGTGGCACAAACCGTGCAGGCCATGAAACAGATCGCCAGCAAGATCGGCATCGTCGACGACATCGCCTACCAGACCAATCTGCTGGCGCTGAACGCGGCCATCGAAGCAGCGCGCGCTGGCGAACAGGGCAAGGGCTTCGCCGTGGTCGCTGCCGAAGTGCGCAAGCTGGCCGAGCGCAGCCAGGTGGCTGCACAGGAAATCGGTGAGCTGGCAGGCAGCAGCGTCGGCATGGCCGAAAAGGCGGGCAAGCTGCTCGATGAAATCGTGCCTTCGATCCAGAAGACCGCGGAGCTGGTGCAGGAAATCGCCGCAGCGTCCACCGAGCAATCCGGCGGTGTCGGCCAGATCAATACGGCGCTGGGCCAACTCTCACAGCTTACCCAGCAGAATGCTTCAGCCTCCGAAGAACTCGCCGCCACCGCCGAGGAAATGAGTAGTCAGGCCGAACAGCTGCAGCAGTTGATGGCCTTTTTCAAGCTGACCAACACCGGAACCACGACCGCTGGAGCCTCTCCGGAACCGCGGCAATACATCACCAGGATTTCCTGACAAATCACGCAGCAAAGAACTTCACGGCAGGACAGGCGAGAAAAGCGGCAGTGTCCATGCCCGGTGAACCACCCGGCGCCTGCTGCATCAGCCAGGTTCCATCAACCCTTGCTTTCCAGAATGCGTGGACGCAGAACCTCAAGAATGGAAGCGACGCAGGCTTCTACGGAAAAACTCGCGGTATCCAGCACGATCCGGGGAGCATCAGGCGCTTCGTAAGGAGCAGAAATGCCTGTGAAGTCGGGAATTTTTCCGGCTCGTGCCTTGGCGTACAGGCCCTTGGGATCGCGCTGCTCGCACACAGCCAGATCCGTGGCAACGTGCACTTCAATGAAACGGTCCGCACCAATGATTTCACAGGCCATTGCCCGGTCAGCGCGATAAGGTGAAATAAAAGCGGTGATCACCATCAGGCCGGCATCATTGAGCAGATGTGCCACTTCGGCAATCCGGCGGATGTTCTCTGCGCGATCCTCCGGCGAGAACCCCAGATCCTTGTTCAGACCATGCCGGACATTGTCTCCGTCCAGAACATAACACGCCCTGCCGGCATTGATCAGGGCGTGTTCAAGAGCAAAACCGATGGTCGATTTCCCGGCCCCCGAGAGGCCGGTCAGCCAGATCGTTGCAGACTCATGGCCAAAGAACCGGCTACGTGCTTCAGCCGGCACAAGGGCTTCGTGCCGGGTAATGTTGCTTGCCATGCGGCGTTTCTCCATCGATCACAAGACTGTTGCGCGCAGTATCACAAATTCAGGCCCGTTCCGCCGCAGTAAAACGGGTTTTATGCACAATTGCTTCCTGACATGCACCGACAAGGGCGTCAAATGCATGCACGACTCCATCGCAGCGGCAATTTCAAAAACAGCCTTCATCAGCCATGATCAAACAATCGCACATGTCCCGCGCAAACAGCACCCTTCCATACAGGAACAGTCATGCCCGTCCCGCTTGAACACGCCAGCGCCCTCGAAGCCGGTTTCGTCGACATCGGCGCGGCCTCGCTCGCCAGCGGCGTCTCCATCAAGATGATTCGCCACTATGAAGAACTTGGCCTGCTCGGCGCGGTGCCACGCACCGCAGCAAATTACCGCGTGTATGCGTTGCAACACATTCACACTCTGCGTTTCATCCTGCGCAGCCGCAAACTCGGCTTCTCGATGGACGAAATCCGCACCCTGCTCGGCCTGTGGCAGGACCGTCAGCGCTCCAGTGCCGCCGTCAAGAAAATTGCCGCGACACACATCGCTGAACTGCAGGCGCGCATTGGTGAGTTGCAAGGAATGGTGGACACCCTCAGCCAGCTCACCGCCTGCTGTGCCGGGGATCAGCGCCCCGACTGCCCGATCCTCGCCGATCTGGCTGGCCAGCAAGATGGCATGACAGATGGCAGCATGCCCGTGACGCCTGCCTAGCCGCTTGGCACCACGACGCACTACAATGCCCGAAATTTTGCGGAGACGAAGACGTGGGCTGGCTGATCCTGGTGGCAATCATCGGTGTGATGGGCTATTTCCTGTTACGCGCCTGGCGGGTGTGGCAGGAGCGCTTCGCCAATCGCCACGAGTTCGACGCCGACCATCTGGCGCTTCTGATGGCCCAGCGTGAAGAGATCGAGCAGCCCGCCGCGGCGCCAGCCCCTCTCCCTCAAGCACGCAGCCCCCGTCCGGCTCACAAGACCGTTCGCACAGCCCCGATGGCGGCCGATCTGCAGACGCCGCACCGCCCCCCCGCGCCCGCCAACGATTTTCATCATGGACGCCGCAAACCCTTGCTGGATGCGGCTGCACAGGAGGTTTTCCTGCGGCTGCAGACCGACATGCCGGGCTTCCCTGTCATGGCCGGTGTGGATATCGCCACGTTGCTTGATCCGCACGCCCCACCGCCACCGCGCGTGCCGGCAGATTTCGTGCTGTGCAAAAAGGATTTCACGCCGGCCGTGGTGATCTTCATCGAACGTCAGCATGCCGACCCGATGCTCGACCGCGCCGAAACCCTGCTGCGCCAGCACCGCCTGCGCGTGCTGCGCTGGCGCGCCGATGCCCTGCCCAAGCGCGAGGACATGCGGCACCAGATTTTCAAACCGAAAAGCGCCTGAACGCCGGGAGCGGCGGACCGACCTCCCAAGACCCGCGCCTGTAAAGCTTTTCAGGCACACCTACCCCAAGACCCGCAACTGACAAGCCTCTTCAGCACACCTGCCTGAAGAGGCGCTCCAGAAGCGGCTTGCCGGACATGCCTTGCAGGAAGGTCGCCTCGGGTAGCTTCAGATCCCGGCGCCCAGATCGAAGGTCTGGCTGCTCACCATCTGTTCGCCCTGGAACACACGCAGGTTACGCGGACGCAGCCACACGGTTTCGCCCGCCACCAGAGCCAGCTGGTTGTGGCGTTCGCGGGTCAGCTCGACCTCGAAGACTTCGCCCTGATGTTCGACCTCGACGCGCACCAGCGGACCGATGGCCTGCACGTGCAGCACACCGGCTGACAATGCACCGTCCGACGACTCCCGCTGAATCTCGATGTCATGCGGGCGCACAAAGGCCAGCGCCTCGTCTTTCTCGACATGCGCAGCCCGGTCGACATCTGCCCATTGTCCGTGCACGCGGCTGTGAAATACGTTCACGTTGCCCAGGAAGCGGTACACAAACGGACTGGCCGGAGCCGAATAAACCTGATCCGGCGTACCCATTTGCTCGATTCGCCCCTTGTTCATCACCACCACGCGGTCGGCCACCTCCAGCGCCTCTTCCTGGTCGTGGGTCACGAACACTGATGCAATATGCATTTCATCGTGCAGTCGACGCAGCCAGCGGCGCAGCTCCTTGCGTACCTGCGTGTCGAGCGCGCCAAAAGGTTCGTCGAGCAGCAAGACCTTGGGTTCCACCGCAAGGGCGCGGGCCAGCGCAATCCGCTGACGCTGGCCACCCGAGAGCTGCGAAGGATAACGCTCGGCCAGCCAGTCCAGCTGCACGAGCTTGAGGAGCTTCATCACCCGCTCGCGAATCTCGGATTCGGAAGGGCGCGTCGCGCGCGGCTTGACACGCAGGCCGAAGGCCACGTTCTCGAATACGCTCATGTGGCGGAACAGCGCGTAATGCTGGAACACGAAACCGACCTGCCGCTCACGCGTGTGCACGTGGGTGGCCTCTTCACCGTGGAAATGCACCGATCCCTGATCGGCAGACTCCATGCCCGCGATGATTCGCAGCAGCGTGGTCTTGCCGCAGCCGGAGGGGCCAAGCAGCGCCACCAGTTCGCCGGTAGGAATTTCCAGCGAGATGTTATCGAGCGCGGTGAAATTGCCGAAGCGCTTGCTGATGTTCTTGACTGCAATACTCATTTTTCAATCCTTTCCGGAGAACGCCGGGCCGCCTCAAGTTTTCCGTCCCCCGCTTGAGAGGCTGCTTGCTGCACAACCGCAGCCAGGGGCGCGCGCTCAGGTGGCAACTCCGCGCTGAGCATCTCGGTCTCTTTCTGCATCCGCCATTCCACAAAGGTTTTCGCCACCAGCGTGACCAGCGCGAGCAAGGCCAGCACCGAGGCGGCGGCAAAGGCACCGACGGTGTTGTACTCGTTGTAAAGAATCTCGACGTGCAAGGGCAGCGTATTGGTTTCGCCACGGATGTGCCCGCTAACCACGCTGACCGCGCCGAACTCCCCCATGGCACGGGCGTTGGCCAGAATCACGCCATACAGCAAACCCCATTTGATGTTTGGCAGGCTGACGCGCCAGAACATCTGCAAACCCGAAGCGCCGAGTGAAACGGCAGCCTCCTCTTCGTCCTTGCCCTGTGACTGCATCAGCGGAATCAGCTCGCGTGCAATGTAGGGAAAGGTGATGAACATGGTGGCGATCACCATCCCGGGCAGCGCGAAGATAATCTTGATGTCATGCGCCTGCAGCCAGGGGCCGAGCCAGCCCTGCCGACCGAAGATCAGGATGAACAGCAGGCCGGCCACCACCGGACTCACCGCGAAGGGCAGATCAATCAGGGTGGTCAGCAGGCTCTTGCCCCGGAACTCGAACTTGGCAATGGCCCAGGCTGCCGCCAGACCGAACAGCAGATTGAGAGGCAGGACCAGCAAGGCAATCAGCAAGGTCAGCCCCAGCGCGGAGAGCGCATCCGGCTCCATCAGCGCATGCCAGTACGGCCCGAAACCTTGCTTGAACGCCTCGGCAAACACCGCCAGCAGAGGCAGGCCCAGGAAGAAGAACAGGAAGCCCAGTGCCAGCACGATCAGTACGCAGCGCACCAGCAGGGACTCGGTATTCACGCGACGGACTGTGCTCATGCCTGCACCCCGTTCTCGATGTGGCGACCGCTATGCCGGTTGGCCGTCCACCACTGCAGCAGGTTGATCGCCAGCAGCAGCACGAAGGAGATCACCAGCATCACCACCGCCAGCACCGTGGCACCGGGCAAATCATATTGCTCCAGCTTGGAGATGATCAGCAGCGGCGTGATTTCGGACACCATCGGCATGTTGCCTGCGATGAAGATCACCGAGCCGTACTCACCAACGGCACGCGAGAACGCCAGCGTGAAACCGGTCAGCAAGGCCGGAAAAAGTGCGGGCAAGAGCACCCGGAAGAAAGTCTGCCCGCGTGTGGCGCCAAGGCTGGCGGCGGCCTCCTCGACTTCCTGCTCGATATCCTCGATCACCGGCTGCACCGTGCGCACCACAAAAGGAATGCCGATGAAGATCAGCGCCACGACAATGCCGGCGGGCGTGAAGGCCACCTTGAAACCCAGCACGCCTTCAAGGAACTGCCCCACCCAACCTGTGCTGGCATACAGCGTGGTCAGGGTGATCCCTGCTACGGCAGTAGGCAGCGCGAAGGGCAGATCGACAAAGGCATCGACCAGCCGCTTGCCGGGGAAGTCATAACGCACCAGTACCCAGGCGACAATCAGGCCGAACACGCCATTGACGATGGCTGCGATCAACGCACAGCCAAAGGTGATCTTGTACGCGGCAAAGGCCCGCTCAGTGGTGGCGATTGCCCAGAAATCCGCCAGCGAGAGTTGCGCGCTCCTGGCGATCAACGCCCCCAGCGGAATCAGCACCAGCAGCGAAAGGTAGACCAGCGAGTAGCCCAGAGACAGGCCGAACCCGGGCAGGACACGATGTGATTTTCTTGTCATGATGAAAAGGGGCCGGCATGGCCGGCCCCTTGCAGTCCGGTTGGATCGCTTACTTTACCTGATAGACCTGATCAAACGAGCCACCGTCTTTGAAGTGCGCGTTGAAAGCCTTGTCCCAGCTGCCAAAAACTTCTTCAACCGTGAAGGTCTTGATCGGCGGGAACTGCGCGGCATATTTCTTCAGGACATCCTTGTCGGTCGGGCGCAGATAGTTCTGCGCAGCATTCTCCTGGCCATCCTTGCTCCACAGATATTCCAGGTAAGCCTGAGCCTGCTTGCGGGTGCCACGCTTGTCGACCACCTTGTCGACCACGGCCACCGGGAATTCGGTCTGCAGGGTCTGGGTCGGATAGACCACATCGAAATTGCCGCGGCCGAATTCACGCGCGATCAACTCGGCTTCGCTCTCGAAGGTAATCAGCACATCACCCTGACCACGCTGGATGAAGTTGGTCGTTGCATCCCGCCCGCCCGGCGCGAAAGCCGGCACATTCTTGAGGAAGGCGCCAACGAAAGCGGCGGCAGTCTTCTCATTGCCACCGGGTTGGCGCTGCGCCCAGCCCCAGGCAGAAAGATAGGTATTGCGGCCGTTACCCGTGTTCTTGGGGTGTGGCAGGGTGATCGTCACGCCTGGCTTGACCAGATCGCTCCAATCCTTGAAACCCTTGGGATTGCCCTTGCGCACGATGAACACCATGGCGGAGGTGTAAGGCGAGGCGTTGTTCGGAAATTTCTTGTTCCAGTCGGCCGCAAGCAGGCCCTTCTCGGCGAGAAAGCTCACATCGGTCGGCTGGTTCATGGTCACCACATCGGCTTCCAGACCATCAGCGACGGCGCGTACCTGCTTGGAAGAACCGCCATGCGACTGCTTCACCACCAGCTCTTCGCCGGTCTTGGCTTTGTATGCCGCGATGAAGCGCGGGTTGTAATCCTTGAACACGTCGCGCGCGACATCGTAGGAGACGTTGAGAATTTCCTTCTGCTGGGCCTGGGCGGCACTCACGGCACCGATCAGAGCGGCGGCGGCAAAAGCAAGTTTGAGGGTTTTGTGCATGTTCTGGCTCCGTTGGTACTTGGGGGTGAGGCCAGTATGCAACGTCTTCATATCCAGAATTAGCTCAATACATGATTGATTTAGAAGAATTAGGAATATATCGCCAATAGAGAAGCCGCTTCATCGCAAGAGCCGCCATCCTGGAAGCGTGCCCGAAGAGCCGCACCTGGCGGGCCTCTTCAGACAAACCTGTTGCACACTCAATATCCATCTGCTTCAGCAGCATGCCATGCCGGAGATGCCCGCCAGAAGCGGCTCTACAGCCACCCGGCTTAAAGCACCTTCAGCGAATCGCCCATCTGCTGACGATAAAATTCGTGAAAGTGCTGCATGCCGTCTTCCATCGGCGACTGGTAAGGGCCGACTTCATTGATACCTTGTTTGAGCAGCGCGGCGCGGCCGCGATCCATGCGTTCGCCGATCTCGTCATCCTCAATGGCGGTTTCCATGTAGGCGGCACGCTCGGCTTCGATAAGTTCAGGCTCAAAGGCGGCAATTTCTTCGGGGTAATAGAACTCGACCACATTGAGGGTCTTGTCCACAGCCAGTGGTTGCAGATGACTGACCACCAGCACATGCGGATACCACTCGACCATGAGATTGGGGAAATAGGTCAGCCAGATCGCGCCATGCTTGGGCAACTCGCCGCCATTGAGTTCCAGCACGGCTTTCTGCCAGCGCGCATAGGCCGGGCTGCCGGACTTCTGCAACGAGGTGACGCCAACGCGCTGCACGGAATACCAGTCACCAAACTGCCAGGTCAGATCATCACAGGTGACAAAGTTGCCCAGGCCCGGATGGAAGGGCGCAACGTGATAGTCCTCCAGATAAACCTCGATGAAAGTCTTCCAGTTGTAGTTGCAGGTGTGATGCTCGACATGCCCCAGCACATAGCCGGAAAAATCCAGCTCCGGCGCCAGCTTCATGCCAGCCAGATCGGCATTCGCACTGCGCGGCCCCTTGAACTGCAGGCCTTGCCAGGCTTCGAGCTTCTGCCGCCCCAGATTCAGGCAGGGGTTCTGCGGAAAATGCGGCGCTCCGATCAGTTCGCCCTCATTGGTGTAGGTCCAGCGATGCACCGGGCACACCACATTGCGCGCCTTGCCACGCCCCTCCAGCATGACAGCCTGGCGATGACGACAGATGTTGGACATGGCATGCACACCGTCCTCGCCGCGCACCAGCATGCGGGCGTGGTCCTGCCAGCCCAGCGTGTAGTAATCAGACAGTTCCGGCACCATCAGTTCATGCCCGACGTAACCCGGCCCGGCATCGAAAAGCAGGCGCTTCTCCACTTCAAACAAAGCCGGATCAAAGTAAGCCGACACCGGCAGTTGCGAGACTGCAGGAGCCAGCAGGCGGGATGATGCGTTATCGGACATGCAGGACAATCCTTTTCAGCCGGAAACCTGAGGCTGTTGTTATACATTCGGCGGATCGGCGAATGTATAACAACAGCCCCTTAGCAATAAATTATAATCACGAGTTTACCCCGAGCCAGCCTCAGAAAGCCCGCCCCCACGCCATGGTCAAGAGCAAACACGCTGAACAGCCCGAAAGCTTCGAGAAGGCCGTCGCCGAGCTTGAATCCATCGTAGCCGCCATGGAGCGCGACGACCTTCCCCTGGAGCAGGCGCTGGCCAGCTATCAGCGCGGCATCACGTTGCTGCGCCAATGCCAGGGCACACTGACAGCAGCAGAGCAGAAGATCAGAATGCTGGAAGACGGCCAGCTCGTCGATTTGCCTGCCGGAGACACCCAATGAGCGAAACGAACTTCAAGGACTGGATGCGCCGCCAGCAGCAACGCGTGGAAACCGCTCTGGAACAGGCTCTGCCCGCGGCCAGCATTGCGCCGGAGCGCCTGCACGAAGCCATGCGCTACACCACTCTGGGCGGTGGCAAGCGTGTCCGCCCGCTGCTCGCTTTCGCCGCCGGCGAGCTTGCCGGCGCCCCTGTCGCCACTCTGGATGCCGCAGCTTGTGCCGTGGAGTGCATTCACGTCTATTCGCTGGTGCACGACGACATGCCCTGCATGGACGACGACGCGCTGCGCCGGGGCAAACCCACCGTACACGTTCAGTACGACGAAGCTACCGCCCTGCTGGTTGGCGATGCACTGCAGACGCAGGCCTTTGACATTCTCTCCGCGCCCGGCCTGTTTGCCGCCCCTATCCGCCAGTTGCGCGCCATCCACACTCTTGCACAGGCTTCAGGTTCGCGCGGCATGGCTGGCGGCCAAGCTATCGATCTGGCATCGGTCGGCAAGGATCTTTCGCGTGTCGAACTGGAAGTCATGCACTTGCACAAGACGGGTGCCCTGATTCGCGCCGCAGTGCTGCTCGGAGCCCTTTCCGGCGAAGTCAGCGACGAAGAACTGCAGCATCTGGATCGCTACGCCAAATGCATCGGCTTGCTGTTCCAGGTGGTCGATGACGTGCTCGACGCCGTTGCCGATACCGCCACGCTGGGCAAGACAGCCGGCAAGGATGCCGCCAATAACAAACCCACTTATGTGAGCATCCTCGGCCTTGCCGAGTCCAAAGCTCTGGCTCACGAACTGGCCGAAGAAGCCACGGCGGCGCTGGCTGGCTTTGGCGAGCGGGCGTTGCGCCTGCGTGAGCTGGCTCATTACATCGTCAGCCGCCAATTCTGATTCGCCACACACACGGATAATTACAGGGCAATCCCCCGACCCATGAACTCCTACCCGCTGCTGAAAACGATCAATGCACCAAGCGAGCTGCGCGAGCTTGATCGCAAACAACTGCCACAACTGGCCGATGAACTGCGTGCATTTCTGGTGGAATCCGTATCCAAGACCGGCGGCCATCTGTCATCGAACCTTGGCACGGTCGAGTTGACCATTGCCCTGCATTACGTTTTCGACACCCCCGCCGACCGCATCGTCTGGGACGTAGGCCATCAGACCTACGCTCACAAGGTCCTCACCGGCCGCCGTGAAGCCATGGCGGGACTGCGCCAGTACAAGGGGATTTCAGGCTTTCCGCGTCGTTGCGAGAGCAAATACGACACCTTTGGCACTGCTCACTCGTCCACGTCGATCTCCGCCGCACTGGGTATGGCCGTAGCCGCCCAGCACAAGGGAGAGAACCGCCACGGCATCGCCGTAATCGGCGACGGAGCCTTGTCTGCCGGCATGGCTTTCGAAGCGCTTAATAACGGGGGCGTACTGGATGCCAACCTGCTCGTCGTCCTGAATGACAACGAGATGTCAATCTCACCTCCGGTAGGTGCGCTGACCAAGATTCTTGCCCGCCTGCTCTCCGGCCGCACCTATGCTGCAGCCCGCCGTGCAGGCGAGAAAGTACTCGGCGCTTCGCTGACCAAAAAGGTGGAAGAGCACGTCAAGGGACTGGTTACGCCAGGCAGCACGCTGTTCGAGGAGTTTGGCTTCAACTATATCGGACCGATCGATGGTCACGATCTGGACGCCCTGATCCCGACACTACAGAACATTCGCAAGCTCAAGGGACCACAGTTCCTGCATGTGATCACCCGCAAGGGCCAAGGCTACAAACTGGCGGAAGCGGATCCGACGCTTTACCACGGGGTTGGAAAATTCGACCGTGCCGCAGGCATCCAGGCCGGCAATGGCAGCAGCAAACTGACTTTCACTCAGGTGTTCTCTGACTGGCTCTGCGACATGGCCGCACAGGACGACCGGTTGATGGCCATAACACCCGCAATGCGCGAAGGCTCGGGCTTGGTGCGCTTTGAACAGGAATTCCCGCAACGCTACTTTGACGTCGGGATTGCCGAGCAGCATGCTCTCACTTTTGCCGCCGGTCTGGCCTGCGAAGGCATGAAACCGGTCGTGGCAATCTACTCCACCTTTCTGCAGCGCGCCTACGATCAGCTGATTCACGACATTGCGCTGCAGAATCTGCCGGTCATGCTGGCGGTTGATCGCGGTGGTCTGGTCGGCGCAGATGGCGCCACACACCACGGAGCTTTTGATCTGTCCTTCCTCCTGTGCGTTCCAAACATGGTGGTCATGACGCCCAGCGACGAAAATGAATGTCGCCAGATGCTCTATACCGCCTACCGGCATGACGGCCCTTCTGCGGTGCGCTATCCGCGGGGCAGCGGCAACGGCACCCTGCCCCAGCCAACAATGCAGGCTCTGGATATCGGCAAGGGAGAAGTCCGCCGCAAAGGCAAAAAGATCGCTCTGCTGGCTTTTGGTACGCTGCTGCACGAAGCCCTGAAGGCTGGCGAGATTCTGGATGCCAGCGTTGCCAACATGCGTTTTGCCAAGCCTCTTGATGCCGGGCTGGCCTGTGAATTGGCAGCATCGCACGACCTGCTCGTGACACTGGAAGAAAACGCAGTAATCAGCGGCGCTGGCAGTGAAGTATCGCGCGCACTGGCAAATGCAGGCATGACAACAGCAGTCATGCACCTTGGACTGCCTGACCAGTTTGTGGATCACGGCGATCAGGCACAGCTTCTGCATGATATGGGCCTGGATACCCATTCAATCGTCGAGAGAATCCTTAACCATCCGGCAATAGCCAAAACCTAAAGACACGCATAGTTGAGCTTTTTGCTCAGGATTTATAGACTTCGTCCCTCGACTGACACAAAAAACGCCCGCCCCGTCAGGGTCGAGGCACATAGACAAGGCCCCCGCATGAACACCCTAGACAATACGATTCCTGACGTCCAAGGCTTTGAAGATCGCCGCCATCTGGCCATCAACAAGGTCGGCATCAAATCCATCCGCCACCCTGTACGCGTCATGGACCGCGGCCAGGGCGTACAACACACCATAGCGACCTTCGACATGTATGTCGGCCTGCCCCACAACTTCAAGGGCACCCACATGTCACGCTTCGTAGAGATACTGAATAGTCAGGATCGCGAAATTTCGGTCGAATCCTTTGAGCCGATGCTGCGTGAAATGGTCAAACGCCTCGAAGCCGAAACCGGCCATCTCGAAATGCGCTTTCCCTATTTCATCAACAAGAAAGCACCCGTCTCCGGCGTAGAAAGCCTGATGGACTACGATGTCCGTTTCGTTGGTGAAATCAAGGATGGAGGGCACTTCACGCTGACCATGCAGGTAATCGTGCCGGTCACCAGCCTGTGTCCATGTTCGAAAAAGATCTCGGCCTACGGAGCGCACAACCAGCGTTCGCACGTAACCATCACAGCACAAACCAATGCACTGGTGTGGATTGAAGAGTTGGTCGAACTTGCCGAGGCCGAAGCCTCCTGCGAACTGTTTGGCCTGCTCAAACGCCCGGACGAGAAATACGTAACCGAACGCGCCTACGACAATCCAAAATTTGTTGAAGATCTGGTGCGTGACGTAGCTGGCCGCCTCAACTCAGAAGACCGCATCGACGCTTATGTAGTGGAATCTGAAAACTTTGAATCGATCCACAATCACTCGGCTTATGCTCTGATCGAGCACGACAAGCGCCTATAGAAAACGTAAGCGTTCAGAAAAAAGGGCCGCCATAGGGCGGCCCTTTTTATTAACCCAAGCCCAGGAACAGGACAAAAAACAAAAAGCCCGCCAAAGCGGGCTTTTTGCCGACAATCCACCAGCGCTTAGCGCTTGGAGAACTGTTTACGCCGACGAGCCTTGCGGAAGCCGACTTTCTTGCGCTCAACTTCACGTGCATCACGGGTAACAAAACCTGCTTTTTTCAGCACAGGCTTCAGTTCCGGGCTGAAATCAATCAGGGCACGAGTAATGCCATGACGCACAGCACCAGCCTGACCCGACTCACCACCACCGATCACGTTGACCATGATGTCAAAGCTCGTAGTGTTTTCGGTCAGCTGAAGCGGCTGACGCACAATCATGCGGCCGGTTTCGCGGGAAAAGAACTCGTCAACCGGCTTGCCATTGACAACGATCTTGCCGGAACCTGCCTTGATGAAGACACGGGCGATAGCCGTCTTGCGACGACCCGTACCGTAATTATATTGACCGACGGGCATTACTCTCGCTCCTGATTAGATGTCCAGCACCTTGGGCTGCTGCGCAGCGTGCGGGTGAGCCGCACCAGCGTAGCACTTGAGCTTCTTGAGCATGGCGTAGCCGAGCGGCCCCTTGGGCAGCATGCCCTTGACAGCCTTCTCAAGCACGCGCGCCGGGAAGCGCTGCTGCAGCTTGGTGAAGTTGGTTTCGTAAATACCGCCGGGATAACCGGAGTGACGGTAGTACTTCTTGTCCAGCGCTTTGTCGCCGGTAACGCGCAGCTTTTCAACGTTCGTGACGATGATGAAGTCACCGGTATCAACGTGCGGCGTATAGATAGCCTTGTGCTTGCCACGGAGGCGGCGAGCAATCTCGCTAGCCAAACGACCGAGCACCTTGTCAGTCGCATCGACGACGAACCAGTCGTGCGTCACTTCATGCGGCTTGGCGGAAAAGGTCTTCATCAGAGTTTCCTCTAGTCTTGTCTTGTGTTGTGCGTCGTACGGACACCCGTACGCGGAAAGTCGGCAAGTATATGCCTTTTAAAATAGTGCTGTCAAACAAGATCAGCACATTCGGCAAAACACTCACGAGCCAAACGCTACCAGCTTCATTCGCGCACCACCGAGGATTTGCAATAAAAAAACGCAGCCCTTGTGGGGCTGCGCCAAGTCCACACCAAAGGAGGAGGGTGGAGGAGACAAACTTCTGACCCAGACTTGCTTGGCAAATCGATCAGCACGGTCTGATTATGACCAGCCGTATGGTGCATTGCAAGATTTATTTGTTTGACAAACGGAGAATGTTTCTATTGAAACATTGGTTTTATTTATCTTCCAAAAAGCCTTGCCGTCACGAACCTGAGCAATTGCTCGCCCCCCCCTCCTCGCAAATCACCCCTCCGCTGCAGTGCAGCGCGAACTCTGCGCCAAATTTGAGAGGCTCGTGTTCAGGCGCTACACTCACCACCCCAAACAGGAGGACCCCGATCATGGAATGCAAAATCAGATGGGATGGCGACGCCCGATTTCTCGCCGTCACAGGCAGCGGACATCAAGTCGCCATGGAAGGCGCTGCCGAACTTGGCGGCAAGGATCAGGCCCCACGTCCGATGGAAATGATTCTGGCAGGCGCAGGCGGATGCACCGCATACGACGTGGTGCTGATCCTGAAGCGTGGCAGGCATGCGATCACCGGCTGCGAGGTCCAATTGCGCGCAGAGCGGGCCGAAACAGATCCGAAGGTATTCACGCGCATCCACTATCACTACGTGGTCAGCGGCGAGAGCCTGAAACACGAAGTCGTCGAGCGGGCCATCAAACTTTCGGCAGACAAGTACTGCTCCGCATCAATCATGCTGGGCAAGACGGCCGAGATCACTCACGACTTCGAAATAGTGAGCACGCCAGCAGCCTGAGCACCTTCTACACGCGATAAGCCAGCGTAGTCATTACACGCGAGGCGAGGCGCATAGCCCCCCGCACGGGCGGGGGCAGTGCGCTGCCGCCAAGATTGACGGCCATTTCGGCATGCACAGTTTCATCCGTCTTCATCTGACTGAGGATGCTGCGGGAGCGAAGGTCCTCGGGAGCGACTTTCGCAAGATGCAAGCTCAGATGCGCCTCAACTTGCCGCTCCGTTTCTGCCAAGAACCCCAAGCTCCAGCGATCTCCTGCCAGCCCTGCCGCTACGCCGATCGACAGAGACCCTGCATACCACAAAGGATTGAGCAGGCTGGTTCGCCCACCCAATTCCTGAATACGCTGCAGCGTCCATGCAAGATGCTCGGTCTCTTCATTGGCAGCCTGCTCCAGCGCGACACGCGCATGGCTCGTTCGCGCCGTGATGGCCTGTCCCTGATACAGGGCCTGAGCGCAGATTTCGCCGACATGGTTGATCCGCATCAGCGCCGCCGTATGGCGCCTCTCCGCATCGGACAGCACAGTTTCCGGCTCATCGCATCCGGGCACAGGCCGTAAGGAACGTGGTGGCGCGGCCAGCGTACGCAATGCTCGGTCGAAATTCAGGATCGCGCGATCAAGCAGGGAGAAAGACATCATCACACCCCCGCCGCATCGAGCGCGTAGGCGCGAGGACGGGACTGCAGGTCGCCATGAAACAGCATGTCTGCAAGTTCGTTCAACGCCAGACGATAGACGCCGCGTTTGAATTCAATGACGGACTCCAGCGGCACCCAGAAATCAGTCCAGCGCCAGGCGTCGAACTCCGGATGCCCGCTCGCGCGCAGACTGATATCCGTATCGCGCCCAACCAGACGCAGCAGGAACCAGATCTGCTTCTGACCACGATAGGTGCTGCGCCATTCGCGCTTGATCCAGTGTTTGGGCACGTCATAGCGCAACCAGTCACGGGTCCGGGCGAGCACGCGCACATGCTCGGGACGCAAGCCGACTTCCTCGTAGAGCTCGCGGTACATCGCCTGCTCGGGTGATTCACCCTGCTTGATGCCACCTTGCGGAAACTGCCAGGAATGTTCGCGGATGCGCTTGCCCCAAAAAACCTCGTTATTCGAGTTGACGATGACGATGCCGACATTGGGGCGATAACCGTCCCGGTCGAGCATGAGAATTCACCTGAATGTTGAACGTTTGACACGATTCTTTCACAGATCATCGGGCAAGGAAACCACCCTTCCCCGCAGCGCCCGCCATTACTGACGCTCAGGTACAATCCCGGCTTATTTAACGAATACGTCTAGCCTCCGATCATGCGTGCCAGCCAGTTTTACATATCAACCCTCAAGGAAGCTCCCTCCGATGCAGAAATCATCAGCCACAAGCTGATGATGCGTGCGGGCTTCATCAAGAAACTTTCCGCAGGCATCTACAACTACATGCCGATGGGGCTGCGAGTGATCCGCAAGATCGAGAACATCATCCGCGAGGAAATGAATCGAGCCGGCGCAGTGGAGCTTTCCATGCCCATCGTGCAACCCGCCGAGCTGTGGCAGGAAACCGGCCGCTTTGACAAGATGGGGGACGAACTGCTGCGCTTCAAGGACCGCCATCAACGCGACTTCGTCATGCAGCCAACCTCGGAAGAGGTCATCACCGACATCGTCCGGCAGGACCTGCGCAGCTACCGCCAACTGCCGAAAAATCTGTACCAGATCCAGACCAAGTTCCGCGACGAGCGCCGCCCGCGCTTCGGCATCATGCGCGGTCGTGAATTCACGATGAAAGACGCCTACTCCTTCCACAAGGACTTCGACGATCTAAAGCGCGAATACCAGAACATGTTCAGCGCCTACTCCTTGATCTTCACTCGTCTCGGTCTTGAGTTCCGCGCAGTAGCGGCCGATACCGGCGCTATCGGCGGCACCGGCTCGCATGAATTCCACGTGATTGCAGAGACCGGTGAGGACGCCATCGCCTACAACCCGGACTCGGAATACGCAGCCAACGTCGAGCTGGCGGAAGCCCTGATACCCGCGACGTCGCGCCCGGCTCCATCAGCCGCACTGACGAAGATTCACACGCCTGGCGCCAAGACCATCGAACAGCTCGCCGCCTTCCTCAAGATCGACGCCTGCCAGACCGTCAAGTCCGTCATCGTCGATGGCGACGCAGGCGTACCGGTACTGCTCCTGCTACGCGGCGATCATGAGCTGAATGAAGTCAAGGCCAGCAAGCTGGCGGGCGTGTTCTCGCCGCTGCGCTTTGCCTCACCCGCCACGATCCGCGAAGCTTTCGGTGCCGAACCAGGCTCCATCGGCCCGATCGGCTTCCAGGGCAAGGTTTACATGGACCGCTCCGTTGCCGTGATGGCCGATGCTGTCATCGGCGCCAACGAAAACGACTACCACTACACCGGCGCCAACGTCGGTCGCGACTTCCCGGAACCCAAAGTTGCCGACATCCGCAACGTCGTCGCCGGCGATCCGTCGCCCGACGGCAAGGGCACTCTCGCCATCTGCCGCGGCATCGAAGTCGGCCACATTTTCCAGTTGCGCACGCGTTATTCCGAAGCCATGGGCTGCAAGTTCATCGGCGAGGACGGCAAGGAGCAGGTGATGGAGATGGGCTGTTACGGCATCGGCGTGACCCGCATCATGGGGGCCGCCATCGAGCAGAATTTCGACGAGCGCGGCATCATCTGGCCGGACGCCATTGCACCTTTCCAGATCGTCATCTGCCCGATGGGCTGGAGCCGCTCGGAGACGGTGCGGGAAGCCGCGACAGCTCTCTATACCGAACTTCAGACAGCCGGCTTCGACGTGATCCTTGACGATCGTGACGAGCGACCTGGTGCGATGTTTGCTGACTGGGAACTGATTGGGGTCCCGCACCGTGTCGTTATCGGCGAACGTGGTCTGAAGGAAGGTATGGCGGAGTACCAAGGGCGCCGCGATGCAGAGGCATCCAAAATCGCCATTGCCGAAGCCGCCACATTCGTCAAATCGCAGCTTGGTTGAAGCAGATGCGCTACTGGCTTGCCCCTCTTACTTACGCCCTGCTTTGTACGCCTGCTTGGGCCGGCGCACAAAAGGAAGAGGCTCTTGCTGCAAGCGTGCAAGCGGCGCTTCACTCGGCGGTAAGTGATCGGGCATCTCCTGAGCCCATCTTTTCATCGTTCGATGAAAAGCTTCGCTGGCTCAACGAGATGGTGCCACGCTTGGGCCGCAAGATCCCGGATACCCGCGAGCGCATCGAACTGCTTAAAACCGTATATTACGAAGCTCAGCGTGCAGGGCTTGACCCCCAGTTGGTACTCGGCTTGATCCAAGTTGAAAGCGGTTTCCGAAAGTACGCGGTGTCCAGTGCTGGCGCTCGTGGCCTGATGCAGGTAATGCCCTTTTGGGTAAAACAAATAGGGACAACAGATCAGGACTTATTCCATTTGCGCACAAACCTGCGTTATGGTTGCACCATCCTGCGCTACTACCTGGACATTGAAAAAGGTGACTTATACCGTGCGCTGGGGCGCTATAACGGCAGTTTGGGGCGCCCTGAGTACCCCAATGCAGTGCACGCCGCATGGCAAAGCAACTGGAAGTTCATGCCTGACAAAGTAGCGCAATCATCACCCACTACAATTACTCGTTGAGAAAGGTCGTAGTACTTGGAATAATGCTGTTTGGCGTCAATGAAGACCCCAGAGTTTGCTTGACAACACACTAGGAGGACAAACCCATGAAGCATCAGCTTAGCCTCGTCGTTGCATCACTCTCGCTCGCATTGCTCTCTGCTTGCAGCTCTGCGCCAACCTACACCCCCCCCGCTACACCAGCCGTTGTCAAAGATGGCGTCTTGGTGGACCACAATGGCATCACGCTTTACACCTTTGACAAAGATATCACTCCGGGAAAAAGCGTCTGTAACGTCAAGTGCCCGTTCAATTGGCCGCCGCTCTTCGCTACCCCGGACGACGTAGCTAAAGGCGACTGGACAATTTTTGAACGCGACGATGGCATGACACAGTGGGCTTACAAGGGGAAACCTCTGTACAACTACTTGGAAGACAAAAAGCCTGGTGATAGAAAAGGGGAAAGCAAAGCAGATTGGAAAGTTGCCAAGCCCTAACTGACCACAAGGTTTCCCAAAGAAAAAGGCCGCTAACGCGGCCTTTTTCTTTGGGGCTCACACGCATGTGTCCAGCATCAATACCCTGTTTGAGCATAATTTTCGAAACGCGTGTACTCACCGATAAAGGTTAGCGGGACCATCCCCGTCGGACCATTACGATGCTTGGCGATGATTAACTCCGCTTTACCCTTGTCTTCTGTATCTGGATGGTAAATTTCGTCACGATACACAAACATAATGATATCTGCATCCTGCTCCAAGGCGCCAGATTCTCGCAAATCAGATGCCATCGGACGCTTGTCAGTTCGCTGCTCAAGACTGCGATTCAGCTGAGAAAGTGCCATGATTGGCACATGCAGCTCCTTGGCCAGCGATTTAACCGAGCGCGAAATTTCTGACAATTCAGCCGCACGGTTGTCCGTCTCTTTGTGTGATGTCATCAATTGTAGATAGTCAATAACAATCAAACCCAGCTTCCCTCCGCATTGACGATGCAGCCGTCGAGCCCGTGCCCGCAAATCAATGGGATTGAGCCCTGGCGTTTCATCAATGAAAATCGGGGCTTCATGTAATCGCCCAAGGGAGTAAGACAAGCGTTGCCACTCATCATCATTGAGTTTCCCTGTTCTCAATCGATGCTGATCCAATCGCCCTACAGACGAAATAAATCGCATCACCAATTGCGTCGCCGGCATTTCCATTGAGAAAACAGCAACAGGCAGTTGAGCCTCAAGGGCGACACTTTCTGCGATATTCAGAGCAAACGATGTTTTACCCATCCCCGGACGACCAGCGACAATGATCATGTCTGTGGCCTGAAGTCCAGACGTTATCTTGTCCAAGTCTGCCAAACCAGTTGGTACTCCAGTAACTGCTGCCGGATTATCCCTGTCGTACAACTCCTGAATTCTGTCTACGACTTGGCCCAATACCGGCTGGATTGGAACAAACCCACTGTTGTGACGACTTCCCTCATCACGGATATTCAGAATGTTCGCTTCGGCCTCATCAAGAATCAGGCTTGCATCCCGACCGGATGGAGTCAAGGCTTTGGCCGCAATTTCATCTCCAACCGTCACAAGCTTTCGCAGAATTGCTCGTTCACGCACAATCTCTGCATAACGCCGAATATTCGCAGCAGACGGAGTGTTATTGGCAATCTCTCCGATGTAGGCCAGGCCGCCAACGTGCTGTGCGTCACCGCTTTTGTCCAGTGATTCGAAAACCGTCACCACATCGGCCGGCTTTCCCTGCTCAATCAACTTGGCAATGTGATGAAAGATTCTTCGGTGCTCATCCCGATAGAAGTCTACCTCGCTAACCAGATCAGCAATGCGATCCCATGCCGAGTTGTCGAGCAGTACGCCACCGAGCAACGACTGCTCCGCTTCGACCGAATGTGGTGGAAGCTTCAAGGCTGCCATTTGCATGTCTTCAATGGGCGGAGTAGAAAAACCGGTGTCGCGGGGGTGTGCCATAGGAGGAGGATCTACGCAGTAGAGAAGGAAGTTTACTTCAGGGCAGATCGAATTAGAAAGTAAAACGCCCCCCTCTGATGCAGAGGGGGGCGTTTTGTATAGATAGTCTGACGATGACCTACTTTCGCATGGGCAATCCACACTATCATCGGCGCGGTTTCGTTTCACGGTCCTG
>NZ_JAVALZ010000006.1 GCF_030730865.1 Uliginosibacterium sp. 31-16 | reverse complement strand
CGGGAATAGCTCAGTTGGTAGAGCGCAACCTTGCCAAGGTTGAGGTCGAGAGTTCGAGACTCTTTTCCCGCTCCAGTCTCAAAGGGGAAAGGCTTATGCCTTTCCCCTTTTGTTTTTTGTGGTGGCTCGATGTATCTGAATGAAAATCAGGCGCTGCAGCTGACGCCTTTGCCGCTGCCACAACTGCATGAGGCCAGCCTGCCTGATTATTCGGGGCGGGGGCTGTTCAATCTGGCTGTTTCTCTGGCTCGCGTGTGTGGCGTCCCCGCCCGCACTCATTATCCCGAACTGCATTTGCCGGATGGCCGCCACGCCAGTGAGGCATGGGCACAGCACGAGACACTGGTATTCCTGCTCGTAGATGGTCTGGGTGATCATTTTCTGACCGCCAACCGCGAATTGGCTCCGAATCTTTGGCGCGATCGGGTTGGTCAGATATCTTCGGTGTTCCCTTCGACAACCGCTACTGCGATCACGACCGTGATGACCGGTGAATCGGCGACGGTGCATGGCATGCTCGGCTGGTTCGTGCGTGACGAGCAGAGCGCGTCCATCGTCGCACCCCTCCCGATGCGCTTGCGAGGGTGCCGAAGTGTGCCGGAGCAGGCGGTGATCGATCGTTTGCTGCGTACCACGCCATTGATGCCGGCCGCCAAACGTCAGACACATCTGGTGACGTTGCCGGAGTTGGCCCAGGGCCCGTTCAGCAGCTTTCACGCGGCAGGCGCTGTGGTGCATGCCTATCGGGAGCTTGATGAACTGCCTGCGCAGATCAAGCAAGCTGCCGCTACGGGGACTGGTCCGCGCTACATCTATGCCTATACCCCTCTGCTGGATCGTACCGCCCATGATTGCGGGATTGATTCGGCGGCGTCGCGCTGTGTGCTTGCCAGGATAGACGCGGCGTACGCACAGATTCGTGCGCAGGTGCCGCAGGCCCTGATTGTGGTGGCTTCAGATCATGGTTTTATCGACAATCCGCCTGAGCATCAGATTGATCTGATGGCCTACCCTGAAATTCGCGCGATGCTGCGTGGCCCGCTCAGTGGTGAGCGGCGCGCCGCGTACTGTCACGTCCTGCCGGAATTCGCAGAATCTTTCGGCCAAGTCATCGAGACACACTTTGGTCACGCTCTGATTGCCCTGACAGCAACGGAGGCCTTGGCCAGCGGATTGTTTGGCCCGGGGACTGTGGATGTCGAAACGCTGGCGCGCTGTGGTGACTGGGTGCTGATCGCTCGCGACGACTGGACTGTGCGTGACAGTGTGGCAGGCGAGGATGCTCCACCCATGATTGGCGTTCACGGCGGGCTCAGCGCGGAAGAGATGTGTGTGCCGCTGATCATCGGCGTTGCAAACTGAACGTCACACAGCTGTCGCTGCCGTGTCATGTTGTAGCCCTAGCCTTGCAACACAAGGAGGATGCCGGCATGCAGACAGCAAACCCGTTCCGGATGATGTGGCAAAAAGTGCGACTGTATGTTTCGCCGCTGGATGGATTCAGCGCTTTTTATCTTGGCCTGGAGTCTGGCTCGGCTGGCGCGCAGGATGAGGCTCTCAGTGCAGATCCTCTTTTGCCGGCGGCAGTGGTAACACACTGATTCCTTCTTCCAGCAGTTTCAGCGCTTCGCCCAGCGAAGCTTTGCCGCGGATCGCGCGTTCTTCTGCGTCACCGTAATGGATCTTGCGGGCTTCTTCGGCGAAGTGTTGGCCTACGTCTTCCGAGTCGATTCCATGATCGCGCAGTACGTCGATCAGTTTCGCCAGGATGCGGGTCTGGTCGGGTTGCGCTGCCGGCGCAGTGTCGGCGGCGGAGCTGCGTGCGACATGCGGTGCCGAAAGCTTGCGCTGCACGTCATGGCTGCCGCACACCGGGCAAGTGACCATCAGGCGGGCATGTTGCTGCTCGAATGCCTGTGCCGAGGCAAACCAGCCTTCGAAACGGTGTGCCTGTTCGCACTCCAGGTCCAGCACTATCACGACGAACTCTCTCTGCATCGAAAGAAACAAAAGATATCACGGCATTGCCGCCATGCTGCTGCCGGGGTGTGGACAAGCGCGTAAAATCCGCGCTCTTTCACCGTCGTTTGCATTTAGTCCCGATGCCGCGCTTGCTGCTAGCTCCAATGGAAGGTCTGGTCGACGCCGTGATGCGTGATGTGCTGACGCGCGTCACTCCCTACGATTGGTGCGTGACCGAATTCGTACGGGTTTCCAATACCGTGCTGCCTTCCCGCGTTTATACACGGGTGGCTCCGGAGCTGCTGGCCGGTGCCAGAACGCCTGCCGGAACCCTGGTGCGGGTGCAGTTGCTGGGTTCCGATCCTGAGCGCATGGGCGCTTGCGCAGAGAAGCTTGCGCGCCTGCAGCCGGCAGGCATTGACCTGAATTTCGGTTGCCCGGCACCGATGGTCAATCGTCATGGCGGTGGCTCGGTGTTGCTGGATGAGCCTGAGCGATTGTTTCGCATCGTACAGGCCGTGCGCACCGGCATCTCCGGTCGGGTGCCCCTGACGGCCAAGATGCGTCTGGGGGTCCGCGACACCCATCGGGCGATCGAGGCGGCGCAGGCTCTGGCAGACGGTGGGGCGGAGTTGCTGGTGGTGCACGCGCGCACCAAGGAGGAGGGCTATCGCCCGCCGGCACACTGGCCATGGATCGCGCGCATTGCCGAAGCCGTGAAGATTCCGGTCGTCGCTAACGGTGAAGTGTGGACTGTCGAAGACTACCGTCGTTGCGTGGCTGAAAGCGGTTGTCGCCAGCTGATGCTCGGACGGGGGGCGGTAGCCGATCCGTTTCTGGCTGAACGCATTCGCGCCAGCGAAGCGGGGCAGGCACCGAGTCGGGCCGAGGATGACTGGGCGCGTCTGCTGCCTCTGATCGGGCATTTCTGGCAGGGCGTGCTGCACAAGGTGGAGCAGCATCATGCGCCGGGCCGCATCAAGCAATGGCTGAATTTCCTGCGGCGTACATTTCCGCAGGCCGAGTTGCTGCATCAGCAGGTGCGTCCGCTGCGCACGGCGCATGATGTCGAGGCGGCCTTGCGAGCGGCGGGGGCCTGCTGATGTACGCCAACTCGCGAGACATCCAGACGGCGCAAACCGGGCCGCATGACAAGCTTGCAGAGGTCGTGCTGCGCCATCGCGACGCCGCCTTCCGCAAGCCGTACGCGCCGTGGAATGTGGCTGCGTTTGACGCGGCCATGCAGCGCTGGGACGGGCGGGCGCCGATCCTGCTGGATGCGGGCTGTGGGGTGGGCTGGAGCAGCCTGCAGCTGGCGCGTGCCTGGCCTGATCATTTCGTGCTCGGCGTGGATCAGAGTGAAGATCGCCTGAGCCGCGGCAAGCCCGGCGAACATCCAGATAATCTGTGTTTCGTGCGGGCCGACCTGGTGGACTTCTGGCGACTGCTGGCCGAGCGTGGGGTGAAACTGTCGCGTCACTACATCCTGTACCCGAATCCCTGGCCAAAGATCGGTCAGCTTGCGCGGCGCTGGCATGGGCACGCGGTTTTTCCGGTCTTGCTTGAACTGGGCGGAGTGCTGGAGAGCCGCAGCAACTGGCGCATCTACCTCGAAGAGCTGGCGCTGGCACTACAGTTGTTGAGCGGGAAAGAGCCCGTGCTGGAAGATTGGGTAGCGGAAGAGCCACTCACGCCGTTTGAGCGCAAATACCGCGACTCCGGACAGAGCCTGTATCGGCTGACGCTGGATCTGGGGGCCGTATGAGCGAAGGCGCTGCAGGTCGCGACCCCTGCCTGCAATGTGGAGCCTGTTGCGCCAGTCTGCGCGTGAGCTTTCACCGCAGTCAGCTTGTTTCGGAAGGCGGTTGTGTGCCGGATGCGCTGGCCGATGAAGAAACGGCCAGCACCTGCCGCATGCGTGGTACCGATCGTGCCCAGCCGCGCTGTGTGGCACTGGTCGGCAAGCCAGGCGAGATGGTGCATTGCGGCATCTACGAATTCCGTCCGGAGCCGTGTCGTGAATTTTCGCCGCACGGCGTGCACGGCATCAGCAACGTCGAATGCAGTCGCGTGCGGCGGCGCCACGGCCTGCCCCCGCTGCCCGCGCCAGAGAATCTGTTGTAGCCCTCAGGGAAAAGCAGCTTAGGGCTTTCCGCATTCTCCTTGTTGTTCGCTGCACACGCGTCTATCCAGAAAGTATCGGTATCGCAGCAAGGAGCAAAACATGGGGCAACTCGCAAGCTGGTCGGGCGAAATGGTTGGGGGCTGTCGCCGTGCAGAATCACTCCTGGCGCCGGGCAATACGGCGCCAGTTTTTTGTCTGCCGGACGCCGATATGGGAATTTTTGACCTGTCCGAAGCGGTGCAACGCAAGACCGTCGTATTGCATTTCTACCCGCGTGATGTGATGCCCTCCAGCCTCAAGCAGGCCATTGCCTTTTCCGAGCACGACGCCGACTTCGCCCGGTGCGGGGCGCTGGTGGTCGGGGTGAGTCTGGATGAATGCCTGACACATGCAGACTTTCGCGACGAGAACGGCATTGCGATGGAACTCCTGTCAGATCCTGAAGGCGAAGTCTGTCGTCTTTACGGCGTATGGCAGGATCGGCTGGTGGATGGCGTGGTGCGTCCGGCCGTGCATCGCAGCACTTTCGTGATCGGAAGTGATGGCGTGCTGCTGCATGCGGATTACAATGTCGACTTGCGGGATCACACCGAGAAATTGCTCGAACTGCTGAAAACACTCAATCGGAGAAAGAATGGAAATCATCAAGAACACCGTCGTCACGCTTGACTACACCGTGCGCGATCCTGAAGGCAATGTCGTGGATGACGGCGCCAACCCGCTGGTGTATCTGCACGGCGGCTACGATGCCATCTTCCCGCTGCTGGAAGAAAAGCTGCACGGCATGAATGAGGGTGACAAGCTCAACCTCAAGCTGCAGCCGGACGACGCCTTCGGCGAATTCGATGAAAGCCTGGTGCTGGTTGAAGACCGCGAGCTGTTCCCGGCCGACATCGAAGTGGGCATGGCCTTCGAGCGCGTGGGTGATGACGGTGAAGACGACATGGTGTTCCGGATTACCGACATCGCTGAAAAGAAGGTCGTGGTTGATGGCAACCACCCGCTGGCTGGCACGGCGCTGGTGTTTGACGTCACCGTGCGCGAAGTGCGCATGGCGACCAAGGAGGAACTGGAGCACGGGCACGTGCATGGCGAACACGGTCATCATCATTGATCGCATGCCGCTGAACAACAGGCCGCTTTTGCGGCCTGTTTCATTTTTGTACGAAGCATGTTGCAAAGCCGCGTGCAGCCTCACTCTCCAGCCGGCCTGCCGGATCAGCCAGACTGGCTGCGCGTGACCGGGCAGGCCTCTCGCAGAAGACCGTGCGGAGCGTCTCTTCAGGCTCCCCTCAGGCTGAAGGCGGTTTCTGCCGTTAGTTGCAGGAACGCCTGCGACAGGAGCCCGGCATGTTCGAGCAGACCCACGAACTGGGCATTGCCCAGTCATTCGCGATAGCCCTGTTGATCGGAGCATTGGTAGGGGTTGAGCGTGAGAAGAAGAAAGCGGATACGCAGCGTCCGGCGTTTGCCGGCATCCGCACCTTCATGCTGCTTTCGGAGGCCGGAGCACTCTCTGCCTGGCTGGCAACCCAGACGGGCATGCCGCTGATCTTTGGGGTTTCCCTGGCCGGCTTGCTGCTGCTGGTGGCTTCCGCCTATCTGCTGGAAAAACGTGCGGACCCCGCTTCCATTGGCCTGACCACCGAGCTGGCCGCACTCACCGTATTCCTGCTTGGTGCGGCAGTGATGTTTGGCCATGCGGCGGTGGCTGTCGGGCTGGCGGTGGTCAATACGTCCTTGCTGGCGTTCAAGGACCCGCTGCATGGCGCCGTGCAGAAACTGGGCAAGGAGGACATCTTTGCCGGACTCAAGCTGTTGATTGCCAGTTTCATCGTGCTGCCATTGCTGCCGCATCAGCCGATCGATCCCTGGAACGCATTGAACCCCTACAAGCTCTGGCTGCTGGTCGTGCTGATCTCGGCCTTGTCACTGATTGGTTACGTCGCCACCCGGTGGCTGGGCAGTGCCCGTGGCGTAGCGGTGACCGGGCTGACCGGGGGGCTGGTGTCCTCCACGGCGGTGACCTTGTCGATCGCCCGGGAAAGCCGGACTGGTGGACTGGCCAGCAAGGATGATGCGTATGCGGCCGGCGTGCTCATCGCCTGGTGTGTGATGTTCGTGCGTGTGCTGGGGATGGTGCTGCTGCTGAATCCGGCCTTGATCACGCCCCTGCTGTGGCCGTTTGGCGGGATGCTGGCGGTCAACGCCGGTTTTGCCGGCTGGCACTATCTGCGTAGTCTGAGTGGTGCGGCTCATCAGACCGATACGGTGGCAGAAATCCCGCTGAAAAATCCGTTCAGTCTGTGGTCGGCAAGCAAGTTCGGCCTGCTCTTCGCCGTGGTGCTGCTGCTCGTTGAAATAACCCGGCGCAGCTTTTCGACAACAGGACTGCTCTATGTTGCCGTGCTGGCCGGGACGACCGATGTGGATGCAATCACCCTGTCGATGGTGGATCTGGCACGCGAGTCCAGCCAGATCGGGCTTGCCGCGCAGGCGGTGGTGGCCGGTGTGCTGTCAAATACCGTGGTCAAGGCCGGGCTGACGGTGGCGCTGGGTAGTCGCGGCCTGGCGTGGCGCATGAGCGTTGCGACGGGGAGCGTGCTGGCGGTCGGACTGATGGCTGTCTGGCTGCTCTGATCAGGCTTTGCCGATTTTGCCGAGCTGCTTCTTGAGTGCATTGGCACTGGCAAACTGGCGCTCAACGATGCGCGCAACATTGCCGCAGACGATGTCGCACAGCTCGAAAGTGGCCGCGTCGGCGATACCGTAAAAGACTGCCGTTCCCTGCGCTGAGCGCGTGACCAGACCCGCTTCGAAGAGCAGGGCCAGATGCTTGGAAACATTGGCCTGACCACAGCCGGTCAGCTCGGTGATCTGGCTGACGTTTTTCTCGCCGTCGCGCAAGGTGTTCAGGATGCGCAGCCGGGTTGGCTCGGAGAGGGCACGGAAATAAGTGGCCACGTGGGTCAGTGCGGATTCGTCCAGAGCCTGCATGCAGTAGTGTCCTTGAGTGAAGACTGGATTCGTTTCATGAGTGGTCATTATATCGGGTGTCCGGTACTTTGCTTTTATTGACAATATAACTATGTGGTTATAAAGTATATAAAGTCAAATTCATTTTCCGGGAGGCTGCCATGCGGGCCGTGTCCAGATTGAGTCTGTTTGTCCTGCTGCTTGCACTGCGCACCGCCTCGGCGCAAGACGCCGTGCCGGTTGCCGAGGTGATGCTGAAACAGGTGCCGGCAGCCTATGCGACTGATGGTGTGGTGCAGGCGGCGCGTCAGAGCCAGATCGCTGCACAGATTGCGGGCCGGGTTGTGCTGGTTGCAGTGAAGGCCGGTGACCGGGTTGCGGCTGGCCAGATCCTGCTGCGGATTGATGATCGGGAACTGGGGCAGGGCGTTGCGGCACAGCAGGCACAAGTAGCAGCGGCTCAGGCGCAACTGGTTAATGCAGAAGCGGGTCTGGCGCGTACACGGGAGCTGGTAGCGCGGAAATTCATGAGTCCGGCCACGCTTGACCAGGCCGAGGCGCAAGCCCGTTCCGCCCGCGCTCAGGTCGATGCGTTGAAGGCCGGAGCGAGTGCCGCATCGGCCAGCAAGAGCCATGCACAGATTGTCGCGCCGTACGCCGGCGTGGTGGCGAGCGTGAGTGTTGAGCAAGGCGACATGGCAACGCCGGGAGCCCCGCTGCTGAGCTTGTATGCGCCGGGTGACTTGCGGATCGTGGCGCAGGTGCCGCAAGCGCGCCTGGCCGCCGTGCGGGCTCAGGGCAAAGCCCAGTTCGAGCCGGTGCCGGGGCAATGGAAATCAGCCGGACTGGTGAAGTTGTTGCCGACGGCCGATGTCGCAACCCAGAGTACCGAGGTGCGTCTGGAGCAGATTTCGCAGGAGGGCCTCCTGCCCGGCCAGTCTGTCCGCGTGCTGCTGGCGACGGGTGAAAGTCGCCGGCTGGTGTTGCCGAATGCAGCCGTCGTGCGGCGTGGCGAGCTGACAGCGGCCTACGTCCAGACCCCGGATGGGCACTTTCTGCAGCGCTTGCTGCGACTCGGGGAGCAATTCGGCGAGGCGGGGGTTGAGGTGCTGGCCGGGCTTTCGGCGGGCGAGAAAGTCGCCCTTGATCCGGTGCTGGCGGGGATGCACAAATGAGTGATGACCGGCAAACCCCGCTCGGCATTTCCGGGCGCATCACCACGCTGTTTCAGAACAATGCAATCACGCCCCTGCTGGCCTTGCTGCTGTTCCTTCTGGGCATCTTTGCGCTAGGGGTGACTCCGCGCGAAGAGGAGCCGCAGATCGACGTGACCATGGCCAATGTTTCCATCGCCTTTCCCGGCGCCGACGTGGCCGATATCGAATCCATGATCACCACGCCGGCCGAGCAGGTGCTTTCGCGCATGCCCGGTGTGGAGCATGTCATGTCCGTGTCGCAACCGGAGCAGGCCCTCATCACCGTGCAGTTCAAGGTCGGGGTGCCGCGCACGGAAGCGCTGGTGCGACTGCACGACACACTGCAAAGTCATCGTGACTGGCTGCCACGCAATCTCGGTGCGCAAGAGCCCATCGTCAAGCCTGCCGGAATTGATGATGTGCCGATTGTGGCGCTGACCATGTTTTCGCGTGACGAGAAAATCTCCGCCTTCGATCTGGAGCGCGTGGCACACGCGCTGGAGGTCGAACTCAAGCGTGTGCCGGGCACCCGCGATATCCGCAGCATCGGTGGGCCGGGACAGGCCATCAATGTTCTCCTTGATGCGGAGGGCATGCGCCGGGCGGGGGTTTCGGTAGCCGAGATAGCGCAGGCGCTCAATCTGCGTAACGTGGCAGGCCCGGTGGGAGCTCTGGTTGATGGCAACCGTCGCCTGATGGTGGAAACGGGCTCCTTCCTGCAATCCGCACAGGATGTGGCCGACGTGGTGGTTACGGTACGCAACGGCAAACCGGTATTTCTCGGCGATCTGGCGCGGGTTGAGGCGGGGGCGCCGCAGCCGGAGCGCTATGTGTGGCATGGCGTGGTGACGCAGGGCAAGGCGGCGGAAGAGTTTCCTGCCGTGACCCTGCAGGTGAGCAAGAAGTCCGGTGAAAACGCGGTAGATGTGGCCGAGCGCCTGATGCAGCGTGTGGAGATCTTGCGCAACACGGTGTTGCCAGCGAGTGTGGAAACCGTGGTCAGCCGCAATTACGGTGAAACGGCGAACGACAAGTCACAGAAACTGATCCAGAAGCTGCTGTTTGCCACCGCTTCGGTTGTGGCGCTGGTCTGGCTGGCGCTCGGGCGGCGGGAGGCTGCGATTGTTGGGATTGCCGTGGTCCTGACTCTGGCGGCGACGCTTTTCGCCAGTTGGGCCTGGGGCTTCACGTTGAATCGGGTGTCACTGTTTGCGCTGATTTTCTCGATCGGCATTCTGGTCGATGACGCGATCGTCGTGGTCGAAAATATACATCGTCATCGCGAGATCGACCCGCATGCCTCCTTTTTCGATCTGATGCCGCGTGCGGTCGATGAAGTGGGTGGCCCGACGATCCTGGCGACATTGACAGTGATTGCCGCCTTGCTGCCGATGGCTTTTGTCAGTGGCCTGATGGGCCCCTACATGGCGCCGATCCCCATCAATGCGAGCATGGGCATGCTGATCTCGCTGGCAGTGGCCTTCGTGGTGACGCCCTGGCTGGCAGGCAAGCTGATGGGGCGTCTTCAGCATGCTGCCCCGGAGAGCGGCGCGCGGCCTGCTTCCTGGCTGCATCGCCTTGCGCAGCGCCTGTTTGCGCCCTTCTTCGACGAGGTCCGTGGCGGGCGGAATCGACTGCTGCTGTGGCTTGGAGTGCTGGGCCTGATCATCGTTTCTCTGGCATTACCCGCCGCGCAATGGGTGATCCTGAAGATGCTGCCATTCGACAACAAAAGCGAATTTCAGGTGGTGGTCGATATGCCTGAAGGGACTCCGCTGGAGCGCACTGCCGCTGCTGTACGCGAACTGGCGGCCGAGCTCGCACGTTTGCCGGAAGTCACGCACTATCAAGCCTACGTCGGCACGGCCAGCCCGATTACTTTCAACGGTCTGGTGCGTCAGTACGCCTTGCGCACCCAGCCTGGCCAAGCCGATATCCAGGTCGCACTGGTCGACAAGCATCACCGCAATCGTCAGAGCCACGCCATTGCCCAGGCGGTTCGTCCTGCGCTGGAGGAGATTGCGAAGCGGCACGGGGCGAAGATCAAGGTCGTGGAGGTTCCTCCTGGCCCGCCCGTAATGTCGCCCATTGTGGCCGAGCTGTACGGCCCTGACGCGGCGGGCCGGGTTGCGGTTGCCCGGCGGATGGAGCAAGCATTTCATGCCACCGAGGGGATTGCCGCCATCGACAGCAGCGTGATTGCTGATACGCCCAAGCTGCGTCTGCGCATTGACGCCAGGCGTGCCGCCTCGCTGGGCGTGAATCAGGCACAGATCAGCGAAGTGCTCGGGGCCGCGCTCAGCGGAATCGACGCGACATGGTTGCGCGAAGGCCACGCCAAATATCCGCAGCCTGTGCGTCTGCGACTGGCGCCGGAGCAGCAGGCACGGATCGAGGACGCGCTCAAGCTCACGGTCAGTTCGCGCAGTGGCGCGCAGGTGCCGCTTTCGGAGCTGCTCAGAGTGGAACAAGGTGTGCAGGATCAACCGGTCTATCACAAGGACTTGCTGCCCGTGACCTACGTGCAGGGTGATGCGGTAGGCATGATCGACAGCCCCTTGTATGGCATGTTTGCCTTGCGCGAAAAGCTCTTCGGCAAGGCTTTGCCGGAAGGTGGAACGCTGGGCGAGTACTGGATCAGTCAGCCCGCTGATCCGTATCGTGGCTACGCCATCAAGTGGGACGGTGAGTGGCAGATTACCTATGAAACCTTCCGTGACATGGGAGCCGCCTATGCCGTCGGGCTGGTTCTGATTTACCTGCTGGTGGTAGCGCAGTTTCGTTCCTATCTCGTGCCGCTGATCATCATGGCACCGATTCCGCTCACCATCATCGGGGTCATGCCGGGTCACGCCATCATGGGTGCGCAATACACGGCCACCTCGATGATCGGCATGATCGCGCTGGCCGGCATCATCGTGCGCAACTCCATCCTGCTCGTCGACTTCATCCAGTTGCAGGTGGGCGAGGGGATCTTGTTTGATGCAGCGGTGATCAATGCGGTGGCCGCGCGTGCCAAACCCATCGTATTGACGGCTCTGGCCGCCATGCTCGGCGCACTGTTCATTCTTGACGACCCGATTTTCAATGGTCTGGCTGTCTCGCTGCTGTTTGGCATCGCCATCTCCACCCTGTTGACCCTGGTCGTGATTCCGTTGCTCTACTACGTGGCCTATCACCCGAAAAACCAGGCACCCAGAACCAAAGAGGAGCACACTGCATGAACACCGAACGCATCGTCCGCACCGTAGCCGGCTTTTTTGTCCTGATTTCGCTCGCCCTGGGCGCCGAAGCCAGTCCGCTCTTCGTGAGCAAGCACTTCCTCTGGCTCACCACCTTCACAGGAGCCAACCTGTTCCAGAGTGGCTTTACCGGTTTGTGCCCGCTGGTCAACATCCTGCACAGGCTGGGTATCAAGGATTCGACAGGCGCGTGCTGTAAATGAATTACTGGCGCGAATAGTGAAGCACCCCGCAAAGGAGAGAAACATGAAAGCAAATGTAGGAACGATTGACCGCGCACTGCGCGTTTCCGTGGGTCTCATTCTGGTGCTGCTGGCCGCACTCGGCTATATCGGCATGTGGGGTTGGATCGGCGTTGTGCCGATTGCGACCGGGTTGTTCAGGTTCTGCCCTCTTTATCCGTTGCTGGGCATCAGCACCTGCCCGGCACCGAAGGAAGACCTGCATTTTCACGAAAAGCAGAAATGAATCAGGGTACGGAACCGGGGCGATAAAAACTTTCACGTCGGGCTTTACTCTGGCATCCGGCTTCGCATACAATCTCGATCCCTCGGGGCGTAGCGCAGCCCGGTAGCGCGCTTGCTTTGGGAGCAAGATGTCGGAGGTTCGAATCCTCTCGCCCCGACCAAGGTTCCAAAGTAAACTTGGTTGGAATTGCCCGGGGACTGCTCGACAAGGAACTGCCCGTAGCTCAACTGGATAGAGCAACGGCCTTCTAAGCCGTAGGTTAGGGGTTCGATTCCCTTCGGGCAGGCCAGTAGATGAAGTAGATTTTTGTAATACCCAGTGGCGGCATTAGCTCAGTTGGTAGAGCACTGGATTGTGATTCCAGTGGTCACCGGTTCGAACCCGGTATGTCGCCCCAAGAATACGAACGGCCCTGTGAGTGATCACAGGGCCGTTTCCATTTTTGCGCCGAAGGTGAGTTATTTCAATCCGGGTGTAGTTTGTTCGGCACACAGGAAACTGGCGGTTCTCTGCCTGATTTGTAACGCCGATTGTTCGCTAGCGGAATGTGAAGTGACGGTGTACGCCATGCCTGCAGAGCGGCGTGCAGCAAGCCTTTGCAGCCAGTCTGCCTGCCAAGCCTCTACTGGCATGTGTTTCCAGATGGGGTTTGTGAAGATGGCGGCCAGATGCGGCTCTTCAGGCTATCGTGCAAGCAGGGTTTTGACCCAGGCGCGCTGTTTGTTTTCCCGGCGGGTCTTGAGCATCTGGGCGCGGATCTTGTCGCGCACGGCTGTCAGCGGCACTGTGCCGGCAGGCTGGACGTTGTCGCAGCGCAGGATGTGAAAGCCCATTGGTGATTCCAGTACGCCCGAAATGCTTGCCGGACGCATCTGGAAGGCTGCTTCGTCCAGCGAGGGAAACAGCTCACCACGCGGCACCTGACCGAGCAGGCCGCCCTGCATGGCGGTGGGGCATTCGGAGTGGCGCAGAGCCTGTTCGGCAAAGCGGTCCGGTGATTTCAGCAGCAGGGCGTGGATCTGCTCGATGCGTGCATGCGCGGCGGCGCGAGCATTGTCCTTCGTGTCGTCATTGATGGTAATGAGTATGTGGCGCAGGCTGCGCCGCTCGGGCGTCTGGAAGCGTGGGTAGTGAAGCTGATAGAACAGTTCGGTTTCCAGATTGCTGACGGGTGCTACGCGGGCTGACACCATTTCCAGCACGGCCTCGACGCGCAGGTCGCGTTCCACATCTTCGCGCAGAGCCTGCTCGCTCAGGCCGTGGCGGGCGAGGTCGAGCACGAATTCGGCTTCACTGGTGAAGCGCGCGGCAATCTCGCCAAGGCTGCGGGCAATGGCTTCATCATTGACCACCACATGTGCAGCCTGCGGACTGTTCAGGATGCGTCGCTCAATCTCGCGCTGACGGGCTACGACGGTGCTGACCTGTTGCCGCTGCTCGGGTGTGAGCGCCTCCGGCGTTGTCGAAAACAGTGCGTTGGCGTGCTTCAGGGTGAGGTAGGGTGAGGCGGCGGCGCTGATGGCGGCGGCGGGGGCGGCGAGTTCAGACATGGTGTGCTTCTTCCTACAGGGCGCTGGTGGAATCCAGCGCGGTTTCACGAACAATCAGCGGGTGGCCGGCGTAGCAATCAAAATGCACGTGGTAGGCGATGCCACCCACTGCATCGCGCAGCACGTTGAGGATTTCGCCGCGTGAGCCGATGGGCACACGCACTTCTCCGCCAATGGCCAGCGCGCGAGTGCAGCTGACGCGCTCGCGGGTCTCGAAACGCGTTTCCACCCAGTGTTCTTCCAGACCGATCAGCTCTTCTTCGCGACAGCCGACGATGCGGTTCTGCTCCAGAAAATGCACGGAGTAGATCACCTGATCCATCAGAAAAGTTCCAATATCCACGACTGCTCCAACGCTGCCACGGCGCACCAGCAGCTCACCACGACTGGCGCCGGGGAAAGTGCCGTCATCGCGCACGTTGCGCACGACGCGCAGGCTGTCGCCCAGATCCCATTTGGGTTTCATGAGCGGGCCCTGCCGATGGCACTGAGCGGAATCGTGGCGATGCCGCGAGCGCGCTTGAAGACGCTAAACACGCCTTCGGTCAGGGCGTCGGAGCGCACGAAATCTTCGTAGGCGCGCGCCAGCAGGCGTTTCCAGGTTTCGAATTCGGGTTCCTTGCCGGCGCCGCGCAGGTAGTCGTGAAAGCGCTGCAGGATGTGCAGGCGGTTGATCTGGACGACGGCGGGGTCGTATTCGATGCAGAAGTAGGCGAGGAAGTCTTCGATGCTTTCGAGCTCGGCGAGCTCTGCAGCAAAGTCTTCAGGACTCAGGGTCTTGGTGGTCATCGACGTTCTCCGTTTCAGCAATGCGGACACTCGTGTTGCAGGCCTTCAAAAAACAGCATCAGCTCGGATTCGTCGGGTGTGCGTTTTTCCCGCGCAACAAAACGCCGCACCATCTCGAGCATCAGACTGGCTTCCAGATCACCGAGCTGGCGGCCCAGTGCGGCGAACACGGATTTGACTGCACGCGTGCCTGAATGCTTGCCGAGCACCACGCGATGCTCGCGGCCGACGATGGCCGGGTCGAAGCCTTGATAGTTGGCAGGGTCCTTGAGCAGCCCATCCACGTGAATGCCGGATTCATGTGTAAAGGCGTTTGCGCCTGTGAGGCTTTTCTGCACCGGAATCGGGCGACCGGAGGCCTTGGCCACGCGTTCGGCCAGTGCCGGGAAGCCGTGCAGGTCAACCCCGGTGTCGATGCCGTAGCACTGTTTGAGGCCCAGTACGACTTCTTCCAGCGCGGCATTGCCGGCGCGTTCGCCCAGTCCATTGACCGTGGTGTTGACGTGTGTGGCGCCCGCGCGCACGGCCGCCAGGCTGTTGGCGGTGGCCATGCCCAGATCGTTGTGGGCATGCATCTCGATTTCCAGATCGCAGGCGCGCCGCAAGGCCTTGATCTCGCGGGTGATACCAAAGGGCTCCATGATCCCCAGCGTGTCGGCGTAGCGCAGCCGGCGGGCGCCGGCGCGCTGAGCGACTTCGGCAATCTGGCGCAGGAAGGCGGGGTCGGCGCGCGAGGCATCTTCCATGCCGACACAGACGTCCAGCCCCAGATCGCGGGCGCGCTGCACCAGACGGTAAATCTCGCTGAGCAGCCAGCCGTGGCTCTTCTGCAGCTTGCTGGCGATGTGCTGGTCAGATGCGGGCGCGGAGATATCGATCAGGTGCGCGCCCAGATTGGCGCAGGCGGCAATGTCGCGGTCATTCAGGCGCGCCCAGACCATCAGGCGGGCCTGGAGATTCTGTGTGGCTATCGCCCGGATGCTATCGCGCTCGGCCTCACCCATGGCCGGAATGCCGACCTCCATTTCGCGCACGCCCAGCGCATCAAGGCTGCGTGCAATGTCGAGTTTCTCGTCACGGCTGAACGCTACGCCGGCGGTTTGTTCGCCGTCGCGCAGGGTGGTGTCGTTGATGGTGAGTTGGCGGCTCATGGCACGGTTCTCGACTGGGACGTACTATCTCTAGCAAGCTCGGTGCCACCTTCCTGAGCTGCCTTGAAACCCTGTATTCGCGGGCTTCTTCAGGCATCGTCGGAGATATTGATTGGCGTTTCACCGACAGATTTTTGAGAGGTTTGCGCCAGACGGTTTGTCAGGTACGGCCATTGGGGTGCATCCCGCAGCCATGTGTCGGGTGCTGTGTATTCTTTGCACTGCAGTATCTTCTGTGAGACTCCTTCCGATGATCATCGCCCCCGTCGAATTGCTGGACAACGGTGACGTGCTGTCTGTGCGGGCACACATCGACCGTTTGCTCGCAGCAGGGGCACGTTCGCTGCTGATCCTTGCTGGAGAAGAAACCGATCTGTGCCGTCCGGAATGGGATGCCATGCTGCAGGCGTTACCCGTGCCGGTCTTCGGCGGAGTTTTTCCGCGCGTGGTGCTGGGGCGGCAGGAGCACGCGGTCGGGGTGCTGGTCGTGGGCCTCAGTTGCACGGCGGATGTGTGTATTGCCGAAGGGCTGGATGGGGCGATGCAGGGGTTCGAGCGTAGTCATGCGCATTGCGAAGCAATGCGTCAGTCCGGCACGGTGATGATCTGGGTGGATGGGCTGGCACGACACATCGCTGCATTGATGGAAGCTGTCTTTGACGTATTGGGTGCTGGGCCGTGCTATATCGGTGGGGGGGCCGGGTCGCTGAGTTTCAGTGCTGGCCCTTGTTTGTTTTCCAGTCGCGGCATGTTGCAGGGGGCCGCACTGGTTGTCGGGCTGCCACCGCGCATGGCACTGGGGGTCGAGCATGGCTGGCTGCCGGTGGCGGGGCCGTTCATTGTGTCCGAGGCTCATGGCAACGAAATCCGTAGCCTGGATTTTCGCTCGGCGGCCGAGCTGTACCGTGAAGTAGTGGAGCCTCTGGCCGACGTTGTTCTGAATGAAGAGAATTTTTTCGCAGTGGCCAAGGATTTTCCCTTTGGCCTGGAACGTTTCGATGGCTCGTTCGTGGTGCGGGATCCGATCATTCTGGATGGCAACAGTATTGTCTGTGTTGGCGATGTGCCTGGTCAGTCCTGTCTGCACGTCTTGCGCGGTGAGGAGGCATCGCTGATCCGCGCGGCGAGCACCGGAACGGCACAGGCTCTGCAGGCGCTGGGGAAAGGGGTTGCGGGCGCGTTGCTGGTGGACTGCATCAGTCGCGCCCTGTTTCTGGAAGATGGCTACCGGGCCGAGCTGGCTGCAGTCAGTGATGCGCTGGCCGACGCCGGACAGGAGGCTGTGCCGGTGTTTGGCGTGCTGACATTGGGCGAGATCGCCAATCCGGGCGATTACAGTCTCGAATTGTTCAACAAGACTTTTGTGTTGGGGTTGATGCCGAATGCATGCCTCTGACAGTGACCCGCAAACCATCCGCCTGCTTTCGCTGCAGTGCGAGCTCTCGATGTGCATCGGCACCTCGCTGGATCTGGCGGAAATGCTGCACCGTTTTCTGGTGGTTTTGACCCAGCGCCTGCATGCCCGCGCGGCCCAGGTGTGGTGGCAGGGTGAGGATGGAACCATTTCGCGGCATGCTTATCCTGCGTGCAGCCTGGAGGCGTGGCTGGGCGATGCGCAGCGCAGTGCCCGACTGAAGGCTTTGCTTGGTGAGAGCTTCGATGACACGGCCCCGCTGGAGTTTGCCAACGGGACGGTGACCGCCTTGCGCGTCGGGGGGCATGCCTGTGTGTTCATCGAGCATGGCAAGGCACCGCTCGGCGAGGCCTCTCTGGCCGCCTTGCGGACCCTGATGCCGCGCCTCGCACTTTCCTGCCAGGCGTGCTTTGATCATGCACGCAGCCGTGCGCTGCTGGATCTGACCCGCCTGCAGAATGCCGAACTGGAGGCCGCACGCGAACGGGCAGAGGCGGCCTCACGCAGCAAGAGCGAGTTTGTTGCAGCGATTACGCATGAGATACGTACGCCGTTGAACAGCATCATAGGCTTTGCTGAGCTGCTACAGCTCGAAACCGGTGATGGCGAACTGCATGAATACGCCAAGAGCATTCATGCCTCGGGGCGCCACCTGTATGCGGTGTTCAACGATCTGCTGGATCTGGCCAAGCTTAATTCTGACCGCCTTGCCCTGCACCCGGAAGATATCGACCTGGGCGAATTGTGCCGGGAGTTGTGGGCCACGCTCTCGCGTGACGCGCTGGACAAGGGGCTGGATGCCGCTATGGCGATGGCGCCGGATGTTCCGGCACGCATGCTGGTGGATCCGGTTCGTTTGCGTCAGATCCTCAGCAATCTGCTGGCCAATGCAATCAAGTACACCGCCCGAGGCAGGGTCGAGATGCAGGTGTACATGAACGACGGGCTGATCGCCTTTGCCTTGTCAGATACCGGGCCAGGCATCCCTCCTGAAGCACAGAGGCTGGTGTTCGAGCGCTTCCGTCAGGTGGATAACGTGATGGCGGGCAACCACGAAGGAACGGGCCTCGGACTGGCCATTGCGCTGGAACTGGCCGAGCGCATGGGGGGCGTGATCGAACTGAGCTCGCAGCCCGGCGTGGGCAGCACCTTTACCCTGCTCCTGCCGCGTGTCGATCCCGGACTCGGAGTGCTGGAGTGAGCCCTGCCGGGAAGCCGCGCCTAGCAAGCGTCTTGGGTAGGCTGGTCTGAAGAACCGCTCCGGACTTTGGACTACAGGCAGGCACGCCCAAGATCCTTTCCACGAGCGGCTCTTCAGGCACCCCTCAGTGCGCCGCATCCTCTGGCGTGGCGCGGAAGCGCTCGCCATTCTCTGGGTCGATGATGCAACCCACCTCGATGACCACGTTTTTCACGCTGTAGAGCAGCATAATTGCCGCAGCGATCGGCATGCATGAATACAGCAGGGTTTTTGGCAGCTGCAGGGCATTCGTCACGTCTTCCGCCCGCATGGCCAGCTCGTACGAATACTTCAGGAACACGCCCATGAAAAACAGTGAGGCGAGTTCGATCAGCAGACGATACACGTAGCGCAGACGCACACTGGGGATGTATTTCGAGATCCAGTCGCCCACGCTGAAATGCCCGCGCGTAACCCAGAGCGCTGCCGCCCCATAGAACACCAGCGCAGCGAAGATCAGTTCGACGATTTCATCGAACCAGTGCAGCGAGAACAGTGGCACGAAGCGCATCACGATATTGGCGGTGAGCAGCAGGGTCAGCCCGGCGAACAGGGTAATGCACACCCATTCGAGGATGACGGTGATGAAGGCATCAAAGCGGTCGAAAATTGCGTGAAAGGCTTTCATGGTCAGCGTCCTTTTTTACATGCCGGGCATGAAGTAGTTGGGCAGGAACAGCGCGATTTCCGGCACGAAGGCGATCAGGATCGTGACCAGCAGGATGCCGATGATGAAAGGCATGCACTCCTTTGCCAGCGGCCAGACGCCGGTACGGGCAAAACTGTCGACGGCAAACAGGCACATGCCGACTGGCGGCGTCAGGTTGCCGATCATGATCAGCAGGGTCATGACCACACCCAGATTGATCAGGTCGATGCCGAACAGGCGTGCGATCGGCATGAAGATCGGCAGGGTGATCATGAAGATTGCGTTGCCCTCAAGGAAGCAGCCCAGCACCACCACCACCCCGATGATCATCCACAAGACCCCGGCGGGCGAGGCCGACAGACCTGCCAGTGACTGGATGACCGCATCCGGAATGCGCTGATGAATGGTCAGCCAGCCGAAGAAATTGGCTGCGGCCATGATGAAGAGCAGACCGGTGGTTTGTTTCAGCGAGGCAAACAGGATGGGAGGAAGATCCTTCCACTTCAGGTCGCGATAGGCAAAGCCCAGGCCCAGTGCATACAGGGTGACGATCACGGCGGCTTCGGTTGGTGTGAAGAAGCCGGTGAGGATCCCGCCGATGATGATGACGGGAGCGAGCAGCGGCCAGAATGCGGCTTTGGTGCTGGCGACCAGTTCGGTGAAGTCGGCTTTTTCCGAGCGTGGCAGACCGCGCGGCTTGGCCATCAGCGCGATGGCCAGCATCATCGCGCCGCCCATCAACATCCCTGGAATGAAGCCGGCGAGAAAGAGTTTGGCCACAGAAACCGAGGTAATGGCTCCGTACAGGACGAAGGGAATCGAGGGCGGTATGACCGGCCCGATGCAATTGGCCGAGGCGACGATGGCTGCTGACAATGGTTTGGGATAACCGTTATCCACCATTGCCTTGTGCTGGATACGGCCCAGACCCGCGGCATCGGCTACGGCCGAGCCGGACATGCCCGAGAAAATCATCGAGGAAATTACGCTGACCTGGCCCAGCCCGCCAGATATGTGGCCGACGCAGGCCTTGGCGAAGCGGAAGATGCGGTTGGTGATGCCACCAGTGTTCATCAGATTGCCGGCGAGGATGAAGAATGGAATGGCCAGCAGGGTGAAGCCGGTGGTTCCACCGTACATGCGTTGTGGCAGCATGATGAGCAGATCGGGCTCGCCTTCCCACAGGAAGAAGCCGATGGCGGTCAGGCCGATGGCCACCGCAATCGGCAAGTCGATCATCAGCAGGATCAACAGAACGGTGAAGATGGTGAACGTGAGCATGTGCCTATCCCCTGGGCGTAGGAAGCCATGATTCTTGTGCGGATTGATTGAATGAAAAGCGCCCGCTGAGGCGGGCGCTTGAAACGGGAGCTCAGCCGCCGTTTTTCTTGATGATGGCCATGAACTCGTCGAAGTTCTTGGCGCCAACCTTGACCTTCACCTTTTCATAAGCGGAAGGCATGGCGGCCTTGAACGGAGCCAGGTCTGGTGTGTCGATACGGATTCCCAGCTTTTTCATCTCTGCGATCTGGGTGGCTTCCTGATCACGTACCAGATGACGCATCAGCTTGCTGGCCGAGTCGGACTCTTCCTGAATGATCTTCTGCTGTTCCGGCGTCAGCTTGTCCCATACCCGCTTCGAGACTACGTGAGTCATCGAGCTGTAGGTGTAATTGAGCATCGAGATGTATTTCTGCGACTCGTAGAGTTTCAGGTTGTAGATCACCGCGATTGGATTCTCTTGCCCGTCAACCACGCCGGTCTTCATTGCCATGACCAGTTCCGAGAAGCCGATGGTCTGGACCAGACCACCACAGGCCTCCACGAAGGCCTGGTAGGCGAAAGCCGGTGGGGTGCGGATCTTCAAGCCTTTCATGTCTTCGGGCTTGAGGATGGGGCGCTTGGAATTGGATACTTCGCGGAACCCCCATTCCCAGGCCGACAGGTAGACCAGCCCCTTGGCTTCGAGATCCTTGGCGACCCATTTCTTGAAATCGCCATCAAGCACCTTGTCGGCCATCGCATAATCCTTGAATGCGAATGGGGTACTCACTGCATCAAACTTCGGTACGTACTTGGCAATCTGATCCTGCCCGGAGAGGCTCATGTCGATGGCGCCAAGCACAGCCTGCTCGAGTACTTCAGGTGGATTGCCGAGCTGGTTATTCGGGAAAATCTTGATACGCACCTTGCCCCCGGTGCGTTTATCCACATTGCTGGCGAACTGTTTGGCTGCAGTTTGGGCGGGATGGTCCTCGGCACCGAAATGGCCGAGTTTGAGTTCGACTTGTGCAGAAGCGTGTGAGGCTGCAAAAGCCAGCATCAGCAGGAACGCGATTTTTTTCATGTCTCCTCCAGAAACGACGGCACTCGAAAGGCGATGGCAGGAGTACCTGACTGCCAATGACGCAACAACAGAGTGAAGCAAGGCGCAAATGTCTTCCAGAATCAGACTGCAACATGATGATCTGCAGTTGTCCGACAGGATACGGATTGCCTGGCCGTGGTCATACTGAGGGTTTTCCCCGAAAACGAAGGAATTCCGACGCAATATGCTGGTTTGAAGGGGGTGAATAGCTGAATTTGATCTGGCGCAAGAGTTTATTCAAAACCCGGCCGGATTTAGGTGGCCTAGAAACATGCCTGACAACTCTGCCACGAATCAGTCATCAGAATCGCAGGAGCCAAGAAGGAACTGTGAACAAAAAAAGCCGACCTTGCGGTCGGCTTTTTACGCGTCGTGCCTGAATTACTTGGCAGCGGAGGCGTCAGCAGCCGGAGCAGAAGCTTCAGGAGCGGAAGCGTCAGCAGCCGGAGCGGAGGCTTCGACAACAGCGGAGGCTTCAACAACCGGAGCGGAGGCTTCGACGACTGCCGGAGCTTCTTCTTTCTTACCACATGCGGACACAGCCAGAGCGATCAGGGCGGCGACGAGGAGAGACTGTTTCATTGTTAGTTTCCCTTGCGAAAAATGAGAGCGGACAAGCCAAAAAATCGGAAATCGACCATTTGGCCGATTGACGAGATTATAACAACCCGAAATGCAAAAAGGGAACACTTTGGTACAAAGACTCAACGGATAAGGCTGAGTCACAATAAGGACTTCCCCGCAAATCAGCTTGTCCGGAAGGGAAGCGTGCGCCACAGGATGTACGGACAACTGGATGGTTGCCTGACATGCGATGCATCTATTTGATTTTCTGTGGTTTTGTGCGGGGGGCGGCTTGCAAAAGTCGACTTGGCGTCTACAATCGCCCACTTTTCACCGGATTCGGGGTTGTTCATGCCTGTAGCGCTTGTAGAGTCACTGGACCACGAGGGGCGTGGCGTAGCCCGTTGCGAGGGTAAAGCTGTTTTCATTGAGGGGGCTTTACCGGGTGAGAAGGTGGAATATTCGAGTTATCGCAAGAAGCCCAGCTTTGAACAGGCCACCACTGTGCATGTGTTGCGGGAGAGCCCGCTGCGCGTCAAGCCGCGTTGCCCGCATTTTGGCGTGTGCGGGGGTTGTAGCATGCAGCATCTTGACCAGGCGGCCCAGGTTGCCGCCAAGCAGCGAGTTCTGGAAGACGCTTTCCGGCATATTGCCAAGCTGCGGCCGGAGATCATTCTTCCTCCGATTTATGGCCCAGCTTGGGGGTACCGTGATCGGGCGCGTCTTGGTGTGAGCCAGACCGGAATAAATGGAGCAGTGCTGATAGGGTTTCACGAGAAAAAAAGCAGCTATATCGCGGATATGGATTCTTGTGAAATCCTGCCAAAGCATATTTCGGCTTTGCTTTTGCCTCTGCGAGAATTGATCGCAGGCCTGTCGTCTCCTGACAAAATCTCGCAAGCCGAAATTGCGATCGGGGGTGATCGCAATGTTCTGGTACTGCGCAATTTGTTGCCGCTGAGTGCGCAAGACGAGACGAAACTGCTGGATTTTGGTTCCAGGTACGCGATCAGCATGTGGCTGCAGCCGGGAGGCGCAGACACGGTACATCCGGTACGAAAGGGTGAGGACCGGTTTCTTTATTACACCTTGCCGGAGTTTGGGCTGCGCTTGCGCTTTCGCCCCACCGATTTTACTCAGGTCAATGTGCATATCAATCGCCTGCTGATTCGTCGCGCCATGCAGCTGCTGGATCCGCGTCCTGGCGAACGTATTGCTGATCTGTTTTGTGGTCTTGGCAACTTCAGCCTGCCCGTCGCCGCACGGGGTGCAGCCGTTATCGGCGTGGAAGGGAGTGCGGTGCTGACCCGGCGCGCTGCAGAAAATGCTGCGGTGAATGGTCTCGATGAACGATGCGATTTCCGTGTAGCCAACTTGTTTGAGGCAACAGAAAAAAGCGTAGCCACCATGGGACGGCTCGACAAGATGTTGATCGATCCTCCCCGCGAAGGTGCTGTCGCTGTGTGCAGAGCGTTGGGAGACAAAGCGCCTCGTCGCATTGTTTATGTTTCATGCAATCCGGGGACGTTGGCCCGCGACGCAGCGGTGCTGGTGCACGAAAAGGGTTATCACTTGCGTGCGGTGGGTGTGGCAAACATGTTTCCGCAGACCTCGCATGTTGAATCCATTGCCCTATTCGAGCGGGGTTGAAGGTATTCGCTAAAAAACAAGGCCCGCATTTGCGGGCCTTGTTTTTTCTGGCAGGCGCTTGTTCAGTCGCGATCGCCACCAAAGATGCCGAGGATCTGCAGCAGGCTTGCGAAGATGTTGTACAGATCGAGATAAACCGACAGGGTGGCGGTAATGTAATTGGTCTCTCCGCCAGTGATGATGCGATTCAGATCAAACAACAGCCAGGCAGAAAACAGACCGCAGGTAATGACCGTCAGCGCCAGATGCAAGGCTGGCAACTGGAAGAACAGGTTGGCCAAGCTGGCGGCGATCAGCAGCAAGGTGCCGATGAAAAGGAATTTTCCCATACCGGACAGATCCCGCTTGATGGACGAAGCGAGGGCCGACATACCGAAGAAAATGATGGCAGTGCCACCGGCGGCCATGGCGATCAGCGTACCTCCGTTAGAGAATCTCAGCGTGCGCTCCAGCGTCACCGAAAGCATGAGCCCCATGACAAAGGTGAAGCCCAGCAGCAGGAATACGCCAGTCGAGCTGTCACGGAAACGCTGAATTGCGAACATCAGTCCGACCATAACGCCCAGCATCAGCAGCGGCCCCATCAGCGGGCTGCCCTTGAACAGGCCGGCGAAGTGCATCTGCATGCCCAGCCAAGCGCCTGCCGCCGTTGGCAGCATGGACAGCGCCAGCAGGTTATAAGTGTTGCGCAGGACCTTGTTGCGGTTTTGCGCAAGGTCCAGTGATGAGGTGCTGAGGGCACGATCCATGACGGGTCTCTCCAGACGGGTTTGAGGCGACGCGCGTTTTGCGTCTGGTGAATTGACAAGGCAGATGCCGCAAGGTTCCCCGAAAACAGAACGGCCCGGAGTTCCCGGGCCGTTTCATATTCTGGCGGAGGCGGTGAGATTCGAACTCACGGATGTCTTTCAACATCGCCGGTTTTCAAGACCGGTGCATTCAACCGCTCTGCCACACCTCCAGAAATCAATCACTGCGGGGTCTTTCCTGCAGGGAGCGCATTGTGCCTTTGAGGCGCGGCGCTGTCTAGTTGTGCTGCTGATTGGCCTGGCTGGCATCCGCCCAGCAGTTGGGCGTTTCATAGATGCGGACATTCTCCAACGTCAGAGCCTTGGCGCAGAGGTCGCCAATATGTGGATGGAGCAGCTCAAAGGCCTTGGCGGCCAGATTTTCAGCGGTGGGCACAACATCCAGTACGACTGTACGGTGTTCCGGCAGACTGTTCAGGAAATTCAGGATTTGCAGGTCGCCCTGATATACGAGAAAGGCATGGTCCCAAACGTCGACGACATGCTGACGCATGAGGGTCTTGACTTCCGAGAAGTCCAGCACCATGCCGTTTCGGGGGTCTCCGTCCATGCGGGTCACATCACCGGAAACGGTGACCTCCAGCGCGTAACGGTGCCCATGCAGGTGCCGGCACAGACTGCGGTGATCCGGGATGCGATGTCCGGAATCGAATTCAAGGCGACGGGTGATGATCACGATATCAGCAGGGTCTTGCGTGGAACACGAATCGGATTGTAGCCCATCAAAGCAAAACCCCGCGAAGCACTGTACTTGCGGGGTTTGCAAAGAATGGCGAGAGGAAAACCTCCCGGAAGGATTACTTTTCCTTCTTCTTGGCTTTGGCGTCCTTCTTCAGGCTCTTGTACAGATCTGACTTGTGCGCGCGCAGATACTCGATGACTTCAAAATCATCCTTGCGGATCTTGTCGATATCGATCTGTTCGATGTGTACCAGTCGCAGCAGCGCCTGAACGGGACGGGGGATGTTGCGGCCGCTTTCATAGCGGGAGCCGCCACTTTGGGTGACACCCAGTTCTGACCAGAATTCAGATTGATTCAGGCCTAGTTTGCGGCGGATTTCGCGTACATCGATGTTTTCGATGGTCTTCATGTATGGTTTCCTTGTCAGTAGTTGGAGCGTTGGCGCAGAAGGGGGATCGCCGCCTTGCCGTTTAAGCCCCTGCCTTTTTAAAAAATGCTGGAAGCTTGAAATCGACCTATGACTTTGGTTATAGGTTAAAGCTAGTATAGATCAATAATTCCGGGGCATTCAAGTAGCATTTGTGTCTGTTTTTCGAGAAAAGTTCAGGGCTTGACGTAAAAAGTTGTCAATAAACCCGGTTGATGAATATGTAAACAGGCGTGCCGGAATCCAGTGCATGGGATAAAATCTTGCCCTTTCCTGTTTTGGTAACACACACCCAAGATGGCGCTGATAGTTCAGAAGTACGGTGGTACCTCGGTCGGCAACCCCGAACGCATCAAGAACGTGGCCCGACGAGTGGCGCGCGCGCATGCAGAAGGGCACAAGCTGGTTGTAGTCGTGTCTGCCATGAGTGGCGAAACGAACCGCCTTGTTGCTCTGGCCAAGGAAGTTCAGGCCAATCCTGATCCCCGTGAGCTTGACGTGGTTATATCCACGGGCGAGCAGGTCACCATCGGTCTGTTGAGCATGGCGCTGCAAGCTGAAGGCATCAAGGCCCGAAGCTACACAGGGCCGCAGGTCCGTATCCTGACAGATAGCTCCTTTACCAAGGCCCGCATTCTGAAAATTGACGAAGACCGCATGCGTAAGGACCTCGATGAGGGGTGCGTGGTTGTGGTTGCGGGGTTCCAGGGGGTTGATGATGCTGGCAACATCACTACCCTGGGGCGCGGTGGTTCGGACACGACCGGGGTCGCGTTGGCGGCAGCGTTGCGTGCTGATGAATGCCAGATTTATACCGATGTGGATGGCGTCTACACCACTGACCCACGCATCGTGCCTGAGGCGCGCAAGCTTGATCGCATCACTTTCGAGGAAATGCTCGAAATGGCAAGCCTTGGCTCCAAGGTGTTGCAGATCCGCTCTGTCGAGTTTGCCGGTAAATACAAGGTCAAATTGCGGGTGCTCTCCAGCTTTCAGGATGGAGGCGAGGGCACGCTGATTACTTTCGAGGAAGATACCAAGATGGAACAGCCGATCATTTCCGGCATCGCGTTCAATCGCGACGAAGCCAAGCTCACCATTCAAGGTGTGCCGGATCGCCCGGGCATTGCTTACCAGATCCTTGGCCCGGTCGCTGAGGCCAATATTGATGTAGATATGATCATCCAGAACGTTGGCCAGGATGGCTCGACCGATTTCTCCTTTACCGTGCCGCGTGGCGAAATGGATCGCGCCATGAGCATTCTGGAGGGGGTCAAGACCCATACCGGCGCACGCGAAGTTCATGGTGACCGCACCATGGCCAAGGTTTCGGTCGTCGGCGTAGGCATGCGCTCGCATGTAGGCGTTGCCAGTCGCATGTTCCGCACGCTGGCCGAAGAAGGCATCAATATCCAGATGATTTCCACTTCCGAGATCAAGATTTCGGTGGCGATTGACGAGAAATATCTGGAGTTGGCTGTCCGCGTCTTACACAAGGCATTTGAACTCGATCAGACTGCTGCTTGAGAGATTGACGAGGGGCAGGAGGGCGGCTAGAATGCGCCCTCTTTGCGGAGAGTTGGCCGAGTGGTCGAAGGCACTCCCCTGCTAAGGGAGCAGACGGGCAAAACCTGTCTCGAGGGTTCGAATCCCTTGCTCTCCGCCATAAAGAAAAAAACATCGAAAGGTGTTGCAGAAAACGGGAAAGTTGTTCATAATTCCGCTTCTGTTTTTGCACCCATAGCTCAGCTGGATAGAGTACCTGGCTACGAACCAGGGGGTCGGGCGTTCGAATCGCTCTGGGTGTACCAGTTTCAAGTGGAAAGGCCGGTCGAAAGACCGGCCTTTTTGCTTTTCAGCGCGGAATTTCTTCTGCCTTTAGGTGCGCTGCGCCGGATGCCGGTTTTTACCGCACAATACGACGGTTGCCGTGTTGAATGCCTGCGTTACCGTCACTTCTCATGAATATCGAATCCAGCTCCCAATCCATTGCACTGTCGTCTGCCGGCGCACTGGCTTTGCCTCCGGAGCGACAGGCGCTTGTGGTCGTGCAGGACTCGGCCGGGTTCGTCAATCGTGGCCTGGCAATCCTGTGGCGTGAGATGGCTGCTGGTGGTGAGCTGCTGACAGCAGATCAGGCGGCTCGTCATGCCGAGGCACGGACATTGATTGAGCGTGATGATCTGGCGGGTTTGGGGCGTTTATTGCATGAACATCCGGGGCTACCGGAATACCGCTCAGCGGAGGACGGGCAGCAGCTTCTGCATGTGGCTGCACGTAATGGTTCCGCCTCTTGTGTTGCCCTGTTGATCGAGCTTTGTGCGCCGCTGGATGCCCGTTGTGCTGAAGAGGGAGGGCTGCCTGGTGCGACGCCTTTGCTGATTGCGGCGGAGCTGGCGCGTGAGGACGTGGCCCTCTGCCTGCTTTCTGCAGGAGCTGACCCAGATGCCTGTCTGCCGGCCGGGGGCGAGACGGCTTTACAGTTTGCCGCGGCGCATGGACAGGAGGCTCTGGTGGCGGCCTTGCTCAACGCCGGAGCGGATATTGAAGCACAGGCCCGCTGGCACTCCTACGATGATCAGCTAGGCGCTTATGGCGGCAATGGCGCCTTGCATGTGGCTGCGTTGAATAATCGGGCGGAAATTGTCCGCTTGCTGCTGAAAGCAGGGGCGGAGCGCGATGTTTGCGCTGCCGATTTGCGGACGCCCCTGCATTACGCAGCCGCGCGTGGTTGCGCTGCGGCGCTGGAGGTGCTGCTGGCGGCGGGGGCAGATCCGGACGCACAGGATTGTTGCGAACTCGAAGGTCTTACAACACGCATGTCGCCGCTGCACTATGCCGTCATCAATGACCATGCGGCAGCGGCAGCAATGCTGCTTTGCTATGGAGCCAATCCGGCGCTCGTCGAGGCAGGCAGTGGCGAGAGCGCACTGCAGCTGGCTGAGCGTTGCGATGATTCCCAGCTGGCGGCCCTGCTGCAGCGCGCTCAGCGCGGCGAAGCGGGGGAGGGTGTGTTCAGTCATCTCGATGATCAGTACATCACCTGTCAGCCTGCCGCCTATGCTGAATTACGGGCCTTTTTGCTCAATCTGCTGGCGGAATTTCCGCTGGGCAGCAAAAGTTTGCTGGTTCTCAGCGACTGGCTGGCCGAGATGCTCGGCGCAGAAAATCGCCCGCATCTGGTGCGAGCCTATCGCGAACGTCTGACCGGAGGGGTTTGCTGAGTGTTCCAGTGGCTGAATCGCGATAAACCGGCCCCCGAGCAACTCGAGCTCGATGGCAAGCTGCAGCAGCTTGAGGTGCTCGAAGAGCGCTATGCCGAAGTGCAGACCGAATACGTCACCCTGCAGAACGCGTTGGCGGCTTTCAAGCTGCGTTACTGGCGCCGAGTGGGGGATCTGTACGCCCGGCTGGATGAATTGCGCGCGGACATCGCACGCGTGCGGGTCCGTCTGGCCCCGCGTGACCCGTCGCGTCAGGCTGCGGCCAAGGCGGCGACAACACAGGCACGGGCCAGTGCGGATGCCGCCCGCGCAATCGATGTGGATCTGGGCAATGAGGAGTTCTCGCCGACCGAAGATCTGCGCAAGTTCTACCGAATGGCGGCCCGGATCGTGCACCCGGATCGCGCCGGCGATGACGATGACCGCGGCCTGCGCGACGAGATCATGTCGCGCATCAACGTGGCTTATCGGGATGGTCATGTGCACACCATCCAGGCCCTGATCGACGAATACCAGATGCGTGCCCAGCCGGGCGAGGATGATGCGGCCACGCGCCTGATCCGGACCATCCGCCTGATGTCACGGGTGCGCGAGCAGATTGGCGAGATCAGTCAGGCAACGGCCACCTTGCGTGATTCCGGACTGTATCGCCTCTTCAAAACCGTGGAAGAGGCCGAAGCCCGCGGTGAAGACAAATTGCGCGTCATCGAAGCGGGTATCCAGCGCGACATTGCTCGCACCGAGAGCGAGTTGCAGCGCCTCCAGCAGGAGCTCGACGCGCGTTTGCTTGGCAATGCTCCTGCTGCGGCGCCTGCTTCGACAGCGGCTCCTGGCGGACCTGTGCAGCCGCCCAGTGTGGAGACTCCCGTCGTTATTGAGTCTACGAGCGATATGCCTGAAAACAAAGGCGGGGGGCGGGTTTGCAGCCCGGCCGAATTGGAAATTGCGCGTTTGCTGGATGAAGCCGGGCTGACCTGTGCCTATCTTCAGCCTTTGCCGGGTGGCGCGCATTCACCGAGCTTCACCGTGCAGGACAAGGATGGCCAGCCTCTGCTGTGGGAGCATCTGGCGCATGGCGAGGACGAGAGTCTGCGCACACGCTGGCAAGCGCAGCAGGCCTGGTATGCAGAGAACGGTTTTGATGCCGGCGTGAATCTCTTCGTCACGCGTGACGAGCCGGATGGTTCATTCAAGCCGGAGCGGTTGCGCAAGGTGGCTGACTACATCCGGACCTTGTGCGGGGCGTGACGGGCGATAGTGACAGGTCAGGCGACCTGTCACCATCACCGCACATATCCCTCATCAGTAGGTGTGTTCCGGCGCCGGGAAGCTGCCACCCTTTACGGCGGCAGAATAAGCCGCCACGGCCGCGTCAATGCTGGCCGCTCCTTCCATGAAGTTCTTCACGAAGCGTGCGACCTTGCCGGGGTAAATGCCCAGCATGTCGTGCAGCACCAGCACCTGACCGTCACAGTCCTTGCCCGCGCCGATGCCGATGGTGGCCATGCTGGTGAGGGATTTTGTGAGCTCGGCGGCCAATGTCGCCGGGACCATTTCCAGTACGACCATGGCTGCGCCGGCGGCCTCCAGAGCCAGTGCGTCGGCTTTCATCTGCGTGGCGGAGGCTTCGGTCTTGCCCTGCACGCGGTAACCGCCGAGCTGGTGCACCGATTGCGGCGTCAAGCCGATGTGGGCGCACACCGGCACGCCACGCTCAACGAGGAAACGCACCGTCTCGGCCATGTACGCGCCGCCTTCCAGCTTCACCATCTGCGCGCCTGCTGCCATCAGGCGTGCCGCATTGCGCAGAGCCTGGGCCGGGCTTTCCTGATAGCTGGCAAAGGGCAGGTCGGCGATCACCCAGGCGCGCTGGGCGGCACGAGCAACACATTCGGTGTGATAGACCATGTGATCCATCGTTACCGGCAGGGTGCTTTTCTGTCCTTGCACCGTATTGCCCAGCGAATCGCCGATCAGCAGCACATCCACGCCATTGCGTTCGCATAGCGCAGCGAAACTCGCGTCGTAAGCCGTGAGCATGGCGATCTTCTCGCCGTTCTGACGCATGGCCGCGAGGCTGGTAAGGGTGACGGGTTTGGTGTTGGCGAGGTAGCTCATGGCAACTCCTGTGCAGTGGGGCGATCAGGATCGCCCGCGGTGGGAGCGAATTGTCCGCCAATCTGTGTGAGCGGAGTATCCAGTGTTTTTATGGAGGTATGGATTGAAATGCAGCCCCGTGAGGCCGGGTTCAAGCGTAGCTGAAGTATTCGCGATACCCACGCATGGCCAGCAGACGTTGCAGGATCAGTTCGAAGTCGTCGTCTTCTTCCACCGGGTTCAGCACCTCGGCATTGATCACGAAGAGCGGCGCGGCCTCAAAATCGTGGAAGAAGCGCGCGTAGCGCTCGGATACGGTGGCCAGGTAGCCTTCGGTGATCTTGCGCTCGGCATCCAGCCCGCGCTTGCGTACACGCTCGATCAGGGTTTCCGGTTGGGCCTGCAGATAGATCACCAGATCCGGTTTGAGCGGAGCCGGGCGCAGTTGTTCAAAGACGCGCTCGTAGAGCCGGGCTTCATCCTCCGTCAGATTCAGGCTGGCAAACAGCGGATCTTTCTCGAGAATGAAATCGCCCACCACGCGATGCCCCGCATTCAGGCGCTCGGCTGCCTGGCCGAGCAGGTCGGCGCGCTGGAACAGAAACTCGATCTGGGTGGCCAGTGCCCAGCGTTCGCGTTCGGCATAGAAGCGGCCAAGGAAGGGGTTCATCTCCGGTTGTTCCAGCACCAGATTACCGTTCATGCGTTGCGCCAGGCGTCGTGCCAGACTGGTCTTGCCGGCACCGATGGGACCTTCAACGACGATGTATTGGGCTTTTTCGAGCATGGAGTTTCAAGTGCCTGCGATGTGTAGCGATATTGTAGGGCGGACTTCGGCAAGGATGGCAGCTGGAATCCTCTCAGCGGAGGCCTGAGGCTCAGCCGCGGAAAATGAAATACACCGCGCCCAGCATGCAGAGGGTAGCCCACAGGTAATCAAGCTTGAGCGGCTGATCCATGTAGAACACGGCAAAAGGTACGAACACGGCCAGCGTGATCGCCTCCTGCATGATCTTGAGCTGGCCGAGTGAAAGTTCCTGTGCACCGATGCGATTTGCCGGGACCTGCAGCAGATACTCGAACAGGGCGATGCCCCAGGCAATGAAGGCCGCGATGATCCATGGCCGGTTCTGCAGGTGCTTCAGATGCCCGTACCAGGCGAAAGTCATGAACACATTGGAGGCGACGAGCAGGCCGCCAGTTTGCAACCACACGGGCATGCAGGTCTCCTTCTTCAGTCAGCGATGCGCGCGATATGCGCGTCGGGCAGTGTGTCGAGCAATTCCAGTGCCGGACCGCGCCCGGGGATGCGGGTTTCGGGGGCAAGCTCGCACAGCGGAATCAGCACGAACGCACGTTCATGCATGCGCGGGTGCGGCAGGTGCAGGCCGGGGGCGTCGAGAATCTCGTGGCCGTAGAGCAGCAGGTCCAGATCCAGGGTGCGCGCGGCATTGCGGGCGCTGCGCTGGCGGCCGAAAGCTTTCTCCAGAGCGAGCAGGGCGTCGAGCAGTTCGGTCGGAGCCAGTGTAGTGTCCAGCGCGGCGACGGCATTGATGTAATCGGGCTGACCTTCCGTGCCAGGGCCGACTGGGGCGGTGCGATAAAGACTGGAGCGCGCCATGACGCGGCTTTCCGGCAAATTGCCGAGTGCCGCGAGGGCTTCGCGCACGGTGGCGACAGGGTCACCCAGGTTGGCGCCGAGGCCAACCCATGCGAGAACGGCCACTGTGCTTATTCTCCCGCCGTGCTGTCAGAAGAGGCGCCAGCCGGCTTCTTGCGCGGGCGGCGGCGTTTGCGGGCAGCGCCATCGCCTTTCTTTTCGGGTACCAACATGGCTTCGCGTGCATCAGTGTTGGTGCTGGCGAATTCATCCCACCAGTCCGGCAGCTCCATGTTGATCTCGCCGGATTCTGCGCGCAGGCGCAGGAAGTCATAGCCGGCGCGGAAACGCGGCTGCTCGATCAGGCGGAACGGGGCCTTGCCCGCACGCTTCTCGAAGCGCGGTTGCAGCGCCCAGATCTCGGTGATGTCGCCCGCAATTCGGCGGGTGATGGCGAGTTTCTGGGCCTGGGAGGCGAGCACTTCATCCATGGCTTCGAACAGTGCCGGTTGTGAATGCTGCTTGGTGGCCTTGCGGGCCGTCCAGTTGCTCAGTACTTCATGCCAGAGCAGGCAGGCAAACAGGAAGCCGGGGGAAATCGGCTTGCCGGCGCGCACCCGGGCGTCGGTGTTTTCCAGCGCCAGCCATACGAATTTTTCGCCCATCGGCTGCTCAAGGATCACATCCAGCAAGGGCAGCAGGCCGTGATGCAGTCCTTCGTCGCGCAGGCGTTTGAGGCTCACCACCGCATAGCCGGACGAGAGCAGCTTGAGCATCTCGTCAAAGAGGCGGGCGGCCGGCACATTGGCGAGCAGACCGGCCATCTCGCGGATTGGCTTGCGGGCGGCAGGGTCGAGAATCAGATCCAGTTTGGCGGCCAGGCGCACGGCGCGCAGCATGCGCACCGGGTCCTCGCGGTAACGCGTGGCCGGGTCGCCGATTACGCGCATGGTCTTCTGTTTCAGGTCGGCTACGCCGTGGTGGAAGTCCAGCACGGTCTCGGTCGTCGGGTCGTAGAACAGGGCATTGACCGTAAAGTCGCGTCGCGTGGCGTCGTCTTCGATGCAGCCCCATACGTTGTCGTGCAGCACGCGGCCATGTTCGTCTGTCTCGGTGTCGTCGTCGTGCAGCGCGCGGTAGGTCGAGACTTCAATCGTTTCCGGTCCGCTCATCACATGCACGATGCGGAAACGCCGGCCGATAATGCGCGAGCGGCGGAACAGGTGGCGAACCTCTTCCGGCGTGGCGCTGGTGGCGACGTCGAAATCCTTGGGGTCGATGCGGGCGATCAGATCGCGCACTGCGCCACCGACCACGTAGGCGGTGAAGCCTGCCTCCTGCAGCACGCTGCACACCTTGCGCGCGGCGGGCGAGACCATCTCGCGGCGAATGCCGTGCGAGGCCAGCGGGATGACCGCGCCTTCGGCCTTGGGTCTGACGGATGTCTTCTTGGTAAACACCTTGCGCAACAGTTTGCGGATCATGCTTGTGTGGTGTGGGGCCTTGGCCCGATTCTGGTTTCAGTGAAGGGCTTTCTGCCCCGAGGGCGGAAGTATACCGCCAGCAGCCCGGGCTTCGCGGATTATCTGGTCTGACGTGCCTGCAGTGTCCGGAATAGCCAGCTGCGGGCGGGTTCCACGCCGCTGCGTACGTATCCCAGCGGGCTGGGGTCAAGGAGGAAGCGGTGCTGCAGGCTTTCCACGCCGCCACGCCCGGCGAACAGGACCCGGTCGCCCGAATGCAGGGCGGTTGCCGGCGGGGGCAGCATGATTTCCTCGTCGCCTCGGAGCAGCAGCAGGGGTACAGCCTTGAGCGTTTGCGCGGGGTCGAGCGGATTGATCAGGAGTTCGCGCAACAGCAGGGGGTGCTCAGTCTGTCCGGCGAGTGCGTTGCGTAGCCCCGGGTATGAGGCATAGGCATTGAAAACCCAGATGTGCGGGACGCGCTCCTCCAGTTCGGTGAGCAGGCGTACGGCGATCTGCTCGGCGAGCTGCGGTCCTTTCCGGCGCACTTGCAGCAGGAATCGGTTGAGCAGCGGAGCAACGAGCAACTGCAGGCACTCACGCACCATGATCTCGGATTTCACGAAGCACAGGTGGGCACGGGCCGCTTCGATCAGGCTGCGTTCGGCCACATGATTCTGGCGGATGATCACATGCAACCCCGGCTTGAGTTTGCGGGCACGCGTGATGAGAGCCAGATTCATGGCGTCGCGGTCGGTGCCGGCGACGATGCCGACGGCCTGCTCGATGCCTGCCGTGTGCAGGCTTTCGACGGAATTGTCGCTGTGCTGCAGGTGCGGTTCGTCGGGCAGGCGTGCATTGGCGTCAATGGCCGTCCAGGTGGTTCCTGTATGGGTCAGGGCCCGGGCAACGGCATGACCGAAACGGCCATAACCGAGAATCAGCCAGTGGCCTTTCGGAACTACAGGGGGCTCCGGACAAGCGCTGCCGGGCACGCTGGAGAGCCATTCCTCCACCCACAGCACAGCAGGCGTGGCGAGTGCCATTTCGAGATTGGCAGCGAAAGTCTCGAAGGGGTCGATCACCGTGATGTTCGGGAACCCGTCGAGATTGGCGCGGGCGAGTGTGCTGTGCACCCGCGCGATCACAGTCAGATCGGGATTCAGGGCACTGGCTCCGATCGCGATGGCCTGAGCTGCCTCGTCGTCGCCTACCTGCACGATCAAGGCCTTGCAGCGGCGATGCATGATGCCGGCATCGGTCAGGATGTCCGGCCAGCGTGCGTCGGCACACAGAGCCAGAGGCGGCTCCTGATAAACCTCCACATCCGGGCGGGCAGCGCGTTCAGGGCGCAGCTCGATCAATACGCTGCGGGTGTGCAGTTCATCAAAGGCATGAGCCAGGGCTGTGCCGCTCTGGCCGTAGCCGGCGATGACGTAAAAGGGTTCGTTGAGGCGTCGGACCCGTCGGGCGAAATTGCTGCGTGCAACGGCTGTGCGGAACACCGGCTCCTGCACCAGCGCGAAAATGCTACCCAGTGCGTAGGCCCAGCAGGTGACCGAGAGGTAGATCGTGAACGTGATCCAGGCACGCTGGGCGTCGGAGAATACCCAGGGCAGTTCGCCGAAACCGATGGTGGTGGCCGTGTAGCTCACCACATAGAACGCGTGGAAAAAGCCCAGGGAGGCAGGGTGCCCCTGCGCATCTACGCCGGGTATGGCGACCAGCCCGGCTACGGATATGGCATACGCCAGGATCAGGGTGATCAGCGGCGTGCGCAGCCGGCGCAGTGCGATGAAGAGAACGTCCCCCACGGTTGCGTCCTCAGCGGCTTTGCTTGAGGGTTTCGCCGATCAGAAGGATTACGGAGATGAAATTGGCCAGCAGAGCGCCACCCGACAGCGAAACCACGATGGAAATGACCTGGCCATCCATGGGCTGACCGGTAATGTGGAGTTGCCACATCCATACGATGCTTGCGGCCAGCAACTGCAGCACCGCAACCAGACTCGTCGCCAGATGGGTGGCTCCGATATGGGTGCGGTCGCCGAACTTCAGCACCGTGGCGATCAGATTGACGATGATGGCCGCAAACAGCTCGGAAGCGTGGTGCAGTTCGGGGCGGTCAATGTCGCCGATGACAAAGCCGAAATTCAGCGTGCAGGCAAGGATGATGAAGAAACCGAAAATGATTTTTTCGAGATTCATGCTGGCGATTTCCTGTTTGGTTTTCCGGCATGCTGCCAGTTCCGGTGAACTGGCAGCAGGGAGCTGCCCGATCAGGCCTGCAGGATGATGCCGCTGCCCGCGCCGTCCTCGTCGCGGTCACGCAGGCTGATGATCGGCCAGCCCAGGGTTTCGGCGCGCAGGCGCAGGGCTACGCAGGGATCGACGGCAACCGGGTCGCTGACCTTTTCGAGCAGCGGAATGTCGTTGGCCGAGTCGCTGTAGAACCAGGTCTTGTCGAAGCTGGACAGATCCATTGCCATGGATTCCAGCCAGGCGTTCACGCGTTCGACCTTGCCTTCGCGGAATGCCGGAACCCCACGCGCCTTGCCGGTGAAGCGGCCGTTTTCAAGGGCCGGCACGGTGGCGATCAGGTGCGGCACGTGGAAGTGGTAGCGCACGATGCGCTCGGTCACGAAAGCATTGGTGGCGGTCACGATGGCGCACAGGTCGCCTTGCTCCACGTGCCAGCGCACCAGCGCTTGCCCCAGTGGATTGACCATATTGAACACCACGTCGTTCATGAACTCGTCGTGCAGCGTCATCAGCTCCTCGCGCGAACGGCTGGCCAGCGGGGCCAGCACGAAATCCAGGAAGGTGCTGATGTTCAGCGTGCCAGCCTTGTACTGCTCGTAGAAGGCGTCGTTGCGCGCCTTGAATTCAGCGGCGTCGACGACTCCCTTGTCGCACAGAAACTGACCCCAAGCGTGGTCGGAGTCGCCGTCGAGCAGCGTGTTGTCGAGATCAAAGAGAGCGAGGTTCATTGTTTTACGGGGAGTGATAGGTGATCGGTAATAGGTGACAAGATGGGGGCATGGCGACTTTACGCGTCACCTGCCCGTGACTCAAAACGGTAACCCTGGCTCGCATTCATCACGCAGGATCTCGCGCAGCAGTGGCAGTGTGACCGGGCGGGATTGCGTGAGTGAGGCGTCGTCCAGTTCGTCGAGCACACCCATCAGCCAGTGCGCATCGCGGCGGCCATGGCGCAGCAGGTATTCGACGATGTCGGCGTCCAGCGCAATGCCGCGCGCCACGGCGTGCTGGATCAGGAGTACGCCCTTGGCGTCATCATCCAGTGGCTGGATTTCAAAGATCAGGGCCTGGCCAATGCGCGTGCGCACGTCTTCGCGCAGCACCAGATGCTGGGGGGGGGCATTGCCGGCAAGGATCAGGCTGCCGGCGGCTTCGCGGGCCTGGATCAGCGCACGGAAGAGTAGCGCCTGACCGTCGGCGTCGAGTTGGTCTATATCGTCCAGCGCCACCAGCAGGTCTGGCTCCATCTGCAGCATCCCGCCTTGATCTGCGGGCAGGCGGGCTGAAGGACGGCCACTGGCGCGGCTCTCCGCGATGGCTGCCTGAAGAAGGTGGGTGCGCCCGGTTCCCGGAGCACCCCAGATGTAGAGCCAGCTGCCGTCGCGTGCTGCAATCTGGCGACGTAAGGCGGCCAGCAACGCGGCGTTCTCGCCCACGACGAAGTTGTCCAGCGTAGCTGGAACTTCGGGGCGGACGTCGAGCGTCAGCTGGTGCATCGGGGCAGGAGAGCAGGGGGCGGACATGGTCTGGATGTGCTGGTCGAGGTGCGGATTCTACCGGGCGGGGCGGGCTTCTCAAATGCCGCCGAGCACGGGCAAAAAAAAAGGATGGCCGAAGCCATCCTTTTGGTGTTGCCTGCAACGATCGAAGCTTACGGCACGGGCGCCCAGCTGATTGCGCTGAAGATGGTCGCACGGTCCGCATTGGTCGGATAGGCTCCGCTCGCAGTGAAGTCCCCCAGACCGGCAGCCGAAACGTCAGAGCTCGTAAGCTGCTTGCTGTTGGAGGTACGACCACTCACCGAGAGTGCAACGCTGGACATGTCCATACTGTTGTACTCACGCCATCCCGTGCTCGCCGTCGGCGTGGCAGGGTTCGGTGCAGGGTTGCCCGACACCCCCGACGCCCAGCCCAGGGCTGCAATATGCGTATCCATCTTGCAGTTCAGGAAGGCAATGTTGTCGACCCAGGTGCCCGACGCTGCACGAGCCAGATAGCTCGCTGCATTGCTGCCTGTCGCCACATGAACACCTGCCGGGCCATCGGCATAGGTCAAAGAGCTTCCTGCGAAGATGAACCCTTTCCCTCCCGAGTAGGTACGGGCCTGCAGGATGTAGCCACCCGTGCCGTTCGCGTACCCGGAAACGGTAGATGGGTATTGCGAGTCACCGAGCATCTCGATGGTGCTGGCTTCAAACAGGGAAACGTAGTTGTTGCCCCAGATGAAGTCGACGTTGCCCGAGACCTTGGTGTTGTAGAACCATGCGTAGCCCTGCAGTTGCAGCGTGTCCTGCTCGCTGTAGAAATTGGCGTTCTTCGCAACCAGACGATGGCCGCTGGTTGATGTCGATGCTGACTTGAAGAAGATTGCCTCCGCCTGATTCGAGAACAGGCTGCTGCGCAGGTGCGTGCTCTTCAGAGTCAGTGTATCCAGCGTGAACATGTCGCTGTTTTCCACCATGAGTACGGAACGGCCGCCACCTGATGTCGCACCCACAGCACCGGCCCCGGAACCACTGTTCAGGGTTTCGTAGTTGTTGTACTGGAGGATCACACCGGCACGGCTCTCGCCGAGGATCGTCACGTTCGCACGGTTGTACAGGTACAGCATTTCGTTGTACGTACCGTTCTTCACGTTGATGACCGGGTTGCTGACCGAGGTGTTCACCATGTAGTAGTTCAACGCGGCCTGTACGGTGTGGAAGTCTGCCGTCGTATCCGTTTGCGGGGCAACGGTCACGGATGACAGACCCGTCGCCGGTCCAGCGGACTTGGTCGTGAAGGCCCATCCAGCGGCCTTGCCGATCCCGGCAAAGGTCTTGCCAGCCAGCGTGGCGCCAGTGAAGGCAGTGTCGGAAATGCCCACGTAGTAGCTTGTGCCGTAGGTCAGTTTGCCGCTGTGCGGGGTGATCGTGACGGTGTTTCCGTTGATCTGGATCGGAGTGGTGTTCACGCCCCGTACCGTGGAACCTGTCACGCCGATCGAGTCGTTTTCACCACTCAACTGGATCTTGTCGACCAGTGAATTGTCGCTGGTCTTGAAGATGCGGATCGTGCCGGCGGAGCCCAAGGTCGGAGCGGAATCGAAGGTGAGCTGCAGCTTGTCTTCCGGGTACACGGTCGTTGCGCCGGCCGCCGGCAACACATTGCCGGTGAGCGTGTAGGTCGTCGTGGAGTCCGTGTAGGCGGGCTGAATTGTTGCCGTGATGGTCTTGACTACCGAGGCATCCGAACCGCTGACAAACTTGATCGTGGCTGTCCCTGTAGCAACCGGAGTCAGGGTAACCGTGGTTCCACTGGTTGCCACCGACACAACATTGCTATTACTGGACGTTACCGTGAAGGTGTCGGCAGAGCTGTCTGTTTTCTTGGCTGTCACGGTCACGCTCAGCGGGGTGGCTCCAGCTTCGGCCGTATACGAGTTGCCAGCGCTCAGTGACAGTTGCGTCGGCTTGACGCTCGGATCGCCCACCTTCACGTCATCAATCAGGAAGGATTTGTTATAGGTGAACAGACCGATCTTGCCGGAGGTGAAACCCGTCGCGCTGTCCGTATAGCTGGCAATGGTGTCACCATCCAGATACATGGTGGTCACGTTGCCAATGATTTCCATGCGGACGGTGTACCAGTTGCCGTTGCTGATGGCCTTTTTGGTTTGCGACGAACGGGAAATAGTGCCGTTGTATGCATAGCCAGCTTCCACTTGGGTGCTGCTGGTGCTGTTCTGCACGTTCAGGCCGCCCAGGTTCCAGTTGGTGTTGTTCTGGTAGCGCCCGATCATGAACAGCTGTTTGTTGCCGGTCGTAGAGTTCGTCTGCGGTTGAATCCGCATTTCCACGTAGTAGTCCCCCTTCGTACCGACCTTGGATGTCCAGACGGCATCCTTCATCAAGGCCACCACGCCATTTGTGACGGAACTGCTCACGCTGAGCGTCCCTGCCGTGTACTGCAAAGCCTTGGTCGTCGCGCCATTCACGTCAGTGGCATCCACCACGGCGAACGCGGCATCGCTACCGTTGGGGGTCAGCGTCCAGTTGTCGGAATTTCCGGCCTGGAAGTCGTCGCAGAAATACAAAGTGCTGCTGGTTGCGGGGCAACTCTGCGGGCTGACGCCTCCGCTGGAGCTGCTGGAACTCGAACTGCTCGAACTCGAGCCGGAGCTGCTGGAGCTGGAGCTGCTGCTCGTCGTGCCATTGTCGGAGCTGCCACCGCCGCTGCCGCCTCCGCAGCCCGTCAGGGCCAGCGCACTGAACAAGATCGCAGCGGTAAAGCCGCTGGACCGGGAAAGAATACTCATGAGTTATCTCCTCTCAAGAATGTTTGTATAAATCATTTGGTACCGGAAACTTTTATTGTTTTGCCGAATGATATCGGTAACAAAGTTTGTTTTGTGAATTTTCAGGAGTGAGGCATGTGTTTTTTTCATCTGTTGTGTCGTCGCAACAGATGCTCCAGGGGCTGTTGCGCTGCCTCTGCGGCAATTCGCCCCATAACTGACGGGCATCCCGGCGCTCAAGCGGGTAAAATGCCGCACTTTCCCGATTGCCCGAGTTCATCAACATGGCCCAGACCCCTCTCGATTACGCTGCTGCTGGCGTCGATTACACGAAGATCGACCCGCTCAAGATCCTTGCCCAGAAAGCCGCCAGTGCTACGGCCGTGAATCTGGGCGGTCATGGCGTGACCGAGATCCCCGCCTCGCGCGGCGAATCGGCCTACGTGATGGACATCGGCGGCACCCTGATCGCCTCGATCACCGAATGCCTGGGTACCAAAGCGCTGGTCGCCGACGCGGTGCGCCCGATTACCGGCAAGACGCATTACGACGCCATCGCTCAGGACACCATCGCCATGGCGGTGAATGACCTGATCACCGTCGGCGCCACGCCCTTGTCGGTGCATGCCTACTGGTCCGCGGGCGGCAGCGAATGGTTTGCCGACGAGCAGCGCATGCGTGATCTGGTCTCCGGCTGGCAGAAGGCCTGCGACGTGTGCAAGGTCAGCTGGGGCGGCGGTGAAACGCCGGCACTGGCAGGCGTGGTCGAAGCCGGGCGCATCGATCTGGCGGCATCCAGCGTTGGCGTGATTCCTTCGCGCGATCGCCTGACGCTGGGCGACAAGATGCAGGACGGTGACGCCATCGTGCTGCTCGCTTCCTCCGGCATCCACGCCAACGGTGTGAGCCTTGCGCGCAAGCTGGTTGAGCGTCTGCCGGAAGGCTATGCCACCAAACTCTCCGACGGCCGCTGTTACGGCGAAGCCTTGCTGGACCCGACCACGCTCTACGTGCCGGTCACCGAAGCCCTGTTCGCTGCCGGCGTCACTCCGCACTACTCGGCCAACATCACCGGCCACGGCTGGCGCAAGATCATGCGCCACCCCGGCTCATTCACCTACCGCATCCACACCCTGCCGGACGTGCCGCCGGTGCTCAGCTTCATGCAGCAGCACGCTGGCATCGACGACCGCGAAGCCTACGGCAGCCTCAACATGGGCGCCGGCTTCGCCTTCTACGTTGCCGCCGAACAGGCTGAAGAAGTGGCGCGCATTGCCAATGGCCTGGGCATCAAGGCCTGGGTGGCCGGTCGCGTCGAAGCCGGTCCGAAGCAGGTGGTGATCGAGCCGCTGAATCTGACGTATGCAGCCGACGAGCTTCATCTGCGGGCTTGATTCAGGGGATAGTCGTGAAGCTTATTCCTCCACGACTTTATCGGTACCGGTCGCTGGATAGTATCGATCCAGTAACTAAAGAACCCGTTGTTCAACGGATCATTCTTCATGGTGAACATTACTTTCCCTCACCGCAGCAGCTGAATGATCCGTTTGAGTGCCGCCCTCTTTCGGGATTTTCGTCTAAAGGGGCGAACACCCGAGCCCATATTGGGGAATTGGTAAAAAAAAGAGTTCCCGGCGCCAAACCTGCTGCGAGGGTGCAATTGGCAGCGCAAATGGCGCGTATGCCACCTTTGCAGCGAGGCCAACTGACTGAGATTGGACTTCTCTCTTTGTCTGAGTTGCCTGACTCTCCGTTGATGTGGGCTCATTACGCAGACATGCACCGAGGGGTGTGTCTTGAATTTGATACATCAAAGTGGCTTTTTCAGCTTGCGTTTGATGTTCGATATCAAGAGCAGTATCCCTTCGTTGATACGGCTAATCAGGATTATTCCGAGATGCACCGAATGGTCGCGTGCACAAAGGCCACGTATTGGGACTACGAAAAAGAGTGGCGGATAGTGTCCTACGCTAAAAATGACGGAAGTGTCCTGGCTGCGATGGGGCTTGACGTAAAGTTGGTCGGCTCGGGGCTATATACCGCTCCTGTTGATACGCTTACGGGAGTGGTTTTCGGTTTGAACTGCGAAGATACGAAGCAAAGCGATGTTCGCGCTTGGGTTAAGGATGCTGGGATAACCTGCACATTCCATAAAGTCGAGTTAGATGACAGGCAATTCAAATTTAAGCTTGTTTCGTGCTGACTAGATCAACGGTGGCAGATTGGTGACGAAACCCGATTTCATCCTCTTCGACCTCGACGGCACCCTCAGCGATCCGCTGCAGGGCATCGGCCGTTCGCTGAATTACGCGCTGGCGCATTTCGGTTATCCGGAGCGCGAGCTGGACGATCTGAAACCCTGCATCGGGCCGCCGCTTGACCAGAGCTTCCGCGTGCTGACCGGCACGGACTCGGACGCGCATATTCACGAGCTGATCGCCAAATACCGTGAGCGTTATGGCGACATCGGTTACGCCGAAAACACCTTGTACGCAGGCATTCCAGAGGCGCTCGCCGCGCTGCATGCGAGGGGCAAGCCGCTGGCGTTGTGTACCTCCAAGCGTGCGGATTTTGCCGAGCGGATTCTTGAACTCTTCGGCCTGCGCCAGTACTTCCGCTTCGTGAGCGGTGGCGATATCGGCATCCACAAGTGGCAGCAGATCGCCGGCCTGATCACGGCGGGTACGATCACGCAAGGTGGCGTGATGGTGGGCGACCGGGATGTGGATATGATTGCCGGTCATCGCAATGGCCTCGCTGCTGCTGGCGTGCTGTGGGGTTTTGGCGATCATGCCGAGCTGTCGGCCGAAGGGCCGCGTTACTTGCTCAGCGAGCCGGGCGAACTCGTTTCCGCCCTGGGCTAGCGCGTTATCGGGTGCTTGCCCGTTAGAATCTGCACGACGATTCTTCTGAGAGAACTCGTTGCTGCGTGTAGCGGTGGTTCAAGCTGCACCGGAACAGGCATACGCATTGGCTGCGACCATGCTGTTGCTGTGCATGCCGGGGGCTCCGGTTGTCGGCGATCAGGAAAAAATATCGGGGGAGTGCTGAATGAATAATCCGCTCAGGTTGTTTCAGTTCATTTTTGGTGGCATCGGTGTTCTGCTTCTGGCTGTCGCGATGCTATGGTTTGCCAGTACGCGGAGTTTCGTGAACGGAGCACAACATGTGCCCGGTGTCGTGGTTCAGCTGGAGATATCCCGGGGTGACGATTCCGATGTTTACTACCCCATCATCGGTTTCCAGTCGCTTGATGGACGTGAGCATGTCTTCCGTTCCAGTTCCGGCAGCAATCCGCCTTCGTATGATCAGGGGGAGGATGTCGAGGTGCTCTATGATCCTGCAAACCCTGACAAAGCCAGTATCAACGGCTTCTTCGCCTTGTGGGGTGTGGTGCTTATCATGGGTAGCCTTGGGCTGCTGTTCTTTGCCATTGGTGCGGGGATCTGGTTTGCCGCATGGCGCAGCGGCTCGTCGGCGGCCAACTTGCGCGAAAGCGGACAGGCTGTTCAGGCCGAGTTTCTGCGCGTGGAAGAAATCGGCCATCTGGAGGTCAATGGCCGGAATCCCTGGCGCCTGGTGGCGCAATGGCTGAACCCGCAGACCGGGAAACTGCACGTGTTCTACAGCGAAAACCTGTGGTTTGATCCCGCAGCCCATATCCATCAGAAGCACGTGAGAGTGTTCATCGATCCTGCCAACCCGAAGCGTTACAGCGTGGACACGAGTTTTCTTCCGGAACTGGCTGAGTAGCCAGGTTGCCAACAGCGTCAGGGGCCAGACGCTCGTTGTTGAGGTCTGCGTGCTTGATCGGGAGGCTTAACCCGTAACGCCGGTCCGGTCCGTTACAGTGTCACGACTGACTTTCAGGGGAACGAAATGCGTAAGAGCTTGTGTGCGGTCATGGTGGTACTGGCCCTGACGGCCTGTGGCCGGAAAGAGGAGGCCGCTCCGATGTTGGCTGCTGCGCCGGCGCCGGAGATGAAACGGGGTGCGGTACTGACGGAGACCGATAAGGCGATGGCACCGGCAGCCATGGAGGCAGTGGCGGATGCGCAGCCACGCCACATCGAGCTGCGCCATAACGTAACGCTCGAAGTGCCGGCGGACAAGCTTGAGGCGGTGTGGCGCGAGCGTCTGGAAGCCTGCAGGCTGCCAGCCTGTGAAGTGGTGTCGGCTGGCATCGAAAATCAGAATGGGGATATGGGCGGAGCCAACCTGTCCTTGCGCATCGTGTCGGCGCAGGCGGGCATGCTGCTCGATACCTTGCGCGGACTGGGCAAGCTGGCGCAGCACCAGATGAGTCAGACCGACCGGACCAACGAGGTGGTCGACATCCAGGCGCGTCTCGCCAATCAGAAAACCCTGCGCGACCGGCTGCGCACGCTGGTGGCGAGTCGTAATGTCGCGAAAGTCAGCGAGTTGCTTGAAGTGGAGCGCGAACTGGCCCGCGTGCAGGGCGAGATCGATTCGGCCGAAGGCCAGATGCGCGCCACCCTGGCGGTGACGGAGAAAATCAGCTTTGACATCAATTTCCGCGCACCCGCCTCCTTCAGCCGGCCCGGCAGCTGGGAGCCCCTGCGCGAGGCCTGGCAGAACATGGGCCGCACGTTCGCCGCCAGCCTCGCCGGGCTGATGTACTTCCTGGCGGGTGGTCTGCCCTGGTTCGTGGTCGGCGGCGGGGTGATCTGGGCCCTGCGCCGGCTGTGGCGCAAACTGCGCGCACGTCGCGAAAACAAGGCTGCCTGAAGAGCGGCTTCTGGCAAGCATCTTCGGGTGGCCTGCCATGTGGGCCGCACGGGGATTCACTGTGCGGCCAGGGGTGTTGCAGAGTGCCGCTGGATGCGGGTCTGCAGATGATGCCCGGCGGGATTGCTTGCGAAGTCGTGGTTCAGATGAAGTCGGCGGCGATCAGGCGTTCGCCGCTGGCATGCTCTCCGGCGATGATGGTCCGGATCGCGGTAGCGATCTGTTCGGGCGTGCGCAGTGCACCGTCACGCAGGAACCCCTGAAAGCGTTCTACGCTCGGAAAGTCTTCCCGGCTACTCGCGCGGATATCGGCCTGCATGGCTGTATCCATGATGCCCGGATCAATGATCAGGGTGCGGAACGGACGCGCTTCGAGGGCCTGTTCAAGCGTCAGCGCGCGCATGAAATTATCCAGACCGGCTTTGGCCGCGCAGTACAGCGACCAGCCCGCGTGCCCCTTGGTGGCCGCGCCCGAGGAGATGCTCACCAGCGTCTTGCGCGCCGCGCTGCTCTGAAAATAGCGGATGGCTTCGCTCATGAACAGGATGGCGGATACAAGGCTTGCATTCAGGTTGGCCTGCACTGCTGCGGGCGCCTTGCGCGAAACCGGGCCGATCGGGTCGAGCATCGCGGCGTTGCTGATGATCACGAGTTCACTGACCGCCTGACCCGCCGCGAGCGGCGCCAGGCGCTCGGCCACGCTGTGCGCGACCTGTGCCGGGTTGGTGAAGTCGCAGGCCACCGAGAACGGATGCGGCGCACTGCGCGAGAACTCGACGAGTTCAAACCCGGCGTCGCGGTACTGCCGGCACAACGCGGCGCCCAGACCGCGGGAACCACCGGAAATGATGGCGAGCTTCATTTTTGCCTCCTGATCGTGCGTTGAGATCGTGATGATGTGGCTGCGGTTAAACCGGCTGAAGAGCGGTGATGTCTGGAGAGGCGCATCTGGCAAGGGTCTTCAGGTGGCCTGTCGGGTGAAGCGCGCGGAGCCTGCTTGATAGGGCCGGGTGGCTGAAAAGGCTTGCCAGAAGCGGCTCTTTGATGAGTCGCTGCTTAGCGGGCAATCAGCGCGTAGGGCAAGGCCACGAGGTCCAGAACGAACGAAAAGGGGAAATCAACCGCCGCCAGCACACCCATCCAGCATTCGGCGGAGCAATTGTTGGTGGCGCCGGCCACCAGCGCGGCATCAATCTGGGTGCCTGCCATCACTTTGTCGCCCGGGCAGGCGTAGGCGCCGCTGCAGGTCAGCCCATAGACCGAAGCGCAGGCCGACAGCGAAAGCGCCATGGCGATCGTGGCGGCACGGATCAGAAGGCGTTGCATGGGTTCTCCTTGAAGGGCGTAACGACCCCGTTACAGCTGGCTCGCCGCCTTCACAGCCAGATAGCGGTTCACGGTTTCAATCGCCAGATCTTCCGGTGCCACATCGAGGCACAGCACGCCTTCGGCACGCAGGCGCTTGAGCGCGGCTTCGCGGCGGCGGGCGTAGCCGACGGCGGCGGCCAGCCGCGCCGCGTCGTGGGCGTTGGCGATGGTGTCGCTTTGCGCCTGATCCAGTGCCGATTCACGCAGGCTGGCGACGAGCACCAGGTGGCGGCTGCCGAGCAGGCGTGTGGCGGCGATCAGGCTCTGATCATCTTCGTCGCGCAGGTTGGTCATCAGTACGACCAGCGCGCGTTTGCGTTCGCGCAGCAGCAGTTGCTGGGCGGCGCGTTCGAAATCGCTGACCTGCAGGCTGGGCTGCAGATCGTAGGTCTCGCGCAGGATGCGGCTGACGGTGGCCTGTGAATGCTGGGCCGGCAGGTAGCGCTCCGGCCCGCCGAGGGTCATCAGACCGACGCGGTCGCCGTGGGAGAGCGCCACGTAGGCGAGCATCAGCACCGAATCCAGGGCGTGGTCAAAGTGTGAAAGCTCACCGTCGCGTGCGCCCATGCGCCGGCCGCAGTCGACGAGCAGCAGGATGCGCTGGTCGCGTTCGTCCTGATACTCGCGCGAGATCATCTTGCCCATGCGCGTGGTGGCTTTCCAGTCGATCTGGCGCATGGAGTCGCCCTCGCGGTATTCGCGCAGCTGCGAGAAATCCATGCCCTGACCACGCCGCCGGCGCTGCTGCAGGCCGAAGCGCGCGTTGCGGTAGTCCACGGCGCGCAGGGCGTGGCGGGCGAGTGGTGCGAAGTTGGGATAGACGCGCACGTCCTGTGCTTCGCCGACTTTTGCCTGACGCAGCCAGGCGCGCCAGGGCGAGACTGTGCGCAGCTCGATCTGGCCGAAGCGATGGTCGCCGCGCAGGAGCGCCCGCACCCGGTAGCGCAGGGCGAAGCTGTTCTTGCCGGTGGTGACGATCTGGCCGGGCAGGCCTTCCTGCTGGAAGCCGGCGGGATGATGATCGAAGACCGCAAGTTGCGCGGGCACGGCGCCGGCCCAGTGCAGGCGCACTTCCACCGGTGACCATTCGCCCACGGCCAGCGTGCCGTTCACCACACGCTGGGCAGCAGGCAGGGCCTGCGCCCGGACCAGCAGCCAGTCTGCCGCCGCCCACAGGATCAGCACCACGCCCACCCCCGTGCACCAGGACAGGATGGCGGGCAGGAAGGCCGTGGCGATTGCCAGGGCGAGCCAGATGCCGAGCGCGGCGAGAAGGTGCCGGGAGGGCAGGTTCATGCGCGGGGTGCGTCCGTGCGCGCCAGCAGGCTGCCGAGCACGCCATCAATCGACAGGCCTTCGATCTCGGCTTCCGGAACCAGACTGATGCGGTGGCGCAGCGCGGGCAGGGCGATGCGTTTGACGTCGTCGGGGGTGACGAAATCGCGCCCGGCAATCAGGGCCATGGCGCGTGCAGCTCGCACCAGCGCAATGGCGCCGCGCGGACCGGCACCGATGGCAATGCCGGACCATTCGCGGGTGGCGCGGACGATGCGCACGGCGTAGTCGAGCACGCTGTCATCGACGCGCAGACCAGCGGCAATCTGTTGCATGGCGATGAGCTGCTCGGGCGTGGCGACCTGCTGCACGGCTTCCACTTCGAGACGATCACCGGTGCGTCCGGCGCAGGAGGCGGCAACCAGCGCGCGCTCCTCATCGTGTGTTGGGTAGTCGATCAGCACCTTGAGCAGGAAACGGTCGAGCTGTGCTTCGGGCAGGGCGTAGGTGCCCTCCTGCTCAATCGGATTCTGTGTGGCGAGGACCAGGAAGGGCGGCGGCAGCGGGATGGTCTTGCCCTCGATGGTGACCTGCGCTTCCTGCATCACTTCAAGCAACGCGGCCTGGGTCTTGGCTGGGGCGCGGTTGATTTCGTCGGCCAGCACCAGATTGGCGAAGACCGGGCCGCGGCGGATCACGAACTGGCTGCTGCGCGTGTCGTAGAGCGTATGGCCGGTGACGTCGGCGGGCATCAGATCCGGTGTGAACTGGATGCGCGAGAACTGGCCGCCGAAGGTCTTCGCCAGTGCCTTGACGAGCAGGGTCTTGCCCAGCCCTGGCACGCCTTCCAGCAGAATGTGGCCGCCGGAAATGAGGGCACACAGGGTGTGCTCGACAACCGCGGTCTGGCCGACGAAAACGCGGGCAACTTCGGCGCGCAGCTGGCGCGCCAGTTCAGTGGCTTCAAGGGGCGTGACGGGCAGGGTCATGAGAGTGCTCCGGGAGTGGTTTGCCGCAATTGGTTGCAATGCGCGCGCAGTGTCGCCAGGGTTTGGGCACGGCGCAGGAATTCGTGCTGTGAATCAGGCTCGGGCGCGAAAGCCCGGGTGATCTCGCCGGCCTTGATGCCCGACAGGTGTTCGCCCAGGCGATCGCGGCCTTCGATTTCAGGGTGACGGTGCTGCAGGTGTTCGAGCTGGCGCAGCACGTCTTCACGCAAGGGAGCGATCAGGGCTTCGTAGCTGCGTTGCTTGAGCAGGAAATAGCCGCTGGCGGCGAGGTGCTCGCGCAGGCCGGGGCGCACCGGCTCCGGTTCCGGCTGCAGGGGGCCGAAGCGTGGGGCTGCGCGCCACAGGCCGGCGAGGATCAGCAGGGCGAGGCCGGTGATGGCTTCGGGGGCATGCTCAAGCAGCCATTCCAGCAGGTCTGGATAGTTCGGCGCGAAAAGCATCAGCACCGGCCGCTTGCCGTCGGGCAGGCTCAGCAGGCGCACGAAGAGGCTGGCGTGATCGGCCTTGTCGAGTGCGTCGTTGGTGAATGGCGCGAAGCTGCCGACAGTGACAAAACCGTTACCCCATTTGAAGCGGGCATACAGCATGACGCTTTCACTTTCGTCATCCTCGGCGGAGGCCTGGAGGGGCTGGAACACGCGGGTGTCGCCCAGCGAGTCGTCATCCTTGAACGCGCCATCGGCCTGGACACTCCATTCGCCCGGTCGATCCATGCTCAGCGCCGCGTCGAATACGGCGGCGTTGCGCAGGCTGACGCTCACGTCATGACCCTCGATTTCCAGATCGCGCCGATCCAGATCCTGTTCGCGGCGCGGCGGAGCCGCGGAATTCGATTGCTGTGCGAAGCGTTCCCGGCCGTTTTCCAGGCGTCCCTGTACATCAATCTGCAAGGCCTTGAGCACTTCACTGCCTTTGTCGTCCGGGGTGATCGGCAGCACCAGATGGCCACCGCGCTTGACCCAGTCGAGCAGCCTCTGGCGCAGCGCCGGGTCGGCAAAGCTCTCATCACCGGAGAGCAGCAGGGTGCTCTGTGGCGCAAGCGTATCGAGCCGGGCGAGGTCCTCGCTGCGTTCGGCTGGATAACCGAGGCGGTTCAGCAGCAGCATGCCGGCGTGGTAGTTATTGCGCAGGGCTTCCTTTGTGTAACCCGTGCGCCGGGTGGTGTCGTGCCATTCCAGATGGTCGTACAGATACCAGCCGAACAGACCCAGCAGGATCAGGGCGGCGGCACTGATGATCAGGCGCGTTTTACTCATGCGTGCCTCCGCCGAATTCACGCCACCACTCCTGACACAGCGCCTCGATTTCGTGCGCTCCGATGCTTTGATGCGCGTAGGCCAGACGCTGCCAGCAGCCGAGCAGGCGGGCGAGGAAGGCCGAGCGTGCGGGGGCGTGCTTGCGGGTGCGTTCCAGACAATCGCCTTCCGTGTCACCGCGGGTGAAGGGCACCTGCTCCTGATGCGCCAGACGCGACAGGGTGCCGCGGAACAGCAGGCTCAGGGCTGCCCGCGTGTCGCCCGTGCGGAGCAGATGGAGGGCCGCGCCGGCGATGTCGTCGGGCAGCGATTGCGGGCGGATGTCGAACCCGGCCAGTTCGGCTGGCGGCACGTAGCGCGAGCCGCGCCCACTCCCCCAGCCAAAGCGTGAAACCAGATACAGGATCAGTGCTACGGCCACCAGGATCAGCACCCAGCCGCCCACCCGGCCGAGCGTGGCGAAGGCCTCGCCAATCCATTTCATGCCCTCGAAAACGCTGTTCAGCAAGCTTTGCAGCGAATCCGGCAGCTTGCTGGCTTCGGTCTTCTTGTCCTGCTTCGGGGCCTTGCGCCAGCGCAGCTCGCGATCTTGCTCTTCCTTGCCGAAAGCCGGGTCCTGCATGACCTGCTGGATTTCCTGGGCGGAGCGTTCGACGGCCTGCTCGCGCAGGGTGGCGTTGTCACTGGCGTGTGCTGGTGGCGAGCCGGCCAGGCTGAAGCCGAGAAGCAGGCACAGCAACACGCCAACGAAACTGCTGGCGAGTGCCTTGGCCTGCTCGGCGGTGCGGGCGCGAGCAAGGCGGCGCAGCTGCAGTTCCACATCCCAGGCTTCGAGATCGGTGCGCCGCTTGATGTAGAGCATGAAGCCGCCAGCCACATAAAGCGGCTCCAGCAGCAGGCTGCAGGCCAGCAGCGGCAGGTAGAGGAGCAGGGAGAGCCACAGCGGCGCCTCGGTCAGGCGCTGCCACAGGCCGCTACCCTGCTCGGGCCACATGCTGCTGGGTACGAGCATGGCGAGCAGACCGAAGAGGCTCAGCCAGAGAATGACCTCCAGATGCAGCCACACCAGGGTCTGCCAGCGTGCTGCGCTGCTCACGCGGCGGCTGAGCAGGCTCTTGCGCTGGCGGGCGGGCCTGCCGCGCAGGCCTTCGAGCACGTCGACCGGAAGTTTCAGGCTGCGGCTCATGCTGAAGCGGCCCCAGGTCAGGCCGGCGAAGAGCCGTGTGTGCCAGAGCAGGCCGGGCAGGGCGCGCAGGGTGGCGCGGACGCTTGGCGTCTCGCCGAACACGGAATGACTGACCACATGTACCGCTACCCGGTCGAACGCCGGTTTGAGCCACCACATGATCGGACTGACCCAGGAAATCTCCCCCTTCCACAGGGAAAAGATCAGCACCAGCACGGCCAGCACCGGCAGGGTCACCGCAAACCAGGCGGCATACAGCGGACGGGCGTGGTGAATGCCCAGGCGCACGCCGAGGTCGATGGCCTCCCAGTGATTGCGCGGGCGCAGGGCGACAGACAGGCGCTCAAGCTCCATCGTGGCTCCCATGCAGTCTGTGATGCGTCGAAGAGCCGCATCGGACGGTCATCTTCAAGCATGCATGCCGGAAACCGCCGTGTGTGTGGGCTCCTGGCAATGCCTGGCTGAAGAGTGACTGTGGAAGCGGCTTTGCGAGGCGGTGCCTCATGCACGCCTCCTTCCGGCAAACACGAAGTACACCAGCGGCAGCACGCACAGCACGCCGCCCACGCTCAGCTTGATCGGCAGCCCCAGCTTGAGGGGTGACCAGAAGGCCTCGATCAGCGCGGCGATGACCAGCATCACCGCCAGTCCGCAGACCATGCCGATCAGCGCCCGGGCCGTGTCGCGCAGGGCGGCACCGCGCGTGCGCTGGCCCGGGGCGATGACGGCATGGCCCAGACGCAGACCCGCCGCGCCGGAGAGGATGATGGCGCCGAGCTCGAAACCGCTGTGGCCGATCACGAAGGAATAGAAGTTCTCGGCCAGCCCGGCCTGGGTCAGACGCATCTCGACCACCCCGAAGGACAGGCCATTGAAAACCAGCGCGGTGATTGTCAGCAGCCCGGCCGTGATACCACCCGCAAAGCAGCGGAAGCCGATGCTGACGTTGTTGAAGATGTAGAAGCCGAACATCTGGAAATCGGTCGAGGCCTCGCGGGCCACGCGTCCCAGCGTTTGCGCATCGTTGCTGTACATCTGCTCCATGCGCGCCACTTCCAGCGGGCTCATGATCAGATAGGCCAGATCCGGTTGCAGGTGTACGGCCAGCATTATCGCCAGTTGCGGGCCGAACAGCAGCAGCGCTGCCGCCAGTACCCACCAGCGGTTGGCGCGCACATCGGCAGCGAAGCCGCCTGCCGCATAGGCCCAGGCGCGCTGGCCGAAATTGCCTTGCGCACCGTAGAGCAGGTCATGCCCCTGCTGGACCAGCTGATGCAGGTGTTCGACCAGCGACAGGCTGTAGTCGCGGTCACGGGCGAGGGCCAGATGCTGGCACAGGTGGCGGTAGCGTTGCGGCAGTTCGTGGGCGGCAAACGGCAGGGGCGGCCGGTCCTTGCGCTTGTTGACAGAGAGCTTCAGCCATTGCTCGAAGGCCTGCCAGTCGGCAGCGTGCTGCTGCTCGAAAAATTCCTGCTTCATGTGCGCCGCCCGATCAGGTGATTGGCCAGCCCCAGCAGCCGCTCCGCGCCCTGCGGACCGGTGGCGTCGTGCGCCAGGTGCGGCACCAGATCGGCCAGCTCTTCCTGGCGCGCCGGGGTGAGGCCCCGGGCGCGTTCGGCAAAGGCGACCAGTGCGCGCTGGGTGGCACGGTCCAGCGGCGCCGTGGGCATGATCGGCGTGGCCTCTGCCAGATCCGGCAAGGCTTGCTGCTTCTCGCGATAGACCACCAGCGTGTCGGCGACGATATCGCCCAGCCGGCGGAATTCCCTGTGACAGAGCATCGTGACCATGCCGAAACCGTAGGCAAAAGGCAGAAAATCAGCAGTGCGCAGCAGGTTGCGGGTCATCGAGGCGCCCCAGCCGATCGGGGTGCCATTGGCGTTGACCACCACCAGATTCAGTGCCCGCTTGCCCGGCGTGGCGCCCTTGCCCAGCACTTCAAAGAGCACCGGGTAGAACCATTCCAGTCCGAAGTAGAGCAGCAGCAGCAGGCCGCCGCCGAAGTCGCCCAGGCTTTCCAGCACCGTGCCCACGCTCATCACGACCCCCAGGCGGATGGCGAAATCGATCAGCCAGGCGAGCGTGCGCGGCAGCAGACCCGCCGGGCGCAGCTGGACTTCGATCAATTCGGGCGTGGTGACGGAACGCAGGGTATCGAGCATGGAACGGTGGCGGCGCCCGCAGACGCCGCCAGTGAAAGCGCAGGGGAGTTCAGTCTTCGATGTAGATGTCGCGGTAGGCGCCGTAGATGGATGCCCACAACACCGGGATCATGACCAGCAGGCCGAGGCCCAGAGGGATCATCGCCACAAACATCAGGAGCGTGACCAGAATGAAATAGATCAGGCCTCCGAGCCAGTTGCGCCAGCAGCCGGTGAAGCTCGACTTCATGGCGTCCCACGGGCTGAGGTCATGCAGCACGATCAGTGCGGGGGCGAACCAGAGCGCGGAATACATGAGGGTCGAGGCGACCATGATGAGCAGGAACATCAGCCCCAGAGAGCCGAACATGGTTGCGATCATCGCGGGGTCGGGCTGTTGTCCGCCCATGAACATGCTGAAGACGCTCACCCCCATGATCAGGACGACGGGAATCATGGCCAGCAGCATGAGGCCAAAGGCGATCAGCCCCAGAATGGCCAGCGGGCCGAATTTCTGCTGGAAACCAGCGAACAGGTCGCCAATATTCAGGCTGCCGTTACGGCGCTGGTTGTCACAGGCAATCACGATGCCGCCGCCAAGAACGGGGAACAGGATGAGGGTCAGCAGGTTAACCAGGGGGATCAGTGAAGTGATGATCCAGATGACCCCAAACAGGATCATCATCACGATCCAGGCACCCGGGCTCTGCTTGAAGCTATCCCAGCCCGCACCGATCCAGGAGGCACCGTGACCTGCATCCACCGTGCGTCCGCCGGGGATGAAATTGCCTTCGCTCTGGTACGGCTCGCCATCATTCACTACGGCGACGGGCGGGGCGTAAGGATTGCTGCCGGGTTCGTTCATCGGATGCTCCCTGTTATTTATTGAAATGTGGTTTTGCATGCTGCGTCCGGCAGGATGCCGCAGGCGCATGCCCGGCGCAAGCACGGGCTGCCGGATGTCATGCCGGGCCGACCGGAGCGTCGTATCCGGGTCACACGGCAGGCTTGCCGGAGAGCCGCATGGGGCTTGGCTTGCAAGCGTGCCTGCCTGAACAGGGCCACCGGGTGCGGCTCTTCGGGCAGGTCAGTGTTCGAGGCGGTGCTTGCGCGCCACCTCGTGTTCGTCCAGTACCTGCAGCAGGGTGGCGTAGCGGCGCGGGTCGAAGGCCCCGGCGTCGCGCGCGGCGCGGATCGCGCAGTCCGGCTCCTTGAGGTGCTGACAGTCGCGGAAGCGGCATTTGCCGAGCAGCGGGCGGATTTCGAGGAAGCCGCACTCGATCTCGTTCTTGCTGAGGTGGGCGAGGCCGAAGCTCTGCAGGCCCGGGCTGTCGATGAGTTCGCCGCCACCGGGTAAGGGATACAACCGCGCGTGGGTGGTGGTGTGTTTGCCGGAGTTGAGCACTTCCGAGATCTCGCGGGTGCGCGCTTCGGCGTCCGGAATCAGGGCATTGGTGAGCGTGGATTTGCCCATGCCGGACTGGCCGACGAAAAGGCTGACGTGGCCCGCGAGGCGGGTTCGCAATGGCTCGACATCGCCCTTGGCGGAAAGCTCCAGCACATCGTGACCAGCGGCGGCGAAGGGTGCGAGTTGTTCGCGCGCATAGGCGACCAGCTCGGGGGCGAGATCGCACTTGTTGAGCACGATCAGCGCGGGGATGTCCTGCGCGTCGGCGGCGATCAGGCAGCGTGTGATCAGCTCGTCGCTGAAGTTCGGCTCGGTGGCGACTACCACCACGACCAGACTGACATTGGCCGCGATCAGTTTTTCTTTCCACTGATCGGCGCGGTAGAAGAGGCTGGCGCGCTCGCTGATCTTTTCGATCACGCCCTGATTGGTGCTGGTCATCGCCAGTTTGACGCGGTCGCCGCAGGCGACTTCGCTCTTCTTCGCGCGTGGCACGCACAGCACTTCCGTACCGTCCTCAAGGCGAACGGCGTACTGGCGGCCGAAGGCGGCGATGACGGTACCTGTCGTGCTCATGCCGCGGCCTGCAGGCGGCCGATGCGGATCGCGGCAGGTGGGTGCGAATCGTAGAACAGCGAATGCAGCGGGTCCGGCGTCAGCGTGCTGGCGTTGTCGCGATACAGCTTGGCGAGCGCAGAGACCAGATCGCTGGCCTGGGCGTTGGCGACCGCATAGGCATCGGCCTCGAATTCGTGCTTGCGCGACCAGAAACTCATCAGCGGGGTGAACGGGAAGGTCACGACCGGCAGCAGCAGCGAGAACAGGATCAGGGCTAGCGCCTCGCTTTGCGCCTGCACGCCCAGACCGTTGTAGAAAGCGGATTGCTGGCTGAGCCCGCCGAGCACGGCGAACAAGGCCAGAGACAGCACCGCGAACAGTGCCACGCGCTGCCAGATGTGGCGGTGCTTGAAATGGCCGAGTTCGTGCGCCAGCACGGCCTCTACCTCCTCTGGTGTCAGGGTGGCGAGCAGAGTGTCAAAGAACACGATGCGCTTGGCCGCGCCAAAGCCGGTGAAGTAGGCATTGCCGTGGGCGCTGCGCTTGGAGCCATCCATCACGAAGAGTCCCTTGGACTTGAAACCGCAGCGCGTGAGCAGCGCATTGATGCGCGTGGCGAGTGCTTCGTCCTTGAGCGGCTCGAACTTGTTGAACAGCGGTGCGATGAATATGGGATAGATCACCATCGCCGCGAGATTGAAGGCAATCAGTACGCCCCAGGTCCACAGCCACCAGTTGCCGCCCATGCTGCGTATCAGCCACAGCACCAGCCACAGCAGCGGCGCGCCAATCAGGATGGAAATGGCGCTGCTCTTGACGATGTCGGTGATGAAGGTGGCGAGCGTCGTCTTGTTGAAGCCGAACTTCTCTTCGAGCACGAAGGTGTAATACAGCGAGCCGGGTAGTTCCCAGATAAAGCCCAGCGCACTGAGCAGACCGAAGAGGGCGATGCCATGCCACAGGCTGTGCGGATCCAGATAGTTGCCCAGAAATTCATGCATCAGTTGCAGGCCGCCGCCGAAAGTCAGCAGCAGCAACCAGATCAGCCCGAGCACCAGATCGATGCGCCCGTAGCGCGACTTGGCGACCGTGTAATCGGCCGCCTTCTGGTGTGCGGCGAGTTCGATGCGGGCAGCGAATTCAGCCGGCACGGCCGCGCGGTGCGCCTGCACGTGGGCGACCTGGCGGAAGTTCAGCCACAGGCGGATGGCCGTGCTCAGCACGATGAAGAAAATGAAGGCGAGGCTCAGAGTCGAAGCGGTCATGGAGGGGCGGTCGTCTTTCGGGTAGTGGCGATCCTGCGGGCGCGTGCGAAAATGCCGGCCAATCACGAACGCTAAGGAATTATATGGCACAGGATGCAAACAACCTCGTCTGGCTGGATATGGAGATGACCGGACTGGAGCCGGACACGGACCGCATCATCGAGATCGCCATGATCGTCACCGACGTGAATCTCAACGTGCTGGCCGAGAGCCCGGTGGTCGTGGTGCATCAATCTGAGGCGACGCTGGATGCGATGGACGACTGGAACAAGAACACCCACGGCAAATCCGGCCTGATCGAGCGCGTGCGCGCTTCGACCACCGACGAAGCCGCCGCTGAAGCCCTGTATCTGGAGTGGATGGCGCAGTGGGTGCCCAAGCGCACGACGCCGATGTGCGGCAACACCATCGGTCAGGATCGCCGCTTCATGGCGCGCTACATGCCGACGCTGGAGGCGTATTTCCACTACCGCAACATCGATGTCAGCACCCTGAAGGAGCTGGCGCGGCGCTGGAATCCGCCGGTGCTGGCGGGCGTGAAGAAGAGCGAAGCGCACACCGCGCTGGCGGATATTCGCGAGTCGATTGAAGAATTGCGCTATTACCGTGACAACTTCCTGAAGTTGCCTGCCTGAAGAGCCGCGTCCTGCCTTGCTCTGCAAGGCGCTGGCCTGAAAAGCCTTGCTGCCCGAGGCTTTTCAGGCAGCCTCTCTGAAGAGGTCCGCCCGGTGCGGGTCTCCAGAGAACTTAGTTCAGATACCGGATCGCCGTGTAACGGGCGTTTTTCTGCTCGCTGAGCGGGACGCCGAAACCTATGCCCATGCCTACGCCGCTGTGACGGCCGCCAAACATGCCACCGGTAGAGATGCTGCTGCCGGTGCGCGTCTGGGTAACGACTTCGATCAGTGCGTCAGCGCCAATCTCGCGCGCCTTTTTCAGTACGGCGTCAGATACGCTCTGATGACGCTCATCGACGGCTGGGTTGAACTCATCCTCGATGTAGCCAAGGATCATGTATTTGCGATCCGGCTCGCCAATGAACCACACATCCATCCCTTCCGTGGTGAAGCGGGAGCCACCCTTGCCCATGTAGCTGTTGTCGCGGCTTTCGTGCGGATAAAACTTCGTGCTGGCGCAGGCCGCCAGCAACAAGCTGGCAGCAACAAGGGCGAGCAGTCCAAGTAGGGCTTTCATTTCAGGCTCCTGAAAGGGTCGGATTTCTGCAGTGTAGGCGATCATGAAGGTGGATGGCGCGGCATCCGATATCCGGGCTGCGGAGGAGGAAATGGAAAAAACCGTGGCAAATCCTTTGACACATCAAAAAACGTCGCTATAATGCGCAGCTCTTCAGGCGCGTAGCTCAGCTGGTTAGAGCACCACCTTGACATGGTGGGGGTCGTTGGTTCGAGTCCAATCGCGCCTACCAAAATTCCTGAAGCGGGGATTAAATATGTTTCGAACTCGCACGGTAATGATTGCTTTCTGAGCGTTCAGCGCCGCGCGTCCCCGATTTGGTAAAAATTGAAAAGTGCGGCTAAGTCCGCACTTTTTTTTTGCCCTGTTTTTGCCCTTTCTGGAAAGAGGCCTGCAATGCCGAATATCACGCTTCCCGATGGTTCCGTCCGCAGCTTCGATGCGCCTGTTTCGGTTGCACAGGTTGCCGCCTCGATTGGCGCGGGCTTGGCCAAGGCTGCATTGGCCGGCAAGGTGAATGGCCAGCTGGTTGATACTTCGTACGTGATGGCTGCTGACGCCAATCTGGCGATCGTGACCGAAAAGGATGTCGATGGCCTTGAAGTCATTCGTCACTCCACTGCGCACTTGCTGGCGTATGCGGTGAAAGAACTGTTCCCGGAAGCGCAGGTCACCATCGGTCCGGTCATCGAGCACGGCTTTTATTACGATTTCGCTTACTCGCGCCCGTTTACGCCGGAAGATCTCGAAGCCATCGAAAAGCGCATGGGCGAGCTGGCGAAGAAGGATGTCGCCATCAGCCGCGAGGAGATGGAGCGCGACGCGGCGATCCAGTTCTTCCTTGGTATGGGTGAGAAGTACAAGGCCGAACTGATTGAGGCGATTCCGGCCGGGCAAACCATTTCCTTGTACCGCGAAGGCGACTTCATCGATCTGTGTCGCGGCCCGCACGTGCCGTCTACCGGCAAGCTCAAGTTTTTCAAGCTGATGAAGGTTGCGGGCGCCTACTGGCGCGGCGACGCCAAGAATGCACAGCTGCAGCGCATCTACGGCACGGCCTGGGCCAAGAAGGAAGAACTGGAAGCCTATCTGCACATGCTGGAAGAGGCTGAAAAGCGCGACCACCGCCGCGTCGGCAAGCAGCTGGACCTGTTCCATCTGCAGGACGAAGCGCCGGGCATGGTGTTCTGGCACCCGAAAGGCTGGACTCTGTGGCAGGCCGTCGAACAGTACATGCGCGCACGCCTGAATGAGGCGGGCTACCAGGAAGTGCGCACGCCGATGGTGATGGACCGCACTCTGTGGGAAAAGTCCGGCCACTGGGAAAACTACCGCGACAACATGTTCACCACCGAGTCCGAGAAGCGCGACTACGCGGTGAAGCCCATGAACTGCCCGGGTCACGTGCAGATCTTCAATCACGGTTTGCGCTCCTATCGTGACCTGCCGTTGCGCCTGGCTGAATTCGGCTCCTGTCATCGCAACGAGCCGTCTGGCGCGCTGCATGGCCTGATGCGCGTGCGTGGCTTCGTGCAGGATGATGCGCACATCTTCGCCACTGAAGACCAGATCGAATCCGAAGCCATGGCTTTCGATGCACTGCTGATGAGTGTGTACAAGGATTTTGGCTTCAACAACGTGGCCGTGAAGCTGGCGCTGCGCCCTGAAAAGCGTGCGGGCTCCGACGAAATCTGGGACAAGGCTGAAGAAGGTCTGCGAAATGCATTGAAAGCATCAGGCAAGGAGTGGGAAGAGCTGCCGGGTGAGGGGGCTTTCTACGGTCCCAAGGTCGAATATCACATCAAGGATGCGCTGGGTCGCTCCTGGCAGTGCGGCACGATCCAGCTCGACTTCGTTCTGCCTGAGCGCCTGGATGCCGAGTACGTGGCGGAAGACAATACCCGCAAGCGTCCGGTCATGCTGCACCGTGCGATCCTTGGTTCGCTGGAGCGGTTCCTTGGGATTCTGATCGAAAACCACGGCGGTGCCTTCCCGCTGTGGCTGGCGCCGACCCAGGCGGTGGTGCTGAATATCTCGGAAGCGCAGGCTGATTACGTGGCTGATCTGGTTGCGCAATTGCGCGCGCAGGGCTTCCGGGTCGAGTCGGATTTGCGGAATGAGAAAATTAACTATAAAATCCGCGAACATAGCTTGCAAAAGCTGCCCTACCTGCTGGTTGTCGGCGACAAGGAAAAAGAAGCCGGCAAGGTCGCGGTTCGCGTCCGCGGCGGTCAGGATCTGGGGCAAATGTCCATCACGGAATTGGTCGAGCGCTGGCAAAGCGAGCTGAAGAGCCGCGAAGCCTAGCCTCGGTTTTATTGTTTTTTTGGAGATAATCACCATCGCTCAGGAAAAGAACGCACATCGCATCAACCGGGAAATCAGTGTTCCCGAGGTGCGGCTGGCAGGGGAAGACGGCGAACAACTAGGCATTGTGCCGACGCTGCAGGCATTGGCCATGGCCGAAGAGGCCGGTGTGGATCTGGTGGAGATTGCGCCGCAGGCCAAACCGCCGGTTTGTCGTCTGATGGACTACGGCAAGTTCAAGTACCAGGAGCAGAAGCGGGCCCACGAAGCCAAGCTCAAGCAGAAGCAGATCCAGGTGAAGGAAGTGAAACTTCGTCCGGGGACTGATGAAAACGATTACCAGATCAAGATGCGCAACATGACGCGCTTCCTGGAAGAGGGCGACAAGGTCAAGGTGACCCTGCGCTATCGCGGCCGTGAAATGGCCCACCAGGAATTCGGTATTCGGCAGCTTGAGCGCATCAAGGCTGACTTGGGCGAGCTGATCGTGGTGGAGCAGTTTCCGAAGCTGGAAGGGCGCCAGTTGATCATGGTCGTGGCGCCGAAGAAGAAGAGTTGATTTTTGCGGCTGTCGCAAGACGGTGGCGGGGGCGCAGCAGCCCTGATCGAAGTTTGATCCCTGCTGCAAAACAAGTGGTGCCTTGGTAGTTGAAGCACTCCGTCAGGAGTCACCAGGCGTCATATCCAATATCTGGAGTTAGCAATGCCGAAGATGAAAACCAAGAGTGGCGCCGCCAAGCGCTTCAAGGTTCGCGCCGGTGGCAGCGTGAAACGCGGTTCCGCGTTCAAGCGCCACATCCTGACCAAGAAGACTACCAAGTCCAAGCGTCAACTGCGTGGTGTCCACGCTGTTCACGAAACCGATACGGCACGCGTTACCGCGATGATGCCTTACGCTTGAATCAGGAGATAAATAAATGCCTCGCGTTAAACGTGGTGTAACGGCACGCGCCCGTCACAAGAAAGTCCTCGACAAAGCCAAGGGTTACCGCGGCCGTCGCAAGAATGTATACCGCATCGCCAAAGAAGCGGTGATGAAAGCTGGTCAGTACGCTTACCGCGACCGTCGTCAGCGCAAGCGTCAGTTCCGCACCCTGTGGATCGCTCGTATCAACGCAGCGGCTCGCGAACTGGGTCTGACCTATAGCCGTTTCATGAACGGTCTGAAGAAGGCTGCGATTGAAGTCGACCGCAAGGTGCTGGCTGATCTGGCCGTGTTCGACAAGCCCGCATTTGCTGCTCTGGCCAATCAGGCCAAGGCGCAACTCGGAGCCTAAGTCGCGCTGCAGGACGAAAAGGAGGCGCAGGCCTCCTTTTTTTTGCTTTACCGTAGGCGTGCCGCTAGCGGTGTGCTGAATTCGAATCGATTGTGAGTGTTGGCGTGGAAAACCTCGATCAATTGCTCAGTGATGCCGCCGCCGCCTTTGCTGCCGCCGCTGACATCAACGCGCTGGAGCAGGCCAAGGCTGTGTTTCTTGGCAAGAGTGGCAGCGTGACCGAATTGCTCAAGGGGCTCGGCAAGCTCGACCCCGAGGCGCGCAAGAGCGCCGGAGCCGAAATCAATCGTTGCAAGAGCGCCATCGAACAAGCTCTTGAAGCCCGTCGTGAAGCTTTGCGTTCTGCCCAGCTCGAAGCCCAGCTTGCCGCCGAGGCGCTGGATGTCACCCTGCCTGGTCGTGGCATGGGGCGTGGTGGTTTGCACCCGGTGGTGCGCACCCAGGAGCGTTTCGAGACCCTGTTCCGCTCCATAGGCTTTGAAGTGGCTGATGGTCCCGAAATCGAGGAGGACTGGTTCAACTTCACTGCTTTGAATACGCCGGATAATCACCCCGCGCGGTCGATGCACGACACCTTCTACATCGAAGGCGCCAAAGATGTGCTGCTGCGCACCCACACCAGTCCGGTGCAGATCCGTGCCATGCAGGCGCATGCAGCGAAATTCAAGGATTCGGCGAGCATGCCCGAGCTGCGCATCATCGTGCCGGGCCGTGTCTATCGTGTGGATTCCGACGCGACGCACTCACCGATGTTCCATCAGGTCGAAGGTCTGTGGGTGGGTGAGGACATCAGCTTCGCCGGTCTGAAAGGCGTCATCATCGATTTTCTGCAGCGCTTCTTCGAAACCGACGAACTGCAGGTGCGCTTCCGTCCGTCCTTTTTCCCCTTCACCGAGCCTTCCGCCGAGATCGACTTCGCCTTCATGAGCGGGCCGAACAAGGGCCGCTGGCTGGAGATCGCGGGTTGCGGCATGGTGCATCCGAACGTGCTGAAAAATGGCGGCATTGATGCTGCCCGTTACACCGGCTTTGCCTTTGGCATGGGGCTGGATCGCCTCACCATGCTGCGCTACGGCGTGAATGACCTGCGTCTGTTCTTCGAGAACGACTTGCGTTTCCTGGCGCAGTTTCAAGACTGAGTCGGCCGACAGCGATTCTTCTGTGTGCTCTTCTATATAGAAATCTCACATCATGCAGTTTTCCGAACAATGGCTTCGTGCCCTGTGTAATCCGCCGCTCAACTCCGAAGAGTTGTGCCATCTGCTGACCATGGCAGGCCTTGAAGTCGAAGAGGTCGAAGCCGTTGCGCCGCCCTTTACCAGTGTGGTCGTGGCGCAGATCGTGTCCTTCGAGAAGCACCCGAATGCCGACAAGCTGCGCGTATGCCGCGTGGATGTGGGGCGGGGCGAGCTGCTGCAGATCGTGTGCGGTGCGCCCAATGTTGTTGAAGGCATGAAAGCCCCGTGCGCGATGGTGGGCGCCAAGCTGCCCGGCTTCGAGATCAAGCCTGCCAAGCTGCGTGGCATGGAGTCCTTCGGCATGATGTGTTCGGCCGATGAGCTGGGTATGAGTCAGGATCACGACGGGCTGCTGGTGTTGCCGGCCGATGCGCCGGTAGGGGCCAGCATCCGCGAATACCTCGCGCTCGATGACAAGAAGATAACCATCAAGCTCACCCCGAACCGTGCCGACTGTCTGAGTCTGGCTGGTGTGGCGCGTGAGCTGGCAGCGCTGACGGGTACGCCGGCCACGCTGACCGCACCGCTGGATGTGGCGGTGAGCCACGCGCAGCAGCGCAGCGTCGTGCTGGATGCGCCGGAAGCCTGCCCGCGTTACTGCGGCCGGATTTTTACCGGCGTTAACGCCAAGGCCGCGACGCCGGACTGGATGAAAGCGCGTCTTGAGCGCTGTGGCGTGCGCTCGATCAGCGCCGTGGTCGACATCACCAACTACGTGATGCTGGAACTCGGCCAGCCGCTGCATGCCTTCGACAACGCGAAGCTTTCGGGTGCCATTCATGTGCGCTGGCCGCAAGCCGGTGAAAAGCTCACCTTGCTGAACGGGCAGGAAATCGAGCCAGCGGCCAACATGCTGCTGATCGCCGATGAAGCCCGTGCACTGGCGCTGGCCGGTGTGATGGGCGGTGAAGACACTGGCGTGTCGGACGACACGACCGAGATTTTCCTGGAGTCAGCCTTCTTCCAGCCGGACGCCATTGTGGGGCGTGCTCGTGCATTGAACTTTTCGTCCGATGCCTCGCATCGTTACGAACGCGGCGTGGATTTCGAACTTGCTCAGCGTGCCATGGCGCGTGCCAGCCAGCTGATCGTCGAGATCTGTGGTGCTGCTGCGGGTCCGGTGGTGGAGGCAGCATCGGCTGTGCATCTGCCGCAGCGCAAGGCCGTGAATTTCCGCCCGGATCGTGCGCGCAAGGTGCTGGGCTTCGAGGTGTCTGATGAGGCAATGCTGGCCTCACTCTCCCGCCTGGGTATGTGCACAGCCAATGCTGGCGCGGCTCTTCAGGTGATCCCGCCCAGCTACCGCTTCGATATCGAGATCGAGGAAGATCTGATCGAAGAGGTGGCGCGCGTGTATGGCTACGACAACATCCAGCCGCTGCCGCCCAAGGGCCCGGCAATGATGCTGGCCAGTACCGAAGCCACACGTCCGGTGCACCGGCTGCGCCGCCAGCTGGCGGCTCAGGATTATCAGGAGGTCATCAGCTACGCTTTTGTTGAAGAGGCGTGGGAGCGTGACTTCGCCGGCAATGTCGATCCGGTCAAGTTGGCCAATCCCATCGCCAGTCAGATGAGTGTGATGCGCTCCAGCCTTGTCGGCGGTCTGGTAGGGGCTTTGAGCGCCAACCAGCGTCGCCGCGCCAGCCGCGTGCGTCTGTTCGAAGTCGGGCGTTGTTTTGCCAAGGATGCTGCAGGCTTACCGGTCTCGGGCTACTCGCAGCCTGTGCGCGTGGCGGGCCTGGCGTGGGGGCCGGCCGCTCCTGAGCAGTGGGGGCAGACTTCGCGCCGTGTTGATTTCTATGATGTAAAGCGCGATGTCGAGTTGTTGCTGGGTGGTCGTGCCGAATTTGTCGCTGATAAACATCCCGCCTTTCATCCGGGCCGCTCGGCGGCGGTCAAAGTAGATGGGACTGTGACAGGCTTCATGGGTGAACTGCATCCAGCTCTGGTACAACGTTACGATCTGGTTTCTGCTCCGGTGCTTTTTGAACTGGATCTTGAGCAGGTGCTGGCCGCAGGTGTGCCCTCGTTTGCCGAATTGCCTCGTCATCCGGCGGTCATGCGCGATCTGGCGCTGGTCGTTGGCAATACTGTAACGGCAGATGTCTTGTTGTCGGTGTTGCGGTCTGCTGCGACTGGAATTGTGCGTGAAGTCGCCGTTTTTGATGTTTATTCGGGCAAAGGTATCGAACCGGATCAGAAGAGCATTGCGTTGAGGGTGATGCTCCAGCATGCTGAGCGCACCTTGGAAGAGACTGAAATCGATAACGCGATGCGGACGCTGATCAGCGCTGCCGAGCGAGAGTTGGGGGGACGCCTGCGTGCCTGAAATGAACAAGAATTCTGCTGCGACACTGACCAAGGCCGAATTGGCGGATCTGCTCTTTGATCGGGTCGGCTTGAACAAACGCGAAGCCAAGGATATGGTAGAAGGCTTCTTCGACGAAATCCGCAATGCGCTGGAACGTGGCGAAGAAGTGAAACTTTCCGGTTTCGGTAATTTTCAGTTGCGTGACAAGCCCCAGCGGCCGGGTCGCAACCCGAAGACTGGAGAGGAAATTCCCATTACGGCCCGGCGTGTGGTCACATTCCATGCCAGCCAGAAACTGAAGACAACGGTTGAACAGTTGAGTGATGGACAGCCAGCTTGAAGATGTCGGTGAGTTGCCCCCGATCCCTGCCAAACGGTATTTCACGATTGGCGAGGTGAGCGAACTATGTGCGGTGAAGCCGCATGTGTTGCGCTATTGGGAGCAGGAGTTCACCCAGCTCAAGCCGGTCAAGCGAACGGGCAACCGGCGTTATTACCAGCGCCATGAAGTTCTGCTGGTACGGCGGATCCGTGAGTTGTTGTATAGCGAAGGCTTTACCATCAGTGGCGCACGCAACCGGCTGGAGGAATACCAGATTCTCAAGCGGGAAACCGCAGAGATCGTGGAGCGTGGCAAGGCCAGTTCAGCTCACTTGCGTGAAGAGCTGGAAGCGGTACTGGCAATTCTCAGGGCCTGAGCCATAAAAAATCTGCATGGGCGTCTGGCGTAATTTTGCTGCCCTGCTATAATCTTGCTTCTGTGTCGGGGCGTAGCGCAGCCTGGTAGCGCACTTGCATGGGGTGCAAGGGGTCGCGAGTTCGAATCCCGCCGCCCCGACCAATTGATTCAAGCAAAAGGCCACTCTCCGGAGTGGCCTTTTTGTTTCTGCTGTTCAACCTGTTTGTCACGGCGATCCGTCGGGCAAATCCAGTTCCGGCTTGCGCATGATTTCCATCAAGAATGTAACGCTGCGTCGCGGCACCAAGATCGTGCTGAACAGCACGTCCGCTACGCTCAATCCTGGCGAAAAAGTGGGCCTGGTTGGACGCAACGGGGCAGGAAAATCCTCTCTGTTTGCCTTGCTGAACGGCACTTTGCACGAAGATGGTGGAGAGTTCTCGATCCCTTCCCAATGGCAGATGGCACAGGTTGCGCAGGATATGCCAGAGACGGAACAGAGCGCGACAGACTTCGTGATTGAAGGCGATACGGTGTTGCTGGCTGCGCGGGCCGAAGTGGCTGCGGCAGAGGCCGGAGATGATGGCATGGCGATGGCGCACGCCTATATGGCCTTGCATGACGCAGGCGAGCACGATGCACCAGCGCGGGCGCAGGCGCTGATTCTCGGGTTGGGCTTCAGCACGGCAGAGTTGAGCCAGCCAGTTAACAGTTTCTCCGGTGGCTGGCGCATGCGCCTGCAATTGGCGCGTGCGCTGATGTGTCCGTCCGACCTGCTGTTGCTCGATGAGCCAACCAATCACCTGGATCTCGATGCGCTGGTGTGGCTGGAAGCCTGGCTCAAGCGCTACGAGGGCACGATGGTGGTAATCAGTCATGATCGCGAGTTTCTTGATGCGGTGACTGGCGTGACCTTGCATATCGACAATGCCAAGCTGGTCCGCTACGGCGGCAACTACAGCAGGTTCGAGGACATGCGCGCCGAGCAGATGGCGTTGCAGACCGCGGCGCTCGCCAAACAGGCCGACAAGATCGCCCATCTGCAGAAATTCATCGACCGCTTCAAGGCCAAGGCCAGCAAGGCCAAGCAGGCGCAGAGCCGCGTCAAGGCGCTGGAGCGCATGGAAAAGATCGCGCCGGTGCTGGCCGATGCGGAGTTCAGCTTCGAGTTCAAGGAGCCGAACAACGTGCCGAACCCAATGCTCTCGATGCTAGGCGCAAGCTTCGGCTATCCGCCGCCGGACGATGCGCCCGCCGGTACGCCGCCGACCGTGATCGTCCAGAACATCAACCGCTCGGTGCTCGCCGGTCAGCGCATTGGCATCTTGGGGGCGAACGGCCAGGGCAAGTCCACGCTGGTGAAAACCGTGGCCCACGCGCTCGCGCCCATCGTCGGCGAGATCAGTGAGGGCAAGGGGCTGAACATCGGCTACTTCGCCCAGCAGGAACTTGACGTGCTGGACCCGGAAGCCTCGCCGCTGCTGCACATGCAGCGCCTCGCCCGCGATCTGCCGGCCAGCCTGCGCTCGGGTCAGGCCACCGGCGAGCAGGCACTGCGCACCTTCCTCGGTACCTTCAACTTCGGCGGCGACATGGTCAAGCAGGCTGTCGGCACCATGAGTGGTGGCGAGAAGGCGCGCCTTGTCCTGTGCATGATCGTGTGGCAACGCCCCAATCTGCTGCTGCTGGATGAACCGACCAATCACCTGGATCTTTCCACGCGCGAAGCATTGGGCGTGGCGTTGAACGAGTTTGAAGGCACGGTAATGCTGGTCAGCCATGATCGTGCCTTGTTGCGCGCAGTGTGCGATGAATTCTGGCTGGTGGCTGATGGTGGGGTGGAGCCGTTTGAAGGTGATCTGGATGACTATCAGGTCTATCTGCTCGATCAGGCCAAGCGTGCTCGCGAAGCCGCATCGGCCGCGCAGAAACGGCTTGCCACGTAGATCCCGCGTGCTTGCCTGAGGGCGTTGTGGTGCTTTGACCGCAGCGGCAGGCGACATCTGGCTGACGTGGGTAATCCTTGCAGACAGGCTTGCGCCTCACCCCTATAATCGACCGCTTGACCTGTCTGTGGTGAAGCATGCGGATTCTACTGAGCAATGATGATGGCTATTTCTCGCCCGGCCTGCAGGCACTGGCATGCGAACTAGCCAAGGTGGCAGACATCACCGTGGTGGCGCCCGAGCGTGATCGCAGCGGAGCCAGCAATTCCCTGACTCTGGATCGGCCTTTGCAATTGCGCCGCGCGGCCAGTGGTTTCTACTATGTGAACGGTACGCCGACCGACTGTGTACACCTTGCCGTCACAGGCATGCTCGACATGGTGCCGGACATGGTGATCTCAGGCATCAACCATGGTGCCAATATGGGTGACGACACCGTATATTCCGGCACGGTGGCTGCCGCGACAGAAGGTTTTTTGCTGGGAGTGCCATCGCTGGCCGTGTCGCTGGTCGGGCGTTCGCCAACACAGTTCGAGACGGCCGCGATACTGGCGCGCGAAATGGTGGAGCGGGTGCAGCGTGAACCTTTTGGCCAGCCGGTGTTGCTCAACATGAACGTGCCGGATCTGCCCTATGCCGAGCTGCAAGGGACCCGGATTACCCGTCTGGGTAAACGTCATCGTGCTGAGCCCGTGATTCGCGACACCAATCCGCGTGGCGAGCAGATATTCTGGATCGGTCCGGTCGGTGAGGCTGCCGACGCGGGCGACGGAACGGACTTTCATGCGGTAGCGCAGGGGTTTGTGTCGATAACGCCCTTGCAGATTGATCTGACGCACGTTGCCCAGATCGGTGGCGTACAGCGTTGGCTGGAGCAATGATGGCCAGTCCTTCTGCCGCTAATCCCACTGCTGCGCGTGCACGTGCGCGCATGGTCGAGCGTTTGCGCAGTGACGGCATTCGCGACGAACGTGTCCTGAATGCCTTGAACCAGGTGCCTCGCCACGCCTTTGTAGAAGAGGCCCTGGCCAGTCGCGCCTATGAAGATACCGCGCTGCCGCTGGGCTTTCAGCAAACCATTTCACAACCGTTCATCGTGGCGCGCATGGCCGAATTGCTGGTGGCTGGTGGTCGGGCCATGGGCAAGACGCTGGAGGTTGGCGCGGGGTGTGGCTATCAGGCTGCCGTGCTGTCCTATCTGGCCAGTGATGTGTATGCCATCGAGCGCATTGGCAAATTGCTTGAAAAGGCGCGTGCAAATCTGCGGCCATTGCGTTTGCCGAATGTACGGCTCAAACATGCCGACGGCAGCTTGGGTTTGCCCGAAGTTGCACCGTTCGATTCGATCATCCTGGCTGCGGCAGCGTCTGCCGTGCCGAAAATGCTGGTGGAACAACTGGCACCACTGGGGCGCATGGTCCTGCCCTTGGCCTTGCCGTCTGGTGAGCAGGTGGTGGTGCTGATCGAGCGCGCCGCGAATGGCGGGTTCAAGGAAACGCGGCTGGATGCGGTACGATTCGTACCATTGTTGCCGGGAACCGAGTGAGGTCTGGAATGCAGGAAGGTTTTTCGCTGATGCGTGTTTTCATCGTGGGCATGACGCTTGTGGCGTTGTTTTCGGGCTGTGCATCCACGGCTCCTGCACCAATGGAAACGCGTACGCCTTCCCGCCCGGAAGCCAGCGGCGAGGTGGCGCCAGCTGTCGCACGCCCGGGCCATTACATTGTTAAAAAAGGCGACACGCTATACAGCATTGCTCGTCTTCACGAGCGCGATTATCGTGAGATCGCAGCGTGGAATGGCCTCGATGATCCTGGTGTCATCAAGGTAGGGCAGGAGCTGCGAGTCGCGCCTGTGGCCGACGCGGCCGTGGTGACCGGGGCAGTCGCCGTTGCGCCTGCCACCATCATCGAATCGAAACCCATCACCGGATCTTCCGAAGTGGCGTCTGCCGGGCCGATATCTGCCCCTGCCAGCAGTGCGACTGGCACGCCTGCCCCTGTGGGCCAGAAGGCTGAACCAAAGGGCGGACGCATGGCGTACTCGCCACAGGCGTGGAAAGATCTGCAAGCCGTTGGAGCTGTGGTGCCGGCGGCGGCGTCTGTGCCGGTTGCTGCAAGCCAGCCGCAGGCCGCTCAAAGCAAGCCTGCGGAGAGCAAACCCGCTGTCGCAAACGACGACGAACCCGGCTGGAGCTGGCCTGGCAGTGGCAAGGTGATCGCTACCTTCAATGACAGCAGCAACAAGGGCATCGATCTGGCAGGCAACATCGGAGATCCTGTGCTGGCTGCCGAAAAGGGGCGAGTGATGTACGTGGGTTCGGGTTTGCGCGGGTATGGCAAGCTGGTGATCATCAAGCACAATAAGAACTACCAGAGTGTGTACGCACACAACAGTGAGATTCTGGTGAAGGAAGAGCAGATCGTGCAGAAAGGCCAGAAGATTGCCGCCTTGGGCAACTCCGATACCGATCAGCCCAAGCTGCATTTTGAAATCCGCCGACAGGGAAAACCTGTCGACCCCATGAAGCACCTGCCCACGCGCTGAGGTCATCATGTTCGATCCGGAGTTCCTTGACGAGCCAGAAGAAAAGGAAGCGGAGCTTCCCCCGGAACTGGAGGCATTTGCCGAGGCCTTGCCGGCGCCGGTGCCTGAAAGCGAATTCCTCAACGACGTAACCCAGATCTATCTCAACGAAATCGGCCTCAATCCCCTGCTGACCGCGACAGAAGAGGCGGCACTGGCCCGCCGGGTTCGTCTGGGAGATTTCGAAGCGCGCCAGATCATGATCGAACGCAATCTGCGACTGGTCGTGAATATTGCCAAGCACTACCTGAACCGAGGCATTCCGCTGCTGGATTTGGTCGAGGAGGGCAATCTCGGCCTGATGCATGCGCTGGAGAAATTCGATCCCGAGCGCGGTTTCCGCTTCTCGACTTATGCGACCTGGTGGATCCGTCAGAACATCGAGCGCGCGATCATGAACCAGTCGCGCACCATTCGCCTGCCGGTGCATGTGGTCAAGGAGCTCAATCAGGTGTTGCGTGCGCAACGTCAGGTGGAGTCGAGCAACGGCCAGTCTTCGCGACTGGAAGACATCGCCCGGAAGCTCGATCGGCCGGTGGGCGAAGTGCGCGAGATCCTGGCTCTGTCCGAGCATACTGCGTCACTGGATGCACCGCTGGACATTGACCCGAACCTCTCGATCGGCGAGTCGCTGGCCGACGATCAGGCGATCAGTCCGGAACTGTCGATTCACACCTCCGAGGTAGAAGCCCTGATTCGCGAATGGATCAGTCAGCTTTCGGAGAAACAGCGCCTGGTGATCCAGTATCGCTATGGGCTGGATGATGTAGAGGTGCTGACGCTGGAAGACCTCGCCGAACAGCTTGGCCTGACACGCGAGCGGGTGCGCCAGATCCAGCTTGAAGCGCTGGCCCAGCTGCGCCGCATTCTGAAGCGACGTGGTGTGTCACGCGAGGTGCTTTTCTAGGAAGTTTTGTCTGCAGTGAAAGCCCGCCATTTGGCGGGCTTTTTCATGGCGGGCTGGAGAGCCGCGTGCAGACTTCTTCTGCAGTATGCCGTCCTGCTCAGCAAGGCTACAAGCGGATGTGCGGGGTGATGTGCTGGAGAAGGCTGTCAGAAGCGGCTCTTCAGGGAGCCTTCTTCGATGTCTTCTTGGCAGAGGTCTTGGGTACAGGCGCTTTGCTCAGCTGGGCCAGATCGCGGCGTGCCGCGAATTCCAGTTTCACTGCGTGCCCCAGATCGTGCACCGACATGGCGTAGAAACTGCTACGGTTGTAGCGCGTGATCACGTAGAAATTCTGGAACCCCAGCCAGTATTCGGTCGGGAAGCCCGGGCTGACCATGTCGACCAGAGTGACCAGTTCGCTGGCCTGGTCGGACAGATCACTGTGCACACCGGCCTGACGCAACAGCTTGCCGTCCAGTGCGGGCAGGATGCCGGCGTCGATCAGCGGTTTGACCTGGGTTTCATCGTCCACCTGCGCGGGCAAAACGATGCGCGCGCCACGCTGCCAGCCGTGGCTGGCGAGGAAGTTGCCGACGCTGAAAATGGCGTCGGTGGCGCTTTCGCGCAGATCGATGTGCCCGTCCTGATCGCCGTCGACGGCAAAGCTGCGAATGCTGCTGGGCAGGAACTGCGGCTGGCCGAGCGCACCGGCGTAGGAGCCGCGGTAGTCGCGCACGTCGCGGCCCTGCTCACGGGCGAGCAGGAACAGAGCTTCGAGTTCGCGGCGAAACAGATCCGCGCGCGGCGGATAGTCGAAGGCCAGCGTGGTGAGTGCGGACAGGGCGCTGAAATTGCCCATGTTGCGGCCATACACGGTTTCCACGCCGATGATGCCGACAATGATCTCGGCCGGTACGCCGGTTTTTTCTTCTGCCGCAGCGAGGGTTTGTGCGTGTTCGCGCCAGAACTGCACGCCCGCAGAGATGCGCTGGTTGTTGATGAAGCGTGGGCGATAGCGCTGCCAGCTGCGCACGCCAGGGTTGGCGGGCGGGCGGATCAGTTCGATGACCTTGGGCAGGGCCTGGGCGTCGTCGAAGGCCGCTTGCAATTGAGCCGGGCTGAAATTCTGGCGTTGCGCAACATCGCGGATGAACGCCTGCACGTCTTCGCGCTGGCTGAAATCTCCGGCCAGGGCAGTCAGGGGCAGGAGCAGGCTGGCGCACAGGGCCAGCAGGTGAGGCTTGATGATCATGGCCTGAATTGTTGCACGGCGGCGCGCAGTGCGGCGAGCTGCGTGGCCGGTTTTTCGACGCCCGGCCCGTAACGCAGCGTGGCGTAGTGCTCGGCAATCGCGATGATGGTGTCGGCATGCTGTGGCAGGGCTGCGGCGGCACGGCGGGCAAAGTCGCCAGGCGCTTCCCATGGCTGATGCCGGACACCCTGGCGGGCCAGCTTGCGGCACAGGCGACGCCAGCAGCGGTCCAGAGCATCCAGCCGGGCATGGCGTGGCCACAGGCGTAGCCCCAGCCACAGCAGCCAGGCGCTGGCGCAGGCGGCGAGCAGCCCGGCGAGCTGGCGCCAGTCTGCATCCGGCAGCCCCAATGAGCGCATCAGATCGAGCTGGCGTTGGGCGTTGTAGCCGAGCACCCACTGATTCCAGCCATTGCTGATGGCCTCCCAGCGATAGCGCAAGCTACGTAGGAATTCGAAGTTCTGGCGCAGCATGATCGGCATGGCTTCACCCTCGGGCAGGGCGCGGGCGATGCCCTCATCAATTCGGCGCGGGAAGCTGGCTGCGGTCGGGTCCACGCGCTGCCAGCCCCGGCCTGCCAGCCAGACCTCGGCCCAGGCATGGGCATCCGACTGGCGTACGACCAGCGTGCCATCCACCGGATTGAATTCGCCACCCTGATAGCCTGTGACCACGCGCGCCGGTACGCCGGCCGCACGCATCAGTACGACGAAGCTGCCGGCAAAGTGCTCGCAGAAACCACGTTTTGTGTCGAACAGGAATTCATCGGCAGGGTGCTGGCCCAGCAATGGCGGGCTGAGCGTATAGGCCAGACGTGCCTCGCGCATGAAGCGCAGGGCCGCCTCGACACGCGCTGCAGGCTCTGCGTTGCCTGCCTGCAGGCCCGCGCCCAGTGCGCTTGTCCGGGGATTGCTTGCGGGAGGCAGACGCAGTGCGGCTTTCAGGACGTTCTCGCGCTCCTGCAGGCCCACCGGTGTTTCGGGGAAGGATGTCAGGTTGTAGCGTACGCGATTGCGTACCGGGCGGCGCGCCAGCAACACCAGATCGTCGCCGTACAGCGCATCGGCGGCGCCGCTGTCGGGGTAGTCTAGTGCCAGCAGCCAGCCACGGTTGTGAGGCTCCAGCGTGAGAGAGTAGCGATACGCCGGCCCCGCGACGGTGTAGGTCGGGGCGCGTCGCAGCATGGATTCACGAACCTTCCATTCCTGACCGTCAAACTCGCTCAGCACCGGGCCGCGCCAGTAGCGTTGCGCGGGAGCGGGTGGTGTGCCTTCAAACTCGACCCGAAAGGCGATTTCGCCGGACTGGATCAACTCCGAGATCGAACCAGGACGCATGCTGTCCGACAAACCGGTGCTGCCAGCATAGGCGTCCAGCGGCATGCCCCAGAGCGGGCCGTTGATGCGCGGGAACAGGACAAACAGCAGGAGCATCAGCGGCACCGCGCCACCGAGAAGGCGCAAGGCGGTGCGCAGTGCTCCGCGGGGCGCCTGTCCGGGCTGTTCCAGTTTGGCGCTGGTGGCTACGATGGCGGTGGCACACAACAGTACGAAAGCGGCCACGGCCATGCTCTGTGCATTCAGGAACTGGCCGGTGAGCAGGAAGCAGCACAGCAACAGGGCGGCCCGGCCGTCGCGGCGCGTGCGGGCTTCGAGCAGCTTGAGCGGCAGCAGCATGCTCAGCAGACTCAGGCCCGCCTGCTTGCCGAAAATGGTGTGATAGCTCGCGACAGTCAGGACAATGCCCAGGGCGGCAGCCAGTAGCAGGGTGAAGCGGGCTGGGGGCGGTGCGTCGCGCCAGACCAGTACGCCACGCCAGAGCAGGAGCAGGGCGGCAAGCAGGCTCAGGCTCCAGGGTAGATAGGGTACGAAGGGCGCCAGCCCCAATGCGGCAGTGGCCAGCAGGAAGAAACCGGCTTCGCGTGGCAGGGGCGGGCTGGGGCGCGATTCAGCCATCGTGCCGCTCCAGGCCAAACAGCGCCAGCCGGGTCAGGCAGGTGTGGTGATGAAGGGCGTCCTGCCCCGGCCCGGTCTGGCCGCCGGGCAGGAGGAGGGTGGTGCGCGCGCCACCTTGGCGGCTTGCCAGCACCCACTGGCAGAGTTGGGAAAGGCGTGCCTCCGGCGCCATGCCGGTTGGCAAGGCATGCCAGTCCAGAATGCAGGCGGGGGCCTGGCTGCTGGCGAAAATCTTGGTCAGCATGCCCTGGCCGCGCGCCAGCTGCTTCCAGGCGACGTGACGCAAGGAGTCCCCCGGCTGAAAGCCACGCAGCCCGGCAAAGTCATCCTGCCCGGCGACCAGTCCGCTGCCGTTTTCGGCCTGTTCCCCGGCCTGCATGGGCAGGGCCAGATCTCCAGCGGGGGCGGGGAACACCAGATGCGGGGCATCCGGTTCGATATAGCTCCAGGCGCGGATCCAGCCCAGCGGCTGGCGCGTTTCGATGGTGAGCTGGCCCGGCTGCTGCGGCCCGCGCTGAGGGCAGGGCAGGGCAATCCGGGCGGTATGGGTGCTACCAGGCAGCAGATCGGCATACAGCAGTTCAGTGCCTTCGGCATCCAGCACGCGGATCGCCGGGCGCGTCAGCATCTGAGCGTTGATCAGGCTGAGCTGCCAGTGGGCGCTGCTGCCTGCAAAGGCTTCGCCATCGGCTTGCAGACTGATCTGCAGACGGGTGAGGGTGCGCCAGCTGTGCAGGATGTGCACCATGCCGATGCTGGCCAGAAAGAACGTCAGTGCATAGCCCAATGACAGGTTGTAGTTCACCGCACCAATGAACATCAGCAGCAAGGTCGCGAGGAGGGCAAAGCCGGCACGCGTGGGAAATACATAGACGCGTGCCTGACGCAGCGTGACCGGCTGCGGTTCGGGGACCTCGGCACGGGTTGCCCAGCGCCGGAGCCGGCGGCGCCAGCTCCGGGTCTGATCGGGTGTCACATTGCGGTTCACGAAACTGCAACGCTCTCAATAAGCCGGCGGGCCAGCATCTCGCCGCCCTGGCGGGTGTCCGCAGCGTTCAGGCGATGCCCGGCCACCGCCGGCAGGATGGCTTGCACGTCTTCCGGCCGCACATGATCGCGCCCGGCGATCAGGGCCCAGGCGCGTGCGGCAGCGAGCAGACCGAGGCCGGCTCGCGGGCTCAGGCCCTGGGCGATCTCTGGCAGGCTGCGGGTCTTTGCCAGCAGGGCCTGCACGTAGTCGAGAATGCGTTCGCTGACATGCACCGTGGCAGCCTGCGCCTGCAGGGCCTGCAGTTCGGCGCTGCTGATGCAGGCGGGTAATCCGGCAAGGATTTCGCGGCGATCCCGCCCGGCCAGCAGTTCGCGCTCGGCTGCCGCATCCGGCAGGCCCAGCGACAGGCGCATCAGGAAACGGTCAAGCTGGGACTCCGGGAGCGGGAAGGTGCCGATCTGTTGCGAAGGATTCTGGGTGGCGATGACGAAAAAGGGCTCCGGCAGCGGATGGGTCTTGCCATCTACCGAAACCTGCCGTTCTTCCATTGCTTCCAGCAGCGCGCTCTGGGTCTTGGGGGTGCTGCGGTTGATCTCGTCGGCCAGCAGCACCTGGGTGAACAGGGGGCCGGGATGGAAACGGAAGCCTTGCTGGGCCGTGTCAAAGATCGTCACGCCGATCAGATCGGCCGGCAGCAAATCGCTGGTGAACTGCACGCGCTGAAAATCCAGTCCCAGTGTGACGGCCAGCGCATGCGCCAGCGTTGTCTTGCCTACGCCGGGCTGGTCCTCGATCAGCAGATGGCCGCGTCCGAGCAGGCATGCAAGCGCCAGGCGCAGCGCCTGCGGCTTGCCGAGCAGCACCTGACCGAGCTGGGCGAGGATGGCATCGGTGGCGGCATTTTGTGGTGCGGGCATGGCGGGATCCTTGGATAAGCGTGTGAATCAGACTGGCGGATACGGCCAAAGGTTCGGCTGGTATGCGACGGAGTTTGGCAGTAGTTTACGGCACACAAGAGGCGCGCTGGCATGTATCGGCGGGCATGGACGAAAAGCGCCAAAGGAGAGACCCGATGAGCCGTACCGCTTTCATCAGCCATTCCGACTGCTGGCTGCACAGCATGGGGAGCATGCATCCGGAATCGCCGGATCGCCTCACCGAGATTCTTGACCAGATCAAGGGTTCCGGCCTCGATGGTCTGCTCGACATGCGCGAAGACGTGCCGCAGGCCACGCTGGAGCAGCTCTATCGCGCGCACTCTCCGGCCTATGTCGAAGAACTTTTCGAGATTTCGCCCGAGCAGGGTCTGCGTCACCTTGACCCGGATACCGCGATGACGCCCCACACGCTCAAGGCCGCGCTGCGCGCCGCCGGTGCCGGCGTGATGGCCACCGAACTGGTGCTGGCAGGCACCGTCCACAACGCCTTCTGTGCAGTGCGCCCGCCGGGGCACCATGCCGAACGCCTGCGTGCGATGGGCTTCTGCTTCTTCAATAATGTGGCGGTGGCCACGCGTCATGCGCTCGACGTATGCGGACTGGAGCGCATCAGCATCATCGATTTCGACGTGCACCACGGCAACGGCACGGAAAACATCTTCGTCGCCGATCCGCGCGTGCAGATGCTCAGCTTCTTCCAGCACCCGCTCTATCCGTACTGCGGCAACAAGAGTACGGCGCCGAACATGCACAACACGGCTTTCCCGGCCGGCACCCGTGGCGACAAGGTCCGCGAGTTGCTCAGTCACGTCTGGTTGCCCGCGCTGGCTGAACATCAGCCGCAGATGCTGTTCATCTCCGCTGGCTTCGACGCCCACTACGAAGATGACATGGCTTCGATGGGGCTGGTGGATGCCGACTTTGCCTGGATCAGCAAGGAGCTGCGCCAATGGGCCGATGCGCATTGCGGCGGCCGACTGGTGTCGATGCTCGAAGGTGGCTACTCGCTGCCGGCCCTGGGGCGTAGCGTGCTGGCACACGTACGGGCGCTGGCGGATATCTGAGAGACTGTTCATGATCTTACTGCGAGGCCGCGTAGTTGTAACCGAGAGAGCTCATGCGCTGCTCGGAATCCTCATTTATCAACATAAACTCCGGTTCCTGTGCTGCTCTTCACCCTGCTGACGGCCTCTCGCTACAGATCGTGAGCTGCCTCTGAAGACCCACATGTGGCGGACTTCTGCGGGCAGGCGTGCTGAAGAGGGCCGCCGCTGAAGGCGTTTGCCGCATGCTGCCCGCAGAGGCTTGCTGCATGCGGCTTCCCGGCATGCTGCGATGGACGGATGAGGGCTGCGACCGTGTTGGTGGAAATGTTTTACTTGGTCCTCGGTCCTCAGCTTGCGGTCCTTGGTCTACAATCGCCGCTTTCCCACTGTGACACGGCTTCCCATGATCACCGGTTCCCTCGTCGCCCTGCTGACGCCCATGACGGCGGATGGGCAGCTTGATCTGGCCCGCTTCCGGGCTCTCATTGATTTCCATGCGCGTGAAGGTTCGGACGGTCTGGTGATCGTCGGCACCACGGGTGAATCGCCGACGGTCAACGTCAGCGAGCACTGCGAACTGATCAAAATCGCTGTCGAGCATTCCGCCGGCCGCTTGCCGATCATCGCCGGCACGGGAGCAAATTCGACGGCCGAAGCCATCGAGCTGTCGCGCTTTGCCAAGAAGGTCGGCGCGGTTGCCGCGTTGTCGGTCGTGCCCTATTACAACAAGCCGACGCAGGAAGGGCTGTACCAGCACTTCCGCAGCATTGCCGAAGCAGTCGATCTGCCGGTGATCCTGTACAACGTGCCGGGCCGCACCGTAGCCGATCTGTCCAACGATACCGTGCTGCGGCTGGCGCAGGTGCCGGGCATCATCGGCATCAAGGACGCCACCGGCAACATGGAGCGCATCACCGATCTGGTCATGCGCGCGCCGGAAGGTTTTGCCCTGTATTCCGGTGACGACATGACCGCCATGTGTTTCATGCTGCTGGGCGGTCATGGCGTGATTTCGGTGTCGGCCAATGTTGCGCCGCGCCTGATGGCGGACCTGTGCAAGGCTGCTCGTGCTGGTGATGTACCCCGCGCCACGGCGATCAACCGGAAACTTTTCCTGCTCAATCGTGATCTGTTCGTCGAGGCGAACCCGATTCCGGTGAAATGGGCCGCACAGCAGATGGGTTTGCTGGAGGGCGCGATCCGCCTGCCGCTGACCCCTTTGTCCGAAGTCTTCCACGAGCGAGTGCGCGCTGCGATGCGTGCCGCCGATATCCTGTCCTGAGAGGTTCTTGATGCGTTCAATTTCCCGTGCCGTACTGGCTGGATCTGTGCTTGCGCTGCTGCTCGCAGCCTGCGGCGGTTCAAAGAATGAGAAGCCGACGATTGACTACACCACTCATGGTGTGGATGGCGCCAGCAAGAAAAAATCGCTGGAGGTTCCGCCCGACCTGATCACGCCAGCGCGTGATGACCGGTATGTGGTGCCGGATGGCAGCTCGCGCTCAAGTGCCACCTTGTCGACCTATGAGGCCGAACGTCAGCCGGCGGTTGCTGCCAGTGCCGCATCCGCTTCGCAGCCGGCGGCCACTGCACCGGTGGCCGCAGCAGCGGCGCCGGGCAAGTTGCGCATCGAGCGTGTCGGCGCCCAGCGCTGGCTGGTGATTCAGGGTACGAGCAATGCGGCGCTGTGGCCGCAGCTGCAGAGCTTCTGGAAAGATCTGGGCTTCGTGCTGGTGTCTGACAATCAGCAGGCCGGCCTGATGGAAACCGAATGGGCCGAGAACCGTGCCAAGATTCTGGGCGATCCGATCCAGGACTTGCTGCGCAAGGCGATGGGCACGTATTACAGCACCGGTGAGCGTGACAAGTACCGGGTGCGCGTGGAAAGCACGGCCCAGCCGGGCGCCGTGGAAATTTACATCAGCCATCGCGGCATGATCGAGGTGCGCAACTCCGGCAATCAGGATGGCACTCACTGGGAACCGCGCCCGAATGATCCGGACCTTGAAGCTGAAATGTTGCAGCGTCTGATGGGGCGTCTGGGGCTTGAGGAAAAGGTCGCGCAGAAGGTTGTTGCTGAAACCAAGGTTGCGGCGCCTGTGCCTGAGCGTGCCCGACTGAGCAACGCTGCCGATGGCAGCCTGCAGCTGACCGTGAATGAGCCGCTGGACCGTGCCTGGCGGCAACTCGGACTGGCGCTGGATCGTACCGGCGTGGTGGTCGAAGATCGTGATCGTGCCAAGGGCGTGTATTTCGTGCGCTACATCGCGGTTGAAGATCCGAGCACCAAGAAAGAGCGCGAAGGCTGGTTTGCACGCCTGTTCTCCTGGGGCGGCAAGAAAGACTCCAGCACGGACCAGTTCCGTGTCGAGGTGGTTGCCGAGGCCCAGCAGACGGTTGTACGCCTGCTGAACAAGGAAGGGGCCAAGGCGCCTGCTGCTTCGGCCAAGCAGATCCTGAACCTGCTCTACAACGAACTGAAATAAGCCGACCTCACGGTCGAGAAACCCGCCCGCATTCCTCTGGGATGCCGGCGGGTTTTGTTTTTGGGCTTGTGCGGTGCAGGCGTCTGGGCCTGTGTGGCAGGCTTGCCGCGGAAACGGTTCATGACCCTGGCTGGCGCCGGCTTGATCCGCAGGCGGCATACGCAGTCGTATTGCCTATAGCCACTTTTTAAGTGCGGGCAAGCCCGAAAACTTGATGTGGCGCATAGTGAATTTCACCAACTTGCAATAGTTTCCATCCATCGCCTTGGCGGCCTCTGTTTGATGCCCCTTGGTGACCAGCAGGAGGCCAGCCGCACGAATGTTCGGGTGCGCAGCTTGTCTCCGGATATCGCAGCTAGTCTCACATCAGGGAGATATGGATGTTCCAGGTGAGGATTCACGGGCGCGGTGGTCAAGGGGTGGTGACGGGGGCTGAAATGCTCTCCATCGCAGCTTTCCTTGAAGGCCGTCACGCACAGGCATTTCCGAGTTTCGGCTCGGAGCGGACAGGAGCGCCAGTTGTGGCTTTCTGTCGTATTGCAGACAAGGAAATCCGGCTGCGCGAGCCGGTCATGGAACCGGATGCCCTAATCATTCAGGATGCCACCTTGCTGCATCAGATCGATGTTTTCGCAGGTCTTTCGGCAGACGGTTACGTCGTGCTCAACACCAATCACAGCTTCGAGGATCTGGGGCTGGGCGATCTGGCCAAGCGGATTCGTCCGGAGCGTCTGGTTGCCGTGTCGGCGACCGATCTCTCGCTCAAGCATGTGGGCCGCAATGCACCCAACGTGCCGCTGCTCGGCGCGTTCGCTGCGGTTTCCGGCCTGATTTCGCTGGATTCGGTGGTCGCCGCCATTCGTGACAAATTCTCGGGCAAGGTCGCCGACGGCAATATCGCCGCCGCCACCGAGGCCTACAACATCGCCAAGGCAGCCATGGAGGCCGCGCATGCTTAAGCAATGTGAAGGTTCGCACGCCGTTGCGGAAGCCGTGGCGCTGTCGCGCCCGGAAGTGATCTGTGCTTACCCGATTTCCCCGCAAACCCACATCGTCGAAGGTCTCGGCGAGATGGTCAAAGCAGGCGACATCAAAAACTGCGAATACATCAACGTTGAATCCGAATTTGCGGCCATGTCGGTCGCGATCGGCTCTTCGGCCGCGGGTGCCCGCACCTATACGGCAACCGCTTCGCAAGGTCTGCTGTTCATGGTCGAAGCGGTGTACAACGCCTCGGGTCTGGGCCTGCCGATCGTCATGACGGTGGCCAACCGGGCCATCGGTGCGCCGATCAACATCTGGAACGACCACTCCGACTCGATGAGTCAGCGTGATTGCGGCTGGATCCAGATCTTTGCCGAAACCAACCAGGAAGCCGCCGACCTGCACATCCAGGCTTTCAAGCTCGCAGAAGAATTGAGCCTGCCGGTGATGGTCTGCATGGACGGTTTCATCCTGACCCACGCCTACGAGCGTGTCGATATCCCGACGCAGGAGCAGGTCGACAAGTTCCTGCCGCCGTACTCCCCGCGTCAGGTGCTGGACCCCGCTGCGCCGGTCTCGATTGGCGCGATGGTCGGCCCGGAAGCCTTCTCGGAAGTGCGTTACCTGGCCCACGCCAAGCAGATGCAGGCGCTTGAGCTGATCCCGAAAATTGCTTCCGAATTCCAGGAAATTTTCGGTCGCGACTCCGGTGGTCTGGTGCGTCCCTACATGCTGGAAGATGCGGAAACCGTGGTCATCGCTCTGGGCTCGGTGCTCGGCACGATCAAGGACACCATCGACGAAATGCGTGCGGATGGCATCTCCATCGGCGTGCTCGGCATCAATTCCTTCCGTCCCTTCCCTGTGTCGGCGATCCGTCGTGCCCTGTCGCATGCCAAACGCATCGTGGTGCTGGAGAAGAGCCTGGCCGTGGGCATCGGCGGCATCGTTGCCACTGACGTGCGCATGGCGCTGGACGGTCTCGACAAGCGCATCTACACAGTGGTGGCCGGTCTGGGCGGGCGCAACATCACCCGTTCCTCGCTGCATCGCGTGTTCCGCATGGCCATGCACGACCAGCTTGAGGCGCTGCACTTCCTCGATCTGGAGTGGAGCATCGTCAACAAGGAACTCGACCGCGAGCGCACCACCCGCCGTTCCGGCCCGATTGCCGAGAACATCCTGCGTGACCTGGGTCAGACCAAGTCGAACGTGGGCTGAGGAGAGCAGACATGGGACATCAAGACGTAAAGTTCTATCAGACCGGCACCTTCACCGTCGGCAATCGCCTGCTGCCACCTGAACAGCGTTCGGTACAGTCGGAAATCGAACGTACCAACTCGCTGAACTGCGGCCACCGTGCCTGTCAGGGCTGCGGTGAAGCGCTCGGCGCACGTTATGCGATCGACGCTGCGATGCGCGCCACCAACAACCAGCTGGTTGCGGTCAACGCCACGGGCTGTCTGGAAGTGTTCTCCACGCCGTATCCGGAAACCTCCTGGCAAATTCCATGGATCCACTCGCTGTTCGGCAACGCCGCCGCTGTGGCAACCGGGGTGGCTGCCGCCGCCAAGGTCCGCGCGCGCAAGGCCGGCCAGCAGTTGCCCGAGGTGCGCGTGATCGCCCAGGGCGGTGACGGTGGCACCACCGACATCGGTTTCGGCTGTCTCTCCGGCATGTTCGAGCGTAATGACGATGTGCTCTACATCTGTTACGACAATCAGGCCTACATGAATACCGGTGTGCAGCGCTCTTCCGCCACTCCGCCGGCGGCCCGTACCGCGACCACCATGCCGGTGGGTGAGCATCCGGGCAACGACTGGGGTCAGGGCAAGAACGTGCCGCTGATTGCCATGGCGCACGGCATTCCCTACGTGGCAACGGCCAGCGTGTCGGACCTGCGCGACCTGGAATACAAGGTCAAGAAGGCCATGAGCATGCGTGGCGCGCGCTACATCCACATCTTCGTGCCGTGTCCGCTGGGCTGGGGCTCCGCTTCGCACGACACCATCAAGCTCGCCCGCCTGGCCAAGGAAACCGGTCTGTTCCCGGTGTTCGAAGCCGAATACGGTGAAGTGACGAATGTGTCGAAGATCCGCCAGAAGCAGCCGGTGGAAGCCTATCTGCGCCTGCAGCGCCGCTTTGCCCACCTGTTCGGCAAGAAACCGCAGGTTGAACTGATTGCGCGTTTCCAGGCGATGGCTGACCAGAACATCCACAAGTTCGGTCTGCTCGGTAACGACAAGGCTGTTGTCGGCTTCCCCGACAGCGAGCACAAGTAAGGCAAGGGGAGTTGAAACAATGAACAAACCGTTTGCAATCACGCTGAATGTTGGCTCGTCGCTCGCCAACAAGACCGGCACCTGGCGGACCTTCCGCCCGACCTACATCAAGCGTCTGCCGCCGTGCAACAACGCTTGCCCGGCCGGCGAAGACACCCAGGGCTGGCTCTACCACGCCGAATCCGGTGACTACGAAACCGCCTGGCGTCATCTGACCCAGGCCAATCCGATGCCTGCCGTGATGGGGCGCGTGTGCTATCACCCCTGTGAAGGCGCCTGTAACCGTGGTCAGCTCGACTCGGCCGTGGGCATCAACTCGGTGGAGCGCTTCCTCGGTGACGAGGCCATCAAGCAGGGCTGGAAATTCGAGGCCCCTAGCAAGGAAACCGGCAAGCGCATCCTCGTTGTCGGCGCAGGCCCTTCCGGTCTGTCCGCCGCCTATCAGCTGCGCCGCATGGGGCACCAGGTCGTGATCTTCGAAGCCGGTCCGCTGGCGGGTGGCATGATGCGCTTCGGCATTCCGAAGTACCGTCTGCCGCGTGAAGTGCTGGACTCCGAAGTGCAGCGCATCATCGACATGGGCGTTGAAATGCGTCTGAACACCAAGGTCGAAGATCTCCTCAAGACCATGAAGGACGAGAAATTCGACGCGGCCTTCCTGGCTGTGGGCGCGCACATCGCCAAGCGCACCGCCATTCCGGCTGCCGAATCGGCCAAGATCCTCGATGCCGTGGCCGTGCTGCGCAGCATGGAAGGTGAAGACAAGCCGATGCTGGGCCGGCGCGTGGTCGTGTATGGCGGCGGCAACACCGCCATCGACGTGGCCCGTACCGCCAAGCGTCTTGGCGCTGAAGAAGCCATCATCGTGTACCGCCGCACCCGCGACAAGATGCCGGCGCACGACTTCGAAGTCGAAGAGGCGCTGCAGGAAGGCGTGATGATGCGCTGGCTGTCCACCATCAAGCATGTGGGCGAGGGTGCCATCCAGGTCGAGAAGATGGAGCTGGACGAGAACGGCAAGCCCGTTCCGACCGGCGAATTCGACACGCTGGAAGCCGACTCCGTGGTGCTGGCGCTGGGTCAGGACGTCGATCTGGGCCTGCTCAACGGCGTGCCCGACCTGACCTTCCAGGACGGCGTCGTACAGGTGGGTGACAACATGATGACCGGTTACGCCGGCATCTTCGCCGGTGGCGACATGGTCCCGTCCGACCGTACCGTCACCGTCGGTATCGGTCACGGCAAGCTCGCCGCACGCCACATCGACGCATGGCTCAACGGCACGACCTACGTCAAGCCGGCCAAGCCCGAACTGGCCAACTTCGAGAAGCTCAACACCTGGTACTACACCGATGCCGACAAGACGGTGCGTCCGATGCTGGACATCATCCGTCGTCAATCGACCTTTGATGAAGTGCAGGGTGGCCTGAACGAAGACAACGCCCTGTTTGAAGCACGTCGCTGTCTCTCCTGCGGCAATTGTTTCGAGTGCGATAACTGCTACGGCGTATGCCCGGATAACGCAGTGATCAAGCTCGGCCCCGGCAAGGGTTTCGAATTCAACTACGACTACTGCAAGGGTTGCGGTGTGTGCGTGGAAGAATGTCCTTGCGGCGCCATCAAGATGGAATCCGAGCAGACCTGATCGCTCTGGTCCGCTCGCCTTGAACGCCCGCTCGCCTCGTGCCAGCGGGCGTTTTTCTTGCTGAGCGGGGGCTCGAAGAGCCGCATCCGGCGGTCTTCTTCAGGCGGATGTGCTGGAGAACCATGCCTGTCGGGTCTTGCCAGCATGCCTGCCTGCAGATCAAGGCTGCAAGCGCCTCTTCCGCCGCCCGGCAGTACAGCCGCATTCCCGCCGGATTCATGTCACCATTCGCCTGCCGTTTTGACTGAACGCCTCAGGACCCCTGATGAATCCATCCGTTCCCGCCGCCATGCAAGGCCTGCATCTGGTTGCCGACCTGCAGGCTTGCGCCTGTGCGCCGGCCTTGCTCAGCGATGCTCCGGCACTTGCCCTGCTGGCGCGCGAAGCGGTGCTGGCTGCCGGACTTACCGTTGTCGGCGAAGCCTTTCACCGTTTTCCGGATGCGGGAGAACAGGCCGGCGGAGTCACCGGCACCCTGCTGCTCGCCGAATCGCACGTCGCTCTGCACACCTGGCCGGAATTCGGCGTCGTCACGCTGGATGTGTATGTGTGCAACTACTCGGCCGACAACACGACGCGGGCTGAACAGCTGATGGATGCGTTACTGGCCGTGTTCCAGCCAGCCGCTGTGAATTGTCAGCGCTTGCTGAGATGTGTGTCTTCGACGGCAGAGTAAGGCGGCGCGCTGGCAGGCGCACCGCCAGGGACCAAGGACTCAGCCGCCGAAAAGCTTGCCTTCACCGGCCCAGTCAGAGGGTTTCACGTCTTCGAAGATGACGTAGATGTACTTTGCATCGGTGCCGGTATTGCGCACGATGCTTTCGGTGATTTCAGCGGCTACAGCCTGTTTGGTGGGGGTGTCTTTACCTTCGAACCAGCTGACGCGTACGACGGGCATGGGTTTCTCCTTGAATGAAATGAGATTGAGGTTGGGGTTGGGGAAGTTAGCCGGCCGAGGCCGGCGCGAACTCAGTGTTCGAGAAAATCGCGCAGATCCAGGGTGAATTTGTGCGGGTTCTTGAACATGAGGAAGTGGTCGCCCTGCTCAGCCTCGGTATAGGCATAGAGCCGGGCATTCGGAATCACCGAGGCCATCCAGCGCTGACTGGGCAGGTTGTGGCTGTATTCACCCGAGAAGATCGCAGTGGGAACTGTGATCTTGTGGCGGATCACGTCGCGCCAGTCATTGGTCGCGTGATCGAACAGCACCTTGGCGGTAAAGGCAGGGTCGGTCTTGATGAACGCGTTGGCGAAGGCTTGCGAGTTCACGTAATAGGGCGAATCTGTGGCCATCGCACGCTCGATGACCTTCATGTCGACCACGAGCTGGTTGGTCGGCGCGCCGGCCGTGAAACTGGCGACCATGCGCTCGACTGAGGAAGTCATGCCGCCGGCCTCCAGACGCTCCTGCTCCGACCAGTCCGCGTGCGAATAGATCGACACCGGCTCATCCACGAAGACAGCCTTACGCATGCCTTGCGTACCGAAGAGGTCGATGTAGCCCCACAGCACGGAGGCCCCCATTGACCAGCCGATGTAATCGGCCGACTTTAGGCCAAGGTGCGCCGAGAACTCTTTGAGGTCCACCGAAAAGCGTGCGATGCGCGTGCCGTAATCGACGCGTTGCGACAGGCCCTGATTGCGCGGGTCCAGCACATAAACGTGGTAATTCTTGCTGAGCAGGTACATCACATTGATGTACTCGGCGCCGTTGGCCGACCAGCCCGGGATGAACACCAGCGGCTTGCCGGAACCCGCCTCCCAGTAGCTGAGCTGCACGTCATCACTGGTGGTGAAACTGTTGATCTGCAGGCCCTTGAAGTCAGAGAGCTTTGCAGGAAGGCCCTCCAGCTTGTTGGGAAAGCTGAAGTCGCGGCCCAGCACTTCGATGGCCGGAGCGGCCAGTGCAAGGCTGGAGCAGACCAGCAGGGCGAGTGCGCCCAGCACTGTGCGAATACGGAAGTCCATGATGATCCTTGAAGGCAATCCAGCGGCCCGCTGACGCAGGCCGCCTGGTGAGGGCAAACGGTTTAAATCTGAACCCAGGCCGGCGCGACGCTCGGGCCCTTGCCAAGGAAGTAGCCGAAATGAATGTTCATCTCGCCGATAGGCTCGATGAAACGGCTATTGGAAAGCGGGCCGGCTTCCACGGCCTCGAAGCCGATGGACTGCGCCAGCCCGGATACGGTGGCCTTGGCGGTAGCGTCATCGCCCGCCACGAACACTTGCAGGGTTTTGCCGGTGCGGGATTCGGGCGCCAGCAATTGCGCAAAGATCGTGTTGAAGGCTTTCACCACGCGGGCCTGCGGGGCGAGCTTCTGGATTTCTTCGGCGGCCGAAGTGGTGTGACCGATGGTGAGTTCCTTGTAGTCCGCGCTGATCGGGTTGGAGATATCGATCAGCAGCTTGCCGGCGAGGTCTCCGGCCAGCTTGATGGCCTCGGCTGCGGCGCCAAACGGCAGCGCCAGAATCACCACGTCAGCAAGCTGGGCTACGGCGGTAATCCCGCCACCCACTGCGCCGTGACCGATCTTCTCTGCCAATGCGGCGGCTTTGGTCAGATCACGCGCCCCGACGCTGATTTCGTGTCCTGCTGTAGCCAGTGCCGAGGCCAAGCCTGCGCCCATGTTGCCCGTTCCGATGATGGCGATTTTCATGTTCGTGCTCCTTGTTGGTTGGAGCGCTCACTTTAAAACTTGAAACTACTTCAGATAAATGATCGATAATCGTCATTACTTGAAACAGAGCGTTTGTAATGGATCGTCTGCTGAGCATGAGCGTGTTCGCCAAGGCTGTGGAGTCCGGCTCCTTCTCGGCCGCTGGAGAAGTCTTGCGCATGTCCTCGCAACTGGTCGGCAAGCATGTGCAGACTCTGGAGCAGCATCTGGGCGTACGCCTGATCAATCGTACAACGCGGCGTCAGCATCTCACCGAAGCCGGCTTCGCTTTCTACGAGCGGGTGAAGATCATCCTCGCCGAGGTGGACGCGGCTGAAGGCATGGCGGCCATGAGCGGTGGCACGCCACGCGGACGGCTGCGTATCAATGCGCCGGTGTCCTTCGGGATACATGCCCTGTCCAGGCGCTTGCCCGAGTACCTGGCCGCGTATCCTGAAGTGTCGGTCGATATGTCGCTCGCCAACCGTTTCGTTGACCTGATCGATGAAGGCTTTGATGTGGCCTTCCGGGTTGGCGAGCTTTCAGACAGCGGGCTGATCGCGCGCCGGCTCGCGCCCTATCGGCTGCGCCTGTGCGCGGCGCCCGCCTATCTCGCCAGCCATGCGCCAATCACCCATCCTGCCGATCTTGAGCAACACGAGTGCCTCGGCTTTTCCTACACCGAGTTGAGAACACGCTGGAGTTTCGAGGGGCCGGAGGGGCCGATCACCGTCGCGGTCTCTGGCAAGCTGATGGTCGATAGTGGTGAAGCGCTGCTGATGGCCGCGCGCGCCGGCATGGGCGTCCTGTTGCAGCCTTGTGAACTGGTGCGTGATGACCTTGCCGCCGGCCTGCTTGTCGAATTGCTGCCGGACTTTCCGGTGCCGACCCGCCCCTTCCACCTCGTGTATGCGCCAGACCGGCGCATGACGCCCAAGCTGCGCAGCTTCGTCGATTTTGCGCTGGCTGCGTTTGGGGGCGACGCACAGCCTGCCGGTACGAAAGCATCCTGAGTATGAGACAGACTGCTGCTTGAAAATCTCTCGCATCGCTTATTTCATTAATCCCGTTTTTCGCAATAAACAATGGACAATAATGTTGTTTATCTCAGTAAATGAGGTGTTTAAAGTATCTTCCATGCACCGCGCGTTGCGGTCCTGGCGACAAACCGCCAATCATCACAGCATGGAGAACAGATCATGAAAGTCAGCATCATCGGCGCAGGCAATATGGGTTCGGGTTTCGTCAAACAACTCACACGGGCAGGGCATGAAGTGTTTGTGACGGCCCGCAACTTCGCCAAAGCGCAAGCGCTTGCGGCGGCCAATCCGGGAGCCAGCGCAGTTTCCCCTGAAACTGCCGCTGCTCAGGCCGACATCATCGTACTCGCCACCGGCTTCAACGAAGCCATTGCAGCGCTGGAGTCGCTGGGGAGCCTGCAAGGCAAGGTTGTGGTCGACATCACCAATCCGCTGACGCCTGACTACATGGGCCTTACGATTGGCCACAGCAACTCGGCGGCAGAGGAAATCGCTCGTGCCGTGCCGGGCGCCACGATCGTCAAGGCGTTCAATACGGTGTTTGCGCAGGTGCTGGCAGAGGGTGCCGATTTTGGCGCGGGTCAGACCGTGCCGGTGTTCGTCGCCAGTGATGATGCGACGGCCAAACAAAGCGTGCAGGCGCTGGCGCAGAGCATCGGCTTTGCCACGATTGATGCGGGCGGCCTGAAGAATGCGCGCTATCTGGAGCCGCTGGGAGGCCTGAACATTTTCTTTGGCTATGGTGCCGGGCAAGGCACGGCGATTGCCCCGACCTGGCTGCACAAGGCCTGATCATGCAAGCACAGCCAGCCTCGATCAGTGCGCTGCGGGAGGATGCCGGTTTTTCCCTGTCCTTCCGTTTGCGCGAGCCCGTTTCCTCCCGCCCGACAGCCTGTGTGATCTTGCTGCACGGCGTGGGCGGCAATGAAACCAATCTTGCCGAGATTGCCGAAGCGCTGGATCCCCGGGTGCTGGTCGTGTTGCCGCGTGGCCCGCTGCTGCTGGGGCCCGCTCAATACGGATGGTTCAGGGTCACTTTCACGGCTGACGGCCCGAGACCTGATCTTGCCGAAGCCGACCAGGCACGCGAAACCTTGCTGCGTTTCATTTCCGAGCTGGAGGCCGCTTATGGGCTGAGCCCGGGCCGAACGATTATTGCCGGATTCAGCCAGGGGGGCATTATGAGCGCCAGTGTCGCGTTGAGCGAGCCCGAACGCGTACTGGGTTTCGGCATCCTCTCCGGCCGCATCCTTCCCGAGCTGGCTCCGCATCTGGCCAGCCCCGCCCGCCTGAAGGGCATGCAAGCCTTCATCAGCCACGGGGAGCTGGACAACGTTCTGCCCGCAAGCTGGGCGCTGCGCGCGGAGCAATGGTTAAGTGAGCTGGGCGTTGCTTACGCGACCCGTCGTTTCCCGGTCGGCCATGTGCTGAGCGCTGAAATGCAGGCAGATTTTCTCCGCTGGAGTCATGCGCTGATCGCCAGGCCGACGGAAGAGGCCGCTGCTTCTGTGGAGCTGAGCATCGGGAGCGAGCAGATTGGCCTGCTCGTCAGGGAGGGTGCGCATCCGCCGGAGACCCTGGCGCTTGAGATCGGAACGGAGAACATTGCGCAGACCTGTTTCAGGCATGAATCCCCGCAGCCCGTGGAGCTGGAAGAGGCCATCATGGTCGTCGAAGATGCGCTTGAGCACTGGCGTACGGCCATCCCCGCAAATGCGCGATTGTTTGCGCAGGACGCCGGCATTCATGAAATCGCACGACTTGCCGGGTTGCCCGCTCAGGCGGAGGTCGTGCTGAGCCGGGAGGCCATCGAACGTACCTTCGCGCGTCTGGTGGCGGTCTCTCAGGGGCGGCCGGCGTCTGCCGAAGGGTTGCCGGCAGGCCGGATTTTTGCGGCGAGATTGCTGATCCTGCGAGAATTCATGCACCACCTGAAATGCGAGGCGATCACGGTCCGGGCGTGAGTGCATTCCGGGGCACGAATTTCCGGGGCAGACGCGTGCTCAAAGGTAGTCGGTGCGTACCGGGGTGAAAACTTCGATGGCGACGCTGTCTTCGAGTACTTCGGCGCCGTGCTCGATGCCGCCGGCAATGCACCAGCTGTCGCCGGGCTTGAGGTCGCGGACTTCGTCGCCGATGGACAGACGCAGGCTGCCACTGACGAGGTAGCCGGTCTGCTCGTGCGGGTGAGCGTGGCGGGGCAGGGGAAAACCTTTCTGCAGGCGGAATTCGACCATCAGGGTCTTCTCGCCGTGCACCAGTGTCTTGCGTTCGATGCCGGGCAGGGCGGGGATGTAACCTTCGTTGCTGTTTAGACCAAACATGGTTTCCTCCTGTTGCGAGCCTTGCGTGTTGCAGGTCGGACTTCTTTCTGCACTCTGCGCCGGTGCGCCTGGTTAGCCGCACCGGACGGACATCTTCCGGCAGGTATGCTGAAGATTCTCTCCCCGTCTGCTTGTCCGGGTGTCATGTCTGAAGATCCAAGCGGGAAGAGGCTCTTCGGGCAGGCCTGGTCAGGGCATGATTTCGACGTACTCGTAGACTTCGCAGTCGGTGATCAGCTTTCTCACCGGCAGGCTGGCGCGGGCGAACCATTCCTGCGGTTGGTGGCGGTCGATCTCTTCGCCCATGAATTTCACCAGTTCGCAGATCGGTTCGACAACTTCGCGGCGGTAGGTCTCGTCCTTCTTCACGTAGGCGAGGTACAGATTCTTCATGCAGTTGCCGCGGCAGAAAGCGTAAGCATCACAGGTGCTGCAGGGCATGGCCGGGTCCGGTTGCAGCGGACTGGCGCGCAGCCAGTTGTCGACCACGCTGCCTTGCTGCATCTCGGGCAGGTAGAGCAGGTCGGGGCAGGGGAAGATGCGGCCGTCCGGCATCACATTCAGGATGTGGGTCGAGGCGCGGCACTGGGTCTTGCCCTGGTACAGCTCCTGCGCCTTCGAGGGCATCACCTTGTTGCGCACCATGCCCATGATCGGAATGATCGGGTAGAGCCGGTCGCTATGGCGGAAGAATTTGGCGATCAAGCGGGCGAGGATTTCCTTGCGCTTAGCCATGCCCTCGGCCGGGTAGGCGCCGATATCCGCAACGAACTGGAAGTACAGGTAATCGAACACTTCGGTGAGGTGGTCGATCTCCTCGAAACTGATCTCCGGGTGGCTCCAGGTCATGCGCGCGGTGATGCTGCCGCTGGTTTTCGGGCGGATCGCCGCGAGGTTCTTCATGACCTGGCGGTAGATGCCACGGCCGCGATAGCCGTCAGTGGTGCCTTCGCCGCCATCAATCGAAATCAGGAAGTTGGACATGCGTGCCAGCACTGCGTCCGGCAGGCCGTCGAGCAGCGTGCCGTTGGTCTGCAGTTGATAACGGAAGTTCGGAAAGCGCGCGATCACCTCTTCCATGTAGGGCCGGTTCAGCGTCGGTTCGCCGCCGTAGAAGGTGACGTAGGTCTCGTAGCCCTTGAGCTGCGTGTCGACGAAAGCGGCGAGTTGCTCCAGCGAGTAATCCACGTGTTGCTGCGAGCCAAGCACTTCGCCCACGCCGAGCGAGCAGTAGGTGCATTTGAGATTGCACTTGAGGGTGGTGAGCAGTTGCAGCTCGACACGGTGGCCGGGGATGGCGGGCTGGCCGTCGGTGGCTGGTCGGGTCGGGCGGAGCAGGGTGATCGGCTGGGCGCTGGTCATGGAACGGTGGGCTGAAAATCGGAAGAGCGCGATTTTAGAGAGGTTTCCGCTCCGTGCTTTGCGGTGGCTCAGTCCTAAGGCTCGGTGCAGGCGTCTGAATAGCCTGTTCCGGCAGGGCTGTGCCTTCTATAAAGAAATCAGGAGGGCGCGGTTTGCTCCACCAGAAAGGTTCGATGATGCGCGACGATAGCAGGGAAGAGGAACGGCTGGAGACTCTCGACGAGTTGGGTGATCTGCTGGCGGTGCTGCAGGAAATGGGTGAGCGCCTGGCCAATGAGACACATGGCGACGCCTACGCTGGCGTGCATGAGTTCAATGCCATGTTGCATCAGGCGCGCCTCCAGCTTGAGCATATCCGGGGTGGTAAGGCCTGAGGCGTGATGCCTGAAGAGCCGCATCCCGCCTTGTTCTGCAGCACGGAGCCGTGGGCAGGCCCGCCCGGTGCGCCTCTCCGGGCATGCAACAAAAAGGCCCCTTGCGGGGCCTTGCCGTAGCTGCCGGTGACGCTCAGATCCGGACCGCCTGACGGGCGGCCAGCTTCCACTTGCCACCCTGTTTCTCCCACACGCTCAGGATGTGCAGCTTGACGGTGCCCGGCATCTTGCCCTTGTCGGCTGTTGCGCCAAACAGGGTGTGACGGACAAAGGCGACATTGCCGCTCACGCGGACCGTCTGATCCGAGAGTTCGATGCTCACGAAATCGGAGGCGCCTGTCAGCAGATCGTCGATGAAACTGGCCTTGGTGTCGATCTTGCCGCCAGAGTGGCCATAGCTCAGACCGTCAGCAACGATGGCTTCGAGTGCCGCCTTGTCCGGCGTCACCATCAGCACGCGCAGCTGTTCCACTGCTGCATTGACGCCAGCCGTTTCGTCCGCCGCGAAGGCGGTCTGGGCCAGAAAACCGAAGGTACAGACAGATACGAGACACAGCAATTTCTTGAACACGATGTCAGCTCCTGATTTGGTTGAATGAACGCCCGGCTTTGTCATGCAAAGTGAGGATATTCCGCCGGGATTGTCATGCTACTGACGTATTTGTCTGACGAAAATGGATGAAGACCCTGATCCGTGGAGGGGCTGTTCTGCGGCACCAAAGAAAAGGCCCCTTGCGGGGCCTTGTCATGTTTGCCTGGCGGGGTTTGCTTATTCAGCAGCGGCCCACTTGCCATCTTTGTACGAATAGAAGGTCACGCCACCTTCCTTGATGTCGCCCTTGGCATCGAAGGCGATGTTGCCGGTAATGCCCTTGATGTTCAGCGCTTTCAGGGCTGGCAGGTACTTGGCCGGTTCGGCCGAGTTGGCTGCCTTCATGGCTTCGATCAGCGCGGTGGCAGCGTCGTAGTTGTACGGGGCGTAGAGCTGCACGTCACCGTTGTAACGCTGCTTGAAGCGCTCGCGGAACTTCGCGCCGCCGGGCATCTTTTCCATCGGGATGCCGGCCTGGGTGCAGAACACGCGGTTGTCCAGTTCCTTGGCCGAGAGCTTGAGCATCTCGGCGGTGCACAGGCCGTCGCCGGAGAGGAAGGTCGCCTTCATGCCGAGCTGGCGGATCTGACGCAGCAGCGGGCTGCCTTGGGCATCCATGCCGCCGTAGAAGATGGCATCCGGATTCTGGCCTTTGAGCTTGGTCAGGATCGACATGAAATCGGTGGCCTTGTCATTGGTGAATTCACGTGCCACCACCTGGGCGCCGAGCTTCTTCATGGCGTTGGCGAGTGCGTCAGCCAGACCTTGGCCATACGCGGTGCGGTCATCAACGATGGCGATCTTCTTCAGGCCGAGCTTTTTGACGGCGTAGCTGGCCATGGCTTCAGCCTGCTGCAGGTCGTTGGCGATGACGCGGAAGGTCACCTTGAAGCCTTGCTGGGTCAGCGTCGGGCTGGTCGAGGATGGGGTGATGACCGGAATGCCGGCCTGTTCATACACGCGCGAAGCCGGGATCGAGGCGCCGGAGGTGACGTGACCGATCACGCCCTTCACACCCGCGTCGGCGAGACGCTGGGCCACGGTGGTGGCGGTGCGGGGATCTGCCTGGTCGTCCTCGCTGACCAGCTCGAACTTGACCTTCTGGCCGCCGATGGTGATGCCCTTGGCGTTGGCATCCTCGATGGCCAGACGGATGCCGTTTTCGCCATCCTTGCCGATGTGGGCGATCGGGCCGGTGAGCGGACCGGCGGCGCCGAGTTTAACGGTGAGGTCAGCGCTGGCGGTACCAGCCAGGCTCAGCAGGGCGACGCCCAGTGCAATGCGGTGCAGGTTCAAGATGGTTCTCCGGGTCTGAGTGATTCAGGGCGCCTTACGGGAGGTAGGGCAGGCAACAATTATGAACCAGACCGGAGGTCGCGGGTACCCATGTTTGCACGCTTCGCATGCTCTGCCTGCAGAGCCGCACAGGGCGGGCTTCTTCCGGCAGGCATGCTGCAGAAGGCCGCCGTGTGCGGGGCTACAGGGTGATCACTTTCGCCGCGGCGCCTTGCGCTTCGACGATCATCAGCATGTTGCCGATCTCGGCTTCCGGCACGTGCTCCATCAGGCCGTAATGATCCAGACAGGTACGGCAGGCGATGACCCGGGTGCCGGCTTCGCGCAGACGGGTGATCTCGGCCCGGCATGGCGATGTGTTGATGACCATCTTGACGCCTGCCGCGTAGAGCAGGATGGCTTGCGGAGGCGTTTCCAGCTCGACCAGAGTCCTCAGGTAATTGACGAGCAGGCGCTGGCGCAGGGTCTCGTCGCCGTGGCCCATGCCGTCGCTGTTGATCATGAGGGCAGTTGCGTGAAAGTCCGGATTCATTCTTGTCTCCCGAGGAGTAGGCTGCATTCTGTTCAGGATAAGAGCGCACAGGAGAGTTGAACATGACATCAGGCAAACAGGTGATTCGCGTAGGCGTGGTGGGCGCCGGGACGAATACCCGCGAACGGCATATTCCAGGCCTGCGAGCACAGCCAGGGGTGGAAGTGGTGAGCGTGGTGAACCGCTCGCGCGCGTCGTCCGAAAAGGCGGCGCGCGAGCTTGGCATCCCGAACGTGGCGGACAACTGGCGCGCATTGGTCGAGGACTCCGGGATCGATGCGGTGATGATCGGCACCTGGCCCTATTTGCATTGCCCAATTACCCTGGCGGCGCTGGCTGCCGGCAAGCATGTGCTGACCGAAGCGCGTCTGGCGATGAATGCGACCGAGGCGCTGCAGATGCTGCAGGCCGCGCAGGCCCGGCCGGATCGGGTGGCGCAGGTGGTGCCGGCACCGTTCACGCTGGGGGTGGATCGCACGGTGCAGCGCCTGCTGCGCGAGGGTTTTCTTGGCCGCTTGCTGACGATTGAGGTGCGCGTAGCGGATGGCAAATTCCTGGATACGCAGGCGCCGCTCTCCTGGCGGCAGGATGCGGACCTTTCGGGGCTGAACGTGATGAGTCTGGGCATCTGGTACGAGAGCGTGATGCGCTGGGTGGGTGAGGCCGACAGCGTGATGGCCAGGGGTCGCACCTTCGTGACCCAGCGTGTCGACACCTCTGGCCGGCTGCGCGCCGTGCGCGTACCCGAGCATGTGGTGGTGCTGGCTGACATGGTGTGTGGAGCACAGGCGACATTCACCGTTTCGGCGGTGACAGGCCTGATGAAATCCAGCGAAATCGTGCTGTGCGGTTCGGAAGGCACGCTGCGCTTTGCCGACGGCCATCTCTACGGCGCACGCAAGGGCGATGCGGCCCTGCAGATGGTGCCGGTTCCGGCGGAGGAGGCCGGCGGCTGGCGCGTGGAGGAAGAGTTCATCAATGCCATCCGTGGCATCGAACCGGTCACGCACACCACGTTTGCCGACGGGCTGAAGTACATGCAATTTACCGATGCGGTGGCGCGCAGCATGGCGGAGGGACGTGCGCTGACCGTGTAGATTTCAGTACGGGCGGTATTTGCCGTTAATCAGGGGGCGCCGCGTTGCGTAATCCTGTGAAGGGAGTGCCGTCCCATGTCGTTCGGATCTGCAGAAAAGCATCACTTCAAGATTCCGCTGCACGTGCTGGCAGCAGCAGGGTCAACCTTCCTGTTGCTGCTGGTGGCTTTCATCCTGGCATGGAACTCGTATCGCAGCACACGCGAAGTGATTTCGTCTGCCGTCGACGAATCGATCCGGCATGTCTCGCGGTCGTTGAAGGACAAGATTCGCGGCATCCTGCAGCCCGCCGAGAACCAGCTGGAACTGCTGGCCTATCACCAGATCACCCGCAGTACGACGCTTGCCGAGCGCTTGCAGGCCGTGCCGATGGCTGCGGCCGTGCTGGCCTCCAATCCATTGATGGATGCCTGGTATGTGGGCTATGCCAATGGCGACTTCGTGCTGTTCCGGCCGCTGCGCGAGCCGACCCTGCGCCGGATTCATCGCGCCCCGGCCGATGCCAGCCTGATGGTGCAGGCTGTCAGCCTGCAAGGCAATGGCCCGCGGGTGGGAGAATTCCTGTTCTATGACAAAGGGGGGCGCCTGCTGCGGCGTGAGCGGCGCGCAACCTACGCTTTTGATCCGCGCGAACGCCCCTGGTTCCGTCAGGCTTTGCAGGAGCGCGAAGCCGTTATTACCGATCCTTACCTGTTCTACACCACGCGTCAGGTCGGCGCGACCCTGGCGCGACGCGCTGAAAGTGGCGGAGCGGTGGTGGGGGCGGATGCCACACTGGCGGATCTGGGCCGGGAAATCACCGATCTGAAGATCACTTCCGGTTCGCTGGTCGCGATCATTGATCCGGGCGAGCGGGTTGTCGCGCTTGAAGATGCCGGCAAGTCGGTGGCGCTGGATGTCAGCGGCGAGCCCCGGCTGGCACAGGTCGCAGATCTGGGCATGCCGGCCTTGAGCGCCGCCGCCGCCCTGCCGGCGACGGGGGTGGAACGGCAGCACGCGCTGGTGGGCAAGCAGGAGTGGGAGCTGATCTCCGTGCCTCTGGCGCTGCGCGCGGATGGGCGCGCCCTGCGGGTGCTGATGGCGGTGCCGGACGCTGAATTGTTTGGCGAGGCGCGCAAGCTCCTGCAGCTCCAGCTGTTCATCACCCTGGGGCTGATCGTCCTGTCGGTGCCCGCGGGTTTCTGGCTGACCCAGCGGATTGTCGAGCCATTGCGCCTGCTGGCCGAGGAGGCCAAGCTGGTCGCGAGTTTCGATTTCCGGCCGACCCGCCTGCCGCGCTCGCGGATTGCGGAAGTTGATCTGCTGACCAATGCCACCAGCCAGATGCGCTCGACGATTGCGCGTTTTCTCGATGTGAGTGCTGCGCTCAATTCCGAGATGCGTCTGGAGCGCCTGCTGGATGTGGTGCTCGATGATGTGGCGCTGGCCACCCAGGCCCGCTCTGGCGCGCTTTATCTGTACGAGCCCGAGGCCCGGGTGTTGCGTCGTTCGCAGGATCGTACGGGGGATGGCAGCCGGGTCGATTACGCCCAGAGCCTGCAGTGCGATGCCGATCAGGAACACCCTGTCGTGCAGGTGGCGACACGGCGCTGCAGTGTGGCCGGGCGGATTGGACAGGCAGGCCCGGAACTGTTTGCCGTGGCGCTGGAAACCCTGGAAAAGGAATTTGTTGGTGTGCTGGTGCTGGAGCTGGCCCGTCCGGTCGAGCCGGAGCGCAAAGGCCGGCGTGATCCGCTGGTGGCCTTTATCGAAGCCCTGTCCTCGACGGCGGCGGTGGCGATCGAGACCCGGCGTCTGGTGGACAGCCAGAAGGCCTTGCTGGAAGCCATGATCCAGTTGCTCGCCGGAGCCATTGATGCCAAGAGCCCCTACACCGGCGGGCACTGCCAGCGCGTGCCAGTGCTCACGCGCATGCTGGCCGAGGCCGCCAACGATGTGCAGGAGGGGCCGTTCCGTGATTTCAGCCTCAGCGATGAAGACCGTGAAGCCGTGCATATCGGGGCTTGGCTGCATGATTGTGGCAAGGTCACGACGCCGGAATATGTGGTCGACAAGGCGACCAAACTCGAAGCGCTTTACAACCGGATCCACGAAGTGCGCATGCGCTTCGAAGTGCTCAAGCGTGATGCCGAGGTGGCGTTCTGGAAAGAGCGCAGCGCGGGCGTACCAGAGCCCGCGGCGCTGGCCGGCCTGCAGGCGGTGTGGCGCACGCTGGATGAGGAATTTGCTTTCGTGGCCGAGTGCAACAAGGGTGGCGAGTTCCTCGATGCCGACAAGATCGAGCGTCTGCGTCTGATCGCCCAGCGCAGCTGGCAGCGCACGATTGACGACCGACTGGGCCTGTCGCGCGAGGAAGAGCGTCAGTTGCAGGATGTGCCCTCCGCCCGCTTGCCGGCGAGCGAAGCCTTGCTGGCCGACAAGCCCGAGCATCGGGTGCCACGCCCGCCCGGCGAGATCATCCCGGCCGACAATCCCTGGGGCTTCCAGCTGGAAGTGCCGCAGTACAAGTTCAATCGTGGCGAGATCTACAACCTGTCGATCTCGCGCGGCACGCTGACCGATGAAGAGCGTTACCTGATCAATGATCACATCGTGCAGACCATCATGATGCTCGGACGACTGCCCTTCCCGCGGCACCTGAAGGGCGTGCCGGAGATCGCGGGCGGGCATCATGAGCGCATGGACGGGCGTGGTTATCCGAAACGCCTGAGTGGCGAGCAGATGAGCATTCCGGCGCGGATCATGGCGATTGCCGATGTGTTCGAGGCACTGACGGCAGCGGATCGCCCCTACAAACCGCCCAAGACCCTGTCCGAATCCCTGCGCATCATGGCCCGGATGGCGCGTGAACAGCATCTGGATGCAGATCTGTTCGATCTGTTCCTGAGTTCCGGCGTGTATCGGGAATATGCCGAACGCTTCCTGCTGGCGGAGCAGATTGATGCCGTGGATATTGCCGGTTTGCTGAGCAGGCCGTCTGCAACGCAGAGCTGAACCGCGGGGATTGAGTGCTGAGTGGGCATGCCCGGAGAGCCTCTTCCCGCGGACCTGAGCGGGATGGGGTGGCGAAAAGGCGCGTCAGTATTGGGGGTGCGGATGGCGTGCCTGAAAAGCCTTTACAGATGCGGCTCTTCAGGCACCTGTTGTCGGTGCTGTCATCCGCTCCCGCAGCCACGTAGTCAGCGCCTCCGCGGTCTGGGGCTTGCACACGAAGTAGCCCTGGATCGAGCGGCAGCGGCGATTGATCAGGTAATCGCGCTGGGCTGCGTTCTCCACGCCTTCGGCGACGACCAGCATGCCCAGATCGCGCGCCATCGACAGGGTGGCCGAGGCGATGGCGGAGTCTTCTGCATCGCCGGGCAGATCCTTGATGAAGGAGCGGTCGATCTTCAGGCGTTCGATGGGCAGACGCTTGAGGTAGGCCAAGCAGGAATAGCCGGTGCCGAAGTCGTCCAGCGCCAAGCTGACGCCTAGCGCACGCACGCGTTCGAGCTGATCGATCAGTTCCTCGGTCGAGGCGAGCAGGGCGCTTTCAGTAATTTCCAGTTCGATTGCGCGCGGGTCGGCGCCGGATTCCTCAATGATGCGTGCCACTTTCTGGACGAAGTCGGCTTGCTGGAATTGCAGGGCCGAGATGTTGATGGCCATCATCAGCGGAATCCCCTCGGCGGCCCAGCGCGCCTGTTGCAGGCAGGCTTCGCGCATCACCCAGTCGCCCAGCGCCAGGATCAGGCCGGATTCCTCGGCTAGCGGGATGAACTGGATCGGTGGAATCATGCCGCGCTCCGGATGCTGCCAGCGCACCAGGGCTTCACAGCCTTCGATCAGCCCGCTTTCCAGGTTCAGCTGGGGCTGGTAGTGCAGGATCAGCTCACCACGGTCGATGGCACGGCGTAGCGCATTTTCCATCTCCAGACGCTGCATCGCGCGCTGGTTCATCTCCGGCACGAAGAACTGGAAGTTGTTGCGCCCGGCCTGCTTGGCGCTGTACATCGCCACGTCAGCATGTTTGAGCAGGGTGTCGATATCGTCGCCGTCGCTGGGGAAGTGGGCGATGCCGATGCTGACTGAAACCGTCAGTTCATGCTCCTGCAGTTGCAAGGGCTCGGTCAGGCTTTTGACCAGTTTGCTGGCCACGCTGCTGACTTCCTCAAAACTGGAGAGGCGCGGCAGCAGAACCACAAACTCGTCACCACCCTGGCGCGCCAGGATGTCGTCGGCGCGCAGGCTGTGTTTCAGGCGTGCCGCCACTGCCGTGAGCAGTTGATCACCGACGGGGTGGCCGAGTGAATCGTTGATGGTCTTGAAGTGGTCAAGGTCGAGAAACAGCACGGCGGCCTGATCGTGGTGACGGCGTGCAGAGCTCAGCGCGGAGCGGGCCAGCTCCTGCCAGTAACTGCGGTTGGGCAGGCCGGTGAGCGAGTCAAAGCGCGCCAGATACTGAATGTGTGCCTCGGCCTGACGCGTCGCTGTCACGTTCTGCACGGTGCCATGCAGGCGCAGCAGGCGGCCCATCATCCATTCGCTTTCAATCTGGAAATGCAGCACCTGCAGATTTTCGTCATCGCTCCGGGTGCTGCAGTCCAGAGCGATGTTTTCGGGCGCGCGGCTGGCTTCCTTGATGGCTTCGTCCAGCCGGGGGCGATCTTCCGGACTCAGGCGCGCCAATACGTCGCCGAGCAGGATGCGGCCGGCGGCGGGCAGATCCAGCAGGCGCCGGAATTCTTCGGAGCAGTGCAGGTTGCTCGCGCCACTGCTGATCTCCCAGCTGCCCATGCGCGCGATGCGCTGGGCATGCGCGAGTGAGGCTTTCTGGTCGCGCAACTGGGCTGTGGCGCTGGCCAGCTCGGCGGTGCGCTGAGCCACCTGTTCCTCGATGCGCCGGGTGCGTCCGGTCATCATCAGCAGGAATGCACTGAGCATGCCCGAGAAACACAGGGCGGTGCCCAGTGTTGCCCCTGAGGCCCAGCTGCGCGAGCGTGCGCTGTAGTGGTCACCTGCGCGCAGCAGGATCTGCCATTGGCGGTCAGCGTAGTTCATCTGGCGGATCAGGAAGCGGTGGTGATCCAGCCAGACCGGGCTGCTGCAGCCCGCCGGGCCATACAGCCGCTGGCGCTCAGGGGGGTTGCTGCGGTCGGCCATGCACAGATCGATCCCGTCACTCTGCAGCTGTTCGCGGGCAAAATGTACGATGTTTTCCAGTTGCAGGGCCATCGACACGATGCCGCGCAGGGGTGAGGCAGGATCGTTTTCGCGCTCGAACACGGCCTGGTATACCACCACGCTGTGGGGTGAGTCCGGCGCTTGCACCAGCCGGACGGCTTCGGTGGCAGCGGCCCGGCCGGTTTCACGGGTCAGGTTGATGGCCGCTGCAAGTATTTCGTAGGAGCCCGGATTCAGGCCCAGAGCGCGCAGATTGCTGGACATGGGCTCTACGTAAGTGATCGGCAGGTAATCGGGAGCGTCTGCTGCAATCCGGGTTTTGCCTGCGGCGTCGCGGTCCATGATGCGGAAGTCTGGCCAACCCTCGGCACGCAGGCGAGCCTCGAAGCGGGCACGTTCGGCGTGGCGGACCAGCGGGTTCCAGGTCAGATTCTGGGTGCCAGGGTAGCGATCCAGCCAGCGCGTGGTGATGCGGCGCCAGTCTTCGCGTGAAAATTCCGGGTCAACCGAGGCGAAGCGCTCCACCGCCATCAGCATGTCCGTCTGTGCCGCCAGACGCGAGCTCAGGGTGTTGGCCAGATGCTCGGCATTGCGCTGGAATTCATCGGTGATGCGGCTCTCTTCGCGCTGGCGCACGAACATCAATGCGCCCGCCAGTACCTGGGCGCAGATCAGCAGCGGCAGTGCCACGCTGCGCCGGCGCCCGCGCCACTCCTGCTCGGGCAGGCCGATCAGGGCCAGACTGATCGGGGTGAACAGCAAGACCCCCAGCGTATCGCCTGCCCACCAGGCACTCCAGTTCTGGAACGCGACGCTCCAGTCTGAAGTTCCGATGGAGAACAGGGTGGGCATTGCCAGCGAGGCGCTGATCAGACAGCCTGCCGGGGCGGTCATGCCAACAAAAAGAACGACGCTGCGGGCGCTGTCCAGACCACCGGGCCAGATTTTCATCTGGCGCATCAGCCATGCGCCGGCAAGGGCTTGCAGCAGCGGGCCGATGCTGCTCAGCGCGAGGATCGGCAGATCAATTGGCAGACTGGTGTGTACATGCGCCAGCACCTGGACCAGAAAAGCGCCGGCATACAGGCCCGCACTCATGCGCCAGCCATAGATCAGGACTGCTGCCAGGGCGATGCCGGCCGGCGGATACAAGGGCGACACATAGCCTGGAGGCAGGGCAACCAAGAGTGCCAGCCAGCCGCTCGCAATGTAGGCGACGGCCAGCAGGATGTTCAGGCGAAGGGTCTCGCGCAAATCAGCGGGCATGGTTCCGGAGGGTACTGGGCGGGTGGCCGGCGGGCATGCAGGCACCTCTCAACCCGTGCGTCACCAGACTCTACGACGGATTTGCCTGAAACTTGCGATGGTCCTTAGGGCAGGCCGCCTTCCGTCGCTGGCAGAACGTCATGTATCGGGCCACCATGGCACGGGATGGGGCTCGCCAAGCCGCGTCTGACGGGCCTTGGCGGGTGGTCGTGCTGCAGAATGGCTTTGGGTAAGGGTCTTCAGGCCATGGTGCTGAAGAGTGTTGTCCGATGCGGCTTGCGGGGGGGGGGGCTCAGAGCATGACGACCTGATTGCGCCCCTCTTCCTTGGCACGATACAGCGCGGCGTCGGCACGCGAGACCAGATGAGCCAGCGGTTCATCGCGTAGCCACTGTACGGCCCCCACACTGACGGTGACGGCCAGCCCGCCAGCGCTGGTGATGATCGGGGTTTCGGCCAGATGCTGGCGCAGGCGCTCGGCGACCTGCATGGCCTCGCGAGTTGCAGTGTGAGGCAGCATCACGATGAATTCCTCGCCACCCCAGCGAGCCGGGATGTCCGTGTTGCGCAGGCTTTTGCGGATGCGCCGCACGGTTTCGACCAGCACCTCATCGCCGACCTGGTGGCCCCAGCTGTCGTTGACCTGCTTGAAATGATCCAGATCCAGCATCAGCAGTGACAGTGCCTCGCTGTAGCGTTTGGCGCGGGCGATTGCGTGGGCGGCTTCGGTGTGGAAGTGCCGCCGGTTGGAAAGCCCGGTCAGCGCATCTTCCTGTGCCAGGCGCTGAAGTTCGCGCTCGGCCACCCGCCACTGGGTGATGTGATGGTCGATGCCGACAACGACCGGCTGGCCGTCGAAGTACACGCTGCGACGTTTGCAGACAATGCGAAAGACTTCCTCACCGGTAGTTTCGCGGCTGGTGTGCTCTTCCTTGAAAACCTCCCGCCCCGCGAGCACTTCCTGATCCTCCTGGCTGGACTGCATCCGGGTGGCGGGACGATTGTTTGTGGGCAACCCCGTGGCGACGATCTGCTGCTTGGATACGCCGTGATAGTTGGCGAAGGCATCGTTGACCATGAGGTACAGGCCGCCGGCCTTCTTCACATAGAACGGATCGGGAATCACATCAATCAGGCGCTGGAGGAATTCCTGGGTGCGTTCGCGCAACTGCACCTCCCGCTCGAAAGCGGATTTCAGTTCGCGTTCAGCCAGACGCAGATCGGTCAGGTCCACGATGGCGCCGACAATCACCGGCTCACCCAGTGCGTTGGCGCAGGTGCCTTTGGAAATGATGCGGAAGGTTTCACGCCCGGTGTATTGATGCTGGCCATGATCCTCGCGCAGGATTCGCTCACCGGCGAGGACTGCACCGTCTTCTTCAAACAACTTGCGTACCAGATCCGGGCTGGCTGATTCGGTGAGCCCCATGTGATCGATCAATTGCTCGCGGCGCATGAAATGGTCGCGCGCCATGGCTTCGTTGACCATCAGGTAGCGGCTCTGGGCATCCTTCACATACACAGGGTAAGGCAGCAGATCGAGCACGCGCTGCACGAATTCCAGAGTGTGCTGGTGGTGCTCGCGCTGTTGCTCCAGGGCTGTCGTCAGCTTGAGTTCGGAGCTGCGCAGTTCAGTGATGTCGATGTTCACGCCGACGATGACCGGTTTGCCTCCGCTATCGGTGCAGCGCCCCTTGATGACTCGCTGGAAGTAGAGTTCGCCGGTGGCCGGATGCTGGCCACCCTCTTCCTTCTGCAGCGAACTGCCGGCAAGGATGGCCCGGTCTTCCTCCATGGAGCGACGCGCTTGCGGGGTGTCTGGCGCCAGATCCATGGGAGACAGGCCGATGACTTCCTCACGTGGCAGGGCGCGTTCCTGCACGAAGGCGGCATTGACGATCTGGTAGCGGCTTTGCGCATCCCGCACGTACATCGGGTACGGAATCACGTCGAGGATGTGCTGGATGAAAGTGTGCGTGTGTTCGGCTACCGCCGTCTGGTGCTTCAGCGCCGCCTGCACCTGTAGCTCGGCGACGCGCATGCCGGTGATGTCGAAGTTGGCGCCGATGATCACGCGCTGGCCTTCAGCATTCAGACAGGCCCCCTTGGTCACGATGCGGTACTGGATTTCATCGGTGAGCGGATTGCGGACCCGGTCTTCCTTGTAAACCGTGGCGCCGGCCAGCACCCGCGCATCTTCGTCGGAAACCAGCTTCACCGTGTCGGGGTCGGGAGCCAGTTCCGCTGCCGTACGGCCGATGATGGTGCTGGCGTTCTGGTTGCGCCGGTGTGCAAAGGCTTCATTGATGAGTGTGTAGCGCCCCTGTTCATCCTTGATGTAAACCGGCTCCGGGATCACATCCAGCAGGCGCTGCACGAAGGCTTGCGTCTGCTCCTGGCGCCGCGCCGCCTCGGTACGCTCCTGCGACAGGCGCCAGGCCGGCACCAGCATGGCCAGCACGGCACAGAGCAGACCCGTGAGCCACGCCGGCCATTGCAGGATGTGCGCCACCCCGGCACAGGCGAGCGCTGTGCCGCAATAGCTGGCTGCGACCAGAGCACGTTTGCGGGTCAAGGGGATCATCGGCAAGGCAAACCAAGGGACGCCAGCAGCCTAGCAGCCGGCCTGCCTGCAAGGGTGGTGGACGCCCGAAAGTCACTGTTTCCGCTGCAGCCATTGCCGGGGGGCGGCAGAAAGGCGGCTTCCCGAGCGCGCAGCTGCTTGCTGCGCTTACAATCCGGCATCACGTCTGGAGTCTCCTCATGAAGCTCTTCGGTATTTCCGGCTGGTCCGGTTCAGGCAAGACGACCCTGATTGAACATCTCATTCCCTTGTTTACGGCACGCGGACTGAAAGTTTCACTGGTCAAGCACACCCACCACGGATTTGACATCGACCGCCCCGGCAAGGATTCCTTTCGCTTCCGCGAGGCTGGCGCCTCCGAGGTGATGCTGGCGGGTGCGGCGCGCTGGGCGCTGATGCGCGAATTGCGTGATGAAGACCAGCCCACGCTGGCCGAGCTGGTGTCGCATCTGTCGCCTTGCGACCTGGTGCTGGTGGAAGGTTTCAAGTCGGCTGAACTGCCCAAGATCGAAGTGCATCGCCCCGCTGTAGGCAAACCTTTCTTTCACACCGAATTCCCCAATGTGGTGGCCATTGCCAGTGATGCCCCGCTGGCCGTCGAGCTGCCCGTGCTGGACCTGAATGACCCGCCGGCGATTGCCGCTTACATCCTGCGGTTTACGGAACTGGCCTGAATCAAGGAAGCCGTTGCCACGCTTCTCAAAAATCCGATTTTCGACTCCACGCTCCCCACGAACATGCTCAGCTACGAACACGCGCTCGAAACCCTGCTCGCGGCAGCGCAGCCGCCCGTCCGCCGTGAAAGCCTGACCACGCATCTGGCACTGGGTCGGGTGCTCGCCGTGCCGGTCTGTGCCACGCTCAACGTGCCGCCGGCCGACAACTCCGCCATGGATGGCTATGCCCTGCGCCTGGACGACGTGAAGGCCGGCTCGGTACTCGCGATCAGCCAGCGCATTCCCGCCGGCAGCAGCCCGCAGCCCTTGCGGCCGGGCACGGTCGCACGCATCTTCACCGGCGCGCCGATCCCCGCCGGGGCGGACGCCGTGGTGATGCAGGAAAAATGCGTGGCCGACGATGCGGACGTACGCATCGAGCACGCTCCGAAATCCGGTGAGAACATCCGCCGTGCCGGCGAAGACATTGCCATCGGTGCAGAAGTGCTGCCCGCCGGCACGCGGCTCGGCGCGGCACACATGGGCTTGCTCGCGTCGATCGGCGTGGCGCAGGTCGAGGTGTTTGTGCCCTTGCGGGTGGCGGTGTTCTTCACTGGCGACGAACTGGTGATGCCTGGCGCGCCGCTCGGGCCCGGCCAGATCTACAACTCCAACCGCTACGTGCTGCACGGCCTGCTCGGGGCGCTGGGGTGTGCCGTTACCGATCTGGGCATCATCCCGGATGATCTTGCCGCCACCCGTGCCGCCTTGCGTGCGGCCGCTGCAGACCACGATCTGGTGCTCACCTGTGGCGGAGTGTCGGTGGGCGAGGAAGATCACGTCAAGGCCGCCGTGCAGGCGGAAGGCGCGCTGGATACCTGGAAGGTCGCCATCAAGCCCGGCAAGCCCTTTGCGCTGGGGCGCGTCGCCGATACGCCCTTCATCGGCCTGCCGGGCAATCCCGTCTCCAGCTTCGCCACTTTCCTGATGCTCGCGCAGCCCTACATCCGCCGGCGCCAGGGCGAGGCCGAGGTGCTGCCGCGGCCGCTGGCGGTGCGCGCCGATTTCGCCTGGCCCAAGGCCGGCCCGGTGCGCGAATTCCTGCGTGTGCGCTGTAATGCCGCAGGCGGGCTGGATCTCTACCCGAAGCAGGGCAGTGGCGTGCTCAGCTCCTGCGCCTGGGCCGACGGCTTCGTCAGCAACCCGCCGGGACAGGTGATCCAGCCCGGCGATACGGTTGCCTTCATTCCTTTCGGAGGTGCGCTGTGAGCGTGAAGATCCTCTACTTCGCCAGCCTGCGTGAAACACTGGGGTGCGCCGAAGAAACGCTGGAAAGCTTGCCGGCTGGCGTCACCACGGCGGGCGGTTTGCGTGAATGGCTGTGCGCGCGCGGCGGTGACTGGAGTGCATTGGCTCCGGACAAAGCCGTGCGGGCGGCCGTCAACCAGAGCCTGGCGCAGGCTGCCAGCCCGCTGGCAGAGGGTGATGAAATCGCCTTTTTCCCGCCCGTAACCGGAGGCTGATATGGCGGTAAGCGTGCAGCACGAAGACTTCGATCTCGCCGCTGAAACCGCAGCTCTCTCTGCCGGGCGCAGCGATATCGGTGCCATCGCCACTTTTCTCGGTCTGGTGCGTGGCGATGGCGGGCTTGTCGCCATGAGCCTTGAACACTATCCGGCGATGACCGAGAAAGCCCTGGCCGGCATCGTGGCTCAGGCCGAAGCACGCTGGCCGCTGCAGGCCGTGCGTGTAATCCATCGTGTCGGCCGGCTCCTGCCCGGCGAACGCATTGTCTTCGTCGGCGTCGCCAGCAGCCATCGCGCTGCCGCCTTCGAAGCCTGCGCTTTCATCATGGACTATCTGAAGACTCGTGCCCCGTTCTGGAAGAAGGAAGAAACCCCCGAGGGCGCGCGCTGGGTGGATGCCCGCGACAGTGACGAAGCCGCGCTGGCGCGCTGGGCGTAAAGCCGTCCTGCACATCGACCCGCCCGCAGAGCCGCATGTCGTGCTGCTCTTCAGCAGGCATTCGGGAACTCCGCGCTGGGCGCTGTTTTGCAACAAGCCTGCCTGCAGAAGCTTGCCGGAAGAGGCTCTTCAGTGATCCCGCTTCAGCGACCCAGCAATTCGCCGATGTGGCGATCCTTGTCTGCCCACTGATCATTCAGCCAGGCCTGGATCTTCGAGCGGTATTGCGGATCGCGGCTGGCGGCTTCACCAATGAACTCGGCCGGAATCGCGACCTTGTTGACGGTCACGAGCACGCGGCCCATGCGCCCGGTCATGACGTGCCAGAAAGAGGGCACGCCATCGGGGTAGACGATGGTCACGTCGAGCAGGGCTTCGAACAGCTCGCCCATGGTGCCCAAGGCGATTGAAGCGCCACCGCTCTTGGGTTTGAGCAGGTGCGTGTAGGGCGACTTCTGCTGCTGATGTTTGGCGGCGGTGAAGCGCGTGCCTTCGACGAAATTGATCACCGAGGTCGGGATGTGGCGGAATTTTTCGCAGGATTTGCGTGCGGTGGCCATGTCGGCAGCGGCTGACGAGAGCGTCTTGCCGCCGCGGCGCATGAAGGGGAAATCCAGTGCCCACCATGCCAGGCCGATGACCGGGATGTAGATCAGTTCTTTCTTGAGAAAGAATTTCAGGAACGGAATCTTGCCGAGGAAGACCCGCTGCAGGATGAGGATGTCTGCCCAGCTCTGGTGATTGCAGCTCACCAGATACCAGCCCTTGAGATGCAGCTTGTCGGTGCCGGAAATCTGCCAGTCACGCCGCTCGATGGCGCTCATCCACAGACCATTGACGCGCACCCAGGCATCGGCCAACGCGGTCAGGCAACGGTCGGCGAAGACGCGCAGCGGGCGCAAGGGGATGCACAGCTTGAGCAGCGCAAACGGGATGAAGGCGACGAACACCGTCAGGGTGTTGAGGGCAATCGCCAGAGCGACGAACAGGGCCTTGAGGGGGGCGGGAAGCCAGCGCAGCATGTGGAAGGAACCGCGAGTGAAGATCAGGGTGCGATTCTACAGCCGCCGGTGGCGGAGTTCCGCGTTCTGAGGTTTGCGTGCGGGCTAAAGTTTCCGTGAGCGGGCGCCGGTACGGGGTTTTGGCCGGGCCGGATTCATCTGGCGGCCATGTGTGAGGTGTGTTTTCCTGTTGGCCCGGAGAGCCGCTTCTGGCGGAACTCTTCAGGCAGGTATGCCGCAGAGGCTTGTCCAGTGAGGGTCTTCAAGCAGTCAAGCCGGAGAGCCTTGACAGAAGCGGCTCTCCGGAGCGATCCCTAAGCCCTCAGATGCACAGGCACTGGCTCAGGTGTCCGCTGAGTTCCTGAGTCTGGCTGCGGGTGTAATCCTTGTCCAGGCGGCTGCTGACCAGCGACGCGGTGGGTGCGTCCAGCTCGGCGTTGAGCATGCCCATGAAGGCGGGTGGCGCGACGAGGATGGCCCGACTGAAGCGCCCTCGACTTCGTCCGCTGCACAGCTCGCTGCCGATCTGGTGGGCAAAGCTGCGCGCCCCGTTGCGCTCGGGCTGCCCTCGCCGTGGAGAGGCCCGCCCGACGGATTCCGGCATCGCCGTCGCGTCTTCGTCCAGCGCGGATTCCTGCACCAGTTCGAGGGCTTTGTTCGGGCCATTCTGGGCAAAGATGCGGGCATGACGGGCGTTGGCAACGACGATCCAGGTAATCGACATGGGAAGCTCCTTGGAAGTGAGACGGGATGACCGGGCCTGTTATTCCAGCCCCAGACAGAGACGATACTTTGTCGACTTCGCCTGGCCGTGCTACAGCACTGTCAGCGGCTCGTCTTCGTGTCTCGTCTCTGTCTGGAACTGGAGTTTTGCCCGGTCTATCAGCCTAGGAAGCCGTTCAGGGCGGAAGCCAATCAAATTTGGCTATGCCCGGGAGACGCGCTCAGGGCGTGGCTTTGCGCGGGTCCTGCCTGTAGAAGGCCGCCAGTTGCCGGTATACGGCAGGGTAGTCGCGGAAAAGCTCGTCCGGCGCGGTGAAGAAGGCTTCCGAGGCGACCGCGAAGAACTCCGCCGGGTGTTCAGCGGCGTAGGGATCGAGCTCGGTGTTCTCCTCCGCGTCGACACGCTGGCAGAAGTCTTCATACGCCGCATCGAAGGCTTCCCGCCAGGCCTCCACGTTCATGCCGGCATGCAGGGGAGGCATGCCGTCGGGCTCGCCGGCGAGCATGTCCAGCTTGTGGGCGAATTCGTGGATGACGACATTGGCGCCTGCGTAATCGGCCGGGTCATCGAACCAGGAGAGCACCACCGGCCCGCCGTCCCAGGATTCACCCAAAGCGTCTTCTTCATATTCGTGGAGCAGGCCGTTCTCGTCGACTTCGCGGCGCGGGATGATGAAGTCGCCCGGATACACGATGATCCCGCGCCAGCCGGCGTAAGCCTCAAGTCCCAGCTTGAGCACCGGCAGGCAGGCCTGCAGGGCAATCGACAGGCGCGCGAAATTGTCCGGCTCGAAGTCCGCTGCACCACTGAAAACCTTGTGGTCCAGGAAGTCCAGCGCCATCTCGCGCAGTGCCTGGCGTTCTTCAGGATTCAGATGGGCGAGGCAGGGCAGGCTGGCTTCAACGGCCTGCCACAGGCTGGCGGCTACGCTGGCGGTGCGGTCGGTGCGCTGGAAAAATCTGGCAAACAGGGCGGCAAACATGGGGCGGGCGGGTCAGGTTTTCCCCATAGGGTAGCGAGAAGCCGGGGGCCGGTGTGGGATAATCCGGCGCATGGTTTCCGTTCAGCACTCAGTCGCCAATACCGATGGCGAAACCCCTTTTGACGAAGTTCTCGCCGCAGGTCTGCCGCCCGAGTCGCGCAGCATGCTGGCGCGTGCCGTCGAGCTTGCCCAATCCTGCTATGGCGATCGCCAGCTCTCCAGCGGCGAAGGGGTATGGGAACACGCGCTAGGCATGGCCCTGATCGCGGTTTCGCTGCGGCTGGATGCGGATGCACGGGTCGCCGCGCTGTTGTTTGCACTGCATGAATTCGATGCCAAGGCCGACGAACATATCGAGGAAGCCTTCGGCCCTCTGATTGCCAAGCTTGCTGAAGGCTTGCGGCGGCTGAACCGGTTGCAGATGACTTCGCGCACCGAAACCGGCACGCCGGCCGATTTGCGCGCGCAGACCGAAGTGCTGCGCAAGATGGTGCTGGCGCTGGCCGAAGACATCCGGGTGGTGTTGCTGCGCCTGGCCTCCCGCGTGCAGACCCTGCGCCATTTCGCCGCCCACAAGGAATGCACCAATCTCGACATCGCCCGCGAGAGCATGGATCTCTACGCCCCGCTGGCCAATCGCCTGGGGGTGTGGCAACTGAAGTGGGAGCTGGAGGATCTGTCCTTCCGCTTTCTGGAGCCGGACACCTACAAGAAAATTGCCAAACAGCTCGACGAGCGCCGCGTGGAGCGCGAGGCATTCATCGCCGAATCGATCGACCGGCTCAAACATGACGTCGCAGCGATCGGTGTGACGGGAGCCGAGGTGTATGGCCGCCCCAAGCACATCTACAGCATCTGGAACAAGATGCGTAACAAGAACGTCGACTTCGATCAGGTCTATGACGTGCGCGCCTTGCGCGTGCTGGTCGACGAAGTGCGCGACTGCTATGCCGTGCTGAGCCTGGTGCATGAACTGTGGGAGCCGATTGCCAAGGAGTTTGACGACTACATCCTCAAACCCAAGGGCAACAACTATCAGTCCCTGCATACCGCCGTGCGCACCGCCGACGGACGTTCGATGGAAGTGCAGATCCGCACCCGCGACATGCATCGCCATGCCGAGATGGGCGTGGCGGCGCACTGGCGCTACAAGGAAGGCGCCAAGGACGGCGGCTCGGATTACGACGAGAAGATCGCCCTGTTGCGCAATCTGCTGAGCTGGCGTGACGAGGTCACCGACGGCGCCATGTGGGAAGAGCACACCAAGGCTGCCGCGCTCGACGACACGGTGTATGTGGTGACGCCGCAGGGGCGCGTGATTGACCTCGCCGCCGGCGCCACGCCGATCGACTTCGCCTATCGCCTGCACACCGATCTGGGCCATCGCTGCCGCGGTGCCAAGGTCGATGGTCAGATGGTGCCGCTGGACACGCCCCTGCAGAGCGGGCAGAAGGTCGAGATTGTCACCGCCAAGCAGGGCGGGCCTTCGCGCGACTGGCTCAACCCGCAGCAGGGCTACCTCGTTACCTCGAATGCGCGTGCCAAGGTGCGGCGCTGGTTCGTGCAGCAGGAGGAGGAGGAAACCGCTGCGCATGGCAAAGCCATTGTCCTCAAGGAACTGCAGCGCGGCGGCATGACCCAGGCCAATCAGGATGATCTGGCCAGCAAGCTCGGCTTCAAGGATACGCACAGCTTCTATCTGGCGGTCGGACGCGGGGACATCAGCGGGCGTCAGATCCACAACGCCGTGCTGCCCGAGGTGCCTGTCGCGCCCGAGCCGGAGTTGATCATTCGTCAAAGCCACAAGCCCAGTTCGGAAGACAAGGTGCTGGTGGTGGGGGTCGGACGCTTGCTGACGCAACTGGCGCGGTGCTGCAAGCCGGTGCCACCGGATGCGATCCAGGGCTTCGTCACACGCGGGCGCGGTGTGTCGATTCACCGTTCTGATTGCTCCAGCTTCCAGAACATCGCCCGCCACCATCCGGAGCGCATCGTGCCGGCCGAGTGGGGGACGCACGCCACGCACGCCAAGCAACACAACGAAGTGTTCCCGGTCGATATTGCACTGGAGGCACATGACCGCCCCGGTCTGCTGCGCGATATCTCGGATGTATTCACGCGTGACAAGCTCAATGTCATCGGCGTGAATACCGTGTCGAAATCCGGCCGTGCCCACATGCGCTTCACCATTGAAGTGACTGGCACCGAACCCGTCCAGCGCGCCATCCAGCAGATTGGTGAAGTGCAGGGGGTGGTGTCGGTCAGTCGGGGCTAGGAACGCGGCGCCCGTGTCGAGCGGGCGTTTCCGCCTGCGCTATTGCTTTTTCAGGATGCCCGGAAAGCCGCTTGCGGCGTACTCCTGCAGATAGGCATGCCATAAAGGCTTGACTGGCGCGGGTCTTGGCGCTCCGATGCTGAAGACTCTTGTCAGGCGCCGGGCTTCAGCTCCCTCGAACGCACGTGGCTAGCGTCAGGTGGCTGTCAGCTTCCCCTCAGGTTTCGGTCAGCTTCGATACGTAATCTGCAGGTGTCGGACAGGCAATCACGCCGGTCCGGAACATCACCCGCTACGAGGAGTTGCAAAATGACCAAGTTCATCCTGTCCGTTGCTGCTGTTGCCTTTGCTGCTTCCACCGCCTTTGCTGCCGATGCGCCGGCAACTGCTCCTGCCCCGGTTAAAGCTGCGGGCAAGATCGAAAAAACCGAAAAAACGGTTGTTCCGGCGGCTGCTTCGGCTCCCGCTGCGACACCGGCTCCGGCGGCTTCTGCGCCAGTCACCAAGCCGGCCGCCAAGAAATAAGGTTCATCAGCCCGCGCCGGAGGTCCCGGTGCAGGCTTGCATCAAACAGGCGCCCGCCTACCTCCACGGGCGCCTGTGCTTTTCTGGCACCATAGCGTCAATTGAATTCAGGGAGCCGACATGCGCGTAATGCTGGTGGAAGACGATCCGGCGCTGGCCGACACGATCTCGCGGGCCTTGCAGAGCCAGGCTGAGGCGCAGGTGGACTGGACCAGCAAAGGTGAGCCGGTGCTCAACTCGCTGCAGGCTGATGATTACGATCTGATGGTGCTGGACATCGGCCTGCCTGGCATCGACGGTTTTGAAGTGCTGCGCCGCGTGCGCGCTGCGCAATTGCGCCTGCCGGTGCTGGTGCTGACCGGCCGCGAGGCAATTGACGATCGCGTGCATGGGCTCGAACTGGGCGCCGATGATTACATGGTGAAACCCTTTGCCCTGCCTGAAATGGTGGCACGCGCCAAGGCGCTGGTGCGCCGTGCGCGGGGCCAGTCCGCCGGGGCTCAGACCACGGTGGGCAAACTGGTCATGGATGCTGCGGCACGCCGTGCCTGGGTGGCTGGCGAGGAGATCGACCTGCCGGCACGCGAATGGCAGCTGGTCGAATACCTGCTGCGCAATCTTGGCAAGGTGGTGAGCAAGGAGCATCTGGTCAGTTCGCTTTCCGGCTGGGAGGGCGACGTAAGCGAAAACGCTGTGGAAGTCTATGTTTCCCGGTTGCGCACCAAGCTGGCGGATTCCGGTCTGCGCATCCGCACTGTGCGGGGCTTTGGTTACATGCTGGAAGAGGCTTCGGAGCCGGGCGCCGCATGCTGAAGCGCCTCTCCGGCAGCCTGCGTCGGCGTCTGGCGCTGATCCTGCTGCCCAGCCTGCTGGTGTTGCTGCTGGCCAGCGCCTTTGTGCAGTACCTGCTGGCGGTGCGTCCGATGCAGCGTGAATTCGACCGTGCCATGAGCGACGTGGCCGTGGCGCTGGCCGAGCATGTGGTGGTGGAAGATTCCGGTGACATCAACTTCGTGCTGTCTGATGAAGCGGCGGCCCTGCTCGACGCCGATGCACTGGATTACAACTGGTACGCCGCCTTCGACGAGCGTTTCAAGCGGATCGCCGGTGAAGAAGGGATCGAGTGGCCAGCCGTGAATTTCGTGCGCGGCGAACCCTACTACTTCGATACCGTGATCAATGATCGCCCGGTGCGTGCTGTGGCGGTCAAGAAAGCCTGTGGTGCGCTCGAGTGTGGCGTGGTGCTCGCTGCGACGCTCAAGAAACGTGGCCGCCTGATCCGGGACATGCAACTTTCTGCACTGGTGCCGGTTGTGCTGGCCGGCAGCGTAGCCTTTGCGCTCGTGTGGTTCGGGCTGGGCAGTGGTTTGCGCCCGCTGGTGCGGCTGTCGCGCGAGATCGGGCGTCGCTCTCCGCGCGATCTTTCGCCGGTGAAGTTGCGCGATGCACCGGATGAGATCAGTCCGCTGGTTTCCGCTGTCAATCGTCTAATGCAGCAGCTGGGCGAAGCGAATCAGGCCCAGCAGGCCTTTCTCGCGACCGCGGCGCATCAGCTGCGGACCCCGCTGGCCGGTCTGCAGTCGCGCATCGAACTGGCGCTACTGGAAACCCGTGACCCCGAAAACCGTGTCCGTCTCGGCGAGATTCATGAGTCTGCCGTGCGCTCGGCGCGTCTGGCCGTGCAATTGCTTTCGCTGGCGCGGGTCGAGCCCGGCGCCAGCGTGGCAGATGCCATGCTGCCGGTGGATCTGGCGAAATTGGCCGCCGAACTGGTTGATGAGTGGGTGCCGCGGGCAATCAACAGCCAGATCGACCTGGGCTTCGAACTTGCAGCCGCTCCCGTGCAAGGCTCGCCACTACTGTTGCGCGAGATGATGGTGAACCTGCTCCACAACGCTCTTGAATACACCCCGGCAGGCGGGCGCGTCACCGTGCATGCCGGTCAGATGGAAGGCCGCAGCTTCTTCGCAGTGGAAGACAACGGCCCCGGCATCCCTCCCGAGCTGCACAGCAAGGTACTCGAACGCTTTGTGCGCCTGCCCGGCACGCGTGGCTCCGGCAGCGGGCTGGGGCTGGCCATCGTCGCCGAGATTGCCGCCGGCCATCAGGCGCGCTTGGAGTTGCTGGAGGCGCCAGGCGGACAGGGCCTGCTGGCACGCGTCCGCTTTGCATCAGAGGCCGATTCCTGATTGTTCCAGGGCTTGCGGTACGTACTGGTACGCCATCTTTCCCGTTAAAATTCGCAACCTTCCATTTCCTGTTCTTCAACGATGAATCCGCAATCGCCTGTGGTTTTTGGGCTGCTATCGAAAGCCTTTGCCTCGCATCAGGCAGGGCGTTACGTGGAAGCCAGGCAACTCTATCAGGCCGTTCTGCAGATAGACCCGCGTCAGGTTGATGCTTTGCATCTGCTGGGGCTGCTGTGCAGTGATGCAGGTGATGATGAGTCGGCTGTCCGGTGGATAGGCCAGGCGCTAACCCTGAACCCCGGATTTGCTGCGGCGCATGTCAACCTGGGGCTTGCATTGCGGCGCCTTGGGCGACATGAAGAGGCGCTGGAAACTTATGACCGTGCAATCGCGATCGCGCCAGATGTAGTCGAAGCGCATTTCAACCGGGGCAATCTTCTGCGTGACATGGGGCGAACCCAGGATGCATTTGAGAGTTTCCTGCGCGTTGTGCAATATCAGCCAGAGCATGCTGATGCGCTCAATAATTGCGGGTCGATACTGTGGAAGGCAGAGCGTTACGAGGAGTCGATTGATTACTTTGATCGGGCGCTTGTTGCTGACGCAAGACATGTTGATGCACTGGTCAACAAAGCCAGTTCACTTGAAAAACTTGGCAAAACTGCCGAAGCGCTGCCCATTTACGATTGCGTGCTTGAAATGCAGCCCGAACATATTGTTGCGCGAGTCAATCGAGGCAGCATTTTTGAGGACAAAGGGTTGAATTCGGAAGCCTTGGGCGATTATCTGCTGGCACAAAAATTTGCTCCTGATATTCCTGACGCGCACTGGAATGAAGCCTTGTGTCGCCTGAAAATCGGAGAATACGAAATTGGCTGGAAGAAATATGAATGGCGATGGAAAGGGACGCAAAATGCTTGGACAAGGAATTTTCAATCACCGCAATGGCAAGGCGAATCGCTGAACGAACGAACAATTCTGCTGCACGCAGAGCAAGGGTTTGGCGATACCTTGCAGTTTTGTCGCTACGCGAGTTTAGTCGCCGGTTTGGGAGCAAAAGTAATTCTGGAGGTTCAGCCATCTCTTGTGAGTCTGCTGGGTGCTCTTGAAGGTGTGAGTCATATTGTTGCCAGAGGAGATGACTTGCCCGAGTTTGATGTGCATTGCCCGCTCATGAGCCTCCCCAGGGTACTGCAAACGACACTTGATACCATTCCATCCAGAACACCTTATGTATTTCCTGCGGAGGCTGCTGTTTCAAAGTGGCGGGGGATCTTGGATCAGTATGGTGTTCCCGATCGAGGCGGGCGTATCGGTATTGTTTGGGATACGGTTACACGGAATAACGCAAAGCGCCGAGTCGCCTTGGAACGCTTGGTGTCTACGCTCGGGGAGAAAGTCGCGATCTGTGTATTGCAGAAAGAGGTGAGTGAAGAAGATAAATTACGGATGGACGACTATCCGAATGTTTTTTCTTTTGAAGGGATGCTGCAGGATTTTGGTGATACTGCCGCTCTGGTTTCGCTGATGGATGTTGTCGTATCCATTGATACGGGCGTAGCACATCTGGCTGGATCCATGGCCAAGCCAGTCATTGTCATGTTGCCCTACCCCGCGGAATGGCGCTGGTTGCAACAACGGGATGACAGCCCTTGGTATCCGACGGCCAGGCTGTTGAGACAGACCGATTCAGGTGATTGGTCACCCGTACTTAAGGGGTTGGCTGAGGCGATAAAGGGTTTGGATATTCATTGACGAGAGGCTCTATGTGCATTCAAGAAAAATCGCCATTATGAGAACTTGTTGCCTAGTTCGCTCTTGAGCATACGCGCTCTCATCTCTCCGACCTTCACCAATAATTGCCGATCTTCAATTCGTGCAGATGTTCAAGATGAATACACAATCGCCTGTGGTTTTTGGGCTGCTATCGAAAGCCTTTGCCTCGCATCAGACAGGGCGTTACGTGGAAGCCAGGCAACTCTATCAGGCCGTTCTGCAGATAGACCCGCGTCAGGTTGATGCTTTGCATCTGCTGGGGCTGCTGTGCAGTGATGCAGGTGATGATGAGTCGGCTGTCCGGTGGATAGGCCAGGCGCTAACCCTGAACCCCGGATTTGCTGCGGCGCATGTCAACCTGGGGCTTGCATTGCGGCGCCTTGGGCGACATGAAGAGGCGCTGGAAACTTATGACCGTGCAATCGCGATCGCGCCAGATGTAGTCGAGGCGCATTTCAACCGGGGCAATCTTCTGCGTGACATGGGGCGAACTCAGGATGCATTTGAGAGTTTTCTGAGGGTTCTTCAATTCCAGCCTATGTATGCTGATGCGCTCAACAATTGCGGGTCGATACTGTGGAAGGCGGAAAAATACGCGGAGGCTATAACTTACTTTGATCGAGTGCTGGCTATTGAACCAGGGCACGTCGACGCACAGGTGAACAAAGCCAGTGCTCTGGAAAAGCTCGGGCAACTCGACGATGCGTTGAAGATCTATGATCGCATTCTGGAGGTCGAGCCGGATCATGTTCCTGCGTTGGTCAACCGAGGTGTTGTGCTGGAAGAAAAAGGCCTGATTCCGCTGGCCTTGGAACACTACCTGCAAGCGCAGAAACTTTCTCCCGGCTACGCGGATGCGCATTGGAACGAAGCCTTGTGTCGTTTGAAGATCGGCGAATACGAGACGGGCTGGGAGAAGTACGAATGGCGCTGGAAGGAACAGCGAAAGAACTGGATAAGGGATTTCAAACAGCCGCAGTGGCAGGGCGAGTCCCTGGATGGTCGGACTATCCTGCTGCATGCCGAACAAGGCTTTGGCGACACCTTGCAATTTTGCCGTTACGCCAGACTGGTGGCCGATCTTGGTGCAAGGGTTGTGCTTGAAGTCCAGGGTTCTTTAGTGAAGCTGCTTTCCTCACTTGAGGGCGTGAGTCAGATCGTGGCGAAAGGTGCGGAACTGCCGGAATTTGATCTGCACTGTCCGCTCCTGAGTTTGCCGCGACTGCTGAGGACAAGGGTTGACCAGATTCCGGATGGCTCTGCATATCTTTCTGCTCCCCACGAGATATTGGAGAAATGGCAAAACTTGATCCCGGCTGTTGGGCGGCGGCGTATCGGACTGATCTGGGCAACCACCACAAAAGGGAACAAAAATCTCCCGATATCAATGCTGGAGAAGCTGATCCATGAAGGCAACGACTATTTCTGCATTCAAAAGGGGGTCGGTGATGGTGACAGAACCGTGTTAGGTCGATTTTCAAATCTTTTTTTGTATGACAAAGAGTTGGATGATTTTGCGGATACCGCCGCACTGGTTTCCTGCATGGACGTTATTGTTTCCATTGATACATCAGTGGCTCATCTGGCGGGAGCATTGGGAAAACCTGTCTGGATCATGCTTCCTTTTGCGGCTGATTGGCGCTGGATGATTGGGCGCGATGATTGTCCGTGGTATCCGACGGCCCGTCTTTTCAGACAGCCTTCTCCGAATGACTGGATTCCCGTCGTTGATCACATCTCGGCGGTGTTGCAGGGCAGATGATGACGAATAAAAAAAGCAGGGTGTTGTTGTTTTGCACGAGTTACATCGAGGATATGGATTCGTGGCGGAATCGGTATGCCAGGTGGCTGTCTCATCATCGGCAACTGGCTGGCGACGAATGCGTGATGTGCTTCATAGACGATGGCTCGCCATACGTTCCGAACAAGCAGACTCTTCCTGTTTACACCAGTTTGGATGGGTTGTCTCCGGCAGTGAAGGGACCATTCATGTTCAGGTTTGAAGAGCGTTTGGGCAGGAGTGGTCTGCTGTCTTATCCGGGGTGGTGGCGGAGTTTTCTGGCATCTGCCTCGATTGCACGGGCCTTGTCTTGCGACAAGATCATTCATGTCGAGTCCGACGCCTATCTGTTCAGCAGGAAGATGTTCCGGGGCTTGCTGGGGCTGGAGTACGGCTGGTGGGCTGCGTGGTGTGAAAGCCAGGCGTTTCCGGAGTCCGCCTTGCAGGTTATTTGTTCAGACCAGTTTGGTGCGCTGCGTCTGTTGTCGCAGAGGGATCCAACAACCTTTTGCAATATGACGGCAGAAAGATTCCTGCCTTTTACGGGAATACTGAAACAGTTTACCGGGGACCGCTACTCGGAATTTCGCTCTACTATTCCGAAAAACGCTGATTTTGCCGTGCAAATCCTGCCGGATCAAAAGATCTGGATTCGCTAGGCGGTCGTTGCCAGCCAAGAGAAGTCAGAACGCTTTCAAACGTTTCGTCAGTGGCTGCGCATAACTCAAGGCGAGTATGCAAAACGGGGTGAACAAGATTTAGCGTGTCGCACATCAACAACATTCTCCGGCAACCGAAATGCTCTGCGAACATGCGGTTGTGAATGCCTTTTCCATGCGTGGAATCGCCAATGATCGGGTGGGCGATGTGCTTGAGGTGGCGGCGAATTTGGTGACGTCGGCCTGTTTTTGGGGACAGCTGTAGCAGAGCATAACGGCTTGTCGAGTGATGGCTGTCCACCGCGATGGGTAGTTCCACTGCTGCCAGTCGCTTGAAGCGTGTAAGCGCACTTTGGGCTTCTGTGCCCGCACCTTCCGGGCGATGCTCGTGGTTGTCGTACTGGCGTGTTAACGGATGATCAATTTCGCCGTGTTCATCAGGCCATCCACGTACGACGGCCAGGTAAGTTTTATCGACTTCGTTGAGTTCAAAGGCCCGGTTGGCAGCTACCAGTGCTTCGCGAGTCAGTGCAAAGAGCAGGACGCCGGAGGTGCCACGATCCAGCCGGTGAACAGGAAAAACCCTTTGCCCGATCTGGTCGCGAAGCAACTGGATCGCGAAGCGCGTCTCGCTCCGATCGATTTCGGAACGATGCACAAGCAGGCCGGCGGGTTTGTGAATCGCGATCAGATGTTCATCGCGAAAAATGACGTCGAGCATCAGTTCGCGCGCTTGCGCACACTGTCGATGTTGTGCTGCATGCGCCGAAAGCGCCTGCCTCCGAACAGGCCAACCCCCAGTCCCAGCGGAATCAGGGCGATGCCCAGCCAGAGCAGCCAGCTTTCAGAAAAGAAGTGGATGAAAGTGATTCCCGCGATGACCAGCGTCAGCGCGCTGCGCAGATAGGCGAGCAGGGTGTTTTCGTTGGCCAGCAGGGTGCGGTCAATGGCAAGTTCGTCACGCAGGATCAGTTCGTCTTTCCGGAAGCGCGCGTAGGGCTGCTCGGTCACGCTCAGGCCACCAGTTTGCTGAACCAGGCGGGCGGTTCGATGCTGTCGAGCAGGTTCTTCAGATGCAGCCCCAGCTCGGTGTCGCCTTCGATGCGCAGCTTGCGCTGGAAGAACAGAGTGTCCGGGTCTTCCGTGCGACGCAGAAGTTTGAGGTAGTTCTCGGTGCTGGCGCGAAAGCTAACATCTGCCTCGATATCCGCTGCTGCAGGACGGAAATGGCCGTTGACGTAGCGCAGGGTGGCGCGGGCGCCGAGGTCTTCGATGAAGATGCGCAGCGTGCGCCCTTCCAGAAAACTGAAATCGGCGTCGAGCTGTTTCGTCAGGCGGGCTACTTCAAGGCTGGCACACAGCGCGTCGCTCCACGGGCGTTGTGGTAGTTTCGGGCCGAGTTCGGCGAGGAATTTCGGTGGGCGCAGTTCAGCAAACATGTTCGTCTCCAAGCTTGATGCCTTCGCGGCCTGTCCAATAGCCATCGCACAGGGCGGTGGGGGCGAAGGCGGCGAGTGCTGTGGAGTCTAGCGCAAGCCCGTCCAGCGCGGCGCGGTGCATTTCGACAATGCGTGCGGTGTGCTGCGATTGCGGGCTGATGCGCAGGCTGGTGACCCGCGTGCTGGATATGCCCTCCAGATGCGGCAGGACGGCATGGGTGGCGGCCGACTGGGTCTGGATGCCGTTGATGGCGAGGAAATGTTCGCCCTCGCGCGTATCCAGCTCAAGGCCGTCTGGCGCTTCGAGGCAGCGGAACTGGCAGTCGTCCTTCTTCAGATTGAAATGTCGCGCGGTGAAACAGCGTGCCGAGAAGGCCAGCGGCAGGCGACCCCAGGCGAAGAGTTCGGTTTCCATTCCTGCGGGTGCTTCAGCAAGCAGCGTCTGAAGTCGGGCACGATCCATCTCCACCGGCGGCACCCAGCGCATTGCACCCATACCCGCGAAGAGCTTGAGTGCGCTGGCGTTGTAAATGTTCAGATGCGAGCCGGCGACCCAGCGCGTGCCCTTGAGCAGCTTGACCGCGCCCATGTCATTGGCTTCCACCAGAAACTCGCCGTTGTCGCAGATGCGGCGCAGGGCTTTCAATTCGCTTTCGGACTCCAGCAGCGCCTGACAGGACAGAACAATCTCCTTGCCTGCCTGCGCCAGTTCACGCCCCAGACCCAGCCAGTCATCCAGACGGACCTGCTGACGGCGGCTGCATACCACTTCGCCGAGGTGAATGGTGTCGACAGGCCAGTTGGCGGCGTCGCGGTAGAAGGCCAGTACTTGATCGCGTGGCCAGAAATAGAGCAGAGGGCCCAGAGAAAGTTTCATTGCACTTGCCTGTTGGTTTTATGTTTTTGTGAAATGCCGGGTTTGCAACAAGCTGTCTGTAGAGCCGCTTGCTGCGGGCTTCTTCAGATAGCCGTGCCGCAGAGGCTTGTCGCACGGACGTCTTCGGGGTAGTCGCCCGGAAACGTCCGCTGCATGCGGCTGAGCGGGCATGCTATTTCCACGGCCGGAGATAGGCGCCCAACGTTACGTGCTGACCTTCGGAAACCTTGCCCAGTGCGGCGTCCCAGGCGGGTTTGGGCGCGAAGCGGGCCGGATCGACATGGGCGGCATCGATGGCCGCCCGCAAGGTGCGGGTGACTTCGGCAACATAGGCCGGGCTGCGCTGACGGCCTTCCACCTTGATCGCCGCTACGCCAATGCGCAGCAGTTCCGGCAGCGCGGCCAGCACGTTCAGGCTGGTGGGCTCTTCCAGCGCGTAGTAGGTTTCGTCATTGACCTCGAAACGTCCCTTGCACAGGGTCGGATAGCCCGCAGGTTCGTCCTGGCCGTACTGGTCGATAAGGATGCCGGACAGGCGCGCTTCGGTGCCTTGGGGTGTTTCCACCCAGCGCACGGCTTTGGCCGGCGAGCACACGCCAGCGGTGTTAGGCGACTCGCCTGTGGCGTAGCTGGAGAGCAGGCAGCGGCCCTCCACCATCACGCAGAGGCTGCCGAAGCCGAAGACCTCGATCTCCACATCGGTATGAGCGATCACATGCTCGACCTGCGACAAGGTCAGCACCCGCGGCAGCACTGCACGCGAAATCCCGAACAGATCGCGATACAGGTTGATGGCTTCGTAATTGGTGGCCGAGCCCTGCACGGACAGATGGCGACGCAGTTGCGGGTGGGTTTTGCTGGCGTAATCCAGCAGGCCGGGGTCAGCCATGATGACCGCATCTACGCCCAGCCCGGCGGCCATATCCACCGCCTGATGCCAGCGCTTCTCTTCGCCGGCCTGGGCGTAGGTGTTGATGGCCATCAGCACCTGGCGGCCACGGCTCTGGGCGTAGCGAATTCCCTCACTGGCGGAGTTCTGATCGAAATTCAGGCCGGCAAAATTGCGGGCGTTGGTGGCATCCTTGAGGCCCAGATAGACGGTGTCGGCGCCATTGTCGACGGCCATCTTGAGCGCCGGAAGGCTGCCGGCAGGGCAGACCAGCTCAGGTTTGCGCATGATTGATGGGGGCATTGAAACGGGCTCCAAGCTTAGTCAGTGCATTATCCCCCGGCCTTGCCTTGGGTCAATTGGCCAAGTCTGGCGACCACAATCTTGTGGGCAGGTTAAAGATTGCTCCGACAAATGCCGTAAAATCCCGGACGACCATCGGAAGCGCATTCCCGCAGGCTTCCGGTTTTTTGCAGGGGATAACACATGGCCAAGGGCGATACCTTCCAGCTCAAGTTTCACGAATATACCGATCCCAGTACCGGCGTGCGCGTCACCCGGCTGACCCCCACTGACGTGACCTGTCATCGCAACTACTTCTATCAGAAGTGTTTCACCAATGATGGCAAGAAGCTCATGTTCGGCGGCTGGTTCGACAACAACTGGAACAATTTCCTGCTTGATCTGGAAACCCAGGTGGCCACCCAGATTACCGAAGGCGCTGGCAACAATACCTTTGGCTGTTTCCTCTCTCCGGACGACAAGACCTTCTATTACCGTCAGGGCACCAAGGAAATGCGCCGCGTTGACCTGGCTACACTCAAGGAAGAAACCTATTACACCGTGCCGGACGGCTGGAAGGGTTACGGCACCTGGGGGTCGAACAGCGATTGCACCAAACTGGCGGGCATCGAAGTGGTCGATGGCGACCTGCTGCCGCTGACGACCTGGGAGCAGTTCGCCGAACAGTTCCACATGAAGCCGCGCTGCCGCCTGATCATCGTCGATATCGAAAAGGGCACCAGTGAAGTGCTGGTCGATGAAAAGCGCTGGATGGGCCACCCGATCTATCGTCCGTTTGATGACAACACCGTGGCTTTCTGTCACGAAGGTCCGCATGACCTCATCGATTCACGCATGTGGATGATCAATGAAGACGGCACGAACCCGCGCAAGGTCAAGCAGCAGGAAGAAGGCGAAGCCTGCACGCACGAATTCTGGGTGCCGGATGGCTCCAAGATGATGTACGTGTCTTACAAGAAAGGCAGTTCGGATCGCTGGATCTGCGTGGCCGATCCGGTGACGCTGGAAAACGAAGCCGTGCTGACCATGCCGCCGTGCTCGCACCTGTACAGCAACTACGATGGTTCGCTGGCCGTGGGCGACGGCTGCGACACGCCGGCTGATGTCCAGGATACCGCTTCGCACACCCATGAGAACGATCCTTTCCTGTACTTGTTCGATCTGAAGAACAAAACCACCAAGAAGATCTGCGAACACAACTCCTCCTGGAAGGTGTATCGCAATGATCGTCAGGTGACGCATCCACACCCTGGGTTCACGCCGGACAACAAGCGTGTGCTCTTCTCCTCGGACTTTGAAGGTGAGCCTGCGGTTTATCTGGCGGATCTTCCGACCTGATAGCTGGGCGCAGCATCTGTAAAAACGGGCCTTCGGGCCCGTTTTGTTTTTCTGCGTCTGGAAAACAATGCTTTGTGTTGCATCCTCACAACAACTCGTCTTCCGGATGCGTGCAATTGATGGTTTTGTCTTGCCCGGGGGTGGGGTGCTTGCCACAATCGCCTCAACTTCTCGAATCGCGAGAGGTGGGACGGGAGTGATGGCTGACGCCGCGCCCCGATCTTCAACTGTGAGGAGAATTATTCATGCAGAAGAAACTCATCGCTCTGGCTGTTGCTGGTCTGATGTCCGGCGCCGCTTTCGCGCAAACTTCCGTCACCGTGGGTGGCAAATTTGACGCTTGCTATCAGTTCGCCCGTGCTCAATCCAAGGATGCCGACGGCAACATGATCGGTACCAAGGAATCGCAAGAAGGCGGTTGCAACTCGACCACCCGCGTGTCCATCGGCGCCAAGGAAACCATCGCTCCGGGATATGAAGTTCGTGTGGACTTCGATCTTCGTTTCGGCAACGTGCATGAAGGCAAGGGTTTCAGCCAGGATTCGTCGAACAAGATCACGTCGACTGGCGGCCTGAACTCCAACGATAAGAAGGCCATGGCTTTCACCACCCCGTTCGGCACGCTGCAGTGGGGTACTGCTAACCTGGCCAGCAACGAATACAAACTGGCAGAGAAGCCCTACATGGTGACGCCGAAGGATACCGAGCTGGTCAAGTTCGGTGTGTCCCAGTTCCGTGAAGAGTCTCTGACCAACCGCAACACGACTTACTGGTCGCCGACCTTCAATCTTGGCCCGGTCAAGACTCTGGTCAAGGCAACCTACGCTATCGGCGACAACCAGAAGGGTGGCAACAATGACTCTGAAGGCGGCGCTACGCTGACGAATCCGTCTTCCGGCAATGTGTACGTGATCGGTTCCGAAGGCGTGATCATGGACGGTATCGTGGATTGGGGCTTTGACGTGACCGACGTGCGTCCGTCTGCTGCTCAGAGCGGTGCTGAAGGCTTGGGCCGCAATTTCACCCACGCTTACCTGAACATCCGTCCGATCCCGGGCAACAAGAACCTGAAACTCTCGACCGCATACAACGTGTTCAAGGGCGCTTCCGTGGGTGACAAGTCGCCTGATGATGCTGTTGCCGGTTACTACAAGGAAAAGACCACCAACTTCGTGCTGTCGTACAACTTCGACGGCAAGGCTGAAGTCGGTCTGGGTGTTTCCCACCTGATGGATATGGGTTCCGGCCCGACCGGCCGTAACAGCGGCAAGTCGATCATGATCGGCGGTTCCTACTTCCTGAGCAAGAGCGTGCAAGTGTACGCCAACCTGCAGAAGACCGACTTTGAGCGTCAAGAGAAGCTTACTAACGGCAAGTATGTCGGCAACGCAGTTGGCTTCAGCGGCGATGCGACCAAGGCTGACGCAACGACCATCAAGGTCGGTATCATGAAGGAATTCTGATCCTCCGCAAGGACGATTGGTTCTCTAAAAGGGCAGCCTTCGGGCTGCCTTTTTTTGTTTACCGCTCAGGATGCGAGGAAAGTTCTGGAACGAGGGGGAGATAAACAGCATCCGCACAATACCTCGCGGTGGCTGGATAAATTTGGCTCTGCTATTCGTAGATGTCGTTTGGTGAAAGGTCTAATCGACAAGACATTGGCCATAAATTGCGGGGCTGGTTGTCCTTTTCTTTGTGCAGCGAGAGCTATTTATTACTGCGCCAAAGGTACAGCGTCGGGTTCTTCGAAAAGAGGCTCAGTCGTACTTTTGCCTGACAAGTAGTGAGGCTGGGCTGATGCGTGATCTCCGGCCCATTTTCAGAACCCTTTTCATGGAAATTGTTCGGGACGTAAAAAACCCGCAGCCATTGCGGCTGCGGGTTGAAAAGCCCGGCGGTTGCGGCCGGGGCCCGATGAGCTGAAACTCAGGCGGCCTTCTTGCCTTTGGTCGAAGCGGCGGAAGCGCCGACGGCCTTGACTGTCGCGGTGGTCGCTGCGGCCACATTGGCTTCGGCGATTTCGGCGACCTGTTTGGCGGCCTTGTTGATGCTGTCGTAAGCGGAGTTTGCTGCAGCGATGGCGGACTTGACGGCAGCCACAGCCACGTCGGAACCGGCCGGAGCGGACTTGGCTGCCTTGTCCAGTGCGGCGGAGACGTTCTTGTTCACTTCGCTCAGTTGCGATTCTAGGATCTTGCTGATGTCTTCCTGAGCTGCTGCGCTGATTTCATACACGCTGCGGCTGTAGGAAACGATTTTTTCCACGGTCGGTTGAGCCAGGGCTGACTGCAGGGACACGAGTTCCTGTGCATCCTTGGCGCCGAGCAGGGTCTTGGCGGTGGCGACGCTGTCTTCCAGCATGGCGCGGGCGGTATTGAGGTTGAGGGTGGCGAGCTTTTCGGCGCTGGCAAACGCGGTGTTGGCGAAGGTCAGTGCGGCTTCAATGGACGCCTTGTTGGCGGTGCTGATTTGTTCGGGAAGGGACATGTCTGACTCCTGATATTGGTCTAGGGATAACGCGGCTACACAAGGTGCTGCATGTGCTGCCTGATCAATCATTGCTGCGCCGCACAATGCGAATTATAAGAAGGATTTTGCGCCTGTCAAGCAAGAAATGTTGCGCTGCATCAATCGCGATTATGTCCGCTTGTAACCATTATCCACAAGGGTTTGTATCCGGTTAGCTGTCCGGATGGGCGGGCTGCTTGATGCGGTGCGAAATGCTTTTGAGGGTGCTTGCTATGCTGCGCTGCGCAAGGCTTTCAGGGGAGGCATGTCAGAGAGGCAGGCGGGGCGCGCTTGTGCAGATATCCTGTCTGGAGAAGCAGGCGCGAAGCGGGTCTTGAGGAGGTAGAGGCAGATGGAGTGCTTTTGAGTCGTCCTGCCGCAGGCTCCCCTTGCTATGTTTTCCGGCTTTGATTATTGATTCAGGCCGATTTGTTTGGACCTCGCACACCTCGAAATAGTCCGGCTTGAAAGCCGTGCATCGAGGTGGCCTGCCCGCGCTTGTCGAAGGACGCCCTGCGGGTGATTGCAGGCGTACGCCATGCGTGGCAGCCGACTGGAGTCAGCTTGGCCGCCTTCCCCGGAGAGGGTATGGGCGGCCACAGGGACATGGTTCAGGACTTGAACCGAGGCTGCCAGCGGAGCAACAAACCCTACGCGCAGAGGCTGTTCCGGCTAGGGCCGGAGTCCGGCGCGTGCAGTGCGGACCAACTTGAAGCGGCGCAGGCCTATTTGCCAGCCGGACGTGATACGGCCGTTTCAGGCGCAGTGCCTTTGGGCCAGATGGTGGTGTGCACGCGTTCGTTGCTGTTCTTTGAAACGCTGGCGTTCGGGCCGTTGGTTACGGTGTATTGCTCGGTATAGCCGTTGTATTCGATGTACTGACCGCGGGTTTCATCAAGTCCGCTGCGGGTCATGGCGCGCGTGAACAGCTTGGCCATGTCGTTGCGTCCTTCGTACTCGATGCGTTCGGCTTCGCCTTCGGTGTATTCGTTCTTGCCTTCGCGTTTCTGGCGGAAGCGTGCCAGCCCGTCCTTGCCACCGGTGGCCACACCCTTTTGGAAACCTTCTGCGTCCTGTGTGACGACGAGTTTGTCCGAGGTGATTTCCAGCGTGCCTTGTGTCAATTTCACGCGGCCTTCGAATACCTGAACCTTGTTGCGATCATCAACGCTGAGGCGGTCTGATTCGATGGTGACCGGCTTGCTGCGGTCCGCACGTTCGGCGTGAGCCAGTGGCGCAATCAGCAGCAGGGCGAACAGGGAGAAGCGGAAGGCTGGGGACATAAATGGGGTCTCGCTGTGATCAGGGGCAAAGCATGCGCGGCATGGCTGCGCATGTGTTCATTAACGGATCAGTCGGGGGCTCGGGGTTGGGATGCGCCTGGCTTGGGAAGCAAGGTCGCACGGACCATGCTGTGGATCGTGAACAGCCCGGTGATATTGTTCCATTCGGCGCCGATGCCGGACATGTGGCTTGCCCCTTGGGTCATGAATACAGGCTTGTCGGTGCGCGCGATTTCGTCGTCGGTCAGTACCGTGAGAACTTCGGTTTCCAGTGTCTGGAGTGGTGTGTCAGCAGTTGCCGCGCGCTCCCCACGCACCGAGTCGCGCATCACGACGACCTTGGTTTCATTGTTGACGTGCGCCGTCTTGCTGGTGAAGACGGTGGGGCGGGCATCGCGCGTCAGGGTGATGACCGGGCTGGTGATTTCGGCCGTATCGTCATCCGGGTAGTGCAGAAGTTTGCTGCCCGTCATGCGCGAGATGCGTTTGCCGGTGAGATCGAAACGGTCGATGCTGACCTGATCGACAATCAGGTCGGGATCGTGACGGGCATTGCCCAGCCCGCTGCGGTATTCGTTGCGCACGACCTGCTCCAGCCAGAAGGTGGCGGCGGCCAGCAGAGCGGCAATGATCAGCGGGAAGTGGGAGCTGAGCCGGTTCATGCGTGCAGGTAGGCGTTGAGCATGTCGTCAAGCTTGCCTTGAGCGGCGAGGATGAAATCACAGACCTCGCGTACGGCGCCGCGCCCGCCGCCCTTGGTGCTGACGTAATCAACGTGCTGTTTCACGAAGTCGTGTCCGTCCGCGACGGTGGCCGAGAAACCGCAGGCGCGCAGTACCGGCAGATCCACCACATCGTCGCCCATGTAGCCGCAGTGGTCTGCATCCAGATCGAGTGTGGAGCGCAGATCACGCATGACGGCACGTTTGTCTTCCACTCCCTGGAACAGGTGGCGGATGCCGAGATTCTCGACACGGCGCACAAGCATTTCGGATTTGCGCCCGGTAATGATGGCAACCTCGATGCCAGCCTCGCGCAGCATCTTCAGGCCGTGACCGTCGAGGCTGGAAAAAACCTTGATTTCATCGCCATTGGGGGTGAAATACAGGTCGCCATTGGTCAGCACGCCATCGACGTCGAAAGCCATCAGATGCAGACGGCCTGCGGATTCGCTGACCAGATCGGGTTTCTTGCTCATCAGATCACCTTGGCGTTCATGAGGTCGTGCGTATTCAGCGCGCCGACCAGGTGTTGTTCGGTATCCACCACCAGCACCTGACTGATGCGGTGGCTATCCATCATTTCAACGGCTTCAACGGCCAGTGCGTCGGGGCTGATCGTTCGCGGGTTGCGATGCATGACTTCGGCGATGCTCAGGCTCTGGAAATCCAGATTGCGCTCAAGCAGACGGCGCAGGTCGCCGTCGGTGAAGATGCCGGCAACGCGGTTGTCGGCGTCGACAATCGCGGTCATACCCAGACCCTTGCGCGAGATTTCCAGCAATGCGGCAGAGAAGGAGGCTGTCAGCGGCACCGCCGGAATGGCCTGATCGGTACGCATGATGTCGCGCACATGCGTCAGCAGGCGCCGGCCAAGCTGACCACCGGGATGCGAGCGGGCAAAGTCCTCTGCGCCAAAGCCGCGTGCTTCCAGCAGCGCGACGGCCAGCGCGTCACCCATGGCCAGTGCGGCGGTGGTGCTGGCGGTGGGGGCCAGATTGAGCGGGCAGGCTTCTTCGGCGACGCCGGCATCCAGATGTGCATCGGCCAGGCGAGCCAGTGGCGAATCGGGCTTGCCGGTGATCGAGATCAGTTTGGCGCCCATGCGCTTGACCAGCGGCACGATGATCAGCAGTTCTTCGGCAGTGCCGGAGTTCGACAGAGCGATCAATACATCGTCAGGCTGGATCATGCCCAGATCGCCGTGTGCAGCCTCACCGGGATGGACGAAGTAGGCCGGCGTACCGGTGCTTGCCAGTGTTGCCGCGATCTTGCGTCCGACATGGCCGGACTTGCCCATGCCGCTGACGACGACCCTGCCACTGGCCGCCAGGATCAGGGCGACTGCGTGCTCGAAATCTGCGCCCAGCCGCTCACTCAGGGCTGCCACGGCGGCCGACTCGATAGCCAGCACGCGGCGCGCGGTGCTCAGCGCGCCTTCGGTTGAGGATGCGGGATTGTTCCTTGGGGCAGTTGGGCTCATGGGCAGGCTGCGGTTAAACTGATGGGCGAGTATAACAAAGCCGCTTGTCGCCTCGCTTGTCGGGGTGCGGACAAAGCGCAAAAACCACACCATGCATGGTTTGTTCAATATAGCCCTGATGCTTCTTGCCGTGACCGTGTTTGCGGTCGCGCTGTTTCGTGCTTTCGGTCTGCCGCCGGTACTGGCCTACCTGATGGTCGGGGCCGTGCTCGGCCCGCATGCTGCAGGTGTTGTGCCGGATAGCGAGCAGGCCCGTTATCTCGCTGAATTCGGTGTGGTTTTCCTGATGTTCTCCATCGGGCTGGAGTTCTCGCTGCCCCGCCTGTTTGCGATGAAACGCATCGTGCTGGGGCTGGGCAGTCTGCAAGTGCTGGGGACTTTGCTGCTGTTCGGCCTGCTGGGCATGCTGTTGGGGCTGGACTGGAAGGCCAGTTTTGCGGTGGCGAGCGTGATTGCCATGTCCTCGACCGCCATGCTCTCCAAGCTGCTGGTGGATCGCATGGAACTGGAAAGCCCGCACGGCCGGCAGGTCATCGGCGTGCTGCTGTTCCAGGATATTGCGGTGGTGCCGCTGCTGATCCTGATCCCCGCACTGGCGCAGCCGGCGGGTTCGCTGCTGCCTACGCTGGGGATCGCGGCGATCAAGGCAGTCGTCGTGCTGACGCTGATCCTGTTCATCGGCCAGCGGCTGATGCGTCGCTGGTTCCTGCTCGTGGCGCGGCGCAAATCCTCCGAGTTGTTCATGCTTAACATCCTGTTCACCACGCTGGGTCTGGCCTGGGTGACGGAGCTGGCAGGCCTGTCGCTGGCGCTGGGGGCGTTTCTGGCTGGCATGCTGATCTCGGAAACCGAATACCGCCTTCAGGTGGAGGAGGACATCAAGCCTTTCCGCGACGTGCTGCTCGGCCTGTTCATGGTCACCGTGGGGATGTTCCTCGATTTCGGCGTGATCGCCCGCAACCTGCAATGGGTGCTGCTGATTCTGGCGGGTATCTTTGTGCTCAAGTTTGTTGTGGTCGCTGCCGCTTCGCGCTGGCTCGAAGGGCTGGACGGGGCTGCCGTGCGTGCCGGTCTGTGGCTGTGCGCCGGTGGCGAGTTCGGTTTCGTGCTGCTGACGCTCGCCTCGGATGTGCAGATAGCGCCCGCATCCGTCCTGCAGTTGGTCTTGGCTGCGCTGGTCATCTCGCTGCTGCTGGCGCCCATTCTCATCCAGTACAGCGACAAGATCGTGCTGCGCTTCGTGGCCTCGGAGTGGATGCTGCGTTCAATGGAGCTGACCCGCGTGGCGGCCAAGTCGATCGCCACCGACAAACACGTGATCATCTGTGGTTATGGTCGTACCGGGCAGTTTCTGGCGCGTCTGCTGGAGCAGGAGCAGGTCAGTTACGTCGCGCTGGATCTCGACCCTGACCGCGTACGCGATGCCGCTGCGGCGGGCGATCCGGTGGTGTTCGGCGACTCTGCCCGGCACGAAACGCTGCTCGCCGCAGGCCTGATGCGGGCCAGCGCGGTGGTGGTGTCTTACAACGACGTCCAGGCCACGCTCAAGGTGCTCCATCACGTGCAGGCCGCGCGACCGGACATCCCGGTAGTCGCCCGCGCGCACGATGATCGCGACATGGAGCGTCTGGTCAATCAGGGGGCCGCCGAGGTGGTGCCTGAGATGCTGGAAACCAGCATCATGCTTGCCACCCATACGCTCACCCTGATCGGCAAACCGATAGCCCGGGTGATTCGCCGCATGCGCGTTGTGCGTAGTCAGCAATTCAGTCTGATGCGTGGCTTTTTTCTGGGCTCATCTGATCTTGACGAGCGCCCCGACGCGCAGGAGGCCCGCCTGCACTCCGTCTCGCTGTTGCCCGGCGGCGCGGCGGCAGGCAAGCCGATTGCCGAACTGGGGCTGGATGAACTGAGTGTGAAAGTGGCTGCTGTGCGCCGGCGCGGCGTGCGCAGCCTCGACCCCGCGCCCACCTCGCTGCTTGAAGCCGGCGATGTGCTCGTGCTGCTCGGTCTGCCCGGTGATCTGGCGGCGGCGGAAGAACGGCTGCTCAAAGGGGCGTAAAGCTCTGCGCAAGTCGCAGGTGAATTCGGGGTGCTTGAAGAGCCGCTTCTGGTGGCCTTCTTCGGCATGCCTGTCGGAACAAACAGGCGGTGCAAGGGCCTCCGGGATAGCATGTGCAAGAGGTCCGCTGCGCGCGGCTCTGCGAGGCGCCGTCACGTTTTTTGAAGTGTGTTTATTGAGCCGCCCGTTTTGTGTGAAGTCCGTTCGGCCCGAGTGTGCCGAAGGCGCCCTTCGACTGGCTCAGGACAGGCCAAGTCGAGGGTGGGGCCCAAGCCTCGATACACCGGGCTTCTCCTGGCTCTCGGCTCGAACGGTTTATAGCGTGCAAAGTTCAAACCTCATGGGGCCGTATCTATAGCCCGCGATAGTGACGCCGCGTGCGGCAATAAACGCACGCACATTTGCCCAAAGAAAAAGCCCCGCGCGGGGCGGGGCTCTTCGGGCATGCCGGCAACTCAGAAGCCAGCGCAGACGATGTAAAACGTCGCGTCATCAAGTGGCGCCGCGGCCATCTTGGATTGGTCGTTCAGCAGCACGAACACAGAGCCGGCGGCAATATCACGATCATTGTCCATCGTTGAATCTACCTGTTGCGCGATCCTTCCGGATACTTGGCTCTGGCAGACGAAGAGTCGACCTGAAATTTTGTCTGTTGCATCAACGCCTGTTGGTTTTCCCGACTGAAAGCCGATGACTCCGCCATCAGCATTTTTTTGCTGGAAGTCAGTGGCACCGACTGTCGTGGAGCCATTGGCAAGGTTGGCCAAGCGTAAGTGCTGCCATGCCAAGTAGGTTTCATCCGTTTTTGTTGTTGAGTCCCATTTTCCATCGATTGAGCCATTGCCCAGTAAGGAAGGAGTAGTGCTGGCGAGCGCGCCACCAGTAAAGTTTTTGTCGGCTTTTGAGTCATCACCCGGAAGCGCCCGGAAGCGATCTTGGTAGGCGTTGATCATTACCGAGACATTACGGAAGTCGTTGACGACCGCTTTGGCCTTGGCGCTGTTGATCAACTCCTGCCCCTTCAGCACGCCACCGAGCAGCAGGCCGATGATGACCAGCACAATGGCGATTTCTACAAGGGTGAAGCCGGACTGCTGGCGCTTCAGAGTGTGCTGGGTCGGACGTTTCATGGGGGGCTCCGGTGGGATGAGTTTCTTGCCACGCCTTGAGCAATAATGATGCCTGCGGGAAATGTTGGGTTTTCGGCCTGTTTCCTGAAGTAAAGCCCTGTTTTTCGAGCGGATCTGTCAGATTTTCAACGCACCGTGACGAAAGTCGCACGTTTGCGCTTCCCCATCTTGCGGTTCAACCATGAGTCTTCGCGCATGTTTGCTTTTTCTAGGCTGACCGGACGCTGGCGGGGCTTGGCCCATCCGGCTCTGCTGACCTTGCTCCTGCTGTTGCTGCATGCGGCGTTGCTGCAGGGGCCACTGAGTCTCGCTGGCAAGGCGCTGCTGCTCGGGCATTTCGGTGTGGTGCTGCTGTGGCAGCCATTGGTCAGCGGCGAACGCGAGGTTTCCCGTGGCGGCACGCTGGTGCTGGTTCTGGCGCTGGGGGCTTTGGGCGTTTTCCTGTCCTGGGGGCTGCTGGTGCTGTGGGGGCTGGTGCTGATCGGCATTTTCGGCGGCAAGGTGTTTCACCACGTCAGTCTGCGCAGCCGGCTGGGCTACTGGCTGGCGCTGATTTGCGTGGTGGTGGACTTGATCGGTCTGGTGCTGCCGCAGATGCTGCTGGGAGTGGCTGCCGTGCCACTGGCCCTGACCCGCTTCGCCGCCTGGTTTGCGCTGCCGGCGTGCGGGCTGATCGCGCTGCTCGGGGCCGAGCGCTCGCCATCGCAAGGCTCATCCAGCGAGGAAACGGCCGAGGTCGACGTGGTCGGCGCCGTGGTGCTGGTGCTGGTGGTAATGGGCGTGTTGCTTGGCTCTCTGGCGTTCATGTTCGTGGCCGGCAGCGATTACCTGAGCGCCCTGCTGCAGGCGCTGGGGACGATGGCTCTGACCCTGTTGTCGCTTGGGCTGGCGTGGGGGCCGCGGCAGGGGTTTGCCGGGCTGGGGCTGGAGGTGTCGCGCCGTCTGCTGGGGGGCGGACAGGCGTTTGAGCTGTGGATGCGCGAGGTGGCGGATCTGGCCGTGCGTGAGGAGTCGCCGGAGAGGTTTGTGGCGACGGCGCTGACGCGTCTGGCGGCTTGGCGCGGGGTGCGGGGTTTGAGCTGGCAGGTGTGTGCGGAAGAGGGCAACGGCGAGATACGCGCGCAGTGGCTGGGGCGCAGCACGGGTTATCGCGCCCGCCTGGAGCATGGTGCGTTGCAGGTGGATGTTTTCACGAGTGTGGCCTTGACGCCCACGGCGGCCTGGCAGTTTGATCTGATGCTGCGCGTTCTGGCCGAATTCCACGCCGCGAAGCAGCAGGCCCGGCGCCTGCAGGCGCTGTCTTTCCTGCGTGCTGTGCATGAGACCGGCGCGCGGACTACGCACGAGATCAAGAACCTGCTGCAGTCACTGGACATGCTGTGCCACGCGGTGCTCAGCGATGGCGGACGCGATCCGGTGGCGGTGCAGCGCCTGCTCGGCGAGCAACTGCCGGCGATCCGGCAGCGCCTGAGCGAGGCCATGCAAAACATCCGCCAGCCGCGCCCCGATGATTTGCGCCCGCAAGCCCTTCGGCTATGGTGGGCGGCGCTGCAGGCGCGCCACCCGGACGCGCGCATCCGTTATGAACAGGATGGAGAGGTGGGCGCGACGATGGTGCCGGCGGCACTGTTTGATTGTGTGGCCGACAACCTGCTGCGCAATGCACTGGACCATCAGGCCAGTGCCATCCGGGTGCGCCTTGAGGCCGACCCGGACGGCTGCAGCCTGAGCATCACGAACAATGGCGACCCCATTGAAGAAGATCGTGCCGCCAAGCTATTCGTGCAACCGCTGGCCTCGGATTCCGGACTCGGCATTGGCCTCTACCAGGCCAATCGACTGGCCGAATCGGCGGGCTACCGGCTGACGCTGGACGAGAATCAGGCGGGAGCGGTCAGCTTCGGCTTGAGGCCGAAAAAATCGCTTGTGGTGCAGGGCTGAGTTCTGGAGGCTGGAAGGTCGTGAGTGCCAGCTCTCGCCGGCATGCCTGAAGAGCCTCATCCAGCGGGGCTTTTCGAGCAGGCGTGCTGAAGAGGCTTGTCCGCTGCGGTGTTCGAGGCCGGTGTGCCGCAAAGTCTTTGCAGATGCGGCTCTTCGGCCATCATCCATGACGCATGGCAGAAACGTGGGGCGTCAGTCGCCTGCCGGGTGCTGCGCCGGAGGTGCTCAGTCAACGCCGCTCACATCAATATCCAGTGGATAGCGATTGGCGGGCGTGATCAGCACGGGGGCATCATCGGTGCGGCCGAGCAGACGCCACACGCTGACCATGCCCTTGCCCTTCAGGCGCAGGGTGACCGGGTCTTCAAAGATGAAGCGATACTTGAGGCGGGCGAAGGTGGTGGCGTCGCACTGGATGCTGCTGGGATGGCTTTCGGTGGTGATCCGGCTGGCCAGATTGACCGTGTCACCCCACAGGTCATAAATGAATTTCTTGCGCCCCACCACCCCGGCCACAACCGGCCCGGTGCCGATGCCGATGCGCAGTTGCAGGCTGCGTCCGTGCAGAGCCGAGTCTTCCGCCAGCCAGTCGCGCATGCTCAGCGCCAGATCGGCAATTGCCGCGCAAGGGTCGTTTGAATCATCGTTTAGGCCTCCGGCCACCATATAGGCGTCGCCGATGGTCTTGATCTTCTCCAGCCCGCGCACTTCGGCCATCTGGTCGAACTGGCCGAACACGTGGTTGAGCAGTGCAAATACCTCGGTCGGTGGCATGCCGGCGGCCAGCTCGGTGAAGTTCACGATGTCCGCAAACATCACCGTCACCTCGGCAAAACCGTCGGCAATCGTCTCGTCCGAGGCTTTCAGGCGCAAGGCCACCGGTGCGGGTAGAACGTTGAGCAACAGCCGCTCGGAGCGGGCCTGTTCGATTTCCAGCCGGGCGTGGGCCTCTTCCAGCATGCCCTGGGTGCGTTCGCGCTCGCGGATCGCGAAACGCAGGAACAGATACACCATGGTCGAGATGGTCGCGAAGTTCAGTGCGAAAAACAGCACCGACACCTTGCGTGGTACGGCGGTTGTCACCATGCCGACGTCGGCCAGGAAATAATCGGCGCCGCCGGTGATCAGGGTGAGAACCAGATAGGCCGCGAACCACGGCATCGATTCGCGCACCCCCAGGCACAGCAGGGCACACACCGGCGCCAGCATGCCCCACAGGATCAGACCCGACGCGGCCACGAAGTCGCCCAGCGCCCACTGTGCGACGAAGGGGAAGAACAACAGGATCGCCATCTGGGTAATGCGGAACAGATCAAAATTGCCCCAGCGGGCGTAGATCAGCAGGTTCAGCGCCACACCCAGTTGCAAGGTGAAGGGCAGCGATGCGGAAAGTCGCGGCCCCAGCGCCCAATAGATCAGCAACCACATCGCCCCGGCCATGCTGACCAGCCCGCTGATGAAGAACAGCAGCGCTTTCTGCAGGCGCAACTCCTCGCTGTCGCTGGGCTCGACGCAGGCGGTGCGCAGGCGGTGGAGGAGGGAGGGGCGGGTGGGCATGAAGCTCAGGGACACAGGGTGGCGGCTGAGGAAAGATTGTGACCTGCGGCCAGCAGGCGACCAAGTACGATGTAACGCGAAACCCACACGACCTGATCGTCTGCCGGGCTTTGGCCGATAACATTGCTGCCGCTGGTGGGTGAGGCGTCCACGCCATCTCCACCGACTGACCAGATTGCCAGCGCAACGCTGTTTGCTGCCGAGAGACTGGTTTCGGTGCCACTGGCATCCTTGCTGCGAATGTTGACGTCACCTTCCGAGGCAAGCGAGGGGGTCTTCACATATTTGCAGGAGACAGCGTAGCGCAGGGTCTGACCGAAACCGTCCGTTTGCGGTAGCCCTAGCGTCTGCCAGGGGAGGAAACCACGGGTAACATCCGCGCCCGTGCATGATGCTGCTGCAATGCCACTTTCGGCACTTGCCGCAGGACAGGGAAGTGCTCCGGCGGGCGACTGATTGGCGGCAGCGTAGAGAAGAAGTGCTTCACGAGCGTCGTCGATCTGGTTGCGCGATTCCAGCCGTCGGCTGCGCTCGATCTGTACACTGAAGGCGAACAGGGCACCGCTCGCCAGAATGGCAATGATGGTCAGAGCGATAGCCAGTTCGACCAGAGTAAAGCCGCGTTGCGGTATGCGACAAACGGGATGTTCAGACACAGAGAACCTCTTTGCTGCCAGGCGTTGCAGAACAGATGACGGTTTTTTCCCCGGCATTCGCTGGCGGGATGCTGATGGAAAGCAGGTTCTTGCTGCTGTCGAAGCTGATCCAGGTGTACCAGTCGTTCAGGCACAGCGTGCTGACGGGGTGCTTGTAGTTGAGCGAGGAAGGCAACCCGTCCACCAGCGTGCTTGTACGCGGGCAGGCCGCACTGCCAGTCGCTTTGGCGTAATTTGGGGTGTCCTGAGTTGTCAGCAATTTCAGATCGAAAGCCTGTTGACTGGGGGAGGTTAGGCCGCGGGTGTCTGCGAGTGGTCCATCGGTGAATGCAATGCCCGAATCGGCCAAACGGCGCAAAAAACGTGCGGCAACAACTTTCATTACATCCTGTTGGGTTATCACCAATATCTGATCGTTCCCGCCCGGCTGAGGGCTGGAAATGGTGGTGCTGACCGCAGTTCCTGATGTGCCGGGGCTTTCCAGAAATTGGTCTGGGCTTCCACTGCGGCAACCTCCACTTCCAGATCCACGCCCAGTTTGTGTGCTCAGAGAACGGCTCGGAGCGAATAGAACAGCAACCACCTTCTCTCCGTTGGCGACAAGGGAAGGAACTGTCGCTGGATTGATGGGAGGCGTTGCCGGCACCGACAGACAGAGCGCTTCTCCGTCGTGAGAGTCATCACGGCACTGTGCAGGCACGCCATTGCGTTGCGGTACGCTGAGGGCATACCAGAGACACTCCCCGTCGCCGTCCAGCAGCGGCGTTGTGCCAAGGGTTTTCCAGGGCAGGCGGCCGATGACCCCGGTGGTGTTAGGAGCACACTCGGTGACCGTGCTGCCGCTCTCGTCCGGAGACGGGCAGGGCAGGGCGCCCGGGGTGTTGTCTTCCGCCAGGGCGCGGGCCAGCAGCAATTCGCGCGCAGTCTGGAGTGCTTTCAGGGTGTCACGCCGGGCACTCAATTCCCGGTTTCCGGCAAAGTGGTTGGCTCCAGAGACAAGGGCCACGGCTGACACGGCGAGCACGAGCGCCAGCATTGCCAGCAGCACATACCCCCGCTCCCCGCGTTTCACGGCCGTTTCTCCGTACTGGATTCGGGCGTGAGCTTCACCTGCTCGCCGACCTTGAGCTCCACGGTTTTGCCTTCGCCGACGAAGACGCGGGCGGAGCGGTCGCCGTAGCTGGCGACCGGGGCGTGTTCGCTATGGGCTTGGCCGTTGATCCAGACAGTGCTGCGGCCGCTGGAGCGGCGCACGATGCCTTGCAGGGTGATGGTGTCGGATTGTTGTTCGCGGCTGATGCGGGCGTTGCGGCGGCGCAGTTCGTCAAGTACGGCGCGCTGCTGCGGGGTATGGAAAAGGCGGCCTAGCTCTTGCTCGGAGAGCGGCTCCTGACGGGCTTCTGCAGCCTGCCCCCATGCACAGCCGCACCAGACAAGGCTTATGGCGGTGATGGCTTGAAGAATGAGGCTGCGAGCGGCTGTGCGAGGTGCTCTCATGGCGGGTTCGAGGTGGCAGGTGTGGCCGGCACGGCGCCGGACGCTTCGACGGTAATCCAGTCTAGCTCGCATTCGGCAGCGAGGCGGCTGTTGCCTTGATCAGCTCCGTTGCTCAACGGGCTGAGGCTGCAGCGGCGCGGCTGGATCAGGGCGCCGGGCAAGGCATGCAGGTCTGCGAGCACGCGTAGCAGGTCGCCTTCGTGCAGCACTTGCATGCTGAGTTTCATCTGGCTGGCGTGGGTGCTGAAGTGCCTTTCCGCATCGAGTTTGCCCAGCTCGCGCTGGGGGGCGAGGGTGAATTCGAGCTTGTCGATGCGCCGGGCCTGGCCGATGCTGCGGACGGCATTGGCCCAGTCCAGACGGTTCTCGGCACCGACCAGGCCTTGTTGCTGGTACCGGTTGAAGCGGGCGATGGTGGTGCGGATGGTGGGCTCGTCGGCCTGGGCTTTCTGGTAGCGCTGATGCAGGGCCTGGGCTGCACTGCGCTCCTGGGCGTGATCGCGCCGGGCGCGCAGCAATTGCTGCTGGGAACCCCACAGCAGGCCGGCGCCCAGTGCGATGAGAATCACGGCGGTGAGGATGCTGAGGCTGAGCTGACGGGAGACGACGCTGCTGGCGCGGGTGGTTTTCACGGGGTCACTCCCTGACTGATCAGCAGGCGCAGCTTGAATTCGGGGCGTTTGTTGAGGGTTTCGGCGCTGCTGCGCAAGGTCTTGTCGGACTCGACGTCGAAGGGCAGGGCGAGCAGGCTGACTTCGCTGTCCGGCTTGCGCAATTCGGCGGTAAAGGCACGGATGCGGGTGATGGCGGCGCGTGGGTCGGCGGCGGCCGTCAGTGGCAGGGCTGCTTCCAGCGTGACGCTGGCGCTGCTGCGGGCTTCGTCTGCGAGCTGCCAGTCAATGCGCTGCACGTCGATGTCGGCATAGGCGTTCAGCGCCAGTGACAGGCGGCGCAAGGCCTCGGCCGGATCAGCACGGCGCCCGGCCAGTTGATCGATGCCGTTGACCACACTGTGCAGTGATTCGAGGCTGGTAGGCAGTTGCGGCAAGGTGGCCAGCAGTTGCTGGTAGCGCAGCTCTTCCTGCCGGCTTTCGGCCTGCAGGGTGGTGCGTTGTTGCCACAGATTGCGGCTGCTCAGATGGTTGTGCAGGGCGAGGCTGGCCAGCACCATGGCGGCCAGGGAGCCGCCCCACAGGATGGCTCGACGCAGCAGTTGCAGGCGGTAGCTGCGGCGCTCGCTGTCGGGCGCCAGTTGCGGAGCGTGCCCGGCGCGCAGGGCCAGACGCATCGTCAGCGGGAGGCTGTCGGACGCGGTGGTGCGACTGCGCTCGCCAAAATGGTGGGAGAGGGTTTCCAGATTGACGAGGCGGAAGTCGAGCTGTTCGGCGCGTTCAAGATTCGCCAGCACCGGAGCGAAATCGTGGCGGGCGAGCAGCAGCCAGACCGGCAGGCGTGTGCTGCGGGTGATCCAGCGCTGGGTGCTGAGGTATTGCAGGGTTTTCTGGCTTTCACGCAGGCAGGCTTCGCCCCAGGTGGCGTAGTCACCTTCGGGTGCGGGCGAGAGACGCGAGAAACGCAGCTCGCCGTTCTCGAAGTAGGTCTGGCGGATGCCCGCGGACGAGAAGCTGACAATCAGCCCGCGCGGAGCGTCGACCTGCAGTCCGCCGAGGAGTTGGCGCGTCAGCAAGGGCACGCTGTAGAGCGCGGCCAGCGGGGCTTCCTGCTGGCGCAGGACAGCCAGCCAGGGCTCCAGTGCGGCAGGGCGGGTGATGGCAGTGAACAGCACACGCTCGTCGCGTCGCCCTTCCTTTTCGCGACCCAGTGAAATGGCCGTGCTGAAGGGTGAGCCGAAGAAGAGTTGAGCCTGCTTGCGGGCGATCAGGGTCTTGCGATCGGTGCCGGCAACGTAGGGAATGCTTTCGCTGTGAAAGCCTTCATCCGGCAGATCGACGAGAATGGTATGCGTCCCGGCGCGGGCCGTGCTGAGCCAGGCGGCAAACTGGCTGGAGCCATCGTTGCCGTCTGCGTATCGAGCCAGGGGCTGGATCTGTCCACCCGCGCTGATGTAGCTGGCGAGGCCGGAGTTGTCGATGCAGTGAAGATAGCGTGTGAGCATGTCAGATCTTCATCTTGGTGATGACGTCGTACACCGGGCCGAGCACTGAAATCGCGATCCACAGGATAAGCCCGCCGAGCAAGACCATCAGCAACACTTCCATCGTGACCTGCAGGTTGGCGGTGGATTCGCGGACATCGCGTTCGTAGAAATAGCTGACATTGTGCAGCGCCTGATCAAGCGAGCCGGTGTGTTCGCCCACGCGCAGCATGCGCACTACCAGCGGGGGGAACAGGCCGACGGTGGCAAAGGCTGCGGTCACATTCTGCCCTTCGGCAATGAGTTGTTCCACCTGTTCCAGCGCATCGCGCATCACGCGGTTGCCCACCACATCCTGGGCGACACGAATGGTGTCGATGATCGGGATGCCGGAGGCGTACATCATGGCAAACAGGTTGGCAAAGCGCGACAGCACGATTTTGCGGTACACCGTACCCAGCAGCGGGAAGCCGAGTTTGAATCTGTCCCAGCGGCGGGTGGTCGCCGGGTGGGTGCGGATCAGGGTGCTGAGGATGATGGCACCTGCTGCAGCTGCGCCAATGATGAAAGGCCAGAAGCGCGAAATGAAGGTGGATGTCCACATCAGCAGTCTGGTCTGAAACGGCAGTTCGATGCCGGTGGAACGGAACAGCTTGGCGAGTTCCGGGACCACGTAGATCATGGCGACGAAAACGGCGACCAGCGTGATGGAGAGTACGAAGCTGGGGTAAATCGCCAGCTTGCGCACGAAGGATGAGAGTTCATCCTCGCGCTTGAGCGCTTCGTTCAGCTCCTTCAGCACATCGGGCAGGTTGCCGCTGGTTTCACCAGCGCGGACCAGCGCACAGAATACGGAATCGAAAGCATCGGAATGCTCGGCCAGCGCCTGAGACAGACTGCGCCCACCCTCGATGCCCTCGACCAGCGAGGCGATGACCGCATGCATGCGCGGGTGTTCGGTGGAGTCGCGCAGATCAGTCAGCGAATCGATCAGGGGGACGCCGGCGCGGGTGAGCTGTTCCAGATGGAAGCAGAAATGCATGCGCTCGCGCACGGGCAAGCGCCCGCGTGTATGCCGCAGCGGGTTGCGCGAGGGGACTCCGGTGATGAGATCCAGATCCATGCGTTTGAGGCGCATCTCCAGATCGACCGGATTGAGTGCATCCAGCTCACCGTGCACGAGATTGCCACCGGCGTTCATGGCTTTGTAGGCGAAGATGGCCATGGCGCAGACCTTCTCAGAGCTCGGCGCTGAACATGCGCTCGGTGAGGTCCACCACGCGGGCGAGTTCTTCCAGCGTGGTCTGACCTTCCATGACGCGGCGGATGCCGTCTTCGGCGAGCGTGCGGAAGCCCTTTGCGCGTGCGGCGTTGCGCACTTCGCGATAGGTGGCGCGGCGGGCGATCAATTCGTCGATGTCGGCGTCCATGCGCATCAGCTCCATGATCGCCATGCGGCCCTTGTAACCCTGCTGCTCGCAGGCAGGGCAGCCAACTGCTTCGTAGAGCGAGTGCACGGGACGTTCGCTGGATACGCCGAGCAGTTTGAGCTCATACGGCTCTGGCGCACGCTGCCGCCGGCAGTGCGGGCACAGCTTGCGCACCAGACGCTGGGCGACGACACCGATGATGTTGCCGGCCATGATGTCGGGCAGGATGCCGATGTCGAACAGGCGCGGAATGACGCCGATGGCCGAGTTGGTGTGCAGGGTGGCGTAGACCTGATGGCCGGTCATCGAGGCGCGAAAGGCCATTTCCGCGGTTTCCTCGTCGCGGATTTCGCCGACCAGGATTACGTCTGGATCCTGGCGCATCATCGAGCGGATGCCGTTGGCGAAATCCAGTTTGGTGGCTTCGGACACCGAAGTCTGGCGGATCATCGGCATCGGATATTCGACCGGATCTTCGAGGGTCATGATGTTGATGCCCTCGGAGTTGATGTGGTTCAGGATCGAGTACAGGGTGGTTGTCTTGCCGCTGCCGGTGGGGCCGGTAAACAGGATGATTCCTTCAGGGCGGGCAATCATCAGCTTGAGCATTTCAAGCTGGCTGTCGCCGAGCCCTAAACGGTCCAGTGGCACGATGCCTTTCTGCCGGTCGAGGATGCGCAGGACAACGTTCTCACCGTGGATCGTGGGCTGCGACGAGACGCGGAAATCCACCGGGCGCCCGCGCACATTCAACGAGATGCGACCATCCTGCGGCGCGCGCGTCTCGGCGATGTTCAGCCCAGCCATCACCTTGATGCGCACAGCCATGGCCGACCAGTAGGATTTGTGCAATACGCGGATCTGGCGCAGCAGACCGTCGATGCGGTAGCGGATGCGCAGGAAACTTGCTTCCGGTTCGAAGTGGATGTCGGACGCGTCGCGCTTCACGCCATCGGCCATCAGCGCGTCGATCAGGCGCACGATGGGCTGGTCGTACTGGTCGCTGGCCGCCAGTGAGCGGTAATCGATCTCTCCGGTTTCGATTTCGGTAAGGATGCCGTCAATCGACAGTTCAAAGCCGTAATACTGGTCGATGGCATGGGCAATCTCGTTTTCACCTGCCAGCAGGGTGTCGACCTGCGTTTCTTCGGGCAGGATCGAGCGCAGCTTGTCCAGCGCAACGATATCGTCGGTGTCGGCAATCGCTACGGTCAGGCGACGAGCCTCGGCGTCCCAGCGCAGTGGCAGCAGGCGGTGCCGTTTGGCGAGCTCTTCCGGCACCTGCGCCAAGGCGTCCGGGTCGGCAATTGCGCGCGCCAGATCGACGCCCTGCTTGCCCAGCGATTCGGACAGGGCATCGCGCAGCGCCGCTTCGGTAACGAAACCGAGCTGCACCAGGAGCTTCCCCAGAGCGAGATTGGAACGGCTTTGTTCATGCAGCGCGATGCGCAGCTGATCATCGGTGATCACGCCATGCGTGATCAGCAACTGCCCGAGAGGTTGATGGTGAGGTGCATTCATGACTGAAAACGCCGCTCAGGGGCTGGCGGGTTTGCTTGTGGCTGCGGAGGCATCCTGCAGGGCGGCTGCACGCTGGCGGGCAGCCGCCGGATCGAACGCGACCTGGCTGCGACGCGCTGCGACTGCCGAGCGTTCGTAATACTCCTGTGCCAGCCGGGGCTGATTCAGATGATCGAGGCTGACGGCAAGGTTGTAGAGCGTATCGGCGTTGGCCGCGTCCAGGGCATGGGCCTGGAAGAATGCTTGCTGTGCTTCGCTCCAGCGGGATTGACGGGCATAGATGCTGCCCAGCGCGAACAGGGCTGGCGCTGACTCGGGCTGCTCGATCAGCAGACTGCGCAGGCGTGTCTCGGCTGTCACCGGATCACCTTCTCCGTAGAGCAGGGCAAGCTGGGAACGTGCGGTGGCATCCTTGGGGTCGATGACCAGTGCCTGCCGGTAATAGTGTTCGGCTTCGGCCTGGCGACCACTGTGCAGGGCAATCAGCCCCAGTGCATTGAGCACATCAAGATTTTTCGGTTCGGAGCGCAGGATGCCAAGAAAACCCTGGCGTGCCCGGGCCAAATCCCCTGCGGTATAGGCAGTGTAGGCCTGTTGAATGGGCGAGGCAGCTTCGTTTGCAATGGGGCTTGGTGGAGAGCGGCGTACGACGGGCGTCTCAGGGGATGGGGTCTGGAGAGGCTTGTCTGCAGCGGCTTTCGAGCCATGAGGCCTGTCGACCGGCTTCATGCTTGGCTGTGCGGACAAAGGCGCTGCTGAAGCGTCTGCGCTTCCTGCCGAGATGTCTGTGCTCGGCAAAGGGAGAGTGGATGGTACGGCGATCGGCTGGGGTGTGGTTTCTGTCCGGGCGGGCGACGAAAGGCCGGGGCCCACCTGCATTCCGCCGCGTGGCTGGGTGGCCCACCAGACGTAAGCACCACCCGCCAGCAGTATCAGCAGGCCACCTGCTGCAAGCATCAGTGGCAAGCGGCTGGGTGCGGCGCGCTTGATCTCGAAGAGTTCGCGCACTGCTTCGCGTGGCGGCACGCGAGTGGCCGTACGCGCCGAACGGGCTGCAATCGGGGCCGCTTGCGGTTCGCCGGCGGGAGTGGAGGCTGGCGGGGGTTCCGGCAAGGAGGGCGCGACGGGCTCCAGTTGCAGCGCCGCTCCGTTGGCGGGCGTGTCTGTCGTTGCCTGCCTCTGCGCTGCTTCGGCCTGTTTCAGCGCCTCGATGAGCAGACTCATGGCTTGGCCTCGGGCAGCCGGGGGATGGCGGGTCCGGCATTTCCATCGAAAAATTGCTCGGTTGGCACCTGGGTCGCAAAGCTGCGGTAGTCGCCCTCTAGGCTCGGGCTGCGAATGATGGTCGGGCGAACGAAAATCACCAGTTCGGTTTTGCTCTTGGTGTCATTGCGATTCTGGAACAGACCGCCGATCAGTTTGGTATTGGAGATGCCCGGCACCGAATCGTCGGTGTTGTTGAGTGCGTCTTCCATCAAGCCGCCCATGACCGCGATGTTCCCGTTGTTGATGCGCATTACAGAGTCGAACTCACGTGCACGGATGATCGGGATGGTGTTGGTGATGGTCGTCGTTGTCTTGCTCATCAATTGCAGGCTTGGATCTGTTTTCTGGCCAATCACCCGGGACAGGCTGGGACGGATGTTGAGTGTGACGGAGTCGTCTTCGCCTACTTGCGGAGTGATGGTCAGCACCAGCCCGACCGGTACGGAGTGCAAGGTGGAGGTGATGGTAGTTTTGGCCGGCCCTACGGTGGAGGCGTCGGTCTCCTTGATCTCGTAGGTGAAATAGATGTTGTCGTCCACCACCTTCATTACGGCTGTCTGGTTGTTGAGTACGGATAGTTTCGGGCTGGAGAGCACCTTGACCGTGCCGAAGGATTCAAGCAGGCGGATTGAGCTGGTGAACTGCTGGCCGTTGCTGGCTAGTTCCAATAGTGACGAAGGTGCCGTGCCGGTGATGGCGCCAGCGGCTTTCTGAATGATGTTGAATCCGGAATCGAAGACATTCAGCGCAGACCAGTCGATCCCTTGCTGGTAATTCTGGGTCAGCTGGACTTCGGCAATCGTCGCCTCGATGAGTACCTGACGTTTGGCGCTGGCCATCACGCGGTCGAGAAACTCCTGAACCTTTTCCTGTTGGCGAGAAGTCGCCCGTACCGTGAGAACGCCCGTCTCTATATTGGCAATGACTGAAGCGGCTTCGCGGAAAGTCACGACCTTCTCGGTTGTTGCGGCCGTACTGGCGGTGTCACCGCCCGTGCGGGACACTGCTTCGGCCTTGCTCTTGCGAGTTTCCTGCTGGGTGCTGGAGCCTTGGGTTTCGACCTGAACCGTGCGTTCCAGGCTACCTTCGGGCAATACCTTGTCCGTTTCACGAAGCAGATCCTTCACGTTCTGGATCAAGCTGTCCCAGAAACGGTTCCGGGATGAATTCTGGATGCGTGCGGATGATCCGCTGCCTTGAGTCTGGTTCTGTGATGTATTGCCGTCTGTTCCGGTGCTCACTGCCGAACCGATCTGGGATGCTACCGAGATGGTGCTGCTGGTGTCGCGGGAGAGGTTTACATAGTCAATCTTGTAATTGCGCAGATAAGGGGTGTCCGGCATTACAACCAGATTCGGTCCGTCCAGCTCGAAGCGCAGATCTACCTGCTTGGCGATGCGGGTCAGCAACTGGGGCAGGGTTTGGTCCAGCGCATTGAGCGTGACATTGCCGCTCAACCCTGGATGGATGTCTATGTTGACCTTCGCGTCGCGCGACAAGGCAAACAGCAAATCTTGCACCTTCACATTGCTGACGACCACAGAGTAGGTCTCTGGTTTCGGCTGAGCCTTCGGGGCAGGCAGGCTGAAACTGCGCATTGCCACTGGAGGGATCTGGGGCGGGGCGATGACAGCGTTGTTTGCCTCACTGACATGCTTGTCCGCCGTCAGCTTGACGCCGGGGGACGCGCACGCACTCAGGAGCAGGACGATCAGCAGGCCATGTAAGCGGGCAAGATAAATCACGCGCCGAAATCCTTGAAGGCATGAATGGGATTCCGATATTAGCGCAATTCATCTAGAGGGCCGCTGACCGTATGGGCGGGGGAAGTTGATGCAAACCGGAGTGAAGGGGCAGTGCACAAATATGGGCAAATGGGCTTGACGGTTTGTTCGGGATTCTTCATAATCTCGTTTCTCTGCTGACGGCGGGTTTGAAGCGAAGTTG
>NZ_JAVALZ010000005.1 GCF_030730865.1 Uliginosibacterium sp. 31-16 | reverse complement strand
AACAAATCCGAAACCTCACTCAACAACCTAACTCCCCGCAAAACCACGCTAGATATACATCTAACTTGATCCTGCAGCTCGCCAACTTCGCTTCAAACCCGCCGTCAGCAGAGAAACGAGATTATGAAGAATCCCGAACAAACCGTCAAGCCCATTTGCAAGCATTTGTGCACTTCTTGCTCTGAGCCGCCCTGTGGGCGGCGCATCAGGACGCGTGAATCTCGCCCGCCTGCTACACCCAGGCGGAGCCCACCTCAGCATCGCCAATTATCCTGACTACAGGGTTACACACCCACTATTGCACCTTCGCCTTCCCCGGCACGCGCCACTACCCCCGCCTCTTCTCCTACAGCACTCACGCGGAGAGCCACAAAAAAGGGCGCCGCGGCGCCCTTTTTTGTGGCCAAGCACGCTCACGCAGAAAATGAAGAGCCGCAGCCGCAGGTTGTGGTGGCATTCGGATTCCTGATTACAAACTGCGACCCCTCAAGCCCGTCGGTATAGTCGATTTCCGCTCCAACCAAGTACTGGTAGCTCATTGAGTCGATCAGTAAGGTCACGCCATTTTTCTGCAGCTGAGTATCATCTTCGTTCACCTCCTCGTCGAAGGTAAAGCCATACTGAAAACCCGAGCAGCCGCCGCCAGACACGAAAACCCGGAGCTTCAGCTCCACATTACCCTCCTCTTCGATCAATTCTTTTACTTTGTTGGCCGCACTGTCAGTAAAAACCAGCGGGTCGGGCATTTCGGTTGGGGCGTTCATCTTTGCTCTCCTACGGGGATTCTTCAGGATATCCATATGTGCCGACGTGGCAGCACCTCTTTCATATACTGCCATTGGATGCTCTTGCCGCCAATAGGTTCAAGGTTAACAAGCGAAAACGCCCCGCAAGCGGGGCGCTGAAGCTGGTACCGAAACGCTCAGGCCTTCTTGTAGGAGAGCTTTTCCTTGATGCGAGCCGACTTACCTGAACGGCTGCGCAGGTAGTACAACTTGGCGCGACGGACATCGCCGCGACGCTTCAGTTCAATACTGTCAACCAGCGGAGAGTAGGTCTGAAATGTACGCTCCACACCTTCACCAGAGGAAATTTTGCGCACAATAAAGGACGAGTTCAGGCCGCGATTGCGCTTGGCAATCACGACACCTTCGTAAGCCTGCAAACGCTCACGATTACCCTCCTTGACCTTCACTTGGACAATAACGGTATCGCCAGGAGCAAATTCGGGAATGGCTTTACCGAGACGGGCAATTTCTTCCTGCTCGAGTTCTTGAATCAAGTTCATGCGTATCTCCTATCAATCAAATGAAGCCTGTTTGCAGGCCGGTCACGCAGAGCAGGTCGCCACCTGATACGTGCCTTTAGTTATGCCTCGCGATCATCCGCAAGGCTTTTTTCCTGCCTGAACTGATCAAGCAGGAAATTTTCTTCGCGGCTCAGCTTGCGCTGCGCCAGCAAATCCGGCCGCTTTTGCCACGTCCGCCCAAGCGCCTGCTTGAGGCGCCAACGGCGGATTTCAGCATGATCCCCCGACACCAGAACAGCAGGAACACTTCCGTACGAATGACTCTCCGGGCGAGTGTAATGCGGGCAGTCCAGCAATCCAGCAACAAAAGAATCTTCAACAGCCGAATCTGCATCATTCAGCGCACCCGGCAGATGCCGCACAATCGAATCAATCAGCAACATTGCCGGCAATTCACCACCGGAGACCACAAAATCTCCGATAGAAACCTCTTCATCCACCTCAGCATCAATCAGCCGCTGATCTACACCTTCATACCTGCCACACAGCAGGATCAGTGCGGACTCCTGCGCTAATCGCATCACCCCGGCATGGTCCAGCGGTCGTCCTTGAGGCGACAGATAAACCACCCGCCCCGGCGCTCCTCCTGCCTCCAGTTGCGCCGCTTTGGCTGCAGCAATCGCTTGCGCCAGAGGCTCAACCAGCATCACCATCCCCGGGCCGCCACCATAAGGCCGGTCATCAACCGTGCGATGCTGATCGCAAGTGAAATCGCGCGGGTTCCAGCACTGTAGCTGCCATAGCCCTCGCGCAACAGCACGGCGGGAAATGCCAAAATCACGCACCGCAGCAAACATTTCGGGAAAGATCGTCACGACATCAAAGCGCCGAACGCCTTCCACCCCTTGCTCGCTCACCAATCCGCTTCCCACTCGACCCGGATCTCACCAGCAGCAAGATCTACGTCTTGAATATATGCAGCCACAAAAGGTATCAGACGCTCCGTTTCGCCATCTTCGATCTCCAGCACATCGTGTGCCCCGGTCGAAAGAAGCTTGCGCACCGTTCCAAGCGCCACACCACCCGTACCACTGACGCGCAGACCAATCAGATCGGTCCAGTAATACTCATCTTTGGCCGGAGGCGGCAGCGCCTCGCGCGGAGCAGCAACGAACCATCCGTCGATAGCCTCAGCCGCACTACGATCATCAACACCTTCAAGCGCCGCAATCACGCCCTTGCCGTGCATGCGCAAGCCCCGTGGAGCCAGCGCCCGCCAATCTTCAGGGCGTTGCGAGTCCGGATTCTTGCCGATCCACCACTGCGGCATTTTCCGCCATGAAAGCGGATCATCTCCTAGCGCCTGGATCTTGAGCCAGCCCTGAATGCCGAAAGGGGCGACAATGCGCCCCATCACGATCATGCTGCTTCAAACACCAGTCAAGCAGCTGCTTTGGCGTGCTGCTTGACCAGACGGGCAACCGTCGGGGACAGCTGGGCGCCATTTTGCTGCCAGTAGGCCAGACGCTCCACGTCGACCGACAGACCCTTTTCGCTCTCGGCAGCGACCGGATTGTAATAACCCACGCGCTCGATGAAACGGCCGTCACGGCGATTACGGGAATCAGTCGCAACGATGTTGTAGAAGGGGCGATTCTTGGCGCCACCACGGGCAAGACGAATAACAACCATGTTCAGTGTCCTGAAAAGTCAGTCCGGTATCGGATTACCGAAAACGGCGGATCATAGCGCACAAGCAAGTTCAACTCAAGACTTGGTTGCAAGTTAGCCTGTCAGACTGAACTTTCGTCCTGCACAGGGGAAGGCGCCCGACTCCATGATCCTTGCTAGAATGCAGCTTCCAGAGCTACCCGGCACGCCAGCAGGTCATGACTACAGGCCAAGCATTCACCGCAGACGCGACCCACGCGATCATGGAATGGCTCGCCACACAGCCGTGCGCGGACCTGGCCGACGAGGCGCTCAATCTCAATCTGAAGCTTGACGCACTCCACAGCCCCACGATCCAGAGTTCACAATTCCAGAGCTGTATCGAATTGTTCTACAGCAGGGCGCTGCGCCTGTGCGTTGAGCATCGCCGGGAACTGCGCAGCCTGTCCCTCCCGCTGCCAGCCCCGCAACTCAATCGTGCGCGCAACGTTGCCGAAGGGCTCAAGCGTGTAGCACTGGGGTTTGAACGCATACTTACGGATGCCGATGCCCGCGCTGGCGCACCGCAGAAGCGCCTGAACGAAACCGCCTCAGCCCGGGCTTTGCGTCTGCTGGGCGAGCATTTCCTGACCATGACCCAGGCAGGCATGGAAGTTGAGCCGGAGATATGGCGGATCGCTTATCGCCTGTACGCCCTGTCCCGCGTTGAACTAGGCTCCCTTGAGCCTGCAGGCAGTCCGGTAGAAACAGCTCTGTTCGCCTACAAACGCCTGCTGGCGATGATTTCATTGGAGCCGCAAAGTCTGTCTCCGGGAGAGCTGGACTGGGCGGCCGAATACCTGGCCCGCATCAGCGGCCAGGTGCATGTTCAGGAACAGCATCCTCCGGGGCTGGACGGTGCGTGGTACTGGCTGGACCCGCATGGTGGCGCCGAGCCGCAGGCCTGCATACGTCGAGATCCACCGGAAGGCAGGACGCTCCTGTTTTTCTCCACAACAGGGCTCGCGCGCCGCGCTGGCGAACAGCTCGCCCGCCACGAGGGCGGACGCGGGGGTAATGAATTAGGCGCCGACCCGAACTTCCCGGGGGTTCAGCCCGCGTCACTACTGGAGCGCCTGCGCCAACGCTGGGCAACCCCGCCCAAGCGCGAGCAACCGCGCCGCAGACAGGACTACAAAGTAGAAGCCTGCGTTGGTCTGCCAAACATCTGGGCCGTTCTGCACAGCAATGACAGCCAGCCGCAATCGCTGGTGTCACACTGGGCGGTCACCAATGAGAGTCCCGGCGGCTACGCCATCATGCAGCTCCAGGGGCGCGCAAGCGGGCTTTCTGCGGGCATGGCGGTCGCCTTGCGACGAGACTCGCGCGACCCCTGGAATCTGTGCGTCGTGCGCTGGATTCGCAGCGACGCGGCCGAGCATGTGGAGATTGGCCTGCAGATGGTCTCCCGCGGAGCCATTCCGGTACAGGTTGGCTTTCGCGGCAGTGACAATACGGTGGGGATGGCTTGCGCGCTGGTTCTTCCGGTGCTGCCTGCACTTCGCCAGCATCAGGCAATCATGGCACCGGCGGGCACCTACGTTTCGCGCCGCTTCGCTCTGGTTTCGGATATCGACCGGCTTTATGTTGCCCAGTGCCGTCTGCTCACTCTGGACCTGCAGACTTCAAATATCGAACTGTTCCAGTTTGAAATCGATCCTTATCCAATCTGAGCCAGCATCGCCACGGGGCGCGCCATGGCTTCGCGCATCTGCCCAACCGTGGCATTCAACAGCCGCTGATCGTCTGGCGTAATCCCGGGCGCCTGACTCTGCTCGTCTGCCACGCCGACCACCACTCGCGCCATCAGATCGCCCAGCAGGATGGCCTCCGCGGCGACACACAGCATCCACTCTCCTTCGTCCGTGCGCACGACCCAGCCCGCCTGGCGCATCTCCTCAAGCATCACCTCGGTCCGCGCTTGCGTTTCCCGACACGCTCTGGCCAGACCTTGCAAAGCAACGGGCAGCCCCTGGCGCTGCGCCTCGATCAAGGCCAGTGCCAGGCGGATCACCACCAGGATGCGTCCGGACGGCGTGTGCGGCAGAATCCGATGGCGCGCATTGAAATCCGGCAGGACCGCGGCTAACGTGGCTCCCAGCAAGATTACGAACCAGGTCAGGTACACCCAGATCAGGAAGATGGGCACGACAGAAAAGGTGCCATAGATCAGGGTGAAATTCGGCAGCTTGCTGAGATAGAACCCGAACAGGCGCTGCACCAGCACCACCCCGATGCCCGCAACCAGGCCACCGATGATTCCGTGCCACAGATTCAGCCGCCGATTCGGAATCACATGGAACATGAAGCTGAACAGCGCCGACAGCAGAATCGCGGTCATCGCCCGCTCCAGCAACATCCGCCCCCCAGCTACTTCAGAGACTACCCCCGAGGAAATCGCCAGCAATTGGCTGCCCGCCGCCACGCTGCCAGCAAACAGCACCGGCCCCAGGGTCAGGGCCAGCCAGTAAACCGGGATGCGCACGTACCAGGCGCGTGGACGTCGAACCGTCCAGATACTGGCGAAGGTGCGATCAATCGTGGCAAACAGCATGATGGCCGTCACCACAAGGAAGACGCTGCCAACAACGGTCAGGCTGGAGGCTTTCTCACTGAATTGCAGTGCGTAGGTCGCAACCACCTTGCCCGCCCGCTCGGGCAGAAGGTTCTGCAGCAGAAAACCACGCATTCCTTCGCCCAGCTTCATGAACGGTGAAAACTGCCGCATCACCGTCAGCACGACGGTCACCATCGGCACCAGTGACAACAAGGTTGTATAGGTCAGCGATCCGGCCGTCTGCAGCACCCGGACTTCGAAAAACTTCTGCCGCACAAGTTGCGCCAGATCGTAGGCCGGCTGGGGGAAAAATCGGGTATTCATTGCTGACCCCTGTCGGGAAAGATGGTTCGTATAATGCGGGGCATTCTAATCGGGTTGCAGGCGTGCGCATGCGGCATCACCGATCAACGCCTTTCCTTGCTCCCGAACGGAATCCCATGCTGCTGCAACGTCTTCGCCTGGCCTCGCTGGCCGCCCTGCTCGCCCTGGTTGCCCTGTGTCTGGCCACCGAATTGTGGCTGGCGCCGGTGCGCCCGGGCGGCTCCTGGCTGGTTCTGAAGGTGCTGCCTTTGCTGGCGGCACTGCGCGGCTTTCTATACGGCCGGCGCTACACCTACCAATGGATGAGTCTGCTGATCTGGCTGTATTTCACCGCCGGCGTACTCCGCGCCTGGGGCGACAAGGGGAACTCTGCAGTGCTCGGAGCGCTGGAAGCACTGCTTGCGCTGACCCTGTTCGCGCTGTGCTGCGCCTTCGCCTACTACTCGGCACCATCCAGGAACGCCTGACGCAAAAGCCGCGCCCCAAAAGGTTCTGCAGCAGCCCCATCCGGAGACCGGCCAGCGAAAAGGGTCTTCAGGCATACACCTCGAAGACCCTTTCCGAAAGCGGCTCTCAGACCGTCTCGCCCTGTGGATCCAGTCGCTGCCCGCGCGATTCCAGGCGGTTCAAAGCATTGATGTAGGCCTTGGCCGAGGCAATGATGATGTCAGTGTCTGCGCCCTGCCCATTCACCACGCGGTCAGCTTTGGACAGGCGCACGGTCACTTCGCCCTGTGCGTCCGTCCCGCCGGTAATGGCGTTGACCGAATAGAGCAGCAGCTCGGCGCCGCTTTGCGCGATTGATTCGATCGCCTTGAAGGTGCCGTCCACCGGGCCGGAGCCATTCGCTACGGCCTGCCGTTCCTGACCACCGACGACCAGCGTGACACCGGCAGATGGCACTTCTCCGGTTTCGGAGCAGACGCGCAAGGCCACCAGCTTGTAGTGCTCGTTTTCCGGCGTCACCACCTCATCCGACATCAGTGCCTGCAAATCTTCGTCGAAGATCTCCTGCTTCTTGTCCGCCAGTTCCTTGAAGCGCGCAAACGCCGCATTGAGCTGCTCTTCGGACTCGAACACGATGCCCAGATCCTGCAGACGCGCACGCAGTGCATTACGGCCAGAAAGCTTGCCGAGCGTGAGGCGGTTGGTAGTCCAGCCCACGTCCTCGGCGCGCATGATTTCATAGGTCTCGCGGTGCTTGAGCACGCCGTCCTGATGGATGCCGGATTCGTGCGCGAAGGCGTTGGCGCCGACGATGGCCTTGTTCGGCTGCACCGGGTAACCGGTAATCTGCGACACCAGCTTGGAGGCCGGCACAATCTGGGTGGTGTCGATGCGCGTCGTGACCGGGAAGATGTCGCCACGCGTGCGTACCGCCATCACCACTTCTTCCATCGAGGCGTTGCCGGCGCGCTCGCCGAGCCCGTTGATGGTGCACTCGATCTGTCGCGCACCGGCCAGCACGGCAGCCAGCGAATTGGCGACGGCCAGGCCGAGGTCGTTGTGGCAATGCACGGACCACACCACCTTGTCCGAGTTCGGCACACGCTCGATCAGATTGCGAATCAGCGCAGCGTATTGCTCGGGCGTGTTGTAGCCCACGGTGTCCGGCACATTCAGCGTCTTCGCACCAGCCTTGATCACCTCGTCGAACACGCGACAGAGAAAATCCAGTTCGCTGCGCCCCGCATCCTCGGCCGAAAACTCCACATCATCGGTGTACTGCCGCGCCCAGCCGATGGCCTTCACAGCCTGCTCGACGACCTGATCGGGCGTCATGCGCAGCTTCTTCTCCATGTGGATCGGACTGGTGGCAATAAACGTATGGATACGCCCCGAGTTGGCGGGCTTGATCGCTTCGCCCGCACGCCGGATATCGTTCTCGTTGGCACGCGCCAGCGAACAGATCGTGGCCTCCTTGACCGCCTCGGCCACTGCACGCACCGACTCGAAGTCACCGTTGGAAGCGGCAGCAAAACCCGCTTCGATCACATCGACACGCATCTTTTCGAGCTGGCGCGCAATCCGCACCTTCTCGTCGCGAGTCATCGAAGCGCCCGGGCTTTGCTCACCGTCGCGCAGGGTGGTGTCAAAAATGACGAGACGATCACTCATGAAACGCTCTCCGGAATGACTGGACTTATTTCTGTGCGGGAGCCGCACGCAACTTGCGCACGCGCCGCACCACGCTCATGACGTAGCCCGACAGGCCGTAACAGACAAACAGGCCGAACAGCACGCCTGGGGGATAGCTGCTTACCGCAGCCAGCACACCGACAAACACCAGCGGCACGGCAAACGGCACGGCACGGCGCAGATTGATGTCCTTACCGCTCCAGAACAGCACATTGGTCACCATGCTGACCCCTGCAAACACGGCAAAACCGCACGCCAGATAACGCACAGGAATACCGACGAAGGTACTTGCATCCGTGAAATTGTTGTCGATCATCACCCACACAAACCCCGTCAGCAGCGCAGCGGCGGCGGGGCTTGGCAACCCCTGAAAGAAACGCTTGTCTACCACCGCGATGTTGGTATTGAAGCGCGCCAGACGCAGCGCGGCGCTAACGCAGTAGATGAATGCCGCGATCCAGCCCAGCTTGCCCAGATCCTTGAGCGCCCACTCGTACGTCACCAGGGCTGGCGCGGCGCCAAAGGCCACCATGTCGGACAAGGAATCGTATTCGGCACCGAACTGGCTCTGCGTGTTGGTCAGACGCGCCACGCGGCCATCCAGACCGTCCAGCACCATCGCCACAAAAATCGCCACCGCCGCCTGCTCGAAGCGCCCGTTCATGGCCTGCACGATGGCGTAAAACCCCGCAAACAAAGCGGCTGTTGTAAACAAATTCGGCAAGATATAGATCGCGCGACTGCGATGCTTCTCTTCTGCCTCATCCACCACCGGGTTTTGCTCACTCATTTCAAGCCTTCTGCCCGGACAGGCCGGACGCTATGGAACTTCAGGTGCCCGCTTCACGCCGAGCACGGTCATCAATACAGCCATCAGAATACAACAAGGGGGCAGAAACCCGACTGCGCACAGCCCGGTTTCGCCCCCTAGGGATGCTTCAGATCAGTTCTTGGACTGGTCGACCAGCTTGTTCTTCGAGATCCACGGCATCATCGAGCGCAGCTGACCACCGACGGTTTCGATCGGGTGCACTGCGTTCAGACGACGGCGAGCGGTCATCGACGGGTAGTTGGTACGGCCTTCAAGGATGAACATCTTGGCGTATTCACCGGTCTGGATGCGCTTCAGGGCATTGCGCATGGCTTCGCGGGACTGCTCGTTGATGACTTCCGGGCCGGTCACGTACTCGCCATACTCGGCATTGTTGGAGATCGAGTAGTTCATGTTGGCGATGCCGCCTTCGTACATGAGGTCAACGATCAGCTTCAGTTCGTGCAGGCACTCGAAGTAGGCCATTTCCGGAGCGTAGCCCGCTTCGGTCAGGGTTTCGAAGCCCATCTTCACCAGTTCTACAGCGCCACCGCACAGCACAGCTTGTTCGCCGAACAGATCAGTTTCGGTTTCTTCGCGGAAATCGGTCTCGATCACGCCACCCTTGGTGCCGCCGTTCGCTGCAGCGTAGGACAGCGCGATGTCCTTGGCCTTGCCGGAACGGTCTTGATACACAGCGATCAGGGACGGCACGCCGCCACCCTTCAGGTACTCGGAACGCACGGTGTGGCCAGGACCCTTCGGGGCAACCATGATCACGTCCAGATCGGCGCGCGGCACAACCTGGTTGTAATGCACGTTGAAGCCGTGAGCGAAAGCCAGCACGCCGCCTTGCTTGATGTTCGGCTCGACGTTGTTCTTGTAGACCTCGGGGATGTTCTCATCCGGCAGCAGGATCATGACCACGTCAGCCATCTTCACGGCGTCATTCACTTCGGCAACCTTGATACCAGCCGCTTCAACCTTGGACCACGAAGCGCCGCCCTTGCGCAGACCGACCACCACGTTCACGCCAGAGTCGCGCAGATTCTGTGCGTGAGCGTGGCCTTGCGAACCGTAACCGATGATGGCGACCTGCTTGCCCTTGATGAGGGAGAGATCTGCGTCCTTGTCGTAATAAACCTTCATAACTTTTCCTTTCAAGTGAGGGGTGAGGAGAGAGGAGTGAGGAGACCGAGCGGTTTCGCTGCCTCCACACGCCTCACTAGATTTTCAGTACGCGGTCGCCACGGCCTACGCCGCAAACACCCGAACGCACGGTTTCAAGAATCAGTTCGCTTTCAATGGCGCCCAGAAAAGAGTCGAGTTTTTCCTGCGTCCCGGTCAGCTCAATGACGTAGCTGGAATCTGTCACATCAATGATGCGACCACGGAAAATTTCCGACATGCGCTTCATTTCTTCACGCGCAGCCCCCAGCGCACGAACCTTCACAAGCATCAGCTCGCGCTCGATGTGCGGAGCTTCTGACACATCGACGACCTTGACCACGTCCACCAGCTTGTTGAGTTGCTTGGTGATCTGCTCAATGACCTCGTCCGAGCCGGAAGTCACGATGGTCATGCGCGACATCGAGGCATCTTCAGTCGGAGCGACCGTCAATGACTCAATATTGTAACCACGGGATGAAAACAGGCCGGAAACGCGCGACAGCGCGCCAGCTTCGTTTTCAAGCAAGAGAGAAAGTACGTGTCGCATGGCAATTCACTCAGTCTGGGGTCACAGATCTTCGGTAGACAGGATCATCTCGTTGAGACCCTTGCCTCCCTGAATCATCGGATAGACGTTTTCAGTCGGATCGATCTGGAAATCCAGGAAGACCAGATCATCCTTGCGCTTGAATGCCTCGCGGATCGCGCCTTCGACATCGCCCGGCTTGGTGACCTGAAGGCCGACATGCCCATACGCTTCGGCCAGCTTGGCAAAATCAGGCAAGGAATCCATGTAAGACTCGGAATAGCGATTGCCGTGGAATATTTCCTGCCACTGACGAACCATGCCCAGATAGCGATTGTTCAGGCTCAGCACCTTGATCGGCAAGCGGTACTGCTTGCAGGTGGACAATTCCTGGATACACATCTGGATAGATCCTTCGCCAGTAATGCACGCCACGGGGGAGCCCGGATGCGCCAGCTGGATCCCCATCGCCGCGGGCAGACCAAAGCCCATGGTGCCCAATCCGCCCGAAGTCACCCAGCGACGCGGCTTGTTGAACTTGTAGTACTGCGCCGACCACATCTGGTGCTGTCCGACATCGGTGGCAACAAAGGCATCACCCCCGGTAACCTCCCAAAGCTTCTGCACCACGAATTGGGGCTTGATGATCTCGTCGGAATTCTTGTAGCCCAGACTGTCGCGCCGACGCCATTCCTCGATCTGACGCCACCAGAGGGCCAGATGCTCCGCATCCGGACGCTCACGGGTCGCCTCCAGGCACGCAATCATTTCATCCAGCACATCACCCACATCGCCCACGACCGGCACATCAACCTTGACGCGCTTAGAGATGGAGGACGGGTCAATATCAACATGGATGATCTTGCGCGGCTCCTGCATGAAGTGCTCGGCATTGCCGACCACTCGGTCATCAAACCTCGCCCCCACCGCCAACAGCACATCGCAGTAGTGCATGGCCATATTGGCTTCATAGGTGCCATGCATGCCCGGCATGCCGACAAACTGCTTGTCGCTGGCAGGATAGCCGCCCAAGCCCATGAGCGTATTTGTGACCGGGAAACCCAGCAGGCGGCCAAGCTTCGCAAGCTTCTCGGCGGCATTGGAAAGAACCACTCCTCCGCCGGTATAGATCATCGGTCGCCGGGCTTCGAGCAACAGCTGCACGGCCTTGCGAATCTGACCGGAATGCCCCTTTACCACAGGGTTGTAGGAGCGCAGGCTGACCTTTTCCGGATACTCGTACTCACAACGCTGTGCGGTCACATCCTTCGGGATGTCGACAAGAACGGGACCGGGACGACCGGTCCTTGCTATGTGGAAAGCTTTTTTGAGGGTTGCCGCAAGCTCACGCACGTCCTTGACCAGGAAGTTGTGTTTGACGCAAGGACGGGTAATGCCAACAGTATCTACTTCCTGGAAGGCGTCCAGACCGATTGCGGCCGTCGGCACCTGACCACTGATGATCACGATCGGAATCGAGTCCATGTAGGCCGTCGCGATACCGGTTACGGCATTGGTTGCCCCCGGCCCGGAAGTCACCAGCGCCACACCAACCTTCTCGGTGGAGCGTGCATAACCATCTGCGGCATGCACTGCAGCCTGCTCGTGGCGGACCAATACGTGCCGAACCTTGTCCTGTTTGAACAATTCGTCGTAAAGGAAGAGGACGGAGCCGCCCGGATAGCCGAATAGATATTCGACCTTTTCTTCCTGCAGGCACCTCACTACAATTTCCGCACCGGTCAAGACCATTCCAGCACCCAGCTACCCAACAAAAGAGCCCGCTACCTTACCGATGCCCTCATGATTGGTCAAGGTAACCGCAGGCAAGCCTCCACAGAACAGGTCCGACTCTGGCATCCCGCATCGAACTCTCAGATTTTCTCGCCTCCGTAGAGCGGCGAGCCTATCGGCAGGCGCAATTTGCCCTGCGCGACGAGGAATCCGCACTGGATGTGGTGCAGGACGCCATGCTGCGTCTGGCTGAAAAATACGGCCACAAGCCTCCGGAAGAGCTGCCCATGCTGTTTCAGCGCATCTTGCAGAACGCCATCCGTGACCATATGCGCCGTTCCCGGGTGCGGAACCTCTGGGTAACCCTGCTGTCTGCCTTTGGCGGTAATAATGAGGAAACCGACAGGGACCCACTGGAAAGCATCGCCGCCGAAGACACCGGCTATCTCCCCAGCAACCCGCAAGGGCAGCTGGAGCAGTCGCAGATTCTTGGCACCATCGAACGGGAGATCGAAAAATTGCCCGCACGTCAACGCGAAGCCTTCCTCATGCGTTACTGGGAGGAAATGGATATTGCCGAAACCGCTGCCGCGATGGGTTGCTCCGAGGGCAGCGTGAAAACGCATTGCTCGCGCGCCACCCACACTCTGACTGCAGCGCTGCGCGCGAAAGGAATTGAACTATGAACACGCCCCACACAGAAGAACGCGAATTCGGCCAATACATCCGCCACAAGCTGAATCTCGGATTGACCCAGCTGAATGAACCTGTCGTCAGCCGCCTGCATGCCGCGCGTCAGGCGGCTCTGGCACGCCAGCCTGCCGCTGCAGCCAGTCTCTCGCTGGCTGGAGCCGGTCGTCACACTTGGGCGTGGTGCGAAGACAACGTACGCCCCTTCCTGATGGCGCTAAGCTTGGCTGCGGCTATCGTTTGCGGCAACTATCTGATGTCGGCTCAGCGCATGGACGAACTTGAAGACATCGACTCCGCCCTGCTGACTGATGACCTGCCCATTGAGGCCTATCTGGACAATGGTTTCCACTCATGGCTGGCAGACACCTCCTCGCAGCACTGATCCTGCTGCTCGCGCTGCAGGCGCCTGTACAGGCGCAGCTCGGTTCAGGCCAGCAGCCCGCCTGGAGCCAGCTCAATGCACAGCAACGGACCGCATTGGCTCCACTATCAAAAGAGTGGAATGCGATGTCCGACGCACGCAAGCAGAAATGGCTCGGAATTGCTCGCCGCTATGCGGCCTTGAGCCCGGTCGAACAGGCCCGCATGCAAGACAGAATGCGCGAATGGATCGCCCTGACGCCCGCACAACGCGAACTCGCCCGCATTCAGTACAAAAAGCTGCGTGCCGCACCGCAGGCCCAAAAGATCGAACTTGAACGCAAATGGCAAGAGTATGAAGCGCTTTCGAGCGAGGAAAAGCTGCGTCTGCAAGCCTCTCCGGTGACCCGAATCGCCGTCCCGGCCAGTTCATCCCAGCCCGCGGCTCCGCATATCACGACAGTCCCAAAGCTGCTGACGCAAGCTCCACCCAGCAGCAAATCCCGCCCGCTGGCGATTGCTCCGCCACCCAGCGACCAGTCTCATTAAACTTCCCCCCCCCCCTCCTCTCACATGCACCAGCAGACTCAGGTCGCCCCACGCCCTGCGGTAAGCATCGCCACCTTGCGCCGCCGTCTCTCCAGCATGCTTTACGAAAGCCTGCTCCTGCTCGGAGTCATCGCCATCGGTTTCATCGCACCGCTGGTCGCCATTGGCGTACTGCTGCAGATCCAGATTCCAGGCGCGCTGGAATGGCTGCACCTGTTCCTGCTCCTCGGGATCTACTTTATCTGGTTATGGCGACGCAACGGCCAGACCCTGGCTATGCAGACCTGGCAATTGCAGCTGGTTGATATCCGAACGGGGAAGACGCCAAGCCTGGCACGTTGCCTGTTGCGCTATGTGCTGGCGTGGCCGTCGATGCTTTTCATACTGAGCGGTTTCGGCCTGCTTTGGGCCGCATTTGTTGATCGGGAGCGTCAATTCCCGCACGACCGCCTGGCCGGCACCTGCGTCGTATTCAACCCGAATCAGGCACAGGAAACCGGCAGATAAATAAGCTCAGCGTCGATCAACCGTCCACATCATGCCGACGGCCAGCAGGAAGAACATCATGCTGGGAACGGTGGCACTCCAGAACGGCGGCCAGTTGTTGATAATGCCCAAGTTCGAGAACAGGGCGTTGAGCAGATAAAAAGTGATGCCCAGCATGACTCCGGTCAGTACCCGGGCACCCACATTGACCGAACGCTGATTGCCCAGAGAAAAAGGCAAAGCCAGCCCCATCATCACCAGTGCCGCCAGGGGATACACCAGCTTTTTCCAGAAAGCCACTTCGTAACGTCCCGTCCGCTGGGCATTTGCTTCCAGATGCCTGGTGTACTGGTACAGGCTGCCAATCGCCATACGCTCTGGCGTGACCATCACCACGCTGATCATTTCCGGAGTCAGCTCGGAGGCCCAGCGCAGCGCAGGCAGGCTTGTTGTTTCGATCCGCTCGCCGACAAACCGGGTCTGCACCACATCTTTCAGCAGCCAGCCCTGATCCGTCGAATAAGTCCCGCTCTCCGCCTGATTCATCGATAACAGACGATGCCCGGTATCAAACTCGAAGATTTTCACCTTCTCCAGGCTTGTGTCGGGCAAAACCCGGCGGATATTCACGAACAAACGCCCGTCCCGCACCCACATGCCAGTTCGCAACTCCTGCGGCACGCTGGTGTTGGTGCTGCGCAGGCGCCACTTCTGGGCCACGCGCTCCAGCGGAGGCGCCACGTATTCACCCACCACGAAAGTCACCAGCACGAAGATCAGGCCTATCTGCAGCAAGGCTCCGAGCAAACGCATGGTTGACACCCCGGCGGCCCGCAGCACGGTCAGTTCGGAATTGCGTGCGAACAGGGTCAATGCATACAAAGTGCCGATCAGCACCGCAATCGGCATCACTTCATAGGCCCGGCTCGGAATCGACAAGCCAACAAAGATGAGCGCATGCTTGAGTTGATAGCCGCCTTTGCCCAGTTCTTCGAGTTCCGCGAGAAAATCGAAAAAGGTAAACAAGCACAGGAAAGCGCCAAGCACCAGCATGGTGGCGCTCAGGATTTCGCGGCGCAGATAGGCTTGTGCGGTTTTCATCGGGCACGCTGCAAGTTGGGAAGCATCCGCCAGGCGAACAGCATCAGCATCAGTATCAGCATCACGCCATGCACCGCCCCTGCTCCCGTTACGGCATCCAGCCGGCCCTTGGAGATCCAAGCCTGACTCACACCAAGCAGATTCAGATACACGGTAAACGTCAGCACAGCAAAAATCAGGTTATTCGCCCGTCCGGCGCGTGGATTCACGAATGACAGAGGAACCGCCAGCAGGGACAGGATCAGCGCTGCCAACGGGATCCCCAAACGCCAGGCCAACTCGCCCTTGTTCGGGTTGGTCGGCATCAGAAGCAGTGCGACTGTTGGCAAGGTTCGCGGGGTCCCCTCGATCACCCCGATTTCCTTGGGTTCGATGCGCACCGCGTAACGTTCGAAATCCATCACCCGGAAATTGGCCGCCCCTGGCTCCCCGTCGTAGCGTCTGCCATTGAGGAGCACCACGAAACGGTCACCGTTCGCGGCGGTTTCGACCAGACCATCGGCAGCAACAGTCAGCCCCTGCTTGCCAGGCTGGACGGAATTGATGAATACATTCTTGACCCGCCCCGCCTCCCGGTCCACCGATTCAACAAAGAACACGCGCTGCGACGAAACCGACTCACGGAATGCCCCCGGCGAAACCCGTGAGACTTCGTCACGATTTTCCAGCCGCTTGCGATATTCGAGTGCTTTGCCCTGCGCCCAGGGCGACAGGAACAACGACAGCACCGCAATCACCAGCACGATCGGCAGCGAGAATTGCAGCACCGGGCGCACCCAGGCGGTCAGAGACAAGCCGCTGGAAAACCACACCACCATTTCAGAATCACGGTACGTACGCGACATTGACAACAGGATCGCGACAAACACCGATAACGCCAGCAAGACTGGCAGATGATTCAGGGAGGAAAAGCCGATCAGGGCCAGCACCGCGTCAGCAGGCACCCGCCCGCCCGCCGCCTGCGAGAGCAGACGCACGAGGATCACGGTCACCATGATGAAGAACAGCGCAACGAAGATGGCGACGGCGTTGCTTGCGAATTCGCGCATGGCTGCGCGGCGGAAAATCATGTCGGGTTCAGACTCGCTTTGACGGCATCCGGCCGCAACGGGGATAATCGCCTGATCGCAACCCCCGGCGCAGCGCGCCGATCGTGTCGTCAGGAAAAGGTCATGGAATTTAGCATAAAAGCTGCTGCCCCCGAGAAACACAAAACCGATTGCCTGATCCTTGTCTGCTTTGCCAGCGGCGAACCCGGTCCGCAACTCGCTGCCATCGACGCAGCCAGCAACGGCCTGCTCGGCAAGCTGCTCAAACGCGATCTGGACGAGAAGGCCGGCAGTCTGCTCGCCCTGCCCACCCTGCCTGGCACCGCCGCCGAGCGCGTCTTAATCGCCAGTCTGGGCAAGCGTGCCGAGTTCAACGACAAAGCCCTGCGCAGTGCGCTGGCCGCTATCGGCAAATGGCTGGCCAGCAGCAAAGCCAAGTCTGCGGCCCTCTGCGCCACCGATCTGATTGCCGGCGGACTGGCGCTACCCGCCACCTTGCGCACGGCTACCGCCCTGCTGATGGATGCCTGCTACCGCTTTGAATCGGTACGCGCCAAACCGGAGGACAAACCCGCTGGCCCGGCCAGACTGGAGTTTGTTCTGCAGGGCAAGAGCGATGCCGCTGCCCGCCTGGCTGTCGAACAAGGCGCGGCAATCGCCGCAGGCCAGTCTCTGGCACGCGACCTGGGCAACCTGCCAGCCAATTACTGCACCCCGAGCACGCTGGCCGATACGGCAAAGAGCCTGGCTCGCGAATACAAGCTCAAGCTCAAGGTGTACGACCGCGAAGGCATCGAAGAACTCGGCATGGGCAGCTTCCTTGCCGTCGCCCAAGGCACGCGCGAAGAGCCGCGCTTCATCGTGCTCGAATACAAGGGTGGCAAGGCCAAGGATGCGCCTGTCGTGCTGGTTGGCAAGGGCATCACTTTCGACTCCGGAGGCATCTCGCTCAAGCCTGGTGAAGGCATGGACGAAATGAAGTTCGACATGTGCGGCGCCGCTTCTGTATTGGGCTGCTTCCGCACCATCGCCAAGCTTAGCCTGCCGATCAATCTGGTCGGTCTGATCCCGGCCACCGAAAACCTGCCCAGCGGCACGGCCGTGAAGCCCGGTGACGTCGTCACCTCCTTGTCGGGCCAGACCATTGAAATCCTCAATACCGACGCCGAAGGGCGCCTGATCCTGTGCGATGCGCTCACCTACGCCGAGCGCTTCAAGCCTGCCTGCGTGGTCGACATTGCCACCCTGACCGGTGCCTGCATCATCGCGCTGGGTCACCACACCAGCGGCCTGCTCGCCAACGATGACGATCTCGCCGCCGAACTGCTCAAGGCCGGTCAGGCCAGCGGCGATCGTGCCTGGCAACTGCCGCTCTTCGACGAATATCAGGAGCAGCTCAAGAGCAATTTTGCCGACATGGCCAACATCGGCGGTCGCCCGGCCGGCACGATCACGGCCGCCTGCTTCCTGTCGCGCTACGCCAAGGCCTACAAGTGGGCGCACCTCGATATCGCCGGTACCGCCTGGAAGAGCGGCGCCGACAAGGGCGCAACGGGGCGTCCGGTACCGCTGCTGGCTGAATTCCTGCTCAAGCGCGCCGGCCTGTAATGGACGTCAAGTTCTACCACAACGCCTCCGACCGCCTGCGTGCGGCCTGCGCCATCACGGCCAAGGCCGTGCGGCAGGGGCGCAAGGTGGTGGTTTACGCTCCGGAGCCCGGCTTGGCAAAGCGCTACGACAGCCTGCTCTGGGCGGCCCAGCCACTTTCCTTCGTGCCGCATGTCGCCGCCAGCTCACCACTGGCAGCACGCACCCCCGTTGTAATGGCACAGGCGTTGAACGATCTGCCTTATGATGACGTGCTGATCAATCTGGCTGACGATCTGCCTGACGGCTATGAACGTTTCCAGCTTCTGGTGGAAATCGTCGCCGCTGACGAAGCCGGACGCAGTGCGGCGCGCGCGCGCTGGCGCTTCTACAAGGAGCACCGGCACACCGTGCAAGCCTACGATCTGACGAAAACGGAATCATGACCCCTCCTCGCAGCGACGACCCGATCCTCGACAAGGCCCTGCTTACCAAAGCGGATGCCCTGATCCGTCGCAACCGTGCGGACGGCGTAGGCAGTGATGCCGACGAACTGCCCCTGCTCACGGACGCCGTCGACGAAGACCTGCCCCTCATCACCGACGCGCTCGACGATCTGGATGCGCCTGCGTTCCTCCAAACGTCGACCACGGCCGTACCGCCACGCATACAGCAGACTTTCTCCCTGTCGCTTGACCTCGACATGGACGACCACACGCCCACCGGTCAGTTCCAGCAACTCAGCCCCTTGCCCCCCAGGGAGGTGATCGAGAACGCGGTGGATGAGGCGGTCGAACGCACCCGCCGCGAAATGCTTGAAGAGCAGACGCGCGCCGTGCGCGAAGCGGCTGCCCGCGCCCGCAGCGAAGCCTTGGCCGAGGCGGCACGCGCCCAGCCCGCAGCGCTTCCCGCCGAAGAGCAGGAGCGCGCGATTCGCGAAGCGGTCGCCCGCGCCCGCACCGAAACTCTGGCCGAAGCGCGTGCTCAGCAACAGCGGGCGGTACAAGCCGCATTGGCGCAAGGCCGCGAAGAAGCCGAGATCAACCAGTGGCCGGCTTTGCAGGAAGCCCGCAAGGAAGCCGTGCAGGGCGCGGCCATGGCCATGAGCGAGCGCCTGATCGAGCTCGACGCGCAAATCGCCCAGAGCATCAACCAGTGGCTGGCCAAGGAACTACCGCCCATCATCGCCAGCGAGCTGCTCGGCCTCTCCGAGCGCCTGCGCGTGCAGACCGCAGCCCACATGCGCGCCACCCTGCTGCCGGACCTCTCCGAACAAGTCTCCAAAGTCTTGGAAAGTGCGCTGAAGGATGATCCGCAAACGGGCGGATAACCACGCCAGCGGCTCGCAAGTCCTCTGCCAGAACCCGCATCCGGCGGACTTCTTCAGCCCTCTACCCTGCGAAGCCGCACCCAGCCATGCCGAACAGGCAGATGCTTCGCAAATCAAGGCCGCATGCGGCTCTCCAGCCACCTTGCCTCGTGTCCTGAAAGCTCAGCAATGCGCCTTCGCTTTCTTCTGGTTCTTGCCTCGCTCGGCGCTGTCACACTCCTGTCAGCCTGCGCTCAGCTCTCGCCCATCGCCCCGGAACCCACGCATTCCGGCCTCGGTACGCCCAAAAAAGATGGCGGCAAATTCCTCGCCCGGCACCAAAGCTTTCTGCGCCGAGCCCAGGAAGGGCCGGTGGACCTGCTCTTCATCGGCGACTCCATCACCGAAGGCTGGGCCAGCAAGGCGCCCGTCCTGTGGCAACAGCAGTATGGCGCGCACCGCCCGGCCAACTTCGGCATCGGCGGCGACCGTGTCGAGCATGTGCTGTGGCGCCTGGACAATGGCGAGCTCGACGGCATCGCGCCCAAAGTCATCGTCCTGCTCATCGGCACCAACAACAGCGCCTCGCAGAGCGGCGCCCAGATTGCCGCCAGCATCCGTCAGATCGTCGAACTCATTACCCGCAAACGGCCGCAAAGCAGAATTCTGCTGCTGGGCATCTTCCCGCGCGGCCCGCGCAGGGACGCCAGCGGGCGCATGGACGACGCAGTCCAGCGCCTGCAGACCATCCGTGAAACCAACACTGAACTTGCCCACCTCGACGACGGCCAGCGTATCCGCTATCTCGACATTGGTCCGCGTTTTTTGCGCGATGGCCAGATCCCGCCCGAGCTGATGCCGGACCAGCTTCACCCTTCGCTCGCCGGCTACCGAATCTGGGCCGAGGCCATGCAGCCGCTGCTGGATGAAATGCTCGACCGACAGTAAGTCACGACCAAGTGTTTTAACCTCGTGGAGCACCTGCCTCAAGCATTGAACGACACTCCTGCTCTGACTTGCAGCCAAAGGAAAAAACGCCAGCCTGCCAGTACCCCTCTTGGACGTGGCCGTCTTCCGTCAAGCGCCCGAAACCATTGTAGAGGTCGTCCTTCCAGCCTCCTTCGTAATTCGATCTGCCGCCATCCCAGACGGAACGCCCGCGTCCGGAGCGTTTCCCCTCGGCAAAGTCGCCGGTGTAGGTATCGCCATTGGCAGCCACCAGAACCCCACGTCCGTGACTCCAATCCGCCTTGAAGTCACCTTCATAACGCAAACCATTGGGCCAGGTCAGCACCCCCTTGCCGTCCATCTTGCCGGCGACAAAGTTGCCCTCGTAACGTCGCCCGTCCGGCCAGACATAGACGCCTTGGCCCGCCGCCATGCCGGCTGACGTGGCGCCCTCGTAGCGCCCACCGTCCGGCGTGGTCACAACACCTTTGAAAATTTTCAGGCTCGGCAAGTACTCACCGCCAAGCTGGGCGCCCTCGCCTTCCAGCTTCACCTGCCACGCGAGGGAAGACTTGTCTCCCTGAATCTCCCCGTCCAGGCGGCGCCCATCGGCAAAGAAGACACGGATCGGACCCGCAACCATATCGCCTTCGGCAAACATCGCTTCCACCCGGTTGCCATCCTTGTCGATCAAGGCCCCCGTACCGCTGAGCAAATCATCGAGAAAACCACCTTCGTAGCGCCGACCGTCCGCATAGGTAAACACGCCTTGCCCGGTGCGCCTGTTTTTCAGGAAGTCGCCTTCGTACCGATCACCATTCGCCCAAACGTAGACACCTTTTCCAGTACGCCAGCCCTCGACGAACTCGCCTTCGTAGCGAGTCCCGTCTGCCCAGACAAAAACACCCTTGCCACTTTTTTCATCATTCAGAAATCCACCCTCATAGCGATCTCCGTTTGGCCAGGTAAACACACCCCTCCCGGTATGCATCCCTTGGACCGTATCACCCTCATAACGGTTGCCATTGGCCCATGTGTAAACTCCCTTGCCAGTACGGACACCATTGGCAAAATCGCCTGCATAGCGATCTCCGTTCGCCCATGTGTAAACGCCTTTCCCTGTACGGGCGTCAGCCACAAAGTCGCCTTCATACCGATCACCATTGGGCCATATGAAGACGCCGTTACCGTGCAGTTTATTGTCAAGGTATCCACCCTCGTGACGCCGCCCATCCGCGTACAGATAAACGCCATACCCGGTGCGTTTGTCATCGAGGTAATCGCCTTCGTATCGAGCCCCGTTTGCCCAGACAAACACTCCTTTGCCATTCCGCAATCCGTTCTCGTACAAGCCTTCATGTCGGTTCCCGCTCTGCCCCCAGAAAGTCACGCCGAAGCCTGAACGCTTGCCATCAACGAACTCCCCCTCGTAGCGGCTACTCGTTCCGACATGTACCGCAACACCCTTTCCTGACAGCACACCGCGTTTGCGCGGCACGTCCTCCCAGCCATTTGGCTGCCCTTCCTTGAACCAGCGCAGTGTCCCCTCTCCCTCGGCATAGCCTTCTTTGCACGCTCCGGACCAGGTCACGGTTTCTGCCGGCAGAGGCTTCGGATTCCACACCTTGCAGCCTTGGTCGTCCGCAATCCACTCGCCTGCCATCACGGTTTGCGTCAGCAGCGTCATCAAGATCGCCAACCTTGCTTTTTTCATCACCTCTCCCCGATTTCAGGCTTCTATTCGAATCTAAGCCGAGACTACCGATTCGGGCAGGAGGCACGCAAGCCGCACGATCAATCCACGATCATCCTGCCTCATGTAACTGAGCCACCTTTGCACGCCCCTTGAAGGGCATCCAAGAGATTGCCCGAGCACAGCCCACTCACCGGAAGAAAACACCTCGCACGGTTCGCCTCCCGGCCAGCGCCTTCCAGCCGGTATAATCGCGCCCTTCCCCAGAATTTTCTCCAGGTTTCCTATGGAACTCGCCAAGAGCTTTGAGCCGGCCGATATCGAATCGCGCTGGTACCCGCAGTGGGAGCAATCCGGTTATTTCGCCGCCGGCACCGACACCAGCAAGCCCGCTGACCAGTCTTTCTGCATCCTGTTGCCGCCGCCGAATGTGACCGGCTCGCTGCACATGGGCCATGGTTTCAACCAGACCATCATGGATGCGCTGACCCGCTACCACCGCATGAGCGGGGCGAATACCCTGTGGCAACCCGGCACCGACCACGCCGGCATCGCCACCCAGATGGTGGTGGAGCGCAAGCTGGAAGGCGAAGGCGTGTCGCGGCATGAGCTGGGTCGGGCCAAGTTCATCGAGAAGGTGTGGGAGTGGAAGGAGTACTCCGGCAACACCATCACGCGCCAGATGCGCCGCCTGGGTACCTCGCCGGACTGGAGCCGCGAGCGCTTCACGATGGATGCCGGGCTCTCCAAGACCGTCACCCAAACCTTCGTGCGCCTCTACAACGAAGGCCTGATCTACCGTGGCAAGCGTCTGGTGAACTGGGACCCGAAACTGGGCACGGCGGTTTCCGATCTGGAAGTAATCAGCGAAGAAGAAGACGGCAAGCTCTGGCACCTGAACTACCCGCTGGCCGACGGCTCGGGTCATCTGACGGTGGCCACGACCCGCCCGGAAACCATGCTGGGCGACACCGCCGTGATGGTCCACCCGGAAGACGAGCGCTACAAGCACCTGATCGGCAAGATGATCCGCCTGCCGCTTTCGTCCATGCAGGGCGATGCGCTGGACGCGGCCCACTGGCGCGAGATTCCGATCATTGCGGATGACTATGTCGACAAGGAATTCGGCACCGGCTGCGTGAAGGTGACCCCGGCGCACGACTTCAACGATTACGCCGTCGGCCAGCGCCACCACCTGCCGATGATTTCGGTGCTCTCGCTGGATGCCAAGATCAACGACAACGCGCCCGCCAAGTACCACGGGCTGGACCGCTTCGAGGCGCGCAAGCAGATCGTTGCCGACTTCGAAACCTTGGGTCTGCTCGGCGAGATCAAGCCGCACAAGCTGCAGGTACCGCGCGGCGACCGCTCCGGTGTGATCGTCGAGCCCATGCTCACCGACCAGTGGTTCGTGGCCGTCAACAAGCCCGGCCCGGACGGCAAGTCGATTGGCCAGAAGGCCATCGAAGTCGTTGAATCCGGCGAAGTGAAATTCGTGCCCGAGAACTGGATCAACACCTACTACTCATGGATGCGCAACCTGCAGGACTGGTGCATCTCACGCCAGTTGTGGTGGGGCCACCAGATTCCCGCCTGGCATGGCACGGATGGCCGTGTGTGGGTCGCCCACGACGAAGCTGAAGCCACGGCGCTGGCCGCCAAGGACGGCTACACCGGCGCGCTCACCCGCGACAACGACGTGCTCGACACCTGGTATTCCTCCGCGCTGTGGCCCTTCTCCACCCTGGACTGGACGCCGGAATGGCCGGGCCAATCCAACCCGGCAATGGACCTGTATCTGCCCTCTTCCGTGCTGGTCACCGGCTTTGACATCATTTTCTTCTGGGTCGCCCGGATGATCATGATGACCAAGCACCTCACCAACAAGATTCCGTTCAAGCACGTCTACGTGCACGGCCTGATCCGCGACGCGGAAGGCCAGAAGATGAGCAAGTCCAAGGGCAATGTGCTCGACCCGATCGACCTCATCGACGGTATCGGCCTTGAGGACCTCGTCGCCAAGCGCACCACCGGCCTGATGAACCCGAAGCAGGCCGCGCAGATTGAGAAGAAGACACGCAAGGAATATCCGGACGGCATTCCCGCCTTCGGCACCGACGCACTGCGCTTCACCTTCGCCTCGCTCGCCTCGCTGGGCCGCGACATCAAGTTCGACATGCAGCGCTGCGAGGGCTATCGCAACTTCTGCAACAAGCTGTGGAACGCCACCCGCTTCGTGCTGATGAATTGCGAAGGCAAGGACTGCGGACTGGACAACCATCAGGTGAACGCCTGTGACGGCAAATACCTGGAGTTCTCCTTTGCCGACCGCTGGATGACCAGCCGCCTGCAACGCGCCGAAGCCGACATCGCGCAGAATTTCGCCGAATATCGTCTGGATCTGGCTGCACGCACAGTCTACGAACTGGTGTGGGACGAGTACTGCGACTGGTATCTGGAACTCGCCAAGGTACAGCTGCAGAACGGCTCGGAAGCGCAGCAGCGCGGCACCCGCCGCACTCTGGTGCGCGTGCTGGAAACCATTCTGCGTCTGGCCCACCCGCTGATTCCCTTCATCACCGAAGAGCTGTGGCAGACCGTGTCGGTCGTCGCCGGGCGCAAGGCCAGCGACTTCATCGGCGCCAGCGCCTATCCCACCTGCGCACCGGAGCGCATCGACGAAGCCAGCGAGGCGAAGGTTGCCGAGCTGAAGGACATCATCAACGCCTGCCGCAGCCTGCGCGCCGAGATGAATCTTTCCCCGGCGCAGAAGGTGCCGCTGCTGGTGGCGGGCCCGGAAGACGCGGTCAAGCTCTACGGCCCCTATCTGGCTGCGTTGGCCAAGCTCTCCGAAGTCAGCGCCGTGGGCGCCGAGCTGCCGCAATCGCCAGCTCCGGTGCAGGTCGTCGGCGAATTCCGCGCCATGCTCAAGATCGAAATCGATCCGGTGGCCGAGCGCGCCCGCATCGGCAAGGAAATCACACGCATCGAGGCGGAAGCGGCAAAGATCGAGGTCAAGCTCGCCAACGAGGGCTTCGTCGCACGTGCTCCGGCGGCAGTCGTTGAGCAGGAAAAGAAGCGCTTGGCGGACTTCACCGCGACGCTGGAAAAGCTGCGTGATCAGTTAAGCCGGCTGGGCTGAGTCTCGCAACAGCAACAACCCAAAGGGGGTGGCGCTTTCGCGCCACCCCCTTTGTACATCAGCTTCCCGCCTGCCTCTCCAGCCCTACTGCTCGGAGAATGAAGCCGCATGCGGCTCTTCAGGCAGCTCCGTTTCGTTTCGCACTCCAGCGCTCCAGTTCGTCGGCCCCCAGCGCCTGAGCGAAGTGGAAGCCCTGGCCGTATTCGCAGCCAAGCTCACAGAGTTTCTGGCGCACATCGGCACTTTCGATACCTTTGGCGATTACCGCCTTGCCCAGCTTGCGCCCCAAGCCAATCAGCGCGCCGACGATGGCGGCATCAGCCTCACTGCGGCAGATCTGGCTGACGAAAGCAGCATCAAGCTTGATTTCGTGAACCGGCAAGTCACGCAGCACCATCAGCGAAGCGCTGCCCCGGCCAAAATCATCCAGCGACAGGCACACGCCTGCGGCAGCTAGTTCAAAAAGGTTTTTGTGCACGGTGGGCGAGAGCGCGTGCAGCCCTTCGTCGCGCAATTCCAGCGTGAGGCTTTCCGGTGGCAGCGAGAGGCCGTGGAGGCAACCAAGAATGACCTGGGCAGACCCTTCGCGTTCAAGCATGCCAATGGCGAGGTTCAGCGACATGGTCAAAGGGACGCCACGATCGCGCCAGCGTCGCAGCAGCGCCAGAGCGCTATCTACCAGACGCAGGCTCAATTCGACCAGGGTGCCATCATGCTCGGCCAGATGAAGAAATTCGGCTGGGGGCAACAGGCCAAGCTGCGGGTGATGCCAGCGCGCCAGCGCCTCCACTGCCACGGGTAAACCGCTCTGCAGTTTGACGATGGGCTGGAAGTGGAGGACGAATTCGTCTTCCTTGATCGCTGCGCCGATCCGGCGCTCCAGTTCTTCCTGGCTCGGCGCCGGAGCAAGTTCAGCCTTCACCGCCACCACCACGGCCTGGCGCGCACGCCGTGCCTGGTAGAGCGCGCTTTCGGCCGCACGCAGCAGAGCCTCGCCCTCACGGCTATGTATGCCAAAGATCGAAATCCCTGCCGCAACATCGGCCAGACCAAGCGCTTCAAGAGCGGCCACGATCTTGCCCACCACGCGCACCGCGCCTCCTTCATTACCCACACTGAGCAGCACGGCAAACTCGTTACCACTCAGAAAGGCTACCGTGTCGGTCAGGCGCACAGTGGAGCGGATCGCCGAGGCCACCTGGTCGAGGTGCTCCATGTCGAGCAGACCGGTGTCTGCCGCATTCAGGCCGGAGTCGATCAGCAGCACGGCAAAGGTGGAATGCTGCCGCTCGGCCATGCGGATGGCTATATCCAGCTGGCGCATGAAGGCGGCCCGATCCGGCAGGCCGGGTACCGCTGAGCCGATATCGACGGGCCAGCCAGATGGGGTGCTGCGGTGGACGTCAATCGTCATGGCGGAGTTCCGGATAAGCCTGGGTCGCAAGTGCTATCGAATTTGTCATGAGGCACCATACGCCAAATGCAAAGTCCGCTTCAAGTGCAACGAAACGAAGCTCGAAAATTGTGCGCCCGCAGCAAGACCGGCTTTTCGGCCGAGGGACAAAACCTGCCCCCGCAATCGGCGGGAGCGCTGTCAACACTCGCCACCTCCTGTGCATCGCATAGTGATGCCGGCGCACAGGCGCTGACAACGAGTTGTCCGAACACCTCGAATATGAGACTGTGGCACTACCGTTTTCAGGAGAGTTCTTGTGCCCGCCTTGCTCCGCAGCATCCTTGTCCTGCTCTTTGCTCTTGCACTGAGTGCCTGTCAGCACACGCCCATGACGCACACCTCCGACCAGGCGTTCCCCGGCGCCATCGGCTTCGGCACCGGAACCCCAGGCGGACGCGGCGGCCAAATAATCAAGGTCACAACACTGGCCGCCAGCGGCCCCGGCTCGCTGCGCGCAGCCCTCGATGTAACGGGGCCGCGCATTGTCGTGTTTGAAGTGGGGGGCATCATTGATCTGGACAGGAACGACCTTGTCGTCCGCGAGCCTTTCGTGACCATCGCCGGTCAGACCGCCCCCAGCCCCGGCATCACGTTGATCCGGGCCGGCATGAAAATCCGCACGCATGATGTAGTGATGCAGCATCTGCGCATCCGCATGGGTGACGCCGGACTGGCAAAAAAGAGCGGCTACGAAAGCGATGTATCGATTGAAGGCAAGAATGCCTGGAACGTAGTCGTCGACCACTGCTCGGTAAGCTGGGGAACAGACGAAAACCTCTCGGTATCGGGTGAGCGCTACGATGGCCCGCTGGGTACGGCACGCCTCGTCACCTTGTCGAACAACATCATTGCCGAAGGGCTGGTCGACTCCACCCACGAAAAAGGCAAGCACTCGATGGGCAGCCTGATTCACGACAGCGTCACCGAGGTTGCCGTGATCGGCAATCTCTACGCCCACAACAACGACCGGAACCCTTGGTTCAAGGGCGGCACGACCGGCATGATCATCAACAACTTTGTTTACAACCCGGGCACCTGGGCAATCCGCCTGGGCTACAACCCAAAGGAGTGGGAAGGCCGTGCAGCACCACCAGCCCCCATGCTCGCCATCATTGGCAATGTCATGCAGCATGGCGCCAACACCCCCACCGGCAAGGGTTTCATCGGCAGCAATGCACCAGACCGTCAGGGTGACGCCTGGATGGATGACAACCTCGCATTCACAACCAGCGGCGCGGCGGCACCACTCGCTTTCGGTGGCGTCCGCAGCCTCTCAGCGCCACCAGCCTGGGCCATCGGCATCGCCGTCCAGCCCGCCAACACGATCCGCGAGCATGTCTTGAATCGAGCCGGAGCCCGACCGGCGGACCGTGACAGCGTGGATCTTCGACTCATCGCCGATATCCGCGCCGGCAAAGGCCATCACATTGACAGTCAGAACGATGCCGGAGGCTACCCACAAGCTGCGCCCAGCCATCGCTCCCTGACGCCCCCAAAAGACCGCATCGACGCCTGGCTGGCAAGTTTCAGTGCCTCCGTAGAAGGGCGCTGAGCATCAAAGGAATAGATCGCAAAAAAGGCCCGCACAAGGCGGGCCTGAATCTTCTACTGTGAGTATTGCAAATCTGAGAACAGTTCTCAGAATTCCTTCATGATGCCGACCTTGATGGTCGTAGCGTCAGCCTTGGTTATGTCACCGCTGAAACCGGTAGCGTTACCGACATACTTGCCACCAGCGATCTTCTCTTGACGGTCAAAGTCGGTCTTCTGCAGGTTGGCGTACACTTGCACGCTCTTGCTCAGGAAGTAGGAGCCGCCGACCATGATGGAACGGCCGCTATTGCGGCCCGTCGGACCAGAACCCAAGTCATTCAGGTGGGAAACGCCCAAGCCGACTTCGGCCTTGCCACTGAAGTTGTAGGACAGCACAAAGTTGGTGTTCTTCTCCTTGTAGTAGCCAAGATCACCAGCCGAAGCGCCCTTGTACACGTTGTACGCGGTCGAAAGTTTCAGGTTCTTGTTGCCCGGGATCGGACGGATGTTCAGGTAAGCGTGGGTGAAGTTACGGCCTAGGCCTTCAGCACCGCTCTGAGCAGCAGACGGACGCACGTCGGTCACGTCAAAGCCCCAATCCACGATACCGTCCATGATCACGCCTTCGGAGCCGATCACATAAACATTACCCGAGGACTTGGCCGATGCGGTATCGGTACCTTCGCTATCGTTAGTACCACCCTTCTGGTTGTCGCCAATGGCGTAGGTGGCCTTGATCAGGGTCTTGACCGGGCCAAGATTGAAGGTCGGCGACCAGTAAGATGTATTGCGGTTGGTCAGAGACTCTTCACGGAACTGGGACACTCCGAACTTGACCAGCTCGGTATCTTTCGGCGTCACCATGTAGGGCTTTTCGGCCAGTTTGTAATCATTGGACTGCAGGTTGGCAGTACCCCACTGCAGCGTGCCGAACGGGGTGGTGAAAGCCATGGCCTTCTTATCGTTGGAGTTCAAACCGCCAGTCGAGGTGATTTTGTTCGACGAATCTTGGCTAAAGCTTTTGCCTTCATGCACGTTGCCAAAACGCAGATCGAAATCGACACGAATGTCGTATCCCGGAGCGATGGTTTCCTTGGCGCCAATGGAAACGCGGGTGGTTGAGTTGCAACCACCTTCTTGCGATTCCTTGGTGCCGATCATGTTGCCGTCGGCATCCTTGGATTGAGCACGGGCGAACTGATAGCAAGCGTCAAATTTGCCACCCACGGTGACGGAAGTTTGCGCGAAAGCGGCGCCGGACATCAGACCAGCAACGGCCAGAGCGATGAGTTTCTTCTGCATGAATTTATCTCCTGATTGAAAGGATGACCCGCGTTGTCCGCTGGCATGACAGCCAGAACGCCCCCTTGGCCACGCAGAGCAATGACTTCGACGCGGGGTCGAGGGCATTTGTACAAGCCATCCATCAGGTGTCTCAATTTCGTTTTCACGGCTATATTTTTATGTTTCTGCGTATTACATGACAAAAGAGTATCTGTAAAATCGTGGAAACCATTGACTGGCATAGCTCAGACAGGAAGAGTCAAAAACTTGGCCCGTACCCTCGCCTGAAACAGGCAGGGGGACGGGCCAGATGTGGCTAACACGCAACAAACAGACTCAATCCATCACGACATCCTTTGAATGCTGTTCTGCTTGCAGCAAAAACTCCCGCGGAGACAAACCCAGCTCGCGCTTGAAAACCACGTGCATGTATTGCTGCGTGCGGAATCCGCAGCGCTGCGCCACCTCGGCCGTACTCAGCGTATGCGACAGCAGCAATTGCTTGGCCATCCCGATACGGGTGCGTAGGATCTCCTCGTGCGCGGAATACCCCAGGTGCTCGCAGAACAGGCGTTCAAGCGTCGTGCGTGACATCCCGAGATGGTCAGCAACCTGTTCGGACTTGATGCCTGCCGCCGCATGACCGGCAATGTATTCAAGCGCGTCACGCAGAACCAGACATGTCTTGGGGCTGGTTGCCGCCGGGTGAACTCCGCGCGGAGGAATCGCAAGCCGCACCGGCTCGCCTCTTTCGCTCTTGCTCTTGTCGCGCATGCAGCAGTGCAACAACTCAGCGGCTTTCCGTCCAATCTCGTGCGCCCCCTGAATCACCGAGGAAATGGGCAAAGGGGCCAAGGCAGCGACCAATGGATCATTGTCGATACCAACCACTGCGATGTCTTCAGGAACCTTTCTGCCCAAGGCGTTGCAGGCGTGCAGGATTTCGCGTGCACTGGAATCATTAACAGCGATGATCCCGGTTCGCTCGGGCACCCCTCTGAGCCAGGCCAGCATTTCCTCGTCACCACTGCTACCCGCGACGGGGTCCGCAGTGCCCCAGCAAACACTTGCCGAATCAGGCGACAAGTTTGCGCAGAAGGCATCGTGTCTCTCACGGGCCCACAAGGCGCTGCGATACTTCGCTTTGGCAAAAAACGCGAAATTCGTGATACCCGCGTCGCGCAGATGCTGGATGGCGATTTCGATCAGTGCAGCGTTATCCGACGCAAGCAGGGAAACCCCGGCAGGGCACGCGCTGGACACGGCACTGCTGATGCAGACCAGCGGATGCCTCTTCATTGAAGCCAGAAACTCAATTTCCTCGCTGGCATCAGTATCAACGATGAAACCATCCGGCTCCCGGACTGAAGCCAGCGCCTTGAGAATGTTGGTTTCGATTTCAAAAACCCACTTGAGTCCTGCGGCTTGGGAAAACGCACCAACCCCTGCAATCACCTCTCGGTGAAAGGTCAGACCAGGATCCAGAACCAACACGATGCGGCTCGTGTTTGACGCATGACTACGCATGTTTGAGCACCCGACTTGAGCAAAGACAGCGGCAAAGTGTAGTACATTCGGTCCCGCCGCCACCGCCCGACCCTGCTCCGACAACATCAGCTGCCACCACGAATCGTGAAACTTTTCCGCTTCCAGTTGCGCTTCCTGCTGCCTGTCGTCATTACGCTGACTGTCGCATCCCTGCTGGCATTTCCTGCCATGGAGGCGCTCACCCAGCGCTGGTTTTCCCGTGACCTGAATCTTCGCGGCAGCTTGCTGGCAAGCGCCATGTCAGAGTCCATCAACAAGGCTGTCAGTGCCGAGCATGCGGACCGTTTACGCCCGCTGTTTGAGCGAACCCTCAAAGATGAACGGCTGGCTGCGCTGGGGCTGTGTGGGCCTGACGGAACGCTGCTTCTGACGACACCGGAGTACCCCGTCGAACTATCGTGTAGCCAGGCCAACGCATTGGCGGGCGTAACGCCACCACGTCTGGTCACCGAAACAGGCTCTTTCCATGTTGCGACGCACCAGATTCCTCTGGATTCCGGACTGAACGCGGAAATCATCCTGCTTCACGACTTGTCCTTCATCGAGCGCCGCACACTGCTATCACGCCAGTATTTTGTGATTTTTGTTGTATCGCTCGGATTGATCATTGCCCTCACGGTCGTCGTCTCAGCACAGCTGAGCTGGAATACATGGATGAAAGGCATTCGCGGAGTCCTCCTCCGGCAGGATGTCGTACGCACCCCGAAAACACCAGCTCCTCCCGAAATCCCAGCAGACTTTGCTGCAGATATCCGGGCTCAGCTGCGTGATCTGGAAGACGAATACAGGCGCAAGCAAGGGGGCGATGAATATTGGACGGCAGCACGCTTGCGCTCCCTGCTACGTACCCAGTTACGAGGCGACCAGGTCATCGTGGTTTCAAATCGGGAGCCCTGTATCCATGACTGGGTCGATGGCAATATCGTCGCTCATTCGCCTGCAAGTGGTCTGGTAACAGCTATTGAGCCGGTGATGCGCGCCTGCTCCGGGACATGGATCGCGCACGGCTCTGGCAGCGCCGATGCGGTAACGGCAGACGGCTACGGACGCCTGGCGCTTCCTCCCGACTCGCCGGAATACACCTTGCGTCGCCTATGGCTCAGCAAAGAGGAAGAAGCCGGCTACTACGACGGATTCTCCAACTCCGGACTATGGCCGCTATGCCATCTGGCCCATACACAGCCTGTATTTCGCGAAACGGACTGGCAGCTTTATCGCTCGGTGAACCAGCGATTTGCAGATGCCGTCATCGCCGAGACCCGCATTGATGACCCCGTCATTCTCGTGCAAGACTATCATCTTGCACTGGTCCCTGCCATGGTCCGAAAACATCTTCCACGCGCCACGGTTATCAGCTTCTGGCACATCCCATGGCCAGCTCCGGAAACCTTCGAAATATGCCCTTGGCACGCAGAGATATTGCAAGGTTTGCTGGGAAGCACCATTCTTGGATTCCAGACTAGGCAACACAGCCAGAGCTTCATTCAGACCGTTGATCGTCTTCTGGAAGCCAGAATTGATCATGAGCATTCCGTCGTGTGGTTTCACGACGAAGGCACCTTGATCGAAAGCTACCCAATATCAATATCCTGGCCTGCCATGGAGGCACATGAACCATCAATCCAGCACACCGGAATCCGGCAGCAATATGCTCCCAATAACTCAAAAATAATTATTGGCATCGATCGACTGGACTATATCAAGGGAATTCCAGAGCGTCTCGCAGCGCTGGAGCATCTGCTTGAAAGACACCCGGAATGGATTGGCAAGCTGGTACTTCTGCAAGTGGCAGCACCCAGCCGCGAAAACATGCCGGACTATCAGGCATTCAAATCCAGACTTGAGCTTCAGGTTCAGCGCATCAACACCCGCTTTGGCAAACCAGGCTATCAACCCGTACATTTACTGGCACGCTACCATAGCCATGCAGAAATCCAGGCCCTGTATCGTGCAGCAGACATCTGCATGGTCAGCAGCTTGCACGACGGGATGAATCTTGTATGCAAGGAATTCATTGCCGCTCGTGACGACGAACATGGTGTTCTGCTCCTCAGCCAGTTCGCTGGGGCTTCGCGTGAGCTCCCGGAAGCCCTGAGCATCAATCCTTACCATGTTGAAAACATGTCAGGGAGCATTCTGAAGGCATTATTGATGCCGGAGGCTGAGCAGCGCGAACGCATGGCCAGCATGCGCATGACGGTTCGCGAAGCAAATGTCTTCCGCTGGGCGGGACGCATGCTCACGGACGCCAGCCGTCAACGTCTTCGCCGCCGTGTTGAACAACGCGTGCGGCGATATCACAAAGCCTGACGACACCAATCTGACTGAATGTTCGTCTGACAACTGACTGGCTGCGAGCCAGCATCAGGGCTCGCATCAATCCTGCCCGTCATCGCGGGTCCGCCTTCAGACCCCTACCTCCGCACCAGCTTGGCCAGAAGCTGTTGCGCATGCACCAATCTGGGAGCTTCACCCTGCCTTCGCCACGCTACGGCAGGCCTCGGTGCGCTTGGCACACTTCTCGCAACAGGCTTGGGGCCGACAAAACAGCTCCAGCAGGAGAAAGCAGTGGCCCCGATTCAAGTTCAAACCTCGGTCCAAACAGCCGGCACGCACTTCTTCGACGAGATGAGCGACGCGACTGGCGAGGTCCGTGATCATTACGATGGCTATGTCGGCTGGTTCGACGGAATGCCTGCCGAACGCATGGCCCGCAAACGCCAGGAAGCTGATGCCCTCTTCCACCGCTCGGGCATCACCTTTGCCGTGTACGGCGACGAAGCCGGTGCCGAGCGCCTGATTCCGTTCGATGTGATTCCACGCATCATCCCGGCGGAAGAATGGCTGAAACTGGCAGCGGGCCTGCGCCAGCGCGTGAAGGCGCTGAATGCCTTCCTGCATGACATCTACCATGAACAGGAGATACTCAAAGCGGGACGGATACCCGCCGAACAGGTGATCTCCAACGCTCAGTACCGCCCCGAAATGCAGGGCGTGGATGTGCCCAAGGACATCTATGCGGCGATTGCCGGGGTGGATATCGTGCGCGCCGGCGCCGGCGAATTCTATGTACTGGAAGACAATTTGCGCGTGCCTTCCGGCGTAAGCTACATGATCGAGAACCGCAAGATGATGATGCGGCTCTTTCCCGAATTGTTCGCCAAGAATCGCGTCGCTCCGGTCGAGCACTATCCCGATCTTCTGCTCGACACCCTGCGCGCTGTCGCCCCAAAAGGAGTGCCCGACCCCACCGTGGTCGTACTGACTCCGGGCAGCTTCAACAGCGCCTACTTCGAACACGCCTTCCTCGCACAGCAAATGGGCGTGGAGCTGGTCGAAGGGCCGGATCTGTTCGTGCGCGACGAGCAGGTCTTCATGCGCACCACACAAGGCCCACAACGCGTGGACGTGATCTACCGGCGCATCGACGACGACTACCTCGATCCGCTCGCCTTCCGGCCGGACTCCATGCTCGGCGTACCGGGTCTGCTCTCGGCCTACCGAGCCGGAAACGTCACCTTGTCGAACGCCATCGGCACCGGCGTGGCTGATGACAAATCGATTTATCCATATGTGGGCGAGATGGTGCGTTTCTATCTGGGCGAAGAGCCACTGCTCAACAATGTGCCCACCTACATGTTGCGCAAGCCCGAAGATCTTGCTTACACGCTGGATCATCTGCCCGAACTGGTAGTCAAGGAAGTTCACGGCGCGGGGGGCTACGGCATGCTCGTCGGCCCGGCTTCGACCACGACCGAAATCGAGGAGTTTCGCAAACGCATCCTTGCTTCACCCGATAAATATATTGCCCAACCCACGCTTTCTCTGTCGACCTGCCCGACGTTTGTGGATGCGGGTATCGCGCCGCGCCACATCGATCTGCGTCCGTTTGTGCTATCCGGCGACGAGGTGCGCTTCGTGCCCGGAGGTCTCACCCGCGTAGCCTTGAAAGAAGGCTCACTGGTGGTGAACTCCTCGCAAGGTGGAGGCACCAAAGACACCTGGGTTATGGAAAGTTAAGGAAAGCCAAGGGAAGAATCATCATGCTCAGCCGCACCGCCGATCACCTGTACTGGATGGCCCGCTACATCGAACGCGCCGAAAACCTCGCGCGGATTCTGGACGTGAACAACCGCATGCTGTTGCTGCCGCAAAGCGAACGCGAAGTCGAACGCCTGTGGCGGGAAACGCTGGACTCCATCGGCCTGCTCGACGCTTATCACGGCACCCGTGACAAGATCGTGCCAGCCGAGGCCGTGCACTTCATGGCACTGGATCGAAGCAATCCGGGGAGCATCTATTCCTGTCTGCGTGCGGCGCGTGAAAATGCTCATGCCGTACGTGGCACCCTGACCGCCGAGCTGTGGGAAACCATCAACACCACCTGGCTCAAGCTGCGTGAATACAGTATCGAGCGCATGGGCGCCGACGAACTAGATGCCTTTTTCGAGTGGGTCAAACTGCGCTCGCACCAGTCACGCGGGGTCAGCTTCGCCACCATGATGCGCGACGAGGCCAACTGTTTCCTGCGCCTGGGCACCTTCATCGAACGCGCCGACAACACGGCACGCATTCTTGATGTGAAGTACAACTTCATCAACGAGGCGCCGCGCCGCGATGATGCCAGCGAGTATTACCAGTGGAGCGCGTTGCTGCACTCGGTGTCCGCCTTCGAGATCTACCGCAAGGTCTACCGTGACCAGATCACCCCCTCGCGGGTGGCGGAATTGCTGGTGCTGCGCAACGACATGCCGCGCTCGCTGGCGCACTGCACCATGGAAATGAGCCATTTCCTCGCGGAAGTGGCCAACCAGCGCTCCAGCGAAACCCAGCGCCGCGTCGGCGAACTGGCGGCCAGCCTGCGCTACGGGCGGATTGAGGATGTTCTCGAAACCGGCCTGCATAACTACCTGACCCGCTTCATCACCCGCATCAACGACATTGGCGACCGGATCGCAACGGATTTCCTGATGCCGGTGGCGGCGTAAGAAGCGCTCGCCCTGTATTGAAACGCCTGAGCCCTCGACACGCAGAACCCGGCACTGAAAATCGGGAGGATTTTTACGATGAAATACACCATCCGCCACGAAACCCGCTGCCACTTCGACAGCCCGGCCCGCTACAGCATCCGCCAGCTGCGCATCACGCCGCGTGAAGAAGCCGGTCTGCGCATTGCCAGCTGGAGCGTCGGCACTCCCGTACGGAGCACCTGCAGCATCGATGCCTGGGGCAACACCACTCACCTGCTGACTCTCACCGAACCGCATGAAAACGTACGCATCCTCGTCACCGGAGTGGTTGATGTGCCAGAGGACACCACGGCACTGATCGGCCGTGACAACAGCAAGCTTGCGCCGCAGATCTATCTTGCCAGCACCCATCTCACGCGTGCCGATGCCGCACTCAGCCAGTTTGCCCGCACCCATCTGGGCCGCACGCCGCAACGCACCGACGCCGTGCTGACGCTGCTCGAAGCCTTGCGCGAACAATTGCGCTCCGATCCGTCCGGCGGCCAGCCTCTGCGTGGCGCGGTCGCCAGCTTTGCACGGGGCAGCGCCACCCTGCCCGACCACATCCACATCCTGATCGCCGCCTGCCGGGCCGCCGGCTTGCCCGCCCGCTTCATCAGCGGCTACCAGCTCGGCGACGCACTCAACAAACGGGTCAGCGAATACGCCTGGGCCGATGTCTGGCTTGAGGCCGAAGGCGGCTGGGTCAGCTTCGACGCCCGCCGTACCCAGCTCGCCAGCGGTCGTCAGATCCGCTTGGCCGTCGGCCGGGATTACCTGGATGCCTGCCCCATGCGCACCGCACACCAGGGAGGCGGGCATGAAGAAGTACGGGTATCGGTACAAGCCGCCTGACCCTCCAAGCAGCATCGCCCGAAGAGCCGCATGCAGCGGACCTCTTCAGGCAAGGCACCTGATCACGCCCTTCAATCAACGCTCTCGGGGCTGGCATGCTGCAGGGCAAGGCAGGATGCGGCTCTTCAGGCAGGCGTCAAAAACACCATCAATGTACCTTGCGCACCACCTCAGGATGGATGGACAAGGTGCGCGCATGCTCGCCCGGGTGCGCCTGGAGTTGCAATGCCGGGCTGAGCTGCGCGGCGCGATCCTGCGGCGCGGGTTCGCTCAAGGCGCGGGCTTCATGCAGGCAAGAGAATTCGGTCATGTCACGTTCGATGAGCATGGCACTCTCCTTGGCAGGGCGCGCAGGCGGAAGTGCCTGCACGATTTCCATGCAACAAACGTTCCATCACGACAATGCAATCTCGGGCCCCTCAGACTTTTTTTCCAGAGGGCGCTGCCGCAGCTCGGCGAGCAATTCATCGAAGTCCCGCAGCTGCGCCGGCATCATGGTGACCTGCACTTCAACCTCGTGTGAGGCTCCCCCCAGAATGACCCCACGCATCGGTGTGACATCGGCGAAATCGCGCCCCCAGCCCAGCAACACATGCTCCAGATCAGGCTGGCAGTTGTTGGTGGGGTCGAATCCGACCCAGCCATTCTCCGGGCACCACACGGCAACCCAGGCGTGCGATGCATCCGTCCCCACCAGGCGAGGTTTGCCAGGCGCGGGATGGGTGAGGATGTAGCCGCTCATGTAGCGCGCAGCCAGCCCCAGCGAGCGCAGCGCACTGATCATCAGATGGCTGAAGTCCTGACACACGCCACGTCGCCGCCTGAAGGTTTCGGCCAGCGGCGTACTGATGGAACTGGCTTCGGGATCGAAGCCGAATTCGCCATGAATGCGCTGCATGAGATGACGCGCGGCTTCCAGCAAGGGTCTGCGCGGAGTAAAGCTGGCGAGCGCCCACTGGCGTACTTCTTCGAGCAAAGGCGTCTGCGCTGAGGGCAGGGCAAACTCCTGCGCATCCAGCGGCGCTGCAGAAGGAAAAGCGGCAAGCTGTGCGGCAACATTTTCCCAGGCCGGGCCGCCGGCATGGCGCCAGGTAAGCGGACGTGGCAGCACCTCGACCGTGCTGGCCGCAATCAGCCGGAGCATGGCATGCGGCTGGCGCACGGCTATCCATTGCGCCGGGTTGCCGAACCAGTCCACATGCGTTTCGCTTTCAACCGGGGCGGGCAGAATCTCGATCTGATGCCGCAGGGTGCGCTGAAAGTCGAAGGCGCGCGGGGTGAGATGCAGCAGATGCTGCGACAGGCTGACCGGCGCACCGTAGCGATACAGCGTTTCGTGGATGACGTGATAAATCTGGCTCATGCGATCACTCTCGCACTACCGTCGGAGTGGCTGAAAAAGTGCAGGCTGATCTGGTTCGACAGTTCAGCCGAAGCACAGCGCAAGGTCGCCAGAGCCTCCTGCAGCGACGCGGAACCGGGGTGAAAATCGTGAGCGGGGTCCAGATGCAGCAGACGGGTATGCAGGGCTTCGATGCCCGTGTCGGGCATGCCGCCCAGGCTCTCGTCCAGGCGCCGCAGATAATCGCGCAAGCCGCCAGTCTGGAACACGATGCCGCGCGGATTGGCTTCGTCGGCAATCAGCAGATCAAGCACGGCCAGCCATTCCGGTCGCGCCATGTAGCGCGAGCGATAGGTGACGATGGAGTCCGAAATTTCGAGCAGCCATTCCGGGCTGCCCTCCTCGCCCATGCGCATGGCGGTTTCAATGGCTTCGGTCTGGAATTGCAGACGCTCGATGCGCCGCCCCAGCGAAAGAAACCGCCAGCCGTGATCGCGCGTCATGCCATCAAGCGTAAAGCCGGCCAGGGTCATGAAACTGCTGATCAGCTCATCCAGCAGAGCCATCGCTTCGTAAATGCCCACATTCTCGTGCGGCGTCTTCTCGACGCTACGGGCCAACGCGTTGAGGGTACGCCAGTTGTCGGTGGACAGCCGCTCGCGCAGCTGGAAGCCGACGCGCGACAGGTGCAGGATATGTGAAGCCAGACCGCCGGAAACGCTGGCGTCGACCACGCTGCGCACCAGCGGACGCACCGCTTCACGTTCATCGCAAATCGTCGGCAGGATGCCGATCTGCTTGCCGAACGCCGCCAGCGCGCCCCATTCGACCGGGGTGTCCTGATTATCGGCCACACGCCCCAGAGCCACACGCAGGTAGCGCGCAAGGTTGTCACAACGCTCGGAATAGCGACCGAACCAGAACAGGTTTTCAACCACCCGGCTGGACAAACCGGCACCACTGCGAACCAGATCGGCCGCGCTCACCGGCCGGCGCAGCAGGCTCATTGGCGCAGCAGTCTGCTCGCCACACACCCACACATCCTTGCTGCCACCACCACGCTGGCTCGACAAGACTCGAACATCATGTTCGCTGGACGTACGCGCCAGTCCGCCGGGCATGACCATGTAGCCTTCCGGTGTAGCCACCGCAAAAACCCGCAGGCCCACCGATCGATCGACCAGATGACGCGGCTGCTGACGATTCAGCACCGGCACACGCGACAGCGCCACCAGTTCCTGGGCAAGGAACTGACGCGGCGCGGCGCGCACTTTTGCGCTCAGGGCCGCGCGTCCCGCCGCATCCAGATCCTCGCCAAAGACCGGGCCAAAGTGCTGTCCGTGCGCTTGCGGAATGGCGCTCTTGAAGACCAGATGATCGGCCTTCTTCAGCGCGTCCTCCATCGCTGGCGTCTCGCCACACCACCAGGTGGCGGCGCCCGGCATGGCCAGCTTTTCACCCAGAAGATGTTCGCACAGGCCAGGCAAGAAGCCCGACAGCGCGCCGGTTTCCAGTACGCTGGAACCAATGGAATTGGCCAGCAGCACATTGCCCCGGCGTACCACGTCCATCAGGCCGGGAACGCCCAGTGCGGAATCAGCACGCAATTCCAGCGGATCACAGAAGTCATCATCCATGCGGCGCAGGATGGCATGCACGCGGCGCAGGCCGGACAGGGTCTTGAGCCACACACAGCCGTCGCGCACGGTGAGGTCTTGCCCCTCGACCAGCGGGAATCCGAGGTAGCGAGCCAGATAGGCTTGCTCGAAATAAGTTTCGTTGTACGGCCCCGGTGTGAGCAGCACGGTATTGACGGGGCCGCCATCCTGCGGAGCGTAGCTGGCAATCGCGTCACGCAAGGCAGCGAAGAACGGCGCCAGACGCCGCACACGCAGGTCGCGAAACAAATCGGGATGCAAACGCCCGGTGATGATGCGGTTCTCCAACGCGTAGCCAGCACCGGAGGGCGCCTGGGTACGGTCGTTGATGACCCACCAGCGGCCATCCGGAGCTCTCGCCAGGTCGACCGCAAACAAATGCAGGGGCCCGCCATTGCCGGGCACAAGACCGTGGGCCGGGCGCTGAAACCCCGGATGCCCAAGAATCAGGGCGGGAGGCAGGCGTCCCTCTGCAAACAGGGTTTGCGGCCCGTACAGATCCGCAAGAATGCGACTGAACAGCGTGGCGCGCTGGATCACGGCGCGCTCGATGCCGCCCCACTCCTCCGCAGGGATGATGAGGGGCAGCGGATCCAGCGCCCACGGCCGGCTACCGCCCTCCGCTTCGTCGTATACGTTATACGTAATGCCATTGTCACGAACCTGGCGATCCACTTCGCTGAACAGGTCGCGGATGTACGTAGAATCCTGCCCGGCAAGACGGGCATGCAGATCAGCATAGTGCGGGCGTGGCTTACCGGCAGCGACAAACATTTCGTCGAAGCGGCGGGCATCCTGCGGATAGTCGGCAAACAATTGCTGGGGCATGCTCTGTCGTTGTTGTTAGGCCCTGCGAGGCTGACGTAACTATCGTCAGCCCCGGCGCGGAAAGCAAGCGATCATCCGCGCCGCAGATCCAGTGTAAACGGGAAGTCCGGATTGCTCGTTTCCCGCATCACCCGCATCTTGCCGGGCGTATGCCCGGTGCGGAAGAAACGCGCCAGCCGCCGCGCCTCGGCTTCCAGTGCATTGACCGGAAAGGTCTCATGGTTGCGTCCGCCGGGATGGGCGACGTGGTATTGGCAGCCCCCCAGCGAGCGCTCCATCCAGGTATCAACCAGATCCAGAGTCAGTGGCGCCTGTACCGGGATGGTTGGATGCAGGCTGCTGGCAGGACTCCAGGCCCGGTAACGCACCGCCGCGACGAACTCCCCCGCCACACCGGTTGGCTGCAGGGGAATGGTGCTGCCATTGCAGGTCAGCACCTGGCGGTCAGAGATCAACCCGCTCACCTTCACCTGCAGACGCTCGACCGAAGCATCCACGTAACGCACGGCACCGCCACCAGCGTTTTCCTCGCCCATCACGTGCCAAGGCTCCAGCGCAAGACGCAACTCCACTTTGACACTGCTGGCAGCGAAGTCGCCGATCTTCGGGAAACGGAACTCGAAATGGGGCGCGAACCACTCCGGCTGCAACGGGTAGCCAAAAGCCTGCAGCTCGGTGATGACGTCGCAGAAGTCATCCCACACGCAGTGCGGCAGCATGAAACGATCATGCAGTTCGGTACCCCAGCGTTTCAGGCGCGCCGGCTGATACGGCAGCTGCCAGAATTTCGCCAGCAACGCACGCATCAGCAATTGCTGGGCAAGGCTCATCTGCGCATGCGGCGGCATCTCGAAGCCGCGCATTTCAAGCAGGCCGAGGCGACCAGCGGAAGAATCGGGCGAATACAGCTTGTCGATGCAGAACTCGGCACGATGGGTGTTGCCGGTCACGTCGATCAGCAGATTGCGCAACAGACGGTCCACCAGCCAGGGCGGGCACGGGCCGAGCGACGCTTCGGTGCGCTTGTGCATCTCGGCCAGCGCGATTTCGATTTCGTACACCGAGTCGTTACGCGCCTCGTCGATACGAGGCGCCTGACTGGTCGGGCCGATGAACAAACCGCTGAACAGGTAGGACAAGGATGGATGGTTGTGCCAGTAAGCAATCATGCTGCCCAGCAGATCGGGGCGCCGCAGAAAGGGAGAGTCCGCTGGCGTAGCTCCACCAAAGACGATGTGGTTGCCACCCCCAGTGCCGGTGTGGCGGCCATCGAGCATGAATTTTTCAGTAGACAGCCGTGTCTCGCGGGCGACTTCGTACAGGTGCGTGGTCTGCTCGACCAGTTCGCGCCAGCTTGCCACCGGCTGTACGTTCACCTCGATCACGCCGGGATCCGGCGTGACGCGCAGCACCGTCAGACGCGGATCACGCGGCGGCTCATAACCTTCGAGCACCACCGGTAACTGCATGGCCTTGGCAGTCGCTTCGATGGCGGCGACGATTTCGAGGTAGTCCTCCAGCGCGCTCAGCGGCGGCATGAAGAGATACAAGCGCCCCGCACGCGCTTCGGCGCACATGGCCGTGCGAACAATCCAGTCGGCAGATTCAAACGCGACCGGCTCGCGCACGGCACTGGCGGCAATATCCTCGGCCCTGCGCTTGCGTGCCGCCTTGTTTATCGGCAAAGGCGGCAGTACCTCACCCGGATCACGCGGATGTGCATAGGGATATTCAGCCTTGCAGACCCAGGGTTGGCGGTCCAGTGGCAAACGGTAGCCCACCGGCGAATCGCCTGGAATCAGGTAACAGCGCCCTTCGCGCATGAACCAGGGGCTGCTCTGCCAGATTTTGCCAGCCGCATCACGCGCCAGCGGCAGTACCCAGCCCACGATCTTGTCCAGCCCCTGACCGAAAACCCTGGCCAGGCGTGCGCGCTCCAGCGGATCATCGAGCCGCGAATCGAGCGGATCGACATTGCCCGGCAGGTTGCGCTCGCGCCACAGGTAGTACAGCGCATCCTCATAGGCAGGCAAGGCATGCTGCGCGGTGACGCCCAATTGCTGCGCCACGCAGCGCAAGAATTCACCGACGCGCACCTCATCGACACCATAATCGCGCGTCTCGTCGGCCTGCAGCGAGGCGTCAGACCACAGCGGCTCTCCGTCCTCGCGCCAGTAAAGGTTCAGCGACCAGCGCGGCAACTGTTCACCGGGATACCACTTGCCCTGACCAAAATGCAGCAACCCCTGCGGCGCGTATTTCGCTTTCAGCTGCGCGAGCAAACTGGCAGAGAGACCACGCTTTTTAGGGCCCATGGCTTCGGTATTCCACTCTGCACCATCACGGTCGTCGATAGACACGAAGGTCGGCTCACCACCCTGCGTCAGGCGCACATCATGTCCCGCCAGATCGGCGTCGACCTGCTGACCAAGCGCCTCGATGGCCCGCCATTGCCCGTCGCTGTAGGGCAAGGTCACGCGCGCGGGCTCGATCATGCGCGTAACGTTCATGTGGTGTACAAACTCGACCTTGCATGCCTCCACCGCGCCCTCGACAGGCGCCGCAGAAGACGGCTCAGGCGAGCAGGCCAGTGGAATATGTCCTTCACCGGCAAACAGACCCGAGGTGGGATCCAGCCCGACCCAGCCAGCACCGGGCAGATATACCTCGCACCATGCGTGCAGATCAGTGAAGTCCGCCTCGGTTCCAGAGGGGCCATCCAGCGATTTCACATCCGGTTTCAGCTGAATCAGGTAACCCGACACGAAACGCGCTGCCAGACCGAGATGGCGCAACAACTGCACCAGCAGCCAGGCCGAGTCGCGGCAGGAGCCGGACGCCTTGGTCAGCGTCTCCTCCGGCGTCTGCACGCCCGGCTCCAGGCGCACGAGATATCTGATGTCGTGCTGCAGGCGCTGGTTGAGGGCAACCAGATAATCGATGGTGGCCATCTTTTCGCGCGGCACTGAATCAAGCAACGCCTTGAAGGCGGGAGTTGCTGGTAGACGGAGCAGATAGGGAGCCAGTTCGGTAGCAAGATTCGGGTTGTAGACGAAGGGGCTGTTCATCGCCTCCGGTTCGAGGAAGAAATCGAACGGGTTCTGTACCGCCATCTCGACGAGCAGATCGACCTCGACGCGAAACTCGCGGGTCTTCCCGGGAATCACCAGCCGCGCCAGATAGTTCGAGGCCGGGTCTTGCTGCCAGTTGATGAAGTGCTCCGCAGGAGTCACCCGCAGCGAATACGAGAGCACCCGGGTTCGCGAATGCGGTGCCGGGCGCAGCCGCACGATCTGCGGGCCAAGGCTGATCGGTTTATCGTAACGGTAGTGGGTGACGTGGTTCAGTGCGACTTGAATCGACATCGGATTCTCTCTATGTGAGATGAAGCGGGGCACCGAAGTCATAGCAAGGACCGTGCAACACCTGTTTTGCGGGCTCCGACGCAGCGCAGCGAAACATGCCGCACCAGCCTCACGCATCTGCAGCACGGCACTGCCAGTCAGGCACCGTTATGGGGCCTGCAGTCTGCCTCCCGTGTAATTCAGGAAAACACTCCTGACTCCACTCTCCACCCTTTCCCGAGCCCTCCCCAGACAGGTATAATCATCGGTTTTTCAAAAGCTTAGGCTCATCATGACTGCTCGCAACATCGATGGTGTCGCTCTCTCGGCGCAAGTGCGCGGCGAGATCGCGCAACGCGCCGCGGAACTCACCGCTCAGGGTACCCAGCCCAGCCTCGCCGTGATCCTCGTCGGTGGCGACCCGGCCTCTGCCGTGTATGTGCGCAACAAGGTGGCCGGCTGCGAGAAGACCGGCATTCGCTCGCTGAAGTTCGAATACCCGGCAGATGTGGCGCCGGAAGAAGTGCTCGCCAAAATCGCCGAACTGAACGCCGACAAAACCGTACACGGCATCCTCGTGCAACTGCCGCTGCCCAAGCAGTTCGATGAAGACAAGGTGCTTGAAGCCATCTCGCCGGAAAAGGACGTGGATGGTTTTCATGCCGAAAACTTCGGTCTGCTCCTGCAGGGGCGCAAATCCTTCTACCCTTGCACGCCCTGGGGCGTGATGAAGATGCTGGACAGCGAAAACGTCCAGATCAAGGGTGCGGAAGCCGTCGTCATCGGCCGCTCCAACATCGTCGGCAAGCCCATGGCTGTGATGCTGCTGTCACGCGGCGCCACTGTCACCGTGTGTCATTCGCAAACCAGGGATCTGGCCTTCCACACCAAGCGTGCCGACATCGTGGTCGCCGCAGTGGGCCGTCCGAACTTCCTCAAGGGCGACATGATCAAACCCGGCGCCGTGGTGATTGATGTAGGCATCAATCGTCTCACCGAAGGTCCGAACGCCGGCAAGCTGTGTGGCGACGTGGAGTTCGACAGCGCGAAGGAAGTAGCCGCCCTGATTACCCCCGTCCCCGGCGGCGTAGGCCCGATGACCATCACCATGCTGCTGGCCAACACCGTAGAGAGCGCCGAACGCGCATCCAAAAAGTAAGGAGAAAATAATGAGCACTCCCACCCCCATCGTCGGCATCCTCATGGGCTCCGACAGCGACTGGCCGGTCATGAGCGCCTGTGCCAAGACCTTCAAGGATTTCGGCATCGCCTATGAAGCCAAGGTTCTGTCAGCCCACCGCACCCCGGATCAGGCACTGGACTACGCCTCCGGCGCTCAGGCGCGCGGCATGAAGATTCTGATCGGTGCCGCTGGCGGCGCCGCCCACCTGGCCGGCGTGCTGGCCGCCAAGACCGAGCTGCCAGTGCTGGCTGTGCCGATGCCCTCCAAACATCTGGGTGGTCTGGACTCGCTGCTGGCCATGGTCCAGATGCCCGGCGGCATCCCGGTGGCCACCTTCGCCATCGGTGAAGCCGGTGCCGTGAATGCTGCATTGTTCGCCATCTCGATGCTGGCCCTGAATGACGCCGAAATCGCCAGAAAACTCTCCGCCTTCCGCGTCAAGCAGACGGAAAAAGTGCTGTCCAAGACCCTGCCCGAAGTCGAGTGATCCGCACTACCACAGCACTCCTGTCAGTGGTCTTCGCCTGCATGGCGAATGCCGTCATGCTCGAACCCGTCAGCATTCCCGCTGGCGGGCTTTCTTCTTCCCCCGCGCCGCTGACCGCCTTCCTCTTCCAGCCAGTCAGTCCCGGACCGCATCCAGCCGTGGTGATGTTGCATGGCTGTGGCGGCGCCTATGCCAAGGACGGCACGCTCAACGCACGCCACCGAATGTGGGGAGAAGCCCTCGCCGCTCAGGGCTACACCGCCCTGATGCTCGACAGCCTGGGATCACGTGGCATCAAGGAGCTGTGCACGCAGAAGTTCAGCGAGCGCAAGCTGAAGGAAGCTGATCGCCGCGGTGATGCCTATGCCGCGCTCGCGTATCTGCGCAGTCGCAGCGACATCGATGCCAAACGGATCGGGCTGCTTGGCTGGTCACATGGCGGCGGGGTCACGCTGGACACCATCACCCATCTGCCCATGACTGGCGACGGCTTTGCCGCGGCTGTCTCGTTCTACCCCGGCTGCACAAGCAAGGCGAAAAAAACCGAAGCGTTCCATCCTTATGCTCCGCTGTTGCTGCTCATCGGTGAAGCGGATGACTGGACGCCGGCCGCCCCCTGCAAATCGCTTGCTGCGGCAGTTGCCGCGCGTGGCGAGCCCATGTGGATAGTGACCTATCCGGACACTTACCACGATTTCGACAACCCGACGCTGACACGCAAGCGTGTGCGCCGCGATGTGCCGAACGGGGTAAATCCTGGCCGGGGGACCACCACCGCACCAAACCCCGAAGCCCGCGAAGACGCCAAGCTCCGCGTCATCGCCTTCCTTGCCGAACACCTGAAATGATCTGTCGCCCTACTCCTGAAAACATCGCCCGCGCCGCCGAATTGCTGCGTGCCGGCGAACTCGTAGCCCTGCCGACCGAAACGGTCTACGGCCTCGGCGCCGATGCCGCCGATGATGCGGCCGTGACGAAGATTTTCGCTGCCAAGGACAGGCCGGCAGACCACCCGCTGATCGTGCATCTGGCCGACCCCGAGCAGCTCACTGAATGGGCGCGCGAAATACCCATGGAAGCCATCGCGCTGGCCCGAGCCTTCTGGCCCGGCCCGCTGACCCTGATCCTGAAAAAGGAAGCCGACGTTTCCGATACGGTCACCGGCGGTCAGGATACAGTTGGTCTGCGTGTGCCGGATCATCCGGTAGCACTGGCGCTGCTGCGAGCCTTTGGAGGCGGCGTGGCAGCCCCCTCGGCGAATCGTTTCGGCCGTATCAGTCCGACCACCGCGCAGCATGTGCAGGAAGAGCTTGGCGAATCCGTCGCCATGATCCTTGATGGCGGCCCCTGTGATGTGGGCATCGAATCCACCATTCTCGATCTCTCCCGTGGCGAACCGGTGATCCTGCGTCCCGGCATGATTGGTCGCGACGCAATTGCAGCGGTGATCGGTCGTCAGCCGCGCCTGAAACACGAAACAGAAAGCGCTCCGCGCGTCTCGGGCGCTCTGGCGGCACACTACGCCCCACGCACGTCAATGCGCATGGCATCAAAAACTGAAATCGCTGAAGCCCAGGCAGACTGCGCTGTACTGACCCTTGCTGGCGAAAGTGCGCCAGGACGTTACGCCATGAGCATTGACGCACCTTTCGATGCGCACGGCTATGCCCACGAGCTTTACGCCAACCTGCGCGCACTGGACGCCGCGGGGGCCAGCCTGATCCTGGTCGAGAACCTGCCCGCCGACAGCAGCTGGGATGCCGTACGTGACCGGCTTGGCCGGGCCGTCGTAGGTTCTGGCGAAGACGACGAAACCTGATCCCGCGCCAGCGCGGAATCCGCACGCGCCAAGGGCCGCATGCTGCGGCCCTCTTCACATATCCTGTCCGGAAAACCAGGCCCGGCGCGCCTTTTCAGGGCATGCCTACAATTTGTAACTGGCCACGATGCGCTGCATGGATTCCGCCAGCCGGTCCAGTTCCCGTGCGGCATCAGAACTTTCTGCGGCCGCTGCACTGGACTCCTCCGCCATTTGCGCAATACGCTCGACCTGCTGCGCAATACTGGTGCTGGTGGTGCTCTGCTCGCGGATCGCATCGGTAATTTCGCTGACCATCTCGACGGCACTGCGATTGGCCGTGCCGATCTGGCGGATCGCGCCGCTCGCGTCCTGAGCACGGCTCACACCCATGCCAACCTTGCTGACGGCCTGCTCCATGCCCTCCACCGCGCCGCGCGCTCCATTGCGCACAGCCTCGACCATGGCAGAAATTTCCTGGGTGGACTGGGCGGTGCGCTCGGCGAGCTTTCTCACCTCATCGGCCACCACGGCAAAACCACGCCCTTGCTCACCCGCCCGCGCAGCTTCGATGGCGGCATTGAGTGCAAGCAGATTGGTCTGATCTGCGACCTCACGAATCACCCCCACCACAGTCGAAATCCTGTCGGTCTGCTCACCCAGATCGCGAATACGCTGCGAGGCCTGATCGACAGTACCGGCAATTTCATTGATGTCTCCAACGGTCTGGTTGATCACGGTTTCGCCGGAGGAAGCCAGACGACCCGATTCTTTCGAGAGTTCGTTTGCCTCACCAGCACGATCGCCCACGTGGGTAATGCTGACGGTCATCTCCTCCACGGCAGCCGCCATGCTTGATGCTGCCGAGCTTTGTGCATGTGACGCGGTAGCCACCTGGTCCGAGGTAGAGGCCATCCGGCCGGATGCGGAGGCCACCGACAAGGCGCTTTCGGCAATGCTCTTCAGATTGGCCTGCAGGGTGGCCAGAAGCTGGTTGAGCGCTTCAGCGGTCAAACCCAACTCATCACGGCTTCCAACCGGGATACGCTGGGTGAAGTCCTGCTCCCGCTGAATCCGCGAAACCGTGCCCTGCACTTGCTGCAAAGCGCCACCAATGCTGCGCACCAGCGTGAACCCCATACCGCCAACTGCCGCTATCGCCAGCACTATGATCACCAGCATCACGCTGCGGCCGGTGCTGCCCAGACGCTCGGCGTCCTCGCCTTGTTGCTTGGCATGTTGCTCATTGAAGGTAGCCAGCTCTTCCAGTGCCTGCAATGCTGCTTCACCCGCCGGGGCGAGCTCTTCGTACAACACCCTGCGGGCCTCGCCGGCGTCATCCTCACGCGAAAACTTCAGGTTTTTATCCAGAATCGTCTCGTAGGTCTTCAATGCCGCCTGCACGGCATCCAGCAATTTTCGGTCGTCCGCGTCGCTCACCAGCTCGGTCGCATACGTCTTGATCTGCGCATTCAGCTCGGCGCGAGCCGCAGCAATGCTCTTCTCGGCAGCATCCTTTCTCAATTCGGTTGCCGCGGTGACATGCTGGGTCACCCCCAGTCGTGCCCGCAACAGCGCCATTTCGGCGCTATCCACGGTACCGATGCTGGGAATCGAGTTCTTGTTGACCACATCGACGGCTCCGGACAGCTTGGAGATTGTCACCAGCCCCACGCCACCGACAACCAGCAGAGCTACCGCTGCGGCCAGAATCATTGCCCACAGGCGCTTGGAAATCGTCAAGTTCATACTGTACTCCCCGTTCAGAAACCATTCATGATCACATCATCATGCCGGCCCGGAAGAACAGAGCCACGCCGCTATCTAACGGCGTGGCCCTGGCATAACTTGAAGCATCAAACGAACAAAGCCCTTTCAGGCAGCCCGGACATGCGAGGCTTCGAACAAACCGGCCTGATAATCACGCAGAGTCTGCTGGATCTGCTCTGCCGTGTTCATCACGAAGGGGCCATACTGGGCAATCGGCTCGTTCAGCGGCGCGCCGGCGACGAGGATCACGCGTGCATCCTGCGCGGCCTCGATGACGACGCCGTCAGCACTGTCATTGCTCAGGATCGCCATGAACCGATCTGCCACCGCCTTGCCCGCTACGCTGACCTCACCGCGATAGGTATACAGAAAGGCGTTGTGCCCGGCCGGAATGGTCTGTGCGAAATGCGTACCGGCCGGCAGATGCAGGTCCAGATACAGCGGCTCGGTATCCGGCCGCTGAACGGCGCCCGCCGTACCCTGGCTTTCGCCCGCAATCACACGCACCGTCACGCCTTCCGGTGTGGTGAATTCGGGAATCGCTTCGCCCGGAATATCACGATAGAAGGGTGCAATCATCTTGTTCTTGGCCGGCAGATTCACCCATAGCTGAAAGCCCTCCATCAAACCCTCTTCCTGCTCGGGCAGCTCGGAGTGGATCAGGCCGGAACCCGCCGTCATCCACTGCGCACCGCCAGGACCGAGCAGGCCGGCATTGCCGGCGCTGTCGTGATGGCGCATGCGCCCGGCAAGCATGTAGGTCACCGTCTCGAAACCACGGTGCGGGTGATCGGGAAAACCGCCGATGTAGTCATCCGGATTTTCGTTGCGGAACGCATCAAGCATCAGGAAAGGGTCCAGCCGGCGCTGCAGGTCCTGCGTGAGTACGCGGGTAAGTTTCACCCCGGCACCGTCTGATGTGGCCCGCCCGGCCACGAGGCGCTCCACACCTCGCGATACAAAGGTGGCGACTGAAGAGGCAAGCGTGGTGCGGGTCATGGAGCAATCCTTTCGCAGATCAAGGCCGGGGGCGGCTCTTGGGGCGGCGCCAACCGCCCCTTGTTCATTTACGCTGTCAGCGTAGCGATTTCTGCCTCAGCATCGGCAAATGCCTTGGCCGCCGGCTCTTCGCCCATCGCCAGACCTTCGGCGTGGATGAAGGTGATGTCGCTCAGGCCGAGGAAGCCCAGCACGCTTTTCAGATAAGGCACTTGCGAATCGGCCAGGGTGTCGCGGTACAGGCCGCCACGGGCCAGCGCCACATACACCTTCTTGCCCTTGAGCAGACCTTCCGGGCCTTTCTCGGTGTAGCGGAAAGTCACGCCCGCCTTGGCAATCGCGTCGATCCAGGCTTTCAACTGCACCGGCACGCCGAAGTTGTACATCGGCACGCCGATCACGATGGCATCCGCAGCCTGTACCTCGGCAATCGTGGCGTCATCAATGGCGGCACGTGCAGCCTGTTCCGGAGTGCGTGCATCAGCCGGGGTGAAGATGGCGCCCAGCGCAGCTTCGTCGAGGATCGGCTGATTGCCGGTTTCGCGCACGGTCAGCGTAGCGCTCGGGTCGAGTGCGCGCAGGCGGGTCACGATGCTGCTGGCCAAGCGGGTGGAAGCGGATGCAGCGCCACGGACGCTGGAGTTGATTTGCAGGATGTTCATGGTGTTTCTCCTTGGGGTTGGGGGAGGGAGTGACGCCACTTTATTCCTCACACTCAAGCATCAGAAGCCCATAGAATGGATAGTATTGTTCCATCAGCGCAACAATAACCATGAACCTCGACGCCAACGACCTTCTGCTCTTCGCCCGCGTGATGGACGCCGGCAGCTTCTCGGCCGCCGCCGAGCGCGCCAGCCTGCCCAAATCGACCGTATCGCGGCGCATTGCCGCGCTCGAAGCACGCCTGGGCGAACGCTTGCTCACGCGCAGCACCCGGCGCCTGGCGCTGACCGAATTCGGCACAGAGATTCTTGAACACGCCCGCCGTCTGCAAGAAGAAACCGAGGCAGTCAGTGCCTACGCCCAACATCGTCAGACTGCGGTACGCGGACGCCTGCGAGTGTCGATGCCAGCAGACTTTGGCGAATGGATTCTCGGCCCGCTGTTCCTGCAGTTCGCAGCAAGCTACCCGGAAGTGAGGCTGGAGCTGGATCTCTCGCCGCGTCGCGTCGATCTGATCGGCGAGCAGTTCGATCTGGCTCTGCGGGTCGCCCCGCGTCTGCCGGACGATGCCACTCTGGTCGCACGGCGCCTGTGCACGCTGGAAAGCGGCCTTTACGCCAGCCCAGCCTATCTCAAGCATTTTGGCAGCCCAAGCCATCCGGACGAACTGATGCGCCACACCGCCTTGCAACTGGTCGGCAGCAGCGGCGAAGCACAGCGCTGGCGCCTGACCCAAGGCAAAGACGTGTGGGAAGATCTGCCCGCCGGGCCACTGGCGGCCAACTCTGTCGGCCTGCTGCGCCTGCTGGCCAGTCACGGCCTGGGTGTTGCAGGACTCTCGGAACGCTTTGTCGCCAGCAGCGTGGCAGACGGTCTGCTGGTGCGTGTCCTGCCGGGATGGCAACTTCCGACCATGACAGTTTGGGCGGTCATGCCCGGCCGCCGTCTGATCCCGGCCCGCACGCGGGTCTTTCTGACGGCTTTGGAGGGGGCTCTGGGAACAACGGGATAACCGATGGGGCTCCCGCATGCAGCCTCTGGCAAACGGGCGCTGCGCCTGCATCTGCGGACAGGCTGTCCGAAGATCGCCGTCCCGCGCGGCTTCCAGGGGTGCTGCCTGACGGGAGAAGCACAACCTTCCCGCCGGGGGTCACGCATAGGCCGGTTCTGCATGCTCCATTACCGGAGCCGGATCGCGTAGCTGCCGCAGCAGTGAAGGGGTTTCAGCACGAACGAAATCCATGAACGCTCGTGCCACCGGAGAGGGCCGTTTGCCGAAGGGATAGGCAAAATTCCATTGCGCTGGCAGAGGCAGTCCTTCGACCGCCAGTGGCCGCAAACCTCGCACGCCATCCAGCGTCGGGCCGAAACCATGGCGCGGCAGGATCGCGACGCCGAGCCCGGCCGCCACCGCCTGACGGATTTCTTCATCATCACTCAGCACCATGCGGACCTTGGGTTGCAAACCATGCCGGGCAAACAGGCGCAGTACGGCCTCCGCCGTAGCCGAACCATGTTCGCGCATCAGGAAGGCTTCATCGGCCAGTTGTGCCAGCGATACACGGGCACGCCGCAGCAAGGGGTGTCCCGCGAGAACCCAAGCCTCCAGCGGATTGCTCAGGACGGCCTGTTGCACCACCGCCATACCCTGCAGAGACTGGGTAAACAGATACAGGTCATCAGTGTTGTCCGCGAGACGCTGCTGCAGTTGCGCACGATTGCCCACGCTCAGTTCAATCTGCGCCCCGGGATGACTGCGCACAAAGGCGGCCAGCATGCGCAGGCCGAAGCAGCGCGCGGCCGGACATGCGGCCAGCCGCAGAACGCCACCTTCAATACCTCGCAGCGGGTCGAGCGCACTTTCTGCCTGCTCCATGGCCCGGAATATCTCACCACAGGCGGCTTGCAAGGCCTGCCCCGCCTCGGTCAGAAACATGCGCTTGCCGATCTGCTCGAACAGTGCCACGCCGGCCGTTTCAGTCAGTTTGCGAATCTGTACCGAAACAGTGGGCTGGGCCATATGCAGCTCTTCCGCCGCCCGGGTGAAACTGCCAAGGCGTGCGCACGCCTCGAACACCACAAGCTGCGGCAGGGAACCATGTTTGAGGAATCTCTGGATTCGGGTGAGTGACATCGCGGCGCTCCGGTCGTGTGTTCCACACCGCATTGCCCAATGCAAAGCGGCCATTACCGGAAAGGCAAAGGCCGCTTGGTCGACGTGCCTTTGCCTTTCCGGCAAAGGTCTCGCTTGCACCGTCACGCGCCGATACGACCGGGGCTCGCGCCCGGATTGACGACCGTATCACAGCCACCTTGCAGTGGCCGAAGCTACTCCCCTTTCAACTTCAGGGATGCGTGGCAGAACCCTGCCACGCACATTTCCATCTTCGGTGACGGGTGGAGCCCTGTCAAGCCCGGTTTGCAAACCCGGCAGACGCCGATCCATTACGTTTCGGCATGGTCAGCATGCCAAAGTGCAAATGTCATTGCCGGCAGCGCCTGCCGATAATGGATTTACCGCAACATATTCATGGAGAAAATCGTGGAACTGATGTCGACAGGTTTCCTGTCCGCACTATTTGCCATCGTCGTGATCGACCTGGTACTGGCTGGCGACAACGCCATCGTGATTGCGCTGGCCGCACGCAGCGTCCCCAAGCATCTGCAGAAAAAAGCCATCATCTGGGGCACCCTGGGCGCCATCGTGATGCGCACTTCGCTGACCATGGTCGTGGTCTGGCTGCTCAAGGTCCCCGGCCTGCTGGCGGCGGGTGGCGCCCTGCTGATCTGGATCGCCTACCGCCTGCTGACCCCGGATGACAGCAAGGGGCAGGACGTGCATGCCCACGCCAGCAAGGGCTTCTGGGGTGCCATGCGAACCATTGTGGTAGCCGACACCATCATGGGGCTGGACAACGTGCTGGCGGTCGCCGGAGCGGCACACGGCAGCTTCCTGCTGGTCGTCTGCGGCCTGCTCATCAGCATCCCGATCGTGATCTGGGGCAGCACGCTGATTCTGGGTGTCGTCGAACGCTATCCGGCATTCGTCTATCTGGGAGCAGGTGTCCTGGCCTGGACCTCAGCCAAGATGATAGCGAGCGAACCCCTGCTGCATCCATGGCTGCACGCCCATGCCATAATCGTGCCGATGCTGTATACGGTACTGGTCGGCGGCGTCCTGGCCGCAGGCTTCTTCAAGAATCATCTGCATCGAGAATCCCGCATCAGCGCCCACCTTGCCATTCACGCCCGTCAGAAAGCCGCCCTGCTCAACAACAAAGGAGATCAAACCATGCTGAAGATCCTCGTCCCGGTCGATGCCTCGCCGAACTCCCTGCTGGCCCTGCAACAGGTCGTCCGCGAGTTTTTCCAGAACACGGACATGGAAGTGCACCTGCTCCATGTGCAGACCCCGATTCCGCGTCACATCGGGCGCTTTGTCAGCAAACGCAATCTCGATGCCTGGCGCCGCGATGAAGCTGAAAAGGCACTCGGACCGACGCGCAGCCTGCTCGAAAAACACAGCATTCCGTGTGCCGAGCACATCGAGAAAGGCAAGAAGGCCGAAACCATCGTCGCAGTCGCCAAACGCCTGCAAGCCGACCATATCGTGATGGGTACGGCCCGCAAGAACTCATTGACGCGCATGCTCGAATCATCAGTGACCAGCAAGGTGCTGGAACTGACCAGCGTACCTGTGGAAGTCGTGACTGGAGGTGCGGTCTCGAAGTTCGAGAAATTCGGCATCCCCGCCGGCCTGGGAGCGGCTCTGGCCCTGTTGCTGCTGGCCATTGCCGACTGAGCAGGCCCCAGATAAAACGCCCGGCCTCCTCGCGGAGCCGGGCGTTTTTCTTTGATCTGGATACGGAAGAATCAGGCGCTCAGCGCCAGACGCATCTTCTGCATGGCCTTTACTTCAATCTGACGAATCCGTTCGGCCGACACGCCATATTCAGCGGCCAGTTCGTGCAGGGTGGCGGGATTGTCTTCCACCAGCCAACGACGTGCCACGATGGCCCGGCTACGTTCATCAAGACTGGCCAGCGCGCCTTTGAGACCTTCATCCGCCAGGCGCTCATTCTGCGCCGTCACCAGCACTTCCACCGGTTCGGCAGATTCATCGGCCAGCCAGTCGATCGGAGCCATGCGCTCGTCGTCTTCATCCGAGCCGCGATCAATCGCCACTTCGCCACCGGCAAAGCGAGTTTCCATCTCGACAACTTCTTCCGGCTTCACGCCCAGCTTGCTGGCGATACCCTGCACATCGTCGGGCGACAGGGTCGAGGAGTCGCTGCGCATGCTGCGCAGGTTGAAGAAAAGCTTGCGCTGGGCCTTGGTCGTGGCGATCTTGACCAGACGCCAGTTTTTCACGATGTACTCGTGGATTTCGGCCTTGATCCAGTGCATGGCAAAGGAGACCAGGCGCACACCGCGATCCGGGTCGAAACGCTTCACGGCCTTCATCAGACCGATATTGCCTTCCTGGATCAGGTCGGCATGCGGCAGGCCGTAGCCGATGTAATTGCGGGCAATCGACACGACCAGACGCAGGTGCGAGAGCACCAGCTGGCGGGCGGCATCCAGATCGTTGTCGTCGTGCAGCCGGCGGGCAAGCGCCTGCTCCTGCTCTTCGGTGAGCAGCGGGTAACGATTGACGGCCTGCACGTACTGGTCGATGTTGCCCAGTGCATTGGGGACCGGAAATGCCAAGGCTTGCGTCATTGCTTGAACTCCAGAAAACGACGGGTGAGACTTTTGCACCCAGATTTTAGCACTCGGGACATGAGAGTGCTAAGGGCTCGAAAAAGTTCCGGATAGCCGCACGACGCTGATCGCCCATGCAAAACGTTGAGTCTGTGAGGCGCGCCTCTGAAAGCCGCGCGCAGCGGCCGTCTTCGGCATGCATCAACGGGAATGCTTGCCAATGGCTGCTCTCCAGCCAGCACCCTTGGAGAAAGCCGCCCGGCGCGGCTGTCAGCGCTCGCTTGACCCGGACATCACGTCGATCCAGACCGCCAGCAGCAGGATCGAGCCTTTGACGATCATCTGCCAGTAGCTCTCCACACTGAGCATGGACATCCCGTTATCCAGGCTGGCCATGATCAGCGCACCGATCAGCGCGCCAAGCACGGTGCCGGAACCGCCGCGCATCGAGGTGCCACCGATGAAGCAGGAGGCGATGGCGTCCAGCTCGCCCATATTGCCTGCCGAGGGTGAGCCGGCGGCCATGCGGGCGGTGGTGGTCAGACCGGCCAGCGCACACATCAGGCCCATCACGCCGAAGAGCGCCATCTTCACCAACCGCGTATTCACACCGGACAGGCGGGTGGCTTCCAGATTCGAGCCCACCGCGTAGATGCGCCGGCCAAACACGGTGTTGCGCGCCATGAACGAGAAACCGCCGAGAATCGCCAGCATCAGCAGCACCGGCACCGGAATGCCCTCGTTGCTGTTGAGCGCCTCGACAAAACCCGCAATGATCAGCGCGATGATCAGCAGCTTGGCGCCTTCCTGCCACAGCGGCGGCACGGCCAGCTGATAGCGCTGGCGATTGGCGCGGCTGCGGAATGTCATCACCACCAGGAACAGGAATACCGCGGCACCGATGAAGTAGCCCAGCATCATCGGCAGATGACCCTGGCCGAAGCTGACGAAGCTCTCCGACTCGATCGGCGTCGTCGTGCCCTTGGTCACCGCCAGCAGGATGCCGCGGAAGATCAGCATGCCGGCCAGCCCGACGATGAAGGACGGCACGCGCAGGTACGCCACCCAGTAACCGTTGAACAGCCCCAGCACCAGCCCCAGACCGAGCACGATGGCAAAATTCAACGCTACCGGCAGCTGGTAGGTTGCATCCAGCACTGCCGCCACGCCGCCAAGCAGACCGAGCAGCGAGCCGACCGAGAGATCGATCTCGCCGGCGATGATCACGAAGACCATGCCGGAGGCGAGCATGCCGGTGATCGCCATCTGGCGCAGCAGGTTGGCGAAATTGCGTGCGGTCAGGAAGGCGCCGTCGCTCTGCCAGGTGAAGAAGGCCCAGATGAGCGCGATGGCGATCAGCAAGGCGAGGATCTTGTAGCGGGAAAAAACCTGCTGGATCGAATGAAAAATGGTCATTGGTGCACCTGTCCGGTTTGTCTCGGCACTCACTCAGTTTCGTAGGTCGGACTTCAGTCCGACTCCCTGTTGCCCGCGCCGGTCGGAAGTCCGACCGGACTATTTCAACATGCAGTACTCAATGCGTCCTCTTTCTGCCCGATGGCTGCGGCCATCACGGTTTCCTGGCTCAACCCGTCATTGACGAAATCACCGCGCAGGCGCCCTTCGCCAATGACCAGCACGCGGTCGCTGACGCCGAGCACTTCGGGCAGTTCCGAACTGATCATGATGATGGACATGCCTTCCTTCACCAGTTCCATCATCAGCTTGTAGATCTCGTACTTGGCACCCACATCCACGCCGCGGGTCGGCTCGTCGAGGATCAGCACGCGCGGGGCCGGCAACAGCATCTTGGCGAGCACGGCCTTCTGCTGGTTGCCGCCGGACAGCCCCTTGATCGGCAGCACGGGGGTGGCGGTCTTGATGCACATGCGGCTGATCATCTGCTCGATGATCAGCATTTCGGCCGGCGGGTCGATCACCCCGAAGCGGCTGTACTTCTCCGGCACCGACAGGGTGATGTTGTAGCCCACGCCCATCAGCGGCACGATGCCGTGCCGTTTGCGGTCTTCCGGCACCAGACACAGGCCGGCCTGCACAGCGGCTTGCGGCGAGCGGATTTCCAGGCTCTTGCCATCCAGCACTACGGTCGCCTCATAACGCCCTGGATAGCAGCCGAAGATCGCCATCGCCAGCTCGGTCCGCCCGGCGCCGACCAGCCCCGCCACGCCGAGGATCTCGCCCTTGCGCAGCTGGAAGGAGATGTTGTCGACCCGCTTGCGCGCGGGGTTGTCGACGTCATGACAGGTCACGTTGCGCGCTTCGAAGATCACCTCGCCGATGGCGTGTTCTTCGCGCGGGAACAGGTTCTTGATCTCACGCCCGACCATCAGGGTGATGATCTGGTCGACCGACAGCTCGCCCATCGGCCGGGTTGCCACATGCGTGCCATCACGGATCACGCTGATGGTGTCGCACACGGCGGCGATCTCGTCGAGCTTGTGCGAGATCATTACGCAGGCCACGCCCTTTTTCTTCAGGGCCAGGATGATGTCGAGGAGGATTGCGGTTTCGGCCTTGGTCAGCGAGGAAGTGGGCTCGTCGAGAATCAGCAGGCGGGCCTTCTTGTTCAGCGCCTTGGCAATCTCGATCAGCTGCTGATGACCGCCGCCGTATTGGGACACCGGCAGCGCCACATTCACTTCCGGCATTTTCAGCTCGGCCATCAGTTCGGCCGCACGCTGATACATCGCGGCGTAATTGAGCGTGCCGCCGGGGCCGGTGATCTCGTTGCCAAGGAAGATGTTCTCGGCCACCGACAGGTGCGGCACCAGCATCAGTTCCTGATGGATGATGACGATACCGGCCGCCTCGGTTTCGCGGATGCTGCGCGCGCGCAAAGGCTGGCCATCCCACAGGATCTGCCCCTCCCACTCCCCGTAGGGATACACGGCGGAGAGCACTTTCATCAGGGTGGATTTGCCCGCGCCATTCTCGCCGCACAAGCCTACACATTCGCCGGCGCGCACCGCCAGGTCGATGCCATCGAGCGCCTTGACCCCCGAAAAGGCTTTGACGATGCCACGCATTTCAAGCAGGAATTCGGACACTCCGCCTCCGACAGCCGCCTCTGGATTGACTCTGCAGCACACCTGCCGCAAGAGCAAGGCAGGAAGCCAATCACCAGAGAGGCTGCCTGCACAACAAGGCGGCAAGCCCCTTGCGGGGATGCCGCCTTTTTACCGGACTTACTTCAGTCCCAGCTGATCCTTGGTGAAGAACTTGTCCGTCACCAGCAGATCGACATTGGCCTTGGTGATGATGGTTGGCGTCAGCAGCACCGAATCCACCTTCTTCATGCCATTGTCCAGCTTGGCGTTGTAGGCCGGCGCCTCACCCTTCACGAGTTGCACCGCCAGCTTGGCGGCGCTGGAAGCAATCAGCTTGAGCGGCTTGTAGACGGTGAGCGCCTGGGTACCGGCCACCACCCGCTTGACGGCAGCCAGCTCCGCATCCTGCCCGGAAACCGCCACCTTGCCGGCCAGCTTCTGGGCTGCCAGAGCCTGAATCGCACCGCCTGCCGTGCCGTCGTTCGAGGCGATGATCGCGTCGATCTTGTTGGCATTCTTGGTCAGCACGTTCTCGGTGATCTTGAGCGCTTCTTCCGGGCTCCAGTCCTTCACCCACTGGTCGCCGAGAATCTTGATGTCACCCTTGTCCACAAAGGGTTTGAGTACCGACATCTGCCCGGCACGCAGCAGTTTGGCGTTGTTGTCGGTCGGCGCGCCACCGAGCAGGTAGTAGCTGCCCTTGGGTACCATCTTGACGATGCCTTCAGCCTGCAGCGCGCCGACGCGCTCGTTGTCGAAGGAGATGTAGGCGTCCACATCGGCATTCAGGATCAGGCGGTCGTAAGACACCACCTTGATGCCGGATTTCTTGGCTTCCTTGATGGCATTGGTCAGCACCTTCGAGTTGAAGGGCACGATCACCAGCACGTCGACCTTCTTGGCGATCAGATTCTCGATCTGTGAGATCTGGCGCTGCTCGTTGGCATCCGCCGACTGCACATTCACCTCGGCACCGAGGCCCTTGGCTGCTTCGACGAAATAATCGCGGTCCCGTGCCCAGCGTTCGACGCGCAGGTCATCAATGGAGAAACCGATGACCGGCTTGTCCTTCGACGCAAAGGCCGGCAAGGCAGCGAGAGTGGAAACGGCGGCCAGAACGGCCAGAACGGTACGGCGGGTAGTGAAAATGCTCATCAGGGTCTCCTTTGGTTTGGCGAAGAGAGACCGCGGCCTCTCTCGATTCCCGCCGCAGGCTATCCGGCAGCGGGGTCCAGCGGCACATCAGACGAACTGTTCTTGTTCTGAAACTACGGACGCCACCTTAGTGCGAGAGTCGGACTTTCGCAATAGCGGCTGACCCTGTGCAGCCTACCAAGCGCCTCGATCAACGTTCAGTCCACCGCCCCATCGTGCAGGTGTCGGCGCACCGACAGACCAGCCCCCAGCCAGCCCAGTACTGCCGCAAAGACCAGCAGCGCAAGCCCCTGCCACACGCTTGGCCCAGCCAGATCCACCACAATGTTGTAGGCCCGCGCCAGAGCCTGTACGCGCGGCGCAATCAGCAGAACCAGACCCTGCACCATGCCCCAGGCCAGCACGCCACCGAGCAGCCCCTGCAGCAGACCGAAGTAGAGGAAAGGTCGCCGCACGAAAGCCCGCGTCGCCCCCAGCAGCAGGCTCACGGTAATTTCGTGGCGCTGCGTGAGAATCTGCAGGCGGATGGTATTGAACGTCACAATGATCAGCGCCGTGCCAAGAAGCGCGGCCAGCAGCAGCGCCACCCAGCGCCCCAGTTCAACCGCCGCATGCAGCCGCTCGACCCAGGCCGAATCAAGCTGCACGTGCAATACCTCCGGCATGGCCGTCAGGCTGGTGCGAATGGCCTCGAAGACCTTGGGATCTTCACCACCCGGCTCAAGAATGAAGGCATCCGGCAAGGGGTTTTCGCTCAGCGCCCCGGTCACGTCAGCGAAACCGCCGCGCGCGGCGAGCTGCTTGAGTGCGGTATCGCGGCCGATGAACCGGATGGCCACAATACGCTTGTCGGCACGCAGGCGGTTCTCCATTGCCTGGGCTTTCTCGGCCGTCACTTCCTTCTTCAGGAACACGCTGATCTCGGGCTTGCCCGTCACGCCATTGGCGAGGCTGGCCAGATTGTCGATCAGCACGTAACTCAAGGCGGGCAGCGTCAGCGCAATCGCCACCACCAGTGCGGAGAGCAGCGTGGACAGCGGTTTGCCAGCAAGGCGATGCAGAGCCTGACGAAATGCCATGCCATGGGGAAGAAAACTCATGCCAGCAACCTCCCCTTGGCCAGTTCGATGCGTCGTGCGCCATAGGGCGAGAACAGGGTGTCATCGTGCGTCGCCAGCAGGATGGTGACACCGGCGGCGTGGAATGAACGGAACAGCGCGGCGATCTCGCGCGCATAGGCCGGGTCGAGGTGTGCAGTCGGCTCATCGGCGATCAGCACCGAAGGGCGATTCACGATGGCCCGGGCAATTGCCACGCGATGTTGCTCGCCGCCAGACAGCGTCAGCGGCATGGCTTTTTCAAATGTTCCCATGCCGACTTTCTCCAGTGCCACGCGCACCCGCTTGGCCGCATCCCTGGGCGGATAGCCCGTCACCAGCAGCGGCAGCATCACGTTGTCGTATACCGTGCGATCGGTCAGCAGGCGGTGCTCCTGCATCACCAACCCAAGGCTGCGGCGCAGATACGGCAGCTGATTCTGGCGCAGGCTGCCCACATCCTGCCCGGACACCCAGACCTTGCCCGCCGTAGGCTTCTCCAGCCCGGCAATCAGCTTGATCAGCGTGCTCTTGCCCGCGCCGGAATGCCCGGCCAGCACCAGCAGTTCACCGTGGCGGATTTCAAGGCTCACGTTCGCGAGGGCTTCATGCCCTCCGTCGTAACGCTTGCTGACGTGTTCGAAACGGATCATGAAAAAGAGAAAATCGCGGCAAGGAAAGGCGCCAGTTTACCCGCAAGCTCCATCTCGCGCCGCGCAACCGGTCAATCCGGGCAGCTTGCTAGAAGATCTCCGCTGAGCGGCAAGCCTGCCCGGGAAGAGGCCGACGCGGTGCCGGGCCACAGGCAGCGAACGCGTTCGGCATACAATCGGCGTTCCCTCATGCTCTGGCCATGCTCCGATGAACGATATCGACGACCTCCGCACCGCGCTCTCCGCGCGCTTTCCGATCCTGTGCATCGAGACCCACGAGGAGCCGCGGGCGCGCGCCCTGCTGCACAAGCTGGCCCTCGAACAGGGTGGCGGCCTCTATGAGTGGAGCATTGCCGATGGCCTGATCCACACCAATTTCCAGTATGGCAGCGAGCGCCGCGCCAGCTGGCAGACCGTCGAAGGCTGGCAACCGCCACGCGAAGAGGCCAGCGGCCAGCGCCGCGTGGTGGAGCAGACACAGGAACTGCAGGCCGCGCTGCAGCACATCGACAAGGCCGGCGAGGCCGGACTGTACCTGCTCTTCGACGTACATCCCTTCCTCGAACAGGCCGCCGTCCAGCGCCTGCTGCGCGAAATCGCCTTCGCCCACACCGACAATCCCCGCACCCTGGTGCTGATCGGCCCGAGCATCGTGCTGCCGCCCGAAATTGCCCGCCATGCCCTGTTTCACACCCTGCGTCTGCCGGACGCGGTGCGCGTGCGCGCCATCTTCACCGAGGAGATCGAACTCTTCGCCCACTCGCGCGAAGGGCGCAAGGTGCAGGGTGAGCAGGCCATCGCCGACCTGCTGGTGCAGCATCTGGTCGGCCTGTGCGAGGAAGATGTGCGGCGCCTGCTGCGCCTGTCGATCCGTGACGATGCGGCGATCACCCGCAGCGACATCGCCCGCATCGTGCAGGCCAAGCGCGAGATGTGTGCCGAATCGGCGCTGGAAATCGAATTCGCGGTCGCCGATCTCGCGACCGTCGGCGGCATGCCCAACCTGAAACGCTGGCTGGCCCTGCGCCAGATGGCCTTCGCCGGCCAGGCACCGAACCTGCCCGCACCGCGTGGCGTGCTCCTGCTGGGTGTGCAGGGGGCCGGCAAGAGTCTGGCGGCCCGCACCATCGCCGGCGCCTGGAACGTGCCGCTGGCACGACTGGACATGGGCAGCCTGTTCGACAAGTTTCATGGCGAAACCGAACGCAACCTGCGCAAGGCGCTCGCCGCCGCCGAATCGCTCGCCCCCTGCGTGCTGTGGATCGACGAAATCGAAAAGGCGCTGGCACAGGGCTCGGCCGAGTCCGACGGCGGCGTCGGTCGGCGCGTGCTGGGCACCCTGCTGACCTGGATGTCCGAACATGATGAACGGGTCTTCATCGCCGCCACCGCCAACGATATCCGCGCGCTGCCGCCGGAGCTGATGCGCAAGGGCCGCTTCGACGAAATCTTTTTCGTGGATCTGCCCGACGCCGAGACGCGGCGCGAGATTCTCGGCATCCACCTCGCCCGCCGTGGTCACGCCGCCACCGGCTTCGACCTCGAACAGCTGGCCCGCGCTAGCGAAGGTTTCACCGGCGCCGAAATCGAACAGGCCATCGTCGGCGCCGCCTTCGAGGCCCACGCCAGCCGCCAGCCGCTGGCCACCGGCCACATCGCCGGCGAGATGGCGCGCACCCGCCCGCTCTCGGTGCTGATGGCCGAAACCATGGCTGAGTTGCGCAGCTGGGCGCAGGCGCGCACCGTGCTGGCCTGAGACCACCCGGAGAGCCGCATCTGACGGACTTCTCCGGCACGCCATACCTGAAAGCGGCACTGCACCTTCTTCTCCGGCACACCTGCCGGGAGAGCAAGGCGCCATGCGGCTCTGCAGCCATCCCTCGCAGGAGCGGCAAATCGCCGCTGGCACAAAAAGGGGCTCTGTATGCGTCAAGTGTTGCAACACTCCTCGCCGGGCGTTGCCCTTTCCAACCGTTCGGGTCGAGTGATGGGCGCAGCCCATCGTATCGAGACCGGGGCCGTGCCTCTCGCCCTGCCCTCGATACACCGCGCAAGCGCGGCACTCGGGCCGAACGGACTTCGGGACCACAACAGCTAATTCCGACAGCGCCAAAAAAGGGCGCCCGCAGGCGCCCTTCGACTTTCGACTTTCGACTTTCGACTCCCTACTCCCGACTCACCGCTTGATCCCGAATTGGCGATCGAGCCAGTCGTAGGCGTAGTCCTGCTGCGGCGCTTCAAACACATGGCCGCCAGCCCAGATTTTCGACTCGAATTTGTCCGCCGCTTTCCACGCGCCCCACACCTTGCTCATCTTGCCAAAGGCGGCATTCACCGAATCGAGCGGGAACAGGGTGTCCTTCTCGCCCGCATAGATCAGCATGGGTTTCGGCGCTGCCAGGCTGGCCACATCCGGATAGTCCAGATAGTGCAGCAGGCCCGGGTGCAGCATCTGCCAGGCCGAGCCGCCACGCAGCTGGTTATTGCCCGGCACCATCAGTCCGTCGGCGGTGGCCATCCAGTTCACGGCGACCGAGGCGGTCACCGCATCCGACAGCGCGGCAGCTTGCCAGGCACGGAAAGCGCCCATCGAGAAACCGACGGCCGCCACCTGCTTCTTGTTCACTTCCGGCAGGCTGGCCAGGAACTCGGCGGCGCGCGCATCTTCCAGCGCCATCAGGCCGGCCATCGAGCTGCCCATGTTGAACATGTTGGCGGCCAGCGCCTGCTGCATGTCATACGTCATGCCGGCGCGGTCGCCCCAGCCCAGCGCATCGCTGGCGAAGACGACGTAGCCGCGTTTGGCCAGCTCGTCGCCAGGGAAACGCTCGGTGAAGAATTTCTTGGCCCAGCCCTTGGCTGAAGCCAGCTTGGCATCATCGCCCCAGGGCTCGATCCACTTTTCCTTGCCGATGTCGAACTTGGAGCCGTGGTCGTGATAGAACACCGCCGCCGGGAACGGACCCTTGCCCTTGGGCAGCAGCAGCAGGCCGGACACCCGGCTATCCGCCGTAATGTTGAAAACGACCTTGCGCGCAACATACGTGCCGCGATCCACTTCATCGATGACCTGCGCGTCAAAAGGCGTCTTGTCCGGCGCCTGCCAGGTCAGCTCCCAGGCTTTGGCCACACCGGCCTTGCGCCAGGCAGCTAGATTTTTGACCTGCTCATTCCAGCCCAGCGGAAAAGTCAGGCGCGACTTGATCTGCGCGGCCATCACCGGCAGGTTGTCCTTGGTCGTCCCGGCGGTCTGGAAATCCGGACTCGCGGCCACGCCGGTCCCTATCGCGCTCATCGCCACGATTCCTGCCAACAGCCTGCTGCACACTCCCATGATGTCTCCTTCATGATCGGTTTTATGAAGATGCCTCGGCAGCGGCCGTGTTACCGGTCGCCAAGAGTGCGTCAACATACTCCGTTGCCATGAAAGGCTGCAAATCCTCAATGCCTTCGCCCACTCCGATAAAGCGCAAAGGCTTGGGATGGGTGCGGGCTATCGCGGCAATCACGCCCCCCTTGGCGGTGCCGTCGAGCTTGGTGATGATCAGGCCGGTGACGCCGATGGCCTTGTCGAAAGCCTTGAGCTGGGCCAGCGCGTTCTGGCCGACATTGCCATCGAGCACCAGCAGCACTTCGTGCGGCCCCGTCGGCTCGGCTTTCTGGATCACCCGGCGCACCTTGGCGATTTCATCCATCAGGTGCATCTGGGTCGGCAGGCGACCAGCGGTGTCGATCATCACCACGTCGATGCCGCGCGCCTTGGCCGCGCTGATGGCATCGAAGGCCACGGCAGCCGGGTCACCGCCATCCTGGGCGATCACCGTCACGTGATTCCGGTTGCCCCATTCCACCAGTTGCTCACGCGCTGCAGCGCGGAAGGTGTCACCCGCCGCGAGCAGCACGCTCTTGCCATGCTGCTGGAAGAAGTTCGCCAGCTTGCCAATGGAGGTAGTCTTGCCCGCGCCATTCACCCCGGCGAGCATGATGATGAAAGGCTTGTGCGACTCGAACGCCATCGGCTGCTGCAGCGGCCTAAGCAGCTTCACCAGATGCTCGGCGAGTGCGGCGCGCAGTTCTTCGCCGGTTTCCAGCTTGTCGTGCTTCCAGCGCCGGCGCAGTTCCGCCAGCAGGGTGTTGGTTGCCTCCACGCCGCAATCGGCCATCAGCAAGGTGGCTTCGAGCTCTTCGAGCAGCTCTTCGTCAATGCGGCGCAGCGAGAACACGCTGCCCAGCTGCGAACTGGTACGCGACAGGCCTGCCTTCAGGCGTGTCAGCCAGGATTGGCTGGGCGCCACCTCGGCAGCAGGGGCGGATTGGGCTTCTTCAGCCTTGTCGGATTTTTTGAAGAAACTAAACATGGGGATCTTGAGTCTATGATGCGGCTCGGCACGGATGCGCCGACCTGTAAAACGGAGAGGAAGTCTATCAGATGCGTTTGATTGATCTGTTTCGCCCTGCCCTGCTCGCCAGCGCGCTGAGCCTTGGCATGGCCTGCCTGCCTGCGGCGGCCAACCCTTTCGAAACCACCCTGCCCAACGGGCTGAAAGTGATCGTCAAGGAAGACCATCGCGCCCCCACCGTGACCCACATGGTCTGGTATCGCGTCGGCAGTCTCGACGAGACTACCGGCACCACCGGCGTGGCCCATGCTCTGGAACACATGATGTTCAAGGGCACGCAAGCCCATGGTCCGGGTGAATTCAACAAATTGGTGGCGGCGCTAGGCGGGCAGGACAACGCCTTCACCACGCAGGATTACACCGCCTACTTCCAGCTTGCCCCGCGCGAGCGCCTGCCCGAACTGATGGGGCTGGAGGCAGACCGGATGGCCAATCTGGTGATTGACGATGCGCTGTTCAGCAAGGAAATCGCCGTCATCAAGGAAGAGCGCCGCTGGCGCACCGACGATCAGCCGCGTTCGAAAGCCTACGAGGCCCTGATGGGCACGGTGTATCACGCCCACCCCTATGGCCGCCCGGTGATCGGCTGGATGAACGATCTGGACAACATGACGGCACAGGATCTGCGCGACTGGTACGCGCGCTGGTATGGCCCCAACAATGCCACGCTGATCGTCGTGGGAGATGTCGAACACGCCGCCGTGTTCAAGCTCGCTGCCGACACCTACGGCAAGCTCTCGGCCCGCCCGCTGCCGGTGCGCAAACCGCAAGGCGAGGCCCCGCAGAGCGGCATCCGCCGCGTCACCGTCAAGGCGCCAGCGGAGCTGCCCTACCTGATGCTGGCCTGGCGCGCACCATCGCTGAACACCATCGACGCAAAACAGCCCGCCGTGCGCGACGCCCTCGCCTTGCAGGTGCTGGCGGCCGTGCTGGATGGTTACGACGGCGCACGCCTGGGCCGCACGCTGGTTCGCGAGCGCAAGCTCGCGGTGTCGGCCGGGGCCGGCTACGACCCGATTTCGCGCGGCCAGCAGAGCCTGTTCATGCTGGAAGGCGTGCCCAGCAAAGGCGTCAGCGTCGCCCAGCTTGAAGCGGCCTTGCGGGCCGAGCTGGACAAGATCGCCAAAGACGGCGTGCGCGCTGCGGAACTGGCCCGCATCAAGGCCCAGCTGCTGGCCAGCAAGGTGTTCTCGCGAGATTCCAACATGGGCCAGGCCATGCAGATCGGCGGACTGGAGATGACGGGCTTCTCCTGGCGCGACGAGGAGGCCCTGCTCGACGCCCTGCGCAGCGTGACGCCAGCCGAAGTGCAGGCTGCGGCAAGAACGCTGCTGGGGAGCGATGCACTGACCATCGCCGATCTCGTGCCCTTGCCGATTGACCCGAACGCGCCCAAGACTGCGCCGAACTTCAAATACTGACAGGAAGCCCGCAATGAGAAACCTGCTTGCCTGCCTCGCCCTGAGCATGACCGCCCTGACGGCACAGGCCGGGGTGCCCATCCAGACTTGGCACACACCCAACGGCGCCCGTGTGCTCTTCATTGAAAACCACAATCTGCCGATGCTCGACGTGCAGGTCGACTTCGCCGCGGGCTCCGCGCGCAGCCCCGCTCCGGGCGTCGCGGCCATGGCGCACAGCCTGCTCGACGCGGGCATCGGCAGCGGCAAAACGGCGTTGAATGAAAACGCCATCGCCGACCGCTTCGCCGATGTCGGCGCCCATCTCGGTGGCGGGCTGGATGCCGATCGCGCCAGCCTCAACCTGCGCGTGCTGAGCAACGCAGCCGAGCGCGATGCGGCGCTCGGCCTGCTGCGCCAGATTCTGGCCCGGCCGCAGTTCCCGGCGGCGGTGCTGGAGCGCGAACGGGCCCGCGCCATTGCCGGTCTGCGCGAAGCGCAAACCCAGCCTGCGGCAATCCTCGACAAGCGCTTTGCGCAACTCACCTACGCTCGCCATCCTTACGGCCAATCCACCGAAGAAGCAGACCTGAAGCGCATCACGCGGCAGGCGCTGGTCAACTTCCACCGCCAGCATTACACCGCCCGCGCTGCGCAGATCACGCTGGTCGGCGATCTGCAGCGCAGTGACGCCGAAGCGATTGCCCGTGATCTGGTCGCCGATCTGCCCAGCGGGAGCGCCGCCGCTGCCCTGCCCCCGGTCGAACTCCCGCCGGGTCGCAGCGAGCGCATCCCGCATCCGGCGGCGCAGGCGCACATCGCCATCGGCATGCCCGCGCTCAAGCGCGGCGATCCGGACCAGATGGCGCTGTCCGTCGGCAATTACACCCTGGGTGGCGGCGGTTTCAATTCGCGCCTGATGCAGGAGATCCGCGACAAGCGCGGCCTCGCCTACGGGGCCTACAGCTATTTCGCGCCGATGGCCGCTGAAGGGCTGTTCCAGATCGGGCTGGAAACCAAGGCCGAACAGGCGGAAGAGGCCGTCAAGCTGGCGCAGGACACGCTGGCAAAATTCCTCGCCGAGGGCCCGACTGAAGCCGAACTTGCGGCCGCCAAAGCGAATCTGATCAACAGCTTTTCCCTGCGTCTGGACAGCAATGCCAAGCTGCTCGGCCAGGTTGCCGACATCGGCTTCTACCAGCGCCCGCTCGACTCGCTGGATACCTACACCGCCCGCGTCGAGGCCGTCACGCTGGCCGACATCCGCGCCGCCTTTGCGCGCCATGTGAAGCCGGAGCATCTGGTGACGGTGATCGTCGGCGGAAAATGAGCCCTGCCTGAAGACCCGCATGCAGCGGGGCTCTTCAGCCACCCACACCGCACAGCCTTGCTGCATGCGGGGTGGCGGGCATGCCCGCCGGAAAGAGCCGCCCGATGCGGCAGTACAGGCAGGCCACCACCGGCCTTTGCCCATGTGCCCGGTGTTCCCCGCACTCACCACGCCGAAGGGGCTGTTGAAGCCAGCAAGGCGTGCGAAAATGCGCGCCTTTCCACTTCCGTGAGCTTGCCGTGAGCAAAGTTCGCATCGTGGGCGGCACGCACCGCTCGCGTCTCATCGATGTGCCCGACGCCATCGGCCTGCGCCCGACGCCAGACCGTGTGCGCGAAACCCTGTTCAACTGGCTGGGGCAGGATCTGGACGGTCTGCGCGTGCTTGATCTTTTCGCCGGCAGCGGCGCGCTGGGCTTCGAGGCCGCTTCACGCGGCGCGGCCGAGGTGGTGATGGTGGAATTCGCGCCGAAGGTGATGGCCCATCTGCGCGCGGCACAGAGTGCCCTGAAGTTCGACAATGTGCGCCTGCTGCCCGGTGACGGGCTGAAATTCCTGCAGACCGCGCCAGCGCGGTTTGACGTAGTCTTCCTTGACCCACCCTATCGCCAGGGCTGGCTGGAGCGCCTGGCGCCGCATCTGTGCCAGGTCCTTTCGCCCGGCGCGAAGGTCTACATTGAAGCCGAACAGGCCGTGGAATCTTTCGCCGGTTTGACGCTGCTGAAGCAGGGCAAGGCCGGTCAGGTACACTACCAGCTGTTTTGCGACCCTCAGGACGCCCATGAATAGCCATCTCGCGATCTACCCCGGCACCTTCGACCCGCTCACGCGCGGGCACGAGGATCTGGTGCGCCGCACCGCCCGCCTGTTCGATCACGTGATCGTCGGCGTGGCCGGCAGCCCCGGTAAACGCCCGCTCTTCGAACTCGACGAGCGCGTCGAACTGGCCCGCGAAGTGCTGGCCGATGTGCCGAATATCGAAGTGCTTGGGTTCACCGGCCTGCTCATCGACTTCATCCGCGAGCATGGCGGGCACATCATCGTGCGCGGCCTGCGCGCCGTGTCGGACTTTGAATACGAATTCCAGATGGCGGGCATGAACCGCCGCCTGCATCCGGACGTGGAAACCATCTTCCTCACACCCGGCGAGGAGCACATGTTCCTCTCCGCCACCATCGTGCGCGAAATCGGTCTGCTCGGCGGCGACGTCAGCACCTTCGTGCACCCCTGCGTCGCCGAGCGCATCCGCCAGAAACTGGCGACGCGCTGAAAACATCGCTCCGCGCCGTCATTCCGGCGCAGAGCAGAATGCATCCATACACTCAAACTCTCTGAAGGAAACAAGCATGGCCCTGATGATCACCGACGACTGCATCAACTGCGATGTGTGCGAGCCGGAATGCCCGAACAGCGCGATTTCGCAAGGCGAGGATATCTACGAGATCGACCCGGCGAAGTGCACCGAGTGCGTCGGCCACTATGACGAACCGCAATGCCAGCAGGTCTGCCCGGTCGACTGCATCCCCCACAATCCGGATGTGGTGGAAAACCACGACCAGCTGATGGCCAAGTTCATCAAGCTGACCCAGAAGTAACCCCCTCTGAAGAGCCGCCTGCAGCAAGGCTCTTCAGCCCCCATGCTGGCAAACCCACGCCCTGAGCGGATCTGCCCGGGGAATGCCTGCACAAGCCCGCCGCAAGCGGCTCTCCAGCCAGCCCTTCAAAGGAAAACGGATGCGTAAAATTCTGCTGGGCGTGCTCGCGGCGGGGGCGGTGTGGTATCTGGCCATCGGCGGCCGCGAGCTGAAAGAGGCGCACATCTACGAGGCCTACAACGCTTACTGGAGCGCCTTTCACGACAACAACAGCGAAGCCGCCTGCGCGCTGTTCGATACGGCGTACAGCGCGAAGATCCGGACCCGCACACCGGCAGGCAGCGTTGAGGAAAGCGCCGACCATGCGGCAGCCTGTGCCGGCGTGGCGAAGTTTTACGCCCTCAAGCAGCAGATGGAAAGCGCCACCGGCCAGACCTTGTATTTCAATTCGGAATTCAATGTCGAACGCATCGATATCACGCCCGACAAGAAACTGGCCCGCGCACAGGTGCGCAGCGAAATCCGGATCGGCACGGAACAACGCCTGTTCCTGAAAATCACCGAGCAGCGCACCGACGTGTTCGCGCGCAGTCTGGGCAAGACGCGCATCACCGCCTCCGACGGCAGTGTCTCGATGTTCTGACGGACGCAGCGCCAGCCCCATGAAAAAACCGGGCCGCAGCCCGGTTTTTTTCTGTGTGCGGAGTGTCCTCAGGCCGCCAGCTCGTCCTCGCGATGCGAGCCCTCCAGCGATCCGCCCAGAGCACTTTCGATGACCTTGCGCATCGCATCGATTTCCTCGACCTGACGCAACAGCGCACCTTCCGCCTGCAGCAGCTCCTTGATGCGTTCTTCCAGCGTGCCGGTGGCTTCATGCACGCGTTTGACGCTCTCCAGCCGGCGCTTGAGCTGCAACTGGTATTCGCGCACCTGGGTTTCCAGCGGCGACATCACCACGCGCAGCCATTGCTCGACATCCCGGTTGGCAATCTCGAAGGTCTTGCGCGCTTCCAGCGCCACGGTCTCGAAGAAACGCTGGGTCAGCGTGCCCTTGGTGTGCGTGACCATCGACGCCAGCGTGTTGATCTCTTCGTTGAAGGCGGATTCCAGGCGCAGGATGTCGCGCTCGTAACGCATCGTCGAGAAGCTGTTCGGCGGTGCCAGCTTGAGGCCATGCTCCACCGCAAAGCGCTTGTACATGGCGTCGAGCATCTTGCTGATTTCGTTGATGTCCTCGGACGAATCACGCAGCTTGCTGCGCAGGGTCTCGAAAAACTCCTGCATGGCCGAACGCAGGTCGCGCGAGAAGGTGGCGCCGCCCATCGCGTCACGCGTGCGGCGGGTTTCGGAGCGCACCGCATCCATGCCGATGTGCGAAAACACCTTGTTTGAAAGATTCGTAAATACGCTGCGCACGGCGTGGTACTTCTGCAGGCCGCGATCGAACTCGTCCTTCTCGGCGCGCACCTTGCGCATCATGTATTCGATCACGCTCTGGTTCTTGCCACGCAGGTCGGCCATTTCCTTGAGCTGTTCGCGCAGCCCGATCAGCCGGGTGTGCAGCAGTTCGCTGGCGCGGTGAATGATTTCGCCGGTTTCCAGCAGCGCGTTTTCACGGATGATCTGCTGGCGCGTGGGCAGCAACTCGGTCGACAACGCAGTTTCCAGCGCACCGATGCGTGAGCGCTCAAGCAGGGTGGCGTCCTGGCTGACCTTGGCCAGCAGCGCCTTCTGTGCCGAAACCGGGAAGACCATGTCGTCGGACAATTCGAGCGTGGTCGCAACCGAATGCACCTGCTTGTCGATCTCGGCGTTGATCTCGGCTTCGCTTCGCAGACCATCCCACAGACCGTCGATCTTGTTGAGCACCACCACGCGGCCATGGCGCTGGGTCCGCCCGACATTGACGTGACGTTGCCAGACCTGCAGATCACTGTGGGTCACGCCGGTGTCGGCCGCCAGGATGAACAGCACGGCATGTGCCGAAGGCAGCAGCGACAGGGTCAATTCCGGCTCGGAACCGATGGCGTTCAGCCCCGGGGTATCAACGATGACCAGTCCCTGCTCCAGCAGCGGATGCGGGAATTGCACGATGGCGTGGCGCCAGCAGGCGATTTCAACCATCCCGTTGGCGTCCGGCCGGGTGCCTTCGACACCTGTATCGTCAACCGCGAAACCCAGCGACTCGGCCTGCTCGCGCGGCACCAGACGAGTTTCCGAAACGCGCGAGAAGGCACGCTGCAGGCTTTCGGCATCATTCAGGCTGATCGGCTCGAAAACCCATTCAGCCGGCATGCGCCGCAGATCGGCCACGCTTTCCTGACGGTCCCGCGTCTCGATCGGCAGCAGGCGCACACCCGGCTGCTGTCCGGCCTCCCATTGCAGCTCGGTCGGGCACATGGTGGTGCGGCCGGCGCTGGAGGGCAGGATACGGCTGCCATAGTGCGAGAAGAAGACGGCGTTGATCAGTTCCGACTTGCCGCGCGAAAACTCGGCCACAAAGGCCACCACCAGCTTGTCTTCCTTCAGACGGTCAAGCACGCACTGCAGGCGCAGATCGGTCTGGGCGTCACCGATGTCGTTATGGTTCAGCCAGCCACGCAGGTGCTGCACGGCGTTGCCGACATCGGCACGCCAGCGGGTGTAGGCGGAAAAACTGTCAATCAGGGCCATCCGTGGCTCCTCCTGGTGATGCTGTTGCGGCCCGCCAGCAAACGGCAGGCAGAATTGATCTGGAAGCGTAGCATACCCCAATGCAATCAAGGCGTTGCCGGACAGATCGAGAAATCACTTTGACTTGCGCTGACAACGCGGACAGAAGAAGGTGGCCCGCTGCCCCATCACCAGACGCCGGATCGGCCCGGCACAGACGCGACAGGCCTCGTCATCACGCCCATAGACGTAATACTGCTGCTGGAAATAGCCTGAGGAACCGTCGCTGTGCACGAAATCGCGCAGGCTGCTGCCGCCTGCGGCCAGGGCATCCTGCAGCGTCTCGCGAATGCAGGCGGCAAGCCTGTCACAGCGGGCTTTAGAGAGCTTTCCTGCCGGTGTCTGCGGATGAATGCGGGCGCGGAACAGGCTCTCGGAGGCATAGATGTTGCCCACCCCGACGAGCAGGTGACCATCCATGATCAGCAGCTTGATCGGCGTACTGCGCCCGCGGCACAGGGCCTGGAGGGCGGTGCCATCGAAGCCGGCGTCCAGCGGTTCCAGTCCAAGCTTCGCCAGCAGCGGATGAGTCTCGGCCGGATGCTCCAGCCACAGCGCCGCGCCGAAACGGCGGGGGTCGCGCAGACGCAAGGCCTCGCCGCCAACCTCCAGATCGAAATGATCATGCTTTTCGGCGGGCAAGCCGGCCGCCACGATGCGCAAACTGCCGGACATGCCCAGATGCAGCAGCAGACAGCCTTCAGAAAAGTCCAGCAGCAGGTATTTGGCACGCCGCCGCACAGCCAGAAGCGTCTGCCCTGTCAGTCGCTGCGCCAGATCGGCCGGCACCGGATAGCGCAGGCGTGGCTGGCGCACCCGCACCGCCGTCACAACCTTCCCGAGCAGATGTGGCGCGATCCCGCGACGGGTGATTTCAACTTCCGGCAACTCGGGCATGCAGACATCCTTCGGGCGGGGTTTCCAAGGCAAAACTCTACACTGCTGTTAAGATTCCACGCACAACCGCCCCCGCAAAGATCATCATGGCTACCCCCTTTCGCTTGCGCCCGCTGCTTCTGGCTCTTGGTTGCACCTTCGCGCTGAGCGGCGCCGGCACTGCCTTTGCAGACACGCCTGGCGCCAAGTCAGAACCAGCACCAGCCTCCAGACCGCGTCCGCCGCTTTCCAGCGCCCAGTTGCTGCTCCAGATGATGCTCAGCGAGATCGCCTATGCACGCGGCGACGTGGACGGCGCTCTGGCAGGCTACGTCGACCTCAGCCGGCGCAGCGACGATCCGCGTATCGCCCGCCGCGCCAACGAGATCGCCACCACCAGCATCCTGCTCAACGCTTCCGGCAATCCGGCCGAAGCCGAAGCGGCGATCAAGGCGGCACTGACTCGCCAGGAAGCCATGCGCGGCACACTGCTGCTGCAACTGCCGGCATTGTTCGGACGCAGCCAGGACAAGGCGGCCGTAGCCCAGACCATCGAACGTCTGACCGCGCCTTACCTCAGTCTCCCGGAAGCTCAGCTGGCCCGTGCCCAGGCGGCCCTGGATGCCGGACAGAACTCCACTGCCTACACCGCCTCCAGTGAGGCCTTGCGCCTCAAGCCGGACTCCGAGCGTGCGGCCCTGCTGCTGGCCCAGAGTGCCCCGCCCGAGCGCCGCAAGGAAAGCATGGAGGCTCTGGGAGTCTTCGGTCAGCGCCATCCGCAAGCACTGGATGCACGCCTGAATTACGCACGCTGGCTGGCCATGGAGAAACACACCAGGGAAGCGAGCGCGCAGTACCAGAAACTGCTCGGCGAATACCCGGAAAATGACCAGCTGGCTTTTGCCATTGTCGGCATTGCTGCCCAGGCAGGCGACATGGCGACAGCCGAAGACCTGCTGAAACGCCTCATCCAGAATGGCTGGGGCGACGTCGAGCGCATACGCCTCCTGCTGGGCGAAGTACAGGAAGAGCGAGGGCGTCACGCTGAAGCCCTGCAGAGCTACGACAGCGTCCGCCTCGGCGCGCAGTTCGTTACAGCACAGATCCGCAAGGCCCGTCTGCTTGCCGCCCAGGGCAAGACGGATATCGCCCTGCAAAGCTTGCGTGATGCCGCCGCACGCAGCAGCGAACTCACCCCGCTGCAGGCGGCAGAAGCACAACTGCTGCGCCAGAACGGGCAACTCGAAGCCGCCCACAAGGTGCTGCTGGGCATCCTGGCGCGCGAACCGGACAATCTGGAGGCCCTCTACGATGCTGCTCTGGTTGCCGAGCAGTTGTCGCAGACCGCGCTGATGGAACAGCGTCTGCGCCGCGTGATCGAACTCAAGCCGGACCACGCACACGCCCTGAACGCGCTGGGCTATTCCTTTGCCGATCGCAACCAGCGTCTGGACGAGGCCGATGGCCTGCTGGCCCGGGCCATTGAACTGGCGCCGGACGATGCGGCTATCCTCGACAGCGTGGGCTGGCTGCGTTTCCGCCAGGGCAAGCAGGATGAAGCCCTGAGCGTCCTGCAGCGCGCCTATACCCTGTTTCCGGATGCCGAGGTCGCAGGCCACCTGATTGAAGTTCTGTGGGTCAGCGGCCAGCAGAACGCGGCACGCAAGCTCATGGCCGATGCACTCAAGGCCAGCCCGTCAAGCATCCCGCTCAAGGCACTGGCCGCCCGCCTCGGTCTGTAACAAGGAGTTCGCTTGACATCACGGTTTCACAAGTTCTGCATCGGCCTGTTTGTCTTGCTGCTGGCCGCCTGCAGCAGCCAGCCAAAGCCCGACCTACCCCCTCGTCCGTTACGTGACAGCCTGCAGAAATTCACTCTCGAAGGTCGCATCGCATTCAGTCAGTCAGGCCGCTCCAGCACCGTAAGGCTGAGCTGGGAACACGCGCCCGAAACAGACCTGATCGGCTTTGCCAGCCCGCTCGGCAATCAGCTTGCAGAACTGCAGCGCGATCAGCAGGGCGCACGCTGGACCACCTCCGACGGGGAGCGCTATGAAGCTCACAGCGCCGATCAGTTGCTCACCCGCCTGACCGACACGCCGATACCCCTCGACAGCCTGTCCCTGTGGGTCCTCGGCAGGATTGGTCGCCAAGGAGAAATTCTGGAGCGCGACGCGTCAGGCCGCCTGCTTGTGGCCATCGACAACAACTGGCGCGTGCGCATCACCGCCTATGAAAGCGAGCAGCCAAACGCCCTGCCCAAGTCCCTGGAAGTAGAAGGCAGCGGCTTGCGCGTGAAACTCGCCATCGAGGCCTGGCAGCTATGAGCGATTTCCTGCTCTGCCCGGCACCCGCCAAGATCAACCTGTTCCTGCACGTCACCGGCCGTCGTCCGGACGGCTATCACCTGCTCCAGACAGCCTTCCGCATGCTGGATCACGGCGACACGATCGGGGTACGCATCCGCAATGATGGCGAGATCCATCGCGTCAATGACATCCCCGGCGTGCCGGCTGAATCCGACCTGATCGTACGTGCAGCCCGCCTGCTGCAGGCCAGGACCCACTGCCGCCTGGGTGCCGACATCCGTGTCGACAAACGCCTGCCCATGGGCGGCGGCCTCGGCGGCGGCAGCTCGGACGCGGCCACCACCCTGCTTGCCCTGAACCACCTGTGGGCGCTGGACGTTCCCCGCAGCCGCCTGCAGTCCTGGGCACTGGAGCTCGGCGCCGACGTACCCTTCTTCGTTTATGGCCGCACCGCACTGGCTGCAGGAGTTGGCGAAGAACTCCAGCCGCTGGAGCTCACCCCTGGCTGGTACGTCATCATCGAGCCACCCGCGTCGGTGCCTACCGCAGAAATTTTTTGCGCAAAGGAATTGACTCGCGACACCGAGCCCCTCATAATTGCGGGCTTCGCAGTTGCCGAAACAGAAAAACGCCTGAATCAAGGGCGCAATGATCTGGAGCCGGTAGCTTGCAGCCGCTACCCGGTGATTCAGAAGGCGCTGGACGCTCTGAAACCCTTCGGTAGCCCTCGCATGAGTGGCTCGGGAGCCTGTGTGTTCCTGCCGTGTGGGTGCCAGGCTGAAGCGGAGACAGTAGTAAAGATTTTGCAGGCGGAATGGAAAATCTGGTGCGCTTCGGCGCTGGATAAACACCCGCTGCTGGCTTGGGCCAGAGATTGAAAGTTTTTTTGTTTGACGGATTCAAGCGTTGGGGTCCGGCAAGCAGCAAAGGTTTGTTGGGGAGTCGCCAAGTTGGTCAAGGCACCGGATTTTGATTCCGGTATTCGAAGGTTCGAATCCTTCTTCCCCAGCCCCATATGATCGGGCAGGTCACAGCCGAGGCTGTCGGCCTGCCCGATTTTTTTCTGCCAACGCAATTTCATGAGGTAGTCATGGCTTACCGCAGCCTGATGGTCTTCACCGGCAACGCCAATCCCAAGCTGGCCGCCGACGTCGTAAAACGCCTGGGCATTGCCGTCGGCTCCGCCACGGTCGGCCGCTTCTCCGACGGAGAAGTGAATGTCGAACTGCTTGAGAACGTCCGGGGCAAGGATGTTTTCGTACTGCAGCCAACATCGGCTCCCACCAACGACAATCTCATGGAACTGATGATCATGGTCGACGCGCTCAAGCGCGCATCGGCAGGACGCATCACCGCCGCCATCCCCTATCTCGGCTATGCCCGTCAGGATCGCCGCCCGCGCTCGGCGCGCGTGCCGATCACCGCCAAGATGGTGGCCAACATGCTGCAGGCCGTGGGAGTGCAACGCGTTCTCACCGTCGACCTGCACGCCGACCAGATTCAGGGCTTCTTCGATATCCCGGTCGACAACATCTACGCCACCCCGCTGCTGCTGTCTCACCTGCGCAAGGCTGAGCAAGGCGGCAACCTGATGGTGGTTTCGCCTGACGTCGGTGGCGTCGTCCGCGCCCGTGCCGTAGCCAAGCAGCTTGAAACCGAACTGGCCATCATCGACAAGCGTCGTCCGAAAGCCAACGTTTCCGAAGTGATGAACATCATCGGTGACGTGAAGGATCGCACCTGCGTGATCGTGGATGACATCGTCGACACCGCCGGCACCCTGTGCAAGGCTGCGCAGGCGCTCAAGGAACATGGCGCCAAACGCGTGGTGAGCTACATCACCCATGCCGTGCTGTCGGGAGCCGCCATTGCGCGCATTCAGGATTCCGAGCTGGACGAACTGGTTGTCACGGACACCATCGCCCTGCGCGACGACGCCAAGGCCTGTCCGAAGATCAAGCAGATCTCGATTGGCTCGCTGCTGGCAGACACCATGCTGCGCATCAGCAACGAAGAGTCCGTGTCCTCGCTGTTCATGGATGAATAAGTTTTCGGGCGGCGCCTTCGGTTCCGCCTTTTTGTGTCGGTGAAAGCCTGGTCGCGGGCCGCCACCCTTTAAGTCTGGAGATTCACATGCAATTCAACGTTAAAGCAACCAAGCGTGACGTGACAGGTACGGGTGCGAGCCGCCGCCTGCGTAACGCTGGCACCACCCCCGGCATCATCTACGGTGGCGACAAGGCTGCCGTTCAGATCTCGCTGGATCACAACGATCTGTTCCACGCCCTGCGCAAGGAAGCCTTCCACAGCTCCGTGCTGAACATCGAAGTCGACGGCAGCACCGAAACCGCCGTGCTGCGCGATGTGCAATGGCACCCGTTCCGCCAGATCGTGCTGCACATTGACTTCCAGCGCGTCGATGCCACTCACGTCACCCACATCAAGGTGCCGGTCCACTTCATCAACCACGACGTTTGTCCTGGCGTGAAGCTGCAAGGCGGCGTGTTCTCGCACACCATCAACGAACTGGACCTGAAGGGTCTGCCGGGCAAGCTGCCGGCCTTCATTGAAGTCGACATGAAGGATCTGAACGTTGGCGGCGTGATTCACCTGTCCGACATCAAGCTGCCGGAAGGCGTCGAGCTGGCTCACGCCACCGAAGGCTCCAAGGTTGTCGCTTCCATCGTCGCTCCGCGCGGCGGCTCTGCCGAGCCTGAAGCGGGCGAAGACGAAGCCAAGGCCTGATGAGCCCATCGGCTCCCAAGCTGATTGTCGGCCTCGGTAACCCCGGGGCCGAATATACCGAAACCCGGCACAACGCCGGGTTTTGGTTTTGTGAGCGCCTGGCGCAGGATCTGGGCGCCCGCCTCAATCATGAAAGCCGCTTTCACGGCTTCGTGGGCAAAGCCGGTGATACCTGGCTGCTGCTGCCACAAACCTTCATGAACCGCTCAGGTCAATCGGTACTGGCCCTGGCGCACTTCTATCGCATCCTGCCCGGCGAAATTCTCGTGGTGCACGATGACCTCGACATTCCTCCCGGTCAGTTGCGCCTGAAATTCGGCGGCGGGCTGGGCGGCCACAACGGCCTCAAAGACATTACTTCGCGCCTGTCGTCGCAAGACTACTGGCGCCTGCGCATCGGCATCGGACACCCCGGTGACAAGAACGAAGTGGCAAACTTCGTCCTGAACCGGCCGCGCCGCGAAGAGCAGACTGAAATCGATTCGGCCATCGACCGGGCTCTGCTGGCCTGGCCCAAGATAGCCAAGGGCGACTGGAACGCCGCCACCCAACACATCAACGCGCGCCCTGCGGCGCCCAAGGAAAAAGCATGAGCCTCAAGTGCGGCATCGTCGGCCTGCCCAACGTCGGCAAATCCACCCTCTTCAACGCCCTGACCAAGGCCGGCATTGAAGCGGCGAACTACCCGTTCTGCACCATCGAGCCAAATGTCGGCATCGTCGAGGTGCCGGATGTGCGCATGCAGCAGCTCGCCGAAATCGTGAAGCCCCAGCGCATGCAGCCCGCCATCGTCGAATTCGTCGATATCGCCGGTCTGGTTGCCGGGGCATCGAAGGGTGAAGGCCTGGGCAACCAGTTCCTCGCCAACATCCGCGAGACCGACGCCATCGTGAACGTGGTGCGCTGCTTCGACGACGAAAACGTTGTTCACGTTTCCGGCCGCGTTGACCCGATCGCCGACATCGAGACCATCCTCACCGAACTGGCCCTGGCCGACATGACGGCGGTGGAAAAAGGCATCCAGCGCGAAAACAAGAAGGCCCGCTCCGGCGACAAGGATGCGCAGAAATTCGTCGCCGTCCTCGAAAAGCTGCTGCCGCACCTGAACGAAGGCAAGCCGGCGCGTACCTTCAAGCTCTCGGAAGAGGATCTGGAGCAACTCAAGCCGCTGTGCCTGATGACCCTGAAGCCCGCGATGTACGTCGGCAACGTCAAGGAAGACGGCTTCGAGAACAACCCGCACCTTGATCGCCTGCGCGAGCATGCCGCCAAGGAAGGCGCGCCGGTCGTCGCCCTGTGCGCGCAGATCGAAGCCGAGCTGGCCGATCTGGATGACGAAGACAAGCTGGCCTTCCTTGCCGATATCGGCCTCGAAGAACCCGGTCTGAACCGCCTGATCCGCGCCGGTTACGATCTGCTCGGCCTGCAGACCTACTTCACCGCCGGGGTGAAGGAAGTCCGCGCATGGACCATCCACAAGGGCGACACCGCCCCGCAAGCGGCCGGCGTGATCCACACCGACTTCGAGAAGGGCTTCATCCGTGCCCAGACCATCGCCTTCGAGGACTTCATCCAGTACAAGGGTGAGCAAGGCGCCAAGGAGGCCGGCAAGATGCGCTCGGAAGGCAAGGAATACGTCGTCAAGGATGGTGACGTGCTGAACTTCCTGTTCAACGTCTAATGCCCGCAGACTCGCCGGAATTCGACATTCCGGCGCATGAGATCGAAATCACCGCCACGCGCTCACAGGGCGCGGGCGGGCAGAACGTCAATAAAGTCTCCAGCGCGATTCACCTGCGCTTCGACATCCCGGCCTCCTCGCTGTCCGACGCGCACAAGGCCCGCCTGCTGGCGTTGAACGATCAGCGCATTAGCCGCGAGGGCGTGCTGATCATCAAGGCGCAAACGCAACGCAGTCAGGAACTCAACCGCCTCGACGCGCTGCGTCGCCTGCATGAGCTGGTCGCCAGCACCGCCCGGGCGCCGCGCCACCGCACCCCCACCAAACCTACGCGCAGCTCGCAGCGCAAGCGTCTGGAAGGCAAGGCGCAGCGCGGGCAGGTCAAAGCCCTGCGCGGCAGGATCAGCACCGAATAATCGCACGCCCGCAAAGCCGCACCCGGCGGACTTCTTCAGGGCATATCCCTGCAGATCCGCAAGATTGCTGGCTATGCAGCACACCATCCTGAAGAAGTCCGCCAGAAGCGCCTGACCGGGCAGGCCCCGTTCCGTTCGCAGAGGAAGGCGCTGCCGTTGAGGGGCGCAGCTCGCGCTTGTGTCAGAGCGTGACACAGCACTGACTTTGTCCGGATCGCGAACCATACTCTGATCAAGCACAAGCTTCCGGGCATCGCGGCCCGATGGACGTGCCTTTAACTAAAGTTATAGGTATGCTGCGCTGGAACTACATCCCGGCGCCACTTGTTCAGGAGTTCTGATGTCTGCCCGTGTCACCCCTGCATTCCTTGCCAAAACGCATCTTGCCTTTCCACTGCAAGGCTGGAATCTGGCGGGCGACACCGCCGAGCCGGCGGCAGAGGGAAACGACGAGTTGTTCACGTTCCAGGAAGAAAGCGAAGACGCCGGACGTTCGTCCCTGCACAGCCAGACGCCTTGGGTGCTGCTCATCGTTGATGACGAGCAGCAGGTGCACGAAGCCACAACCCTGACCCTGCGCCGCGGCCGCGTCGCCGAACGGCCATTCCGTTTCCTGCATGCACATTCCGCCGCCGAAGCGCGCGAGATCATCAACGCTGAACCACAGATCGATCTGGTGCTGCTGGATGTGGTGATGGAAACCCGTGACGCCGGGCTCAAGCTGGTGACCCAGTTGCGTGGCCCGATGGGACGCAATGACCTGAAGATCCTGATCCGCTCGGGCCAGCCGGGTTTTGAAAACGACGCGACCGTGCGCGAGCGCTACCCGGTCGATGGCTACATGCAGAAAACCGCGCAGACCTATACGCTGCTGATGGAAGTCATCGGCAATCTGCTGCTGGGAACGACACCGGATCACCACAGCGCCTGCTAATCTTGCGCGCATGCACAACCATGCGTACATCGGCCGCTTCGCCCCTTCTCCCACCGGCCCGCTGCACATCGGCTCACTGATTGCCGCCCTCGCCTCCTGCCTGGAAGCGCGCGCTCACCACGGCCAGTGGCTGGTCCGCATGGAGGACGTGGATGCACCGCGGACCATCCCCGGCGCGGCCGACACCATCCTGCATCAGCTGGATGCCTGCGGCTTTGAATGGGATGGCCCGGTGCTGTGGCAGAGCCTGCGCCTGGAGGCCTATCGCGACGCGCTCGACACCCTGCTCGCGCAGAAGCTGGCCTACCCGTGCGGCTGCACCCGGCGCGAGATCGCCGACTCTGCACTGATCGCACCGGATGGCGCCCACCGTTATCCGGGCACTTGTCGCGATGGCTTGCCCGCTGGCCGCAGCGCCCGCGCCTGGCGCGTCAGGACCGACACCGGCACCCTGCGCTGGCACGACGCAATTCAGGGGCCGCAGCAGGAAGATGTTTGCGCGGCCGTAGGGGATTTCGTGCTGCTGCGCGCCGACGGCCAGTTTGCCTACCAGCTGGCGGTCGTGGTCGACGACGCCTGGCAGGGTGTGACCCACATCGTGCGCGGCGCCGATCTGCTGGATTCCACCGGACGCCAGATCTATCTGCAAGGTCTGCTCGGAGCGCCGCTGCCGGCCTACGCTCACCTGCCGGTAGCCAGCAATGCGGCGGGCGAAAAACTCTCCAAACAGACGCTGGCCACGCCGCTCGATGCCCGCAACCCGGTGGGCGATCTGCTGCGTGCATTGCGCTTTCTGGGCCAGAATCCGCCCACCGATCTGTGCGGTGCCAGTCTGGCTGAAGTCTGGTACTGGGCGCGGGAGCACTGGTCGCTGGCGAGCGTGCCGCGCGTTCGACAGCAGACGATTGCCTGAAAAGCCGCGTCCAGCCTGCCTCACGCAGCAGGCAGGCTGCACAGCGGCGGCTGACGGACATCTCCGGCAGCACTACCTGAAGAAGCCCGCTGCATGCGGCTCTTCAGCTATACGGATTGCCGTCCGCCATACCCGGCCAGGCCCATCGCCGCACGCACGGTGCCGTAGGCAAACCAGCTGAGGCAACGCAGCCACAGCCCCTGGCGCTGCCAGCGCTCGGGCGTGAGATCTACGCCGCCATCGACGATGGCGCGCTCCAGACATCGGCGCAGCCTTGCCGCAAACACCTTGTCGCGCACCACAATATTCGCCTCGCGCGCCAGCAGCAGACTGAAAGGGTCGATATTGCTGGAGCCCACGGTAGCCCAGTCATCGTCCACCACGGCCACCTTGGCGTGCAGGAAGCTCTTGCGGTATTCGACGATGCGCACCCCGGCGTTCAGCAGGTGCGGATACAACACACGACAGGCGTGAAACAGCAGCCAGTATTCGACCCGCCCCTGCAGCAGAAGGGTAACCTTTACGCCCCGCCCGGCCGCTTCAACCAGCGCGTGACGGAAAGCCCGGCCGGGGAAAAAGTAGGCATTGGCGATCAGCACTTCACGCTGCGCACCTTGCAGGGCCTGCAGATAGGCGACCTCAATGTCACGCCGGTGGCCCAGATTGTCGCGCACCAGAAAATCCGCGCGCATCCGGCCAACCCGCTTGCGCACCGGCGTCACCCAGCGCAGGGGCAGCTGGCGGCGCTTGAAACTGGCCCAGCTCATCATCCGCCACAGACGCACCATCGCACTGTGGATGCGCACCACGAGCGGCCCTTCGATGCGCACCGCAAAATCGAAACGCGGCGGGATCTGGCCCGGCGTATCCATGTCGTCAATGATATTGATGCCGCCCACAAAGGCGATCTGCCCATCTACGACCACCAGCTTGCGATGCAGGCGGCGCAGGCGATGTCGGCCCAGAGAGAGAGGACGAATTTCGCGCCGGTAGATGAAAACCTCCACGCCATCGGCGGCCATGTCCGCCATGAATTCATCGGCAAAATTCCGCGCACCGAAGCCATCGACCATGAGCCGGACCACGACTCCACGCAGGGCCGCGGCACACAGCGCAGCAGCCACCGAGAGCCCCGTTTCATCGCGCGCGAAGATATAGGTTTCGAGCAGGATTTCACGTTGTGCGGAATGGATCGCCTCAAGCAAGGCGGGGAAATACTCGGCCCCGGATTCGAGCAGCTTGAGGCGATTGCCGGAAAGGGAACCGTCGCTCATGGCAGGCTAACCTGTACGGACAACAAGGCATGATCCGACACGCCCGACCACGGCTTGCCCCAATGCACGGCAACCATTCTGGCCACCATGCCGCGCAGATAGATCCGGTCCAGCCGCAAGACCGGCAAGGAGCTCGGATAGGACCGGGCAGGCGCACCGGTCAATTCGGTAAACGCTTCCGTCAGCCCCAGGCGGAGCGGCAACCAGTCGTTGGCACGCACCCGCCAGTCATTGAAATCCCCGGCAATGATCAAAGGTGCCCGGCGTGGCACATGGTGCTCCACATACTCCGAAAGCAACTCGAGCTGGCGCTGACGCTGGCGCTCGGTCAGCGACAGGTGCACGCACAGACAGTGCAGCTCCTCACCGTCGGGCAAGCGCACCTCGCAATGCAGGATCCCCCGCTTTTCGAGCCGGGAGAGACTGACATCACGATTACGCGTCCGCTGGATCGGAAAGCGCGAAAGCACCGCGTTGCCATGGTGTCCGTGCTCGTAGGCGGCGTTCGCGCCGTATGCGGAATGCCAGTCGGTCCCGGCAAGGAACTGGTGCTGCGGCTGGTCCGGCCAGTCATGATGCCGTCGCTCATGCTTGTGGTGCAGCCCCTGCACTTCCTGCAGCAGACAGATGTCGGGGTCGAGCCCACGCAGACATTCACGCATCTGGTGAATCGCCATGTGGCGATTCAGATGCGAAAAGCCCTTGTGTATGTTGTAACTGCAGATCCGCAGGGTTGTTGGCATAGACCTTACATGCGAACCATCGGGTTCATGACACGGCCAGCATGCGCTCCAGCGAAAGTTTCGCCAACTCGGCCTCGTGGGCAGGCACGCTGATCTGATTGACCACACGACCTTCGGCGAGATTCTCCAGCGTCCACGCCAGATGTTGCGGATCGATGCGCTGCATGGTCGAGCACATGCACACCATCGGACTCATGAACTGCACCAGCTTGCCCTCGTGCTTCACTTCTTCGGCGAGACGATTGACCAGATTCAGCTCGGTGCCAACCAGCCATTTCGTACCGGGTGCCGCGTCCTTCACCACCTTGATGATGTATTCGGTGGAGCCCACGTAATCGGAGTGCTGGCAGACCTCGAAGGCCGACTCCGGGTGCGAGATGACAAAACCATCCGGATTGGCCTTGCGCCAATTGGCGATGTGCGAGGGCTGGAACATCTGGTGCACCGCGCAGTGGCCCTTCCACAACAGCATTTTGGCCTTCTTGATCTGCTCCGGCGTCAGGCCGCCATAAGGCTGGTCCGGATCCCACACGGCCATGTCTTCGAGCGGGATGCCCATCTTGTAACCACTCCAGCGCCCCAAGTGCTGGTCCGGGAAGAACAGGATCTTCTCGCGCTGGGCAAAGCTCCACTCGAGGATCTTCGGCGCGTTGCTGGAGGTGCACACGATGCCGCCGTGCTCGCCACAGAAGGCTTTCAGATCTGCGGCCGAGTTGATATAGGTAACCGGCGTCACCTGCTCGTCGGGCGTGCCCAGCACTTCGCGCAGATCACGCCAGCAGCGCTCGACCTTCGACAGATTGGCCATGTCCGCCATCGAACAGCCCGCAGCCAGGTCCGGCAGTATCGCGATCTGGTTCGGCTTCGAAAGGATGTCAGCCACCTCGGCCATGAAATGCACGCCGCAGAACACGATGAACTCGGCATCGGTCTCGCCCGCCAGACGCGAAAGTTTCAACGAATCGCCGGTCAGGTCGTGATGCTGATAGACGTCGGCACGCTGGTAGTGATGCACCAGCAGGACAACGCGCTTGCCAAGTTTCTCCTTGGCGGCGCGGATGCGTTCGTGCGCCTCGGCGTCCTGAAGGGTATTGAAATGGTCGAAGGAGATGATGGAGGTCTGCATGCGGGGACGGAAGTCGGTAAGGGGCCAGGCCCCGGAAAGCCGCAGATTCTACTCCTCCCGCCCGTCTCCTTGAACCACGCTAGCTTTGTTGCCATGGCAGGCCGGCATGGCGCCAGCCACCAACCCTGCCACGCTGACCATTGGCGTCCTTGTCACCCTCAAAACCTTCAAGAACATTGTAGCAATCGGGCATGCCGGCTTCGGTCGCGGCGATCGCCGCATTGTGCGAGCGCGCGCCGCTGCGACAGATGAACAACAGCAGCGACTCGGGATCTGCCTGCTTTTTCAGATGCGTGACGAAATGCGGGTTCGGCACGCCGCCGGGGTAGCTGTTCCATTCGATTTCAATGGCCCCAGGAATACGCCCCACCCAGTCCAGTTCAGCGCGCGTGCGCACATCAACAATGCGCGAGCCCGGTGCAAGCTGCAAAACGGTATGCGCCTCCTGCGGGGTCAGAGCCCCTTCGTAAGGCAGGCCCATTTTTTCGGCGCGCTCCTTGGCAAGGCGCAGGATATCGGTCAGGGTTCCCATGATTATTTTTATCCGTAGCAAGTCAGACAGATGACAAGTATGCGACGCGCAAGTCATTTTCCTCAACGCCCTGAATTGGTGCAGAATTTCCGCAATACGCACCAATTCAGGGCGTTTACGCAAAGCCACGCGCAGCAATGGCCTTGTGGCACAATCGCGACTTCCTGTGAGCCGGCAATGTGCCGGTCTGTATCGGGATACGGGCATTCTGCGGCCACGACTGGCATAGTCCATGCTTTATCTCGAAGAGTAACGCACGGCCTGAGAGTACGCCCTTTGTACTGGCAGCTGATGGCGGACAGGTACCGCAACCGATCAATTCTTCATTAGTTAGGAGCTGAAGTGAGCACGAAGACCCCTCTGGACGTTATCAAGCTGATCAAGGAAAGCGAAGCCAAGTTCGTTGATCTGCGCTTCACCGACACCCGCGGCAAAGAACAGCACGTGACCGTGCCGTCCCACGTTGTGGACGAAGAGTGGTTCGACCACGGCCACGCCTTCGACGGCTCCTCCATCGCAGGCTGGAAAGGCATTCAAGCCTCCGACATGCTGTTGTCGCCGGACGCCTCCACCGCCAACATCGACCCCTTCTTTGACGAAACCACGGTCATCATGACCTGTGACGTCATCGAGCCGTCCGATGGCAAAGGCTACGACCGCGACCCGCGCTCCATCGCCAAGCGCGCTGAAGCCTATCTGAAGTCCTCCGGCCTGGGCGACACTGCCTTCTTCGGCCCGGAACCCGAATTCTTCATTTTTGACGGCATCAGCTGGCACAGCGACATGTCCGGCTGCTTCGTCAAGATCAACTCCGACGAAGCCGCATGGGCCTCCGCAGAAGGTCAGGACGGCAGCAACATCGGCCACCGTCCCACCGTCAAGGGCGGCTACTTCCCGGTTCCCCCGGTCGACAGCCACCAGGATATCCGCGCCTCGATGGTGCTGATCCTCGAAGAACTGGGCATCCCGGTTGAAGTGTTCCACCACGAAGTGGCCACCGCCGGCCAGAACGAAATCGGCACCAAGTTCAGCACCCTGGTGCAACGCGCCGACTGGACCCAATTGCTCAAGTACGTGGTGCACAACGTTGCTCACCAGTACGGCAAGACCGCCACCTTCATGCCCAAGCCCATCGTTGGCGACAACGGTTCCGGCATGCACGTGCACCAGTCGATCTGGAAAGACGGCAAGAACCTGTTCGCCGGCAACGGCTACGCCGGCATGTCCGAGTTCGCCCTGTACTACATCGGCGGCATCATCAAGCACGCCAAGGCACTGAACGCCATCACCAACCCGGGCACCAACTCCTACAAGCGTCTGGTTCCGCACTACGAAGCGCCGGTCAAGCTGGCCTACTCGGCTCGCAACCGTTCCGCTTCGATCCGCATCCCGCACGTGCAGTCTGACAAGGCTCGCCGTATCGAGACGCGCTTCCCGGATCCGCTGGCCAACCCGTACCTGTGCTTCTCCGCTCTGATGATGGCCGGTCTGGACGGTGTGCAGAACAAGATTCACCCGGGCGAGCCGGCCGACAAGAACCTGTACGACCTGCCGCCGGAAGAAGACGCGCTGATCCCGACCGTGTGTGCTTCGCTGGAAGAAGCGCTGGCCGCTCTGGACAAGGATCGCGAGTTCCTGACCCGTGGCGGTGTGTTCAGCAACGAATTCATTGACGCTTACATCGAACTGAAGATGGGCGAAGTGAACCGCACCCGCATGACCACGCACCCGGTCGAATTCGACATGTACTACTCGCTGTAATTGGCGATACGTACAGGGGCTCCGGCCCCGGCGTGAAAAAGGACGGGCTTGCCCGTCCTTTTTTTGTACACCCGGCTGCCCTGCCCTGCGTTGATCAGGCTCTGGCTTGTATTTTGGCCTGTCGCGCATACACTTCGCGCTTACCCGAAAGTTCTTCAGGATCTGCTCATGAACCGGACTCACCTCCTTGCCGTCATCGCCACCAGCCTGCTGGCCTCAACCGCTCAGGCTGATATATACAAGTGCATGGATGACAGTGGCCACACCACCTACACCAACGGCAAGCCTGAAGCCGGCCAGAAAAACTGCGCTCTGATGACCAAGGATCAGCCCGTCAGCACGGCAGCCCCGCAGAAAAAAGCCTCTGCCACACCAACTCCGGCCTCTTTCCCAAAGGTTGATGGCGACACGCAAAAAAGTCGCGACAATGATCGGCGCAAGATCCTCGAAACCGAGCTGGCAACCGAAACGAAGGCCCTTGCCGCAGCTAAAAAAGAACTTGCCGAGCAGGAGGCCACCCGCCTTGGCGACGAGAAGAATTACCAGAAGTTCATCGACCGCGTTCAGCCCTACAAGGACAAAGTTGCGTTGCACGAACGCAACATTGACGCGCTGAACAAGGAAATAGCCAAGCTCAAATAGCCTGGCATGGCTGGGCGTACTTCTTGCTAACGTACATTCTTCATGAGCCCCCCCAGCCTGAGTTCACCTGAAAAAACCCTGTCATCCTCCACTGCGGGGCTTGAACTGCTTTCCTCCGCCGTCGTGATGGTCAGCGCCGACCGCTCGGTGTGCTACGTCAACCCTTCGGCAGAGCATCTTTTTTCGACCAGCAGCCGACAATGCCTGGGGCACCACCTCTCCGCCCTGCTGGGTGATTTGCCCGGCCTGTGGGCGGCACTGGACAATGCGCTGGCCAACAACTGGAGCCACACGGGCCAGAACCTGACCATCAAACGCCCCAAGCTGCCAGCCCTGCATCTGGACTGCACCGCCTCCCCGGTCGACCTGCCTCCAGCACGCCTGCTGCTGGAGTTCCGCCCACTGGATGCCCAGCTGAAAGTGGCCCGCGAAGAGCGCTTGGCCGAACAACAGCAAGCCAACCGCGAACTGGTGCGCAATCTCGCCCACGAGATCAAGAATCCACTTGGCGGTATCCGCGGCTCCGCACAGCTTCTGGAGCGGGAGCTGGACGATCCACAGTGGAGGGAATACACCCAGGTCATCATCGCAGAGGTTGACCGCCTGCAAGACCTGATGAACCGCCTGCTCAACTCGCATCGCATGATGCACCCTTCCATCGTGAATGTTCACGATGTGCTGGAACGCGTGTTGCGACTCATCCAGGCAGAGTTTCCCGACGTGACCGTGCGCCGTGACTATGACGTCAGCCTGCCGCACCTGACTGCTGACCGAGAACAGCTGATCCAGGCGGTGCTAAATATTTCACGCAATGCGGCGCAGGCCATGCAAGGTCAAGGCATCGTCGTATTGCGCACGCGAGCTGCCCGTCAGGTCACCCTGGCCAAGCGCCGCCACAAACTGGCACTGGAATTGCAAGTAATCGACAACGGACCGGGCATCCCTGCCGACATCCGTGACACGATCTTCTATCCTCTGGTTTCGGGGCGGGAAGGCGGCACGGGGCTGGGGCTGTCAATCGCACAGAGCTTTGTTGAGCAGCACCAGGGCACCATTGACCTGGATAGCGAACCCGGCCGCACCTGCTTCACGATTCTCCTGCCGATCACTCAATCGTGACCGGGCGTGAAGCCCTGACTCGCAACAGAAAAAACGGATTACCAGAACATGAATGCTGTCTGGATTGTTGATGATGACCGCTCGATTCGCTGGGTGCTGGAAAAAGCGCTAGCCCGGGAGAACATAGCTTTCCGTAGCTTCTCTGCTGCCTCCGAAGCCCTGGCGGTGCTGGATGCCAATGGCACACCTCCCAAGGTCCTGATCTCGGACATTCACATGCCCGGCGACTCAGGTCTGGTCTTGCTGCAGCGCGTGAAGGAAAAACACCCGAGCTTGCCGGTCATCATCATGACGGCTTATTCCGATCTGGACAGCGCAGTCGCCGCATTCCAGGGAGGGGCGTTCGAATACCTGCCCAAGCCGTTTGACGTAGACCAGGCTCTCGATTTGCTGCAGCGCGCGCTCAAAGAGAGTTCGCACCAAAGTGGTGCGAACGAATCTGCCACAGCCGTGCCGGAAATCCTCGGTCAAGCCGCCTCGATGCAGGAAGTATTCCGAGCCATCGGCCGCCTGTCCCAATCATCCGCGACCGTCATGATCAACGGCGAATCAGGGACTGGCAAGGAACTGGTTGCACAGGCCCTGCATCGCCACAGCCCGCGCAAGGACGGCCCCTTTGTCGCCATCAACACTGCCGCGATTCCACGTGATCTGCTTGAATCCGAGTTGTTCGGTCATGAACGGGGCGCCTTCACCGGTGCAGCAGCGCAGCGTCGCGGGCGCTTTGAACAGGCAGAGGGCGGCACCCTGTTTCTCGACGAAATCGGCGACATGCCTTCGGAGCTGCAAACACGTCTGCTGCGCGTACTCTCAGACGGCAATTTCTATCGCGTCGGCGGTCACTCCCCTGTCAAGGCCAATGTCCGTGTGATCGCGGCGACCCATCAGCATCTTGAGCAGCGAGTCCGCGACGGATTGTTCCGGGAAGACCTTTTCCACCGTCTCAACGTCATCCGTCTGCGTCTGCCGCCACTGCGTGAGCGCCGTGAAGACGTCCCCATCCTCGCCAAGCATTTCCTGGCGCACAGCGCGCAAGAGCTTGGAGTGGAAACCAAACGTCTTTCTGAAACGGCCCTGCGGCGTCTGCAAAGTTTTGATTTTCCTGGCAACGTGCGCCAGCTGGAGAACATCTGTCACTGGCTGACAGTCATGGCCCCGGGTCAGACGGTTGACGAAGCCGATCTGCCCGCAGACATGCGTGAAACCCTTGCCAGCAGCGGAACCGTAGCGGGCACAGACTGGGTGAGCGCGCTGAACGCCGAAGCAGACAGTCTGATTCACTCGGCTCCAGGTGAGGTTTTTGATCGTCTGAGCAGGGAGTTCGAGAAAAACCTGATCCTGCGCGCACTTGCGGCTACGGGAGGACGTCGTGTCGAAGCAGCCCAGTTGCTGGGCATTGGTCGCAATACGATTACCCGCAAGATTCAGGAACTGGGCATTGATGCCGGACGTGGCGAAGAGTAATTCGCGCTAGACTGCCGGCTTTTCCGGCTCTCTGCATGCCATGCCCGCCACACCTCAGGACGGACTTGACTACCCGCTGTTGTTGCAACATCTGGACGACGCGCGCACGCGCTTCGATGTCGACTGGCTTGCCGAATGCGAATCCACCAATACCGTGCTGCTTGAGCGGGCGGCACGGGGCGCTCCGTCGGGATCTGTGCTGGTCACCGACAGACAAACCGCCGGCCGCGGGCGCCGTGGGCGCAGATGGCTATCCTCGCCCGATTGCAGCCTGACCTTTTCCCTGCTCTGGCGACTGCCTCCGGCAATCTCGAGCGCTGGACTCAGCCTCGCGGTCGGGCTGGCTGTCGCACAGGCACTGGAGAACCTCGGCATACAGGGCATCGGTCTGAAATGGCCCAACGACATCTGGCAGCACGGGCGCAAGCTCGGTGGCGTTCTGATCGAGGTTGCCTTTGATCATGAAGGACTGGGCCTGATCATCGGTATTGGACTGAATCTGCGACGCGATCCGGAGTGGCAGCACCATCTCGATCAAGCCAGCGCCGCCCTTGGCGACGACGGCGCGCAATTCCACCGGGAAATTGTACTCGGCAGCGTTCTGCGCCAACTCGCCAAGATTCTGGATTGCTTCGGCAAAGAAGGCTTCACGCCCCTGCGTGACGCCTGGTGCGTACGCAATACCCTGCTTGGGCAAGCGGTTCGCATCAGCTCTGAAAATGGTGAACATCTGGGTATCTGCGGCGATGTGGCGGCTGATGGAGCCTTGATCCTGCATGTCAATTGCGGCGCCCATCTGCTGATCACCAGCGGCGATGTCAGCCTGGCGCCCATTCAAACCTGAATATCATGTATCTGCTCATAGATTCCGGCAACTCCCGCCTAAAGATTGCCTGCCATGACGGGCACGACTGGCGGCTGCGCCAAGCTCTGGACAACGCCAGCCAGATCCCTGCAGCACTACCAGCAGACTTCCAGCCACAGCGAATTGTCATCGCCAATGTTGCCGGGTCAGCCATGTCCGCACAGCTGGAGCATGTCATTCGCAGCCTCAATGCCCCTTCCATTGAGTGGCTCCGCGGCAGCCCAGAGCGCTGTCATCTGCGCAGCGGCTATGCCGACCCTCGCCAACTGGGGCCTGACCGCTGGGCTGCCGCAATTGGCGCATGGCAATGCATTGGCTCAGACTGCCTTGTTGTTTGTGCGGGAACTGCCACAACGGTTGATGTGGTACGCCAACCAGGTATCTTCGCCGGAGGATGCATCTTGCCCGGACTGGATCTGATGCTTGACGCACTCTCCACCAGAACTGCCGCGCTACCTCGTGCGCAGCCCGGATTGCCGCCAGCCTCCCTGCAAAGCCCCCCAACCGAAACCCATGCAGCCATCACTGCGGGCTGCCTGCACGCCCAGCTTGGTGCCATCGAGCGTATTTCAGCCATGCTGCCAACGGATAGCCCCATCCTGCTGGCAGGCGGATACGCAGCCACACTCGCCTCTTTTCTCGGGTCACGCGCCCAGCTGCAACCATGGTTGGTCATGGACGGGCTACTCGCCATCGCCAGAGACTATCCTCAAAATGCAGCAGCACATTCCTGACGAGAGACCTTGGAGCGAATCCATTGGCGCGGGATAATCCATCACCATGAAGACTCTGCGCCCCTTCTTCTATCTGCTGCTCGCCGCCAATATCGTGCTGGCGGTCCTGTCCGCCTTACCACTACTGGGCATTCGGCCTCCCTGGGCGCCCAGCGGGGAGGCTGATCGCCTCGCCCGTCAGCTTACCCCTGAAAAAATCCAGCTCATCACAACCGAAACCAGAGCTGCACCGGCTTCGGTCAGCACGGCAATTACCCCAACCACAGACATCCGGACAAACATCGATCCGAATGCATTGGCCTGTGCTGCCTTACGCAATCTCAATCTGGAAGCCACGCAACAATTGAGCGACCGTGCAGCCCGCCAAGGTGACGGGCTGTCAGTACGCCTCATTGGTGTTACGCCAACATCCTACTGGGTCAATATCCCGCCCAACGGGGGTAAAGAGGGTGCTAGCAAACGAGGCGAGGTTCTGACCAAGGTCGGCGTGGAAGACTATTTCATCGAGCGCAAACCCGGCCCCAACCAGTTCGCCATTTCGCTTGGCCTGTATCTGAATGAAGATGCCGCCAAGCGCCAACTCGAACAGCTTCGCAAAAAAGGCGTCACCACCGCCCGCATCACAGTGCGCGACAACACCGGCAACAATGCCCGCGCCGAAATCAGTGGGCGCAATGAATATCTGGAGCCCTTGATCAAGGACTTCCTCGCCTCGCACAAGGACGCCCAGCGTGAGTCCTGTCAGCCAGGCAACTGAGGCGCGCCAACGCATTTTCACCGTCGGCCTGACCGGTGGCATCGGCAGCGGCAAAAGCACGGTTGCCGATAGCTTTGCCGAACACGGCATCTGCATCGTCGATGCGGATGAAGTCTCGCATCGCCTCACCGCTCCTGGCGGTGCTGCCATGCCAGCCATCAGGGCCGGTTTTGGCGCAGCCATGCAGGACAGCAGCGGCGCACTGAATCGGGCCGCAATGCGGCAACTGGTGTTCACCGACAGCGCAGCACGCACGCGCCTCGAAGCCATCCTGCACCCGATGATCCGCACCGAATGCACAAGGCTTCTGGGGCTCGCTAACTCCCCCTACGCCATGCTGGTCGTTCCGCTATTGCTCGATTCGCATGCGTGGCGCACGCACTGTGACCGCATTCTCGTTGTCGACTGCCCGCCAGAGCTTCAGATCAAACGAGTGATGGAACGCAGCGGCTTGAGTGAGGAAGACGCGCGCCGCATCATGGCAGCGCAAGTCAGCCGGGAAACCCGTCTCGCAGCGGCCAGCGAGGTCATCGACAATTCTGGCACCCTGCCAGCCCTGCAGGCCCGCGTAGAAGCCCTGCACCAGCACTATCTCCTTGAATCCGCAAAGCCACCCGGCAATTCTTGATGTTATGATGCAGCAGCACTCAGGCCCATATACGCATCAATACAAGAACAGCGAATTGCGGTGATTACCTACGAATATCCTCTGAGCGAACGCATCCGCACGCTGCTGCGCCTGGAAGACCTTTTCGACAAGGTGCTGCACTTCTCGCTCGCGGACGGCGCCTACGAACACCACACCGCCCTCCTGGCCCTGTTCGAGATCCTTGATGTTGCTGGTCGTGCAGATCTGAAAGTCGACCTCGTGCAGGAGCTTGAGCGCCAACGCCAGATCCTGCTGGCCTTCCGCGACAATCCCCAGATTTCCGAAGAAGCGCTCTCCGGTGCTCTCTATGAGATTGAGCACGCAAGCAGCGCGCTGCTCGCCATGGCCGGGCGTATCGGTCAATATCTGCGCGAATCTGAGTGGCTGATGGCCATCCGCTCCCGCACCGCAATTCCAGGCGGTGTCTGCGAATTCGATCTGCCCTCTTATCACTTCTGGCTCAACCGCGATGCCGACAAGCGCCGGCGCGACATTCAAGGCTGGCTTGCCCCGATGCTGCCGATCCGCGATGGCCTCACCATCATTCTGCGCTTGCTGCGCGAGAGCGGACGCGCCGAAGACCAGATGGCCAAACGCGGCAGCTACCAGATCATGATGTCTGGTCGACACGCTCAGCTTGTGCGCGTCCGCCTTGATCGTGACGCCTACGTCCTGCCCGAGATCAGCGCCAACAAGTACGCCTTCAATATCCGCTTTGTCGCCCCCGACGTAGCCTCGCGTCCGCGCCAGGCCGAAACCGACATCCCGTTTGAACTGACCTTCTGCAGTCTGTAGCGCCTGTCAGGCGCCAGACAAACAAAAAGCCCAGTCCGAAGACTGGGCTTTCTGATTTTGGTAGGGGCAGTAGGATTCGAACCTACGACCAATTGATTAAGAGTCAACTGCTCTACCAACTGAGCTATACCCCCAAAATCTGTTTCGCTTCTACCTTACGATTGGTAGGCCGTGCGGGATTCGAACCTGCGACCAACGGATTAAAAGTCCGCTGCTCTACCAGCTGAGCTAACGACCCGCCGTAAGCGAAGCCACGCATTCTATTCAAAGCCCCTCACCTGCGTCAAGCATTTCCCTGCATCTTGCGCGAAAAATATCCCGCCCTGGCTCAAACCAGACCCAGGCGCCGACAGAGCTCCGTTGTCAGTCCTGTCTGGTTCAGCGAATAGAAATGCAGACCCGGCGCGCCACCGGTGATCAGGCGCTCACACATGGCCGTCACCACGTCCAGACCGAAGGCGCGTACGCTTTCAGCATCATCACCAAAGCCCTCGAACTTGCGCCGCATCCATTGCGGGATCTCGGCGCCACAGCTTTCGGAGAAACGTGCGAGCTTGCTGTAGCTGGCGATCGGCATGATGCCGGGCAGGATCGGAATGGTGACGCCGGCCTTGCGCGCAGCGTCAACGAAGTGGAAATAGGCGTCGGCATTGTAGAAATACTGCGTGATCGCCGAGTTGGCGCCCGCCTGCACCTTGCGCACGAAGGCTGTCAGATCGGCCTCGTAGCTGCGCGCCTGCGGATGCACCTCGGGGTAGGCAGCGACCTCCAGGAAGAACTCGTCGCCGGAATCCTTGCGGATGAATTCGACCAGCTCGTTGGCATAGCGGAATTCGCCGGGGTCAGCCATGCCGGACGGCAGATCGCCACGCAGGGCGACGATACGCTTGACGCCGATCTCGCGAAATTCGGCCAGATGCTCACGGATGCTGGCTTGCGTTGCGCCAATGCAGGACAGGTGCGGGGCGGCGTCCAGTCCGGCCTCACGGATCTCGCGCACGACTTGCAAGGTGCGGTCGCGTGTCGAGCCGCCTGCGCCGTAGGTGACCGAGAAAAACTCGGGCTTCAGGGCGGCGAGCTGATCGCGAACGCCGCGCAGCTTTTCGACGCCCTCAGGTGTAGCAGGCGGGAAAAACTCGATGCTGAAATGGGGTTTGCTGCTCATCATTCACAACTCCGGAAACTGCGCTGCCACTCGCGGGAATGGCAGCGCAGACTTGCATCAATAGCGGTAGTGATCAGCCTTGTACGGACCTTCCACCGGCACGCCGATGTAGGCGGCCTGATCCGGACGCAGCACGGAGAGCTGGGCGTTGAGTGTCTTCAACTGCAAACGCGCAACCTTCTCGTCCAGATGTTTCGGCAAGGTATACACACCTACCGGATATTCGGCCGTACGCGTAAACAACTCGATCTGTGCGATGGTCTGATTCGCGAAGGAAGAAGACATCACGTAGCTCGGGTGGCCCGTGCCGCAGCCCAGGTTCACCAGGCGCCCCTTGGCCAGCAGGATGATCCGTTTGCCATCCGGGAAGATGACGTGATCGACTTGCGGCTTGATCTCTTCCCACTGATACTTTTCCAGCGAGGCGACATCGATTTCGTTGTCGAAGTGGCCGATGTTGCAGACGATGGCGTTGTTCTTCATCGCAGCCATGTGGTCATGCGTGATGACGTGGAAGTTGCCGGTGGTGGTCACGAAGATGTCGGCCTTGTCGGCGGCATATTCCATGGTCACGACGCGATAGCCTTCCATGGCGGCCTGCAGGGCGCAGATCGGGTCGATTTCAGTGACCCACACCTGGGCCGACAGCGCACGCATGGCCTGGGCGCAGCCCTTGCCCACGTCGCCGTAGCCAACGATCACGGCAACCTTGCCGGCAATCATCACATCGGTAGCGCGCTTGATGCCGTCGACCAGCGATTCGCGGCAGCCATAGAGGTTGTCGAACTTGCTCTTGGTAACCGAGTCATTGACGTTGATCGCCGGGAACTTCAGCTCACCACGTGCGTGCATCTGATACAGGCGATGCACGCCGGTGGTGGTTTCTTCGGTCACGCCCTTGATGGCGGCCAGACGCACGGAATACCAGCTCGGATCAATCGCCAGCTTGGCCTTGATCGCAGCGAACAGGATGGTTTCCTCTTCCGAGCCCGGCTTGCTGATGACAGACAGATCCTTCTCGGCGCGGGCGCCCAGATGCAACAGCAGGGTGGCGTCGCCGCCGTCATCCAGAATCATGTTCGAGTAGCCGCCGTCGGCCCACTCGAAGATGCGGTGGGTGTAATCCCAGTAGTCGACCAGCGTTTCGCCCTTGACGGCGAAGACCGGGATGTTCGCAGCGGCAATCGCGGCAGCGGCATGATCCTGGGTCGAGAAAATGTTGCACGAAGCCCAGCGGACTTCGGCGCCGAGAGCGGTCAGCGTCTCGATCAGCACGGCAGTCTGAATGGTCATGTGCAGCGAGCCGGTGATGCGCGCGCCCTTGAGCGGCTGAGCCTTCGCGAATTCTTCGCGGATTGCCATCAGGCCCGGCATTTCGGTTTCGGCAATGAGGATCTCCTTGCGGCCCCAGTCGGCCAGCTTGAGATCGGCAATCACGTAATCATTGAATTGAGCCACGGTGTTCTCCTTGAACAAGTGGCCGGTACGAGAGAAGGGAGGCTTGATGCAGCTCACCATCCACCCCGTGCCCGGCACGGTTGAACTGGTGAGCGCCGTTGAAACTTGACCTGCTGCATGCGGCAACAGGTTCCGAGCCTGGGATCGGGGAATGGATCTCGCAGCGCTCCTCGGAGGAGCTGGATTATAGCTGTTTACACCGACGAAGCCAGAAGCCTGAAGACCCGCATGCACAGGCAGTCTTCAGGCACTGCACGCCAGAAGCCAGGACTGGCGCTGGTCTTCATCGCACATCGATGAAAACACACGCCACTCCTGGCTGTACGGACGGTATTCCTGACCATTGAAGCCGACAGCTTGACAGGCAGGACCCCCGGGATGTCCTTGAAAACCGTCAACGGTGGTCCGCTGATGGCAGCTCTTCGTAACACGTTCGGTGGCGTTATGGTCGCTTCCCAGCAGCAAGGGCTGAACGCTGTTTGTTGCGTGGACGGGCTGATCGCTACATTCCCACATACTGCGGCCCACTGCCGCCTTCGGGTGGATGCCACAGCAGGCTGTGCTCGGGATCGCTGAGTTCGCAGGCCTTGCAGTGCAGGCAGTTCTGGCTGTTGATGCGCACCGCATCCCCTTCCAGTTCATACACACCTGCCGGGCAATAACGGGTCTCCGGCGCACCAAAGCGGATGATCCTCACGCTCTCCTGAGCGGGGGTGTTCTGGCGCCGCAGATGAGGGGGCTGATCGTGCTCGTGACTGAGGTTGGCGAGCATCAAGGAGCTGTTGCGGTCGAAAGTCAGCACCCCGTCCGGTTTCAGCGGCGGCCGTGGCGGATAATCGCGGCCCCCCGCCATCCCGCTGCGGGCGGGGGCCGGGTGGCGCAGAGTCCAGGGCAGGCGGATGCCGGCCGCCAGCAGCCACATTTCCAGGCCACTGCAGAGCGCACCGAACAGGCTGCCGAAACGCAATAGCAGTGGTTTCACATTGCGCGTGTCACGCAACTCCTGTCCGATCCACGAGGCGGCCACAGCCACCGGGAAGTCGCTCAGCACGTCGTGCTGGTGCCCGGCACTCAAGGCTACCGCCACCGCCTCGGCAGCCAACATGCCGGATTTCATTGCAGTGTGCGTACCCTTCAGACGCAGCACGTTGAGAAAGCCCGCGGCACAGCCCAGCAATGCACCACCGGGGAAAACCAGGCGCGGCAGCGACTGCAGCCCGCCTTCGTTGATGCTGCGCGCGCCATAACCGAGGCGTTCGCCCCCCTCCAGCAGGGCGGCGATGCGCGGATGGGTCTTGAGGCGCTGGAACTCGTCATAAGGCGAAAGCTGCGGGTCACGATAGCCGAAATGGGTGACCAGACCGAGCGCCAGCAGATCCTCGCCGTAGTGGTAGAGGAAGCCGCCGCCACCAGCCGCGCGGCCCAGCGGCCAGCCGAGGAAGTGCTTCACCATGCCGGCGCGGTGGCGCGCGCGCGGAATGCGCCAGACTTCCTTGATGCCCAGACCGTAGTGGCTTTCGCCCACGCCTTCGCGCAGGCGGTAATGCGCTTCCAGTTCGCGCGTCAGCGAGCCGCCGGCGCCTTCGGCCACCAGGGTGTAACGGGCGCGGATCTCGATGCCGGGCGTGAAGCGCGCGGATTGCTCGCCGGCTGCATTGATCCCCATGTCGCCGGTGATCACGCCGGTGAGCGCGCCCTGCGCGTTGAAGCACGGTGCTGCCGCCGAGAAGCCGGGATAGAGCTCCACGCCCAGCGCTTCGGCCTGCTCGCCGAGCCAGCGGCACAGCTCGCCCAGGCTGCCGGTGTAGAGGCCGCGATTGTCGAGCTGCGGCGGCAGGCTCCAGTGCGGTGCGGCGAGGGCGCCGCGCGCGGTGAGCCAGAGCATTTCGTCTTCGGTGACCTGAGTCTGCAGCGGCGCGCCGCGCTCGCGCCAGTCCGGCAGTAGTTCGTCCAGCGCGACCGGGTCGATCACCGCACCGGAGAGGATGTGGGCACCGATCTGAGCGCCTTTTTCAAGCACGCAGACGGAGATTTCCCGTCCGTTCTCAGTGGCCAGCTGGCGCAGGCGGATGGCGGCGGCGAGGCCGGCCGGGCCGGCGCCGATGATGAGTACGTCGTATTCGATGAGGTCGCGGGTCATGATCTGCTTCTCAGGCAACGGGCGCGAGGGCGATGTCGTCAGTGGACGTGGCATCGCCGGTGAAGGCGCGGATGTGTTCGATCAGGGTGGCGAGGCCGCCCGTGACATATTTGTTCTGATGGCGCACCAGATAGAAGGCGCGGCCGAGGTCGAGCCCCTGCACCGGTAGCGGCACCAGGCTGCCGCGGCGGAAGGCGTCGCGCAGCGCGAGGCGCGAGATGCAGCCCAGGCCCAGGCCGGCTTCCACCGCGCGCTTGATGGCTTCGGTGTGTTCGAGTTCGAGGCGCACGCGCAACTGCTGGCGCTCGCTGCCGAAGGCATGATCCAGCGTGGCGCGCGTGCCCGAGCCGGGCTCGCGCAGGATCCAGTCGCAGGCCAGCACCTCGGCGCGGCTCACGCGGGCCTTGGCGGCGAGCGGATGATCGGGGGCGGCGAACACCACCAGCTCGTCATGCAGCCAGGGCTCGGCGACCACGTCCGGATGCTGGACTTCGCCCTCAACTAAGCCCAGATCCAGCTCGAAGCGGGCGACGGCGGCAACGATGTCGGTGGAGTTATGCACGGCAAGCTGCACGCGCGAGGCGGGATGCCGCTTGAGAAAGTCCGCCACGAACAGCGTCGCGAGATAGTTGCCGATGGTCAGGCTGGCGCCCAGGCGCAAGGGGCCGACGGCGGACTGGGTGCTCAACGTGTCTTCCAGCTCCTGCGCGCGGTCAAGCAGCTCGGTGGCGCGCCCGAGCAGCCACTGCCCGGTGTCGTTGAGGCGCAGGGTCTTGCCAACGCGGTCGAAGAGCACCTGCGAATAGGCGCGCTCCAGTTCGGCCAGTGCGGTGCTGGTGGCCGACTGCGACAGCGCCAGGCGCTCCGCCGCCCGGCTGGCCGAGCCGCTCTGGGCGATAGCGACGAAGATCTCGAGTTGTCTGAGGGTAAATCTCATGGTTGCCTTTTATATCTATTTTGTAGATAAACAACTTCAACACAATCCGTTTTGTAGATAGTTTATCGATCCCTAGAATGGGCTGCAAGTCATCACCCAGAAGGAAGGCCCCAGATGAAGATCATCGTTTCCATCAAGCGCGTCGTGGATCCCAATGTGCAGGTCCGGCCGCGCAGCGATCAGTCGGGCGTCGAGCTTGCCGGCGCACGCATGAGCATCAATCCCTTCGACGAGAACGCGCTGGAAGAAGCCGTACGCCTCAAGGAGCTCGGGCTGGCCAGCGAAGTGATCGCCGTCTCCTTTGGCGACGCGGGCGTGCAGGATTCCCTGCGCCAGGCGCTGGCCATGGGCGCCACCCGCGCCATCTGGGGGCAGACGCCGGCCGGGCTGGACCAGCTCGCCATTGCCCGCCTGCTGCAGCATCTGGCGCAGCGCGAAGAGGCTGCTCTGGTGCTGCTGGGCAAGCAGGCGATAGATGAGGATGCCGGCCAGACCGCGCAGATGCTCGCAGCCTTGCTGGACTGGCCGCAGGCCATCGCGGTGTCGGTGCTGGCGCTGGAGAACGGCGGGCTCAGGCTGCGCCGCGAAGTGGACGGCGGCACCGAAGCGCTGGACGTGCAGTTGCCGGCGGTGGTGTCGGCCGACTTGCGGCTCAACGCACCGCGTTTCGTGAAGCTGCCGGATCTGATGAAGGCCAAGCGCCTGCCGATCGAGTCGCTCGATTGCGCAGCACTGGGGCTCGATCTCGCACCGCGCATCCGCGCCATTCGCATCGACACGCCGGCGCCGCGTGCGGCCGGCCAGCGCGTCGGCTCGGTGGCCGAACTGCTCGAAAAACTCCGTCATGAAGCACAGGTGATCGCATGAATACACTCGTCATTGCCGAGATCGTTGCGGGCGACATCGCCCGCGCCACACGCCAGGCCGTCACGGCCGCGCAACACTGGGGCCAGCCGGTCGATCTGCTGGTGCTGGGCGCCAGCGATGCTGCGGCCCACGCTCGCATCAGCGGCGTGCGCCGCGTATTGCAGGCTGACGCCCCCCATCTCGCCCAGCCCACGGCCGAAGATCTGGCGAAGCTGCTCGATACGCTGGCCGATGAGTACAACGTCATTCTCGCGGCGCATGCCAGCCTGGCGCGCAACGCGCTGCCGCGTCTCGCCGCGCGCCGTGACGTCGGCATGATCAGCGAGGCGGTAGCCCTGCTCGGCCCGCATACTTACCAACGCCCGATCTACGCCGGCAACCTGCTCGCTGCCGTTGAAAACACGCCCGGCCTGCAGGTGCTGACGGTGCGCGGTTCGCGCTTTGCGCCAGCTGCGCTCGAAGGTGCGGCCGAAGTGCAGCGCATCGAGGCGCCCGCTGCTGATGGCCGCTCGCGCGTGACCGGTCGGCACAGCGCGGGTGGCGAACGCCCCGAGCTTGCCAGTGCCCGCGTGGTGGTGTCGGGTGGCCGGTCGCTGGGCAGCGAAGCGCAGTTCAATGCCTTGCTCGAACCCCTAGCCGACCAGCTCGGTGCGGCGCTGGGCGCCACGCGCGCAGCGGTCGATGCCGGCTATGCGCCGAATGAATGGCAGGTCGGCCAGACCGGCACGGTCGTCGCGCCCGATCTGTATATCGCGGTCGGCATCTCGGGTGCCGTGCAGCACACCGCTGGCATCAAGGACAGCCGCGTGATCGTGGCCATCAATCAGGATCCGGATGCTCCCATCATGCAGCTCGCCGACTATGCGCTGGTCGCCGACATCTTCGAGACCGTGCCGGCCCTGCAACAGCAACTCTCCGCCAAGGTCTGAATCATGAGCACGCTTGCCACCGAAACCGTTACCGACGTCCATCACTGGAACGACAGCCTGTTCAGCTTCAAGACCACCCGCGACCCTGGCCTGCGCTTTGCCAACGGCCAGTTCGTGATGATCGGCCTGCAGGGTGAGAGCCGCCCGCTGCTGCGTGCCTACAGCATCGCCAGCGCGAACCATGAAGAGCATCTGGAGTTCTTCAGCATCAAGGTGCCCAACGGGCCGCTCACTTCGCGCCTGCAGCACCTCAAGCCCGGCGACGAGATCTTTGTGAGCCGCAAGCCCACCGGCACGCTGATCATCGACGACCTGAATCCGGGCCGGAACCTGTTCCTGCTCAGCACCGGCACCGGTCTGGCGCCATTCCTCTCGATCATCAAGGATCCGGAAACCTATGAGCGCTTCGACAAGGTCATCGTCACCCACGGCGTACGCTCAGTCAGCGAGCTGGCTTATGCCGACATGATCGAGCGCGAACTGCCGGAGCATGAATTCCTCGGCGACTATGCACGCGACAAGCTGCTCTACTACCCCACCGTGACGCGTGAGTCTTTCCGCAATCAGGGCCGCCTGACCACCCTAATCGAGAGCGGCAAACTGTGCAGCGACCTTGGGTTGCCACCGCTGGATGCCGCACACGACCGTGCCATGCTGTGCGGTAGCCCGGCCATGCTGCAGGAACTCTCCGACATGCTGGATGCGCGCGGTTTCAAGGTTTCGCCCAACATCGGCACGCCCGGCGATTACGTGATCGAGCGAGCTTTTGTCGAAAAATGACTTCGCGGAGAAACTGAGTCGCCGAATGGCAATGACTAATCAGACTTTATTGCTATTCCGGACAATTAAAGTCGAAAACTCGCCCCCCACAACCATGCGGGTTTGCAGAGAGTATTTCAACGCTGCCACACATCTAAAGTCGAAAACAAGTCTGGAAGCCGTTTTTCGCAGGTTTTCACACCCTCTCACTATAGCAACATGCGATCCCCACATCCTTGCCCCACCCACCTGAAAAAATCCGCCAGATGCGGCTCTTTGGGCATTATTTCTCAGCAGACAAAAAGCGAGAGCTGATTATTTTCGAGAAATATCGCAGTACAAGACTTTCCCCCATGCATCTCTCTGTGGTGGTAGGGGTGTGGACGAAGTCGGCGAACTCCTAATTTTTTTCTTCCAACAGCACTTGAAGCTACCAAAACGTAGGCAATGGAAATTTTCCATCCGTGCACTGTGTGACATAAAGTGCAACTAACACGTAGGCTAAGACACTTCCCAAGGCCACACCCTTGGCCTGCCCCGTCCAAGCAGGATGCCTAAAGGTCACAAACATCCATATCTCTTTTAACAAAGGCATAAATTCACCCCAAACTAAAAATTGCCATATCCATAAAAAGCGGCAATTAATCCTGCCAATTTTAGTCCTAGCATTACTGTAAAGGCAGCCATTCCCAATCCGGTCACAACAAACGGAGCCAAGAGCGCCATTGCCAAAATAACTAAAGACAATTGATATTCCGCGATCACTAGCTTTTGGTCGGCATCCATGTTCGATGTTGCCAAATACATCACCAAGGCACTAAGAATGCCTAACAACGCCGCGATAAAAATAGGGGCTGCAGACAAAACTCCGATGATTGCAATCATTGAGAGGCCTGTAGCCAAAAGCAACACTCCGATAAAACCCCCATTAGCCCCCCCCGAAATCTTGTAAGCCCCTGCCCCGGAGTCCTGATCCAGAACGATGTAACCACTCCCCACCCAGCCATTCTGGGTGATTGGTTTCTCATGGACCGTGACTTCTTTGCCATTTTGTAGGGCGCTCGAAATCTCGCTTCGTGCATCTTCATCAATGGATATTTGGCTCAAGCTTGCAGCGTTGGCCTGGGTCAGCGTATAGATTTTTTGGCCTTGTGCGCCAGCTAGCGCTAGCGCTTTAACGGCACTCACGCCCTGCGGCTGGCTCGGGTCATCTGAGGCTTTGAGCGGGTCCGCAAACAGCTTTTCCGGCACGGCATGTTCAAACGCACTCCCGGCGGAACCAACCTGGCGCATGTAAGTGAGTTTGTTCGTCTTATCCATGTCTTTGGCTTCGACATGCATAAAGACACGATCCACATCCATCATCATGCCCGGGAAGCTCACGCTGCGCACGATCCCAAACCAGTAGCGTGGCTGGGCATTGGCCATGAAGGCGCCATAGCTGGGGAGGCGGTAAGCGACAATATTGCCGCTACTGCGGGCGGTGAACTGGTCGTTGCCATCCACGCTGGCGAAGTAGCCGAGGATTCCGCTGTAGAGCAAGTCGCCCGAGAGATCTTCTTTGCTCAGCCCTTGAATCGACGTGGTGTCGCTGGTGTTGGCCTGGTACTGCTGCAGCTTGGCTTGCGTCACCTGCAGCTTGGCTTTGTGCTCTTCCAACTGGCTCTTGGCCACGCCCTGCAAATCCAGCGCAATGGCATGGTATCCGCCGGCAATGGGCTTGTTGGGCTCGCCCTCTTCCCAGGCTTGCGTGCCGGGGTTGTACATCGCAGTGGCCTGCAGGAGCTCGGTGCCCATGCTGACGCTTGTGGTGCTCTGGCTGATGAGCTGGCCGTTTACGCGAATCTCGGCTTTGAGCTTGAGCAGGTAGCCGGGCAGGCTGCTGGGTAGTTCGCTGGGTTGAATCGGGGTGCCGTCTGCGTGCGGTTTGGGCAGGTAGCTGTTGATGAGGTCGGTGTCGGCCTGTGTGGCAGGCGTGAAGCTGATGGTGATCTTTTTAGCCGCGAGGCTGGCAGTGGATTGGCTGAGGCTGACCAAGTCGGTGCCCATGACATCGCCAAAGTAGTCGACGCTGCCTTCGACCAGTTGCGTACGGTATTTCCAGCGCAGGCTATCGGGGATGCTGGCGAAGCGTCCACCGGTGGCGAGGACAGGGTAAGGCAGTGAGCCGAGCAGGATGGCGTCGTTGCGCACGATGGACTTCTTGGTGCCCAGTACGTCACCAACCGTTGCGCCGGGCTTTTGGGTGTCGACGTAGGTTTTGACTTGCGCCTGGTAGCTGCTCAGCGTGCTTTGCAGGGCGGCGCTATTGAGGTTCTGTACCCAGCCTTCGGCTTCGTTGAGGGTGGCGCCGGTTTTGAGTTGGGCTTGCAGAGCAGCGGCATCGAGCGGCACGCCTTGCTTGATGTTCATACCTGCGGTGTATTGGTATTGCTTGTAGCTGGCATCCATGGGGATCCAGCTATCCCCGTCTTTATGCTTGGCGCCACGGCTGGGGATGTAATCGACCCAGGCTTCGACCCAGACGTGTTCGAGTTTGACGTGGGTAACTTGCCCGCCGCTTGTTATCAGGATGTTGGGGATGCCGCCTTGGCCGAGCAGGCTTTGTACGGCCGCCGGTGCGGTGACGCCACCGACCCAGTTTTTGGCTTGCTCGATGGGTAGCCGCACGGTGCCATATACGTAGCGAGCACTGATATTGGAGGCGCGCAGCAGGGCGATGAGCAAACTGGCGGTGTCGAAGGCGTTGCCGCGCTGGTTCTTGAGGGTGAGATCACTGCCCTGGATGCTGCCGTAGCTGGGGATGAACTCAATGTTGTTGCGCACCCAGTTGTAGATCTTGACCGGGTCTTTATTCAGTTCGGTGGCTTTGGCAATGATGGCCGGGGTGAGCTGGACATCTTCGGTGGGGGCCATGTCTTCCACGACGGGTGTGGTGGTCGGCACAGAGATGCCGGGCAAGAGCATGGAGACCGGCGAGGCGCCAAAGCCACCGGCCAGTTTGCGCATCGGAAGGCCGGGCTGGAAGCCGAGCGCGGCGCTTTGTTTGCTGTAGTCGGCTTCGTTCTCTATCGGGGCGCGCACCTTGCTGCTGGGGCTCCCCCAAGGCAGATGCTTGGGGTCTGAGGCGGTATGGCCGGCACTGGCGGGGTACTGCTTGAAGAACTGAGCCAGAGCGGCGGTGGCGATTTGCTGGCTGGCGCTGTCAGGGGCTTGCTGCACGGCTTGGGCAAGCTGACTGAATTGTTCGCTGCGCGCCTGGAGTTTTTCCATGGCGGCATCGTGACGGGCGAGCAGTTCGGTGCGGGTGCCTTCGCTGATTTTGAGTTGCTGAAGGCTCTGACGCGTGCTGGAAAAGTCGGCGAGTTGCCGGGTTTGCGCCTGGGCTTGTTGGGCTAGCGCTTGACGCAATTCGCTCTGGGCGTCGGTGCGAGCTTTGCCTTTGGGTGTGAGGGCGGCGATTTGTTTGGCTTGGGCGCTTTGCTGGATTTCGACTTTGAAATCCGGGCCGATGGCAGCGAGGCGTTTGTCTGGGGCATTGCCTGCATTAGCGGAGACGCCAGTCTTGGCTTGCGCACTATCTTGCGTACCTTCCTTGACGCCCGCCTTCGCGTTCGGCGCAGCGACGAATACTTCGGGGTTCAGTCGCTTGACGAGTGATTCGATGCGCTGCAGACGCACTTGATCCGGGTCTGCGGAAACGATGCCTGTCTGGGTTTGTTGTGCGGCGGGCACGACGCCCAGCTTTTGCGCCAGCAGGGGATTGCGTTTCGCTTCGCGTCGCACGGCTTCCATGGCCTCGGCCTGAAGCTGTCCCGGCTCTTTGGCCATCACACTCAGGGGCTGAAGGGCCAGCGCAATGTGCGCAAATATCAGAACGCGGCTCAGGGGGCGGGATATGCGGCGAAGGTAGTGCATGTACAACCTCGTTAATCTTTGATGCCTGGTATGGGTTGGTCGTCATCCTGAAGCGGGATGACGCTTGGCCCCGCACCACTCACGCGGCGCGGGGCTAAACAACTGCTTAAGGTTTGAGTGTCATCGTCGCACTGGACAGGGTTTGCGTTACCCCCTTGACCGTTGCCACAAGATCGACCTTGATCTGATCGCCCACTGCGCCGCTGGAAAACCAGTTGTAATTCCCGCTGCTGGTTTGGCCAGGGTTGAACGTCAGGGTCTGGTCATAGGCTCCAGCCGGCTTGGCTTGCGTGACATTAGTGAAATGCAGGCTCACCGGTACGTCTTTGCCCAAGGCCCCACTGTTTACGACTTTCCAGCCGATATTCAGGTTGTCGCTAGCGCGTGGGTTGCTTGGCAAGGTAAGCGTCCCGGCCAGCTTGGGCGGCAGCACCACGATCTGGAAGCTCTGCCGATCAAAATGCAGGTAGTGATTCATCCAGACAGCACTCAGATCCAGGGACATGACATCCCCTTCCTGTCCCAGAGCCTGCCAACCGGCTTGACGCAGATTGTTCTGATAGCCCGGGATGGTGAGGTTGTCCCACAAGGTCAGTTCCGTCGCTCCTGTTCGCTCACGAATCAACAGCCCCGTTACAGGAATGTCCTTGATCTGCGGCGGGCAGTTGTTATAGACCGTGCGCCCCATGACGATGTTGTTTCCAAGCTGTATTTCACGAGTTGCAAAACTGACGCTGCCCGTAATGCACCCAAGCATCTTGCATAGCGGGGCCGATGCAGACTCAAGTGCCTGTGAAATCGCCAGACGAGGCGCATCCGTATTGACACTACTGATGCTGCGGATCTCATCAGCAGCCAGGACCAGGCCATCCAGTGCGGCTTGATAGCTCGCCTGCGCCAACGCGGTATTTGCTTGCGCCAGCTGAGTCAGCGCACGGTCACGTGCAGCAAGCTCGTTAGCTACGCTCGGCACAAGGGCCTGAACGACCGGCACGGTGTTTGCCGAGATGGCTGCGGCGGCCAGCACATCGACACCTAGCGTGTAGCTAGCCGTAGGCAAAGGAGCACCCAGAACACCATCGCTGGACACGGGGGTCAATACAGCCTCAAGCGGCAAATCGAAGTGACCGGCAGAGGTACCAGCACGCAGTCGCAGCACAACGTCCTTGTTATCGCCTGGAGCAGAGTTCAAAACCCAACTCAGAACGGTTCGGCCATCTGTCAGCACCTGCTGCGCGACCGTAGTTTGCGGATAAGCCTCCTCAAGTTTGAAGCCAACCGGCAAGGTCAAACGAAGCGAGGTGTTGGCGAGCAAGGCTCCGCTATTGGTGAGCTGAATTCGCGCACCGAACGGACGACTTGCATGAGGCGCCGTCAGCACAGGGGCTACTGTACTCAGGCTACGCGAGACAACGTCACGCAGGTTATCGCTTTGCGCAGCAGTTTGTGCCGACATCATGTCCGCCAGATCAAAGGCAAACAGCAGCGCATGACCCTGACCAAATGCATTCAGCGTCACGGCCGGCGAAACATCCTGCACCCCCGGAACGACGGTAAAACTCGCGATTTGCTTGGCCGTGCTCAAGGTCACTCGCAGATCTTGCCCGGCCGTATCCATCAGGCCAGCCGCGATCGTGTTGTCACTGCTGAACTGAATCTGGGTTGAACCATGCGGTAGCTTGCCACTAAAGGTGACGCCCAATACCTCCGGCAGAATCTGCGGACCCGCAGTACTGGCATTACGCAAACCATCGACGATCAGACCATCGCCACGTTCAACAGCTTCGCGAACCTCCTTGGCCATGGTGGTGTCGAGCTTATGCACGCCACCATTGACCCAGTAGGTGTTGTAGATGCCACAGTGGAAGGCTGTCGCAAACTCTTCCTTGGTAGTGACGATCTTGTGACTGACCCCTAGCACGGTGAGGTAGTCATCCAACGCTTTGACACGAGCAGCGACACACGAAGCGATATCGGCGTGTGCTTTTCCATCACTCGAACCGTCAACATCCAGCCCGGTACCGGCTGAACCACCTGTCGTTGAAGTTGGGCACGACACGAGCGCCAGAACACGCGCCTGCGCATCCAGGCTCGGCACAAGGTCGACCTTGACTGCGGGCTTGAGCAACTGGAAGGTGTCTCGCGCAAGGATGATTTCCTTGTCGCCAATCTTCGCGATCAGCACTGCGGCCAAAGTCCTGTCAGCCAAAGATGCGCCGCTTTGCCAAGACTTGACGCCTTGGGCGTTGCCATCAATTGCCACATCAGCCTTGCCCGCCAACTCAGCCACAACAGCACTGGCATCGGCAGCAAGCGGATCAATGACGCGCACACTCAAGGGCAAGCCACTCAGCGCACTGTTGCCACGATTGCTCAACGTATAACTAAATGCGATCTGATCACCGGCATTTGCCGACTTGGGCAACGCACTCAAGCTGCCAGACAGGCCGGCTCCATCCAGCGACGTGTCACGCACGCTGAAACGTGTACTAGCAGCGGCAAGACTTGCGCCTTGTGCATCAAGCACGCTCAGCGTAACTGTGTAGCTGCCAGCCGGTGCGCTGGAGAAGCCAACGCCATAGGACAACTCCTTGCTCACACCACCGAGCAGTTGTGCTACTGGCTCAGTCGTCTGCCACTGAGTTTGACCGTTCGGGTTCAGCACAACCGTTTTTAACGAAAGCCCTTCGCGTACAGAGTTTGCAATCAGATTGCTCACCCGGTCAGTGATCTGCACGGTATCGCGCGGATTGTAGACCGCACGATCTGTCGTCACACGGGCACTAACCTGCTGCGCGGCGGAGGCCGAGATTTCGAACGGCAACGTGATCTGCGTGACTTGGCTACCATTTGCATCAAATAGCGTCACGAGCACGGAGTACCCAGGCGCGTGCAGACTGCTGCCCGTGTTCCAAACGGCATTGGTCCCGCCACTCACCCCTGCGGCAATATTGCCCGTCGGAAACACGCCAAGATCACTCACCAACTTTCCGTCCGGCGCAAAAATCTGGAACTGGAGACTCGCACTGGCCATTGCACCCGCACCGTTGATCACGGACGCGGAAACCAATACAGGACTATCCGAGCCATAGACGGACTTGTCAGTCGCAGCATTCAAGTCGAGCTTCGCTGTGGCGGTGATCTTGGGAATATCGATCGGTGCGTCAACAAGCTCGTTCGTGAACGAATTCTTGAAGCTCAAGAACGCGGCACTCGCAGCAGGACGTTGCTCATTCGGCAGCAGATTGCTCAAAGCAAGATCAAACTCAACGTTACGCCCCGCAGACGTCACGCCAGTCATGGACCATTTATGGACGTAACTACCATCCGCTTGCATGGTGGAAGTGGTCGGGACCGGGTTGAATGCAGTCGCGGTCGACGTTGCCGGAATACTCAACGAAAGATCAGTGTCGATACCACCCAAGCGATCCAGCATCACCGGCAACCAGATCGAAACCCAAGTTGTGGCAGCCAAATCAGTTCCCGCTATTGGGCTGTGCCAAGAGCCCCCCGCTTTTTGCGTAGCCAGAAGCCATTCAACAGCCTTACGAACCAGGGGGTCACTGGGTGAGGGATTTGTGTAGTCCAACGCAACCCCCACCTGCGCAGTCGCCATGGGGTCACTGGTTTGCTTTAGATAACGCCCCCAACCACCATCCACGTTGACATTCGATCGCAGGCGATTGGCGATCTGCGTCATCTTGGCGGCTATAGCTTCAGACCTCGCGGGCTCTGTTGCCCGATAAAAATTGCGAGCCTCACCCAATCCAGCCAAATGCTGAGCAAGCAAAAACGTATCTGTACTAGCCAGCGAATCTCTCGACATTAACCATGTCGTCGCACGATCAATGGCAACCACGTATTTCGACAAGGAAGGAGCTACATCTACCTGAGTACTCTCAATATCCTCCATATACCCACTGTTTTTGACGACCACAAACCGGCCGCCAGGGAGCTCGGACAATTGGCCTGTAACACCGCTGAACCAGATGCGCTCGCCTTCCCAGTCCTCGTTGAATCGGAAAATCCCGCGATCTCCTGCGACATACCAACCGTCAGCACGGTGCAGAACTGAAATCGATCGGCCGTTCGCAAGTTCCAGAACTTTGGAATACGTCTTGTCAGGATTGAAACGCAGGACATAGCCCATACCGGAGTAATTGGTTACATACAGCCGCCCGGATGCATCCATGGCCATACCGCCAGGGGTGCTCAACAACCCACCAGACACCCAAACCTCACTCGACCAATCGGCGGAAATCCGATAAATCCGATTTTCCTGCGAGCTATTACTATAAACATACTGGCCGTCTGGGCTTACTACCAATGCTCCAAAGGTTGTTCCAGTATTTACCCGAACCTGAGTTCCATCTTCGAGCAACTTGTACAAGCCGGTCTTAGTGGCGACAACGATGCTGCCTTGGAATTCTGCCACTCCGCTAGGAGAGCTCAAACCAATCCAAGTCCCGCCAATACTGCCATCGCGATTAATCTGCGCTACTTTCCCCGATGTAAACGTCAGGTAAGTCCGCCCCGCTGAGTCAGTAGCAACGCAACACGTCGCAGAACCAAATTTCTGGTAGAGAGCCACTGCGTCAGGCTTGGCAGTAACCGAATATGTTCTTACTTTTTCAGGGGCGACCGTTGACAGCAACTTATATGAATCAACGAGACTCCGCAGATTCATTCCCGTGGTAGCTTCGTTGGAGCATGACCACAAATCACAACGGTCAGAGTACCAGCGCCCTCCGGCCTCCTGACTAGAGACGGTCCAGTCCGCAGCTTTTTTGATGCTAGAGGCGACAAAAGGTCTGTCGTGGTAAGCACCAAGCGCCCACAAGCCCAGCATCGTCATCTCGCGAGGATAGATTCTGGAGTACCCTTCATTGTACGTACCGTACTCCGTTTGGTTAAGTGTGGTGTTATTCAAAATGGTTGCGCGGGCAAGCTGATCATAAGTACTCAGCTTGCGGTTGGTTTCGCCACCGACTAACGCTTGCGTTTGAATATGACAACCTTGGCAGCCATTGTTATTGACGGTCCAAGTACGAGCCGCTGCATCATTAAAAGTTACTGATTTTTGTATCGCAGCCTTAATCAATGGAACCAATGGGTCGCTAATTACACCCGTGGTTACATCCTGACCTGTAACAGCAATTTTGGCGCGAACAGACTGGTTCCCCGTTGGGACCAAAGACGGGGTCACACTAAAAATCGCCGACCCCGAGTCGCCGACATATAGCTTCCCACTCGCGGAGCCCTGAAGATCGGCAGATATCGCACTGACCGATACTATGTAATTCCCGGAGGCTGCGGCTGGCCAGCTTCCAAAGTCGAGCTTGCTCAATGCAGAAACATCCATCCCTGCACCACTGACGGTAGTTTCGTACACAACTGCCGCAGAAGTTGCGTCCGCAACCCTGACCCGATAGTCCTGCGAAACGAGCGTGGTATTCCCAACGTTCTGCAACGTAGCGTAGAGATGAACCTGACTGTTAAGACCTGCACGCACCACAGGTGGAGTTACTGTTACAGAACCTGCAACCCTTGCATCTTTGCCGACCGTCAGCGGAGAGCCACGCTCCGCGATTGATACGCCAAGGGGTACTGCTCGGCTGCGCGAGCCGGGCTCAATCAACCGTACGACAAATTGATAGGGGCCCGGAGTGTACTGAGCGCTGTTCCATTTAGCATACAAGGTACGGCTTTCGCCCGCAGCCAAGGTGAAGTTGCCGAGCACGGAAAGCGTAGCATCCAGCAAGGCCCCGGTCGCGGCAACGTCCCCATTCTGATCCTGAACCAGCACAAGCCCACTCAGATCAATTGGCTTGTTGTCCGAATTCACAAGCACTACGGTTCCAACAACATCCGCATTCGCGAGCACGCTGGTTTTATCCAGCGCCAAAGCCCCTAACTGCAGCTTGCCGCTTTGCTGGGCCGAAAGAGTGAGATCGCGCAGCACATCACTCGCCTGATCAAGCTCCAGCGTGAGCATTTGTGAAACGTACCCAGAAGCGCTTACGCGAACATCAAAGCGCAAGCCGCCAAGATCGGCCAGGCTATAGGCCCCGTCCTCAGCAGATTTCGAAAACAGAAGTGGCTGGCTGCCTACAATTTCAACCTGCGCACCTGCAATTGCCGCGCCCGTATCGCTCACGACTCGGCCATGCACACTGCTTTTCAGAAGTACCGCTTTCAGCTTCACCACACCCGCTGACACGCTGCTACCCGCAGCGATAACAAATGTCTGACTAACAGATGAGTAGCCTGATCTGTTGTACTGAACTGTGTAGGCCCCTGGGGCAAGTTCTCCTGCGAAATAGCCACCGCCGCTCGTTGCCAAACGGACTGTCGCGGACCCCGTCACATCGACAGAAACAGCATCCAGCACAGCGTTTGTTGCGGCATCAATCACTTGGCCCGAAAATTTACCTGTCGTCGGGACTGGGCTACCGGCCGCGTAAAGAGACGGAGAGAACACCAAGGTTTGCCCAGCCACTACAGAGGCAGTCCCTGTCGCCGACGTGTAACCATTCAGGCTTGCAGATACGCTGATATTGCCGGGCGTAAGCGCGCTGAATTCAAAACGTCCGGAACTATCCGTAGTCGCTGCTTGCGATGCAGCGCCGGAAACAGAAACTGTAACGCCAGCCAAAGGCAAACCAGTGTCCTGAGCGGTCACAACACCGTTCAGGATGCCGGTACTCGTAGCCGGCGCCAGCTTTATCGAGCCAACATCGTATTTCTGCCCGATGGAAACGTTCAAAGCGAGAGTCTGACTGACGTAGCCTGCCCGCGAGAAACTCAACTGATATCCACCAGCAGAAAGTTTCTCAAACTGAAAGGCGCCTGCCAGGGTGCTTGGCTGACTCACCGCAGCACTACCTGCCAACGCCGACTGCAAGCTAACGGTCACACCGTCAAGAGCCTGACCAGATTTGGCATCAACAACAACACCCAAAACCTGACCATTTGCCGCACTATCAACGGGATTCGCAGGACGAACCGACAGCGCACGTAATGCGATAGCCGTCACATAGGGATCACTATTCCAGCTTCCATCGGCCTGCTGACGTCCTTCTAGAAAAGCTTGCGCTGTAGCTTTGTAGGTCGTATCCGTGCTAACCGGGCTGAGCGCCAAAAGAGCCCAAGCCGAACTCAGCGTATCTACTTGCCAGCCACCATCAGCGCCTTGAGCAGACAGCAGAAATTTTGTCAGCTGCTGCACGCCGGTCAAACTTGCGCTATCACTTCCTGTTTGGAGGGCGATACTAGCAATCGCCGCGATCGAGACCTTCGCTGCACCGGTGAGCGCAGCACCGCCGGAGGTATGCGCGTCGACGCCCGCGCTAGACACATGAGACGCGAGGTAGCTGCGAGCGCGAGACGCCTCAGATCCAGTCGCCCTACCATGCTGAGCTAGTGCAGCAATTGCCCATGCGGAATCGGTTGCATCGCTCTGGTATCCCTCTGCTCCAGAAAAGCCTCCGTCGTCGCCTTGCCGCGCGAGAAGTTTATTGAGCAGACCAGGGACGGCCGCGTCAGCTGGATCACGCTCCAATAATTGCCGCGCAAGAGACTCAGTATCAAGCTCTCCGTCCTGACTCTGTGCCGTTGCCACCGCTTGTGAAAGACCATCCGGAACACTTGCCAGAAGACGTAAGGTTTGCGCAGCTTCAGAACGCTCCTGATAGAGGTTTGCAACTGAGTCTGCGTTGCTTAGAAGTCCTGCTTCAGCAACTTTCGTCGTCAACCACGCCAAGCCTTTTTGCACTGAAGCGCTCAACTCCCCGTTTGCCATGAAGGGAAGCAACAAAGCAAAAACAGCGGCCAACACAATGCAAGTGGCCCGTCCAAAACGCGGCTTACGCAACATATCCAACCCCGGATAACTTATATATTCACAACAAAATTACGTTGTGGTGAGCAAGGAAATCCAGAGAGACTTTATGCAAAAAGGCTTTCCTGCGCTGAAGGTGCCGGAGATTAAATGACGATGCAATTCATCGTCAATACTTGTAAAGAAAAATTAATTTTCCAAATCGCCTAAACCAACAAAGACGCCAAATTCATTCATATATGAAATAGAGCTATCGGCAAACACTCCGATTTCATCTTTTCTAAGTACTTGCCATAGCCAACGTTCTCGGCTCTAATCCAGCGGCCTCAAAGTCCAATGCGATACTGAACACACCTCAAAGTAAACATTTAACAAGAATGCAAAAGCCATTTTCACGCACAAAAATACGAGGATTCACTCTGCTGGAGTTGCTGGTGGTCATGGTGATCCTGGGGCTTCTTGCAGGTTACGTTGCACCAAAATTTTTTGCGCATATTGGCAAGGCTGAAGTCAAAACAACTCAAGCACAGATCGACGGGCTGGAGAAAGCGCTGGATGCATATCGGCTGGATGTTGGGAGCTACCCTTCCAGCGAAGCTGGCTTGGTGGCACTCACACAACGCCCGGCTGGTGAGACGCGTTGGAACGGTCCCTATCTAAAGAAAGCAGTGCCAAACGACCCATGGGGGCACCCCTACCAGTACAAGCAGCCTGGTGAGCACGGTGAATTCGATCTGTTTTCCTTTGGCAAGGATGGTCAGCCAGGTGGCACGGGCGAAGCCGAAGACCTAGGTAACTGGTAAGCGTTTAGCACGATGCAATATCTAGTCAAAACGCTTGACATCACCCATGCCGTCATTGAACAGAGCATAGACGCAAGCGATGAAGCGGCCGCTCGCCAGCAAATCGCTGCGCGTGGCTTAACTGTACTAAGCCTGAAAAAGGGGCGCATGAGTAATGGCGGATTGCGCTCAAAGTTCCCGTTGCTACTGTTTTCGCAGGAACTGCTTGCACTGCTGAAATCGGGCCTGCCACTGGTGGAATCCATCGATACGCTGGCCGAAAAGGAGTCCCGCCCAATAGTCCGTGCAACGCTTGACGGACTCTCCGGTGGTATGCGCCAAGGAAAACCATTATCTGCAATGCTAGAAGCTCAACCGGGCGCCTTTCCGACCCTCTACGTCGCGATGCTGCGTGCGGCGGAACGGACATCGGATCTCGATCAGGCACTGGAGCGCTACATCGCATACCGTCAGCAAATGGATGCATTGCGCGGCAAGATTATCAGCGCTTCGATCTACCCCCTGCTGCTGCTCAGCGTCGGTGGACTGGTAGTGGTATTCCTGCTCGGCTTCGTTGTGCCGCGTTTCGCAGGGGTGTTCGAAGAGGTAGGGGGCGATCTGCCCTTCGCCTCAAAACTTCTGATCGACTGGGGCAATCTGATCCAGCAACATTCGCTACCAATGCTGCTTGCGGTGGCTTGTGTGGCAACCCTTCTCACAATGGCGGTGCGCAGCACAACGCTACGTGCAGCGGTCGGACGCAGCTTGTGGAAAATTCCAGCAATAGGAACTGAACTCAAAGTCTTTCAGTTGGCGCGGTTTTACCGCACGCTAGCCATGCTGCTACGCGGCGGCATTCCGGTTCTTACCGCGCTTCAGATGACTCGCGAACTGCTTTCAGCCACCCTTCACCGCGGTCTGGATACCGCAATGCTGATGGTGCGTGAAGGACGTAGCCTGACCGATGCGTTGAGCTTGCACGGCCTGACCACGCCAGTTGCCAATCGCATGCTGCGTGTAGGCGAGAAGGCTGGAAATCTGGGCGAAATGGCTGAACGCATCGCAGTGTTTCACGAGGAAGAAATCGGCCGTCGCGTTGAACTCCTTACTCGCCTCATTGGCCCAGCACTCATGCTGCTGATCGGGACAGTCATCGGTCTGATCGTAGTGCTCATGTATCTACCCATTTTCCAGCTGGCGGAGTCCATTCAATGACCGCACTTCCGCTACTCTCACCTGCGGATATCACGATCCTGCGCCAAGAAGCGGCCAGTGCCCAGTGCAGGATGATCGATCTGCTCGTCGACCGCCACGGAAGTAATGTTCTTGTCGAACTTTCCGTCCAATTACAGCTGCGCAGTGCCACCGCAACCGAGCTACTGTCATGCACACCCGATCTGGAAGCTTTGCGCTTTGAAGAGTGTTTGCGTCGCGAATGCGTAGCCGTTCGCGATAGCAACAACCAACTGTTGATTGCCGTCTGCGATCCTTTCGACGCTCATCTTCAAGACTGGCTGGGGGCACGCATACTCGAGCCCTTCCAATTGGTTTTGACCAGTTGTTCCGACATGACTGCCTGCCTGGCGCGTATAGAAGAGGATCAGCATCTTGTCGCCAACATGATTGGCGATGCACAGAACGCAGCGAGTACGGAGCACACAGAAGACATATCCGCCAGGCGCATATCGGAAGACGCTAGCCCTGTCGTGAAACTGGTGAATTCGACGCTCTACGACGCACTCAAACAAAACGCCAGTGACATTCACCTTGAGTCACTAGCGAACGGTATGCAGATCAAGTACCGCGTAGATGGCGTTCTCAATCGCGTCGGAGCTGTGCAGGGGGCTGATCTGGCGGAGCAAGCTATTTCTCGTATCAAGGTGATGGCCGAACTTGATATTGCCGAGCGGCGCGTACCACAAGACGGACGTTTCAAAGCAAATGCGGGAGGACGTGAGATTGATTTCCGCGTATCCATCATGCCCAGCATCCATGGCGAGGACGCTGTGCTGCGCGTCCTCGACAAGGAACACCTCACGCAGGAGCTAAGCGGCTTAACTCTTTCATCACTGGGTTTTGATGACACCACCCGGGCACAACTGCGCCACATGGCGAATGAGCCCTACGGCATGCTTCTCGTCACCGGCCCAACCGGCTCGGGCAAGACCACCACGCTCTACGCCACTATCGGTGAAACCAATCACGGACTAGACAAGATCGTCACGATTGAAGATCCGGTCGAATACCAACTACCCGGCGTACTACAAATCCCCGTCAACGAAAAAAAGGGTCTCACTTTCGCACGTGGTCTACGCTCAATCCTGCGCCACGATCCAGACAAGATCATGGTCGGCGAAATCCGCGACCCCGAGACCGCAGAAATCGCGGTACAGGCGGCCCTCACGGGTCATCTCGTTTTCACCACCGTGCACGCCAATAACGTCTTTGATGTAATCGGACGATTCATGCACATGGGACTAGACCCCTACAACCTCGTCGCTGCCCTGAATGTTATCGTCGCCCAACGACTACTTCGCATCAACTGCCCGCACTGCAGTTCGGATATCAAACCAGACGCAGCATTGCTCGCCGAATCACGCCTGGGGGACACGGCCGGTTACCGCTTTCGCGCTGGCACCGGTTGCGGGCAATGTCGCGGCAGCGGCTATCGAGGAAGACGCGCGATTGCCGAGATTCTCATGCTCAACGATGAATTGCGCGAATTGATCACGCAACGTGCGCCGTTACGCACACTGAAAGAGACCGCAGCGCGGTATGGCTTCCAGTCCTTGCGCAACGCGGGGATGGCGCTGGTCGCAGCAGGTGAATCCACTTTGCAGGAGTTGAACCGTGTCACGTTCGTCGCCTGACTGCTTACACCTCGCACTCGGCCAGCACGGGTGGCGCCTGGATGGTCAGAAACACTCGCAACACGAAAGGTGGTCAGCCCCCTCACTTGACGAGGCGCTCGGCACCCTTGTTCTTCCCAAGGGATACCATCGACTCGCCGTGGTACTTGAACACACTTTTGTGCGTTGCCTGCTCATCAGTTTTCCCAAAGCGGTCCGTACGACAGATGAGCGAACGGTCTTTCAGCAGACCGTGTTTCGCGATGTACATGGTATTGATCCGCAAGCTTGGCAAATCGCTACCGAAACAGCCTTGCCTGGCGAGCCGGCATTCTCCGCAGCAATCGAGCACAGAGCCTTGGCTGCCTTGCACAAATTCGCACAAGCACAGAAATTGAAGCTTGTTAGTGTGCAGCCAGCTTTCAGCGCGTGTTGGAATGCCTTGCACTCTGAAATGGGCGTGGCTCAAGGGGCCCTGGCTTGGCTGGCAGACGGGCGTGTGACGCTTGGGTTATGGCAGGCTGGGAGCTGGTTGGCGCTGAGGACGCAAGCGCTATCCTGTGGGGATGGCGTAGCACTGGGCGCAATGCTGAGACTACTACTGGCGAGCAGCGCCTATACGGCCGATACCGGTGTGCTCTACTTGGCTGGCGAGGTTGGGGACATGGCGCTTACCTTACCCACAGGCTGGACGAGCAATTTGCTCCAGCTTCGGAAAGGGAGTGCATGAAAAAACGCTTGAATCGGTTGGCGTGGCTAGACACGCAACCGGCCACCATAGCTTTGGACTTCATCCCGCAGCGCAGCCAACCAAGCCTGCTTGGCTGGCTGCTGCTTGCGGCTGGTTTACTCGCTACATCGGCCATACTCCTCGAATACCGCGACTTGGGAGAACAACTGAGAAACACGGAAGTGCGTCTGGCGCGTGAAACTCGCCACTTAGAACGCAGCCGCGCCCTGATGCTCGCGCAACAACGCGAGAAACTTCCCGAATCCGAACTAAAAACGGCAACCCAGCTCGCTCAGCGCCTGCATAACCGCAACCTAGATGTACTGGCTGAAATTGAAGCCGCAGGCAACGAAGATGTCGCTTTGCTCTCTCTGGTACAAACCGCGGGTAAAACACAACTCAAACTCACTGGCGAAGCGCGTTCACTAGACGCAGCCTTTGCCTTCGCCCGTCGCTTGGCTGCGCGCCCCAGCATACGCAGAGCACAAGTCGATAGTTACGAGTTCAAACCCAGCGGCAGTGTGGAAATCGTTGCCTTCACACTGGGCGCCAGTTGGAAGACTGGTCAATGAAGCGCGTCCCAGCCGTCTTCAAACCATTACGGAACGCCATATTGCACCAACTCATCAATGCAGGTTGGGCGGGTGTGATTGGCATGGCTCTGGTGATGTTCGCTACGGCCTTTGACTTCTCCGGCAATCGCGACCGCAAAGCGGAACTTGCGGGAATCACCAGCCAGCGAGCCGAACTAGCTATGCAACTGAGGAGTGGCACGCAGAGCGAAGCGTCACCGCGCGAGATCCTTGCGCGCTTCTATCAAGGTTTTCCTGCTGCCAACAATTTGCCCGAAATACTCCTGCAGCTTGATGCCAGTGCCCGTAAGCAAGGACTGGCCCCACGCAGAGCGGACTACGGAGACAGTGCCGAAAACGGTATCGAGTTGAATGGCGAGGCGCGCGACTCCATCCGCGGCGCAGACACACGCCGCGTGCGCATCAGTATGCCAGTCAAGGGCAGCTACTCAGCGCTACGCGCTTGGCTGATCGATGCGCTTGAGACGGTTCCCACACTTAGCATCGAAGCCATCGAACTGCAACGGCCAAACATTCAACAAACTGAACTGGATGCACAGGTACGCTTGGTTGTCTATCTGCGAGGCACACAATGAAGCGCCGACAACTCACACTCGGCATAGCTCTGCTTGTCACGCTTCTAATTGTTTGGTGGGTCAGCGGCCTCGACGAGGAGGACTCCGCGCGTCCTACGAGTAAGCGCCCACGCGGTCAAAACGCCCGAACAGCTACATCTCTGGGGCAGTCAAAGATAAGCAAACCTGCGAGCCGCACCAGCAACGTATCCCAGAGCTATCTTCTGGCACAGCTCGCATTGGCACACACGCCGCGCAACGCTCTACCCGCTATCGAAAACAATCCGTTCGCATCAGCAAGTTTTGAGCCGCCTCCACCTCAAGTTGAACCGTCGAAGCCAACGGCGCCACCGCTACGTTTCAAATATCTCGGCAAGGTAGCCGAAGGCACACACTCCGCAGTTTTTCTTGATGATGGAGACAGCATGCTGATCGCTCGTGAAGGCGACACCCTCGTGAGCCAGTACCGCGTCATTGCAATTGGAGAGCACAGCCTCCAACTGGAATATCTGCCATTGAATACGCCACAAACCCTGAATTACTGAAATGAGCCCGATCAAGTCCGAACACCCGAATGGCATTTATCGAAATTTGCTATCGACCGCACTCCTTTGTCTGCTGCTTGCCGCATGCTCACGCAGCCCGATTAGCCTCGGTAGCAATACTCCGATAGATGCAAGCGAGGTTTCACTCAACCACCTCAGCCAAGAAATGGCACTACATCCGGATGATGTCGAACTACGCGTGCGCTACTTCCGAACCCGCGATCGGCTCATTGCACAAGTGCTGACTACTGCCGAACGCGCACGCGTAGCCGGTCGTACCGGAGAGGCTGAAGCACAGGCCCAACAGGCCCTCAAGTACGATTCTAGCAACGCACGCGCCCAAGCAATTCTGCGCGAGATTGGTCGCAGCAAGCTGCACGCTCAACGTCGACAGAACGCAGAACAGCTTCTAGAAAAAAACCAAGCATCGGAAGCGGAAGGCATCGTACGTGCCCTTCTCGCAGAAGCGCCTAACGATGCAAGCCTGCGCGCGCTACTGCGCGAGATTGACGAAAAAATCGCCGCTAGTAAGCCCGCACAAGACAATCTCACGCTAAAGGGCGCCTTCAATACCCCCATCACATTGGAGTTTCGCGACACCCCACTTCGCAGTGTTTTCGAGGCGATTTCACGGACAGCCAACATCAATTTCGTCTTTGACAAAGACGTGAAGACAGACGCTAAGGTCACCATCTTTGTGCGCAACACAAATATCGACGAAGTCATGCGCCTGATCCTTACCACCAATCAGCTTGAGCGCAAACTTCTGAATGAAAACTCTGTGATCATTTACCCGGCGGGAGCGGCGAAGCAAAAGGACTACCAAGAGCTCGCCACACGCACGTTCTACCTCACAAATACCGAAGCCAAGCAAGCCCAAGCAATGATCAAGGCTGTAGTCAAATCCCGCGACTCTTTCATTGATGAAAGCCTCAACCTCTTGGTTATAAAGGACACGCCAGAAGCGATCCAGATGGCAGAACGTCTGATCGCGCAGCTCGACGTCGCTTCGCCCGAGGTTATGCTCGATGTAGAGGTAATGGAAATTCAACGCTCCAAGCTCATGAGCTTGGGCATCCAGTATCCAGATCAGGTTGGTTACGGGTTGCTCCAACCTACAACAACTTCCGCGGTCACCACCACCACAGGCACGACACAATCTACGAACATCGGCGGTCAGTTACTAGTTGGCAATGTGGATTTACGCAACACAGGCTCCCTTGTGCCTTATGTCTCAAACCCAGCACTGTTGCTAAATCTGAAAGATCAAAGCGGCGACAGCAATACGCTCGCCAATCCCCGCATTCGGGTCCGTAATAAAGAGAAAGCCAAGATTCACATTGGTGACAAATTACCAGTATTCACAACCACTTCAACCGCCAACGTCGGAGTTTCCGCCTCCGTCAATTACCTTGACGTTGGTCTGAAACTTGATGTGGAACCAACGGTGCGTCTTGATGACGAGGTTGAAATCAAAGTCGGACTCGAGGTATCCAGTGTCACGAAAGAAGTGGCAGGCCCACAGAGCTCACTGGCATATCAAATTGGTACTCGCAATGCGAGCACCGTATTGCGTCTACGTGATGGAGAAACTCAGGTCCTGGCAGGCCTGATCTCAGACCAAGAACGCAACACCACCGTTGGCATTCCGGGCTTGGGTCGCATTCCGGGCTTGGGACGCCTGTTCTCGAATCACAGCACAAATGGTTCCAAAACAGAGATTGTGTTGTTGATCACTCCGCATATCGTCAGCAACATCACTCCTTCAGCTGGTTCGCGCAGAGCCATCCCTGCTGGCACGGAGAGCTCTGTGGGGGCCGCACCGCTTGCTATCAACAGCACAACACCTTCGAACTTGCCAAGCGTGAGTACGGCTGGAGCCTCAAAAGCTCCAACAAGTCCCCCTTCTGTAGAGGCTAGCGCACCCGCCTCCAAAGCAGAGTCCGGTCAAAGAACGGCCTCGATCACGCTAGGCGCACCAAGGAACCTACGCCCCGGCCAGGAGTTCATCATTACCGCCAGTGTCTCTGCAGGTAATCTGGTCAAGGGCGGCGACGTTAGCGTCACATGGGACGAAACGTTATTCGAACTCGCAATTCCAGGCAGCACCGGAACGCTCAAGTTCGAAGGCGCAGGTAGCTTCGCAATCGGCAGACTGCAACTACGTGCCAAAACGGGCGCGAATGGGGAAGGCGTCATCACTGCCTCTTCACCACACATTGTTCTCGACGCAGGCCAGCCAGATCGAATCGTTTTGCCCGAGCCCGTAAAAATCAAGGTTGCACCCTGAAATGCGACGTCGAACTATCCGTGGCTTTACCTTACTGGAGGTAATCGTCACCGTAACAATCTTGGGAATATTGGCCTCCGCGGCCTTTCCTGTTGCACGTATTGTGAGTCAACGAGCTAAAGAGTCCGAACTACGCCTGGCGCTTCGCCAGATCCGCAACGGTATCGATGCATATAAACAAGCGGTAGACGAAGGGCGCGTCGCAAAAACAGTCGATGAATCAGGCTATCCACACACGTTGGACGATTTGGTTCAAGGCGCGAAGGATCAAACGTCATCCGACAAAGCCCTGATTTTCTTTTTACGCCGTCTCCCGCGTGACCCGATGAATCCAGACAGCACGCTAAGCGCAGCGGAGACTTGGGGACTAAGAAGCTACAACAGCCCGCTCGACGATCCGCAGTCAGGCGAAGATGTTTTTGACGTTTATTCTCTTTCCGAAAAAATAGGGCTCAATCGCATCCCATACCGAGAATGGTAAGCCCTGCTTCACCCTTATGCTTACTCATGCTTAACGACAATATGGTCACGCTCAGCAAGCCACCATCGAGAGGGTAAGACGTGGATATTTTCTGCATTCCATGCCACCACAAGCTCCATGCGAACGCATCAGCGAGACACTACCAGCCTCGCTCGACGGTACGTAATAGCTCATCAACCTTGAGTGTCGGTTTCACGCTGATCGAATTGCTGGTCGTACTGGCAATAGTCGCTCTTCTGCTATCAATCGCAGCCCCAAAATATTTCAATCATATCGAGCGCGCGAAAGAAAATACTCTTCGCCAAAGTTTGGCTGTCATGCGGGACGCTTTGGATAAGTTCGAGGCGGATCGTGGTGCGGAACCTGCCGCGCTTGAAGAGTTGGTCAGTCACGGCTACCTCAGACAACTCCCGGAGGATCCTTTTACTGGCACCCGTGACAGTTGGGTAATCGTCCCTCCTCCTGAGGGTGGCAGCCTCGTGCATGACGTTCATAGCGGAGCAGATGGCAACGCATTCGATGGAACACCGCTAGGCGAGTTGTGATCTATACGATGAAAAAAAGAAGGGGCTTTGCCTATCTTATCCTTTTGTTCTCTCTGTCAATCATGGGAGTATTGCTCGCCAGTACGGGCGTCATATGGAGGCACTCCGTTCAGAGAGCCAAAGAAACCGAACTGCTCGAAATTGGCAGAGAGTTCAGCGCGGCGCTCACCAGCTATGCGAAATCCACACCAGCAGGCCTTCCACTTACTCCTAGCACACTTGATGAACTGCTTGTGGATCCGCGGTTTCCTTTCCCCGTACACCATCTGCGCAAAATCTACATTGACCCAATCACAGGGACCAAAGACTGGGGAAAAGTCATCTTCGATGGCCGAATTCAGGCAATTCACAGTCTCTCAGAAGGGGTTCCAATACGGACAACAAAACCACCGCGCTGGGTAACCATCAACCCGCAACATGAGAACGGGCCGCTTTACAGGGATTGGCTATTCACTTCAATCAGCGCAAACCGCTCCGCAAGAAGCAACCCTAGTCAGCCCGGCCCCATGTAAGAATACTTTTGACGAAAAGCTGGCCCCCTCTTTTCATACCCCGTGCGTCAGGATGTTCTCCCGACGCTAAAGAGACCTGTGCGCGTTTGTCACCCTGCTCGGTGCAGACAGGACGTGAAACTCAGCACGCAATGTCAGGGCGAAATCTTGTCGGTGCTGGAGGGGTGGGACTGGCTCGCGCTTGTTAGGCGTGAAATTCTTTAAGGCCGGTTCCAACGCTTCAGCCGATCGCCTTGAGTTGTATGTGGCGCGGGAAGCGAAGAGCGTTGCGATGCGTTGCTAAATTTTTAGCATGTGCGATTTTTATCGCAACGCGTCGCAACGGTTAATGGTCGCCTCACCGTCCGTTCAGGCCGATATTCGGCAGCGTCCGCAGTAAGGCCCCTCAGATGCCGGCTGTGCCTGGCATCCGATCCTGATCGGCAGCGGCCATTCAGGCCTGTAGGCATCGGTTCCCGGCAAGACTGGCTGTTGGCCTCCCGCCGCAGACCTTCGAAATCAGCCGCCGGTGATGGAAAACCAGCCAAAACTGAACCACCGGCTCCTCACCTGAGTGCTGGTAATTTGCACAGCGCCTACCAAGTTCAGCAGAAAGACAAAGCCTGATTCTTCAGCATCAAGCTTGTCCCGCATGAATCCCCTGCGTAGACTGCGCGCCGATGCGCTACTTGCTTCTGTTGTTCGCCGTACTACTACCCATTGGCAGTCACGGCAAAGGTTGGCAATCCCCTCGGAACCCACCGAACATCCTTCACGCAGCCCAGGCGCCTGCGGATACGGTGACGCCCGTCGAACTGGTCAATAGCAAGAAACAGGTCGGTCATCGCAACTTCAGTTCTGCCAAGAAGGTCCTTCCCTCGCTCTACGAGGGAATGGGCGAAGAGTTCTACTGTGGGTGTCGCTACACCGGCAAAGCCGTCGATCTTCAATCCTGCGGTTTCATCCCCCGAAAGAATGCCAACCGCGCGAGCCGGATCGAGTGGGAGCACATCGTGCCCGCCGCACATATGGGCTCACAACGTCAGTGCTGGCAGAAAGGTGGTCGGAAAGGGTGTAGTGGCAAGGATCCGCTCTTCGACATGATGGAGGGCGACCTCAACAATCTCGTTCCCGCCGTCGGGGAAGTGAATGGAGACCGTAGCGACATGAGCTACGGCATCTGGACCACCCATCCTCAGCCTGTGTATGGCCGATGCCAGAGCCTTCCGGATTTCAAAGCCAAGCGTTTCCAGCCCAGGCCCGAGGTTCGAGGACGTGCCGCGCGGATCAGTCTCTACATGCACACCCGCTACAGATTGGCTGTGAGTAATCAGGATAGAAAGCTTTGGTGTGCCTGGGCCAAGGCTTACCCGGTTGATCAATGGGAGCAGGTCAGAAACCGGCGGGTGATTCAGTGGCAGGGCGAAGGGAACCCGTTGGTGGAGGATGCTGCCAAGCTGGAAGCGTTGTGTCGGTAGCCTTCCGGTCGCCGATGCCTACAGGCCTGAATGACCGTTGCCGATCAGGATCGGATGCCAAGCACAGCCGGCATCTGAGCTGACTAACCTGCTGGAAGCTGCCGAATGTCGGCCTGAACGGACGGTGAGGCGACCATTAACCGTTGCGACGCGTTGCGATAAAAATCGCACATGCTAAAAATTTAGCAACGCATCGCAACGCTCTTCACCTCCCGCGCCCCATACAACTCAAGGCGATCGGCTGAAGCGTCTGAGCCGGCCTTAAAGAATTTCACGCCCAACAGGCGCAAGCCGGTCCCACTCCTCCAGTACCGGCAAGATTTCGCCCCTTTTGGGCAACAAATCCACCAACCGGTATCGGGGGCGAGATTGAATCACGGCAAACCAGGTTCGGCATTTCCGTTTGCGTTTGATAACAACCCGGCGATTCATGCTTTTTCTCCTTTCCTGACGATGCAGACAGGCTTATTGATACACAATGGAGCATCAGGCTTATCGATGCTGTCACATAGGTATCAAGGAGCCGAAGCGGCCGGTCAAAGCAGTAACGGAGAAAGGCCACACAGTCCGAGCCCAGGCGCTGAGGCCCGAACAGGCCGATGGTGCAACAGGCCTCAGAGCAATGGCCGACTCATCGCCCGCCATTGCGGCCAGTCTATGAGCAAACTTCTGGCGGCTGCCTGTTGCCACTTACCAGTATCTAGGTCAGGCCGTCATGCCTGTGAGACTTAAGAAAACCTGCTCTCACGAGAATCAGGGCGTTTCAGCCAGACCGGACTCACGTCGGTTGGGGTGCGAGTCGCTTTGATGAACCTGCGACTTGTCGATCTGCGCGAACAGTATCCACTGGATCTGGATTCGGCGCCTCTCGATCTCTATCTCTATGAGCCCCAAGGGCCCTTGTGCGCTTATCCCGGCACGCTTCAAATTTCCAAAGATCTATCCATTCGCCATCCTTTCTTGCGGGAGAACGGCGGCTTCAAGGTGCCATGGATCATGACGACTGACCTGCTGCTGACGGTCGAGCAGAAGGACGGGAGGCTTGGGTTCTTAGCTATATCTTGCAAGTACCGCAAAGACACTCTGACGCCTCGCAAACGACAGCTTCTGGCCATCGAGCGCGCGTACTGGCAGGCGCGTGGAGTGTCATGGCGTTTGGTCACAGAGGATCTAGTGCATCCGCTGCTGATTGCGACGCTCGTGCGGACATGACCTAGCAGCCCTTGGCTCGCATGCGGTCGTAAGTGGCCAGAACATAAACAGATTGCTTCAGCAGCCCCCGCCACTTCGCCACCCGCGCTTCAACGCTCCACCCAAGCGTAACAACTTACGCTCGCGTAAGTCTGAACAGGCGAAACGCCCACAGGACAAGGCTTTCAGCCTCTTGTTTTCGACTTTAAACCTGCTTTTCCGTCAACCACCTAGGCTGCTTGTTAATCCCTAAAAAACCAAGCCCCGCAAGCCTTTGAGGGGCGTTTGCGGGGCCTTCGCTTGTTTTCGACTTTAATGACCTGTTTTCGACTTTAATTGTCTGGAACAATTGCCACGGAACAACGGCACAGCTACTCGACAGTGACCGACTTGGCCAGATTGCGCGGCTTATCAACATCGGTGCCGCGTGCGCAGGCGGTGTGATAGGCGAGCAGTTGCAGCGGCACCACGTGCAGGATCGGCGACAGCGCGCCATAGTGTTCCGGCATGCGGATCACGTGCACGCCCGACTCGCTTTCTATGCGCGAATCCGCGTCGGCGAACACATACAGCTCGCCGCCGCGTGCTTTCACTTCCTGCATGTTGCTCTTGAGCTTGTCGACCAGCGCGTCATTCGGCGCGACAGTAACCACCGGCATTTCGCTATCCACCAGCGCCAACGGGCCGTGCTTGAGTTCGCCGGCCGGGTAGGCCTCAGCATGGATGTAGGAGATTTCCTTGAGCTTGAGCGCGCCTTCCAGCGCGATCGGGTAGTGCAGGCCACGTCCCAGGAAGAGCGCGTTGTGCTTCTTCGCGAAGTCCTGCGACCAGGCGATGATCTGCGGCTCCAATGCCAGCACGCCTTGCAGCGCGACCGGCAGATGGCGCATCTGGCGGATGTAGTCGGCTTCCTGCGCATCCGTCAGGCGACCACGCGTCTGCGCAATCGCCAGCGTGAGCAGGAACAGGCCAGCCAGCTGGGTGCTGAAGGCCTTGGTGGAGGCCACTCCGATCTCCACGCCCGCACGGGTGATGTAGGCCAGCTTGCACTCGCGCACCATGGCGCTGGTCGACACGTTGCAGATCGTCAGCGTGTGTTCCATGCCCAGTGATTTGGCATGCTTGAGCGCGGCGATGGTGTCGGCTGTTTCGCCGGACTGCGAGATCGTCACCACCAACGAACGCGGGTTCGGCACGCTGTCGCGGTAGCGGTATTCGCTGGCGATCTCCACCTGGGTGCTGATGCCGGCAATCGACTCCAGCCAGTATTTCGCGGTGCAGCCCGAGTAGTAGCTGGTGCCGCAGGCGAGGATCAGCACCGAGTCGATATCCTTGAACACCTTGTACGCACCGTCGCCGAAGAGTTCCGGCGTGATGCCTTCCACGCCCTCCAGCGTGTCGCCGATGGCGCGCGGCTGCTCGAAGATTTCCTTCTGCATGAAGTGGCGATACGGGCCCAGCTCGGCCGCGCCGCTGTGGGCGTACACCGTGCGCACTTCGCGCTCCACGCGCGTGAAACTGTCGCCTTCACGCGCCTCAATCCAGAACTTGCCGACCTGCAGGTCGACCATGTCTCCCTCTTCCAGATACACGATCTGGTTGGTCACGCCGGCCAGCGCCATCGCGTCCGAGGCGAGGAAGTTTTCCCCCTCGCCCACGCCGAGGATCAGCGGTGAACCGGCGCGCGCGCCGACCACACGATGCGGCTCGTCGCGGCAGAACACGGCAATCGCATACGCACCCTTGAGCTGCACGATGGCGGTTTTGACGGCCGCGAACAGGTCGCCGTCGTAATGGTGATCCACCAGATGCGCGATCACCTCGGTGTCGGTCTGGCTGCTGAATTCGTAACCCTTGGCGCGCAGCTCGGCGCGCAGCTCTTCGTGGTTCTCGATGATGCCGTTGTGCACCAGCGCGATGCGCTCGCGCGAGAAGTGCGGGTGCGCATTGCACACCGCCGGCACGCCGTGGGTGGCCCAGCGCGTGTGGGCGATGCCGGTGAAACCGGCTACGCCGTCTTCCGCGATCAGCGCATCCAGCTCCGCCACCCGCGAGGTGGAGCGCGCCCGGCGCAGCGCGCCATCCTGATGCACGGCCACGCCGCAGGAGTCGTAACCCCGGTACTCAAGGCGCTTCAGGCCCTCGACGAGAATGGAAACGATGTTGCGCTGGGAAACGGCTGCGACGATGCCACACATGGAAGGCTCCGCATCAGAAAGGATTGGGATGCCGCGCATCCTAGACCTGAGGAAGCGGCAGATGCTTTCAAAACAAAACTTGTTTTGGATTTATATTGCACACACCACACTTCGTGAAATATTATTTCACGCAATCACGTTGAGTCGCATCCACCCGCCACCCGAAAAACCGCGCCCAGCCTTGCTGTGCAGACATGCAGCCTGAAGAAGAAGGTGCGAAGCGGCTCTACAGGCAGGCCTGCGGCTTATCGCAGCGAATCGAAATCTGTAGAGTGAGGTTTTTGTCGATTCTGTTACTGCTGTTCAAATGAACAGTAGAACCGTGAAAAGCCAAGCTGCAAGCCACTTTTCGCTGATCGGTCGTGCCATGTCAGGGAGCAGGCGCCGATGTTATGCAGCAAAACTGCTCCCTATAACAAGTTGGGCGTCATGAAATACGTACTCGCTCTGATCATTGTTATTCTTGCCATCGGATTTGCGGTTTCTCTCAGAGCCGCAGACGACACAAAGATTACGCCTGAGTCCTTAGAGGAGATGTTTGCCAACATCAAAGCAAATACCCCTTGGGATACAACAAAGCCTTTGCTCTGGGGCTACTTCTTTACTGATCACGACCCCAAAAAATTTGAGCGTCTAAAAGAGGCGCTCGTGGCTCAGGGCTACCGATACGTAGAGGTTCTTGAGCCAGAAGCTACAGATGTTGAAAAGATATATATATTGCATGTTGAGCGTGTTGAACAACATACACCGCAAACTCTACATGCCCGAAACCAAGAGTTTTACAAACTCGCCAGGAAATTCGGGGTGGAAACCTACGACGGCATGGACGTAGGGGCGGCAGCACAATGACGCCCAACAATTCCGTCGAGAGGGACCGCCCACAAGCTGCGCTTGTGGGTTCCCTTCGCGGCTTCGCCGCTACGGCGGTCCCTCACGTCATTCGTAAGGGTTCATATGCCCCCTTGCGCAGCCTCTCCCCATCATGACCCACAAAACAAGCGTCGTCGCCGAATTCAATGAGTTCCAGATCGTCGAGGTGTCAGACCCAGCCTTGGGCGCACGGCGATTTTTCGGCCAGCTCGACGGTGAAGTCATTACGAAGGGATATCCCTCAGAAGATGCCGTGCGCACCGAACTGGAGATGCGCGCGACGGCCAGAAGCCTCAAGAACAACCAGTGGCTACCGGGACCGGGCCTGCTGGCGATTGCCCCGGGTGCGCTGCTGACTTACCCGCTCGGCCGCCTGCTGCTTCTGGCAATTACGTTTGGCCGATATCCAAAAGAGAAGCACAACAAGACCTTCGTCGCCTTTTTCCCCGGCATTGTCTTGCTGCTGGTGTTCGCAGTCATTTCGATTATCTACAGCTGACTTTTCAGTGCAGCCCGCACGCTGAAGAGCCGCGTCTGACGGACTTCTCCAGCCACCCTGCCCGCTCAGGCCCACCCCAAGCCCTTCTCCACCACGCTCATGCCAGCCACCGTACCGCTCACCGCTGACGAAATCGCCGCCCTGCGCCGGGATCGGCGGCGCCTGCTGCCCGGCGTCGTGGTCATGGCGCTGGCCGGTGTGCTGTCGGCTGCAGCGGCTTTCGTTTTCCTGTTTTCGGACAGCACGCACAGCGAAGTTTTTCAGGGCGGACTGTTTGCCTTCGTCGCCTTCGGTTGCACACGGGAAGCCGTGAAGATGCGGCGCTGGGGGGTGCAGATCGGCGCCATCCTGCTTGCGAACACCAAGCGCGTGACCCACACGCAGGTCGTACGCATCCATTCGTTCGGCAGCCTCCGCAACCCGCAGACCCGGATCGAGCTGGCAGGACTCGGCGAACTGCTGTTCGTGTCCGTCGGCAGCCTGATTGAAACGCCGGTGAGCCAGCTCCAGACGGGAGATGCGGTCGAGGCACATCTGGTAGGAGAGGCGCCGCTGTTCCTGCGTCTGACCCGCATCCCGCCCACGCCACAGGCCTGACACGCTCATGCGCAAAACCGCCCTCTTCGTCGGACTTCTTGCCACAGCCTGTCTCTGTAGCGGCGGCTGGCTGCTGTGGGCAACGCACCGGTTCTTCAACGGGGCGGATTACGCGCCACATGTCGTCACGATGCTGAGCTACGAAGCCGGCGCGGTGGAGGCAGACGGGTCGGGGATCTTTCTGCCGGCCGCGCTGTTGCTGGGAATCGGACTGGTGCTTGGTCGTTTCGCCGTCAAGCTGTGGCGAAACAAGGCGGAGTGAGCATTTGCGGAGAATGAAATGAAGGAAATCGATCTGGAGACCTGGCCGCGCCGGGAGCATTTCAACTTTTTCGGGCGTCTGGATTACCCGATCTACAACGTTTGCTTCGAACTGGACGTGACGCGCCTGCATGCCTTCGCGAAGCGCACCGGCCTGTCTTTCACGAACACGATGCTGCATGTATCGACCGCCGCCGCAAACCGGGTGGATAACCTGAAGTACCGCATCCGCGGCGAGAAAGTCGTGCTGCACGAGGTGCTGCACCCGTCCTTCACCTGCATGGTGGAAGGCTCGGATCTCTTCAAGCTGGTGACGGTGGATTTCGATGCCGACATCGCCCGCTTCGACGCGCAGACGAAACAGGCTGTGCAGGCACAGCGGGAGTATTTCCCGCTGGACAAGCTGAAGGGCCGCGACGATTTCATCTTTTTCTCCTCGTTGCCCTGGATCGCCTTCACCGGGCTCGACCACACCGTCAACCTCAAGCGCGACGACACCATCCCGCGCATCACCTGGGGCAAGTTCCAGCCGCGCGCGGGCCAGCTGATGCTGCCCTACAACATCCAGGTGAATCACAGGGTGGTGGATGGTTTCCACCTGGGGCTGTTCAGGCAGGCGCTCGACGAGATCATGGAGACGCTGCCTTGAACAGCGCACAGCGCCCATGCCGGAGAGCGGCTTCTGGCGGGCTTCTTCGGGCATTTCCAAGCCATCACTCCGCGCGCCACACCGGCGTGCCAAACAAGCAGAAGGAATGAACATGCAGGTTTTCATCGTCGGCAGCGGCAAGCTCGCACGCGAACTGCTCACGGAGATGTGCCTCCCGGCGCCGCTGGAACAGGCGGCCTGGCCGGCCACGCCGCCCGCAGCGCGCGCCATCGTCGTACATGCCGGCTCCGGGCGCGAGCTGGCGGAGGTCGTCGCCTTCTGCGAGCGCAGCGGCTCGCCGCTGCTGGAGCTGTCCACCGGCTCGGCACTCGAAGCGCAGGCGCCACGCTACCCGCTGGTGTTGTGCCCGAACACCAACATCCTGATGCTCAAGGTGATGCACATGCTCTCGCGCTGCGGCGGACTGTTCGCGGGCTACGCCATCGGCGTGACAGAGTCGCACCAGGCCAGCAAGACCTCGGTCGCCGGCACGGCGGTGGATATCGCCCATTCGCTGGGACTGGCGCCAGCGGCCATCAGCTCGGTACGCGACCCGGCTGTACAGCAGGGCGAGCTGGGCATCGAAGCGGCCTATCTGGCGCGCCACGCCTTTCACCGCATCGAGATCGCCGACGCGGCCTGCCGTGTGCGGCTGGAGACCCGCGTCACCGGTGATGCGCCTTATGCAGCGGGTGTGGCGCAGATCGTCGCGGCCGTGGCGGCGCACCCGCTCGAAGCGCGACGCTACGCGATCGACGAATTCATCGCCAACGGGTGGCTGTGATGAGCATGCCGGAGAGCCGCGCCGGACGGGCATCTACAGGCATGCCGCCGGGAAATGTACGTCTGCCGCCGGGCCTCGACACCTCCTTGCAGGAAGCCAGTACAGGCGCGGATCACCGCAAGGGCAAGGCGGCCGCTGCTTTTGCACTGCTGCTGTCGCTCGGTTTCGGCATTGCCGCAATCATCGTGCTGCAACACGCACTGGAGGCCAGCGCCGCCGGCCAGCTGCAGTACTTTGTCGGCAAGACAACGCGCCGGCTCCTGCAGCGCGAAGGCCATGCCTTCGAGTTCTGGCTGCGCAACTGGCTGCCGTTCGCGTTCTACTGCGCCATGAGCGCCGCCCTGTTCGGCATGGCCGGTGCGTCCTTGAAAAAGGGCTCTCCTCCCGCTCTCTTTGCCTTGCCTGGCGCGCTGGGTCTGCTGAGCCTCTTCTTCCTGATCGCACCGGCCTTCGCGCTGCTGATGATCTTTTTCTGAGTCCCGACGCCATGGACAACACCGACCTCCGCATCCTCGCCCAGCTCCAGACCGACGCCTCGCTGACCAATCAGGAGCTGGCCGAGCGCGTGCATGTCTCGCCCGCCACCTGCCTGCGCCGTGTCAAACGACTGGAAGAGGCCGGCATCATCGAGCGACGCGTGGCGATTCTCTCGCCCGAGAAGCTCGGCGCCGGGCTGACCGCCATCATCGAGGTGACCCTGGACCAGCAGGCGGCCGAGCGGCTGGCGGCGTTCGAAACGCGGGCAGCGGCAGACGCCGCCGTACAGCAATGCTACCGGGTGTCGTCGGGGCCGGATTTCGTGCTGATCCTGCAGGTGCGCGACATGGAAGCGTACAACCAGACGGCGCAACGCTTGTTCGCCGCTGACGCGAATGTGCGCAATGTGCGAGCGTTTTTCTCCGTCCATCGGGCCAAATTCGGCACACAGATCACACTTGCGCCGCCTGCTTGAACCTTGCCTGATCATCAGGGTCTGTGCATGGGCTGCCTGCACGTTCCACACGAGACCTGCGGGTGGTGAGTTTGTTTGCAGCCAAATACAATCAGGCACTTGGCCGATCATTGAATTGCAGGGGCAGAACATGGAACCGCTATACCGCATTGTTTTCAGCGGAGAGATTCGCGAAGGGCTCAGCCCGACGAAGGTGCAGGCCCATGCGGCCAAAAGCCTGAATATCGCCCTGCCCCAGATCGAGCGGATGTTTTCGGGCAAGCTCGTCGTGCTGAAAAACAATCTGTCGGAAGAGGATGCCCTGGCTTACATGGCTCGCCTGTCCAAGCTCGGCATGCAGGCCCAAATGGAGCAGATGCCCAAGGCCGGCGGCAAGTCGCCACGCGTCACGGTGGTACCGCCTTCCGTGGTGCGGGTGCCCGAGCCACCACAGCCCAAACCCGTTTTCTCGCCGCCGCCCCCAGCCTCTCCGCCCCGTTATCCTTCGGCGGAAGAAAGCTGGCTGAGCAGTTCCAGCTTTGCGAATCTGGCGCGTACGCACCTGAATCTGGCCCGCGCCGAAGCCCTGCTGAACAATTCGGAGTACACCGGCAGCGTCCCCGGCAAGAACGCGGATCTCCCGTGGCCCGAGCTCAACACGGACGATGATGACGAGGACGACGTGCATTTCCCCCCGGCAGTGGAGGCTCCTGCTCCGCCGGAACCCGCCCCCGCCCCGATGATGGCCGCCGAGCCCGCTCCGGAGGCCGCCCCACCCGCGGCAGAACCGGAACCCGAGCCTGCCGTACCGGTGCTGCCAACCAATCTGGTCATGCAGCTGGATGCCGGCACAGGCGGCTCGATCACCCTGAACGGATCTTTTCTCTGCTCCCATTGCGGCACCCTGCATCAGTTGCAGACACGTCTCCAGATCAGTCCGGAAACAGACTGAGACCCGGCCCTTGCCAGCCGTGATCACGGCCGCCCTTTTCATGTGCATGCCCTGAAAACGGGGCGCCGTGGCCACTCCGTGCGCGCCGGGCGCCGTAGAATGGCGGCTCCCGACCCGCCCACACTCAAGCCTATTTGATCCGGCCCGATGAAGTTTGAACTCTGTTCCCTAAAAACCGTTCGTGCCGAGTGCCGGCCGCAGGCCGGTGTATCGAGGCGTGAGCCCCACCCTCGATACACGCCCTGCGGGCGCACTCGGGTCGAACGGATTTCAAACAAAACCTGGCCGGATCAATAATGCCTGTCACCCCGCAACGCGTGCTCTCGGTCATCCCGCCGATGACCCAGCTGAACACGCCCTACCCTTCGACGGCCTACCTCACCGGCTTCCTGCGCTCGCAAGGCGTGAGCGCCGTGCAGGAGGACCTGGCCATCGCGCTGGTGCTGCGCCTGCTCTCGCCCAGCGGGCTGGATGAAATCCGCGCCCACATCGAGACCACGCCGGCAAAATCACGCAGCGGGAACGTCGCCGCCTTCCTCGAAAACTTCGCTGCCTACCGCGCCAGCATCGGTCCGGTCATCGCCTTCCTGCAGGGGCGTGATGCGACGCTGGCCTATCGCATCTGCGGCGGCACCTGGCTGCCCGAGGGCAGCCGCTTCGATGCGTTGGACGCCTATGTCGACCCGGACGGCGGCGATCCGCTGGCCTGGGCCTTCGGCTCGCTGGGCCTGCAGGATCGCGCCCGCCACCTCGCCACGCTGTATCTGAACGATCTGGCCGACGTGATCCGCGAGGGCGTCGATGAGCGCTTCGAGTTCGTGCGCTACGCCGAATCCATCGCCATGGCGCAGGCGACGTTCGCGCCGCTGGCGGCTGCGCTGGCCGCGCCGACGAACCTGATCGACCGCATGCTGCAGGCGCTGACGCAAGAAGCCCTCGCCCGCCATCAGCCGCAGGTGGTGCTGATTTCCGTGCCCTTCCCCGGCACGGTTTACGCGGCCTTCCGCATCGCCCAGACGATCAAGGCGCACGACCCGGCGATCACCGTGGTACTCGGCGGCGGCTTTGCCAATACCGAGTTGCGCGAACTCACCGAGCCACGCGTCTTCGACTACTTCGATTTCATCACCCTGGATGATGGCGAGCGTCCGACGCTGGCCTTGCTCGAGCACCTGCGCGGCCAGCGTGGCAGCGGCCGGCTGGTGCGGACCTTCCTGCGCACGGAAGGCAAGGTCAGCTACGTGAACTTCCCCGAGCCGGATGTGCCCTTCGCCGAGGTTGGCACGCCGACCTGGGACGGCCTGCCGATTGACCGCTACCTGTCGGTCATGGACATGCTCAACCCCATGCATCGCCTGTGGAGCGACGGGCGCTGGAACAAGCTGACCGTTGCCCACGGCTGCTACTGGAAGAAGTGCAGCTTCTGCGATGTGAGCCTGGACTACATCTCGCGCTATGAGACGGCCAATGCCGAGATCCTAGTGGACCGCATCGAAGCGATCATCGCGGAGACCGGCCAGACCGGCTTTCACTTCGTCGATGAGGCCGCTCCGCCCAAGATGCTGCGCGCACTGGCCGAAGAACTGCTGCGGCGTCAGGTTTCGATCACCTGGTGGGGCAATATCCGCTTCGAGAAATCCTTCACCCCCGAGCTGTGCGAGCTGCTCGCCCAGAGTGGCTGCATCGCCATTTCCGGCGGGCTGGAAGTGGCTTCGGACCGCCTGCTCAAGCTCATGCAGAAAGGCGTGTCGGTCGATCAGGTGGCACGCGTCACGCATGCCTTTGCCGAGGCCGGCATCCTCGTGCATGCCTATCTGATGTATGGCTTCCCGACCCAGACCGTGCAGGACACGGTGGATGCGCTGGAGTATGTGCGTCAGCTCTTCGAGGCCGGCTGCATCCAGTCCGGCTTTTTCCACCGTTTTGCCTGCACAGTGCATTCCCCAGTCGGCAAGAATCCGCAGGACTACGGCATCAAGCTCCTGCCCCTGCCGCCGGTGAGTTTCGCCAAGAATGACATCCGCTTCATTGACCCCACGGGTGTCGATCACGACGAGCTGGGCCGCGCGCTGACCAAGGCACTGTACAACTTCATGCACGGCATCGAGCTGGAGCGCGATGTGCGTTCATGGTTCAGCACCCGCGTGCCACGCCCGCAGGTGCCGAAGAACTTCATCGCCCGGGCGCTGACACAACAGGAGCCCGGCCTCCGATGAACCCCGAACTCCTCGAAAAACTCCTGAGCCGTGAAATGCCCTACGGCAAGTACAAGGGCCGAATCATTGCCGATCTGCCCGCCCACTATCTGGGCTGGTTCGCCCGTGAAGGTTTTCCGAAAGGCGAGCTGGGTGCCCTGCTGGCGCTCGCCTACGAGCTGGATCACAACAATCTGAAGGGGCTGCTGGAGCCGCTGCGGAAGAAACACCCGGTGCGTAGCCTGCCTTGAAGACCCGCACCCCGCCTTGTTCTTCAGGCAGGCGCCGCCACAAGCAGCGTCAGGAAAGCCTCTGCCGGCAGACAGGCTGAAGACGCCCGCCACATGCGGCTCTACAGCACATCACTCGCGGCTCTTCGGGCTGTCGAGAAAGCGGCTGGCCAGTTTACAGGTCTGCGCCACCCGGCGATTCCCGGTGTCCCAGCTGTGCAGTTCAGCGCGGATCAGGGCGCCATGTTTCTTGCTGATGTCCCGCAGCGCGTTGCCGACTGACTTGCGCACGTATTCGCTGTCGTCTTCGCGCAAGGCGGCGAGCAGCGCAATAGCCACCTCCGGATGCGTCTTGAAATAGGGGCGGCCGGTCCAGATGCGCAAGCCTTCGGTGACGGCACGACGCACGTTCGCCAGAGGATCGGCCAGCCAGTCACGAATCACCGGTAAGGCCGCTTCATAACCCGTGTCGGCACAGTAGCGGTCAAACGCCTTGGCCAGGATTTCCTGTACCCGCCAGTCCGCATCGCGGCTCACGCGTTCGCGCAGGAAGCGCAGGCTCTCCGGCTGCGTCGCAGCCAATCGACCGAAGAGAAAAGTGGCTAGCGAACGTACCGGATAATCGGCTGCGACAAACAGCTCCGTCGCCAGGCGAAACACGTCGGCCGCGCTGTGGCTGGCATGAATTTCATCCGCCACTTTCTGGATTTCCAGAAAACCGTGCTGCGTTGCGCATACGCGCTGCAAAAGCGCTTCGTCCATGGCATCCTTTCCGCTCAGCGCCGGGCAAACCTGACACGGCGCGCGGACGATTGTCCGCAATATGCACATTCCGATCAAATCCGGCCGCCTGGTTCGGGCGAAACTATGCGGCCCTCCGAAGCCCCGCCTCCCCATGACGCAACACGCGAAACACGCCTCCCCGCAGCTGGACCTCTTTCACCTTTCCTGGCCGCTTTTCGTGGAGATGGCCCTGTTCATGGCCATCGGCACGCTCGGCCTGTGGATGGCCGGCCAGGTCTCGGCAGCGTCCGTCGCCGTATTCGGCATGGCCAACCAGTTGCGCATGGTGTTCGACCGGATCTTCCGCGTGGTGAGCATGGGCGCCAGCGTGGTGGTCACGCAACAGCGTGGTGCCGGTGATGAGGCCGGCGCCCAGGCGCTGGCCCGTGCCGGATTCTCGGCGTCGGCCTGGCTCGGGCTGATCGCCGCCGCGCTGGTCGGGGCCTGGCCGGAGCCGCTGCTGCGCCTGCTGCAACTGCCGGCGGAACTGCTGCCAATGGCCGTGCCCTTCATGCGGGTGATCGCCGTGGCCATGGCGCTGGAGGCGATCAACGTCACGATGTTTGCAGTGCTGCGGGCCTTCACCTTCACACGGGTCACCATGCGTCTGGTGCTGGCAATGAACATCCTGCATGTCGTCGTCAGCGCGCCGCTGGTTTTCGGCCTCGGGCCGATGCCGGCACTGGGCGTCATGGGGCTGGCCTGGGGTCAGCTGGCCTCACGCCTGCTGGTTTTTTCGCTGCTGGTGTGGGTGTGGCGGCACGATCTGCGGGTGAAGCTGCGCCTGCGCGATGCGATCCGCGTGGCGCGCGAGCCGTTTGCCGCGATCCTCGCCATTGGCCTGCCGAGCGCAGGCGAAAAGATCGGTTACCGGGTCTGCTACATGGCCACCGTCGCCATGGCCGGCAGTCTGGGCACGGCAGCGCTGGCCGTGCACGCTTATGCCGCCCAGATCAACGGCATCGTGAACATGGTGATGAACGCGGTGGCGTCGGGCACCGAGATCATCATCGGCCACAAGATCGGTGCCGGTGAGTTGCGCGGCGCGAATGCGCTGATGCGGCGTAGCGTGCGCATCTGCCTGCTCGCCACCGGGCTGGGAGGAATCGCCGCCTGGTTGCTGGCGCCCCAGGCCATCGCGCTGTTCTCGGACAATCCGGCGGTACCCGCGCTGCTGACCAGCATTCTCGCCATCGAAATTTTCGCCGGGCAGGGTCGCAGCCTCAACGTGCTGGTCACCGGCGGGCTGCGCGCCGCGGGAGACGCACGCTTCCCCGCCAAGGTTAATATCTACATCAACGTGCTGGCGGGCACGATGCTGGCTTGGCTGCTGGGCATCCACTTCGGCCTGGGTCTGGTTGGCATCTGGCTCGCCTACATGGCTGACGAATGCCTGCGCGGATTCGGCATGCTGGCACGCTGGCGCTGGCGCGGCTGGGCACCTCTCGCCCGCGTCGCGCGCCGCCGGGCACTGCAACGACAACACGCAGCCGCAACGATCTGAAAGGAAAGAGATGATCGATCACACTGGCATCAACGTCGCCGATCTGGCGCGCAGCAAGGCGTTCTATCAGCAGGCGCTCGCGCCACTGGGCTACACCATCAAGCTCGAACTGAAGAATGCCGCCGGCTTCGGAGAGGCCGCTGGCAGCGACCCCGGCGGTGACTTCTGGATTTCGGCCGGCACGCCCTTCACGCCGCGCAGTCACATCGCCTTCCATGCCGCTAGCGAGGCGCAGGTGCACGCCTTCCATGCCGCCGCCCTGCAAGCCGGCGCCCGGGATAACGGAGCGCCCGGGCTGCGGCCCCACTACCACGCCGACTACTACGCCGCTTTCGTCCTTGATCCGGACGGCTACAACATTGAAGCGGTTTTCCACGGCCAGAAACCGCGCTGACTGTCAGCCGGCCCGGCAAGCCGCCTAGCGGCCGCGCGGCTTGCCCGTGGCTTTGGCCGGCCGCTTGCCCGGCGCTTTCCCTGCTGATTTCCCCGACGGCGTCTGCTTGGCGGCGGCCCGTGCGCCGCTGCGCCCCTGCCTGGGCGGCTTGCGGGCCGGCACGGCAGCTCCCGGTGTCTGCGGCTTTTTCGGACGCCGCACCGGCTTGGCCTGCTGACCTTCCGGCGCGGTTTGCGGCACGCGGTGCTCGGGCAGGAAGCCCGGCTCTTCGATGCGCTTGATGGTCTGGCGGATCAGCGCTTCGATGTCGCGCAACTGGCCGACTTCATCGGCGCACACCAGTGACATGGCCATGCCACTGGCACCCGCGCGGCCGGTGCGGCCGATGCGGTGCACATAATCCTCAGCCACCGTGGGCAGATCGAAATTCACCACCAGCGGCAGATCGTCGATATCCAGCCCACGCGCCGCCACATCAGTGGCAACGAGCAACTGCACTTCGCCGCTCTTGAACCGGTTCAACGCACGCAAGCGCTCGACCTGAGCCTTGTCGCCATGAATCGCATCGGCGCGGAAGCCTTGGTGTTGCAGGGTTTCGAGCAGGGCGTCGACTCCATTCCGGGTACGCACGAAGATCAGGGCCTGGCCCCAGCGATGCTTCTTGAGCAGGTGGCTGAAGAGCTCGGTCTTGCGCTTCTTGTCGCAGGTAACGAGCCATTGCTTGACGCCCTGCACCGTGGAATTGCGCGGGCTGACTTCGATGCGTTCCGGGCTGTGGAGCAGCTTGCCGGCCAGCGCGCGGATCGCATCCGAGAAGGTGGCGGAGAACAGCAGGGTCTGGCGCCGCCGGGTGAGTGCGGCGAAAACCTGATCCAGCTCGCGCGAGAAGCCCAGATCGAGCATGCGGTCGGCTTCATCGAGCACCAGAGTCTGCACTTCGTCGAAACGCACGGCCTTCTGCCAGAGCAGGTCGAGCAGGCGACCTGGGGTGGCGACCAGCACATCCGCGCCACGGCGCAGGCGCGTGACCTGCGGGCCGATGCCCACACCACCATAGGCGACAACGTAATTCAGCGGCAGGAAGTGGCCGTAGTCGCAGAAGCTGTCGAACACCTGCTCGGCCAGCTCGCGGGTGGGCACCAGCACCAGCACGCGCACCGCGCCGGGCCCGACCGGCGTGCTTTGCTCGGCGAGGCGCTGCAGCAGCGGCAGGGCGAAAGCGGCGGTCTTGCCGGTGCCGGTCTGCGCGGCGGCCATGATGTCACGCCCCGCCAGTACGAACGGGATCGCCTGCGCCTGCACAGGAGTCGGCGTGGTGTAGCCAAGCACCTCCAGCGAGCGCATCAAGGGTTCGATCAGGGCGAGTTCGGTGAATTGCATGGGAGGGGTGAAGGGTGAAGGGTGAAGGGTGAAGGGTGAAGGGCGGAGTGTGCCAGATCAGGCTGGCTTATGTTGTCTGGGCGTGGCCTCCGCAAAACCAAACCACGAGCGCTGCTTTCGTCGGCTCGCTCTGGAAGTGAGGACAAGGCGCCCCGCCGCAGACAGTACGCCAGTACGGCAAGGCGGAGGTAAGGCTGTCATCGCTTTCAGAGCGAGCCGACGCTTTAGCCGCCCGCGCGCTTGACGGTATAGCCCAGCGCCTTGAGCTTCGCCATCACCGCTTCGCAATGGTCGCCCTGAATTTCGATGACGCCATCCTTGGTGGTTCCGCCCGTGCCGCAAGCGGCCCTGAGGGTCTTGCCCAGCGCGGCCAGTTCAGTCGCCGCAAGCGGCACACCCTTGACGACGGTGACGCACTTGCCGCCACGACTCTTGGTGTCGCGCGACACGCGCACGATGCCATCACCGGCGGGCACGATGGCCTGCTTGCAGGAGCAAGCGGACAGCGGCTGACGGCAGCCGGGACAGGTACGGCCGTGTTCGGTGGAATAGACAAGGCCGCCGGAGCTTTTCGATTTCATGCTGTTCGGATCAAAAACGATTTTCAAAAGAAGGCTGGCTGGAGAGCCGCGTCCTGTCTTGCTGTGACGGCAGGCTGGCTGAAGAAGTCCGCCCTGCTCACTTCTTCACGCCGATGTGGATTGGAAACGAGAGCAAGACACCCCGACGAAGACAGTGCTATTGCACGGCGAGGAGGGGAAACGCAGCTATCGTTTTCAAGGCACATCGGCGTCAGGCCTGCCACACGCCGTAACCGGCCTCGCGCAGCGCAATCCCGAGCTCAACTTCCATCTCCGCTGCGGCATGATACGGCATCGGGTTGTAACACTCGTAGAGCGCAGGCAGCAGGCGCAAGCCATATTGGGTAACGAATCGGTTGGCGCGGATGCCGGCCTTGTGCTTGTCGAAGCGCTCATCCGGCTGCAGCCCGGTCATGCCCACGTACACGCAGGGCTTGCCGGGCTGGTAATCCGGGTTGGATTTCATGAAGCGCGGCTCCAGCAGCACGTCCCACGACAGCTCGATGACGTAGACGTGATGATGGTGCCGCTTGGCCACAACTCACCCGCCGACGCGTGCCTCGCGCATCCCGCGCTTGTTGATCTTGCCGACGCTGGTCTTCAGGAGTGCTGGCACGAACTGCACCTGCAGCAGCACGCCGTGGCGCGAGACACCCGTGGTCTCGATCAGGTGAGCAGAAAAATTGCGGATCGCGTGTTCGGTCACCTTGCCATCGAAATCCGGCTTGAGCACCACCAGTGCCAGCGGGCGCTCGCCCCACTTCGCATCGGGGATACCGATCACCGCGACTTCGTGCACCGCCTCGTGCTTGCCGACCACATCCTCCAGCGCCAGCGAAGACGTCCACTCGCCAGCGGTCTTGATCACATCCTTGATGCGGTCGGTGATCTTGAGGAAGCCGCGCGCGTCGATGTGGCCGATGTCGGCAGTGTGCAGATAGCCGCCTTCCCACAAGGCCTCGGCAGCCTCGGGCGCCTTGAGGTAGCCCTGGGTCAGCCAGGGGGAGCGCACCACCACTTCGCCGGTGGCGATGCCATCGTGGACCACGTCATCCATTTCGGCGTCGACGATGCGCAGATCGACCAGCGGCATCGGCCGACCCGTCTTGGCGCGCAGCACCGCCTGATCTTCGGCAGACAGATCAAGGTCAGCTGTATTCAGGTTGGCCAGGGTCAGCACCGGACAGGTTTCGGACATGCCGTAGCCGGTAAACAGATCGATGCCACGCTTCATCGCGGCCAGCGCCTGCGCCTGCGGCATGGCCGAGCCACCGATGACGATCTTCCAGCCGGAGAAATCGATCTCGGCGGCCAGCGGGTGGGTCAGCAGCATGTGCAGGATGGTTGGCACGCAGTGCGAGTAGCTGACTTTCTCATCGCGGATCAGGCGCAACAGACTGTCCGGCATGTATTTGCCGGGATAGACCTGCCGCAAACCGAGCATGGTCGCCAGATACGGGAAGCCCCAGGCGTGCACGTGGAACATCGGCGTGATCGGCATGTACACGTCTTCGCGGTGCATGCGCCCCTGCCCCGGTGCGGTGCCCAGCGAACTGGCCAGCGACAGGGTGTGCAGCACAAGCTGACGATGGCTGAAATACACGCCTTTCGGGTCGCCGGTGGTGCCGGTGGTGTAGAAGGTGGTGGCCTGCGCGTTCTCGTCGAAATCCGGGAAATCGTAATCGGGCAGCGCCGCGGCGAGCATGGCTTCGTACTCGGACGCCAGCGTCACCGGCGCCTCGGGCGCTTGCGCATCGTCGCTGATCAGCACGAATTTGCGCACCGTCGTCAGGCGCGCGGCAATCGGTGCGAGCAACGGGAAGAATTCACTATTGATCAGCAGCACATCGGCCTGCGCGTGGTTCAGCGTGTACAGGATCTGCTCGGCCGACAGGCGCACATTCACGGTCTGCAGGATCGCCCCCATCATGGGCACGGCGAAGAAGCATTCGAGGTAGCGGTGGCTATCCCAGTCCATCACCGCCACGGTCTGGCCCGCTTCCAGCCCCAGGCCCGCCAGCGCGTTGGCCAGCCGCCCGAGGCGCTGGTTGAATTCGCGGTAGGTGTAACGCACCCGGCCCTGATAGCTGATCTCCTGATCCGGCGCGATCGCCAGCGGCGTGTGCAGCAGACTCTTGATCAGCAGCGGATAGGCGTAGGCGGAAGGAGTGGTCTGGATGAGCTTGACGGGCATGGTGTTGTCTCGTGATTTATTGATCGTGACACGTGCAGAAATCGTGCGCAGCGCGATATTAACCCGCCCCGGGGCTGCCAGTCAGGAGCGTATGGCGGCCCGGAGCGTGAAAACCGTCACAAGGGCAGTTTTACCCTGATGGCCGCCGCACAAACCGGATACTAGGCTGGACCAGACACCCCGGCACAAGGCCATGACCCACTCCATCCAGCACCGCGATCGCGCCTATCTGCGCCACCCCTCGGAAATGCCCATCCACATCCATTGCGAGGGGCAGCTGGGGCGAAGCCTGCGCCACCTGCGCGACGTAAGCCTGGGTGGTCTGGCCTGCCGTTCGGAGGAGCCAATGGTGGTGGGCAGCGAAGTCTCGGTGGAAATTCCGGTCGGCCAGCGTCCCTTCCGCGCCCGGGGTGCGGTGGTGTGGTGCCGGCACGCACACTCCTGCTACGAGCTGGGCATCCAGTTTGTCATGCACGAAGATGCCTTCGCGGCCCGCATGGTCGAGCAGCTCTGCTATATCGAACGCTACCGCCGCGAGGTTCGCGAGCGGGAAGGACGCGAGCTGGACAGCACGCAGGCGGCAGTGGAGTGGATCACCAAGTACGCCGCAACATTTCCGCATATCGATTAAGAAACGGACGCATGCCGCAAAGCCGCAGCTGGCGGACCTCTTCAGTCTGGCAGGCTGAAGAGCAAGGACGCATGCGACCTTGCAGGCTGACCGGCCGAAGAATCAAGCCACAAGCGGCTCTTCAGCCCTCCTGCTTTTTTCCTTTTACCGGTCGCTGCCAGCCAGTGATGGTGAGCTGACGTGTCCGCGAGATCGTCAATGCCTCGGCCGGTGCATCCTGCGTCAGGGTAGTGCCGGCACCGATGCTGGCGCCCTTGCCGACGCGCACCGGGGCCACCAGCTGGGCGTCCGAGCCGATGAAGGCATCGTCCTCGATCACCGTGCGATGCTTGTTGGCGCCGTCGTAGTTGCAGGTGATCACCCCCGCGCCAACATTGACACGGCTGCCGACGGTGGCATCCCCCAGATAGGCCAGGTGGTTGGCTTTGGAATGAGCGGCGATCTGGCAATTCTTCACTTCGACGAAATTGCCGATATGCACGTCTTCTGCCAGCACCGTGCCCGGGCGCAGGCGCGCATACGGGCCGAGCACGCCGGCGGCGCCGATTTCGGCGCTCTCGAAATGACAGAAGGGCTTGATCACCACATCAGCGCCCACCTTTACGTCTTTCAGCACGCAGTTCGCGCCCACCCGCACACCGTCGCCGAGCTCCACGCGGCCTTCGAATACACAGCCGACATCGATTTCCACGTCGCGACCACAGCTCAGCTCACCGCGGATATCGATGCGCGCCGGGTCCAGCAGGGTCACCCCGGCTTCCAGCAGGGCATCCGCCTGATTGCGCTGGTGAATGCGTTCCAGCTCGGCGAGCTGGGCCTTGTTATTGACCCCCAGAACTTCCCATTCATGTGCGGGCTGCTGCGCAACGACCTCCACCCCGTCGGCGACCGCCATGGCGATCACGTCAGTCAGGTAGTACTCGCCCTGGGCATTGTTGTTCTGCAGACGCCCCAGCCAGGCACGCAACAGGGCAGCCGGCGCGCACAGGATGCCGGTGTTCACTTCCCTTATGGTCTTTTCGGCGGCCGAAGCATCTTTTTCCTCTACGATGGAAGCGACACGGCCCTCAAGGTCGCGCACGATGCGGCCGTAACCCTTGGGGTCGGCCAGCGTCACGGTCAGCAAAGCCACGCGGGAGCTTCCTGCCGCATCCACCAGAGCCTTCAGGGTATCGGACCGGATCAGCGGCACATCGCCATAGAGCACCAGCACCGCACCTTCGTCGCCCAGCCAGGGCATGGCTTGCTGCACGGCGTGACCGGTGCCCAGTTGCTGCGCCTGTTCCGCCCATGCGATATCCGGGGCATCCAGCGCCGCACGCACCTGGTCCCCGCCATGGCCGTACACCACACACAGCGTCCGGGGTCCGAGCGAACGCGACGTTGCAAGAACATGAGCAAGCATGGCCTGCCCGGCAATCGGCTGGAGCACTTTGGGCAGGCGCGAATTCATGCGTTTGCCCTGACCGGCGGCGAGAATCGTGATTTGCATGCTGGTTTGTACGGAAACAGGTAGTTGGCGCTCCCGCAAGGCGGCGCGCAGAGGCCGGAATTCTAGCACCCACGACACGGGCTGCCGTTTTGCCGCAGCGCGGCATAATTCGCGGCCCGATTTGATGAACATCACCAAAAGGGCAGGTTTCGATAGTTACTATTGATACAAGAGGAAGAAGGTCATGGATATCACCAATCCCCCACTCGACACGCTGGAAAACATCACTTACGACGAAATGAAGGTCGGAGACAGTGCTGTCCTCTCGCGCACGGTGCGGCGCGAGGACATCCAGTTGTTTGCCGTGGTTTCCGGCGACGTGAACCCTTCCCACCTGGATGATCAATACGCCAGGGAAAGCCAGTTTGGCGAGGTCACTGCCCACGGAATGCTCTCGGGCGCGATGATCTCGGCACTGCTCGGCAACCAGTTCCCCGGTCCGGGCACTGTGTACGTGGGGCAGAACCTGCGCTTCAAGGCGCTGGTGCATATCGGTGACACGCTGACCGTCAAACTGACCTGCGCCGAAAAGATTGCCGGAAAAAAACACCTGATCATCGCCTGCACCGTCACCAATCAGGATGGCGTACTTGTCGTCGAGGGCGAAGCGGTTGTCGCCGCCCCCACCACCAAGATCCGCCGTTCGCGCGCCACCCTGCCTGAAGTCACCGTCACCGATCAGCAGCGCCGCTACGACGAACTGCTGGCCCAAAGCGAAGGTCTGCCTGCAATCAAGGTGGCTGTCGCGCATCCCTGCGATGCGGAATCCCTCAAGGGTGCCCTGCAGGCCATGCATGAAGGCCTGATCATCCCTTACCTGATCGGCCCGGAAGCCAAGATCCGCAAGGCGGCTGAACAGATCGGCGAAGACCTGAAAGACTGCCGGATCATCGACACCGAGCATAGTGTCGAATCCGCCGAACGTGCCGTTGCCCTGGCCAAGACCGGTGAAGTCGATGCCCTGATGAAGGGCAGCCTGCACACCGACGAGCTGATGAGCCAGGTCGTCAACAAGGTCACCGGCATCCGCACCGCACGCCGCATCAGCCACGTCTTCGTGGCCGATGTGCCGCGCTATCCGCGCACCCTGCTGATCACCGATGCGGCGATCAACATCCAGCCCGAGCTGGCAGACATGGTCGACATCGTGCAGAACGCCATCGACGTCGCCCACGCCATCAACATCGCCCGTCCCCGCGTGGCACTGCTCTCGGCAGTCGAAACCATCAACCCGAAGATCCCGTCCACCCTGGTCGCCGCAGCTTTGTGCAAAATGGCAGAGCGTGGCCAGATCAAGGGCGGTATCCTTGACGGTCCGCTGGCTTTTGACAACGCGGTATCGCCTTTTGCCGCGCGCACCAAGGGCATCACCTCGGAAGTGGCCGGCTGTGCCGACATTCTCGTGGTGCCGGATCTGGAATCCGGCAATATGCTCGCCAAACAACTCGAATACCTCGCTGGCGCGCTGCTCGCCGGCGTCGTGGTGGGCGCCCGTGTGCCCATCGTGCTGACCAGTCGCGCAGACCGGGCAGAAGCCCGCGCCGCGTCCTGCGCTGTCGTCAAGCGTCTCGTAGCTCACCGCCTTGCGGCGGCATCCCTGTAAATTGTTGGAGAAAGAGAATCAAATGAAGTCCCTCCTGATCATCAACGCCGGCTCTTCGAGCCTGAAATTCGCCGTCTTCAACCTGCCGCTGGTCAAGGACGCTCCCTCGGTCTACCGCGGTCAGATCGACGGCATCGGCGCCAATACCCAGTTCGTAGCCAAGGACATCGACGGCAAGACGTTGCTCGACACCGTCATCAAGTCGCCCGAAGGCACCCCGCTGGAAGCCCAGCAGGAACTGGCCCTGACCAGCCTGCTGGACTGGGTGGAAGCCCAGAAGGTTGAACTGGCTGCCGTGGGCCACCGCGTGCTGCAAGGCGGCGAGAAGTACAGCGCCCCCGTGGTGGTCACGCCGGAAGTGTTCAAGGTTCTGGAAACCTTCATTCCGCTCGGCCCGCTGCACCAGCCGCACAACCTGCGCCCGATCCGTGTGCTGGCCGCCAAGTATCCGAACCTGCCGCAAGTGGCCTGTTTCGATACCGCCTTCCACCGCACCCAGCCCTGGCAGGCCCAGACCTACGCCATTCCGCGCAAGATCACCGCAGAAGGCGTCAAGCGCTATGGTTTTCATGGTTCCTCCTACGACTACATCGCACGTCAGTTGCCTGAAGTGATTGGCGACAAGTCGCACGGCTGCGTGATCATCGCGCACATGGGCAATGGCGCTTCGATGGCGGCCCTGCGCGACGGCAAGTGCGTTGCCACCTCGATGGGTTTCACCGCCATCGAAGGCCTGATGATGGGCACCCGCACCGGTTCGATCGACGCCGGCGTGCTGCTGTACATGATGGAAACCCACGGCTACGGCCCGAAGGAAATCTCCAACTTCCTGTACAAGGAATCGGGTCTGCTGGGCGTGTCCGGTATCAGCCAGGACATGCGCACCCTTGAAGCCTCCGACGCTCCGGAAGCCAAGGAAGCGCTGGAACTGTTCTGCTACCGTGCTGCTCGCGAAATCGGCTCGCTGATGATGGCGGCCGGCGGCCTGGAAGCACTGGTATTCACCGGCGGCATCGGCGAAAACTCGCAATACGTGCGCAACAAGGTGATCGGCTACCTCGAATGGATGGGCGCCAAGCTGGATCCGGAACTGAACAAGGTCCGCGGCAAGGCTCACTGCATCCACGCTGCCGACTCCAAAGTCGCACTGGCCGTGATCCCCACCAACGAAGAGTGGATGATCGCGCACCACACCACCTCATTGCTGGGTCTGTAAGCCCTGCATGCAGTACTGAAAAGGCCATCCCCGGATGGCCTTTTTCATTGCACCACCCGCTTCCCCCTCAAACACAAAAAAGGTCCAAAAATGGAACATCGTATCGTTACCTTCGGCGAAGTTCTGCTTCGCCTTACTCCGCCCGGCTACCTCAAGCTTTCGCAGACCAACATGTTTGCGGCCACCTTCGGCGGCAGCGAAACCAACTGCGCTGTATCCCTGGCGCACTTCGGCCTGAAGAGCGAGTTCGTCACCCGCTTCCCCAAAAACGACATCGCCGATGCCTGTCTCGCGGAACTTCGCTCGCATGGCATCGAAACCGGCAACATCGCGTTCGGTGGCGAGCGTCTCGGCCTTTATTACTATGAAAATCCGGCAGCCCAGCGAGTCTCCAAGGTTGTGTACGACCGGGCCAACTCGTCCTTTGCCACACTCAAGCCAGGCATGATCGACTGGACGCATGTACTCAAGGGCGCCACCTGGCTGCACTGGTCAGGCATCGGCCCGGGTCTGTCGCAGGACATCGCTGATGCGACGCTGGAAGCAATCCGCGCCGCCAAGCAGGCCGGGCTGACCGTTTCCTGTGATCTGAATTACCGCAAGAACCTGTGGCAATACGGCAAGCCGGCGCAGGATGTCATGCGTCCCCTGCTGGAACTGACCGACGTGCTGTTCGGTACCGGCAGCGAATACAAGGTGGTGTATGGCGTCGAGCCCGTCGTCTTCAAGGCGCGCAGCGCGGATGAGGCCATCGACCTTGATCGCTATCAGCGCTTCTTCGAGGAAACGAATGCCAAGGCCGGCGGCGACAAGAAACTGTTCCTCGCCCTGCGCAACACACTGGATGCCAACCACCACGTATTTACCGGTCTGGTCTATTCCGGCGGAAAGATGATCAAGGCCCGCACCCATGCCATCGAGCACGTGGTGGACTGCGTCGGCGTGGGTGATGCGTTTGCGGCAGGGATGATCTACGGTCTGATCCACTACACTGGCGACGACGCCTCGGCACTGGAGTTTGCCGTGGCTGCGGGCACCTTGAAGAACACCATTTATGGCGACTTCAACCTCGTAACCGCCGAGGAAGTTAAGGCGCTGATGAAGAGCAGCGACGGCGAGAACATCTCACGCTGACTCCGCGCGGGCATGCAAAAGGGCGGTCCGCTGGCCGCCCTTTTCCTGTTGCCGCAGAGAAGTTCAGGCGTTTGCGGACAACCCCGCATCACCCGCCTCAAGTGCCGCATCCAGCACGTCCCAAACTTCGTTTTCTTCGAGCTCCACGTGCTTCTCGAGCATATGCACGAATTCAATCAGCATCGCGGTGGTCGGATGATCGAGAGCCCTGTCCATTGCCCGCATCTTTTCATGCTGGGCAAAGACCTCGTCAGCCAGGGCGGCATGACCTGCTTCGCGCAGCATCGGCAAGGCATAGCGTTCTTCCTCGACAAAATGCGGCTCCAGGTCGGAGGCGAAGACTCGACGCACGCGCTGGGCAATCTCCGGCAGATCGGCTTCGGTCTCGGGCGTAACCTCACGGATCGCGGACACGAAATGCATCACAGCCTGATGCTCCTGCGCCAGATGCTTGAGTCGAAGGCTAAGTTTTCTCACTGTTTCTGTCTCTCGAAATTGTCTACAGGGCTGACAACGCCATGACGCTGTCTGTTTGTTGTGTGCGAAGCTAAGCACACCCCGCGCCACTAGCCGTTGATGCCGATCAAAGCACATCCTCTGAACCACCCATCCGGCCGCTCGGTTACACTTCTCCTGTCCCTTACGCAGCCTGAAAAATGAACACCACTCCTGCCACCATCTATCTCAAGGATTACACCGCGCCCGCCTGTTTCATGGACACGGCAGAGCTGGACATCTCGATTCACGCAGGTTTCACACGCGTCGCCAGCCGCCTGATCATGCGCCGCAATCCGGCAGACACGAGCGGCGCGCTGGTGCTCAACGGCGAGGATCTGCAACTCGAAACCCTGAGCCTGGATGGCCGTGAGTTGCAACCCGGAGAATACAGCCTGAAGGACGATCTGCTCACGATTCCTCAGGTGCCAGATACCTTCGTGCTGGACACCGTCGTTCGCATCGAACCGGATCACAACACCCAGCTCTCCGGCCTGTACCGCTCGAAGGACGGGTATTTCACCCAGTGCGAGGCGCAAGGCTTCCGCCGCATCACCTTCTATCCAGACCGTCCGGACGTCATGGCGAAGTTCAGCTGCACACTGCACGCCGACAAGGCCAGTTTTCCGGTCCTGCTCGCCAACGGCAATCCGGTCGCCAGCGGCGATGAGGAGAACGGTCGTCACTGGGCCCGCTGGGTCGATCCCTTCCCCAAACCCGCCTATCTCTTCGCGTGCGTCGCGGCAAAGCTGGAGATGCTGGAAGACTTCTACACCACAACTTCCGGCCACCGCGTCCGCTGCGCGGTATACGTAGAGCCGGGCAAGCTTGATCAGTGCGATCACGCCATGGCCGCACTGAAGAAATCCATGAAGTGGGACGAGGATGTTTTCGGTCTGGAGATGGATCTGGACCACTACATGATCGTCGCGGTCGGCGACTTCAACATGGGGGCGATGGAGAACAAGGGCCTCAACATCTTCAACACCAAGTACGTGCTCGCGCGCCCCGACACGGCCACCGACACCGACTACCAGAACATCGACCGTGTAGTCGCCCACGAGTACTTCCACAACTGGACCGGCAACCGCGTGACCTGCCGCGACTGGTTCCAGCTCTCGCTGAAAGAAGGTCTCACGGTCTTCCGCGATCAGCAGTTCGGCATGGATGTTCATTCCGCCGGCGTCACCCGCATCCAGGAAGTACGCACCCTGCGGGCGGCACAGTTCCCCGAGGACGCAGGCCCGATGGCCCACCCGATCCGTCCGGAGAGCTATGCCGAGATCAACAATTTCTACACCGCCACGGTGTACGAAAAGGGCGCGGAAGTGATCCGCATGATTCACACCCTGATCGGCAAGGATGCTTTCCGTCACGGCATGGATCTCTACTTTGCCCGCCACGACGGCCAGGCCGTGACCTGCGAGGATTTCGTGGCGGCCATGCAGGACGCTTCGGGTCTGGATCTGACCCAGTTCAAGCGCTGGTACAGCCAGGCCGGCACCCCGCGCCTGATCGTGCGCAGCCAGTTTGATGCCACCACTAACCGCTATACCCTGGAGGTGGAACAACAGTTCGCCCCCACACCTTACGAAACCCGGATGGCGCAGGATGGTCTGGAGTTGCCGCGCGGGCCTTACCACCTGCCCATCGTGCTTGGCCTGATTGACGCGGATGGCGGCGAACTGCCGTTGCAACTGACCGGAGAAGCTTCACCAGCAGGAACCCAGCGCACGCTGCAGCTACGTGAAGCGAAACAGGTCTTCGTTTTTGAAAACATCGCAGCAGAGCCGGTCCCCTCGCTGCTGCGCGGTTTCTCGGCCCCCGTAATCCTGGACTATCCCTACACCACCGCCCAGCTGACACACCTGATGGCGCACGACCGCGACGCGGTGAATCGCTGGGAGGCCGGTCAGCGTCTGGCTACCGACATCCTGCTCGCCGGGACGGCGGCATTCCAGCAAGGCCGTGGAGAAAGCGCCGACTGGATTCCGCAGGACTACGTGCTGGCCATGGCACGCCTGCTGGGCGCAGCGTTTGTTGACGGAGGCGACCCCGCACTGGTGGCGGAAGCCCTGATGCAGCCCTCCGAGAATGTGCTGGCCGAGCAAATGGAAGTCGTCGATCCGGACGCCATCCACGCCGCCCGTCTCGGTCTGCGCCGTCATCTGGCGCGCGAGCTGCGCGAGGCCTTCCTCTCGGCCTACCTCGAATTGAAGGAGGACGCTCCGTACTCGCCTGAAGGTGTGCAATCCGGCAAGCGCGCGCTGCGCAATGCCTGTCTCGGCTACCTGGCCGAGCTTGATGAACCGGGCGCACAAGCGCTGGTGATCGGCCATTTCGAGACCGCCGGCAACATGACCGACAGCATTGCCGCGCTGGGGGCGGTGGCCAACTTCGACATTCCGGCCCGTCATGCCTTGCTCGACAGCTTTTACACCCGCTGGCGCGACGAAGCACTGGTTGTCGACAAATGGCTGCAGGTGCAGGCCACTTCGCGCCTGCCCGGCACCACGGCCGATGTGCGCGCCCTGATGACTCACGAGGCCTTCGACATCCGCAACCCGAACAAGGTGTATGCGCTGGTGCGCGCATTCTGCGCAGCCAACCCGAAACATTTCCACGCCGCCGACGGCTCGGGCTACAAGCTGGCTGCCGACGTGATCCTGCAGCTCGACCCGCTCAACCCGCAGGTCGCTTCGCGCATCGCGCGCTGCTTCGATCGCTGGAAGAAGTTCGACAGTACCCGTCAGGTCCAGGCCCGTACCCAGCTCGAACGCATCCATGCGCAAGAAGGGCTGTCCAGCGATGTCGCCGAAGTTGTCGGCAAAGCTTTGAGTTGAGAGGAACCCACGATGCGCAAACCTATCATCACCGGTCTGCTGGCCATCCTGCTCACGGCCTGCAGCGCAGTGACCGCCGACAACTACGCCAAGCTGCACACCGGCATGAGCATGGCCGAGGTGCAGGCCGTGCTCGGCCAGCCCACGCAGTGTTCGGAAATCCTGATGATGAAGAAATGCACCTGGGGCGACGCCCGGCGCTACATCTCGGTGAGCTTCGCCGCCGATGCGGCGGTCGCCACCAGCGCAGACGGACTATAACCCGCAAAGCGGCTCCGGACGGACTTCTCCAGCATACCACCCCGGACAGCCAGCACAGATGAGGATCTCCAGCACGCCATACTGGAGACGCCCGCCCCATGCGGCTTCACACGGCAACAGTCTGCTGCGTCCAGGCTCTGGCTGCGGCAGGCAGCAAGGGCGCGCTGAGACTGTCTCCCTGAATGTAATCAGTGCCCAGGCGGCGCAGCATCTCCAGCTGCGCCGTGCTTTCCACCCCTTCGGCCACCACCCGGCACCCGAAACCCCGGGCCATGCCCAAGATGGCGCGCAGCATCTGATCGCCATCATGATCGGCTGCCAGCACAAAGCTGCGGTCGATCTTGATCGTGTCGATAGGCAGGCGATTGAGGTAGGACAGCGAGGAATAGCCCGTCCCGAAATCATCAATCGCGATATGCACACCCATCTCGCGCAGACTGCCCAGCACCCGGGCGATCGCTCCGATATCGTGGACAAACACGCTCTCGGTCAGCTCCAGTTCCAGCCGCTCTGCCGGCAAGCCGGTTTCCTGCAGGGCGGCCCGCACATCCTCCAGCAGCTCGCCTGACATGACCTGCAGAGCCGAAACATTCACGGAAATCACGGTGGCATCATCCCATGCCAGCGCTTCGCGGCAGGAGTGCACCAGAACCCAGCGGCCAAGCTTGCCGATCAGACCGGCATCTTCGGCAATCGCAATGAACTCCCGCGGGGACACCGCGCCACGCACCGGGTGCTGCCAGCGCAGCAGCGCCTCCATCTTCGGAGTCAGCCCCGGAACCTGCGGCACGATGGGCTGGAACACCACGTTCAACGCATCGCGCTCCAGCGCTTCACGCAGGGCCTGCCCCAGTTCATGCAGCCGCCGCAGCTGGTCACCCATCGCCGTATCGTAGATCTGCGCGCCCGAACGGCCTTTCAGCTTGGCCTGATACATCGCCACATCCGCCTGGCGCACCAGTGCGTCTACGTCCCGCCCTTGCTCGGGAGAAAGGGAAATGCCGATGCTCGCGTCAATGCGCACTTCGTTGTCACGTACCCGGATCGGATCAGCCAGACTGCTGCGGATCGCAGGCACCAGATTGCGCCCCGCCACCACCGGCACCACCGCCACGAATTCGTCGCCTCCCCAGCGCGCCACCAGCGCAGGTTCGGGCAGAGCCCGGCGCAAACGCTGGGCCACTTCAATCAGCACCTGGTCGCCAATGAAATGCCCCTGCACATCATTGACCTCCTTGAAACGGTCCAGATCAATGAACAGCACCTGCACGCCCATGCCCACTCCGGCAGCGCAGGCGAGGATCTCGTCCATCTGCTCGGCCAGCGCACGCCGGTTGAGCAGGCCCGTCAGCGGGTCATGCAGCGCCAGATCCTTGAGTTGCAAGGCATAGGCTTCCCGCGCATCCACTTCCAGTTCGAGCATGATGGTCCGCTCATGCACGCGATCTTCCAGAGAGGTGTTGAGATTCTCCAGCTCCAGCTGACGCGTCACCGACTCTTCGGCCAGACGCTTGTTTTCACGGCTCAGCAGCAGGGCCGAGAGGGTAATCCGCCGCGCACTGCTGCTTGAGTAAACCAGCAAGCCCAGCATACCTGCGCACATCACCGCTACCGTCAGATCAATGCGCGACCCCGCAAGCGCGAAGAACCCCACCTGGGGCAATAAAAGCAGGCACAGATACACCAGCGAAACCCGCCGCGACGGTGACAGCACCGCGCTGCCGGCCCCTGCCATCGCTGCATAGACAAAAGCCATGGCCATCCGCTGCACCTGAGTCGCCTCGGCAAAGAACAGGAAGGGGAACACCGCCCAGGTCACCGCCGATGCGACACTACCCGCACCGAAATTGCGGATTGCCGTCCGTCCATCAAAACTGGTTTCACGCACCCGGAACCAGCGCAGGTAGCCGGCCGTCCGGGTCGCCAGCACCCCCAGCGCCACCGCCCACCAGTAATACAGCATCAAGCGATTGGGGTGGCCGAGAAATACCGCGACCAGCGCAGCAGACGTCACCAGTGAGGCCAGGATCACGCTGCCTGTATAAGAGTGCATCATCAGCGCGATTTCACGCGACACCAGCACCTCTTCTCCGGGAGGCATCAGGGCAGACACCGACGGCAGGGCGATCTGGCGCAAGGCCAGCCCCAGAGCGATACCGATCAGGCAATAGGCAAACAGGGTCAGGCCGCCATAGCTGAGGCTTTCATCCAGAGCCTTCTGCTGAGCCAGCAGTTCCCGGCGGATGCCGTCGACATATGCAGCCATGTTCTGTTCCGCCGGGATCACCGACGAGTAGATCAGTGCCACCGCCTCATCGCGACGGCCTTGTCTGGCGGTCCGCGCGACTTCGTTCACCGCACCGAAAAACGCTCCCGACACTTCTTCGAGCGAGGCGGAGTCCATTCCCAGCCCACGCAGGCCGCTGACCGCCACCGACAGGCGTCCGACATGGCTGGCCACCCGTTCCCCCAGAATGTCGCGCAAGCGCTCATCCTTTTCAACGGACATGGCCAGCAACAGGGAGCGGACCTCCTTGTAGCTCGCGCTGATGTCGCTGACCGCCAGCAAGGCCGGAACCGAACGCTGGTTCATCGCATCCACGTCGGTTCGCATGCCCGTCCACGCAATCATTCCGCCCAGGCCGAGCAGGATGAAGGCAGCCATGGCCAGCACGATGAAGATGGAACGCAGTGAAGTAACCGGCATGCGGTGGCGCGTCTGCTAAAAAGAATCTTCCGGAACAATGCCGCATTCCAGCGAAAATTCAAGCATTCCGCGCCGATCGCAAGCAAAAACCCGTCAGAGCGATGCCCGCTCGCGACAAGCTACTCACGGGCCGGCTTCAGCGCGGGCCCCAGCACACCATCCAGAAAGCGCAGAAAAGCCCGCACCGGGGCCGAATTCTGTCGCCCGCTCGGATACAGCGCGAGCACCGCCGGACCAGGGCGCTTCCAGTCAGGCAACACCCGCAGCAGCTTGCCTTCCTGCAAATGCGGGCGCAGCAGGAAATCGAAATCCTCGTAAATACCCAGCCCGGCCAACGCACAGGTCAAGCCGGCACGGGCATTGTCGACGGCCAGATCACCGTCTGCCGTAACCGTGATCTTCTCGCGCCCCTTGACCAGCACATAATCAATTGCCCGTCCGGCATCAGCATCAAAAAAATCAATCGTCTGGTGCCGCAGCAGATCATTCGGGTGGCGCGGCACGCCAAACCGGGCCAGATAGGCCGGGCTCGCCGCCATCACGAAACTGACCTGTCCGAAGCGCTTGTAGCGGTACGCGGAGTCCTTGTTGTCCGACAGACGCAAGGCAACATCAATCCCCTCTTCAGCCAGGTCCGGCGCCCGCTCCGACAGCGAGATGCGCAAGGCCAGATCGGGATAGGCGCGCAGAAACTCGGCCATGCGCGGCAGCACCAGCGTATTGGCAATCGACTCGGTCATTTGTACATGCAGATGGCCCGCCACCCGCCCGGCGCGCTGCGAGAACTCGGCGTTCAACTCCTCCAGCCCGCTGACCAGCACCGCTGCGCGTTCAGCGTAGCGCTCTCCTTCGGCCGTCAACGACACATGGCGTGTCGTGCGGTGAAACAGGGGCAAGCCCAGAACCCGCTCCAGCGACTGGATCTGCGCACTCACCGTCGACCGCGCCAGCCCCAGGCGCTTGGCCGCCAGAGAAAACGAACCCAGTTCAGCCGCAGCAAGAAAAGTCTGCAACTCGGAGTAGTTTTGAAGAGCCGGCATTGTCTTGTATTTCCGAACAATGAATTAGCCCTATTCGACCAGAAGCACGCCTATAGTTCAAGCACATAGCTTCACAACACTGAGGTGACCCCATGTCCAACCGCACTTCCTGCGGGGTAAGCGCAAGGCGCCTGATGGCAGTCCACAGTTTCCTTGCCTCGATTCGCCGCGAATTGTCATTCCGCGATGCAGCGATGTGCCCCGAGCCATCGCGTCACCGTCCCTCGCACTGAATCCAATCACTCCCAGGGCGTCCGCAATGCCGTGCAGCACGCTGCGCATCGGCGAACCACGCCCCTCAGCAAGGAAATCATCATGAAACTCGCTCTTCACACCCAGATTCCGGCACAGCCTCGTCTACATCTGTCCACCCGGGCATGCGAAGTACTTTTCGCGCTCACCTGCACGCTGATCCCCTACGCCGTTGCAGCCATAGCGCTGTTCGCCTACCACGGACAATAGTTCGTCACAGACACATATCCCGGGGGCGCATCTCGCGAGCCCTTGGGAAGTACGCAGGCCTTGCGGCCACTGGTGCTCATTCGTTTTCCCGAATACCCGAAATTAAACCAAAGCGGTAGGTTTGCGCGTGGACAGTGCTGTGCGTTTTCCATACCATGGCGTACCTGCTTTAGTTTGCATTTCTTACCTTTTTCGGAGAAGCGACCCAATGCGTGCCATTCACACTCTCGCGTTAGCCATCGGCCTCGTCTGTGCCGCCACAACCGTTCAGGCTCGTGACTGGGCAAGCATCAAGCAGTCCGGCACCATCGTCGCAGCAAGCGAAGGCGCCTATCCTCCGTTCAACTATTTCCATGGCGCCAAGCTCACCGGTTATGAAATCGACGTGATGGAAGCCGTCGCCAAGAAACTCGGCCTGCAGGTTGAATGGCGTGCGCTGGCCTTTGACGCACTGATCGCCAGCATCCGTCAGGATCGTTTCGACGTCGCCATTGCCAGCCACGGCATCACGGAAGAGCGTCAGAAATCGGTGGACTTCACCACTCCTCACTACTGCTCGGGCGGCCAGATCATTGCCAAGACAGGCGGACCACTCAAGGCTGCGGAACTGAGTGGCAAGGTGCTCGGTGTACAACTGGCCACCACGTATGCCGACGCCGCCAAAAAGGTCAGCGGCGCCAAGGAAGTGAAAACCTATCCGAAGGATACCGACGCACTGCAGGCCCTGCTGGGCAGCCGTGTTGACGCCTGGATCACCGACCGTTTCGTCGCCAAGGCCGCTCTGGCCAAGAATGCCTCCGAAGGCCTCAAGGCCGGCGAGATGGTGTTTGTCGAACGCGACGCCATGATCCTGCGCAAGGGCAATCAGGAACTGCGTGAGCAGCTCAACAAGGGCTTGGCTGCCATCAAGGCAGACGGAACCCTCAAAGCCATTTCCGAGAAGTACTTCCAGGAAGATATTTCCTGCTCCAACTGAGCCGGAACGAACTCCTTGCTGAAACAGCGGGCAGCCTGGCGCTGCCCGCCGACTTGTTGAACACATGATCCATAAACTCAAAGATCGCGACGCGCTGATCCTCGTCGGCTCGGTACTTGGTCTGGGCCTGATTCTGTGGCTGATGGCCCTGCCGCTGGCAGCCCTGCCGGCCCCCATCGGCCCGGCAGCCCAGCAGTTTTCCGACGGCGCCCTGACTACCATCGAACTCACCCTGTGGGCCAGCGTGTTCGGCCTGATCCTCGGCGTGCTCGCCGCGCTGGGCAAACGCTCGCATCTGCCCCCCATGCGCTGGCTGGCAGACCTGTATGTATGGGTTGTCCGCGGTACTCCGCTGCTGCTGCAGATCCTGTTCTTCTTTCTGGCGCTGCCGGCAATGGTTCCGCAATTGCGCCTGTCGGAGTTCTGGACAGCTGTCATAGCACTCTCGCTGAACGTCGGAGCCTACAACGCCGAGGTGATCCGCGCCGGCATCAACGCCGTGCCGCTTGGCCAGGTTGAAGCCGCCCGCTCGCTGGGCCTGAGCTCGCTCTACACCTTCTGGGACATCGTCCTGCCACAGGCCGTACGCATTTCGCTGCCGCCACTGGCCAACAACATGGTTGCGCTGCTCAAGGACTCCTCACTGGCTTATGCGATTGGCGTGGTCGAGCTGTCCATGGCCAGCTCGCGGGTGCAGGCAGAAAGCTTCCAGCCGGTGCCGGTATTCATCACCGTCGCAGTGATCTACCTGCTGCTCACCACAACCTTCACTCAATTCGCCGCTGCGCTGGAGCGCAAGCTGGCAGTCGGCAAACGGTGACGAACATGCGCGACGGCAAACCCATCATCCACGTTGAACACGTGCGCAAATCCTGGGGCGCATTCACCGCGCTCAACGGCGTCTCCGTCACCTTCAAGGAAGGTGAGGTGGTGTGCATCATCGGGCCTTCGGGCTCCGGCAAATCGACGCTGCTGCGCACCATCAACCAGCTTGAAAAGCATGATTCCGGCCGCATCATGGTCGACGGTATCGAACTCGACAACGACCTCAAGCACATCGACGCGGTGCGCACCGAAGTCGGCATGGTTTTCCAGAGCTTCAACCTGTTTTCGCACATGACCGTGCTGGACAACATCACTCTCGCGCCGCGCCGCGTGCGCAAGTGGAGTGATGAAAAGGCGACTCAGGTCGCGCTGGAACTGCTCGAACGCGTCGGCCTCTCGGCCCACGCCCACAAATATCCGAGCCAGCTGTCCGGTGGCCAGCAGCAGCGCGTGGCGATTGCCCGCGCACTGGCCATGCAGCCCAAGATCATGCTCTTTGACGAGCCCACTTCGGCGCTTGATCCAGAAATGGTCAATGAAGTGCTGCTCGTCATGCGCGATCTGGCCAGAAGCGGCATGACCATGCTGATCGTGACCCACGAAATGGGCTTTGCCCGTGAAGTGGCTGACCGCGTGATCTTCTTCGACCACGGCTGCATTGTTGAAGAAAGTACCGACCCGCAACAGTTTTTCAGCAACCCGAATCATCCGCGCGCCCAGGCTTTCCTGAAGCAGATCAAGCACGCGGCCTGAGTTTCACCGCACCAACCCAACCACTGATACGCAAGGGAGTACGATCCATGAAGACGATGAGCAAGCGCGCACTGGTCGCCGCTGTCGCCGCAGCTCTGAGCTGTTCGGCATTCGCAGCAACCGACCCGATCCTCGACAAGCTGGAAAAGCAGATCGCCGAACTGCAGAAGCAGGTTCAGGATCTCAAGGCTGCACAAGCCAAGGATGCTGACGAGCGCAAGGAACTGGCCAACCAGATCGAGGCACAAGGCAAGGAAGCCGTCGTCAAGGGCGACACTCCGGGTTCCATCCGCCGCGCTGGCGAGGAAACATCCGTTCACGTCTATGGTTTCGCCCGTCTGGATGCCGTGCATAACTTCGGCGGCCGCAACAACGCCAGCATCGGCGACTACGCTGCCTATCAACCCTCGATCGCTCTGACCGGCTCGCCGGAAGCTTCCCGTCGCGGCGAGTCCTACATGTTCACCAAGGCCTCCCGCTTCGGAGTGGAAGCCTTCACCCCGACCAAGTACGGTTCGCTGAACACCAAGGTTGAAGCTGACTTCTACAACACCACCGGCAGCGGCATCTTCCGTCTGCGTCACGCCTACGGCCAATTGGGTTCCTGGCTGGTGGGTCAGACCTGGTCCACCTTCATGGATCTGGACTCCACCCCGGAAACCGTCGACTTCAACGGCCCGACCGGCAACACCTCGCTGCGCCAGCCGCAGATCCGCTACACCTATGTGACGCCGAACGCCGGCAACTTCATCGCAGCACTGGAAATGAAGGCGAATGGCGGCGCCACCAGCGGCGACGAAATGACCCGTACGCCGGATCTGGTCCTGCGCTGGGAAAAAGCGGCTGACTGGGGCCATGTTGCACTGCGCGGTGTGACCACCGAAAACGCGATCAAGAGCGAAAACACCACCGGCTCCAAGCGCGGCTATGGCGTCGGGCTTGGCGGCCACTACGTCCTGACCGACACAACCGCCCTGCTGGCCAGCACCAGCTACGGCAAGGGCATGGGCCGTTTCTTCAACGAATCGGTTGGCGCCGCTGCCGACAGCACCGAAAACAAGGTCTATCTGCCCAAGGAACTGGGCGTGGTCGTTGGCGTGCAGCAGAAGTTCTCCGACACCCTGCGCGGCAGCGTGACCTACGGTCAGCAACGCACCCTCGGCGGTGAGTACATCACCGTCGCCAGTGGCGATGCCAACCGCTCGGTGAAGTCGGGTACGGTCGGCCTGATCTGGGCGCCGATTGCCAATGTCGAGCTGGGCAGCGAATTCATGTGGTCGCACCGCGAGACGCTGGATGGTCGCAGCGGCACCGAACCGCGCCTGAACTTTGCTGCGACCTACTCGTTCGGCAACTGATCCGGTCTGTTCGCAGCAAGCAAAAAGCCGGCGCAAGCCGGCTTTTTCACATCTGTACGATCGCCCGGAGAGCCGCATCTGGCGGACTTCTTCAGACATGGCTCCCGAAGAGCCAATCCGCACGGCACTCTTCAGGCAGATGAGCTGAAGAATGCCGCTGCATGCGCCTCTTCAGACAGGCCGTCAGCAATCAGGCAGGCTGTTCGAAGTCTGGTTGGCTCGCGAAAATCGCCTCAGGCACCCAGCCGCCAAAGTGTCGTCATCTCGGCCGCACGCGCCACATGCAAGGGGTCGGAAGCATCCTTGCTGCGCGGATGTTGCGGACGGATATTGTGGCGTCCGAACACACGCAGACCGGCGGCGGCGATCCACTCCAGCAACTGCGTCCGCGTACGCAAGCCAAGATGTTCAGCCAGATCGGAGAGGATCAGCCAGCCCTCGCCCTTGGGCGTCAGATGCTCGGCCAAGCCAGCGAGATAGCCGCGCAGCATCTGGCTGTCCGGATCATAGACGGCGTGCTCCAGCATCGAAGTGGGTTTGCCCGGCAACCAGGGCGGGTTGCACACGATCAGCGGGGCACAGCCGGGCGGGAACAGATCGGCCTCGATCACCTCCACCTTCTTGGCATAGCCCAGCCGGGCGATGTTGTCACGCGCGCAGGCCAGCGCACGCGGAGCCAGCTCCGTCGCAATGACCTGCGCCACCCCCCGCTTGGCGAGCAAGGCGGCGATCACGCCGGTACCCGTGCCGATGTCGAAAGCCAGTTCGGTGGAGGGCAAATCAGCCTGCTGGATGAGATCCAGATATTCGCCACGCACCGGCGAAAACACCCCGTAATGCGGATGGATGCGCGCACCCAGCGGCAGGACCATCACACCTTTCTTGCGCCATTCATGCGCACTGATCAGACTCAGCAGTTCGCGCAGCGACACCACCGAATCCTCGGCGCCGGGGCCATAGGTTTCCAGACAGGCTACCTGCACCTCCGGAGCACGCCGCAGCGGCACCGTGTAATCCGCCGCCAGCGGCAGCAGCAGCATGCCCAGCGTGCGGGCACGCTGCGCCTGCGCCTGCCGGTGCAGGTGGAAGGCTTCGGGCATCGCAGCGGTGATCTTGCGCGGCTTGCGCTCGATACGCCGCTTCAGCGCATCCAGCAGCAGGCGGGCATTCTGGAAGTCGCCACGCCACAGCAGCGCAGTCCCTTCACAAACCAGACGATAGGCCGCATCAGCACTCAGGCTGTCATCGGCAATCTCGATACGCCGGGGAGGCAGGGCGCCGTTTTCCGCGCGCCACAAGGCTGAATGCGTCAGCCCGCCCTCCTGCCAGCTCAGACGGGGTACCTCAACGTTGCCGGCCATCACGGATAGCGCACGGATCGGGTGATGCGCACCACGCCATCGGCCACCGGATGGAACAGCACGCTAATCTGGTTCTGCGGCAGAGTCGAATCAGGCAAATCCAGCGGCCATTCCCAGAATTCACCGCCGGTCACACCATCTTTTGACACATGCCGCGGATTGCCCAGAATGCGCCGGACCTCCATCTTGGTCATCGCCAGACGCAACAGAGCCAGATTCTCGAGCGTAATCACCTCGCGTATCGCGCTCAGCCGACCCTTGTCGTCAAAGTCGAGCATCAGATTTTGATCGGTGTCGGGCCGGGCATCGTATTCCAGCGTCAGCGTGCCGTCGGCATTCTTCCACTCGGCCGAGGGCTTTTCGCGCGCCCGCACCTGCTCGATGCTCACCGTACCGGGCTTGAAATGTTCCACGCCCTGTATGCTGGCACACGCTGCCAGAACAACACTGACCAGCCCCAGACTCATCCACTTTGCCACGTTCATTGCAATTCTCCTCGGCCAAGGCTCAATGCTAACAGGCCCGCATGCTCAGGTTCCGCCTGCGCAACGTAAAATGCCGGCCATGAACTCTGCAGCCCTGTCTCCGCGCCGTATCTCGGTCGCCCCCATGCTCGACTGGACCGACCGTCATTGTCGTCACTTCCATCGCCTGCTTGCCCCGCATGCCTGGCTGTACACCGAGATGGTCACCACCGGAGCGCTCCTGCACGGCGATGTGCCGCGCCATCTGCGCTTCGGCGAGGCCGAGCACCCCGTCGCCCTGCAACTCGGCGGCAGCGAGCCCGCCGATCTGGCGCGCTGCGCGCAACTGGCTGAAGAATGGGGCTACGACGAGGTCAACCTGAACTGTGGCTGTCCCTCGGAACGGGTGCAGCGCGGGGCCTTTGGTGCCTGCCTGATGAACGAGCCACAACTGGTGGCCGATTGCGTCGCAGCGATGTGCGCCGCGACGAAACTGCCCGTTACGGTCAAACACCGCATCGGCATCGACCAGATCGAAACCTACGATTTCGTGCATGGCTTCATCGACACCGTCGCCAGCGCCGGCTGCCACACCTTCATCGTGCATGCCCGCAACGCCTGGCTGAAAGGCCTCTCGCCGAAAGAGAACCGCGAGATTCCGCCGCTGCGCTACGAGGTCGCCCATCAGCTCAAACAGGACTTCCCGCAGCTCGAAATTCTCCTCAACGGCGGGCTCGCCACCACCGAAGCCATCCGCGCACAACTGCAGCATGTGGACGGTGTGATGATCGGCCGCGAGGCTTACCAGAACCCCTGGGCGCTGGCCGAATGGGAACGCGCCTTCTGTGACCCGAGCTGGGCGCCCAGCCGCGAAACCATTATCGAGGGCATGGTCGAGTACGCGGCACGCGAAGCCACGGAACACGGCACTCCGCTGCGCGCGATCAGCCGCCATCTGCTCGGCCTCGCCAATGGCCTGCCAGGCGCGCGCAGCTTCCGGCGCCTGCTGTCCGATCCTGCCGAGCTGCGTGACGCCACACCGGATCTGCTGCGGCGCGCCTGGCGCGAGATCCGCCTGCCTGAATCAGCAGAATGACACGCCACACAGCACAAGGGCCGCAACTGCGGCCCTTGTGCTGTGTGGCGGAGGAACACTCAGTTCCAGCGAATCATCGCGTAATTCTTCTTGCCCCGGCGCAGCAGGCTGAAGCGGCCGAACAGGCGCTCCGCGTCGGCAAAGGCGTGATCAATCGCTTCGGCCTTGTGGCCGTTGATCGTCACCGAACCGCTCTGGATGAAGCTGCGCGCTTCGGTCTTGGACTTGGCCAGTTCGCTGGCAACCAGTGCATCGATCAAGCTGCTGAGGCTTTTGTCGAGCGCCACGCCCGGCACACCATCCTGCGCGAGCTGTTCCAGATCGCTCTCGGTGAGCGAGGCCAGATCGCCGGAGAACAGGCTGGCGCTGATGCGCTGCGCCGCTTCCAGCGCGGCCTTGCCGTGGACCAGCTCGGTAGCCTGCTCGGCGAGGATGCGCTGGGCCTGCGGGCGACCTTCGGCAGCCTTGTCAGCCGCTTCGATGGCGGCAATTTGCTCCACCGGGAGGAAGCTGAAGTAATGCATGAACTTGTACACGTCGGCATCCGCCGTGTTCAGCCAGAACTGGTAGAAAGCGTAGGGCGAGGTCTTCTTGGCGTCCAGCCAGATGGCGCCAGACTCGGTCTTGCCGAACTTGGTGCCGTCGGACTTGGTCACCAGCGGCAGCGTGAGGCCATAGCCCTGCTGCTGGTTCATGCGCCGGGTGAGCTCGGTGCCGGCGGTGATGTTGCCCCACTGATCCGAGCCACCGATCTGCAGCACGCAATTGTAGCGACGGTTCAGCTCGGCGAAGTCATAGCCCTGCAGCAAGGCGTAGGAGAACTCGGTGTAGGAGATGCCTTCGCCATCGCGGTTGATGCGCTGCTGCACCGATTCCTTCTTGATCATGGCATTCACCGAGAAGTGCTTGCCGATGTCGCGCAGGAATTCCAGCGCGCCCATGCCGCTGAACCAGTCATAGTTGTTGGCCATGATGGCCGCGTTGGGGCCCTCGAAATCAAGGAAGGGCGCGACCTGCCCACGGATCTTGTCCACCCAGCCGGCGATCACTTCCGGCGTATTGAGCTTGCGCTCGGTGGCCTTGAAGCTCGGATCACCAATCATGCCGGTGGCACCACCCACCAGCGCGATCGGCTTGTGGCCGGCCTGCTGGAAACGCTTCAGGACCAGCACCGGCACCAGATGCCCCAGATGCAGCGAATCGGCGGTCGGATCGAAGCCGCAATACAGCGTCACAGACCCCTTCGCGAGCATTTCGTCGAGCGCCTCGGCGTCGGTGGTCTGGGCAATCAGGCCACGGGCATGCAGATCCTGCAGAAGGGGGGACTGGTACATCAGAATTTCTCCACAAATGGCGGCGCGCGCTGCGCCGGATCAAGGCGTGATTCTAACAGGCCCCTGCCCGCGCGCCCGCGCCCATCTGCAGCGCATCCAACAGGCATGTCTTGCAGAGCCGCCCGCCACAAGCCTCTCCAAGCAAGCAGGCTGCAGAGAGCCGCCAGCAGCGGATCTGCGGGCATGCGCCAAATCGCGCAGCTCCGGTAAAGTAGCGCCTTCACTTTTCCCGTCCGCTGCCGTGACGCATCAACAGCTTCTGCTCTGCCATCCCGCCCAACCCTGCTCCGCAGTGAGCACGCTCAGCGCCGGGCTTGCGTTTGACCCGGACGGCTCACTGCACCTGCGCTACAGGCTGGAGGGCGAGATCGGTGCGCTGCGGATTCCTGCGCCGCGGCCGGATCCGGGTGCGACGGATGGCCTGTGGCAGCACAGCTGTTTCGAGCTGTTCCTCGCGGAGCAGGACTCGCCGGCCTATCGGGAATTCAACCTCGCCCCCTCTGGCGAATGGGCGGCCTATGCCTTCAGCACCTATCGCCAGCGCGCGGCCTGGCAACCCGCGGCCGCGCCCGAAATCAGCGTCCGCCAGAGCACCGATCTGCTCGAACTCGATGCCCGCCTGCCCGCCAGTTTGCTGCCGGCCTGCCCCTGGCAGATCGGTCTCAGCGCCGTGATCGAAACCACCGCAGGCGCGCTCAGCTACTGGGCACTCGCCCACCCCGGCGAGCGTCCCGACTTTCACCAGAGCAGCGCCTTCACGCTGCGTTTCGCCCCGGATATCCAAAAATCATGACCCAACCCGTTCTCTTCGGCCTCGACCGCCTGCTCACCGACCCCGCCCTGCGCGCCCCGCTGACGGGCAGACGGGTCGCCCTGCTGGCGCACCCGGCTTCAGTCACGCGGGATCTGAACCACGCCCTCGACGCGCTGGCCGCCTGCCCCGAGATCACGCTGTCCGCCGCGTTCGGCCCGCAACACGGCCTGCGCGGCGACAAGCAGGACAACATGGTCGAATCACCCGACTACCTCGACCCGCAACTGGGCATCCCCGTCTTCAGCCTTTACGGCACGGTGCGCCGCCCCACCGACGCGATGATGGCGAGCTTCGATGTGCTGCTGGTCGATCTGCAGGATCTGGGCTGCCGTATCTACACCTTCATCACAACCCTGCGTTACGTGCTGGAGGCGGCTGCGCACCACAGCAAGACCGTGTGGGTGCTGGATCGTCCCAATCCCGCCGGCCGTCCGGTGGAAGGTCTGCACTTGCGCGAAGGCTGGGAGAGCTTCGTCGGCGCCGGCGCCTTGCCCATGCGCCATGGCCTGACGATGGGCGAGCTGGGCCACTGGTTCATCGCCACGCTGGGCCTGCAGCTAGACTACCGTGTGATCGAGATGCAGGGCTGGCAGCCCGAAGCCGCGCCCGGCTACGGCTGGCCGGAGGAGCGGGCCTGGATCAATCCCAGCCCGAATGCCGCCAATCTGTCGATGGCGCGCGCCTACGCCGGCACGGTGATGCTGGAGGGCTGCACGCTCTCCGAAGGGCGCGGCACCACACGCCCGCTGGAAATTTTCGGAGCCCCGGACATCGACGCGCGCGCCGTGCTGGCAGAAATGCGCCGCCTCGCCCCGCACTGGCTCGCCGGCTGCGTGCTGCGCGAAATCTGGTTCGAACCAACCTTCCACAAGCATGTCGGCAAACTCTGCAGTGGCGTGCAGATCCATGTCGAAACCGCCCATTACGCGCATGCCGCCTTCCGCCCCTGGCGCCTGCAGGCACTGGCCTTCAAGGCCATCCGCAATCTGTACCCGGTCTATCCGCTGTGGCGCGACTTCGCCTACGAGTACGAACACGCGCGCCTCGCCATCGACCTCATCAATGGTTCGCCGCTGCTGCGCGAGTGGGTGGACGATCCCGCGGCCACGCCGGCCGATCTGGATGCCATCACGCTGCCCGATGAACAAAGCTGGCTCGCCGAACGCGAGGCGTTTCTGCTCTATCGCTGAAGACCCGCGCCCTGCCTGGGGCTGCAGGCAGGCATCGCCAGAGCCCTTTCCTGACAAGCCTCTCCGGCACATCAGCATGAAGACCCTTGTCAGAAGCGGCTTGGCGGCAGCCCTATCCAGATCAAGGCCTCATTGCGCGGGGCGGGTATACTGCGCGGCTTCTTAATGCATGCCGAGTTGAAACCCATGTCCGCCATTCCCGCCTGCCCCGTCTGTTCGATGGAAAACACCTACCCGGACGGCGAGAACTACGTCTGCGCCGATTGCGGCCATGAATTCCCGCAAGTCGCTGCGGCCACGGAAGAAGACAGCCGCATCGTGCGCGACTCCAACGGCACCGTGCTGCAGGACGGCGACGCGGTGGTGCTGATCAAGGATCTGAAGGTCAAGGGCTCGTCGATCACCCTCAAGCAGGGCAGCAAGGTGAAGAGCATTCGTCTGGTGGGCGACGGTGACCACGAAGTCGACTGCAAGCTCGACGAAGGCAAGTTCATGCTCAAGGCCTGCTTCCTGAAGAAGGTCTGAGCCACCGCTCGCGCTGCAACAAGAGGCCGCCCACGCGGCCTCTTGCGTTTTACCCCTAGCGCCGCCCGCCGCGCTCGCGCTCCTCATCCCGGCGCGGCTCGCGTGAGCGCTCCGACTGGCGCTGCTCCATCTGGCGCCGCTGTTCCTCGCCCCGGCGCTGTTCTTCCTGACGCCGCTGTTCGCCCTGCTGGC
>NZ_JAVALZ010000004.1 GCF_030730865.1 Uliginosibacterium sp. 31-16 | reverse complement strand
CAGGACCGTGAAACGAAACCGCGCCGATGATAGTGTGGATTGCCCATGCGAAAGTAGGTCATCGTCAGACTATCTATGCAAACCCGCTACAGGTCTCCTGTAGCGGGTTTTTGCTTTCTAACTCGAAATGAATTCGATTGTGCAATGCGGATTGACATACCTACCCTTACGGGTAGGATCAAAACGTTTGTTTGAGTTTCACGCTTTCGCATTTCTTTGTGTCTGGCGTTGATCAATCCGGCACAACCCAAGCCTGCATGCAAGAGCGGCTGATCCGTTTTTCTGAGGGATTCCGTTGCCAGCTACCAATGCTGGAAACGGACTGTGTCTCGAGCCCAAATAACCGTGGGATACCACACTCGCTGAGTGATTCAAAAGAGGAGAGTTGTATGCAGGGAAGAGTCATCGTTCAAGCTGCTGCTTTGGCGGTAGGGCTTGGTTTTATCGGCGGAGCGAGTGCATCCGGGTTTCAATTGCTGGAGCAAAATGCCAGTGGCTTGGGTAATGCCTATGCTGGCTCCGCTGTTGTCGGAGAAAATGCCAGCGTAGTGTTTTATAACCCGGCAGCCATGACCAAACTGAATGGCGGCAATATTTCTGCAGGTTTGACTCTCATAAAGCCCAGCTACAAGTTCAAGAATGACGGAAGCAGTAATGGATCTGCTGCAACCGGAGGTGACGGTGGAGATGCTGGGGGTATTGCTGGATTGCCCAACCTCTATGCAAGCTGGCAGTTGAGCGACAAATGGTTTGCCGGGATCGGAGTAGGCAGCCCGTTTGGATTGAAAACCGAATACAACCATGACTGGGCAGGACGGTTTCAGTCGCAGACCTTCGATATCAAAACGTACAACGTAAACCCGTCCTTGGCGGTCAAGGCGACAGATTCCATTTCGCTCGGTTTTGGTGCCAATTATCAGCGCATGGAAGCGTTGTACCAGCGGAATGCCGCAACGCTTAATGGCGTGACACAGGCCGCTATCGTTACTCTGGAAGCTACAAGCGAGGCCTATGGCTGGAATGCCGGCGCGACGATCAAATTGAGCCCGAGTACCGAGTTGGGTTTTTCATATCGGTCCAAGATGTTCCACAATCTGGAAGGTACGCTGAGTTCGAACAATCAGGCCGTATCCCAGAATGCGTTCGCAAAGGCAGACATCACTCTGCCTGATACATATACCTTCAGTGTCGCCCAACAGATTAGTGAGCGTTGGGAGATGCTGGGTGATGTTTCCCGTACGAATTGGAGTACGGTTGATAAGGTGGATATTGTGCGCACCTCGGATGCCGGGGCGGGTAAACCGGCCGGCAGTGTTGCACAGCAGCTGGATGCGAATTTCCGCGACACATGGCGGATTGCTCTGGGTGGCAATTACAAGATCGACGATAACTGGAAGTGGAAATACGGTATCGCCTACGATCAGTCTCCCGTCCGTGGTGTCGAGGAGCGCCTGGTTTCATTGCCCGACAACAATCGTTACTGGCTTTCCACCGGGATTCAATGGAAATTTGATAAATCAACGCTTGTTGATGTAGGGGTCGCATACCTGTACATCCCGGAAGACAAGGTGGACGCGAATCAGAGCAGCGCCTATCGTGGTCGCGTTGCCGGCAGTTACGACGGGAGCATCATAATTCTGGGTGCGCAGATGACCCGCACATTCTGATTGTCGAGTCGAAACTGCTTGTGGAATGCCCGGTTTGCTGACCGGGCATTTTTTTATCTGTTCAAGCGACAGAAGGGGATGACCTTCCATATGAAGGTCGTCTGCAAGTATGATCATCAGGATCGAATCAACGACCTGCGACAGTTCAGGTCAAACGGCAAGGGGCAAAATTGACGCCGCATGACATCGTCTATGGCTTGGTAGGGCTTTTGCTGGCGTATATCGCGTGGTTGTTGTTGCGGTATTTCGCGACGCCGTCCCGCAGGCCTGAGAAGGCTGATCCGCTGGAGTTCTCTGACACGTCTTCCGAAACCATCCATTCCCAGATTCTGGGCGGGCTGCCGGGCAAATCATTTTCAAGCGTTTTCTATGATGGGACCCCGCCGGCAATGGCGGCAGAGGTTGATGAACGGCCCGAGCCTAAATTGATGCGCCCTGTCGAGCCGGACGCCAGTGCGTTCGGGTTTGATGCCTTGCTCGAAATGCGACAGACCCGGGTTTTGCTGGACGAATTGCGGGCAGACCATGACGCTCTTCAGGCCGAGCTGGCTGACCTCAAGGAGCAGATATCCGATCTTCGTGCTGCGGCGCAGGTTTCTCCTTTGTATGGTGAGGCAATGGCACTCGCACGACGCGGCTACGATGTACAGGCAATTGCCGAGCGATGTGATATTTCAGTGGCAGAGGCTGAGCTGGTTCGATCACTGAGTGGCGACTCGGCAGACGGGGAGACGAAACATGCTGGATCATGATGTGAAGAGTCGTGGCGGTGACGAAGCACAGGAACGCCGTAAGGTTGTGATTCGCGTAGCGGTGGCTGCCGGTTTGATCGTGACGCTGCTTGCGACGCTTCTGATTCTTGAGCAGCAGAAGGAAACGAGCGAGCCATCGGCGATGCCGGTGGTGAGCAAGCCCGATATCGGTGTGGCGGTGACCAGTTCCGCCAGCGGTCTTTCCGAAGAGGTGCAGGAGGCAATCAAGGGCGCTCCGGATACAGCGCAGGCCGAGTTGGCGTCCATGTCTGCTCCCCGCGCGGAAGATCCAGGCCCCTTGCCTGCTGCCGCACCTGTCGTGCCGGAAGGCAGCCTGGATCCTTCCGTCAAACCCATCCTTGGAGCCCCAGCCCCAGCCCCAGCCCCGATACGGCCAGCTCCGCGGACTGGCAAGCCGGTCAATGGCGATCGCTTGTTTGTTGAGGCTCCCAGAGCCGCCGCGGCTCCAGCGCCTGCAAGCGTTTCACCCGCTCCGGTAGCGACACCTGCGGCGCCATTGGCCAATGGCAACTTCGTGGTTCAACTGGGTGTGTTCAACAGTGTTTCAAATGCGGAGGATCTGCGCAGCAAGCTCAAGCAGGCTGGAATTCCCTCACAACTGGAAACCCGGGTCCAGGTAGGCCCCTTTGCCAGCAAGGAAGAGGCGGTCAAAGCTCAGGAGAAGTTACGGACACTGGGGTTGGGCAACGGGATGCTGGTCGCAGCAAAAAAGCCCTGATTTACAGGGGATTACAACTGCATCTTCGGGCTTTTTCTGGCCGGGTCTGGCGTAGATTGGCTAGTCTGTATTTCCTGTGATCGAGAGGAGAGGAAAATGAAAATCGATAGTCCGCGTTTCGGCAGTCTTGAAGTTGCCGCCAACAAGGTGATCGAGTTTCCGGCCGGGCTGCCCGGTTTTGAGAACTGCAAGCGGTTCACGCTGATTGAAGTTGCGAGCCATGTGCAAGAGGTCGCCGTGCTGCAGAGCGTCGAGATGCCGGAACTGGCCTTCTCGGTCACGACTCCGGATCTGCTCGGACTGCATTACGAATTCGCTCTCACCGAAGATGAGGAAAAGCTGCTGGGGGCCGGAAGCGCTGAGGATATGGCCGTCATGCTGATACTGCGGCATGAGGACAGGGAGGAGCTTCACCGCAGAGCGGGAGACGGGCCTGTCAGAGCCAATCTGATGGCGCCACTGGTGATCAATGGAGCAACCATGCGCGGCCTGCAGAAAGTCATTGCCAAACTCGGCTGTGACGTTACTCTGCGCTCTGCCGACTGAGCCTGCTCTTGAGTGTCTGTCTGTAAACCCGCAACTGGCCTGCGTCTTGAGCAAGGCATGCTGAAGATCCGCGCGGATTATGGATTTTCGGTGTGACGCGCTGAAGACCCAAGCTGCAGGCGCGTTTTCGGCATGCTCGGGGGGCTTTTCGTTCCGGCGCATGTGCTTCCTGCGGCCTGATCGTGCTGGTTCGCCGCGACAGCCGTCAGCCCCTGTTAGACTTCGAGCCTTGTCTGATCCTGTGTTCCGGAGTCCGCCATGTCACGCCACGTCGTAGTCACTGCCAATGCCCCGGCCGCCATCGGCCCCTATTCCCAAGCCATTCGCGCCGGCAATACGGTTTATCTTTCGGGTCAGATCGGGCTGGACCCCATCAGTGCTCAGCTTGTCGAAGGCTTCGAGGCGCAAGCCGTGCAGGTTTTTGCCAATCTCAAAGCAGTGGCGGAGGCCGCCGGTGGAACACTGGGTAACGCGGTGAAGCTCAATATTTATCTGACCGATCTGGCAAATTTCGCCCGCATCAATGAACTGATGCAGCAGAACTTCGAGGCGCCTTATCCGGCGCGTGCCACGCTGGGGGTAGCGACGCTGCCGCGCGGCGCACTGGTCGAAATCGACGCCATTCTCCAGCTCGATTGAGCAATCTTGAAGGCCGCAACACCTTCTTCCAAACCGGCAAAACAGCCTTCTGTTCTGACCGGACGCTTGCACAAGCTCGGCATCTACAATGATGCCGACATGCTGCTGCATCTGCCGATGCGTTACGAAGACGAAACACGCATCACCCCGATCGCGGCAGCTGCGCCGGGGATGCCGGCGCAGGTCGAGGCGGAGGTCGAGCATGCCGAGGTGACGTTCCGTCCACGCCGGCAACTGGTGGTGAAACTGCGCGACGGAAGTGGCAGCCTGATTCTGCGCTTTCTCAATTTCTACCCTTCGATCCAGAAAATGCTGGAGCCCGGCCGATGGGTGCGGGCTTTCGGCGAGATCCGCAGCGGATTCTGGGGCGACGAAATGATTCATCCGCGCTTGCAGGCGGTGACCCTTGGCGAGGCTCTGCCGCAATCGCTTACTCCCATCTACCCGGCAACTGCCGGGCTGGCCCAATCTGCCTTGCGCAAGCTGGTGATTCGGGCGTTCGAGCGCGCCAGTCTCGTCGATCATCTGCCCGAGGCGCTGCGGCGCAGCCTCAAGCTGGCCGGCTGGGAACGCAGCTTGCGCTATCTGCATCAGCCTCCGCCGGATGCAAGACTTGGAGCGCTGGAAGATCGCAGCCATCCTGCCTGGCGACGTATCAAATTTGACGAACTGCTGACCCAGCAGATCCAGCTGCGCCGCGCCTACATCGAGCGTCGTGCCCATGCCGCCGCGCGCCTGCCCGCACTGGGGCTGCTGACTGCCCGGCTCATCGACGCTCTGCCGTTTGCCCTGACTGGAGCCCAGCGTCGCGCGGTTGACGAGGTGGCGCGCGACCTGGCCCAGGCTTGGCCGATGCAGCGTTTGTTGCAGGGCGATGTGGGCAGCGGTAAAACCATTGTCGCCGCACTTGCCATGTTGCAGGCCGCCGAGAACGGTTTGCAGGCAGCTTTGATGGCGCCGACCGAGATCCTCGCAGAACAGCATTACCGCAAGCTCTCAGGCTGGCTTCTGCCCTTGGGAATCGAAGTGGTGTGGCTGTCCGGGTCGCAGAAAAAACGCGAGCGCACGGCCATGCTGGAGAAGATTGCCAGTGGTGAAGCCCTCTTGGTGGTGGGAACCCATGCGCTGATTGAAGATACCGTGGTGCTGGAAAAACTGGGCCTTGCCGTGGTGGATGAACAGCACCGTTTCGGCGTGCGCCAACGCCTGGCTTTGCGCGAGAAGGTCGTCGGGCGTCTGCCGCACATGCTGATGATGAGTGCCACGCCCATTCCGCGCACGCTGGCGATGAGCTACATGGCGGATCTGGATGTCAGCGTGCTGGATGAGTTGCCACCGGGGCGCACCCCCATTGTCACGAAGCTTGTCGCGGATTCACGCCGCGACGAAGTCATCGCCCGGGTTCGCGACGCCTGTGCCGAGGGGCGCCAGGCCTACTGGGTTTGCCCGCTCATCGAAGAAAGCGAAACGCTGCAATTGCAGACCGCCGTCGAGACCTTTGAAACCCTCTCGGCGGAGCTGGCGGAACTGCAGGTCGGACTGGTGCACGGCCGTCTCAAACCAGCGGAAAAGGCCGAGGTCATGGACGCTTTTGTGCGCAATGATGTGCAGGTGCTGGTTGCTACCACGGTGATCGAGGTCGGCGTGGATGTGCCGAACGCCAGCCTGATGGTGATCGAGCATGCCGAGCGTTTTGGTCTGGCTCAGTTGCACCAGCTGCGCGGGCGGGTCGGGCGCGGCGCTGCGGCCTCCAGCTGCGTGCTGGTGTATGCTCAGCCCTTGTCACAGAACGGGCGAGAGCGTCTCAAGGCCATTTACGAGACGACCGACGGATTCGAGATAGCCCGGCGTGACCTGCATTTGCGTGGGCCCGGCGAATTCATCGGTGCACGTCAGAGTGGGGTGCCCCTGCTGCGCTACGCCGATCTGGAGCAGGATGTCGATCTCATCGAGATTGCCCGGCAGGCCGCTGAAGAGTTGCAGGCGCGCCACCCTGAAGCCGCCGATGCCTTGCTGGCTCGCTGGTACGGTGGGCGCGCAGAACTGTTGAGAGCCTGAAGCCTGCCTCAATCCAGCCGGAAGCGTGCCACGGCGCTATCGAGATCCTGCGACAAGCCTTGCAGCGCACGTGCAGAAGCGGCATTGGCATTTGCGATGACAATGGCCTCCTCGCTCATTTGAGCGACGTGCTCGACACTCTTGGCAATATCCTGCGCAGCGGTGGTCTGTTCGCGGATTGCACTGGAAATGTCCGTTACCATGCTGCTCACGCGATCTGTTCCGGTCACGATCTGACGAATCGAATTGCCGGCGGCCTCCGCCAGGCGCGTGCCTTCCTCCACTTTGACTACTCCGTCCTCCATTTCATGGATGGCCGAATCCGTTTCGCTGAGCACTTCCTCGATCACCTTGGCGATCTGCTGGGTGGATTGTCCGGTCCGTTCAGCCAGCTTGCGCACTTCATCGGCCACCACTGCGAAACCGCGCCCCTGTTCGCCGGCGCGGGCGGCCTCGATGGCGGCGTTCAGCGCCAGCAGATTGGTCTGGTCGGCGATTTCGCGGATCACATCCACAATCTGGTTGATCTGCTGTGATTTCGCTCCCAGTCCTTGCAAGGTGCTGGATGCCTTGTTCACGGTACTCGCCACACTGTGCATCTGTTCGGTGGTGCCGAGGATCACCTCCACGCCGGCACGGGCTTCCTGGCCCGATTGTTCGGTCGTCTGATGGGCTTCATTGGCATTGCTTGAAAGCACGTTGATGGACACCGTGAGTTCCTCGATGGCCGCTGCAGCGGAATTCATGGCGTCGCCTTGGGTGGTGGCCTGGGTGTGGATTTCCTGCGAGCCGTGGGTCAACGCCTGGGCCTGGTCGCTCAACTCGCCGGCGCTGCGGCGCATGGTGCGTACCGAGTCGCGCAAGCCGTTCTGCATTTGCTCCAGCGCTGCGAGCAACTGGGTGATTTCGTCGTTTCCCTTCACCACGATTTTTTCGGTCAGATTGCCTTGCGACACTTCGCTGGCCACACGCACTGCTCCCTGCAGAAGGCTGACGATGGGACGCAGAATGAAGTGTGCGGCCAGTGCTGCAGCAATGATGCTCAGCAGTACGACTCCGAGGCTGACGCCCAGCGCACGGCGCGAATCTGCTTTGGCTGCTTCAAAACTGCTGGCTGCCAGTGAGTCTTCCACCCCAAACAGATCACGTACGGCGTTGCGTGAATCACGAAATGCTTCGGTGGTGAGTTTGTCGCTCGCTACCGCTTTGGCCTTGTCGAAATCGCCAGCCTTGAGCGCGTCAATCCAGGCCGTGCGTTGTTGTACGAACTTGCCCAGCGAGGCTTCGTATTTGTCGACGAACTTGCGTTCGTCCTCTGAAGTCGCGGTGAGTTTGACCTCACCCCACAGTTTTTCTACGTTCCCCAGCAACTTGCCTACCTGTGACATTTCGCTGCTGGCGGCTTCCGGTGTTGCTGCCAGGGTGGCTCGCAGCAGGCGTACCCGGACGACATTGGAATCATCCAGCATGGCCCCAAGTTTGGCCAGATTCTGGGTCTGCTGGCTGTACATGCCTTGCAGGCGGGCGTCGGCACGGCTGTTGCTCCAGTATGCGATCAGCGCTTGCATCACGATCAGGGTGACGAGCAAGCCCATCAGGGCAAGGAATTTCTGGCGGATGCTCATGACACAACCTCCACGCGGGGGACGATAGTCAAATAACGGCGTCAGCACCGCCAGGCTTGAGCCGTAATTGTGGCGACGCGCTATCATCGGGGCAGATAACCAAGGAGGACGCCGGGATGAACGGGCTGCAAAGACTCGATGCATGGGAAAAGCTGATGCGCCTGGACAAGCCGATCGGCATCCTGCTCTTGCTGTGGCCCACCCTGTGGGGGCTGTGGTTTGCCGCGTCAGGCATTCCGGGCCTGTGGGTGTTGTGGATCTTCCTGCTGGGTACCGTGCTGATGCGCTCGGCTGGCTGCGTCATCAACGACTGGGCCGATCGGGATTTCGACGGCCACGTTGCCCGTACCCGCGAGCGCCCGTTGGTGAGCGGGCTGGTGAAGCCACGTGAAGCCCTGCTGCTGGCTGCCGGATTGGCGCTGCTGGCGTTCCTGCTGATCCTGCCCTTGAACCGACTGGTGCTGTGGCTGTCGATTCCGGCGCTGCTGCTGGCGGTCAGCTATCCGTTTACCAAGCGTTTCCTGGTGATACCGCAGGCATGGCTCGGGATCGCCTTCGGTTTTGGCATTCCCATGGCGTTTGCCGCGGTGCAGGGGATGCTCCCTGCGCTGGCCTGGTGGCTGCTGCTGGGCAACGTGTTCTGGGCCGTGGCGTATGACACGGAATACGCCATGGTCGACCGCGCGGATGACCTGAAAATCGGCATCCGTACCTCGGCCATCACCTTCGGCCGCTTCGATATCGTTGCGGTGGCGATCTGCTACGCTGCCTTTCTCGCCATCATGGCCTGGGTCGGGTTGCAGACCGGGCGGGGCGGAGCCTATTTCGTCGCGCTGGGCCTGGCGGCCCTGATCGCCATTCACCATCTGTTCCTGATCCGCGAGCGGGAGCCGGCCGCCTGTTTCAAGGCCTTCCTGCACAACAACTGGCTGGGTCTGATGATCTTTGTCGGTCTGTTTGCCGATTATGGCGTGCGCTGGTGAAATGCTCGGCGTGGTGCTTTCCGGGCCACCCATGCGAACCATGATGAGCGTTTGTTCCACGCCCATTTCACGTGAATTCCTGTGACGACCCTTATGCAATACAAAGACCTGCGCGACTTCATCCATCAGCTCGAAGCCCTTGGCGAACTCAAGCGAATTCCGGTGCCGGTGGATACCCATCTGGAAATGACCGAGATTGCCGACCGCGTGCTGCGCGCCGGCGGCCCGGCGCTGCTCTTCGAGAAGCCGCATACACAGGGCGTCGCCAAGGGCATGCCCGTGCTGGCCAATCTTTTCGGCACTCCGCAGAGGGTGGCTTTGGGAATGGGCGTCAGTCCTGATTCTTCAGGCGATTGGCAAAAACCGCTGCGCGAAGTCGGCAAGCTGCTGGCCTTTCTCAAGGAGCCGGAGCCGCCCAAAGGTTTGCGCGACGCGTGGGAGAAATGGCCGGTGCTCAAGCAGGTGCTGAACATGTCGCCCAAGGAGGTGAGTCGCGCGCCGTGCCAGGAGATCGTGTGGGAAGGCGATCAAGTTGATCTCGGCAAGCTGCCCATCCAGCATTGCTGGCCGGGCGACGTGGCGCCGCTGATTACCTGGGGTCTGGTGGTGACGCGCGGGCCGCTGAAGACGCGCCAGAATCTGGGCATCTACCGCCAGCAGGTGCTGGGAAGGAATCGCGTGATCATGCGCTGGCTGGCGCACCGCGGCGGCGCACTCGATCTGCGCGAATTCCAGCAAGCCAATCCGGGCCAGCCTTTCCCGGTGAGCGTGGTGCTGGGCTGCGACCCGGCGACGATTCTGGGTGCGGTGACGCCGGTGCCAGATTCGCTTTCCGAATACCAGTTCGCGGGCCTCTTGCGCGGTGCGAAGACCGAGCTGACGAAGTGCATTGGCAACGATCTGCAGGTGCCGGCCAGTGCCGAGATCGTGCTCGAAGGCTTCATTTATCCGGATGATCTGGCAGCGGAAGGCCCGTATGGCGATCACACCGGCTACTACAACGAGGTCTCGGAATTTCCGGTGTTCACCATCGAGCGCATCACCATGCGGAAAGATCCGATCTATCACAGCACCTACACCGGCAAGCCGCCGGACGAGCCGGCGATGCTGGGTGTGGCGTTGAACGAGGTGTTCGTACCACTGTTGCAAAAGCAGTTCCCGGAGATCACCGATTTCTACCTGCCGCCGGAAGGCTGTTCGTATCGCATGGCGGTGGTGAGCATCAAGAAGGCTTACCCCGGCCATGCCAAACGGGTGATGTTTGGCATCTGGAGTTTCCTGCGCCAGTTCATGTACACCAAGTTCATCATCGTCGTGGATGAGGATGTGGACGTGCGCTCCTGGCAGGAAGTGATCTGGGCGATCACCACGCGCATGGACGCCACGCGTGACACCACGCTGGTCGACAATACGCCGATTGACTATCTGGACTTCGCCTCGCCGGTGGCCGGACTGGGCAGCAAGATGGGCCTGGACGCCACCAACAAGTGGCCGGGCGAAACCCAGCGCGAGTGGGGCCGCACGATTGAAATGGATGCTGCGGTGAAGCAGCGCGTGGATGCGCTGTGGGGCGAACTGGGGCTATGAAAGGACACGCCATGCCTGACGACAAGACCATCGACGTGATTGACGGCAATGCCTTTACGCCGGCGCAGCCCGGGCACATCCAGCTCACGCACGTCCTCTACCTGCTGCACGCCATCGGGCTGGTGATCGGCGCGTGGTCGCAGGCGGCAACCATGATCGGGGCCTTCCTGTTTGGCTGGACTTCGATCATCGCCATCATCATCAACTACGTGAAGCGCGATGCCGTGAAAGGCACTTTCCTGCAGAGCCATTTGGCCTGGCAGGCCGACACCTTCTGGCTGTGCGCCATCGCGATGCTGATCGGCATGGTGCTTTACCTGCTGCTGGTCGGCTTCCTGATCAACTGGCTGCTGTTCGGACTGGTCGGCCTGTGGGCGGTGTACCGCATCATCAAGGGCTGGCTGGCGCTGCAGGAAGGCAAGCCGGTCGCGTAAGCAGGCTGGCTGAAGAGCCGCTTCCCGCCTGTGTCTGCAGGCAATGTGCCCGAAGACGCCCTGTGCGGGCCGCTCTTCAGGCAGGCATGGTGAAGAGTGCCGCCGGATGCGGCTCTCCCGCTAGATCTCTTCTGCGCGGTGGCAGGCCGTCCAGTGGCTGTCGACCAGACGCAGCTCCGGCACATCCGTTGCACAGGCCGCGATAGCGTGCGGGCAGCGGCGGTGGAAGGCACAGCCCGGAGGCGGATCCAGCGGCGAGGGCAATTCGCCCTTGGCCATGAAACGCACCTGGCGCTGCTCCGGATCCACCCGTGGGGTGGCTGACAGCAAGGCGCGCGTGTACGGGTGGCGCGCATGGTCAAAGATCTGGCGCTTGGTGCCGTGTTCGACGACGCGACCCAGATACATCACCAGCACCTCATCGGCAATGTGCTCCACCACCGCGAGGTTGTGCGAGATGAACAGGCAGGCGACGCGGGTTTCCTGCTGCAGGTCCATCAGCAGATTGAGCACCTGCGCCTGGATCGACACGTCCAGCGCCGACACCGGTTCGTCCGCCACCACCAGTTTCGGGTTGGTCATCAGCGCGCGGGCAATGGCGATGCGCTGGCGCTGGCCGCCGGAAAACATGTGCGGATAGCGACCGTAATGCTCGGGGCGCAGGCCGACGCGGGCCATCATGGCGCGGGCCTTGTCGCCGCGCTCGGCGGCCGTCAGCGTGGTGTGGATCTTGAGAGGCTCTTCGAGGATGCTGCCCACCCGCTTGCGCGGGTTGAGGCTGGCGTACGGGTTCTGGAACACCATCTGCACCTGGGGGCGCAGCTGCTTGCGCTCAGCCACGGTGGCGGTGGCAATGTCGATGCCATCGAGGCGCAGGTGGCCGGCGGTGGGCGTTTCGATCATGGTGATCTGGCGCGCCAGGGTGGTCTTGCCGCAGCCGGACTCGCCGACCACCGCCAGCGTCTTGCCGGCATCCAGATGGAAGCTCACGCCGTCGAGCGCCCGCACCAGTGCCTTGGGCTTCATGAAGCCGGTGGACACCGGGTAGTGCTTGGCGAGGCTGTCGACCTGCAACAGGAAATGGGTGTGATTCGTGGAGTGATCGTTCATGACTTCACCAGCGGGTAAAAGCAGCGCACGGCACCAGCCGGGGTGTGTTCGAGGGCCGGATGTTCGCTCTGGCAGCGTGCGTTGGCAAACGTGCAGCGCGGCGCGAGCAGACAGCCGACGGGGCGGTCGAAGGCGCCGGGAACCACACCGGGAATGGTCTGCAGGCGTTCGCGGCCGGCGTTGTTCTCCGGCAGGGCCGACATCAGCGCAGCCGTATAAGGGTGCTGTGGCTCCTTGAAAATGGCCGGCACACTGCCGGTTTCCATGACCTGGCCGGCATACATCACCACCACGCGCTGGGCGGTCTGGGCGACCACGCCCAGATCATGCGTGATCAGCATCAGGGCCATGCCGCGCTCGCGCTGGAGGCGCAACAGCAAATCCAGCACCTGTGCCTGCACGGTCACGTCGAGTGCCGTGGTCGGTTCGTCAGCAATCAGCAGGCGCGGGTTGCAGGCGATGGCCAGCGCGATCATCACGCGCTGGCTCATGCCACCGGAGAGCTGATGCGGATAGGCCGCGAGGCGGCTTTGCGGATCGGGGATTTCCACCTGCTGAAGCAGTTCGAGGGCCCGGGCGCGCAGTGCGCGGCGGCTGCCGCCTTCATGCACGGCCAGGGTTTCGACCAGATGGTCGCCGACCGTGTAGCAGGGGTTCAGGGTGGTGCCGGGGTCCTGGAAAATCATTGCAATGTCGCGACCGAGCATGGCGCGGCGCTCACGGGCCGGCATTTTCAGCAGGTCGCGGCCATCGAATGTCAGGCTGTCGGCAAACACGCGGCCGGGCGCGTCGATCAGGCCCATCAGGGCCAGCGAGGTGACGCTTTTGCCGGAGCCGGATTCGCCGACGATACCGACGACTTCGCCGGCTTCGATGGAAAGGTCCAGACCGTCGACGGCGCGCATCGGGCGCTCGTCTGCGCCGAAATGGACCGAAAGGTTCTTGATGTCGAGAAGTGCCATGGCGTTCAGCGTTTCAGTTTCGGGTCGAGTGCATCGCGCAGGCCGTCACCCATCAGGTTGAAGGCCAGTACGGCGAGCAGGATGGCGATGCCGGGCAGGCTGACAACCCACCAGGCGCGCTGGATGAATTCCAGGGCGCCGGCGAGCATCGAGCCCCATTCCGGTGTGGGCGGCTGGGCGCCGAGGCCGAGAAAGCCGAGTGCTGCCGCATCCAGGATCGCGGTGGAAAACCCCAGAGTGGCCTGCACGATCAGCGGTGCGAGACAGTTCGGCAGGACGGTGATGAACATCAGGCGCAGGGTGCCGGCTCCGGCGATGCGCGAGGCGATCACGTAATCCTTCTGCAGTTCGGCAATCGCCGTGGCGCGGGTCAGGCGCACGAAGGCCGGCAGGCGCACGATCGCGATGGCATACATGGCGTTGGCCAGTCCCGGTCCGAGGATGGCGATCACCGCCACCGCCAGCAGCAGGCTGGGCAGTGCGAGCAGCATGTCCATCAGGCGCATGATGGCCGTATCCACCTTGCGTCCGTAGAAGGCCGCCGCCAGACCCAGAACGACGCCCAGTGACAGTGACAGGGTCACCGAGATCAGACCGATGGCCAGTGACAGGCGTGAGCCGAAGATCAGGCGCGAGAGCATGTCGCGCCCGACTGCGTCGGTGCCGAGGAGGAATTTCACGCTGCCGCCGTCTTCCCAGGCCGGCGGGGTGAGGACGGCGTCGCGGAACTGTTCGATCGGCGAATGTGGGGCAACGAAACCGGCGAACAGTGCCAGCAGCAGATAGGTGCTGACCAGCGCGAGACCGAAAACGGCGCCCTTGTTGCGGCAGAAATCGCGCCACAGCTCGGCCATCGGTGAGGGCGGCGCGAGCACGGCAAGTTCGTCCGGCGCGGAGGATGGGGTGTGAGGCGTATTCATCGTGGGCTCAGCGGGCATGACGGATGCGGGGATTGATGACGCCGTAGAGCACGTCTACGAGCAGGTTGACGACGATGACCAGGGTGGCCGAAAGCAGGATGCCGCCCTGAACCACCGGATAGTCGCGGCGGTGGATGGCTTCAACCATCCATTTGCCGATGCCGGGCCAGGAGAAGATGGTCTCGGTGAGGATCGCGCCGGCCAGCAGCGTGCCCACCTGCAGGCCGATCACCGTGATCACCGGGATCAGCGCGTTGCGCAGGGCATGCCGCACGACCACGCGCAGCGGAGAGAGACCGCGGGCGCGGGCGGCACGCACATAGTCTTCGCCCAGAACTTCGAGCATCGCCGAGCGGGTCATGCGGGCGAGGGTTGCGAGCGGGATGGTGCCCAGCGCGATGGTCGGCAGGATCAGGTGCGACACGGCTGACAGGAAGGCGCCTTCTTCACCGGAGAGGATCGAGTCGATCAGCATCAGGCCGGTGACGCGGGCCGGGTCGAACTCGATGGCGAGCCGGCCGGAAACCGGGGTCCAGCCCAGATGTACGGAGAAGAACAGAATCAGCAGCAGAGCCCACCAGAAGATCGGCATCGAATAGCCGGTGAGCGACACGCCCATCACGCCATAGTCGATCGGTGTATTGCGCTTGAGCGCGGCGATGACGCCGGCCGGAATTCCCAGGCAGACCGCAAACAGCATCGCGCACAGCGAGAGTTCGAAGGTGGCGGGGAAGCGGTCGAGGAACTCACGCAGCACCGGTTCCTGGGTGACGATGGAATTGCCCAGGTCGCCCTTGGCCGCCTTGAATACGTAGTCGATGTATTGCACCGGCAGTGGCCGGTCCAGACCGAATTCGGTCATCAATGCCGCATAGCGCGCAGGCTCCATGCCGCGTTCGCCGGACATGGCCTCTACCGGGTCGCCGGGGATCAGATGGATCAGGGCGAACACCAGCACCGTGATGCCGAGGAAGGTCGGGATCAGGACGCCGAGGCGTCGCAGGATGAAAGAAATCATGGATTGAACACTTCGTGATCAGAAACAACAGACCGCCGCCCTTGCCATGAAAAGCCTGGCGAGGACGGCGGCGGGGCGGGCAGGCTATTTCATTCCCGGAGCAAAGATGTCGCGAAGACGAGGCGCAGATCCGTGCTGGCGCACGGCAAGCCGACGTCGGCAAACACAGGTCTGGTCCGGGAATGAAATTACTTGCCGGTTACGTCCACTTTGGAAAAGTAGTGATTGGTCGGCACGGCGGCGGTCTTGTAGCCCACCACGCTCTTGCGAACCGGCTCGAAGCGCACGGAGTGGGCGATCGGCACCCACACGGCCTCTTCCTTGACGATTTCCTGAGCCTTCTCGTAGAGCTTGCTGCGCTCAGCCTTCTGTGCTGTGCTGGCGGCCTTCTTGATGATGCCGTCGTACTCCTGGTTGCACCAGCGGGCGAAGTTGCCGCCGCCAGCCACGGCATCGCAGGAGAGCAGATTGGCGAAGAAGTTGTCGGGGTCTCCGTTGTCACCGCTCCAGCCGAACATCACGGCCTGATGCTCGCCGTTCTTGGCGCGCTTGCGGTATTCGCCCCATTCGTAGGTCACCAGCTTGGCAGTCACGCCGATCTTGGCCAGATCCGCCTGCACCAGTTCGGCCATGCGTTTGCCGTCCGGGTTGTAGGGGCGCTGCACCGGCAGATACCACAGTTCCATCTCGAAACCATCCTTCAGGCCGGCCTTGGCAAGCAGCTCCTTGGCCTTGATGACGTTGTAGGGATAGTCCTTGATCTTGTCGTTGTACGACCACATGATCGGCGGGATCGGATTCTTGGCCACCTGGCCTGCGCCCTGATAGATGGTGTCGAGAATGCCCTTCTTGTCGATGGCCATGTTGACGGCCTGACGCACCAGCTTGTTGTCGAAAGGCTTCTTCTCGACGTTCAGTGCGATGTAGCCGATGTTCAGACCTTCCTTGGTCAGCAGGTTGATCGAGGTGTCCGCCTTGATCGCGGGCAGATCGGCCGGCTTCGGGTAGGCCATCAGCTGGCATTCGCCGGCTTTTACCTTGGCCAGACGCACCGAAGCGTCCGGGGTGATCGCGAAGATCACGTTGTCCAGCTTGGGACGACCTTCGTAATACTTGTCGTGAGCCTTGTAGCGGATCACGGCATCCTTCTGGTAGGACTGCAGACGGAACGGGCCGGTGCCGACCGGCTCCCGGTCCACGACTTCCGGTGTGCCGGCGGCTTTCATCTTGCTGGCGAACTCGGCCGACTGGATCGACATGAAGTCCATCGCCATGTTGGCGAGGAAGGGGGCGACCGGCGCCTTGAGCTTGAACACCACGGTGTAATCGTCAGTCTTCTCGACCTTGTCGACGATCTTCGCCATGCCCATATCCTGGAAGTAGGCGTAGTTGGTGCCGGGGCTGTTCTTGTGGAAAGGATGGTTGGCGTCTGCCATGCGGTTCCAGGTGAACAGCACGTCGTCGGCGTTGAAATCGCGCGTCGGCGTGAACTTGTCGGTGGTGTGGAACTTCACCCCCTTGCGCAGCTTGAAGGTGTAGCTCAGGCCATCCGGGGAAATCTCCCAGGCGGTGGCCAGGCCCGGCACGATGTTGGTGGTGCCGACTTCGAATTCGACCAGCCGGTTGAAGAGCTGGGCCGAGGATGCGTCGTGGGTGGTGCCGGTGGTGTAGAACATCGGATTGAAGCCCTCCGGGCTGCCCTCCGAACAATACACCAGGGTCTTGGCTGCAAAGGCCGGGGTTGCGAGCAGGCTGAGCAGCAGGCCCGAGGCAATAGCGGTGATACGCAACATGAAGTTCCTCCTGTTGGGCGCCGGCTGGATAAGCCGGCGAAAAGCACGAGTGATGGCCCGGATGGGGCTTGAACGCCGAGGGTATTCGGCAGGGCTACGGATGCGTATGGCTAGTTTATCTACAAGCCAAACCAACTGCAGCCAAAAATTCCGCGAATTGGCAAAAATTGGTCATATGGCTTTGGTGATATGCACAAAACCCGCGTGCAGCGGCCTTTTTCGGGCAGGTATCCCGCGAGTCCGCCTTGTGCCTGCCTCTTCAGGCAAGGGTCGCGGAGAAGTCCGCCAGTAGTCGCTCGCGGGGCAGGTCGCGACCGATCAGGACGATGCGGCTTTCGCGGGCCTCGTCGGCGCCCCAATCCCGCCCGTAGTCGAAGCCGGCGATGCGGTGCACTCCCTGAAAGACCAGCCGGCGCGGCTCGCCGGCGATGGACAGGATGCCTTTGTAGCGCAGCAGATCGTTGGCATGCTCCTCGATCAGACGCTCGACGAATGCCGAGATGGCGTCGATGTTCACCGAGCCTTCGCTCTCCAGTACCAGCGACTCGATGGCGTCGTCCCAGGAACGCTTGGCGGGGGTCTGGCCGAACGCATTCGTGCCCGAACCGGCCACTTTCCAGCCGCCAGCGGGCAGCCGGCGGGCCGGCAGGCCGTGTTCGTTGAGGCTGAAACCACCGGTCTGGAGCAGGCTTGGCCAGTGCGCGTCGAGCTCCTGCACGTCGATGATGCCAGCGCGGGCATTGATGGTGCGCAGGCGCTCGGGCAGGCTGCCGGCGTCAGCCAGATCGGTCTTGGTCAGGATCAGCCAGTCCGCGTAGGCCACCTGGGCGGCGGCCACGGCCTCGCGGTCAAGCTGGCCGGTGGCGTGGCACACATCGACCAGCGTGATCACCGCATCGAGCTGGAACTTGTCGCGCAGCGCTTCTTCCCAGAAGAAGGTCTGCACCACCGGGCCGGGGTCGGCCAGGCCGGTGGTTTCGATCACCAGCCGGTTGAAATGCAGCTCGCCGCGTTCGCGTCGGGCCAGCAGATCGAGCAGGGCGGCGGACAGTTCGCCGCGCACACTGCAGCAGATGCAGCCGTTCGAAAGCTCGATGATGGTCGAGGCTTGCGGGGCGATCAGTGCTGCATCAATGCCGACGGCGCCGAATTCGTTCTCGACAATAGCGATGCGCTGATCCGGATTGGCCGCCAGCAGGCGGTTGAGCAGGGTGGTTTTGCCCGCGCCGAGAAAGCCTGTGAGGAGGGTGACAGGGATCATTTGTAGTATTCCGGGGGCTGGGGGCTGAGCTTCGTCATCAGGCCCCGGCATTGTTCTTCAGCAGCATTTCCCGACCGCACCGCCAAAGCGCGCATCTTCACGGTTGCGGAAAAATTCTGCGTAGCTCATGGGCGTGCGGTCCGGGTGCTTCAGTCGGGTGTGCTGAACATAGGCGTCGTAGTCCGGCTGGCCGACCATCAGGAGGGCTGTTTCACCGAGATATTTGCCGAGTTTTGCGAGGTCATTGAACACGCTGTTTTTCCTGTCGAGGGGCTGGTTCAAGTCTTTCCGGTCTGCCGCCTGAGGCTGCGGCAGACCGGAAAAACCTGAACGGTGGCCACTTGCGCAGCCACCGTCAGGATCATGCGTTACGCAGCGCTTTCAGGCAACGCTTCGTAAGGAGACTCTTTCGAGCTCGGCTTGTTTTCAGCATAAGCCTTCATGCAGGAGCGGATGCCGAACACCAGCACCGCGATCACGACCAGCATGAACAGGCCGCACAGCGCCGCATCCAGATACTGGTTGAAGATGATTTGCTGCATTTGCCCAACGTTCTTGGCCGGGGCGAGAAGTTCGCCACGGTCGGCGGCGGCGCTGAAGCGGGCTGCCTGGGCAAGGAATCCGACCTTGAAGCTGGGGTCGAAAATCTTCTGCCAACCGGCCGTCAGCGTGCAGGCCAGCAGCCAGATCGTCGGGGCAATGGTGACCCAGGCGTAGCGCTCGCGCTTCATCTTGAACAGCACCACCGTGCACAAGGTCAGTGCAACGGCCGCCAGCATCTGGTTGGCAACGCCGAACAGCGGCCACAAGGTGTTGATGCCACCCAGCGGATCCACCACGCCCTGATACAGGATATAGCCCCAGGCGGCGACGCACAGGCCGGTACCAATCAGGTTCGGCCCCAGCTTTTCGGTGCGCTTGAAGACCGGTACGAAGGCGCCAAGCAGATCCTGCAGCATGAAGCGGCCGGCACGGGTGCCTGCATCCACTGCGGTCAGGATGAACAGCGCCTCGAACAGGATCGCGAAGTGATACCAGAAGGCCATCATTGCCTTGCCGCCGATGGCGCCGGAAATGATGTGTGCCATGCCCACGGCAAGGGTCGGAGCGCCGCCGGCGCGCGAGATGATGGTCTTCTCGCCGACGTCGGTTGCCGTTTGCAGCAACACGTCAGGGGTGATCACGAAGCCCCATTCGGAAACCTTCGCTGCAACTTCGATGGCTTCCTTGCCGATGACGGCGGCCGGGCTGTTCATGGCGAAATACACGCCCGGGTCGATCACCGATGCTGCAACCAGCGCCATGATGGCCACGAAGGATTCCATCAGCATGCCGCCATAGCCGATGAAGGCTGCGTAGCGTTCGTTGTCCAGCATCTTCGGCGTGGTGCCGGAAGAAATCAGGGCGTGGAAGCCCGACACGGCGCCGCAGGCGATGGTGATGAACAGGAACGGGAACATGTTGCCGGACCAGACCGGACCGCTGCCGTCGATGAACTTGGTGACATGCGGCATGTGCATCATCGGGGCGACGATGACAATACCGACGGCCAGGCCGAGGATCGTGCCGATCTTCAGGAAGGTCGACAGGTAGTCACGCGGGGCCAGCAGCAGCCACACCGGCAGCGAGGCGGCGATGAAGCCATAGGCGATCAGGATCCAGGTCAGCTGGGTGCCGGTGAAGGTGAACAGCGGGGCCCAGGTCGGGCTGGCGGCTACCTGGCCGCCGACCAGAATGGCGGCGATCAGCAGGATGAAACCAACGATCGAGATTTCGCCGATCTTGCCCGGGCGGATGTAGCGCATGTAGACGCCCATGAAGATCGCGATGGGAATCGTCGCGGCGACCGTGAAGGTCCCCCAGGGCGAGTCGGCCAATGCCTTCACCACGATCATTGCCAGTACGGCGAGGATGATGATCATGATCAGGAAGGCGCCGAACAGCGCGATCATGCCCGGGATGGTCCCCAGCTCTGACTTGATCAGGTCGCCCAGCGAGCGCCCGTCGCGACGCGACGAGATGAAGAGCACGATGAAGTCCTGCACCGCGCCGGCCAGCACCACACCCGCCACGATCCATAGCAGACCGGGCAGATAGCCCATCTGCGCAGCCAGTACCGGGCCGACCAGTGGCCCTGCGCCGGCGATGGCGGCAAAGTGGTGACCAAACAGCACATTCTTGTTGGTCGGCACGTAGTCCAGACCGTCGTTGTACTTCACGGCCGGGGTCATGCGTGTCGAGTCGACGCCGAGCACGGTCTTGGCGATGTACAGACCGTAGAAACGGTAGGCCACCAGATAGATGCACACGGCAGCGGACACTACCCACAGGGCGTTGATGGTTTCGCCGCGTGAAAGTGCCACATAGGACAGGCTAATCGCGCCGAGTGCTGCCAGCGCGGCCCAGCCCAGTTTGGGCAGGATGCGATTCATTGTGTCTCCTCCTGTGTCGTCGCGCCTCGTGAGCGCGAACGCAAGGGTTATGGTGTGGGCCTGGCGCATTGCTGCGTTGCTCCCTTCGTCCCGGCCGTCGGCGTTCAAACCTTTTTCCGGGATGGGCTGAGTATGGTGTGCTGCGCCAGTGCGCACATCAGGATGACTACGCAGAGCGGGTGCGTAGCTCTACGTAGCCGGGAACCCTGAATGCGGGTGATCGCCGCGCTGAAGCCCATAGCCAGCACCCCTGTGGCGGATTAGCATGGCGGCCATGAATCTGCGCCTGAAAGTCCTCCTTCTCGCCGTCGCGCCTCTGCTGCTTGCCATTGCAGCGATTGCTTCCGTGGTGCAGATAGAGACCGAAGCCCTGGCTGACGCTGAAACCCGGGCCGTGTTGCCGGTGCTCGAAAGCGCCAGGCGCACCGAGCTCAAGCACTACGTCGACCTTGCCATGGGGGCTATCGAACACTTGCACGATGCGCCCGATCAGCAGGCGGCGCGGGCACATGCGCTGAACATCCTGCAGCAGCTGGATTTCGGCGAGGATGGCTACTTCTATGTGTATGACCAGCGTGGGCGCAATCTCATGCACCCGCGCGAGCCGCAACTGGTCGGCAAGGACCTGTGGGACATGCTCGATCCGCAGGGCGTGCCGACCATCCAGCGCCTGATTGCCCAGGCCAAGGCGGGGGGCGGCTACGTCGAATTCTTCTGGAATCGTCCCTCGACACATCGTGTTGAGCGCAAGCTGGGTTACGTAGCGCTTGAGCCGAAATGGGGCTGGATGATCGGTACCGGCATCTATCTGGACGATCTGGACGACGCCCGGATGCGGATCGAAAAAGCCGCCAGCAATGCCATTTCCGCCACCATGACGATCATTGTGGTGATTGCCGGGGCGGCGGCGCTGATCGTGGCGATTTGCGGCTTTGCGCTGAATCTGTCCACCCAGCGCAGTGCCGAGGTCCGCATGCGTGCTCTGGCGCATCAGGTCGTGTTGTCGCAGGAAACCGAGCGTGCCCGCGTGGCGCGCGAACTGCATGACGGGGTCAGCCAGTTGCTGGTATCGGTGAAATTCATTTTCGAATCCGTGCAGGAACGGGTGGCCCAGCTGCGTGGCGAGGCTCCGGCCGGGCTGGCCGAGATGACCGACAAGGGCGTTACGCGGCTCAACGAAGTGCTGCGTGAAGTGCGCCGCATCTCGCACGACCTGCGCCCCACGGCACTGGACGATCTGGGCCTCAAGGCCGCCCTGGCCCAGACCCTCAATGAATTCGGCACGCGTACTGGTTTGCAGGTCTGCCTCAAGGCCGAGGACAATCCGACCTTGCCTGGCCCGGTCGCCACAGCCCTGTTCCGTGTCGTGCAGGAAGCCCTCACCAATATCGAGCGACACGCCCATGCCAGCGAAGTAACCGTCACCCTGATGAGCCGGCCGCAGGCCCTGCGCCTGAGCATCACCGACAACGGTCGCGGTTTCGACCCGGAAGCACTTGCTGCCCTGCCACGCGGCGGCCTCGGGCTGACCAGCATGCGCGAACGCATCGAGACGCTGGGCGGCATGTTCTTCATGCGGGCCGGGCCGCAGGGCACCAGCATCGAAATCGTATTGACCGCAGCCGCGCTGCGCGCATGATCAGAGGACTCTGAAAATGAATTCCGCCGTAAAACTCATGCTCGTCGACGACCATCCGCTGGTGCGTGATGGCCTGCGCGTGCGCCTTGAAACCGTCACGGGCTTCACCGTCATTGCCGAGGCCGAAGACGCGGCCAGCGCACTTGCTGCCATGCAGCGCAGCCAGCCAGATGTGGTGCTGATGGATATCGCCATGCGCGGCACCAGCGGCATCGACCTCGTGCGCCAGTTCCACGAGCAGTATCCGCAGGTGCAGGTCATCATGCTCACCATGCATGATCAGCCCCAGTATGTGGTCGAAGCCTTCCGCCACGGAGCGCGGGGCTATGTGCTCAAGGACAGTCCGGCGCAGGAAATCGTTGCTGCCGTGCATGCTGTCATGGCCGGCCGGCGCTATTACTCTGCCGGTGTTGCCGACGCGCTGGCGGCGGGCGCTACCCCGGCGCCGCTGCTCACCCAGCGTGAACAGGAAGTCCTGAAACTGATCGCCGACGGACTTTCCAGCAAGGAGATTGCCTCCCGTCTGGATCTCTCCGTGCGTACCGTCGAAACCCATCGCCTCAACATCAAGCGCAAATGCGAGCTGGAAGGCAGTTCCGCACTCATCAAGTTCGCGGTGGAGCGCAAGCTGACCGGCGCTTGAATACGCTCTGTTCTTAGACTGCCCGGAGAGCCGCATGCAGCAAGCTTCTTCAGCATGCTGCCTGAAGAAGCCCGCCGGGCGCGGGTTTGTGGGCATGCTACGTGGTGATCGGGGACGTTTGCGGCGCCTGATGCCATAGCTGGCAGCCTGCTTGGCGATCCGATCCGGCTGTGTATAATCGCCCTCGGGTGTCTGCAAAGCGCAATTCTGCCGCGGACAGGTTTTCGTGACGGTCGGGCCGCCGCACGCTGATCGAGAGCACCCGTGAACTTTCCTTGCGCCTGCACGCCGCCAGTGTCGTTCGACCTGCGCCATCCCCGCCACTTCCTGTCTCCAGCTGCCCTGAGCACGCCCTGCCTGGGGGATCTGCCATGCTGATTACGCTGGTCTTTGTTTTCGTGATTGCCTACGCGGCCATCGCGCTGGAGCATCCTCTCGGCGTCAACAAATCAGCCTCGGCCTTGCTGGGCGCCGGCCTGTTGTGGACCGTCTACGCCATGTCGGTCGGTGACCCGCATCTGCTCAGCGAACAGCTCGGCGAATCGCTGATGGGCACCGCCCAGATCGTGTTCTTCCTGATGGGTGCGATGACGATCGTCGAGCTTGTCGATGCGCACAACGGTTTTGAAGTCATTACCCGGCGGATCAAAACCACGAAACTGTCGTCCCTGATGTGGCTGGTCGGGTTCGTCACCTTCTTTCTCAGTGCGATACTCGACAACCTGACAACCACCATTGTCATGGTCTCCCTGATGCGCAAGCTGCTGGCCGACAGGGAGGACCGCATCTTCTTTGCCGGCATCATCGTCATTGCTGCCAATGCGGGCGGCGCATGGTCGCCGATCGGCGATGTCACGACCACGATGCTGTGGATCGGCGGGCAGATCACCGCGCTGGCCATCATCAAGTCGGTTTTTCTTCCCTCTTTGGTCAGCCTGATCGTGCCGCTGACCATCACCGCGTATTCCCTGCGGGGACGCGCCGTTGTGAGCCGAGAGGCGGGCGACATCGATCACGGCCTGCGCACGACCGGGTTTGAGCGCAACCTGATGTTCTTCCTGGGACTGGGGATTCTGATTGCCGTTCCGGTGTTCAAGACCGTGACGCACCTGCCGCCCTTCATGGGTGTCCTGTTCGGCCTCGGGCTTCTCTGGCTGGTGGGGGATCTGGTGCATCGCCACAAGGAAGATGCATTCAAACAGCCTCTCACGCTGGTGCACGCCCTGAGCAGGATTGACATGAGCTCGCTGGTGTTCTTCATCGGCATCCTGCTGGCGGTTGCCACGCTGGAGCACACGCACATCCTGACGGCGCTCGCCCAGTGGCTGAATCAAACCGTCGGCAGGCTGGACATCATCGTGCTGCTGATCGGCATGGTCAGCGCCATCGTGGATAACGTGCCACTGGTGGCCGCCTCAATGGGGATGTACGACCTGACGGCCTTCCCGCCCAATCATTTCCTGTGGGAGTTCCTTGCCTACTGTGCGGGAACGGGCGGCTCCATCCTGATCATCGGCTCGGCGGCGGGCGTCGCGGCGATGGGCCTCGAAAAGATCCATTTCTTCTGGTACGTCAGGAAAATCAGCGGGCTGGCCCTGGTCGGCTACCTTGCTGGCGCAGGCGTCTATCTGCTGCAGCATCAACTGCTGCACTGACAGACAGACCCTTCCACCGGGTTCGACGCAAAGCGCTTGCGCTGGGTGTCGCACAAACGGCCGGGCTCCCTCGGGCCAGGCCGTTGCTGTTCCAGCAGAGGGGGCTTCCCACTCCCTTTGTGTCGTAAGGCAAATTGCGAAAAATTCGGGGCGGCGCTGCCGCCCTTTTTTTGCGTGCGGAATTTGTCCGGGACGATGAGCCTGCAAGATCATGCCTGCCTGAAAAGCCGCTCCGCGCCTTGATCTTCAGGTGGTGATCATGAAGATGCTTGCTGCAGGTCGCGGTGCGGGCAGGCGTGCCGAAGAAGTCCGTCCGGAGCGGCTAGCCGGCGGGCTGTATTTCAGAAGCAGTATCGGGCGTGGCGAGTTGCACGCGGTTGCCGCCGGCGCTCTTGGCCGCGTACATCGCGGTGTCGGCAGCATCCCACAGGCGGGTGTTGCTGTCGCCGTGCTCGGGATAGCAGGCGATGCCGATGCTGGCGGAGATGTGCAGGGGGAGGCCGTCGAGGAGGAAGGGCTCGGCCAGGGCATGACGAATCTTGTCGGCAACGTGCCGGGCATCGTCGACATTGTTCAGGGCGGGCAGCAGGACGACGAATTCGTCGCCGCCGATGCGGCCGACGGTATCGGATTCGCGCACACAGGCCTGCATGCGCCGGGCGGCTTCCTGTAGCAGGAGATCTCCGGCGGAGTGGCTGTGCTGGTCGTTGACGCCCTTGAACTCGTCGAGGTCGATGAAGAACAGGGCGAGGTGTGCCTGATCGCGGCGGGCGAGGTTCAGCGCCTGTTGCAGGCGGTCGGCGAACAGGGCGCGGTTGGGCAGGTTGGTCAGCGGATCGTGCTGGGCCATGTGGCGAACGTGTTCTTCGATGGCTTTGCGTTCGTCGATGTCGGAGACGGTGCCGATCAGGCGCAGGGCTTTGCCATGGCGGTCGCGGCTCATTACCCGGCCGCGGGCGAGGATCCATTTCCAGCTGCCATCCTTGCAGCGCAGGCGGTATTCGCTGGCGAAGCTGCTTTGCTGGCCGTTCATGCAGGCGGCGGTGGCGGCCAGCGCGGCGGCCTGGTCGTCGGGATGGATGCGCTCGACCCATTCGCTGCGCAGGGGGCTGATGTCACTGTCGGTGTAGCCGAAAATCTCCAGGCAGCGTTTCGAGTAGAACACGGCATTGGTGAGCAGGTCGCGATCCCATACGCCGTCGCCGGCGCCTTCGAGTGCGTATTTCCAGCGTTCCTCGCTGCTGCGCAGATCGTCGGTCATGCGGTGGGCGAGCGCCAGGGCAAGCTGGCGGGCGCTGACCAGCAGGTGGGTCAGCAGGGTCAGCAGCAGACTCAGGCACAGGCCGCTGATGGCGATGATGCGGGCATCGCTGCGACCAAAGCGGGCCATGAAGCCGGGCAGGGCGTGGGCTTCGATGGTCCAGCTGTGGCCGCCGACCTCCAGATATTCATGAGTCTGCAGGTCGGTGAAGGCTGCGCTGGGGTGTGAAGCGAACAGCAGGGTTTCCGGCCGGGTGTCCACACTGTCATGGATGTGGATGGCGATGTCGGGGTCGGGCTCGCCATACAGGCTGGCCATCAGTTCGGTCAGGCGTACCGGAGCATAGATCCAGCCGATGATGCTGGCACGCCGCGCGGCGAGCGAGTCGGTCGCCGTACCTTGCCGGAACAGCGGGGCGTACATCACAAAGGAGGGACCGTCATCCGGTTTCTGGTCGAGGATCTGGTGCAACTTGCCGGTGATGCGCGGGACGCCGGCATCCCGCGCGGCATCCATGGCGGCACGGCGTGTCGGGTCGGTGTAGGGATCGAAGCCAAGGGCGATGAGGTTGCGTCCGGTGAAGGGCTCGACCTGGGTGATCGGGGCGTAAATGCTGCGTTCGTCGCCGGGGCGGATCGTGAAGTCCGGCAAGCCCTGGCTGCGCAGTTCGGCTTGCAGGCGCTCCTTGTCCTCGCGTGCGACGAGGTGGATCCGTCCGACGCCCTGAATGCCGGCGAAATCGGCACCCAGCTGCAGGGCATTTACGTAGGCGGCAAATTCGTCGCGGCGGATATCTTCGGCGCCGGCATGAAACCCCTGCACGCCGCGCAGCATCTGCTCGTAGGCGCTCAGTCGCTGCACGATGCGGGCGGTGGTGTCGCGCAGGCTGTAGTCGAACTGCGTGTGCAGATGACGTTCGGTGATCTGCTGCTCGTGTCGCCACAGCAGGGCGGTGACGCCGAGCGAGACGGTGAAGACCAGCAGGGCGGGAAGGTGCTGGCGCAAGGGCATGTCAGTTGCCGAAACGGGTCAGGGTGCGGGCCAGTTCGGGCGGGAAGTACTTCTCGAAGATGCGTTGCGTGCTGCCGTCATCGCGCATGGCGCGGATCAGCTGGCGCCACTTCTCCTGCTCCTCGGTACTGAGGGATTTTTTCGACATGATCAGGCCGTGATGAACGGAGTCGTCGCCGAATTCGAGCGTGTTGCTGATCGCGCGGATCTTGCCGTTCTCCACCGCCGGATAGTCGAAGGGCTCGATGATCATGCCCTGGATGCGGTTGGCCTGCAGCAGCTCGTAGAGCGGCTCGAGTCCGGACGAATGGCTGACGCGCCGGGCATCGTTGAGCCGGTCGACCAGGGTGTTGGCGGTCGGGCTGTAGCGGAAGCCGCGGATCACGCCCAGCTGCAGGGCGTTGTTGCGGGCGAAGTCGTCGATGTCCTTCACCCCCGCATCGCGGCGCACCAGCAGGTAATACTTGTTGGAGAAGTACCAGGCGAAGCTGGCGAATTTGTCGCGGGCTTCGTTGGTGATGCCGGACAGGCTGAAATCCAGTGCGCCGGATTCGATCAGCTGCCAGATGCGGGCGCGCTGGATCAGGGTGACCGTGATCTTGCAGCCGCTGCGGCGGATCAGTTCGTCGGCGATGTCGCGGTCGATGCCGCTGTCGGTGGCGGAGGAATACAGCAGGCCGTGCTCATGCAGGGCGAGGGTCAGCGGCCGCGAGCAGTCCGGCCCGCCGGCGGCCATGACGGAGGCGCTGGCCTGAAGCAGACCGGCAAACAGGAGGGCGTGCAGAGGGCGCGACATGAGAGCTCCTTCGGGGCAATCCGGGCGGACGTTCCAGCTCTTTACGGCTGTGTGCCGGAAAACTTGCCTGCCCGATCGGGAGCTGCAAGCTTCATGCCTGAGAAGCCTTGTGTGGCGGCTATTTGCGGGGCATCTGTCCGCAGCGCCTTGATGCGCGCGGCTGTGCCGGCATGCATGCTGAAGATGTCCGCCCGGTGCGGGTCTTCAGGCGGGCTGTTGTTGGGGCATGCCTGGCCGACGGGCTGCCCGCAGGTGTGCATGCCCGCCCCTTGTCGGGATGCGGCACTCTTCGTCTTGACTACGCATCCTGACCAGCCCGGGGAACAGGTCCTTACTCGGCCTCGAACCAGTCCGGATTGCGCTCGCGGATCGGGCCGAAGGAGAGCTGGATTTCACGCAGATGGGCGCGCATGGCGGCTTCGGTCTGGCGCGGATCGTGTGCGCGCAGGCCTTCGAGGATTGCCGCATGCTGGGCGATCAGCATCTGCAGAGGCGTGATTTCGCCCAGGCTGAGATAGCGCACCCGGTCCATGTGGGCCTTGATGTCTTCGATCAGTTCCCAGGCTTCGATGCAGTCGATGCTGCGTGCCAGGCCGGTGTGGAATTCCTCGTCCAGGCTGAGGAAGCGGGCGATGTCGCCCTTGGCCGCGGCGAGCTTTTGCTGCTCGATGTTGCTGGTCAGCGCCAGCAACTGTTCGTCGTCGATGACCTCCGCCGCTTTCGTGACCACGGCGACTTCGACCGCTTCTCGGATGAAGCGGCCGTTGAGCACGCGTTTGGGCGAGATCTTCATGACGAAGGTGCCGCGCTGTGGCAGCACCTGGATCAGGCCGGCGCCAGCCAGCTTGATGAAGGCATCGCGTACCGGCTGACGCGAAACGCCGAAGAGTTCGGAGATTTCCTTGTCGGACACGGCGGCACCCGGCAGCAGGGTGCAGTTGACGATGGACTGACGCAGGGCACGGTAGATCTGCAGATTGACGGACTCGTTCGGATTGAGCGTGAGCAGTTCTGGCGGCAGCATTGCAGGTGTCGGTCTGGTGAGGGGCAAGAAGAGATTATCCCTTGAAAGTACAGGGGCTGTGCTGTTTGGCCGGATGACGGGGTTTGCGCCACAGGTGTGCGACGCAAACCCCCAACCCCATCAGGCACTCGTTCAGTGCGCAGCCATGGCCCGGGCCAGCTGTGGCAGCCACAACGACAGGCTCGGGATGTAGGTGATGAACAGCATGGTGGCGATCAGCGAGCCGTAGAAAGGCAGGATCGAGCGCATTACCTCACCTACCGAGATCTTCGCGATGGCGCAGCCGATGAACTGGGTCGTGCCTACTGGTGGCGTGTTCAGGCCCAGCGCACAGTTGAGCAGCATGACGATGCCGAACTGGATCGGGTCCATGCCGTACTTCATGCAGATCGGCAGGAAGATCGGCGTGCACACCAGAATGGTCGGGGCCATGTCGAGGAAGGTCCCGAGTACGAAGAGCGCCAGATTGACCAGCAGGAAGATGACCCAGGGCGAACTGGACACATGCCCCATCCAGTCGCCGACCAATGCGGGGACCGAGTAGTAGGCGAGGAAGTAGCCGAAGGTGGCCGAAATCCCGATCAGGGCCAGCACCACGCCCGTGGTTTTCACTGATTTGACGCAGGCGGTCACGAACTGGTCCCAGCTCAGACTGCGATACACCAGTGCTGTCAGGATCAGGGCGTAGAGCACGGCGACCGAGGCCGACTCGGTGGCGGTGAACATGCCCGACAGGATTCCGCCGAGGATCAGCACCACCACGAAGAGCCCGGGCAGCGCGCGGCCGAATGTGCTCAGCACGGTTCCCCAGCCCGGCCACTGCCCCTTCGGATAGCCGCGCCGGACGGCGACCCAGTAGGCGGCGATCAGGTTGCTGGCGGTGAGGAGTACCGCAGGAATGATGCCGGCGAGGATCATGTCGAACACGGAGACCTTGCCGCCTGCAGCGAGGGTGAAAATGATGATGTTCAGGCTGGTCGGGGTCAGCACGCCGACCAATGCCGCGTGAGTGGTGACGTTGACCGCGTAGTCCGCGTGGTAGCCCTCGCGTTTCATGACCGGGATCAGCACCGCACCCATGGCGGATACGTCGGCACCGGCGGAGCCGGAAATGCCGCCAAACAGGGTGCACGCCACCACGTTGGCCATGCCCAGTCCGCCCCGGACGTGGCCGACCGCGGCCTTTGCGAAATCCACGATCTTGTCGGCAATGCCACCGTAGAGCATCAGCTCGCCAGCGAAGATGAAGAAAGGAATGGCCAGGAAGGAGAAGACCTGCATTCCCCCCACCATTTTCTGGAAGACGACCTCGCCGGGCAGGCCGGCAACGAAGACCGTTACCAGGGAGCACAAGCCGATCGAGAACACGACCGGAACCCCGATAAGCAGGAAGACGATGAAGGCCAGGGTCATTGCGCTCAGTGCCATGCTGGTTCCACCTCGGTATTGTTGATGATGGCGATGAAGTGCTCGATCGAGAACAGCACGATCATGGCGCCTGAAATGCAGATGGGCAGGTAGCGGACCCCGTCCGGAACTCCCAGCGTGGGCAGCAGCTCGTTCCACTGGTCAACCGCGAGGATGCTGCCGTAATAGACCATCGCGCTGCCGAAGCAGATCAGCAGCAGGTGGATCACCAGTTCCAGCTTCTGGCGTACGGCGTCGGGAGCCAGTACCAGAAACGATTCCAGGCCGATATGGCCCGAGTCACGCACGCCGACGGACATGCCCAGCATGGTGACGTAGGAGACCAGCAGCAGTGCAAACTGCTCGGCCCAGGTGGGGGTGTCGTTCAATACATAGCGACCGAACACCTGATACAGAACGCATGCGATGATCGTCACCAGTCCGGCGGCGGCGAACATCAGGCTGGCTTTCGCCAGCCGCGCGCAGAGTTTGCTGTACATCGAAATTCCTCCAGCAGCATCTTGGAACCACCCGGACGCCTGAGGCGCCCGGGCAGGCATTGGCTTACTTGATGTCCTGGACGCGCTTGACCAGTTCCTTGAGCTTCGGGGTCGTCACGAACTTGGCGTAGACCGGGCCCATGGCGTCCTGGAAGGACTTCTTGTTGACGTCGGAAACGATCTGCGCGCCGCCATCGAGAACGATCTTCAGGGACGCGGCATCACGTTCGGCCCAGTACTGACGCTGGAACGGCACGGAGTCCTTGGCGGCCTGGCGGATGATCTTGCGGTCTTCGGGAGAAAGCTTGTCCCACATCCGCTTGGAATACATCACGACTTCGGGGGCCATCGAATGCTCGGTCTTCGAGTAGTACTTCACGACCTCGAAGTGCTTCGAGCTTTCGTAGGACGGGATGTTGTTCTCGGCGGCGTCGACCAGCCCGGTCTTGAAGGCCGTATAGACTTCACCCATCGGCATCGGCGTGGCGTTTGCACCCATTGCGCCCGCCAGCGAGACCCACAGATCGGACTGCTGCACGCGCAGCTTGACCCCCTTCATGTCGGCAATGTTGCGCACCGGTTTCTTGGTGTAGATCGAGCGGGCGCCACTGTCGTAGAACGCCAGGCCGACGTAGCCATTGGGCTCGCAGGAGGCCAGGATCTCGTCGCCGATCGCGCTGTCGAGCGCCTTGTGCATGTGATCGATCGAGTTGAACAGGAACGGCAGAGTCGGGACCAGGGTTTCCTGGCAGATGTTGTTCATCGGCGAGATGTTGACCCGCACCAGATCAAGCGCGCCGACTTTCACCTGTTCCAGGGTTTCCTTCTCGGTGCCCAGCGCGCCGCTCGAGAACACCTTCATGGTGATGCGGCCGTTGGTGCGCTGGCTCAGCAGTTCGGCGAACTTCTTCATGCCGCGAACCGTCGGGTATTCGTCATCCCAGTAGTCGGCTGCACGCAGTTCGATCTTCTGCTGGGCCAGGGCGCTATGCATGCAGCCAAGGGCGAGCAGGGCGGCGGCGATGGCTTGCGTTGCTTGTCTCATGTGAATCTCCTTTGTGTGGTGAGGTGTGTTGCGCCGGCTGCGGGCCGGCGGGGCCACGGATAGAGCGGACTTGCTGTTCTGTTTTGATGGCCTCCGCATGCGGAGGGGGGGGCAGACTCTTTGTGTGCTGCGGGGTTGGCGCCTACCAGTTCCACAGCGTGCCGTCTTCCAGCCGGGCAACCGGCAGGTAGGCGGGTTCGTAGGGGAATTTCGCGGCGAGTTTTTCGTCGATTTCCACGCCCAGACCGGGGGCGTCGCCGGGATGCATGAAGCCGTCCTTGAACGACCAGGCGCACTGGAAGACCTCCATCGTTTCGGCGTGGTAACCCATGTATTCCTGCATGCCGAAGTTCGGCGCCCACAGGTCGAAATGCAGGGCCGCGCCCATGCAGACCGGTGACAGATCCGATGGTCCGTGGCTGCCGGTACGCACCTGATACATCGCGGCGAAGTCTGCAATGCGGCGCATGTGGGTGATGCCGCCGGCGTGGGTGATGGTGGTGCGGATGTAATCGATCAGCTGTTCTTCGATCAGCTGTTTGCAGTCCCAGATGCTGTTGAAGACTTCGCCGACGGCGATCGGCGTGACCGTGTGCTGGCGGATCAGGCGGAAGGCGTCCTGGTTTTCCGCCGGGGTCGGGTCTTCCAGCCAGAACAGGCGGTAGTCCTCGATTGATTTCCCCAGGCGAGCGGCCTCGATGGGCGTCAGACGATGGTGCACGTCATGCAGCAGGTGCGGTTCGAAGCCGAAGCGGTCGCGTACGGCTTCAAACAGTTTGGGGACGAAATCGAGATATTTTTCGGTGGACCAGGATTGTTCCTCCGGCCAGCCCTTGGTGGCCGGCTCGTAGGCGCCGCCCTTGGATACGCCATACACTGATTTCATGCCCGGTACGCCGCACTGGGCGCGGATCGCCTTGAAGCCCTTGTCCTGATACCGGGCGAAGGCATCCAGGGTTTCCGGAATATCGCGGCCGGTGGCGTGGCTGTAGACCATCACGTGTTCGCGTGAGGCGCCGCCCAGCAACTGGTAGACCGGCATGTTGGCCATCTTGCCGGCGATGTCCCACAGTGCCATGTCCACCGCTGCGATGGCCGACATGGTGACCGGGCCGCGGCGCCAGTAGGCGCCTTTATAGAGATATTGCCAGGTGTCTTCGATACGGCGCGGGTCGCGGCCGATCAGCAGGGGGCAGATGTGATCGCGCAAATAGGAAGCGACCGAGAGTTCTCGCCCGTTCAGGGTGGCATCCCCCAGCCCGTGCACGCCTTGGTCGGTGACGATCTTGAGAGTGACGAAGTTTCTGCCGGGGCAGGTCACGATGACTTCGGCGTGAGTAATCTTCATTGCGGCGGGCCTTTCATCCTGTGGCGGGGTGAAGCGTTCTGCATACCGGGCAAGCTGTTTGTCCGGGGCTGAACGCTCGCAAACGTGATTTTGAAATGATACTATACTAACATATTAGTATGTTCAAGCGGATTTTGAGCCGCAGGACAAATCCGATCAATCCACTGGAAAGGCCTGTCACATGAGTACTTCACTGCCGCGTCTGGGGGCTGCACAACTGCCCGCCCTGCAAGCCCATCTGCTGGGGGGCGAGCTTGGCGAGCCGGCCATCGGCATCGTTCATCTCGGCCTGGGCAACTTCCACCGTGCGCACCAGGCCATCTATACAGAGCAGGCCATGCTGGCGGCCGGTGGCGACTGGGGCATCTGCGGTGTGACGGTGCTGGATGAGCCGGCCATGCAGCAGGTGATGGCCGAGCAGGACAATCTGTACAGCGTGCTGACCAGTGACCGCGATGGCCAGCAGGTGCAAATCGTGCGTGCGATCCGCAAGGTGCTGGTCGCGCCGCGCCAGCAGGCCGAAGTGCTGGCCCAGATGCGCGACCCGCGTGTGCGCATCGTGTCGCTGACCGTTACCGAAAAAGGCTATTGCTACGATGCCAAAACCAACGGCCTGGACTTCAATCATCCGGCCATCCAGCACGATCTGGCCCATCCGGATGCGCCCCGAAGCGTGCCGGGCTATCTCGTGGCGGCCTTGCGCAGCCGCCGCGACAATCCCTTCACGGTCCTGTCCTGCGACAATCTGGCGCACAACGGCAGGATTCTGCGCAAGGTGGTTGTCCAGTATGCGGAAGCCATCGATGCCGAACTGGGCAAGTGGGTTGCGGAGTCGGTGCGCTTTCCCTGCACCATGGTTGATCGCATCGTGCCGGCGACCACCGACGAGATCCGCGATACCGTGGCGCGCATCACGGGCTGTGTCGATGCCTGGCCGGTGCCGGGTGAATCCTTCCGCCAGTGGGTGATCGAGGACGACTTCCCGTCCGGCCGTCCGGCTTGGGAGAAGGTTGGCGCCATGCTGGTCGACGATGTGATTCCGTATGAGTTGGCCAAGCTGCGCATGCTGAATGGCACTCACTCGACGATGGCCTATCTGGGCGTGCTGGGCGGCTTTGAAACGGTGGATGAAGCGATTGCCGACCCCGCCATGTTCAAACTGATCCACGCCATGATGAGCGAGGAAATCGCACCGACGCTGAGCGTGCCGGACAGCTTCGACCGTGCGGCCTATCGTGATCAGCTGCTGATGCGCTATGCCAATCCGGCGCTCAAGCACAAGACCATGCAGATCGCCTCCGATGGCAGCCTCAAGCTGCCGCCGCGCCTGCTCGGAACGATTGCGGACCGCATCGCCGCCGGCGCTTCGTACCGCCGGCTGGCCCTCGCGGTGGCGGCCTGGATGCGTTTCCTGCAGCGGCGCTCGGATGCCGGACTGAGCTACGAGATCAACGACCCCATGGCGGCCAAGCTCGGCGAACTGGCCGCGCAGGGGGCCGGCAATGACGCGGCGCTGCTGGACGCACTGCTTGGGCTGGAGGAGATTTTCCCGCCAGCGCTGGCGACGCATGCCGGTTTCCGCACGGAGCTGATGCTGGCGTTGGCCTGCCTGGGCAAGGAAGGGGCGCGCGCGACCATCGCCCATTACGCCTGAGAACCGGATCGTGCCATATCAAGGTGGCTGAAAAGCCGCATGCAGTCTTGTTCTTCAGGCTGCATGCCTGCAGATGAAGTGCTGGCGGACTTCTCCATCATGCATGACCGGAGAGGCCCGTCAGATGCGGGTCTGCAGGCAGGTTGTTGGTGCGGCTGCTCCGCCGCCGTACCGCCTTTCCGGCAGGTTCAGTCCCGCGAGAAATGCACGTTCAGGCGCCCGCTGCCATCGGCCCCGGCGCGTGTCCGGGCGACGAGCTGGCGGGTGTTCGGGTTAGCGGCGTCGAAGTCCGCACGCGGTTTTGAAATATCGATGACTTCCAGCGTGAGGGGCGTCCCGGTAAAGCGCACATGCAGGGTTTTGCCCGCTTGTCTGAGGGTGGCGGTGCTGCCGTCCAGGGTAATCGCCGCTTCGGTATTCATGGCCCAGCGGATTTCGCTGCCGGGCCGGGCGCCGCTGATCGCATCGCTGAGGCTGACGAGGCTGCCTTCGACACGGGCGGTGCGCGTGGCCTGGCTGAGCTGGCCGGGCAGGAACAGCGGGGTCAGATCGAGCTGCGCCTCCTGAGAGCCCTGCATGCGCAGCGTGGCCATGCCGGCTGCATTGTGCAGGCTGTCGTCGATGGATAGCGTGTTGTGCGCGGCATTGCCCAGGCGGAAGACCTGCCAGCGTGGTGAGGCCTGTTTCATATTCCACAGGTCGATGCCGCGGCTTTCCAGACTGTTGTAGTCCTGCATGCCCAGGTCTTTGGCCCAGCGCACGCCATCCAGATCGAGGATGAAGCTGCCGCCATCCATGTGGGCGTGGTTGTGCGCCGCTCCGCCGCCTTTGATGGCGAAGTAGAGCGCGTTCGGGTCGGTCCAGGAGGAGCGCCAGATCGCCACCGGCTGCGGGCCCTGACCCGAGAAGTGGAGCGGCACGGGCTGGGCTTTTGCGGGGCCGGGCCACCACAGGGCGATCAGCGGCGCGTAGCGCTCACTCAGGCCTTGCTTGTTGCGGATCATCTGGCGCTTGGCGTCGATCAGGGCGGGCTGCTGCAGTTCGCGCGCCAGATAGAACAGGGGCGGGGCGATGTCCTGGCCTTCGCCTGCATCGGCGAAGTTGTGCTGTTTGCCGGTGGGGCCGACGGCGTGGGCAAAGAATTCGGCGCTGCGCTTGAGCCCCGGTGCTTCCAGCAGGTTCCAGTCGGTATTCAGGCTGCTGCGCAGGGCGGCGATCAGCAGGGTTTCGTAGGTCGTGCCATAGCTCCAGTAGCCCGGGCCTTCGGGGTAAACGCCGTCCGGCTTGTACGCGTCGAGCGCGGTGAAGGCGTTTTTCTTTGCCGCTGCGAGCAGGTCGGCTGCGAGCGCTGGCTCGTCCTCTTCGACGGCGAGTGCGCCCAGCACCATGCCGCCGATGCAGACCTGGCCCCAGTTGTGGGTCATCGTGAAAGTCTTGTGGCCCTGGCGCGCCTGAGCAATCCCCTTGTCGATGATGGCGCGACGGATCGTATGGCGGTCCTCGCTGCTCAGATCGTGATACAGCCAGTCGTAGCTGAGCGCCAGGCCGGCAGTCATTTCGGCGACATCCAGATAGTGACTCGGGTTCCAGTCCGGGAAGGCGGACATCGCAAGCATCTCGCGCCGGGCGCGGTCGAGGAAGACGCGGTCGCTGGTGACACGATACGCGAAGGACCACAGCAGGCTGCGGCGGATGAATTCGCGCGACACACCGAGCAGGCGGCGGCCTTCCAGCTTGCGTTCGACGGGGTCGCGCTTCAGATCGGTGCGGGCGCGTTCCAGCAGCAGTTCGACCAGACGGTTGAGATCGGGGTCGGTCGCGCGGCGCTGTGCCAGGGTTTGCCAGTCGGGCGTGGTGGCGATCAGGCGCGGATGGTCCGGCAGGGTGGTTGAGGTGTGGATTGTCGGGGGCGCGGCCGGGGCATGGGTCTGATGGGTGCAGGCAGTCTGCAGCCAGATGCCGCAGATGAGCGCTGCGCTGGCCAGCAGTCGTGCGAATCCGCGTCGGCCCGGATGCGTGGTCATGGCGCTAGTGCAGCGTACGTGGTCCGACGAGGAAGAACTCCGGAATCGCCGCGGTGAACTCCGTACCGTCCTCGCTGACGAAACGGTAAACGCCCTGCATGCTGCCGAAAGGCGTGGCCAGCGCGCAGCCGCTGGTGTACTGAAAGCTTTCGCCCGGGGCGAGGTCGGGTTGCTCGCCGACTACGCCTTCGCCTTCGACTTCCTCCACGCCACCCGTGGCATCCGTAATGGTCCAATGCCGGCTGAGCAGTTTGGCGCGTTTGCTGCCGGTGTTGCGGATGGTGATCTGGTAGGCGAAAACATGGCGGTTTTCGTCCGGAGCGGATTGCTCGGGCACATACCGGGCGACCGGGGTGACCTCGATGCTGCAGGGTGAGAGGGTTGATTCCATCTTTTTTTGCTGGCTTCTGTTGGGGGGCGACTGGGATAATACCGCTTTGCCGACCCTTGCGAGCCTGTCATGTCCGAGCGTTCCTTCATCATTGCCCCCAGTCTGCTGTCCGCCAATTTCGCCCGTCTGGGCGACGAGGTCGAGAAGGTCATCGCCTCCGGCGCGGACTGGCTGCACTTCGATGTGATGGACAACCACTACGTGCCGAATCTCACCATCGGCCCGCTGGTCTGCGAGGCGATCCGCCCTTGCACCACCGCGCCGATTGATGTGCACCTGATGGTCGAGCCGGTCGACGCGCTGGTGCCGATGTTCGCCAGGGCCGGGGCCAACATCATCACTTTTCACCCGGAAGCCTCGCGCCACGTGGACCGCACCCTGCAGCTGATCCGCGATCAGGGCTGTCAGGCCGGCCTGGTGTTCAATCCGGCGACGCCGCTGGACTGGCTGGATCATGTGATGGACAAGATCGACCTGATCATGCTGATGTCGGTGAACCCTGGTTACGGCGGCCAGAGTTTCATCCCCTCGACTCTGCCCAAGGCCCGCCTGGCGCGCGCCCGGCTGGATGCGTACGAGCGTGAAACCGGTCGCCACATCCGCCTGGAAATCGATGGTGGCGTGAAGCCCGCCAACATCGCCGAGATCGCCGCCGCCGGGGTGGATGCCTTCGTTGCCGGCTCGGCCGTGTTCGGTGCCGGCAAGGATTCAGATCCGAACCGTTATGACTCGGTGATCGCCGCAATGCGCGCCGAATTGCAGGGAGTGAAGCAGACATCATGAAGTTTCGCAGCTGTTTGTGGGTGATGGCCGTGACCATCGCGTTGGGGGGATGTGCCCGGCTGCCCTGGCAGCAGGAGTGTGTGTGTGCCCGGACGGATGCCGCGCCAAAGCCGGCGTCGCGTGCGGCGGTGCCCGCTGTGGTGCCGCCGGCCGGCGCAGAACCGGAGCCGACGCAGGAGGGCGTGATCGCGCTGCCGCCGGCCGTGCAGCTCGTCGAGCAATGGCAGAACGTCTCCGACGCAGTGGTGGCGCGCCAGATCTCCGACAAGTTGCGGCGCAACCTCAAGCTGCCCAAGGGCAGTTTCCCGAAAACGGCCGAAGTGACGCTCGAAGCCGTGCTGGCCCCCACCGGCTACGTACTGGGGCCGCGCATTGCCCGCACCAGCGGCTACAAGGCGCTAGATCAGGCCGTGCTCGCCGCGCTCAAGCGTGCCCAGCCCCTGCCGGTGACGGCGAGCATCAAGGAGTCGGACACGTCGCAGACCTTGCGTCTGGTGTTCCGGCCGCTGGCGGCAAGATAGGGCGACTTCCCGCATCAGGGGCCGGCAGGGCCACGGGCCGGGGCGCTCCGGTAATGCCTGAAGCCCCGCGTTTGGCGGACCTCTCCAGTCGGCCTGTTGGCACCGCCGCGCGGGCGACGGCTCTTCGGGCAGTGCGGTTTTCAGGCAGGCTTGTTATGCTGCCGGCCTTGTTTTCTGAACCGGAGAATTCTCCATGCCCTTTCTCGGCATAGGCCTGCATGTGCTGGTGGCCATCTATTTCGGCATTCACGCCATCCGTCGTGGGCGTGAGCTGTACTGGCTGTTCATCCTGTTCATGTTCCCCTTGTTCGGCAGCATTGTGTATTTCTTCGTGGCTTACCTGCCGGAGCTGCGCGAGAACCGTGGCGTGCGCAAGGCGGGCCGCGCGGTGGTGCAGGCCATCGACCCGGGCCGTGAGCTGCGCGAGGCCCGCAAGGCGTATGAGCTGACGCCGATTCTCAACAATCGTCTGCGTCTGGCCGAGGCACTGCTGGCCTCTGGCGATGTGGCTGCGGCGCTGCAGCACTTCACCGAAGCGGCGCAAGGCCCGTTTGCCACCGATGTGGTCGTGCTGCGCGGGCTGGCACGGGCCCAGCTGGCGGCCAATGCGCCACAGGATGCGGCGGCGAGCCTGGAGCGGCTGTTTGCGGATCACAAGGAGGCGCGCCGTCATCCGGACGCGGCCTTGCTCTACGCCCGTGCGCTGGCCGGGACGAATGCAGCAGGGGTGCGTGAGGCGTTCGCACTGGCGCTGGAGGTAGGTACCGATGCCGAGCCGAAGTGCCGTTACGCAGACTGGCTGCGGACCCAGGGTGGCGCTGCCGACGTTCAGCAGGCGCGCGAGCTGTATGCGCAGATCATCAAGGATTCCGGCCACTGGCATCGTCATGCCAAGAGCCATAACGCCGAATGGTTGCGCCGGGCTCAGGCTGGTGTGAGCGCCTGAGAGAGTATCCACATGAGCCGTACATTTGCGCCACAGGCCATTTTCTTTGACCTCGACGGCACGCTGGTCGATTCCGTGCCCGACCTGGCCGAGGCAGCACGTCGCATGCTCGCGGAGCTGGGCGAACCGACGTGTTCCGACTCCGAGGTTGCAACCTTTGTCGGCAAAGGCATTCCGACGATGGTCGAGCGCGCGCTGACCATCGGCCGCAGCCCGGTTTCGCCCGAACGCCTGGCACAGGCCGTTGAAGTCTTCATGCGTCACTATGAGGACACCAATGGCCGGCTCACCCGCGCCTATCCGGGCGTGGTCGAAACCCTGCCCTGGCTGAAAGCCCGTGGCCTCAAGCTCGGCGTGGTGACCAACAAGGCCGAAGCCTTCATCGGTCCGTTGCTCGAAGAACTGGGCATGGGTCAGTTCTTCGACTGCCTGATCGGCGGCGACACCCTGGCGCAGAAGAAGCCCGATCCTGAGCCGTTGTGGCATGCCTGTGAACTGGTCGGGGTAAGTCGGGAGGCGGCACTGATGGTGGGTGACTCCGGTAACGATGCGCTGTGCGCCCGCCGCGCCGGCATTCCGGTGCTGCTGATGACCTATGGTTACAACGAGGGAGTGGCCGTGGACACTGAAGATTGCGACGGGTTACTATCCAGCTTCCTTCAGTTGCCTGATCTTCTGGATTGAGCAGGCACTATCCCCGGAATTTCATCATCGTGACTTGCAAGAGCCTGTTTCTCGCAGAGGAGATCCTCCCGATGTGCGTAGCCTGTGGTTGGCGGCGCAGCGGGAGTTCATGGCGCGCGCATTGATGCTGCGTCACGAGCCAGCTAGGGCTGGTTGAGTTTTCCTGAATTGCAGAAACACCGGAGTCATGATGACCGAACAAGAATTCCAGGCGCTTGCCGCGCAGGGCTACAACCGTATCCCGCTGACCGTCGAGACGTTTGCTGATCTCGATACACCGCTTTCCATCTATCTCAAACTGGCCAACGAGTCTTATACCTACCTGCTCGAATCCGTGCAGGGCGGTGAGCGTTTCGGCCGTTATTCCGTGATCGGCCTGCGCGCCAGCACGCGGATCGAGGTGCGCGGGCGCACCGTGCTGTTGTTGTCCAATGATCGCATCGTCGAGCGCCGCGACTACGGCGATCCGCTGGCCTACGTCGGCGAGTTCATGCAGCGCATCAAGGTGCCGCCATCCGCCGGTTTGCCTCGCTACTGTGGTGGTCTGGTCGGCAGTTTCGGCTACGACACCGTACGCTACATCGAACCCAAGCTGGCCCAGCATCAGCCCAAGGATGAAATCGGCACACCGGACATCGTGCTGCTGCTCTCCGAAGAGCTGGCGATTGTCGACAATCTGTCCGGCAAGCTGACGCTCGTCGTCTATGCCGAGCCGGAAGTGCCCGGCGCGTACAAGCGTGCCCAGCGGCGGCTGGCCGAGCTGGTCGAGAAGCTGCGGGCGCCGGTGGCGATTCCCGCTGACGTGCGCGTCACGCCGCAACCCGCGGTGTCGAGCTTCGGGCAGGATGCATTCAAGGCCGCCGTGCAGCGCGCCAAGGATTACATCGTCGAAGGCGACATCATGCAGGTGGTGCTGTCCCAGCGCATGAGCAAGCCTTTCGCAGCAAGTCCCATGGCGCTGTATCGCAGCCTGCGTGCGCTGAATCCGTCGCCCTACATGTTCTACTTCAATTTCGAGGACTTCCATGTCGTCGGCACCTCGCCGGAGATCCTGGTGAAACTCGAGCATGGTGACGACCGGCAAGTCGTCACGGTGCGACCGATTGCCGGCACGCGCAAGCGTGGTGCTACGCCGGAAGAGGATCTGGCACTGGAGCGTGAACTGCTCGCCGACCAGAAGGAGCGTGCCGAGCATCTGCAACTGCTCGACCTGGGGCGCAACGACGTGGGCCGTGTGGCAGCCATCGGTTCGGTCAAGGTGACCGAACAGTTCGTGGTTGAACGCTATTCTCACGTCATGCATATCGTGTCGAATGTGGAAGGCGTGCTGCCGCCCGATCAGGATCGGCGTGCGGCGGCGCTCGCCGTTCTGCGCGCGACCTTCCCGGCGGGCACCGTGTCTGGTTCTCCCAAGGTGCGGGCGATGCAGATTATTGATGAGCTGGAGCCGGTCAAGCGCGGCGTATATGCCGGCGCGGTCGGCTGTATCAGCTTTGACGGCGATGTGGACGTGGCGATAGCGATCCGTACCGCCGTGATCAAGGACGGCACGCTGCACGTGCAGGCGGGCGCAGGCATCGTGGCCGACTCGAACCCTGAAGCCGAATGGCAGGAAACCCTGTCCAAGGCGCGCGCGGTGATCCGTGCGGCGGAAATCGCCGAAGGCGGACTGGATACCCGCATCGAGTGAGTTGCGCAGGATCAGGCTTGCGGCTTCTACGTATAGCCGCAAGCCCGTGCAGTCCGTAGGCTGCCCATTTTGTTTCTTCGTCGAAGGATCTTGAAATGGCCATGCGTCCCCTGTTCCGCGGCAACATCCCACCTGTCCCCACGATCTGGACCGCTGCTGGTCAGCTTGACCGGACAGGCATGGGCAACATGCTTGATTTCGTCATCAATGGTGGTGCCGATGTGGTTTTCTGCTGCGGTAGTGCCGGCGAATTCAGCCAGATGAGCGAAGCCCAGCGCCGCGAGGTGGCCGAGTTCGCCGTCAGTCATGTTGCCGGGCGGGTCCCGGTGCTGATCGGTATCGCCTCGTGCAGTACCCAGCAAGCCATTGAATTCGGTCTGCACGCCAAGGCCATCGGGGCCAGCGGCGTGGTGGCCGTCAATCCCTACTATGCGCTGCTGTTGCCGGACAACATCATGCTGCACTACCGGCGTCTGGCGGCGGCGGTCGATCTGCCACTGATTCTCTACAATTTTCCGCTGCTCACAGGGCAGGATCTGTCGCCGGCGATGATCCGCCAGCTGGCACTGGAGTGTCCGAATATCGTTGGTGTGAAAGACACCACCGATACCGTGCGCCATATTCGTGACGTGCTTCAGGCGGTGAAGCCGGTGCGGCCGGATTTTGGCGTGTACGCAGGCTTCGATGAGTACATGCTCGACACCCTGATCATGGGGGGCGATGGCTGTTTCCCTTCGGCGATGAACTTTGCTCCGCATATTCCGGTCGGACTATGGCGTGCGTTCCAGGAGAAGGATGGCGCGAAGCTCATCGAGATGCAGCGCCAGTTGTGTCTGTGCCCGCCGATGTTCGGGCTGGAGTCGCCGTTCTATGCCATCGTGAAGGAAGCGGCAAAGATGGTGGGCGTCGATATCTCGACCCATGTGCTGCCACCTGCCGTGCCGCTCACCGAAGCCAAGCGCGATAAAGTCCGCGATACGCTGCGCCTGCTTGGCGTGGTGTCCTGAGTCAACAAGAGAGGAACCCCTTTCATGCAGAACTTCAGCTACTACAACCCGACCCGCATCCTTTTCGGTCAGGGTCAGATTGCCGCGATTGCCGGGCAGATTCCGGCGGGGGCCAAGGTGCTGGTCACCTACGGCGGCGGCAGCATCAAGAAGAATGGTGTGTACGATCAGGTCAAGGCGGCGCTGAAAGATCATCCGTGGCTGGAGTTCGGCGGCATAGAGCCGAATCCCCGTTATGAAACACTGATGCGCGCCGTGGCGCTGGTCAAAAGCGAAGGCGTGGATTTCCTGCTGGCCGTTGGTGGTGGTTCGGTGGCGGATGGCACGAAGTTCATTGCCGCAGCCGCGCGTTTCGATGGTGCCGAGCCTTGGGACATTCTGGCGAAGCATGCCGAGGTGAAGTCCGCAGTGCCGCTGGGGGTCGTGCTGACGCTGCCGGCGACCGGTTCTGAATCGAATACCTTTGCGGTGATTTCACGCGAATCCACCGGCGACAAGCTCGCCTTCGGCAGCGAGCATTGCTATCCGCAGTTTGCCGTGCTTGATCCGCAGACCACATTCAGCCTGCCTCCGCGCCAGGTCGCCAACGGCATCGTGGATGCCTTCGTGCATACCATGGAGCAGTACATGACCTATCCGGCGGAAGCGCCGCTGCAGGATCGTCTGGCAGAGAGCATCCTCAAGACCCTGATTGAAGTCGGTCCGCAGACGCTGGCCAGTCCGCAGGATTACGCGGCGCGGGCGAGCCAGGTGTGGAGCGCAACGCTGGCGTTGAATGGCCTGATCGCCTGCGGGGTGCCACAGGACTGGGCGACCCACATGATCGGTCACGAAATCACCGCCGAGTTCGGGCTGGATCACGCCCAGACCTTGGCCGTCGTGCTGCCCGGTTTGTGGCGCAATCGTCGCGTCGAGAAGCATGCCAAGCTGCTGCAGTACGCCGAGCGGATATGGGGCATTCATGACGGCTCGGAAGAAGAGCGGATCGAGAAGGCCATTGTTGCCACGGAAGCCTTCTTCGAGTCGCTGGGCGTACACACCCATCTGGGGCTCTATGGCGTGAAGGATGCCGCCCTGGCACCGCAGAAAATTGCTGCCCGTCTGGAAGCCCATGGCTTTACCAAGCTGGGGGAGCACGGCAGCGTGATGCCCGCTGTCGTCAGGGAAATCCTTGCCAGCCGGCTGTGAGCGTGATCGAACCAAAAAAAGCCCCGGCATGCCGGGGCTTTTTTATGCATCAGTGCCGGATCAGATGGCCGCGGCGGGCGCTGAAGATGCGGGAGCGGGAGCGGGGGTTGCAGGCGTAGGCGCTGGAGCAGGGCGCGGCGCCTTGAGGAGCGCATCCAACAGTGAGTCAATGCACATGCTGCACGTGAACGGCGCATCGGCAAACAGCGGATAGGCGGCAGCAAATGCACCGCGCGCATCCGCAGCGCTCAGCGGATTCGGTTTGATGGACCAGTTGGTGTGCGTGTAGGGATAGCTGACAGTGGTCTCGGTCTTTGCCGAAAAACTGCCAAGGAAAATGATGGCGCCGGGGTCAAGCGTGAAAGGTGCCGCAATGAACTTGTTGGTGACCTCGCTCTTCTTCGAGCGCTCCTTGGTGAGGGTTGCGTAGGTCAGCCAGTGCGAAATCCGGTATTTCCCGGGAGGCACCTGAATCATGACAACCTGGTCCTTGACGTCTTTTGGCCAACTTGTGTCTTCGCCAAAAGGCATGACGTATTCAAATCCATTGTCCGCATTGGTCAGGACGAAGCCGAAGCCGCCGCTGTTGGCGCGCGTGAAGCTGCCCGCCACATAGGCGTTGATTTTTTCGGGTTTGGCGCTTGCCTGCAGGGTGGGTTGCAGGGATACGCAACCGGTTAGCAGGGTGAGGCAGAGCAGCAGAAGGTGGCGAGTCATGGTCATGTTGGCCGGCACGGGAAATCACGTCGGCCAAGCATATAGAGGCCTTCGGGAGCGTGTGCAGATGGTCGCTGGCGAAGGGGAATTCCGGTGTGGAAGTGTGGCCATTTTGCGACATGCGCGGTGGCGGGCATGGCATTCTGGCGAAGACCGCCTCGAGCCCCTTTCTGGCTGCTGCCGGGCGCGATGGCAGGCTGGCGAGCCGCTCTGGATGCGCCTCTCGCGACAGGCCGTCCCGGGAGGGGCGCTGCAAGCGGGTCTTCAGGCCATGCCGGGCTGAGCCTGTTCTGACTGGAGACGTTTGTCTGGGCGGCTCAGTATCGTGCAGACGCCGCTTTCCCCATCTGCGCCGGGTTGTTAGAATGTGATCACGATGCGGCGCAAATCTATTCTTCTTCGCAAATCCTCCTTGTTTCGCTGGTGGCGCTAGCCATACAGCCCAGACCTTGCGCGTCCCCCTGCGCGCGCCCGGCCTCAAGGGGAATTCCGGATATGTGGTGTGAACCTGGCTACGCTTGCCTGCGACGCCACCATGCCCGGTTACACGACAAGATGAATTCGAGCTTTGGAGAATGACATGCTGCTGATGATCGACAACTACGACAGCTTTACCTACAACATCGTGCAATACCTCGGCGAGCTGGGGGCCGATGTGCGCGTGTTCCGCAACGATGGCATCACCATCGAGCAGATCGAGGCGATGGCCCCCGAGCGTATCGTGATTTCGCCGGGGCCGTGTTCGCCGGCTGAAGCGGGGATTTCAGTGGCAGCCATCAAGCACTTCGCGGGCAAGCTGCCCATTCTGGGGGTGTGCTTGGGGCATCAGAGCATCGGTGCGGCTTTCGGCGGCAAGATTGTGCATGCCAAGCAACTCATGCATGGTAAGACTTCGCTGATCCAGCATGCCGACATCGGTATTTTTCATGGGTTGCCGCAGCCCTTTACGGCGACGCGTTACCACTCGTTGGCGATTGAGCGCGAGAGCTGTCCCGACTGTCTGGAAATCACGGCCTGGACCGATGACGGCGAGATCATGGGCGTGCGCCACAAGACTCTGCCAATCGAAGGCGTGCAGTTTCATCCCGAGTCGATCATGACCGAGGGTGGTCATCACCTGCTGAAGAACTTTCTGGAGAACTGAGCCATGAGTCCGCAAGAAGCCGTCCAGCGCGTCATCGAACACCGCGAGATTTTCCACGACGAGATGGTTGATCTGATGCGTCAGATCATGTCCGGGCAGGTGTCGCCAGTGCTTGTCTCGGCGATCATCATTGGTCTGCGTGTCAAGAAGGAAACCATTGGCGAGATTGCTGCGGCGGCTGTCGTGATGCGCGAGCTGGCCACCAAGGTGCCGGTTGCGTCGGATCGCTCCGGACTGGTGGATACCTGTGGTACCGGTGGCGATGGCGCCCATACGTTCAACATTTCGACCTCGGCGATGTTTGTTGCCGCGGCGGCTGGAGCGCGTGTCGCCAAGCATGGCGGGCGCGCCGTGTCTTCGCAGTCGGGCTCGGCCGACGTGCTCGAGGCACTGGGGGCGAACCTGAACCTGAACCCGGAGCAGGTTGGTCAGTGCATCGACGAAATCGGTGTGGGTTTCATGTTTGCGCCCAATCATCACAGTGCGATGAAGCATGCCGCGCCCGTGCGCCGCGAGCTGGGCGTGCGCACGATCTTCAATCTGCTGGGGCCGCTGACCAACCCGGCGAATGCGGCCAATCAGGTGATGGGCGTGTTCCACCCGGATCTGGTCGGTATCCAGGTGCGTGTCCTGCAGCAACTGGGCGCACGCAATGTGCTGATCGTGCACGGCATGGAAGGGCTGGACGAGATTTCGATTTCGGCACCGACGCTGGTGGGTGAGCTGCGCGACGGCGAGGTGCGCGAATACCGCCTGACGCCGGAAGATGTTGGCCTGCCGCTGCATGCTGCGTCGGCGATCCGGGCGACGAATGTTGAAGACTCCAGGATGATCTTGCTGGGCGCCTTGAACGGCACGCTGCCGGCTGCGCGCGACATCGTGGCGTTCAATGCGGGGGCCAGCCTGTATGTGGCAGGCGTGGCGGATTCGCTGGCCAATGGTGTGGAGCGTGCGCTGGATGTGATCGCTAGCGGAGCGGCGACGCGCAAGCTTGAGGCTTTTGTTGAGCGGACCCGGGCCTGGCTGTAAAGCCGCGCCGGTACTCGCTCCGAGAGCGGGCGTCCTGTAGAAGTACGCTGGGCGCCTGTTTTCAGGGTGCCTGCCTGTAGAGATCCGCCAGAGGCGGGTCTGCAGGCAGGGGTATTCAGGTTGGGCCCGGCTGTTACCATGTGGTTTTTACGCGCCCGCAGCCCTTGTGCGGGCCAGCAAGCATTTCATTTCAGGTCCATTCATGTCCGACATCCTGCAAAAAATCCTGGCCACCAAGCGCGTGGAAATCGAAGCTGCCGAGCGCGAAATCTCGCGTGAAGCCATTGTCGAAGAAGCCCGCGATGCTGCGCCGGTGCGTGATTTTGTCGGCGCCATCCGCGCGAAAATTGCAGCGGGCGGGGCCGGGGTGATTGCAGAGGTCAAGAAGGCAAGCCCGTCCAAAGGCGTGATCCGGGCTGATTTTCATCCGGCCGAAATCGCCGCCTCATATGAAAAGGGGGGCGCGGCCTGCCTGTCGGTGCTGACGGATCGTCAGTATTTCCAGGGCTCGCCCGCGTATCTGCAGGCCGCCCGCGGCGCTTGCCAGCTGCCGGTGCTGCGCAAGGACTTCATCATCGACGCCTATCAGGTCTTTGAAGCCCGGGCGATGGGGGCGGATGCCATCCTGCTGATCGTGGCGGCGTTCCTGCCGCCGGATGGCACGGTGAATGCCAGCACTGCGCGTGCTGCCGTGAGCCACATGCTGGAGCTGGAGCAGTTGGCCCACGACCTGGGGATGGCCGTGTTGGTGGAAGTACACAGTGCTGAAGAGCTGGATCTCGCCCTGCGGTTGACGACGCCGTTGCTGGGCATCAACAACCGCAACCTGCGCACTTTTGAAGTCTCGCTGGAAGTCACCCTGTCGCAACTGGCACGGATTCCGGCCGGGCGCATTGTCGTGACCGAAAGCGGCATCTTCGGCCCGCAGGATGTTGCGACCATGCGCGCCAACGGGGTGCATGCTTTTCTGGTGGGCGAGGCGTTCATGCGTGCTGACAACCCGGGCGAGGAACTGGCGCGCCTGTTTGCCTGAACGTCCGGTGCTGGAAAGAAAAAAGGCCCGATCTGCTTGATCGGGCCTTTTGCTTTGAGCTGGATTGCTTATTCGTGCTTCGGAGCCGAAATCATCACGTGCTGCACCAGTTCTGCCAGTGAATTCACGCCCATCTTTTCCATCACGCGGGCGCGGTGCACCTCCACCGTCTTGATGCTGATGCCCAGGTCATCAGCGATCTGCTTGTTGAGGCGGCCCGCCACAATCAGTTCCAGCACTTCGCGCTCGCGCGGGGTGAGCCCCTCGATGCGGCGCTGAGCATCCGCTTCCTGCTGGCGGGCTTCATGATTTTTCAGGTCCTCAAGCAGCGCACCACGGATCAGACTGACCATCTCCTGATCGTTGAAAGGCTTTTCGATGAAATCCACTGCGCCTTTCTTGAGGGCTGAAACGGCCATCGGGACATCGCCGTGACCTGTGATGAAAATTACTGGCAAGGTCGAGTGCATGGCATTGAGCTTTTCATGCAGTTCCAGCCCGCTCATGCCAGGCATGCGGATATCCAGTACCAGGCAGCCATTCATTTTCGGGCTGTAGGCGGTCAGGAACGCCTCTGCCGACTCGAATGCCTGCGACTTCAGGCCGGTCGATTCGAGCAGCCAGATCAACGAGTCGCGCAGGGCTTCATCGTCATCGACGATGTAGACAAGCTGCTCGGACTGGCTCGGGTTATGCGTCATATTCGGGTTCAAGACTTTTCTCCTGCGGCAAGGTGAAGCTGAAGATACTCCCTCCGGCGGGGTTGGCGTCAACCCACAACCGACCTTTGTGAAATTCGATGATGGAACGGCAGATGTTCAGGCCCATGCCCATGCCATCCTGTTTGGTGGTGAAAAAAGGAGAAAACAGGTTTTCCAGGTGCTCATCGCTGATGCCACTGCCGTTGTCTGCAACGCTGACTTCAATGGCGTCTTCGGTGAGGCTGGCGGTAATGTGCACCTGACGCTGCTCAATGGGCAAGTCCTGCATTGATTCCGCGGCGTTCTTGATCAGGTTCAGCAATACCTGCTCGATCATGATGCGGTCTGCCAGAACCATCGGCAGTCCTTCCGGGATAGTGGTGAGGATGCGGGCGCCAAGGCGACGAGCCTCGATGTCGGCTATTCCGAGAGCGTCTTCGGTGATCTGGCCGATATTGACCAGTGTGCGACGTGGTTCGCTCTTGCGCACGAAATCGCGCACCCGGCGCACGATATTGCCAGCACGCGCTGCCTGGGCGCTGGCTTTTTCCATCGCGGCAAGGATGTCCTCATGCTTGTAATTGCCGCTTTTCAGGCGATTGACGCAGCCCATGCTGTAATTGGATATTGCCGAAAGGGGCTGGTTCAGTTCGTGAGCCAGCGTGGAGGCCATTTCGCCCATCGCGATCAGGCGTGAAGTTTTGGCCAGACGCGCCTCCTGTTCGCGATTGAGTTCCTCGGCGCGCTTCAGTGCTGACACATCGGTGGCAACTGCAAGGCGCACGACGCGACCGTCAACCCAGCGCAGGGCACGTTCGCGCAAGTGGAACCACTGTCCCGTCGCCGGATGTTGCAGCTCGCCATCAAACAACTCACGCGGTACATCGCGGGTGTTGAGCTTGCGCGGATCGACCGGATAATCCCCCAGCTCCGGCTGTGGCACGCCCATGTGGCTGGCATCGCCAGCGAAGCGGGTTTGCGCCTCATAGGCCCGGTTCGAGTAGAGCAGGGCGCCACTGGCCGCCTCTGCCACGTACACTGCAGCATCCAGCCCCTCCAGCACTGTCGTGATGCGGTCGTTGGCGGCCTGCAGTTCTGCGCGCGCGCGGCGTTGCTCGGTGATGTCAGTCATGGCCGTCATCCAGCCGGTTTGTATGCCGTGGGCGTCGACCAATGGCGAGACGTGCAGACGCACATCCCGCAGCTTCCCGTTGCGTCGGCGGACGCGCAGTTCCATGCCCTCGGCGGGCGCGTCACCGGCCAGGCAGGTCTGCAGCTTGCGCCAGTTCTGGTCGTGATCCTTGTCTGGCCAATAGGGGAAAGGCGGATTCTGGCCAATAAGCTCTTCTGCGCCCCAGCCAACCAGCTCGCAGAATGCGTGATTGACGTAAATGATGCGCCCTTTCAGGTCAATGGCTCGCAGGCCGGTGAGTACCGAATCCTCCATTGCCTTACGGAAGGCGAACTCTGCCCGCAGGGCATCTTCGCCGGCTTTGCGATCTGTGACGTCATGAGCCACTGCGTAGATGCGGGATTCTTCCAGAAGGGGATTGGCGCTCCAGTTCAGCCAGCGATAGCTGCCATCACCGCAGCGGCAGCGCAGTTCGATCTGGATTGGGCGTCCGCCAGCAAGCGCAGTCAGCCCCTCCCGTGCGATCGCAACATCATCCGCGTGCACGATATCCGTCAGCGACATGCCTTCAACATTCTCTGGTTTCAGTCCCAGAATGTTGATGAGAGCAGGATTGAGGCGTTGAAAATGGCCGTCCAGGCTTAGAACGCCAAAAATATTCAGAGACAGACGGAAGAACAGGTCACGCTCTTCTTCAACCTGTCCCACGCGCAGGTTCTGTTCCTTTGCCAGCAATACGCCCCAGGCGGCGACAGCAACCAGGGCAATGATGATGATCAGGGTGAAGCGTTGCGGGTCGGTGCCGTCCTTGAAAACCTCCGGAGGCAGGGCGGCAAACCACACCAGCCCGAGCACCGCCGCCAGCATCAGGATTGACAGGGCAGAGGATTGCGGCCGCTGAGGACCTGGCTGAGGATGTTCTGAGTCGTCGCTGGGTTTCATCCCGTCAAGGCTGGGCTGGATGGTCAGGGGGGGCAGATTATCGTCTGATCCATGCTGCCGTGCAGGGGCGTGGCCCCGAGATCAGGAAAGTAACCTGCGTGCAGGTGGGTGTTCAGCAATTGTCCGGTAGGGGCGATGGCCGCTGCATCGGGGCTTCCCCCTAGGCGGGGCAATGATGCGCTGCCTTCGTGGGTAAGGCTGCGGGACTTGTGGGTATCCTGCCAGAAAAGCAAGACAGGGTGCTGTAGCTTATTGTCATAATGCTGCGCCGCAACATTATGATTGCTCAAGGTTTTTTATGGGCGGCTCATGAAATTTGATGGAGGCTTGTCATTGCGTAGAGAGGGTCGTTCTTTTATATTGTGAAATCGACGGATCTTGTGGGTTTGTCCGGTTTTCAGGCGTATTCGGGCAAGTCCATATGTGCATCCGGGGGACGGCAGACGTCCCACAAGCTCGCAGAGCAGGGGGCCTTCGGGCGCTTTTTTCGCATGCGGGCAAGTCGACAAAAAAGCTAGCTCCCCCGGTTCCTCCGATTGGGGTGAGTCCATGAACCCCTGGTGAGGAGAGAAACAATGGCAGTTGTGCCCCATGTCCTTTTGCAGTCCGATGCGGATCAGCAGGAGACGCAGGAATGGTTGGAAGCGCTCGATGCAGTCGTTGCGCACGAAGGTCCGGATCGCGCCCGTTATCTGATTGAACGCCTGATCGAGGATCTGCGCGATGGCGGCGTGGTTGTTCCTTACAGCGCCAATACTCCTTATCTCAACACCATTTCCACCTCTGATCAGCCCAACTATCCGGGCGATCCCGAGTTGGAACTGCGCATTCAGGCGTATCTTCGCTGGAATGCCATCGCCATGGTGGTGCGTGCCAACAAGCACACCAATGTGGGTGGTCACATTGCCTCCTATGCTTCCAGCGCGACCCTTTACGACGTGGGCTTCAACTGGTTCTGGAAAGCGCCGACCGATACGCAGGAAGGCGATCTGATCTTCTTCCAGGGCCACTCGATTCCCGGGATCTATGCGCGCGCCTTCCTGTTGGGGCGTCTGACTGAAGAGCAACTCGACAATTTCCGCCAGGAAACCTCGGGCAAGGGGCTTTCGTCCTATCCGCACCCCTGGCTGATGCCGAACTTCTGGCAATTCCCGACCGTGTCGATGGGCCTTGGCCCGCTGCAGGCGATCTATCAGGCCCGCTTCATGCGCTACCTGAATGATCGCGGCATCTCGGATACGACCAACCGCAAGGTATGGGCCTTCATGGGCGACGGCGAGATGGATGAGGTCGAGTCGCGTGGTGCGCTCGGCCTCGCTTCGCGCGAGAAGCTCGACAACCTGATCTTCGTGATCAACTGTAACCTGCAGCGTCTGGATGGTCCGGTGCGTGGCAACGGCAAGATCGTTCAGGAGCTTGAAGCCGAGTTCCGTGGCGCTGGCTGGAATGTCGTCAAGCTGATGTGGGGCTCCAACTGGGATGCCCTGTTTGCCCGCGACACCAAGGGCCTGCTCAAGAAGCGCATGCTCGAAGTGGTCGACGGCGAATACCAGACCTACAAGTCGAAGAATGGCACCTGGGTGCGCGAGCATTTCTTCAGCACACCGGAGCTCAAAGAGCTCGTTGCGGACTGGACTGACGACGATATCTGGAAGCTCAATCGTGGCGGCCATGACATGTTCAAGGTCTTCGCAGCGTACAAGCAAGCGGTTGAAACCGTTGGCAAGCCGACCCTGATTCTGGCGCACACCGTCAAGGGCTTCGGTATGGGTGAATCGGGCGAAGCCCAGAACACCAGCCACCAGCAGAAGAAGATGACGCTGGACTCCCTGAAGGCGTTCCGCGATCGCTTCCATATTCCGGTTGCTGACGACAAGCTTGAAGAGATGCCCTTCATCAAGTTCGAGGAAGGCTCGCCGGAACTGAACTACATGCGCCAGCGCCGCATGGATCTGGGCGGCTATCTGCCCAGCCGTCGCCGCACCGCCGCCAAGCTGGATGTGCCCGCGCTGTCGGCGTTTGAAGCCCAGCTGAAGGCTTCGGGTGAAGGTCGTGAAATTTCCACGACCATGGCCATCGTGCGCATGTTCAATACCATCCTCAAGGACAAGAACATTGGCAAGAATGTGGTGCCAATCGTTGTCGATGAGTCGCGCACTTTCGGCATGGAAGGCATGTTCCGTCAGTACGGCATCTGGAATCAGGAAGGCCAGAAATACATTCCGCAGGATCATGACCAGCTCATGTTCTACAAGGAGACCAAGGACGGTCAGGTGATGCAGGATGGCATCAACGAAGCCGGCGCCATGGCTGACTGGATTGCTTCGGCCACCGCCTATTCGGCGCATGGCGTGCAGATGATTCCGTTCTACATCTTCTATTCGATGTTCGGTCTGCAGCGCACCATGGACCTGTGCTGGGCCGCCGGCGACTCGCGCGCACGTGGCTTCCTGATCGGTGGTACGGCTGGCCGTACCACGCTGAACGGTGAAGGCCTGCAGCACGAAGATGGTCATAGCCACGTGCTGGCTCATACCATCCCGAACTGTGTGAGCTATGACCCGACTTTTGCCTACGAAGTCGCGGTGATCTTCCAGGACGGCCTGCGCCGCATGTTTGCCGAGCAGGAAGACGTGTACTACTACCTGACGGTGATGAACGAGAACTACGAGCATCCGGCCATGCCGGAAGGCGCGGAGGCCGACATCATCAAGGGCCTGTACAAGTTCCGCGATGGCGCCAAGAGCAAGGGCGCGCGCGTCCAGCTGATGGGCTCCGGCACGATCTTCCGTGAAGTGATCGCCGCCGCCGACCTGCTCAAGGCCGATTGGGGTGTCGAGGCCGACATCTGGGGCGCGCCGAGCTTCAACGAGCTGGCCCGTGATGGTCAGGACGTGACTCGCTGGAACATGCTCCATCCGCTGGATGACAAGCGCGTTTCGCACGTCGAGAAGAAACTCAAGGGCAGCGTTGGCCCGCTCGTGGTTGCGACCGACTACATCCGCCTGTATGCCGAGCAGATTCGCCCCTACGTGCCGAACAAGTACGTGGTGCTGGGGACTGATGGCTTCGGTCGTTCGGACACCCGCGAAGCCCTGCGTGACCACTTCGAAGTGGATCGTCGCTGGGTGACCGTGGCTGCCCTGGCGGCACTGGCCGACGACGGCAAGATCGAGCGTGCCAAGGTGGCCGAAGCGATTGCCAAGTACGGCATTGACGTCAATAAGCCGAATCCCCTGTTTGCCTGATGAATAGGTGAAGCGCGAGGCGGGAAGGGCGAAGCAGTTTGCCCCTTCCCTCTTCGCTTTTCCTCCTTCCCGCGGAGAAAAGAATGAGTCAACTCATTGAAGTGAAAGTCCCCGATATCGGTGACTTCAAGGATGTGCCGGTTATCGAGGTGTTCGTCAAAGTCGGCGATACGGTCAAGCTGGACGACCCGTTGCTGACCCTGGAGTCGGACAAAGCCACCATGGAAGTGCCGTCCTCGGCCGCCGGCGTGGTCAAGGAAGTCAAGGTCAAGATTGGTGAGCGTGTTGGCGAAGGCGCCGTGGTGGTTGTGCTGGAAGCCGCTGGCGTCGCCGCTGCGCCAGCGCCTGCCCCGGCAGTTGCCGCGCCGGCTCCCGTTGCTGCGCCTGTCGCAGCTGCACCGGTTGCCGCGCCCGCCGCTGTGGGGCGCATCGAACTGAAGGTGCCGGACATCGGTGACTTCAAGGACGTGCCGGTTATCGAGCTCTTCATCAAGGTCGGCGACACCATCGCCGTCGATGCGCCGGTCGCGACCCTGGAGTCCGACAAGGCCACCATGGAAGTGCCGAGTTCGGCTGCCGGCGTGGTCAAGGAAGTGCTGGTCAAGGTCGGGCAGCGCGTGGCCGAAGGTGCCGTGCTGGCGATTCTGGAGGGGGCCGCCACCGCGGCTTCGCCGGCTTCGGTCGCAGCTGCAGCCCCGGCAGCCGCGCCAGTGGCCGCTGTTACGGCAACTGCCGCGCCGACGCCCGCTGCGCCTGCGTCTACGGGCGCCCTGGCTGCAGGCCCTGTGGCGACGGCCTCCGCCGCTCAGTCCCATGCCAGCCCCGGCGTGCGCCGTTTCGCACGCGAACTGGGCGTGGATATCACCAAGGTCGCCGCAACGGGTCCGAAGGGCCGCATCCTGCAGGATGACGTGCAGAACTTCGTCAAGGGCATCCTTGCGCAGGTGTCGTCCGGCGCGTTGGCGCCGGCAGGTTCCGCGCCTGCCGCAGGCTCGGGTGTGGGCGGCCTCAATCTGCTGCCTTGGCCGAAGGTCGACTTCAGCAAGTTCGGCGGCATCGAAACCCAGCCGCTGTCGCGCATCAAGAAAATTTCCGGTGCCAACCTGCACCGCAACTGGGTGGTTATTCCGCACGTCACCAACCACGATGACGCGGACATCACCGAACTGGAAGCCTTCCGCGTGCAGATGAACAAGGAGCTGGAGAAGTCCGGCGCCAAGCTCACCATGCTGGCCTTCATGATCAAGGCAGCCGTGGCGGCGCTGAAGAAATTTCCCGAATTCAATGCCTCGCTCGACGGCGACAATCTGGTGCTGAAGAAATACTTCCACATCGGTTTCGCTGCCGATACCCCGAATGGTCTGGTCGTGCCGGTCATTCGTGATGCCGACAAGAAGGGCGTGATCGAGATTGCCAAGGAAATGGGCGATCTGGCCAAGCTCGCGCGTGACGGCAAGCTCAAACCCGATCAGATGCAGGGCGGTTGTTTCTCCATCAGCTCGCTGGGTGGCATTGGCGGCGTGTACTTCACGCCGATCATCAATGCGCCGGAAGTGGCGATCATGGGCGTGTGCAAATCACAAATCCGCCCGGTGTGGGACGGTAAGCAGTTCGCGCCGCGCCTGATGCTGCCGCTGTCGCTGTCTTGGGATCACCGCGTGATCGACGGCGCCGCCGCCGCACGTTTCAATGCTTACTTCGCCGGCGTGCTGCAAGATTTCCGCCGTGTGCTGCTCTGAGGCGAGGACTGAACGATGAGCCAATTGATTGAAGTGAAAGTCCCCGATATCGGGGATTTCAAGGACATTCCCATTATCGAGCTGTTCGTCAAACCGGGTGACACCGTCAGTGCCGAAGACAGCCTTGCAACCCTGGAGTCTGACAAGGCCACGCTCGATGTGCCTTCGCCGGCCGCTGGCGTGGTGAAGTCGGTATCGGTGAAGGTCGGTGATCGCGTTTCCGAAGGCAGCGTGCTGCTGATGCTGGATGCCATCTCTGGCGGCGCAGCGGCTGAAGCGCCGAAGCCCGCTGCTGCGGCACCCGCTCCCGCGGCCGCCTCAGCTGCTCCAGTGGCGGCTGGCAGTTTTACCGGCAAGGCGGACATCGAGTGTGAAATGCTCGTGCTTGGCGCCGGTCCTGGCGGCTATTCAGCTGCTTTCCGCTCCGCTGATCTGGGCATGCAGACCGTGCTGGTCGAACGTTATGCAACGCTGGGCGGCGTGTGTCTGAATGTCGGTTGCATTCCGTCCAAAGCTTTGTTGCACGTCGCTTCGGTGCTCGAAGAAGCCTCCCATTTCTCGGATGTGGGCGTGTCCTTCGGCGAGACCAAGGTTGACCTGAATCGTCTGCGTGCGCACAAGGAAAAGGTCATCGGCAAGCTGACCGGTGGCTTGTCCGGCATGGCCAAGGCGCGCAAGGTCGAAGTCGTGCGCGGTTATGGCAATTTCATCGACGCGAACCACGTGGAAGTCAGCGTAACGGCCGGTGAAGGCCAGGACGCGACGGGCGAGAAGAAAGTCATCAAGTTCCAGAAGTGCATCATTGCCGCCGGTTCCTCGGTGGTGAAGCTGCCCTTCATTCCGGAAGATCCGCGCATCGTGGACTCCACCGGTGCGCTGGAACTGCGCTCGGTTCCGAAGCGCATGCTGGTCATCGGTGGCGGCATCATTGGTCTGGAAATGGCGACCGTTTATTCGGCCCTCGGTGCGCGCATCGACGTGGTCGAAATGGGCGATGGCCTGATGCCGGGCGCTGACCGCGATCTCGTCAAGGTGTGGGAGAAACAGAACCTGCATCGCTTCGACAAGATCATGCTCAAGACCCGCACCGTGGGCGTGACCTGCCGTCCGGATGGCGTGCTGGTCAAGTTCGACGGTGATCAGGCGCCGGCTGACGAACAGAAGTACGACATGGTGCTGGTGGCCGTGGGGCGCAGCCCGAACGGCAAGAAAATCTCGGCCGAAAAAGCTGGCGTGCTCGTTACGGACCGTGGCTTCATCCAGGTCGACAAGCAGCAGCGCACCAACGTCTCGCACATTTTCGCCATCGGTGACATCGTGGGTCAGCCCATGTTGGCACACAAGGGCGTGCACGAGGCGCATGTGGCGGCCGAAGTTGCGGCAGGGCAGAAGTCCTACTTCGACGCCTCGGTGATTCCGGGCGTGGCCTACACCGAGCCGGAAGTAGCCTGGGTGGGCGTGACCGAAATCGAAGCCAAGGCAACCGGTCGCAAGATCGGCGTCGGCAAGTTCCCGTGGGCCGCTTCGGGCCGCGCAATTGCCAACGGCTGTGACTACGGTTTCACCAAGCTGATTTTCGATGAGGAGACCCATCGCATCATCGGTGGCGGCATCGTTGGTCCGAATGCTGGCGACATGATCGGTGAAATCACCCTGGCGATTGAAATGGGTTGCGATCCGGTGGATATCGGCAAGACCATCCACCCGCACCCGACATTGGGTGAATCGATCGGCATGGCGGCAGAGGTGTTCGAAGGCGCGTGCACGGATCTGCCTCCGCAGAAAAAGAAGTAAGCCAACCAGGCTGTTTTGCTGTCTGGAAAAGGGCTGCCTGCGGGCGGCCCTTTTTTTCGTACCTCATGCCTGGTGAACACACCCTAGGGGGTAGGTTCAGAACGGGCGCAATACTGGCGCAGTAGTATTTGCGCACAGACCGCAAGAGCAGGGATGCATGGGCCTTGTGCGTGGCAGAGAGTCGCCCGGCAAAAGAATCGGCAGCGCAACCAGATGGTTTTCAACCTTTCAGGAGTTCATGATGGACAAGATTGTGATCGTGGCGGCAGTGCGTACAGCGGTCGGTAAATTTGGCGGTTCGCTGGCGAAGGTTCCTGCGGCTGAACTCGGGGCGACGGTGATTCGTGCTTTACTGGCCAGGACGGGAGTCGCTCCGGACCAGATCAGCGATGTGATTCTTGGCCAGGTATTGACTGCCGGGCTGGGTCAGAATCCTGCGCGTCAGGCGGTGATCCGTGCCGGCCTGCCGGAAACCGTGCCCGCCATGACCATCAACAAGGTGTGTGGTTCTGGCCTGAAGGCGGTGATGCTGGCGGCACAGGCGATTCAGTGTGGTGACGCGGAAATCGTCATCGCTGGTGGACAGGAGAACATGTCGGCCAGCCCGCACGTGCTGAATGGTTCGCGCGATGGCTTTCGCATGGGCGATGCCAAACTTGTCGACACCATGGTCAATGATGGTTTGTGGGATATTTATAACAACTATCACATGGGTGTGACGGCGGAAAATCTCGCCAAAAAATACGCGATATCACGCGAAGAGCAGGATGTCTTTTCGGTCGGCTCGCAGAACAAGGCCGAGGCTGCGCAGAAATCCGGTCGTTTCAAGGATGAGATCGTGCCGGTGGTGATCCCCAGCAAGAAGGGTGATACGGTTTTCGATACTGATGAGTTCATCAAGCCCGGTGCAACTCTTGAGCAGATGGCGGCGTTGCGCCCGGCGTTTGACAAAGCCGGGACCGTAACAGCAGGGAATGCTTCCGGCATCAATGATGGTGCTGCTGCCGTGATGCTGATGAGTGAGGCCAAAGCGCGAGAAATGGGGTTGCCGGTTCTGGCGACGATCAAATCCTTTGCTTCTGCTGCGGTGGACCCCGCCATCATGGGGATTGGTCCGGCGCCCGCGACGCGCCTGGCTTTGAAAAAGGCTGGCTGGACTGCCGAGGATCTGGATCTTGTAGAAGGCAATGAGGCATTTGCCTCGCAGGCGCTCGCGGTCAACAAGGAGCTGGGTTGGGACGTCAGCAAGATCAATGTCAATGGTGGTGCAATCGCCATCGGTCATCCGATCGGTGCTTCGGGATGTCGCATTCTGGTGACGCTGTTGCACGAAATGCAGAAGCGTGATGCCAGGAAGGGGCTTGCGACTCTGTGTATTGGAGGCGGGATGGGGGTTGCGCTGACGGTTGAGCGCTGATGTGGATGTAATGAAAAGCGCGAACTTTGGTTCGCGCTTTTCATGTGTCTGCCTCAGGTCTTGTTGTTCAAAAAGCTGCCCAGAACAGAACCGAGCAAATCGCCAGCGTTTGCGGTATTGCCATTGGGCGTTAGCTGATCAATCAGTTGAGGCAGCATCTGGGCAAGACCACTGGAAGCCTGTTCATCTGAAATACCGAATTGGCTGGCCAGCTGTGTCAGGGTGCCTTGGCCCAGTGCGTCGGCGAGCTGCCCGCCATTGACCGCCTGATTATGCCCGGTGCCGACCCAGGACGCAGCTTGTTCGGCGAGCCCCCCTTGTTGCAGCTTGGCGATCAGTCCATCCAGTCCTCCCTGGCTTTCGAGCAGGTTGGCTGCGATCTGCATCAAGGGGGGGCTGCTGTTTGCCTGGCTGCTGCTGCCCAGTGAATTGAGGACTTGTCCTGCGAGTTGGTCAAAAAGGCCCATTTTTAGATCTCCATTTCCTGTTTAGGCAGGAAAACCAAGCGAGAGCGCTGCAATCCGACAGGCTCCACTACAATGCACGGCATACCGACTGCGTGTACCTGAATCATGGACCAAAACTCATTGAAACAATTGGTGGCTGACGCTGCACTGAAGTACGTACCCGAAGGAGAAATTATTGGTGTCGGCACCGGATCGACCGCAAATTTCTTCATTGATGGTCTGGCTGGCATGCGCGACCGGATCAAGGGGGCGGTGGCCAGCTCCGAAGCGAGTGCCGCCCGTCTGTTGGCGCATGGCATCCCGTTGTTCGATCTGAATGACGTTGAAAGTCTGCCCGTGTATGTGGATGGCGCTGATGAAGTGGATGCCGGTTTTGCCATGATCAAAGGGGGAGGGGCCGCCCTGACCCGTGAGAAAATCGTGGCTGCCGTGGCCCGGAAATTTGTCTGTATTGCCGATGGCTCCAAGAAGGTGGCCGTACTGGGCAAGTTTCCCTTGCCCGTAGAGGTCATTCCCTTGGCGCGTGCGCAGGTGTCGCGTGCGCTGGCTGCGCTGGGGGGGCGTCCCGTCTGGCGGGAAGGCGTGTTGACGGATAACGGCAACATCATTCTGGACGTACATGATCTGGCAATTGCAGAGCCGGTACGACTGGAGGCCGAGATCAATCAGATCGTTGGCGTTGTGACCAACGGGCTGTTTGCCAGAAGGCCGGCCGATATCCTGCTTCTGGGAACGGCTGGCGGCGTGCTGACATTTGAGCGGAATTGAAATACGGTTGTCACACGACGGCGCGATGATGCCGGGTGCTGCTTGAAAGAATCGGAGATTGACATGAGTGAACATACCGTACGCCAGTACGACGTCGAGCTGGATGACATGCGTACCCGTGTTCTGCAGATGGGTGGATATGTAGAGCAGCAGGTGGTCAAGGCGATGGAAGGGTTGCTGGAGGGGGATGCAGCCTTGATCGAGCGTGTGATTGACAATGACAAACGGGTCAACGCGCTGGAGGTCGAGCTGGATGAGGCGTGTGCCCAGATCATTGCCCGGCGTCAGCCTGCAGCCAAGGATTTGCGTTCAATCATCAGCGTCTCAAAGGCGGTGAACGATCTTGAGCGCATTGGCGACGAAGCCAAGAAGATTGCCAAGGTTGCGCGGTCGTTGCATCAGAATGAGCCTGCAGGGCGCCCGCGGGTGCAGCTCAAGCACTTGGGGAGTCTGGCGGTCGACCAGTTGCGCAAGGCTCTGGATGGGTTGGCCAGGCTGGATGTTGATGCGGCGGCTGAAGTGGTGAAGGAAGATCGCGAACTCGACAGCGAGTTCAAGGCCGTGATGCGGCAATTGATCACCTACATGATGGAAGACCCGCGGACCATTTCGCGCGGGATCGACATTCTGTTTGCCGCCAAGGCGCTGGAGCGGATTGGCGACCACGCCAAGAATATCGCCGAATACACCATCTTCCTGGTGCGCGGTCGTGATGTGCGCCACATCGGAGTGAGTGAAGTGATGAAGGAAGTCGGCTACCCGGAAAGCTGAAGCGAGGCGGGGCTCGATAAAAAGGCGGCGTTTGCCGCCTTTTTCATGCCTGTCTGCAAAGGCGCGTGCATGCTTGCTCTCCAGGCGGCATGGCTGGAGGCCCGCGTGTAGCGCCGTTCTTCAGGCAGGCTGGCTGGAGAGATACGCCCTATGCGGGTCTTCAGCGCTCTCGCCGGTACTCAACCACATCAAACGGATATTGATTGGTTTCAGATGCCGCGAAATGTTCGCGGCTGGTTTCGCGGAAACGTGTCGGGTCGAAATCCGGGAAATGCGCATCACCTGCGATTTCGGCGTTGATCTCGCTGATCCACAGCACGTCGGCGCGCTTGAGCGCCTCTGTGTAGATCTGCGCACCGCCGATGATGAAGACGCGCTCGGCGCCCTTGCAAGCGGCGAGCGCAGCATCCAGTGAAGGCACCACGGCTGCCCCCTCGGCACGGTAATCCGGCTGCCGGCTGATGACCACGTGCGGTCGGCCAGGCAGTATCCCCGGGAGAGATTCCCAGGTCTTGCGGCCCATGATGATCGGGCAGCCCAGCGTGCGCCGCTTGAATTGCAGCAGATCGTCGCGCAGGCGCCAGGGCAGGGTGTTGTCGCGACCGATCACGCCATTGCGGGCCCGGGCGACAATGATCGCTACTTCCGGAGATGTCATCAAACGGCGACCTTTGCTGCGATGTGCGGGTGCGGGTCGTAGCCTTCCAGTGTGAAGTCCTCGAAGCGGAAGGCGAACAGATCCTTCACCTCCGGGTTGATCTTCAGTGTGGGCAGAGGGCGCGGTTCGCGAGTGAGCTGCAGGCGAGCCTGGTCCAGATGGTTCGAATACAGATGTGCGTCGCCGAGGGTGTGCACGAAATCGCCGGGTTCATAGCCGCAGACCTGGGCGACCATCAGGGTAAGCAATGCGTAGCTGGCGATATTGAAAGGCACGCCGAGGAAAATGTCGGCACTGCGCTGGTAGAGCTGGCAGGAAAGTCGACCGTTCGCTACATAAAACTGGAACAAGGCATGGCACGGCGGCAGAGCCATGCGGTCCACGTCGGCAGGGTTCCACGCGCTGACCAGATGGCGACGGGAATCCGGATTTTTCCTGAGCCCCTCTACCAACTGGCTGATCTGGTCTATTACCCGTCCATCCGGGGCTTCCCAGCGGCGCCATTGTTTGCCGTATACAGGCCCCAGTTCTCCATTCTCGTCAGCCCACTCATTCCAGATTGAAACGCCGTTTTCCTTGAGATAGCCAATGTTGGTGTCGCCCTGCAGGAACCACAGCAATTCATGAATGATCGATTTTTGATGCAGTTTCTTGGTCGTCAGCATGGGAAAGCCGTCCGCCAGATTGAAGCGCATCTGCCAGCCGAAAACCGAGCGGGTGCCGGTGCCGGTGCGATCGGTCTTGTCGTGTCCGTATTCGAGCACGTGCTGCATCAGGTCTAGGTATTGGCGCATGGAACACCTTCAGGTTGGAGGTGCAATTCTAGCCTTTTACCGTGGGGTTCCGGGACCTGCTTCCGTTTGTCGAAGGGTGATTGGTTTTTTTGCTGGAGTCATTAGAATTTGATATATCTAACAAAATCGCGAGGCCTGTCCGTGCGTCCCCAAGCCGCCCAGAATCATCCCCTGTCAGAGAGGCATGCGCTGGAGCGGGTTGTTGCTGACCTGTCGCGCTGTGCTCCTGATGAGGCGATTGGCGAGATCGCGCCATGGATCGACTCACTGATCGGGAATGGCGAGCTTGATTTTGTCGAGAGGTGCCGTCTGCTGTTTGCGCTTGACGAGGCCTCACAGCGCCCTGCCCGATATTGTGTGGATCTGTACCTGAAGGCCTGCGCCTCCTCGTCACTTGAGCGGCGACGCTTGTGGGGAATTGCCCACGGGTACTGGGCGATGGTGCTGGATGCCTACGGCGAACTGCTGATCGCGCAGGCGGCTGAGCGCGAAATAGCCGATAGCGGCTTTGTTGCCCAGTTGTCCGTGCGCGCGATGCGCGCGGCCTCCAGCCGGGCGAAGTGGGATGCCTTTCGCCACGGTCCGATTGACGATGCCGTCTGGGCGCGTCTGAATCTGGCCTATCGCCTGGCGGTGCGGGCGGGTGTTGCCGAATTGCCCGTGCGTCTGCGGCCCGATCGCGAGGCGACGTCGACCGTCAAGTGCGAGTATCTGCGTGCAATTGCGTTGCATAGTGTCGGGCTGGATCAGCTGGACGCAGAGCGTCTGGAGCTTGCGTCGCGACTGGTGCACTACGTGCTGCCAAGGCTTGAGCTGAGTAATGCTCCTGCTGCGACAACCCTGTACTGGATCGATGCGGCGCATTCCCTGCCACCTGCGCGTCTGGTGCAGGCACCCCGGCATGCTGCGCTGCCCCGATTCTTCGGAGGCGTCCTGGCGGCCAAGGCCTTGCAGGAGCTCCTGGAACTGGCTTCTGTCGGGAATCTCCCGGCCGGCTTCGCGTTGCTGCACGACGCCGAGGGCAGCAATCTGGTCAGCGTGCTTTCGCACATGATCCGGTTGTGGTCAAGCGAGGCGCCGGTGCGGCGTCATCGCCGTCACCGCATGCCCGGGCGCTTGCTGGTGGTGGAGGGGATGGAGCGTCTGCTGACGCGACTGGACGGAGAGAATGGTGCTCCCATGCTGCGCGACTGGGCCGTGCGTGACGCGAGCCTGCAAGGTGTCGGTGCCGATGCCCCAAACGGCGATATCGATGGCGTGGAGGTGGGCAGCCTGATCGGTATGCATTCACCAGATGGCGACCGCTGGCGCATTGGTGCCGTGCGCCGGCTGTGGCGCTCCAGCAAGGGGGAGAGCCAGATCGGCATTGAATTGCTGGGGGATACCCCCGTGAGTGTGTTGGCCGATGATGGCGTCAGTCGCATGCGTGTTGTCCTGCTTGATCCGCTCAGGCGCGGGATGCCGGTTCGCCTGATTCTGCCCTTGTCGGCCCGGTGCAGCGATCGGCCCTTGTATCTGCTGGACCAGCACAAGGCACTCAAGCTGGTGCCTTTGCCTGGGCGTGAATTTGGTCTGGATCACGAGATCCGTACCTATCTGCTGGCCGCGGCCTGAGACGCTCCGTACGCCTGCGTATTTTCTTGTGTGCTTCAAGCGCTTGATCTGCAAGGAGTATTTCGCAGGCTTCGACTGCCCGCTGATCGGGTACAATGCTCCACCATTTTTGATTCAGCCGACTTCACGTGAAGACAACTTTTCTCGACTTCGAGCAGCCGATAGCCGATCTGGAAACCAAGATTGAGGAACTCCGCTTTGTGCAGGACGACTCCGCTGTGGATATTTCCGAAGAGATCTCGCGGCTGGAGGTCAAGCGACAAGCGCTGACCAAAGACATCTACGCCAAGCTCACGCCCTGGCAGATTGCTCAGGTGGCGCGCCATCCGCAGCGTCCCTACACCTTTGATTACGTTGAACACATGTTCACGGATTTTGAAGAGTTGCATGGCGATCGTTCCTTTGCGGATGACAAGGCAATCGTTGGCGGTCTGGCCCGTTTCAATGGGCAGAGCTGCATGGTCATCGGTCACCAGAAGGGCCGCGATACCAAGGAAAAGATCCTGCGCAATTTCGGCATGCCGCGGCCTGAAGGTTATCGCAAGGCGCTGCGCATGATGAAGCTGGCCGAGAAGTTCGGTATCCCGGTGTTCACCTTTGTGGATACGCCCGGGGCGTATCCAGGCATTGACGCCGAGGAGCGCGGTCAATCCGAAGCCATCGGACACAATCTCTATGCGATGGCGGAACTGCGTGTGCCCATCATCACGACCGTGATCGGTGAGGGCGGCTCCGGCGGCGCCTTGGCGATTGCCGTGGCGGATCAGGTCCACATGCTGCAATTTTCGACCTATTCAGTGATCTCGCCGGAAGGCTGTGCTTCCATTCTGTGGAAGAGCGCCGACAAGGCCCCCGAGGCGGCCGAGATCATGGGGATCACCGCTGCACGCCTTAAATCTCTGGGGCTGATTGACAAGGTGGTCAATGAGCCCGTGGGTGGTGCGCATCGCGACTATCGCGCCATGGCCGTGTCGCTCAAGCGCGTTCTGCAGGATTCTCTGCGCCAGTTCTCGGATCTTTCGCCGCAGGAACTGACCGAAAAACGCTTTGAGCGCCTGCTCTCCTACGGCAAGTTCAAGGAAGTTGCGGCCTGACCACGCGACCGGGTGCGCTGTGAAGCAGTGCTTTGCGGGGATGTTTTCGCTCCGTAGTGGCTGACGCCTGTCTGGCCTGTGATTGCAAGGACATTGCTCATGGTGTGCCCGGATTTGCTTGGGCGGCTTCGCCCCGCGTTTCGCGACTGCGCAAACCAGCGTCTGTGTGTTGCCTATAGCGGCGGCCTTGATTCCACGGTTCTGCTCCATCTGCTGGCCCGCCTTGCGTCCGAGGCGGGCTTTTCGCTTTCTGCAGCACACGTTCATCATGGCTTGAGTGTTCATGCCGATGCGTGGGCGGCTCACTGCGAGCAAGCCTGTGTGCAACTGGGTGTGCCGCTGCAGATCTGCCGGGTTGTGGTGAGGCTGGATGGCAAGGGGCTGGAGGCTGCAGCACGCACGGCGCGCCATGCGGCGCTGGCGCAGCTGGAGGCCGACTGGATCATGCTGGCCCACCACGCCGACGATCAGGCGGAAACCCTGTTGCACCGGCTGATTCGAGGTAGTGGAGTGGCCGGTGCGGCAGCCATGCGCGAGCAGGATGCCGCGCGCCGTTTGTGGCGTCCGCTGCTGGCGGCGACGCGTGCCGAGCTGCTGGCGTGGGCGCAGACGCACGATCTGAAGTGGGTGGAAGACGACAGCAATGTTGACGAAGGGCTGACCCGCAACTTTCTCCGTCACCGCATTCTTGCGCCGCTCACCGAGCGCTTCCCCGAGGCTTCGGCCAATCTGCGACGGGCCACGCAACACTTTGCGGAGGCTGCAGATCTGCTGCAGGAACTGGCGCTGGCGGATGCGGCAGCCGTGCGTCTGGGCGAGGCGGGGGCGCGGTGTCGGCTGAAAGCCTTGTCGGCGGCGCGGGAGCGCAATCTGCTGCGTTACTGGATTGCGCAGGCGGGGGAAATGGCGCCAGGGACTGTTCGACTGGAGTCGCTCCGTCAGGCGATGGATGGCGAAAGTGCGGTGCGCTGGCTGCACGGGGCATTGGCCGTGTGTGCTTACCGCGACCGCTTGTGGCTGGAGGCTGCGGAGTGCTCACGCCCTGAAGTCGTGGAGTGGCGTGGCGAGGCTGCACTGCCCTGGGGGGATGGTTTTTTGTTCTTTACTCCGTCGTCCGGGAGAGCGGCTCTGCGCCTTGATCCTGGCGATGCCTGCCTGCAGATCAAGTTGCGACGCGGTGGAGAGCGCATGCGCCTCGAAGAAGGCCGCCCGACGCGGCTCTTCAAGCAGTTGTGTCAGGAGAATGCGATTCCGCCCTGGTGGCGCAGTCAGCTCCCGCTGCTGTGGCAAGGCGATGAGCTGATCTGGATTGGCGGTGTTGGTGCTGCTGCCGGGCGACGTGCTGCGGCGGGCGAGACAGGCTGGCAGATCGAGTGGTGTGGTCCGGACGGACTCAGGCGCTGACTTCTTCTTCGCCAACCGGCAACTGGAGGTAGAAGGTGGTGCCGCCATGGGGGCCGGGCTCAAACCACAGGCGGCCGTTGTGCTGCTCGGCGATCGAGCGGCAGATCTTCAGGCCCATGCCCATGCCTTCGGGTTTGGTTGTGAAGAAGGAGTCGAACAGGCGGCCGGCGATTTCCGGCGAAATCCCGGCGCCGTGATCATTCACGGACAGGCGCACGCCGTCGCCATGCGCTTCGCTGGTGACGCGCAACACCCGCTGACTTTCCGGGGTGTGCTTCATGGCGTCCATGCCGTTGCGCAGCAGGTTCACCATGACCTGCTCGATCATTGTCCGGTCGCCCATGATGGCCGGCAGGTCCATGCCCAGCTCGATCTGCAGGCGGACCTTGCGGCGCAGGGTTTCCGTCTCGAGCAGGCCGGTGGCTTCAAGGACCGCTGCGTTCACATCCATGCGCTCGCGGCGCGATTCGCTGCGGCGTACGAAACCATAGATTCGATGGATGATGCGTCCGGCGCGCTGCCCCTGGTGATTGATCTTGCCGAGTACGTCGGTGAATTGTTTCTCGTCGTAGCGCCCCGCCTTGAGTGCGTTCAGGCAGCCCGCGCTGTAGCTGGTGATGGCGGAGAGCGGCTGGTTCAGCTCATGGGCCAGGGTGGAGGCCATTTCGCCCATGGTGACCAGCCGTGCAGTGGCTTCCAGCTGTTCCTGCTGATCGCGGGCCAGCGCTTCGGCCCGCTTGCGCTCGGTGATGTCGAGGACGGAGCCCATCCAGCCGGCGTGACGGCCGTCGGCATCGATCAGCGGGGCCTCATAGATCAGGACGTCGAAAATCTCCCCGCTCTTGCGCTGGTAGCGCATCTCAACCGCCGGGGTGTTGGTCAGGCCGTCTCGATCAGTCCGGGCGGGTTCTGACTCACCATCTGGCCAGAATGGCATGGGCGGGCGCAAGCCGATGAGCTCATCGCTGTTCCAGCCCACCATGCGGCAAAACGCCGCATTAACGTAGGTGATGCGCCCTTGCAAGTCACGTGCGCGCAGGCCGATGAGGGTCGAATTCTCCATGGCCAGGCGGAAGGCGTGTTCGCTGCGCAATGCGGTTTCGGTGTCCTGCAGGCGCAGGACGCGATTGCGCAGCATCCACAGGCTCCAGGTAATGATCAGGGTAAAACCCACCAGCACCATGACCACGATGGCAGGCATGACGCGGGTGGTAGCCCGATAGGCATTCACACGGATGCCAAGGCCGCCCATGCGTTCAAAAGTGACGCCAAAGGCCTGGGCGTCGTTGAGGGCCCCGGCCTGGGTGGTGCTGGCAATTTCCAGTCCGCCGGCGTCAGTGAAAGAAAGGCGGTAGCGTTCGGCAAACCACCAGGGGACATGGGAGCTGATCACGCGCGGCAAGGAGAAAACCCCCACGGCGTAGCCATTGAAGTCGTTTGCGCCAAAAACGGGCATGACGACCTCGATCGCGTATGTGCCATCCGGCTGCAGGAAGGGGTGCGTGTAGGCTGGCCGGTTCAGGGTGCGAGCACGCAGCACACCGATCGGATGGTCTTCTGCCAGTTTGACCGGCGCTGCGCTGGCAGGCAGGGTGCTGAGCATCGTGCCTTCCGAATTGAGCCAGAGCAGTGCGCTCAGGCCGGAGTTGCCTTGCAGGAGGGCTCTGACCTTGTCCTGGGCTTGCTCCGAGTGCAGTTCGCCACCGCCGCCAAATTCGTTGCCGATCTGCGCCAGCTGGTTTTCCGTGCTTTCAAACTGATAGCGCAGATTCTGCTCCATCCACAGCGAATCGCTGACCAGCGCGGCGCGACGTTCATCCCGTTCCTGGCTGAGCCCGAACCACACGAAGAAGCTGACGATGGCGATCAGGGCGGTGATCGCCAGCAAAGGCAGGCGCCAGAACCAGACGCCGGTGCGTGGGAACAGGGAAATCAGTGGGTGCGGGATGCGCTCGGCCATGTTGGCAATGGTAGCGCGAGACGGGACTCAGGGGTTTTGCAATGAAGCTGCCGGGATGCTGGCGCTACTGATAAAATAAGAAGCTTTTCACAAAAACATCATTTCAACCACCCCGTTACCAAAGAGAGAAACGAAATGGCAATTGAACGAACCCTGTCCATCATCAAGCCCGATGCTGTCGCCAAGAACGTGATCGGCAAGATCTACCAGCGCTTTGAAGAGGCTGGACTGAAGATTGCTGCCGCCCGGCTGGTACAGCTGTCCGCGCAGGAGGCAGGGCAGTTTTACGCAGTGCACAAGGAGCGCCCCTTCTACAAGGATCTGGTGAGTTTCATGATTTCAGGCCCGGTCATGATCCAGGTGCTGGAGGGTGAGAACGCCATCGCGAAAAATCGCGAGCTGATGGGGGCGACAGATCCGAAGAAGGCTGCGCCGGGCAGCATCCGCGCCGATTTTGCGGATTCGATTGATGCCAATGCCGTGCATGGTTCGGATGCGCCGGAAACTGCCGCAGTGGAAGTGGCATTCTTCTTCCCCGGTATGAATGTGTATAGCCGTTAAGCTGCAATTGCCCGGTGCCTCGTGTGCCGGGCACTGATGTGAGTATTCATGCAAAACCTTCTCGATCTTGATGCCGATGCGCTGATTGCCTGGTTCGCCGAACGTGGCGAGAAGCCCTTTCGTGCGCGCCAGATCCTCCACTGGATCCATCGTTTCGGGGAAACCGATTTTGATGCCATGACCGATGTTGCCAAGAGCTTGCGCGCCAAGCTCAAGGAAACGGCCTGCATTCAGCCGCCCGTACCGGTGCGTGATAACGTGTCCACCGACGGCACGCGCAAGTGGCTGATGGATGTAGGCAATGGCAATGCCGTCGAGACGGTGTATATCCCTGAAACCAGTCGCGGCACGCTGTGCATATCCTCGCAGGCCGGTTGTGCTCTCGACTGCGCGTTCTGCTCGACAGGCAAACAGGGCTTCAACCGCAACCTCTCGGCCGCCGAGATCATCGGTCAGCTGTGGCTGGCCAACCGCTTGCTGGGCGCAACGGCTGATGGCGAGCGCATCATCAGCAATGTCGTAATGATGGGCATGGGCGAGCCTCTGGCAAATTTCGACAGCGTGGTTTCGGCCCTCAAACTGATGCTGGATGATCATGCCTATGGTTTGTCGCGCCGTCGCGTGACTGTCTCCACCTCCGGCATTGTGCCGGCCATGGATCGTCTGCGCGAAGAATGCCCGGTGGCTCTGGCCGTTTCATTGCACGCACCGAACGATGCGTTGCGCGACAAGCTGGTGCCGATCAATCAGAAATACCCGCTCAAGGACCTGCTGGCGGCCTGTCGCCGTTATCTGGAGCGGGCGCCACGTGATTTCGTGACGTTCGAATACATCATGTTGGCCGGCGTGAATGATCAGGACGAGCATTTGCGTCAGCTCATCGATATTGGTCGTCAGGTGTCGTGCAAGTTCAATCTGATTCCCTTCAATCCTTTTCCGCAGTCGGGGTTTCGGAGATCGTCAGCGCCGGTGGTCCGTCGCTTCTCGCAACTATTGAATGAAGCCGGTATCGTCACGACCACGCGCAAGACGCGCGGTGATGATGTCGATGCAGCCTGTGGCCAGCTTGCAGGCCAGGTGAAAGACAAAACGCGCAGAACCCAGAAACGTGTAGTTCCTATCAATGAGGTGCGGTCATGATGAAAAACCAGCCGGGATACATGCTGGCGCTATGCGCCGTGTTCCTGTCCGCCTGTACGCTTGATGTTGCTGCTCCGGGACCTGGTCCTGCGGTAGAGCTTGTGCGACCAAGCTCAGAGTTGCCAAGCACTTCTCCCGCACGAACCTCGGCCAAGGCGCACGTTGAACTGGGCAATATCTATCTTCGGGCTGACCGCAATGGCGTTGCTCTGGATGAGGCCCGGATTGCGATTGCAGCAGATAGCAGCTATGCCCCTGCCCATTTGTTGATGGCGATGGTTTACGCCAATCAGGAACAGTTTTCCATGGCGCGTCCCTCCTTTGAAGAGGCTGCACGTCTTGCTCCTGGAGACCCGGTCATCAATAATGCCTATGGCTGGTTCCTGTGCTCTCAGGGGCAGGAAAACATGGGGCTGCCGCGCTTGGAGCTGGCGGCGCGCAACCCCTACTATCAGACGCCGACACGAGCCTGGACCAATGCCGGGCTGTGTCTGTTGCGCAAAAAGGATGATGCTGCGGCCGAGGAGCGGTTTCTGCGGGCGATCCAGGCAGATGCAAGCAACGTAGCTGCGCTTGTTTATCTGGCGAATATTGCTTACCGGACGGATCGCCTCATGCGTGCCAAGCAGTGGATCGATAATGCCCAGCAGCAAATCCAGCGTGCCGATGTCGAGGTGCTCTGGCTGGCCACCAGGATCGAGAAAAAGCTGGGTAACAACGATGTGGTTCAGGCGTACGGCAAAAAAATGCGCAGCGAATTCCCTGGCTCGAACGAATACCAGCTTTATCTGCAAGGGAAATTCGAGTGAGTGACGTGATGCAGGACGACAATGGCAAGGCGCAGGCTCAGCCTGAGCAAGAAGTGGATTGGCTGGATCTGCGTGCGGAACGCGAGGCTCGTGGCCTGTCTCTCGGTCAGGTTTCGGCGCAACTCAAGCTGACCCCGCGCCAGATCGAAGCCATCGAGCGAGGAGATTTGTCGGCGCTGCCCGGATCGGCTTTTTCGCGAGGGTTTGTGCGCAATTACGCGCGTTTCCTGCAGCTTGACCCTGCGCCTTTCCTCGAGTTGATTGATGCGGGTGAGGGGCGAGAGCCGGTTGGCATTTCCTCTCCGATGTATTCTCCCGGTTTGGGGCGTATGCCTAGCCCCGGCAACTCGCGGCTCTCTGCGCTGCCGGCGGTTTTGGTCGTGCTGCTTTTGGCCTGCCTGCTGGGCCTGGGGTGGTCTTTTCACTGGTTTGAAGCACGCGAGGATGTTGCACTGCTGGATGGCAGCGAACAGCTCGATCCTGACGTCGAAGTGCTGGCGAATGCGACTGGCAGTGTCCCTGCTGCTGCGGTCAGCCAGGAGCCTGTATCCGGAATTTCTCTGGTTCCCGCGCCGAGTGCGTTGCTCTCTGCTCCGGTGGCACAGGCCAGTGCTGCGCCGGTTAGCCTGTCTGACATCCCCTCCGTGGCGGTTGTCGCAGGACAGAGTGCCCCGGTGACGCGTCAGGTCACCGCATCTTCGTCGCAAAGTAATGTCTCTGCATCCCGACCATCCATGTCTGCTCCTGTCACGGCTTCGCAGCCTGCGCTTGGCGGGTTACCACGGATTGTGCTGGGATTTGAAGGCGAGTCCTGGGTCGAAGTGCGGGACGCGACGGACAAGGTTGTGTTCGCGCGCTTGAATCAGGCTGGTGTGGTGCAGGAGGTGCAGGGGAGTGCGCCCTTTGTGCTGGTGATTGGTAATGCGCCAAAGGTTAAGCTGTCCTGGAAGGGGAAGCCTGTTGATCTGGCTCCTTATACCAAGGGCGATGTAGCGCGGTTGACCGTGCAGTAACAGGACGATCATGACGCAAGACGTTCCTTTGGCCCGCGCCCGGGCGCGGCATGCCACCCGCCTGGTAAAGATCGGGCAGGTTCAGGTTGGTTCCGCTGCGCCCATCGTGGTTCAGTCAATGACCAATACCGACACGGCCGATCACGTCGCGACGGCGATTCAGATCGCCCAGCTGGCACGAGCCGGGTCCGAATTGGTCCGGATCACCGTCAATAATGACGAGTCGGCCAAAGCTGTTCCGAAAATTTGTGAGCAACTTGCAAAGATGGGTGTGGACGTCCCTTTGATTGGCGACTTCCACTATAACGGTCACAAGCTGCTGATGGACAATCCCGCCTGTGCCGAGCTTCTTGCAAAATACCGCATCAATCCTGGGAATGTCGGACAGGGGGCCAAGCATGATCTGCAATTTGCGCAGATTGTCGAGCTTGCCTGCCGGTATGAAAAGCCGGTGCGGATCGGGGTTAATTGGGGCAGTCTGGATCAGTCTGTGCTGGCTCGCATGATGGATGCCAACAGTCAGCGTGCACTTCCGTGGGACGTCAGTGCAGTAATGCGAGAGGCGCTGATCGTTTCTGCCTTGGAGTCTGCGCAGATGGCGGAGGATGTTGGTCTTCGGGGAGATCGCATCATTTTGTCATGCAAGGTTTCCAGCGTACAGGACCTGATTGCAACATACCGAGAACTGGCTGTGCGTTGTGACTACCCTCTGCACCTTGGTTTGACCGAAGCGGGCATGGGCAGTAAAGGCATTGTTGCCTCGACAGCCGCGCTAGGTGTGCTTCTGCAGGAGGGGGTTGGTGACACGATTCGCGTGTCATTGACACCCGAGCCGAACGGGGCGCGCACACAGGAAGTGATTGTGGCGCAGGAAATCCTGCAGAGCATGGGCTTGCGGGCCTTTACTCCGATGGTCACGGCATGTCCTGGCTGTGGTCGTACGACCAGCAGTTTTTTCCAGGAGCTGGCGCAGAGTGTCCAGACCTACGTGCGTGAGCAGATGCCAACCTGGCGTGAACAGTACGATGGAGTTGAAAACCTTACGCTGGCGGTGATGGGGTGTGTGGTGAATGGCCCTGGCGAAAGCAAGCATGCCAATATCGGGATTTCACTACCCGGGACGGGAGAGACTCCCGCGGCACCTGTTTTTATTGATGGCGAAAAAGCCATGACTCTGCGCGGCGACAACATCGCCAACGAGTTCCGCGCCATACTCGACAGTTATGTGGCAACAAAGTACACCAAGAAAATTTGATCCATGAGCACCAAACTGCAAGGCATTCGCGGCATGAACGATTTGCTCCCTGATGAAGCGGAGCGCTGGGAGGCTTTTGAAGCCATAGTTCGGGATTGGCTCAAGAGTTACGGTTACAGGCCGATCCGAACTCCGATCCTTGAAGCCACCAAGCTTTTTTCGCGCGGTGTTGGTGAGCACACCGATATCGTTGAAAAGGAAATGTATTCCTTTGAAGATCGGCTCAATGGCGAGCAACTGACGCTGCGTCCTGAAGGGACCGCGTCCTGCGTGCGCTCAGTCATTGAACACAACCTGATTTTCCAGAATCCGCAGCGTCTTTACTACAGTGGCCCGATGTTCCGCCATGAGCGTCCTCAGAAAGGGCGCTATCGCCAGTTTCATCAAGTCGGCGTGGAGGCGCTGGGCTTCGCCGGTCCGGATATAGACGCCGAACACATCGTGATGTGTCGTCGTTTATGGGATGATCTCGGGCTGGAAGATGTTGAGCTGCAGCTCAATTCGTTAGGCGATGCAGAAGAGCGTGCTCGCCACCGCGGCGAGTTGATTGCCTATCTTCTGCGTCACGAGACCGAACTCGATGAGGATGGCAAGCGTCGCCTGCACACCAATCCGTTGCGGGTACTGGACACCAAAAATCCTGCCATGCAAGGAATTGTCGAGGCAGCCCCGAAACTCATCGACTTTCTTGGCAAAGACTCTCTGAACCACTTCGAGGCGGTTCAGTTCCTGTTGCGAGAAGCCGCAGTGCCTTATCGGATCAATCCTCGCCTGGTACGAGGGCTGGACTACTACAACCGGACCGTGTTCGAATGGACGACTTCGCGTCTGGGGGCGCAAGCAACTTTCTGTGCGGGTGGGCGATATGATGGGCTGATTGCCCAGTTGGGCGGCAAGCAGGCGCCTGCCTGTGGATTTGCCATGGGCATGGAGCGAATCATGCTGTTGTGGCTGGAGGGGCAGGACTCATCTGTTCCGTTGAGCGCGCCTGATGTTTACATGGTGCATCAGGGGGAGATGGCGCAGCCTTTTGCTTTCCGAGTCGGGGAGCTATTGCGCAGTGCAGGGTTCTCGGTGCTGTTCCACTGTGGCGGGGGCAGTTTCAAGTCGCAAATGAAGAGAGCTGATGCCTCAGGGGCTGCCTACGCGGTCATCGTCGGCGATAACGAAGCAGCGGCGGGCGAAGTTGCGTTGAAGTCCTTGCGCGAGGAGGGCGAGCAGCAGGCCGTGTCGCCCGAAGCGTTGACTGAATTACTGGTGAGTCGCCTTTATGGCGAATCTTCAACCTGATTTTTGAATGAAGGAACGAAATTAAATGGCAGCTTACGATCTGGAAGAGCAGGAGCAGCTATCGGCCATCAAGGCCTGGTGGGAAAAAAATGGCAATCGGGTGACGGGGGCCGCTCTGGCCTTGGCACTGGTTGTTGCCGGCACGACCGGGTGGCGCGCGTATCAGGCCAGACAGGCCGCTGAGTCGGGCGCCATCTATGGTGCGGTGGCTCAGGCCGATCAGTCCAAGGATGTTGCCAAGCTGCGCGTACTGACAGATGAAATCATCAGCAAACATGGCGATACGGCGGCAGCCGAACTAGCTGCGTTGCTGAGCGCCAAAGCGGAGATTGACTCTGGTGACGGCAAGGCTGCACGCAGCAGACTAGAGTGGGCTGCCAGCAAAGGGGCAGACCCTCTCTTGCGCGATCTGGCGCGTTTGCGACTGGCCAGCGTGCAACTGGATGAGAAAGATTACGCAGCGGCCCTGAAAACCTTGGAAGCCGCGCCTGCGCAGGCCTTCACTGCACGCTTTGAAGACCTGCGTGGTGACGTGTTGTTCGCCAAAGGGGAGCAGGAGGCGGCCCGGGATGCATACAAAAAAGCCGCGGATGCTATCGCACTGCAAGGCGGACAACAGTCGGCCGGGTTCCGCTCTGCTGTGCAAACCAAGCTGGAAGCCCTTGGAGGGGCCTGATGAAACTTCGCGCATTCGTTGTTCTGGTGCTGGCGTCGTCTCTTGGCGGCTGTTTTCTCTGGTCTTCCAGCAAGGGGCCGCAGCCTTCTCCGCTGCCTGTTTTCAACCCCTCTGGTGCTTTGCGGGAGCAGTGGCACAGCGGAGTTGGGTCCATCGAGGAGTCCATGCTGCGCCCTGCCTTGGCTGGCGGGAGTGTGTATGCAGCCAGCCGTAGCGGAACGCTGATGCGTTTTGATGCCACCGGGCGCGAATTGTGGCGGGTCAAGACTGCAGCGCGCTTGACTGGCGGTGTCGGGAGTGACAGTTCAGTCGTGGTGGTGGCCAGTAGTGACGGAATGCTGTTGGCTCACGATGCGGACAAAGGCGGTTTGCGCTGGAAGGTCGCGGTCGAAGGAGAAGTATTGGCGAGTCCCCTGGTTACGGGGGATCTGGTGGTCGTGCGGGTCGGCGACAACTTGCTGGCGGCCTATGGCGTAGCTGACGGCAAGCGTCGCTGGATATATCAGCGGGCTCAGTCGCCGCTGGCCTTGCGTAATTATGCGGGGCTGCTGCAGGCGGGGGATTTGCTGGTGGCAGGTTTTCCTGGCGGAAAGCTGGTGGCAGTCAGCGCAGGAGGTGGTGTTCAGCGCTGGGAGGCAACCATTGCACAACCCAAGGGCTCAAACGAACTGGAACGCATGACCGATGTTGTTGGCACACCGGTATTGCGTGGTGACGCTGTGTGCGTGGCTGCCTTTCAGGGGCGCGTTGCTTGTGTGGATCGTGATAGCGGGGTTGTGCGCTGGACTCGTGATTTCTCCTCCGCCGTCGGAGTTGATGCAGATGCCACTGCCTTGTATGTAACTGACGCAACGGATGCTGTTTATTCTCTTGATGCAAGCAATGGAGCCACTAACTGGAAGCAGGATAAATTGCTGCACCGGCGGGTGGGACGTCCAGCCATCGTGGGCAATTCGCTGGTTGTGGCGGATGCAGAGGGATATATGCATGTACTCAGTCGTCAGGACGGGCGGTTCATTTCCCGTCTGCGGGCTGATAGTTCGGGCATCAGCGCTCCTTTGCTGCAACTACCTAACAACGCGGTGGCGGTGCAGGCTCGTGATGGCAGCCTGTATGCGTTTTCCGTACCGCAATAAGCAGGGTCTGGAGTTGCAGTGAAACCTACGCTGGTTCTGGTCGGTCGACCCAATGTCGGCAAGTCCACTCTTTTTAACCGATTGACCCGCTCCCGCGATGCGTTGGTTGCGGATATGCCGGGCCTCACGCGAGACCGGCATTACGGGCACGGACGTCTCGGGTCCCGCTCCTATCTGGTGGTTGATACAGGTGGCTTCGAGCCCAATGCCAAGGATGGTGTTGTGGCTGAAATGGCACGTCAGGCTGAATCAGCGATTGCTGAAGGTGACGCCTTGCTGTTTATCGTGGACGGCCGCCTGGGCCTGACTCCGCACGACAAGCAGATCGCTGACACTTTGCGCCGCTCGGGACGCCCGGTTTACCTTGCTGTCAATAAAGGCGAGGGGATGAATCGGGATGCTTTCAGTGCCGAATTCCACGAATTGGGTTTCGGGCAGCCGTACGTGATTTCCGGTGCGCACGGAGAAGGCGTGCGAAGCTTGATCGACCTGATCCTTGAGCGCTTTCCCGAGGGCGAGGGGGCCGAGCAGGACACAGGTAGCGGGCCCAAGGTTGCGATTGTTGGCCGCCCGAATGTGGGCAAGTCCACATTGATCAATGCGCTGCTTGGCGAAGATCGTGTTATCGCTTTCGACATGCCAGGCACGACTCGCGATGCAATCGAGATCCCGTTTGAGCGCAATGGCAAGGCATATACGCTGATTGATACGGCGGGTTTGCGACGTCGTGGCAAAGTGTTTGAGACGATCGAAAAATTTTCGGTAATCAAAACCCTGCAGGCGGTAGAAGAGTCCAACGTTGCCGTGCTTGTTCTGGACGCGAGCCAGGATATTTCGGATCAGGATGCGCATATTGCAGGCTTTGTGCTTGAGGCTGGCCGGGCGCTGGTGCTGGCCGTCAATAAATGGGATGACGTGGACGAGTATCGCCGTGAGCGGGTCAAGGCCGATATCGCACGCAAACTTCATTTTCTGGGGTTTGCGCGGCATCACTACATTTCAGCTTTGCAGGCGCAAGGCATGGGGCCGCTGCTGAAGTCTGTCGACCTGGCTTATGCGGCAGCAATGGCCAAGCTGCCAACCCCAAAATTGACCCGGACACTTGTCGAGGCCATTGCCAAGCAGCAACCTCCTCGCCAGGGGATTTTCCGGCCGAAGATGCGCTACGCTCACCAAGGCGGGCAGAATCCTCCTGTGGTGGTGATCCATGGCAATGCACTTGATCACATTCCTGAGGCCTACCGACGCTATCTGGAGCGAACCTTCATGGACGTGTTCAAATTGCAGGGGACCCCGTTGCGCATTGAATTCCGGTCTGCGCGCAACCCCTATGCCGACAAGGACTAAGCCTGCTATCCTCCCAAGCTTGCCCGGCCATGCCTGACCGGACGGCTGGCGCATTACCCCATAACAATACACATGAGGGCCACAACCATGAGCAACAAAGGCCAATTGCTGCAAGACCCCTTTTTGAATGTCCTGCGCCGGGAACACATCCCTGTTTCCATCTATCTGGTTAACGGTATCAAGCTGCAGGGCCATATTGAGTCGTTTGATCAATACGTGGTGCTGCTGAAGAACACTGTGACCCAGATGGTTTATAAGCATGCTATTTCTACCGTGGTGCCTGCGCGCGCGGTGTCAATTCCGCATGAAAACGGTGCGGCCGCATTGCCTGCCGAAGTCCCCAAGGAGTAAGTTGATCGGGCCTGGTCTGTCGGGCCGGCCCGACACGTTCTTTTGTATGCTTCGTATCCATGTTGTCCGGTTCTGGCGCCAAGCCATTGCCGGGCTTTCGCTTGTCCGCGCAGATGTTTGATCGTCCCGATTCCGCCGGTAATCGTGCTGTGCTGGTACAGCTTGATTTTGGTGTTGCAGGCCTTGCTGAGTGTCTGGCGGAGCTGCAACTGCTTGCTGATTCAGCCGGAGCGGCCACTGTTGCTGTTGTGCAAGGGCGTCGTCGGGCTCCTGACGCGGCGCTGTATGCCGGATCAGGCAAGGTTGAGGAGATCGCTGCCGCAGTTGCAGCGCATGATGCGGATATTGTTATCTTCAATCATGAGTTGAGCGCTGCCCAGCAACGAAATCTTGAGCGTGTGCTGCAGCGCCGGGTGATTGACCGAACCTCCCTGATTCTTGATATTTTTGCCCTGCGGGCCCAAAGCCATGAAGGCAAGCTGCAGGTAGAGCTGGCGCAGCTGGAACATCTGGCGACCCGGCTGGTGCGCGGATGGACCCACCTGGAGCGACAGAAAGGGGGGATTGGTCTGCGCGGCCCCGGCGAGAAGCAGCTCGAGACAGATCGGCGTCTGCTTGGCAATCGGGTCAAGTTGCTCAAGGACCGGCTCAAGCAACTGGAAAAACAGCGCAAGGTTCGGCGCCGCTCTCGGGAACGTAGTGAAGTGCCGATGGTCTCATTGGTCGGTTATACCAATGCGGGGAAATCGACCTTGTTTAATGCGCTGACCAAGGCTGGCGCCTATGCTGCCGATCAATTGTTCGCGACGCTGGATACAACGTCACGACGAATCTATCTGAGCGATGCGCAACGGCATATCGTGCTTTCAGACACCGTAGGCTTTATTCGTGACCTGCCCCATTCTGTGGTTGCAGCCTTTCATGCCACGCTCGAAGAAACAGCCAATGCTGACTTGCTCCTGCATGTGGTGGATGCTTCTTCGGAAGATCGGGAGGCACAGATTGCGGTGGTGAATCGTGTTCTGCGCGAGATAGGCGCTGGCGATGTTCCGCAGGTGCAGGTGTGGAACAAGATCGACATGACCCATGGTCTGCCGGCGGTTGAGGCAGATGGCTATGGTAAAATCGGGCGTGTTTTGCTCAGTGCCCGGACAGGTGATGGGCTGGATCTGTTGCGTCGCGTACTGACAACCCAGATGTTTCCTGCTTTATCCGCAGATCAGGCCGGTGATGCCGGGCTGATCAATTCGACCGACAATCCAGACCGAGTATCCCAATGATTACCGGACTTCTCATGTCAATTAATGACCCGCGCTGGGGCAATAAAAGCCAGGGCGACGACAAGCGTGGTAGCGAGCAGGGGCCTCCCGACCTCGAAGACATCTGGCGCGATTTCAATAGCCGTCTCGGCGGCTTGTTTGGCCGGTCTGGCGGTGGTGGTGCGGGGGGGGGCGAGAATCCGCCGCCGGTGTCTTCACGCCAACTTGGCGGCGGCGTCGGTTTGATTGTTGGCGTATTGCTGTTGCTGTGGGCCGGGAGCGGGTTTTATACGGTGGATGCCAGCCAACGCGGTGTAGTACTGCGTTTTGGAAAGTTCCAGGCCATTACCAACGAAGGTTTGCAGTGGCACATTCCCTATCCGGTCGAGTCGGTTGAGCTGGTCAATGTGACGCGCGTGCGTACCGTTGAAATCGGTTTCAGAGCCTCTGATCGAACCAAGAATCTGCATGAGTCACTGATGCTGACGGATGATGAAAACATCATCAACATCCAGTTTGCCGTTCAATACACATTGAATGATCCGGCTGAATTCCTGTTCAGCAACAAGGATCCGGATGCCGCTGTCAAACAGGTTGCTGAATCAGCAATGCGCGAGATTGTCGGTAAGAGCAAAATGGATTTTGTTCTTTATCAGGGACGCGAAGCGATAGCCAAGGATGCGCAGCTGTTGATCCAGCGAATTCTGAATGATTACAAGGTCGGTGATTACAAGAGCAGTGGCATTCAGGTCAGCAAGGTGACGATGCAGAATGCTCAGCCGCCGGAGCAGGTTCAGGATGCCTTCAATGATGCAACAAAAGCTGTCCAGGACCGAGAGCGCCTGAAGAGCGAGGGGCAGGCCTATTTCAACGATGTCGTGCCCAAGGCTGAGGGTACGGCCGCACGTTTGCGTGAAGAGGCCATGGGATATTCCGGTCGCGTGGTTGCGCAGGCAGAGGGCGATGCCAGTCGCTTCAAGCAGGTATTCGCCGAATACGCCAAAGCTCCTGAGGTAACACGGAATCGCATGTATATCGACGCGATGCAGCAGGTGTATTCGAGCACGTCCAAAGTCATGGTGGATGCAAAGGGAAATGGCAACCTGCTCTACCTGCCGCTGGACAAATTGATGCAGGCAAATGCGCCTGTGCCGCCTGACGCTGCTGTTACGCCAGCCAAGCCGGCAGTCCCGGAAACGCCGCAGACGTTACCGCGGCAGGATGTTGATAGCCGTCGCGATGCTTTGCGCAACCGTGAGCGGGGAGAACGTTGATGAATTCGCGCTTGCCTGTTGTTCTGGGTTTTGTCCTGCTTGTCGTCGTCCTGCTGGCGATGTCGGTGTTCACCGTGGATCAGCGAAACTACGCGCTGGTTTTTCAGATGGGCGAAATCAAACGCTTTGAAGTGGAGCCGGGACTCAAGTTCAAGCTGCCACTGATCCAGGATGTGAAGTATTTCGATCGGCGCATCCTCACTCTGGACTCTCCCGAATCGGAGTTGTTCCAGACGGCGGAGAAGAAAAATGTCTTGGTGGATTCTTTCGTCAAATGGCGAATCAAGGATCCGGCCGTTTTTTATCGCGCTTTCGGAGTGGAAGAGATCCGGGCCCGCAGTCGTCTGGAGCAGACGGTCAATGCGGTGTTGCGCGAGGAGTTCGGTACGCGCCAGATGCATGATGTGATTTCCGGCAAGCGGCAGAGCTTGATGGCGGCCGTGAAAACCAAAGCTGCTGCGGACTCCGTGCAGTACGGTGTGGAAATCGTGGATGTCCGTGTCAAGCGCGTAGAGTTGCCAACCGATGTCAGCGATTCCGTTTATCGCCGCATGGAAGCTGAACGCAAGCGCGTGGCCAATGAGTTGCGCTCCACCGGCGGGGCCGAAGCCGAACAGATCAAGGCCGACGCAGACAAGCGGCGTGAGGTTGTGGTGGCTGAAGCCTATCGCGACGCACAGAAGATCAAGGGCGAGGGTGATGCCAAGGCTGCAGCAATCTACGCCGAGGCTTTTGGTCGCAGCCCGGAGTTCTACCGGTTCTGGCGCAGCATGGAAGCCTACAAGCAAACCTTCCGCAGCAAGAGTGATGTGCTGGTGGTGGATCCGTCCTCCGATTTCTTCAAATACATGAAGAATGGCGCTGGCAAAGAGGGCGTGAAGTAGTCATGCTGCGTTTCGTACTGGCGGCCTTCGCATTGATGCTGATGCTTGAAGGTCTGCTCCCCCTGATTGCGCCCAAGGTCTGGCGCGAGACCTTTGCGCGCATCACTCGCATGGCAGATGGCCAGATCCGGTTCTTCGGTCTGGCATCTCTCCTGCTGGGTGCTGTCCTTTTCATCCTGATCAAGTAAGACTTCCCATGGCTTTGCCACGCTGGGCTTTGCCCGAATATTTTGAAGATGTGCTGCCGCTTGAAGCGCAGCGTGTGGAAAATCTGCGCCGGAGATTGCTCGATGAGTTCCGGCTGCATGGTTATCAACTGGTCATTCCGCCGGCTGTCGAGTATCTCGATTCATTGGTGTCCGGCACCGGGCAGGACATGGCAGACACCATGTTCAAGTTTGTCGATCAGATCTCCGGCCGCACGCTTGGCTTGCGAGCGGACACCACGCCGCAGGTGACCCGTATTGATGCTCACCTGCTCAACCGGAACGGTGTGGCGCGCATGTGCTACTGCGGCCCCGTGGTGCATGTACTGCCGCGTTCCATGAGTGCCTCGCGTGAGCCTCTGCAGATCGGCGCGGAGCTGTATGGTCACGCTGGCATCGAAGCGGATGTTGAGGTTCTTCGTCTGCTTGCGCGGACCCTGCAGCTTGCTGGCGCGCGTACCAGTCGTATCGACGTGGGGCACGTTGGCTTGTTCCGCACACTGAGCTCCCTGGCCGGACTGAATGCGGTAGCCGAGAAGACCTTGTTCGGCATTCTGCAAGCCAAGGATGTGCCTGGGCTGCGTGAGTTCGTTGCCAATATTTCCGAGCCTGCGCGTTCCGGTTTGCTGGCCTTGCCAGAGCTCTATGGCGACGTCAGTGTGCTGCTGCGTGCGCGTGATGTGTTGCCCAACGTTCCCGGCGTGCATGCTGCGCTGGATGAGCTGTTGCATCTGTCGCGGCAGCTCGGCGATTTGCCGTTGAGTTTCGATCTGGCAGATCTGCGCGGCTATCACTACCACACCGGACTGATGTTCGCAGCCTACTGTGGGGCATCGCCGACTGCGGTGGCGCTGGGCGGACGCTATAACGAAGTGGGACGTGAATTCGGGCGGGCACGTCCTGCAACGGGGTTCAGTCTGGATGTGCGCGAGCTGGCGGCTTTGGGGCCCGATGTCCGAGCTGTCGGTGCGGTGCTGGCGCCGATCGATTCAGCGCCAGAACTGGCGGCGCTGGTTGCACAATTGCGGGCTGCGGGTGAGATAGTGATGCTGGAGTTGCCTGGACACGTCGGGGATTGGCGTGAAGCAGGTTGCGACCGGCGTATCGTATCGAATGACGGCGCCTGGGGCGTCGTGGCACTGGAAGACTGAGGAAGATTCAAATGGCAAAGAACGTAGTGGTCGTCGGCACGCAGTGGGGCGATGAAGGCAAAGGCAAGATCGTCGACTGGCTGACCGATCACGCACAGGGCGTGGTGCGTTTCCAGGGGGGGCACAATGCGGGCCACACGCTGGTGGTGGGCACCAAGGAGTACAAGCTGAATCTTGTGCCTTCCGGCATCGTGCGTGAAGGCGTGCAGTGTTACATCGGCAATGGAGTGGTGCTGGATACCCACCATCTGCTGTCTGAAATCGCAATTCTTGAAAAGGATGGCATCGAGGTGCGTTCGCGTCTCAAGGTCAGCCCTGGCTGTCCTCTCATTCTGGCCTGCCATTCCGCACTCGACAAAGCGCGTGAGGCCAAGAAATGTGCGGCAGACAAGATCGGCACTACCGGCAAGGGCATTGGCCCGGCCTATGCCGACAAGGTTGCCCGGCGCGCCTTGCGTGTATACGACCTGTTCTATCCGGAGCGTTTCGCCGTCAAGCTGCGCGAAGTGCTGGAGTATCACAATTTCGTGCTGACCCAGTATCTGGACGCCGAACCGGTGGATTTCCAGACGGTGTATGACCAGGCCATGAAGGATGCCGAGGCGATCCGCCCGTTGGTCTCCGATATTTCCGCCGATCTGTATGCCGCAAACAAGGCGGATCAGAACCTGCTGTTTGAGGGCGCACAAGGCTCCCTACTGGATATCGACCACGGCACGTATCCGTTCGTGACCTCGTCCAACTGCGTCGCCGGGCAGGCCGCGGCGGGCGCGGGTGTCGGCCCTGGCATGCTGCACTACGTGCTGGGCATCACCAAGGCATACTGTACGCGTGTGGGTGGCGGCCCTTTCCCGAGTGAGCTGGATATCGAAACCAAGGGTACGCCGGGTGAGCAGATGTCGACGGTGGGCCGCGAATTTGGCACCGTAACAGGTCGCAAACGTCGCTGCGGCTGGTTTGATGCGGCAGCGCTGCGTCGTTCGGCCTGCATCAACGGCTTGACGGGCTTGTGCATTACCAAGCTGGATGTGCTGGATGGCCTGGATGAGCTGAAGATCTGCACCGGCTACATGCTGCACGGCAAGAAGGTTGATCTGCTGCCGATCGGTGCCGACGACGTGGCGGCGTGCGAGCCGATCTACGAAACCGTGCCGGGCTGGAAAGAAACGACTTTTGGCGTTAAACGCTGGGAAGATCTGCCGGCGGCGGCCCGGAACTATCTGAATCGCCTGGAAGAAGTCTGCGAAGTGCCGATCGCGATCATCTCGACCGGCCCCGAGCGCGACGAGACGATTCTCAAGCAACATCCGTTTGCTGCCTGATGCAAAAAGGCCGGCGTAAGCCGGCCTTTCACCTTTTATATCCCTGTCGCAGAATCAAAAGTTGATTGAAACGAACAGCAAAAGCAGAAAAGAAAAAAGCCAAGTCAAAAGACTTGGCTTTTCCCCCGAATTTGGTGCCCAGGAGAGGACTCGAACCTCCACACCTTGCGGCACTAGTACCTGAAACTAGCGCGTCTACCAATTTCGCCACCTGGGCAATTCACGCTGCAGTTGCGACGTGAGACCGGCATTATAAGGACTAAGAACAATGAGTCAAGTACCACAACAGAAGAAAATGAAAAAACCACGCGTGTCGAAAATCCGTCGTGCCGATCCGTTCTTTGAGCGCGAAGCAGAGAAGTATGAATTCCCCCTGCCTTCGCGCGAATACATCCAGCAGATTCTGGAAGACGCAGGCTGCCCGCTGAGTGCGGAAGAGCTGGCGGGTGAGCTGGATATTCGTGCGGAAGAAGATGAACACTTTGCGCGTCGTCTCGGCGCCATGGAGCGTGCCGGTCAGCTCATGCGCAATCGGCGCGGCAGCTACATCCTGCCGGACAAGGCTGACCTCATTGCGGGACGTGTCGAAGGCCATCCAGACGGCTTCGGCTTTCTCGTGCCGGATGATGGCTCGGAAGACCTGTTCCTCGGCCCGCGTGCGATGCGTGAAGTGCTGCACGGCGACCGTGCGCTGGTGCGCGCCGTGGGCGTCGATCAGCGCGGGCGCCGCGAAGCCAAGGTCATCGAGGTGTTGGAACGGGCGAATACCAGCGTGGTTGGTCGCGTCACGGTGGAGGCCGGCGTGGCGATGGTGCTGCCGGAGAACCGGCGCATCAGTCAGGGCATCCTGCTGGCGCCGGGAGGCAAAACCAAGCCCAAGGCCGGACAGGTCGTCACGGTCGAATTGCTGCAGCAACCCACTCAGCATAGCCAGCCGATCGGCCAGATCGTCGAGACCCTGGGTAACTACGCCGACGACGGTATGGAAATCGAGATCGCGTTGCGCAAACATGATCTGCCCTTCGAGTTCTCGGACGAAGTGAAGGCTGAAGCCAAGAAGCTGCCCGATGTGGTGCGCAAGAAAGACTGGACGCCGGGGCGCGAAGACATCCGCTCGCTGCCGCTGGTGACCATCGATGGCGAGACCGCCAAGGATTTCGATGACGCGGTGTTCTGCGAGAAGCAGGGCAAGGGCTATCGCCTGATCGTGGCGATTGCTGACGTGAGTCACTACGTAACGCCTGGTAGCGCGCTGGAGGCCGAAGGTCTCGCGCGCGGCAACTCGGTGTATTTCCCGCGCCGGGTGATTCCGATGTTGCCGGAGAAGCTCTCCAACGGCTTGTGTTCGCTGAACCCGCAGGTCGAGCGCCTGTGCATGGTCTGCGACATGTCGATCAACGTATCCGGCGAGATCAAGGCCTACCGTTTCTATCCCGGCGTGATGTTCTCGCACGCGCGCCTGACCTATAACAAGGTCGCAGCGATGCTGTACGGTAACGAAGAAGGGCAGCTCGACGACACCTTGCGCGCCGAGCACGCAGCCCTGCTGCCGCATCTGGAAAACCTCGACGTGCTGTTCCGCATCCTGCTCAAGGCGCGCGCCAAGCGCGGCGCCATCGAGTTCGAGACGGTCGAGACCAAGATGGTCTTTGGCGACGACGGCAAGATCGAGCGCATCGTGCCGGAGCGCCGCAACGACGCGCACCGCCTGATCGAGGAGTGCATGCTGGCAGCCAACGTGTGCGCCTCCGAATTCCTGCAGAAGCACAAGCAGCCTTCGCTGTACCGTGTGCATGAAGGTCCGTCCGCCGACAAGCTAGGCAAACTGCGTGAATTCCTCGCCGAGTTCGGCTTGGGGCTGGGCGGCGGTGACTCGCCGCGGGCGGCCGATTTCGCCAAGGTCGTCGACAAGATCAAGGATCGGCCGGACGCCCAGCTGATCCAGACGGTGATGCTGCGCTCCATGCAGCAGGCCGTGTACAGCCCGGAGAACGTCGGTCACTTCGGTCTGGCCTACGAGGCTTACACCCACTTCACCTCACCGATCCGGCGCTACCCTGACCTGCTGGTGCACCGGGCGATCAAGGCGGTGCTCACCAAAACGCGCTATGAGCCGAGTGCCGGGCCCGTCGAGCTGCTCAAGGATACGCGCCGACGCAAGGGCGGCGCCAAGCCCAACGAGGCCCGCGAAAAGGCTGCGCGTGAAGCCAGTGTCAAGCATGCAGCGTCTGCCGCCAAGAACGGCATCTGGGAAGACATCGGGGTGCATTGCTCGCAGACCGAGCGCCGTGCCGACGAAGCGAGCCGCGACGTGGAAACCTGGCTCAAGTGTTTCTACATGCAGGACCGCGTAGGCGATCAGTACGCCGGAATCGTCACCTCGGTCGCGTCTTTTGGTATCTTCGTGACCCTTGATGATTTGTTCGTCGAAGGCTTGGTGCATATTTCCGATCTGGGCGCGGACTATTTCCACTTCGACGAGGCTCGTCATGCGCTGGTCGGTGAGCGCACAGGTCAGCAATTCCGTCTCTCGGATCGTGTGAGCGTGCAATTGGTGCGGGTAGATCTGGAGTCGCGCAAGATCGACTTCAAGCTCGTCTCCGGCGGGGCGCGGCCGACGGAACGTGTGGGCAAGACCGCACGCGACAGTCAGCGCGAACCGCGGCGTGAGACATCGCGTGCGGGGTCTCGTGAAATACCGCGTGCCGTGGTGCGTGAAACTCCACGCGAAGTCGCAAAGCCGGCATTACGCGAAAGCAAGCGCCCGGCGCCGGCCGCCAGTTTTGGCGAAGACGAGCCGGTGAGCTGGCGCGATCTGGCCGGCGTGCCGGCCAAAGGCTCGCCGCGCGAAACCGTCAAGGCGGCTTTGCTGGGTGGTTCCGGCAAGAGCGTGCCAAAGAGTGGCGCTGCGCCTGCCTCTGCAGGTAAGGTGTCTGGAAAGCCGCGCGTAGCCTCATCGGCCAGCAAGCCTGCCCGAAAAACCAATACCGGCGCCGCTCGCGGCGCTGCCTCTGGATCGAAGAAGAAAGGAAGCCCGCGTGGCTGAGACCCGTTTCATTCATGGCTTTCATGCCGTTGCTGCCAAACTCAAGCACGACCCGGACGCCATCCTCGAACTGCACGTCGCCGCCCAGCGTGGCGATGCGCGCGCCCGTGATCTGCTGAGCAAGGCCGAGGCCGCCGGCGTGCGCATCATGCCGACCGACACGGCGCGTCTGGACGGCATGGCCGGCACTTCGCGGCATCAGGGCGTGGTCGCCAAGATCGACCCGCGCCACAAGGTGCTGCACCTGTCGGACCTCCTCGAAGACCTGACCGAAAATGCGTTGTTTCTGGTGCTTGATGGCATTCAGGACCCGCACAACCTCGGCGCCTGTCTGCGGGTGGCTGATGCGGCGGGGGTGCATGCCGTGATCGCCCCCAAGGATCGCGCCGTGGGCCTGAATGCCACGGCCATGAAGGTTGCCAGTGGTGCCGCCGATACGGTGCCTTACATCGTCGTGACCAATCTGGCGCGTACCCTGCGCGAGTTGCAGGACGCCGGCGTGTGGTGTGTTGGCGCGGCCGGTGAAGCCACCAAGACGATCTACGAGATCGACCAGAAGGTGCCGACGGCCTGGGTGCTGGGGGCCGAGGGGGATGGCCTGCGCCGCCTGACGCGCGAGACCTGCGACGAGCTGGCCAAGATTCCGATGCTGGGTTCGGTGGAGAGCCTCAATGTGTCGGTGGCTTCGGGCCTCTGTCTGTTCGAGGCGCGCCGCCAGCGCGCGGGGTGACTGACGGCGCTGGCCGTGCTGGATGGCGCGCGAGTATGATCAGTGCGCTGTCTGCAGGGTTCGGGCGCGGTGATTGCGCCTCCGTACACTGCGCCCAAAGCGCCGCCGGCGCGACCGCTGCATGTATGTCACAGACGCAAGGAGATGCAACATGAGTGATGCATTGACCGCAAAGCTGAAAGACGCACCCGCCGCCTTCTACCCACGCCAGTTGATGGCGTCCTACCCGCGGATCGTGGACCGGATCGTGCAGTTGTGGGGTTCTCCGGAGATCGAGCCGTATTTCCAGGAACTGATGCTGACCGACCGGGAGGGGCGCCAAGGCTTTCCGCAGCCGGTTCTGACCGAGATCCTGAACCTGCGCACCTGGTACCGTTCACTGTTGCCACCCCAGCCCCGCACCGTGGATACCTGGACCGACATGATCGAAGAGGATGGCGACAGCCGTCAGACCCGCTCCGCGAATGATCTGGAGTTTGATCCCGGCGCAGCGCAGAAATAGTCCGGCAAGAAACCGCCAACCAGAAAAAAGCCGATCACAGGATCGGCTTTTTTCCATCCGCGGCAGGCATGCCGGAGAGCCTTGTCTGGCGGACGTTTACAGCATGCCTGCCTGAAGATTGGCGCGCGACAAGCCTCTCCGGGCAGGTTGGCTGCTCAGGCAGGCTGGGGGCGGCTCTGCAGGTCCTGTGCAGTACGGATGCACCGTGCCAGCGTGGCCAGCCCGCTTTCCATCTCCTCCGGTGTGGCGCGGCTGTAGTTCAGGCGCAGGTACTGGTGACCTTCGGCGGGCTGGGCGAAAAAGGCTTCGCCGGGCATGAAGGCCACGCCTTGCTCCAGCGCCCGGTCGAGCATGGCACGGGTGGCCTGCAGTTCACCGCGCAGCTTCAGCCAGAAGAACAGCCCGCCGCGCGGCATCTGCCAGTCGGCAATGGCGCCGAAGTGGCGCTCCAGTGCCGCTTGCATGGCGTCGCGGCGCACGCGATAGCCGGCGCGCAATCGTTCCAGATCCCGGCCGCGCGTGTCGCTGTTGAGCCAGTGCGCCACGGCGGCCTGACCGGGGCGCTGCGTGTGCAGATCGGCCGCCTGCTTCAGGCGCACCAGATGCGGCATCAGCGCCGGGTGGGCGGCGAGGAAACCCATGCGCCAGCCCGGCCACAGGATCTTTGAAAAACTGCCCAGATAGATCCACGGCGCGCGCTTGAGCAGCGAGCAGATCGGCGTCATCGGGTGATCCACATCCAGCGCCACGCTGCGGTAGGGCTCATCTTCGATCAGGATGACGTTGTAGCGGTCGAACAGTTCGGCCACGGCGACGCGGGCGGCGGCGCTGTAGCAGGCGCCGCCCGGATTCTGGAAGCAGGGAATGAGGTAGGCGGCGCGCGGACGTTTGGTTGCCAGCAGGTGTTCGAGCGCGACCAGATCGGGGCCTTCGGCGCCGAGCGGTGCGCACACGATGTCGGCCCCGAAAAGCTGGAATACCTGCAGCGCGGCGACATAGGTCGGGCCTTCGCAGAGCAGCGGCGTGCCTTCGTCGATGAGCAGCTTGGCGGCAAAATCCAGCCCCTGCTGCGAGCCGGCCAGGGCCAGCACCTGGTCGGGTGTCACCTGCAGGCCGGTCTCCCCGATCCAGTGCGCAACCGCGGTGCGGAAGGCTGGCTCGCCTTCGCTGGTGCCGTACTGGTAAAGTGCCGGCGCTGCCGTGGCTTCCAGCGGCAGTTGCGGCATCAGGTCGGCGGCGGGCAGCCCGCCCGCGAAAGAGATCATGCCGGGGCGGGCGGCGGCGGCAAGGATGTCGCGCACCAGAGAAGACTTCAGGCGTTCGGTGCGGCGGGCAAGCTGCAAATCAGGAGAGCTCATGGCGGTGTCGATTTACGTCAAATGTGTTGACCAATATGCGCGCGTGATTTATAAAAGTCAACATGCTTGACCAAAATTCCTCCTCACGCGAAGCCTCGCTCCATGCGGCGATCGAAGTCTTCTTCTACGCTTACCGGGCCTTCACTGCGCAGCCAGACGCCATCCTTGCCGAGCGCGGGCTGGCGCGCGTGCATCACCGCATCCTGTATTTCGTGGCGCGTCGTCCCGGGCAGCGGGTCAATGAACTGCTCAGCACGTTGGGGGTCAGCAAGCAGGCCCTGCATGCGCCGCTCAAGCAGCTGGTCGAACTCGGGCTGGTGGTGGTCGCGGCAGACGCCAGCGACGGGCGCGCGCGCTGCCTGTCGCTCAGTGCCGAGGGAGCGGCGCTCGAAGCGCGGCTGTCGCAGACCCAGCGCGAGCTGCTGGCGAGCATTTTTGCCGGGCAGGGCGAGGCCGCCGAGCTTGCGTGGCGGCAAGTGATGCAGGAGTTGGCAGGCAAGCCGGGCGCCGGACAGGCATAATTCGCCCATCGCAACTTCGCCCTGGCGCACAAGGAAGCACGTCATGCCCGTCATCGCAGTCAATCACCCGCTCGTGCAACACAAAATCGGTCTCATGCGTGAGGCCGACATCTCCACCAAGAAATTCCGCGAGCTGACCGCCGAACTGGCGCGCCTGCTGGCGTATGAAGCCACCGCCGATTTCGAACTGGGTCCGGTCATGATCGATTGCTGGAGCGGCCCGACCGAAATCCAGCAGATCAAGGGCAAGAAGGTTACCGTGGTGCCCATCCTGCGCGCCGGGCTGGGCATGCTGGATGGCGTGCTGGACATGATCCCCAGCGCCAAGATCAGCGTGGTCGGTCTGTCGCGTAATGAAGAGACGCTGGAACCGATCAACTATTTCGAGAAGTTCGTCGGCAATCTCGATGAACGCTGCGCCCTGATCATCGATCCGATGCTCGCCACGGCGGGCTCGATGATCGCCACTGTCGATCTGCTCAAGCGGCGCGGCTGCAAGGACATTCGTGCGCTGGTGCTGGTCGCCGCGCCCGAAGGCATTGCCGCACTGAACAAGGCTCACCCCGATGTGCGCTGCTGGACGGCCGCCATCGACAGCCATCTGAACGAGAACGGCTATATCATCCCGGGCCTCGGCGACGCCGGGGACAAGATTTTCGGCACCACGGCCAAATAAAAAGGACATTCCCGACATGAGCAATTCCACCACCACGGCCAGCGGCCTGATCTATGAAGACCTCGTCGTCGGCAACGGCGAAGCGGCGCAGGCCGGTCGTTCCGTGCAGGTGCATTACACCGGCTGGTTGACCACCGGCGAGAAATTCGATTCCAGCGTCGATCGCGACGAGCCCTTCGGCTTTCCGCTGGGCGGTGGGCACGTGATTCCCGGCTGGGACGAAGGTGTGCAGGGCATGCTGGTCGGCGGCAAGCGCAAGCTGACGATTCCCTCGCATCTGGCCTACGGCGAAGAAGGCGCGGGCGGCGTGATTCCGCCGAATGCCACGCTGGTCTTCGAGGTCGAGCTGCTCGGCATCGAGCCGGCGCTGGACATGACGATGCGCGATCCGGTCACCACCGCCTCCGGTCTGACCTACGACGACAGCATCTTCGGCACGGGCGCGCTGGCCAAGGCAGGTCAGTACGTGTCGGTGCATTACACCGGCTGGCTCACCACCGGCGAGAAATTCGACTCCAGCAAGGATCGTGGCGAGCCCTTCAGCTTCCCGCTTGGCGGCCGTCGCGTCATCGCCGGCTGGGACGAAGGCGTGCAGGGCATGAAGGTGGGCGGCACGCGCAAGCTGATCATTCCGCCCGAGCTGGGCTACGGCGCGCGCGGCGCCGGCGGCGTGATTCCGCCGAATGCGACGCTGGTATTTGAAGTGGAACTTCTCGACGTTCAGTAAGCCGCAACCCGTTCGGCCGGAGTGCGCTCGCAGAGCGCGTATCGAGGGCAAGGTCCTGGCCTCGATACGACGCTTCGCGTCACTCGGCTCGAACGGTTTGAGCAAATCCATGAAAGACAGCAAAGCCCCCGTCACCGCCGCGATCCGTGTGCTGCGCGAGCACAAGGCCGAATGGTCCGACCATCTCTACGACTACGAGGAGAAGGGCGGCACGGCGGTGAGCAGCCGCGAGCTGGGCGTTGCTGAGCATGCCGTGATCAAGACCCTGATCATGGAAGACGAGGCGAAGCGTCCGCTGATCGTGCTGATGCATGGCGACCGCGAGGTCTCGACCAAGAACCTCGCGCGTCATCTGGGCGTGAAGCAGATCCACCCGTGTGCGCCGGAAGTGGCCAATCGCCACTCCGGCTACATGGTGGGCGGCACCAGTCCCTTCGGCACCCGGCGGGCCATGCCGGTGTATGTGCAGCAGAGCATTCTCGAATTGCCGCAGATCTATATCAATGGCGGCAAGCGCGGCTACCTGATCGGCATTGCACCACAGGTGCTGGCGGACATTCTCAAGCCAGAGCTGGTTGACGCGATGGCCTGAGCGGGCGGATGGCCTATCTCTCGCTTTTCGCTGCGGCGCTGCTGGCGGCGACCCTGATTCCGGCTCAATCCGAACTGCTGCTCGCAGGCCTTCTGCTGGCGGGCAATCAGCCCGTGTGGGCGCTGATCGCGGTGGCGACGCTTGGCAATGTACTGGGCTCGGCGATCAACTGGTGGCTGGGGCGTTCGCTGCAGCGTTTTCGTGAGCGGCGCTGGTTTCCGGTCGGGCCAGCGGCGTTGGCGCGGGCGCAGCGCTGGTATCACCGCTGGGGGCGCTGGAGCCTGCTGCTGAGCTGGCTGCCGGTGATCGGCGATCCGCTGACCCTGGTGGCGGGCGTGCTGCGCGAGCCCTTCCTGTCATTCATCGCGATCGTTGGCGTGGCCAAATTTCTGCGCTACCTCGTGCTGGCGGCGCTGACCCTGCACTGGCTGGCGTGAAGAATTTGAAAAGCGAGCTGCTTGTAAAGCCGCATCTGGCGGGCGTCTTGAGTGCGCATGCCTGAAGAGTGGTGCCAGCTGGCGATGTCCGTGGATGCGTGCTGTAGAGGCTTGTCAGGCGCGGCTTTGCAGGCAGGAGTTGCTTTACTGCCTGCGCCTTAGCGCCGTGCCGGAGCCCTTGCGGGGCTGGCCTTGCGGGAGCGGTTTGCGGAGGACAGCAGGGTGCCCATCACATGCTCCCGCTGCTCGACGCCAGCGGCGTTCAGCATGTGCATGGCGGCATCCGGCAGGGTGGTGCCGGCGCGGCGATCATGCCGCACCGGAACGACCCGCCAGCCTGACAGCAGCAGCCAGTCCCACAATTCCGGGCTGCAGGTCTGGGTGACCTTGATCTTGAAGCCGTTCCGGGTGATGGTGGTTCCCGTCGGCGGCACCGGGGTGATCGGGAGCGCCCGGCGCTTGGTCCGGATGCCGAGCAGTCGCCGGAAAAAATTCTTCATCGTCGCGTCCTGGTCTGTATCGGCTTGCGTCGGATTTTCAGGCGGCCTGCCTGCTGGCTTTTGCACTCAGCGCATCGAGTACGGCAGAGCGGCTTTCGATGCTGGCGGCTTTGAGGCGGGTGATCGTGTCGGCAGGCATCTCTTGGTAGCCGCGACGATCGTTGCGCACCGATGAAACGCGCCAGCCCATCAGCAGCAGCCAGTCCCACAGTTCGCCGTCACAGGGTTGATTCGTCTTGATCCGGTAATCCCCTTTCACGATGCTGGCGCCCGGCCTGGGGGCTGACGTGATCGGGAGTGGCTGGCGCTTGGTGCGGATACCCAACAGGGTTCTCAGGGAATTGATCATGGTTTGGCCTTCGCGTGACATCTCGGTGTGCTGCCTGAGATCAACTGTGCGACGGCTGTATTTCCGGAGCCCGCATGATCAACAGGAAGTGACGTTTTTGGGCAGTCTACCTGCACAATTCGTCACTTTCGCGTGTTGTCGGCGAGTGGTCGATTCTGGGGGTGCCGACGGCGCGACGACAGATCCGGCCCGATCAAGTTTGAGCCTTGCGTCCTGAAGCCCGTTCGTGCCGAACGGGCTTCAAACAAACTCTGGCCGGATCAATCAGGGCGGGGCATGCGTCGCGGCGCGCGCGTTCAGGCGCTCACTTGCCAAACCAGCCCTTGATCGTATCGCCCAGCCCGCTGCCGGATTTGTCGCTGCTGCCGGACGCGCTGCCGATGCCGATCAGTTTCAGCACGGCCAGGCCGCCCTGCGCATAGATGGTGTCGTTGAGCGAGAAGCGCGAATCGTCCAGATTGCCCTGCAGGGTGAAGTCCATATCCACCGGGCGGCGGGTGTCGGCATCCACGCCCTTGGCACGGGCAAACGCGGCTGCGGCTTCGCGGGCCAGGCCGGAGAGTCCGCCAAGTTCGAGCTGGTGCAGGCTCATGTGGCCCGGTGCCTTGAGCTGGCGCTTGACGACTTTCGAGTGCAGATCCAGCGCCAGGGTGCCGGACTTGATCTCGCCCGCCTTGCCCTTGAAAAGATAGGGTTCGACCAGTTTGAGCGGCACGCCGGCGAGCTTCAGCTTCAGGTTCGAATCCATGTTGGCGGGCACCAGATCGCCGTCCAGCGCCAGCGTGCCTTGCCTGGCGACGCGGGCCTGCATGCTCAGGCGGGCCTTGTCGCTCATGGCCGGCAGGAGCAGATCGTCCAGGCTGAGTTCGATCTGGTCCAGCGGAATGTGCAGAGGCTTGGCCGCGACGGTGGCGTCAAAGAAATCGATGCGGCTGTTGCTGAGCCTGAAGCGGCCGATGCGGATTTTCGGGCCGCTGGCTTCGGCGGCTGGCGCTTCATCCTTTTTTGTTTTGCGCTTGCCCGGCGCATCCAGCAGGGCGGGCAGGATCTTGATGCCGTCACGGGCGCGCAGCACGGTCAGCGCGGCGTCTTCAACCGTGATCGAGCTGACGATGATCGTGTCGGAAAGCAGGCTGCGCAGATCCGGCACGACGCTGACGCGTTCGGCACGCAGTTCGTCCGCGCCCGGCCAGCCGGCCCGGCTGGCCTTGATGCGCAGACCGTCGATCTCGATGTGGGCGAGGCTGACGCGGATTTCGCGCACTTCGCCGGTCTGGCCCAGCGCGGCGGTGATCTGCTGCTTGAGGAGGTGCAGCGCGGCGAAGTAGCCGGCGACCAGCACGACCGCCAGCAGGGGCAGGCCGATCAACAGGGTGAGGCGGAGTTTGCGGGATTTCATGGGTGCTCCTTGGTCGTGGCGAGGGCATTGAGCCACTGCGCAAAGCCGGGGTCGGAAATTTCGTACTGGCCGCGTTCGCGACGGGTGATCAGCTCGTCGCGCAACAGGCGTTCGGCGGCAGACTGTACGGCGGTCGTGCTCGGTGGCGGGCTGCCCAGGGTGATGCCGATGCGCGTGCGCGTGTCTTCGGCAAACAGCGGCGCACTGGCGAGTACGGCCTGCAGCACCAGGCGGTCGAGCAGCGGCAGGGCCTTGAGGATCTTGGCGTACTGCACCTCGTCGTGGATGTCGTGCACCTTCAGGGCGACGGCCTCGGCGAGCGTGAGCTCGGCGTTCAGTACCATCGCTTCGACCACGGCGCGCAGGCGGCCCGGCACATGGCCCATGGCTTCAAACTCTTCCCACAGCCGCCACTCGTCCAGCGGCCGGCCGGTGGAGCGCCGGTAGGCCTCGGCCAGATGCACGCAGAAGCCGCGCTCCAGCGTGGGCAATTCGATGTTGGTGCCGAAGTGGAAGAAGGGCGCGCGCGCTTCCGAGAACATGCGCCGCAGGCCCTCGCGCGACGAGCCGGTGAACAGTACCTTGAGCTGGTCCTTGTTGATGTCCAGTCCGGTGCGCAGGCCACCGAGCAGCTCTTCGTTGCGCGGCAGACGGGTGAGGATCTGGGCTTCGTCGAGCAGCAGGATGGTCTTGCCGGCGCTGGCCAGCGCCTGGACGATTTCGGTCAGCGAGTGCTGGGGGCTGGCGGGCTGGCTGGCGAATTCGGCCTTAACCCCCAGCAGTTCGGCCGAGACGCGGGCGGTCAGCGGCTTGAGCCAGCTCTTCATGCGCCCGGCCGCGAATTCGGCCAGCGACAGGCGGAAGACCTCGCCGGCCTCGTCGCCATCGGTCATGAAGGAGTGGTAGAAAACCCGCCAGCCGTGCTCCTCGGCGCGCGGCGCGATGTCCTTGAGGAGGAATTCGGTCTTGCCCATGCGGCGCGGCGCGAACATGGTCAGGGCGTGCGACAGGCCACTGTCGAAGGCCATCAGCACCGAGTCCGCCAGCGCGGTGCGCGGATAGTGCCAGTAATCCTGAGCGGCCATCGCCTCGCCTTTATGGTGAATTATGTGGGTTCATCATAATTACGCCAAAGAGCAAAAGCCAGCCTGAAGCGATGAACGCGGTATGCCCGCAGCACCGCATGGGGCGGACTTCTTCAGCATGCCTGCCGGGATGGCCGCAAAAACAAAGCCTCTCCGGGCGGTATGCCGGGAGAGGCTTGCTGGGGGCGGGTCTTCAAGGGGCCTAGTTCTGTCCGCGCAGCTGATACCACAGCGTGTAGGCCCAGCATGCGGCACAGAAGGACGCGGCGGCTTCGAGGAAGGAAAACACCAGCAGCACCGACACCGGCACAACCCACATGCCGCTGCCGGCCAGATACAGACCGGTGGCGACCGTGCTGGCAATGAACAGCAGCTTGTTGGCGAACATCTTGGCCCCTGCGTTTTCCTTCTTGCCGGCAGCGCCAAGCTTCTGCAGCAGCGCTGTGTACAGACGATGTGAAGGGCAGCGCGAGTGGCCGAAGAAACCGCGCACCAGCCCTTGCACCATCAGCACGGGCACCAGATACGGAAAGCCGAGCAGCGCGGCGGCACAGATCGCGAAAGTGGTGAGGCCGTCGAGACGGGCGGCGTTGGACCAGACCGGAGGGACATCGAAGCGCAGCATTGAAAACTCCTGAAATACTGTAGGGTGTGTGCAATATATAACCATATGGCGATATAGTCAATAAGGGCTTTTCAGCCCCTGTGGCAAAGAAAACGGGCCAAGCCCCGAAGGGCTGGCCCGTCTGTGCCGCACAGGAGTGAGGCGTGTCTCTGGCAGGAGCACTTGCCCGGCTTGCCGCCGGCCCAGGCTCTAGCGGTTGGCGCAGAACCCAATCGAAGTGTCGATGGCTTTTGCTGCCAGCGTCTTGTTCCACCCGTTGCCGCTGAGGCTGACCGTGCTGCCCGTCTGCGTATAGATTGCGTTCCACATCTGATTGACGCGGCCCGGAACCGTGATGCTGGCTGCCCAGACGACCGGGGCACTGGATGTGTTCTGAAGTTTCACGCTGGCGCAGTAGCCCGAACCCCAATCATTGTTGATGGTGAAGCTCGCCACAACGCCACTGCCACCGCCGGAACTGCTTGAGGACGAACTGCTTGAGCTGCTCGAGGAACTGCTCGAAGAACTGCTTGAGGAGCTACTCGACGAGCTGCTTGAGGAACTGCTGGACGACGAGCTACTGGACGATGAACTGCTCGATGATGAGCTGCCGCCGGCTGATGCGGCGCCCTTCATGATGGCCGTGACGACTTCCGGATAGGTCCAGGTCAGCGTGCTGCGGTTGAGCAGACCGAAGGCTTCAGCGCCAGGGTTGTAGGCGTTGTTGTCCCACACGATCACCGGAATCTTCACCTTCGCGGCTGCCTTGACGTAGTACTCGGCGTGTTTGATGCGCTCGGCGTAATTGTTCTTGTTGGTCGAGCCCCATTCGCCCATTACCACGGCCACGCCTTTGGCAACGAACATGGTGTTCAGGCGGGCGAACAGCTCATCAAGGATGGCGGTGTTGGTGAAGGACGTGGTGCCGCCAGCTTCCATCGAGAAATCGAAGGGCAGATAGGCGTGTACCGATAAGGCAACCATGCTGTCGGCAGGCATTTTTACCCGGTCGAGCTGCTGGTTGTACGCGCCGGCCACATAAGAAGGCAGCATGACCAGGCGGCTGGCGTTGTTGCCACCGGTGGCGCGGATGGTGCTCAGTGCTGCGGCGTTCAGGCGGTTTACGACGGTGGATAGCTCGTCGTTGCCCCACCAGTCATCGCCCGAGCGCGGCTCGTTCATGACTTCGAAAATCACGTGATTGTCGTAAGTCTTGAAGCGCGTGGCGATCTGTTGCCAGAGCGCAGTCAGGCGGGCCTTGGCGGCGGCTTCGTTGGCGTAGGTCGGCGCTTCCCAGCCATTGTTGTGATGCACATTCACGATCACATACATGCCATTGGCCAGACCGTAATTGACGACTTCTTCCACCCGGTTCATGCGGGCGCTGGCGATGGTGTAGCCGCTGCCGGAGGTGAAATCATCCCAGCTCACCGGCACACGCAGGGTCTTGAAGCCCGCGCTTTTGACCTTGTCGATCATCGCCTTGGTGGTGACCGGGTTGCCCCAGTTGGTTTCGCCGCCGGTGGCGTCGAGCGAGTTGCCCAGATTCCAGCCCGGCATCATCTTGCTGGTGATGTCGAAGGCAGTTGCGCCCCAGGCGGATGAGGAAAGCAGGACGCTGCCTGCCAGCAGCAAGCTGCGCAAGGTGTGGTGCATGGTGGTCTCCAGAGAACTTTCTTTTTGTTGTCCCGTCAGGTCTGACAGGGCTGCCGGGATTATCCGGATGTTCTTTTTGGATTGAAAACAGTAGTGGATCAACGGCCTTGCAGGCAGTCGTCTGCGGCAGCCGGACTGCAGAATGCAGGCGGAGGGACGCTTCTGTCGGTGCCGATCTGGCCGGAGCGGATTTCCGTCGGGGGAAAAATTTGCAGCGAGGTGTGTCTGGGAAGCCGCATCCGGCGGGCTTCTTCAGGCAGGTGTGCCGGAGAGGCCCGCTGGGTGAGGGTTTTTCAACATGTGGACTGGAAAGCCTTGCTGGTGGCGGGTCTTGCGGATGCCGTCGGGAGGGCTCCGGATTCAGCCCTCCCCGCCGCAGGCGCTTACTCGGCGTCTTCCAGCCAGGTGCGGCCGTCGCGCTCGATCAGGGCGACCGAGGCGGACGGCCCCCAGGTGCCGGCGGCGTAGTGGTGTACGCGCTGGGCGTTGTGGCTCCAGGCCGCGAGGATCGGGTCGACCCAGCGCCAGGCGGCGGCCACTTCGTCGTGGCGCATGAAGAGCGTCTGGTTGCCGCGGATCACGTCCATCAGCAGGCGCTCGTAGGCGTCCGGATTTGACACGCCGAAGGTCTCGGCGAAACTCATGTCCAGCGGGATGCTGCGCAGGCGCATGCCGCCGGGGCCGGGGTCCTTGATCATGACTTCGAGCGTCATGCCTTCGTCCGGCTGCAGGCGGATCACCAGCCGGTTCTGGCTGATGCGCCCTGCGGTGTGATCGAAGATCGAGTGCGAGATCGGGCGGAAATTCACCACGATTTCCGAGGTGCGGGCGGCCAGGCGCTTGCCTGTGCGCAGGAAGAAGGGCACGCCGGCCCAGCGCCAGTTGGCGATTTCGGCGCGGATCGCGACGAAGGTTTCGGTGTCGCTTTCTTCCTGACGGATGTCTTCGAGATAGCCCGGTGTCGGTTGCCCGGCCACCGAGCCGCTGCGGTACTGGCCGCGCACGGTGGTGTGCTCGGCATTGCGGTCATTGATGTGCTTGAGCGCCTTGAGCACCTTGAGTTTTTCGTCGCGCACAGAATCGGCTTCAAAGGCATCCGGCGGTTCCATCGCGGTCAGGCACAGCAACTGCAGGATGTGGTTCTGCACCATGTCGCGTACGGCACCCGAGGTGTCGTAATAGCCGCCACGCTCGCCTACGCCGAGGTCTTCGGCCACGGTGATCTGGATGTGGTCGATATGCGTGCTGTTCCACAGCGGCTCGAACATGCGGTTGGCAAAGCGCAGCGCCATCAGGTTCTGCACCGTTTCCTTGCCCAAGTAATGGTCGATGCGGAAGACCTGACTTTCCTCGAACACGCAGGCTACGGCGGCATTCACTTCGGCGGCGCTTTCGCCGTCCTTGCCCAGCGGTTTTTCCACCACCACCCGGCTTTGCGGGGTGACCAGACCGAATTGCTTGATGCGCTGGCTGATCGGCGCGAACAGATCGGGGGTGACCGCGAAGTAGAAGGCGCGTACATGCTCGGCGCCCGTGCTCAGCAGTGAGGCCAGCTCTGCCCAGCCGGCTTCGCCGGTGACATCGACCGAACAGAAATGGATGCGGGCGAGAAAGCGCGTCACCGCCTCGGCCTCCAGGTCTGCCGGTTTGACGTGATCACCGAGGGCCTTGCGGACAAAGGCCAGGTAACCCTCATCGCCCAGCGGCTTGCGCGACACGCCGATGATGCGTCCCTCATCCGGCAACTGGCCGGCACGGTCACGCTGGAACATGGCGGGCAGCAGCTTGCGCGCGGCCAGATCGCCAGTGCCGCCGAAGACGACAAGATCAAAGGGGCTTACCTGGATGGTGCGTGAGGACATTGCAATATCTCCTGACAGGGGGCGGGGTCTGTTGGGCAGCTGTCTGAGGCTCAGTTTAGCGCCGTTTTCTGCGTTGCAGCACACGACGGTGATGCTTTAGCCAAATTCGCAAACGGCGTTGAACGATGGACAGACCGGTCGTGGTGGTCTTCTCCGGAACCTCTTGCCGGAGCGCCTCCAGGTGGATTTCCAGGTGCAGTCCGAGGGGAGCGTAGAATGGCGGCTCTCCGTTTGACCCTCTGTCAGCATCATGCATCTTTTTCTTGACCGGCTTGCTGCCGCGTCCCCGCTGTTCGTGCTGATTTTCGCCGGTTATGCCATCGTCCGCTGGGGCGGCTGGTCCAAGGTGGTGGCGGATGCGCTGACGAAGTTTGTCTTCGGCCTGGCCCTGCCGGCCTTCCTGTTCTTCACCATGAGTGACTTCTCGAAGCTGCCGCCGGTGGATGCGCGCCTGCTGATCGCCTTCTTCGGCGGGGCAATGATCGTGTTCGGTCTCGGCCGCGTGGTCGCCGCCAGCGTGTTCCGGCTCGACGGGGTGTCCGGCTCGATCTTCGCGCTGGGCAGCATCTTTTCCAACAACGTGATGCTCGGCCTGCCACTGGCCAAGGCCACACTCGGTGATGCCGCAGTGCCCAGCGTGGCGCTGGTGCTGGTGTTCAATGCGCTGATCCTGTGGACGCTCGTCACCGTGTCCATCGAATGGGCGCGGCATGGTGAGTTGTCGGCCAGAGGATTTGCCAAGACGGCGCGCAGCGTGATCACCAACCCCATCGTTGCGGCGATTGTTTCCGGTACGCTGTATGGCCTGACCGGCTGGCCAGTGCCGCATCTCGTGGCTGAGCCGCTGGCCATGGTGGGCTCGGCCGCAACGCCGATGGCGCTGGTGGTGCTGGGCATGGGCCTGGCCGAGTACAGCGTGCGCGAAGGCATCGGACAGAGTCTCGCGGTATGCCTGATGAAGCTCATCGTGCTGCCGCTGGTCGTGTGGGGGCTGGCCTGGCTGCTGGGCTTGCCGACGATGGAGACGCAGGTCGTGGTGCTCCTTTCGTCGATGGCGATGGGCGTGAATGTCTATCTCATGTCGCGCCAGTTTGAAGCCTTCGAGGGGCCGACGGCCGCTGCAATGGTGCTCTCCACCGTGCTCGCGGCGGTGACCACGCCGGTGGTGCTGACGCTGATCGTGGCGGTGGGTTGATTGGCACAAAACAATGCGCAAGGTGTGTTCATGAACAAAAAGATGCTTGTAGTCGATATCGAGAGCATTCGCGCGGATGAGCGTCATGAGGCTGCTTCGTCACCGGAAATCATCGAAATCGGTGCTGCCTGGATCACGCTGGAAGGGCAGATTCTCGCCACCTTCCGCTCCTTCGTGCGGCCGCTTGAGCAGCCACGCCTGAGCGCCGCCACCCTTCGCGAAACCGGCATCAGCCAGGCCGAAGTGGATGCGGCGCCACTCTTTCCGACGGTTTCTGCCCAGCTGGGGGTTTTTGTAAACCGGCATGCTGCGTCCGCATCGCACTGGGTCACCTGGGGGATGACCGGGCCGCGCCGCTTGGCGCAGGAGTGTTTGCGTCACAAGGTTGGCACGCCGCTCGGGTTGCCGCATCTGAATGCCAAGCAAAGATTCGCCAGGTCGCAGCAGCTGGCGCAGGAAGTCGGCCTGCGCCAAGCCTGCGCACTCGCCCGACTTGGCGAAGTGCCCGGCGCCCATCACCGTGCGCTCAATGATGCGGTGGCGATATCGTGGTTGCTGCCCTGGGTGTTCGGGGCGCGGCAACTGGCGGCGGCGAAGAGCTAGTTATCCAGTTCGCTCTCTGCTGGCGATCTGTTAGCTCAATTTCCCAGCGCCCCGAAAATCTTTTTCGCCAGTGAGCCGGCCGCCTGTGCCGGGTTCTGGCGGATCTCGCGTTCCTGTTCGGCAATCATCAGATAGAGACCATCCAGCGCGCGCTTGGTCACGTATTGCTCCACGCTGGCATCCTCCGCCTTGAGCAGGCCGAAGCCGGCAGCCTTGCCGGCGATCTGGTTGTATTGCTGGGCAACGGCCAGGCGGCCGGTGACCTTGCTGACAATCGGCAGGAAGCGCGTGGAGAGTTGCGCGCTGGTTTTTTCACGGAAATATTGCGTGGCGGCATCTTCGCCGCCGGTCAGCACGTTCTTCACGTCCTGCACGCTCATCTGTTTCACCGCGGCGACCAGCAGCGCGCGGGCTTCCGGCACGGCCTGTTCGGCGGCGCGGTTCATGTTGGTCTTGAGTTCATCGATGGCCTTGCCCTGGCCCATCATGCGCAGCGCGGATTCGGCTTGCTGCAGCCTGCCCGGCAGCTCGATGCGCACCTTGGGGTTGCCGAGGAAGCCGTCCTCCTTGCCAAGCATCTTCACGGCCTGCTCGGCGCCTTGCGAAAGTGCTTCGCGCATGCCTCCCGCGGCATCCTTGTCGGAGAACGAGTCCAGCAGCCCTGCCTGGGCAAGGGTGGCTGAAAAGGCAAGCAGGGCGCTGCAGAGAAGGCGGGGGAGTGTCATGCTGTGCTCCTTTCGGGGGCGAAGGGTGATCAGCCGCAGAGGGCAAAGGCCGGGTGAAAGCTTACGCTGCCCTGCGGACAGGGATCGGTGACCGTATGGGCCATGAAGTATTCGGCGGGGACCTGATCGAGGAACAGGCCCGCACGCGGGCGGAAACCGAAGCGCGCATAGTACGCCGGGTCGCCGAGCACCACACAGCCCTGGGCGCCGAGCGTATCGAGCTGACCCAGCCCGGCGGCGATCAGTTTCTTGCCGACGCCCTGGCGCTGGTGTGACGGGCTGACGGCCAGCGGGGCGAGGCCGAACCAGCCGCAGTCACGGCCATTGATCTGCACGGCAGAAAACGCGATGTGGCCGATGATTTCGCCAGCCTGTTCGGCGACCAGCGAGGCACTCAAGGCGCCAGCTGTGCGCAGCGCGTCGACGAGCTGATGCTCGGTCTGATTGCTGTGTGTCTGGCCGGCGAAGGCCCTTTCGATGATCCGGCGGATGGCGTCGACATCCTCCGCGCGTTCCGGCCGGATCCGCAGCATGGCTCAGGCCTCGCAGGGCTTGACCTTGTTGGCGCAGGCGGTGGCGCGCGCCCGCGCGGTTTCCACGTCATCGGCGCTGGCGACCGCCACGCCCATCCGGCGGCGTTCGAAGGATTCCGGTTTGCCGAACAGGCGCAGGTCGGATTCGGGGACCTGCAGGGCCTCGTCGATGTCTTCGAAGACGATGCCGCTGGCGTTCATGTTGCCGTAAATCACCGCACTCGCGGCCGGACGGCGCAGACCGGTGTCGACCGGCAGACCGAGGATGGCGCGGGCGTGCAGGTCGAATTCCGAGAAGCGTTGCGAGGCGATCGTCACGAGTCCTGTGTCATGCGGGCGCGGGCTGACTTCGGAGAACCAGACCTGCTCGCCTTTGACGAACAGCTCCACGCCGAACAGGCCGCGGCCACCGAGCGCAGTAGTGACCTTGTCGGCGATTTCGCGCGAGCGGGCGAGGGCTAGCGGCGCCATGGCTTGCGGCTGCCAGCTCTCCACATAGTCGCCGCGCACCTGCACGTGGCCGACTGGCGCACAGAAGCTGGTAACGATCTCGCCTGCCGTGTTGTTGGCGCGTACGGTGAGGAGCGTGATTTCATAGTCGAAGTCGATGAAGCCTTCGACGATGATGCGGTTCTGTTTCACGCGGCCGCCGGTGGCCGCGTAGTTCCACGCGGCGCTGATGTCCGCTTCGCTGCGGATGACTGACTGGCCCTTGCCGGAGGACGACATCACCGGTTTGATCACGCAGGGATAGCCGATCTGGCCGATGGCGGTGCGCAATTCCTCCTCGCTGTCGGCAAAGGCATAGGGTGAAGTCGGCAGCCCCAGCTCTTCAGCTGCCAGGCGGCGGATGCCTTCACGGTGCATGGTCAGCTGGGTGGCGCGCGCGGTGGGTACCACGATGGCCAGACCATCGGCTTCGATGCGCGCCAGCTCGTCGGTGGCGATGGCTTCGATCTCCGGCACGATGAAGTGCGGGCGCTCCAGTTCCACCAGAGCACGCAGGGCTTGCGCATCCGTCATGTCGATGCTGTGCCAGCGATGTGCCACTTGATGCCCTGGTGCGTGCGGGTAGCGGTCCACCGCAATCACCTCGCAGCCGAAGCGCTGCAAGGCGATGATCACTTCCTTGCCGAGTTCGCCTGAGCCCAGCAGCATGACGCGGGTGGCGGAGGGGGAGAGCGGGGTTCCGATGTGCATGGCGGCGGGCAGGGGAAGGAAAGGGCGCCATTTTACCGCCGCAGCGCTCTGGACGCTCTGATCTGCCGCAGAGGGCAGGTGGCCGGAGAGCCGCGTGTGGTGGCTCTGTGCAGGCAAGGGGGCTTGAGAGCAAGGCAGGAAGCGGCACTTCGGGAGGGTATGGGTGAGGCTGTTTCTACGCGGCTGAAACGCAGCAAGGGCCTCCGGAGAGGCCCTTGCTGGTACGGCGGAGCGGCTGGCGATCAGAAATCGTAGCGGTTACGGCTGGACGTGCTGCGGCCTTCGCTGCTGCGACGCTCGTCCTGACGCGGCGCTGCGTCACGCGAGAAGGTGCGCGGCTGGCTGTCGCGGTCGGCAAAGCTGCGCGGGCGGTCGCCCATCTTGCGCTCGGCATTCGAGCGCGGACGATCGCTGAAACTGCGGGGGCGATCCTCGAATGAACGCGGACGCTCGTTGAAGCTCGGGCGGTCGTCAAAACGCGGACGTTCCTCGGCGCTGCGCGGGGCGGCGCCTTCCGTGCGTGGACGGTCGCTGAAGCTGCGCGGGCGATCTTCAAAAGAACGCGGGCGATCACCCTGCGGACGATCACCGAAGGAACGGGGGCGATCGCCAAAGCTGCGCGGCTTGTCACCGAAAGAACGCGGGCGGTCGCCACCACCACGGTTTGGCCGGTCACCGAAGCCGCCACGGCTGTTGGAACGCTGTTCGGGTTTGAAGCGCGGCTCCAGCCCTTCGATCACCGAGGCCGGAATCTGCTGGGTGGTGAAACGCTCGATGGCGCGCACCTTGAAGCGCTCGGCCGGCACCGCGAGGGTGATGGCCACGCCACTGCGGCCGGCGCGACCGGTACGGCCGATGCGGTGCACATAATCTTCCGGCTTCATCGGCATGCCGTAGTTGATCACGTGGCTGATCGCTGGCACGTCGATGCCGCGTGCGGCCACGTCGGTGGCGATCAGTACCTTGATGTCGCCGCGGCGCAGGCCGGTGAGGGTGCGGTTGCGCTTGGCCTGCGGCATGTCTCCATGCAGGGAGGCTGCGGCAAAGCCTTTGTCTGCCAGGGTTTCAGTCAGCCAGTCGGCGTCGCGCTTGGTGGCGGTGAATACGATGGCCTGCGTCATGTCCGGCTGGGCCAGCAGGTGGTCAAGAATGCGGTTCTTGTGACCGGCATCGTCGGCCCAGTGCACGCGCTGTTCGATGTCGGCATGCTTGTCGGTGGAGTTGGCCAGTTCGATGCGCTGCGGCTTGTTGAGCATGCTGGCGGCAAGGCGACCGACTTCACCGCCGAAGGTGGCGGAGAACATCACGGTCTGGCGGCCAGCGGGCAGGGCGGCGACGATCTGTTCGATGTCTTCCATGAAGCCCATGTCGAGCATGCGGTCAGCTTCGTCGAGGACCAGCATTTCCATGCGCGAGAAATCGATGCGGCCGCTCTTGATGTAATCAAGCAGGCGACCCGGGGTGGCGACCAGCACATCCACCGGCTGGCGCAGCAGCTTGAGCTGGGCCGGGTAGGGCATGCCGCCGACGACGGTGACGACCGACAGGCGCTGCAGCGAGCGGCCGTAGGTGACGCCAGCCTTGGCGACCTGCTGGGCGAGTTCGCGGGTGGGGCACAGCACCATGATGCGCGGGCCGATGCTCTTGGCGGCCGGGGCCTTGGTCAGGCGCTCCAGTGCGGGCAGCATGAAGGCGGCAGTCTTGCCGCTGCCGGTGGCGGCAGAGACCATCATGTCGGCGCCAGTCAGCGCGACGGGAATGGCTTCAGCCTGAACGGAAGTGGGAGTGGTGTAGCCGGCGCGGGTTACTGCGGCGACGAGAGCCTCGTTGAGGCCAAGTGAAGCAAACGACATTTCAATCCAATCGAAAAAGCGCAAAGCGTCTGCCTCCGCATGGCGGGGCAGGAAGTTGGCGCAAAACGGCGCAGCCAATCAGTGCTGCGCAAACAACATCGGCGCCAACCGGTACGACAAACGCGCTGGATTTTCCGAAGAATGCGGAAATGCGTGAGAAGGGGGGTCAGGGACGATGAAACGGGGTACTGCGGGGTAAAAACCTTTTGCAGCGCACAAACAACGCTGCAAGGGCGCGCACTCTACAGCATCAAGGCTTTGATTGCACGTGGTTTTTGTAAAAATTGATTTGCCGGGGGGGGGGCAATAAAGAAACAGGCCGCCTGCTGGCGGCCTGATGGAAACGAAGTTTCAGACGGTGAAGCGGCGTACCGTGGCATCCAGTCTTGAGGCGATCTCTGACAGACGCACGGAAAGCCGGTTGGTGGTCTCCGCCACTTCCTGATTCTCTTCGCTGCTGTGGGCGATGCGTTCGATATGGCGGGCGATGTCCTGGCTGGCACTGCTCTGCTCGGAAACCGAGGACGAAATCGAAGAAATATGGCCGACAGTTTCGGTCGACTGTTCTTCGATAGTTTGCAGGGCTTCCGCTACGTCGCTGGTGCTCCTGACTCCGGCCTCTACCTTGCGATTGGCGTCGTTGATCCCGACCACCGCATCTGACGTGTCGCGCTGCACGGCTTCGATCTTGGTGTTGATTTCCTGGGTGGCCACGGTGGTCCGTTCGGCCAGTTTGCGTACTTCGTCTGCAACCACGGCGAAGCCGCGCCCCTGCTCGCCGGCGCGGGCCGCTTCGATGGCGGCATTTAGGGCTAGCAGGTTGGTTTGATCGGCGATTTCCTTGATCACATTGACGATGCTGCCGATTTCGTCGGAGCGCTTGGCCAGCACACTGACAGTTTCGCTGACCTGGGTGATGGTCTGGGCAATCTGGCGGATCTCGCCAGCGGCCTGGCGGGCCGTCTGGGCGCCGCCACTGGCGGTGCTGGCGGCGCTGCGGGTTTCGCTTTCGACGTTATGGGTGTTCTCGGCGATGTGACTGACGCTGACGGACATTTCCTCAATAGCGGCGGCGGTGGATTGCACGGCTTCGGATTGATGGCGGGAGGTGGCGCTGACCTTGTCTGCCGCAGCTGTCAGCTCGCGGGAGGCCGAGATCTGCTCGGCCACGCTCTCGCCGACTTCGCGGATCACGCCCTGGATACGCCCGACAAAAACGTTGAACCAGTGGGCGACCTCGGAAAATTCGTTGCTGGATGAGGTGTCCAGGCGATGGGTCAGATTGGCCTCGCCCTCGGCGATGTTCCGAAGCGCATCTCGAATGCCATGCAGCGGGGCAATCACGATCAGGCGCAGTGCCAGAGACAGCGTAACGATCAGGGCGATGTCGAGGATCACGATCTCCAGCAGGACCGAGCCGAGGGTTCCGCGCAATGCCGTATCAACACCCGCACGCGAATACTGCAGGGTGATGTTGCCGATGGTCTGGGATTTGTCTCCCTCCTTGTAGATCACCTCGGCATCCTTGCTGAGCATGTCGCCAGTGGCCGCAGGCGTCTCTTTCAGTTCGTCCGGCTTGCCTTCCTTGTCGCGACCGATGATCAGCGTCCAGTTCTTGGGCGTTTTCAGACTCACGCTCTGGATGAATTCGGCATCCAGTTCTGCCTTGAGGGTTGCCGCCATGACGGGTTGGTCGAAATTCCACAGCGGCATCGACAGGTTTGTCTGGATCCGGGCAACTGCATTGCTGGCATCCTCTTCCAGGGCGCTCTCCAGCGAGTGTTTGGTGGAGAGATAGCTGATGCTGCCGGAGATGGCCAGCAGGGTGGTGATGATCACCACGAACAGGAGGATCAGTCGAGTGCTGATGCTGTTGAGATTGAGTTTTGGCATGTCGGTTCTCCGTCAGGGGCGGATCTGATCAGGGCTTGGAGGATGGCTTGGTGGTCGGCGCATCGACCGAGAACCACAGACTCTTGTCATCCAGCGGGGTGTCCGGTGAGAGCAGTTTGTTGTCTACGCGGAAAATCTTGCGCTCACGCAGCTGGGTGGATTCGATGGCCGGGCCAAAGAAGTCGTTGAACGCCTTGTCGAAGCTGCCGTCCTTGATCATCAGGCGTAGCCCCCTTTCTATGCGGGCCGCGAGTGCCGGGCCATCCCCTTTCCGGCTGACCATGAAAATGCGTGGATACGGGTAGAACACGGCCAGACTGGGTTCGATGACCAGATCATCCAGCCCCTGTTTCTTTGCGTCCTCCAGATTGCCTGTTGCTTCCCAGGTTGCGCGCGCGAACATGTCGAAACGGTCTTCGTTGAGCATGCGCAGCAGGCCGGCGGCGTAATAGCCTTTGGTAACCTTGAATCCCGCGCCTTCCAGAATCTTGGTGTCCGGCCAGCGCGAGCCTTGCCCGACGCGCAACAGCTTGAGCTCATCCACGCTCTGGATCGCGGCGAATTTCGGCAGATCCTGCTTGCGCACAAGCATGATGCGATAGCCCAGCAAGCCCTTGTCGAGTGGGATGCGGATAGGCAGAAGCCGCTTTTCTTCCTCGATGTTGGAGCCGCGCGTCATGATGGAAATCGTTCCGGTGTTGTCGGCGATTTCGTCGATCATGCGGGCGGTAGGCAGAGCGGTGTCGGTTGGCTTGATGGAATAAGCGCCTTCACTCTTGGTGTGCTCCAGCGCGTCTTGCAGCAGCGCAATGAAGTTTTTGGGCTCGTTCTTGTTGTAGATGACCGTCACGTCGGCGGCGTGGGTCTGCAGGCTCACTGCCAGGAGGACGGCTGCCAGCAGCAGGGGCAATCGTTTGATCATGTCCAGACCTCGTCTCTGTTTTTGGAATTGCGCTCGTCTGAAGCGGGCGCTTGATGTCTGGTGTTATCGACGGGCTGGCGAGGAACTTGAACAGACCTGCCCGCTCGGCCCGGGCAGGCGTACAGAAGCATGTTGGAACGGGAGGGGCTCCGGCCCCTTGATTCGCTGTGGGCCTGCACCTGATTCGTAGCGAGCACTTCGACGCAACGGCGAACTGAGCGGCAAACTGGGTTACAATGCCGCGCGGCGGGTCTCCCCGCATTGCAGCGTGGGAATCTGGTCAGGTCCGGAAGGAAGCAGCCATAACCACTCACTGTAAGTGCCGGGGGTCAGGCTCGCCGCCTCGAATATAAAACGGGCTGTGTCTGGCGACACAGCCCGTTTTGCTTGGTGGGCCTCTCAGGCTTCGATCAGGCGTGCCGGTGGCGTGGACTTGGGGAATTCCATGCGTTGATAGTGTTCATCGGGCGTAGCACCGGCAGGAGCTTCGGGGCTGATCAGCTGATTGAGCAGCAGCATGCCGCCTATCGCAATGATCAGTGCGCCAAGCAGGCGCAGGATCTTGTGAGGCTCTTTCTTGCTGGGGGAGGGGGTTTTCATGATCGCCTGCCTTGTCTGAAGGTCTGACTGCAGTCTGGCCGGCCCCCGGAATGGCGTCCAATTGATTGCCTGAACAGGCATGATAGGCCGTGCCAATCATGCCGTTTGCCGGCCGCGCAGAAATACCCGCGGGAGGTGGGCGCCCTGCTGCTAAAATTGCCGCCCATGAGCTATCAGGTCCTTGCCCGCAAGTGGCGCCCCAAGAGTTTCGAGACCCTCGTCGGCCAGGAGCACGTGGTGCGTGCGCTGACGCACGCCTTGACCACCGGGCGCCTGCACCACGCCTATCTGTTCACCGGCACGCGCGGCGTGGGCAAGACCACCATCTCGCGCATCCTCGCCAAGAGCCTGAACTGCGAGACCGGCATCACCGCCACGCCTTGCGGCGTGTGCGCAGCCTGTACCGAGATCGATAGCGGGCGCTTCGTCGATTACGTCGAGATGGACGCGGCCTCCAATCGCGGCGTTGATGACATGGCTTCGCTGCTGGAAAAAGCGGCCTACGCGCCGTCGCGCGGGCGCTACAAGGTCTACATGATCGACGAAGTGCACATGCTCACCGGGCACGCCTTCAACGCGATGCTGAAGACGCTCGAAGAGCCGCCCGAGCACATGAAATTCATCCTCGCGACGACTGACCCGCAGAAGATTCCGGTCACGGTGCTGTCGCGCTGCCTGCAGTTCAACCTCAAGCAGATGCCGCAGACGCACATCGTCGAGCATCTGTCGAACATCCTCGGCCAGGAAGGCGTGAGCTTCGAGCCGGGCGCGCTGCGTCACATTGCCAAGGGCGCGAACGGCTCGATGCGCGATGCGCTGTCGCTGCTTGATCAGGCCATCGCGCATGGCGCGGGCAAGGTTGAGGAAGAGGGCGTGCGTGACATGCTCGGCACGGTTGGCGAGGATCATCTTTTCGAGCTGCTCGATGCACTGCAGGCGCAAGACATCGGTGCGCTGATCGCCGTGGCGGATGCCATGGAAGCGCGCAGTCTCTCCTTTGAATCCGCCTTGCAGGAATTTGCGACGCTGCTGCATCGGGTAGCCCTGATGCAGTTCGCCCCGCAGGCGATTGCCGACAATTTCGAGCGCGAGCGCCTGGCGCCGTATGCTGCCGCCTTTGGCGCGGAATTCCTGCAGCTGGCTTACCAGATTGCCATTCATGGCCGCGATGAGCTGGCCCTGGCGCCGGACGAATACACCGGCTTCACCATGAATCTGCTGCGCCTGCATGCCTTCCGGCCGGAGGCGCCGGGCGCCGGGGTGGCCACAACTTCGCCGCGAGTGCCTGTGGCGGCGCCTGCCGCTGTGGTGCGACCTGCTGCGACAGCCGCTCCCGCTGTGGTTCTTCAGACCCCCCCTGTGGAGAAGCCCGCTGCGCCTGTTTCATCCGCCTGTGTGCCTGAAGATCCGCCCCCGGCGCGGGTCTTGAATGAGCCTTCGGTCGCGGTGCCCGCCGCAGCGCTGGCGGCAGACATGGACTGGCATGCGATGATCGTGGCCGCGGGGCTGGGCGGCATGACGCGTGAGCTGGCCCAGAACTGCGAATTGCTGGATCTGCAGGGCAATGTGCTCAAGCTGCGCCTGCCGCCTTCGCACAAGCATCTGGTGATGATGGCGTCGAATGTCAGCAAGCTGCAGGACGCGCTGTCCGCGCATTTCGATCAGCCGGTGCGCGTGAATATCGATATCGGCGAGGTCGCCAGCCAGACCCCCGCCCAGCGCAATGAAGAAGTGCGCCAGAATCGTCATGCCGAGGCGGTTGCCTCGCTTGAATCAGACCCCTTTGTGCAGGAGCTCATCGAGCGTTGCGATGCGACGCTGGTGGAGTCCTCAGTAAAACCTTTAGGAGACTCGCAATGATGAAAGGCGGCCTTGCTGGCCTGATGAAACAGGCCCAGCAGATGCAGGACAACATGAAAAAGGCACAGGACGCACTGGCCCTCGTGGACGTGGAAGGCACGGCGGGTGCCGGTGCGGTGAAGGTGACGATGAGCTGTGCGCACAAGGTCAAGCGCGTGGCCATCAACGAAGCCGTCATGGACGACAAGGACATGCTCGAGGACCTGATTGTCACCGCCCTGAATGATGCCATGGTCAAGGCCGAAGCCACGAGCTCGGAGAAAATGGCGGGATTCACCTCCGGCATGGGTCTGCCGCCCGGCATGAAGTTGCCGTTCTGATGAATGCAGGGAGTGAATGGTGGAGCCGGAGTGCCGGCCCCATCTCCCTCACTCCCCACTCCCCAACGTGTCCCTCATCGATCAGCTTACCGAAGCCCTGCGGGTGCTGCCCGGCGTTGGCCCGAAATCGGCCCAGCGCATGGTTTACCACCTGCTGCAGCGCAATCGCGAGGGCGCTGCACGCCTGTCGGCGGCGCTGGCCACTGCGCTTGCCGACGTGAAGCATTGCGCGCGCTGCAATACATTCACCGAGGCCGAAGTGTGCGAACGCTGCCTCAATCCGCAGCGCGATCCTTCGCAGCTATGCGTGGTGGAAATGCCCTCGGATCTGATGGTGATGGAATCGACGCAGGCCTATCGCGGCCTGTATTACGTGCTGATGGGGCGAATCTCGCCGCTGGATGGGGTTGGTCCGCGCGAACTGAAGCTCGACAAGCTGATCGCTCGTGCCACTGATGGCACGGTGGAAGAGGTGATCCTTGCCACCAATTTCACCAACGAGGGCGAGGCGACGGCCCACTATGTCAGCGAAATGCTGCGCGCGCGCGGCCTCAAGGTCAGCCGTATCGCGCGCGGCGTGCCGGTGGGCGGCGAGCTCGAACATACCGATCTGGGAACCGTTGCGCAGGCCTTCGTTGAGCGGCGCGGCTGGTGATTTTCTTCGGGAACGAAGAATGAAACGTTTGGTGGCGACTTTCCTGATGGGGTGTTCTCTGGCGGCATGGGCCGATGAGGCGGCGCATCGCAAGCTGGCCGAGGAACTGATGGGGCTGACCCAGACCGAAACCAGCGTGCGCAACTGGCGCAAGCGTCTTGAGGGCCAGGCACAGGAGGTGATCGACGAGGCCATGCAGGGGCGCCGCCCCGAGCAGCTCAGCGAAGCCCAGCGTCAGGCTGTACGGCGTTTCACCGAGCGTGGCGGGCAGGCGCTGGAGGGGGGGCTGGCCTGGTCAAAGCTCAAGGATCCGCTGGCGCGGCTGTACATGGAAACCTTCACCGAGAGCGAAACCCGGGAACTCGTGGCGTTCTACAGGACGCCGACCGGGCAGAAGATGCTCAGCGGTTTGCCTGCTCTTGCAGAAGGCGTCACTCGTGTCGTGCGCGGCCAGGTGGATGGCATGCGTCCGCAGTTGCAAGGCATTTCGCAGGATTTTCACACTGAGTTTGCACGTGCCGTCAGCGAACCGGCGACGGACAAGCCGTTCGACAAGCGGCCGGAGAAAGCGCTTGCCAAGCTGCCGTCTGCAGCAAAGCCTGTTTGCGTGAATGCCAGGACTGGCCGCAGCTGTTGACGCAAGGCGGAGGATTGGCTTGAAAACGGGGCGCTGTGGCGCCCCGTTTGCGTCATGGCTGCGTAGCTCAGGGTTTGATGGCGAAGGCGCTGTTGTCCAGCGATACCGGCGGGACGGGCATTTTCGGACGGCGGATTTTTTCGCTCGGCGCGATGACTTCGGCCTCGCCTTTCACGACGGCCTTGCCATCCTGATTGGTACACACGCAGTCGAAGATGACGCGTTTCTTGTCGTCGAACTTTTCGCGCGCAGTGACCGTGACGGTGAGCCGGTCGCCGGGCTTGACCGGGCGCGTGAAGCGCAGGGTCTGGCCCATGTAGATGGTGCCGGGGCCGGGCAGATGCACGCCGAGCACGGTGGACACCAGTGCTCCGCTGAAGATGCCGTGGGCGATCACGCCGCCGAACATGGAGGCCTTGGCGTATTCGTGGTCGAGGTGGGCGGGGTTGATGTCGCCCGAGAGCGCGGCGAAGAGCTGGATGTCCGCCTCACTGATCGTGCGCGTGAGGCTGGCAGACTCGCCGATCCGGATTTCGTCGTAGGTGCGGTTTTCGATGAAGTCGGTCATGGCGTCGCGTCCTCAATCAATGATGTTGTAACCACCGTCCACGTGGATCGTTCCGCCCGTCAGCGAACGGGCGCCGTCGCTGACAAGATAGGCGCACAGGGCTCCGACGTCGTCGATATCCACCAGCTTGTGCAGGGGCGCGCGCTCGGCGGCCGATTGCATCAGGTTGTCGAAATTCTTGATGCCCGAGGCGGCACGGGTGGCCAGCGGCCCCGGTGAGATGGCGTGTACGCGGATGCCCTTGGGGCCGAGTTCGGAGGCGACATAGCGGGTGGCCGACTGCAGTGCGGCTTTCACCGGGCCCATCATGCCGTAGTTGGCAACGACTTCATCGGCGCCGTGATAGCTCATGGTGAGCAGGCAGCCGCCTTGCATCATCAGTGGTTCGGCGAGCTTGGCCATGCGCATGAAGGAGTGGCAGGAGATGTCCATGGCCCGGGAGAAGCCTTCGCGTGAGCAATCTGTGACGCGACCGTGCAGATCTTCCTTGGGGGCAAAGGCAATCGAGTGGACGAGAAAGTCCAGTCGCCCCCATTGCTTCTGGATGGCCTCGAAGACGGCTTCGAGTTCGCCGGGCTTTTCCACATCCAGCGGCAGAATCAACTGCGCCCCCAGTTGTTCGGCCAGCGGCCGCACGTAACTTTCCGATTTCGGGTTCAGATAGGTGATGGCCAGATCTGCGCCACCCTGGCGGAAAGCCTTGGCGCAGCCGTAGGCGATGCTGTGATCGTTGGCGACGCCGACGATGAGACCGAGTTTCCCTCTGAGACTGAACATGGCCAACCCTCCTGAAATTGTGCGGACGCAAAAAGTCTAGGCTGATTCGTCAGCCGGCGCATCAGGCACCTTCGGGCGGAAGATTGTTTTTGGCTTTGATCTGTATGGTGTTTTGGTCATGCGACCCGCTCAAAGGAGATGCTTCTCCTTTGGCGGATGCGCTGCAGCATTGCTTGAGACGTGGCGGGCTCAGAGCGCGGCGAGATCGATGTCGCCAACCGTGTTGAAGACGTAATCCGGTTTGTAGGGAAACTCGGTCATCAGTTGCGGGGTGGTGACGCCGGAGAGCACCAGAATGGTGCCCATGCCTGCTTCCATGCCGCCAACGATATCGGTGTCCATGCGGTCACCGATCATGACGCACTCTTCCGGGTGCGCGCCGAGCTTGCGCGCGGCCAGCATCATCATCAGCGAGTTGGGCTTGCCGACGATATAGGGTTTTTTGCCGGTAGCGGCCGAAATGGCGGCGAGCAGCGTGCCTGCAGCGGGCTCCAGACCGCCTTCGACCGGATCGATCATGTCGGGGTTGGTGCCGATGAATTTGGCGCCCTGATCAATGAAGCGCACGGCTTTCTTGAGCTGTTCGTAACTCAATGACGAGCATTTTGCGACGACCACGTAGTCCGGGTTGGATTCCGAAATCGAGAATCCGACGTTGTAGAGCTCGTTGATCAGGCCACCACCCCCCATTACGTAGGCCGTGGCGTGCTGTTTCTGGTTCTGGTTCTTGAGAAACATCGCCGTGGCCATGGCTGCGGTGATGAAGTTGGCTTCGGTCAGGCCTTCGATGCCCAGACTGGCAAGTTTGAGCTTCAGGTCCAGCGGGGTCTGTTCAGCGTTGTTGGTGAGAAACAGGAACGGGGTCTGCGTATCCAGCAAACGCTGCACGAAGTCCTTGGCGCCGGGCACGAGCTGCTTGCCGCGGTAGATGACGCCGTCCATGTCGGAAATGATGCTCTTGGCCATGTTGAGTGTTCCTGAGGGCAGTGGGGATGACAATGCATGAAGTATGCCGCAGAAAGATGAAGGTGGTCCTGCAGGGCATCAAAACACGGCTTGAACCTCAGGAAACGAGCTTTCGGACGCGCCTCTGGAGGATGCCATAAGGGTTTCTTTGTGTCGGAGAGTGGCTTCAGTACTGGTTTTGCGTGTTTTGGGAGGGGCGTGGACTTTAATCCATGCTGCCGAATTGGCTATAATCGCCCAGCTTTGAATCACAATCACTCGGGGTTTGCAATGAGCGATAACAAACAAGATGCATCCGGCGGAGAGTCCTGCTGCGCTTGCAGCCTGGATTCACGTCGCACCATGCTGGCCGCCACGGTCGGTGCGGGAGCGGTCGTGGGCCTGGGTGTAGCAACGCCCTTTGTTGCCAGTTTCATGCCGTCCGAACGCGCCAAGGCCGCCGGCGCCCCGGTGGAAGTGGATCTCTCGAAGATCAAGGCCGGAGAAATGATCACGGTCGAATGGCAGGGCAAGCCGGTGTGGATCCTGCGCCGAACCCCTGAAATGATTGCGGCGCTGTCGAAGAATGATGCCGCGCTGGCGGATCCGGCTTCCGAACGCGCGGTGCAGCCCGAGTACGTGAAAGGTGTGGCGCGAGCGATCAAGGACGAGTTCTTCGTCTGCCTTGGGGTCTGTACCCATCTGGGCTGTTCGCCGAATCCCAAGTTTGCCGTGGGGAGCGAAAGCGGCATGGGCGACGCCTGGAACGGCGGTTTTCTGTGTCCGTGCCATGGCTCCCAGTTCGATCTGGCCGGGCGGGTCTTCAAGAGCATGCCGGCGCCGACGAATCTGGTGATTCCGCCGCACGCCTATCTGAGTGATACCCGCCTGCTCATCGGCAAAGATTCTGCGGAGGCCTGAACGATGACATGCTGCAAGATCGTGACTGACAAGGCGCAACAATTGCTGGGCTGGGTGGATGAACGTTTTCCGCTGACCACGCTGTACCGTGAGCACCTGGCCGAGTATTACGCACCGAAGAATTTCAACTTCTGGTACTTCTTCGGCTCGCTGGCGCTGCTGGTGCTGGTGATCCAGATCGTCACCGGCATCTTTCTGGTAATGCACTACAAGCCGGATGCCTCGCTGAATGCCGCCGGTGTGCCGGTGGCCTTTGCCAGTGTGGAATACATCATGCGCGACGTGGCGGGCGGCAAGTTCATCCGCTACATGCACTCCACGGGGGCCTCGATGTTCTTCATCGTGGTGTACCTGCACATGTTCCGTGGCCTGCTCTACGGTTCCTACCGCAAACCGCGCGAGCTGATCTGGCTGTTCGGCATGGCAATCTTCCTGTGCCTGATGGCCGAAGCCTTCTTCGGCTATCTGCTGCCTTGGGGCCAGATGTCGTTCTGGGGCGCGCAGGTGATCGTCAATCTGTTCGAGGCGATCCCGGTGATCGGGCCGGATCTGTCGATCTTCATCCGCGGTGATTTCGTCGTGTCGGATGCGACGCTGAACCGCTTCTTTGCCTTCCACGTGATCGCGATTCCTCTGGTGCTGCTGGGCCTGGTGGCGGCGCACCTGATTGCGCTGCATGAAGTCGGCTCGAACAATCCGGATGGCGTCGAGATCAAGAAGTACAAGGACGCGAATGGCATTCCGCTGGATGGCATTCCTTTCCACCCGTACTACACCGTGAAGGACATCTTCGGCGTATCGATCTTCCTGATCGTCTTTGCCATCATCGTGTTCTTCGCACCTGAAGGCGGTGGTTACTTCCTGGAGTTCAACAACTTCTTCCCGGCAGATTCGCTGAAGACCCCCGCGCACATTGCACCGGTCTGGTACTTCACGCCCTTCTATTCGATGCTGCGCGCCACGACCTCGGACTTCCTGCCAGTGCTGTGGGCTTTCGTGGCACTGATTGCCGGACTGACCTTCCGTGGTACGGGCTGCGTGTGGATCAAGCGTGCCTGCCTGTTGCTGGTGGCGGGTCTGTACTGGGGCTTCTTCGGTCTGACGGTATTCGGCTTCACGCCGCCACCGATTGATCCGGTGGTGCTGGGCGTGCACCTCGGGCGCGGTCTGGACGCCAAATTCTGGGGCGTGGCAATGATGGGCGGCTCGGTGATGCTCTTCGGCCTGCTGCCCTGGCTGGATCAGAGCCCGGTCAAGTCAATCCGCTACAAGGGGCCGCTGTTCAAGACCATCCTGACCCTGTTCGTGATCAGTTTCGTGCTGCTGGGTTTCCTCGGCACCAAGGCTCCGGGCTATGCCTTCTTCGGTCTGATCCCGGGCGGCCCGGTGGCGGCGATCTGCACCATCCTGTATCTGGCCTTCTTTGGCCTGATGCCCTGGTATTCGCGCATCGACAAGACCAAACCCGAACCGGAAAGGGTGACCTCGAAATGAGTCTGCTCAATAAATTGCTTGCTGCCGCCGCACTGGCGGTGACGATGGCCGGTGTCCCCATGGTGGCCCAGGCAGCCGGCGGGCCGGCGCTCGACAAGGCGCCGGTGCGTTTTGACGATGCTTCCCTGCAGCAGGGCGCCAAGCTCTTCGTCAATTACTGCCTGAGCTGTCACGGTGCGAGCTCGGTGCGTTACAACACCTTGACCCAGATCGGTCTTTCCGAACAGCAGATCAAGGATAATCTGATGTTCGCTGCCGACAAGCCGGGCGAGCAGATGATGGTGGCGCTGCGTCGCGACGATGCGCGCAAGTGGTTCGGTGTTGCGCCGCCGGATCTGTCCGTGATTGCCCGCGCGCGTGCTTCCGAACAAGGCAGTGGCGCCGACTGGTTGTATACCTATCTGCGCCAGTTCTACCGTGACGATTCGCGTCCGACCGGCTGGAACAACGTGCTGTTTCCTGGCGTAGGCATGCCGCATGCCCTGTGGGGTCTGCAGGGCGAGCAGGAAGCGCATTTCGTCACCAAGGATGATGGCCATGGCAACAAGGTCACCCATCTGGAAAGCCTGGAGATCGTGAAGCCGGGCACGCTGACGAAAGAAGAGTATGACGAGCAGGTCGCCAATCTGGTTTCCTTCATCACCTGGATGGGTGAGCCGGGCCAGGAAACCCGCCGCAGCATGGGCTGGCTGGTGCTTGCTGTTCTGAGTGTGTTTGCCGTCGTTTCCTGGCTGCTCAAGCGGGCATACTGGAAAGACGTGCATTGATCGGGTGTGAACCAAATGATGGTGTTGGCTGGTCGCGACAGCGACGCGCAGCAGGCGCGTCGGGTGGTTCGTGACACTGAATATTCCTGGAGTAATTCCGCAATGATGAACTTGTATTCCGGTACAACGGATCCCTTTAGCCACCGCTGCCGGATCGTGCTGTACGAAAAAGGCATGGATTTCCAGGTCGTTGACGTAGACCTCTTCAACAAGCCTGAGGACATTGCCGTCATCAATCCCTACAACCGCGTGCCGGTGATGGTGGATCGTGATCTGGTCCTGTACGAATCGAACATCATCAATGAGTACATCGATGAGCGCTTCCCGCATCCGCAGCTGATGCCGCCGGATCCGATCATGCGTGCCAAGGCCCGTCAGATCCTGCACACGCTGGAAAACGAACTGTTCTCGCACATCGAAGCGCTGGAAAAGAACCAGAAGGCTGCGGCCGACAAGGCTCGTGGCCATGTCCGCGACCAGCTGTTGCAACTCGTGCCGCTGTTTGCCAAGCAGAAGTACATGCTCGGCGACGAGTTCTCCATGCTCGACGTGGCGATTGCCCCGCTGCTGTGGCGCCTTGAGCATTACAACATCGAGCTGCCGAAGACGGCTGCGCCGCTGATGAAGTACGCCGAGCGGATCTTTACCCGCCAAGGCTTCATCGATGCGCTGACCCCCTCCGAACGCGCCATGCGTCGGTAAACACCCATCGGCCTGCTGTGCGGGCCGATTTTGAGACTGCGATGCTCGCCGTATTCATATACGGCTGCGCTTCTCCTCTCAAACTCGGCTCCGCTCGCTACGGCAGCTGGGCATTTCCCGAGCAGGAGATCACTTCTCTGAACTCGTGAGATCATGTTCGGGCGCATTTCGCGCCCGAATTGTTTTCAAGGTCTGCACCATGAGCACCCCTCAGCCTTCCTCTACCAAGCCCTATCTGGTCCGTGCCATTCATGAATGGTGTGTGGACAACAGTTTCACGCCCTACATCGTGGTGCAGGTGAACGAGCGCACGCGCGTGCCGGTGCAGCATGTGCGCGACGGTCAGATCGTGCTGAACATCGCGCCCTACGCGACAGGTGGCTTGCAGATTTCAGCTGATGAAGTGACCTGCCAGGCGCGCTTTGGTGGTGTGGCACAGAGCCTGTATGTGCCGATGAGCCAGATTCTCGCCATCTATGCGCGTGAGAATGGTCAGGGCATGGCTTTCGAGCTGGGTGCTATCGCAGGTTCCGGCATGGAACTGGGTGGTGTGCTTGCGGCAGAAGACCTGGTGGAGGTGTCCGGCGAGGCCGTCGAGCCTTCTCCAGAACCTGAGCCTCCCGCTCCGCCAAAGGGCGGCCATCTGCGCCGCATCAAGTAAGCGCGCGGCTTCGCACGGGGCTGTCCCGGTCAGCCGCTCTGGGTGGAGCTTTCCGGCATGCCTGCCTGAAGATCCTTGCTGGAGGCGGCTCTTCGGACAATCAAATCCTGATACAGCGCGCCCAGCCGAAGGGCCATTTCTCGCGCCGACCAGGTTCGCGCGGTGGCTGCAGCGGCATTCCCCAGTGCTTTCAGCGCAACACGATCTGCCAGCAGCGCAACGGACTTGGCCGCAAAGTCCGCCACATCATCCTGCGCAATCACTGTACCCGCCGCGCCTTCGAGGATCTCGCGGGTACCCATGACCGACAGTGCCAGCACCGGGCAGCCGAGAGCCATGGCTTCGAGCAGGACCAGCCCCTGGGTTTCGGTGCGCGAGGCAAACACGAACAGGTCTGCCGCACGGTAGCAATCCGCCAGCGCATTGCGCCGGTCCAGATAGCCGAGAAAACGGACGTGATCGTTCAGCCCTAGAGCCGCGGCCTGACTGCGCAAGCCAGCCAGGGCCGGGCCTTCACCGGTGACCAGCAGGAGCACGTCAGGCAGTGTCTGGCGCACCCGGTCGACGACCTCCAGCAGGAAACCGATGTTTTTTTCGAAGGCCACGCGGCCGACAAACAGCAGTAGAGGGCGCTCCGGAGCGATGCCGTGCAGCTGGCGGAAGGCCGCTCCGTCGCCACCGCTGAAGCGTTCCTCGCGCAGGCCGGTGGGCAGGATGTGCAGCGGCCGGGTGACGCCGTAATCGCGTAGCTCGGCAGCCATCGCCTGCGAGGGCACCACCACGGCATCGAGCTGGTTGCACTGGCCGCGCGAGAAGCGTCGGGCTGCAGCGCGCATCAGGCTGCGTGGCAGGAAGGGAATGTAGTGATACAGATACTCTTCGAAGAAGGTGTGATAGGTGGTGACGACCGGCACGTCCAGCGCGCGGGCGATTTCCAGCCCGGCATAGTGCGCGGCAAACGGCGTCTGGATATGAACCAGATCGAAATCCGGCTCAGGCTGTTGCTGCAGCCAGTGGCGAATCTCGCGGCGACGCATCAGGCGGTCTTCCGGGTCCATCGGCAGGAAGCGTGCGGGGATGCGCACGACGCCCGGCTCTGGCGGCTCGGCATCCTGCGGGTAGGCCGGGGCGATGAGCGTGGTGTGGATATCCAGCGCCTGCAGTTCGCTGCGGAAGGTTTCGATGGAGGTGGACACACCGTTGATACGCGGGAAGTACACATCCGAAATCATCAGGATTTTCATGGAAGTCGCAGCGGCTGATCGTGTTGCGAATGTACGACCCGCATGTGACGCCGGTGTTTCATCCGGATGTCGTTCCGCCGCAACACTATTTGACCTTTTCAGGCCCCGGAAATGTGAGCTAATTCCTTGTTTGGCAAATGTATTGCCGCCGCGTGTGGGGTAGCGCTGCTTGCCGGTGTATCGTTCGCAATCTGTCATGAAATACGCAATACGGCGTCGTCAGAACGCCGGTTCATGACTCAAGCCGGGCAAGATCCGGCGGTGATCGGGGGAGCAAGCTTGGGGCTGGATTCGATTCGTACGCAATGCCTGTTGCGCGGCGTGAGCCGTGCCGTCTGCGCCTGTCTGCCTGTAGCCAGCGCCAGTGCGGCGCAGAGCAGTGCAGACATGGGCTTCGATGCAACCCGGGTCGTGGGAGCGGCCATCCTGTTGTTGCTGGCGGCCGTCCTGCTGTATCGCCGGCAGCTGCACGAGCTGTCGGCGCGAACCCGCAGGCTGCAGCAATCCGAGGAACGTTTCCGCGTCATCGTCGAAGGCACCAGCGTGGTGGCCTGGGAATACGACGCCGGCTCAAACGCCTTCACCTATGTTTCCGCGCCGGGCGAGAGCCTGCTCGGTTTTGCGCTGACGGACTGGCAGCAGTCCGGTTTCTGGCAGTCCCGGTTGCATCCGGATGATCGCGAACTCGCCCTGTCTTTCCTGCGCGGCCTGATGATCAGTGGCGGCGAGCGGGAGTGTGAATACCGTCTGGTCCACGCCGACGGGCATGAAATTCATGTGCGCGATCTGCGCGGCCCGATCGAAGTCGGACACGTCATCGGCATGCGCGGCATTTTCGTGGATATCACGGCCCACAAGGCCTCCGAAGCCGCGCTGGAAGACAGCGAGGCCCGCTTTCGGGGCACCTTCGAGCAAGCGGCCGTGGGCGTGTGCCTGTGCGCCGTGTCCGGCCGCTACATGCGCGTCAATCAACGCTATTGCGAGATTACCGGCTTCAGCGAAGCCGAGCTGTTGCTGCGGGATTTTCGCGAGATCACCCACCCGGACGATATCGAGCCGAATGATCGCCTGCTCGATGCACTGATTCTTGATACTGCCGAGACCTTTGCCATCGAAAAACGCATGGTCCGGCGCGGTGGCGACATGGTGTGGGTCAATCTCACCATGTCGCTGGTGCGCTCGCGGCGCGGCAGCGGCCAGTTCATGGAAGTGATCGAGGACATCACCGCACGCAAGCAGGCCGAGCGCGAACTGCGCGACAACGAAGGACGCATGCGTACCATCCTGTCGGCCATGCGCGAGGGCGTGATCATGCGTGACGCCACGGGCCGCGTCATCATTGCCAATGCCGCCGCACACCGCCTTTACGGTCTGGGGCTCGACGAACATTTTCCCCCGTTGCAGGAGCCCGAAGGCTACAGCTTCGTGCGCGAGGACGGCAGCGCCTGTCCGATTTCCGAACTGCCCGGCGCGCGTGCCATGCACTTTGGCCGTCCGGCGTCCGCCGTGCTGGGTATCGACCGGCGCGACGGCACGCGCGGCTGGATGCTGGCCAAGGCCGAGCCCCTGCAGCGCGATGAGCACACCGGCCTGCATCCGGTGGTGCTGACGCTTAATGACGTGACCGCCCAGCGCCGGGCTGAGGAAGAGTTGCGTCTGGCTGCCACGGTGTTCGATCACAGTGTCGAAGCCATCATGATCACCGATGCACAGCGGCGCATCCTCTCGGTCAACAAGGCCTTCACCGACCTCACCGGTTTTGCTGCCAGTTCGGTGGTCGGCCAGACGCCTGCGCTGCTCTCTGCCTCGCGCCATGGTCTGGCGTACTACGACAGCATCTGGAAGGAGGCCACCGAGCAGGGGGCCTGGCAAGGCGAGATCTGGCAGCGCCGGCGCGATGGCTCGGAATTCCCGGAGTGGCTCTCGATTGGTGCCGTGCGTGACCGTGGCAATGCCATCACCCACTACGTCGCGGTGTTTTCCGACATTACCGAGCGCAAGGCGAATGAGGCGCGCATCGCCTTCCTGGCCCACCATGACCCGCTCACCGCATTGCCCAACCGCACCCTGTTCCAGGACCGCCTCGAACAGGCACTGGGCCGTGCCGAGCGCAGCGGCAGCATGCTGGCCCTGCTGTTCCTCGACCTGGACCGCTTCAAGACCATCAACGATTCACTCGGGCATCTGGTTGGCGATCGTCTCCTCCAGTCGGTTGCCGAGCGCCTGCAGCACTGTGTGCGCGATACGGACACGATCTGCCGGCAGGGGGGGGACGAGTTCATCATCGTGCTGCCCGAGATCCAGGATACTGAAGCCCCCGCGCGCATTGCCGAAAAGATCCTGCGGCGGCTGGCCGAGCCGTTTGAAGTCGACAGCCATGTGCTGGGCACCTCCTTCTCCATTGGCATTGCGGTGTATCCCGACGATGGCACCGACGCCGACACCCTGATGAAGAACGCCGACACGGCGATGTATCACGCCAAGGAAAACGGGCGGAACACCTACCGTTTCTTTACCGAGACCATGAACGCCAATGCGCTGGATCGTCTGCAGGTCGAGAATCACCTGCGTCGCGCGCTTGAGCATAACGAACTCAGCCTGCACTTCCAGCCGCAGGTCAATCTCCACACCGGCGCCATCGTTGGCGGCGAAGCACTGCTGCGCTGGCAGTCCGATGCGCTGGGTTTCGTGCCGCCCGGGCGTTTCATCCCGATTGCCGAAGAGTCCGGCCTGATCGTGCCGATCGGTCGCTGGGTGCTGCGCGAGGCCTGCCGGCTGGCCATGAGCTGGTACGAAAACGGGATCCGCAATGTCACCGTGGCCGTCAACATCTCTGCGTTGCAGTTCCGGCGCGACGACATCGTGGCTTGCGTTCGTGACGTGCTCGCCGAAACCGGCTTGCCGCCCGAATATCTGGAGCTCGAGCTCACCGAGTCCCTGCTCATGGAACACGTCGAAGACGTGCTCGACACCGTGCAGCGACTCAAGACGCTGGGTGTGCGCCTGTCCATCGACGACTTCGGCACCGGCTATTCCTCGCTCTCCTACCTCAAGCGTTTTGCGGTGGATCGCCTGAAGATCGATCAGGGCTTCGTGCGCGACATGGTTGAAGACCCGGATGACGCCGCCATCGTGCGCGCCATCATCCAGCTCGGCCGCAGCCTCAAGCTGGAAGTCATCGCCGAGGGCGCCGAATCGCGCCATCAGGTCGACTTCCTGATGCGCGAAGGCTGTCGCGAATCGCAGGGCTATTTCTTCTGCCCGCCGGTGGCCAACGACGTGTTCATGGACATGCTGGCGCGCGGGCAGGCCTCTGCCGGGCAGGAAAAGCTGCCGTTCACGGTCAACTGAACGCAGTCCTGCCCCTGCCTGTAGAGCCGCATGTAGATTGAGTCTTCAGCCAGGCAGTCCGCACGGCCGCGCGGAGCGGTCTTGTCCGGCATGGCAGGCTGAAGATGGCCGCCGGATGCGGCTCTTCAGGCTGTTGATCAGATCAGCCTGAATCCTGAACAGGCTGGATCGCCGAGCGCGTCGAGGCTGGTGGGCAGCGGCGCGTAATCACCGTCAGCCACCGGCAGCAGACGTAGCCACTGGCTGCTCCCCTCGCCGTCTTCCGCCACCCAGCCCAGCAGCACGCCGCCCGGGCCGGCGCGGGAGCAGGCCAGGCGCAGGGCGGCGAGCGGATCACGTGTTGTCAGGCAGCGCGCATCGCCCCGCCAGTTCAGCGCCTTGGCCAGATGCGCCAGCGCCTGATTCGGCTGGCTCTGCAGAAAGCCGAGCGGCATCGGTTGCCCGTCCCGTGCTTCGACGAGTGCGGCGCGCAGCGCCTGATCCGGGCCGAGCAGGCTAGCCAGCGAAAGCAGGGTGCCCGCCGGCAGCGTCGTTTCGCCCGCATCGGCGAGGCATTCCAGCGCACCGTAGAGCACCAGTTCCGCCCAGCGCCCGATGCGGCGCGGCTTTGCGCCGAGGCGCGCGGCCAGTCGCTCGCGCCAGTCCGGCGGTGGCGGGCTGGCAAAGTAACGGCCGGTGATGCGTAGCCCGGATGAAGCGCAACGCAATCCGGGGTGAGCGGGTGAGCGCTCCCCGGGCTGATCGTTCCCACGCTCCCGCGTGGGAATGCTGTCCCCTGACCCGGACTCCCGTTGGCCGCCTGCATCTGGGCGATGCGTGCAATCCTCAAGAATGAGCGTGGCATGCCCGCCACCGAAGCCGAGGATCGTGCTCATCAGGGTGCGCGTGGGCGCTGCCGCGCTGGTCTGCGTCAGGCCGAACTCCGCATCTGCCGCCGCGCGCGGCGTTGGCCACACGCCGGTTTCGAGACTGGCCGTCAGCAGCGCCAGCTCAGCGGCGACGGAGGCGCCCAAGGTGTGCCCCATCTCCGCTTTCAGGCTCACCAGCGGCGGCAGCTCGGCGAAGACGCTGCGCAAACCGGCGATCTCCGTTGCGTCATTGCCGGGGCTGCCGGCGGCCTGCAGCTTGATCAGATCAATGTCGCCGGCATGCAGCCCGGCGCTGGCCAGTGCCTGTGTGCACATCTGCGCCACCGCCGCGGGCGTCGCGCCGGCCGCATCGCTGCCATCCACCACGTTCGCGCCGCCGGCGATGCGCCAGCGCGCGGGCGTCGTGCCCAGCCACAGCGCCGCCACCGCTTCGCCCAGCACCAGCCCGGCGCGGTCGGCCGCCAGCGGGCGTGGGCGTTGCGTGTCGAGCAGCCCCATCGCCCCGAAACCCGCGCTGGTAAAGCGATTGGCGAGCTCCAGCCCCAGCACCAAGGCGTGGCGCGCCTCTCCAGCCTGCAGCGTTGCGCAGGCCGCCAGCACCGCGTTGCTGGCTGAGGTACAGGCGGTCGAGATCCAGATGACTGGACCCTGCCAGTCCAGCCAGCCCGCCACGCGTTCGGCCGCCTGCTGGCAATCGTGATCGGCCGGTGCGCCATCCTCCAGCGCCCCGACGTCCAGCGAGCAGGAGGCGAGAAACAAGGGGGCCGTGCGATCCACTGCGCCACATTCGGCCACAGCTTGCCGCACCAGCCGGCGCGCGCGGGCGTACCAGTCGGACTCGGTGGCGTCGATGGTGAAATACGGCCAGACGATGCCGGGGCCGACCTCCAACTGTGCCGGCGCGACGCCGCCCGCTTTCAGGCAGGCCAGCGCGGCGGGGAGATCAGGGCCGAGGGCCGAGACGAGGCCGCGGCCGTGGAGGAAAACCGCTTGCATTTAGGCGGTCAATTCGAATTCGATGGATTCGCCCACCCGAATCCGATCTCTGAAGAAGTCGTGCATCGGACTGTTCTGCTCAAGTTCGTCAAGTGAGCAGCTGTGCACTGAGACCTTTGCGCAGTCTGGTGACCAAGAGTCCCACAGAACGCTGAAATCGAAGCTGAAATCGCCCGGCCTGGTGCTGGTGATCACACGTTTTCCGGCGGATGATTCAACGCGAAAAGAGAAGCCAGACCTGCGTTTCGGGGTATTCCGCAGATCGTCGAAGATTTTTGACGTAGATTTTGCTTCTGCAGGGGGAGCCGGCTCATCCTCGGCAAAAAACTCATCAATGGTTTTTCCCGCGCGAATCGTTGGCTCATCGGTCAGCATGGTGACTTTGATTACTTGACCTGCCTGTACGGTTTGGTTTCCAATCCATATGAGATGGGTGGATTCGCCGCCATCTGGATAGGCTCCTCCGCTCATGTCAAGGTCAGCCAGAGCGTCGGCAATGACTGTGCCGCCAACCCTGACGTTCAATACGTTCAGCCCATCGGTTGAAACTGTCGCGAGGGTGATTCCGTCAATTGAGAGGCTCAGTGCTGGCATAGGTATCGCTCGCGGATGGTAGATCAGCTTTTGCGTTCAGCCAGATACTCCGCCAGCGTCGCCAGCGAAGCCATCGCGCGGCGCGTGTCCTTGCTGTCGGCGATGCGGATGCCGAACTTCTTGTGGATCGCCACCGAGATCTGCAGGGCGTCGAGCGAATCCAGCCCGAGGCGGGACTCCGGGCCGAAGAGGCTCTCGTCGGGCGACAGGCCGCCGGCCGGTTCGTCCTTGTCGCAGGCTTCCAGAATCAGGGTCTTGAGGGCTTCGGTGAAGTCAGTCATTGGGCGCTTTGAGCTATTAAGGCGAGATGCTCAGACAAGAACAAGCTCTGTAGGCAAAAGACAGAAATTGGCGCTCTGATTCGCTGTTTCCGAGTCCAGCCAGACAAAGCCAGAACGATCAAACTCGATGATGTTTCGCTGTGCGTTGATAAGCGCATGGAGGCGCTGCCGATCTTCGGTAGGCAAGTCATGGGCGCACGATTCGACGGACAAAATCCTGATGGATGAGCCGGTGTGCAGTCGCTTCCCTCTGGCATCAAACGGAGCCAAGGGAAATTCAAGCTGGGCTGGGGGGATGACGGCGCTCATTTCATCCTCCGCCGGAACAGCAGCGTCGCCGCCAGCCACATCAGCGCGGCGAAGGCTGCGAGCTTGCCGGCGCTGGGCAGCACGGAGAGCGTGTCGCCCGAGCGCAGCAGCACCTGCAGCAGGCCTTCGAGCGCCCAGTTCATCGGCGACCAGTGCGCGGCGGCCTGCATCGCGGCGGGCATTACGAAGGTGGGTACCATGATGCCGCCGATGGCGGCCATCAGCAGATTGCAGGTGGCGCCGAGCGCGGAGGCTTGGGCGTGCGAGCGAACCAGACAGGCAATTGCCAGCGCGAAACCGATGGCGGCAAAGCTGATCATGACGAGCATGAGCAGCAGCGCTACCCAGTCGATGCCCGCGAGCTGCAGTGCCTCGCCACCCAGCAGCGGCATCAACCACACACCGACGGCGAGCATCAGCGCGGCCTGCACGGCATTTACGCCGAGATAGGGCAGGGCCTTGGCGAGAATCTGGATGCGGCGCGGCACGCCGATGGCCTGCAGGCGGGCCAGGGTGCCGTCGCGCGCTTCCTGCACGAACAGGCTGGCAATCGCGGTGACCACGAAGAACATGCCGAAGACCAGCCAGGCCGGCACGTTCTGCTGCACGGCGGTGGGGCGCACGCGGGTGGCGACGCGCTCGGCGGAGACCAGATTGCGGATCGCGTTCGCCCCCTGGCCGACCATGCCCATGAAGCGTTCCTGGATGGCGTTGGCGCGCAGCTCGCCCACCGCAGCGGCGAGCTCGGCCTCGGTGCCGCGGAACAGCGCGTGCTCCAGGCCCGGGTCGGCGAGCATCCGCACCTTAACGCCCGGCGGCGTGGCGGGCGAGGCGATGGCCTCCGAGAAACCGGGCTCGATCGTCAGCACGTAGCGCACCTGCCCGGAGAGCAAGGCGGGGCGCCACTCTTCAGGCACCTGTCGGGGCGTGCCGTGATCCGCCTGCCATTGTGCGGCGAGCGTCTGCGCCTGTGCGCCGCCGTCCCGGTCGAGCAGCGCGTAGGGCAGAGTGCGGGTCTGCGGGCTGTAGTAGTCCTTGAGCGCCAGCGACATGATGATGATGAAGGCCACCGGCATCAGGAACAGCGCGACCAGTCCGTGCGGGTCGCGGATCAGGGCGAGGAGTTCCTTGCGGATCAGGGCGGCCAGCATCATTCGTCCCTCAAGGTGCGGTGGGTCAGCGCCATGAACAGCCGCTCCAGATCGTGGCTGCCGTAGCGCGCCATGTGCAGGGTGGCACCGGCCGTGGCGATCGCCTGCAGCACGCTGGCAGGGCTGCTGTCGGGGTTCAGGCTGAGGAGGATTTCACCCTCGTGTCCCGCCTGCGCCTGGCCGAAATGGCCGAGCAGCCCGAGCGCCGCATCGACGGGCCAGTCGATCCGAAGTGCCATCTGTGCGCCACCCTCGGCGAGCAGTTCGGGCAGGGCGGCGGCGCGCAGTACGCGGCCGTTGTCGAGGATCGCCACGTCATCCGCGATGGCTTCGATTTCCTCGATGTAATGCGAGGTGTACAGCACCGTGGTGCCAGCCTGAGCCAGTGCCCGTACGGCATCAAGCAGGAAGGCGCGCGATTGCGGATCGACGCCGACCGTGGGCTCGTCGAGGAGGATCAGTTCCGGCTCGGGCAGTAGCGCAATGGCGAGATTCAGGCGGCGCTTGAGGCCGCCGGAGAGATGCTCGGCGCGCGTTTTTGCGAAGCGTTCGAGCTGGGTGAAGGCGATGCAGGCGGCGATGCGCTCGCGCAACTTGTCGCCGCTTAGCCGGCAGGCGGCGGCAAAGCAGGCCAGATTTTCGGCCACCGTGAGCATCGGGTAGAAGGCGTATTCCTGCGGCGCCAGGGTGATGCGTGTGGGGCGCTCGGCGCGGGCAGTCGCGAGCGGCCGACCATCCAGCAGGATGCTGCCGTGCTGAACCGCCAGCAGGCCGGCCAGATGCGAAATCAGGGTGGTCTTGCCCGCACCGTTCGGCCCCAGCAGGCCGAGCACGCGGCCACGCTGCACCGTCAGCGATACCTCGCGCAGCGCGGCTTGTGGCGCGTTTGGGTACTGGAAAGACAGGCTGGCGATTGTGAGCATCGATTAAATATGCTCTAAAAAAGCTGAATTCTTGATCATGGTGTCTTTGAATCCATGGCGTATTCGCAGTAACCGACTTGGGGTTTGCAGAAAAAAATCCAGAATGAGTGATCTTCTGTGCTATTGAATGAAAGAACGTCAAAGCCTTTGGAGCGCATCAGATCAACGAGATCGACAAAGCGTGCGGGAGGCGAAAACAGCCCGGTACGCTCAGAGAATGTTGGGTAATCGGAGGTGCTGAAAGAAAATGAGCCCTCGGATGTATTCAAGTCAAGGTTGTTGGATGTCCTGATGTTGACGGTTGAAGCGGGCAGAATGCTCGGCAGCCATCCGCGCGCAATTACGTCACCTTCCGTGGCTGCCTTCAAGTCTCGGTAATGGGTTGTGACAACGTCGCTTGGGAACATCCAGAGCAACACTACGACGCAGGTCACCGCTGTAAGAGCCAGTGCCAAAGCAAGCAGCATGTATTTTCGATTGATGCGCATGCCTTACTCTGCCGCACGACCCAAATCGCGGAAGAAAGCGGCCTCGCTGTCCGCCTGCTGATGCAGCAGGGCGGCGATGGCAGGTGGGTCGAGCTTGTCGCGGCCTTTGACCATGCGCGCCGCAGCTAGCGCGAAATCGCGCCAGGCGTCGCCGATGCTCATCAGGCGTTCGGAGAATTCACCGAGCACCGGCAGGCTGGCGATCTCGGCGGCTTCCTGCAGGAAGGCCGCGTAGATGAAACGGAAGCCTGCGCCGCCGGTGCCGATTTCTTCCTGCATGCGCACCACATGGCCGATGAAGGGGCTGCTCTGTTCGTGGGCCGGATCAAGACGGCCGATGCGTTTTGCCAGAGTATGGATGCCACGCGTGCCAATCAGCGGGATGGGGGCGGCCATGTTGCGGATGGTCTTGCGGATGGCCGGGCGGATGGCTTCCGGTGTGATTGTGCTGCGTGCCGTCTGCACCGGGTAGTAGAGCAGGCCTTTGGGAGCGAGCACGCCTTTGGCGAAGCGTGCGCGTTTGAAATCCGCCACTGCACAGCGTTGGGGCTCTTCGGCCACCGGGTCGCCAATCAGGTAGTCATCTCCGTCTTTGCCGAACACGACGAGGTTGTGCGCGTTGAAGTGAAAACGCATTTCCTCCGGGAAGTAGGGCAGCCAGAAGACCGAGGTCTGTGCGCCGACGGGCGTGCCTTGCGCGAGCAACTCGTCTAGGCGGCGCTCGCCGGCTTCTGCGTTGCGGAAGGTCTCGAAGCGGAAGCGGCTACCGAAAGCCTTGGCAGTGCCCTTGATGATCGACTTGGGCGGCGAGCGGTAGGCTATCAGCGGCAGGCCGTTGCTGATGCGCACGAAAGGCAGGTAGGCGAACGACAGGCCCGACGCGATGCCGAAGGCCAGCGGTTCGGACACCGCAGCGCCCTGGTGACGCAGCAGGTTCGCAATGGTGCCGCTCTCGCAGTGGGCGGCGTGCTGGTGTTGGTAGGAGTGGATGCCCGGGTTCGAGATCAAACGTTCCCGTTTACCGGCGCTTTCAAGCTGCTTCATTTAAGGCCATTTCGAAAACAGAGTGAGTTTCATCTGTGGGCGTGCCGAGAGAGGATAGGGCCTGATTTACGATCATCCAATCGTCAATATCTTTGCCTAACGCATATTTTTGGAACGCATTGTAAATGGTCAGGTACGCGTACATGGGCTCGTCTGCCAGATGCCAATCTTCATCACCGGATGCGCACGTTGGCTCAAGGAAACGTGCAGAGATGCTCGTTGGGTCTGTTTTCTCGACAATGCAGACAAGAGCTTCAGCTGGAAGTAATTCCTCCACATCTTGGAGCGTTCCAGTGACTGTCTCTTGGTAAGACAAAGGAACCAATCCCGAAGCAATGGCTTTTTCCCATTGTTTCAAAGCTATGCTTGCCAAACATAGATGAACACGTTTCTTTTGTTCAGCAGACATGCTCAAAAAAGTTTGAACTGACGGATGCATGTGGTACTTGCCCTAGGTGTGTTCAGGCAGGCAGCGGATTTGTTCGGCAGGCAAGCCCAGTGCCTCGGCATACCTCGCCAGGATTTTCGGCGACAGGCGCGCAAACACTGCCGGGCGCAGGTGGCGGTGGATGCGCCACTGCCACAGGCCGGTCACTTGCGCGAGCATCTCGACATCCATGCGGCGGGCGTACATCCAGTATTCGAGTGCCGCGCTCTGGCCGGCTTCAGCACGCTGGCGGGCGGCTTCGGCCTGGGCGTGGAAGACGTCGACAGCCTGCACCGTGACGATCTCTTCGACTTCCCAGCCTTTCGACGCGACCAGCACCATCTTGCCGCTGGCATCGCGGGCGTAGACGGCCTTGCGGTGGCCTCCCAGCGTACGGTTCTCTTCCTGCGGGACCTGATCGATATCCATCAGACCGCCTGCAGCAGCACGAAGCCGCTGGAGAAACGACCGCTCTCGGGGATGTACATCAGGATGCGCTGGCCGCGCTCGATGCGTCCGGAGCGGAACAGCTCGTCGAGCATGATGTAGGGCGAGGCGGAGCCGGTATTGCCGCAACGGGTGAGATTGGTGAACCAGCGTTCGCGCGGGATATCCACGCCAGCCGCGCGCAGGCCGGCGGCAACCGGTTCGGCGAAATACATCGAGGAAAAGTGCGGCAGGAACCAGTCAATGTCCTCCGCCTTGAGCTGGCGTTTGGCCGCGATCAGCGCGAGTGGCTCGGTGAGTGTGGCGCGGATGACGTGTTCATTGAGCTGTTTCACATCTTGCTTCACGGCGAACATCGAGCGTTCGCCCCATTCCGCGTAGCTGCTGTTGCGCCAGCTGCTGAGCGAGCCGTCCGGGTTCTTGTCCGCCCCCATGTACATGCAGGCGGAGAGTTCGTGGGCAGCGGACGACAGGTCGATCCATTCGATGCGCAAGCTGAGCGGGCCGCGCGGGGCTGATTCCAGCAGCATGGCGCCGGCTCCGTCGGAGAGCATCCAGCGCAGGAAGTCCTTCTCGAAGGCGAGGTGGGGCTCCTGTTCCAGCGCCGCGATCTGGTGCTCGGCTTCGGGCTGGTAGAACTCGCCGCGCAGGCCGGAGGAGGCCAGCTCCGAAGCGCAGGCCACCGCGCGCCGGGCTTCGCCGCTCTTCACGGCCAGGAAGGCATGCTTGAGGGCGGCCGCGCCGGATACGCAGATGCCGGCCAGGGATACGACTTCCAGGCGTGGCCAACCGAGCTCGCCATGCACCATGACGGCATGGTTGGGCATCAGCTGGTCGGGCATCGAGGTGCCCACCGCAAGGCTGTCGACCGGGCCGATGTCTGCGCCCAGCGCGCGGATCGCTTCAGCACTGAGCCGGGCGTTGCTCATGGCATTCTTGCCGGTGCTGCGGTCGATGGCGTAATGCCGGCTCTGGATGCCGTTGCTGCGCAGGACCATGCGGCGCGCTTTGGAGGGCTTGCCGCCGACCATGCCGAGCACGGATTCCATCTCGTCGTTGTTGACGGGCTCAAATGGCAGAAAGGCTGCGGTGCGGGTGATGAAAACTTCAGAAGTCATATTGGTGAAGACGTTCGGTGCCGGAGCCGGAGGGTTGCTCATGGACTTCCTTGAGCGCGGCGAGACGCCGGGTCAGGAAGGGGCGGAGCAGGGCCTGCAGGATCAGGCTCAGTGGCACAACGGTGAGGATCAGGGTAATCAGGAAGAGCACATAGAGCAGCAGCAGCGGGCGGCGCTGCCAGGCGCCCGGGCCGCCGGCGGCGCGCAGGAGCTTGCCCCACAGGTAGAAACTGCGCGTGGCGGCACGCTCGCTGACCAGCAGACGCGGGTTGGCTTCCACTGCAGCCAGCCCGCAGAGCAGGGGCTGGCGGAGCTTTTCACGGTCATCCAGCAGTGCATCGCGCAGTGCGCGGCCGAAGCGGATGCTGCGTGCGGTGTCCTGCGCCGACACGCCGGCGACCGGCAGGCCGGGAATGGGCTTGCGCTTGCCGGTGAGCAGCCAGGCCGGAGCGGTGAACAGGGTGGCCATGGTGGGGGCGCGGTCAGTCAGCGCCACGTTGTCGATCAGTTCTGCGCCGACATCGGCGAGAAGCTTCTTCATCTTCTCCAGCGCCAGCATCCACATGTTGCGGCAGGCAATCACGCTGACGACCGGCTTGCCGTGCAGCAGTTTTGCGGCAACTGGATGCTTGAGAAAGGCGGTGACGGGCTGACTTGGAGCCAGAAACCAGACTTGCCAGGGCAGGATGACGAGATCGAACTCCTCGTCGCCGGTCAGGCTCAGAGGCGCCAGAGCCGGAGGCTCCAGATGGGCGGACTCCGGGAAGGCATCGAAGAAGCGTGCAATCGACCAGGGAAACGGAAAGGCCGGCTGGGGCCTCAGGGTTTCCACGTGCACCGCGATGCGTGGATCGGCGCGCAAGGGGTCGAGCAGGCGTTCGATGATGGCCGCGAGCTGCCCGGTCTGCGAATAAGCGATGACCAGCACGCGTTTCTGGCGACTGTCAGGAGTCGCCGCGGGAACAGGGTGGGTCACGTTGTTGTCGCTCGGGCCGGTGGCTTGGGAAGTCGGGAATCTTAGCAGGATATGGGCATGCCGCCCATGCTGCAGGCCCGCCGTCAGGGGGCTTGCGCGGTTTTTGCGGACGCGCTGGCGGCTTTTGCGGGATGCTCTGCCGAGGGGCTCGGGACGGGCGTCTCCAGCATGCCTGCCTGAGGATCAAGGCTGGATGCGGCTGTGCGGGCAGGTGGCAGGTCAGGCGCTGAAAAGTTTGTGCAGTGTGGCGTGATAGCCCGCGGCAGCTGGAGCCCCCTCCGCCGGCGCCCAGACGGCACGTTCTGCCGCTTCAAGCGGCTGGTAAGGGCCTGCCTTGGTTTCAAAAAACACGGTATCCGTTGTCAGGGCGACGACGCTGTGCCAGCGGCCGGGGGCGAGGTGAAAGCCCGTGCAGGCACTGGCGGGCGCCAGCGTGTGCGTGTCGAGGATGGTTCCGTGCTCGTCGAACAGGATCAGGCCCAGCCGGCCCCGCAGCATGAGCAGGGTTTCAGCCTTGTCTGGCGCAAGATGGCAATGCGGCATGACATACGAGCCGGGTTCGATGGCGTTGAAGAAACGCTGCACGGCATCGGCAGGGCTGGTGTGCAGGTTGTGGTTCTGGCGCAGGCGCGGGTTGGCGCGCGCAGCGGCACTCAGCTGATCGAGCAGGTGCTCGTCAAACAGGAGCATCAGTAATTGAGGGTGGCGCCAAAGTTGATGTAGGGGTTCAGGCGCAGGCCGTTGCCACCGGCGTCGCCACTCAGGCCTTGCGGGTGCGTGACCGGGCAGGCCGGGCCGATGCTGCTGCAGCCACGATTGCCGGAAACGCTGGCACCCATTTCAGCCGACAGCTTCCAGCCGCTGTTGCGGATGGGCTCGCCGCGCCAGCCAAAACCGAGGAAAGTGGTGGGCTCCGTGCTGCTGCGCGCGGTGTACTGGGTGCTCATTTCTGCGGCACTCCAAGACAGGCCCAGCGAGGTGCGCAGACCGTAGCCGAAGACGGGCCAGTCCGCACGTAGGGTGTTGCGGGTGAGGGCGCTGCTGCTCGACTGGATGCTGGCCGGTGTGGTCTCTGCGCTGAAGCGCAGGCGCAGGCCGTTATCGGATTCGCGCAGGGTGAATCCTTCGGCATTGCCCTGCAGGCGCAGGCCGCTGGGCTGGGCATAGGCGGGCGTGACTGCCACCAGGCAAGCCAGGGAAATACTCAACAAGGCGGTAGCTGACGTTTTCATGATCAAGGCTCCGGCTATTGGTAAACGATTTCTACACTCTCTGATGATAGCCATTCTCGCAAATTTTCCAGCAGCGGATCATCCAGTCTTACCCTCCATCCGTCTCCCAGTGGCAAATCTGCCACGGCATTGCCGTTGCTGTAGCGCACCCGGATCGGACAGCAGCCTTCCTCGCGCGTGCCGCGGTAGCGGCCCAGTAATTCGAGCAGGCGGTTGACCGCGGCCTTGCCGCCGCCGGCTGCAGCGACCTCGCCGTTGATGCGCAGATTGAGCAGGCGCGCATAGCGGCCACGGGCTTCGCCCAAGGTCAGCAGGCGCTCGGCGATGATCCGTAGCGCACCTTCTCCTGCGAAATCGTCGGCGCTGACCTTGCCTTCGACGATCAGCACCTCATCCTGCATGATCTTGCCCTTGCTGGCCTCCAGCACTTCGGCATAGACCGTGACGTCACGCGCGCAACTGCCGTCGTCGAGCGTGATGAAGGCTACCTTGCCGCGATTGCCCATCTTGATGCGTTGTGCCGAGACCACGCCGGCGAGCATTTGCGGTTCGCGCTTGGGCTCAAGTCGCGAGAGCGGGCTGCGCACGAAACGCCGTACCTCGGCAGCCGAGCTGTTGAAGGGGTGGCCAGAGAGAAAGAAGCCGATGGCGGTTTTCTCTTCGGTCAGGCGTTTCTTTTCGTTCCACACCGGAGCGTCGATGTATTCGGGGGCGATTTCCGAGGGGCCGTCGCCCATGTCGAAGAGGCCCCCTTGTCCTGCGCTGGCTGCCGCCTGTTCGGCAGCCTCCATGGCCGTGCTGACAGTGGCCAGCAGCTTGGCGCGGTGGGGTTTGCCGTCCGGCGCCAGCGGGGCGATGGTGTCCAGCGCACCGGCGCGCACCAGTGCTTCCACCACGCGGCGGTTGGCGGCGCGGCGGTCGATGCGGGCGCAGAAATCGAAAATGTCCTTGAACGGCCCGCCGGCTTCGCGGGCCGCGAGAATGCCTTTCACGGCGGGTTCGCCGCAGCCTTTCACCGCACCGAGGCCGTAGCGGATGGTCTTCGCATCGGTGGGCTCGAAACGGTAATTCGAGTGGTTTACGTCTGGCGGCAGGACCACGATCTTGTTGGCGATCGTGTCTTCATAAAAGATCTTGACCGTGTCCGTGTTGTCCAGATCAGAGGACATGGTCGCGGCCATGAAGGCCGAGCAGTGGTAGGCCTTGAGCCAGGCCGTGTGGTAGGTCACCACGGCGTAGGCGGCGGTGTGCGACTTGTTGAAGCCGTACTCCGCGAACTTGGTCATCAGATCGAAGAGGTGTTCGGCCAGCGCCGGGTCGTAGCCCTTTTTCGCCGCGCCCTCGGCAATCGTGGCGCGGTGCTTGTCCATCTCCTCCTTCTTCTTCTTGCCCATCGCCCGGCGCAGCATGTCGGCGCCGCCCAGCGTGTAGCCGCCGATGATCTGCGAGATCTGCATCACCTGTTCCTGATACACGATCACGCCGTAGGTCGGCTCCAGACAGGCTTTCAGATCCGGGTGGAAATAGTCAATTTCCTGCTTGCCCTGTTTGCGCAAGATGAAGTCGTCCACCATCCCGGAGCCCAGCGGGCCTGGTCGGTAGAGCGCGAGCACGGCGATGATGTCTTCGAAACGGTCGGGACCGAGCTTCTTGAGAAGCTTCTTCATCCCGTCCGATTCCACCTGGAAGATTGCCGTGGTGTTGGCGTCTTTCAGGATCTGGTAGGCGGCAGGGTCGGTGAAGCCCAGACTCATCAGGTCCGGGCGCGAGCCGGTGAGCTTTTCGACGTATTTGAGCGCCAGCTCGATAATCGTCAAGTTGCGCAGGCCGAGGAAGTCGAACTTCACCAGGCCGATCTGTTCGACGTCGTCCTTGTCGAACTGGGACACGGTTACGGCATCGTCGCCGTCGGCCAGATAGATCGGGCAGAAATCGGTGATCTTGCCCGGCGCGATCAGCACGCCGCCGGCGTGCATGCCGACGCCGCGGGTCATGCCTTCCAGCGGCAGGGCCAGTTCCCAGAGCTCGGAAACGGACTCGCCGTCGCCGGATTCGCTCATCATTTCATTGATGCCGGGCTCGGCTTCGCGGGCCGCTTCCAGACCCAGCGGCTTGTTCTGCTCGATCGGGATCAGCTTGGAGAGCCGGTCGCACAGGCCGTAGGGCAGGTCCAGCACGCGGCCGACGTCGCGCACCACAGCCTTCGAGGCCATGGTGCCGAAGGTGGCGATCTGCGAGACGGCGTCATGGCCGTAGCGCTCGCGCACATAGTCGATTACGCGGTAGCGGTTTTCCTGGCAGAAGTCGATGTCGAAGTCAGGCATCGACACCCGCTCGGGGTTCAGGAAACGCTCGAAGAGCAGGGCGTAGGCGGTTGGGTCCAGATCGGTGATCTTCAGCGAGTAGGCGACCAGCGAACCGGCGCCGGAACCCCGACCCGGGCCGATGGGTACGCCGTTGTTCTTGCCCCACTGGATGAAGTCCGCCACGATCAGGAAGTAGCCAGGGAAGCCCATCTGCACGATGGTGTCGGTCTCGAATTTGAGGCGCTCGTAATAACGCGGGCGTTCGCGTTCGCGCTCTTCCTCATTCGGATAGAGCGATTCGAGACGCTCTTCCAGTCCTTTTTTGGCTTCGTGGATCAGGAAATCGTCCAGCGTCATGCCGTCTGGCGTCGGGAATTGCGGCAGATAGTTCTTGCCCAGCACGACGGACAGGGAGCAGCGCCGGGCGATCTCAACCGCATTTTCCAGGGCTTCCGGGATGTCCTTGAAGAGCTCGACCATCTCGGCCTGGGTCTTGAAATACTGCTCTTCGGTAAACGGTTTGGGCCGGCGCGTGTCCGCCAGCACGTAGCCTTGGGCAATACATACGCGCGCCTCGTGGGCCTTGAAATCTTCGCGCTTGAGGAACTGCACCGGGTGGGTGGCCACCACCGGCAGGCCGGTTTCGTCAGCCAGATGCAGGACTTGCTGCACATGGGCATCGGTACCGGGATGGCCGGCGCGCTGTATCTCCATATAGAAGCTGTCGGGAAAGCGCTGTGCCCAGTCCTGCGCCAGCGCTTGTGCCGCAGCCTGATTGCCGGAGGCCAGGGCCGCCGCGATGTCCCCGTGCATGGCGCCGGACAGGCAGATCAGGCCCGACACCGAGGCCGCGTCCAGCCAGTCGCGGCGGAGTTCGGCGCGACCACGGTACTTGTTTTCCAGATAGGCGCGCGAGAGCAGTTCGCAGAGCTGGCGGTAGCCCTCGCGGTGCTTGACCAGCAACAGGACGCGAAAGGGTTTGTCGCGTTCGGTTTCGTTGGTGATCCAGGCGTCTACACCGATCACCGGTTTGATCCCGGCGCCCCGGCAGCCTTTGTAATGCTTGACCATACCGAACAGGTTGGCCAGATCCGAGATGCCCAGAGCGGGTTGTCCGTCTGCGGCGGCGGCGGCGACCACGTCGTCGATGCGCGTGATGCCGTCCTCGATCGAGAATTCGGTGTGCAGGCGCAGGTGAACGAAGGCGGGGGTGCTGGGGCTGATCATCCTGCGATTTTACCCTGAGCCCGGGGTGGCGCCGGCATCGTTTGATGACTGCCATGTTCAGGCTCAAGTTTGTGACGTTTTGAGCCGCAACAAAGAAGATGAGCGCCTGTTTCTGACCCCATGACTGCCATCAAACTTCTGATTGTCGATGATTCGCCGCTGGCTGCGCGCCACTTGGCCAGCCTGTTTGCGCGCGATGCCGCGTTTGTTCTGCTGGGGATTGCCCGCAACGGGGTCGAAGGCGTTGCCATGGCGGCAAGCCTGAAGCCTGATGTGGTGTGCATGGATATCACCATGCCCGATATCGATGGTTTCGAGGCGACCCGGCGGATCATGGCGGCTTCGCCGGTGCCGATCGTGATCGTCAGTTCGACGTATGAGCCGCGGCTGGTGTCGATGGCGTTTCGCGCACTGGAGACCGGGGCGCTGGCCATTCTGGAGAAACCGCCGGCAGGCAATACACCGGATAGCCGGCAGCGACAGGATGATTTGCTGGCGACTTTCCGGGCCATGGCGGCGCGGCGTGCCGTGCGCGGCATATCGCGCGCCCTGACCCCCGCGCCCGCCGGGCCGGCGGTGTCGGCGGCCAAATCGAGCGGGCGGCGCCCGGAATTGCTGCTGATCGGCGCCTCCACGGGGGGACCGCAGGTGATCCAGACCGTACTCAAGGGCTTGCCGGCCAGCTTCCCGCTGCCGATCCTGATCGTGCAGCACATGTCGCCGGGGTTTTCCGCAGGGTTTGCCCAATGGCTGAGCCAGACTACGCCCTTTGATGTACGTCTGGCGGTCGAGGGCGAATCGCCGCGGCCCGGCTGTGCCTATGTGGCGCCGGAGAAACTGCATATGGAGTGGCGAACGGACCGCTGCCTGCATCTGCTGCAGGGCGATCTGGAGCATGGGGTGAAGCCGGCGGTGTCGCGCCTGTTCCGCTCCGCACTGGCGGCCGATGCTTCGGTGGTGGCCGTGCTGCTCAGTGGCATGGGCAAGGACGGTGCGGCCGAGCTCAAGGCTTTGCGGGATGCCGGGATGCTGACCATTGCACAGGATCAGGCGAGTTCGGTGGTGCATGGCATGCCCGGCACCGCCATCCGCTTGGGGGGCGCCAGCATGGTGCTGGCCGATACGGCGATTGCTCCGGCGCTGCTGCGCGCACTGGGTTTGCCGGGGTGAGTGCTTGGAGTGCGGGTGGCTGTCGACCCGCATGGGACGGGCTTTCCGGAGATGCCTGCGTCAAGAGCCAGGCTGGGCGGCATTCTTCCGGAGGCCTGCCTGAAGAGGCTAGTCCGGAGCGGCTCTCCGATGCACTGCCGGGTCAGATGCGAGGGGTGTTCTGGCGCCGGAATATCGCCATCTGTTCCAGTACGGCCGGTACGTAGCGCTGGGTTTCTTCGTAAGGAGGAATGCGGTTGCCGTGGCGGATGACGGCATTTTCCCCCGCGTTGAAGGCGGCGAGGGCCAGATGTACGTCTTCGCGGAACAGGGTCAGCAGCTCCCGCAGGTAGCGTGCCCCGCCATTCAGATTCTGGCGTACGTCATAGGCATTGGTGACACCATAACGTTTGGCGGTGCCCGGCATCAGCTGGGTCAGGCCCATTGCGCCTTTGGGTGAGCGGGCACGCGGGTTGGCACGGCTTTCAATGGAGACCAGCGCCTTGAGGAGCAGGGGGTCCAGCGAGTGCGTGCGGGCCGCGGCCTCGACTTCGGGCAGCAGCGCAGCCGGGAACTTGTAAAGAAAATTGCCGCCCAGCGGCAGGAAGATGGCTTTGGGGCCGCGCGCATCGCGCCACAGAAGGCGGGCGCGGCGATCCGAAGGGATGTCCGTGTAATTGGGAATGCCCTTTTCATCCACGAAGCCGTAGACGTCGGCACGGGCCTGGAATACGGCAAGCAACAGCAGGCCGGCGAAGGTGAGGCGGAGGGCAGGATGCATCGGGAACGGGTCAGGACACCTCCTGGCGCAAGGCGTCTTCCACCTCGATCAGCGCCTGGCACAACGTGTCTGTCAGGATAGCGAAGCTGGCAGTCTCGCCGTTTTTGGCGGCGTCCTCAAGATGCACGGCCGCCAGAACGGCCGCTTCGGAGCCAAAGTTGCCCACCGCACTCTTGGCGCAGTGCGCCGTGGCATGCAGTGCGACACTGTCGCCAGCCCGCAGGGCGGCCAGCAGGCGCTGGCGGATATCCGGTCCGTCAGTCAGAAAAACGGTGGCAATTTCGCGCAGCAATCCTTCATCGCCACCGATCTGTTCCAGAATCCATTGGCGGTTGAAGATGCTGCTGTCTGATGGGAGAGAAAGACTCATGGCGGGTGCTCCTTGATTGGCCCGGAGAGTTGGTTGATCAATCCTGATAGCGACTGTGAATATCGAGAACCTCTTCCCAGTGCTCAAGGAAAAGGTCCACACAGACCGGATCGAAATGTGTGCCCCGTCCCGCCCGCAGATATTCACAGGCTTGCTCCAGCGTCCACGCCTGTTTGTAAGGACGGTCAGAGGTGAGGGCGTCAAATACGTCGGCAACCGCCACGATGCGTCCCATCAGCGGGATGTCTTCCCCCGATTTGCCGGCGGGATAGCCCGAACCATCATATTTTTCGTGGTGGCTCAGGGCTATTTCAGCGGCAATCTGCAGCATCGGGGAGCTGGAATTGCACAGGATTTCATAACCAATGACGGCATGCTGACGCATGATCGCCATTTCCTCCGGAGTCAGCCGCCCGGGTTTTAGCAGGATGTGGTCTGGCGTGCCGAGTTTCCCCACGTCGTGCATCGGCGCGGCCGATAGCAAAAGGCTGACGGTTTCCTCCGGCAGGCCCAGGTGACGGGCAATGGTGGCTGAGTAATGGGCCATGCGCAGGATGTGGGCGCCGGTTTCCGGATCACGGAATTCGGCAGCACGCGCCAGGCGCATGATGGTTTCGCGCTCACGCTGATAGATTTCTTCGGTGGCCTGCCGGACGGCGATCGCCAGTTCGTCGGCGCGATGCGTTGAGGCGGCCATTGCCGCCCGCAATGCCAGCATGTTGCGGACCCGCGGAATGAATTCGTGCTTGTCGATGGGCTTGGTCAGAAAGTCTGTAGCGCCCGCCTCAAGTGCGGCGTAACGCACTTCCTTGTCGGCCGCCGCCGTGACCATCAGGATCGGGCGTTCCCGCAGCGCAGGCGTGGCGCGGCAACGGCGGATGAATTCCAGACCATCCAGACGCGGCATCATGTAATCAACGATGATGAGATCCGGTTCGTTGTCCAGACACCAGGCCAGACCGAGCTCCGGGTCCGAAAACACGGAGCAGTCGTGCGCCTCCAGGCGTTTGACCAGGCTTTGCATGATCAGCAGGTTGACCGGCGTGTCTTCAATGAGGGCAATGATCATGGTGACAGTAGGGGCTGAATGAGCCGGCAGAGGCCTTGAAGCTGTTACGGCTTTTCTCTCATCCGCCTTGAGCTTGAACGCCCTGTCCGGCATTGCTGCGCTGCGGTGGCGGGATTTTTTTGTTCAGATACAATGCGTTCAGGGTTAACCCTAGGGAAAGTCGTGGCGGACTTGATTTGGCACAAATGCCAGCCGCCATGGCCCCGCTAAGGTTGCGCCGTAGCAGGTCGTCGTGCAAGGCGAAAAAATGTCAGGTCCGGGTGTTTCTGCAAGAAGCATTCAGCAGCAGTTTGCGGTTTCCTGACGTTTTTTTTTCGCCCATACGCATAAGGCCGCTTGATGGTAGGATTAGTTGGGGTTTGTGCTTATACTTGACGCGCGCAGTGGCCCGGTACTGCACAGACTTTCACCAAACCCGGTATTTCAAACTAGGAGGACGTGATGAGGTTGATTCCCTCTCGATTGGCGGTAGCCGTTGCTGCGGTTGCCGTTGTAGCCGTTCCTTCGCTCGCATTGGCCTATAACCAGGCCCCCATGCTGGCGAACAACAAGGCCTTGCCGCCTGTAGATCAGCGCTTGCCCGCAAAGCCGCAAGTGATCAAGCCGCTGGACCGTGTCGGTCAGTACGGCGGCACCCTGCGTACCGCCATGCGTTCCAACAACGACCACAACGCCATCCTGCGTGTGATTGGCAACCAGTCGCTGGTGCGCTGGGGTGTGGATGGCTTCAACAAGATTGAGCCGAATCTGGCTGAGAGCTGGACCATCAGCCCTGATGCAACCAGCTACACGTTCAAGCTGCGTCAAGGTGCGAAGTGGTCTGACGGTACGCCTTTCACCGCTGACGACATCCTGTTCTCCATGAACGATGTGCTGGCCAACAAAGGTTTCCTGTCCGCCGTGCCGGCCGATTTCCAGCCTGGCGGTACGCCGGTTGTGGTGACCAAGACCGACGACTACACCGTCGTGTTCAAGTTTGCCAAGCCGTATCTGCCGTTCCTGGAAAAACTGGCGACCCCGGTTGACCAGTATCCGACCCTGTTCCAGAAGAAGTACTGCAGCCAGTTCCATCCGAAGTACAACGCGAATGTGGCTGATCTGATCAAGCAGAACAATGCCAAGGACTGGGGCCAGCTGTTCCGCAACTTCTGTGGCGACATTGAAATCCCGGCTCGCTGGGGTAACCCGAGCAAGCCTGTGATGGATCCGTGGGTCATCAAGGAGCCGTACACCGGTTCTGCCACCAAGGTTGTGCTGGAGCGTAACCCGTACTTCTGGCAGGTCGATACTGCCGGCAACCAGCTGCCTTACATTGACCGCGTTCAGTTCCAGCTGATTTCCGAAGTGGAAACCATCCTGCTGGCCGCCATCAATGGTCAGCTTGATTATCAGCAGCGCCATATCTCGGGCATCACGAACCGTCCGGTTCTGTCCGAAAACATGGCTCGTGGCGGGTACAAACTGCTGCCTTCTGCCGGTATCAATGCCAACCAGGCTGGTCTGTGGCTGAACCATTCGACTTCGAATGCCAAGCTGCAGAAGCTGATCCGCAACAAGGATTTCCGTATCGCCTTGTCGCACGCGATTGATCGTCGTGAAATCAACGACATCGTGTATCTGGGTCAGTCCCAACCGTGGCAGTCCGGTCCGCACAAGGCTTCGAAGTTCTACAACGAGAAGCTGGCAACCCAGTATCTGGCCCTGGATATCAAGAAGGCCAATGAGATGCTGGACAAACTCGGCCTGAAGATGGGTTCGGACGGTTTCCGTCAGTACCCGGAAGGTGGCCGTGTTTCGCTGGGCATGATCGTCATGATCTCCAATGCCGCCTTGATGGAAACCTCGGAGCTGCTGCGCAAGCACTTCTCCAAGATCGGCGTGGAACTGGTGATCAACTCCTCCGAACGTTCCCTGTTCTATGACCGTGCCAACACCAACCAGTACGACATCTCCCTGGATGTGTTCTCTGGTGGTCTGGATCCGACGATGAACCCGCGTCCTTGGCTGGCTATTCACGCCACCGAGTCGCGTATGAGCCTGCCTTGGGTCAAGTACTACCTGACCGATGGCAAGCAAGGTGAGAAGCCTTCGCCCAGCATGCTCAAGCGTCTGGATCTGTTCGACAAGTGGCAAGTCGCCAAGACTGAAGCTGAAGCCGATGGCCTGTTCAAGCAGATCCTCGAAGAAGCTGCCAATGAGTTCGAAGTGATCGGTACCGTGATGCCTGCGCCTAACACCGGCGTGATCAACAAGCGGATCGTCAACACTCCGGCAATCATGCCTGACGGCTGGACCTGGCCGACCCCGGGACCGTCGCTGGTGCAACAGTGGTCTTTTGTAAAGTAAGCCTGTAATACCCCCTGCCCGGAGGCGAAAGTCTCCGGGCCCCGTCGAGGTTACGTTAGAGAGTCAAGCCGTGCTTAACTACATATTCAAACGCATGCTCTCGGCGATTCCATTCATGTTCATGGTATCGCTGACGGTATTCATCCTGATCCAGTTGCCTCCTGGCGACTTCGTTGATAGCTATGCTGCGGCGGCAGCCAGTTCCGGCGAGACCATCAGTCCTGAAAAAATGGCTGACTTGCGTCATCAGTTCGGTCTTGATCGGCACATCCTCATCCAGTATTTCTACTGGATCGGCGGGATCGTGACCGGGAATTTCGGTTATTCCTTTGAATGGCAATCTCCGGTGAAGGATCTGGTTGGTGAGCGTATTGGCCTGACCCTGATCCTGTCCGTTGCAGCCATGCTGTTTACATGGGCCCTGGCCCTGCCGATCGGCGTGTATTCAGCCGTCAAGCGCTATTCAATCGGTGATTATTTCTTCACCTTCGTTGGTTTTATCGGCCTGGCAGTGCCTAACTTCCTGCTTGCGCTGGTGATGATGTTCATCGCATCCAAGTATTACAACCAGGATGTAACCGGCCTTTTCTCGCCCGAGTTTCAGTCGGCTGACTGGTCTCTGGCTCGTGTCTATGACCTGATGCACCACTTGTGGATCCCGATGATCATCATGGGTGCGGCCTCGTCTGCCGGCCTGATCCGGATTCTGCGTGCCAACCTGATTGACCAGTTGTACATGCCTTACGTGGTGACGGCCCGCTCCAAAGGTCTCTCCGAAGTCAAGTTGCTGATCAAGTATCCGGTGCGCATTGCACTCAACCCCTTTGTCAGTTCGATCGGCTGGATCCTGCCTAACCTGGTTTCGGGTGCGGTGATCATCTCCATCGTGCTGAACCTGCCGACCGTGGGCCCGATGCTGTATCAGTCCCTGATGTCGCAGGATATCTACCTGTCTGGCACGATCCTGCTGGTAGTGTGTTTGTTGACGGTTGTCGGCACTTTGCTGTCCGACATCCTCCTGGTTATTCTCGATCCGCGGATTAGGTTGGAACAATGAGCGAAGAAAACAAACAAGAGACTGCGCAGGTCAATATGGCCAACCTGCGCGGCGGCATCGAGTATGCCTCGCAATGGCAGCTGATGTGGGCGCGCTTCCGCAAACACCGCGTGGCCTATGCCAGCATGGTGCTGGTGGCGTTGCTCTACGTGGTGGCAATTTTTGCGGAGTTCCTGTCTCCGTTCAGCCCGGAAGATCCTTCCAGCCGGACGGTGTATCAGCCGCCGCAAGTGCTTCACTTCGACGGATTCAAGCCCTACGTGAACAAGTTCACGTTGACGCGTGATCCGGTCACCCTGGCACCGACCTACGTAAAGACCGACGAAAAAACCTATCTGGAATTTTTCGCAAAGGGTTACGAGTACAAGATGCTGGGCATCTGGGAAACCAATCTCCATCTGTTCGGACCGAAAGAACAGGGTGAGAAGATGTTCCTGTTCGGCTCCGACAAGCTGGGTCGTGACATGCTCTCCCGAGTCATCTTCGGTGCGCGTTTCACACTGTCCATGGGTCTGATCGGGGTGATCCTGTCTACCGTGCTGGGTATCGCACTGGGTGGTGTTTCGGGTTATTACGGTGGCAAGATCGACTGGGCGATCCAGCGTCTCGTGGAGTTCATCCTGTCGTTGCCGACGATCCCGATCTGGCTGGCCCTGGCGTCTGCCCTGCCGCGTAACTGGCCGCCGCATCTGGTGTATATCTCGGTGACGGTGATCATCTCGCTGATTGGCTGGACCCACCTGGCGCGTGTGATTCGCGGCAAGTTCCTGGCCATGCGCGGTGAAGTGTTCGTGATCGCCGCCAAGCTGGATGGCTGTTCGGAAGCACGAGTGATTTTCCGTCACATGCTGCCCTCGATGGCGTCGCACGTGATTGCTGCCGTGACACTGGCCATCCCGTCCATGATTCTGGCCGAAACCACGCTGTCTTTCCTGGGGCTGGGTCTGCAGCCGCCGGCAATCAGCTGGGGTGTTCTGCTCAAGGATGCGCAGAAGATCAGCGTCATTTCCAATGCTCCGTGGCTGTTCCTGCCTGGTGTGATGGTGGTGATCTCCGTGCTCGCGATGAACTTCTTCGGTGATGGTCTGCGTGATGCAGCCGACCCGTACTCGCACTAATTCCAGGAATGGTTGATACCGTGAATACTTCAATCCAAACTCCGTCGAGCGACATCATCCTCGACGTCCGTAACCTGAAGACCTACTTCGGCACGGGCGACAAGGCTGTCAAGGCGGTCGATGACATCAGTTTCAAGATGATGCGCGGCAAGACGCTGTGTATCGTGGGTGAATCCGGTTCGGGCAAGTCTGTAACGGCCCGTTCCATCCTGCAGATCGTTGATCCTCCCGGCAAGATCATGGGCGGTGACGTGCTGTACTACGGCAAGGATCCGAAAGGTCAGAATCTGGCTCAGCTGCATGAGCGCAGCAAGGAAATCCGCTCCATCCGGGGTCATGAAATCTCCATGATCTTCCAGGAGCCGATGACCTCGCTGTCGCCGATCCACACGATCGGCAACCAGATCATGGAAACCATCCTGCTGCACCAGAACGTGGACAAGGCCGAAGCTCGTGCCCGCGCCATTGAACTGCTGCGCCGTGTGGAAATCCCGAACCCGGGCGTGGCTATCGACAAGTACACCTTCGAGTACTCGGGTGGCATGCGTCAGCGCGCCATGATCGCCATGTCGCTGGCTTGCAACCCCAAGATCCTGATCGCCGATGAGCCGACCACCGCTCTGGATGTGACCACACAGGCTGAAATCCTGGCGCTGATCAAGGAGCTGCAGACCTCCTACGGCATGGCTGTGCTGTTCATCACGCACGATATGGGCGTGGTGGCTGAAATCGCTGACGAAATCGGCGTGATGCAGAACGGCAAGATGCTGGAGTTCGGTTCCGCTGAACAGATCTTCTACGAAGCCAAGAACCCCTACACCCTGCAGCTGATCGATTCCGTGCGCAAGCTGGAAACTTCGGCGCGTGCAGCGCGTGGTTCCCGCGCAACGGACAAGAAGCTGATGGAAATCCGTGGCGTGTCGAAGATCTATCCGGCACGTTCGACTTTCATGGGCAAGGCCAACCCCCCGTTCAAGGCTCTGGATAACGTCTCGCTGGACGTGTTTGAAGGCGAGAACCTGGGTATCGTGGGTGAGTCCGGTTCGGGCAAGACCACGCTGGGTAACTGCGTGATCCGTGTGCTGAGCTGTTCCGGCGGTGAAGTGCTGTTCCGCATGGCCGATGGCCGCATCACCGACCTGGCAAAGGCCAAGACCGGTGAGCTGCGTCAGGTCCACCGCGAAATCCGCATGGTGTTCCAGGATCCGTTTGCATCGCTGAATCCGCGGATGACCATCGGTCAGATCGTCGGTGAGCCGCTGCTGGTGGCCGGCACCCACACGGGTGAGGCCCTGCGCAAGCGCACCGAGGAACTGCTGGAAACGGTGGGTATTCCGGGCGCGGCAATGGAGCGTTATCCGCACGCCTTCTCGGGTGGTCAGCGTCAGCGTATCGGTATTGCCCGTGCGCTGGCATTGAACCCGCGTCTGATCATCGCCGACGAAGCAACTTCGGCGCTGGACGTGACCCTGCGTTCGCAAGTGCTGGATCTGCTGCTCGACCTGCAGGACAAGCTGAGCCTCAGCTTCATCCTCGTGTCGCACGACATCGGCGTGATCCGTTACTTCTGCGACCGCGTGGCGGTGATGTACAAGGGGCAAGTGGTGGAGCATGGCCCGGCCATGAAGATCTGCTCAGCTCCGGACCATCCTTACACCAAGGCGCTCATCTCTGCCGTGCCGGGTACCCACCCGCGCGACAAGCGTATCGTTAATCGTCACCGCTACGATGCTGAAGCACAGGCTTCCGGCATCAAGCTGGGCGGCAACTGATCACCTTGTCTGCACTAACGCGTGTGCCGGTGCCGTGCAATACACTGCGGCCGGCACATGAGTGAGTACAGAAGGGTTGTGTAAGGCCATGAATCGGCCACAGAGGAATCTGTGGCCGATTTTCTTTTGCCGGCACAACAGAAGCCGGAAGTAGTCTGCCATCGTTCGTGCCATATTCGCCGCCTTGGCATCCTCGTCATGCCGGGTTGGGGTTTTCGCTTTGAACAGCGGTGTTCGCGAGAGCGGATGTCAGTCACTCCTCAATCCTCATCCCAGACACAGCATCGTGGCCCTGCAGCAGGGCTAACTGCGCCGAATTCCGGCAAGGTTTGCGTGCAGGGAGCAATGCAAGCCAATGTAGCGTCTCAACTTATTTGAGGCCTTTTTATCTACGGGAGCGATCACTGCCTCAGTATCCAGGCAGATGGCTGCATTGTTCTGATCACCCTACTTGCATGTCGGATTCATAACTCCCGTTGTCTTGCGTAACAAAGCGTCTGTATTGTGCGCTGCAACTTTCAATCCCCTGTTTTAGGACCTAGTGTTTCTTGAACTCATCAAGCAGCGCTGAAAGACAGACTGTTTGTTAACGAAGGAGCGAAGATGCAAGCTTCAACTACCCATGCAGTTTTGAAGATACTGAGTTACGTGATTCTCGCCCTGATGATGAGCACGATCCTTTACGCGGCCTATATTTCTGCCGTTTACTGGACAGGCATTAGCGTATAGAGAGCCCTCATGAATAAACGACAAACACGTCTCTTCGCCGGGGCTGCGACAGCTGTATCTGCGCTGGTTTTCCTTGTCCTCACAATCGATAGTCACAGGCAGTTCGGGAAACTGACCAATGCCGATAACATCACCCCTGCAGTCTCTCGCGGCAAAGACATCTGGCACGCTAAAAACTGCATCAATTGCCATACCCTGTTTGGCGAGGGGGCGTATTACGCCCCTGACCTGACCAAGATCACGCAGCTCAGGGGCAACACCTACCTCGAAGCCTTTCTGCGCGATCCGTCGAAGTTCTACGATGAAGCCAAGTATCGTCGAGTGATGCCTGCGCAGAATCTGAGCGACACTGAAATATTGGATCTCATCGCATTCCTGGACTGGGTCAGCAAGGTGGATAACCAGGGATGGCCACCGCGGCCTATTCTGGTTGCAGGCGCCACGATCCCCGGCACTGACAGGACGGTAGCCCAGCAGCAGTCGGTGGCGGCGACATCTAACACACAGGCGGCCACGGCGGGCTCCGTTTCTACTGCGGACGATCCTGTCGCGCTAGGTCAGGCCTTGTTCAACAGTGTCAGCCCTTCCTGCAATGCATGTCATTCGATCGCTCCCGGTGTGAATATGGTTGGGCCCTCATTGGCTGGGGTGAGTGCTCGCGCCCAGCAGATCATTTCTTCTCATGCCTACAAGGGACAGGCGAAGGACGTTGCCGGCTACATCCGCGAATCAATTCATGATCCGAGCGCCTATGTCGTCACGGGAGCGAGCTATTCAGCCAACGGCATCTCATTTATGCCGAACACGTATGGGCAGAGTTTGAAACCTGAGCAACTTGACTACCTCGCTGCCTACCTTGGCAGTTTGAAATAGGCTAGCGGCCGGACGGTTAATCCCGTCGGGCCAGCATCGAAACAGGGAGTGATCCATGCGTTACAAATCGCAGTCCGTTGCATACTGGTATTTTGCCGCCGCCATGGTGCTTTTCGGACTTCAGCTGGTCTTTGGGCTGCTGTCGGCCACCAAGTATCTGGGCCCGGATCCGCTCATCAATCTGCTGCCTTTCGATGTCACGAAGGTCATCCACACCAATCTTCTGATCGTATGGGTGCTGACCGGTTTCATGGGCGCTACATACTGGCTCGTGCCTGAAGAGTCACGGACAGAAATTCACAGCGTCAAGCTGGCGTACATCCAGCTCGGGTTGTGGCTGCTTATGGGGGTGACGGCCGTCATCGGTTACCTCTTCGGCTATGGTGCAGGCAACAAGCTGCTTGAGCAGCCCATACCCCACAAGATAACCATTGTCGTCGTGATGTTGATGTTCCTCTACAACGTCGGCATGACGATCAAGAAGTCAGGTCGTTTCACCACGACAGAAGGCGTTCTGCTACTTGGTCTGGGTAGCGCTGCTCTGCTTTACCTGCCTGCGCTTCTGCACTATTCCAACTACACCGTATCCATCTACTACCGGTGGTGGACCATCCACCTTTGGGTGGAAGGCGTGTGGGAGATGATTCAAGGTGGCTTCCTGGCCTACCTCCTGATTCGTCTCACCGGAGCGGACCGTGAGGTGATGGAAAAATGGCTGTACGTGATCGTTGGTCTTGTTTTCATCGCGGGGATTCTTGGAACCGCGCATCACTATTACTGGGTGGGGGTGCCGGCGTATTGGCTTCCCATTGGTGGAATCTTCAGTGCGCTTGAACCCGTTGCCCTGGTCGGCATGGCGATCTACGCTTATTCCGCACTGCGACGCTCCGGGCTTGCTCACCCCAACAAGCTGGCTTTGCACTGGACATTGGGCAGCGCCGTATTCACCCTCTTTGGTGCCGGTCTGCTCGGTTTTGCCCACACTTTTCCCAGCGTGAACAAATGGACACATGGCACGCTGATTACAGCCATGCACGGCCATGCCGCGTTCTACGGTGCTTATGCCATGATTGTCCTGGCGATGATCGTTTATGCGCTGCCTTCCATCACGGGGCGCAAGGAAGGCGGCAGCGCTGCAGGCTACTGGTCTTTCTGGCTGCAATTGGGGGGCATGTTCGGCATGACTCTGTCTTTTGCTACGGCAGGTATCGGTCAGGTATATCTCGAACGTATCCTTGGCCTGGGTTATCTGGATACGCAGTTGAAGATCCAGGTCCACTTCCTCATGCTGATAGCGACAGCTTCGATTTTTACCGTTGGAGTCGTGCTCTTCATCTACGATTTCTTCAGGCACGCGCCACGCTTTCATCTGGAACCTGAAGACGACGATCTGAAAGACCGCCCGACAGGAAATCTGCGTGCTGAAACGGATCCGGTGAAGTATGGGTAGCCGCGAATTACTTGAGCAAGGTGGCGTCGACAGGCTACGCAGTGACCAGACGCCTCCCTTTTACCTGGCTCACGCGGAAGAAGTCAGTGTCTTCGAACAATGCCATGCCCACAAACTGGCGGTCATGCTCAAAGGCCCCACCGGCTGCGGCAAAACGCGCTTCGTCGAGTACATGGCGTGGCGACTGAGGCGGCCGCTCATCACCGTCTCCTGCCACGATGATCTGAGTGCGAGCGACCTCATCGGGCGCTTTCTGGTCGAACACGACCGCACTGTCTGGAAGGACGGTCCGTTGACACGCGCAGTGCGTAGCGGCGCCATCTGCTACCTGGATGAAATCGTGGAGGCTCGTCAGGACACGGTGGTGGTACTCCATCCCCTGAGTGACCATCGCAGGCTGCTGCCCATCGACAAGACCGGTGAAGAAATCAAGGCGGCGGAGGGGTTCCAGCTGGTGGTCTCGTACAACCCGGGGTACCAGCGCATGCTCAAGGACCTCAAGCCGAGCACCCGGCAGCGGTTTGTTGCGCTCGATCTTGGTTTTCCGGACGAAGCTGCGGAAGCCAGAATCATTGCCCATGAAACCGGGATCGATATGGGAATGGCTCGCGGCCTTGTCAGCCTGGGGCGCAGGATCAGGGCACTCGAAAACAGCGGTCTTGCCGAAGTACCGGGAACGCGTCTCCTTGTGGCTGTGGGACGCCTTGCCGTTTCCGGCATTCCGATCCATCTGGCATGCGAGGTGGCCCTGGTTTCGCCTTTGTCCGATGATGAATCTCTCGTCGCTGCGATGCGGGATCTGGTCAGGCTGAGTTTTGCCTGAGCGCAGCACTGCACACGCCTTACGTCCACGTCTCCGGAGTCTCTAGCCATCGCCGAAGCAGAGGATGTCATCACTGATGCCGCACGCCATCTGACGATCTATTCGCAGACCATGTGGCGTAAACATCGCGCGGCCAGAGAGACTCCGCTGGTGTCGCTGGCCGACTTGCGCCGTCAGAACGAGCTGCTTGTCCATGCAGTCTTCGGTCGCAGCTTTTCCATAAAGCGGGCACAGCCACCCGCGCCGCCCACATTCTTCAAGCGCATGCTGCAGCGTGCTCGGAGCATTCCCCGGGGCGGCCTTCCCGCAACCGATGGAGTGGCAATTTTCCTCCCGGCGGACGCTGGAACCACGGATGTTGCGCTTGGAGCGGCGCGCTATCGTGTGGCCTGTCTCCGGCAAGCGATGCGCCTGGTTCGTGGCAGTGCTGCATGCCATCCGGACTTGTCCTCGCCGCTGACGTCCGGGATTTATCTTCTGCTGGAGGCGAATTCGGCTGACCATTGCCTCGTCACGATGTTGCCTGGTCTGGCAGACGAGCTTGCGGCAATGCGCAGCGAGAGCCTGCAATTCCGATCCTCGCTCACTCCGCGTGATTCTGCTGCGCGTTTGCTGGAGGACTTTGCCTGTACCCTGCTTGCTTCGCCTGTCGGCGGATCTGCCAGGCAGGGGATCTGCACAACGCCAGCGGATTCATTGCAAGAGTCTTGTCGTCTCGGTGAGGCATGGATGAGGAACATTGGCTCGTCGTCGCGGACGGCAGTGCACCTGCTCAAGGACTGGTGGACCGGCGAATTGCTGCAACCCGAGCCCGGCGCCAGAACGCTGCAGTCGAATGTTCCGGAGGCACCTGATGCTCAGGCCGCTAATCGTCCATCACGGAGCGCGCAGCTTGCCAGACGACCACGGGTCCGGGATGCCGGGGAAGCGCAAGACGAGAAGCCCGGCGCGTTCATGGTGCAGACCTCACAGCCACATGAGCACGCTGAAGATCCTTATGGGATGAACCGCCCGATGGACCGCGATGATGAGACGCCGCTCAACGATTTCGGCGAGTCGCTGAGCGAACTGTCTGAAGCTCAGCTGGTGCGGACAATGCAGACGACCAAAGACTGTTTCATTTCGGACGAGCTTCCCTCTGCGCTGCGTCCGGAAATGGCGCCAGACAGGCCACGGCCGGTCCCGGAGGTTCTGGAATATCCGGAGTGGGACTATCGTCTTGGCGCCTATCGCCCGTCTGGCGCGATCGTGCATAGCGCAACAGCGCTTCCTGGCCCGGATGAGTGGGTGCGCAAAACGCTTTCTGCGCACAGTGCTGCGCTGATGGCCATTCGCCGGCGGTTTGAAATGCTCCGCGCAGAACCCGTCAGGCTTCGCCGCCAGCTTGATGGAGACGAGATCGATGTCGAAGCCTGTCTCGATCGATTCGCGGATTTGCGCAGCGGCCACGCCCCGGAGTACGGGCTTTACGAGAACAGGCGACGGCAGGACCGGGATATTGCCGTCTCCCTGCTTATCGATGTCAGCGGTTCTACGGATGCATGGGTCAGCGGCAGGCACAGGGTGATCGATGTTGCGCGCGAGGCGCTGCTTCTTGTCAGCATCGCTCTGGAGCGGACCGACGTGCGCTATGCGGTACAGGCGTTTTCAGGCGAGTCGCGACAGGGCGTTGTCGTGCGCGAGATCAAGCGTTTCGATGAGCTTCACGGCCCCGCCATCGCACAACGGATCGCCGGGCTGGAGCCCGAACACTCGACCCGTGCCGGCACGGCGTTGCGGCATGCGACTGCAGGCCTGATGAAGCAGGCGTCCGCACATCGATTGTTGCTGCTGCTCTCGGATGGCCGGCCAAATGACGTGGATGAATACGAAGGCCGATACGGGCTGGAGGATACCCGTCAGGCGGTTGTTGAAGCGACGATGCAGGGCGTCTCTGTCTTCTGCCTCACCATCGACCAGTCACATCGGGATTATCTTCCGCGGATTTTTGGCAGGGACTACGCCATGATCCGCGAGCCCGCGCGCCTGCCTGCGGTATTGCTTGACTGGATGAAGGCGCTGATCAGTCGATGATGAGGCGGGGTGGAGCGTTGTGGTGGCTCCCGAAAATCGCACGGCACGGGTATCGAGGATCAACCGCCGGTGCACGAGCACGCCCTGCGGTCTTTGCACAGCCGCATCTGGCGGCCATCTTCAAGGCATGCTGATGCAAAGCCAGAATTGGCGCTGCTTGGCGAAGGCATATGCTGCAGATCAAGGCGCGGAGCGGCTCTTCAGGCAGGCATGAAAAAGCCCGGGCGCCATGGGCGCCCGGGCTGGCGTGCTGCCCGGGGCTGCTCAGCCTTCGGTTTCGCGGGTGACGCGCAGGATTTCATCGAGCGAGGTGATGCCGGTACGAACGCGGTCAAAGCCGTCATCGCGCAGGCTGAGCATGCCTCGTTCGGCTGCATGGGACCGCAGCACCTGCTCATTGGCGCCGTCGTGGATCAGGCTGCGCGTCGACTCGTCGAAGACCATCAGCTCATACACGCCTGAACGTCCCTTGTAGCCGGTCTGCGCGCACGCCGGGCAACTGCCGGCGCGATACAGCGTGTGATTCGCCGGGATGCCCAGCAAAGCCTGTTCGGCGGCGTCCGGCTGGTAGGCTACCCGGCAGGCCGGGCACAATCGGCGGACCAGGCGCTGAGCCAGCACACCGATGCTTGATGAGGCGAGCAGGAAAGGCTCCACGCCCATGTCGATCAGGCGTGTCATCGCGCTGGGCGCGTCGTTGGTGTGCAGCGTTGCCAGCACGAGGTGACCGGTCAGCGAGGCCTGCACGGCGATCTGGGCGGTTTCCAGGTCGCGGATTTCGCCGATCAGGATCACGTCCGGATCCTGCCGCAGGATCGCGCGCAAGGCCCGTGCGAAGCTCATCTCGATACGCGAGTTGATCTGGGTCTGGCCCACTCCGTCGAGTTCATATTCGACCGGATCTTCCACCGTCATGATGTTCAGCTCGCGGGCATCCATCTGGGCCAGTGCAGCGTACAGCGTGGTGGTCTTGCCCGAGCCGGTGGGGCCGGTTACCAGCAGGATGCCGTGCGGCTGGGTGAGCAGGCCCTGCATGCGCGTGAGCGTGGCCGCCGGCATGCCGAGGCTGTCCAGATCCAGCCGGTTGGCGGATTTGTCGAGCAGACGCAGCACGACGCGCTCGCCGTGCGCGGTGGGCAGCGTCGATACCCGCACGTCGACCGGGCGACCGGCCAGACGCAGGGTGATGCGACCGTCCTGCGGCAGGCGTTTCTCGGCGATATCCAGTCCGGCCATGATCTTGATGCGTGACACGATGGCTGCGTGCAGTCCGCGTTGTGGTTCGATCACGTCGCGCAGCCCGCCGTCGATGCGAAAGCGCACCGTGGCACGGCTTTCGAACAGCTCGAAGTGGATGTCCGAGGCGCCTTCGCGCAGCGATTCGGTCAGCAGGGCATTGATCAGGCGGATCACCGGCGCGTTTTCTTCCGCCTCCAGCAGATCCTGGGTTTCGGGCATTTCCTCGAGCAGGCTGGAGAGATCAACCGAGTCGGCGATGTCTTCCACCATGCGCGAGGCGCGTGTGCCGCCCTGATTGAACGCCTGGGCGAGACGCTCCTGGAAGACGGCAGGCTCAAGCACTTCCAGCTTCAGCGGGCCGTCGAAGTTGCGCCGCAGCTCGGCCAGCATGCCGGCGTCACCTCCCTGGCGGAAGCACACCTGCATCACGCCATCCTCAATGCCCTGATCGAACAGTCCGTATTCGCGGGCGTGGGCAAAACTGAGCAGACGATCACTCATGGCTTGACCGGGGCTGCGGCAGGTGCAGCGGATGGGCTCGCCTCGGCAGCAGCGGGCGGTGAGGACAGCGGTGGCAGCTGGGTGGTCGGCATGTCCGGCAGCATGAAGCTGTGGGGCAGGGTGAATTCGCCCTGACGTGCGCGCAGATACTCATAGCGTTCATTGGCCATGGTGGCGCTGGCCTTGCCATCGCGCAGGATGGTCGGACGCAGGAAGACCATCAGATTGACCTTCTCATGCGTCCGGCTCTGATAGCGGAACAGATGGCCGATCAGCGGGATGTAGCTGAGTACCGGAACCCGGTTGTCGCTGGTGGTCTGGCGGTCCTCGATCAGGCCGCCCAGCACGATGATCTGGCCGTCGTCGACCAGCACCTTGGTCTCGATGGTGCGCACCTTGGTGGCGATGCCCGTGCCGCTGGTGGCGACCGTGGTGTCGATGCTGGAAACCTCCTGCGCGACGTTCAGGGTGATTGCACCGGCTTCGGAAATCTGCGGTTTGATCTTCAGCTTGATGCCGATGTCCTTGCGCTCGACCGTGGTGAACGGGTTGGAGTTGCTGCTGGAGAGCTGGGTGCCGGTGATGATCGGGATGTTCTGGCCGACCACGATGCGGGCCTCTTCGTTGTCCAGGGTCTGCAGATTCGGTGTGGACAGCACGTTACCGTCGCCGGACTTCTCGATGGCGGAGGCCAGGGCGCCCAGTGAGGCCGTGCCATTGGTGGGGTCGCCATTGAACAGGCCGACGTTGAAACCTTCGGGTACCGCTGTGGCGGTATCACTGAGCAAGCCGCTGGCAATCGTTGCAATGCTGTTGGACCCGCCGGACAGTGACGAAATCACGCCACCGGCGAATTTGCTGCCGCCGCCAGCCACGGCCCACTGGAAGCCGAACTCGCCCGCCTTGGTCACATTCACTTCGGCAATCATGGCTTCGACATAAACCTGGGCGCGGCGCACGTCGAGTTTCTCGACGATGGCGCGGATGTCGTTGTAAATGTGATCCGGCGCCGTGATGATCAGCGAGTTGGTCACCGAGTCGGCCTGGATCATGACCGATGCACCGTCAATCTTGACGTTGGTGGCGGTATTGCCGGTGCTGGTGGAGCTTTGCGTGGAGGCCGAAGCGGCCGTCAGGGAGGCTTGATTGCTGCTGCCGCTGGCCGTGCTGGTGCTGGCGGAAGGACTGGAGCTGCCGCCACCGCTGTCCTGCCCGGTCAGGATGCCACGCAGGGTGGCCGCCAGGCGCGCGGCCTCGGCATTGCGCAGGTAAACCACGTGCATCGAACTGCCGGCAGCGCCTTCGCGGTCAAGCATTTCCACGATGCGCTTGATCTGGTTCAGGTGTGTGGCCGACTCGCTGCGCACCAGAAGCTGGCTGTTGCGCGTATCGGTCACCACCAGCACGCGCTTGACGCCATCCGGCACCGGAACGGGAGCCGAGACGCCTTGCACCACCACCTCCGGCATCAGGCGGGCAATTGTCTGGGCCACATCCAGCACCGATGCGCTCTTGATCGGGAAGGCCTGAACATCGCTGTTCGGCGCCTGATCAATGTGCTCGATCATGCGGTTGATGCGCGACAGGTTTTCCGCGTAATCGCTGATCACCAGCACGTTGCCGGCCTGATAGGCGGCAATCACGCTGTTGGCGCCCAGCATCGGACGCAGCACCTGGGCCAGCTGGGTCGCTGACTCGAAGCGCAGCGGATAGACCTGGGTGACGAACTTGTCGCCCGTACCAATCGCGCCCTTGCCCAGTACAAGCGGGCTGGCGTGTTGTTTGGCATCGCCTTCAGCCAGCACTTTGACCACGGTGCCGTTGTCGATCAGGGTGATGCCTTGCTGGCGCAGCGCGCTCTGCACGATGGGCAGCACCAGATTGCGTTCGACCGGCTGGCTGGACACGATGTTGACCGTGCCCTTGAGCTTGGGGTCGATCACGAAGCTCTTGCCGGTGATGATGGTCACCGCCTTGAGCGTGGCCTCAAGATCCGAGTTGACGAAATTCAGTGTCACCCGTTCATCGGCCGCCTGGGCGGAGGATACGAGGGCGAAGCACAACAGGCAGGCAGCAGTGAGGGCTTTGACTTTCATGGCTGGATCTTGAAGTTGAGTTGTTGCGGCTTGCCATCCCGCAGGATGGTCAGGGTGACCTCAGGCGACTGGCTGAAATGGTGGTAAATCAGGGAAATATCGGCGAGCTGCTTCAGATCCCGCCCGTTGACGCGCTGGATGATGTCGCCATCGCGCAAGTTCAATACCTTGGCCAGCGGTTGCGCCTGAGCGGAGGTGACGCGGATGCCGCCACTGGCGAAATTGGCCAGTCCCTTGTCCCAGTCGCCGAGGTTGCCGCCCTGGGCAATGCCGGCCATCTGTCCGCGCGAAATGCCGGTACTTACGACGGTTTCGGGGGCCGATGCGGCCGCGGCAAGGGTCGGTTTGGCTGCCGGTGCGGGCAGCCCCGGCGATGCAATGAGATTGGCCGGTGCCGCCGGGAACGCCAGTTCGCTGCGGGCCCCGGCCTGCTCGAAGATGACCTTGTCGGGCAGCACTTCAAGCAGACGCAGGCCCGGGCGAACCTCCGTGCCGACGGCATGGGCGGAAGGGGCGTTTTCCACGCCGCTGAGCAGCGCCACACCATGCTTGCCGGCGACCACGGCAATCAGTTGCAGACCCGCCGTCGAACTGGCCGGTTTGTCGGCTTCCGCGCTGGCAAACCAGCGTGTCAGCGCTGTGCGGGCCGCGCTGTTGTCGGTGGCCGGCGGGGCAGGCAGCGCCAGTGCAGGATGGGCAGATTGCCAGCCGAGAATCTGTGCCAGCAGGCCGGCCAGTTGCCAGCACAGCAGCAGTGCACAAAGACCGATCAGACCACGCAGGACCGAATTTGCATTCGGCCGCCAGGCCGTGAGCTCATGAGGCCGGCGCCAGGGGAAAGAGGAAGGGAGGCTGAGTCGCATGGTGACGGGAATTTAAGGCTTTCCGGGCAAGTATTGCATTGATTTCGGGTCGGGTTTCATGAATCGGCAAAGCTGCTACGCCGTGACCACAGCACTTCCGGCATGTTCGTGCCATCGCGCCTGAGCTGGGCTTCATAGCCCAGATGAACCTGATTGAACCAGGCATCTATCTCGACGATGAAATAGCGGCTTTGCAGGGTGATGGCATCTTCCTTTAGCGTTGCCCGCAAACCGGCAGGCAGCGCTTCCCTGAATTCATCCATGTTCATGAACGGCTTGCTGGCACGCCGTGCAATCACGGCACTGGCATCTCCCGAAGAGAGCCCGGCAATGCTCGCCTGGAGGGCTTCGGCATCGGCAAAATTGGCATTGACCGGCGTCGTTTCCGGCAGGATGACCGCGTGCTGAAGAAGTGCGGCCTGGCTGCTGTCCGATTGCAGACCCGCGCGTTCCAGCAACTCCGCCAGTTCCGGCGTGCTGCCGGGTTCCTGCTTGCGCAGATCCTGAAAGGCCTGCAGCAGCTTGGCAATATCACCGGTCGATACGCCCAGCGCGCGGCTGGCACGCAGCAGCCCCGGATCATCTTCCTTGAGCGTGGCGTCACTGGCGGGGAGCAGGTTGGCAAGATTGAAACGCCCCTGCAATTCGCGCAGGCGTCCGGCGATGTGACCTTCTTCCACGGCGATCGGCGGAATCGGGATGGTCCACGGCTCCAGCAGATGGTCGACCTTGGTGTTGCGCGCATCGTCGCGCAGGGTCAGGCGGGTCATGTCGATGGCCGCGAAGGCAATCATCGTCGCCGTGGTGAAACCGTTGCGGTTTTCCAGCTGACGCATCCACAGCTGCTGGCGCGAGGTGAACAGCAGGCTCATGGCGGCGACCATGGCCACCACCAGCAGGGCCACGATCAAGGCCATGCCGGTCTGGTGAAGGGAGGCGCGGGCGGGATGCTTCATGGCAGGTAGTACGTCCGCTCGAATTCGCCGCGTCCGGCCAGGGTCAGGCGCAGGCGCATGCCGCGCGGCCGCGTGGCGTCGGCCGGATCCTTGACCGGCCAGCGGGCCTGCCACTGATTGCCGCGATCCAGAACGGCGAGCTCGCAGCGTTCGACCTGCTCCAGCAGCACATGACGGGGGCTGGCATCGGTATTGATCAGGGCCGCTGCAGCCTGGGCCGTCTCGGCGATGACTTCCAGCGTCAGCTGGCCGTCCTTGAGCGCGTAGCGCAGATGTACCGGCTCCTTGTCGGCTCCGAAACGCAGCACATCCAGCTGGCATTGCTCGCCGGTTTCCGTGTTGCTGGCCTGCAATGCCGAGCGTGGCTTGCCGTCGCTGCCCTTCCAGCTGCGCGGGGCGAGCTGGGTGACATCCAGACTGATGCGCTCGAACACCAGCTCAAGCTCGCGCCACATGCGCATTTCCTGATCCAGATGTGCCTTGGTCGTGGCCATGCTGTCCAGACCGCGCCAGGCCAGCGCAGTGACGACGGCGAACACCGCCAGGGCGACCAGCACCTCGAGCAGGGTGAAGCCGCGGGGCGCGCCCGGGGCTGCCCGTTCAGTTCGCCACGCGCGCAACATAACTCACCTGGCGTGCCAGCACGTCGTCGGGTTTCTCGGCGGAAAAGACCTTGATCTCGATCCGGCGGAAACTGAGGTTGGGGGTGGGGCCGGTTTCCTGGCGCCAGACGAATTCAAACCGGCCCTGCTGCGCCTTGCCATCCAGTGCGCCCATTTCCGGGAAGCTGCGGGTTGCCATCAGCTGGTTGGTCACATTGCTGGCCACCCAGCCGGCCAGTGTGCGTTGCTGCAGTTCATAACCTTTGTCGGCACCGAAACTGCCGGCGCGGATCGCCGCCCCCAGCGCGATGGCGATGATGGCCAGGGCAATCAGCACTTCAAGCAGCGTAAAGCCCCATCCTGAAGAGCCGCGTGCCGCCTTGCTCTGCAGCATGCCTTGCCGGAGAGCAAGGCTGCACGCGGCTGTGCGGGCAGAGTGCTTGTCAGCGTGCATCGGCATCCTCCGGCAGATTTTCGATGGCAATGCGGCCCAGCGCATCCGTCTTGATCAGCACCCGGGCCTTGCCCCCCTGCAGCAGCAGCGAGAATGGTTCGGACAGGCCTTCTGCCGAGAACACCAGGCGCTCGCCCAGCGGGCGCGGTTTGTTGTTGACCAGTTGCTGCAGGATCTGCACATCACTCTGCAGTTTGCGGGCGACAAGCTGGGTTTCGTCCGTCAGGGCCAGCCATTTGCGTTGCTTATCATCGCTACGCCAGAACTGGTAACCCACTCCGTCGCTGGAGAAGGCCACCGGCTTGCCGCTGTAGATGGCGTCGTCACGAGCCGCCTCCAGCGCCAGGCTCAAGCGTTCGGCATTGGCGCGGGTCGCGCGCAAACCCGAATCGTCCAGCCGCACCACCGCCAGCCCGATCACCACCAGCACCACGGTCATCACCGCCAGCAGTTCAAGCAGCGTGAAGCCCGCATTCAGATGCGTGCGGGCATACCGGTAAGCCGGAGGCGTTGCGCAGGGCATGAGTATCCAGAGACGCGTCTGATGGCTCAGGGCATCCAGTTGCCGACATCGGCGTCGAAGCCTTCACCGCCGGACTGGCTGTCGGCGCCATAGCTCATCACGTCCATATCGCCGTGCAGGCCGGGGATCAGGTACAGGTAATCGTTGCCCCACGGGTCTTTGGGCAGACGCTCCAGATAGCCGCCACTCTTCCAGTTCGGAGCCAGTTCGCCGGGTTTGGTGATCAGCGCCTGCAGGCCTTGTGCCTGGGTGGGGTAGCGGCCGTTGTCGAGCTTGTAGAGTTTGAGGGCCGACACGATCGAGCCGATGTCCTGCTTGGCCGCAACGACGCGGGCTTCATTCGGACGATCCATGATCTTGGGCACGATCAGCGCGCCCAGAATGGCCAGAATCGACACCACCACCAGAATTTCGATCAGGGTGAAACCTTTGTTGCGAGCTTGAGTTTTCATGTCAGTCCTTACTTGATCAGCTGATTCATTTCGAATACCGGCAGCAGGATGGCCAGCACGATGAACAACACCACGGCGCCCATGATCAGCACCACGGCAGGCCCGAGCAGGGCCGAAAAGGTTTCGACGCGGCGCGACAGCCCGGCGGATTGCTCGGCGGCCGCGCGTTCGAGCATCGCATCGAGCCGGCCGGTGGCTTCGCCGCTGGCGACCAGGTGCACGAGGATTGGCGGGAAGGCGTGTGCCGCAGCCAGGGCGCGGGCCAGCGAGACCCCTTCACGCACCTGACGCGCAGCCTGCTCGGCGCCCGCCTTGAGAGGCAGATTGCTCATCACCCCGCTGGCGGCCGACATGGCCGTCAGCACCGGTACGCCGCTGCCGGCGAGGATTGCCAGGGTGCTGGCAAAGCGCACCGTCTCGGCGCTGCGCTCCAGCCGTCCGAACCAGGGCAGACGCAGGCGTTTGGCATGCACCTTGAAACGGAAATCCTCCTGCTTCATCGCCCGCAGGAAAATGACGAGACCGATGATCAGCAGCAGGAAGATCCAGCCGCCCCAGGCCCCGAGGAACTGGCTGGTGCCCAGCAGGATGCGCGTGGGCAAGGGCAGGATCTGCTTGGCGCCCTGGAAGACCTGCACCATTTGCGGCACCACCCAGGTGAGCATGCCGATGATGACCGCGACCGACACCAGAATCACACAGGCCGGGTAGATGAATGCCATTGCCAGGCGGGATTTCAGCTCTTCACGGCGCTCCAGATAATCGGCCAGCCGAAGCAGCACGCCGGGCAGCTTGCCGGACTCTTCCCCGGCGCGCACCAGCGCCCGGTAGAACGGCGGAAAGACGCGCTCAAAGCGGGCCAGCGCCGCCGACAGCGACAGGCCGGTGGCAATATCCTGGCGGATCAGGGTGAGCAGGGTTTTCTCGCGCTTGTTCTCGGATTGCTCACCGAGCACCGTCAGCGCCTCGTCGATGGCCAGGCCGGCATCCAGCAGACCGGCCAGCTGGCGGGTCAGGGTGGCCAGACTGGCGCCACCCAGACGCAAGGTGCGGCCGGTATTGGCCCGCTCTTCCTTGATGTCGACGACGATCAGCCCCTGCTCGCGCAGCAGCATGCGGGCGTGACGAGCTGAATCTGCCTCGATGCGTCCATGCTCGACACGGCTCTTCTCGCCTTTGTCGCTGCTGCTCAGCACCTGATACGTGAAGCCTGCCATGTCGTGATCCTCAGGGCCGCTTGATGTTCAGGACGTACTGATTCTGCTCGCGGGGCAGGGTTGCCAGAATCGAGGCCAGCCCCGGCAGATCGCCCTGCGGCTTGAGGCGCAGGTTCAGATCCACTGCCTGGCTGGCCAGCGCGAAGCTGCCACCGCCGGTGATCTGCAAGGGGCCGCCTTGCGGACTGATCTGCAGCTTGCCGGCGCCTGCTGCATCGGCATCGACCGAGATCTGATAACTGCCCAGCAGGCTTGCTTCGGCAGCCATTGCAGAAGACACGCGATCCAGCCGGATATTCAGCTGGATCGCTTCGTGACGGGCCAGACGCGCGGTTTCGAGTTGCACCACGCCGCCCAGGCGTACGCCTGCGATGGTCGGATTGAAGCGGGTCAGCGGCTCCAGCGGCAGGCTCAGCCTGACCTGCTCCAGCGCCTGCTGGCGCAGGCTGATGAGTGCGCGAACGCTGCCCGGCTGGCCGGCGTGCTCACCCTTGAGCTGCCAGACCAGCTGACCACGCAGCAAGGCGGCGGGCTGGAAATCCCAGACCAGCTTTTCCTGCGCCACGATGCCGTCGATGCCCAGCGCGCTGGCCGAGCCGTGCCAGACGCTGCCGGCCACGTTGGCCAGTACGATGCTGGCCGGCAGGGCGCGTGCGACCAGCATGGCGGGCAGGCGCACCACAAAGCAGATCAGGAAGATCAGGGCCAGCGTCAGGCCCCACCAGACGCGCTTCTTCATTGGTTACGCTCCAGAACAGCGGTGGCGCCGGCGCCACCGGCGGATTCGGTGCTGCGGATCTGCAGACTTTGCACGCGCGCCCCGGCCGCCAGCCGGATGGCATTCAGGCTGCTGATGAGGGTCTTGGCGTCCTGCTCGGGCAGGCGCATTTCGACCTTGTCGGTGCTCAAGGCCCGCAGTTCGGCCTGCAGGCCGCGATCAGCAAGGATCTTGAACAGTTCGCTGCGCAGATCACCGCTGCGCGCCGTGCGAGGCGTGGCCTGACCACCGCCGGCGATTTCATAGCTGCTCAGCAGCAGTTCAGGCAGCTTGCGCTGCAGGCTGGCGATGCGCTGCTGCAGGCTGCTGACCGCCAGGATGTAGGCCGCGCAGATCAGGACGACTGCGCCGGCCCCCAGCATCAGGCGTTCGCGCAGGTTGCGGGCCGCCCAGAAGCGCTCGATCTGCGCTTGCGTGGCAATCAGTCTGGTCTTCATGGCTGCGTGCTCCCGGCCGGGCGTTGCAGGGTGAGCTGTTCGAGCCCTTTGTCCGTGGTCTGGGTTTCGAAACTGATGTCTTTCTCCTGCAGCGCCGGTTTGAGAACGCCCGCATCGGTCGTGCTCAGGGTGATCTTCAGCCCGTTGGCGTCGGCTTCAAGCCGTTGCGGATGGATGGTGATGCCGAGCTCGGCCGCAAGCTGGCTCAGCTGATCCAGCGCATCGCCGCCCTTGGCCTGTTTGCCATGCAGCTGACGCCATTGCAGGATCGGGTCAACAATCGGCATGCCGGGGTGGGCCGCAGCGAAATTCTGGCGGATGCTTTCGCGCAAGGCGCTTTCCTGCGATGCCAGCTGGCGCCAGGTGAACGTCAAGCTCAGCAGATAAGCGCCGGCGACGGCTAGTAGCAGGAAACCCGCCACCTTGAGCAGGGGGCGCGACAGCCCGGCGGCCGCGCGCCGGGAGGGCAGGCCTTGCAGCAGATCCAGTGGCAGCGCGCAGGGCGCCGCCAGCAGGTCTTCGAGCCGGTTCAGTACCTCGCCGCAGACCGGCTCCAGCAGGGCTTCTTCAGGCAGGATGCCGCAAGAGCCATTACTGGCGCGGTACACAAAGCCATCGTCTGTCTCAGCAAAGCTGCATGCGGGCAGCAGGGCCTGCTCGCCCAGAACCCGCGCCGGGAGCCGGTCTACAGCCTGACATGCAGCCAGCACGGCCAGCAACCAGCTGCGTGAAATCAGCCCCACGGTCAGTTTCAAACCCTGGCGTTCACCACGCACGATATGGCTGTCGGCGATGTCGCCGAGCACCCGGTCTTCAAGCTGCTGGCGGATCACCGCAGCCTCATGCTTGCCGGCCATGGGCGGCAGATCCAGGGTGTGCAAGGCCAGCAGGCGGGCCGGAATCACCAGCTCCAGCCCGGCGGCGTCGGGCAGCTGCGCCAGAGGCGAACAACCTCGCTCAAGGGGCCGTCCGGCAGGGTCCAGCGTTACCCATTCCACAGGGCTGGCAGACAGCCCGACGGCGGGCACCCGCACCCGCAAGATCCTGATTGGAGAAGTCATCCGCGCCGGCATTCTGCGAAAAAGGGCAAGTATAGGGGAGAAGCCATGTCAGGCTCAGTCATGTCATGCAAAAGCAGAAAAAGCCCACGCCATGACGTGGGCTTTTTGCCAATGGTCGTGATGCCGGATTACAGCTTGCCGGCCCCCGCACCCGCCGGCACCGTCGTGCTCAGGCTGGTGGTGGCTTCCAGCGAGCTGGAGTAGTTGTAGAAGGACGACGGAGTAGCCACGGCGCCGCTCGTGGCCGAGGTGAACCACGGCGTGCTGGTCCAGGTGACGTTGGTCGTCGAGACGGCGCTCAGATCGACGGTACTGCCATTGAGGATGTTGCCTGTACCGTAGGCGTAGGCCGAACAGTAGTTGCTGCTCATGCCGCTCAGTGCCGCACAGCTTGTGACCTTGCTGCTGGACGACGAACCACTGTAGATCGAACCGGCACCTGGAGAGCCACTGCTCAGGTTGAACACGTTGTTCTCCATGTACAGCTTGCCACCCTGGCCGGTGACCATGCCGGCCGACCAGTAGTAGTCAACCGAGGAGTCCAGCGTGTTGTCGAAGTAATTGTTGAAGATGTGCACCATGCCGTAGCGCACACGCGGCTGGCGCTGCTTGATGTTCTGCCAGTAGTTGTGATGGAAGGTGATCTTCAACGCGGACGGGTTTTCTGCGGCCAGATCCGCCGTGTCCGTGCCACCGATCAGGTTGGTTTTGTCGTGGTCGTGGAAGTGGTTCCAGGACGCGGTCACGTAGTTCGCGGTCTTGGTGATGTCCAGTGCGCCGTCATGGTGCTGGATCTTCATTTCCGCAGCGTTATACGGCGAGGCAAAGGGCGAGGGATAGAGCTTGTCGTGGCGGCTGCCGTCGCTGAAGGTGTTATGGTCGATCCACACGTGCGTGGCGTACATCACCGAGACCAGATCATAGGCCGAGTTCCAGCGGCCACCCGAGTCGGTGGGATCCCACTGCGGGAAGAAATCGAACGCGTCTTCAAACGTGACGTTGCGGATCACTACGTTATCGACCACCGTGCTGCTGGAGGCGCCGATCACCAGCGAGCCGTTGATGATCTTGGCCGTGCTGCCGAGGCCGATGATCGAAGTGTTCGACGGAATCGCGACATAGACGACCTTCTTCTGGTTGGCGGCCGAGCACGCGCGTGCCACTTCGTACGGATCGCCGCTCTTGTCGATCGCTTTCGTTCCCCAGCTGCCGTTGGGGTCGTACTGGGTCTTGTAGGCGTTGAAGCTGTAGAGGACGGTGGTGGTGGTGGACGCGTTGTTATAGCTGAACGTCGTTCCGATCGGGCAGATGTAATCCGTCTCGGTCAGCTCCGTGCCGGCCTTGTTGGCGTTCAGGCTGATCGTGCCCGAGACGTAGATGATCTTGGCGCTGGAGTCGAGCGTGCCGCTGGCGATGCTGCCATCCGCATTGATCGATACGCTGGAGCTGCCGCCATACAGGGCCTGGATCAGTTCGGTGCGGTTGGCCACCGTGTAGACCTTGGTAGCGCCGTTGCCGCCCGTGGTGCCCGTGCCGTATGTGGCCCAGCCGGTCGCGCCCAGCGAGGAAATACTGCCGCCGGAGGAGCTGCTTGATGAAGAGGAGCTTGACGAGGACGAACTGCTGGAGGACGAACCGCCCGACGATGAGCTCGACGAAGAAGAGCTTGAGGAGCTGCTTGAGGACGAAGAACTGCTCGAAGATGAGCTGGACGAGGAAGAACTGCTGGAAGTCGTACTGCTTGAGCTGCCACCCCCGCCGCCGCCCCCACCGCCACACGCTGTCAGTACCCCTGCTGCCACCAGCAGTGCTACCACGTACCGCTTCTGCGAACCCGCCATTTTGCTGCTCCTTCCGGACTTCTACGTCTTTGGTTATATATGTGCGCCCCGCCTAGCCTTTGTAGGTTTTGGGGAGTGGCCGGACTATAGCCGCTTTGGGATGGAATTTGTTGACCGGTAACATGGTTTGTTGTTACCGGAAACAAATTATTGCGAGCGACGAATGGCCGCCGCACGCAGAAATGGTGAGAAATGGGGGGCTGAGAGATAACGCCTGGCGCTGGAGAAGTACGGCTTGAACAGGCCGTAGTGCACAGCAGACTCGTCCGTCAGCTTGCTGACCCGGGCGGCGTCCTGAGTCTTTTGAGATGCCTGCGGCCATACCTGCTTTCGCCGGGATGGCCGCAATAGGAGGCGAGTGGTGTCAGCCTGACCGGCATCGGTCAGGCAGGAGCTGGGGATTACCGCGCCAGGCTGGGCGGCGCGGATTCGGCCGGGTATTCCACAAACCCCTTGTCGCGGCAGAAACTCAGCAGGCGGATGCCCGCATCGTGGGCCAGGCGGATCGCCAGCGCCGTGGGCGCCGAGATGGTGGCGAGCGTGGCAATGTTGCGGCGCGCCACCTTGCGCACCAGCTCATAACTCGCCCGGCTGGTCAGGAAAACAAAACCGTCTGTGTGGTCGATGCGGCGCAGGGCCAGCCAGCCAAGCAGTTTGTCCAGCGCATTGTGGCGGCCCACGTCTTCGAAAACCCGTTGGATTTCGCCCGCCGGCGAACACCAGGCCGCGGCATGGGCGCAGCCGGTGGCCTGCGTCAGCGGCTGGTGGGCGGGCAGCTCCGCGAGAATGCGCCGGATCGCCGCATGGTCGACGGTGAAGTTTGCCGGACTGACGCGTTCGGGCGTGAGATCCAGCAGGCTCAGGCTCTCGGTGCCGCATACGCCGCAGCCGGTGCGCCCGGTCAGTGAGCGGCGGTGATCCTTGAGCGCGAGAAAGGCCGGCTCGGCAATCGTCATGGCGATCTCGATGCCATCCGTGTGCTGCAGGATCTCCAGATCGCGAATCTCGCCGGGAGCCGCAAGGATGCCTTCCGACAGCGCGAAGCCGGTGGCGAACTCCTCCAGATCGGCGGGGCTCGCCATCATCACAGCATGCGAGATGCCGTTGAACACCAGCGCCACCGGCACTTCCTCGGCCACTAGGTCCTGCACGCGCTCATCGCGCCCGTCGCGATGGCGTTGCACCGGCAGGCTGAGGGTGAGTGGGTGCTCGGTGTGGGTGGGGCAGGTATCAGTCATGGCAATGAATCTCTGGTTTCGACCCGTTGCGGACGGTCGGAATAGTGAGAAGCGGACGTTCAGGCGTAGGGAGAAGTGCGAGCTTCGCCACCTGATTGACGCCTGTGGTGGAGTTTTACTCCACCCTACTACTGCGCCGTACGAGGTTTGTGGTCATTTCAAAGCTCACTCCAAGTGCTCCCACTCAGAATATATATTCAATATTGGTTTGTACGGTGAGGTTAGAGGATTGAAATACTCCTTAAGGTCTTCATTTTCGACAAGCTTGCGAATTTCGTTTTTATAAGTTTTCTTGAATCGTACTTTGTCAACTTTTTCGTCGATATATTTCGAGCAGGCAGCGTCGTAATAATTGATGAGTGTCTGTGTTGCTGCGTTGAAATTCTTCCGGTAAAGGTCAAGTGTTTCAGATTCTTCTTTAGTAATTTTATTGAGTCGTTCCTTTGAGATAAAAGGAACCATTATTATAGATATTTCATTTATTTTTGATTTGGCATTCTCTATAGACTGACTTATTTCCAGTTCAACCATGCCGTGCTGAAGTTTTAAGTTCTCTTGTGCAATCTGATTTGCCTTTTTGCTAGATAATTTTGCAAAAAATGCAGCCCCAAGAGAGACTAGCAGGCTTGCTGAGGCTATTGCGTCGCTAGTGCTGATTTCCATTGTTACCCTCGTTTCTTCATCGCGCTGATAACATCGAGTATGTCGCTGTTATCGGATGCCGTAGTGCTTTTTCTAATTGAGTCATAGGTGGCAGACTCGCTGATGTCCTCTAGGCTAGGTTTTCTCCGGATTAGACTTTCTAGTTCATCTAGAATTTGTATCTTGGTGTTGCGATCTATCGGCTTTTGGGAGGCTGTAAAAACCAAATTATTAAGATCTGAATAAATTCTCTCGAGCTCAGCCTTTGGTTTTAATGCTTTTGCCAGCCTTTCGAAATATTGTTTAGCTATTTCTTTTACACCCATTGATGCCACGACGACACTCCTTTATTGGTGGTTATATAACGTTTGAGCTTACCGCGTACGGCGTACTCTGAATAATCTGGCGCGACTCGTAGGGCGTCAATGAGTGAAACGAATTGCGCCGTATGAATGACCGCCGGGTGCCACCGAGTCCGGCGCAATTCGCTTCGCAAATTGTTCCCTGCGGCACCCTACGAATGCCCGCTGTCGGCGCTTACCATGAATTCCTGCTTTTGGATGATTGTACGCAATTGGCATCACCCGAGATACAAAAACGCCGGCCCAAGAGCCGGCGTTTTTCATGGTTGCATCAGCGTGGGCCTCAGGCCTGCGCCGCCTTGCGCATGTCGGCCTTCATCTTGCCGTATTCGTTCTGCACATGGGTTTCGGCCCATTTCTGATCGGCGATGGCTTCGACCTTCACGGCGCTGAACTTGTATTCCGGCGTCTTGGAAACGGGGTCCAGATGATCCACGGTCAGCTCGTTGCAGGCGCCGATCCACCACTGGTAGGTCATGTAGACCGCCCCCTTGTTAACGCGGTCGTTCAAGTTGGCGCGGGTGATGACCTTGCCGCGGCGCGAGGAGACCCACACCAGCGCCTGATCCTTGACGCCGTAGGTCTTGGCGTCTTCCGGGTGGATCTGTACGAAGCCGGGTTCGTCCGCCAGGGTCTGCAGCGCGGAGCAGTTGCCGGTCATGGAGCGGCAGGAGTAGTGGCCGACTTCACGCACGGTGCACAGGCCCAGCGGGTAGTCCGCGTCGACCTTCTCCAGCGGCGCACGCCATTCGGCGGCGAAGAGCTGGGCCTTGCCCGACGGGGTGTCGAACTTGTTGCCTTCGTATAGCCAGGGCGTGCCGGGGTGGTCTTCGGTCGGGCAGGGCCATTGCACGTAGCCGAGATCGGCCATCTTGTCCCAGGTCGCGCCGGTGTAGAGATCGCACAGGCCGCGCAGCTCGTCCCAGATTTCCTGCGCGTTGTTGTACTGCATCGGATAGCCCATGGCGCGGGCCATCATGGAGTGGATTTCCCAGTCGTCCTTCACGTCGAAGTCGGCGGGCGGGTCGATGGCCTTGTAGCAGCGCTGGAAGCCGCGGTCGGCGCTCGAAAACACGTTTTCGTGCTCGCCCCAGGAGGTGGCCGGGAAGATCACGTCGGCGATCATCGCGGTCTTGGTCATGAAGATGTCCTGCACGATGATGAGTTCGAGCTTTTCGAACTCACGGCGCACCATGCCCAGATCCGGCTCGGTCTGCAGGGGGTCTTCACCGAAGATGTAGTTGGCCTTGAGCTTGCCTTCGGCAATCTTGTGCGGCACGTCGGTGAGGCCGTAGCCCTTCTCGGCGGGAATGCTCGGCACGCCCCAGGCCTTGGCGAATTTCTCGCGCGCAGCGGCGTCGGTGACGTAGTAATAACCGGGCAGGGTGTTGGGCAGTGCGCCCATGTCGCAGGCGCCCTGCACGTTGTTCTGGCCGCGCACCGGGCCGACGCCCACGTTCGGGCGAGCCAGGTTGCCGGTGATGGTGGCGAGGCTGGAGAGGCCCTTGACCACATCCACCGCCTGACCCCACTGGGTGACGCCCATGCCCCACAGGATGGTGGCAGACGGTGCTGCGGCGTACATGCGGATAGCGTCGCGCACGAGTTGCGGGTCCAGACCGGTGATCTCGGCGGTGTATTCCGGGGTGTACTTGGCGACCATGGCCTTGTACTCCTCGAAGCCTTCGGCGTACCGGGCGACGAAATCCTGCTTGTAGAGATTCTCGCTTATCAGCACGTTGGCGAAGGCGTTCACCAGGGCCATGTTCGAGCCGTTCTTGAGCGGCAGGAACAGGTCGGCCAGACGCGCGGTCTCTATGTAGCGCGGGTCACAGACGATGATCTTTGCGCCTTTTTCTTTCGCCTTGATCAGGCGGCGCGCAACGATGGGGTGCGAGTCGGCGGCGTTGTAGCCGAAGACGAGGATGCACTTGGTGTCTTCAATCTCGACGATGGAGTTGCTCATCGCGCCGTTGCCCAGCGTTTGCATCAGGCCGGCCACCGAGGGGCCGTGGCAGACGCGGGCGCAGCAGTCGATGTTGTTGGTGCCGATCACGGCGCGGGCGAATTTCTGCGCCACATAGTTCGATTCGTTGCCGGTGCCGCGCGAGGAGCCGGTGAGCATGATCGAATCGGGGCCGTACTTTTCCTTGATGGCCTTCAGGCGCGAGGAGGCGAATTCGATGGCCTCGTCCCAGCTCACGGCTTCCAGTTCGCCACCCTTCTGGCGGCGGATCATCGGGCGCTTCAGGCGCGGGGTGAGGAGCTTGGTGTCGTTGAGGAAGTCCCAGCCGTAGTAGCCCTTCAGGCACAGCTCGCCCTGATTGGTGACGCCATTGGCGGCTTCGGCGCCGACGACCTTGTTGTCCTTGACCAGCAGGTTGATCTTGCAGCCCGAGCCACAGTACGGGCACACCGTGATGACTTTTTTCATTTCACTGAGTCCTTGTTCCGGAAGTTTCGATTCAGAGCGTGACGCTGGCGGCAAGATTCTGCACGGCCTGTTCCTGGCGACGGCGCAGGGTTGCGGCCATCGTTTCCTGATCAATCAGGTGGAGCGCTTTGGTCGGGCAGGCGGGGATGCAGGCCGGGCCTTCGGCACGGCCGACACACAGATCGCACTTGCGGGCTTCGGCACGTGGGCGCAGCGAAGTCAGGAAGCTGCCGGGCTGGGCCTGGGCCGGAACGCTGACCACAGTCATTGCGCCGTAGGGGCAGGCGACTACACAGGTCTTGCAACCGATGCAGCGCGACTGGTCGATCTGCACGCTGTCGCCCGTCTGGGAGATGGCGTTGTTCGGGCAGGCCCGGGCGCACGGGGCGTCGTCACAATGGCGGCACAGGATCGGGGCAGTGACCGAGCCACTGCGCACGACGGTCAGGCGGGGTGAAAAAGTCTGTGGTGACAGTGCTTGCGCACCGGAACCAACGGGGTGTGCGACTGCGCAGGCAATCTCGCAGGTGCGGCAACCTATGCATTTGCTGGCTTCAGCAATAACAAACCGGTTCATCAATTGTCTCCTACCATTTGTTTGGTGGACGGTACGGGTGGGTGGCAAGCCTGCCCCCTTCCTCTGCAAGTCATGATCTTTCGCACAAGTTGCGTCGTGGTTCTAGACGAGGATCAAGGTTTTCGCAGACAGTCCCCTTTTTTCCGATAGCGTCTGTCTGCTTGTGGCAAAGCCGGCAAATCGGTGCGAGCGGGGCTGTGCGCAGTCTGGCTTTGTTGATGTGGGTCGTATCCGGCACGGTCCCGGCCGTGCCACCCTTGATTTGATCTGGAAATTGCCTGGAAGCGTTCATGCACGAATTGACCCTGGCCGAGCGTGCGCTCGGCATTGTCGAAAAGACGGCCCGCGAGGCCGGCGCGCAGCGGGTGACCCGCATCCGCCTGTCAATTGGTGCACTGGCCCATGTCGATCCGGACACCATGCAGTATTGTTGCGAGGTGGTCAGCCGCGATTCGCTGGCCGAGGGCGCGCAGATCGAGGTGACGCGCGCACCGGGGCTGGCCTGGTGCAGCACCTGCCAGGCCGAGGTGGCGCTGGCGCAAGTCGGCGAGCCGTGCCCGGCTTGTGGTGGCTATCAGCTGAAGATTACCGATGGCGACCAGATGCAGGTGGTCGACATCTCTATTGAATGAGAGACGCTGACAAAATGAAGTGAAACGGCTCTGGCAGGGCGGTGCAACAAGGCCAGAATCATTTTGTCAGTGCCTCGGGACGGAGCAGAACAATGTGTGTGACCTGTGGTTGTGGCGGCGGCGACGCCAGCATTGACGGACATGACCTGCGCTACGCGCCGCGCCAGCGCAAGGACGCGGCCGCACCCAAGGCTGGCACCTTTCGCCCGATGGGCGGCCACAGCCATGCACCGCTGGACGCCAACCATGCGCCGGAGATGACGGCCGAGCGCGTGCTGCGCATCGAGCAGGACATCCTTTCCGGCAACGATGCGCAGGCTGCAGCCAATCGTGCGCAATTCGCCGCGCGCGGTCTCTTCGTGCTGAATTTCGTGTCCAGCCCCGGCTCGGGCAAGACCACCCTGCTGGTCGATACCATCCAGCGCTGGGCGGCACGCACGCCGCTGGCGGTGATCGAGGGTGACCAACAAACTGCCAACGATGCCGAGCGCATCCGCGCCACCGGCGCGCCCGCCGTGCAGATCAACACCGGCAAAGGCTGCCATCTGGACGCGCACATGGTGGCGCAGGCCGCCGAGCAACTGGCTACGCAAGCGCAGATGCCGCAGAACGGCCTGCTGCTGATCGAGAACGTCGGTAACCTCGTTTGCCCGGCGGCCTTCGATCTGGGCGAAGCGCACAAGGTGGTGATCCTTTCGGTGACCGAAGGCGAGGACAAGCCGCTGAAGTATCCGGACATGTTCCGTGCCGCCGATCTGCTGCTGATCAGCAAGATTGATCTCTTGCCGCACCTTGATTTCGATGTGGCGGCCGCGATCCGCTACGCGCGCCAGGTGCGCCCCGATCTGCCGGTGATCCAGCTCTCCTCGAAAACCGGCGCGGGCTGTGCTGCCTGGCAGGCGTGGCTGGAGAGTGGCGTCCAGCGGGCTTCTTCAGGCATGTTGCCTTGAGAGCAAGGCTGCGCCTGCGTCTCCGGGGCATCGTACAGGGGGTCGGTTTCCGGCCCTTTGTGCATCGGCTGGCACATGCGCTCGGATTGGTCGGCTGGGTGCGCAACGACGCGGGTGGCGTGACCCTGGAAGTGCAGGGCGACGAAAGCCTGCTGAGCAGTTTCTGTGCCCGTCTGCGCAGCGAAGCCCCCGCAGCCGCACGCATCGATGCCATCGAGCAGGAAAGCATCGCGCTGGAGCCGGACGCAGCAGGCTTCGAGATTTTCGCCAGCGCGGCGGGAGGTGCCAGCCGCGCGGTAATCGGCCCGGATCTGTGCGTGTGCCCGGCCTGTCTGGCTGAACTCTTCGATCCGACGAATCGCCGCTACCGCTACGCCTTCACCAACTGCACCGACTGCGGCCCGCGCTACACCATCGCGGCGCGTCTGCCTTACGACCGCGCCCACACCAGCATGGCCGGCTTTACGCAATGCCCGGCTTGTCTCGCCGAATACGCAGACCCGCTCAATCGCCGCTTCCACGCCGAGCCGAATGCCTGCCCGGTGTGCGGGCCGCAGCTGAGGCTTCTCGACGCGAGTGGGCAAGCAATTGCCGGCGACCCGATTGCCGAAACGCTGGTCCGCCTCCGGCGCGGCGAAATCGTCGCCCTGAAAGGCCTGGGCGGTTTCCATCTGGCTTGCGATGCGCGCAACGCGGCTGCGGTGGCCGAGCTGCGCCGACGCAAGGATCGCGAGGAAAAGCCACTGGCGATCATGGTGGCGAATCTCGCTTCGCTCGCCGGGCTGGTCGAAGTCAGCCTTGCCGAAGCGGCGGAGCTTGAAAGCCGCGCGCGGCCCATCGTGCTGCTGCAGAAGCTGCCGGGCACGGATGCGGCTTTGCCCGATGTGGCGCCGGATCTCGCCTGGCTGGGCGTGATGCTGCCCTACACGCCGCTCCACTACCTGCTGTACAACGAGGCTGCTGGCCGTTCTTCAGGCATCGCCTGGCTGAATGCAGCGCAGCCGCTGGCCCTGGTGATGACCAGCGCCAACCCGCACGGCGAGCCGCTGGTGGCCAACAACGAAGAGGCGCTACGCACACTGGCCGACATCGCCGATGCTTTCCTCTGGCATGATCGCGACATCCTGATCCGGACTGACGACAGTGTGCTGCGCTGCACGCCGGACGGTGGCAAGCAGTTCATCCGGCGTGCGCGTGGCTTTACGCCGACGGCAACTCCGCTGGTGTGCTGCGAACAAACCTTAACCCCCCCGGCCCCCCTTGACAGGGGGGAGCTCGCACAGGGGACGACTCGATTGCCCTCCCTTGTTAAGGGGAGGGGTAGGGAGGGGTTGGGCTTGTCGCGCTCCAAAGACGTCCTCGCCCTCGGTGGCTTCTACAAGAACACCTTGTGCTTCACGCGTGGTAACGAAGCCTTCCTCTCACAGCACATCGGCGATCTGGACCGCGTCGCCAATTGCCGTGCGCTCGAAGCAGCGGTCGAGCATCTGCAAGGCTTGTTGAATGTGCAGCCACAAGCGGTCGCGCACGATCTGCATCCGGATTTCTTCAGCACCCAGCTCGCCTTGCGCCTTGCCGAGCGTTGGCAAGTACCGGCGATTGGTGTGCAGCATCATCACGCCCACATCGCGGCGGTGCTCGCCGAGCATTGCATCGACGAGCCGGTGCTGGGCCTTGCGCTCGATGGCGTGGGCATGGGCACGGATGGCGCAGCCTGGGGGGGCGAGTTGCTGCGCGTCGAGGGTGCCAGCTTTGAGCGCTTCGGCCATCTGCGCCCGATCGGCCTGCCCGGTGGTGACCGTGCTGCGCGTGAGCCCTGGCGCATCGGCGCGGCAGCGCTGGCTTTGCTGGGGCGGCACGACGAAATCGCCACGCGCTTCGCGGCCGAGCCGGGGGCGGCGCTGGTGGCGCAAATGCTGGCGCGGGGTGTGGCGCAGACCACCAGCCTCGGTCGCTGGTTCGATGCCGCTGCGGGCTTGCTGGGCGTGCAGGCCCGCATGAGTTTTGAAGGGCAGGCAGCGATGCGGCTGGAAGGGTTAGCGGAGCGCTACATCAACTCGCATCACCCACAGCCGTTCATGCCGAGTGCGCCGCAGGCGTGTATCGAGGCACGGGCTAGTGGCCTTGTTCTGGATCTCGCCCCGCTTCTTCAGGCGCTGCTGGATGAACCCGATGCCGGGCGCGGTGCGGCGCTGTTTCACGCCGGCTTGATCCAGGCAGTGGTCGATTGGGTGACGCAGGCGGCAGAATCCAGCGGAATCCGGGTGGTGGCTTGTGCGGGCGGCTGCTTCCTGAATGCGATACTGGCGCAAGGCCTGCGGCGCGAGTTCACGCAGCGGGGTTTGCGCATGCTGGAGGCGCATGCCGCGCCACCCGGCGACGGTGGGCTGGCGCTGGGGCAGGCGTGGGTGGCTCAGCGGCGCTTGCTGGTGCCTGCGTAGATGGATGGCTGTAGAGCAAGGCTGGGCGCGGCTCTCCAGGCAGTGTTCACGAAAATGGAATTCGATGGCGAAGAAGAAAAAATTTCGATCCGGCACTACGAGACGCGTACGTCGCCCGATGACTTTTGTCCGGGATGCGCTTCCGTATCTTGTCGGGGGATTGCTGTTTCTGGCCTTGCTGGTGCTGTGGCTGGGCGATATCGACGAAGATGGCTGGACCGCGTCGCTGAATTGCTGGCATGGCTGGCGCCAGCGGTGTACGGTACAGGATCATATTGACTCCGCCGGAGCGCTGATATTCATGCTTGGTGGTGGGGTCTGGAGCCTGGTGATGGGCCTCTGGCGAACGGTTGAGAGCTTGGGTGGCAAGGCTGCAGATACGCCGGCGCCGACGGGGAAAACGATTTCGAGTGAGGTGGATGATGTGTCTGGCGATTCCGGCGCGGGTCATCGAGATCTTCGGTGACGAGCGCGCGCGCATCGAACTCTCGGGCGTGCAGAAAGAAATTTCCCTGTCGCTGGTTGAAGGCGTGCAGGTCGGCGATTACGTGATCGTTCACGTCGGCTTTGCCATTGGCAAGCTCGACCCCGAGGAGGCCGCGCAGACGCTGGTGACCTTCGCGGCGATGAAGGCCACGCATGGCGATGAGTTGCCACTCACCCCGCCGCTGGCTTGAACATGAAATACATCGACGAATTCCGCGACGGCGAAGTCGCCCGCAGCTTGGCTGTCCAGATCGCTGCCGAAGTCCAACCGGGGCGCAGTTACCGCCTGATGGAGTTCTGCGGCGGGCATACCCATGCGATCTCGCGTTACGGCCTGCTCGATCTCTTGCCGCCTGCCGTGCAGATGATCCATGGCCCCGGCTGCCCGGTGTGCGTGCTGCCGATCGGGCGCATCGACAGCGCCATCGACTTGGCCCGCGAGCGCGGCGTGATCCTGTGCACCTACGCCGATACGCTGCGCGTGCCGGCCTCTGGCGGTGTGTCGCTGCTGCGTGCCAAGGCGGCCGGGGCAGATGTGCGCATGGTGTATTCCTGCGACGACGCGCTGCGCATCGCCGGCGAAAATCCGGCGCGCGAGGTGGTGTTCTTCGCCATCGGTTTCGAGACCACCACGCCGATGACGGCCGCGATCCTCAAGCAGGCCGCCGCGCTTGAGCTGAAGAATTTTTCCGTGTTCTGTAATCACGTGCTGACCCCGGCGGCGATGGTGCACATCATGGAGTCCGAGGGCGACCCGGCGCACGTGGCGCTGGATGGCTTCGTCGGCCCGGCACATGTCAGCACGGTGATCGGCTCGGCTCCCTACGAGGGTTTCGCTGCGCGTTACCAGAAACCAGTGGTCATCTCCGGCTTCGAGCCGCTGGACGTGATGCAGTCGATCCTGATGCTGGTGCGCCAGATCAACGCAGGCCGCGCAGTGGTCGAGAACCAGTTCACTCGCGCCGTGACGCGCGAGGGCAACCGCAAGGCGCAGGCGCTGGTGGCCGAGGTCTTCGAGCTGCGCGAGATGTTCGACTGGCGCGGGCTCGGCGAAGTGCCGGCCAGCGCCCTGCAGATCAAACCTGCCTTCGCCAGGTTCGACGCCGAGCAGCGCTACGCCATCGCCTACCGCCAGGTGCCGGACCCCAAGGCCTGCGAGTGCGCGGCCATCCTGCGCGGCCACAAGCACCCGCGCGACTGCAAGGTTTTCGGCACCGCCTGCACGCCGGATCATCCGATTGGCGCTTGCATGGTGTCCTCGGAAGGCGCGTGTGCGGCGCATTACACGTATGGGCGCTTCAAAGCAGTGTCGGTCGTCAACGAGGTGAAGGCATGAGCTATTCAAGACCCCTCGATTTCAAGAACGGTCGCGTCGACCTGAGCCACGGCAGCGGTGGCCGCGCCATGGCTCAGTTGATCCGCGAGCTCTTCGTCAAACACTTTGATAACGACTATCTGCGTGCGCAGAACGATGGCGCCTGCTTCCCTCTGCCCGCCAATGCCGGGCGCATGGTGATGGCGACGGACAGCCACGTGGTTTCGCCGCTGTTCTTTCCGGGCGGCGACATAGGCTGCCTGTCGGTGCATGGTACGGTGAATGACGTGGCGATGGCGGGCGGCCAGCCTTTGTATCTGTCGGCGGGCTTCGTTCTTGAGGAGGGCTTTGCGCTCGCCGACTTGCAGCGCATCGTGATCTCGATGGCGGCGGCGGCTCGGGGCGCGGGCGTGCCCATCGTGACCGGCGACACCAAGGTGGTGGAGCAGGGCAAGGGCGACGGGGTGTTCATCACCACGACCGGCGTCGGCATCGTGCCGCCGGGCATCGAGCTTGCGCCGCAACGCATCCGCCCCGGCGACAAGCTGCTGGTGTCGGGCTATCTGGGCGACCACGGCGTGGCGATCATGTCGCTGCGCGAGAACCTGAGTTTCGAAACGGCGATTGAATCCGACACAGCTGCGCTGCATGGTCTGGCGGCGGCGATGCTGGCGGCGGTGCCGGGCATCCGCACCCTGCGTGACCCCACGCGTGGCGGCCTGGCGGCGGTGCTCAATGAATTCGCCGAGGCTGCGGGCTGCGGCATGCTGATTCACGAGAAGGCGATCCCGGTGCGCGGCGCGGTGGCGGCCGCCTGCGAGCTGCTCGGGCTGGACCCGCTCTATGTGGCCAATGAAGGCAAGCTGGTGGCGGTGTGTCCGCCGGAGGATGCTGAGCGCTTACTGGCGGTGATGTGCGCACATCCTCAGGGGCGCGATGCGGCGATCATCGGCGAGGCGATTGTGGATACCAACGGCTTCGTGCAGATGGAGACGGTGTTCGGCGGGCGACGCATGGTGGATTGGTTGAGTGGTGAGCAGTTGCCCAGAATCTGCTGAACGGATCAAGCAAGGACACAAAAGAGGAAGCCATGGGCTTCCTTTTTTGTTTGGGCGCGAGCTGTGTTTACTCACTTGTCGAGATCAAAGCAAGGCGTTGCGAGAGACGGTTTAGTACTTGTTGCGAGAAACATTACTTATCCGCGAATTTTTTTAATTAATGGGAAAGAGTTGACGGCTGCCAAATGTTTGCCTTGCGTGACACGTTGTAATGCACGGCAATTTGTGCAGGCGTGGTAGCAGAACAAAACAAAACGACGGTGTTGCGCGAGGCGTGCATCGGCGACCAATGCTTCAGGTAGCAAGGGCCACGGAATGGCCTGTGGCGAGACAGAGGGAAACCGGCTTCAGGGTGCCCGATCTGCCTCCTGCGGAATTTCCGCCGGCTCGGATCCATCACACAAGGAGGATGGCTGGTTATGAACCGCTTCGTGATCGCGGAACCTGCACGTTGCATCGGCTGCAACACGTGCATGGCCGCCTGTTCCGTGGTGCACAAGGCAGCGGGCTTGCAAGGGCAGTCCCGTCTGACCGTGGTGCGCCATGGCGACCGGACGGCGCCCGTGCTGTGCCGCCAGTGTGAGGATGCGCCGTGCGCGCGGGTCTGTCCTGTCAATGCCATCACGCATGCTGATGACGCGATCGTGCTGAATGAGACCCTGTGCATCGGCTGCAAGCTGTGTGCGATTGCCTGTCCGTTTGGAGCGATCACGCCGGCCGGCACTCCGGTGACCGGGGTGGTGTCGGTGGGGCATGACTATGTGTCACCGAGCATGCTCACCGTGACGGAGCCGGGGGCTGCGGATACGGACAGTGCGGCGACGCTTCATCCGATTCTGGTTTCGACCACGGGGGTGCGCAGCGTGGCGGTCAAGTGTGATCTCTGTGGTTTCCGCGCCGAAGGTCCGGAGTGTGTGCGTGTCTGTCCGACCCGCGCGCTGTTCTCCGTAAATGATCCAGCGCTTGGTCAGAGTGGCGACGTCAAGCGCCAGCAGGCTGCGGCAGCGCTGGAGTCTCCCCGGACGTTCATTGTCACGCAGGAGCAGAAATGAATATCACACCACTTGGGTTCCTGCTGATATCACTGACGCTCTATCTGGCCGGGGCGATGGCCTCTCTGCTGCTGCCCAGACGCGAGCAACTGGCCATTCAGGCTTCCGGCGTGGCCGGGGTGCTGGGCGGCGCAGCCGGGCTCCTGGCTGCGTGGCCAACCTTGCTGGGTGGCGCAACGCAGCTTTTCTCTGCTGACGGACCTTTCCCTTTTGCGCATTTTGTCGTGCGGCTCGATCCTCTGGCCGCCCTGATGGTGTTCGTGATCTCGCTGCTGGTGCTGGTCTGCTCGCTCTACTCGCTGGCCTATGTGCGTGAATACGCCGGCCGTGGCGCCTGGGCGATGGGGATTTTCACGAATATCTTCGTCGCCTCCATGGTGGCACTGGTGGTGATCGACAATGCGTTCTATTTCCTGATCTTCTTCGAGATGATGTCGCTGGCCTCGTATTTCCTGGTGATCTTCGATCAGGATGAAGAGGCGGTGAGCGCAGGCTTCCTGTACTTCCTGATCGCACATGCCGGTTCGGTGCTGATCATGGCGGCATTCTTCATTCTCTACGCCCGCAGCGGCAGTCTGGATTTTGAAAGCTTCCGCGCGCTGCATCTGACAGGGCCATGGGCTTCTGCCGTGTTCCTGCTGGCCTTCTTCGGTTTCGGCGCCAAGGCCGGCATGGTGCCGCTGCATAGCTGGTTGCCACGCGCACACCCGGCAGCGCCTTCACATGCTTCGGCGCTGATGTCCGGCGTGATGGTGAAGATTGGCGTGTTCGGAATCATCAAGGTTGGCATCGATCTTCTCGGCGCTACATCAAGCTGGTGGGGCATGCTGGTCCTGGCGATTGGCGCTGTATCGGCTGTGCTGGGCGTGCTTTACGCGCTGGCGGAAAAAGATCTCAAGCGCTTGCTGGCGTATTCGACCGTCGAGAACGTGGGCATCATCCTGATGGGGGTGGGCGCGGGCATGATCGGCATCGCCAGTCACACCCCGCTGCTGGCTGCGGTGGGCTTGCTGGCCGGCTTTTACCATCTGCTCAATCATGCAGTTTTCAAGGGTTTGCTCTTTCTTGGTGCCGGCTCGATCCTGTATCGCACGCATACCAAGGACATGGATCTGCTGGGTGGCCTGGCAACGCGGATGCCCTGGACGGCCGGCGCGTTCCTTGTCGGAGCGATGGCAATCTGTGCGCTGCCGCCGCTGAACGGGTTTGTCAGTGAGTGGTTTACCTATCAGGCCTTGTTCTCGATGGGTTCCGCAAGCGATCTGGCTGTGCGCCTGGCAGGGCCGGTCGGCATGGTAATGCTGGCGATCACGGGGGCGCTGGCCGCCGCCTGTTTCGTCAAAGCCTATGGGCTGAGTTTCTCCGGCCTGCCGCGCAGTGCTCATGCTGATCATGCACAGGAAGCTCCGCTGCCCATGGTGCTTGCCATGCTGCTGCTGGCGCTGGCAATTGTTGCTTTTGGGGTTGGGGCTCCGTTGGTGACCCCTGTCATGGCCGGGGTTGCAGCTTCGCTGGTGCAGGGGGCGGTGCCTGCGGTAGCTCAGGGGGGCTCGGTGTTCCCCGGCAGTGCCGTGCAGGCGGTCCTGTCGACACCCTTGCTGGCGCTGTTGTTGCTGGCTGTGCCTGTCGTGCCCTTGCTGCTGGTGGCCGGGCTGAAAGGGGTGCGTCTGGCGCGGCGTCATGCGGGTGATGCTTGGGCTTGCGGCTATGCGCAGGAACAGGCGATGACAGCGTCTTCGCGCGGTTTCGTGGCTCAGCCGCTGGAGGCCATGTTTGCTCCGCTGTATCGCTTGCGCGAGTTGCTTGATCTGGTGGGGCCGTCGAAGCGGGGACTGCAATGGTCGATCGATGCGACGGCGCGTCTTGAGCCGGTGTGGGATGCGAAAGTCGTCAGCCGTGTGGTTGATCTGGTCCAGTGGCTGGGAGGCAAGGTGCAGTGGCTGCAGAGCGGCGATTTCCGCATTTATTGCCTCTACGTGGTTTTCACGCTGGTCGTCCTTCTTCTGGTCGTGGTCTAGGAGCCTGCCATGCCAAGTTTAGATATGTTGTTCCTGGCCATTCTGCAAGCCCTGGTGCTGCTTGCCGTCGCGCCGCTGATGACGGGTGTTTCACGGATGATTCGTGCCCGCATGCATTCCCGTCGTGGCCCTGGCGTGCTGCAGGATTATCGGGATGTCATCAAGCTGCTGAAGCGTCAGGATGTGGCGCCTGGGTCAGCCGGAGTGGTTTTCCAGCTTGCGCCCTATGTGATTCTCAGCGCGATGCTGATGCTGGCGATGGCCTTGCCGGTGTTTACGCGACAGTCTCCCGTGGGCGCGGTGGCCGATCTGATTACCTTCGCGTATGTCTTTGCGCTGGCGCGTTTCTTCTTTGCACTTTCCGGTATCGACTCCGGCAGTTCGTTTGCCGGCATCGGCGCGAGTCGCGAACTGACCCTGGGGGTGCTGGTTGAACCCACCATGATTCTTTCTCTGGTGGTGGTGGCTCTGGTTGAGGGGAGCACCAATCTTGGCAGCATCAGCGCCTCGATTACCGGCGGCTATCTTCAGGCGCCGATGGCGATTCTGCTGGCCATGGCCGCGTTTGCATTCACTGTTTTCATCGAGATGGGCAAGCTGCCTTTCGATATGGCCGAGGCCGAGCAGGAGCTGCAGGAGGGGCCTCTGACCGAATACTCCGGCTCTTCGCTGGCCGTACTGAAACTGGGTCTGGGCCTCAAGAAAGTTGTGCTGGCGCAGTTCCTGATTGGCGTATTCCTGCCTTTCGGCAACATCGAAGTGCTGACCGGTATGACCGCTCTCGTCGCCGCAGTGGTGTTGCCACTGAAGCTGCTGGCAATTTTTGTGATGGCGGGCATCATCGAGAACAGCATGGCACGCGGGCGTTTCATGCTGACTTCGCACGTCACCTGGATCGGCTTCGGCTTTGCCGTGCTGGCGTTCGTTTTCTATCTCACGGGGCTCTGACAAGATCATGGAGAACATTGCGCTCGCGATCATTCTGTTGCCCTTTGCCGGAGCTGCCGTGACGGCACTGTGTCCGCAGCGGGTGGCCAAGTGGGTCGCTTTGCTGTTTGGTGCCCTTGCTTCCGGCTGTGTCATCAAGCTGGCGGTGGATTTCAATCATGTCGGCAAGCTGGCGGCTTCGTTCGATTTGCTGTCAGTCGGCAATACCCTGCTGATGGGGCTGACCGTCGATCGCATCAGTGTGCTGGTGGCGGTGGCGGTGGTGGTGCTGGGGTTTCTGGTGCTCATGTACTCAACGGCTTATCTGAGTGCAGGGAACCGGGAGCATCCGCATGAAGGTCGGCCACGCTATTACGCATTCCTGTTGCTGTTCATTGGTGCCATGGCCGGACTGGTCCTGTCCTCGACACTGGTCGGGCAGCTGGTGTTCTTTGAAATCACCGGTGCGTGTTCCTGGGGGCTGATCGGCTATTACGAAAAGCCCAAAGCCCTGAAGTCGGCACTCAAGGCCTTGCTGATTACCCACGTGGCATCGATCGGGCTGTACTTCGCGGCGGCCTGGTTGTTCATGGAAACCGGGACGTTCGCGCTGACTTCGCTGGCGACGCTGGGGGATGCTGCCAAGATTGCCGTGTTCCTGGGGATTCTGGTGGCGGCGTGGGGCAAGTCCGCGCAATTGCCGCTGCATGCCTGGCTGCCGGACGCGATGGAGGCACCGACGCCGATCAGTGCCTATCTGCATGCGGCTTCGATGGTTAAGGTCGGTGTTTACATCTTTGCTCGCGCCATCTATTCGGCAGGCTCCGTGCCTGAAGTGATTGGCTGGATCGGTGCAATCATGGCCGTGGTCACGATGATCTACGGTTTCCTGATGTATCTGCCGCAGAAGGATATGAAGCGCCTGCTGGCCTATTCGACCATGACGCAGCTGTCGCTGATTTTCCTGGCACTGTCCCTGTCGATTTTTGGCTCCCAGCTGGCATTCAACGGGGGCATCGCGCATATTTTCAACCACGCCTTTGCCAAGAGCCTGTTCTTTCTCGTAGCCGGTGCACTCAGCTACTCCTGCGGTACCCGCATGCTGCCTTCGCTGCGGGGCTTGCTGAGGGGCACGCCGCTGCTGGGGGTGTGTTTCTGTGTGGCCGCCCTGTCGATTACCGGGGTGCCGCCTTTCAACGGTTTCTTCAGCAAGTTCCCGATCTTCACTGCGGGGTTCCAGTTGTCCGGTGAGCACCTGCTGCTTCTGCCGCTGGTGGTGCTGGCCCTGCTGGAGTCGGTTGCCAGCTTTGCGTGGTTCCTGCGCTGGTTTGGCGCGACAAGTCCGGGAGCGACGTCTGAGGCTGTAGCCAGTGCGGCTCCTGTTCCGCTGGCAATCCAGTTCGTGCTGAATTTGCTGCTGGTCATGTGCGTCGGCTCAAGCTTCATCGCTGCAGCCTGGCTTGGATAAGGGAGTCGTCATGAACGGAACATTGATGGTAAATGGCCTGGCCGGGCTGCTGATTGTCACCTCGCTGCTGGTGACAGGTGCTCGCAACACGGCTCAGGCCGCCAGGCTGTATGCCCTGCAGTCATTCGTGCTGGTGCTGATCTTTCTCGCGCTGGCGGTGTCGCATGACGCACATGAGCTGTACTGGTGGGGCGTTTCTGCCTTCATCACCAAGGTGGTGCTGGTGCCCGTGATCATGCTGAGGGCATTGGGGCCGCTGCCTCAGACGGAGGAGCTTCCCGGGGTGCTCGGACCGGCCTGGCTGGTTCTGGTGGCTGCCGTGATCGTCGGCCTGTCCTGTTACGCCGTATCGTCGGTACAGCTTGCGGTGGTTGCGCAGCTCAAGCCGGCATTGGGTGTGTCACTGGGGCACTTCCTGCTCGGACTGGTCTGTATCGTGAGTCAGCGCAACATTCTCAAGCAGGTCTTCGGGTACTGCCTGATGGAAAACGGCGCGCACCTGACGCTGGCCCTGCTGGCCTACAAAGCGCCGGAGCTGGTCGAAATCGGCATCGCGACGGATGCCGTTTTTGCGGTACTCATCATGGTTGTGCTGGTCAGGAAAATCCACCACACGCTGCACACGCTTGACGTGAGGCAACTCACGGCCTTGAAGGGCTGACAACATGATTTCCATGGAACTTCTTTCCACGCTTCTGCTGATTCCACTGCTGACGGCGCTGCTGGCGTTTGCGGCCCGCTGGGCCGGGGCGGCGACCCACATGCTCGTGACCGTGATCCAGAGCGCCGGGATTGCCCTGCTGCTGGTGTTTTCCCTGTTCGTAGTTGGGCAGGTGCTGGTGTCCGGCCCGCTGTCTGCGCTGCACGACTGGATGTATGTGGACGCGCTGGGCGCGGTCTTCCTGATGTTGATCGGTGTCGTTGGCTTCCTGACCGGTTTGTATTCGATCGGCTACATGAACCACGAGTTCGACCATGGCCATCTGGACGCGAAGAAGCTGTGCAGCTATTACGGCATCTTCAATCTGTTCGTGTTCACCATGCTGCTCGCCGCGACGGCCAACAACATCATCATGATGTGGGTAGCAATCGAGGCGACGACACTGGGCTCGGTGTTTCTGGTGGGGTTCTACGGCAAGCGTTCGTCGCTGGAGGCCGCCTGGAAGTACGTGATCATCTGTACCGTGGGGGTGGCGTTCGGCCTGTACGGTGTGGTGCTGGTGTATTCCAATGCGGTCGGGGTGCTGCCGCACAGTGGTGATGCGGCGTTCTGGACGGTGCTGCTGACGCAGGCCAAGGCGCTTGATCCGACCCTCATGAAGCTGGCTTTCGTGTTTGTGCTGATCGGCTTCGGCACCAAGGCGGGGTTGTTTCCGATGCACGCCTGGCTGCCGGATGCCCACTCCGAGGCACCCAGTCCGGTCAGCGCGCTGCTTTCTGCTGTGCTGCTCAATTGTGCGATGCTGATCGTGGTGCGTTTCTACATGATCGTATCGAAAACCATCGGCCCGGCTTTCCCGCAGACACTGCTGATCGTGTTCGGTCTGATGTCGGTGGCCGTGGCGGCCTTCTTCATCATCGTGCAGCGCGACATCAAACGCCTGCTGGCCTATTCCAGCGTCGAAAACATGGGGCTGATCGCACTGTCCTTCGGTATCGGTGGCCCGCTCGGTGTGCTGGCGGCACTGTTTCATACGGTCAATCACAGCCTGGCCAAGGCGCTGCTGTTCTGCGGCTCGGGCAATGTGCTGCTCAAATACGGCACGCCGGACATGGACAAGGTGAAAGGTCTGCTGAAGCTTGCCCCGCTGACCGGCGTGATGCTCACGGCCGGAGCTCTGGCGCTCGGTGGCGTGCCGCCGTTCAACGTTTTTGTCAGCGAATTCATGGTGGTCACGGCCGGCATCAAGAGCGGCCACATAGGGCTGATGATCATTCTGCTGCTGCTTCTGACCATCGTGCTGGCAGGGCTGGTGCGCATGGTGGCTGGCACGGTGTTCGGCCCGGCACCGGAAGGCCTGAAGAAGGGCGAGACGGGTGTGCTGACTCTGGCGCCGATGGTGATCCTGCTGGCATTGATGCTGGTGATGGGGATCCGCGCACCGGAGCCGGTGGTGCATTTGCTCGACAGTGCGGCTCGTGTAGTGCTGGCGGGCAGTGACGAAGTGAAACCGGATGTGCCGGCGCCGATTCTGCTGCCTGCACCCGCAGTGCCCGCAGCGACCCATTGATCCCCCGAGCAGGCAAGGAGACGACGAAACATGTCCGTAGCTGAACAATCCCGGATCGGGCGTAACTATATCGCCGGGCTGAGCGAGAAATTCCCGGCCGCGATGCTGGAAGTGGAATGGCAGACGGCCGACCAGATCACCGTGACGGTCAAGCCGGATGCCTTGCCCGAGGTGGTGTCCTGGTTGTACTACGATCAGGGCGGCTGGCTGTCGGTGCTTTTCGGCAACGATGAGCGCACCCTGAACGGCAGCTTTGCTGTGTACTACGTGCTCTCGATGGAAAAGGACGTGAAGTGCTGGGTGACGGTGAGGACGCTGGTTGATCCGGTCACCCAGGAATACCCCTCGGTCACGCCAAAGGTCCCTGCCGCCGTGTGGGGCGAGCGCGAAGTGCGTGACATGTATGGCCTGCGCCCGGTGGGGCTGCCGGACGAACGCCGTCTGGTGTTGCCGGACGACTGGCCCGAGGATCTGTATCCGCTGCGCAAGGATACGATGGGTTACAACCAGCGACCGGCGCCGACCACCGACACGGAGACCTATCAGTTCGTCAACGACGGGGGCGAGAGCCGCGTGGTGCCGCTGGGGCCGCTGCACATCACTTCCGACGAACCCGGGCACTTCCGTCTCTTCGTGGATGGAGAAGACATCGTCGATGCTGATTACCGCATGTTCTACGTGCATCGCGGCATGGAAAAGCTTGCCGAAACGCGCATGGGCTACGACGAGGTCACTTTCCTTGCCGACCGCGTCTGCGGTATCTGCGGCTTTACCCACAGCGTGGCCTACGCCAGCTCGGTCGAGAATGCACTGGGTATCGTTGTGCCGCCGCGTGCGCAGGCCATCCGCAGCATCTTCCTCGAAGTCGAGCGCCTGCACAGTCACCTGCTGAATATCGGTCTGGCCAGTCACTTCGTAGGTTTCGACACCGGTTTCATGCAGTTCTTCCGCGTGCGCGAGAAGGCCATGACCATGGCCGAGCTGCTCACCGGCGCGCGCAAGACTTATGGGATGAACGTGATCGGCGGGGTGCGCCGCGACATCCTCAAGGACGAACGCGCCAAGACCCTCAAGCTGTGCGCCGAGTTGCGTGCCGAAGTGACGCCGCTGGTCGAGATGCTGATGGAAACGCCCAATCTCAAGCAGCGCACGCAAGGCGTCGGGCGCCTTGATCCGAAGGTGGCACGCGATTTCAGCCCGGTCGGGCCGGCAATCCGTGGCAGTGGCTTTGCCCGCGACATTCGCGTTGATCACCCGTACGCGGCTTACGCCGACATGCCTTTCGGCCTGCATGTGCTGGACGGCTGCGATGTGCTCTCCCGCGTGCTGGTGCGCGTGAAGGAGTTCTACGACTCGCTGGCGATCATCGAACATGCGCTTCACAACATGCCGGAAGGCCCGTTGCTGATCGAAGGCTTTGCCTATACGCCGCACAAGTTCGCACTGGGCTATGCCGAAGCGCCGCGCGGCGAGGACATCCACTGGAGCATGCTGGGTGACAACCAGAAGCTGTTCCGCTGGCGTTGTCGTGCGCCGACCTATGCCAACTGGCCGCCCCTGCGCTACATGCTGCGTGGCAATACAGTGTCGGATGCGCCGCTCATCGTGGCCTCCATCGACCCCTGCTATTCGTGTACCGACCGGGTGACCCTGATCGATGTGAAGAAGCAGAAGGCCACCACGGTGCCGTATCAGGAAATCGAACGCTATGGTCGCGAGCGCAAAGACTCGCCGCTGAAGTAAGGAGCCGATGAATGTTCAAACTGCTCAAGATCATCCGCGGGGCAGGGGAGGCGACCGAAAAGTATCCGTTCGCGCCTTTCCCGGTCAGTCCGAATTTCCGCGGCAAGCCGGAGCACTCGCCAGCGCAGTGCATTGCCTGCGCCGCCTGCGTGACGGCCTGTCCGCCGAATGCGCTGACCATGCAGACCAATACGGCAGAGGGCAAGCGCACCTGGCAACTCAATATCGGTCGCTGCATTTTCTGCGGGCGTTGCGAAGAGGTCTGCCCGACCCGGGCGATCAAGCTCTCGCAGGAGTTCGAGCTGGCCGTCGGCAGCAAGGCCGACCTGCTCCAGCGGGCGGATTTCACGCTGACCTCCTGCTATTGCTGCGGCAGCGCCTTCGCACCCGCCAAGGAAGTCGACTATGCCCTTGCCTTGCTGGCGCAAGGTGCGCTTTCGGCCGAGCAGGCCGAAGCCATGCGGCCTCATCTCGAGACCTGCCCGGAGTGCAAGCGCAAGCAGGCGCTTGCCAGCATCGAACCCGCCCAAGCCCTGATGCGAGGCTGACATGAACAAGCCCATCGAATTTGCTCCGCGCAACGCCAATGGCATGCCCGTGCCGCTGACTCTGGATGAAGAGGTCGCCAGGCTCAAGGGGACCTTGCTGAAGGACATCCAGCGTTCCGCCTACGTCTATCGCGTGGACTGCGGCGGCTGCAACGGCTGCGAGATCGAGATCTTCTCGGCGATCACGCCGGTCTTTGATGCCGAGCGCTTCGGCATCAAGGTCGTGGCCTCGCCGCGGCACGCGGATATTCTGCTGTTTACCGGTGCGGTCACGCGCTCGATGCGCATGCCTGCGCTGCGCGCCTACCATGCCGCACCGGACCCGAAAATCGTCGTGTCTTACGGAGCCTGTGGCTGCTCGGGGGGGATCTTCCACGATTGCTATTGCGTGTGGGGCGGTACCGACCAGATCGTGCCGGTGGATGTGTATATCCCCGGCTGCCCGCCGACACCGGCCGCGACCCTCTACGGTTTTGCCGTGGCGCTGGGCCTGCTGGGCCAGAAGCTGAAAGGCACGCATCACGAGGAAGCGGCTGGCGAACAGGCTGCGCTGGCTCATCCTGGCGTGCCGCTGGACTTGCGCGTGCTGCTCGAACGCGAGGCTCGGCGCATGGCGGGCTACCGCCATGGTGGCTTGATTGTTGATGAGTTCATGGGCCTGATCGAAGCAGCCGGCACGCCGCAGGATTTCGAGGCACAGGTCAGCCGCTTGCTGACGGAGCGCGATGATCCGCGTCTGGCCGAGATTTATGGCAATCTGCAGGGCATTATCCGCAGCGCCGTGAAACCTGCATGACAGACAAGGTCATCTTCTATCAGCTTGGGCAGAAGTTTCTCGACCGGCAGGAAGACATGCCGGCGGAAGCCAAGCAGGTGGTGTATTACTCGCTGGCCATCGGTCACCACATTGGTGTGATCGACTGCCTCAAGCCCATCCTGGAATGCCCGAGCGAGGCTTATGCTGCTTGGCTGGACAAGATGCCCGAGGGGGATGCCCGCAGCAAGCTGGTGGGCCTGCTCAAATGGGGCGAGATCACCATTGACCGCTCGCATACGGGCTTGCTGGCGGGCATGCTGGACGCGACGCGTGCCGGCTTCGATGCGCTTGAAGCAGACTGGACCGCTGCGCTGATGCAATCGCTGCAGTCCATCGAGGCCGAACCGGCGATCTACCTGATCGCCAAGAGACGGATAGGCGGGCGCACATGAGCGGCGTCATTCTGACCGTTGGCAACAGCATGATGGGGGATGATGGCGCTGGCCCGCTGCTGGCGGATCTGCTGACGAAGACGCCTGCGTCGGGCTGGAGCGTTATCGATGGTGGCTCCGCACCCGAGAACGTCGCCCATGAAGTGCAGGCTCTCAAGCCTCAGCGCGTGCTGGTGGTGGATGCGGCGGACTTCGCCGAGGCGCCTGGCACTGTGCGCCTGATTGACGATGCGGCGATTGCCGACATGTTCATCATGACCACTCACAACCTGCCGCTGAGCTTCCTGATCGAACGCTTGCGAGAAACCATTCCGGAGGTGCTGTTCCTTGGCATCCAGCCGGATCTGGTGGCCTTTGGCTTTCCGATGGGCAGCGCCGTGCGCTCGGCAGTCGAGGCCCTGCATACGGGCTTGTGTGCCGGCGAGGATCCGGCTACGTATCCCTGGCTGCAGATACCTGCCTGAAGATCCGCTTCTGGCGGGCTTTTTCGGGATGGCGTACTGAAGAGCCACGTCTGGTGGGCATGTCCGACATGGGTGGCTGAAGAGCTCCGCCAGAAGCGACTTTCCGGGCGGGTCAACAAAAAAGCCCGGCCAGAGCCGGGCTTGTGCTGGCCGGAGCAACTTACTTCGGCACGCTGCCTTCGACGCCTTCGACGAAGACGCTCATCTTGCGCAGTTCCGGGTCGGCCAGAGTCTTGCCGGCGGCGACCAGTTCCTTGCCGGTGTTGTCCTTGAGCGGGCCGCTGAAGGGGTGCAGCTTGCCGGACTTGAGCGCATCGCGACGCTCTTCGGCCAGTTTCTTCGCATCCGCCGGTGTGGATGGGCCGAAGTTGTCGATGTTGACCGCGCCTTCCTTCACGCCGTACCAGATGTCGGTGGTTTTCCATTCACCCTTCTGGATCTTCTCGATCTGTTCGCTGTAGATCACATCCCAGTTGAGGATCGAAGCGGCCAGTTGGGCCTTGCCACCGAACTTGCTCATGTCCGAATCCCAGCCAAAGGCGTAAACCCCTTTTTCCTGAGCCGTCTGGACAACCGCGGGCGAGTCGGTGTTCTGCATCAGCACGTCGGCGCCTTGCGAAATCAGGGTCAGCGCGGCTTCACGCTCCTTGCCCGGATCGAACCAGCCGTTCACCCAGATCACGCGGGTGCTGGCCTTCGGGTTCACGCTGCGCGCGCCGATGGTGAAGGCATTGATGTTGCGGATCACTTCGGGGATCGGGATCGAGCCGACGACGCCGAGCTTGCCGTTCTTGCTCATCTTGCCGGCCACGACGCCGAGCATGTAGGCACCTTCATAGGTGCGCACATCGTAGATGCCCAGATTCTTGCCGGTCTTGTAACCGGTGGCGTGCATGAAGATGGTCTTGGGGAACTGGCGCGAAACCTTGTCCATCGCGTTCATGTAGCCGAAGGAGGTGGCGAAGATGACCTTGTGGCCTTTGGTGGCGAGGTCGCGGATGACGCGCTCGGCGTCGGCGGTCTCCGGCACGTTTTCGACGAAAGTGGTTTTGACCTGGCCGGCGAATTTGGCCTCGGTGGCCTTGCGGCCCACATCGTGGGCGTAGGTCCAGCCATGATCCCCAGTCGGCCCGATATAGAGGAAACCGGCTTTGAGCGGTTCAGCGGCCTGGGCTCCGCTGCACAGGGCGGCGGCAGTCAGGGTAAGGGCGGCCAGGCGGCCGAGGGTCTGGAACAAACGCATCGAAAAATCTCCTGATCAGGTCCTGAAAGAGGAAGCTGGGAACGGTACGGAAACAGGGCAGTAAAACTGGCGAGATTATGACTCTAATCAGCGTTCGGTGGCGTACAGACCAGGCCAGGCTGATAGACTGCGCGCTTCAATCTGTTCGTGTCCGAGAACCTGCTGCATGAGTGTGCCGCTTTCCCCGCCCGAGATCCCGCCCCGCCTGGCGCTGTGGCATGTCACCAAGCGTTATCCGGGCGTTGTCGCCAATGATGATGTGAGTCTTGCCGTCATGCCTGGCGAGATTCACGCCGTGCTTGGCGAAAATGGAGCCGGCAAGAGTACCTTGATGAAGATCATCTACGGTGCCGTGCAGGCTGATGAAGGCCACCTGGTCTGGAACGGGCAGGAAGTGCGCATTGCCAATCCGGCCGCAGCCCGTCATCTCGGCATCGGCATGGTGTTCCAGCATTTCCAGCTGTTTGATACGTTGACGGTGGTCGAGAACATCGCGCTGGCGCTGGAAGGCCGGTTCGATCTGAAGACGCTGGCGCTGCAGGTGCGCGCCGTGTCGGAGAAGTATGGTTTGCCGCTTGATCCGCAGCGTCTGGTGCACAGCCTCTCGGTGGGCGAACGCCAGCGTGTCGAGATCGTCCGCTGCCTGTTGCAGAACCCCCAGCTGCTGATTCTGGATGAACCGACCTCGGTGCTTACGCCACAGGCGGTGCGCAAGTTATTTGACACACTGCGTCAGCTTGCCAGTGAAGGGGTGAGCATTCTGTATATCAGCCACAAACTCGACGAGATCCGCGAGTTGTGCGACCGGGCGACGGTGATGCGGGGTGGCAAGGTGACCGGAGAGACCGATCCGCGTCAGGAAAGTGCTGCCAGTCTGGCGCGCATGATGATCGGACGCGAGTTACCGGTGTGTTCGGCGCCGCCGTATCACGGTGAACGTCGGCCGGTATTGCAGGTACAGGGCCTCAACTTTCGCAATGAGGACCCCTTTTGTGCTTCCCTGTTCGATGTGAATCTGAGCGTCAATGCCGGGGAGGTGGTCGGTATTGCCGGGATCTCCGGGAATGGCCAGGCCGAGCTGCTGGCAGCCCTCTCGGGGGAGCAGGTTTCGCGTCCGGACGCCGTTTTGATAGAAGGAGCTCCGGTCGGACATCTGCATGCCGGTCAGCGGCGCAACCGCGGGCTGGCTTTTGTGCCTGAGGAGCGCCTCGGGCGCGGCGCGGTGCCCGCGATGACACTGGCCCAGAATTACCTGCTGACGGCGCATCGCCAGCCCTCCCTGCGCCGCCACGGGTTGATCAGCCGGACGCGGGCACGAGAGTTTGCGGCCCGCTGCATCGAGCGTTTCGACGTGCGCTGCAACGGTGTTCTGGCCGCTGCACGCAGTCTCTCGGGGGGCAATCTGCAGAAATTCATCGTTGGCCGCGAAGTGATGCAGGAGCCCAAGGTGATGATCGTGGCGCAGCCGACCTGGGGCGTGGATGTCGGCGCTTCGGCATTCCTGCGGCAGACCTTGCTGGATATAGCGCGTAGCGGTGTCGCCGTGCTGGTGATATCCGAAGAGCTGGAAGAACTTTTTGAAATCTGTGACCGCATCGGTGTGCTTGCAGGGGGACGTCTTTCCGAGCCTGTGCCGCGCGAAGAGACGGATGCCGAACAGATCGGCCTGCTGATGGCGGGCACTCAACAACAGGCGGCGTGACGTGATGCAGATCCTTGAACCTCGTGGCAATCCTTCACAGCTGATGCGCTGGCTTGCTCCGCCGCTGGCGATCATGCTGACCCTGCTGGCGGCTGCGGCCATTTTCGCGTTGCTTGGCAAATCACCGCTGCAGGCTTTCTACGTTTTCTTCATTGAGCCGCTGGAATACGCCAATGGCTGGAGCGAGTTGCTGCTCAAGGCTTCTCCGCTGATCCTGATCGCGCAGGGGCTGGCGCTCGGGTTTCGCGCACGGGTGTACAACATCGGAGCCGAAGGGCAATTCCTGCTGGGCGCCATCTGTGCCAGCGGGGTCGCGATTTATACCGACGGGATGACCGGCTGGTGGATACTGCCGGCCATGGTTTTGGCTGGCGCTATCGGTGGCGGGTTGTGGGGAGCGCTGCCGGCCTGGCTGAAAACCCATTACAACGCCGAGGAAACCCTGACCACGCTGATGCTTGGGTATGTGGCGAGCTATCTCTTGTCCTGGCTCGTTGGCGGTCCCTGGAGAGATCCGGCAGGAACCAATTTCCCGCAGTCCATCCTGTTTTCCGAGCCCGCGATGTTTGCCCCGGTTTTCGAAGGCTTGCGTCTGAACAGCTCGGTATTCATCACTGCACTGGCTGTTCCCCTGTTCTGGCTTTTCGTGTCCAAGAGTTTCATGGCCTACCAGCTCGCGGTAGGGGGAGAGGCGCCTGCTGCGGCACGTTACGCGGGTTTCTCGGCAAGGCGTACGGTATGGGTCAGTCTGATCGTCTCAGGCGTCACGGCGGGAATCGCAGGGGCTGCCGAGGCCGCCGGGCCGGTTGGACAACTGACCTTGTCGCTTTCTCCGGGGTATGGTTTTGCGGCAATCATCGTGGCGTGGGTCGGACGTCTGCATCCGGTCGGGATTGTCCTGTCAGGTCTGCTGCTGGCATTGATCTATATCGGTGGCGAGGCCGCGCAGGTTTCCATGCAGCTGCCCTCGGCCATTTCCTGGCTGTTTCAGGGCATGCTGCTGTTTTTCCTGCTGGGGGCCGATGCATTTGTTGATTTTCGTCTCAAACGGCGCCCCCTCAAGTTGTGGCTGAAAGACCGGGCGAAGGAGCAGGAAGCATGATCGAGCAGTTGATTCCGATACTTGCCACAACCCTGGCGGCTGCGACGCCGCTGGTGTTTGCCGGGCTGGGCGAGCTGGTGACCGAGAAAAGTGGTGTGATCAATCTCGGGGTAGAGGGCATGATGCTGGTCGGCGCGATCGCCGGGTTTGCGGCGGCCCTGCACTGGGGCGTCGCCGGAGGAATTGTGGCGGGCGCTGTGGCCGGCGCGTTGGCGGCACTGCCGTTCTGCTTTCTGACGCTTTCATTGGGCACGAATCAGCCTGCTACCGGGCTGGCATTGACGATTTTCGGGATCGGGCTGTCCGCCTTCATCGGGCAGTTCTACGTCAGCCAGAGTCTGCCGGGGCTGCAGCCTTATGCCATTCCCCTGCTGTCCTCGATCCCGCTGCTTGGCCCCGTGTTTTTTGAGCAGAGCGCGGTGGTCTATCTGTCCTACCTGGCTTTCGGTCTGGTTGCCTGGATGCTGGCTCGGACACGCTGGGGACTGATTCTGCGAGCGGTAGGCGAGAGCCCTGAAGCCGCACATGCGATTGGCTATCACGTGATTGGCATCCGGTATGCGGCCACCTGTTTTGGTGGCGCGATGGCGGGGATCGCGGGGGCTTATCTGTCGACCGTATATACGCCGCTGTGGGTGCAGAACATGACTGCAGGGCGGGGCTGGATTGCTGTGGCGCTGGTGGTTTTTGCCACCTGGAAACCCGCGCGGCTGATGCTCGGCGCCTACCTTTTTGGTGGCATGACGATTTTGCAATTGCATGCGCAAGGATTCGGCGTGGACTTGCCGTCCCAGCTGCTGGCGGCGGTGCCCTATGTGGCGACCATTCTCGTCTTGGTGCTGATCTCGCGAGATCGCAAGGTCCTGTTGCTGAACCTGCCTGCATCGCTCGGCAAGCCCTATATTTCGGGAGGCTAAGGCCTTCCGGGCGCTGCGCAGCCGCGTCCTGCATCTTCTGGCCGATCTTGGGGACGATGCTGACAGCCGCGCCTGTGCATATTCCAGGATTGAGCATTGCTCATCCAGAACGGTCTGGTGAGTCAGTGCGGACCATGGCCGTCCGTATTGGAAAACCGGCGTGAGATCGAGTGGGCAGGGACGCAGTTCGCCGGGCGGCGTGTATATCTGGATGTTCATGGGCTCCATGGCTTGCCGGGCCATGTCGTTACTTGTATTCATCTCCGTCCGGATGAAAAGCGTCGTCTGGTGCAAAGCTTCACTGCGATAGCAGGCCGTTGATCGCTTGGTCAGTAAGGGACTGACTACCTGACTTTTGCGGTCAGTTCCTTGGGCCGGTAGCAGATTGAAGTTCTGCCTGTTGAGATTGCTCATCCCCTCTGACGGGTAGGCCGTCGTTGATGGGGCGAGCTGGGTTTTTCTTCTCCGAGGGGCCTGGCCGGGGTGGTGATTCTTCGCGTGGCCCTTGGTTGTTCTTCGGTGGACAGCGATGTGCGCGCACTTTGCTTCCCAGTATCCCAGCCCGCAATCGTGCGGAGCCCTTTAATGACCCTTCAGCCGGATTTTTGTGTCAGTAGGCAGGTATGGTCCGGTCCTGCTTACGTTTCGACCATCCCGGATGCTGCTGGAATAGACTGATTTGACCCTCGGATGGATTGTGCGTGCGCAGGCCCGCCAAGCCTGCCAGAGATGGTCGCGCGGGGCCTGAGAGTGGTTTCGGGCCTGTGCTAGGCTGTAGAACGACGGGCGTGGAACAGGGTGCGTCAGGCGGGGTGAGGAGTGATGTGATCTAGGGGATAATCACGTTCTCAGGCGCTGAAACGAAGAAAGCCAGCACCGAAGTGCTGGCTTTCAGATTTGGCTCCCCGACCTGGGCTCGAACCAGGGACCTACGGATTAACAGCCGACTAGGTCATTGATTTTAAAGTGTTTTGTGCCCGCCCTCACACGCCAAAACACGCTGGCGCTCGCCGTTTCTGTCACGTTCCCTTTGTCCCTGAATCAACGCTCAAACCCCAAGGGTTATCCACGGGGCCGCCGACGGCTGCCTCATACAAGCCAGAGGAGAGCGGCCCGGTGGGTAACCCGGCAATTTCGGGTGTAATCTATCGGCATAGGGCTGTATCCGGCCAGAAGGCGACGTTCGCAGATGAGCGCCGTATGCGGTCATTCGATAACGTTCTTAAATGATAACTTTCATCATTCGTTAGCCGCCCAAGGAGAACACGTGGCCAATCGCGCGTATTTAATGAACCACTCACAGGAAGCCGCAATAATTGCCGCAGCTTCTGAAGAGAGTTGTCTCCTTGGCGCCAACTATCAGGCCCCAATACTCTGGGTTGCTCTTTTCGAGCCCAATGACCTTACTTTCGTTTCCGTCCCATGCACAAATGACAACGGTGATGAGGTCATCGAGAAAATTCCAACTCTCTTTGCCCCAACAGCCAAGGCAAAGAACACCTACGCAGCGCGAAGCGTTTCATTGGCAAGGGCATTGGGTACGGAGAACGCCTGTCACATTTCAGAATGGGAGGCATTTCTTTCATCGGACCTTCCCGCATCAATGCTACAAATAGACCTTGCTGAGTTGTGGATGATGTATGAAAACCAAACAGACCTCGAACTGGACCTTCGTGAGTGGTTGTCTGGCGTAAACAACCTATCGGGACATGAATGGGAAAGTCTATGCTCCCAGGCCAACCTGAACGACTCTGAGGTTCGGCGTTACGGCCTCCGCGGTTTTCCGTGGCAATCCAACGTTCAGTGGGCATAGCCGGCCACAAGCTGACCTTCGTTATCCGCCCACGAAGCAGTCGTTCAAAGCCGTTTCGGGCATGAAAATATTTACCTACTGGGTGATCCATGGCTGACTTCCCAACACCTCGTGACCTCATCGACCGGCGAGATCAAATCAATCAAGAGCGAAATTCAAAACTTCAACTTGAGTTAAAAGTCGCGCTCTATGCCTATGCTGAAAAATACCTCATCGTCTCCTCCACAACAGGAATAGCTGAGTCAGGAGAACCTATGGTTCTTTCGTTCGACGTCGACGACGAAGAGCTCGGGACAGTTGTTCTCAACAAACTCGTTGATTGCTATCGCGCTCCAGCTCCGTCGTATCGGGAACATAAACTCTCAGATTGGCGTGCGTTTGCTTTGTCTGGCGCGAAAACTGGCCGTGCCTTTGAGAGTTCTTCAATCTACATTTCTGTCGAAACAGTTAATACTGCTTTGCGCGTCGAAGCTTGTCCGCGAACGCCTATGTCGGGGATTTTTGTCGGCAAGTTGCACTCTGTTGCCGCTAGTCCTGAGGAAATTGGTTCAACCATTCGTGCTGTAATTGCCTCCATTAAATTGCTTGGCGACCACAATGCGCTCTAATACGCGTGCAATCAGGCGGGAGCCGGCCACTAGCGGACGATCAGGCTTGCGGCTTCAAAGCAGCCGTTCGACGCACCGGAACTGAAATCTGTAGAGTGAGGTTTTTGTCGATTCTGTTAATGCGGCTCATTTTTACAGCGGAATCATGGAGAGCCGCTCTGGAAGCCAATCTTCGCTGGTCGGTCGTGCCATGTTGGGGAGCACGCGCCGATGTTGGGCGGCAAAACTGATCCCTATAACACGTTAGGCCAATGATGCCTCGAGTCCATTTTTCAATAGTTCGTTACCTTCCATTACTGATTTGTACCTTGGCGCCGGGCTGCACCTCACCGCAAAGTGTTGCGGCTCAAAAATGGAAGGATCAATTTGCAAAAGGGGAGGCACTCTTCAAGGAGAAGTGCAGCTCAGTGGCGGGAATGAAGATATACAGAACCGTTGAGAACGTCGACGGTCTTTTACTACTTAAGGTAAGGGGCACCCCCGGAGAGCGCGAATGGAGAGACCCGATGTGGCCGAGCGCCGCATTCGAAAATGAATACGGCGGTGAGACATACATCAAATCATTTCTAAGCCAGGAACACGCTCCGGGAAACGCCGATGGAACACCAGGAGCAATAACCCCACAATACCGAGGCTATCTCAATACAGCCCGTCGTCCTACTGGACGCCCGGGCTATCTGTTCGTTGATGTCATCGACGAAAGAGACGGCACGCGATATAGATACAAAGGTCGATGGGAAGAACCATGGCAATACGACAAATCCTATCTCAAAGGGTATATCAAATTCTTCCTCGACAAAGCAGTGGCTCCGGAACCTGCTCCACGCTATGCAGTGACATACGAAGAATATGTTGTTCCTGAGGAGCGAGCCCTTTGGGTTGCCGGAGGAAAGGTTTCAGTTATTGACCTTGCGAAGAACGAAGTCCTTGGGGAAATGATTCAATACAAACATAGCTGGGGTGGCATAAGCCCTTGGCTTCGAGGTCCGATTTGCCCGGGTTTCGGTGGTACATCTGATGGCTATACCCGGAAATTCGTTGATCAAGTACTAATTCCGGTCGGTAGATAAATGCCATACGACTACCGTCGCTGGTCTAACCCGGCGGTCAAGGGCGCTCCACTTCGTTCCGCTGGACTCCGCCTGCTGCGCAGTCTTCGCCCCCTACCTCTACGTTCAAACGTCCGCTTTCAAATAGTCTGACCGTCCGCTCCGGGTCGATTTCAGTCATATTCGAAAATGAAAGAATACGGAAAACTCTCTCTCGATCAGTTTAAACGCCTTGTGGCCGTGCTTCCTGAACTGCAGCAGCAGATGGCAGATATTCCTAGATTGGTTAGGGGGTGCTCTCAGGAGAAATTGAATCAGTTGTTTGAGAAGGATTTTTTCTGGGCTGATTGCTATGAGTTGCCGTTTGTTGAGCAAATAGCGCTGTTGCTTTACGTTCTTGGTAAAGCACATTTACCGGTCGAGGCGGCTCAACAGCCTGATCCCCAACAGGCTTGCATAGATTTCATTGATCAGGATGAAGAGTGGCAGGGGCCAGTCGAGCCATTTAAGTTGCAAGATGTTGTTGGGCTGACGTTGATGTTGCAGCGAAACATTCTCTCGATAATGCTGTATCAACGTTCCTTGAGTGCGCTTCTTGAAGAAGCTCGCGCGGGGAATTTTGATTCACTCTTCAAAGCTGTTCGTGTAGATCGATCAATAGTGGCTTGTCCGACGGTAGCAGCCTGTATTGCGCGGGCGGAGCTTGCTGACGACAAAGACTTCTTTCTTCGCCTTGGACATGCGTTGAAAGGGCCGTCTAAGAAGCACTGGAAGTCATACCAAAATCTTCATTACGCCATGTATATGTTGCGTGAATGTGGTTTTGACAGGATGTCTGAAGCTCAGCTTGAAAATTTGTTTGTGAATGAGTTGAAGTTGTACGAGGCACATCCTGGTGCCGGTAAAAATCTGTTCAAGCAGTTCAGAGAAGGCAAGGGTTTTTCAACCACCTGAAATTGCAATTTGAGGTGGTCGTTTTTGCCTGTCTAGGCGCATAGCTTTCGTATCCGTTCCGGAAAGCCAAATCGGCATGTCCGGCAGTTCCAAAGGAACGGATATGAGTAAGAGCAAGTCAAGCCCGGAGTCGGGCAAGCCAGTTACCCGCGTTGCCCAAACGGCGCAGCCTGCCGGGTGCGGGAGCGCCTGCGCAGCGGGCGCCCCGTCCCCGACAGAGCAAGCCGTGGATGCGTCTCCTAGTAACACAGCATCCAATTCCTGCAGTGGGATGGTTTTTAAGCCTCTTCGCTGGGGGGTAGATAGTCTTTATCTCTCCTTTGATGGCGAACTCAACGCAGATGTTGAAAAAGAACTTCAGAAGCTGAAGCAGGCTGCTCAGTCCTCGGAAGAGCCTGAGCAGGCGTGCGCGCAATTCGCTCTGGAAGACCATCTGTTTGAGGTAAAGGACAAGGGATCGGGCTTGTTTCCCTATGTTCTGGACGACAACGCCTTCCGGATACAGCTTTCGCGACGCAACAAGCGCTTGCCGATGGCCTATGTGAAAGTCTCGTCTGCTTACCTGTCCAGCAAGCGCCCGTGCGACATAGAAGACGATCTGCTCTGGTTGCTATGTCAGGTCGGGACGAACGTTGATCCTGCAAAGGTTAGCCGGATCGATCTGTACCTTGATTTCGTCTGCGACATATCGATGGAGAGCTGGACGCGTGCGGCGTGGCTGACGCGCGCTTCATCGGTGAATGCCTACGCCATTGATAACGAGTTTTCGGGGTGGTCCATCGGGCAGGGCGGGGTGCTGTCCTGCCGTCTTTACGACAAGACGCTGGAGTTGGAGAAGAGCAAGAAGTACTACCTTCAGCCGCTCTGGACAGAACGAGGATGGAAGGCCGGGGAGCGGGTTTGGCGGCTTGAGTTTCAGTTCAGGCGTGAGGTGCTGACCCAGAAGGGGCTGTCTGAACTTTCAGGCATGCTGAGGCACCTGAACGGGCTGTGGAGTTACGCCACAACCGAATGGCTCAAGCTGACGATGCCTAATCCAGACGATCAAACCCGCTCACGCTGGCCGATTCATCCCTTGTGGATCGCTCTCGCGTCGATTGATTGGGAGACGGATGGCGGGCCTCTGAGCAAACGTTTTTCCCCGAATCGGGCGCCGCAGGATGCAACGCTTTGTCGTTTTGCGTTCAGCGCCCTGACAAGCTTCATGGCGCGTGAAGGTGAGTTCGATTTCTGGCGGGGCTGGTCGCTGCTGCGTGAGATTGTCGAGGACCACTATCAGCAGCGGGCCGAGTTTGAGGGCATCCCCTTCGAACAATTGGTGGAAGAGAAAGTCAGGTTCAAGGGGCGCAAGTTCAATACGCTCTTCAATCCTGCGCCAGTATCGGAGGAAGAACTTGCCGAGCGGGAGGCGGAGGCCTTTGAGCGTGAGTACCGGAAGCAGAGCCGTGGCGGCTGGTGAGCCAGAACAAGGCCTGCCCCTGCCTGCTGTGCGATGCCTGACAAGGGAGCAAGCCGCCGAATATCTGGGGATCGGCGTCACCTTGCTCATGGAGTTGGGCATCCCTGCGTTGCGCTTGGGTCGTCGCTGCGTGTTCGACAAGCTTGACCTTGACGCATGGCTTGACGACTATAAGGCTAGAGGGCGGGCCGGAAAGGAGTTATCGATATGGCCCGTGAAACCGGTATCTACCGGCGACCGGATTCCCGGTTCTGGTGGATCAATGCCACGCTTCCAAATGGAAAGCGCATACGCCAGAGCGCTGGGACTGAAAGCCGAGAAGAAGCAGAAGCCTTGTTAGCCAAGCTTACGCTGGACGCATACAAGGCCGAGCATTTCGGAATCAAACCCCCGCGTACATGGCAAGAAGCAGTGGTGCGGTATCTCTCGATCAAGGCGAGTCTTCGCAGTTTCAAGGATGTGCAGCGGATTTGCCGCGAACTGGACTACTTGCTGGGCGACCTCACACTGAACCAGATCAACGGGGATGTGGTGTGGCAGGTCGTGCAGCGGCAGATGAAACGCGGCAACAAACCTGCGACAGTCAATCGCTACCTGTCGTTGATTCGCAGCTTGCTGCGGATGGCGCGGGATGAATGGCAGTGGATCGACAGCATCCCGAAGATTCGCTTATTGCCCGGAGAAGTCGAACGGGACAGGTGGCTGACGCAAACGGAGGCTGACAGGCTGGTTAAGGCCTGTCCGGATCATCTGGCGGCGTTGGTGCGCTTTGCCTTGGCGACAGGTTGTCGGGCGCGAGAGATTACCGACTTGGAGTGGGAGCGGGTGGATTTGCAGCGCAAAACCGCTTGGCTTGACCATACCAAGAATGGAACGCCGCGAGGCGTGCCGCTGAATACAGACGCTGTTGAGGTACTCAAGGAACAGGTCGGCAAGCATGACCGGTACTGCTTTACTTACCGGGGCAAGCCGATTGTGTTTCAGGTAACGAACACCGCTTGGCTAGGTGCTCTCAAGAAAGCCGGGATTGAAGACTTCCGTTTTCATGACCTTAGGCACACTTGGGCTTCGTGGCACCGACAGGCGGGCACTAGCTGCGACGAGTTGAAGGACTTGGGGGGGTGGAAATCCCGTACCATGGTCGACCGCTACGCCAAGTTTGCTACGGAGAACCTGAAGAGTGCTGCAGCAAGGATTGAGCGAAGGCGGGAAGATGAAAACGTGGTCGAACTCGTCACGTTTTTGTCACGGCAGAAAGCTGAAAGGGCCTAGCCTTGCGGCTAGACCCTTCCTAAATTTGGCTCCCCGACCTGGGCTCGAACCAGGGACCTACGGATTAACAGTCCGGCGCTCTACCAACTGAGCTATCGGGGAATCGAGAGGCCGAATAATAGATATGGCTGTTGATTGTGTCAAGATTTTTGAGTTAATTTTGCTGTCTTTCGATGAAGTGGCCTGATCAGCTTGCTGCGCATCGGTAATAAATGTTTCCGGAGATACTCGTGATGCCACGTACCCTGCAGTCTTTGTGTGTTGCCCCGGTCTTGTGTGTGCTGGCATTTTTGCCGGTAGTCGCACATGGCGCCGTAGAAAAGAAAGAAACCTGGCTGGGTCTTCCTGTTGAATTTGCCAGCCAAGAGTATGCAATCAAGGGCGGGGTGGCTGTTGAGCTGAGCAAGCTCAAGGTTCAGACTGCAACACCGATTGAGGTGGAACGGGCTTGGGTTACTCCTGACTGGGCCGACTGGATCACCAAATTCCGTATGTCACGTGTTCGGGTGGAGGCCGGTGAGGTTGTTGCACGCCCCAGTTCGCTGGCCCGACTGGGCCTGGTTGATGGCCCGTCTACGCGCAAGGTGACGAGACTGGAATTTACCAGTCTCAAACTGCTGTTCGGGACGAGTCCTTTGCTTCTGCCGGGGGGGGAAATGCGTTTTGCCCCCGATGGGGCGCTCAGCATCATCAAGATCAAGTATGAGGGCGGGATCAATCTGGAGCTTTCTCCGCGCGAGGGTGGCAAGCTGGCAGTGCTGGTTCAGTCAGGTGCTTTGAAGTGGCCCGTGCTGCCCGGATTCAGTTTTGATAGTGTCGTTGCCCAGGGCGAGATTACAGATGACAACCTGCTGATCGACAAGATCGGAGCGAATGGTGATGGCGGTTCGGTTAGTGGCATGCTGCATATGGTGTCTGCAGGCAAGCTTCTGCTCGAAGGTGAGATTAAGATGGAAAGCCTGCGCGCGCGGGATGTCATCAATAGACTCTATCCGCGCAGTACCGTGGATGGTCTTTTGAGCGGGTCTTTCAAACTGGATGCGTCGGCCGACAGCTTTGAGGGACTGGCCTCTTCTGTTGCGGTCAATGGCACCTATACCATCAAGAATGGCTCACTTGATCGCTTCGGTCTGCTCGAAGGGATGCGTCGCAGCGGTTCTGGTGTGGTTGGCGGGGGGCTGATCAGGTTTGACAGCTTGAGTGGCAAGTTCGGAGGGCGTACCGGAGAGCCGGCGCAGGCCGACTTCCAGGGGCTTACCTCGGGGGCTCTGCGTGGTTCAAGTTCTTTTTCTGTGCAGCAGGATGGCAGATTGAAGGGCGTGGTGCATGGGTCGCTGACCTTGCCGGGCGGTGAGAACGTGTCGCGCAGTTTCGAGTTGTCGGGCAAGGTCGATGCGCCGACCATGAGCACACGGTAGTATCGTGTCTGAAGCAGGCCTGATCCGGGCTCTGCCCGGATCGTCCTGAAGGGTTTTGTCGTGTCGTTTCTTGCTCGCGAGGCTGAATTTCTGGTCTCCTGCCTCTGTGCTGCCTGGTGTGGCACCTGTCGTGAATATCGCGCAGGGTTTGATGCCTTGCAGGCACGCTTTCCGGATGTAGGTTTTGTCTGGGTTGACGTGGAAGATCAGTCCGAGGTTGTGGATGATCTGGACGTTGAGAATTTCCCGACAGTCGTGATTCAGCGTGGTTCTCAGGTCTTGTTCTGTGGCCCGATGCTGCCGCAGCATCATCTGCTGGAGCGCCTGATCGCCACCTATTTGCTGCAGAGCGAGGCGGAGTCGGCGGCGTACGTGGCTGGCAATGCCGAACGACGCGCCTGGCAAGGGGTGGCGGATATCCGCTCACGGCTGCCCGGGTAGGCTGAAGAGCCGCTTCCCGCCTCGTTCTTCGGGGTCGTGCTCTTTAGATGTACTTCCCGTCTTTGTCCTCAGGGCGATCTGCCGAAGATGTCCGCCCCACGCTGCTCTTCGGGCATGGGCCGTAAAAAAGCCCGGTCAGCATTGACCGGGCTTTTTGTTGCGCGAAGCAGGCTTACTTCAGCACGGCGGCAATGGCATCGGCAACATAGTCGATGTTTTTGGTGTTCAGCGCGGCCAGGCAGATACGGCCCGTTGACACTGCGTAGATGCCGAATTCGTTCTTCAGGCGCTCAACCTGTTCTGCCGTGAGACCGGTGTAGCTGAACATCCCGCGCTGTTTGGTCACGAAACCGAAATCTTGCGCTACGCCACGTGCAGCGAGCTTTTCAACAAGACTGGTGCGCATGGCACGGATGCGCACGCGCATGCCGGCCAATTCGTCCTCCCATTGCTGACGCAGTTCGGGTGAGGCCAGTACTGCCGCCACGATCGCGCCGCCATGGGTCGGCGGGTTGGAGTAGTTGGTGCGTACGACGCGTTTGACTTGTGACATCACGCGGCCGGTTTCTTCCTTGCTGGCACAAACGACGGTCAGTGCACCGACGCGTTCGCCGTAGAGCGAGAAGGACTTCGAGAAGGAGCTGGAGATGAAGAATTGCAGGCCGGAAGCGGCGAAAGCGCGCACGGCGACAGCGTCAGCGTCGATGCCGTCAGCAAAGCCTTGATAGGCCATGTCCAGGAAGGGGATCAGACCGCGATCCCGGCATGCATTGACGACTTCTGCCCATTGAGCGTCCGTCATGTCGGCGCCCGTCGGGTTGTGACAGCAGGCGTGCAGGATGATGATCGAGCCAGCGGGCAGGCTGGACAGGCAGGCCTTCATCCCGGCGAAGTTCACGCCACGTGTGGCTGCATCGTAGTAGGGGTAGTTTTCAACCGTGAAGCCGGCTGATTCGAACAGGGCGCGGTGATTTTCCCAGCTCGGGTCCGAGATATACACCTTGGCCTGCGGCAGCAGGCGCTTGAGGTAGTCTGCGCCGACCTTGAGCGCGCCAGTGCCGCCCAGCGCTTCGACCGTGATGGTCTTGCCTTCGGTGACCAGCGGCGACTCCTTGCCAAACAGCAGGGCGGCAACGGCTGTGTTGTAGGCGGCCAGGCCTTCGATGGGCTGGTAGCCCCGCGCGGGTGCAGCTTCCAGACGGGCCTTTTCAGCGGCCTTGACTGCTCCAAGCAGCGGGATCTTGCCTTCGTCAGTGAAGTACACGCCTACGCCGAGATTCACCTTGGTGCTGCGGGTATCGGCATTGAATGCTTCGTTCAAACCCAGAATCGGGTCACGCGGGGCCATTTCGACGGCGGCAAAAATCGACGAACTCATGAGTGCTCCAGTTTCAGTGAAAGGCCTCGAAATCAGGTCGCTTCGAGACAGGAAATCCGCAATAATCAACGATCGGTCGTCTTCAAAAGTTGACGACGCAGTCCTTGAAAAACAATATTTTATCATGGCCGACACCCCAGCCTCCCCCACGATTGTGTCCTTTCCGGGCAGCCCCTTTCGCTTGCATCAGCCTTTTCCTCCTGCGGGGGATCAGCCTGCAGCGATTGAACTGCTGACTGAAGGTATCCAGGATGGTCTGATGTTCCAGACCTTGCTCGGCGTGACCGGCTCGGGCAAGACCTACACCATGGCTAACGTGATCGCCCGCTGCGGCCGGCCGGCTCTGGTGCTGGCGCCGAACAAGACCCTGGCAGCGCAGCTGTATGCCGAATTCCGTGAGTTCTTTCCCGAGAATGCGGTCGAGTATTTTGTTTCCTATTACGACTACTACCAACCCGAGGCATACGTGCCCTCGCGTGATCTGTTCATCGAAAAGGATTCGTCGATCAATGAACACATCGAGCAGATGCGCCTGTCGGCCACCAAGAGCCTGCTGGAACGGCGTGATGTGGTGATCGTGGCAACCGTGTCGTGCATCTACGGGATCGGCGATCCGGTGGATTACCACAGCATGATCCTGCATCTGCGCGAAGGCGAAAAAATGCCTCAGCGTGATGTGCTGCAGCGCTTGGTCGCCATGCAGTACGACCGCAATGATGTGGATTTTCAGCGCGGGTGTTTTCGTGTGCGGGGTGATGTGATCGATGTGTTTCCGGCTGAAAGTGCCGAGCTGGCTTTGCGCATCGAGCTTTTTGACGATGAAATCGAACATCTGACCCTGTTTGATTCGCTGACGGGGCACATGAAGCAGAAGCTCGGGCGTTTCACCGTGTTTCCGTCCAGTCATTATGTGACTCCGCGTGCGACGGTGGTCGAAGCCATCGAGAAGATCAAGGAAGAGCTGCGCGAGCGCATCGAGTTCTATCAGCGAGGCGGCAAACTGGTCGAGGCGCAGCGGATTGAGCAGCGCACCCGCTTCGATCTGGAAATGCTTTCGGAACTGGGTTTTTGCAAAGGCATTGAAAACTACTCACGGCATATGTCCGGTCGCATGCCGGGGGATCCGCCACCGACCCTGATCGATTACCTGCCGCCGGATGGGTTGTTCTTTGTCGACGAATCTCACGTAGCCATCCCGCAGGTGGGGGGCATGTTCAAGGGCGATCAGGCTCGCAAGCTCAATCTTGTTGAGTACGGATTCCGCCTGCCTTCGGCGGCAGATAATCGTCCGCTGAAGTTTGATGAGTTTGAGCGCCTGATGCCGCAGACCGTATTTGTTTCTGCGACGCCGGCTGCTTACGAAGAGCAGCACCAAGGGCAGGTCGTGGAGCAGGTCGTGCGCCCGACCGGGCTGGTTGACCCCGTAATCGAGGTGCGCCCTGCAGTGACGCAGGTGGATGATTTGCTGACGGAAATCCGCAAGCGCGTGGTTGTTGGGGAACGGGTGCTGGTGACTGTGCTGACCAAGCGCATGGCCGAAGACCTGACCGATTATCTGGCTGAAAACGGCATTCGCGTACGCTATCTGCATAGCGATATTGATACGGTGGAGCGTGTCGAAATCATTCGCGACCTGCGTCTGGGTGAGTTTGATGTGCTGATCGGCATCAACCTGTTGCGTGAAGGCCTGGATATCCCCGAGGTCTCTCTGGTTGCGATTCTGGACGCAGACAAGGAAGGCTTTCTGCGTTCGGTGCGGTCGTTGATCCAGACCATCGGGCGGGCGGCGCGTCACCTGCACGGCACCGCCATCCTGTATGCCGATCGGATGACGGATTCGATGCGCGCCGCGATAGGAGAAACGGAGCGGCGTCGCAACAAGCAGATCGCTTTCAACGAAGCCAACGGTATCGTGCCGAAATCGGTCAACAAGCGGATCAAGGACATTATCGACGGGGTTTATCAGGATAGTGAGGCCAATCCGCGTACTGGCCGTGCTGCTGCCGAGCCCCAGGCGGATTATGCGGTGATGGACGAGAAAGGCCTGGCACGCGCCATCAAGCAGCTCGAGAAAGAGATGCAGGAGCATGCCCGCAATCTTGATTTTGAAAAGGCCGCGGCGGCGCGTGATGAGCTGTTCAGACTGCGGCAGCGGGTTTTTGGCGCGGACCACCACTGAACGTTGATCAGGCGATGAAAAAAATCCTGTTTGTGTGCACAGGCAACATCTGTCGCTCCCCGACGGCAGACGGTGTCGCTCGTCATCTTGCGACACAGCAGGGGCTTGCACATCTGTTTGAATTTGATTCGGCAGGGACCCATTCGTACCACACCGGAGAAGCCCCGGATGTGCGCGCCCAAAGTGCGGCTATCAAGCGTGGTTATGACCTGTCGCGATTGCGGGCACGCCCGGTTCAGACTCGTGATTTTGAGTATTTCGATCTGATCCTGGCGATGGATAAAGGGCATCTCGCATATCTGCAACGGCAATGCCCCAGTGGTTTCCAACACAAGCTTGATCTCTTCCTGAACCACTCCCCAGCCCATGCCGGGATGGATGTGGCCGACCCGTACTATGGCGGTCCAGCAGGTTTTGAAGAGGTACTGGATCAGTGTGAGGCAGTCATTCAGGTCCTTCTCAAAATGCGTTGACATGCCCGATTGGCTGTAAGGGTTTTCTTGCCGCCGTGGAGTTTGTCGCGTACCTTGCGGGGCAGCCGCGAGCTTCTTGAGGCTCATGTGCCGACATTGCAGGTTTCACCCGGAACGCTGCGCCCTGTTTATCTGTTTGCAAGGAATGCTGTATGGCTACTGGAATTGTGAAGTGGTTCAACGACGCCAAGGGCTTTGGCTTCATCACCCCGGATCAGGGCGGCGAAGACCTGTTTGCCCATTTCTCGGAAATCTCCGGCTCGGGTTTCAAGTCGCTCAAGGAAGGTCAGCGCGTCGAGTTTGAAATCAAACAAGGCCCCAAAGGTCAGCAGGCTGGAGCGATCAAGCCGCTGTAACCTTGATGGCTGAGCATGTGCGAAGGCAGGGGAGACCCTGCCTTTTTTGCGTCTGCTTTCCGCACATGAAAAAGCCGCCATCCTTGCGGACGACGGCTTGTATTCCGATGCAGCTCGAGCTTACTCGTTTCGAGTTTCCACCTGTTGCAGAGGCTCTTCGGTTTGCGCCGGGCGCTCTTTGCGGCGGCGCGGTGCGCGAACGACCGGAGCCTCTTCTGCCGGAGCCGCGATCGGGCTGGTTCCGGCAACGGTTTCCACCATCTGCAGAGCAGCCTCTTCTGCAGCCAGGAGCGCCTTCAGATCAATCTGTGGCGCCTTGGGCGCGATAGCCTCTACTGGCGCGGGTATCGGGGCAGGGGGGATGGCGACCGGCGCAGGCTGGGCTTCTTCAGCCACCACGGCTGGAGAATAAGGCGCAGCGGAGGTCTCCACGGAGGGTGTTTCTTCGGCGGCTGTTGGCATGGTCTCGGCGACCGCTGCTACGGTAGCCACAGGGGCGGCGAGCACGGGTTCGTTCAGCGCCAGTGAGGCCTGTGGTGCTGCGTCGGTTTCGGTCGCTTCCGGCGCCGCAGTTTCAACGCCTTCCGCGCTGTTGACGGCATCGGCATCGTTACGGCGTTCGCCACGGCCGCGGCCGCGACGGTTGCGTCGGTTACGCCCTTCGCGTCCTTCTCCGTTACGTGCTTCGGATGCAACGGCCTCACTACTTGTAACAGTCGGCTCTTCTACAGCAATGGCGGCTACCACCTGCTCCTGTATCTCGGCTTTTACCGCGGCTTCGCGTTGCGGCTGGCGTTCGCGTCGTTCCTGATTGCGCTCTCCGCGCTCGCGTTGTGGTTTGGCAGGTGTTGCGGAGGTATTTGTCTCGGCACGTGCTTCGTTACGCTCCTGCTTCTCGCCGCGTTCCGGACGATTGCGCTCGCCACGATTGCCGCCACGCTCATTGCGGGCGCGGGCTTCACCCGTCGCCTGCTCTTCGCGAGGCTTGTTGCCTTCCTTGCGTCCTGCCTGGCCTTGCTCGGCGTTGCGGCCACCCTTGCGCTCACCACGCTGCTCGTCGCGACGGCGACCATCACGACGCTCGCCGTTGCGGGGTTTGGCGGCAGCTGGAACCGGAGCTTCCGGAGTCGCGGCATCACCGCTGAGCCAATCCAGAAGGCGGCTGAACAGCCCCTTCCTGGGTTCGGCGGCGCCGGTATTCTTGGCCGGGCGTGCTGCACGGGGTTCAACCATCGGCGCAGGCTGTTCCGGGGTGACGCCTTTGATGGCGGCTTCCTGGCGGGCCTTGCCTTCGGTCTGGGCGGAAGGGGGGGTGTAAGTGGCCTCTGCGGGGGCTGCTGCCATGCGGTAGCTGGGGACATTGCTGTCTTCCAGATTCAGCTGGTCGTGGCGCAGACGTACGATTTCGTGCGCCGGAGTTTCCAGGTGGCGATTCGGGATGATCAGCAGATTGACCTTGTGACGCAGCTCGATCTTGGCAATGTCATCACGCTTTTCGTTGAGCAGGAAGGTGGCAACATCAACCGGAACCTGAGTGTGCAGGGCGCCGGTGTTTTCCTTCATGGCCTCTTCTTCGAGGATGCGCAGGATGTGCAGTGCCGCCGATTCGGTGGAGCGGATGTGGCCCGTCCCGGTACAGCGCGGACAGGTGATGTAGCTGGTTTCGGCCAGTGCCGGGCGCAGGCGCTGACGCGACAGTTCCAGCAGACCAAAACGGCTGATCTTGCCCGTCTGGACGCGGGCGCGGTCGTAGCGCAGGGCGTCACGCAGGCGGTTTTCGACCTCACGCTGGTTGCGCGGGTTTTCCATGTCAATGAAGTCGATCACGATCAGGCCGCCCAAGTCGCGCAAGCGCAACTGGCGGGCAACTTCATCCGCCGCTTCGAGGTTGGTGCGCAGAGCGGTGTCTTCGATATCCGAACCACGGGTCGCACGGCCCGAGTTCACGTCGACTGCGACCAGTGCTTCGGTGTGGTCGATCACCACGGCGCCGCCGGAAGGCAGGTTCACCTGACGGCCATAGGCCGACTCGATCTGATGTTCGATCTGGAAGCGCGAGAACAGCGGCACGTCATCGTGATAGCGCTTGACCCGGTTTACATTGGCCGGCATCACCGTGCCCATGAAGGCGCGGGCCTGCTCGTAGATTTCGTCGGTGTCGATGAGGATTTCGCCGATGTCTGCGTGGAAGTAATCACGCACTGCGCGGATCACCAGGCTGCCTTCCTGATAGATCAGGAAAGCGCCGTTCTGTGCCTTGGCAGCCCCATCAATGGCTCCCCACAGTTGCATCAGGTAGTTCAGGTCCCACTGCAGCTCTTCGGCCGTGCGGCCGATGGCGGCGGTGCGGGCAATCAGACTCATGCCACCAGGGACTTCCAAGGCATCCATGATCTCGCGCAATTCGGCACGATCATCGCCTTCGACACGGCGCGAAACGCCGCCGCCGCGCGGATTGTTCGGCATCAGGACGAGGTAACGGCCGGCGAGTGAAACGAAGGTGGTCAGGGCTGCGCCCTTGTTGCCACGCTCTTCCTTCTCGACCTGGACGATGATTTCCTGGCCTTCGCGCAAGGCTTCCTTGATGGAGGCGCGGTTGTCGGCGCCTTCGCGGAAATACGAGCGGGAGACTTCCTTGAACGGCAGGAAGCCGTGACGCTCTTCGCCATAATCGACGAAAGCGGCCTCGAGGCTGGGCTCGATGCGCGTGATCACACCTTTGTAGATGTTGCTCTTGCGCTGTTCCTTGGCGGCCGATTCGATGTCGAGGTCGATCAGTTTCTGACCATCAACAATCGCAACGCGGAGTTCCTCGGCCTGCGTTGCATTGAAAAGCATTCGCTTCATTTAGTTCTTCTCCCGCGCGCTAAAGCGGGCAGGGCAAACCACTGTCTTTCCCTTGAGAGGAAAGGTATGACTCAACTTGTAGTGAACAAATTTCTCATGTGTTCGAAGCAAGGAGTGAATCGGGTTTGCCTTACGACACCCTGAGCCGCCTGAGCGGAGCTCAAAGTGTTCCAGTCTGGTTCGCGTTCGCGCGCAAAATGGGTCGATCAATCAAGTGGTTTGGGATACCATCGGCCGCTTTATCCGGCCGATCATTGTTTTCGCGGCGCTTGTCGCGCAGATGGGCGGGTGGCCGGCCAGCCGTTCCGAGTCTGTGACCTGCGCGCCGGATAACTCTACGGCGCCAACCGCTGCCGGCTGGAGCGTGCGAGGCTAGGAGCCTGGGCGCTTCAAACATGCCGGAGGGGCGATACAGACAGGACGGGCAGGCCGTGCAACACGGACGACCCACGGGGCAAAACCCGTGAAAACCAGCGCAGTATATTTGAAACCCATGACTTTAGGCAAAACCCCGGAATCTCCCTTGCGCGCTGCAGTTGCCGTGCGCCGTGTCCTGATTGGTGAGGAGGATGCCGGTCAGCGCATTGACAATTTCCTTCTGCGCGAGTGCAAGGGCGTGCCCAAGAGCCATATCTACCGGATCTTGCGCAGTGGTGAGGTGCGGGTCAATGCGGGCCGGATCAGTCAGACCTACCGCCTGCAGGCCGGGGATGAAGTGCGGATTCCGCCCATTCGGGTAGCTGATAGGCCAGCGGCGCCGGAAATGGGCGCCGCACAGCGCCATCCCTTCCGGATCGTCTTCGAGGATGAAGCCTTGCTGGTCATCGACAAGCCTGCCGGGCTGGCGGTGCATGGCGGCAGCGGGGTGAGTTTCGGTGTGATCGAACTGTTGCGGCGCCAGCGCCCCGAGGCGAAGTTCCTCGAGCTGGCGCATCGTCTTGACCGTGAAACCTCCGGCTTGCTGATCATCGGCAAGAAGCGGGCTGCGCTCAATATGGTGCAGGATGCGATGCGTGAAGGGCGTATGGAGAAGCGCTATCTGGCCATGGCGGCCGGGCGCTGGATGAATCCGTTGCAGCACATCAAGGCGCCTCTGTATAAATACCTGACGGCCGATGGCGAGCGTCGCGTGATGGTGCGCGAGGATGGCAAGGCTTCGCACAGCGTGGTGCGTCTGGTGCAGCGCTGGGAGCGCTACAGTCTGGTCGAGGTGGAGCTCAAGACCGGGCGCACCCACCAAATTCGCGTGCACATGCAGTCCCAGGGTTTTCCTTTGCTGGGCGATGACAAGTATGGCGACTTTGCGTTGAACAAGACGCTGGCGCGTGAAGGTCTGTCGCGCATGTTCCTGCACGCGGCCTTGTTGCGTCTGCAGCATCCGCTGACGGGCGAGATGCTGGAGCTGCGGGCTGACTTGCCGGACGAACTGGCGGGTTTTGTAAAGAGCGTGGATGCAAACCAGAAGAGGGATTTTGGCTGAGATGAGCGAGCGGAATTTTGACCTGATCGTGTTTGACTGGGATGGCACCCTGATGGACTCCACGGCCTTGATCGTCGAATCGATCCAGGCTGCCTGCGCTGACATTGGCGTGGCGATTCCGCCGCGTGAGCGGGCGGCGCACGTGATCGGCCTGAGTCTGCTTGGCGCGGTGCAGGAGGTTGCGCCTGATCTGGACGAGGCCGGTTGCCAGCAACTGGCCGAACGCTATCGCCACCACTATCTGGCGCGTGATCACGAAACGGTGCTGTTCGACGGTGCCCGCGAATTGCTGGAAAGCCTGCGGGAGCAGGGCTATCAGCTGGCGATCGCCACCGGCAAGGCGCGACGCGGCCTGAATCGCGTCTTGGCACAGAGCGGGCTGGAGCCGCTGTTTCATGCGTCGCGCTGCGCCGATGAGAGTTTTTCGAAGCCGCATCCGGGCATGTTGCTGGAATTGATGGATGAGCTGTTCGTCGCGCCCGAGCGCACGCTGATGATCGGCGATACGACGCACGATCTGCTGATGGCGAAGAATGCCGGTGCGGCGGCTTTGGCGATGACCTATGGTGCGCACCCGGTCGAAGGCCTGGCTGCCGAGCAGCCGCTGGCCTTGCTGGATTCGATGCGTGCATTGCGGGACTGGCTGGCGTGTCACGGCTGATCTGTGCTGCAACCGATCTGCTGGATGGCGGCGACGGTCTGCGCTTCCAGGTGGATACTGCGGGCGGTGCGCAGGCTGCGTTTGTCTTGCGCTGGCATGGCGGCGTGTACGCTTACCTGAACCAGTGCGCGCATGTGGCGATCGAACTGGACTGGAATCCAGGCAAGTTTCTGGATGTTGATGGCGAGTATGTCATGTGTGCGGCACATGGCGCCCTGTATGAACCTGATTCGGGCCGCTGCGTTGGCGGGCCTTGCGTGGGCCAGGCTTTGCGGCGTCTGATGGTCAGTGAGCGTAATGGCAATATCTATCTTGAGGCAGAAGCATGAACGAAACCAATGAAGCAGGCTGGGAACGCAAGGTCATCGAGCAACTGGCATTTGAAAGCCTCAAGGAGGCGCGGCGCAAGCGGCGCTGGAGCATCTTTTTCCGCGCTTTGGGCTTTGTGTATTTTGGGGTGCTGATCTTCCTGCTTGCGCGTGGAGGCAGCGAGAGCACCCACATTGACGGTGGCGGTCAGCATACGGCGCTGGTGCAGCTGGAGGGCGTCATCGGGGCGAGCAGCGAGGTGAAGGCAGAGGAAACGATTGAAGCGCTGCAGGCCGCTTTTGAAGCCAAGAGCGCCAAAGGCGTGGTCCTGCGTATCAACAGCCCGGGCGGCAGCCCGGTGCAGGCGGGCATGATCTATGACGAGATCCGTCGCTTGCGCGCCAAGTACCCGGACAAGCCTGTTTACGCTGTGGTCGAGGATGTGTGTGCCTCCGGCGGCTATTACGTGGCGGCGGCGGCCGACAAGATCTATGTCGACAAGGCCAGCATCGTCGGCTCGATTGGCGTGCGCATGGATGGTTTTGGCTTTACCGGCACGATGGAAAAGCTGGGGGTCGAGCGCCGCAGCATCACGGCGGGCGAGAACAAGGCTTTTCTGGACCCCTTTTCGCCGCAGAACCCGAAGCATGTTGAATTTGCCAAGGGCATGCTCGCAGAGATTCATCAACAGTTCATTGACGTGGTGCGTCAAGGGCGCGGCAAGCGCTTGAAGGAAACGCCGGAGATGTTCTCCGGCCTGTTCTGGTCTGGCGCAAAAAGCATCGAGCTGGGGCTGGCTGATGAACTCGGTACGCTCGATTCGGTGGCGCGCGATGTCCTCAAGGCTGAGGAGGTGCGCGATTACACCAAGCGCGAAAATGTGGCTGAGCGACTGGCCAAGCGATTCGGTGCGGGCGTGTCGGCCAGCGTGCTGCAGGAGCTGGATCGTTTTAGCGTGAAATAAAGTCCCGCCTGAAGAGCCGCTTCTGGCGGACTTCTTCAGGTCAGGGTGCTGCCGAGGCTTTGTGGTGGCTGCTCTGCCGGACGGGTGCCTGAAGATCGTTGTCAGGAGCGGCTTTGCGGGAGGTCTCTCTCAGGCTGCCAGCAGCAGGAAAACCGTGGGCTGCCGATCCAGATCGGGCAGCCCGCTTTTTTTCCAGGCCGCCACGCTGCGCGTTGCAACCAGTTCGGTGGGGGTGCTCAGGCTGCGTGCCACGCAGATCAGCGTGCCCGGGGCGCAGGCTTCGAGCAGGCTGGCAAGCATCGCCGTGTTGCGGTAAGGCGTTTCGATGAAGAGCTGGGTGCGCGCGAGTTTGGCTGATTCGCGCTCGAGCTGCTTGATGGCTTGCGCGCGCTCATCCGGCTTCTGCGGCAGATAGCCGTGGAATGCAAAACTCTGGCCGTTCAGGCCTGACGCCATCAAGGCCAGCAGGAGCGAGGAGGGGCCAACGTGCGGAACGACACGGATTCCTTTTTCGTGCGCGCGCCGTACGACCAGCGCGCCAGGGTCGGCAACGGCCGGACAGCCCGCCTCGGACAGCAGTCCGCCATCGCGCCCGGCGAGAATTGGCGCGAGCAGGGCGTCGAGACTGCGGGAATCCGGTTTCTCCGGCAATTCGTGGATTTCGGCACTCTGGATCGGGCGGCTGTAGCCGAAGCGCTTGAGATCGGCGCGTGCCGTCTTGGCGCGTTCGGCAATGAAATAATCGAGCGCATCGAACTGTGTCAGCACATGCGGCGGGTGGGTGTTCGCCGTTTCAGAGGGCCCGAGCGCAACGGGCAGCAGATGGAGAAGGCCGGGCGTGGTGCTCATGGAACCATCACCCCTTCGGCGCGCAGCATGCGGGCCAGGGCAATCAGCGGCAGGCCGATCAGGGCGGTGGGGTCGTCGCCGCGCATGTAGTCGAGCAGACTGATGCCGAGTCCTTCGGACTTGGCGCTGCCGGCGCAGTCGAGCGGGCGCTCGCGCTCGACATAGCGCACGATTTCAGCCTCGGTCAGCTCGCGAAAACGTGCTTCGGTGGGGATCCCCTCCAGCCGGGTTTGGCCGTTACGACTGTTGTAAAGACAGACCGCCGTGTGAAAGACGATGGTGTTGCCACTCATTGTGCGCAATTGGGCTACTGCCCGTTCAACTGTTCCGGGCTTGTCAAAGCGCTCGTCGCCGCGGTGAGCAACCTGGTCAGAGCCGATGATCAGTGCGTCCGGGAACTGGGCGGCAACGGCCTTGGCTTTTGCTACGGCCAGGCGTTCTGCCGTATTGACGGGCGTTTCGCCTGCAAGTGGAGTTTCGTCGACTTCGGGTCGGGCTGTTTCAAATGGCAGGCCGAAGCGGTCCAGCAGCTGTTTGCGGTAGATCGAAGTCGAGGCGAGAATGAGGCGGGGGCTGGGCATGAGGGCGGAAGGCAGTCCAACCCCTGCATGGTGAGGGATTAGTCTTTGACAGGGAGAGCCGAAAATAATAACATTGCCGGTTCATGTCGCACCAGTCACGAGTCATTCCAGATCCTTTCGAGTTCGCGCGGCGTGGTGATACGCTCTCCGGCGAGCTGGATGCGCGCGACCTGCCAAGGCTGGCGGCCGCGTTGCGGGATACGGGGGGTGAGCAATCTGTTAGCTACGAGCTCTCCGGGTTCCGGTTGGATGACAAGTCTTTCATCGAGGTGTTTGCCTCGGCAGCGTTGATCATGCAATGTCAGCGATGCTTGGGTGAAGTGTCGTGTGCGGTGGATGCTGAGTCCCGTTTGCTGCTGGTCCCCCGGGGCGAGTCCATGCCGGATGAGGGGCTGGAAAGTGATGATTTCGATCCGGTCGAGGCCGGCCGGGACTTTGACGTTCTGGATGCTGTAGAAGAAGAATTGTTGTTGGCCCTGCCGCTGGCGCCAACGCATGGTGATTGCAGTGTGCCGGCGGCAAAGGAAAATGGCGACGACCGTTCGCCGTTTGCGTTGCTCAAGAGTCTCAAGACCAAGAGCTGACGTGAATCGAAACGATTGAAACGTGAGTTTTAAGGAGTAAGAAATGGCTGTTCAACAGAACAAGAAGTCGCCTTCCAAGCGCGGCATGCATCGTTCACATGATTTCCTGACAGGCCCGGCGCTTGCCGTCGAGCCGACTACCGGCGAAGCACATCTGCGCCACCATGTGTCGCCTTCCGGCTACTACCGTGGCAAGAAGGTTACCAAGGCCAAGGGCGAGTAATTCGCTCCTTGAGTGAGCAGGCGCAAGTGTTGGTTCTCCTGCCTTGCGCCAGCTTGAGCACTTTTGTGCGCTTCTCGCGTGACGCCGCCTGTTCTGTCGCGGTGTATTTCAGCAGCCAAGCATCTGTCTGCATCCCGTTTCCCGGGGCTGCGGATGTCTTTGCTCGCCTACTGATTTTGTAACTTGCTGATGCCTATCACACTCGCGATTGATTGCATGGGTGGCGACCATGGTCCTTCCGTGACCATTCCTGCTGCATTCCAGTTTTTGCGTGAAGATGCGCAGGCTCGCGCCATTCTGGTTGGCTTGCCGGAAATCTTCGATGAAACTTTCCGCAAAGCGGCTGCCGAATTTGCCGAACGCCTGATTGTACGTACCGCATCTGAAGTGGTCGGAATGGATGAGGCGCCTGCTTCTGCCATGCGTGGCAAAAAAGATTCGTCGATGCGCGTGGCCATCGACCTCGTCAAGAGTGGCGAGGCCTGTGCTGCCGTATCTGCTGGCAATACTGGCGCATTGATGGCGATTTCGCGCTTCGTGCTCAAGACGCTGCCAGGAATTGATCGTCCTGCCATTGCTACCATCATCCCGTCGATGAAGGGGCAGACCTACATGCTGGATCTGGGTGCCAACGTGGATTGCACGGCAGAGCATCTGCTGCAGTTTGCCATCATGGGCTCAGCACTGCTGGAGTCGGTCGAGCATAACGACTCGCCTACGGTTGGCTTGTTGAATATTGGCGAAGAAGACATCAAGGGAAATGAAGTGGTCAAGCGTGCGGCGGAACTGTTGCGCCAGTCTGACCTGAACTTCTACGGCAACGTCGAAGGGAATGATATTTTCAAAGGCACGACCGATATGGTCGTGTGCGATGGTTTTGTCGGGAATGTGGCGCTCAAGTCGGCAGAAGGCCTGGCTCACATGGTGACAACCTTTCTGACGGAAGAGTTCAAGCGCAGCCTGCTGTCCAAATTGATTGCAGTGATTGCCATGCCGGTGTTGCGCCGTTTCAAGAGGCGCTTTGATCCCCGTCGATATAACGGAGCTACCTTGCTGGGGTTGCGTGGCGTGGTGGTGAAGAGCCATGGCTCTGCGGATGAATTCGGTTATGTGTGGGCATTGCGCCGGGCTGCCGAGGCGGCACGGAACAATCTGATTGAACGAATCGGATTGCATATGCAATCGCTTGTTTCCGATGCCGGAACCGCTGGAGAAGGGGGCGCAGAATGATGTTCTCACGCATTGCCGGAACCGGTAGCTTTGTGCCGGGAGAGCCTGTTTCCAATCAGGATCTTGTTGCGCGAGGTGTTGATACTTCAGACGAGTGGGTGTCCGAGCGAACCGGAATTCGCTGCCGTCATCTGGTGTCTGATGGTACGAGTACAAGTCAGATGGCGGCGGAAGCCGCACGTCGTGCACTCGATGCCGCAGGGCTCAAGGCTGCAGATATTGATCTGGTGATTGTGGCAACCACAACGCCGGACATGGTGTTTCCGAGTACGGCCTGTCTGGTGCAGAACGCTCTGGGTATCCCTGCCGGCGCTGCAGCGTTCGACCTGCAGGCGGTATGTAGCGGATTCGTGTATGCGCTGACCGTTGCAGACAAGTTCATTCGTTCTGGCAGCCATCGTCGCGTACTGGTGATCGGGGCCGAGACGCTGTCCCGCATTCTTGACTGGTCTGACCGTACGACCTGTGTTCTGTTTGGCGATGGCGCAGGTGCTGTGGTTTTGGTCGCCGACGAAACCCCGGGTATCCTCGCGGCGGCCATGCATGCTGATGGTACGCAGAATGAAATTCTCTCTGTCAGTGCCAAACTGTCGAGCGGAGGGGTGCTTGGCTGTCCATTCATCCGGATGGATGGACAGGCTGTGTTCAAATATGCAGTTCGTGTGTTGAGTGAGGTTGCTCACGAGGTGCTTGAGCAGGCGGCTTTGCCTTTGGCTCAGCTGGACTGGCTGATTCCGCACCAGGCGAACATTCGCATCATGCAGGCGGTTGCCAAAAAGCTTGGAGTTCCCTCTGATCAGGTCATCGTGACGGTGGACCGGCACGGCAATACTTCAGCTGCGTCGGTGCCCCTGGCACTGGATGTAGCCGTGCGCGACGGCCGTATCAAGGCTGGTCAGACCGTGCTGCTTGAGGGTGTTGGCGGTGGTTTTACCTGGGGCGCAGCCCTTCTGCGTTACTGATTGATCCTCCCGGAGTTTGTTCATGAGTTCTGCTGGTCAATTTGCCGTTGTTTTCCCCGGACAAGGTTCCCAGTCTGTTGGCATGATGTCCTCGTTTGCGGACTCGGCTGTGGTGCGGAATACCTTTGCCGAGGCGTCCGATGCGCTGGGGCAGGATTTGTGGCAACTGGCCGCAGAGGGGCCGGTTGATGCGCTGTCGCAGACAATCAACACCCAGCCGGTCATGCTGACAGCTGGTGTCGCAACGTGGCGCGCCTGGCTGGAGCAAGGTGGTGCCAGACCTGTACTGCTAGCCGGGCACAGCCTGGGGGAATATGCGGCACTTGTGGCCGCAGACGTGCTGGAGTTTGCGGAGGCTGTGAAACTTGTGCGTTTCCGCGCGGAAGCAATGCAGGAAGCCGTTCCCGCCGGCGAAGGAGGTATGGCAGCGATCCTGAACTTATCTCCGGAATTGGTGGAAGAGGCTTGCGTCGAAGCGGCGCAGGGGCAATCGGTAGCTGCTGCGAACCTGAACTCACCGGTCCAGATCGTGATCGCAGGTCACGCGGCTGCGGTTGAGCGTGCAATGGAAGCGTGCAAGACTCGCGGAGCCAAGCGCGCAGTATCCTTGCCGGTCAGTGCTCCTTTTCATAGCGTTTTGATGAAGCCGGCGGCTGAGCGCTTGGCAGAACGACTGGCGACAACCCGTTTTTCTGCTCCCAGAATTCCGGTACTTAACAATGTGGATGTGAAGATTGAAAGTGATCCAGTGGCTATTCGTGATGCGCTGGTGCGTCAGGCCTACAGCCCCGTGCGCTGGATCGAAACCGTTGAAGCAATGACCGCCCAAGGTTTGGCTGGTGTTCTGGAATTCGGGCCGGGCAAGGTGTTGGCAGGGCTGGTCAAGCGTATCAATGCTGAATTGGCTGTCGAGGCTGTAATTGATGCCGAGGCGCTGAAACGCGTCGTTGCGCAATACCGACAGGTTTGAGGAGATGGATTTGGTGAAAACACTGGATGGTCAGGTCGCGCTGGTTACGGGCGCAAGCCGTGGCATTGGGCGTGCTATTGCAATGGAGTTGGGCCGACTGGGCGCTGTAGTCATTGGCACGGCTACCTCTGCTGATGGAGCTGCTGCAATTGGCTCTGCTCTGCAGGAGGCTGGAGTCAAAGGTTGTGGTCTGGCACTGGATGTGACGGACGCTGCTGCGAGCGAAGCTGCAATAGTCCGGATCGAAAAGGATTTTGGTGTGGTATCCGTTCTGGTCAATAACGCCGGAATTACCCGCGACAACCTGGCTATGCGCATGAAAGACGAGGAGTGGGATGCCGTGATGGATACCAACCTCAAGGCAGTATTTCGTATGTCCCGGTTGGTCATGCGTGGCATGATGAAGGCACGTCACGGCCGTATCATCAATATTACTTCGGTAGTAGGGAGCTCCGGCAATGCCGGGCAGGCCAACTATGCTGCAGCCAAAGCTGGCGTAAGCGGCATGACGCGTGCCTTGGCGCGTGAGCTGGGGAGCCGCGGCATCACAGTGAACTGCGTGGCACCGGGCTTTATTGATACCGACATGACGCGCGAACTGCCCGATGCGCAGCGCGATATGTTGCAGTCGCAGATTGCGGTAGGCCGTCTTGGCCGACCGGAAGAAATTTCTGCTGTAGTGAGCTTCCTGGCTTCGCCGGCCGCGAGCTATGTGACGGGGGCAACCATCCACGTCAACGGCGGAATGTATATGGCATAAGTTCGCCATACGAGGGCGAACGGCGGAGATGGCTGAAGTTATGGCTTTTTTCTGCTAACATGGACAAGTTTTTTTACTTTATACCGATTGAACAGAAGGAGCGAATCATGGAAAACATCGAGCAGCGCGTACGCAAGATTGTTGCTGAACAACTGGGCGCCAACGAAGCCGACATCAAGAACGATTCCTCGTTCGTTGATGATCTGGGTGCTGACTCTCTTGATACTGTCGAACTGGTGATGGCGCTGGAAGAAGAATTCGAATGCGAAATCCCTGACGAAGAAGCCGAGAAGATCACCAACGTTCAGCAGGCGATTGACTATGTCAGCGCCCACCTGAAGGCTTGATCTGTTTTTGTTCATTTGCACCAAGGAGTGACCTTTGACGCGTCGCAGAGTAGTCGTGACTGGGCTCGGCATCATTTCGCCGGTCGGTAATACCGTTGCCTCCGCTTGGGACAACATTGTCAATGGTCGCTCTGGCATCGACCGCGTTACGCGGTTTGATGCCAGTACCCTGCCGACCCAGATTGCGGGTGAGGTGAAGGGGTTCGATGTGGCTGCGTATCTTTCTCCGAAAGAGGCGCGTCGTTTCGATACCTTCATTCATTACGGTCTGGCTGCAGCCATCGACGCCATCAAGGATGCAGGCATTACCGAGAAGCCGGCTAACGCCGAGCGTATCGGTGTATGCATTGGTTCCGGGATTGGCGGTTTGCCGCTGATTGAAGACACCATGCATGCGATTGCTGCTGGCGGGGCGCGCAAGATATCTCCTTTTTTCGTGCCCGGATCGATCATCAACATGATCTCTGGCGTTCTGTCGATCAACTACGGTTTTCAGGGGCCGAATTTTGCTACGGTGAGTGCCTGTGCTACGGGTAATCACTCGATCGGTGAAGCGCAACGTCTGATTGAGTATGGCGATGCTGACATCATGATTGCTGGCGGTGCCGAATCAACAGTCTCGTTGTTGGGAATGGGCGGGTTCTGCTCGGCCAAAGCCTTGTCTACGCGTAATGATGATCCAAAAGCAGCCAGCCGACCGTGGGATGCAGGACGTGATGGATTCGTGCTGGGCGAAGGTGCCGGCATTCTGGTGCTTGAAGAGTACGAGCACGCGAAGGCTCGTGGTGCCAAGATTTACGCCGAACTTGCTGGTTACGGCATGAGTTCTGATGCCTACCACGTGACTGCTCCTGCAGAAGGTGGAGAGGGTGCTGCGCGCAGTATGGCGAATGCGCTACGTAACAGCCGTATCTCGACCGACGAAGTGAACTATGTAAATGCTCATGGCACTTCGACACCACTTGGCGATATTGCTGAAACCTGTGCTGCCAAGCGTTGTTTTGGCGCGCATGTAAACAAAGTAGCGATGAGCTCCACCAAATCGATGACCGGACATCTTCTGGGGGCTGCTGCCGGGATTGAAGCTGTATTTTCAGTGCTGGCAATTCGCGATCAGATTGCTCCGCCAACCATCAATATGGTCAATCCTGATCCTGCTTGTGATCTGGATTACGTGCCAAATGTTGCGCGCCAGATGTCAATTGATGTAGCTGTTTCGAACTCCTTTGGTTTTGGTGGGACGAACAGCACCCTGGTTTTCCGGAAAATTTGATTTTCAACGGCCTTAGCCGTGTTGATACCACGGAAACATAAGGGCGCCTGACGAGAATGTCGGCGCCCTTTGTATTTCAGCTGCGTCAGTCCAAGGCTTTGATGCTTGCATCGATATCGGCACACTTATTAGTGGTCGGTAGTGTAGTCGTTAGCAAGACACCAAGCTGGGTAATGGTTTTTGTGCTGGCATGTGTTGTCGTCTCGATTTTCTGGCAATGGCGGCGAAAGGCGTATTTCAGTCAGTTGAGCGTGCGTTTGACTGCATCGCAAGAGCTCTGGCTGCTAACGCCGGCAACAGAGGTTCAGGTTGAAATATTGCCTGGATCCGTTGATCTGGCGTGGCTCATTGTGCTGCATTGGCGGGTCATGGAATCACCCCGTCAAGACCGAGTGGCGTTGACTCGCGAGGCGTTTTCTTCTGAGGACTGGCGAGCATTAAGGCGATTTTTGCGCTGGCATCGGGCGAGCGCTATCCAAGGGTAGTGGCCCTTATCCACGGATTTCACTGAATGCATGGCGACAGGCTCTAGGTCGCATGATTCCAGCGTTTCAGCGTGGCGGGCCAGCGAGGGTTTGTTAATACTGTTGGCACTGCCCGGGCAGACGTTTGCGGGTAGTCTTTCGAGAAATGCAGCCCTCGGCTTTCTTTGCGTCGAATGGCACTGCGCACAATAAGGTCTGCGGCAGTGACCAAGTTGCGTAACTCGATGAGATCATTGCTGACCCGGAAATTGCTGTAGTACTCGTCAATTTCTCGATTGAGCAGTCGAATGCGATGCTGGGCGCGTTCCAGCCGTTTGTTTGTGCGCACGATGCCGACGTAGTCCCACATGAAGCGACGCAACTCATCCCAGTTATGGGAAATCACTACTTCTTCATCCGCATCGCCGACGCGGCTTTCGTCCCAGGTGGGGAGGCTGGTGGCTGGTTGGCGCGGATTGGCACGAATATCTTGCGCAGCGGCTTCGGCAAATACAACGCACTCCAACAGGGAGTTGCTGGCCAGGCGGTTTGCTCCGTGCAGGCCCGAACAGGCGGTTTCTCCTATGGCGTACAGGCCAGGCAAATCAGTTCTGGCGCGCAAGTCAATCTGTACACCGCCACAGGTGTAGTGAGCGGCGGGGACCACAGGGATTGATTGTTTTGTGATGTCGATACCTAATTCCAGGCAGCGAGCAGTGATGGTCGGGAAGTGCGCATGCAGGAATTCCGGGCTCTTGTGTGAGATGTCGAGAAATACACTGTCGATCCCGCGCTTTTTCATCTCGAAATCGATGGCACGCGCTACCACGTCGCGTGGTGCGAGTTCTGCTCGAGGGTCGTGTTTGGGCATGAAGCGAGTCCCGTCAGGCAACCGTAGCAGGCCGCCTTCTCCCCGCACCGCCTCCGATATCAAAAATGACTTGGCTTGCGGGTGATACAGGCACGTGGGGTGAAACTGGATGAATTCCATATTCGTGACTCTGCAGCCCGCACGCCACGCCATTGCAATACCATCTCCGGTGGATGTATCCGGATTGGTTGTGTAGAGATAGACTTTGCCTGCCCCGCCGGTAGCAAGTACCGTATGGCCTGCAGCGAAAGCGCCGACGTGGCCGTTGTCCAGGTTCAGCAGATAAGCTCCCATGCACCCCGACTCTGGTTTGCCGAGCTTGTGGCCAACGATCAGATCAATTGCTACGTGGTTTTCAAGAATGCTGATGTTCGGGTGCCGTTTGACCCGGTCGATCAGGGTCTCCTGTACAGCGGCACCGGTTGCGTCTGCAACGTGCACGATGCGGCGATGACTATGGCCACCTTCACGAGTTAGATGCATTCCCCAGGCTGTATCCGAATCTGGCGTGAACGGAACGCCTTGTTCGCGCAACCACTGGATTGCGGCGGCCCCATTCTCAACCACAAAATGTGTTGCCTTGGGGTCGCATAGTTGGGCTCCAGCGATCTGGGTGTCCTCGTAATGGGAAGCAGTTGAGTCGGCAGGGTCAATAACCGCTGCGATGCCTCCCTGTGCCCAAGCGCTGGCACCGTCTTCAATATGGCGCTTGGTCACGATAGCTACCTGATGCGTATCAGCAAGGCGTAGCGCCAGAGATTGGCCGGCCAGACCGCTGCCGATGATCAGCACGTCGAAACACTTCAAAGGGGAGACTCCTGCACAAGAGATGTTGTCTTAGGGGGTTAATCCTAGCCCTCGCTGGCCTTTGGGCCAAGCTTTTGGTCGATAGAACGGTTTGTGTGGAGTGATACGAGTGAAATTAAATGGTGGAGTTGAATGTTGTTCCGCCTATGAACTTTGTGCGGCAGAAGGTGGTCTGATCGGCAAATGGTCGTATTGGCTTCGGCTATACTTTGTCTCCCCCGGCCCCGACAAATCAGTTTTCCATAGCCGATGAGCGACAGAGAGATTGACCAACAATTGGTTGAGCGTGTGCAACGTGGCGACAAGCAAGCCTTTGGTTTGCTGGTCGCCAAGTACCAGCGCAAGCTTTCCCGTTTGCTATCAAGGATGATTCGTGATCCTGCGGAGGTGGAAGATGTGGCACAAGAAGCTTTTATCAAGGCCTATCGCGCCCTTCCGTCTTTTCGCGGCGACAGTGCTTTTTACACATGGTTGTACCGGATCGGGATTAATACGGCAAAGAACCATCTGGTGTCGCAAGGACGGAGAGCCCCAACGACGACAGAGGTCGAGGCTGAAGATGCCGAACAGTATGAGTCGGGTGAGTTGCTACGTGATAACGACACTCCTGAACGTTTGTTGCAAACCCGGCAGATCGGGAACACCGTAAATGAGGCGGTGGAGGCTTTGCCGGAAGAGTTACGGACAGCCATCGTATTGCGTGAAATTGAAGGACTGAGTTACGACGAGATTGCTTCGGTTATGGGATGCCCGATTGGAACCGTCCGGTCGCGTATTTTCAGGGCGCGTGAGGCAATCGCGGAACGTTTGCGGCCGATGCTTGATGTCGCGCCGGACAAGAGGTGGTGATCATGACGAACGAACAATTGTCTGGGTGGATGGACGGTGAGGCCAGTGCTGCTGAGGCCGAACAGATTGTTAAAAATCTGGCGGGACATGGTGGTTCACGCGAGGCGTGCAAATTGTATTGGCTTGTTGGTGATTGTCTGCGCGGTGATTTTCCGCGTGGCAATGATCTGTGTGACCGGGTAATGACTGCACTGGAGACCGAGCCAACTGTGCTGGCACCCATAGTTCACAAAGCTGAGCAAAAAAGAGGGCGCTGGATGTCCTTGGCGGCAGCTGTGGCAGGAATGGCGGTCGCCGCATGGATGGGGCTGGGGCTCTGGACCCCTCCTTTCCAAGACGAGGCAATGGGGCTTGCACGACAGCGCGGTATTCAAGATCAGCCGCTGGCAGCTGCTGTATCACCGGCTGAAATTCTGCCGGATGACCGCAGTTATCTGATGGCACACCAAGCGTCGGCAGTGGGAGTGCCAATGGCCGGAGTTGCGCAGTACATCCGTACGGTGAATGTCGAGCAGGTGGGCGGGGCTCGATGACACACTTGCGCATGATCCTGCTGGTGGGCCTTGCTCTGGCGGCCCCGGCTGCTTTTGGTGACGAAGCGCATACCTGGTTGCTGCGCATGAATCAGGCGTCTAGGTCCCTGAATTACTCGGGAACTTTTGTCTATCAAAGTCAGGGGCGCATAGAAACTTCCCGCATAGTTCATCTGGTGGATGCGTCGGGGGAGCATGAGAGGCTGGAGACTCTGGATGGTCCCCTGCGCGAAGTGATACGACACAATGAGGACGTGCAGTGTTTTTTGCCTCAAGACCGTATTGTCGTAACCGACAAAGCTGTTTTGGGGCGGCAGCCAGGGCGGCTGATTACGAAACCCGCTACGCTGTCCGAGTTTTACAGCATCCGTCTTGGTGTGCAGGAAAGAGTGGCTGGGCGTGACGCACAGCAAATACTGCTAGAGCCGCGGGATGAGATGCGCTACGGTCACCAGCTTTGGATTGATGTGGCTTCGGGGCTCCTGCTGAAGGCCACGATGCTGAATGAACATGCCGGAACGCTTGAGCAGTTTGCTTTTTCCGAGGTATTCCCCGGAGGCAATATTGATCATGAAAAACTTAAGCCGAGTGTACTGAAAACAGGGGAGTGGCGAGTAATCAATGCTCGTGGGGTGGAGTTGCGACCTGAAGATCTGGAATGGAGTTTTCGAAAATTACCGCCGGGCTTCAGAGGTGTTTCCTGGGTAAAGCGCTCTGTTCGGCGTGGTGATGCAAGCACGATCCATGCGGTTTTTTCTGATGGGCTGGCAAATGTTTCGGTATTTATCGAGGCAGCAGCAGGTAGTTTGGCTGGGGCCACTCAAAGTGGTCCGGTGAGTACGGGCTCTACCGGGGTTTACCGCAGGCTCGTCGGGGATCGTTTGGTGACGGTGCTTGGTGAGGTGCCGCTGGGGGCTCTGCGACGCATTGCCGAAGGTGTTGAGCGAAGGGCGAAGTAGTGCTGGACATGTGCTTATAGGCTTTAGTCAGGAAGGTTTTTGTGCAAGCAGAAGGTATTGTTACACGCGTCGAAGGAGCGCTTGCATACGTCAAGGTTCAGCGTTCGGGTTCCTGTGGACGCTGTCACGAGGCGGGCGGATGTGGCGGCGGGATTGAAGCGTCCGGCTGCCAGGAGTTTTTGTTAGACAACGCTTTTGGCGCCCGACCAGGCCAAAGCGTTTGTCTGGCCGTTCCTGATGGCGCAGCGCTTAAGGCTGCTTTTCTGGTGTATGGACTTCCACTCTTGGCTATTCTCGTTGGAGCAGGAGGCTCGTTCTTCTTTTTTGAGAGCGATGTGGCTGCCGTCACAGGAGGAGGGCTGGGTTTTTTGCTGGCATCGTTGCTGGTCTACGGAAGTCGCAAGGCAGGCTTTGTGCAGCAGACTCAGCCGCGCATTACAGGCATTTTGGAACAATGAAGTGTTGGTTGCGGAAATGTTGCTTGCTCTTTTGCACATGGGGGCCGGCCGCGACAGCACAGGCCCGTGAAGTGCCCGAGTTTGCGGCGCTGGTGGAGAAGCAGGCTCCTGTAGTGGTCAATATCAGCGCCACGCGCCAGACGAAAGTACCCAAAGCCCCATTTTTACGTTCTGAGCGTGATGATGGCATTCCTGGTTGGCTGCAGCGTATGCTGCCCGCCCCTCCGGATATGCTGGACGAAGAAGAGGATGACCGTGCAACTGGCTCTGGTTTTGTGATCGGGGTAGAGGGGTACATCCTTACCAATGCCCATGTAGTTGAAGGTGCCAGTGAAATACTGGTGCGCTTCAATGATCGGAGGGAGTATCCGGGGCGTCTGGTGGGGGCTGATCGGCGTACTGACGTTGCTTTGCTCAAGGTAGATGCACGCAATCTGAGGCAGGCTCGGCTTGGTGATCCTGCCCGTTTGCGAGTTGGGGATTGGGTCTTGGCCATCGGATCTCCTTTTGGATTCGAGAGCTCTGTTACGGCCGGAATAGTAAGTGCCAAAGGGCGCTCATTGCCGGATGAGAGCCTCGTGCCTTTTATCCAGACCGATGTAGCTATCAATCCCGGAAATTCAGGCGGTCCGCTGTTCAATCTGAGTGGTGAAGTGATTGGCATTAACTCCCAGATATACAGTCGTACCGGGGGATTTATGGGGCTGTCGTTTGCCATACCGATTGATGTTGCCATGGATGTTCAAGCGCAGTTGCGTCAGAACGGACGAGTGAGGCGCGGCCGGATCGGGGTGCTGGTGCAGGAAGTCACACGAGACATGGCTGATAGTTTCGGGCTGGCTCAACCGATTGGCGCACTGGTTAGCCAGATTGATGCAGGTGGCCCCGCTGCTGCTGCGGGCATAAAGTCTGGCGATATCATTGTTCGATTTGATGGCAAGGAAGTAAAAAGCTCTAGCGACTTGCCGCGGATCGTTGGAGGAGTCAGGCCCGGCATGCAAACTGTGGTGCAGTACTGGCGTGCCGCCAGACTCCAGACCGCGCAACTTGCTGTGGCCGAGTTTGCTGAAGAGTCTTCCTTGGTCCCTGTGCGTCAGACTGAACCCTCGTTGCGCGGAGCAAATGCACTGGGATTGATTGTGCAGGACCTTTCGCGCGATGAGCGGCATACAACCTCAGGGGTAGCCATTCGTGAAGTGCTGGGTGCTGCGGGGCGTGCTGAGTTGCGACAGGGTGATGTAGTCGTCGCCTTGGTGTTGCATGGCGCCCCCAGTGATATTCGATCTGCGACGCACTTCAATCGGATGGTGAATGATCTTCCTCGAGGCTCCGCAGTAACGCTGCTGGTGCGGCGCGGCGATGCGCAGAGTTTTGTGGCTATGAAAGTCCCCGGGAAATAGCCTTCATCGGCTATAATCACGCGATTTTTCATATACTTGCCAAGGGGCGTCGTGCGCCCCTTGGCGCTTTTTACCTGGTTCCAAGAACGCCATCGCATGCAGCATATCCGTAATTTCTCGATTATTGCCCACATCGATCATGGCAAGTCCACCCTTGCTGATCGCATCATTCAAACCTGCGGCGGTCTCTCCGATCGGGAGATGGAGGCGCAGGTGCTTGATTCGATGGATCTGGAGCGAGAGCGTGGCATTACCATCAAGGCTCAGACTGCCGCTCTATCCTACAAAGCGCGCGATGGACAGGTTTACAACCTGAACCTGATTGACACGCCGGGGCATGTCGACTTTTCATACGAAGTCAGTCGTTCGCTATCGGCGTGTGAAGGCGCCCTGCTGGTTGTTGATGCTTCTCAGGGGGTGGAGGCTCAGACCGTTGCGAACTGTTATACGGCGATTGAGTTGGGCGTGGAGGTTGTCCCGGTTCTCAACAAAATGGATCTACCTTCGGCAGATCCTGATACGGCACGCCAGGAAATTGAGGACGTAATCGGGATTGATGCTACGGATGCGATTCCCTGTTCAGCAAAGACTGGCATGGGCGTGGAAGAAATTCTCGAAACCATCATTGCACGCATTCCTGCTCCTCGCGGCAATCCGGAAGGCCCCTTGAAGGCTTTGATTATCGATTCCTGGTTCGATAATTATGTTGGAGTGGTCATGCTGGTGCGGGTCGTGGATGGTGTCTTGCGACCCAAGGACAAGATTCTGTTCATGAGTAATGGTGCGCAGCATCTATGTGAACAGGTTGGCGTATTCAGTCCCAAGTCGGTTTCACGCGACAGTCTTTGTGCGGGGGAGGTAGGGTTTGTAATCGCCGGGATCAAAGAACTGACCTCTGCCAAGGTGGGGGATACGATTACTTTGGTAAGCAAGTCCGCTGCCGTTCCGCTGGAGGGATTCAAGGAAATAAAACCACAGGTGTTTGCTGGTTTGTATCCTGTTGAATCCAGCGAATATGATCAGTTGCGCGACTCGCTGGAGAAGCTGAAACTCAACGACGCTTCCCTTCAGTACGAACCGGAGGTCTCGCAAGCTCTTGGGTTCGGGTTTCGTTGCGGATTTCTCGGTTTGCTGCACATGGAAATCGTGCAGGAGCGCCTGGAGCGCGAATTCGACATGGACCTTATTACGACGGCGCCGACCGTGGTGTACGAAGTCCTGATGAATGATGGTGCCGTGTTGAAGATCGAAAATCCGGCAAAACTGCCTGAGTCGAACAAGTTGCAGGAGATCCGTGAGCCCATCATTACTGCGACAATTTTTGTCCCGCAAGACTACCTTGGGCCTGTTATTACATTGTGCAACCAGAAACGTGGTAACCAGGTAGACATGCACTACCACGGACGTCAGGTGAAGCTGGTTTACGATATGCCCATGGCTGAAGTTGTGATGGATTTCTTTGATCGGTTGAAGTCCGTGTCGCGCGGTTATGCGTCGCTGGATTACGATTTCAAAGAGTATCGGGCGGCTGATGTCGTGAAGCTTGATGTGTTGGTCGCCAGCGAAAAAGTCGACGCCTTGTCAGTAATAGTTCACCGGGCAAACGCTCAGTATCGCGGCAGGGATCTGGCCAACCGTTTGCGTGCGCTGATTCCACGCCAGATGTTTGATGTGCCTGTGCAGGCTGCGATTGGCTCCAATATTCTGGCCCGTGAAACCATCAAGGCACTGCGCAAGAACGTCTTGGCCAAGTGTTATGGTGGCGACATAACACGCAAGAAAAAACTGCTGGAAAAGCAGAAAGAAGGCAAAAAACGCATGAAGATGGTGGGCAATGTTGAAATTCCGCAGGAAGCTTTCCTTGCCGTATTGCGTACTGACGAAGGCAAGTAACCGAAATTTTTGATTCGAGGTATTCGTGGATTTTGCTCTCATTCTGTTTGTCCTGAGTGTTATCTCGGGCGTGTTGTGGTTCTACGACGTATTCAAGGCGCGAAAACTGCGTGCCAAGGGCGAGCCGGATCCATGGTGGGTTGAGTATGGCGCAAGTTTTTTCCCGGTTATCTTGCCGATCTTCATGCTGCGCTCATTCTGGATAGAGCCGTTTCGCATTCCTTCCGGTTCGATGTATCCAACCTTGTATGTCGGCGACTTTATTCTCGTGAATAAATATGCTTACGGGATTCGGCTTCCGGTGCTTAATAAAAAGGTTGTTGAAATTGGAAATCCGCAGCGTGGTGATGTGATGGTCTTCCGCTATCCACACGATACGCGACAGGATTACATCAAGCGTGTGATTGGATTGCCGGGTGACAAACTGGAGTATGCCAACAAGCGTTTGACCATCAACGGTGAGGCCATGGCCGTTCGTCCGGATGGAGACTTTCTCATTCCGCAGACCTTTGACGTATTCCAGAAGCTGGAAGAAGATCTGGGCGGCGGGCGCAAGCACATGATGCTGAATAATCGTGATGCTCAGCCTTTTGTGCCCGAGCAGATGGTGGTTCCACATGTTTATTCTGACAACTGCAGTTATTCCGGTTCCGGCGTGACGTGCACAGTGCCGGAAGGCCATTATTTTGTGATGGGGGACAACCGCGACCAGAGTGCTGATTCGCGTGTATGGGGGTTTGTGCCAGATGAGAATATTGTCGGCCGGGCTTTCTTTGTCTGGTTCCACGCTGACCGGATTCTGCCGCCATCAGGCGTCAGCTTCGGCAGGATTGGAAGTTTTCACTGAAATTAGGGAGAAGTGACATGAAGCGACAGAACGGGTTTTCACTGATTTCTACCTTGATCGTCGGGGCGCTGTTGATGTCAGTGCTGGTGCTGGGTTTGAAGCTGGTGCCGGTTTTCAATGAGTACTTCGAGGTCAAGAAAGGCTTCAAGAATGTTGTGGCTGCGACAGATCCTGGCGCTCCGCCCAGTACGTTTCGCACCGCATTCAGCAAGCATCGGGATGTGAATGACATCACATCGGTAGATCCGCAGGCCGTTTCGGTCAACAAGGATAACGGCAAGGTAACCCTGCAGGTTTCTTACCGCCGGGAAGTTCCCCTGTTTGCGAATGTCGGGTTGTATTTTGATTTTGACGTTTCCTCGAATTGAGCAGTGCATTGAAATTTGAAGTGCTGGAACGACAACTGAGCTACCGCTTTCAGCGTACGGTATTGTTGCGTCAGGCGCTGACACATCGCAGTTTTTCTGCTGATCATAACGAGCGTCTGGAATTTCTGGGCGACAGCATTCTCAACATGGTGGTTGCCTTGGCGCTGTATGTGCGCTTTGACGGACTGCGTGAAGGGGAGATGTCGCGTTTGCGTGCGCAGCTGGTAAGGCAGGATACCTTGCAGATGATTGCCGAGCGCCTTGATCTGGGGAGTTGCCTGAGTCTGGGGGAGGGGGAGTTGAAGAGTGGCGGTCATCGTCGCCCTTCCATCCTCGCTGACGCTCTGGAAGCCGTGTTTGGAGCAATTTATCTGGATGCCGGTTTTGAGGCAGTCAAGCGTGTGATTGATGGCTTGTACGCTGAAATGCTGATGTCTCTTGATCCTGCCCGCTCACTCAAGGACCCCAAGACGGCATTGCAGGAGGCCTTGCAGGCGCGCCGTTTGCCTTTGCCGAAGTACGAGATGACGGAGGAGCGCGGCGAAGCGCATGCCCGCGAATTTGAAGTGCATTGCGTGATTGAGCGTTTGAATATCTGCACTGCCGGGGTGGGGGCCAGTCGCCGCATTGCCGAGCAAGTGGCTGCCGCCGCCGCATTGACCCAACTGGAACAAGCATGAGCGACGAAGTTTTTTACACCGGTCTGGTGGCCATTGTTGGTCGTCCCAATGTTGGCAAGTCGACGCTGCTGAACCGTCTGGTGGGGCAGAAAGTCAGCATCGTCTCGCGCAAGGCGCAGACCACGCGTCACCGTATCACGGGCGTGCTGACCGAGGGCCGACAGCAGTTCATTTTCGTTGACACACCGGGTTTTCAGACGCATCACCGCAACGCCCTGAATTCGACGATGAACCGCACGGTCAATCAGGTCCTGGCCGAGGTGGATGTGGTCATGTTCCTGATCGAGCCAGGTCGTTTCGGACCTGACGACCGAAAAGTGCTTGAGTTGCTGCCGCGCGAAGCCAAAGTGGTGCTGGTCATCAACAAGGTGGATCTGGAAGCGGACAAGACGAAACTTCTCCCGTTCATGGAGAAAATGTCCGCGGAATTCCCGTTTGCCGAGATCGTGCCGGTCAGCGCCGAGAAGGGCCATAACGTCGATCAGTTGCTGAAGGCGCTTGGAAAATATCTGCCAGAAGGCGAGCCGCTGTTCGGCGAGGATGACATTACTGATCGCAGCGAACGTTTCCTTGCCGCCGAGTTTCTGCGTGAGAAACTCTTTCGCATGATCGGCGAGGAGTTGCCGTATGGAATGACCGTCGAGATCGAGAAATTCGAAGTCGAAGGCAATCTGCGCCGGATCTTCGCGGCGATCATTGTCGACAAGGCGAGCCACAAGGGCATCGTCATCGGCAAGGGCGGTGAGAGTCTCAAGCGCATATCTTCCGAAGCGCGTGTCGAGCTCGAAAAACTCTTCGACGGCAAGGTTTACCTCGAAACCTGGGTCAAGGTTAAGAGTGGCTGGGCCGATGACGAGCGCGCATTGAAGTCGCTCGGTTACGACTGATCGCGCGTCTGGCAGCATGAGTACGCGCCTGCGCATCGACAATCAGACCGGTTTTTTGCTGCACAGCTATCCGTGGCGTGAAACCAGCCTGATCGCCGAAATTTTTTCGCGCGAATATGGGCGTGTGCCCATGGCCGCGAAGGGCGCGCGGCGCACAGGCTCAACCCTGCGGGGCGTCTTGATGGCTTTTCAGCCCCTGGATGTTTCCTGGACCGGCAAGGCCGAGATCAAGACCCTGACGCACGCCAGCTGGCAGGGCGGGCAGGCCTTGCTTTGCGGCATTGGCCTGCTGTGTGGCTACTACCTCAATGAGCTCCTGCTGCGTCTCCTGCCGCGTGAGGACGCACACCCACTGCTTTTTGATGCCTACGCCGAAACGCTGGCCCGGCTTGCTGCAGGCCAGGCTTACGAGCCCCTGTTGCGCGGTTTTGAGCTCGTGCTCTTGCGTGAAATTGGCTATGCGCCGACGCTGGATTGCGATGTCGAGACCGGTGAGGCAGTAAGTGCTGACGGCGAATACATTTTCTTGACCGAACGTGGGCCGGTCGAGGCCGATGATGCGACAAGTGATCTATCCTTGATTCCTGGCCGTACCCTGCTGGCGATGGCTGAGGGCGACTTCAGTGCGCAGGAGACTTTAGCGCACGCCAAGGGTCTCATGCGGCGTTTGATCCAGTACCATCTTGGCGGGCAGGCGCTTGAATCGCGCCGCATTCTCATGGAGTTGCAGGAACTCTAAGGAAATACTTCGATCTTTGAAGTCGAAGTTTTTGAGGGAACCAGAATGATTGAACTCGGCGTAAATATCGACCACGTTGCTACCCTCCGCCAGGCGCGGAAAACCTATGAGCCGGATCCGGTATGGGCAGCGGTTGAAGCTCATCTGGGCGGGGCCGACGGCATTACCGTGCATCTGCGCGAAGACCGTCGCCACATTCAGGATCACGATGTACGGCGCTTGCGCGAGCTCACACACATCAAACTCAATCTCGAAATGGCGGCCACCGATGAGATGGTCGGTATCGCCTGCCAAATCAAGCCGGAGATGGCGATGCTGGTGCCCGAGGGGCGACAGGAAGTCACCACTGAAGGCGGGCTCGACATCGTCGGGCAGGAGGTGCGCCTGAAAGACGTGATTGCCCGCCTGGCTGACGCCGGCATCATGACCAGCGTATTCATCGATCCGGAGCCGGCCCAGGTCGAGGCGGCTGCACGTATCGGTGCGCGGGTCTGCGAAATCCACACTGGCCCTTATGCGGCAGCCTTTCACACCAAGGGTCGTGATGCACGCAGCCCCGCGGTGCTGGAGGAGTTGAACAAGATCCGCGTAGCGGGTCGTGCCATCGTTGATCTGGGCATGCGCTTCAACGCAGGCCATGCGCTCAATTATTTCAACGTGCAACCGGTTGCCGCACTGCCGGATGTGCGTGAGCTGCACATTGGTCACGCCATTGTCAGTCGTGCCGTGTTCGTCGGTTTGCGCGAGGCCGTGGCCGAGATGAAGCGTCTGATGCGCGAAGCCGACGCCACGCGCTTGGCACGCTGAGCTCGCTACGTGATTTACGGCATCGGCACGGATATCGTCACGGTCGCGCGCATGCGCGAGGCGCTGGCGCGTCATGGTGAGCGTTTTGCCGAGCGCCTGTTGCATCCGGACGAGCTGGATGCTTACAGGAAGACGCGCGAACCGGAGCGTTTCCTCGCCAAGCGTTTTGCTGCCAAGGAAGCTTTTGCCAAAGCGCTCGGCACGGGTTTGCGCCCACCGGCGACCTTGTCTGCCATCGGCGTGAGCCACGACGCGCTTGGCAAACCTCTGTACATTTTTAGTGATGCGCTGGCCGATCATCTGCTGGGTCTTGGCCTGAATGCGCATCTGTCGATCAGCGACGAGCGCGAGCATGTGATCGCCTTCGCGATTCTGGAAAAACACTCATGAGTCTTTTGCTCCCCCACGGCCCTGTGATGGCCGATGTTGCCGGATTCAGGCTGAGTGACACTGAGCGCGAAGTGTTGTGCCATCCGCTGGTGGGTGGCGTGATCCTGTTTTCTCGTAATTTCGAAAACCCCGATCAGCTCGCTGCCTTGTGCGCCGAGATTCACGCTCTGCGCAGCCCGGCCCTGATCATCGCCGTGGATCACGAAGGTGGTCGCGTGCAGCGCTTCCGCCAGGGCTTCACGCGCCTGCCGGCAATGCGCAAGCTGGGCGAGCTGTATGCCCGTTCGCCGCGCGAGGCCTTGCTTTCGGCGCAGGACGTGGGCTACGTGCTGGCGTCCGAATTGCTCGCGCACGGCATTGATCTTTCCTTCACGCCGGTGCTCGATCTGGATTACGGTCAGAGTGCCGTGGTAGGTGATCGCGCCTTCCACCGCGACCCGCAGATCACTGCCATGCTGGCGCATGCGCTGGCGATGGGCTTGCGCGAGGCCGGCATGGGCTGTGTCGGCAAGCATTTTCCCGGGCATGGCTTTGCCGAGGCGGATTCGCATGTGGCGATGCCGGTCGATACGCGCAGTTTTGACGCAATCTGGGCGGAGGACATCGCACCTTATCGCGCAGAGCTGAAGCAGGTGCTCTCTGGTGTGATGCCGGCGCATGTGGTGTATGAACAGATCGATCCGCACCCGGCGGGCTTCTCGCCCTTCTGGTTGCAGGATGTACTGCGGGGGCGCATCGGCTTCAATGGTGTGGTGTTCAGCGATGATCTGACCATGGAAGGCGCCACCCTCGCAGGCGATATCGTCGGGCGTGCCGAGGCCGCTTATGCCGCAGGCTGCGACATGGTGCTGGTGTGCAATCGTCCCGACTTCACCGCAGACCTGCTGACGCGCTGGCAGCCCGCTTTGCGAGCCGAATCCGCTGCGCGCATCGCCGCGCTGCAGCCCGTGCAGTATCCGGCAATGGAAGTGCTGTCGATCGACAAACGCTTCACGGATGCCTGGGCTTCGGTGCAGGCCTTGGCCTGATGCGTGTGTCTGGGAAGCCGCTTCTGACGGACATCTGCAGGCATGCGTGCTGCAGAGCCGCCTGCAGATTGCCTCTGCGAGATATGTTCCTGAAGAATGAGACTGGATGCGGCTCTTCAGGCAGGGGGCTGGCGTGAGTTTCGATCACAAACCCTTCCTGCGTGCGCTGACCGAAGCGCCCGGCGTGTACCGCATGATCGGCGTCGATGAAGAAGTGCTCTACGTCGGCAAGGCCAAGAACCTCAAGCGTCGCGTCTCGAATTACTTCCAGAAGAATCATCCGAGCCCGCGCATCGCGCTGATGGTGGCGCAGATCGTGCGTGTGGATACCACGGCGGTGCGCTCCGAGGCCGAGGCGCTGATCCTCGAAAACAACCTCATCAAGACGCTCAAGCCGCGCTACAACATCCTGTTTCGCGACGACAAGAGCTATCCCTATATCGCCATCACCGGCGACGCTTCGCCGCGTCTGGCCTACTACCGGGGCGCTTTCGAAAAGGGCGTGCGCTACTTCGGGCCCTTCCCGTCGAGCTGGGCGGCGCGCGAGAGTATCCAGCTGCTGCAGCGCCTGTTCCTGCTGCGAACCTGCGAGAACAGCGTCTTCAGTAATCGCTCGCGGCCCTGTCTGTTGCATCAGATCAAGCGCTGCTCGGCGCCTTGCGTGAATGTGATCGATGCCGAGAGTTACGCGCGTGACGTGAAGCTCGCCACGCTCTTTTTGGAAGGCCGCCATTCTGACGTGATTGATAGTTTGACGGCGCGCATGCAGGCGGCGTCGGATGCGTTCGCCTTCGAGCAGGCAGCGGTGTTCCGTGACCAGATCCGCGCCTTGCAGACCGTGCTGCACAAGCAGTTCGTCGATTCCGGCAAGGACGAGGATGTGGACATCCTTGTTGCCGAGGCTGCGGGCGGGCAGGTCTGCGTGAATCTGGCGATGGTACGCGGCGGGCGTCACTTGGGCGACCGTGCCCAGTTTCCCAGCGCGAGTGAAGGTCTCACCGTGGCGGATGCCTTGCTGGCGTATGTCGAGCAGCATTACCGCCTGCATCCGGCACCTGCCAAGCTGGTGATCGAGGGCGCGGATATCGACGCGGTGCGTGCGGTGCTCGAAGACGTTCTGGAACGCCCTCCCATCGTCGCTGTGGCACGCTTTCAGGCCGAGAAGGCCTGGGCCGAGATGGCGCAGAACAACGCGAAGCTGGCCATCGAAACCCGCCTGCGCGAAACCGGTCGTGCCGAGACACAGCTTGATGCGCTGCAAGCTGCGCTGGAAATGGCCGAGCGCCCGAACCGCATCGAGTGCTTCGACATCTCGCACACCCAGGGTGAGGCCACCCAGGCGTCTTGCGTGGTGTGGGAAGGTGCAGGCATGAAGAAGAGCGAGTATCGCCGCTTCAACATTAGCGGCATTACCGGTGGCGATGACTATGCGGCGATGCGCCAGGCGCTGACACGGCGTTATGAGAAGGTCGCCGCAGGCGAGGGCGTGCGCCCCGATCTGATCCTGATTGACGGGGGCAAGGGGCAGGTCGGCGTGGCCTGGGAAGTGCTGTCGGAACTCGGCCTGCAAAGCATCGCCATGGTGGGCGTAGCCAAGGGCGAGGAGCGCAAGGCAGGTCTCGAACAACTGATCTGGCCGGATGGCCGCCCCGGTCTTGCCTTGGGCGGCGAGCACCCGGCACTGCATCTGATCCAGACCGTGCGCGACGAGGCGCACCGCTTTGCGATTACCGGCATGCGCGCCAAGCGCAGCAAGACGCGGCTGACGTCAAAGCTCGAAGATATTCCGGGCATCGGCCCGACCCGGCGCAAGAAACTGATTGAGGCGTTTGGCGGACTTGCAGGCGTGCGCGAAGCGACCGTGGAAGATTTGTGCCGCGTCGATGGGATCAATCGTAAAATGGCCGAGCAGATCTATAACGCCTTGCGATAGGCGAACCTGGACCCCTAATGGATTTCAATCTTCCCAATGCCCTGACTTGGGCACGCATCGTGATGATTCCGCTGGTGCTGGCGGTGTTTTTCCTGCCTGTCGAGGTGCTGTCGCCACATCACCAGAATGTGACGGCCTGTGCGCTGTTTGTGGTGGCGGCGGTGACTGACTGGTTCGATGGCTGGCTGGCGCGACGCATGAATGTGACTTCTGCATTCGGGGCATTCCTGGATCCGGTGGCGGACAAGCTGATGGTTTGTGCTGCACTGGTTCTGCTGGTCTGGCTGGACCGCTGCAACGTGCTGTTGGCCTTCATCATCATCGGTCGCGAGCTGACTATTTCTGCCTTGCGCGAGTGGATGGCACAGCTCGGCAAGTCTCGCAGCGTGGCCGTGTCGTTCATCGGCAAGCTCAAGACCACTGCACAGATGACGGCGATCCCCTTGCTGCTGTTCAGCGATGATCTGCTGGGGCTGCCGATTCACAAGATCGGAGTGGTGCTGATGTGGGTGGCTGCGGTGCTGACGCTGTGGTCGATGGTGTATTACATGCGCAAGGCGCTGGCGGTGCTGAACGAAAAGTAGCAAGAAATTCTTGACAGACTCCGGAAAAGCATTAAAATGCGCGGCTCGTGATGCGGGAATAGCTCAGTTGGTAGAGCGCAACCTTGCCAAGGTTGAGGTCGAGAGTTCGAGACTCTTTTCCCGCTCCAGTAATTTCTGGGAAAGCTGAAGCTGGCTTTCCCTTTTAATTAGAAGTAAAAACTCCGGGTAAGACCGGGGGTGGCGCAAGCCGAATTTGTGTCGAATAACGGCGCGATAGCAAAGCGGTTATGCACCGGATTGCAAATCCGTGTAGGTCGGTTCGACTCCGGCTCGCGCCTCCAGAAAAAGAAATACGCGGGAATAGCTCAGTTGGTAGAGCGCAACCTTGCCAAGGTTGAGGTCGAGAGTTCGAGACTCTTTTCCCGCTCCAG
>NZ_JAVALZ010000003.1 GCF_030730865.1 Uliginosibacterium sp. 31-16 | reverse complement strand
CGTGCGAGCTTGTTGGCCAGCGCACAAGCAGCCTTGTTGTGGTTGGTGCGCCCCTGAACAGTCGTGGCCCAGGTTCGTATATGGACTCCCCCGAAAATCAAGGCTGATCGAGGTTTGGTTTTTTCGGGTTAAATCACCTGCAGTCGTATATCCGGCATCTGGAGTGGGTTCATTGTGACCCGTGCCGACATGGAATCTGCCCGCGAAGCGCCAATCAGTACAAGCGGCTGCTGAGGAGCCGGAAGAGTTATCGGCGTCAATTCGCGTGGGTGTGACCCGGTTTGCCATGATGAGCGATCAGTCTCGGCGCAAAGGTGAGAGGGATGAAGCGGTGAAAGGCTCAGGCGGCAATCGCAAAAGCGCTACGCTCAAGCTTGCGGCTCGGTCGTTGGGCTGGCGTACCGTAGCCCGCGTGATCGCGCAGCACGGCATAACAGATGCGTGCGAGCTTGTTGGCCAGCGCACAAGCAGCCTTGTTGTGGTTGGTGCGCCCCTGAACAGTCGTGGCCCAGGTTCGCAAGTCATCGAGCGTTCGCTGCGCGTTGCGAGCGAGTGCGGCAGCGCGCAACACGGCGCGTGCCCCATGGGTGAGCAGCATGCGCAGGTAGCGGTCACCCCGTTTGGAAATGCGCCCCAACTGCCGCGCATTGCCGGACGAGAACTCCTTGGGCGTGAGCCCGAACCAGCTGGCGAAATGTCGGGCATCCTTGAAATGCGACACATCGCCTCCAGTGGCCGCCACCATCGCGGTCGCGGTGAGCAGACCAATGCCAGGTACCGTCATCAACTGCGTGCAGGCGGCGCTGTGGCGGGCAAGCTCGGTCAATTCACGCTCAAGCTGCGCAATGCGCTGCTCGATCAGGCGGATCTCTTCGATGAGCAGCCGCATCGGTTCGCGGATCAAGGCTGCCACCGGCGAACGAGGATCTGCGAGCGTCCTGCTGATGGCTTCAACCCCGGTGCGCGCCCCCTGCGGAACGGCAAGACCGAACTCCCGACAGAAGCCGCGCAATGCGTTGATGCGTGCAGTGCGGGTTCCCATCCAGGCCGAGCGGATGCGGTGCAAACCCTGCAGTGCTTGCTGCTCGACGGTCTTGATGCGCACCGGCGTGATATCCGCGTTGCGGGCCGCCTCCAGCAAGGCTCGCGCATCGGCTTCATCGGTCTTGTTGCGCCGGACGTAGGCACGGATATACGCGGCAGGCAACAGGCGAACCTCAATGCCCTGAGCATTGAGCCAGCGCGCCCAGTGATGCGCCGAACCGCACGCCTCCATGATGACCAGAAAGACTTCGCGATTGGCAAACCAGCGTTCGAATTGGGTGCGGGAAAGACGGTGCGTTTCGATGACGTGTCCGGACGCATCGGCAACAGCCAGCTGGAAGACGCTCTTGGCCAGATCCACTGCAACGGTAGTAGCATTCATGACGGACTCCTCCTTTTGTTGAAGACCGACCCCCATCCCCATGAGCACCGGTTGCGCGTATTTCGCGCCCAAAAGAAGGGGGAGTCCATCCCATCAGTCAAGAAGGACGACCTATCGGCCGCCCCTACCTCTAACGTTATGGGTAGAGGGACCACATGATCTACGTAGAAGAAAAAGACTTTAGTCGGCAGCTTGATCTGATCAGAGCTATTTCGAATGCAGAAAGAAGCTCGTTTTGTGCTTGGCTCTATCCAGAGTCAAAAGCGGAGAACATCGCCGGCTGGCGAGTACAGAAGTCTAACTTGGAGGCTGTCACTACCTACGGTGACAACGTCACGCCAAGCCACACCGAATTGGTGAACTGTAGTGAAGGTGTCATTGTGTCAGTGTCACGGGCTAAAAATGATGTCGTCGCTCACTGCGACAGTCTTGTGCTGTACAAGTTGGGCGCCACGCAATGGTTCACCGCGGTGGTCGGGCACGAAGGCATGTGTTTGGTTAGAGATGACGCCTTGTCCAGTTTACTTCAGCAAGCTGGTTTTAAGGTTTCTAGCGAGCCCAAAAATTGGTGGTAGCGCATAACAAGGCGTTCAACACGGACAGTTTGCAGCAGGGCATTTGCTTCGCAAATTTTACGCGCCGCTGCAAATCGCTCCGCTCTACTGGTTAACTTGGCGTTAGGCTTTACACATGTCCGAAACGAATGCACCACAAAATGGATCCACCTCAAGTCGTATAGGTGTTTGGGTCGCAAGAGTCGGTGCTGTGGTGGCTTCGTCTTTTGCATTCACATACTTAATTCTCGTCGTTGTACGGGGCGTCGTTTCTGGAGGCATTCACACAGCTAGCCGGTACAGCAGCGAATCAATCAGTATGCAGGCGGAGCCTGTGGCGTTCTGGGTCACGATGTTCTACCACCTTGCAATATTGCTATTGATTTCATACTTCGCGTATTTGTGCTTTGTCGGTGGGGGCTGGTTAAAGAAATCAAAGAGCGTTGATGCGATTGTTGAAAAAACCGGTTCGAAGCTTCCTGACCCAAGGTGGCCACTTCCCGCATGGGTGTCGCTAGCCGTTCTTTGCGGGTTATTCGTTTTCCTGCTAGCTATGTGCGCGAAAGGTTCAGCCCATTGAGCCGCCGTTTTTCGTCTAACAATTTCGTCGAGAGGGACGTCCGCTCCCGCATAAGCTGAGCACCCGATTCGGGTCGTGTAGCCCCGATCCAGACACGGTGCTCTTCAGGCGCCCTGCCCGCACAGGCAGGCGCAGAGCGGCTCTCAGGCATGCCGCCACATCAGTCCCGACACCTCGTGTCCGGAAGCAGAAAAACCGGCGCACCGGAGTTCTCCTCCTATGCGCCGGCATCATTGCTTCACAAGCCTTAGTTCTGGGACGGAACCTGCGCTTAGCGCAGCGTGCGGATGTTTGGCTTGGGCGGCTCGTTCATGTCATACCCGAGGTAGTAGTCGACCAGCAGCGACTGTGCGTAGCCGCGCACGGTGAAACCGAGCCGGTATTCCGGGTCGTGTGCCAGCGTGTAGAGGCGCTTGCGGGTCGGCAGGTTCGTACTGAACAGACGCAGAGCGGTGCGATCACTGGTTTCGAGGAGGATTTCCTCGCGCCAGTCGCCCAACACATCACCATAGAACGGCGGTGCGCCACGCCAGGACAGGATGACCCCGGCCGGATCAAAAAGGTGCTGCACGGTTTCGCTTGCGGGATCCCACTTGCCGACGTAAGCCGCGCCCTGCTGCACTCCATCAAGCAACTCGGAGCCTTCGTCGCCGTCCCACCAGATGCGGAAGTTCGCGCCCGGTACGTTGGTCGTCAGGCGCTCGCCCTTGACGTTGTACATGCCCGAGGACGGCAGCGTGGGGTCAGACAGGCTGGTCCAGAATTCATAGCCGGGATGACGCGGATCGATGTCGGCCGCCGTGCCGCGTGCCACATCGTAGGCCTTCTCCGCGATGTAGGGCGGGTGCTGGCCGGTAATCAGGCGCGTGCCGGACGAGGCATCGTAGTAATACCAGGGGAAATTGCTCCAGATACCCAGTTCGGACTGCTGGATGCCAAAGCCTTCCAGACCGGGGCGTAAAGGGTCGAACTCGCCAATCTGTAAGCGATCGCCGTGGCCCGCCTTGTCGACGACATAGCGCAGCGTGCCATCACTGTTGAGCGCGTAATTACCGCCGATGAACTCATCCTTGCCATCGCCATCCAGATCCACCACGCGGATCTGGTGAAAACGCTCGGGTATCGTCGTCACGGTCTTCTCGTTGTCGGCGAACCACTTCCAGCGATTCGTCAGGCTCTTGCCATCAAAATCCCATGCCGCAACCATGAAATGAAAGATCCCCTTCTTGGCCGGCAGCCCGCGGGTGGTGAGTTGCGTCACCAGACTCGGATGAATCCCGTCCAGATAGGCGATGCCGAACTGACCACCTGCCGGGCCATGCTCCACCAGATCAGTAAGGGGCAAACGTGTTACTTCGGCACCTGTCGCACCCTTGATGACTGAGATGAACTGATTGGCCACATTGTCCGAGACGATAGAGCGCCCGTCGGCAAAAGTGACACCGGTTGCCGTCCGCACCAGGACTTCAGCCTTGCCGTCGCCATCCAGATCGAACACCGTGACCATGTCGTCGTTACGGTAGCCGGCGATATTGCCGAAGCCGCTGATCGACGCGGGCGGTGAATCGTTCAGGCCGATGCCCGGCGCCTGGGCGTAGGAGTTCGGGCCCATGTCGACGCGCCACAGAAAACTGCCGTCGAGCTTGTAGGCCTCCAGCAGGCACGGCTGCGCGGATTTGTCGTTATAGGGCAGTCTGGCGATGACGAATTCGTATTGTCCGTCCCCGTCCAGGTCTGCCGGCCAGGCATGCTGAACGTAGTAGTCGCTGGCAACTCCGCTCGGCGCGGTTTTGAGCGGAATTTCCAGATAGCCGTTCGTGAGCGCCAGTGCCGGCTTGCTTCTGGCAAGGTATTTCGTTCCATCGACGATGGCACGCACGGAGTAAGTGCCTGTGCCAGCGGAGTCGTCCTGAAAGCTGGTGGCATCGGTGATCGGTGCACTGTTGAGTCTGGTTTCGCCCTTGTAAACATCGAATGCGATCTTCGAACCGTATTCGGTGCCGAACAGGCGCCAGGAGAGAAACCAGCCCTTGCCGGACTGGACGGCGATCAGGCCACGATCCAGTTTTTCGACATACCGGGCGCTGCTGCTCTGATAGAGCGTGGCGCCGTGCTCGGACTCGTTGACCAGGTCGTAACTGAGCGTGGGTTCGGGCGTAACGCTGGCGGTTTCGCTGCTGTTGCCGGAGCTTGCCCCGCCACCGCATGCCGCGAGCAGTGCGGCAAGGGCCGAAACGCCGAACAGTTGTGTAAGTTTTCTGAATTCAGTCATTGCTTGATTCCGTGAAGATGCGCGAGCGGATACCGCCCCGCGTGAAGGGGGAACCGGAAAAAGGGGGGGACATTGCCGGGCGCGACGCCCGGCAAAACGACGGCTTCCGGGCAGGAAGCCGCCTTGCCGGATTTACAACCTGACGACCGAGAAGTCGCGCAATTGCCAATGGCTGGTCGTGGTACGGAACGCGAACCAGCCTTCCTTGTAGGCCGCCGCATCGGTGTAGCTGAAAATCAGCACATCATTGGCATACCACTTGAGGGTCAGCGGATCATCCGCCGTGGCCGTACGCGAAACGATGCGCACCTTCACCGGCGTATTGGCCGTCAGACTGGTTGCCGGGGTCATCGCTCCGGCCTTGTCATCCGCCGTAGCCGAACCGGCCACTGCATAGCCCGTGATCTGCGGACGCGTTGCCGTGCCATCGTTGCGACGCAGGCGCGTGGTCTTGTTGCCATTGGCACCAAAGCCGACGTAATACAGATACAGCGGGTTGTACGAATTGAGTGCAGCGTCAAACGTCAGTTTTGTCGGGTCAGGCTCGGTGCCGGTCGGCTGCGTGGCGTTCCAGAACACATTCAGGTCCGAGATCCGATCCGTGAAGCCGCTGACTGAAATCGGCACTGGCGTCGCGGTGAAACGGATCTCGTAGTCGCCGGAGAATTTCTGCTTGAACCACAGCGTGGCGCCGGAAGGCTGAACGATGTCGAGCACGCCATTGGCCGCGCTGACCGTTCCCGTGGCGTCCTGCTGTTCGATCTTCCAGTTGCCAGTGCCCTGCGTAAAGCTGTCCGAGGCCAGAACAACAGGTTGCGGGCTGCTTGTCGCCGAGTCGTTACTGGTTTCGCCAGCATCTCCACCGCCACCGCAGGCGACCAGAAAAGTGCTGGCGAGAACGGCAATGCTGATTCCGAAAATGCGTGATCGTGCTGCAAGGTGCTGCATGGTATTTCCTTGTTTATCCAGTGAGGGGAAGACACGCCCGCGAAGAAGCGTTCAAGCATGTTTCACCATCTGGCATGCGTTTTGAACTAATGCATCCTGCTAAGGAAATTCATCTTCAGACAATAAGAATATCCGTGACTCCAACGCAGCAGACTCAGCCCCTGAGCATGCACAGCTCGACGCTTCGGACACGTCGAATCCACGACGCATATCCAGGAGCGTCACGCCAACTGCATACCGGCCAGCTTCTCGCGGATTTCCGTCAGGGAGTGACGTGCGTAAAGCAGCGGCACATCCTGGCGTTTGGCTTGCTCACGCACATTGCGCAGCAGCTTGTGGTTGATGCGGTCGCAGATCACCACGATCAGGCCGGTATTGCCGGGAATCTTGCGCCGCTCATCGCCGACCTTGCGCCCCGTCCAGTGCTCGGTGCTGCTGAGCCCCGGGAAATGAGGGCTCTGTGTCAGTTCATGCTTGATCGGATCAACGTGATCCGCGCCAACGATCAGTGCTTTCATGCTGCCTCCCTGCAAGAGATAGCCGCTCTGGACGGCTGATGAGAGGCAGCTTAGTGGGTTATGGGAGCACGCCTAACCATGTTGTTCTTATTCGCTTATACCCTTGCGCCCTTTATGCAAATCAGCCCGCGCGCCACCCGAATGCACTCGGAAAACGCCTCTCCTGTCGCCTGGAGAGGCGCATGCGGCGGACCTCTTCACAAAGCCTGTTCTGGAAGGCTTGTGCGACGGACCTCTGCGCCATACCACGCTGAAGAAGCCCGCCAGAAGCGGCTCTTCAGGTGGCGACTTGTTATCGTTCAGATGCGGCCCTGCTTGCTTGCGCTGGCGGCCAGCTCTGCGGCGCTCAGCACGAAATCACTGCTATCGGTGAGCCGGTCGACCGCCAGATCAATGAAGCGCCGCACCCGTGCCGGCACCGCCGCGCGGCTGCCGTAGTAGACGTAGAGACTGAAGTTGTCCGCCACGTGTTCGATCAGCAAGGGCACCAGACGTCCGGAACGAATGAGTGCCGCGGCGCTGGGCGCGGCGAGCTGGCCGATCACTTCGCCGGCCAGCACGGTGCGCAACTCGAAGGCTTCATCATTGGTGCAGAACGCCGGATTTATGGGCTGGTCCTGAATGCTGTCGCCAATCTTCACGCTCCACGGTACGACGCGCCCGTCGCTGCGGCGAAAAGCGCTGCAACGATGGGTTGCCAGCTCGAACAGCGTGTGCGGCACGCCGTATTTGCGCAGATAGCTCGGTGCGGCACAGATGATCAGCTGCATCGGAAACAGGCGCCGGGCAATCAGCCCTTCCTGCGGCGCATGCCCCAGCCTGAAGCCCACGTCGACGCGCTCCTCGACCCAGTTGCCGATGCGGTCGTCGAACTGCAGATCGGGCTGCACCTCGGGATACAGGCGCAGGTATTCATCCAGCAGCGGGCCGACGACGGATGGCAGGACGGTGCGCGGCCCGCTGATACGCAGCGGCCCGGCGAAATCTTCCCGCGTCTGGCGCACCGACAGCAGTGCCTGCTGCAGCCCCTGCAGCGAAGGCTTGGCGGCATCCAGAAAACGCTGGCCTTCCTCGGTGAGCGCCATGCTGCGCGTCGTACGGTGAAACAGGCGCACGCCCAGATATTCCTCCAGTTGCCCGAGTGCCTTGCTCGCCGCCTGCGGCGAGATCTGCTGGGCGGCCGCGGCCTTGCTCAGACTGCCCAGTTCAACGGTGCGAATGAAGGTGGTGATGGAGCGCAGCTCATTGATCGACATCTTGAGTCCAGATCGTTTATTTACATCATATGGTTGTAAATCATTCAATCCATATCTGTCTAGTTTGATGTTTGTCTGGCCTCTAAAGTTCAGCCCATCAATTCCCTACCCCACTTCTCTGGAGACACAGATGGACAACTTCACTTTCTTCAACCCGACCACCATTGATTTCGGCACCGACAAGGAACAGCAGATCGGCCAGCACTTGGCCGCGCATGGCATCAAGAAGGTGCTGCTGACCTATGGCAGCGAGCGCATCAAACGCGAAGGCCTGTTCGCCACGGTGACGCAGAGCCTCGCCGCGCAAGGCATCGAGTTCGTCGAATGCGGCGGCATCGTCAGCAATCCGGTGATTTCCAAGGTGCGCGAGGCGATCGCGCTGGCCCGCACCCATCAGGTGGCGGCCGTCCTCGCGGTGGGTGGCGGTTCGGTACTCGACAGTTCCAAAACCATTGCGGCTGGCGTGCTGCATGAGGGCGACGTGTGGGAGCTTTTCAGCCGCGCAGCCACCATCAAGGCTGCGCTGCCGATCTTCAGCGTGCTGACACTCGCCGCCACCGGCAGCGAGATGAACAATGGCGCGGTGGTGACCAACGAGGAAACGAAGGAGAAGTTCGCCATCGGTTCGGTGCACACCTTCCCCAAGGTGTCGATCGTCAATCCGGCACTGATGCAGACCGTGTCGCGCGATTACCTCGTGTATTCCGCTGCCGACATCATCGCTCACTCGATCGAGGGTTACTTCACGGCCAAAGTACAGCCGCGCTTCCAGTCCCGCCTGGTCGAAGCCGTGATCAACACGGTGATCGAAACGACCGAGACCCTGCTCGCTGATCCGGCGGATTACGACGCCCGCGCCCAGTTTGCCTGGGCCTCCACGCAGGCACTCAACGGCCTGACCTATGCTGGCACGGCAGGCTTCAGCTATCCCAACCACATGATCGAGCACTCGCTCTCCGCGCTCTTCAACGTGCCGCACGGCGCGGGCCTGTCGGTGATCATGCCGGCCTGGATGAAGTGGTATCACAGCCGTAACCCGCAGCAGTTCCAGCGCTTCGCCACGGAAATCTTCGGCCTCGACACGGCGGAGCAAGGCATCGCCGCGCTGGAGAAATGGTTCGACAAGATCGGTACACCGACCCGCCTGTCGCAACTGGGGATCACCGAGGCGGACCTGCCGGCGACGATCGAAAACGTGCTGGGCAATGCCAAGTGGTTCGGCATCGCCGAGATCTACACCCGCGATGTGGTGAGCACCATTCTCAAAAACGCCCTGTAAGCCTCCCCAGCATCAGACGGTCAGCTCAAGCGACCGTCTGACTTACTCAGCCATGAGCCGGATCGAAAGGAAATCCTCATGCACATCACACGTAGCGGATCACAAGCCTCCACGAAGGGCCCGGCCGACTATTTCACCGGCGCGGTTCGCGTCGATTATCTGTTCCTGCCGCAGGAGCCTGCCCGTACATCCGGCGCCGCGGTGACTTTCGAGCCCGGAGCACGCACGGCCTGGCATGCCCATCCGTTTGGTCAGACCCTGATCGTCACCGCAGGCTGTGGTCGGGTGCAGCTATGGGGCGGACCGATTCAGGAAATCCACCCGGGTGACGTGGTGTCGATCGCACCGGGCGAGAAGCACTGGCATGGCGCAAGTACCACGACAGCGATGACCCATATTGCAATTCAGGAACAGCTCGATGGCTGCGCCGCCGACTGGCAGGAACAGGTCAGCGATGTGCAGTATCTGGCCGGGCGAGCCAAAGAATGAAGCGCGTCACTCACCCGGGCATGGTGCTGGCCATCATCATGGCCAGCTACCTGATGATCGTGATCGACATCTCGATCGTGCTCACCGGCCTGCCGCGCATCCAGAGCTCGCTGGGCTTCACGCCGGCGACATTGTCGTGGGTGCAGAACGCCTACACCCTGGCCTTCGGCGGCTTCCTGCTGCTGGGCGCACGGGCGGGTGACATCCTCGGCCGCCGGCGCATGTTCATTGCCGGTCTGGCGATCTTCACGCTGGCCTCGCTGGCCATCGGTGCCGCGACTTCACCGGTCTGGATGCTGAGCTTCCGCGCCGTGCAGGGCTTCGGCGCAGCCGTGCTGGCGCCCTCGACGCTGGCGCTGATTTCGGTCTACTTTGCCGAAGGCCACGAGCGCACCCGGGCCCTCTCCTGGTATGCCGCAGCCGCAGGCATGGGCGCCACGGTGGGGCTGGTGCTGGGCGGCCTGCTGGCCGACCTGATTTCCTGGCGTGCCGGCTTCTTCATCAACCTGCCGATCGGCCTGATGTTGATTCTGGGGAGTCTTCGCTACATCGAAGAAACGCCGCGCCATGCCGGCCAGTTCGATCTGGCTGGCGCCATCAGCTCCACGCTGGGCATGAGCGCGCTGGTCTTCGGCATCGTCGAGGCCGCTGAAGTCGGCTGGCATTCGCCCTGGTCGCACTACACCATCCTTGCTGGAGTACTGCTGCTGAGCTTCTTCCTGTGGGAGCAAAGCCGGGCCAGCCAGCCGGTGCTGCCGCTGCGCCTGTTTGCCGACCGCAGCCGCAACGCGGCCTACGCGGCACGCCTGCTGTTTCTGGGCGGCATGGTCGGCTTCTGGTTCTTCACCGCGCAATACCTGCAGCGCGTGCTCGGCTTTAGCCCAATGCTGGCGGGGCTGGCGTTTGTGCCGGTGACAATTCCGCAGCTGATCTCCTCCATGTCGGTGCCGCGCGTCATGCGCCGCTTCGGGCCGCGTCGGGTGCTGCTCAGCGGGCTGGTGCTGTGTGTGGCGGGCTTGCTCTGGCAGGGGCTGGCCGCGCCGCAACTCTCCTATCTCGCCGGGCTGGTGCTGCCTATGATCCTGATCGGTCTGGGCCAGGGCTGGGTGCTGGCGCCGCTGACCATGGCCGGCGTGGCTGGCGTGGAAAGCCGGGATGCCGGTGCCGCTTCGGGCCTCGTGAACGTGGCCCACCAGTTCGGCGGTTCCTTGGGGCTGGCGGTGCTGGTGGTGGTCTTCACCGCGGGCGGCCAGATCAGTCACGACGCGGCCGATCTGGCCCAACGCACCGGGCACACACTGGAAGTCAGTGCGCTGCTGCTCTTTCTGACACTGATGATCTCGGCACGTTACCTCTTTACGCACGCCCCTGAGCGTCAGCAAGCATGATTGCCCGCGTCACCTGAAATGGAACACAACATGACAAATCCAAACCCTCCCCACGCACGGCGTGTCGCCATCGCAGGCGCCTCCGGTCTGGTCGGGCAACACCTCCTGCAAGCGCTGCTGGCGGACGAGACGGTGAGCGAAGTGCATGCTCTTGGCCGGCGTGATCTGGCCATCCGGCACCCGAATCTCGTGGTGCATCAGGTCGATTTCAAAACGCTGCCACCCCTTCCGCCGGTGGACGAAGTCTACCTGGCACTCGGCACCACGATCCGGGATGCGGGCAGCCAGGCCGCTTTCCACGCGGTGGATTTCGAGGCGAATCTGGCCGTTGCACACGCTGCCCTGGCGGCTGGCGCGAAACGCATCGCCCTCGTCAGCGCTGCTGGCGCAAATGCCCGCTCCCGCATGTTCTACAACCGAGTGAAAGGCGAGCTTGAAGAAGCGCTGGCTGCACTCGAGACCGATGCGCTGTTGATTGCCCGCCCTTCGCTGCTACTGGGTGATCGCGCAGCTTTGGGGCAGAAGTCTCGCCTGGCCGAGAAAGTGACTGCTGCGCTCTTCAGACTGCTCGGGCGCGCGATCCCGCTCGGCCTGCGCCCGGTCGAGGCACTGCACGTTGCCCAGGTGCTGATTTCAGGCCTGCCCACCGCGCGAGGCAGATCCGTACTGAGCTCCGCGCAGATCCAGACGGATGCCTGAGATGCCGCACGTCCGCCTCAAGCCTCGCTGGCTGCTCCTGCCTTTACTACTTGGAACAAGCATCATGGCCTACTCGTCGATCTTTGAAGCCGCACCGGACATTCAGCGCGAGCGGCCTAGCGCCAGCCACTACGCCAACGGCCAGTTCCACAATCTCACCCAGGAGCGGGGCCTGAATTTCGCCGACAGCCTGAAGGGAACCTGGCGATATCTGACCGGAAAATCGCCCGATGCGAGCCCCGGCGCTGCACTTGAAGTTCTGCCCCTGAGTCCCGCTGATCTGCAGCAGGCACCGGACCAGAGCCTGTGGCGCCTGGGGCATTCCACCGTCCTGCTCAAGCTGGAGGGGAAATTCTGGCTGACAGACCCGGTCTTCGCCGAGCGTGCCTCGCCTTTCTCCTTTGCCGGGCCGAAGCGCTTTCACACCACCCCTATCGCCCGCGATGATCTGCCACCCATCGAAGCCGTCATCCTCTCGCACGACCACTACGACCATCTTGACCGGGAAAGCATCCTCTCCATCGCAGACAAGGTGGGCATGTTTGTCACTCCGCTAGGCGTCGGCGAGCGCCTGATCGGCTGGGGAATTCCGGCCACAAAGATCCAACGGCTCGACTGGTGGGAGGAAACACAGGTCGGTGCCTTACGCCTGATCGCCACCCCCGCGCAGCATTTCTCCGGCCGCAGCCTGACTGACCGCAACAGCACCCTGTGGGCCTCCTGGGTGCTGATCGCGCCGCAAAGCCGCGTATTTTTCAGCGGCGACAGCGGCTACTTCGACGGTTTCCGGGAGATCGGCGAAAGATTCGGCCCTTTCGATCTCACGCTGATTGAAAACGGGGCCTACAACGAAGCTTGGGCCGACGTGCACATGCAGCCCGAGCAGAGCATTCAGGCGCACATTGACTTGAAGGGCAAGCGGCTGGTGCCGATTCACAACGGAACCTTTGATCTCGCCCTGCACGCCTGGACCGAGCCACTGGAACGCATCACTGCACTGGCCGAACAAGGCGGCGTTGCCCTGAGCACGCCACGATTCGGCGAACGGCTGGATATCCACACCGGCAACAGCACGCATGCATGGTGGCGCCAGCAGCCGGAGGACAAAGCTGCGCAAGTTCAGCCGCGCCCCCGGAACCCGAAGCTGGCACTGATCGCACCTTCCGCGTCCTGAAGTCCTGAAGCTACCTTACCGACGGATGCGCAGCGCCTGTCTGCCAGATCACCCCGCGACCGATTTACCCGCCCACTCCCGTACGGCCTGAGTAAACAGTCGGAGCGCAGCAGGCGGATGGCGATTGGCGGGGTAATACAGACTCAGACCGGGCAGCGTCGGGCTCCATTCGGGCAGCAGGTGAATCAGGCGACCGGCCGCGACATGCTCGGTCACCAGATATTCCGGCACCCAGGCGACGCCGATGCCAGCCAGCGCCGCATCGGTCATCAGATTGGTATTGCCCAGGGTCATCGGTCCTTCGACGTCGAGTGTCGTGCTGACTGCGCCGCGCGCCAGATCCCAGTGATACAGCGCACCGCTGGAAAAGCGAAAGCGCAGACAGCGATGCCGCTTGAGGTCTTCCGGCGTGCGCGGCAATTCGTGCTGCGCAAGATAAGCGGGGGACGCCACCGCGACGAACCTCCAGTCGGGCCCGAACTTGACGGCAATCATGTCGCGCGGAACGTCCTGAAACACGCGAATGCCGGCATCAAAACCATCGGCCACGATATCCACGAAGCGGGTGTCGACGACGAACTCCACATGAATGTCGGGGTAGGCCGCCAGAAAAGCCGGCAGCACATCCCTGATCAAGATTCGTGCCCCTGCCTCCGCGCTGCTGATCCGGATCGAACCGGAAGGACGGTCGCGCGCTGAAGCCATCTCGTTGACCGCGTCCTGAATGTCTCCCAGTGCGGGCGCCACGCGGCGCAGGAACTGCTCGCCCGCCTCGGTCAGCGCCACCGAGCGGGTGGTGCGGTTGAAGAGGCGCGTATTGAGGCTCTCTTCGAGATTTTTCACCGTGTGGCTGAGTGCCGAGGGCGACACGCCCAAGATCCGCGCGGCCGCGCGAAAGCTGCGCTGCTCGGCGATGGTGATGAAGGCGGTAAGTTCAGAAAGGCCGGCGCGCAGCATAGTTGAGCAATATTGAACAAGTCGTGCAACTTTACATCCATTGTTGATTTGTGTGCAGCAACCTAGGATCAATCCACGCCCTTGCCTCCCACCGCACCCTGAGGATCAGGAGCTGAAGAGGGGATTGCAGCAAGGATTACTTTGGCTTGATGCCGCGAGGAGATGAAATGGATTCGAAGTTATTGCCGCGTTTGCTGGCTTCCGCGCTGATGGGCGTGCTGGCCTTGCCGGCCAGTGCGGCTGAAGCACCGGCGAAAGCCACTGCGCTGTCGGTGCCGGTCACGGCCGAGGCTCAGCGCCCGGGCAGCATCGGCCCGGCCGAGCGCTTTACCGGCAAGGTCTCTGTCGCCCCGCTGTTTGCGGCCGAGGGCTCCTCCCGTGCGTCGGCGGCCCACGTTACGTTTGAGCCCGCGGCTCGCACCGCCTGGCATTCGCACCCGGTCGGACAACATCTGCATGTGATTCGCGGCGCGGGTTATGTGCAGTTCTGGGGCGGCGAGCGCCGCAAGATCACTCAGGGCGATGTGGTGTGGATTCCGCCTGGGCAGAAACACTGGCATGGCGCCACACAGGAAGCCAGCATGACGCATCTGTCCGTGCAGGAGCATGAGGCCGGGAAAACCGCTGACTGGATGGAAAAGGTCAGCGATGCGCAGTACGGCATTGCACCCGCTCCCGCCCCCACAACTCCGGCTGCGCCACAGGTCTCCCGAGCCCAGCAGCTGATGGGCGCCACTGCGCCGAAGCTCGCCGAACTCACCGATCAGGTGCTGTATGCAGACATCTGGGAGCGCCCGGAATTATCCAAGCGCGACCGCAGCCTGATTACCGTCAGCGCGCTGCTGGCGATGAATCGCCCGGACCAGTTGAAGTCTCATCTTGCACTCGCTCAGCTGAACGGCGTGAGCCGCACCGAGTTGTCCGAGCTGATTACGCATCTGGCTTTCTATGCCGGCTGGCCAAGCGCCGTCTCGGCCACCGCGGTGGCCAAGGAAGTCTTCCAGAACACGCCGGCGCCCGCCGCGCGCTAGGTTTTTACATTTCGGAGCATTCACATGTACCTCAATCTACTCAATGCCAGCATCGTGGCCGCTGTCGTCAGTGCATCGTCGGGCGCAGTTATCGCTGCCGACTACAAACAGAATCCCTTCACGCTGGCCTATGACGGAGCAATCTCCGCCAACGTGCCCGGCAAGGTGAATATTCACCCCGTAAGCTACAAGCTCAACGGCCTCACGATTGCGGCCAACGTCTATACGCCAGCGAACTACGATCCCGCAAAAAAATACCCCACCCTGGTCGTCGCACATCCCAATGGTGGAGTGAAGGAACAGGTCGCCGGCTTGTATGCCCAGCGTATGGCTGAGCGTGGCTACATCACCATCGCCGCAGATGCTGCCTACCAGGGCGCCAGTGGTGGCGAGCCACGCAGTGTGGATAAACCGTCCCATCGCATTGAAGACATCCACGGCATGGCTGACTTCATCAGTCAGTACGCTGGCGCCGATAGCGCACGTCTGGGCCTGCTGGGTTTGTGTGGTGGTGGCGGCTATTCGCTGGCGGCGGCGCAAACCGACAAACGCTTCAAGTCCATTGCCACGCTGAGCATGTTCAATTCGGGTCGGGTGCGCCGCAATGGCTACGTGGATTCAGCCCTGAACACGATCCAGACCCGTCTACAGCAGGCCTCGGCTGCACGCGCTCAGGAGGCGGCCGGCGGCCCCGTCCTGTACTCGGGCGACGCCAATCTGAGCGACGAGCAGATCGCCAAATTGCCGTTTGATCTGTATCGCCAAGGGTATGAGTACTACTGGAAAACGCACGCCCATCCGAACTCGACCTTCAAGTACACCACCAGCAGCTTGCTCGACTTGATGCGCTGGGATGCCACCAGCCAGGTCGGGCTGATCGACAAGCCCCTGCTGCTGATTGCCGGCAGCAAGGCCGACAGCCTATATATGAGTGAGGACGCTTTCGCCAAGGCCACCGGCACGCAAGACAAAGAGCTGTTCAAGATCGAAGGCGCCACTCACATCGAAACCTACTGGGTGCCGAAATACGTGGATCAGGCAGTAAATAAGCTCGGGCAGTTTTACGGCAGGACGCTCTGAAGCGCTCACGGACACTCATCAACGATGCGTGGTATGAAACAAAGGGATAAAAAATGAACACACCTGAATTTGATGGCACACGCCGCAACTTCCTCGGCACATCGGTGGCCGTCGCTTCTGGCGCAGCCCTGGCTAGCGCCGGGCTTGCAACGAACGCACAGGCGAAAACCCGCAGTACGCCGGCCTCGGCCGCTCAGCCCGGCGCGCGGCGCAAGCTCGGCAAGCTGGAAGTCTCCAGCATCGGCCTCGGCGTGCAGAACATGGCTCGCACCTATCAGACAACCGTCCCCGCTTGGCCCGAGATGATCGACATCATCCGCAAGGCCTATGAAAACGGCGTCACCTTCTTCGACACGGCCGAGGCCTATGGCCCGCTTGAGTGCGAGCGGATTCTCGGCGAAGCGATTGCGCCGTTCCGCAACAAGGTGGTGATTACCAGCAAATTCGGCTGGAATATCGACCCGCAGACCGGCGAGCGCCGCCCGGGCCTCATCAGCCGTCCGGACCACGTCAAGCGCGCCGTCGACGGTATGCTCAAACGCCTGCGCACGGACCGCATCGACCTGCTCTACCAGCATCGGGTCGATCCCGCTGTGCCGATCGAAGACGTGGCCGGCGCGATCAAGGATTTGATGGCCCAAGGCAAGGTACTGCACTGGGGCTTGTCCGAAATGGGCCTGCAGACCTTGCGCCGCGCCCACGCCGAACTGCCGGTCACGGCGGTGCAGAGCGAATACTCAATGCTTTGGCGCGGGCCGGAAAAGGAAGTCCTGCCTCTGTGTCAGGAACTGGGCATCGGCTTCGTGCCATGGAGTCCGCTCGGGGTGGGATTCCTTACCGGCGCGATTGACGAACGTACCAGCTTTGCCGACGGTGATTTCCGCAAGACCGAAACCCGCTTCTCGTCCGAAACCCGGGCCAACAACATGGCGCTGGTGCGCCTCGTGAAGGGCTGGGCAGAGCGCAAGAACACGACACCTGCGCGGATTGCGCTGGCCTGGCTGCTGGCGCAGAAGCCCTGGATCGTGCCCATCCCCGGCACGACACAGATGGCTCACATGCTCGACAACATCGGCGCCAGCGAAATCGCCTTCAGCGCCGCCGAGCTTGCCGCGCTGAATGCAGAACTAGCCAGCATCACAATCCAGGGCGAGCGCCTGCCGCAAGCGGTGCTTGCCTTCAGCGGGGTCGAAGCCCCCTTGAAGTAAGGCCCTGTGACTTCAGCCGCTCGCCTGACTATTTTCAGCCTTGAGCCGGCCATCAATAGCAAAGGAACAAGATGAACATCCAATACAACAGTGCTCGAGTGCTCATCACACTCGCATTCGCCACGATCATCGCGTCGCCGCTGGCCCTCGCGGGCCCGATCAAATCGGCAAAGCCCCTCATGATTCAAGAGCAGGGCAGTTTTGCAGTAGGAGGTACGGTCATCCAGAGCACGGGCGTTTTTGATACCACCAACCTCTCTTCGGGTGGACAGACGCTGCACGGCGATCACGCCCGTGTTTTCTATCAGGTCCCGGTAAAGGCCAGGAAGCTGCCCCTGGTGATGTGGCATGGCTTCGGCCAGTTTTCCAAGACCTGGGAAACAACTGCGGACGGTCGTGAGGGTTATCAGAACATCTTCCTTCGGCGACAGTTCGCCACCTATCTGATTGACCAGCCACGGCGTGGTGCCGCCGGACGCGGCACGCAGGGTGGAAGCGTCAGCGCTGTACCAGACGAGCAACGCTGGTTCAACACTTTTCGGGTCGGCGTGTGGCCGGACTATTTCCCCGGCGTGCAGTTCTCCCGCTCCAAAGACGCACTGGATCAGTATTTCCGCGCCATGACGCCGGATACCGGCCCGATTGATGTGCAGGTGACCAGTGATGCCGTCTCGGCTTTGTTCGACAAGATCGGCCCGGGCGTTCTGGTCACTCACTCGCACAGCGGGGGCATGGGCTGGCTCGCAGCCATGAAGAATCCGCAGATCCGCGCCATCGTTTCCTACGAGCCCGGAAGCGGCTTTGTGTTTCCGCAGAACGAGCTTCCCCCTGCCATGGCGAGCTCAGCCGGCGCTCTGGAAGCCGTTGCAATCCCTCCGGCGGAGTTCCTCAAACTCACCAAGATTCCCATTGTCATCTACTACGGGGACTTCATTCCGACAGAGCCCAGCGCCAACCCCGGCCAGGATGGCTGGCGAGTACGGCTCGCAATGGCGCGTTTGTGGGCGGACGCCATCAATCGCCATGGCGGTAATGCCTCAGTCGTGCACTTGCCGGAGATCGGCATCAAGGGCAATACCCATTTTCCGTTCTCCGACCTGAACAACCTGCAGATTGCCGATCTGATGTCGGATTTCCTGCACAAGCACCAGCTGGACCGCTGAGTTCATATCCGCATCAGGAGCATGCACATGAAATACCGCACACTTGGCAACGGTCTGGAAGTCTCGGCAATCGGTCTCGGTTGCATGAGCATGACCGGCAACATCTATGGTTCAGCAGCAGACAAGCAGGACATGATCCGCCTGCTGCGCGCTGCATATGAACGCGGCGTGACGCTGTTCGACACTGCCGAAGCCTATGGCCCCTTCATCAACGAAGAACTGCTCGGCGAGGCCCTTGCGCCGATCCGGGATCAGGTCGTCATCGCCACCAAGTTCGGTTTCGACATCGACCCGGTGACGGGGCAGCGCGGCGCTGGCACCAACAGCCAACCGGCGCACATCAAGGCAGCGGTTGAAGTCAGTCTGAAGCGCCTGCGCACCGATCATATCGATCTTCTCTACCAGCACCGCGTCGATCCCGCTGTGCCGATCGAAGACGTCGCCGGTGCCGTGAAGGATCTGGTGCTCGCGGGCAAGGTGCGCCATTTCGGCCTCTCGGAAGCTGGCGTGGCCACGATCCGTCGCGCCCACGCAGTGCTGCCGCTCACTGCCGTACAGAACGAGTATTCGATGTTCTGGCGCGGGCCCGAGCTGGAACTGTTGCCCGTCCTCGAAGAGCTGGGCATCGGTTTCGTACCCTTCAGCCCACTGGGCGCGGGTTTCCTGACCGGCAGGATCGACGCCAGCACCCAGTTCGAGGAGGGCGACTTCCGCAATTTCGTGCCGCGCTTCTCAGCCGAAGCCCGCCAGGCCAATCTTGCTTTGGTGGATGTGCTCAAGTCCATCGCTGCCGACAAAGGAGCAACGCCCGCGCAGATCGCCCTGGCCTGGCTGCTCGCGCAAAAACCCTGGATAGCGCCGATCCCCGGCACCACCAAACTGCATCGCCTTGAGGAGAATCTGGGCGCGGTGGCCGTCGAACTCGGAGCCGACGATCTCACGCGCATTCACACCCGGCTGGCGGGAATTGAGATTCAGGGAGAGCGCCTGCCGGACACCCTCCTGAAGATGACGGGGCTGTAATCCTTCATCAGAGCAGGCGGTAGCGCCCCCGGGTGAGCAAGTCAGGCCCACACGCCCTGATTCGATGCTGGCCTGCGCTGCAAAAAGCCCGCGCGGGCTTTTTTATTTTCAATACCGCGAAGAGCCGCTACTGGCGGACTTCTTCAGCCTGCTCTTCCATACAGGCGCATCTGACGACACTCTGCAGCACAGCAGGCTGAAGAGCGCCGCCAGTAGCAGCATTCAGGGCATCACCTCGACCAGACCTACATTCCCGCCAGCAGATGGCGGACCAGCGCCAGACTGTTCTGGCTGGCACGCGGCAGGATCTCTTCGAAGTTGCTGACGGCATCCTCGTCGGCCATGTCGGAGATGGTGCGGGCCACGAGGTAGGGAATGGCGTTGAGCGAGCACACCAGCGCTACGGCGGCGCCTTCCATCTCCACGGCGTCGCCGGCCAGCTCTTGATGCAGGTAGGCGTGGCTGCTCATTTCGCGGTGCGTGATGAACTGATCACCGGTGCAGATGCGGCCCAGATGGACTTTGCCCTCCGGCGGCTGATATTGAGTCGCGCGGGCCAGCAAGGCCGGGTCCGGCGTCAGGAAGCGGATCTCGGTGAAAGGGATCTGCCCGCGCGGCAGCCCCAGCACCACACTTTCCAGATCGTGCTGCACCAGATCACGGCCGAGCACGGTGTCACCAATGCGGATGTCGGTCTTGAGGCTGCCGGCGAGACCGGTGAACAGCAGCGCACGCGGCGCGGCCTTGTCGATGAAATGCTGGGTGCGCATGGCGGCCATGGCCTTGCCCACGCCCGTCTTGCTGACCAGCACGCGGTGGCCGTCGATGAGTCCGCGATGTTCCTCGATGCCTTGCCAGACCGAGGTCTCGCGCTGCTCCATCACCGACAGGAACTCAGCGATCTCGCTGTCCATGGCGCCCAGAATGACGATCAATTTCTACTCCTCAAAAAATCAATGCCCGGCAAAATCACACGCCGCGTAAACGTTGATGCCCGCCGCCCGGATCAGGCTGGAGCCGCCGAGCTCGGGCAGATCCACGATGGCTGCGGCCTCGACAATTTCAGCGCCCAATCTGCGGATCAGGCGCGCTGCGGCGAGCATGGTACCGCCAGTTGCCACCAGATCGTCGACCAGCAGCACACGGTCGCCCGGACAACAGGCGTCGGCATGGATTTCAACGCAGGCCGTGCCGTACTCCAGCGCGTAATCTTCGGACACGGTGGCAAAAGGCAGCTTGCCCTTCTTGCGTACCGGGATGAAGCCGACACCCATCTCGTACGCCAGCGCCGCGCCAAGGATGAAGCCGCGCGCATCGATGCCTGCCACGTAGTCGGGTGGCCGGGTGCGATAACGTTCAGCAAGTAATCCAATCAACAGGCGGAAGGCCTTGGGGTCCTGCAGCAAAGGAGTGATATCGCGGAAGCAGATACCCGCCTGCGGCCAGTCCGGCACGGTGCGGATGGCCTTTCTGATGATATGTGTCGGCATGATCCATCCGGCTCAACCAAAGCTGGCGATAAGCTGATGCTTCTGCAGCAATGTCCCGGTACTTTCGCGGTGGTCCGGATCTTCGATCACGCAGTCGCTCGGGCAGTTTTCCACGCACTGTGGCGCGTCGAAATGCCCGACACACTCCGTGCACAACACCGGATCGATGAGCGACGCGCCCTCAGCCTGGCTGATCGCACCATTGGGGCACAGGCTCTGGCAGACATCACAATTGATGCAATCCTCGGTGACCAGCAAGGCCATGCGGTTTTCCTTTCGCGGAGGTGGCACCGAATGGCGCCGTGAAAGCCGACCACCTTAAAAGAAGGGTCTTTCGGTGCGAACGAAATTCTTGTGCCTTGCTTATCACATCATCTGATATGCATGCTGGTCATCGCCGCTTGTCTGTCACAGCGCGACCTGCGAGGCTGCTGCTCCGTCAAGTTTTCCATCGTCATGACCGGCACTCCTCACCCGAACCACTGGATCAGGCTCGCCCTGGCCGCCGCCGCAGTACTCGCCGTCACCTTGGGCACGCGCTTGTCGCTCGGGCTGTTCGTCTCGCCACTGAATACCGCCACCGGCCTGGGCATCGCCAGCATCAGCCTGGCAATGGCCGTGAACCAGTTCGTGTGGGGCGCGATCCAGCCAGTTGCCGGCGCGGTGGCTGACCGCTATGGTCCGGGCCGCGTACTGGTGGCCGCACTGATTCTGCAGGCTGTCGGCTTGCTGCTGACGCCGCTGATGCACTCGACGCCGGGCCTGAGTCTGGTGCTCGGCGTCTTGATGGCCGCCGGCACCGGTTCCGGTGCTTTCTCGGTGCTGATCGGAGCGATTGCCCAGCGCCTGCCGCCGCAACACCGTGGCATGAGCGCCGGCATCATCAACGCGGGCGGCAGCGTCGGCCAGTTCCTCTTTGCGCCGCTGGTGCAAGGCTTGATCCTGTTCAGTGGCTGGGTCGGTGCCTTGTGCGGGCTTGCCTTCATCACGCTGTGCGCCCTGCCCCTGGCCCGCATCCTGAAGAGGCCCGCCAGCATTACCTCTGCGCGCATGCATGCTGCAGAGCAAGGCGGGGAGCGGCTCTCCAGCGTGCTCCGCACGGCATTGCGGGATCGCAGTTACCTGCTGCTGCATGCGGGCTTTTTTACCTGCGGCTTCCACATTGCCTTTCTCGTCACCCATCTGCCCGGCGAAGTAAGTCTGTGCGTGCTGCCCGCTGGCGTGGCGAGCGGCTCGCTGGCGGTGATCGGCCTCTTCAACATCCTCGGCAGCCTCACCGCCGGCTGGCTGGTGCAGCACTTGCGCAGCAAACTGATTCTGGTCTGGCTGTATGGCGCACGCGCCGCGATGGTCCTGCTCTTTCTCGCCAGCCCGCGCACATCCGCCAGCTTCTACCTCTTCGCCGCCGGCCTCGGCGCCACCTGGCTCGCCACCGTGCCGCCCACCGCTGGTGTGGTCAGCAAACTCTTCGGCAATCGCTATCTGTCGACACTCTTCGGCCTGACCCTGCTCTCACACCAGATCGGCGGCTTTCTCGGTGCCTGGCTGGGTGGCCTGGCACTGGCACGCTGGAACAGCCTGACGCCGATGTGGTGGGCCGACATGGGCCTGGCCGCGTTCGCCGCACTGGTGAACCTGCCCATCCGCGAACCGGAGATCGGGCGAGTCGAAAACATCTCCGCTCAGACCGCGTTGACGACCTCGAAGTCGTGAACGAGCTGTGCGGTCTTGCACAGCATGTTCGCCGCTGAGCTGTACTTTCCGGCAGACAGCGCGATCGCACGCGCCACGGCGTCTGGCTCAATGTCACGCCCGCTCACCGTGTAGTGATAATGGATGCGTGTGAATACTTTGGGCTCGCTTCCTGCTCGCTCGGCATCAAGACGAATCTTGCATCCCTCTACCGCATAGCCCTCACGCCTGAGAAGCACAACGATGTCGTAAGCAGTGCAGCCGCCAGCGCCGGCCAGAATCATTTCCATCGGTCGGGGAAACTGGTTTTTCCCTCCCAGCTCGCCTGCCCCGCCTTCCATGCGGACTTCGTGACCACTGCCGGTTGAGGCAATAAAACGGGCCTCCCCGGCCCAGCTGACGGTGCATTCCATATTCGGACTCTCTCAAATGAAAAAGCCGGCAGCGGTTTCCCGGCTGCCGGCTTGCGATTGCTTACAACACACTCAACGACGCGAAGTCGCCAGCTGATACACCACGCGCACCATGCGATCGACCTCTTCGCAGGTGTTGTAGAAAGCCAGCGAGGGCCGCACGGTCTGCTCGACACCGAAGCGCCGCAGAATCGGCTGGGCGCAATGGTGGCCGGTACGCACCGCAATGCCTTCGCGGTTCAGTGCTTCGCCCACTTCCTGCGTGGTGAAGCCCTTGAGCACGAAGGACGCAACACTGGCTTTCTCGGCCGCCGTGCCGATCAGGCGGATACCCGGAATCGTCAGCAAGCCTTGCGTGGCATAAGCCAGCAGATCGTGCTCGTAGCTCCCGATATTCTCGATGCCGATGCGATCCACATAATCCAGCGCCGCGCCGAGGCCTACCGCATCCGCGATGTTGCCGGTGCCGGCTTCGAAGCGGTTGGGCGGCGGCTGATAGATCGTGCGCTCAAACGTGACGTCCGCGATCATGTTGCCCCCACCCTGCCAGGGCGGCATGTTTTCGAGGATGTCGCGTTTGCCGTAGACCACGCCGATGCCGGTCGGGCCGAAGATCTTGTGGCCCGAGAAGACGAAGAAGTCGGCATCCAGCTGCTGCACATTCACCCGCATGTGCGACACGGATTGCGCGCCGTCGACCAGCGCCTTGGCACCCACGCTGTGTGCGAGGGCGACAATATCCTTGATCGGCGTGACGGTGCCGAGCGCGTTGGAGACTTGCGTCACCGCGACGATCCTGGTCTTGTCGTTGAGCAACTTGCGATACTCGTCGAGCAGGATCTGCCCCGTGTCATCCACCGGTATCACACGCAGCTTCGCACCCTTGGCAGCAGCCAGCTGCTGCCAGGGAACGATGTTGGCATGGTGCTCCAGATTGGAGACGATGATCTCGTCCCCCTCGCCGATGTTCTGCGCGCCCCAGGTCTTGGCAACCAGATTGATCGCTTCGGTGGCGCCGCGCACGAAGATGATTTCCTCCGTGGAGCTGGCACCGATGAAGCGTTTGACCTTGTTGCGCGCCCCCTCGTAGGCATCCGTCGCCCGCGCAGCCAGTTCATGCGCCGCACGGTGAATATTGGAATTCTCGTGGGCGTAGAAGTAAGCCAGACGGTCGATCACGGCCTGCGGCTTGTGGGTGGTGGCAGCGTTGTCGAACCAGACCAGCTGCTTGCCATTAACGCGTTCCTGCAGGATCGGAAAGTCGCGGCGCACGGCGTTCACATCGAAAGGCGGACGTGCGCCGGCTTGCGACGCCGGAGCACGACCATTCTCGTTACGAGTCAGATCCGTGAAGTAGAACCACTGATCCTTCTTCGCAGGTTCGGCAGTCGGAGCAGCAGCGGTTGGCGGCACACCACCGAGCAACGCACACAACTCGTCCTCACCGGGCAAACCGAAAGAACGGGCTGTCACGCGATCTTCACGCGGCACATCGACTTCGTCGGCAACCGGATACGCGCTCGTTTCACCGAGGAAGTAATACGGTGAGCTGGGCGGCGTTGCTGGCGCTTGCACGGGGGCTTGCGGCAGATCGATGCTGGGCAGCGAGGCCGCATAGGCTTCGGGCACGCCCTGCGCCGGAGAACGGCTCGATACGCCAGCAGAATCCACCGCCTTTTCAGGCAGCCCGGTCTGTGTCTGGGCAACCGGAGCGAGCGCAGGGGCTCGCGCACCAAGTGCCAACACCGGCTCGGATGGCTGAGGCGGCGTAGCGAGCTGCGACGGGCCACCCAGATGGCTCAGCCCGAGGGGCAAACCATTAGTGGCACCACCTGGGAGCGCTGTCGTCGGCAAGGCGGAAAAGAATTCGCCCGCCAGCTTTGCCAGGCTTGCCACATCCGGCAGGCCCGAGGGAGGCCCCTCGGGAAGGCCAGCCGGCGGCGTCAGCCCCGTCACACCACCCAAGCTGCCTGCGCCTGCAGGATTACTTGTAGGTGTCTGGGTAGTCATGGAACTTGCCGATCTCCACATCATCAAGCACGGCCAGCGCGTCGTCGGTCAGCACAGCCAGCGAGCAGTACAGCGAAATCAGGTAGGACGCGATGGCGTTGCGGTTGATGCCCATGAAGCGCACAGACAGACCCGGGCTTTGTTCGCCCGCCAGACCCGGCTGGAACAGGCCAACCACGCCCTGGCGCTTCTCGCCCACGCGGATCAGCAAAATCTTGGTCTTGCCATCGGCCACCGGCACCTTGTCCGACGGGATCAGCGGGATGCCGCGCCAGGTCAGGAACTGCGAGCCGAAGAGCGACACTGTGGGGGGCGGCACGCCACGGCGCGTGCACTCACGGCCGAAGGCGGCAATCGCCAGCGGGTGAGTCAGGAAGAAGGCCGGCTCTTTCCACACCTTGGTGAGCAGCTCGTCCAGATCGTCCGGCGTCGGTGCGCCTGTCAGCGGATAGATGATCTGATCCGGATGCACGCTCGCAAGCAGGCCGTAGTCCGGATTGTTGATGAGTTCGGACTCCTGACGCTCCTTGATCGTTTCGATCGTCAGGCGCAGTTGTTCCTTGATCTGGTCATGCGGGCTGCTGTAGAGATCGGACACGCGGGTCTGCACGTCCAGCACGGTGCTGACTGCATTGAGGAAGTACTCGCGCGGGGCTTCTTCGTAATCAACGAAGGTGTTCGGCAGTTCGCCGAAGCCTTCGCGCTGAGTGCAGGTTACCTGCACATCCAGCGGATTCTTGACCTTGTTCAGGCGGTAGATACCAGCCTCGACGGGTTGCCACTGCAGCAGATGGGTCAGCCAGCGCGGCGTGATGATGGAAAGCTGCGGGACAGTCTTGGTGGCATTCGCAAGCTGGCGTGCGGCGTTATCGCCAAGCGCTTGCTGGACTTCATTTGCGGCCATTCATGGCTCCTTGCAAGATTCAGGGTTTATCAGGAAAACGTCTTACCAAATATGCTTTTCTTCTAAGCGTGTCTCAACATGCTATCGCCAGCACAAAGCCATCAATGTTGCTCACAGCGCGCCAGCAGATAGGAGGGCAAAAGCTCGAAACCGCAGGCAAGTTTGTTGATGGTCACCAGTGAAGGCATGGCAATACCGCGCTCGATCTCACCCACATAGGAACGGTTCAGATCGGCACGCTCGGCGAGCTCTTCCTGCGACCAGCCACGCGCTTCGCGCAACTGGCGTACGACGGCAGGGAATCGGTTGACGACCGGACTCATGCTTAAATCCCTCCACCGTGGTTCAGCACTTCATGCTGGGAATTGGCCTGCGTCACGTTGCTTCCCGCTGAAACACTGCGCGTCAGCCAGACATTGCCGCCAATCACCGAGCCCTTGCCGATGGTGACCCGCCCCAGTACCGATGCGCCGGCGTAGATCACCACGTCATCTTCAACAATCGGATGACGCGGCAAGCCCTTGTGCAACGTGCCTGCCTCATCGCTGCTAAAACGCTTGGCCCCCAGGGTGACCGCCTGGTAGACACGCACGTTGCGGCCGATGATGGCGGTTTCTCCGATCACCACACCCGTCCCGTGATCGATGAAGAACCCCGGGCCGATCTGCGCACCGGGATGAATGTCAATTCCGGTTTCGGAATGCGCCAGCTCCGCCACGATGCGTGCCAGCAGAGGAACGCCAAGCTGATGCAGCTTGTGGGCAATGCGGTGATGAATCATTGCCACGACGCCGGGATAGCACAGCAGCACTTCATCCACGCTGCGCGCGGCAGGGTCACCGCGAAAAGCTGCCGCCACGTCGGTATCAAGCAGGCGACGGATATCCGGCAAGGCGCCAGCAAAATCACGCACAATGCCTGCTGCCTGAAGTTCCAGCGAGGTAGCCCCCGCGTTTGTCTGGCGGGCTGCATAGCGCAACTCAAGCCGTACCTGGACGAGCAAGTTGTTCAAGGCCGCATCCAGGGTATGGCCGACGTAGAAATCCTCGCTTTCCTGACGCAAGTCGGCTGGACCGAGACGCATTGGAAACAGTGCCCCCCGCAGGGACAGCAGAAGCTGACGCAGGGTTTCCGGCGACGGCAGCTCGCGCCCGCCATATTCATGGCGGCGCTGCTGGGCCTCACGCCAGCTTTCGCGTACTTCACGCAGGCCGGCAACGACACGGTCCAGATCCCAGTTCGGCGTGGCGGAGGCCAGCATTGAAGCACCGGCCCCATCCAGGGACGAAAGCCTGATGTTCATGCCGCGATCCCGGCCGCGTCAAAAAGCCCCTCAAACAACACCGAGCTCAGATAGCGCTCACCCGAATCCGGCAGGATTGCCACGATGGTCTTGCCCGCATTTTCGGGCTTCTGGGCCAGACGCACAGCGACGGCTGCAGCAGCACCGCTGGAGATACCGGACAGAATCCCTTCTTCGCGCGCCAGGCGACGGGCAAACTCGACAGCATCTTCATTGCTGACCTGCTCGATGCTATCTACCAGCGACAGATCCAGAACGCCAGGCACGAAACCGGCGCCGATGCCCTGGATCTTGTGCGGCCCCGGCTTGACCGGCTCGCCATTGCGCGTCTGGCTCAACACCGGACTGGACGCCGGCTCAACCGCCACGGAAGTAATCGCCTTGCCTTTGGCTTTTTTGATATAGCGCGACACCCCGGTAATCGTGCCGCCCGTACCCACGCCGGAAACGAAGATATCCACCGCACCATCGGTAGCATCCCAGATCTCGGGGCCCGTGGTGGCTTCGTGGATGGCCGGGTTGGCCGGATTCTTGAACTGCTGCAGCAGCACATACTTGGGGTCCGACGCCGCAATTTCCTCTGCCTTGGCAATCGCACCACTCATACCCTTGGCGCCTTCGGTCAGCACCAGCCTGGCTCCGTAAGCAACCAGCAGCTTGCGCCGCTCCAGGCTCATCGTCTCAGGCATCGTCAGGGTCAGCGGAATGCCGCGTGCAGCGGCGACGAAGGCCAGTGCAATCCCGGTGTTGCCACTGGTAGGCTCGACCAGTTCCTTGCCCGGCCCGAGCAGGCCACGCTTTTCCGCGTCGTCGATCAAGGCGGCACCGATCCGGCATTTGACAGAGTATGCGGGATTCCGTCCTTCTATCTTCGCCAGCACCGTGGCACCAGCGCCACCGGTGATGCGGTTGAGCTTGACCAGCGGCGTTCCACCAATGGATCTGGAATTATCTGAAAACCATTTAGACATGTTTGTATCTCCGACTTCTGATTGAAATTCTTTCGTTCAGAACCAAATGATCAGTCCTGTACCCAAGGTAGATTCCAGTGCTTCCAGCCGTTGCTCTCGCCACGCTGCTGCAGGTCGTTCAAGTCGCCTTCGAAGCCTTCGAACACATTGAAAACATTCTTGAAACCAGCCTTGGCTGCAACTTCTGCCGCCAGAGCAGAACGTTTCCCACTGCGGCACAGAAGAAGAACAACAGCCTCTTTTCCGACTTTTGCCTCAAGTTCTCTGGCGAAACGCGGATTGCGTGTCAGTGCAGTCCCGGTCGCCCAGGCAACATGCAAGGTTTCCGGAACGTGTCCTACAAACTTGCGCTCTTCTGCACTACGGACATCGACGATCAAAGCGGCTCCCTGATTGAACAACTCCCAGGCTTCGACAGGCGTTACACCACCCGAGAACGGGAGACTCCGCTCTGCAGCGCGTTCACGTGCCCGAACAAGAATTTCTTTTGCATAAGTTTCATCGGCAGACAGAGCCTGACTCAAGCCATGACGGTTTGCCGCATTTGCAGGAGCATCCTGAAGAGTAGATAAAGGCATCACTTCCTCCATATTCGGTATTTGGCGAGCACCATGCATCCATCAGGAATGAATGCTGGCCTTGGGAATGGACTGCAGCATATGTGCTGGCTTTAACCAGCAAAACGAATAAAAAGTTGTTCGCTTATCCAGAATGTTGATAAGCACAACCAGATCACCTCGCGCCTTGTGCATAAGCAATTCTGAAATCCTTCGTTCCCTTGGATGTCTCCCCTGAATAGAGTGCGTCATGTCCAGAGCATGCAGATGCCGACGAATCACTCACTCACCACAGGGAGCAATCAAATGAATACACCGAAGAGTTTCCATCGCCAGCTGCTTGCTGCCGTCCTGGCTATGGCCACACTTGGCATGGCAACGCCAGCCTCTGCCGAATACAACCCGAAGCAGCTGCGCATCGGATTCCAGAAGTCCGCCAGCATCCTGTCTCTGATCAGGTCACAAGGCACCCTCGAGAAGCTGCTCGCGCCGAAAGGCATCGAAGTGAAATGGGTTGAATTTCCGGCTGGCCCGCAACTTCTTGAAGGTCTGAATGTTGGCGCCATCGATATCGGCAACGTCGGCGAAGCTCCGCCAATCTTCGCTCAGGCGGCCGGTGCGAATTTCATTTACGTCGGCACCGAAATCCCCTCCCCCCAGGCCGAAGCGATCCTTGTGCCGAAAAACTCGGCCATCAAAACCGTAGCCGACCTGAAGGGCAAGAAGGTTGTACTGAACAAGGGCTCCAACGTGCATTACCTGCTGGTCAAGGCGCTTGAGAAGGCTGGTCTGAAGTACAGCGACATCACCCCTGTATTCCTGCCCCCCGCCGACGCACGTGCCGCATTCGAAAAAGGCAGTATCGATGCCTGGGTCATCTGGGAGCCCTTCCTCTCGGCAGCCGAGAAGCAGGCTAATGCCCGCATCCTTGCCGATGGCACCGGCATCGTCAGCAACTACAACTTCTTCCTGGCCGAACGCGAATTCGCGGAGAAACGAGCTGACGTGATCAAGCTGATTTTCGAGGAGTCACAGAAGCATGCGCTGATCATCAAGAAGGACGTGAAAGCAGCGGCAGCCATCATCGCGCCACTGCAAGGGCTTGATCCTGCCATCGTGGAACAGGCATTGACGCGCTATGAGCTGCAAACCGTGGCCATTGACGACAAGATCCTCGACAACCAGCAGAAGGTGGCCGACACCTTCTTCGAACTGAAGCTGATTCCGAAGGCCATCAAGGTGCGTGACGCCGCCCTGAAACGCTGATCCTCATTAACCCAGGGCTGGAGGCGCGGTACAGCGCCCCGGCCATTCGGTGTTTTCACCGTTTCATTCCCACAGAGAAAAGCACAATGAAAATCCTTTGGTTTCTGCCCACCCACGGCGACAGTCGCTACCTCGGCACCAGCGAAGGGGCTCGCGAAGTCAGTCTCGACTATCTGCGCCAGATCGCACAGGCAGCCGATCAGCTTGGCTATTACGGCGTACTCACGCCCACCGGGCGTTCCTGCGAAGATCCGTGGGTCGTCACCGCCAGCCTGATCGGTGCCACTCGCAATTTGCGCTTTCTCGTTGCGCTGCGCCCCGGACTTACTCAACCTGCGCTCGCCGCACGCATGGCAGCAACGTTTGACCGTCTCTCCGGCGGACGCCTGCTGGTCAATCTGGTTACCGGTGGAGACTCCAGCGAACTCGCGGGTGATGGACTGTTCCAGTCACATGCCGAGCGCTATGCCGCAGCAGGCGAATTCATCCGGATCTGGCGGGAAATCATCGCCCGCAGTCACTCCAATGAAAGTTTTGACTTCAAGGGCGAGCACCTGCAGGTATCCGGAGCCCGTCTTCTCTACCCGCCGATCCAGAATCCGCATCCGCCAGTGTGGTTCGGCGGCTCCTCGGACGTTGCCCATGATCTGGCGGCCGAACAGGTTGAGACTTATCTGTCATGGGGTGAGCCACCAGCAGAGGTCAGGAAGAAATTCGATGATGTGCGCGCCCGCGCCGCCAGACATGGGCGCAAGGTGAAGTTCGGCGTACGCCTGCACGTGATCGTTCGCGAAACCGAGGAAGAAGCCTGGGCCGCAGCTGAGTCCCTGATCAGCCGGCTCGATGACGAGACCGTGGCACGTGCTCAGGGCGCTCTGGGCAAGATGGAATCCGAAGGCCAACGCCGCATGGCTGCCCTGCATGGTCAAGGCAAGGGTCGGACACGTGCCGACCTGGAAATAGACCCGCATCTGTGGGCGGGTGTCGGCCTCGTACGAGGTGGTGCAGGCACCGCCATCGTCGGTAATCCGCAACAGGTAGCGGCCAAGCTGCGCGAGTATCAGGCTATCGGTGCAGAGGCTTTCGTGCTTTCAGGCTACCCGCATCTGGAAGAGGCTTATCGCTTTGCCGAACTGGTCTTTCCGTTGCTGCCGCTGGAGCACACCACATCCGATCGCCTGCCGGGGAAGACGCTGACTGGCCCATTCGGCGAAATCGTCGGCAACCACTTTGTTCCAGCCAGAACAGGGCGACCGGAACATGAAGACAGAAAGGTTCCTGCATGAGTCAGTCCCTGCCCCGTCTCGTCTGGCAACGATCACTTCCCTGGGTGGCACCGGTCTTGCTGCTGCTCCTGTGGCAACTCGCAGCCCAGACTGGCTGGCTCTCCAGCCGCGTCTTGCCAGCGCCACTGGCTATCGGCAAAGCCGCCTGGACTCTCGCGTTGTCAGGAGAGCTATGGCAACACGTGGCGGTCAGCGCCCGTCGGGCCTTGTCCGGTTTTGCCATTGGCGGGGGGGCCGGGCTGCTGCTGGGGTTGTTAACAGGCAGTTTCAGGCGCGCTGAAATCCTGCTCGACACCAGCTTGCAGATGGTGCGCAACATCCCGCCGCTGGCGCTGATCCCGCTGGTGATCCTGTGGTTCGGTATCGATGAAGGGGCCAAGCTGTTTCTGGTATCCATCGGGGTTTTCTTCCCGATCTATCTGAACACCTATCACGGCATCCGCTCGGTTGACGCCACGCTCATCGAGATGGGACGCAGCTATGGCCTTTCCGGCTGGGGCCTGTATCGCGACGTCATCCTTCCCGGCGCAACCGCTTCGATCCTGGTCGGCGTGCGCTTCTCGCTAGGCTTCATGTGGGTAATCCTGATCGTGGCTGAAACCATTTCGGCCAGCTCAGGCATCGGTTACATGACCATGAATGCCCGCGAATTCCTGCAAACCGACATTGTGCTGGTCGGAATCCTGCTCTACGCCCTGCTCGGCAAGTTTGCCGATCTCACGGCGCGAGGGCTGGAGCGCTTCTGGCTGCGCTGGCATCCCGGATATCAACACTGAACTGAATCAGGAGGTGAAAGCCATGAACCACAATTCACGTGAAACTGAAGCCTTGGCCAGCAGTGCTGCCATCGTCAATGCAAAAGGTACGGGCCTGAGCCTGCGCAGTATCGTCAAACGCTATGGCGAGCGCGAAGTTCTGCGCAGCATCGACCTGGACATTCAGCCCGGTGAGTTCGTTGCCATCGTCGGGCGTAGTGGCTGCGGCAAAAGCACACTCCTGCGCGTGATCGCCGGGCTGGAAGAAATCCAGAGTGGTGTTCAGTTGCATGATGGTCGCCAGGAGTCCACACATGACGACACCCGCATCATGTTTCAGGAGTCCCGCCTGCTCCCCTGGAAGAAGGTGCTTGCCAATGTCAGTCTCGGACTCACGCGGGATCGCTATCTGGAAGTACTCGACGTGCTGAATGAAGTCGGCCTCGCCGACCGACGCTTCGACTGGCCCAGCCGTCTCTCCGGCGGGCAGCGTCAGCGGGTCGCACTGGCCCGTGCCCTCGTACACCGCCCGCGTCTGCTGCTGCTGGATGAACCACTCGGTGCATTGGACGCCCTGACCCGCATCGAAATGCACGCCCTGATCGAATCGCTGTGGCGCGAACATGGCTTCACAGCCCTGCTGGTGACGCATGACGTGCACGAAGCCATAGCGCTCGCTGATCGCGTAATCCTTATCGAAGACGGGCAGATCACCCAGGATCTGCATGTGCGCCTGCCACGGCCGCGGGCGCGCAGCGATGCAGCTTTTGCTGCACTGGAAGAATTGCTGCTGAATCAACTGCTCGGCAAGACCCTTATAAAACCGGACGCCCTGGCGGCCTGAGTCTCTGACTTTAAAGGAAAAAATATGTCACATATCGTCACCCTGGCGGGCAGCCCCAATCCACAGTCGCGCTCTTCATATCTTCTGCGTTGTGTTGAGCAGCAACTTGCCCGACTTGGCTTCACGGTCACCCGCTTCAGCATTGACGATTTCAATGCGGAAGACCTGATCCACGCCAGATCGGGGACGCCTGCCCATCAGGCCCTGAATGCTGCCATCGCCCGCGCTCAAGGTGTGGTAATCGCTTCGCCGGTTTATCAGGGTTCCTTCACTGCGGCACTGAAGGCCATTCTCGACCAGATCCAGCATCGAGGCCTGAATGGCAAGAGCGTACTCAGTCTCTCTACCAGCGGCAGCATCGCTTATCGCCAGTCACTCGAGTTCGCGCTATTGCCTGTGCTGAAAACTCTTGAAACCAGCCACATCCTGCCCGGCATCAATGTTGCCGACCAGGAGTTCACGCGTGCTGGCACGGAGATTGAATCGTATCTGACTGAAGAAGTCATCCAACGTCTGCAGGATGGCCTGGATGCTTTTCTGAGCAAGCTTCCGCGCAACCCGCACGAGCAGATCGCTGCCTGAGCGCCGCCTGACCTTCGCCATCAGTCCCGCTCCACGCGGGCCTGATAGCGGAAGGTATCACCCCGGAAATACAGGTGATCAAACTCCAGCGGAGCACCATCCCGGCCGCAGGTCAGACGTTCGATGTGCAGCAGCGCTGCACCAGCTTCGACTTGCAGATAAGCAGCCTGCTCCGGCGTGGCAAGCACCGAGTCGATGATCACATCGGCATGTCAAAGTGAGATGCGGTAATCATTTTCAAGAATCAGGAAGATGTCGCGACTCACCAGATCCTCGCGTGACAGTCGCGCACCAAGTTCGGGGCGAACAAAGGTCAGATCGAGCGATACCGGCGTACTGTCAAGGTAACGCACCCGACGCACTTCCGTCACCAGCGCCCCAGGCTCCAGCTCCAGCCCTGCCGCTACAGTGGCGTCGGCCGGGACATTACTCAGACCGAGCACCCGGTTCACCGTCTGGTAGCCCAGTCGCGACATCGCCTCACCAAAACCTTGCAGGCGTGAAAGGCTCTGCATCGGGCGTGGTTTGGACACATATGAGCCCTTGCCCGCCAGTTTGAAGATCAGACCTTCGCGCGCCAGATCGTTCAATGCCTGGCGTACCGTAATCCGGCTCACTCCGAAACTGCTGATCAACTCGCTTTCCGAAGGCAGGCGTTCATGCTGGCGCAAATCACCATCGAGAATCCTCTTTCGCAGCGCCTCACGCAATTGCTGGTAAAGCGGCTGCGGCGCACCGTGCCCGAACGCTGAATCCTTCATTTCCAGTCCTTTAAACAACCAGCACCACAATCCCAATGGCAAGTGCCATAAAAATATTTGTATCTCAAACAACAGCTTGCCACAGCCTGTCATGACAGGTCATATAAGGATTGCATAAGCTCAGCAGAACTAATTGGTTCGCACCGGACAGCGCCCTTCGGATAATCCATTCATCAAACAGGGTCTTGTGACCCACGCACCGAAACCCGTCTGTCAAGGAGCCCACATGGTTGCCCTGCTTAAACCTCGTTATCGCGAAGAATCCTCTTTCGAGGACACCCTCGCCGCCCATCCCGACTTCCCGCGTCTGGTCGCCCTGAAAATCGACGTGCAACGCCGTGGCGTGTTCTACACCCCGCGTGCCGAAGCGGCGGTTGATCCGGCCATCCACCAGTTGCGCAGCCCCTACATCTTTGGTTCGCGTGACGGAGTCATCAAACCGCTGCCCGAATCCCTGCTGCTGCGCGATGGCAGCACCATCCTCGTCGATCCGACCCCGCTTGAGCAGGCCCCCTACACCGTCGATTATCGTGACGGGCGCTTCGTGCTTCTCGACGAAGGCCGCGAACTGGAAGAGGTCGACCTGTGGCCCAAGCCCGCCTACTACGACAAGCAGACAAGTACCGGCCTGCCGATGAGCCACATCATCAGTGCCCGCCCGCAGCGCCTGAACGTATTCCAGTCCAGCTTCTGCTACTTCTGGGCGGAGAACGAAGGCTGCCGTTTCTGCGACATCGTCACCCACACCAAACAGCAGCGCGACGAGCTCGGCGTGCCGAACCGCCTGCGCCCGCAAGACGTGAAGGAAACCCTGGCTGAAGCCATCAAAGAGCCGGGCCGCTTCACCAACCTGTGCCTCACCGCCGGCTCAGTGATCAAAGGCAAGGAAATTTTCGACCTCGAAGTGGATTTCTACATCGAGCTGCTGCAAGCCATCGGCGAGAACTTCACCACCAAAAAATTCCCCAGCCAGCTCATCGGCTCGGCCTTCAATGAACGCCAGTTGCGCCGCCTGTATGAGGAAACCGGCCTGTCGAGCTACACCAGCGATCTGGAAGTGCTCAACGAAGAACTGTTCAACTGGATCTGCCCCGGCAAAGCCAAACACATCGGCTACAAGGGCTGGCGTGATCGCCTGATCGGGGCGGTCGACATCTTCGGTCGCGGCAATGTCGGCACCGGCATCGTTGGCGGCGTGGAGATGGCGCAACCGCTCGGTTTCAAGAGCGAAAAGGACGCGCTGGAATCCACCCTGAGTGAAGCGGAATACCTCGCCGAGCGTGGCGTCACCACGGTCTACATCGCCTGGGTGCCGCGCCCCGGCTCGGCCTTCGCCGGGCAAAAAGCGCCGTCGCTGGATTACTTCATCCGTCTCGCTCGTGGCCTGCAGGATCTGCGCATCAAGTACGGCCTGTCGGTCGACTTCGACGACTACCGCCGCTGCGGCAACCACCCCGACACCGATCTGGCCCGAATCTGAGAGGACTACACCATGAGCATCGAACTTTCACAGGACGTCATTGAGCTCCTCAACGACCGCGACACCATCAAGGTGTTGGCCAGCGTAGATGGCAATGGCGTGCCGCACGCCGTCTTCAAGCAATCGCTGCACCTTGGCGAAGACGGTCGCATCCATTCACTCGAATTGATCGAATCCTCCACCACCGGCCGCAATCTCGTCGGCAGCATCTGGTTCGAACGCAAGGTCACCATCCTGCTGCGTGGCACGGACAAGCGCAGCGTGCAGATCAAGGGACGCGTCCTCAAGTACCACATCACCGGCCCGCTCTACCTGCATCACTACAACGCGGTGCGCGAGCGCCTGGGCGATGTTGATCTTGCCGGGGTGTGGGTCATCGAGCCGGAGCAGGTCATCGAGCAAAGCTTCAAGGATAGACGCGCCACCGAAGACGCCGCCCACCCGAGCTTCATCCATCTGGACCGCATCGCCGCGCACTGAGCCACAGACAGAGATCCGCCATGAAAATATTCCTGATCAATCCGGCGTTCTTCGATCACAGCGAATTTCGCAACCGCTTCGAGGATTACACCAAGTGGATTCGTGGCGGCAATCTGTATGTCGCGCCTTTCGAGCCGCCGCTGGGCCTTGCCTATCTGACCGCCGCCGCCAAGCAGCATGGACACGATGTTGAACTTCTCGACATGCAGGGCCTGATGATGGACAGCGAGGCACTGGAACAGCGCCTGCACAATGAGCAGCCGGACTTCGTCGGCATCACCGCAATGACGCCGACTTATCCGGAAGCCATCCGCGTCGCCGAACTGGCCCGCAAGATCCTGCCGCAGGCACACATCGCGCTGGGCGGTGTGCACCCCACGCTGGACCCCGAAGGCGTGCTCGCCCATCCGGCTGTCGACTTCGTGATGCGCGGCGAAGGCGAAGAAGCCATCGTCGCCCTGCTTGATGTTCTGACCGGAGGCCACGAAAAAACGGCAGGCACGCTCGCCGAGGTACCCGGCCTGTGTTACCGCACGGATCAGGGCCTGCACATTTCGGAGCGTGCGCCGCTGATCCGCGACCTCAATGCCATTCCGCCGGCTGATTACAACGCCTTCCCGGTCGAGCGTTACATCGAGCACAACGGCTTGCTGCGCAGCGTGCGCGGCATCTCGATGATCGTCTCGCGGGGTTGCCCCTACTCCTGCTCCTTCTGCGCCGTACAACAGACCATGGGCCACAAGTGGCGTTTCCGCTCGGCGCTCGGCGTGGTCGAGCAGATCGAGAAACTTCGCGATGAACATGGCATCCAGGGCGTATGGTTCAAGGACAGTATCTTCAACCTGAAGAAAGACTGGACCCGTGAATTCTGTCGTCTGATGATCGAGCGAAAAGTCGGAGTCGAATGGCAGGCACTCACCCGCATCAACCTTCTCGATGACGCCGAACTGGCGATGATGAAAGAAGCCGGCCTGACCCAGATTGATCTGGGCATCGAATCCGGCTCGCCGAACACCCTCAAACGCCTGAACAAGAAGATCACCGTCGACGAGATCCGTGCTGGCGTGGCGCTGGCGAAGAAGCACGTGCGCGTCTTCGGCTTCTTCATGATCGGCGTGCCAGGCGAAACCGAGGACGACGTGCAGCAGACCTTCGAGCTCGCTAAATCCATCGAGCAGGACCGCTGGAGCTGGAGCATCTACAGCCCCCTGCCTGGCTCACCGCTATACGACGATCTGATTGCCGAAGGCCTGATCCAGCCCTACGCCCTGAATCACACGGAAGTGCACTTCACCAAAGCCTACGAAGGCATCTGCAGCATCCCGCCGGAGCGCCTGCAAGCTCTCTACGCCGAGATCAACGATCACTTCAGCGGCAGGTTGACCGCCTGAATGCACTGCCCGGAGAGCCGCGCGCAGCGGACTTCTTCAGGCCGGCTATCTGCAGAGCGCCGCTGGATGCGGCGCTTCGGACAATAGTCAGTCAGCCAGTTCTGGCAGGAAACTTGTGTCAACAAAGTAGCTTTGCGGATTCAAGGGATCGATGAAAACCGGAATGCTCTGACGGTCGATACGGGATTCAGGGTTGAACCACAGATTCTGGCTGAAGAACATATGAAGCTTCGTCGTCTTCGGATCCTGCCACTGGCACACAATGCGCCAGGGATTCGCGCCATTGAGCTCCAGACTGGTGTTTTTCTCAACACGCAAATATGCGGCTTCAACCACATGCCCAAGTTTGCGCAAGCGCGCTTCGCGCCGCGTACCACGTAGCACGATCAACCAGAGGCCCGCACCGACGGCAAAGAATATCGAGCCAAGCCCACCCACAATCAGCGCGCCTCCCCACAAGGAAAAGAAACTGTTGATCCGCGCATCATCAGGCTTTGACGGTGAATAAAGCACCTCGACTTTCTCACCCTCTTCGTATGCAGGCGGATTGCTGCCGACAGATGACTGGAAAAACCGGTTTTCCCCATCCGGTGTCTGGTAGCCCACAACCGGGTGATACACCGTGGAATCGTCACTTTCCGAAGCAACAAGTTCGAGGATCACACCTGGAGCGCGCTGCGCCTCACTCAGGAAGCTGCGTGTATTGGCAAACAGGATCAGGGCAATAATCAGAGTGACAGCGCCAATGCCACCAAAGATGTATTGAAAAATTTTGAGCGGATTTCTCATGATCACGTATGCCGTCGAGTTTTATGAAGGGAGCCGAGTGTAGCTGACATCAAGCTTTGCCACGCTGGCGCCAGACAATCTGTCTGACCGGGCTGTCAATCGGTCTGACTCTACTCGTTTGTGACACTGAAAAAAGCCTTCCGACAAACAAGCTGGAGCGGCCCCAGTAGCCGGCGAAGGCTTCGCATCGCGGCAGGAAAACTATCTTTTCCAGACAACATCACCCGCGGTTAGCCGAATGATCAAACCACGGCCTGGACCGGAAGAACTTCTCCATGCGAAACGGCGCATCAGTGCGAGTGCGTGGCGCTCCGGTAGCGCTTTCCGAGTTGTCGCGCCATCACGTCAAGCGCGCTACACAAAGTGAAGTAGATCGCGCCGACGAATAGAAATATCTCAGCCGGATAGACCATGGTACGACTATTGACCTGTGCGGCCAGGAAAGACAGTTCTCCCACACCGACGATGTAGGCCAGCGATGTGTCCTTGATCAGCGATACCCACTGATTGATGAAAGACGGCAGCATCATGCGCAGGGCTTGTGGCAGCACGATGTAGCGTAGGACATTAAGGCGACTGAATCCGAGCGACAGGCCTGCTTGCCACTGACCCCGGCCAATCCCTCGAATTCCGGCGCAAACCGAGTGCGCCAGGTAGGCACCGCCGATCAGTGACAGCGCGCACATCACCGATAATATGCCCGGCACGTCGATACCGAAGGCGATCGGCAGCAGAAAGTACGTCCAGAAAATCAGCATCAGTACAGGGATCGCTCGGAAGAATCCGAGCCCCAGAATCAGTGCAGTTTTCAAACGGCCGCAGCTCATCGCCAGCATGACACCAAGCAGCAAGCCCAACGCAGCGGAGGCCAGCGCTGATCCAATACTCAGCAGCGCGGTGAGCGCCGCGCCACCCAGCGGACCATCCGGCCAGGAGCCCCACAGCAGGTAGGCGAGGTTGCCATGAATGACAGAGAAATCCATATCAGCGCCTTGTCCCGAAGACCGGCAGACGGTGTTGTACCAGCAGAGCCATCGCTTCAAGCACGGCTATGATCAGCACGTAAAGCAGAGTGGCAACACCAAAGGCCTGGAAGGTCTTGAAACTGACCGTTTCGACCTGACGCGAAGCGTAGGACAGCTCCATCACGCCGATAGCCATGGTCAGCGAGGAATTCTTGACGATGTTCATGTACTGCCCCATCAGTAGCGGCAAGGCAATTCTCAGGGCTTGCGGTGCGATCACGTACCGGAATATCTGCCAGGGCCGCATGCCGAGCGCCTCCGCCGCATGCTGCTGAGTCCGGGGCACGCCTTGCATGCCAGCACGAATTTCTTCGGAGACGAATGCTGCGGAGTAAAGGGTAAGACCCAGCACACCACAGAGGAATTCATACGATGGCCATGGCAGGCTCAGTCCGCCGGGCAAGCTGACACTCTGGGTAATGTTGAGCCACTCGCGAACAGCATCAGGCAGGAGTGCCGGAGCACCGAAGTACCAGAAGAACAACTGCACCAGCAGCGGAGAATTGCGCAATACGGCCACCAGACCTGTCGCCAGCCATGCCACGGGTCGCCAGGCACTGCCGGCGGCCAGCGTGGCAAGAAATCCGAGTAAGGTGGCGGCCGGAATCACGACAAGCCCGATCTGCAAGGTAAGCAGAAAACCCTTGAACAGCCAGAACAGGTATTCCGGTCGCAGAAGTTCAAACATCATTATCGGGGACCACAAAAAGAAGCGGTGCTGACGCTGCAAGGCAACGATCAGCACCATAAGGAGACAAGGAGACTACAAAAATACTTGGCGTAACCAGGCCTGCTGCTTGCAAGCCTGGAAACACGTCAAGCTTCATTTCTCGCGGATATGGCTATCCCCGATCTTGAACAGACGCGGCAGCGGTGACTTGCTCTTCGGGCCGAAATATTTGTCATAAATGCGCTTTGCCGTACCGTCTTTTTCCGCATCAAGCAGCCACGTATTGATGTACTCGACCAGGCGCTTTTCACCTTTTGGAACCCCGACTCCTTCAAGTTCTTCAGAGATCGCAAAGGACGGGATTTCGTACTTGTCCCGATCCGGCAAGTTAGCCAGCAGCGCAACCAGCTTGGTGCCATCCTGAGTGATGGCCTGCACGTTGCCATTACGCAGGGCAGCCAGCGCGAAGGGGGTATCGTCGAAAGAAATGACACGGGCGCTCGGATATTTCTCGCGCAGAGTGCTTTCCATGGTGGTGCCCTTGTCCGCCCCGATCTTCAGATCCTTGATCTGATCGGGCGACTTCAGCACGCCCTTCTTCGCCAGAAACTGCTGACCAGAAGCGATATAGGGAATCGAAAAATCGATGACCTTGGCACGCTCTTCGGTGATCGTGAAATTGGCGAACACCAGATCAACCTTGTTTGAGCTCAGCAAGGGAATCCGGTTGGCCGGATTGGTCGGCACCAGTTCCAGCTTGACGCCGAGTTTCCTGGCCAGCGCTTCGGCATAGTCGACATCCAGACCGACGATTTTCTTGCTGTGTTCGTCGATGTAGCCAAACGGCGGGTTACCGTCGAATGCGGCGACGCGCAGCACACCGGCCTTCTTGATGTCATCCAGACGGTCGGCCTGAGCCAAGCCTGAAACCAGCAGCAGTCCGACGAGAACGAAAGAGTGCAATTTCATGATTGAATTCTTCGAAAAGTTGAAAAAGAAAGATCCGCAATCGGAATCAATGACGATCACCCTATCAATCGGAGATGAGAATGAGAAATACGTATTCCTGCATTGCTTAGAAGCTACTGACAACGTTGAGCGAAGCGGACAGGCGTTCCGCTTTCATGAGATGACGCATGGTCCGCAAACCGTTGCAGGGAGCGGACCACGAGTGGATGAATCAATCAGAATGCAGGAACCACGGCGCCCTTGTACTTCTCTTCGATGAATTTCTTCACTTCAGGCGTGGTCAGTGCCAGCGCCAGTTTTTTGACAGCAGATGAATCCTTGTTGTCGAGGCGCGTGACCAGGAAATTGGCGTACGGTGACTTGCTGCCTTCGATGGCGAGAGCGTCCCGGGTCGGTACAAGCTTGGCTTCCAGCGCGTAGTTGGAATTGATCGCTGCCAGATCCACCTGATCCAGCACACGCGGCAGGGTGGCGGCTTCAAGTTCCTTGAACTCCAGCTTTTTCGGGTTGTTGACGATGTCCTTCACGGTCGACTGGATGTTGCTGCTGTCCTTGAGCTTGATCAGGCCCGCTTTTTCCAGCAACAGCAATGCCCGGCCACCATTGGTTGGGTCGTTCGGGATCGCCACGACAGCCCCTTGCCGGAGATCCTTCAAGGCTTTCACTTTCTGGCTATAAACGCCAAAGGGCTCGACATGCACTGCGGCCACAGCAACAAGATGAGTCCCCCTTTCCTTGTTGAAATTGTCGAGATACGGCTTGTGCTGGAAGAAATTGGCATCCAGCCCTTTCTCTTCGACCTGCGTATTGGGTTGCACGTAATCGGTAAAAACTTTCACATTCAGATCTACGCCTTGTTTGGCCAGCTGAGGCTTGATGAATTCGAGGATTTCAGCTTGCGGCACCGGGGTCGCTCCAATTGTCAGTTTGTCCGCCGCATGTGCGGAAAAAACCAGGCTAATGGCTGCAAGAGCAGTCAGCGTTTTCAAGGGTTTCATGGCTTTTCCTTTTCAGGGTTGAGTAAAGGCCTGCAGAAGGCAGGCAAACGGGTAAATCATGTGCGACTGAAGTGATGAACGAGGCGGTCACCGATCATCTGCAAGGCTTGAACCAGGATCAGCAACAGAAGCACCGTGACGATCATCACGTCAGTACGGAATCGCTGATATCCAAAGCGAACAGCCAGATCGCCAAGGCCACCACCACCCACGACGCCAGACATCGCGGAGTACGACACCAGCGTTATTGCAGTAACCGTGACGGCCGCCAGAATGCCCGGCAAGGCTTCAGGCAATAAGGCCCACAGAACGATCTGGCGAATCGTGGCGCCAGCGGCCAGCATGGCCTCGACAACACCTCGATCAACCTCACGCAAGGCGCTCTCCACCAAACGACCAAAAAACGGCGTCGTGGCCACAACCAGCGGAGGAATCGAGCCGGCCACGCCAAGTGAGGTTCCGACCAGGCGCACCGTGATCGGAATCATCACGATCAACAGAATGATGAAAGGCAACGAGCGCACAACATTCACGACGACCGAGAGCGCACCGTACAACTTCGGCCGCTCGAGCAGCTGACGTTTTCCGGACAGGAACAAGACCACGCCCAATGGCAACCCCAGCAGCACCGTGAACAGCAAGGAGGCGCTCAGCATGGTCAGCGTGTCGAAGCCTGCAAACAGGATTCCCGCCCAATCCAGACGGGCAAACAATTCGCTCATTGCAGGAACTCCACACCCACGCCCTGCTGCTTCAGGTGGGAAATCGCCACATCCTGGGCACGGGAAGTTCCCCGCAACGCCAGAGTAAGTTGCCCGCACGGCGTCGTCTTGATCCTTTCGATGTGCCCGGAGAGAATCGTGAAATCGAGACCGTGTTCCCGTACTGCATGCGCCAGATGCGGAGCATATGCGTCGTCACCTATGAAGGTCAGGCGCACAACGCGTCCCTCGACATTGGCAACTTTGAGGACCTCTTCAAGCTCGTCAAGATGCTCAGCCTCGTTCACGAATGCCCGACTGGTCGGGTGCTGCGGATGCAGGAAGACCTGCGTCACCGCCCCGGATTCAACGATCTCGCCACCATCCATGACCGCCACCCGATCGCAGATCGAGCGCACCACATTCATTTCGTGCGTAATCAGAACGATGGTCAGACCCAGGCTCCGGTTGATCTGCTCCAGCAGTTCAAGCACCGAACGTGTGGTCTGTGGATCGAGCGCACTGGTCGCTTCATCGCAAAGCAGAACCTTCGGCCTGTTCGCCAGCGCCCGGGCGATTCCCACCCGTTGCTTCTGGCCACCTGACAACTGTGCGGGGTACTCGTGACGCTGGTCAGCCAGCCCCACCAGATCAAGCAATTCAGCCACGCGTGCATTGATCTGCTCTGAATCCGTCAATCCAGCCACCCGCAGCGGAATGGCAACGTTTTGCGCAACAGTGCGAGAACCGAGCAGATTGAAATGCTGAAAGATCATGCCTACGCGCCGGCGCAGGGCACGCAGCTCATCAGGATCAAGAGACAAGACTTCATCACCATCGACGAGGATGCGTCCGGCATCTGCCGTTTCAAGGCGGTTGATCAGACGAACCAGCGTCGATTTTCCTGCGCCGGAATGGCCGACCACTCCAAAAATTTCGCCAGTTTTTACATGCAGGTTGACCCCTTTGGCAGCATGAATTTCGCGCGCACCAATACGGTAGGTCTTGCTGACGTTCTCCAGATGAATCATGTGTCACGAGCCGTGTTCAAGTTCTTTGAGAAAGGAAGGCGGGACTGCCGAAGCGCCAAGCGCCCCGGCAGGAACCTGCACCGGACGGATCAGAATCCGTAATGGAACGAAGCCTGGACCCGGTTGAACTTGCCGCTCTCGCCACTGCTCAATTTGCGCTGACCATGGCCGAATTCGAAGCCGAATTCGGTGTTCTTGGCTGGTGACCAGATCACGTTGGCAAATCCGCCATCAACCGTCCGGTTGGCGGCATGACCGACTGCGTCAAGGTATTGATCACCCAGACGGGTATGGCCGTAGGACAGGTTGGTACGCACAGACGTGGACCAGCGATGCTGCCAGCCTGCGGTGTAGGCGGTGACCGTCGTCAGCTTGATTTCAGAACCTTCGACGGCCTCGGGGTTGTAGTTGGCCGCAGCCACGTATTGGCTGATGCCGTTGCCGGCAGTCACCAGCGCCTGCAAGGTGTCGGCCTGTCCGAGTTTGAAGGCGCCGCCGATGCTTCCGGCAAAACCGTATTTGGTTTTGGAGCTTGAATCGGTGGTCGTGGTGGGAATCGTTTCAAAGGCAATCTGGTTGGCGATACCGCGCACCGAAACCGTCCCCCAGTCGCCACCCTTCACCCACGCGGCAGTTACGGCAGGAGCCTTTACGATTGCATCGCTGACCGGATTCGCCGGCACTTCGATGCCGACCGCAAAGCTGCCCGCAGCGCCCGGCGTGGTGGTGTAGCGCACCTGCGGCTTGCGTGCGGAAGCCACGCTACCCTGCCCGTTGAAATCGACTGTTTCCGGAATCGCCTCGCCACTGCGGAACAGCGTCCAGTACTGACCGGCAATCAGCGAACCCCAGGACGACGACAGATCGCCATAGGCATGACGCAGGCGGAAAGTGCTGCCCACGAAATCGCCTTCCAGCACGGTACGAACCTTGCCGATTTCAGTCGGGGTACTGCTCTTGATGCCAAAACGTGAGGTCTGGGCAGTGACATTGAGCTTGCCCTCGCGCGAATCGGCATTCACTCCGCTCGGATCATCCTTGATACCAATGGATCCGGCGTCGTACGCCCAGTCTTTCGTACCGGCGTTCACATCCTTGATCACATCAACATGCACGTAGCCATAGAAGCCTACAGACGTTTCAGACCCCGGAATCTTGAAGGTACCCGCTTCATCGCCTGCAACAACAGGCTCGGCAGCATGCGCTGCGGAAATGGAAGCAAGTGCTACGGCAGCAGCAATGCTGCTGATTTTATGATTTTTCATTGTATTGACTCTCGTATGTATTGATATGAAGAAGATCGCCACGTCCATACAACGAATGCGTTTTGCATTCGAACAGTCAGCGGGTGAGAGCCATCCTAAACATCGACACACAAACGCCTAACCAATGATTTTTTATTTTGATTTCAGAATCTTTTTTATTTTCAAATCAAACAAATCCAATATGCATTTAGTTTTTTTGCATCACACGAGACGAGTCCGTGCGCGAGAAAAAAATGCGGCATCGCAGGCTCCGATGTGTCCAATGGTGATTTGCATAGAATGAGAATATGGTTTCCATGTTCGCCTCTTGCTCGCTACGATTACAGTTCCCCTGATCGCCCCAAAGAGAGGATCACCGATGAGCTCTTCAAGACTTCGCAAACTCGGCCTGCTGTGTGCCTTGACACTCAGCGCCGTGGCAACCCAGACCGCACATGCCGGCAAAACTGTCGATGCCATCAAGCAGCGCGGTAGCATTCAGTGCGGCGTGAGTACTGGCGTAGCGGGTTTCTCGCTGCCTGACAGCCAGGGCAACTGGTCAGGATTTGATGTGGATCTGTGCCGTGGTATCGCCGCAGCCTTGCTGGGCGACGCCAACAAGGTCAATTTCGTGCCACTGAACTCGCAGCAGCGCTTCTCGGCAATCCAGTCCGGCGAAGTGGATGTGCTGGCACGCAACACGACCTGGACGCTGAATCGCGATGCGTCGCTGGGCCTGTCCTTTACCGGTGTCACCTATTACGACGGCCAGGGTTTTCTGGTTCCGAAGAAGCTGAAAGTCACCAGCGCCAGGCAGCTGAAGAACGCCGAGGTCTGCGTGCAGTCCGGCACTACCAACGAGAAGAACCTGGCGGACTATTTCCGCAGTCAGAACGTGAAGATCAAGCCGGTCGTGTTCGAAGGTTTTGAAGCTTCCTTCAAGGCCTTCTTCTCCGGCCGCTGCCAGGCCTACACGACCGATATCTCGGGGCTGGCCGGCGTACGCAACAAGGAAGCCAAGAACCCGGATGACTACGTGATCCTGCCGGAAGTGATCTCCAAGGAGCCGCTCGGCCCGGCCGTACGCCGTGGCGACGATGAATGGTTCGCCATCGTGCGCTGGGTCGCCTTCGCCTTGATCGAGGCCGAGGAATACGGCATCACCCGGGCCAATGTCGACGCCATCAAGGCCGAGAACAAAGACCCCGCCATCGGCCGCCTGCTGGGCTCGACGGAAGATACCGGCAAGCTGCTCGGACTGGATCGCGACTGGGCTTACCGTGCGATCAAATCAGTGGGCAACTACGGCGAGATCTTCGCGCGCAACGTCGGTCCGGAGTCGGTCCTGAAGTTGCCGCGCGGACTCAACAACCTGTGGAACAAGGGCGGCATTCTGTACGCACCGCCGGTGCGCTGAAGAGCCGAAACCCGCCAGGGGCCGCGGCTGCATATGCCTGCAGAGCCGCGCCCCGCCTTGATCTACAGCCTGCATGCATGAAGAAGTCCGCCACATGCGGCTCTTCGGCATGCACTCCATCAAGGGCTTTGCGGTAATCTGGCAAGACTCCGCTCACGCATGCTCTCGCAGCGACGCGTATCACTTTTCATCGCCAGGACTCCGGTTGAATGCGTCAAACCCTGTTTCGCTGGTTGCCCCAGATTGCGCTCGTCATTCTGCTCGCCCTGCTGCTGGGCTGGATGGGCCATAACGTGCTGGAAAACATGCGCGGTCGTGGCATTCATGCCGGTTTCGATTTTCTGCGCGACCCCGCCGGCTTCGAAATAGGCGAAGGTCTGCTTGATTACGATGCCAGCCAGCCGCTGTGGCGCGCGTTCCTTACCGGAACGCTGAACACCCTGCGTGTGGGCTTGCCGGCCATCGTGGCGGCTACCCTGCTCGGAGCCCTGATCGGTCTGGGGCGTCTGGCCGAGCACCCGGTGCCGCGCAAACTGTGTGGCGCGCTGGTCGAAACCCTGCGCAACATCCCGCTGTTGCTGCAATTGCTGATGTGCTACTTCGCGCTGACCAGCCTGCTGCCGGAAGCCAGCGAAGCGATTGCACCCCTGCCCGGCTTCCTGCTCAGCAAGGGCGGACTATTCCTGCCCGCACTGGACTGTACGCAAACATGCATGCTGGACCTGCCGGCCGCGGAGGGCTTCGGCATCAGCGGCGGCTGGTCCCTGAGCCCGGAGTTTCTCGCCGTGCTGATTGCGCTGAGCCTGTACAGCGCAGTGTTCATCGCCGAGATCGTACGTGGCGGCATCCAGTCCGTGTCGCGTGGCCAGATCGACGCAGCCCGCGCCCTGGGACTGCGCCCACTGCAGGTATTGCGCGTAGTGATCGCTCCGCTGGCCTTGCGCGCCATCGTGCCGCCACTGGGCAACCAGTATCTGAACCTGATCAAGAATTCTTCTCTGGCGGTGGCCGTCGGCTATCCGGAGCTGGTGTCAGTCGCCAACACCTCGCTGAACCAGACCGGCCGCGCCTTTGAGTGCATCGTCATCGTGATGGCGGTGTACCTGAGCCTGTCGCTCCTCACGGCGCTGCTGATGAATCGGTACAACACGCGTGTCGCGCTGCGAGGCACGCGATGATCCCCATGATCCGATTCCCGCGCAAACGTACGATTTTCTGGACCCTGCTCGCAGGCGCGCTGCTGTGGCCGATCTTCAGCTGGGCAGTGCTGCATGCCATATGGGGCGCGGATCTTGAGGCATGCCGGGCTGCGCGCGGCGTCGGTGCTTGCTGGGGCGTGATCGTCGAAAAACATCGACTGCTCTTCTTTGGCCGCTATCCGTTCGCAGAACAATGGCGGCCGCTCATTGCAACCCTGCTCATCGTCGCCGTGCTGGGTCTCGCCACCTGGCGCCGGTTGTGGCAGCCCCGCTTCGCCGTACTGGCACTCATCACCCTGTCCATCGCCACGCTGTTGATGCTTGGCGGCCTTGCCAGTCTGAGCTTCGTGCCGACCAAGCTGTGGGGAGGCCTGCCGCTGACACTGCTGATTTCGCTGGGCAGCACCCTGCTGGCCTTCCCATTTGCCATCCTGCTGGCGCTCGGGCGACGCTCCCGCCTGCCGCTGCTGCGCCAGCTATGCACACTCTACATCGAGCTGGTGCGCGGGGTGCCGCTGATCAGCCTGCTGTTCATGGCCGCTTTCCTCTTCCCGCTGCTCCTGCCCGCGCAATGGCGGCCAGACATCCTGCCGCGCGTGGTCTTCACCATCGCTGCCTTTGCGGCGGCTTATCTGGCCGAAGTCATTCGTGGTGGCCTGCAGGCGGTGCCAAGCGGTCAATATACCGCCGCGCTGGCCATTGGCATGACCTGGTGGCAAGCCACACGACACATCGTGCTGCCGCAAGCCCTGCGCACCGCCCTGCCTGCGCTGGTTAACAGCTTCGTCGGCATTTTCAAGGACAGCTCGCTGATCTCGATTGTCAGCCTGCATGAGCTGACTGGCGCGCTGGCGATCTCGCTGGGCGGCGACGCCGAGTGGCGCAGTTTCTATCTCGAAGGCTATCTGTTCATCGCGCTGATCTACTGGATTTTTTGCTACGCATTGTCCTGCAGTGCCAGGCGACTTGAGTCCGGATTACGCTACTGAGCGCGCCTTCAGCGTCTCCCCCAGCTGACCTTGTTCATCAGCATTTCTCCGTGTGCCCTGATCGCGGACCAATCCAGAAATCAGACGGGATTTTCACCCGCCCCCTTCAGGCACCTCATCAACCAGAACCAGCCGGATCAATGGGAAGGGAGTGTCCCGCACGACACAGAGCAGCAAGTTCATCGGCGGGCAGTGGTCTGGCAAAGTGATAACCCTGGATTTCATCGCAGCCTTGAGCACGCAAACAATCCAGTTGTCCCGCCGTTTCGACACCTTCGCCAACGACCTTGAGGCCAAGGCGATGTGCCAGATCAATGATGGCGGCGGCGATCACGCCCGCACCATGGTCGGAGCCCAGATCGCGCACAAAGGATTGATCAATCTTGAGCGCATCAATAGGGAAGCGCTGGAGATAACCGAAGCTGGAATAGCCGGTGCCAAAATCATCCAGCGACAAGCGTACGCCCAGTTGCTTGAGCGCCTGCAGGACCGCAATGGTGCGCTGCGGGTCATCCATCAGCATGCTCTCGGTCAGTTCCAGTTCAAGATACTCCGCGTCAAGGTGGTGCCGGTCCAGCGCGTCCCGAACCACCGTCGGCAGATCAGCGGCATGGAACTGGCGCGCTGAAACATTCAGTGCAAGACGGCATCCGGTCATCCCTTCATCATGCCATGCACGCAACTGACGGCAGCTTTCGTCGATCACCCATGTACCGATCGGCACGATCAGGCCGGTTGCTTCGGCCAACGGGATGAACTGCCCGGGCGAGACCAGCCGGCCATCGCTCTGACGCCAGCGGATCAGGGCCTCGGCACCGCAGATGCCACCAGTGCGCAAATCGGCTTTCGCCTGGTAGTGAAGCTCGAATTCCCGCCGCTCCACGGCTTTGCGCAGGGCAGCATCGAGTTCCAGTTTCTGCAGGGCATCGACGTTCATCGCTGCAGCATAGAAGCAGAAGCGGTTACGCCCCTGTGCCTTGGCCTGATGCAGGGCCGCGTCAGCATTGCGCAGCAATTCACCGGAATTACCCCCGTCGTCGGGATAAATGCTGATGCCAATGCTGGCACCAACGTAGAGCTCCGCACCATCCGGCAAGCGGAAGGGTTCAGCCAGCGCCTTGAGGATCGCCTGAGCCACTTCGGCAGCCGCATCGGGACGCTCGATCGCCTCGAGGATCAGCAGGAACTCGTCGCCGCCCAGACGTCCCAGCGTGTCTTCGTTGCGCACCCGCTGGCGCAGGCGCTCGGCAACCTCGACGAGTAACTGGTCACCCGCCTGGTGTCCGAGGCTGTCGTTGACCGTCTGAAAGCGGTCAAGATTCACGAATAGCACCGCCACACGGCGCCGAGACCGCGTGGTCTGCTTCAACGAGTGATCCAGACGGGACTGCAGCAACAAACGGTTGGGCAACTCGGTCAATGGATCGTAGTGCGCCAGATGAGCGAGTTGTTCCTCGCTACGACGCTGCTGACTGATATCCGTCATCAGGGCCACGTAGCGACTTGCCTGGCCGTCTCCGTCGACTACCCGGGAGATGGTCATCCAGCACAGATAGAGTTCGCCGTTCTTGCGCCGGTTCCAGATTTCGCCCTGCCACTGCCCCGTCTGCAACAGACTGGCCCACAGGCCCTGATAGAACTCTGGTCCATGTCGGTCCGAGCGCAGGATCCGGGTGCTGTGGCCCAGCACTTCGGGCTCGGAGTAATCCGTCATATCGGTGAATGCCTGGTTGACGGCCAGTATTTCACCCCCCGGCGCGGTGATGATCACCGCTTCGCGTGCGCTTTCGAACACGGCGGCAGCCTGTCGCAGATGCTCCTCGATCTGACGGCTTTCGGTTATATCACTGATGATGCCCACGTAACGCCCTTCCGGACCATGCTGTGTAGTCACAGGATGGCCGTGTTCGCGCACCCAGCATCGACTGCCGTCGGGCCGCACAACCTGATACTCGAGTTCAAACGGCTGTCCGGCCTGCATGGCCTGCTGCATGCTCTGCCAGACCCGCTCACGATCCGGCTCGTCAAGCACCTGCAGCTTGAATGAAGGGTTTGCGTAGAGCTCCGCGCAAGGACGCTGCCAGATGGTTTCAAATGCGGGGCTGACATATACGTAACGATATGGCGATGCTTCGATCAGCCAGATAACCTGCGGAATCGTCGCCGCAATCAGGCGGAAACGCTCCTCGCTTTCCAGCAGCGCCTGCTCGGCGGCTTTGCGCGCACCGATGTCCTCGACCACCGAGATGAAATACTCGGCCCCTCCATGCTCGTTGCGAACCAGGGCGACGGTGAGCTTGACCCACACCACTTTCCCGCTCTTGGTGATATAGCGCTTCTCCAGCTCGTAGCTGGACAGGTCACCACTGAGGACATTGCCAACCAGTCCGACATCCAGATCCAGATCATCCGGGTAAGTGATGTCCTGAAAGCTCAGTTTGAGCAACTCCTCGTAGCTGTAGCCAACGATCTCGCATAATTTGCGGTTGACTCGCAGCCAGCGCCCGTCCGGTGCAACATGAGCAATTCCGACAGCGGCCTGTTCGAAGGTCGCGCGGAAACGCTCTTCGAGACTATGCAGCTGGCGCCCGACGCGTTGCCGCTCCTTGAGCAGGCTGTCGATACGCGCCAGCAGTTCGTCAACGGTGAAAGGTTTCTGGATGTAGTCCTGCACGCCATGACGCAGGAGTTCGGTGCGCAAGGCATCGTCGGCCTTGGCCGTCAACATGATGATGGGCGTGGCGTCCAGATCCGGGTGCTGGCGGATGATCTCGACCAGGCGGTCGCCACTCATGCCCGGCATCATCACATCGGAGAGAATCAATGCAGGCCGCAGATCGAGTGCCAGTCGCAGCCCGGCATGTCCGTCGAAGGCATTTGCCACACGATAACGCCCGGCCAGCGCTGAGCTGACAAAAGCATTCATGTCCGGGTTGTCCTCGATCACGAGAACCAGAGGAAGCCTATCGTTCTGCTCCGACTGCAGGTCCTGCCGGATCAGGGGGCGCAGTTCTTCGACCGGCACATCAGCCAGGAAGGCTTCGCTCGCCACCAGACTGCCAACCACACTGCCCGGTGGCGCCAGCACCGGCAGGCTTACCATAAAAGCCGCCCCGCCTTCAGGCGCCCGCCTCACCACTACCGAGCCGTGCTGCAGGGTCACAAATTCGCGAACGATGGAAAGGCCCAGCCCGGTGCCGCCGACTCGGCGCTCGGCGCTGTCGTCGATCTGGCGGAAGCGTTCAAACACCGTTTCGTGCATGTTTTCCGGAATGCCTGGGCCGCTATCTCGAATCTCCAGCGCAATTTGATTGCCCTCGTGGAGCAAGGAAACCTGCACGATGCCACCATCCGGAACGAACTTGAAAGCATTCGAGAGCAGATTCAGCAGCACCCGCTCGCATTTCTGTACATCGGCTTGCACCATCAGCTGTTCCGGGCAGTCCAGCCGGTAGCGAATCCGGCGATCGGCAGCGACAGTATCGAAATTGGAGGCGAATACCCGCACCAGTCCAGCCAGATCGAACTGGGTGTAATGCACGCTCATATGCCCGGCATCAAGCTTGGCGAGATCCAGCAGATTGTCGACCTGACGGTGCAGCAGCCGTGCATTCCGCTGCACCACTTGCAGGCTGTGCCGTTCGGCTTCGTCCAGGCGCGGCGATTCGAGCAGATGCGTCAGCGGCCCGAGAATCAATGTCAATGGGGTGCGCAGCTCGTGACTGACATTGGCGAAGAAGCGGGTCTTCAGCTCGTCAAGTTCGCGGGTTTTGTGATACAGACGATCAAGCTCTTCGTTGGCACTCTTGAGGCGGGCACTAGCTTCAGCCACCTCGCGGGCACGCGCGAAAACCTCTGTTTCCATGCGTAGCGCCTGCTGGCGCAAAGTATCGTTGAGACGGCTCTCCTCCACGCCCTGCTGCTTAAGGCGCACGAATTCGGTCACATCCTCGACGCGATGGATAATGTAGGCCAGTTGTCCGTTGGCGCCCATCACCGGGGTATTGAGCGGACTCCAGTAGCGCGCCTCGAAACCACCGCCCTCCTCGACCGGCTTGCGGATATCGTATTTCTGCACCGACATGGTGTCGGCCTGAGCAGTCTGCAGCACACGCAGCAGTGACACTCGCAGATTCCGGACCCCTTCGGCCTCGGGATCATCCGGATTATCCGGAAAGACCTCGAACATCCACTTGCCAAGGATATCTTCCGGGCGGGTCATCGTGGCGCGCGCATAGGCCTGATTGACGGCCACGATCCTCAGTTGTGGATCAAGCACCAGATACAAGCCCGGCGCCGCATCGAAAAGACGCTGATACTCGGGAACACAGCTCAATGGATTGATGGGCGGCACTTCATTCATCACGTCCCAACCTCTGCCTCGATGGAGACCTGGCCTGCACAAACCACCGGCCAGGAGCCTGAACGCGGTTCGCCCACAGATCGTGACCGGAGAAATGCTGCGATCTCCATGATAGATCAGCCCCTCGCCTTGGCCAGCCGGCCCAGCCCCCTTGTACAGGGCATTGGCAACGGGGTTAAAGGACGCCGCCATCGAAAGCCAGCACGTACCTCAAGAAACCATTGAAGGCCGCGTGCAGGCGCACTTGTTCAAGGACGCTGGCAAACCCGGAGAGCAATCAGTAGCTGTCAAACCTTAGCTGAAGCCCCTCGGCGAAGGTCACCACCTCACCTTGTGGCAAGGCCAGCCAGGCTTCATCCGTCAGCGGCTGAGTGGCGATGATCACCATGCGGTCATCGCTCTCGTTGTGGCGGGCGAAATCGATACCCAGCGCGCAATCCAGCAACTGCGCCCGACCGAAGGGATAGGCACGCACCAGGTAATGCAGGTCGGTGCTGCGATGGGCAAACAGCCATTGCCCATTGGACAGGACGAAGTTGAAATTGCCTGCAGCGGAGATTTTCTGGCTCAGCTCGCTGAGGCAGGCGTGGATTTCGGCCACGTCGGGAATCTGGCTTCCGAAACGCGCATGCAAGCCATCCAGCAACAGGCAAAACGCCAATTCGCTGTCCGTCTGACCGCAAGGCTGGAAGTTCTGTGGTCGGGGCAAAGCGGCCAGATCCAGATTGCCATTGTGGGCAAAAGCCCACTCCTGCCCCCACAAATGGCGCAGGAAGGGATGGCAGTTGGTGGCGCTGACTACGCCCTGCGTGGCCTTGCGGATATGCGCGATGATGTTGCGCGAGCGCCGCGAATATTGCTGGATCCATTGCGCCAGGGGCGATTGGCACGAGGGCTGCTCATCAATCAGCAAATGGCAACGCTGCTCTTCATACAGTGCAATACCCCAGCCATCAGCATGCTCACCGGTTTCGCCGCCACGGCGCAGGAAACCTTCCAGCGAGAAACTCAACCGGGCAGGTTTCAGCGAATTCATTCCAAGCAATTGGCACATGGGAAGAGTAACGGCAGAAACAGACAAAGCGTTGACGCAATTTTGCGCTGCAACCCGACAATCATTCATACATCTTTCCCATATCAAAATTCAGATGTCAGCGAAAAGGGTACGGAGTGCATCGCTGCACTTACTCATATAAGGAATAAGAACTTCACTTTTTATTAGTTAGCTCCATATATAGGCAGCCATAAACTGTGGTCATTGCATATAACGCAACACAGACATGGCCGCCCACAACAAACCCTTCAGAGTCCTGCCTGGCTTCAATCTGACGCTGGGTTACACCCTGCTCTATCTGTCACTGCTGGTATTGATCCCGCTTTCAGCCGTGTTCATCAAGACCGCCAGCGGCGGCTGGGAACACTTCTGGCTATCCGTCACATCGCCTCGCGTCCTCGCTTCATTTCGCCTCTCGTTTGGAGCTTCATTGCTGGCAGCAGCCATCAACAGCGTTTTCGGGCTGCTGCTGACCTGGTCTCTGGTGCGTTACCGCTTTCCCGGCCGCAAGATTGTAGACGCCTTGATCGATCTGCCCTTTGCCCTGCCAACCGCCGTTGCCGGCATCGCGCTGACTGCCATCTATGCGCCCAAGGGTTGGGTCGGCAGCCTGGCAGAAGGCTACGGGATCAAGATCGCGTTCACCCCCTGGGGGGTATTGATCGCACTCATCTTCATTGGCCTGCCTTTCGTGGTGCGCACGGTGCAGCCAGTTCTTGAAGATCTGGAGGTCGAGCTTGAGGAAGCGGCATCCAGTCTGGGAGCAAACCGCTGGGAAACCTTCCGCAGGGTGATCTTTCCCGCCTTGCTGCCCGCACTGCTGACCGGTTTTGCACTGTCGTTTGCCCGCGCTGTCGGTGAGTACGGCTCGGTGATCTTCATCGCCGGCAATATTCCGCTGGTTTCTGAAATCACGCCATTGCTGATCATCACCAAACTTGAGCAATACGATTACACCGGCGCCACGGGCATTGCAGCCGTGATGCTGCTGGTTTCCTTCGTCTTGCTGTTCATCATCAACGGGTTGCAAGCCTGGTCGACCCGCCGTATCGGGAGGACTGTCTGATGGCAGGCGCTACAGCAACATTGAACGCGGCACATCTGGCGTCGCTGAATCAGGCACGTCACTACGAAGACAGTCCCGCCACACGCGACAATCCGCTCGTCAAATGGACGATCCTGAGCATTTCGCTGCTGTTCTTTGCAGGCTTCCTGCTGCTGCCTCTGGCCACCGTTTTCGTCGAAGCCTTCAAGAAAGGCTGGGATGTCTATCTGGCCGCGATTACCGAAGCGGATGCGCTGGCAGCGGTACGTCTGACACTGCTGGCGGCAGCGATCGCCGTCCCCCTGAATCTGGTGTTTGGCGTGTCAGCAGCCTGGGCAATTGCCAAGTTTGAATTCCGCGGCAAGCAGCTGCTGATCACGCTGATTGATCTGCCGTTCTCTGTATCGCCCGTGGTGGCAGGCCTCATTTATGTACTGCTTTTCGGCGCACAAGGCTGGCTATGGCCTTACCTGTCGGAATACAACATCAAGATCGTGTTTGCCGTACCGGGCATCGTGCTGGCCACCATATTCGTCACATTCCCTTTCATTGCCCGCGAACTGATCCCGCTGATGCAGGCTCAGGGCAAGGAGGAAGAAGAGGCTGCCATCGTGCTGGGCGCCAGCGGCTGGCAGACTTTCTGGCACGTCACCCTGCCCAACATCAAATGGGGATTACTGTATGGCGTGGTGTTGTGTAATGCCCGTGCCATGGGCGAGTTCGGCGCAGTCAGTGTGGTCTCCGGGCATATCCGCGGCATGACCAACACGCTGCCCCTGCAGATCGAAATCCTCTACAACGAGTACCAGTTTGCAGCATCGTTTGCAGTGGCTTCACTGCTGGCGGTACTGGCACTGATCACCCTGATACTGAAAACCTATATCGAGTGGCAGGCCGCGCGCACTGCCCGTGACAGCCAACAGGAAGAAACGCCATGAGCATCCAGGTCCAGAACATTCGCAAGCAATTCGGCAGCTTCGTCGCACTGAACGACGTTTCGCTCGACTTCCCGACCGGAGAACTGGTCGCCCTGCTCGGCCCCTCCGGTTGCGGCAAGACCACCTTGCTGCGCATCATTGCCGGCCTCGAGCAGGCGGACAAAGGCAATGTCATCCTAGAAGGAACGGACGCCTCCGCCACGCACGTACGCGATCGTCAGGTCGGTTTTGTGTTCCAGCACTACGCGCTGTTCCGCCACATGAGCGTGTTCGACAACATTGCCTTCGGCCTGCGCGTGAAACCGCGCAACGAGCGCCCATCCGAAGACGTGATCCGCAAGAAGGTTACCGAACTGCTCAAGCTGGTTCAGCTGGACTGGCTGGCGGATCGCTTCCCCTCGCAACTCTCCGGCGGCCAGCGTCAGCGCATCGCCCTGGCGCGGGCTCTGGCTGTGGAACCCCGCGTGCTGCTGCTCGACGAACCCTTTGGCGCGCTGGATGCGAAAGTGCGCAAGGAATTGCGGCGCTGGCTGCGGCGCCTGCACGATGAGCTGCACATCACCAGCATCTTCGTCACCCACGATCAGGAAGAAGCGCTGGAGGTTGCGGATCGCGTGGTCTTGATGAATCACGGCAGCGTCGAGCAGATCGGTACTCCGGAAGAAGTCTGGAACGCCCCGAAAACGCCCTTCGTCTACAGCTTCCTGGGGTCCGTTAATCTGTTTCACGGCCGCGCAGGGCAAGGTGCGTTACAGGTTGATGAACACTCGCTGACGCATGCGGAGGACAATATCCCGCAGGGAGCCGAGGTCATTGCCTTTGCCCGGCCTCACGAGCTGGATATCGATACCGATCTGACGCAGGTAGAGGGGCTACGCGCCAGGATTGCCCGTATTCAGGCGTTTGGCCTGACTGCGCGGGTCGAACTGGAACGCATCGACACCTCCGGCACATTGCATCACTACGAAGTCGAATTGACCCTTGAGCGCTTGATTGCCCTGCAACTGAGAACCGGGAGTGAAGTACGGATCACGCCTTCGCATCTCAAGGTATTCCAGACGCCCTCGCAGCCTCATACAGCCCCTTACATTGCAGCAGGAATCTGACCATGAACTTCCAGCAATTACGTATCGTGCGCGAAACCGTGCGCCAGAATTACAACCTCACCGAGGTGGCCAATGCCCTGTTCACCTCCCAGCCCGGGGTCTCCAAGCACATCAAGGATCTTGAAGATGAACTGGGGGTCGAACTCTTCATCCGGCGCGGCAAGCGCTTGCTCGGCCTGACCGAGCCAGGCAAGGAACTGGTGGTCATCGTCGAACGCATGCTGCTCGACGCCCGCAACATCAAGAAACTCGCCGACCAGTTCACCCAGCGGGATCAGGGGCAGCTGACCGTCGTCACCACTCACACCCAAGCACGCTACGCGATCCCCAAGGTGGTCACAACCTTCAAGCAGGAGTATCCGAAGGTGCATCTGGCGCTGCATCAGGGCAGCCCGCAGGAAATCGTCCAGCAACTGCTCTCGGGCGAAGCCGACATCGGCATTGCCACCGAATCGCTCGACAACGAGCCGGAACTGGTGACTTTCCCTTACTACGACTGGCATCACGCCGTGCTGGTGCCCGCCGGCCATCCCTTGCTGAATGAGCCAGAACTGACGCTGACGGCGCTGGCCGAACACCCGCTGATTACCTACCACACCGGTTTTACCGGCCGCAGCAAGATCGACAAGGCCTTTGCCGAAGCCAATCTGTCACCCGATATCGTGATGTCGGCACTGGATGCTGATGTGATCAAATCCTATGTCGAACTGGGGCTAGGCGTCGGCATCATTGCGCCCGGAGCCTTCAATCCAGCCAGGGATCAGGACTTGCGCCTGATCGACGCCTCACATCTGTTCGCCCGCAACACGACCCTGATCGCCGTACGTCGCGGCCACTATCTGCGCGGCTTCGCGTTCCGCTTCATCGAGCTTTGCTCGCCGGAGCTGACCGAAACCAATGTCCGGGCAGCGGTTGCACCGCACCGGGAGAACGGCTTCTGAGCCTCACAAAACAAAACACCCGGCAAAACCGGGTGTTTTATGCGTGCATGTCCTGCCATTACCAGAGGCTCCAGCGCAAGCTGGGGCTCCGCCGGAGAACTCAAACCGGCATGTTCATGATGTCCTGATAGGCAGAGACCAGCTTGTTGCGCACCTGCACCATCTGCTGGAAGGACAAATTGGCCTTTTGCAGATTGACCATTACATCCTGCAGGTTCACTTCACTGTTACCCGCAGAGAAATCCTGGGCCATTTGCTGGGCCGATTCCTGAGCCTGACTGACCTGCTGCATGGCGCTCTGCAGGGCGGAAGAGAAATCCGCGCCGCCTGCGGCAGAAGTGGCCGTGCTTTTGCCTGCAGCAACATCTGTTGCGGCACGCATTTGACCAATCATCTGTTCTATAGCGCGAGTGTCCATGACGGGCTCCGTGTCAGTACGGGATTAGAAGCAGTTTTTGTGCCCAAATGTGAAAACCAGCCACAGAAGTGTGGCTGGCTTCCAATCTAGCAGGCGTTCCGCACGATTGCGATCAGGGATGGCCGCAGGCTGTGGCAAATTTCACACGGCCGCTCATTGCGCCAGTCCGCCTGCCCCTCACTGCTCCACCCAGCCCTCGTCGCGGTACTGTTGCAGCTTGTAGCGCAGGGTTCGTTCCGAGATGCCGAGTTTCTCCACCGCTTTCTTGCGCGAGCCGCCCACGGTACGCAAGACATCCAGGATGTGCTGCTTCTCCAGATCTTTCATGTTGGTCGGTACTGCCTCAAAGCTGCCCGGAGAGCCGCTGCTGACGGGCATCTGCAAAGGCATGCCGGCAAAGGCAGGCGGAGCGCCGGTGTACGAGGCGGCTGCCTGCAGACCCTGTACGGGTGCGGCTGTCGGAGCAATACTGCCGTCCCACCCGGGCAGACACAGTTTCACGTCATCCGCCACGATGGTGTCACCACTGGCCAGAATCAGGGCTCGCTGGACCGTGTTTTCCAGCTCGCGCACATTGCCGGGCCAGCGCCAGGCGGCAAGAATTTCCGCTGCATTGCCGGCAATTCTTGCCGTTTTGCCAATTCGTTCGCCATGCCGGGTGATGAAGTAGCGAGCCAGCGGCAGGATGTCGGCCGGGCGTTCACGCAAGCTCGGGATCTCGACCGGAAAAACATTGAGGCGGTAATACAGATCTTCGCGGAAGCGCCCGGCCTGCACTTCGCGCAACATGTCGCGGTTGCTGGTCGACAACACGCGGATATCCAGCGCAATCGGTTTCTTGCCCCCCACGCGTTCGACTTCACGTTCCTGCAGCACACGCAACAGCTTGGCCTGCAGGCCCATGGGCATTTCCGAAATTTCATCAAGCAGGATGGTGCCACCCTGCGCCTGCTCGAACTTGCCGGCCTGCGCCGTGACCGCTCCGGTGAAACTGCCCTTCTCATAGCCGAAGAGCGTTGCCTCGAGCAGGTTCTCGGGAATCGCCGCACAGTTGATCGCCACAAAGGGGCCGCTCTTGCGCCGCGAATGCTGATGAATGTAGTTGGCAAAAACCTCCTTGCCGGTGCCGGATTCGCCGGTCAGCAACACCGAGGCATCGGTTTCGGCGACCCGTGCAGCCATCGCCAGCACGCTGCGCGTGCGCGGGTCTTCGGCCACCATGTCTTCCTTGCTCGGCGCGACCGTCGCGAACCGCCGCACATTTTCAAGCAACACCGTGGATTCAAACGGCTTCATGAGGAATTCGCAGGCACCGCCGCGCATGGCGGCCACGGCTTTGTCGACGTCACCAAAGGCGGTCATCAGCAACACCGGCAGCTTGGGGTTGGCAGCACGGATGCGCGAGAGCAGTTCGAGCCCGTCCATCGGATCCATGCGCAGATCACTGATCACGAGATTGAAACGCTGCTTCTCAAGCGCCGCAAGCGCCTCCGGTCCGCTGGCCGCAAGCACCACGCAGTGCCCGGCGGATTCAAGGATCAGGCTGATGGCGTCGCGCAGACTGGCATCGTCGTCGACGACAAGGATGGTGAGCGTCTCGATCATGGGTTTGCTCCGCTTTTGTCGCTGTCCGCAACGGCGGCCAGAGGAATGACAAGTGAAAATTCCGTGCCTTCACCAGGCGCGGACTTGAGGTTGATCTCGCCGCCATGGGCGCGCGCCACGCCACGCGCGATCGCCAGACCCAGGCCCGTGCCGTCTGCACGCGTGGTGTAGAAAGGTTCAAACAGGCGTGCCTGCAGTTCCTGCGGGATGCCACGACCGTTGTCCTGCACCGCGAACATGGCATTCGCGCCATCCTCGCATGCCGTGAAAGCCACCGTACCGCCCTCACCGACGGCCTGCAGGGCGTTTTCGAGCAGATTGATCAGCGCCCCGGCGATTTCCTTGCGATTGCCGAAGAGCTGGCGGGCGCCGGCCGCGCAATCAGCGGAGAAGGCCACCCCGCGCCGCTGTGCAACAGGTTCGATGGTATGCGCCAGCTCGGCAACCAGATCACACACGCCAAAGGACTCCCGCCCCAGGGCTTCGCCGCGCGCGAAAATCAGCATGTCCTGAATCAGTTTTTCAAGATGACGCAGACGCTCCAGGGCACGCTCCGACACCCTGGCACGCGCCAGCGGATCAAGATCGGTGGTGGCCATGTGGCCGGTGTACAGCAATGCGGCCGCCAGCGGGGTGCGCAACTGATGCGCCAGACTCGCCACCATTTCGCCCATCGCGGCCAGGCGCTCGGTACGCGTGGTCTGCGTACGCATCTGCCAGGCCTCGGTCACATCATGCAGCAGCACGATGCGCCCGCCACGGGTATCCAGCGGGGTCTCCGAAATGGAAACCCGCAGGGCCGCATCGCCATCCTGCGGCAGGAAGTACTCGCCGGGTGTGTCGGTATGCTCGAAACGCGCCAGCAGCACGCTCCACGGAGTGGTAGCAGGCACCGCCCCCAGCATGCGGATGGCAGCGCGGTTGAGCTGTTCCACGGCCCCCGTGCCATCAAGCAGCACCACACCGGCAGGCAGCGCCGCCATCAGCAGGGTCAGGCGTTCAGTCAGCTCGCCGACCTGCCCTTGCAGACCGTTGTAGGCCTGGGTCAGCTCATCAGATGCTCGCGCAAAAGCCTGGAAGGCTTCGGCGAGGCTGGCTGCATCCATCGGAGGCGGGGTCTGGTTCATGGTCACACAGGCACTTTGGCACTTTGCGGGATGGTCGCCACTGTAGCCCTGCCCGCACCGCAATCAGCGCCGGATTAACCGGCAAAAACTGCCGCTTATTCCACGCTCGCTCTTGCGCAAGGCAGCGCACACTGCGCTCGTGAAAAAAGCCGCCCCTGCGACGGCGATAACGGAGCCCACGACATGGCCGAAGAAGCACTGCCCACGCCGCCCGCCTCACCTATGCAGGTGATGATCGACAATTTCAACCGGCTTTCGCCGCGCCAGAAGATGGCCGGCGCGGCTGCGCTGGCGCTTGCGATCGCCCTGCTCGTCGGTGTCTGGCTGTGGAGCCAGCAGCCGCAATACTCGGTACTGTTCTCCAATGTCGAAGAGAAGGACGGTGGCGCCATCGTCACCGCGTTGCAGCAGCAGAACGTGCCTTACCAGATCGAAAATGGTGGCGCCACGATCATGGTGCCCTCCACCCGCGCCAATGAATTGCGCCTGACGCTGGCTGCGCAGGGCTTGCCGCGCGGTGGCTCGGTCGGCTTCGAACTGCTGGAAAACCAGAAACTCGGTCTGTCGCAATTTCACGAACAGGTGAATTACCAACGCGCACTGGAAGGCGAACTGGCCCGCACCATCCAGTCCATTGCTGCAGTCGCCGGCGCCCGGGTGCATCTGGCCATTCCCAAGCAAAGCGCTTTTCTGCGCAACGAACAGAAGCCCACCGCCTCGATCGTCGTCAGCCTGCGCGCCGGCCGCACGCTGGACGCCGCACAGATTGCCGGCATCGTGCATCTGGTCTCGTCCAGCGTACCCGAGCTGGCCGCCAACCAGGTCAGCGTGATCGACCAGAACGGCAACCTGCTGGCCCGCCAGCGCAAACAGGGTGGCCCGGCACTGGACGACACCCAGCTCGAATATGTGCGCAATGTGGAAGAAAGCTATATCACGCGCATCCAGAAGATCCTTGATCCGATGCTGGGCTCCACCAACTTCCGCGCCCAGGTCATGGCCGACGTGGATTTCGACGACGCCGAGCAGACCTCCGAAACCTACAAGCCCAACCCGCCACCGAACACATCGATTCGCAGCTTGCAGACCAGCGAAAACATTGCCAACAACCCCGGCCCGCTCGGCGTGCCGGGCGCACTTTCCAATCAGCCACCCGTGCCGGCCACTGCACCGATCACCTCGCCGGTGGTGCCAGGCACCGTTGCCCAGTCCGGGCCCGTGCCGATCCCGCTGAATTCGAGCAAGACCGCCACCACCAATTTCGAGGTCGACAAGACCGTGCAGCACGTCAAGCGCGCGCTGGGCCAGGTCAAGCGCCTGTCAGTCGCACTGCTGGTCAATCACAAGAGTGAAAAGGACGCCAAGGGCAATTTCAAAACCGTACCGCTGACCGAAGCCGAGGTGAAGAAGATCAATGATCTGGTGCGTGAAGCGGTGGGCTACAGCGAAAAACGCGGCGACACCATCAACGTCACCAATACGGCCTTTACCGATCCGGCAAAAGAAGATGTGGTCGCTTTGCCGATGTACAAGGATCCCGAAGTCATCGCCCTGCTCAAGGAGCTCGCACGCTGGCTGGTCCTGGCGCTGGTGATCCTGTTCGTGATCAAGAAAGTGATCCAGCCTCTGATGCGCAGCGTGGCACCGCCCAAGCCGGAAGAGGAGGAGGAAGAAATCGAAGCGCCGCTCTCGGCAGAGAATCTGGAAGAGCGCGCCCAGATGGTCGACTCCGACATCCCGCCCGAGGTGCTGGAGCTGGAGCTGGCGAAGATGAGTTTCGAGAAGAAACTGGCCCGGGCACGCGAAGTCGCCAAGAAGGATCCAAAGATGGTGGCGCAGTTGATCAAGGAATGGATGGGAGGAGGCGCAAGTGGCGAAGGACGCTAACGAAGGACTGGAAAAGAGTGCCCTGCTGCTGCTCACGCTGGGGGGCGACGAAGCGGCAGAAATTCTCAAACACTTGTCTCCACGCGAGGTGCAGAAGCTGGGCTCCGGCATGGCCCGGATGACGCCGCAATCGCGCGAACGTGTCGAGAAGCTGCTTGAAGAACTGCAGATGCACGCGGCACGCGGCTCGCACATCGAGCCGGACGAGGAAGCTATCCGCACGATGCTGACCAAGGCGCTGGGCGATGAACGTGCCGCCAATCTCATCTCGCGCGTGCTGCAAGGCTCTGACACGGCCGGCATCGAGTCCCTGAAATGGATGGATGCTGCCACCGCAGCCGACCTGATCAAGAACGAGCACCCGCAGATCATTGCAACGATCCTGGTGCACCTGGAATTCGACCATGCCGGAGAAATCCTGCGGCATTTCAACGACCGCCAGCGCAACGACATCCTGCTGCGGATCGCGACACTGGACGGGGTGCAACCGACAGCCCTGAAGGAACTCAACGAAGCACTGGCCCGCGTGCTGTCCGGCTCGGCGCAGAGCCTCAAGAAAGCGTCGATGGGCGGCACCCGCCACGCCGCCGAAATCCTCAACTTTGTCGGCAACGCGGCAGAGACGGCCATTCTCGACAACGTGCGCGAATACGATCCGGATCTGGCCCAGCGCATCCTCGACGAGATGTTCGTGTTCGAAAACCTCATGGATGTGGACGACCGCGGCATCCAGACCATCCTGCGCGAAGTCCAGGGCGACCAGCTGGTCATCGCCCTCAAGGGGGCGCAGCCCGAGATGCGCGAGAAGATCTTCAAGAACATGTCCAGTCGGGCCGCCGAAATGTTGCGCGAGGATCTGGAATCGCGCGGACCGGTTCGCCTGTCCGAAGTCGAAACGGCGCAAAAAGAGATTCTCAAGACGGCCCGGCGCCTCTCGGAAGAAGGCCAGATCATGCTGGGCGGCAAGGGTGGCGACGATGCCTTTGTCTGACACGCTGCAAGCCATGCCCGGAAAGCCGCGCAGGACGGCGCTCTCCAGCATGCACACCCGGAAACCCGCCACGGGCGCTTATCCCCACGGCACATGCCTGAAGAAGACCGCCAGAAGCGGGTCTTCAGGCACGCAAGGGAGCTGCTGAATGGCCGAGGTAATTCCCCGCAATCAGGCCTCCAACGCTTACCAGCGCCTGGCTTTCGAGCAATTCGATGCCCCGCCGGTTCAGGAGCGGCCTGCCTCGCCACCGGAGCCGGTAACACCTGCGGTCGATGCTCCGCTGGAAATTGCGCCTGGCGTCAGTCTGCCCACGCTGGAAGACATCGAACGCATCCAGCAGGAGGCGCAGCGCGATGGCTACGCCGCCGGCTACGAGGAGGGCATCGCGCGTGGCCGCATGGAGGCCGCCGAACTGCACCAGATGGTGCAGGCGCTCGATGAGGCCATGAGCACGCTGGACCAGCAGGTCGCTGACGAAATCCAGGCACTGGCCATCGAGATTGCCCGTCAGGTAGTGCGTGAAACGCTTTCGGTGCGCCCGGAAATCATTCTGGCGGTCTGCCGCGAGGCCTTGCAGAGCCTGCCCCAGCAGGGCGCGATCATCCATGCCAACCCGACCGATGTGCAGTTGCTGCGGCGCTACATGGAAGAGCATTACGAAGGTATCGGCCATCGTGTGGTGGAAGACGACAGCATCCTGCCCGGCGGCTGCAGCATCGAATCCGCAGGTGGCCAGATCGACGCTCAGGTCCAGACGCGCTGGCGTCGCGTGGTGGAAAACCTCACGCTGACCGCCTCGGAATTTCTCGACGAATGATCCAGGCGTACGGCGCAAACACACAGCGATTCAGCAACCTGCAGGAATGACATGAGTTCCAATGAACACTTCGGCAAGGTCTGGCGCGGCTTCCTGACGGATTGCCGCAAGATCGTGCGTGCCACCCCGCCTTATCAGGTGCTCGGCCGGCTGACACGCATCAACGGCATGGTCATGGAAGCCGGTGGCCTGAAGCTGCCGCTCGGTTCCGGTTGTCGCGTCATGGTGCCCGGCGGGGGCACGGTAGAGGCCGAGGTCGTCGGCTTCAATGGTGACAAGCTGTACATGATGCCGACCGATGATGTCTTTGGTCTGGGCCCCGGCGCGCATGTGATGCCCAACGAACCGGTGCAGCCCACGCCGAGCGCCAATGAGCGCGTCGAGCCGCGTCGCCGCGCCTCCGATCGCGCCAAACATCTGCCGGTCGGCGACGAACTGCTCGGTCGCGTCATCGACGGCGCCGGTCGCCCGCTCGACTCTCTCGGCCCCCTGGGCACCACCCAGACTCGCTCGCTGCAAAGCCGCCCGATCAACCCGCTGGCACGTGCCTCGATCAGCAACAGTCTGGACGTCGGCATCCGCGCCATCAATGCACTGATGACCGTCGGCCGAGGGCAGCGCGTCGGCCTTTTCGCCGGCTCGGGCGTGGGTAAATCCGTACTCATCGGCATGATGGCGCGTTACACCTCGGCCGATGTGGTGGTCGTCGGCCTGATCGGCGAACGCGGCCGCGAGGTAAAGGAATTCATCGAACAGAACCTTGGCGCCTACGGTCTGTCACGCTCGGTAGTGGTGGCCGCGCCGGCCGATACCAGCCCGCTGATGCGCCTGCAGGGCGCGGCCTATGCCACCACGATTGCCGAGCATTTCCGTGATCAGGGCAAGCAGGTGCTGCTGATCATGGATTCGCTCACCCGCTACGCCATGGCCCAGCGCGAGATTGCGCTCGCCATCGGCGAGCCGCCGGTCACGCGTGGCTATCCGCCGTCGGTATTCGCCCGCCTGCCCGCGCTGGTCGAGCGCGCCGGCAACGGCCCGGATGGCGGCGGCTCGATCACCGCTTTCTACACCGTACTCGCAGAGGGCGACGACCAGCAGGACCCGATTGCCGACTCGGCACGCGCGATTCTGGATGGACACTTCGTGCTCTCGCGGGCCCTGGCCGATCAGGGGCATTACCCGGCACTGGATATCGAGCAATCCATCTCACGCGCCATGCACGGCCTGATCCGCCCCAGTCATTTCGATCTCGTTCGCCGCTTCAAGCAGCTATTCTCAAGGTATCAGCGCTCGCGGGACCTGATTGCAGTCGGGGCCTATCAGCCAGGGGGCGACCCGCTGCTGGATGAGGCGGTGCGCATGTATCCGGCGCTGGAGAAATTCCTTCAGCAGCAGATTGAAGAACGCGCCGACTATGAAGAAAGTCTGGCCCAATTGAATGCCCTGTTCGGTCAGCCACTGTAAGCAACAAACCGCAGCAAAACGTAGCAAAACGCAGTCAGAGAAGTCAGAACATAAAAACATGAGCAGCCACAAGACGCCACTGAAGACCTTGCAGGAACTGGCCCATACGCGCGTAGACGAAGCCACTCGCAGGCTGGGCGAACTGATCGCCAGCGAACAGGCCTGCGAGGTCAAGCTGCAGATGCTCCAGCAGTACCGGGTCGAATACCGCGAGCGCTTCATGCAGACGGCCCGCAGTGGCATCGACCCGAACGCCTGGCGCAACTATTCGGGTTTCCTGATCAAGCTTGACGATGCGATCAATGCCCAGCAGCTGATCGTCGAGCATTCGAAGAAAGCGACCGCCAGCGGTCAGCAGAACTGGGCCTCGGAACATTCCCGCGCCAAAGCTTTCGACACCCTCTCGCATCGCCAGGACCTGCACGAACAGAAACGCCAGAACAAACGCGAGCAGAACCAGAGCGACGAACACGCCATCAAGCATTACCGCAAGCAGCAGGAGGATGGCGGAACCTAGCCCAGGAGCCGCCTCTGACAACACTCTTCAGCCTGCCAGCCGTTACACCCAATACAGACAACAGTCTTCAGCAGGCCTGCCTGAAAACCCTTACCAGAAGAGCCTCTCCAGCCATACCCGAGTTTCACCTCTTTTGAGACGCCCCATCTTTTCGCTATCTGGCACACCCCTTGCTGAAGAGAGCGCACAACACCGCATATCGAGGTAGTCCCCATGGCCGAAGTCAATGTTTCCGCGCTTGCCGCCGTCGCCCCCGTGGTGCAGCGCACCCCTGCCAGTCAGGGCTCGGCACAGCCGGCCGAGCAGTCCGGACAACCGAGTTTTGCGCAGGTGCTGAAGTCGCGCAGTCAGGCTCAGGATGCCGCCAAGGCCGCTCCGGCCAAAACGCCGGGCACATCGGCCAAAGACCGCACCGACAAGGCCGCAGACGCTCCTGCAGACAAGTCCAGGACCGATACAGAGACCGCTTCAAGCCTTGATCCAGTCACGCAGACGACCACGACAGCCGGCATGGACCCGACCCTGCTGCTTGCCGCCGCCGCACAGCGCCAGACCGCTCAAGACAACAGCACCGCCGACCTGCAGGCGACCGAGACTGGGGGCACTCAGGACGCAAGCGCGCTGCTTGCCGCCACGACGGCAGCCCTCGCCGCCCGTGCGGCAAGCCTTGCCGGCAACGCATCAACCAACAGCCCCGTCGACACAAATGCCCTGCAAGACGAAGCGGCAACCCGGCCTGTAACAGGCCTGTCGGCCGGGAATGATGACAAGTCCCTCGCCAGCCAGCTTCGCAGCGAGGCCGGAACACGGACGGAGACTGACGCAGTCTCCACGGACGACACAGCAGAAAAGCTCCTGGCTGCCCGCTCGCAAGACAAGGCCGGCTCATTCGCAGCCGAGCTGGCCAACGCCAGCCAGAATCTGAACGTAGAGGCCTCCCCGCAAACGCACGGCGTTCTGAGTGCGGCGCACAACAATCGCACCAGCCAGCCCTTGCCTCAGCACGAGGTCAGCACCCCAGTCGCCACACGTGGCTGGGCAGAGGAAGTCGGGCAGAAGGTCAGCTGGATCGCCAACCGCGACAATGGCCGGGCAGAGCTTGTCCTCACCCCGCCCTCTCTCGGTCGCGTGGAAGTGTCCATCAACATGCAGGGTGACCAGGCCAGCGCGACCTTCGTGGCAGCCAGCCCGGCAGCGCGTGAAGCCTTGCAGGACGCCATGCCACGCCTGCGCGAAGTGCTGGCACAGTCAGGCATCCAGCTGGGCCAGGCCAACGTCAATGCCGGTAACAGCGGTCAGGCGCAATCCGACACATCAGGCAAGCGGAGCCTGAGCAGCCGTTTCGCAAGCTCGGGCGACAGCCTGTCCGGCGTGGATGCCGCCGCAGGTACGACACGCAGCAGTTGGCTGCGTCAGGGTAACGGAATGATTGATACGTTTGCCTGAGACCGAAAATGAACTCAACACTGCCAACAAAGGCGGGAAACGCGTTTTTTGGGACCCATACCCTTCATTTGGGGGCTGCAACGTCCGTTAATCAGGGCTTGAGAGTCGTGATTCATGCGACACAATTGTGGCAATGACGGATTGGACAAGGAACTCCCATCATGGCGACCAGCAAGGACGCACCGAAAAAAGAAGAAGCCGCCGAGGTGGCCCCCCCGAAAAAGAGCAAAAAGCTGCTGATCATCATCGTTGCTGCGGTTGTCCTGTTGTGCCTGATCGCCGGCGGGGCCTTCATGCTGCTGAGCAAGAAGAAGGCAGCGGCCGATGGTGAAGAAGATGCTGCAGCGGATGAGCCGGCGGCACATGCGGCTCACGTATGGCCTAAATTCGATCCGACCAAACCCCCGGTTTTCCTGCCACTCGAACCCTTTACCGTGAATCTGCAGCCCGAAAACGGCGAACAGTTCCTGCAGGTCGTTGCTTCATTGCGCGTCATCGACGCGCATGTGGGCGATCAGGTCAAGGCCTACATGCCGCAGATCCGGCATGAGGTACTCGGACTTCTGGCCGGCAAGAAGCCTTCGGAAATCACCTCGCCGGAGGGACGCGAAACCCTGGCGGAGGAAATGAAGGAAATCATCAACGAAATCATGGGCTGGGAGGCTCCACCCGTGTCCAAAAAGAAGAAAGCGACAGCACAGGAAGCCGTAGGCCCCGTTGTGTCGGTGTTCTTCACCCAATTCATCGTGCAATAGGCAAGCGAACAGGCTGCAGGAATCGAGGCAGAACATGGCCCAGGATTTTCTCTCGCAGGAAGAGGTCGACGCACTACTCAAGGGCGTGACCGGCGAACTGGACGAACCGGAACAGACGGGGGATGACGGTACGGGCATCCGCTCGTACAACATCGCGACCCAGGAGCGCATCGTCCGCGGGCGCATGCCCACCCTGGAGCTGATCCATGAGCGCTATGCCCGCTACCTGCGCATCGGCCTGTTCAACTACATGCACCGCAACGCGGAGGTCTCGGTCGGCCCGATCCGCGTGCAGAAGTACAGCGAGTTCGTGCGCAATCTGGTGGTGCCGACCAACCTCAACCTGATCATGGCCAAGCCGCTGCGCGGTACCGGCTTGATCGTGTTCGACCCGAATCTGGTGTTCCTGGTGGTCGACAACATGTTCGGCGGCGACGGACGCTTCCACACCCGGGTGGAAGGCCGCGACTTCACCGCCACCGAACAGCGCATCATTCAGGGCCTGCTGCGCGTGGTCTTCGCCGAATACGAGCGGGCCTGGTCGCCGGTCTTCCAGATCCAGTTCGAATACATCCGCAGCGAGATGAACTCGCAGTTTGCCAACATCGCCACACCCAGCGAAATCGTGGTGGCCACCACCTTCACGCTGGAGTTCGGCGGCGCCCAGGCCGACATGCACATCTGCTTCCCGTACTCGATGGTCGAGCCGATCCGCGACATCCTTTACAGCTCGATGCAGTCTGATCACATCACCCAGGACAAACGCTGGATCAGCCTGATGTCCAAACAGATCAACGGCGTGGATGTCGATCTGGTCGCCAATCTGGGCACCACGAAAATTTCGCTGCGCGATATCGTGAATTTCAAGGTTGGCGATGTCATTCCGCTCGATATTCCGGAAAACATCGAAGCCAACGTCGACGGGGTCAAGATCCTCGAATGCAAGTACGGCATCCAGAGCGCGCACTACGCTCTGCGGGTCGAGAAATTCATCCGCCCGGAAGACACCGAAATCAATCTGATCGCCACCAAACTGGGCGGGCAAGGAGAAGCAAATCATGGCTGAAGAAGAACTCAACACTGCCGCTGACACGGAAAACCAGATCAGCGAAGACGATTGGGCTGCCGCCATGCAGGAGCAGGCTGATGTCGACGCAGTCGCCGCGTCAAAAGAAGCCGCTTCAATCGCGCAGCCTGCCGTTTTCCAGAATTTCGATGGCGGCACCAAACCGGGCAGCATGAACGACTATGAGCTGATCCTCGATATTCCGGTGCATCTGACCGTGGAACTGGGGCGCACCCGCATCTCGATCCGCAACCTGCTGCAACTCGCGCACGGCTCGGTCGTCGAGCTTGATGCGCTGGCGGGCGAACCGATGGATGTACTGGTCAATGGAACTTTGATCGCTCAAGGCGAAGTCGTTGTCGTGAATGATAAATTCGGTATCCGCCTCACCGACATCATCACGCCATCCGAACGCGTACGGAAACTGCGCCCCTGACCCGCCCCTCCCACGGCAGCCACCACACCCCAGCTTTGCCCTGCATGCAGTTTGCCGGGCAGAAGGGCGCTGCGAGCGTCCTCTATCCCTGAGATATATGAAATCTGGAATAGCGCATATTCTGCCCTTCAGGGCAGATAAGCGCGTGCCGCTATGTTGATAGCCAAGGGGCTTATGGCCTTCTCAACAGCAGGCCTTGACCGGCACATCGCGCGCTCAGGAAGACACAATGCGCAACAACCAGTTCGCCAAATAACGCATATTCTGCCCTTAAGGGCAGATGGCGCGTGCCGATATGTCGATAGCCAAATGGGTTATGACCTTTGCCACAGCTTGCCCCGCCCGACACATCGCACACTCAGGAAGACACAATGCGCAACAATCAGCCCATCACCCAGCGCGAATACCTCGTCCCGGAAGGCGTTTTCATCTATTCGCGGACTGATCTCAAGGGGCGCATCACCGAAGTCAATCAAGCCTTTGCTGACATCAGCGGTTTTCTCCCCGAGGAAATGGTGGGTGAGCCCCACAACCTGATCCGTCACCCGGACATGCCGGTCGAAGCGTTTGCGGACATGTGGCACAACCTCAAAGCCGGTCGCCCCTGGAAGGGCATCGTCAAGAACCGGCGCAAGAACGGCGATTTTTACTGGGTTGTGGCCAATGCTTCACCGGTCCGCGAAAAGGGTCAGGTCGTCGGCTATCAGTCGGTCCGGACACCGCCCACCCGTGAGCAGGTTGCCGGAGCAGAAAAAGCCTACCAGCATCTGCGTGCAGGAGACCGATCGATACGCGTTCAGGACGGACGGGTCACTCGAAATCACTCTCCGCTGGTGGACACCCTGCTAGCCTTTCAGACGCGCCTGTTCAGCTTTGTCCTGCTGGCGATCTTTACCGAGATCAGCCGCCTGCTTGCCGGAGCTGTCGAGTGGGGCTGGTTGCAAACCGTGCATAAAATCAGCGCAGCCGTGCTGCTTGTGGCGGCTTTTTACATGCTTTTCTGGTACTTGCCACGCGCTCTTCAGCGTCTGAAAAACGTACGCAACTTTCTCGAAAAGGCGCTGGGTGCAGGCGACCTGAGCGCAACCCTGACGCCCACCTACAATGACCTCATCGGTGAAATTGCCGGACGCATCGATACGCTTGTGTCGGCTGTGCGCGCCACCCTGCAGATCATTGGCGACACCACCCGCGAAGTGGCGGAAACCACCAATGGCCTGAATCAGTCAGTCGAATCGCTGGTCGCCGCCGCTGCCGTGCAAAGCGCCAGCACCTCGACGGCAGCCGCCGGTGTGGAGGAAATGACCGTATCCATCGCCGAAGTCGCCCATCATGCGGCAAGCACCCAGAGCGTGGCCCAGCAAGCCGGACAGCAGGCCGGCGCCGGCGCCGATCTGTCAGACAAGGCGTCCGCCACGATCAGGACCCTGTCGACGACGGTTGCCCGCTCGGCAGAAACCGTCGAGCAACTGGGCTCGCGCACCGACGAGATTGGCAAGGTTGCCGGCGTGATCAAGGAAATCGCCGACCAGACCAACCTGCTCGCCCTGAATGCCGCAATCGAAGCCGCCCGTGCCGGCGAACAGGGACGCGGCTTCGCCGTGGTAGCCGATGAAGTTCGCAAACTCGCCGAACGCACGGCCAGTGCAACCCGGGAAATTGACCAGATGATCGTGCGCATCCAGGCGGATACCACCAGCGCCGTCGATGGCATGCGCCAGAGCGCAGATCAGGTCGGCACCAGCGTTTCCCTCGTGCATGAGGCTCACGACGCATTGCTGGCGATCAACCAGCAGATGAACACCACCGCACAGATGGTTTCGGAAATCTCGCACTCCTCCGCCGAGCAAAGCAGTGCCATGACGATGATGGCGCAAAGCGTCGAACAGGTTGCCCGCCTGACCGAAGAGAATCTTGGCGTAGCCCGTGATACCGAAGCCACTTCGCATGCCTTGCAGGGCAACGTCGAACGCATGCGCAAGGCGGTGGCGCAGTACAAGGTATAAAACGGGGTCGTCAGGCACTCGCTGCACAGCCGCATGGGGCGGGCTTGTGCAGCCTGCCGGCCCGCACAGGCAGGCTGCATGCGGCTCGGCAGACCCCCTGCCCGTCGGAGACCACTGGATGCGGCAGCGCAGGCAGGCAACCGGAAAAACCGGGCGGCAGGATTTGCCGCCCTTTTGCCATTCTTTTCCACCCCTGCCGCGACAGGCTGCGGGGCTAAGCTCACACCATCCCGAATCCCCCGGTGACTGTCGTGAACATCCGCCTGTTCCTGTTTCTCCTCCCTGCTCCCGCGCTCGCCGCCGAAGCCCTGCCTTCTCCCGCCGGCAGTCTGCTGCAGATGCTGCTGGGCTTGGGCGCGACCCTCGCGCTGCTGGTCGGCGGGCTGTATCTGCTCAAACGCCTGCAGGGGACGCGCGCCAGCCAGCCCGGCGCCTTGCGCGTCATCGGCGCAACAGCCGTCGGTCCGCGTGAAAAAGTCGTTCTTGTCGCCATCGGCAAGCAGGTGCTGGTACTGGGTGTCTCACCGGGACACATCTCGGCCCTGCATGCACTGGATGCCGACGAGGTGCCGGCCGCCCCGGCCCCTGTCGCCATGCCCGGCGCCGGGGAGTTTGCCAGCCGCCTCAAACAGATGCTGGAGCGTCGCCGTGAAGATTAAACGCGCCCTGTTCGCTGCCCTGCCCCTGCTGCTGGCTCTGATACCGGCACTGGCCGCGGCTCAATCCATGCCGGCGCTGACCACCTCGCCGGCCGCCGGCGGTGGCACGACCTACAGCCTGCCGGTGCAGACCCTGCTGATGCTCACGGCCCTGAGCTTCCTGCCCGCCGTGATACTGATGATGACCAGCTTCACCCGGATCATCATCGTCTTCTCGCTGTTGCGCCATGCGCTGGGCACGCAGACTTCCCCGCCGAACCAGGTGATGCTCGGGCTATCCTTGTTCCTGACCTTTTTCATCATGTCGCCGGTGCTCGACAAGGTCTATCAGGATGCCTACCAGCCGCTGGCGGAGAACCGGATCCAGTTTGATGAAGCCCTCAACCGTGCCAGCGTGCCGATGAAGGCTTTCATGCTCAAACAGATCCGCGAACCCGATCTATCGCTCTTCGCCAATCTGGCCAAGACCCCCAAAGTCGACAAGGCTGCCGATCTGCCCATGCGCGTGATCGTGCCGGCCTTTGTCACCAGCGAACTGAAAACCGCTTTTCAGATCGGCTTCATCGTCTTCATCCCGTTCCTGATCATCGACATGGTGGTCGCCTCGGTACTGATGTCGATGGGCATGATGATGATGTCACCCGTCATCGTCTCGCTGCCATTCAAGATCATGCTCTTCGTGCTGGTCGATGGCTGGGCCCTGCTGGTTACTTCGCTGGTACAGAGTTTCGGATAAAGGAGATAGGCATGACCCCCACCACCGTCATGGAACTGGGCCGCGGCGCCCTTGAAGTGGCATTGCTCGTTGCCGCACCCATGTTTGCTGCAGCGCTCGCCACCGGTCTGATCATCAGCGTGCTGCAGGCCGCCACGCAGATCAATGAAGTGACGCTTTCATTCGTACCGAAGCTGGTTGTGATGTTTCTGACCCTGCTGCTGGTCGGGCCGTGGATGATCACCATGCTCACCGACTACATCCGCCGGCTCTTCATCGCGATACCCACTCTCATCGGCTGACGCATGCTCTCGATCACCAGCGCCCAGCTCGACGCGCTGCTCCTGGCCTGGATCTATCCCGTCGCGCGCGTGCTGGGCATGATCGCCACCGCCCCGATATTTGGCAGTGCCGTCGTGCCACGCCGCCTGCGACTGGTCGCCGGCCTGGTCATCGGCGCAGCAATAGCCTCCGTGCTGCCACCGCCGCCACCGCTTCAGCCCGGCACCTGGTTCGGCATGGCGGTTTTCGTACAGCAGATCCTGATCGGCATCGGCATGGGACTGGGTCTGCGCATGGTACTCAGCGCTGTGGATATTGCGGGTGACATCATCGGCCTGCAGATGGGCCTGTCGTTCGCCACCTTCTTCGACCCGAATTCCTCGGGTCAGACCGCCGTGCTTGCCGAATTCCTCGGACTGCTCAGCACCCTGACCTTTCTGGCGCTGAACGGACATCTGCTGATGATCGACGTGCTGGCCCGCAGCTTCGAGATGGCGCCGATCGGTGGCGTCTCGGTCACCGGTCCAGCCTGGCTGATGCTCACCCGCATCGGCAGCGTGGCGTTTGCCTGCGGGCTGCTGATCTCGCTGCCCATCGTCACCGCCTTGCTGATCACCAACATATCCCTGGCCGTGCTGACCCGCACGGCCCCGCAGCTCAATCTTTTTGCCATCGGTTTCCCGATTACATCCACCGTTGGCCTGGTGATCATCCTGATCTCGCTGAACGCGTTTGCGCCGGTCCTGCAAAGCATCTTCGAGCAGGGTTTCGAGCTGATCGGCATATTCCTCAAAACGCTACCGGCCCACTGAAAGCGGCATCCGGCACGTTTGGCTTGCTCCAAAGGCCCTCAAAAAGTAGACTCGGGCGGTTAATCAACCCGGATTTCAGTGCCGCCCATGGCCAAACCCATCGAATTCAAGGCTGGCAGCCTCACGGCCATGAGCGCCGTACTGCGCGAAATCGACAATGTGCGCCTCTCCGACGCCCTGCAGGTCATGCTCGGCGGCATGGGCGAATTCTTCGCCGGCGAGGCCACAATCATCGATGTCAGCCAGGCCAGAAACTTCCCGGACAAGGCGGACTGGGCCGGCACACTGAGTCTGCTGCGTCGTTACGGCCTGCAGCCCGTTGCCCTGCGCGGAGCGCCTGAGCATCTGCACGCCAGCGCCCGCAAGGCCGGGCTCGCCATCCTCACCGAACAGGCCGCCAGACTCCAGGCAGAGAGCGACATCGCATCGGCACCGGCTGCAGAGCCGCTCCCGGAGCCTGTCTCCACAGCCCCTGCGCCACAAGCCGCTCCCATGGCGGCTGGCACGATGGTCGTCGACCGCACCATCCGCTCTGGCCAACAGATCTACGCCAAGGGCAGTGATCTGGTCATCCTTGGCGCAGTCAGCAATGGAGCCGAAGTCATCGCCGACGGCAGCATCCACTGCTACGGCCCCTTGCGCGGCCGTGCCCTCGCCGGGGCCTCGGGCAACAAGAAAGCGCGCATTTACAGCAGCAACTTCGGCCCCGAACTCATCGCCGTGGCCGGCGTTTACCGGACTTTTGAAAAGGGCATTCCCGCCCAGATTGCTGGCAAACCAGCCCAGGCCCTGTTGCGTGGTGAAGACGACAAACAGGCACTGGTACTCGAACCGATTCAACTCGACTAATGACTGAACACAACAATCAAATCAGGGAGAACCCCGTGACCCGCATCATCGTCGTAACTTCCGGCAAGGGTGGCGTAGGCAAGACCACCACCAGCGCCAGCTTTGCCTCCGGGCTCGCGCTGCGCGGCTTCAAGACTGCCGTGATCGACTTCGATGTCGGCCTGCGCAACCTCGATCTGATCATGGGCTGCGAACGCCGCGTGGTGTATGACTTCGTTAACGTCATTCACGGCGAAGCAAACCTGAACCAGGCTCTGATCAAGGACAAGCACTGCGAAAACCTGTTCGTGCTGCCCGCCTCTCAGACCCGCGACAAGGACGCCCTGACCGAAGAAGGCGTCGAGAAGGTGCTCAAGGATCTGGAGCACATGGGTTTTGACTACATCATCTGCGATTCGCCGGCTGGCATCGAACATGGTGCCATCATGGCCCTGACCTTCGCCGACGAAGCACTGGTGGTGACCAATCCCGAGGTTTCTTCGATCCGCGACTCGGACCGCATCCTCGGCATCCTGCAAAGCAAGAGCCGCCGCGCCCGCGATGGACAGGAGGCGGTCAAGGAGCACCTGATCGTCACCCGCTACTCAGCCAAGCGTGTCGAGGAAGGCGAGATGCTCTCCTACAAGGACGTGCAGGAACTGCTGCGCGTACCGCTGCTGGGCGTGATTCCGGAATCGGAAACCGTGCTGCAAGCTTCCAACTCCGGAGCGCCGGTGATCCACAGCAAGGAAAGCGAAGCCGCCGAAGCTTATCAGGACGTGGTCGCCCGCTTCCTCGGGGAAGAGCGCGAGATGCGCTTCGTGAATTACGAGAAGCCCGGCCTGCTCAAGCGCATCTTCGGAGGGGCCTGACATGTCCTGGCTTGAAAAAATCTTCGGCAGCAGCCAGCCCAAATCGGCCCAGCTCGCCCGGGAACGCCTCACGCTGGTCATCGCTCACCAGCGTGCAGAAAACGAGGGCCAGCCCGACTTCCTGCCTGATCTGCAGAAGGAACTGATCGCCGTCATCTCCAAATACGTCAAGGTCAGCTCCGACGACATCAAGGTGCAACTGGAGAAGAAGGGCAACTACGAAGTACTCGAAGTCAATATCGTGATGCCGGAACCCGGCGTGCGCTAAAACCCGAGAGATCTTGTCATCCCGCTGCCCGGCCCGCGCCGGGCAGTGGCGTTTTCAGTCCTTGCTCATGAACCATCTGCTCTCCTTCGACTGGCTCTACCTGATCGGCACGATCTCGTTTTCGATCTCCGGCTACCTGATCGGCGCCCGCAAACAGTACGATCTGCTTGGCATCAGCATCCTCGCGTTGCTCACAGCCATCGGCGGCGGGCTGATCCGCGACGCCCTGGTGGGTCGTCTGCCGGCCATTTTCATCGATGCAGGGCCGGTCGCCGCCTGCTTCACCACCCTGGCATTTGCCTGGCTGATCAAGCTGCACCGCCACAGCCAGCTTTTCCTACGGCGGGCCTTCATCATTGCCGATTCCATCGGCCTGGTCGCTTTCAGCATCGCCGGAGCCCAGCTTGGCCTCAATCTGGAACTGAACCTGTTTGGCGTAGCCTTTCTCGGATTCATCACGGCTGTCGGCGGCGGGCTGGTGCGCGACATGATGGTCAATGAAGTCCCCTTCATCCTGCACCGCGACTTCTACGGCACCGTATCCATCGTCGTCGCCACGCTGCTCTTTGCGGCGCACCAGTTCGGCGCCAGCGGAGGCATCACGCATTGGGCACTCTTCCTGTTTGGCCTGGCCTTGCGCCTGATCGCACACAGCCGCGACATGAACCTGCCACGCGCAGACAGCTGAGGCCTGCGGCACGGGACATTCAGGTAGAATGCGCAACCCTGCCCGGGTGGTGAAACTGGTAGACACAAGGGACTTAAAATCCCTCGCCGCAAGGTATACGGGTTCGATCCCCGTCCCGGGTACCACACACTGATTCAGCCCGCTTGAAGCGGGCTTTTTCATGAGCGGTCGAACAAATCACGGTTTTCGACAATTTCTGCCAATGCGTCGGAACACGTGTCATTTACCGACGCATGCCGAAAAGCCGCTACAGGCGGACTTCTTCAGGCAGCTACGCCGAAGACTCAGACCACAAGAGGATCTGCAGCACACAATGCCGGAGAGGCTTGCTGGACGCGGCTATCCAGACAGATCCTCTAGAGACTTTCGCGCTGGATAGAGCCTGCCGGGGCCGCCCGCAGGTATTGCTGGGGCCAGCTGGCAGCCTGCCCCAGAGCCTGTGCGGCATGCAGCGGCCAGTAAGGATCGCGCAGGATTTCTCGCCCCACCAGCACCAGGTCGGCCTGGCGTGTGCGGATGATGTGGTCGGCTTGTGCTGGCGCAGTAATCAGACCGACAGCCCCGGTTGCAATCCCGGCCTCACGTCGCACCTGTTCGGCAAATGCGGTCTGATAGCCTGGCCCCAAAGGCATGCTGGCCACTGGAAGCATGCCGCCGGAGGAGGTATCGATCAGGTCAACGCCTTCCTGACGAAGAATGCGCGCAAGGGCGACTGTTTCTTCGATGTTCCAGCCTCCTTCGGCCCAGTCGGTCGCCGACAGGCGCACAAAAAGTGGCAGACGCTCGGGCCATACGGCACGTACGGCTGCGACGACTTCACGGGTCAGGCGGGTTCGGTTCTCGAAACTTCCGCCGTATTCATCAGTGCGCTGATTGGCCAGTGGTGAGAGGAACTGGTGCAGCAGGTAGCCATGCGCGGCGTGCACCTCGACCACTCGATAGCCTGCCACCAACGCGCGCTGCGCAGCAGCCGAGAACTCCGCAATCACCTGCTGGATGCCGGTCTCATCCAGCGCCTGCGGCGTGGCAAAACCCTCCCCGAAAGCCAGCGCCGAGGGAGCGACCACCTGCCAGCCTCCGTGCTCGAACGGAATCGTGCCTGCACCCATACCGGGAACCCAGGTGCCCCCCTTGCGCCCGGCATGTGCCAGTTGCACACCAGCGACAGCCCCTTGCTGGTGAATGAAGCGTGTCATGCGGATGATCGGGTCGATCTGGCGGTCATCCCACAAACCCAGATCACGTGGGCTGATACGCCCGACAGATGTCACGGCGGTCGCCTCAACGATGATCAGACCGGCGCCACCCGAGGCACGACAGCCGAGATGAGCAAGATGCCAGTCACCGGCCATGCCGTTCTCCGCCGAATACGTGCACATCGGCGGAATCGCGATACGGTTGGGGAAGGTAATGTCACGCAGACGGAGGGGAGAGAAGAGATGGCTCATGGCAACGCTCCTGATCGATATGCATGGACTGCAAACAACAAGGCCCCGCAAGCGGGGCCCTGGCGCAACCCGTCATGCGGAATTCAGATGGCCTGTTCGTTGGTTTCGCCGGTACGAATGCGCACGACCTGCTCGACCGATGAAACAAAAATCTTGCCGTCGCCAATCTTGCCGGTATGGGCGGCCTTGATGATGGCTTCCACGGCCTGATCGACGATGTCATCGACAACAACGACTTCCACCTTGATCTTTGGAAGGAAATCAACCACGTATTCGGCGCCGCGGTACAGCTCGGTGTGCCCCTTCTGGCGGCCAAAACCCTTGACTTCGGTCACGGTCAGACCGGCAATGCCGACGTCCGACAGCGCTTCACGCACTTCGTCGAGCTTGAAGGGTTTGATGACGGCTTCGATCTTCTTCACGGATGGTCTCCAGTGTTTGTTTTGTCTGCGGGAAGTATAGCCAACAAAGCGCCAGCTCAGTATTCATCGGCGTAGCGATTGGTGATCGGACAGCGCCAATCCTTGCCAAAGCCACGCTGGGTTACACGGATGCCGATGGGCGACTGACGGCGCTTGTATTCGTTGCGGCGGAGCATGCCGATCACGCGACGAACATCGTGCTCGCTGTAACCCGCCGCGATGATTTCGCGGGGCGATTCGTTGCGCTCCATGTAGGCTTCGATGATGGCATCGAGCACCTCATAGGGTGGCAGTGAATCCTGATCCTTCTGGTCGGGCTTGAGTTCAGCCGAGGGTGCGCGGGTCAGGATGTTCTCCGGGATCACCCGCGCAATCCCGTTGCGATATGCACACAGGCGGTAAACGAAGGTTTTGAGGATATCCTTGATCACCGCAAAGCCGCCGGCCATGTCGCCATACAATGTGGCGTAGCCAACAGCCATCTCGCTCTTGTTGCCGGTGGTCAGAACGATGCTGCCGAACTTGTTGGAAAGCGCCATCAGGCTCATGCCACGGATGCGTGCCTGGAGGTTCTCCTCGGTCGTATCTGCAACCCGGCCCTCGAACAGAGGCGTCAGCATGTCCTCGAAGGTCTGCATGGCAGGCTGGATCGCCAGTTCGTCGTAGCGCACGCCAAGCAGACGCACCATCTCGCGCGAATCGTCCAGGCTCATCTGCGCCGTGTAGGGCGACGGCATCATCACCGCACGCACCTTGTCCGCACCCAATGCGTCGACAGCAATGGCAAGCGTCAGCGCCGAATCCACGCCTCCCGACAGCCCAAGGATGGCACCGGGAAAACCATTCTTGCCAATGTAATCGCGAACGCCGAGCGTGAGTGCGGCATACACCTCCGCCTCGACACTGCCGCGCGCCACCTTCACCGGGCTGTGAAAATGCCCCGCAGTGTATTCGACGATATCCACGCGCTCTTCGAAAGCCGGTGCCTGGTAGCTCAGTGCGCCATTCGCATCCAGTGCAAAGGAGCCGCCGTCGAAGACCAGTTCGTCCTGACCACCGACGAGGTTGCAGTAGAGAACGCCAATGCCGGCTTCACTGACACGCTCGCGCAGCACATCGAGGCGCTGGCTGTGCTTGTCCATGTGGAAAGGTGAGGCATTCAGCACCAGCAACACTTCAGCACCTGCCGCGCGGGCTGCACTGGCAGTGCCGGACTCCCACACATCGGCGCAGATGTTGATGCCTACACGCACGCCCTGCACTTCAACAACACAGGCTTCTTCGCCCGAAGCGAAGTAACGTACTTCGTCGAAGACTTCGTAATTGGGCAGGCGATTTTTGCGATATGTCGCAAAAACACGACCTCCGCGCAGGAGGGACGCTGCGTTATACGCCTCGCCATCGGCAAACAGAGGATGACCTACCAGAACGTCAATCCCGGCACAGGCCGTCGCCAAGGCGCTCAGTTCGCGCTCGCAGGCAAAATAGAAGTCTTCGCGCAGCAACAGATCTTCAGGCGGATAGCCGCACAGTGAAAGCTCGGGCGTCACGAGCAGATGGCCCCCCGCGTCGCGGGCCGAGTGCGCTGCGGCACCGATTTTCGCTGCATTGCCGCGCAGGTCTCCAACGGTGCTGTTGAGCTGGGCGACGGCGATTTTTAGAATGGCTGTATTCATGGGACGGAACTATACCGCGCCACGCAAAAAAGCAGAAAGCCGGCACAAGGCCGGCTTTCTGCTGAACGGCAAAATGCGGATCAGGCCTTCAGGCTGACCAGCACTTCATCCAGCATCTTCTTGGCGTCGCCAAAGAGCATGCGGTTGTTGTCCTTGTAGAACAGCGGATTATCAACACCGGCATAACCGGAAGCCATCGAGCGCTTCATCACGATCGAGGTCCTGGCCTTCCAGACTTCGAGCACCGGCATGCCGGCGATCGGGCTGGCCGGATCTTCCTGAGCGGCCGGGTTCACGATGTCGTTGGCGCCGATCACCATGACCACGTCGGTCTCCGGGAAATCCTCGTTGATTTCATCCATTTCCATCACGATGTCGTAGGGCACCTTGGCTTCAGCCAGCAGCACGTTCATGTGGCCAGGCATGCGGCCCGCCACCGGATGGATGGCAAAGCGCACATTCACGCCTTTTTCACGCAGATAGGAGGTGATCTCGAACACCGTATGCTGGGCTTGCGCAACCGCCATGCCGTAGCCCGGCACGATCACCACGTTCTTGGCATCGCGCAGCATTTCGGCGGTTTCTGCAGCCAGAATCGGGCTGACTTCGCCAACCGGTTCGGCCGCAGCGCCCGCCGCCTTCGGCGCCGGGCTACCACCATCGGAGCCGAAACCACCCGCGATCACGCTGATGAAGTTGCGGTTCATGGCCGAACACATGATGTAGGACAGGATCGCACCAGAAGAGCCCACCAGCGCGCCGGTTACGATCAGGAGGTCATTGGACAGCATGAAACCGGTGGCCGCAGCCGCCCAGCCCGAGTAGCTGTTGAGCATCGAGACCACGACAGGCATATCGGCTCCGCCAATGGCCATGACCATGTGGATACCGAACAGCAAAGCAACCACGGTCATCACGATCAGCGGCAGCATGCCGGCATCCACCGTTTCGGCATGCAGGAAGGCGTAGCCGAAATAGATGACGATCAGGAGACCGATCAGGTTGATGAAGTGACGCCCCGGCAGCAGCATCGGCTTGCCGCCGATCTTGCCGGAGAGTTTGCCAAAAGCGATCACCGAGCCCGAGAAGGTCACCGCACCGATCAGGATGCCGACGTAGATCTCGATTTCATGAATGGCCTTCTCGGCGCCGGTAAAGGCAATCGAGGTATCGATGTAGCTCGCGAAACCGACCAGACAGGCAGCCAGACCGACAAGGCTGTGCATGAAGGCAACAAGTTCGGGCATCTGTGTCATCTTCACGACGCGCGCGAGATAGACACCGATCGCCCCGCCGATGACCATGGCGCCAACGATCCAGGGCAGGCCCAACGTCGCCACACGCGGGCCGAAAACGGTTGCCAGCACTGCAATGGTCATGCCGATCATGCCGTAGAGATTGCCGCGACGCGCGGTCTCCTGGTTGGACAAACCGCCCAGACACAGGATGAAAAGAATGGTCGCCCCGAGGTAGGAGACGGTAGCCAGACTTGCAGACATGTTTTTCTTCCCCTTACTTGCGGAACATTTCCAGCATGCGCTGGGTGACGGCGAAGCCGCCGAACATATTGATGGTAGCGAGCACGATGGAGCCGATGGCAAGCCAGCGGATCACTTCATCGGGACGGGCAACACTGCCAACTTCCGGGGGAGCAATCTGCACCAGCGCACCAATCGCGATGATGCTGCTGACCGCATTGGTCACGCTCATCAGCGGCGTGTGCAGCGCAGGTTTCACGTTCCACACCACCATGTAGCCGATGAAGCAGGCCAGCACGAAGACCGTAAAGTGACCAAGGAAAGCAGCCGGCGCAAAGGCCCCGACGAGCCAGAACAACGCACCGGCCACTGCAAACATGATTGCCATGCTCTTCGCCGACATCGGCTCGCTTGGCTCACCGTGTCCATGCGACGACTTTTTCGCCACAGGGGCCACAGCAGCAGGCTTGGCGGCCGCCGCCGGAATCTTCGGTGCAGGAGCCGGCCAGGTAATCTCGCCGTCCTTGATGACGGTCAGCCCACGGATCGCATCGTCTTCGAAATTGACGTTGATGAGGCCATCCTTGGTCTTGCACAACTCTTCAGTCAGACGGAACAGGTTGCTCGCGTACAGCGTGGAAGACTGCTTGGCCAGGCGGCTCACGAGATCGGTGTAACCAATGATGGTCACACCATGGCGCACCACGGCTTCACCTGGAACGGTGAGCTCGCAGTTACCGCCCTGCTCGGCCGCCATATCGACGATCACGCTGCCCGGCTTCATCGACTGCACCATTTCGGCGGTAATGAGCTTGGGGGCGGGCTTGCCCGGGATCAGCGCAGTGGTGATGATGATGTCGACTTCACGCGCCTGCTTGGCATACATCTCGCGCTGGGCCTGCTGAAAGCCTTCGGACATGACTTTGGCGTAACCGCCGCCGCCCGAGCCCTCTTCCTCATAATCTACCTTGACGAACTCGCCACCGAGCGATTTGACCTGATCAGCCACCTCCGCGCGAGTATCGTTGGCGCGCACAATGGCACCCAGACCCGCAGCCGTACCGATTGCTGCCAGACCGGCCACACCGGCACCGGCAATGAAGACCTTTGCCGGCGGTACCTTGCCGGCAGCGGTGATCTGGCCATTGAAGAAGCGGCCGAAACCATTCGCGGCCTCGATCACGGCACGATAGCCTGCCACACCGGCCTGCGAGGTCAGCGCATCCATCTTCTGTGCGCGCGAGAGCTGGCGCGGCAACGCGTCGATCGCCAGCACGGTGACTTTCTTTGCCGCCAGTTTCTGCATCAGTTCCGGGTTCTGGGCAGGCCAGATAAAGGAAATGAGGGTGCAGCCTTCGCGCATCAGCGCGACTTCTTCATCGCTCGGGGCGCGCACCTTGAAAATGATGTCAGCACCGGACCACAGCTTCGCTGCGTTCTCGGCAATCTCGGCACCCGCGGCACGGTAGGCATCATCACTGCAATTGGCCAGATCACCAGCGCCGGTTTCGACCGTAACCCTGAAACCCAGCTTGATCAGCTTTTCCACGACCTCGGGAACGGTCGCAACACGTTTCTCCCCCGAGAAAACCTCCCGAGGCACCCCTATAAGCAGTGACATTCTCTTTTCTCCATTACCGACGGTCTATCTAGATAGTAGAAAACAAACCCTGTGCACCGTCATCCGTTCGGGAGCACGACAATCCGCTCCATATCAGCTGTCTGCGCTCGTTTCAGCCTGTTGATCACCCACACAACGAACGCCTGCCGACGGCATCCGGCGGCAAACAGGTCTGCCCTCTTGATGGTGCTGCGGCGAGTCATGGCTGCTTCGGCAGCTGACAGGCTACGACATTCACGTTTTACAGAAGAAGTCCGGCATTGAGACTTTGCGAGGCCCACACTGTCATGCACACTCCACGTATTGCCTCTACCATTGCTGCGATCTGCAATTCTGCGCAATTTGCTGATCGCAAGCGGCTCTCCTTGTAAAATCGGTGCATCCCCCTGATGCCAGCAAGGCGGCAGGGCATGCATGATACTGTGGTCTGCCCATTTCTGGATGACGCTATGCACAAAGGTCGTGAACGCAAGGCCACACGGAACCGTACGTTTTATGCCTCCAAGGCCGGCCAGGCGCCGGGCAGCATCATTCATGTTGGCGAAATCAAGGTCGATCAGACCAGCTTCAGTCTCTTCGATTACAACGCCGACAGCCTGCGCGAAATCACCTTCGATACGCTTGAAGCCTCACGCCAGCATCAGCGTCAGCATCGGCTGATCTGGCTGAACGTGCATGGCGTACACGACCCGCGTGTGATGGAGGAAATCGGCAAACGCTTCAAGCTGCACCCACTGGTACTCGAAGATATCGCCAACACCCGCCAGCGCCCCAAGCTTGACGAGTACGAGGATTACGTCTTCATCGTGCTGCGCGCCTTTCGCTACGACAGCGTGCAGCACGACGCCTCATCCGACCAGATCAGCCTGGTGCTGGGACGGGACTTCGTTCTGAGCTTTCAGGAGCGTTCGTCAGGCCTGTTCGACCCGATCCGCAACCGCCTGCGCAAGGGCATCGGCAATCTGCGCTCAGCCGGCCCCGACGGCCTGCTGCACGCATTGATCGATGCTGTGGTTGACCAATATTTTGTGGTCGTAGAAGCCATGAGCATCGACGTCGAGGAGTTGGAGGAAAACCTCCTGGCTGGCGCAGATCGCCACAGCATTGAGGACATCAACCACTTCAAGCACGAAACCCTGGAGATCCGCCGTGCGGTCTGGCCATTGCGTGAAGTCCTCAACAGCGTTCAGCGCACGCCCACCGGCTTGCTCTTGCCGGAGACTCAACTGTATTTCCGTGACGTGTATGACCACACGGTCCATGTGATCGAACAGCTCGATTCGCTGCGCGAACTGATCGGCGGCTTGCTCGACATCTATCTGTCTTCAGTCAGCAACCGCCTGAATGCCGAGGTCCGCATGCTGACCGTGGTGACCACCGTCTTTGCCCCGGCCACCCTGCTGACCGGATTTTTCGGCATGAACTTCCACTACATTCCCTGGCTGGACGCACAGGATGGCTGGTTGCGCGTACTGGCCCTGATCGTTGCCGCCGGACTGGCCCTGATCATCGCCCTGTTCTGGCGGCGCTGGTGGGTACGCATCAATTCCTAGGTGACTGGAGAGCCGCATCCAGCGGCGCTCTCCAGCATGCATGCCCTGAAAGACCCATCACAGGCGGCTCTTCAGGGAGGTGTGGATTGCTCGTTACGTGGCACCAGACGAATGTTCTCCGGAATCCCCAGCGCACCGTCCACCGTACGCATCCGCGGATTGCTTTCAACTTCAGTGGTCGTCGACGGTGCACTGGCAATCTCTGGCGCCATCGATTCCACCTGGATGGTCACCCGCCGGTTGCGGGCTCGCCCCTCCGGGCTTGCATTGTCCGCCACCGGACGCTGATCGCTGTAGCCCGCCGCCGTCAGCCGTCCCGGCGCCACGCCGGACTCGACAAACAGACGCACGACTGAAGACGCCCGAGCGGAAGACAATTCCCAGTTGGAAGGAAAGTACGGCGTGCTGATGGGCAGAGTGTCGGTGTGTCCCTCGACCTTGATCGGAAAGTCTCCCCCCGCGATCACTTCGGCGACAGCACGCAAGGCCCGGTTCGCCTCCATGCCGAGCAAGGCTTCGCCTGGTTTGAACAGGGCACTGGCATTGATTTCAATCGAAATGCCGTTCACCCCTTCAGTCACCCGCACCTGGCCGCCCGCCACCAGGGGTTCCAGCACACGCTTCACATCCTCTGCCATGTTGCGCATTCTCTGACGGAATTCGGCGCGCCGGGCTTCTGCTTCAGGATTTGCTCTGGGTTGCTGCGTCACGATCTGGACGACTGGCGAGCCCGCAACCTGCACAGGGGTAAGCATCGCACTTCCCTGCTCATTGGATGCGCTGCGGAAGGCCTGCATCATCGAACTCGACAGGACACGGTACTTGCCTTCATTGACCGAACTGATTGCATACATCACCACAAAAAACGCGAACAGCAAGGTGATGAAATCCGCGTAGGACACCATCCAGCGTTCGTGGTTTTCATGTTCTTCTTCGTGGCGGCGGCGGGCCATGCGGGCTCCGGAAGATGGCGAAAGGGATAACTCTCCCGGAGTTTACGGACGAAAGCCGTCTTCTCTTGAGGCTCCCGCAAGCAAAACGGCCGGAAATCCGGCCGTCGGTGTCATCGATCTGTGCAGGCTTACTTCAGGCCGAGTACATCCTGCATGTCGTAGAGGCCGCTGGCTTTACCTTGCAGGAAGGCTGCAGCGCGCAAGGCTCCGGTGGCATAGGGCATGCGGCTGCTGGCCTTGTGCGAAATTTCCACACGCTCGCCCAGACCGCAGAACATCACCGTATGGTCGCCAATCACATCACCACCACGCACCGTGGCAAAGCCGATGGTTTCCGGCTTGCGCTCACCGGTCACCCCTTCACGGCCATACACGGCACATTCCCCAAGATCACGTCCAAGTGCATCCGCCACCACTTCGCCCATGCGCAAGGCGGTACCCGACGGTGCATCCACCTTGTATCGGTGATGGGCTTCAAACACCTCCACGTCGTAGCCGGAGGCCAGGATTTTTGCCGCCACATCCAGCAACTTGAATACGGCATTCACGCCGACCGACATGTTCGGCGCGAACATCACCGGAATCTCGCGCGCGGCTTCGCCGATCAGCGCCTTCTCTTCCGGACTGAAGCCCGTCGTACCGATCACGATGGCGCGCTTGAGGCGACGTGCAATGCGCAAATGCGCCAGCGTGCCTTCCGGGCGGGTGAAATCGATCAGACAATCGGCAACCGCCAGTGCGGCGTCTACATCGGCCGTAATTACCACCCCGCAGGCATTGCCAACCAGCTCTCCTGCGTCACGGCCGATGAAGGGGCTGTCGGCGCGATCCAGCGCAGCCGCAAACGTGACTTCGGGCAATTGCAGGGCGGCTTCGATGAGCATGCGCCCCATACGGCCGGAGGCTCCGGCAATGGCGACCTTGACAGTCATGGGTAATCCTCGGGGTTTAAACAGGGGCAGTAGCAGACCGCCCCGATGGAATCAGGGCTTGGCAGAAGCCGGTGTGGCAGCCGGGCCAGTAATGTCGATCACGCGCGGGGCAATCGGCACTTCACCCGCGCCGGCGACCACATCGCCCTCTACGCGCAAAAGCTTGTCATTGGCGAAGAACAGTGCAACCTTGCGACGTTCGGGTTCAGCGTAACCGACAGAGTGTTGATAGACATAGTCCCAACGGTCCGCATGGAACACATCAACCAGCAAAGGCGAGCCCATCACGAAACGGACCTGTTCGCGGCTCATGCCTGGCGACAGCTGCGAGAGCATTTCCTGGGTTATAGCGTTGCCCTGGCGCACATCAATGCGGTAAGGCTTGACCAGGTTGGTGAGCGTGTTGGAGGAGCAAGCAGTCAGCAGACAAACGGCTGCAGACAGAAAAACGGTACGCAAAACCATACGGACGGGCTCTCGTGACATCAACAATCGGGGGTGCGCACACCCGGACACGTTCCAAGACGAACGGCTGGACTATATCATACGGGCCCTAGCCCCACCCACCCGGAGACAGTGATGCCCCCACCGCAAAGCCTCAAGGAAACTGGCCTGAAGGTTACCCTGCCTCGCCTGAAGATTCTCGACCTGTTCCAGCGCACCTCCGAGCGCCACCTCTCCGCGGAAGACGTCTACCGTCTGCTGCTGGCCGAGGAGCTGGATGTAGGTCTCGCCACCATCTATCGGGTGCTGACCCAGTTCGAGCAGGCCGGCCTGCTCAAGCGCCATCATTTCGAAACCGGCAAGGCCGTCTTTGAACTCGACAAGGGCGACCACCACGACCACATCATGTGCGTCGACTGTGGCCGCGTGGAAGAATTTTTCGATCCCGAAATCGAGGCCCGTCAGAACGCCATTGCCGCCGAAAAAGGCTTCAAGGTGCGCGAACACGCCATGTATCTGTACGCCGAATGCATCAAGCCGGACTGCCCCAACAAGCAAGGCAAGAAAAAGCCGGAGTGAGCCGACTTCCGTGGACATGACAAAGCCGCCCGCAGGCGGCTTTGTCGTTTCAGGGGCGACCGGACTGAAGAGCGGCTACTGACGGAAGTTTTCAGCCCCTCTGCCCGCTCAGCCAATAGCGGCGGGCATCTTGCCGCATGAAGCCTGAAGAACGGCTCCACAAGCCGCTCTTCAGACCTGCCGTCTTACATTACGGCACCAATCATCCAGGGCAGGAACTCGTCGTTGCCGTAGCCAAGTTTCTCGCTCTGGGCTTTTTCGCCCGATGCGTAGCGGATGATCGCATCGAAGATGCGCTGGCTGATCTCGGTCATCGGCACCCCATCAAGCAGGTCGCCACAATTCACGTCCATGTCCTCGCGCTGGCGATTCCACAGGGCATTGTTGGTAGCGAGCTTGATCGTCGGCACGCCGGCACAGCCAAAGGCCGAACCACGCCCGGTGGTGAAGCAGATCAGCTGCGCACCACCGGCAGCCTGACCCGTTGCCGAAACCGGATCGTAGCCCGGGGTATCCATGTACACGAAGCCCTTGGCATCGATCTGCTCAGCGTACTCATACACGCCCTGCAGGGTCGTGGTGCCGCCCTTGGCAACAGCACCAAGCGACTTTTCAAGAATCGTGGTCAGCCCGCCCGCCTTGTTGCCGACCGAGGGATTGTTGTCCATCTCGCCGCCATTCACGCTGGTGTAGTGCTTCCACCATGCGATGCGGCCGATCAGCTTTTCGGCAATCGCCGGGTTCGCCGCACGACAGGTCAGCAGGTGCTCAGCACCGTAGATTTCAGGCGTTTCCGAAAGGATTGCCGTCGCACCATGCGCCACCAGCATATCCACCGCGCCACCGAGTGCCGGATTGGCGGTAATGCCGGAATAACCGTCCGAGCCACCGCAATTCAGGCCGATGGTCAGATGGCTGATCGGAGCCTCTTCGCGCTGGAAAGCATTGGCCTTGGGCAACATGGCTTCGACCAGTTCGATGCCCTTGGCAATGGCTTTCGAGGTGCCACCCAGCTCCTGGATGTTCACACTGCCGAGCATGCCTTCCGGGTAGATGCCGATCTGTTCGATCAGGGGTTGCACCTGGTTCATCTCGCAACCCAGCCCGACAAACAGCACACCAGCAAAATTCGGGTGCTGGGCATAGCCAAGCATGGTGCGCTTGAGTGCCAGCATGCCTTCACCCTGGCTGTTCATGCCACAGCCCAGCGGGTGCGGCATCGGCACCACGCCATCAATGTTCGGAAAGGCGGCCAGCCGATCACGACTGAAGTGGTTGGCAATCGCACGCACCACCGTTGCCGAACAGTTCACCGAAGCGATCACGCCGATATAGTTGCGCGTACCGACCTTGCCATTGGCACGTTTGAAACCCTTGAACATGGCGGGCTGAGCAAGCTTCGGCGGATCGAAACGGGCGGTCCCGATGGCGTAATCACGCTCGAAATCGGCTACCCCGAGGTTCTGCACATGGACGTGCTGGCCGGCAGCGATGTCGGCCTTGGCAAAACCGATGATCTGGTTGTAACGGCGCACCGGTGAGCCCGCCTTGATGTCGTGCGCAGCAACCTTGTGGCCAGGCGGCACAAGGTCGCGCACCGTACAGGTTTCACCAGGAATCGTGTTGCCCGGCATGAGCTGACGCGTGGCGATCACCACATCATCGTTGGCATGCAGGCGGATGGCGATGGAAGCATCCATATTCGTATCTCCTCAGGCCAGTTCGGCCATCGCGGCCTTCACACCGCGGGCCTTGATGGCAGTCAGTGCCGCAACAACCTGATCGGTCAGGCCAGCCACCGCGTTCAGATCTTCACCCCACAGCCGGACATCTCCCAGCATGGAGTGCACGCGGGCGCTCAGCGCTTCACCGGCCTGCCAGCCGCGCCAGGCTTCAGCAAGGGCCGCCAGCACATCGGCGTTGTCACGAATGGGGTAGTTTCCGGCTTCACGCTGACCGACAAATTCGCCCTGGGCGTCGAATTGGCCATGATAGAAATTCAGCAGCGCCGCCAGTGAGAAGGCCAGACCGGCCGGTGCCTTGCCGTGTGCCTTGGCGAAATCCTTCACTGTCGGCAACACTCGCACCTGCCACTTCGAAACCGAGTTCAGGGCAATCGAGATCAGCTCGTGACGGATGTGCGGATTGGCAAAACGCTCCATGATCGTGTCAGCGTAGGCCTTGCGCTCGGCATCGGGCAGCGGCACGAAGGGCACGATTTCCTCGAACATCACCTGCTTGAGGTACTTCGACACGACCGGGTCTTCGGTCATCTGCTGCACGGTATCCAGCCCGGCGCAATAGGACGCCAGCGAGGACGCCGTGTGTGCGCCGTTGAGAATGCGCACCTTGCGCGTGCGGTACGGTTGCAGGTCATCGGTCCACACCACATCCAGCCCGGCCTTGTGCAGCGGAATCTCTTCGGCCAGATGCGCCGGACCTTCAATCACCCACAGCAGGAAGGGTTCAGCGGCCACCAGCAGCTTGTCGGTATAACCCAGCTCGGTACACAGCGCCTCGGCCTCTGCCGCCGGGTAGCCCGGAACGATGCGGTCGACCAGCGTGTTGCAGAAATGGTTGTGCGCGTTAACCCACTCAACGAAGGCTGCCGGCAAACCCCAGGCCTGGGCATGCTGCAACACGGTGCTGCGCAGCTTGCTGCCGTTGGCTTCGATCAGCTCACAGGGCAGGAAGACAAGGCCGGTAGAGGCGCTGCCGCCGAGTTTCTGGAAGCGCGCCCACAGCAGACTGGCGACCTTGGCCGGGAAGTTGTCCGGACAGGCATTGCTCTGCGCTTCGGCCACATAGGCAATGCCGGCCTCGGTGGTGTTCGAGATCACGAAGCGCAAGCTGGGATCCTCGGCCAAGGCGATCATCTCGTCCCACTGGGCGTAGGGGTTCAGGCATTTGTCGACGCAGCTCACGATGCGACGCGAATCAACCGTCTGTCCGCCCTGCACACCCCGCAGCAGCACGGTAAACAGGCCATCCTGTGCATTGATCAGGTCTGCAATGCCGCGTGCCAGCGGCTGGGCAATGGTTACACGACCATTGAACAGACCCGCTCCATTGGTGACATCGATCAGCCAATCGGCAAAACCACGCAGGAAATTGCCGTCGCCGATCTGCAGGATGCGCACAGGCGCCTTCCCCGCGGCAGCGTCCAGCTTGAATTCGGCGCGCACCTTGGCAGTGGCGAGGGTCGAGCGATTGAGTACAGCCATGAACGAACTCCTGTCTGAAATGGAGCCACGCGGATCGGCCGAAGAAGCAAAGGCTAATACGCCTGACAAATCGGGAAAATTTGCCGCATACTAGATCAAGTTGCCTGACAACTCAAGAAGATGTAAACCCGGATTAGCTGCGCCAATCCTTGCATTTCATACCGCTAAAACCAGCATGAATTGGTGTGGAGAAGGCGAAAACAGGACGCAGGGCATGGCGCATGCACGCCGTTTCCCAGAGACCCGAGTTCGCCTCATGCAGCAGTTCTACAGTCTAGCCAAAGAAAAACACCGGCATCGCCGCCAGCGGAATGATCGCACCAGGATGCTGAACAACAATCGAAGCCAGCTTGTTGCCATAGCGTCCGGCAATTTCCGGCGGCTGACCAGCAAGGCGGGCGGCCAGATAACCACCAGCAAATGAATCCCCTGCTCCCGTGGTATCCACCACCTTTTCCACGCGGAAGGTCGGCACCATGATCGGTTCCTGACCATGCACACGAATCAGTGTCGGATCAGAACCGCGCTTGATCACCACCTCTTCACAGGGCAGCGAGTATGCATGCGCCAAGGCGGACTCTTCATCCAGACCATAGAGCGCTGCATTGTCCTCAAGCGTGATGAAAGTCAGGTCGGCATTGGCAAAAGCACGGTCGTACCACGCCTGGGTATTCGGATCGCCACGCCAGACGCGCGGGCGGTAGTTATTATCGAAAAAGACCTTGCCACCGCGTTTGCGCAGATGATCCGCCAGTTGAAAAAGCGTTTCCCGGCCGGAATCTGGCAGCACCGCAAGGCTGATTCCGCTGTAATAAAGCACATCAAGTTCGTCGATATGCTGTTCCAGCAGACTGTTGTGTTCCTGGCCAACGAAAAAGTCCTTGGCCGCACTCATGTCGCGCCAGTAGAAAAAAGTGCGCTCGCCCGAATCATCCACCTGGATGGTGTAGAGCCCGGGCATCTTGCCTTCCACCCTGCGCACCATGCGGGTATCAATCCCTTCTTTTTCCCAGGCTTCAACCATTTTGGCGCTGAAGGCATCGGTGCCCAGCTGGGTGGCGTAAGAAACCTGAATGCCGCTATCGGCCCCCAGACGTGCCAGATAGACAGCAGTATTCAGAGTGTCGCCACCGAAAGTCTGCTGCATCGTGCCAAACATCTCGCCACGCAGTTCAATCATGCACTCGCCAAAAAGGGCGACCCGACATTTTTTATTCATGTGTCCAGTTCCTGCAAAACAAGGGCCTGCGGCGCGGAAGACCCGCATCAGCCCGATGAAGTGTAATCAAGTTTTCCGACAGTTACCGCGCCGGTGCTCCGTCGCGATGACATAAATCAATCGATTTGGCGGTGTGCCATTGCAACAAACATGCCGATTCAGGCATTAATGACAGTCAGACTCCTCCGCTGAAGCCTTTCTGTCGCCAGGCTTCGTAGGCCAGAATGGCCACCGTATTCGACAGGTTGATGCTGCGAACGCCCGGTTGCATTGGCAAGCGCAACCTCTGCTGATCCGGAAATCCGGCCAAGACTTCAGGTGGCAAACCTGCGGATTCCGAGCCAAACACAAACACATCCTCTGGCAGAAATGCAACGGAATCGTAACGCACACCACCGCGCGTACTTACCGCAAAAAACCTCCGCCCGGCCAGCGCCACCTGACAACTCTGCCAATCCGGATGACGACTGACCACCGACAGTTCAGCGTAATCCATGCCAGCGCGAGCCAGCTGCTTGTGACTGAGATCAAACCCCAAAGGTTCAACCAGATGCAGATGTGCGCCGGTATTGGCGCACAAACGGATGATGTTGCCCGTATTCGGGGGAATCTCGGGTTTGTGCAGGACGATATGAAACATGCCGCAATTATCGCATCCCCGGGACTCACCGTGACGACCGCCGCGGCGGAGAATTCGGCGCCTCCGGCCCGGAGAAGGCACACCTGACAGCCGGGCACCGCAACCGAAACGGGCCGTTCATTTCCGTCGATACGCCGCACGCAGCATCCCGAGGCTATTTGCGGGGCACACGCAGGGTCCGCGCCAGCACGAGATTCGTCACCCGCACGGCACCACGCTGCTTGAGCGTGCGCGCCAGTTCATCAAGTGTCGCACCGCTGGTCATCACATCATCCAGCAGCACGACATGCTGGCCGCTGAAATCTTCCACACAGCGGAATATGCCACGCACGGCCCGACGGCGCTGCTTGCCACGCATGCCCGCAAATTTTGGCGTATCCACATCTCGCACAACAGCTTCCCGCCAGAGTGGCAAACCGCAGGTTTTCGCCACCCGGCGAGCCAGCTCGCCAGATTGATTAAACCCCCGCTCCGCCAGACGCCGCGGATGCAAGGGCGTAGGAATGATGCAGTCCGCCTTCAGCCCGTTCAGCGCCCCACTCATTGCCTGCCCCAGCCAGTCCAGCAACACGAAGCCCTGTCCATGCTTGAGCGCCAGCACCATTTCGCGTACCGGATGGGTGTAAACGAAGACCGCGCGGGTCGCATCAAAACAGGGCGGGCGACGCTGGCAGGCTCCGCAGAGCATACCTTCGACAGGGGCTGGCAGCGCGCATCTCGGGCAGACCGCCGCGGGAAGCCGCAGCAGTATTGGCTCACAGGCATGGCACACGGCAAAAGCGCCCGCCGCTTCGCCGCACACGAAGCATTCCCGCGGCCATGCGGTGCTGATGGCCGCATCCAGGACATACGCCAACGCATCGAAAATGCGGTTTGACAAGCTTTCAGCCTTTCCCGGATCATGCCCGGCTGTTTTCAAACTCCAGAGGTCGTTCCATGAATTCCTGCGTCAGCGCCGAGCAAGCCATCGCCTTCCACCGCCCGGCCGAAGTCCGCGAAGGGGAATGGAGCACCGACGCGGTTGCCGAGCTCTTCGAGCTGCCGTTCAGCGACCTGATCTTCCGCGCCCAGCAGGTGCATCGTAAGCATTTCGATGCCAATGCCGTACAGCGCTCCACCCTTCTGTCCATCAAGACCGGTGGCTGTTCCGAAGACTGCAGCTACTGCTCGCAATCCAAGCGCTACAAGACCGGCCTCGAAGCCGAGCCGCTGATGAGCCTCGACGAAGTGCTCAAGATGGCCCAGGCCGCCAAGGACAAGGGTGCCTCGCGCTTCTGCATGGGCGCAGCCTGGCGCAGCCCGAAGGAAAAGGATCTGGAGCCAGTACTGGAGATGGTGCGCGAGGTGAAGAAACTGGGGCTGGAAACCTGTGTGACGCTGGGCATGCTGAAAGACGGTCAGGCCGAGCGCCTCAAGGAGGCCGGGCTGGACTACTACAACCACAATCTCGACACCGCCCGCGAGTTCTACAGCGAGATCGTCACCACCCACACCATCGACGACCGGCTGGAGACCATCGACAAGGTGCGCAACCAGGGCATCAAGGTCTGCGCCGGCGGCATCGTCGGCCTGGGCGAAAACCGCCGCGCCCGCGCGGTGCTGATCGCCCAGCTCGCCAATCTGAACCCGGCGCCGGAGTCGGTGCCCATCAACGGTCTGGTGCCGATTGCCGGCACCCCGCTGGCCGAAGTGCCGGCGCTGGACCCGATCGAGTTCGTACGCACCATCGCCGTCGCGCGCATCACCATGCCGACGAGCCATGTGCGCCTGTCCGCCGGCCGCCAGCAGATGAGCGACGAAACCCAGGCCCTGTGTTATCTCGCCGGCGCCAATTCGATTTTCTCGGGAGACCGCCTGCTCACGACCGACAACCCGGATGCGGACCGTGACACCGAGCTCTTTGGCAAGCTGGGCATCACCTTGGTCTGAGGCATGGCAGCATTCCTGGTGACGCAGCAAAGCTCGCGCCAGAGCATGGGATAATGTCGCAAAGATGACAGACAGGCTGCGCCGCTGGCGTCAGCCTTTTCCACGAAAACCAGACAGGGCCTTGATCTGCGCGCAAGCAGCCCGCACAGGCCCGTCCTTTGCTCTTCTTCAGGCACCCTTCTTTCAAATCGCTCGCCATCACCATGAAACCGACACCTATGTTGCGCGCCGCTGCCCTGCTCTGCCTGCTTGCCGCCTCACCCGCTGCCTTTGCAGCCAGTGGCCCGGCCATTGCCGGCATCCCGCTGGAGTTTTTCATCTTTGCCTGCACGCTGCTTGGCGTGGCCCTGCTGCATAACAGCACCTTGCAGGTAGCGCTTACCGGCCTGATCACCGTCACCACCTACAAGCTGGTTTTCACCGGCTTCAAGTTCGGCACAGGTTTCGTGGGACTGGGCCTGCATCTGCAGCACGAGTGGGTCACGCTCGCCAACCTGCTGTGCCTGTTGATGGGCTTCGCTCTGCTAGCCCGTCACTTCGAGAAGAGCCATGTGCCGGTCGTGCTGCCAAAATATCTGCCGGACGACTGGAAAGGCGGCTTCATGATGCTGGTGATGGTCTTCGTGATCTCCAGCTTCCTCGACAACATTGCTGCCGCCCTGATTGGTGGCGCCATGGCGCATCAGCTGTTCAAGGGCAAGGTGCACATCGGCTACCTCGCAGCCATCGTTGCCGCCTCGAATGCCGGTGGCTCGGGCAGCGTGGTCGGTGACACCACCACCACCATGATGTGGATTGACGGCATCTCGCCCGCCGACGTGTTCCATGCTTACGCCGCAGCCGTGGTCGCACTGATTTTCTGTGGTTACTTTGCCGCCAAACAGCAGCACGCCTATTCGCCGATCCTCAAGAACACCCACGCCCACACGAAAATTGACTGGGCCCGGGTCGGCATCGTCGCAGCCATCCTCGTTCTCGCGATGGGCACCAACATCGTGGTGAACCTGAAGTTCGCCGACATTTCGGACAGTTTCCCCTTCATTGGCGCCGCCGTCTGGGTGGCAATCCTGATCACCATTCCAGTCCGCCGTCACGACTGGGAACTGATGCCGGAAACCTTCAAGGGCTCGATCTTCCTGCTTTCGCTGGTGGTGATAGCCTCGATGATGCCGGTGGAGAGTTTGCCGCCCGCTTCGTGGATGAGCGCGCTGGGTCTGGGCTTCGTCTCGGCCGTGTTTGACAACATCCCGCTGACGGCTTTGGCGATCCGCCAGGGCGGTTTCGACTGGGGCGTGCTGGCCTATTGCGTAGGCTTTGGTGGCTCGATGCTATGGTTCGGTTCCTCGGCCGGCGTGGCGCTGTCAAACATGTACCCGGAGGCCAAATCCGCCGGACAGTGGCTGCGCCACGGCTGGCATGTGGTACTGGCGTATGTGGTCGGCTTCGCGGTGATGATGGCCGTAGTTGGCTGGCATCCGCACGCACCGCACAAGGCAACGGGCGAAGCTCCGGCAGCAAGCTCCGCACACTGAGCGATCCTGATCTACACTCCGGGCGGACATCCAGAGATGCCCGCCCTTTTCTCATCTGACCTGCGCCCATGCCCGACGCCAAGGACTTTCAGCTCGACCACGCCCTCGTCCGCCGCCGCTTTGCGTCTCGCGCGGCCAGTGTCGCCAAGGCCGATTTCCTGGCACGCGAGGTCAGCAGCCGGATGGCTGAGCGGCTGGATTACATCCGCCTCGAACCGCGGCGCATCCTGGATCTGGGCTGCGGTCATGGCGCTGATCTGCCCATGCTTGCCGCACGCTATCCACAGGCAACCCATATCGGGCTGGATTTCGCCCTGCCCCTGCTGAAGCAGGCCCAGCCAGAGCGCAGTTTCATGCAACGCCTGCTGGGTCAGAAACCGGGGCCGCAACTCGTCTGCGCCGACGCCCATCAGTTGCCGCTGGCGCGTGGCAGTGTGCAACTGGTGTGGAGCAACCTCCTGTTGAACTGGCTGACCGACCCGCTGCCGGCGATCCGCGAATGCCATCGGGTGCTGGAAGTCGGCGGACTGCTGATGTTCGCGACCCTCGGGCCGGACACCCTGAAGGAATTGCGCGCCATCCTGCCCGGGCACGCGGGCGAACGCGTGCATCGCTTCATCGACATGCACGACATCGGCGATTGTCTCGTTCAGGCCGGCTTTGCCGACCCGGTCATGGACATGCAGACGATCACCCTGACCTACACCGGCATCGACCCGCTGATCCGCGACCTGCGGGCCTCTGCGAGCAGCAATGCTGCGAAGGCGCGTCCAGCGGGGCTCTCCGGCAAGGCAGGCTGGAGATCCGCGCGGGATGCGGCTCTTCAGGCACAGGTCGACGGGCGCCTGCCCGCGACGTTTGAACTCGTGTTTGGTCACGCCTGGAAAGTTGCACCGAAACAGATTGAAGACGGGCGTGCAGTCATCCAGTTCCGGAATCGCCAGTAGCCCGCTGCAGCAAGCGCCTTGCCACTCAAGGCTCGCGACTGGCCTCATCCACACACACAGCGTTGCGCCCACCGTCTTTCGCCGCATACATGGCCCGGTCCGCGCGTACCAGCACCGTTTCCATATCCTCCTGCTGCCCCCGGAACACCGCCACACCGATGCTGGATGAACAATGCCAGTCGGCCGGCATGCTGCCCCGCAGCTTGTACGGAAGATTCAGGGCCTGGCGCAGTTTCTCGGCAATGCTCAGCACGGTTTCCAGCGCGGCATCCAGCTCGTCGTCCACATCATCCAGCAGCACCACGAATTCATCACCGCCAAAGCGCGCCACCGTATCGCCTTCACGCACATTGGTGGCCAGACGATCGGCCACCAGCTCAAGCAGGCGGTCGCCCTCCGCGTGCCCCAGCTTGTCGTTCACTTCCTTGAAACGATCCAGATCAATGTAGAGCACCGCGCCGAACTTGCGATTGCGACTGCTCTTGGCAAAGGCATGGCCGAGACGATCGGTAAAGAGTCGCCGGTTGGCCAGCCCGGTCAGCGGATCGTAGAAGGCCAGATTGTTGATCTCGCTCTGATGCTGCACCTGGCGACTGATGTCGGATGAAGTGCCAACATAATTTGTGGTTCGCCCGGCATCGTTCTTTACCGCCGTGATGGTCAGCCACACCGGGTAGATCTGCCCATCCTTGCTGCGGTTCCAGACCTGTCCTTGCCAGTAACCATCGGCCAGAATGGTCTCCCACATGGCAACATAAAAGTCATGATCGTGCCGTCCGGAATGCAGGATGTGCAGCGTTTTGCCAAGCACTTCTTCCGGCGCATAGCCAGTCAGCTCGACAAAGGCGCGATTCACCCGGATGACAACACCTTCGGCATCCGTCACGACCACGCTTTCACGCGACTCAAAGGCCACCGCAGCAATACGCCGCTCCTGCTCGTTGCGTTTGCGCTCGGAGATGTTGCGTGTGACTCCGCGCATGCACAGGCGCCCGCCTTCATCGTCGTAGAAGAAACAGCTGACGACCTCGGTGCTCACCACACTGCCATCCTTGCACGGCTGTTCGATCTCATCGACGTAGTAGCGCCCTGCCGGCACTTCGCCCTTGCGAAAAGCCTCGGCCCGCTCCTGCACCAGAAAATCGAGATGGGCCGCAGTCTCCGGCACCAGCGAATTCCGGAGATCGGCACCCACGACTTCATCGACACGGTATCCACGCAGTTGCTGGATCGATGGGCTGCAATAGGTAAAGCAGCGGCTTTCAACATCGAGAATCCAGACCACATCCTGCATGGTCTCGGTCAGCGTGCGATACAGATGCTCGGAACGTTTCAGCCGTTGCTCGGCATTATGTCGTTCGCTCAGATCAATGATCACACCGACCATGCCCCGCGTCACGCCATCCCGATCAAGCAGGCGCCGCGCCGACAGGAAGGCCCAGAATTCACGGCCATCACTACGGCAATAGCGTCGCTCGATGTTGACGGTCCCCACCCCACAGCCGAGCAGATCGCTCACCCGGTGCTGTACCGGCTCACGCTCGGCCGCCGGAACCAGACTCTCATACGGCAGGCCCAGCAGGTTCTCGCAGCTGCAGGCAAACATTTCGGCCATGTGCTGATTGGTGCGAACGATCACCCCACGCGTGTCCACCAGAAAGATCCCCGCTCCGGAAGTGTCGAATACCGCCTGCAGTTCGTCCTGACTCAGGCGCAGCAGGCGATGCGCCTCCGCGGTCTGGGCCAGTGCAGCAGAAACCCGGGTATGGCTGTTGAGCAGGAAGCCGGCCAGCAAGGCCAGCAGGATGCTGGCCAGACTGCCCGCGATCAGGAAGCCACGACCACGCGCACCTTCCAGAGCGCCCGGAGCACGAGGCAAGGTATACGCGTGCAAGGACCAGGGCTGACCGGCCAGTTGCAGCGGATGGCGGACCTCCTGCGCAACCGCTTTGCCCGGTAGGGGCTCCGAGCGAAACAGCAGATGCTCCGGTGCCTCCCGCTCACCGTCATACAAAGCCAGGCCAATCCGCCCGCGCAATTCGGGGAAATTGCGCGCCAGCACCCCACCCAGCAAATCACGCATGCGCAGAGGCGCAAACGCCCAGCCAATGAGACGCTCGCGCCGCTGCTCCAGCGACTCGCCACCCTCTCCGTCCCGATAGACCGGCACGTAAAGCAGCGCTCCAGCCTGCACATCCGCCTCGGTTTCCTGCATCAGACGGACCTTGCCCGACAAGGCAGGCAAGCCAGTATCACGCGCCCGCAGCATGGCTTGTCGACGCACCGGCTCGGCAAACATGTCGTAACCGTAGGCGCGCTGATTACGCCAGTCAAACGGCTCCAGATATGAAATTGCGCTGTACGCCTCGAGCGCGCCAACCGGGTTCAGCACATAATCCTCGGAGCCCCGGGCACGCATTTCCCGCTGGTGTGCCTCCATCTCGGACTTCGACAACAGCCGGGCAAACCCCACGCCCTGGATTCCGGGGTAACGCATATCCAGTCGCAACGTTGCTACGTAACGCTGGTATTCACGACGGTCTATATCCCGGTTAACCGCAAACAGCCCGGCAACCCCACGCAAGACCTGCCCCGTCGCAGTCAGATGACTATCCAGAGCCTCTGCAACCTTGCTGACCTGAAACTCGAAAGCAGCCTGTTCGCGCTCCCGGATCTGCTGCTGCACGACCGACCAGACCAGCAGCGTGACCGTAATGCCCAGACCAAAAATCAGCAATGGCACCCAGGCGCGCAAGCGCGCCAGCAAACGTGGCCCATGCATGCACCAGGAAATGCCGGTAAAAGGGTTGCGCATCGAGAGCGGTCCGGAGCTTGCCACCCGGTTTTGTGGCATAAGGTTCAGGCAACTCTCAGCCTAGTTTCCGGCGCAGCCGCCCGCCGCCCGCAAAACCCGATCGGGCAAGGCAGGTACAATCATTCGTCTCCTGTTCCAGTCCGGCATTCATGCTTCTGTACGCCCTGCACGCCGACATAACCACCCTGTCCGTGTCTGCCATCGTCAATGCGGCCAAGCCCAGCCTGCTTGGCGGCGGTGGTGTGGATGGCGCCATTCACCGTGCTGCCGGCCCCCAATTGCTGGCTGAATGCCGCACCCTGAACGCTTGTCCCACAGGGGAAGCCAGACTCACGGCGGGCTATCAGCTGCCTGCACAGCATGTCATTCACACAGTTGGGCCGATCTGGCATGGGGGCAGACACAACGAAGCGGCCTTGCTGGCCGCCTGCTATCGCAACAGTTTGTTGCTGGCACAGGCTCATAACCTGAGCAGCATTGCGTTTCCGGCCATCAGCACGGGCGTTTACGGCTATCCTCAGGACATGGCGGCACGGGTCGCCATCCGTTCCGTACGCGATACTCTGGAGGCCTGCCCGGCAATCCAGGAAGTGATCTTCTGCTGCTTCTCGGCCACTGATCTGGCCCTATACGAAAGCCTGCTGTGAAACCGATCTGGCTGTTTGACCTCGATAACACACTGCACAATGCGGGCGTGCATATCTTTCCGCACATCAACCGGGCCATGACGGCCTATCTCGCCGAGCACCTGCAACTCAGCATCGAAGAAGCCGGCGCGCTGCGCATGCGTTACTGGCGCCAGTATGGCGCGACACTGCGTGGCATGGTACGCAACCACGGCACCAAGCCTGCCCATTTCCTGCATGCCACCCACCAGTTTGAGAATCTGGCAGGGATGGTGGTTTTTGACCGGATGCTCCTCACTCACCTGCGCCATCTGCCAGGACAAAAGTACATTTTCTCCAACGCTCCTCGCCAGTATGTCGACGAAATCCTGCGCCTGACCGGGCTGGATCGGGTCATGGACGGGAGCTTTGCTGTCGAAGACCTGGCTTACCATCCGAAACCACAGATCCGGGCGTATCGCAGCGTGTTGCGAAAGCTGAAAGTCCCAGCCCGCCGCTGCATCATGGTCGAAGATACGGCCGAAAACCTGCGTCCAGCCAAAAAACTGGGCATGCGCACAGTACTGATCGGCCGTGCGCTCAAAAAACCACAGTGGGTGGACAAACGCCTCCTGTCGGCGCGCCGGCTCAGGTCATTCGGCTACAATCCCACTGGCCGTTGAAATCCGGCAATCCGATGAGCGGCACGACAATCCGGACACGCCGCCTCGTTCATCCTTCAGCACACGTCACAACACAGCCATGGCACAAACTCTTTACGACCTGCTCGAGCTCAGCCCGCAAGCCTCCGAAGATGCCATCAAGGCTGCCTACGAAAGACTCAAGAACAATTATCTTGATGGCAAGCTGAAATCTGGCCAGCTGGATCCGGATACCCAGTTCAACTTGATCAAGGATGCTTATCTCACCCTTTCAAAGCCGGCTTTGCGGGAAAAATACGATGCTCGCCTTAACCCACCCTCCGTCAACGAGCCTGTCATCGTGTACGCCGAAGCCGAATCCTCGCACTTCCTCAGGTATGGCTGGAAATGGGCGCTGGTGATCATCCTGGCCTTTGGAACAGGGTTGTATTTCCGCGCCCAGCACAAGATGGAAACCGAGCGTTTGCGCCTGATTGCCGAGGCTCAAAAACTGCAGCAAGAAGAAGCCGAACGGATCAAGGCAGCTCAGGAGGCGCAGGAAGAACGACAGCGGATCCGCGAAGCCGAGAACCGGGAGCGCCAGGAAAAAGCGGAAGCCGCACGCATGAGTGCAAATCTTTCCTACGAAAGCGAACGGATCAATCGTGATCTGGCAACAGCCTCACGCCAGGCTCAGCGCGAAGACGACAGACTGCGCCAGCAAAACGAATACCGTGCCCGTCAGGAAGAAAGCCAGCGCCGGCAAGAAGCCGCCGAGGCGCAGCGCCGGATCGAACGGGAGCGGGCCATGGCCCGGCAGCTGGAGTACGAAAATCGCTCAGGCTCAACCCGGGCAGGCGGAATCTCTTCGCGTCACTGATTCAGGTCCGTGCGGGCAGCACTATCTCGGAGATCTAGTTCCCGTCGCATCAGCACCGCGTCACCATACGCCGGATGGAGTCGCGCCTGCGGCAACTCGACAAAACCCTTGCGCAGCCAGAAGACCCGCGCCGCACCTACCGCTACAAGCTGCATGTCTGCCAAGCCAGCATTGACGGCACTCTCCAGCACGGCATCGTGAAGACGCCCGCCAGCAGCCCGTCTCCGGGATGCCTGGCATACCGCAAGATCATGCAGAAAAACATGATCAGGCGGGCGTGACGGAGGTAGCGGCACATGCAGAGGCGGCGGCTCTCCGCTCCAGGGATGGGCAAAGACATAGCCCAGCAGCTCGCCAACGCACTCAGCAACAAAACAATGCGCGTGCCCTGCCCGCAGGCGACTGGCCAGAGCCTCAAGCGGCTCGTGATAATCCGCCGGATGCGCGCGGCACTGCAAGGCAAAAACGCCCGGCAGATCAGCCAGGCGCATCGCCCGGATCAGCAGCTCAGGCATCGCGCTTGAGGATGCGCGCGGCTTCCAACGCGTAGTAAGTCAGGATGCCATCGGCTCCGGCACGCTTGAACGCCAGCAAGGACTCCATGAATACAGCCTCTTCGTTGAGCCAGCCGTTCGCCGCCGCGGCCTTGAGCATCGCGTATTCACCACTGACCTGATACACAAAAGTCGGCACCGCCAGCTCGCTCTTCACGCGACGCACGATATCCAGATACGGCATGCCGGGCTTGACCATGAACATGTCAGCGCCCTCGGCAATATCCAGTTCCACTTCACGCAGCGCCTCATCGGAATTAGCCGGGTCCATCTGGTAGCTGTATTTATTGCCCTTGCCCAGATTGCCCGCCGAACCAACCGCGTCACGGAACGGGCCGTAAAAGCTCGATGCGTACTTCGCCGAGTAGGCCAGGATGCGCGTATGGATGTGGCCAGCGGCTTCCAGTGCGGCGCGGATACGCCCCACGCGACCATCCATCATGTCCGATGGCGCTACTACGTCAGCCCCGGCTGCAGCGTGACACAAGGCCTGTTTCTCCAGCACCACCAGCGTTTCGTCATTGAGCACGTAGCCCGTCGCATCGATCAGGCCATCCTGGCCGTGGCTGGTGTAGGGGTCGAGCGCCACATCGGTGACCACGCCAAGTTCCGGAAAGCGGGCTTTCAATGCGCGGACCACACGCGGAACGAGGCCATCCGGGTTCCAGGCCTCCTCGGCCCCTTCGCTCTTGCCGGACTCGATCACCGGGAACAATGCCAGTGCCGGAACGCCCAGCGCCACAGCCTCTTCAGCCACTTCCAGCAGCTTGTCCAGCGATACCCGCGATACGCCAGGCATCGAAGTGACCGGCTCGACCCGACCCGTGCCTTCTAGCACGAACACCGGGTAAATCAGATCATCGGCCGACAGGCGCGATTCACGCATCAGGCGGCGGGAGAACTCGTCACGACGCATGCGGCGCGGACGGTTGGCGGGAAAACGGGCAAACGACAAGGGCTTCTGACTCATTTCTGGCTCTCGCTCACGAAGCAAAGGGGTTCCTGCTGAGAAAGGTTTTACACATCCTTACAAACCAAACCTAAACTTTTCCGGCGCATCGTCGTCAATAGCTACAGACGGTGCGAACCGTCACCCGCTTCACCTCCCTGAGCGGGTACCTGTATGAACTCCCCCGGGTCATTCAGGTCATTCCAACCCCGGTGTGTCCCCTCGCACCGGGGTTTATTTTTATCTCCCCTCACGAAGACCGGCATCCAACCTAATTCTTCAGACAGATGCCACGAAGACGGGCGTCAAACAAGGCACTCCGGGCACCCCTCATGCGGAGCAAGCGCCACAAAGGCTTCGCAGCTCACGGCTTGCTGACCCGCTGCTCATCCAGGACTTCCTCAGCCACCGGCTCGGCACTCAGCCATCCACTCACGATTTTCTCGGCTTCATCCATACCCGTCTTCTTGAGACTGGAGAAAAGCTGCACGGTAATGTTGTCTCCCCAAGCGGCCAATTCCTTGCGCACCTTGGCCAAGGTCTGCATGGCCGGGCCGCGGGTCAATTTGTCCGACTTGGTCAGCAGCACATGAATCGGCCGGCCCGTCGGCGCAAACCAGCCCAGCATCTGCTGGTCCAGTGGCGTAAGCGGATGGCGCGAATCCATGATCAGGATCAGCCCGATCAGGCTCTCACGCGAAGTCAGGTACTCCTCCAGCAGACGCACCCATTGTTTGCGGATCGCCTCCGGCACCTTGGCGTAACCATAGCCAGGCAAATCCACCAGCGCGGCCCCATTGTTCATGCGGAAAATATTGATCAGTTGGGTACGGCCCGGCGTTTTCGACACGTAAGCAAGGCGTGTATGCCCGACCAAGGTATTGATGGCGCTGGATTTGCCTGCGTTGGAACGCCCGGCAAAAGCGATCTCGGCACCGTTGGGAGCGGGCAGATCTTGCGGACGGGCGATGGAAATTTCAAAACGGGCAGCGCGGAACAGGGACATAGAGGAAACCGGAGACATGCAAATGCAGGATTCCGCGCGACGCGCGCGGCGGTATAGAATATCAGGATTCAAGAACGCCACACCTCAGAGGTGACAATGATCGCGCGCATTTCAATCCTGACGATTGCCCTGACCGTCCAGACCGCATTTGCCCAGAGTGCTCCGGCCAACAAACCGGATCTTGCCAAAGCCAAGCAAACCGCAGAGACCGTCTGCGCAGCCTGTCACGGCGCTGACGGCAACAGCATTGCGGCCACATTTCCCAAACTGGCTGGCCAGCATGAAGCTTATCTGGCCAAACAACTCAGCGAATTCAAGAGCCAGGGCGGTAAGCCCGCGCTACGCATCAACGCCAGCATGGCACCGATGGTAGCCGCATTGAGCGATGCCGACATGCGAGGACTGGCCGCCTATTTTTCACAACAAAAACAGAAGCCAGAACAAGCCAAGAACAAACAAACCGTCGAATTCGGCCAAAAACTCTGGCGCGCCGGCGACGCCAGCAAGGGCTTGCCCGCCTGCTCCGGCTGCCATGGCCCGGCCGGCATGGGCATCCCGGCCCAATACCCGCGCCTGCAAGGCCAGTATGCAGACTATATCGAAGCGCAACTCAAGGCATTCAGGGCCAATGAGCGCAACAACGACCCTGCCAGCATGATGCGCACCGTCGCCATCCGCATGACCGACGCAGAAATCAAGGCAGTGTCGGATTACGCAGCCGGACTTCGCTGAGAGTTTTCGTCGCCACAAACAACAAGGGCGCCAATTGGCGCCCTTGTCACATAGGAAGGTCCAACACCTCGTCAGAACGTGACAGTCGGGCTCGCACAGGTTTTCTGTGTCGCGGTGAAAGTGCCTGCGGTTGCTGCAGTGCATACTTTTCCATCGCATCCACACTTCGTCCCTGCCGAATTCACACCAACCCAGAGATTGAAACGCGCTGTCTGCTCGGTAACAACCAACACATACGTTCGTTTCGGAGTGTCCGTTTCCGGGTAGGCGTAATTCAGCAAATCCCCATAGGGTCCCGCCGCCTTCGTCAGATCTGCCTCGTACGCATTGCTCTGCGACACCAGACGCTCCAGCTGGCTCGCCACCTGCATTGCCCCCTCTTTCGCTTGGCCAAAGCGCGTTTTGCGCACCGAGTCGATGTAGGACGGATAGGCAATCGCCGCAATAATCCCGATGATTCCCACGACGATCATCAACTCAATCAAAGTAAAACCGGCTGGCTTCTTCATCAATATTTTCCTTATCAGAAGAAGTTGGTCAGTTCGCGCCAGTTCAAGCGCTTGGTTTGCACATTGTCATCTGAGTCAAGATGCCCACCATTGGCATCCGTAGTACCAGCCCCAGTCCCAATGTTCCCGGCCCCTGAATTGCTGCCACCGCCACTGCCTGAAGAGCTTCCCGAACCACTGGGCTTGAAACTTGAACCCGCAGAAGCCCCCCAAACTCCGTAGCGGCCTTTGAACCGTGTCAGCGTACCGCCAACAGCCTCACCCTTCCCAAGATAGTGAGAAAGGTTCGTTGCCGTAATTAGCCGATATCGAGTACCTAACAATGAGGCGGCACCGTCAACCAGTGACAAGGGACCAAACGCATAGCCACGCACATCACAGCCGGTGAAATCCTTCGTCGTGTAATACAACACGACCTTGCCGTTCATGATGTCAGCAGGTGCACTCATCCAGGCGCTGTTAGTAGCGGGAATATAAGGGACCTGCACATCCGACGACGCTCCAACACCGGTGAACCAAGCACGCGACCATGTATCGGCAAAGAACCTCAATACGCTGACCCGGTTAGCACTCTGCGCCAGCAACTGGAGGGAATTCCCCCCACCAGACACCATACGCGCCCCATTAAGATAGGTAACGGGCTCCGTCAGGCCCAGATCTACATCATTGACTCCTGGTACAACGTCACCGTTGATATCCATTTGCCACACGCGTCCCTTTGACGACCCGAAGAAAATGGAACTGTCGTTCAGGTAGATCAGATTGCTCGAAACATTGCCGAAGCTGGATGAGCTGATGGTCTTTGTTTCAACCGTACCGCTGCCATCGAGATTCCGCACAACCAGCTTGTTGCCAACGATATAGATAACCTTGTTGCCGGCCCCCACGATGGGTGCTCCGCCACCATACGGCAAGCCCGTGAATCCACCCCATGTCGCCGAGCCGGGGGAGAACTGATTGGCCCGGTAGTCGCTCCACACAACTTCTGACAGCGACGCACCGTCATTGCTGAGCAGAATCGCAAAATGCAATTGCCCGCCCAGCGCCGCACCGGTCACGTAAGTTTTGGATACCCAGGCCCCGCCCTCAAACACCGTAATCTGCGCCGAGTTGATCTGACCCCAAGGGTGTTGGCTGCGCAAAGCAGCGGAGTCACCGGTCAATGGAAGGATCTGGCGCGGAATCCAGCCCCATTGCAGATCGCCGGTCGTGCGGGATATGGAATACAGGATGCCGTCATCCGTTGCGAACAGCACGGATTGCCCGACGATCAGGGGATGAGTCCGCCAAGGAGTTCCCACCAGCGAATCCGGATCACGCCCACCAAGCTTCGCGCCGTTCTGGCAATTCGGGTTGATGATGCAATCCGCCGACCCCGTCAGCGTGCCATTGGTAAATTCCGATGCTGGCGTTGCCAGCAAGGTACGGAAGGTTTTTGCATCACTGTCCGTAAAGATCTTCGATTGCCGGTCCGCAAGCGTCATCCTGGTTGCAGCGTCCCAGACTGGCGTATCTTCCTGCGAACTATCCGCCTTGAGGCGGAAAGCCCGGAGGTGACCAGAGGTTCCTGGCGTCGATCCATCCTGGCGATAATCACTCTGCATCGCACGATAAATCAACGATCCTTCCTGCGTGATCGCATCTATCGCAGGCGGCGTAAGTGAATAGGCATCTGCTTGCAAGGTTGCCGCAGAAGTCGATTTGTAGTAAAGCTGTGTTCCAGCATTATTTTGCAGAGAAATGCTTTTCCCAAGAACCTCACCCACAACCGTTATGGGAGTGCCGTTGCTGAAGTTGATCGCACCATTCGCCACATAGACCCCTGCTGCAATCGCAAATGAGCCCTGTGTGACGAGATCGCCGTTATAGACATTGATCTGCAGGCGATCAGGATTTTGCATGGCCATATTAGCCGTGGTTTTCTCTTGAGTAGGGTCACAGTTCAGGTAATTGATGCAGACTTGCGATCCAATAGACCAGCCGCTTACGCCCCCTGTAGTAGCGTTTTTACCCAGAATATTCAGGGTAGTCAGCCCCGTACCTGAAAGATGGAGTCGGGCCGCAGAACTCAAATTAAACTCATCAATGAAATTCTTCGACGGAGTCGAAGCGGAGTCATCCTGAGCGAACGTCACCGAGTTATTGTTTGTAATTATCAGTTTCTTGATACGTACAGGCCCCGAAAAAACAATGGACCCTTGACCAGCTTCAACTGAAATCGTGTCGTAATCACCACTAGGCAACGTATATACATTGCCGGCCTTTTTGAAGGTGACGGTACGACCAGCATCAGTAATTACATGATCCCCATCTGCGGTGTTGGACAGGCTTCCTGCGTAAGTCCCCCAATACTGACTAACCGCCGTATACTTACCAAAATTAATTGAGCTTGCTGAAACCGAAAAATTGAAGCTGGATCCACTTTCCTGCCAAGCATCAAGCGGTTTGGACGCGGAAGAAACACCACTAGCAATCACAGGTGTTGTCGACTTTTCCGTATCAGAAACATAGGGATAACACTTCCCGGCCTCCGGCTCGACGTAATTTCCGTTCTTCGTCCCGACAGTCGATACCCCGTAGAAACGCAAGTTGCAGTTACCCGCAGCAATATTGATCTTCCCATCATCAAGCACAGACAACACCGATCCAAGACTGGTGTTGTTCGTACACACTGCAGCAGCCCAAGCCACAGCACTCGCCATGCCAAAGACAAGCATCGCGCCTGCGCCAAATCGTTTCAGGGTTGAGAGTTTCATCTTGGACTCCACTTTCTCAGTAAGCTTTCGATGAGGAGAGCACCACATACGTGCCCTCCTTGATGCCGCCGGCCTTGGCATAGACGGTAAAACGCGGCTGCTCGGCCGCCTTGTTGGGATTACCAGCCGCATTTCCCAGCGCAGCCCCTGGCTTGATTCCTGTGCCTTCAAACACCGCGATATAATTCAGCTGTCCATCAAGGCGCTGATCCGCCGCTGTTCCTGCAATCGAACTCGCCGTGGGCCACGGGTCAATATCAGGCAAAGTACCATCGGTGCGAACATAGAAACCCTTGCCCTTGATCCTGACTGCCTGCTCAACACTCGTTCCTGCCGCATCGACCAGCACTTGCACGGCAGTCTCCCCCTCCTTGAGCACACCTTCGGCCGCGAACAGGGCACGCTGACGGTCACTCCATCCCGCCGACCCGCGGGCCTCGGAGGTCGTCAGCGCAAAGCTTGCCGCCGCCAGCAATGACACCATGATGAGCATGATCAAGGCGACCACAAGCGCTGCGCCTCGCTGCTCGGCTGCATTCATGCGATGTTTCTTGGTGAGCTGTTTCATTGGTTTCTCAATGCAACGTTCATTTGAAGCGGAAGATAGAGGCGCCCATCCTGCGGAACGGACTGGCCATCAAAAACACCCGTTCCTGCTGCCGTGGCGGCTTTTTTCTCCGAGCGCATCAGCAACTGCGCCTTGACGCCTCGAACCTGAGCCCAATTGCTGACATCTGCAGCAGTCTTGTCTGCCTGATCCACGACACCATCACCGTCAGAGTCGATGTCATAGAGCAATACCATCGCGCTAACACGCTCGGAAACCAGAATGGGAACACCATCACGAGCACTAAGTCGGAAGAGACCTTTTTGCCCATCCGCCTGCGTCGCAATGAACCACCAGACAGTATCAAGCCGCCCAACAGTCGCTCCAGTGGCAAATACCTCGCCGAGTGTTGGATCCTTGTTGCCACCTCCTACGCCAGCCCCACCAGCAGCATGAGAAAGGGTCTCTGTTTTTGCTGACGCATCCGTTGCAACGCTGGTGACCTGAAACTTTGACCAATTCACGCAATCAGTAATGACTGCGACGTCATTGGCCTGAAAACTCTGGGTGGGCTGCTTGAGAACCAGCGCCGCACTCTGGTCGGTCATTCCACTCTTGAGTTGTGACAGGCTTCCAAATACACCTGATATGGAAACAATATCGGAATTCGTATCAAGCGCGGCTGAACGCACCGTTGCGACACCGAACGGCCCCGACGCGCTTGGGAGCGAGGTAGGCCCATCGTACCCAGCCAAACCGCCGGCGGTTTCATCAAACACGGCTGCGTTGACAAGTTTACTGATAGGAGGATTGGATACAGGCCAGCATCCGAAGTCACCAGCAGTCCGAAGATCTCGCGCCAAAGCATCAAGCACAACTCGGCCATCCGCCTGCACATCGGCCATTTCACCAGACAAGCGCATCGTCACGCGCTGGCTGGCAAAAACCGCCAGTGAACCACCCACAACGATCAGCCCGAGCACCAGAGCGATCATGAGTTCCACGAGAGAAAAGCCGCGCTGGCGGCTGAGCAGATCAGTTGTCATACATGCTGTACTTTGCGGTAACCGGGTCGCGACCGGGCGGAGTCCAAGAAATTTCCACGGTGCAGGCTTTGCTGGCACAACCGATGGAGGCATTCCCATCAGGCAGGTCGCGTTGAAGATTCATCAGCCACTCGCCAGGCCGGCCGCTGAGCCCTGCCCCAACGGAACTGCTCGTAATGCTGACCCAAGTGGTTTTGTCATTCAGTCTGTTGAAAGAAAGGGCATCAAGCGCATCCTGCGCATACGAAGCGGCTATCACTGTGTATTTCGAGTCGGCATTCAGGCGGACGCCTTCGGTCTGGAGCTTGAAAGCGCCCAGCAAGCCAATAGATAGCACTAGCACGGCAATCAGGACTTCAATCAGGGTCGAACCTTGACTGTTTTTTCTAGATGACATCAACCACCCCACCTGCGTAAATCTTGACCGTCTTGAATGTTGAGCCAGACTTCATTTCGTAGGAGACCGAGGAAATACTGTCTCCCGAACCGTTAACAATCCCGCTGCCGATGCCTGACGGCAGGAAAGTCATTACGGCGGTTGCCCCACTGCCAATCGACGTACCTTCGTAACGCTTCGTAAAATCAGCCTTGGTCAGACACGAAATAATTTCACTGCCTTGCGTGATCGCCCAAGCCGCGTCATCGCAACCCGCCACACCCACCGGAGTGCCATTCACAGTCAAGATGGTGCGACGCCCTGTATCCCGCGCCACATCTTTGGCCCTGGAAACGGCACGTTTGAGTCCATCCGACGCCATTTGAGTACGCCCTGAACGGATCTGCTCGGTAAAACCAGGGATAGCAATCACCAACAGCACAGCCATAACTGACACTGCAACCATTAGCTCGACCAAGGTAAATCCTCGCTCGCAACTTCCAACCACAGCAAAAGAAGGGGCAGGTCTTGCCTGAGTGTTGATCACTTGAGTTTCTCCCCAAAAACCTCGACTTGGCCGCTCGAAAAACCTTATTCTCGATCAACGAACTAGGGTTTACGTCTAGATAAATTCCTGTAGGCGACATCATGCTATACGCCTACACAAGCCGCAAGCGCATTTCCGACAAGAAGTTACGCATCCGCAACGACAAAAGGATGGGGGGCTGCTTTTTGCGTCACAGGCACGCCACTTAGTTTTCTTTTTTTAAGAAATACAAACCAAGCAACCATTGCCGCAGCAAGGAAAGCCGTCACTACAACCAAAAATTCGCCCAAAAGGGCAAACACTCAAGCAAACAGACGAACGGAGGGTGCTACGCCCCAGGCAACATCCCCTTGAGCCCCCCCAAACCACGCATAAGCTTGCCCATCCCGCCTTTGGAAAACTGCCTCATCATCTTCTGCATTTGCTCAAACTGATTCAGTAGCCGGTTAACCTCTTGCACCTGCACCCCAGCCCCTGAGGCAATTCGACGCTTGCGGCTAGCCTTGATCAAATCAGGGTTGGCACGCTCAAACGGAGTCATGGAATTGATAATGCCTTCGACCCGCCCCATTGCCTTCTCTTGCTCGCCCCCCTGCATTTGCTGGGCCGCCTGAGCGAACTGCGCCGGCATCTTGTCCATCAGACTGGAAAGACCGCCCATCTTGCGCATCTGGCCAATCTGCTCTTTGAAGTCATTCAGATCAAAGCCCTTGCCCTTTTTAAGCTTTTGAGCGAGATCAAGCGCTGCTTTTTCATCAACAACTGAACGCGCCTCTTCCACAAGCGAGAGAATGTCGCCCATGCCAAGAATCCGGCTAGCCATGCGATCCGGATGGAATTCATCCAGACCGGACAGTTTCTCGCCCACGCCGGTAAACTTGATCGGAGCCCCGGTAACGTAGCGCACAGACAAAGCCGCACCACCGCGCGAATCACCATCCAGCTTGGTCAGAACAACCCCGGTCAGAGGCAATGCCTCATGAAAAGCCTTGGCAGTATTGACGGCATCTTGTCCCAGCATGGCATCGACCACAAACAAGGTTTCAATCGGATTTATCGCTGCATGCAAATGCTGAATCTCAGCCATCATTTGCGCGTCGACCGTCAAACGCCCTGCTGTATCAATCAGCAGCACATCAAAATAATGTTTTTTGGCGAAATCAATGGCCGCCAGTGCAATATCCACCGGCTTTTCGGAGACCGATGATGGAAAGAACTCTGCGCCAGCCTGACCAGCCACCGTCTGCAACTGAGCAATGGCGGCAGGGCGGTAGATGTCACAAGAAACAACCAACACCTTCTTGCGCAGCCTCTCCTTCAGATATTTAGCCAGCTTCCCTACCGTCGTGGTCTTGCCCGCCCCTTGCAGACCCGCCATCAAAATCGTCGCTGGCGGCTGAGTCGCAAGATTCAATGCCGCTTGCGTACCGCCCATAACCTCAGCAAGTTGTTGCTGCACCACACCGACAAGCGCCTGACCAGGCGTAAGAGAGCCAACCACCTCTTGCCCCAAGGCTTTTTCCTTGATGCGGGCGATCAATTCCTTTACCACAGGCAAAGCCACATCAGCCTCCAGCAAGGCCATGCGCACTTCACGCAACATCTCGGCAATATTGTCTTCGGTCAGGCGAGCCTGTCCACGCAGGGTTTTGACGACGTGAGCAAGACGGTTGGTCAGGTTATCCAGCATGCAATGAGAGTCCGGCAATGGTCAGGGAGCGGGTTCCGCCGCCCCCTAATGGGCGTTAAACTAAGAGAATGGGAAACATTCTACTGTATCTGCTACCTGCCTCGCTTTATGCAGCCTTGACCATCGCCTGCATCCGGAAAAAGACTGATCGCAACGCGCTGATTCATGCATTGTTGCTGTCCGCCCTAGTTTCCCACGCATGGTCACTGGGAAACCTACTCTTTGCAGAAGACGGACTGCGCTTCGGCTTTACCGCAGCACTTTCATTGACCCTCTGGTTAGCCATGCTGATTTACAGCCTGGAAAGCCTGCTCACCCCCCTTCATCGCTTACTCAAACATGCCGCGCCCATTGCCGGATTTTCTTGCCTTCTCCCCCTGGCGATATCAGGCCACCCCCACTCGCTGCCTCTTGCAAACTGGGCATTCAAGGCGCACATCGTTGTCGCCATGCTGGCCTACAGCCTCTTTACCTTGGCAATTTTCCATGCATTGCTTCTTGCTGCAGCCGAACACAATCTTCATCGCGCAAAGCTAGGCGAAGAACGAGACACCCCTCCTTTGCTCATACTGGACAGCCTGCTCTTTCGCCTGACAAACACTGCCTTTGTGTTCCTGACGCTGACAGTAGGGTCTGGCCTGTTCTTCTCTGAACAGATATTCAATAAACCATTGATGTTGAATCACAAGGCATTTTTCGGCATAGCATCCTGGTTATTGTTCGCAACCCTGCTGATTGGTAGAAAAACTCTGGGCTGGAGAGGGAAAACCGCAACACACTGGCTTTTGGCGGGTTTCATAGCACTGGTATTAGCCTATGCAGGCACCCGTTTTGTGCTGGAGTTTTTACTAGGGCGTAGCGTCTGACCTCTTCAGTCCCAAAAGTCGATGCCGACAATGACAGTACGCCGCGAACGTTGATTTTCTGCTCGAAGCCTTGCCGCACCCGACTATCGGTGTCAAAAAAGCCACAAGGCGGTTTACAATCGAAGGTATTACGGTACAACATCAAGTAACGTGCGTAACCTATTGAAAGTCCTGAAGATAGAACTCCCCTGATGGCTGCCGTCCAACAAACTTCACTGAGCGGTCTCGCTCGAGCCTTGGTTCAGCACGGTCGATTGAACGAGACCGACGCGCAAGCATGCTCTGCACAAACAGGAAATCCCGGTGGCTTTGTAGCCGAGCTTGTACAGCGGGGATTGATGAAAACTGGCGAAATTGCAACCTTCTGTTCAACAACTTTCGGCAGCCCTTGGCTTGATTTGTCTGCCTACGACGAGACCTATGTAGCAAAGGATGCCATCGACGCCAAACTGATGGCAAAGCATCAGGTCATCGGCCTGAGCAAGCGCGGCAACAGGATTACGGTGGCGTTGGCCGATCCGACCAATTTGCGGGCACTGGACGAAATCCGTTTTCAGACAGGGTTGGCAGTAGATCCTGTTGTTGTTGAAGTCGACAAACTGACCCAGATGCTCGCCAAACTGACAGAGTCGGTTTCGTCAGCACTGAGCAACATGTCAGTCTCTGACGAATTCGACATGGAAGGCCTGATAGAGACCAACCCGGATGAAGCTCAAGCAGATACAACTGGTGCGGAAATTGACGATGCCCCGGTGGTCCGCTTCATCCAGAAGATGCTGGTCGACGCTATTAACGAAGGCGCTTCCGATATCCATTTCGAGCCTTACGAAAAGTTCTATCGCATCCGCTTTCGGACGGATGGCATCCTGCGCGAAATATCACAACCGCCCCTTGCACTAAAAGAAAAAATCGCGGCGCGGATCAAGGTTATCTCACGACTCGACATTTCGGAAAAACGAGTCCCGCAGGATGGCCGCATGAAACTGGTACTGTCAAAGAACAAAGCTATTGATTTTCGCGTATCTACCCTGCCAACCATGCATGGCGAGAAAATCGTCATGCGCATTCTTGATCCGACCAGCGCCATGCTGGGCGTAGATGCACTGGGTTATGAGCCGGAACAAAAAGCAGCACTTCTTGACGCGGTAGAGCGTCCCTACGGAATGGTACTCGTCACTGGCCCAACCGGTAGCGGCAAGACCGTCTCGCTGTACACTTGTCTGAATATCCTGAACAAACCCGGGGTCAATATTTCAACAGCTGAAGACCCGGCAGAAATCAACCTTCCCGGCATCAATCAGGTCACCATGAATGACAAGGCTGGATTGAACTTTGCCGTTTCGCTTAAAGCTTTCCTGCGCCAGGATCCTGATGTAATCATGGTCGGCGAAATTCGCGACCTGGAGACGGCTGAAATTTCGATCAAAGCTGCGCAGACGGGCCACATGGTGTTGTCGACCCTGCATACAAATGATGCACCAACCACGCTTGATCGCCTGAAAAACATGGGGGTTGCTCCATTCAACATCGCATCGAGCGTCATCCTGATCACGGCGCAACGCTTGGCTCGACGTCTGTGTTCTTGCAAAAAACCTATCGACATTCCGATGGAAGCGCTAATGCAAGCGGGCTTCTCGGAAGCGGACCTGGACGGCAGCTGGCAAGCCTATGGCCCCGTAGGCTGTGATCGCTGCAAGGGCTCCGGATATAAAGGACGCGTGGGCATCTATCAAGTCATGCCTATTTCTGAAGAGATTCAGCGCATCATCATGACAGGAGGCAACTCCATGGATATAGCAGCTCAGGCTCAACTTGAAGGGGTCAGCGATTTGCGGCAATCGGGACTGCTCAAGGTAAAGCAGGGGATGACCTCACTGACAGAAGTACTCGCAACAACTAACGAGTAATTTACGGAAAACCGACATGGCCACAGCAACCCGATCCGTCCGGCGCCCCAGCGTCGAACAAAAAGAAACTTTATTCACATGGGAAGGCAAGGACAAAAGCGGCAAGGTAATTCGGGGAGAACTCCGCGCACAAACCGAAAATGTGGTTCAGGCGACGCTGCGGCGCCAGGGAATTTCCGTCACCAAGGTCAAAAAACGCTCGTTCGGCAAAGGCTCCAGCGTCAAAGACAAAGATATCGCAGTCTTCACGCGACAGTTGGCGACGATGATGCGCGCAGGGGTACCGCTCCTTCAATCTTTTGACATTGCGATCAAGGGTTGCAGCAACCCAGCGCTCGGACGCTTGCTGAGCGACATCCGTAGCGAAGTGGAAACAGGAACAAGCCTGTCCAATTCATTACGGAAACATCCTGCGCATTTTGACGCACTCTATTGCAACCTTGTCGGAGCGGGAGAGCAATCGGGGGCACTGGAAAATCTGCTGGACCGCATCGCCATCTATCAGGAAAAGATGCTGGCGATCAAAAGCAAGATCAAATCAGCACTTTTCTATCCTATCTCGGTCATGGTCGTTGCCGGGGCAGTCACTTCGGTGATGATGATTTTTGTGATTCCTGAATTCAAAAAGGTGTTTACCAGTTTTGGTGCTGACCTCCCCGCTCCGACACTCTTTGTCATGGCAATATCGGACTTCTTTGTGTCCAATTCCCTGCTGATTTTCGGCGGAGCCATCGCAGCCGTCGTCGCTATCGTTTTTGCTTACAAGCGCTCTCCTTCAATGCAGGCTTGGGTGGATCGGGCCACTCTACAAATTCCAGTAATTGGCGACATCATCAGAAAAGCTACGATTGCACGCTGGACACGTACCCTTTCAACAATGTTTGCGGCAGGCGTTCCATTGGTGGAGGCACTTGACTCTGTGGCAGGTGCAGCAGGCAATCACGTGTACAAGGTTGCCACCAAAACCATCCAGAATGAAGTTTCCACAGGCACCAGTCTGACTGTTGCCATGCAAGGCGTTCAGGTTTTCCCGGCAATGGTTGTACAGATGGTTTCCATTGGCGAAGAATCCGGACAGCTGGATGGAATGTGTGGAAAGGTTGCCGACTTTTTCGAGCGGGAAGTAGATGACATGGTCGCGGGCTTGTCCCAGTTGCTGGAGCCGATCATCATCGTGTTCTTGGGTACGATCATTGGCGGCATGGTTGTTGCAATGTACCTGCCTATTTTCAAACTCGGCCAGGTCGTTTAAGCCCCTTTCAACCAGACAAGGCGGCGCGCATGCGCCGCCTTTATTCATTCCGAAATCATGCCCCCATCCCTGTATCTGGAGCAGCCCGTATTGCTGATCACGACAGTCCTGCTCCTTGGTTTGTGCGTCGGCAGTTTTCTCAACGTCGTCATCCATCGCATGCCCAAAATGCTGGAGCGGCAGTGGCAGACTGATGCCGCCGAATTCCGTGGCGAAACAGCGCCGGACACGCCAAAGCTCACGCTGGCAACGCCACGCTCCCGCTGCCCGCATTGCGGGCATCTGATTACTGCACTCGAGAACATACCGCTGCTGAGCTATCTGGTCCTTCGTGGCCGCTGCAGTCACTGCAAAGCCCCCATCGGCATCCGCTATCCGGTTATTGAGGTATTGACGGCGCTCCTGTCCGCCGCCGTCGCCTGGAAGTTCGGACCGACCTTGCAAACAGCAGCGGGCCTGCTTCTGATCTGGTCTCTGTTGGCACTGACATTCATCGATCTGGACACATTCCTGCTGCCTGATGACATCACGCTACCGCTGCTGTGGCTGGGTTTGCTGCTTAACCTCAATCAGATCTTCGTTCCACTTGAAGCTGCCGTAATTGGCGCAATGGCTGGTTATCTTTCTCTCTGGTCCGTTTACTGGCTTTTCAAACTGGTAACCGGCAAGGAAGGAATGGGCTACGGGGACTTCAAACTTCTGGCAGCACTTGGGGCTTTTCTGGGCTGGCAGGCACTGCCCGGAATCATCCTCCTTTCATCCGTTGTCGGCGCCTGCGTGGGCATTAGCCTGATGATTTTTGCCAAACACGGACGTGAAACCCCAATCCCCTTTGGTCCATACCTTGCTGCGGCAGGGGTATTGATGCTGTTCTTCGGTGAGACCCTGAGCAAGCTATTCCTCCCGCTCTGATCCGGCTTGAAAGACGGAGCTTCATCCCCATTTTCTTCGCGCCTTGGCCGGTGTTAATGCTGTTTGCCAGTTTTTCCAGCCGTGCCAATGCGTTAGAATCCATGGTTTAGGGGATGCACATGCCTATTTACGAATATCGTTGTGGTGACTGCGGTCATCAAAAAGACCACCTTCAGAAACATAGCGACGCACCGATCAGCAACTGCCCGGCCTGCGGCAGCAGCACTTACGCAAAACAGCTGAGTGCAGCGGGTTTCCAGCTCAAAGGCAATGGCTGGTATGCAACAGATTTCAAAAACAGCTCTTCCAGTTCGTCAAACTCGGCAACAGCCTCCTGCCCGGCGGCTCCAGACGCGCCTCCTCCCCCTTGCGCGGGCAGCTGCTCCTGCCACTGAGCCCTCATGAAGAAACATCTGATCACCGGACTGTTGGTCTGGATACCTCTCGTAATCACAGTCTGGGTTCTCAAGTCCATCGTCAGTACGCTCGACCAATCCCTGTTGCTCCTGCCACAGGCCTGGCAGCCCAACAACCTGATCGGATTCAAACTGTGGGGGTTGGGCACCCTGATCACCCTGTTGGTAGTCATCGGGACGGGGGTTGTAGCCTCCAATCTGCTTGGTCAGAGACTTGTGAAAATGTGGGAGAGTGTGCTCAACCGGATCCCCGTAGTCCGGCAGATCTACTCCAGCGTAAAGCAGGTTTCAGACACTTTGCTCGGACCGGGTGGGCAGGCTTTCCGCAAAGCACTTCTGGTGCAGTATCCACACGCAGGCAGCTGGACAATCGCCTTTCAGACAGGCACGCCCTCAGGTGAGCTGGCGCAGCATTTGCCTGCCGACTCGATCAGCGTTTATGTGCCAACAACGCCAAACCCGACATCAGGTTTTTTTCTGATGATGGCAAAAAAGGACGTGATGGAACTGGAAATGTCGGTGGATGACGCCCTGAAGTTCATCATATCCATGGGCTCGGTTGCCCCAGAAGCAGCCAGACACTGAATTCGGGCTGACAGCCGCTTTGCCAGCCTTGCACGATCAAAACAAAACACCGGATCACGGAGATCATTGATGCGTACCACTTATAGCGGCCTCGTTTCCGCCGCCCTGCTCGACCAGACTGTCACCCTTTACGGTTGGGCTCATCGCCGTCGCGACCATGGCGGTGTGATCTTCATCGACTTGCGCGACCGCGAGGGGCTGGTGCAGGTCGTCTGCGATCCGGACCGTGCCGAGACCTTCAAGATTGCGGAAGAGGTACGTAACGAGTTCTGCCTGCGCGTGACCGGCAAGGTGCGCCGCCGCCCCGAGGGCACGACCAATGCCAACCTGATCTCCGGCGAAGTCGAAGTGCTGGCACATGAACTCGAAGTGCTGAACACCTCGGTCACCCCGCCCTTCCCGCTGGATGACGAGAACCTGTCCGAAAACGTACGTCTGACGCACCGTGTGATCGACCTGCGCCGCCCGGCCATGCAGCGCAACATGATGCTGCGCTACAAGACTGCACGTGCTTTCCGCCGCTATCTGGACGACGCAGGCTTCGTGGACATCGAAACACCGATGCTCACCAAGAGCACCCCGGAAGGTGCACGCGACTATCTCGTGCCGAGCCGCGTGCATGACGGCCAGTTCTTTGCCCTGCCCCAATCGCCGCAGCTCTTCAAGCAGCTGCTGATGGTGGCCGGCTACGACCGCTACTACCAGATCACCAAGTGCTTCCGCGACGAAGACCTGCGTGCCGACCGCCAGCCGGAATTCACCCAGGTCGATATGGAAACCTCGTTCCTGAACGAGACCGAGATCACCGAGATCATGGAAAACCTGATCCGTTACGTGTTCAAGGATGCCATCGACGTCGAACTGCCGAACCCGTTCCCGCGCATCACCTACGCCGAGGCAATGGCCCGCTACGGCTCGGACAAGCCGGATCTGCGCGTGACGCTGGAACTCGTCGACGTGGCTGACGTGATGAAGGATGTGGCCTTCAAGGTCTTCGCTGGTGCCGCCAACGACCCGGCCTGCCGCGTCACCGCGCTACGCATCCCGGGTGGAGCAGCCCTGACACGTGGCGAGATCGACGGCTACACCGAGTTCGTGAAGATCTACGGTGCCAAGGGTCTGGCCTACATCAAGGTCAATGACGTCACCCAGATCAACGAAACCGGCCTGCAGTCGCCGATCGTCAAGAACCTGTCCGAAGCCTCGCTGCGCGCGGTGATCGAGCGCACCGGCGCCACCAGCGGCGACCTGATCTTCTTCGGCGCAGACAAGACCAAGATCGTCACCGACGCCCTCGGCGCCCTGCGTACCAAGATCGGCCACGAAAAGGGGCACGTCGATGGTCGCAAGTGGGCCCCGGCCTGGGTGGTCGACTTCCCGATGTTCGACTACGACGAGGAAGCCAAGCGCTGGGTCGCCTGCCACCATCCATTCACCTCGCCGAAGGATGAGCACCTCGAGCTGCTCACCACCGATCCGGGCAAGTGCCTGGCCAAGGCCTATGACCTCGCGCTCAATGGCTGGGAACTCGGCGGCGGCTCGGTGCGTATCCACCGCGCCGACGTGCAGGAGAAGGTCTTCGCCGCCCTCGGTATCGGCGAAGAAGAAGCCCAGCTCAAGTTTGGCTTCCTGCTCGACGCGCTCAAGTACGGCGCCCCGCCCCACGGCGGCCTCGCCTTCGGTCTGGACCGCATCGTGACCATGATGACCGGCGCCGAATCGATCCGCGACGTGATCGCCTTCCCGAAGACCCAGCGCGCCCAGTGTCTGCTCACCCAAGCCCCAAGCCCGGTCGACGAGAAGCAACTGCGCGAGCTGCATATCCGCCTGCGTAATGTGCAGAAGGCTGATGGCACTGCGTAAGTTGTCACAACGCTAGACCACGCAAGGGCCGCGAGGATTTTCCTTGGCGGCCCTTGTGCTTTTCAACCTCGGAACTGCCCCAGTTGAACCTCGATCTCTCGCCCACGCCGCCTGCCGCCCCGCTACGCCCGAAGAAACTCGTCGCCCACGGCCACACGCGCATCGATCCTTTCCACGGGCTGTGCAAAGTGAAGTCCGCCGAAGTGCTGGACTACCTGAAGGCCGAGAACGCCTATGCCGAAGCCGCACTGGCGCCGGTTAAACCGCTGCAGGACGCACTCTACGCCGAGATGCTGGCGCGGATTCAGGAGGCGGACCTGTCGGTGCCGGTGAAATACGGCGAATGGATGTACTACAGTCGCACGGTGCAGGGCGCGCAGTACGCCGTGCATGTACGCAAACGCATCACGCCGACGGGCTGGGAAGCATCTCCCGAGGAAATCCTGCTGGACGAAAACGTCGAGGCGACGGGCAAGGCGTTCTACGAGGTCGGCGATTACGAGATCAGCCCGTCGGGCCGCTTCCTCGCCTGGACGGAAGACACGCGTGGCCAGCGCAGCTACCGGCTGCGCGTACGCGACCTGCAGCGCGGCCGGGATCTGAAGCTCGCACACAAAGGTGTCGTCAGCCTCTCCTGGGCGGAAGACGAAGGTCTGCATCCCGAAGACCCGCGCCCCACCTTGTTCTTCGTCACGGAGGATGCGCAAACCAAGCGTGCAAGCCAATTGTGGCGGCAGGGGCCTGAAGAAGTCCAGCCGACGCGGCTCTTCGAGGAGCGCGACGAGCGTTTCAACTTGTTCGTCGCCCGCACCCGTTCGCGCGGGCTGCTGATTCTCACCTCGACCAGCCACACCACCAGCGAATCGCGCATTCTGCCCGCCGATCAGCCGCGCGGGCGCTGGCGCATCGTCGTGAAGCGCCGCGCCGGGGTGGAGTACGAAATTGATCACCACAGCGACAAGCTGTATATCCGCACGAATGACGTCGGCCCGAATTTCCGCCTGATCGAGGCGCCGCTGGCCGACTGGCAGCCCGCCAACTGGGTCGAGCGCCTACCGCAGCGCGCCGACGTGGTCCTCGAAGGCGTCGACCTCTATCGCGACTGGCTGATCGCCAGCGAACGCAAGGGCGGCGTGCCGCAACTCGCCATCACTCATCTGCCCAGCAGCGAGACGCACCACATCGCCTTCAGCGACCCGGCCTACGTGGTGGATATGGAAGATCTGCCGGAATGGGACGCACCCATCCTGCGCTACACCTACGAGTCGCTGACCACCCCGCCCTCGATCTACGACTACGATCCGCTGACGCGCCAAGCCACCCTGCTCAAGCGCCAGCCGGTGCTGGGCAATTTCGACCCGGCACATTACGCCTCGGAGCGCATCGAAGCCCGCGCTACCGACGGCACGGCCATCCCCGTCTCGCTGGTCTATCGCAAGGATCTGGCACGCAACGGTCAGGCGCCGCTGTGGCTGGACGGCTACGGCGCCTACGGCATCGTCAATGATCCGTGGTTCTCAGCCACCCGCCTGTCGCTGCTCGATCGCGGCTGGGTTTTCGCCATCGCCCACGTGCGCGGCGGCGGCGATCTGGGCCAAGCCTGGCATGAAGCCGGCAAACTCGAAGATAAGCGCAACAGCTTCACGGATTACATCGCCTGCGCGCAAACCCTGATCCAGCAAGGCTTCACCACGCAAGGCCGGATTCTCGCCAACGGCGGCAGCGCCGGCGGGCTGCTCATCGGCGCGGTGCTGAATCTGGCACCGGATCTGTTTGGTGCGGCCATCCTCGAAGTACCTTTCGTGGATGTGCTCACCACCATGCTCGACCCCAGCCTGCCACTCACCGTGGGGGAATACGAAGAATGGGGCAATCCGGCCAGCAAAGCGGCTTACAAACGCATGCTCAGCTATTCGCCCTACGACAATCTGGCCGCTCGCAACTACCCGCCGATGCTGGTCGAGGCCGGGCTGCACGACAACCAGGTGATGATCTGGGAACCGGCCAAATACGTCGCCAAGCTGCGTACCCTGAAGACCGACAGCAATCCGTTGCTCTTCCTCACCAGCATGGCGGCCGGGCATGGCGGCGCGTCCGGGCGCTACGATGCGCTGCATGAACGCGCCCGGCAAATTGCGTTTGCCCTCGCAGTCCTTCAGCCTGCAGAACCGTCCGAAAGCACAGCGCCCTAAAGAAAGCTGGCGCCCTGCCGTAGCCACAGCCAGATCAGGCGCATTTCAGCGTCTGCAGGCGACGGCGGATCCATGCCCCAGAATATTGAAGAAATCTCGGTACTGATCGTCGAGTCCAACGGTGGCATGCGCACCCAGTTGCGCAACATGCTCAGCCTGTGTGGCATAACCAAGATAGCGCTGGCAGTCTCGGCGGGTGTCGCCGTGCGCAAGCTGCGCGACCAGAATTTCGACATCATCCTGTGCGAATACCACCTGGGCGAAGGCCAGGACGGTCAGCACCTGCTCGAAGACCTGCGCAGCCACCATCTCATCCCGCTGGCCACCCTGTTTCTGATGATCACCGGCGAAAGCCAGCACGAGAAGGTCATCAGCGCCGCCGAACTGGCGCCAAACGACTACATTCTCAAGCCATTTTCATCTGACAAGCTACTCAGTCGCCTGTCGCGCGCGCTGGAAAAACGCGATCTGTTCATGCCCATTTACAAGCTGATCGAAGCGGGCAATACGCTGGAAGCGATCTCCGCCTGTCGGCAGGGTGAAACCGATAACCCCCAGTATGTAATTGATTTCATGCGCCTGCGGGCCGAACTGCACCTGATTGCCGGACAAGCCAATGAGGCGCAGGAGGCGTATCGGCAGGTCATTGAATCCAGAGTTGTCCCTTGGGCCAAGCTGGGTTTGGCCAAAACCTTCTACATGCAGAAACGCTTTGGCGAAGCAGAAGAACAGCTGCAAAGCCTGCTGGATGAGAATGCCATGTATCTGGACGCCTACGACTGGCTGGCCAAGACTCGCGAGGCATCGGGACGCATCCATGAAGCCAAGGAAACCCTGGAGGAAGCCGTCAAGGTTTCGCCACACACGGTGCGCCGCCTGCGCAAGCTTGGTGAGGTATCAGCAGAATGCGGCGACATGGAAACCGCCACAAAAATGATGACCACCGTGGTCAACAAAGGTAAGTACTCGGATTTCCGTGATCCGGAAGATCATGTCTCACTGGTCAAGGCACAACTTGGCTCGGGCGATGCGACAGGTGCTGCCAATACCCTGCGTGATCTGGAGCGCAGCATGGACGGCTTGCCCAAGACCGCTCTGTGCAAAGCCTTGAGTACCGCGATGGTCGCCACCCACGCCGGCGACACGGACAAGGCCAATGCCGCACTCGATGAAGCCATCCGCTTCAATGATCCACGGCTTGGGGCCACCGTCAGTTTGAAGAAGGATCTGGCCCGCATCTGCCTGGAGAATCAGCAGGACGACAAGGCGGCCGTTGTCATCATGGACGTGATGCGCCACGCCGCCGACGACGAGGCGGTGGAAGCCATCAAGGAAATGCTCGTCGATCTGGGCCGCCCTGAACTGGGAGCACAACTGGCCGAACGCGCACGTACCGAAGTACGCAACATCATGGCCGAAGGTGCCCAGCTTGCCCAGAGCGGAGACTACGATGGCGCCGTGCGTCAGATGCTGCAGGCTGTCGACAAATTGCCGGGCAACACCAATGTGCTGTTCAATGCCTCGCTGGCGCTGCTCAAGCATATCGAGAACATTGGCTGGAATGATCACTTCGCCAGCAACGCCAAGGATTTCATCGAGCGTGTGCGCAAGCAGGATCCGGGCAATCAACGACTGGCAGCGCTGATCAATTACTTCCACGCGCTGCTCAAAAAGAACGGCATCAAGCCCGAGCAGGTGCGCTGAGGTTCCCTCCCGGGGACCTGTCAAATAGTCAGGTCGCGCTGCTACACTCGGGTTTTCCCTGTCAGGGCACGATCCGTCATGCCTCATCCGCAAACGTTCCTGCGCACATTCCTGGTCTGGCTGCTTGTTGCCCTGCTGACATCAGGCAGTGCAATGGCCGAGGCACGCAGCTTCTGGTCCAGTCAGGATGAACTTCCATCCGTCTCGCTGCACAGTCTGCCGCCCGAAGCACGGGCCACGCTCGCCCTGATCCAGCGCGGCGGCCCCTTCCCCTATCAGCGCGATGGCGTCGTGTTCCAGAACCGTGAGCGTCGCCTGCCACGGCAGGCCCGCGGCTACTACCGCGAGTACACCGTCCCCACGCCAGGCGCTCAGGACAGAGGGGCGCGTCGCATCATTGCTGGCGAAGCGCACGAATACTATTACACCGCCAACCACTATCGAAGCTTCCAGCGGATCCAGCCATGAAGATCACCGCACAGCTCCCGGACGCCGCGCAACTGCTCCGCAAACGCGAATGCGCCGGCGTATATCAGGCCGCCGATGAGACCGCCAGTGCCCTTTTCCAGGCGGGCCCTGCAGCAGGATTCAATGTTTACCGCATCGATCTGGCCCACGCCCACGATGCCGAAAGCCTGCACCGCACCCTTGCCAAAGGCCTGCATTTTCCGGACTGGTACGGCGCCAACTGGGACGCATTGGCGGACAGTCTGGCTGACATGTCCTGGAATGAGGCCGACGGTTATCTGCTGATCCTGCAACGCGCCGAGATTCTGCAGGCCGCCGACCCGGCCTGCTTTGAGGCACTGCTTGATGTTCTCAAAGACACGGTCATGGCTTGGCAAGCCCAGAAAATGCCTTTCTGGAGCCTGCTCGTCGGGCAGCATCCGGAACTGCCGCAACTCGGAGTCCGCACTTGAGCCCCAGCTTCAAGCAACCCGTTTCGGTTCTGGTTCTGATCCACACCCCGGCGCGCCAGGTTCTGCTGATCGAGCGCGCAGCCCACCCCGGCTACTGGCAATCGGTTACGGGCAGCCGCGAAGGCGATGAGCCTCTGCGTGAAACAGCCCGCCGCGAAGTCGAGGAAGAAACCGGGCTCTGCGCGCCGGCCAGCGCATTTGAGGACTGGCACATCAGCAATCGTTTCGAGATTCTCGAACAATGGCGCCAGCGCTATGCGCCGGGCGTTACGCACAATACCGAGCACGTCTTCAGCCTGTGCCTGCCCGAACCCGTTGAAGTACGCCTGGCCCCGAACGAGCACCGCGCCCAGTGCTGGCTGAGCTGGCAGGATGCTGCACGCAAATGCTTCTCGTGGAGCAATCAGGATGCCATCCTGATGCTGCCGCGCCGCACGTCCTTCAGGCCTCTTTAGCGCCAGAATACAGACACGCCCTTGTGGCGGACCGGCGCGCGACTCCGTTCGTACCCTTCCCCGAGAGGCGCTTCTGGCGGGCCTCTCCAGCACGCATCCCCGTACGTCATCGCCCCGCCTTGCTGTGCGAGCATATAGCCTGAAGAACCAGGCCAGAAGAGGCTCTCCAGACAGGCATCGGGCCTGCCTGCAAGCCCCTTTCACCCTTGAATCGCCACCCGCCGGCCTCCATCTTCGTAGTGCAGGAGGGATCATTCCTCCTTCGACAAGGAAAGGAGTCAATCATGGCAAACATCGTCCGTACTGATCCTTTCGAGGATCTGCTGCGCGGTTTCTTCGTCCACCCCGTCGAATTCGGCGCCGGCATGGTCGAAACACCGCATATCAAGGTTGATGTGCGTGAAGCAGGTGACGCCTACATGGTGCACGCCGATCTGCCCGGAATGAAGAAGGAAGACATTCATGTCCAGATCGACGGCAGCGTGCTCTCCATCACAGCCGAGCGCACCCAGACGCATGAAGTGAAAGAAGGCGAGCACATCCTTCGCTCCGAACGCAGCTTCGGCAAGGTCGCCCGCAAATTCGATCTGGGCTCCGATCTGGATGAAGCCCGTGCCACAGCGAAATTCACTGACGGCGTACTGGAGCTGACCCTGCCCAAGAAAGCCGGGCCGAAGACCAAACGACTGATGATTTCATAAGCCGGGCGGATTGCAGGAGCGAGCCCGCCAGCGCCCGCCACTTGTAGTCCGGCGTTGTCGGACGCACGGGTTTGCTCCTGTGGCGGTGACACAAGACAAACCGCCAATCATTAAAGGCAGCGTCAAACGGACGCTGCCTTTTTTCATGCGTTAAAATCGCGCTTTGCTCACCCAGCTGCCCCGTCGCCATGACCATCGATCTCAAGCAACTTGCTCCCGCCCTCAAGGCTGAAATCCTCGCGGAAGCCCTGCCCTACATCAAGCGCTTCTTCGACAAGACCATCGTGATCAAATACGGCGGCAATGCGATGACCGATCCGCAGTTGCAAGACTGTTTTGCCCGTGATGTGGTCTTGCTCAAACTGGTAGGCCTGAATCCGGTTGTCGTGCACGGTGGCGGTCCGCAAATTGACGACCTGCTCAAGCGTGTTGGCAAACAAGGCCAATTCATCCAGGGCATGCGCGTCACCGACGCAGAGACCATGGACATCGTCGAGATGGTGCTCGGCGGTCAGGTCAACAAGGACATCGTCAACCTCATCAACAAGCACGGGGGCAAGGCTGTCGGCCTGACCGGTGCTGATGCCGGCTTCATCCGCGCCAAGAAGATGATGATGCCGAACAAGGACAAGCCGGAAGAGATGCTGGATATCGGCCAGGTCGGCGAAATCACCTCGATCGACCCCTCGGTGATCACCTTCCTCGACTCCGGCGACTTCATCCCGGTGATTGCCCCTATCGGTGTGGGCGAAAGCGGCGAGACCTACAACATCAACGCGGATCTGGTGGCTGGCAAGCTCGCTGAAGTGCTCAAGGCCGAGAAGCTGGTGCTGCTGACCAACACCCCGGGCGTGCTGGACAAGGCCGGCAAGCTGCTCACGGGCCTGACTCCGCGCCAGATCGATGATCTGGTGGCTGACGGCACGCTTTCCGGCGGCATGCTGCCGAAGATCAGTTCCGCGCTGGACGCTGCCCGCAGCGGCGTGAACTCGGTGCACATCATCGACGGTCGCGTCGAGCACTGCCTGCTGCTGGAAATTCTGACGCACCACGGCGTCGGAACGATGATCAAGAGCAAGTGATTTCAAGCAGCAGAACGCAGCTTGAAATCATCCCGATGAAGATCGGGCTCCAGAAACGGGAGACGGTGGGCTATCGCTGGATCCCGGCCTGCGCGTCGGGATGACGGCCCGGAGGTTTTTGCAGGAGCGGCCTCTGGCCGCGCCTGCAACGAAACTATCAGGCCGCCAGCTTGTTCGCCACAAAAGCAGTCAGGGTGCCGACGGTTTCGAAAGTCGAACCATCGATGTCATCGTCAGCCAGGTGGAAGCCGAAATGCTCCTCCAATCCTGCAATCACGCCAACGACCGCCATGGAATCCAGTTCAGGCACGGCACCCAGCAAAGGGGTCGCGTCATTGAATGAAGCGGCACGGCCGCCCAGCCCCAGTACTTCTTCCAGCACTTGCAACACGGCGTGCCGGGTATTATCGAGCGAAGACAAAATCGATTCCTTGGATTGACTGCACGAAAGGGCGGCATTATAAGCCCCGATTCCTCCGATCACCCAGCCGAGTACTTGCACGAGACATGAGCGATTCCTGGCTCCTTCACCATCTCATCGAACGCAGCGCCAGGCGTGCGCCGACTGCTCCAGCCCTTACTGCAGGTAGCAGCACGCAGGATTACGCCAGCCTGTGGCAGCTTGTTCAAGCCTGTGCGCGTGGTTTCGCCAGCCTGGGGTTGGCGCGCAGCCAGCGGGTCGGCATCTATCTCGACAAGCGCATCGAAACCGTCGTCGCCAGTTTCGGCGCAAGCGCTGCCGGTGGCGTGTTCGTACCGATCAATCCACTGCTGAAGCCTGATCAGGTCGCCTACATCCTGCGCGACTGCAATGTACGCGTGCTCGTCACCTCACCCGAGCGTCTGCTCACCCTGCGTGATGCACTGGCCGCATGCCCGGATCTGCAACACCTGGTTGTCACAGGCAACGCCAGCAGCACTGTAACCAACACCCATGCCACCCACAGCTGGCAGGAAGTGCTTGACGAAGAAAATCGCCAGCCCCCGACGCATGACGTGCCAACCGAGCTGGACATGGCCGCGATTCTCTACACCTCGGGCAGCACCGGCCGGCCCAAGGGCGTGGTGCTCTCGCATCGGAACATGGTGGCCGGCGCCAGGAGCGTGGCCGAATATCTGGGCAACCACCCCGGCGACAGTCTGCTCGCCGCCCTGCCGCTCTCCTTCGACGCCGGCTTCTCGCAGCTCACCACCGCCTTCCACGCCGGCGCGCGCGTGGTGCTGCTGAACTACCTGATGCCGCGCGACATCGTGAAGGCACTTGAGCGCGAAAAAATTACCGGCCTCACCGCGGTGCCGCCGCTGTGGTTGCAGCTAGCCGCACAGCCGCTCCCGGCGGGCATCTCCAGCCACCTGCGCTACATCGCCAATACCGGCGGGCATCTCCCGGAGACCACCCTGAAGACGCTCATGCAGAGCCTGCCTTCAGCCACCCCCTATCTGATGTACGGCCTCACCGAAGCCTTCCGCGCGACTTACCTCGACCCGGCCGAGATCGCCCGCCGGCCCGACTCCATCGGCAAGGCCATCCCGGACAACGAAGTGCTGGTGCTGCGCGAAGACGGCACGGAATGCGCGCCCAACGAGCCCGGCGAGCTCGTCCAGCGCGGCCCACTGGTAGCGATGGGCTACTGGAACGACGCCGAGAAAACCGCCGAACGCTTCCGCCCGCTGCCCGCTCACCTGCGCCCGCATGGCCTGATGTTGCCCGAGATCGCCGTGTACTCCGGCGACACCGTGCGCCGCGATGCAGACGGCTTCCTCTATTTCATCGGCCGCACGGACGAAATGATCAAGACCTCCGGCTACCGCGTCAGCCCCAGCGAAGTCGAGGAGGAAGCCTATGCCACCGGCTTGGTCGCCGAATGCGCCGCGGTCGGCGTGCCGCACCCACAGCTCGGCGCGGCCATCGTGCTGATCGTTACGCCCGCCCACACAGACATCGACGCCGCCGCCCTGCTCGCTGCACTGAAGACCCGCGTGCCGGCTTATCAGGTGCCCGCGCAGATTGCGCTGCGCCATGAAGCCCTGCCACGCAATGCCAACGGCAAGATAGATCGCAAGGCGCTGGCGGGTGAATTTGCCGATCTGTTCGCGACTGCACAATGACTACCCCCGCCAAACCTCGCCACGCCCCCATGACCCAGTTCCCCGTCCTCGATGGCGAACTGGTGATTGGTGGCAAGCCCGTCTCGCAGCTGGCCGAGGAGCTCGGCACGCCTTTCTACGCCTACGATCGCGCAGTGATCGCCGCGCGCATCGCCAGCCTGCGTGCGACGCTGCCGGCGCAGATCAAGCTGCACTACGCGATCAAGGCCAACCCGCTGCCGGCACTCGTGCAGCACATGGCCGGGCGGGTCGACGGGCTCGACGTGGCCTCGGGCGGCGAGCTGGCCGTGGCGCTGGCCAGCGGCATGACAGCGGCGGAGATCAGCTTCGCCGGCCCCGGCAAGCGCGAGGCCGAGCTGGAAGCGGCGGTGCGGGCGGGCGTGCTGCTCAACGTCGAGTCGGCCCGCGAGGTCGAGCTGCTCGCAGCGATCTCGCAGCGTCTGGGCTTGCCGGCTCGCGTCGCGGTGCGCGTGAATCCGGATTTCGAACTCAAGTCTTCGGGCATGAAGATGGGTGGCGGCCCCAAGCCCTTCGGCGTCGATGCGGAAGTCGTTCCGGCTCTGCTCCGCCGCATCGGCGAGCTGGGGCTGGCCTTCGAGGGTTTTCACCTCTTCGCCGGTTCGCAGAATCTGCGCAGCGAGGCCATCGTCGAAGCCCAGCAGGCCTGCTACGCGCTGGCCGTGCGGCTCGCAGCCGATGCACCCGCGCCGGTGCGCACGCTGAACCTGGGCGGCGGCTTCGGCATTCCGTATTTCCCCGGCGACACGCCGCTGGACCTCACCCCCATCGGCGCGAATCTGGCCGAACTGGTGGCGCGAGCGCAAACCGATCTGCCGCAGGCGGAGCTGGTCATCGAACTCGGCCGCTATCTGGTCGGCGAGGCGGGCGTATACGTTTGCCGCGTGATCGACCGCAAGGTCTCGCGCGGCCAGGTCTTCCTCGTCTGCGACGGCGGACTGCATCACCACCTCGCCGCCTCCGGCAACTTCGGTCAGCTGATCCGCAAGAACTACCCGGTCATCATCGGCAACAAGGCCGCTGCACCAGCAACTGAAATCGCCAGCGTAGTCGGCCCGCTGTGCACCCCGCTGGATATTCTGGCGGACCGCATGGAGCTGCCCGCCGCCGAACCCGGCGATCTGGTGGCCGTGTATCAGAGCGGCGCCTACGGCTTCAGCGCCAGCCCACGGGATTTTCTGGGGCATCCACAGGCGAAGGAAGTGCTTGTGTAGGGTGCGCACTGCGCACCACACCAATCCTCCCCGTAAAATCCCTCCCGAATCCGGGTGCGCGATGCGCACCCTACCTTTTCTCTGGAGACAGCAATGGCTCACCCCCTCGCCGGCAAACCGGCCCCAGTCGAAGTCCTGACCGACATTGCCGCCCTTCTCGCCGCCTATGCCGATGTGCCGGACGTGAGCATCGCCGGGCAGCGCGTGGCCTTCGGCACCAGCGGCCATCGCGGTACGGCTTTCAAGCGCAGCTTCAACGAGGCGCACATCCTCGCCATTACCCAGGCCACCTGCGAATACCGCGCAGCGCACGGCATCACCGGCCCGCTCTACGTCGGCAAGGATTCCCACGCCCTCTCCGCGCCTGCTCAGCGTTCGGTGATCGAAGTGCTGGCCGCACATGGCGTGCAGGTGCGCATGCAGGCGAAGGACGGCTTTGCGCCCACACCGGTGATCTCCCACGCAATCCTCGGCTACAACAAGGGCCGCACGACAGATCTGGCCGATGGCCTGATCATCACCCCTTCGCATAACCCGCCGCAGGACGGTGGCATCAAGTACAACCCGCCCAATGGCGGCCCGGCCGACACCGATGTGACCGGCTGGATCGAGAAGCGCGCCAATGCTCTGCTGACAGCCGGCAACGTGGAAGTGAAGCGCACTCCTTACGCTGAAGCGATCAAGGCCAGTTGCATCACCCAGATGGACTTTGCTTCAGGCTACATCGCCGATCTGGATCAGGTAATCGACATGGAGGCGATCCGCAAGGCGGGGCTGAAGATCGGCGTTGATCCGCTGGGCGGCGCAGCCGTGGCTTACTGGGCGCGCATCGCCGAGCAATACGGTCTGAACATTGAGGTCGTGAATCCGAAGGTCGATCCGGCCTTTGCCTTCATGACCCTCGACCACGACGGCAAGATCCGCATGGACTGCTCCAGCCCTTATGCGATGGCAAGCCTGGTCGGTCTCAAGGATCGCTTCGACATTGCCTGGGGCAATGATGCGGACGTGGACCGCCACGGCATCGTCACGCCCAGCGGGTTGATGAACCCCAATCATTACCTCGCAGTCGCGATCAGATATCTGCTCACGCATCGCCCGCAGTGGGCCGATTGCGCAGTCGGCAAAACACTGGTGTCTTCCAGCATGATCGACCGCGTGGTGGCGGGCCTCGGCCGCACCCTGCTGGAAGTGCCAGTGGGCTTCAAGTGGTTCGCGCCGGGCCTGCTCGATGGCAGCCTGTGCTTCGGCGGCGAAGAGAGCGCGGGCGCGAGCTTCCTGCGCCGCGACGGCACGGAGTGGACCACGGACAAGGACGGCATCATCCTCGGCCTGCTCGCTGCCGAAATCACCGCCGTGACCGGCAAGAACCCGGCCGAGCATTACGCCGAACTCACCGCTCAATACGGCGCGCCGCATTACATCCGCATCGACGCGGCGGCCACCCCGGCGCAGAAGGCCGCTTTCAAGCAACTCACTGGCGACAAGGTGGCAGCCCAATCGCTGGCGTGTGAGCCCATCACCGCACGCCTCACCACCGCGCCGGGCAACGGCGCCAGCATCGGCGGCCTGAAGGTCACGACCGCCAACGGCTGGTTTGCCGCGCGGCCCTCGGGCACCGAAGACATCTACAAGATCTACGCCGAAAGCTTCGTCTCGGCCGAGCACCTGCAACGGATCGTGAAAGAAGCGCAGGAGATCGTTACGGCAGCGCTTGGTGGATAAGCTGGAGAGCCGCGCCCAGCCTTGATTTCAGGGTAGCCTGCGCGCTCAGGTCCATCCGGCGCCACTCTGCAGACGGACTGTCTGCAAGCCAAGGCTGTATGCGGCTCTTCAGGCAATAAAAAAAGCCCGCTCAAGAGCGCGGCTTTTTTTGTCTTCTGCACGACATGCTGGTTCAGCCTCGCCATTCAGTCGGGTTGCTGGTGATCGTCGCTGTCATCGTTGTGGTGGTGTGCATTTCCAGCGAGGTGACCTGGGCTTTTTCCGCCAGCTGGGCGAGACGCAGATCGATACGGAAATCCTGTTCAAACAGCTCCAGCAGCGGCATCACGGTCTGCACCAGTTCGCGCAGGCGCTTGCGGGGTTCATCCCTGCTGCCGGTACGGATCTGGGTCAGGGCGTGATCAATGCTGACGGCCAGACGGCTGAAGCGACCGATGTTGTCGGCATTGACTTCGCCGGACTCGGACACCACCCGGTTGCCACCGAGCAGTACGCCATCGGCCACGCGCGAGGCCGCCAGCTGCAGCAGCTCTTCGAGTGAGAGGTTCGGATCCCCGTGCGCACTGGCCAGCCCGACAGTCAGGCTGATGCGGATACGGTGCTCCTTGTAGGTCATCACGATGGTGTCGATGGCCCGGCGCAGTCTCAGCGCAAAGGCGCCACAGGCATCGAGATCGGCGGAAGGCGAGATGATCGCGAACTGGCCTTCAGCCAGGTGGGCAATGGTGTCTTCCTTGCGAACCTTGGCCGAGAGCAGCTTGGAAAGCTTGCGGTGTACAAGCTGACCGACGCTGTGACCATAGCTTTCGCACAGTTTGTCGTAGCCATCCACCTGGATGACCATTACCGACACATCGCCACGGTTGCGGCGCACCAGCTGTTCGCGGCTTTCTTCCAGCTCGCGGCGGGTCTGGGCCAGTTTCGCCAGCGCTTCGATCCGGGCGACGAGTTCGACGCGCGGCGTACCCTTGGTGATGAAATCGGTGGCGCCCATGGCCTGGGCTTTCATGCGCGCCTCGTTCTCGTCTTCGCCGGAGATGATCAGCACCGGCAAGGTGTTCACACGCGACAGCCGCGAGCCACGAATCCGGGCGAGCAGGCCGAAACCGTCCAGGCGCGGCATGCCGATGTCGGAAATCACGACTTCGATGGTCGGATCCAGCAGCAGGCTTTGCCAGCCGGCTTCACCATCGGTTTCTTCACGCACGTCAAATTTGTCGCGTATCTGCTTGACCAGCGATGCACGCACCATGCGCGAATCATCGACGATCAGCACCCGCGGCAATTGCGCTATGACTTCGCTCATGGCGTTTCCTTTGTTTCTTCCAACGAAGCTATCTGTACAACAGTGCGCCCCGTAGCACGGGCCGCGATGAAATCGTCAAACACCTGCGGCAACTCTTCAAACCTGATGGTCCGGGTGATCGCTGCCAGGTGACGCGGACGCAAATCCGCGGACAGGCGCGTCCAGGCTCGTTCCCGCACATCGAATCCAGCGTACACCGAGTCAATTCCCAGCAGGCTGACCCCACGCAAAACGAAGGGCATGACCGTCGTATTCAGTACAGTATCGGCCGCCAGACCGATACTCGCCACTACCCCGGTGGGTTTGCTGGTTGACAGTAGCCAGGCCAGCACCGTTCCGCCCAGATTGTCGATGGCACCCGCCCAGATCCCTTTGTCCAGCGGTTTGCTCGCGTCCAGCACCAGTTCGCTGCGCAGCATGACCCGCGCCGCGCCCAGCGATTTGAGCCAGTCAGCCTGCTCCGGCTTGCCAGTCAGCGCCACAACCTCATAACCGCGCCCGGCCAGCATGTCGATGGCCAGCGAGCCAACCCCGCCGCTCGCGCCGGTTACCATCACCGGCCCGCGTTCGGGCTTGAGGCCATTGTCTTCCATGCGGTTGATCGCCATCGCCGCCGTCAGACCGGCAGTGCCGATGGCCATGGCCTCTTGCAGACTCAGGCTGGCGGGCAAAGGCAATACCCAGCCACCAGGCACCAGAGCGTATTCGGCATACCCGCCATGATGAGCCACGCCGATTTCATAGCTGGTGGCAATGACCTTGTCGCCGGGCTGAAAGCGTGGCGCAGCACTGCGCACCACCGTACCGGCCAGATCAATCCCGCCTACGCAAGGGAAACGGCGCACGATGCGGCCTTTGCCGGTAGCCGCCAGCGCATCCTTGTAATTGACGGACGAACATTCGACGCGGATCAGCACATCCCCGTGATCCAGCGCGGTTTCGTCCATGTCGACAAAACGCCCGCCAACGCTCCCGGTTGCGGGGTTTCCAACCTGTTCTATACGGAAAGCCTTGAACGGTTTCACCTGTCTGATTCTGCTCGGTTGATGCGAGGGCGGGATATTGGCGTCTGCTTCAGCGACTGGCAATCGTGGCGTTGTTTTATTGCGAAAGAGATAGGCAGGCAAGGCGCCTTCCGGCGCACGTAGCGACAGACACGACCGACGGCAAACCGCGTGTAAACCCTGATGGCCATGCACACGCGTCTGGTGACGACACCTAAAGTTGCAGCGCACAACTGCCGTAGAACCCTGCACGCAGCCGACACCTTTTATGGAATGGACCATGCTCGCAGCGCCCCTCGATTCGATTGAGAGCTACATCAACTACTTCAGCCACAAGGACATTACCGTGCTGAGGCGCAGCATGCGCACGCTCGCCGAATTGCAGAAGGACGAGGACTCCGTCAGCGGTCGTGCGCTAGCCAACGTGGTACTGCAGGACCCGATGCTGGCCTTGCGGGTGCTGGTCTATCTGGAGGCGCACCGCAACCAGCGCCAGAACCACGACATTACCACTGCGGATCGCGCCATCATGATGATGGGCATCACGCCGTTCTTCGAGAAATTCGGCAATCTGCCAACCGTGGAAGAAAAGCTCGCCACCCATCCCAAAGCACTGGTCGGCCTGCTCAAGGTGGTCAGCCGCGCCAAGCACGCAGCGCGCTGGGCACGCGAATTCGCCTTGATGCGCCACGACATCGACGTTGACGAAGTCACCGTCGCCGCCCTGCTCCATGATGCGGCAGAGATCCTCTTCTGGTGCTTCGCCCCGACCTGCATGCTCAAGGTGGAGCAGCTCAAGCGTGACCACTCCGGCATTCGCAGCGCAGTCGCCCAACAGGCCATTCTCGGCGTGAATACCCGTGATACCCAGCTCGCGCTGGTGCGTGAATGGCATCTGCCGGAACTGCTGATCACCCTGATGAACGAGGACAACGCCGAAAATCCGCGGGTGAAGAATGTCATCCTTGCCTGCGATCTGGCCCGGCATGCCGCCAACGGCTGGGATGATCCGGCCCTGCCTGACGATTACGTTGCCATCAGCGAGTTGCTGCGTGTAAAGCGCAGCGTCGTCATGCAACGCATCGGCGTACCGGAAGAATACTGGCAGCCCGTCGCCGACGCAGAGACCGAGGCCGAATAAGCCGGCAGTCAGCGCGGAGCATCCCCACTCTTCGCTGCCGATTTTCCGGGATAATGTCGCGTTCGCCTCCTGGTCGTTCGCCGCATGCCCGCCATCCACAAACTCCCCGAAGTCCTGATCAACCAGATCGCTGCTGGCGAGGTCGTCGAGCGCCCGGCATCCGTGCTCAAGGAGCTGCTGGAGAACAGTCTGGATGCCGGCAGCCGCGCGGTTGAGGTCGCACTCGCGCAGGGGGGCGTGAAGCAGCTGCGCATCACCGACGACGGCTGCGGCATCGAACAAGGCGATCTGGCCCTCGCCCTGGAACGTCACGCCACCAGCAAGATCCGCTCACTGGAAGATCTCGAAGCCGTCGGCACCATGGGTTTCCGCGGCGAAGCCCTGGCCGCCATCGCTTCGGTTGCCCGCACCCAGATCACCAGCCGCACGCCGGGCGCCGCTCATGCCTGGCGCGTGACCGAGCGCGAGCGTGTCCCCAGCCCTGCCGCGCTGAATGGCGGCACGGTGATCGAGGTCGAAGACCTCTACTACAACACGCCGGCGCGGCGGAAATTCCTCAAGAGCGAATCCACCGAGTTCGGTCACTGTGACGACGTATTCCGCCGCATTGCGCTGGCGCGGCCGGACGTAGGCTTTCAGCTCGCCCACAATGGCCGCGTGTCGCTGCGTCTGGCTGCCGGCGACGCCGAGCGCCGGGTGCGCGAAATTCTCGGCGACGATTTCATGGCCAACAGCCGCCGCGTCGAAGTGGAAAACGGCGCGCTACGTCTCTCCGGTTTTGCCGCCCTGCCGGCCTACGCGCGTGCCAACCGCGATGCCCAGTTTTTCTACGTAAATGGCCGTTTCGTGCGCGACAAGCTGATCCAGCACGCCTTGCGCGAAGCCTATGCGGATATCCTGCACGGCGCACGGCATCCGGCTTTCGTGCTGTTCCTCGACATGGACCCGGCCGGCGTGGACGTGAACGTGCATCCGGCCAAGACCGAAGTACGCTTTCGCGACGGCCGGGCGATTCACCAGTTCGTGTTTCACGCCCTTTCCCGCAGTCTCGCCGTGCCGGTACAGGCCGCCCTCGCTCCGACCCACGCAGCGGAATTGACGCATTACACCGGCCCGACCGAGCAGATGCGCATGGCCGTGGAAGAGCCCCGTCACCCGGCATGGTCTGCGCCGGAAGTCTCTGACGGGTCCACAAGCCGGAACGGTTTTTACCCGACGAGCTTCTCAAGACCCGCATCCAGCGGCCCTGTCAGCCCTGCCATGCTGGAGAGCCTTGCAGTACGTGACTCTTCAGGCCGGCCGCCTGAAGAGCCAGGCCAGGCGCCGCCTCTGGGCTATGCCATCGGCCAGATCCACGGCGTCTACGTGCTGGCCCAGAACGCCAGCGGGCTGATCCTGGTCGACATGCATGCCGCACACGAACGCATCCTCTATGAACAACTCAAGCATGTGCTCAACGGCAATCCCGGTGTACAGCGCCTGCTGATCCCGGCGGTGTTCAATGCCAGCAAGATGGAGCTGGCCACCGCCGAGGAACATGCCGACACCCTCAACCACATGGGCTTCGATATCGCCGCGGCCGGGCCGCACGAGCTGGCCGTGCGCAGCGTGCCGGCACTGCTCGGCCGCGCCAACATCACCGAACTGCTGCGTGCCTTGCTCGCCGAGTTGCGCGACTTCCCGGCCAGCGAGGTGATCGCCGCACGGCGCAACGAACTGCTCGCCACCATGGCCTGTCACGGTGCCGTGCGCGCCAACCGCCAGCTCACGCTGCCAGAGATGAACGCCCTGTTGCGCGACATGGAGGCGACCGAGCGTGCCGACCAGTGCAACCACGGTCGCCCGACCTGGACCCAGCTGTCGATGAGCGATCTGGACAAACTCTTCATGCGTGGCCAGTAAGACGACCGCCCGCAGCCATGTCGTAAACGTACAAGACAGCCCTGCCAGCCTTCCGGAAACTTGCCTCATCAGTTCAAAAACATGGAGGCAAGCCCGGTATGACCCGATCCCTGATTCAATCCACGCTCAAGGGTGGACTCTCCCTCGCCCTGCTGTTCGCCCTGCAGCCCGGATTTGCGAACACCTACAAGCAGGCCCCGAGCCTTGACGCACTGGTTCGCAGCGGCGCATTGCCCCCGGTCGAAAAGCGCCTGCCTGCCCAGCCAGAGGTGATCACCCCGGTGCAACGCAACGGCCAGTACGGCGGCGTGCTGCGCTCGGCCCTGCGCGGCAATGCGGATTACCACGCGATCCTGCGCTTGGTCGGCAATCAGGGCCTGTCGCGCTGGTCACTGGATTTCAACAGCGTGCAGCCGAACATTGCCGAGAGCTGGACGGTCAACGCCGACGCCAGCGAATACATCTTCAAGCTGCGCCGCGGCATGCGCTGGTCTGATGGCAGCCCCTTCACGGCAGACGACGTGCTCTTCTCGGTCAACGATCTATCCGGCAACAAGCAGTTCCTGACCAACCCGCCCGACGTTCTGGTCGTCAAGGACAAGATGGCCGAAGTCACCAAGCTGGACGACTACACCGTCAAATTCCGGTTTGCCGGCTCTTACGTGAGCTTCCCGGAAGTGCTGGCCACGCCGCTGGGCCAGTATCCGGTCATGTGGCAGAAGAAATACTGTTCCCGTTTCCACCCCGACTACAACCCGAAGGTGGACGAACTGGTCGCCCAGAACAACGCCAAGAACTGGGGCACCCTGATGCGCATCAAGTGCGGCGACGCCGAGGTGCCGACGCGCTGGGGCAACCCGGAAAAACCCACCCTGGACCCCTGGGTGATCGAGCGCCCGTACAACGGCAGCGCCTCTCAGGTCATGCTGCGCCGCAACCCCTACTTCTGGCAGGTCGACAAGGCGGGTCAGCAGCTGCCTTACATCGACACCCTGCAGCTGGCGGTGATCTCCGAGATCGAGACCATCATGCTCACGGTTCTGAACGGCCAGCTCGACTTCCAGCACCGTCACATTTTCCCGATCCAGAATCGTCCGCTATTGGCCGAGAACGCGAAAAAAGGCAATTACACAGTGATGAGCCTGCAGTCGCTCAACGCCAACTCGGCGGGCATCTACCTGAACCAGTCGACCAAGAAGGATCGTCTGCGCGAGCAGATCCGCAACAAGGATTTCCGTATCGCCCTGTCGCTGGGCATGGATCGCAAGGAGATCAACGACATCGTTTACATGGGTCAGGGCGCGCCCTGGCAGACCGGGCCGTTCAAGGAATCGAAGTGGTACAACGAGAAACTGGGCACCCAGTACACCCAGCATGACGTGAAACAGGCCAACGAGATCCTTGACCGTCTGGGCCTCACCAAGCGCGGCGCGGATGGCTACCGGACCTTCCCGGCCGGTGGCAGGGTCTCGCTGGATGCGATTGTCGCGATCCAGCTCGCCCAGCAGATCGAGGTGCTTGAGCTGGTGCGCAAGCAATGGTCAAAGATCGGGGTCGAGCTGGTGATCCAGGCGGCCGAGCGCTCGCTGACCTTTGACCGGGCCAACTCCAACGACTACGACATCTGCGTGGATGTAGCACCGGGCGGCATGGACGCCACGATGAACCCGCGTCCCTACCTGACGATCCACCCCGAAGCCCGCCAGAGCGTGCAATGGGCCAAGTGGTACCTCTCGGGTGGCAAACAAGGGGAAGAGCCTAACGCTTCGATGAAGAAGCGCCTGGCCCTGTATGAGCAATGGCGCGCAGCCAAGAGCAGTGCCGAAGCCGAGCGTCTGTTCCGCGACATACTGAGCATCGCCGCCGACGAGTTCGAGGTGCTGGGCGCTGTCCGCCCGCCACGCGACAACGCCATCCGCCGCACCAATCTGAGCAACGTGTATGAAGCCATGCCGGCCGGCTGGACCTACCCGACGCCAGGTCCGTCCCTGCCGCAACAATGGTTCTACGCAAAGTAATCACGCCCTTCTGACTCCCCTGCGGCAGGTCCGAAAGCCTGCCGCCCAAACCTGCTTCAAAGGAAGAGACCGTGGCTAAAGGCGATATTTTCCAGCTCAAATTCCATCAGTTCTGGGACCCGGAAACCGGCGCGCGCATCCTGCGCCTGACCCCAACCGATGTCACCTGTCATCGCAACTATTTCTATCAGAAGTGCTTTACCAACGACGGTCGCAAGCTGCTGTTCGGTGCGTGGTTCGACAATAACTGGAACTGCTATCTGCTGGATCTGGACACGCAAAGCGCGCGCCAGCTCACCGAAGGCGCGGGAGACAACACCTTTGGCTGCTTTCTGTCGCCCGACGATCAATACCTCTATTACGTCAAAGGCGGCCGGGCGTTGCGCCGCGTCGCGCTGGACTCGCTTGAAGAGACCGTGATCTATCAAGTCCCCGAAGGCTACGATGGCTACGGCACCTGGGGCGTCAATTCGGCCTGCACCAAGCTGGTCGGCATCGAAGTCATGTCCTCGGACCTGATGGCGCTGGCCACCTGGCAGGAGTTCCGCGAGCAATACCTGCGCAATCCGCGCTGCCGCATGATTTCCATCGATATCGCCAGCGGCAATCGACATGTTCTTTTTGAGCAGGCGGTATGGACCGGGCACCCGATCTATCGCCCCTTTGACGACAACACCGTGGGCTACTGCCACGAAGGCCCGCTGGATCTGGTCGACAACCGCATGTGGCTGTGTGACGAACAAGGCGCAAACCGCCGCCGCGTCAAACAGCAAGAGCCGGGCGAGCGCTGCACCCACGAATTCTGGGTGCCGGACGGTTCGAAGCTGATGTACGTTTCGTACAAGCAACGTCCGGGCGGAGACCGCTGGATCTGCACGGCCGATCCGCTCACGCTGGAAAACGAAGTGATCATGCCGATGCCGGCCTGCTCGCATCTGATGAGCAACTTCGACGGCTCGCTGGCCGTGGCTGACGGATCAGGCACCCCGCAGGACATGGCCAACACCAGCGGCCACGAGCATGAAGCGGACCCGTATCTTTACCTGTTCGACCTGAAGCACAAGCAAACGCATCGCATCTGCGCGCACAACTCATCCTGGCGTGAATATCGCGCCAACCGCCAGGTAACTCATCCTCATCCGGGCTTCACTCCGGACGAAAAAGCGGTGCTCTACACCTCGGATTACGAAGGCGAGCCAGCGCTGTATCTGGCCCAGCTTCCTGTCATCTGAGCCATGGAGCCCGGACGAGCACAAAACAATCGTATCTCCGGGCTTCAATTTCATCCTTCGGCGCTAAACTGCGCAGCATGAAACTGATCGACCCTTGTCGCGAAAGCGGGTTTTCGCTGCAGCGCTGCCTGCCGCCGGCGGGTCTGGTCAGCCATGTCGACAATTTCCAGCACATCCAGATGCCGCAGGCAGGCCCTTTGCCACGCATCCTGCCCGGCAACGGCGCCCTGTGCATCATTCCGTGTCGTTCCACCCTCACATTGCGCGACGTTCACGCCGGGCAGCAGCATGTGCTGGATGAAGCGTTCATTCTGTGCAACCGGCACCATGTGCTCGATCTGTCCACCGATGCGCCGGGCCAATTCTTCGTGATCAGCTTCCGGCCAGGCCGCCTGCGCCACTTCGGCGCGGCCTGTTTTGCCGACCTGCAAGACCGGGTAACGCCCGCGTATGACCTCTGGCACCAACCGGTCGAACCGCTGAGCGAACAGCTGGCAGATTCGGCCGGCCTGACAGAGAGCACCGGCTTGCTGGGCCACTTTCTCTCCGGCCTGATCCAGCAGAATCGGCAATCCCACTTCGATGCACTGATGGACCTGCTCTATCTGGGTCCCGAACGCCGTATCTCCGATCTGGCCGATGACGCCGGCCTGAGCCTGCGCCAGTTCGAACGCGTATTCACCAGCACCTACGGCGTGACGCCCAAGTTTTTCGCCAGGGTAGCCCGTTTGCAGCGGGTCGCCCGCAAACTGGCGCTGGAGCCTACCAGCAGCGCGGCACTCAGTGCCCTGGACGCTGGTTTTTTCGATCAGTCCCATTTCGTACACGAACTGCGCAAGCTTGCCGATCTGTCGCCGGCCGAACTGGCTTGCGGCATGCGCGAGCGTCCGCATTTCTACAACCCATCCTCTCTGCAACGCTACAGTGCGCTGCTGGGAAAGGTCTTGAACGACCGGCCTCGCCTCTGCTGAACGAAACACCCGGGACAGGCATTTCCGGTCTGGACAGCCTGAAAAACCTTGTGCAGGGTGATAATTGCGCAAAATTGACGCAACAGGCACGGGCGAAGTGCGATAATCCGCCCCCTTTACCTGCTTTTTCCTGCCTCCTTCAATGCAACTCGACAGAATTCTCCAGTCTCAGGGCTTCGGCTCCCGCAAGGAATGCCGGGCACTGGTCCGCGACGGCGAAGTGAAGATCGGCGGCGTGGTCGCCACTGATCCCTTCGCCGAGTACGACGAAAACGGTTTCACTTTCGAAATCGGCGACTGGGAGTGGGAATATTCCGCCAAGGTCTACATTGCGCTCTACAAGCCGGCGGGCTACGAATGCTCGCACAAGCCCAAGCACAACGACAGCGTCTACATGCTCCTGCCCGACCCGCTGGTGGCACGCGACGTGCAAAGCGTCGGCCGGCTGGACGTGGATACCACCGGGCTCCTGCTGTTCTCGGACGACGGCCAGTTCATTCACGCCATCTCCAGCGCCAAACGTCAGGTCACCAAAAGCTACCGCGCCACCACCAATCAGCCCGTGGAAGACGCACAGATCGAAGCGCTGCTCACCGGCGTGAAGCTCTACGACGACAACGAACCGATCCATGCCCTCGAAGCCCGCAAGAGCGGTGACAAGGAAATCGAGCTGGTCATCGACCACGGCCAGTATCACCTCGTCAAACGCATGATCGCCGCCGCCGGCAACCACGTGGATGCCCTGCACCGCTACGCCGTGGGCGCACTGTCGATGGAAGACGGCTCACTGCCGGAGCTGGAGCTGGAAGACTGGTGCTATCTGCGCCCGAAGCATCTGGAGTTGCTGGGTTACAAACCCTGAGACTCACTCCGTAGCCCGGACAAGCAAAGCAGCGTCCGGGAATCCGGCTACGCTTAAAAATTACCTCTGAAGAAAATCAAGACCATGGCTGACGACAGCAAGCGCTCCAAACTTTCCCTGCCCGCCAGAGCAGCCGATGCACCCAGCGATGAAGTCCGCAAACGCGCGCCGCTGCGTGGTTCGAGCAAACCGCGCGCGCCCGGTCCCGGCCGGCACCGCGCCTTTGACGAAAGCGCTCCGGGCGCCGAACGCCCCGCCCGCGAAGGCCGTCCCGGCGGTGACCGCCCACGTCGCGATGGGGATCGCCCGTCTTTCGGAGAGCGTCCGCGGCGTGATGGAGATCGCCCGTCCTGGGGGGATCGTCCGGCACGGCCGAGTGGCCCGCGTCGCGAAGAAGACCGCACACCCTTCGGTGACCGTCTGCCGCGCGAAGAATTCCGTGGCGGCGCAGGGCGTGGCGAGGAGCGTCGCCCCGCATTCAACCGCGATGGCGAGCGCCCATCGCGCAACGGAGATCGTCCACAGCGCAGCGCAGAGCGCCCCAGCTACCGCGACAACGGTGAGGATCGCCGCTTCAGCCCGAACGACAAGCCGCGCTTTGAAGGCGCACACGGCTCGAATCGCCCTGCATTCGGCGAGCGGACCAAGCGCCCGGCCTTCCGTGAAGGCGGCGAGCGTCGTCCCGAGGGACGCAACTTTGACGAACGTCGCCCCTACGGTGATCGTCCGCAACGTGACGGGGATCGCCCTGCACGCCCGGCTTTTCGTGATGACAATCGTCGCCCCGAAGGTCGCAACGCTGAAGAGCGTCGGCCCTACGGCGAACGCTCGCAACGTGAAGGCGACCGCCCGCGCTACGACAACGATCGTCCGGCAACGCGTCACGAAGGCGATCGCCCGGCGTTTGGTGAGCGTCCGGCGCGCCCGGCATTCCGTGACGACAATCGTCGCCCGGCAGGCCGCAGTTTCGAGGAGCGCCGCCCGAGCGCGGAGCGCCCGCGGCGTGACGAAGCACCGCGCAGCTACGGCGAACGCCCGCGCCGCGACATCGAACGCGACGGCCCGGCACCGGCCCCGACTTTCGGCGACGACCAGATGCCCGCCGCGCCGCGCGGCAGCAGCTTCGGTCGCAGCCGCGCAGAGCCACGCGAGACTCAGACCAGCGATGCCCCGCAAGCCGCTCCCAGCAAGCCTCATCGGCCAGCCCCTCCGGAGAGCTTTGCCAACAGGCGCTCTGCAGACACCCCGGCTGATCAGCCAGGCGCAGTGCGGCTCTCCAAGCTGATGGCCGAAATGGGTCTGTGCTCGCGCCGCGAAGCCGATGACTACATCGAGCGTGGCTGGGTCAAGGTAGACGGCGAGGTGATCGACGAACTGGGCAGCAAGGTGCTGCCGCACCAGCACATCGAGCTGCTGCCGGTGGCCGAAGAAATCCAGTTGCGCCGCATCACGATCCTGATCAACAAGCCCATCGGTTACGTCTCCGGGCAAGCGGAAGACGGCTACGAGCCGGCCGCCGTGCTGATCACGCCCGAAAATCACTGGACCGACGATCCGACCCGGCGCCGTTTCGAGAGCCGAGTTGTGCGCAAGCTGGCTCCGGCGGGTCGTCTGGATATCGACTCCACGGGTCTCCTGGTGCTCACGCAGGATGGCCGCGTCGCCAAGCAGCTGATCGGCGAGACCAGCGAGGTGGAGAAGGAATATCTGGTGCGCGTGGAAGGCGAGCTGTCGCAGGAGGGCATGCGTCTGCTGCATCACGGCCTGGAGCTGGACGGCGTTGAACTGCAGCCCGCCAAGGTGAGCTGGCAGAACGAGGACCAACTGCGCTTCGTGCTGCAGGAAGGCCGCAAGCGCCAGATCCGCCGCATGTGCGAGCTGGTCGGCCTGAAGGTCGTGGGCCTCAAGCGCATCCGCATCGGCAAGATCCCGCTGGGCAAACTGCCGCTGGGCCAATGGCGCTATCTGGGCGAGCACGAGAAATTCTGAGCTGCGTTCCGGCGGGTCTGATGACTCGCCGGAACGTGCTGCAGGCGCACAGCGCAGCTGCGCAGATCAGGGGATAATCGGGGCTTTCCGGCTCCGATCCTTACCATGCGTCGACTTGCCCGTCTCGGACTGCTCGCCAGCCTGTTCTGCAGCGCATCCCATGCTGCCGAAGCGCCGCACTGGCGGTTTGAAACCAGCAACGCCAATCTCTTCGTCAGCGCCAGCGATCCGGTTTGCCGGACCACGGTTGTCGCTGGCAGCGACGGCGCGATCCTGCTCTCACGCGACGCCGGGCTGCACTGGGCGCCAGTCGGCGGCCTGAATACATCCAGCATTGCCAGGATCATCCACGACGCGACGCGCAAGCAATTCATCGCCGTCGGTGCCGACAGCAATGTCCTGCGCTCCACCGATTGCGGCGCAAGCTGGCAATCGGTAGCGATTCCTGCAGACGTCAGTCTGCGCACTCTCGTGCTGGCCGACGCGCAGCGTGGCTTGCTGATTGCAGCAGGCGAGCGTGGCACGATCCTGCGTTCAGACAACGGTGGTCACAGTTGGCAGGTGCTCGTCAGCGGTGCAGGCTACATCGGGCACATGCTGCAGCACACGCGCAGCGGCAGCCTGATTGCGGGTGGCGAAAAAGGCCAGCTTCTGCGCTCGACCAACGCGGGAGCCCGCTGGCAAGCACTGCGCACGCCAGCCATTGGAGACATCACCCAACTGGCTGAGTTGCAGGACGGCCGCCTGCTGGCAGCCACCGCCAGCGGCCAGATCCTGCATTCCAGCGATACAGGCCTGCACTGGCAGACAGCCCGCATCGCGCCCACTCCCACGCCTGCCGTCATCAACTCGATCGCGCAATCACCGACAGGCCGGATCGTCGCCGTCACGGCGGATGGGCGCGCCCTGACTTCCAGCGACAAGGGGCTGCACTGGGCCTGGGTGGAAACCGGCAGCAAGGTCTTTCTGTCGAACGTTCTCGCGCTGCCTGATGGTGAATTCATTGCGGCTGGCGCCGCAGGCAGCTTCCTGCGCAGCACGCAAGGCGGACTGCACTGGCAACTCACCCGCATGTCCACGCAGCAGGAGTTCGAATCCATCGCCCGCCTGCCCGGCGGGCAGCTGCTCGCCCCCGCCGGTGGCGGCGTCATCGCGCGCAGTGAAGACGAGGGCAAGAGCTGGCAACTGGTACGCAGTGGTCTGAACAAATACACCCACGCCATCGCGGCAGCGCCGGACCAGAAAGTCCTGATTGCCGTGGGCGTCAATGGGCATCTGGCCAGATCCGTCGATGACGGGCAAAGCTGGGACCCGGCAGAGGCTCCTGAAAACGTCTATTTCTTCACCGCGCTCCATCATCCGCAAAGTGGTGCTTTTGTCGCCGCGGGCTCCATGGGGCACGTCATGCGTTCCACCGATGGCGGGAAGACCTGGACCGGTGGTTCCGTCGCCGGCGAAGGCACGATCGGCCAGCTCAGCCTGCTCGGCAACGGACGCATCCTGGCTCTGACGACCGACAAAGGCATCCTGTATTCGGACGACGGTGGCAGCACCTGGCAGGCGAGCGATGCGGATCGGGATACGATCTGGCTGTCGGTCGCCGAAGCGCCGCAAAGCGGAATACTGATCGCAGCCGGCCGCGAGAACACCCTGGCACGCAGCACCGACGGTGGCAAGACCTGGAGCAAGCAGCCCGGCGATTTAGCCAATGGCATCGTGAAGCTTCGCCACATCGACGGCGTGTTTCTCGCTGCCGGCAACGAAGAAGGTGCCATCCTGCGCTCAACAGATGAAGGACAGAGCTTCACCCGCATCCTACTGCCCGTTTTCACCACGATCAATGATTTCTCGGGAATTCCCGGTCAGAGCGGTGGCGTTCTCGCTCTGGGCAGCAAGGGCAAGATCCTGCGTTCGACCGATCTCGGCCTCCACTGGGAAACGACAAGCACGCCCGGTGCGGAAACCTTGCGCACGGTTGTGCATGAGCCTGCCAGCAACAGCCTGCTGGTTGCCGGGCGCGGTGGCCCGCTGCTGCAGTCGCAGGATCTGGGCCGCAGCTGGCAGCCCGCCAGCGACGCATCATCCTCGCGCTACACGGGTGGCTGGCGCAATCCGGCGACCGGCAGTGTACTGTTCTGGGGTGACCGCATCCTGCGTGTGACACGCTGAAGCTCTAGCCGCACCCCTCTGCGCGTCCTGCTGCACCGTTTGAAGCCCCATCCCCCATCCACAAGGTGCGCCCGCGAGCCACACATCGGCATCCTTTATCCCTGTCTGCATGCCGCACTCCAGACGCTGGTGCAATCATCCATGGCTCACGTGCATGGCGCCTCGGGGCGAAGCCAGGCACAGAGACCGAGAGTCGTTGAAAAGGCAGACGACGCGGCATCGCACCAACGCCTCCATGCCTTGCGAACGCGCCTGATGATCAGGAATGGGCAAACATGCTCGCCGGGCACCAGAATGAAAAACGGGCGCCGAAGCGCCCGTATCTTTCAAAACAGTTTGCGAAGCGGATCAGTATGCCGTCACGTCAGAAGTCGAGACGTTGCAAACCGAGGTATTCCACTTTTCGCCGATCTTCGGCGATTCAGCGCTACCGTTCTTCTCGATCCCCTTGTACTCGACGCAAACAGCCGGGCTGCCAGACTTGTAACCCTTGATCTGCAGCTTGCGGATGGTCACCACGTCACCGTAGTTGCCGTTGGCACCGGCGATCGAACCAGCCTTACCGACCTTCACGTTGTTCAGCGTCAGCTTGCGCGGGCCGCCGTTGTTGGTGCAGTTACCGCAGGAACGCCAGACCTTGCCGGTATCCACGATGTAGGAATCCTGCAGAACGGTCAGGCTGTTCTTGCTGTTGTGCTGCAGCGCCTTGTCGGTCGCGCCGGCGATGATGACGTTCTTGACAGTCATCGTTGCGCCCGAACCCAGGTTCGAAGCAGCATCTTCGCAGGTATCTTCCCAGTAAACGTTCTGGATCGTGCAGGAGCCCTTGCAATGCACACCATCCGAACCCGGGGTGCCGCCAGCGATGATGACATCCTTCAGCGTTGCACCCTCTTCAAGGATGAACACCGGAATCTGGCCTTCGCTGGTGCAATTGCCCACGGAATTCTTCACACCGACGCGCTGATTGCCATAGCTCTTGGTCGTGCCAGCCGGAATCGTGGTGGTGCCGCTGTTGGTGACAGTCGAAGTGGCCGACGGGATGGTCATGTTGATCGTGCCCGTGCCACCTGAAGAGGAGGAAGAGCTGCTGGAGCTCGAACTGGACGACGAGGAGCTTGAGCTGGATGAAGAGCTGCTGGAAGACGAAGAGCTGGACGAAGAGGAGCTGGATGCTACAGGCCCCACTGAGCACCAAGCCGAGCTGGCGTAGCTATTGCTCGGGAATGCCGAGCCTGAACAGGCAAAGTTGCCGGTCTTGGTGGCGTAAACAAACGAGCCCGCCTTGCCCAGTGCCACTGTATGGGTGCCCGACATCGTGCAGGTTGCCCCGGTGTTCTGCGCACATTTGGTATAGCCGGACGGGTAGTCAGTCGCTGCCTGCACACCGGATACCAGCAAAACGGCGGCTGCGCCACCGATAATCTTGCGAATCATGAATTTGTCTCCTCACACGGAATTTCGGGAAAGTCCCGGATTCTGCTGCCGTTCGTTGTTATGGCTTGCCAGAAAATAAAGTAAGACAAAATCCTACAAATAAAGTCAGACAAGTGCCTGCAAAATAGAGAAACCGTTTTCCCATGTCAACGTCTTTCAATGGCGCAACGCAATAAACGAAAGTCTTAAGAAGACTGGTTTGTTCAGACGGGTTAATAATGGTTTCGGTAACATAGAATTTATTGTTCCGGGGGGATAACCCCTACTTCTTTCGTAGCCCCGAAAGCATCAATCATCACGTTACAGCCAACAGGACTTATCGAAGAGGCGGCGCCATGCCATTGCAACGACCGGGTTTGTATTGCGCGTTCTTTCTGCTGGCAGCCTGCTCCAGCACTCCGGAGCACCCGGTCGATAGCTGGGCCTACCCAGCGCAGCCCCATGCACTCAAACGCCCATTCATTTCACCTGGACCCAATTACCAGACGCCCTCCCTCGTCGAGGCTTCGCGCTTTCTGCAGCAAGCCAGTTTCGGCCCGACGCAAGCAGAAATCGACGCGCTGAGCCGCAGCAACTACAAAGCCTGGCTCAAAACCCAGTTTGCCACGCCACAAACCCTGTTCCTGCCGGAAGTCGAACCCGAGCACGCAAAACTGGCCAAGGGCCAGAACCTGCGCCAGGAGCTGTTCTTCCGCCTGTTCTGGAAGAACGCCGCCACGGCACCGGATCAGTTGCGCCAGCGCGTAGCTTTCGCTTTGTCCGAGATCTTCGTGGTCTCCTTCGAAGGCCAGCTCGACGTGAAGATCCGCGGCATGGCGTCGTATTACGACATGCTCGGGCGCAATGCTTTCGGCGACTTCCGTACGCTGATCGAGGAAGTCAGTCGGCATCCGATGATGGGCGTCTATCTTTCGCATCTGAAGAACCAGAAGGAAGATCCGGCCAGAGGGCGCGTACCGGACGAGAACTACGCGCGTGAAGTGATGCAGCTGTTCACCATCGGCCTGCATGAACTGAATCCGGATGGCACACCCAGGCTCAGGAACAGCCAGCCCATCGAGACCTACAGCAACGAGGACATCACGGGCCTCGCCAAGGTGTTCACCGGTTTTTCCTACGGTGGCCCCGGCGACACTGACGCCCACTTCAACAATCAGGGGCGCGAACCGCGCTGGGACATCCTGCCCATGAAGGGCTACCCGAAATTCCATTCCGCCAGCGAGAAGAAATTCCTCGGCGTCACCATCCCGCCGCAGACGCCGGCCAATCCGGAAGGTGATCTGAAGATCGCGCTTGATCGCCTGTTCAATCACCCCAACGTCGGCCCCTTCTTCGGCAAGCAGCTGATCCAGCGGCTGGTGACGAGCAACCCGAGCCCGGCCTATGTCGAGCGTGTGGCCCGTGCCTTCAACGACAACGGCGCCGGGGTGCGCGGCGACATGCAGGCGGTAATCCGCGCCGTGCTGCTCGACCCGGAAGCGCGCCAGCCGCCACCCGATGCCAGCGGCAAACTGCGCGAACCGATCCTGCGCCTGTCCCAGTGGCTGCGGGCCTTCAATGCCACTTCGATTTCGGGCGAGTTCCGCATCCCGAACACCGACAATCCGGGTTTCTCGTTGGGACAAAGCCCGCTGCGCGCCTCTTCCGTGTTCAATTTCTACCGACCGGGCTTCATGCCTCCCGGTACCGGGATCGCCCGGCAGAACATGGTCGCACCAGAGATGCAGATCGTCTCGGAAAGCGCGGTGGCCGGCTACGCCAATTTCATGCAGACCGCCATCGAGGCCGGCGTGGGCCGGGTGGAAGCCGGCAAGCGCGACGTGCAACCCGACTACAGCGCGCAGATGGCCATCGCCGACAAACCTGCGCAACTCGTCGAGCAACTTGATCTGCTGCTCACCGGACAGCGCCTGTCCGCCGCCAGCCGCACGCGCATCAACGAGGCCGTGGCGAGCATCGCCCTGCCCGCCAACAATCCGCAGGCGGCGGAAAATGCCCGGCGCAACCGCGTCAAGCTCGCCACCTTGCTGATCATGGTGTCGCCCGAATATCTGGTGCAGAAATGACAAGCCGCCTGCGGCTTCCTGCCTCCAACCAAACCGTTCGTGCCGAGTGGCGCGAAGCGCTGTATCGAGGCAAAGGCTTTGGCCATCCCCCGCCCTCGATACACCGCGCTTCGCGCGGCACTCGGGCCGAACGGCTTGCGAAGCTCTGCGTTCTCACCTCCGCTTACTTACGAAGACCACCCGCAAGCTTATGAGGAGCCCGCCATGCAAGCCTCCCGTCGTGAATTCCTGCGCCACGCCGGCGCCTTGAGCCTCCTGCGTGCGGCGGGACCGCTCGGTCTGCAGCTCGCCGGCATCGGTGCTGCCGCAGCAGCCACCCAGCCGGATGATTACCGCGCCATCGTCTGCCTGTTCATGTACGGGGCGAATGACGGCCATAACACCGTCATTTCGCTGGATAGCGAGGCCTACAAGACCTACGCCGCCGCGCGCAGCGTCATCGCCCTGCCCCGCGAGGCGCTTCTGGCCTTGCCCACGGAGCAGGCCAGCCGGACACCCGCGTTGAGCCTGCATCCCGAGCTAGGTCCCTTGCAGAGCCTTTATCAGCGCGGCTCTGCAGCTATCCTCGCCAACGTCGGCCCGCTCGTCGTGCCGATCAAGGACGCCGCCACCTTCAAGGGCACGAACATCGCACGCCCGCCGAAACTCTTTTCGCACAATGATCAGCAGGCCATCTGGCAGGCCTTCTCGCCGGAAGGCGCGAAGATCGGCTGGGGCGGGCGCATCGCCGACCTGCTCGCTGCCCAGAACGGCAAGCATCTGTTCACCGCCATCTCGGCCGCCGGCAACGCCGTCTTCCTGGCCAGCGACAGGACCATCCAGTACCAGATCAGCAACAGCGGCGCGATCGGCTTCAACCGCACGAACGCCGGCAACATCTACGGCTCGGCCAAAGGCGCCGAAGCCCTGCGCGCACAGATCGCCGCCGCGCAAGGCGATCTCTTCGGCCAGGAATACGCTACCGTGGTCAATCGCAGCATCGAGGCGCACGGACTCGTTTCCGCAGCACTCGCCCGGCTGCCCGAAACCGATCCGCGCGTAGCGCTGCCGCCGGAGCTGGCGCAGGACAAACTCGCCCAGCAGTTGCGCATCGTGGCGCGCATGATCGGCGTGCGAGATGACGAGAACATTCAGCAGCGGCGCCAGATATTTTTCGTCTCACTCAACGGCTTTGACACCCACGATCACCAGCTCGACAAGCAGGGCGAACTGCTGCGCAGCGTGGCGCAATCCATCGCGTACTTTCAGGACGCCATGGCAGAGCTTGGCGTGGCCGACAAGGTCACAGTGTTCACCGCCTCGGATTTCGGCCGAGCCCTGCTCAGCAACGGCGACGGCTCGGACCACGGCTGGGGCAGCCACCATTTCATCGTCGGTGGCGCGGTCAAGGGCGGGCGCGTCTACGGCCAGTTCCCGGACATCGCCCTGAATACCGCCACCGATGTGGGCAACGGGCGCCTGCTGCCCACCACTGCGGTCGATCAATACGCCGCCACGCTGGCGCGCTGGATGGGGGTGCCTGAACGCGACCTGCCGCTGGTGCTGCCCAACATCGGCAACTTCGCGACGAGCGATCTGGGTTTCATGCAGGCCTGATGAGCGTAACCGGCCCTGCGGGCGGGAGGCGGGAAAGGCGCCGGAATCCCCCGGAATTCACGCAGAAAAGCCAAACTGCCGCTGCCTGAATACCCGCATCCAGCAAGGATTCCCGGGAAGGCATCGCGGAGAACGCCGCCGGAAGCGGGTCTGCAGCATGCCTCTGCGGGAAGGCCGCTGCAGGCGGCCCCGGCATGCCTCTTTTTCTTCTGCGGTAAACCCTGCTCATGCAGTTGAACTTCGGCGAAATGCGCTAGTCTGACGCTCTTCGTACAAAACCCGGATTTCATCATGTTTGAATGGCTTGCAGACCCGAATGCCTGGATCGCCCTCGCCACGCTCACCGCGCTGGAGATCGTGCTCGGCATCGACAACATCATTTTCATTTCCATCCTCGTCGGCCGTGTCGAGGAATCCCGCCGCAATCTGGCGCGTCGTCTGGGCCTTGGTCTGGCGATGATCAGTCGCATCCTGCTGCTGCTGTCGCTGGCCTGGATCATGAAACTCACCGATCCGCTGTTTGCCGTGTTCGGCCAGGAAATCTCCGGGCGCGACATCATCCTGATCGTTGGTGGTCTGTTCCTGCTGTGGAAGAGCGTGCATGAGATTCACGGCTCGCTCGAAGGCCAGGAAGAGCACCACGACTCAGGGGCTGCCGCGCGTGCGGCGTTTGGTGCCGTGCTGCTGCAGATCGCGGTGATCGACATCGTGTTCTCGCTCGATTCGGTCATCACCGCCGTGGGCCTGGTCGATCAGGTCGGGGTGATGATCGCGGCCATCCTGCTGTCGGTAGCGATGATGATGTTCGCCGCCAAGCCGATTGGCGACTTCGTCGATGCAAACCCGACCATCAAGATGCTGGCCTTGAGCTTCCTCGTGATCGTCGGCATCACCCTGATTGCCGAAGGCTTTGGCACGCATATCCCGAAGGGCTATGTGTACTTCGCGATGGCCTTCTCGCTGGGCGTGGAAATGATCAACATCCGCCTGCGCAAGAAGACCGAGCACCGTCTGCGCCTGATGAAGGAAATCCCCGGCGAAGACTGAAAACAGCCGCCCACACATGCCCGGAGACCCGCGCCCAGCGCCGCTTTCCGGGCTTTTTTTATTGGGCTTCGAGGATGCTCAGGGCCACCGCTTCGGCGACTTCGATGCCATCCACCGCCGCCGACAGGATGCCGCCGGCGTAGCTCGCACCTTCGCCTGCCGGATACAGGCCGCGCGTGTTCACGCTTTGATAATCCGCCCCGCGCCGGATACGGATCGGCGAGGAGGTACGCGTCTCGACCCCGGTCAGCACCGCATCCGGCATGTCGTAGCCACGGATCTGGCGGGCCAGCGCGGGAATCGCTTCGCGCAAGGCAGTGATGGCGTAATCGGGCAAGGCGGTCGCCAGATCGGTGAGCGTCACGCCGGGCTTGTAGGACGGCTCAACCTCGCCGAGTTTCGTCGATGGCCGCCCGGCGAGGAAATCGCCGACAAGTTGCGCCGGGGCGTTGTAATTGCGCCCGCCCAGTTCGAAGGCGCGGCTTTCCCAGTGGCGCTGGAAATCCATCCCGGCCAGCGGATTCTCGGGATAGCCGGGAAAATCCTCGGGGTTGATGCCGACAACGATGCCGGCATTGGCGTTGCGTTCGTTGCGCGAATACTGGCTCATGCCGTTGGTGACGACGCGCCCTTCTTCCGAAGTGGCCGCCACCACCGTGCCGCCCGGGCACATGCAGAAGCTGTAGACCGAGCGGCCGTTCTTGCAGTGGTGCACCAGCTTGTAATCGGCTGCACCCAGAATCGGGTGGCCGGCCGCCGCGCCGTAGCGGCACTCGTCGATCAGGCTCTGCGGATGTTCGATACGAAAGCCGATGGAGAAAGGCTTGGCTTCGATATGCACGCCGCGCCCGTGCAGCATCTGGAAGGTGTCGCGCGCGCTGTGGCCCACCGCCAGCACCACATGCCGGCTGGGCAGGTATTCGCCATTCACCTGCACCCCGCGCACGCCGCCGTCTTCGATCACGATATCTTCGACCCGGCTCTCGAAACGGATCTCGCCACCCAGCGCGATGATCTCGGCGCGCATCTTCTCGACCATGCCAACGAGGCGGAAAGTGCCGATGTGCGGACGATTGATCCACAGGATCTCCTCCGGCGCCCCCGCTTTCACGAACTCGGCGAGCACCTTGCGGCCGAGAAAACGCGGGTCCTTGATCTGGCTGTAGAGCTTGCCGTCGGAAAAGGTGCCGGCCCCGCCCTCGCCGAACTGCACGTTCGATTCCGGGTTGAGCTTGTTCTTGCGCCACAGGCCCCAGGTATCCTGCGTGCGTTCGCGCACGGCCTTGCCACGCTCCAGCACGATGGGCCTGAAGCCCATCTGGGCCAGCGTCAGCGCAGCAAGAATGCCGCAGGGGCCGAAACCGATGATAATGGGTCGCTCACTCAGACCGGCAGGTGCCTGTGCCACGAAGCGGTAGCTCATGTCCGGCGTGCGCGTGATGTGCGGTACATCCTGCAGACGCGCCAGAACGGCCGGCTCGTCACGCAGTTCCACGTCCACCGTGTAGATCAGTTTGATGTCGCTGCGCTTGCGCGCATCCGGGCTGCGCTTGAACACGCTGTAGCGCAGCAGCTCGCTGGCGTTTGCGTCAAGTCGCGCGAGAATCGCCGCGTGCAGGGCAGCATCGTCATGGTCGAGGGGCAGCTTGATTTCGGTGAGGCGCAGCATGGCGTAATCCAGAAAAAACACAGGCAAACCAGCCGTCCAACCGGTTTCGCCAAGGGCCGCCATGTTAACAGAGCCATCCGGTTTTCGTGACACGGGCTTGTGCCCGACACGATCAACCTTGGAGAGCCGCATGCAGCGGAGCTCTTCAGGCAGCCATCCAGCGCATCAAGGTCTGGCGAGCCTTTCCAGCATGCCTGCCTGCAAACCAAGGCGGGAGGCGGCTCTGCAGGCAGGCGTAAAAATGCCCGGCTGGCGGCAGCCGGGCAAAAAGAGACACGGCGACGCCGCAGAAATTATTTCAGCAGCGCGGCCCAGGCCTTGAGTGCCGGGGTTTCCTTGATGCCCTGCGCGACCATGCCGGCCACGGCTTCGGCACCCTTCTGCTGGAAGTGGGTGGTATCCGGCTTGTCGAAAGTGCCCGCACTCTGGGTGGCATACCAGGGCCAGGTCTTGAAATCTCCCACGGCCAGCCAGTAATCCTTCCAGTCCTTTTCGTGTGCATTCGCAAAGGCGATGGTTTTTGCCTCCAGATCAATCAGCGGCACGCTGTTGGCAGTGGCCGTGTCCTTCACTGTGCGGCTGTAGTCGCCGATGAAGGCAAAACCCTGAGTCGCATTCTGGCTGGTCATGTGTTGCGGCACGACCGGGAAGCCCGGCTTGCGATCCTTGTTCCACACCCGGGTGGTCGGCGTCAGCATCACCGGCATGGCGCCCGCAGCGCGGGCCAGCTCGATGTAGCGCTCCAGTGATTTCTGGAAGCTCATCTCCGGCTTGCCAACCGGGAACTGCGACTTGCCATTCACATCGTTCGGGTAGGAACACAGGCCCGCCACGTCGGCCGGGCCACGATCCTTCTTGGTCGAATCGCAGTTCTGGTCGTTATGGCCATGATTGATCAGCACCAGATCGCCCGGCTGCATGAAGCGCGCCATCTGCTGGTACCAGGCACCCATGTAGAAATCCTTGGAGCTGCGCCCGGCACGCGCCGCGTTCAGCACCTTCACACCGGCATCGACCTTGAATTCGTTCTCGAACACCTGCCCCCAGCCCATGCGCGGCAAGCGCTGCAGCTCGTAGGTGGCGGCAGTGGAATCGCCCACCACCAACACGCGCACTTTCGCGGACTTGATCGCCGCCAGTTCGCGCTGGGCACGGGCAAAATCCAGCGGCTCGTAAGGACCAGAACCATTCAGGCCCACGATGGGGCGGAAGCTGATGTCGGTGAGCACCGTGTAGGCGGATTCGCTGGTCGGGTTGTCATAGTTACGGTTGTGGTTCACCACCTCCAGCACCGCATCCACACCCTGGCGGTTAGCCGCCATCGGCGTGCTCACGGCATCAAATTTCTCGACATCGTCCACCCCGGCCGCCTTGAGTGCCGCGCCGAATCCGGCCATGGAAGTCTTCTTGGCTGCCGCCACGGCTTCCGGCGTGATGCCAGCGGTCTTGCCGCTATCGACCAGCTGCTGCGGGCCGATGAATTTGAGCTGCACGGCCACGTCGGACACGATGCGGTCGGTGATCGGATTGATATTGGCGACGTTGCTGCCAGCGCCCAGGCTGGTCAGCACGGAAGACAGGCAGCGCGCCCGCAACGTGGCGTTATAACGGCAATTGGTATTGCTGCCGGCTTCGATGGCCGAAATCAGCAGCGGCGCACTCAGGCCTTCGGCGTTGATCGCGTAGGCGCCTTTTGCATCCGCCACGGCGGTTTTCTTGACGCCCCTGGCATCCACCACCGTCACCGTGGCATTCGCCAGCGGGCCGCCAATGGCAACAACGCCGCTGATGCTCGGACCACTGCCCAGACCGGGTGAGGCACACCCCGCCAGACCAAGAATAGCAGCGGACACGGACAGGGCCAGAAGATTACGACGGGTGATTGTCATGCGGGAGACTCCGGAAAATGAGTGCTCACAGCATAGCGTCCGGCAGAATTCCGGACTTGATGGGGATTGCGGTTCTTCCATGGCAGCCAGCTGCACGGAGAACGCTTTAGCTGAGCGGATGACAGACATCAGCTTCAATGCCTGCCACCCGACTGCAGCAACGCACGACTCGAAAGAATGTGCGTTTTGTTGCCTGTCTCCGGACTCCTTTTGTGCTGCCTTGGCGTCGCGTCTTCTTATGTGAAACTGAAAAACAATGTGACTTATTTCACAGTTCCGGAACGGAAAATAGCAGTTGATCGAGACTTTGTGAATGTTTTGTGTAGGAATTAATCCTACACACTGACCAATGGCATCTCTCAAGCAATCACCGGCACACGACAAGCTGCAAGGCAGCCACCAGAAGCTGGCAACGAGCTGTTGTTTGTCATGCAAATGCTTCCCCAGCCTTCGTCCAGTCAGGAAAGAAGGGCTGAATTCCGGTTTGCCCATACCACAAGGAATGCCCTGTCTGCCGCCTCAAACCGTATGGGGAGCCGTGTTTCGCAGCACCTTAGCCTCCCGGATCGGCAGATTCAGCACGGCTGCCAGAGCGGCCAGTACGATGTCTGCCCACCACATCGGGGTGAAACAGCCCCAGCGCGCCAGCGCCAGCCCGCCCAGCCAGGCACCGAGAAAACCGCCGGTCTGGTGCGATAGCAGGGTCAGACCAAAGAGCGTGCCCAGGTGTCGGTTGCCGAACAGCTTGCTGACCACCCCCGCCGTCGGCGGTACAGTGGCCAGCCAGGTGAAACCGAGCCCGGCGGCAAACAGGTAGAAGGTCAGTTCGGTCTTGGGCGCAGCCAGATAGACAAGGATCAGCACGGCGCGCGAGCCATACATCCAGAACAGCACCATCTTGCTGCGGTAGCGCTGCACCGCCCAACCTGCGGCAATGCTGCCGAAGATGTTGGACAGCCCGATGATACCCAGCGTCCAGCTCGCTACGCCGGCCGGCAAACCGCACAGACTTACCTCGCCGGGCAGGTGCGTCACCAGGAAAGCGATATGGAAACCACAGGTGAAGAAGCCGGCGTGCAGCAGAAGATAAGAGCGATCCTGGAGTGCGCGCCGCAGCACGCAGGAGAGCCGCTCCGCGCCTGTCTCTGCAGCATGGGTGACTGAAGAGGCAATGCTGACGGGCTTCTTCAGCACGCGTACCAGTGGCAGCGCACACAAGGTAATGGCTGCCAGCGCCCACAGCGCCCCCATCCAGCCGGCGAGCAGAATCAGCCCCTGCACCACCGGCGCAAACACGAACTGGCCGAAACTGCCGCCCGCATTGATGATGCCCGAGGCCATGCCACGGTGATTCGCCGGGATGCGCAGGGCCACCGCGCCGATCAGCACCGAGAAACTGCCCGCACCGGAACCCGCCGCCATCAGCAGGCCCAGCGTCAGGCTCAGGCCGAAGGTCGAGTGCATGAAGGGCGTCAGAGCCAGCCCGGCGGAGAGAATGAACAGGCCAGCCACCAGCACCCGGCCAGGCCCGTAGCGATCCGCCACCGCCCCCGCCACCGGCTGCACCGCGCCCCACACGAACTGCCCGACAGCCATGGCCAGACTGATGCTCGCCACCCCCAGACCGGTCGCCGTATTCAAAGGCGACAGAAACAGCCCCAGCGACTGACGTGCGCCCATGGTGGTCGCCAGCATCGCCGCAGCGGCAAGAGCCAGCAGCAGCCAGGCGGGGAAATTCTTGTCGTTTTCGTTCATGGGGAAAAACCTGCGTGGGGACGCGCAAGGTTCGCAGAGCCTTGCAAACAGCGCAAGCGCAGGGACGCGTTTCACGCAGAGAGCATGGTGTGATCATGCTCGAACGCCCTGCTGAAGAGCGGCGCCCCGTCTGACTCTTCAGACACCCCATCTGAAAACCCAGGCCCAACATGGCGTTTCAGATAGCCTGCCTGAAGAACCCGGCGGGATGCGGCTCTTCAGCCCGCCTCGCTAGACGCTACAGATTGCGCGGGAAGCAGATCGAGCTGCGAAGGCTTCACCCGCCGCGACACCTTGATCTCTGCCGGCGCCATCGCGGCCAGCGCATCGGCCTGCAGCTCCGCCGAAAGCGACGCACGCAGTCCCTGTGGCTGGCGCGGGTGGAGCGGGAAGTCAGACTTCATGCTCTCGAGCTCGGCCTTGTTGGCGTGAAAGTAGCGCGCGGCCTGCACCAGTTTCGGCACATTCTTGAGCAGATGCCACAGGCTCCAGCGGTGCTCCCACAGACGCCCGGCAAAGCGGCGGTGGTAAGCCTTGCTGTTATAGAAGCGCTTGACGTGCCAGTTGTAGAGCGCATCCATCTCTTCGCGCGAGGAAAAACCATTCGGCTTGAAGACGAAGTTCAGGCAGTTCATCAGGCGCCAGTCCTCGACGAAATCGCCCTCCTTCCCGCTGACGCACTCCTCCCATAGCGGTGCGCCGTAGAGCGGACTGAACTTGGTCATGTTCATGTCGTCCAGATCCAGCGAGAGGACGAAATCGCTGGTGACCTTGACGGTTTCCGGCGTCTCGCCAGGCAGGCCGAAGATGAACAGCCCCTTGGCGCGCAGGCCGGCGGCGTGGATCTTCTCCACCGTCTCGCGCACCGCTTCCAGGCTCACGCCCGCCTTGTGGCGCGCCATCATGGCAGGGTCGGCAGACTCGATGCCCATCGACACCATCAGCGCACCCGCGGCCTTGAGCTGGCGCAGCATCTCGTCAGAGGTGTGGCCGGTGCGGATCGCGCAGTTGAAATTCATGCCCAGCGGCTTCTCGATGAGCAGGCGGCACAGCTCGTCGACGCGCCTCTTCTGGGCGGTAAAGAGATCGTCGTAGAAATTGATGTGGCGCACACCGAAGCGGTCGCGCAGATGCTTCATGTGATCGTAGATGTACTGCGCGGAATTGACCTTGTAGAGCCGCTCGAACACCGTGCGGTCGCAGAAGGAGCAGGTGTAGGGGCAGCCGCGCGAGGTGATCATCGTCGCGCCCCAGCGCTGGGCGTAGGAGAACAGCGGCAGGTGGTAGCCCTGCGGGAAGCCATCGAGCTTTTCCCAGGCGGGGAAAGGCAGCTCATCAAGATCCTTGATGCGGTCGCGACGCGGGTTGGTAACGATGCGCTCACCCTCTCGCCAGACGAGATTGCCGATGTCTTTCAGCGCCACGCCTTCGGCAAGGTCCAGCATGGCGCCCTCGCCTTCACCGATGGTCAGGTAGTCGATCTCGGGGAAGTGCTCCAGCAGTGGTGCGCCAATGGACGAGGCGTGCACGTTGCCGAAGGCAATACGGATGTGCGGAGCTTTGACGCGAATGGCCGCTGCCATGTCCACCGCATCCATGAAACCGGAGGTGGTCGCGGAGAAGCCGACCAGCTCGGGCCGGGTGGCGAGGATGCGCTCGACATTGGCCGTACAGCCACGCGGGGCGTTCGGCCCCAGGCAATCGTGCACGGCGGTGGGGTGGCCATGCTTCTCCAGCCAGGAAGCCAGTTGCAGGATGCCGATGGGCGCCATGCGGTTGGCCAGCACGGTGAAATCCGGCTGGCCCGGTACGAAGTTGAAACCAGCCGGATGGACCAGGGTGATGCGCATGCGGCTTTACTCGGCGGCCAGAGCCAGTTCGCTGATCGACTCCCCGAGCATGCCGGCGATGATCTCGACGATGAAGCCATGATCGTCACGCGCCGCCAGGCCGGATACGCCGACAAAGCCGACCACGCCGGTGCCCTTCACACGGATCGGGAAGCCGCCACCCGCGCCGACAAAATCCGCCAGCGGGATGCCGTAGCGCTCCACCAGCGTCATGCCGCGCTTTTCCATGCTCAGGCCCACGGCGTAGGAGCTTTTGTGGAAACGTTCGACCACGTTGCGCTTGCGGCGCAGCCAGTCAGCGTTGTCCGGCGAGGTGCCGGGCAGCGCGCTGTAGAAGAGCGGAAAGCCGAACTGCCGGACTTCGATGGCGATTCTGTAACCGCGTGCGACGGCGGCTGCGCGCAAGGTGTTGCCCAGCGCCCAGGCCGTGTCTGCATCAAAAGCGGGAAATTGCAGGCGTTCTTCCTGTAGGGCAAGTTGGGCAATGTCCTGATCGAGTGCCATGGTCAAACCTTTCGCGTTGAGTACGTTGATGTCAGAGGCTGTTCACGATCTGTAGCGAGAGGCCGTCAGCAGGGTGAAGAGCAGCACAGGAACCGGAGTTTATGTTGATAAATGAGGATTCCGAGCAGCGCATGAGCCCTGATCATGGCCTCGCAGCAAGATCATGAACAGCCTCTCAGGCCTGCCGATAACCGTGCACGCGCAACCAGTCGGCAAACAGATCGGTCCAGCGTTCGACCGGCTTTCCCCGCGCCAGCCGGATGCCATGCCCGTGGCCGCCGCTTTCGAAGACATGCAAAGCGGCCGGAATGCGCTTGTGATGCAAGGCGTTGTACAGATAAACAGAATTCTCCACCGGCACCGAAGCATCATCCGCCGCATGGCAGATGAAGCACGGAGGCGTGTCCAGACCCACCTGCTCTTCGCAGGACCAGGCTTTGACCAATGCTTCGTCCGGCTCGACTCCCAGCAGCTTTTCGCGCGAACCGGGGTGCGCCCAGCGCGCATCCATGCTGATGACCGGGTACAGCAGTGAGACGAAATCCGGCCGGGCCGAAACAGCATCCACCTCGTCGACCGGCGCGTACACAGGCTTGGCGAAGAGGGTAGCCAGAGAACCAATCACATGGCCGCCCGCCGAGCAGCCCATCGCGCCAAGCTTGTCCGGCGCCAGTTTCCAGGCCGCGGCATTGGCACGCACCAGCCGCAACGCGCGCTGCGCGTCCTGCAGCGGAACCTCCGAACGATTGGCATGACCTTCGCCGGGCAAGCGGTACATGAGCAGGAATACGGTGATGCCGAAGGTGTTGAGCCACTCGGCGATCTCGATCCCCTCCTTGTCGAGAACCACACGGATATAGCCGCCGCCGGGGGCGAGCACGATGCTCGTGCCATTCGGATTGGCCGGCACATAGGCCGTCAGATACGGACGCCCGATACCGGTGACGGCACGATCCAGAAAAGCGCGGGTATCCGGGCTGCGCTCTTCAATGGTTTCGGTCAGTTCGACGCCATTTGAGCCGGGCGGCACGTCAGGCCACAAGGGAATCTGCTGCAGGTGGGTAAGACTTTGCATCATGGCAAACCATTCAAGGAATAAATCAGGGGCGTCAGTATCAAGGAAGCCAGCAGTGCGTGTTTGATCGCAATTGCTCTATCCGGCCCCGTGCGCGCCCAACAACTCGGCAGCATGACTGCGTGTCGTTTCGGTGATGTTGACGCCACCCAGCATGCGGGCGATTTCTTCGATGCGGCACTCGTCATCCAGATCAATCAGCCGCGAGAAAGTACCCGTCGCCGTTGTTTCCTTGAGCACGCGCCACTGCCAGTTGGCCTGTGCAGCGACTTGCGGCAAGTGAGTGACGCACAGCACCTGGCGCGCGCTGCCCCGCTTGTTACCCAATTCACGCAAGCGCCGGCCGACCATTTCCGCCACGCTGCCGCCAATGCCGGAATCCACCTCGTCGAAAATCAGGGTCGGTGTGGATTGCGATTCGGATGTGATTACCTGGATGGACAGGCCGATCCGCGACAGTTCGCCGCCGGAGGCCACCTTGGCCAGCGGCCGCAAAGGCTGATGCGGATTGGCGGCGACCTGGAATTCAATGCGCTCGAAGCCGACGGCAGAACCCTCGGGTTCCGCCAGCAGGGCAATTTCAAAGCGTCCACCCGCCATGGCCAGTTCCTGCATCGCCGCCGTGACCGCCGCACCGAGCTCTCTGGCAGCTTGCGCGCGCCCTGCCGAAAGGCGTTGCGCCTGCACGCTGAAGGCTTTGTGAGCCGCCGCCTCGCGCGCCTGCAACGCAGCGGGGTCCGCCAGTTCGGCGAGACTCGCCAGGCGCCCGGCAGATTGCTCCAGCAACTCCGGCAAGCCGTCGGGCTGCACACGATATTTGCGCGCCAGATTCACCACGGCTTCGATGCGCTGCTCGGCCTCGTTCAGGCGCGCCGGATCCAGATCCACCCTGTCGCGATAACGCCGCAAGGCGTGACTGGCCTCATCCAGGCGAATGGCTGCATCGGAAACCAGTTCGGCAATCTCGCCAAGACTGCTGTCGTAGCTGGACAGCTCACTGAGCTTCGCGGCGATGCGTTCGGCCTCGCTGCCCAGCGGCGCTTCGCCTTCGCTGATTGCTTCGAGCGCCATCTCGGCGCCTTCCAGCAGCGACGCGGCATGGGCCAGACGCGCGTGCTCGGCATTCAGCGCGTCCCAGTCCGCCGCGGTAAACGCCAGATCCTGCAGTTCCTTGACCTGATGGGCCAGCAGATCACGCTCGTGCTGCAGGGCTTCCATGCCTTTTTCGGCTTCCTCGCGCGCACGACGGGCAGCCTGCCAGTCACGCCACAGACTGGCGACCTCCTTTGCCAGCCCGCGCAGACCTGCATGTCCATCCAGCAGCTCGCGTTGCGCATCGGCCCGCAGCAGCGCCTGGTGAGCGTGCTGACCATGAATGTCGGCGAGAAAGTCGCCCAGTTCGCGCAACTGGGTGGCCGTCGCCGGCGTGCCGTTGATGTAGGCCCGCGAACGCCCGCCTGCGTCCACCACGCGCCGCAGCAGCACGCCTTCGTCGGCAGACAGGTCATTGGCGTGCAGCCAGGCGTGGACAGGAGAGTCGGCGGAGATGTCGAATTCGGCAGCCAGGTCGGCCTTGTCACACCCCGTGCGGACCACGCTGCCCTCGGCCCGCTCGCCCAGCAGCAGCGACAAGGCATCGAGCAGGATGGACTTGCCCGCCCCCGTCTCGCCGGTCAGCGCGCCAAAACCCGCGCGAAAATCCAGCTCAAGGCGATCTACCAGTACGAAATCCTGAATCAGCAAACGACGCAGCATGAACTAAGTCCTGAAAAATTCGGTCATCCCGGCAAAGACCGGAGATGCCCTCAGCCTGAATGTGTTGTCGTGTAATGAGCGCTACGTTGGCAATGCCCGTCTCAGGACAGATGCGGCAGTGCGCTCCAGTGCAGTTTCTCGCGCAGCACGGCGAAATAGCTGTAGCCCTCGGGGTGCAGCAGGGTCACCCCTTGCAGGGAACGCACGACGCGCAAACGATCCCCCTCGCGGGCTTCAAACAAGGTCTGTCCATCGCAGTGCACGACCGCGTCACGCGAGCCCAGAATGACCAGTTCCACCGCACTGTCCTGCGCCAGCGCCAGCGGTCGATAGGTCAGCGCATGCGGGCACAGGGGCACCAGCACGATCCCCGCCAGACGCGGGTGCAGGATCGGCCCGTTGGCCGACAGCGCGTACGCCGTGGAGCCCGTCGGGGTGGCGATGATCATGCCGTCGGAGCGTTGCGAATAGATGTATTCGCCATCCACGTGCAATTCGAATTCGATCATGCGGCCGATCTCGCCGCGCGAGAGCACGATGTCGTTCAAAGCCATGCCGGAGTGGACACAGGCGCCCTCGCGCCATAGCTCGACTTCGAGCAGGGAACGACGCTCACGCAGATACAAGCCATCCAGAATCTCGCCAACACGAATCAGCATCTCGTCGTGCGGCACATCGGTCAGGAAGCCCAGCCGGCCCTGGTTCACGCCGATCAGCGGCAAGGTATGCCCCGCCAGGGTGCGCGCGGCAGTCAGCATGGTGCCGTCGCCACCCATCACGATCACCAGATCGGCACCTTCACCAATCTCGTCAAAGCTGGCTACCCGCACCGGACCAGCGTGGCCCACGGACTGCGCCGTTTCGGCCTCCAGCCAGACTTCAAGCCCCCTGCCCTGCAGAAAACCCGCCATGCGTGACAAGGCCTCGGCCACATCCGCGCTCTGATATTTCCCGACAAGGGCAACGATCCGGAATTCCTCGCTCATGGCCCGGGATTAAACCACAGGCGGGGGGATTTGTTTCTGCAGGAACAGCTTCCCGTCGCGAAGGCCCCCGCGGCAGGACGCCGCACCTGCAGAAACCGGGGTCAAGCATCAGCCTGCCGAAGACCCGCATCAAGCGGACTTCTCCCGGCACACCCTTCGCAGAGGCAGATACAGAGCGCCTTTTCGGGCAGATCACATCCCACTCCCCACTGTGCCCGCCCTGCCTTTACAATCCCGTCATGCCGCAACTTGATCAACGCGCCCAACTCCTTCTGAAAACGCTCGTCGAGCGCTACATCGCCGAAGGCCAGCCTGTCGGCTCGCGCGTACTCTCCAAGCAGTCCGGCCTGGAGCTGTCACCGGCAACGATCCGCAACGTCATGTCGGATCTGGAAGAGCTGGGCCTGATCGCCAGCCCGCACACCTCGGCCGGGCGCATCCCCACCGCACGCGGCTATCGCCTCTTCGTCGATACCTTGCTGACCGTCAAGCCGCTGGCCCAGACCGAAGTCCGCGAACTGCAGCACCACATCCACCCGGATGAACCACGCCGCGTGCTGAGTGCAGCGTCCAGCCTGCTCTCCGAGCTGACCAGCTTCGCCGGCATCGTCGCCGCGCCGCGCCGCGAAGCCACCAAGATCCGCCAGATCGAATTCGTCAGCCTGTCAGAAACACGGGTATTGCTGATCATCGTGACCATGAGCGGCGACGTGCAGAACCGCATTCTGTTCACCCAGCGCCCCTACTCCGCATCCGAACTGGTCACGGCAGCCAATTACCTGAATCACCACTGCGCCGGCCTGGCCTTCCACGAAATGGTCGGCCATCTGCGCAGCGAACTCGTCCAGCTGCAGCAGAACATGACCGAGCTGATGTCCGCCGCCATCACGGTTGGTCAGGAAGCAATGGAAGCGCAGAACGAGAGTTACCTGATTTCCGGCGAACACAAGCTGCTGGAAGTGGACGACATCTCGTCCAACATGAACCGCCTGCGCGAGCTGTTCCGGATGTTCGAGCAGAAATCCGGGCTGGTGCAGCTGCTCGACATTTCCAACCGTGCCGAGGGCGTACAACTCTTCATCGGCGGCGAATCCGGCATCAGCCCGCTCGACGAATGCAGCGTGGTCACCGCGCCGTATGAAGTCGATGGCCAGATCGTCGGCACCGTTGCCGTGATCGGACCGACCCGGATGGCCTATGAGCGCGTGATCCCCATCGTCGACATCACGGCGCGGCTGCTGTCGAGCGCCTTGTCGAACAACACGTAAAGATTTTGCAGGCAGGTCCTCCGACAAGCCCAGGAGAGCCTTCAGCCCAACGCCCTTCCCCACATACGAACGCCTGACGTCGGGCTCAAGCCCGACCTGCAAAACACAAAGGAACTTCATGTCCCGCTTCCTCGCAGAACCTGAATTCGAACACGGCAAAGCCTCACGCATCGGCGTACTGCTGATCAATCTGGGTACGCCTGCCGAGCCGACTGCCAAGGCCGTCCGCCCCTATCTGAAGCAGTTCCTCTCCGACCCGCGTGTAGTGGAAATTCCACGCGCGCTGTGGTGGCTGGTCCTCAACGGCATCATCCTGAATACGCGCCCGAAGAAATCGGCCGAAAAATACGCCAAGGTGTGGGACAAGGAAGGCTCACCACTACGCGTCCACACCGAACGTCAGGCCAAATACCTGCAGGGCTATCTGCTCAAGGCCGGCGTCCAGAATGTTCAGGTGGACTGGGCCATGCGCTATGGGCAGCCCGATGTCGAGGGGGCACTGATGCGCCTGAAGGCCCGCGGCTGCACGCGCATCCTGATTCTGCCGCTGTATCCGCAATACGCAGCCAGCACCACCGCGAGCGCCTTCGATGCGGTGGCAGCAGCAGGCATGAAGATCCGCAACCTGCCCGAACTGCGCTTCGTACGCAGCTTTCACGACCATCCGGACTACATCCGCGCACTGGGTCAGCGCATCGCCAGCCACTGGCAGACGCATGGCCTGCCGGACAGGTTGGTCATGAGCTTCCACGGCACTCCGCGCTTCTCGCTGGACAAGGGCGACCCCTATCACTGCGAATGCCACAAGACCGCACGACTGCTGGCCGAATACCTGCAGCTCAAGCCCGAGCAATATGTATTGACCTTTCAGTCCCGCTTCGGCCGCGCCGAATGGCTGCAGCCTTACACTGAACCCACGCTGCAGAAGCTGGCAAAGGACGGCGTGAAAACCGTGGACGTGATCTGTCCGGGCTTCGTCTCCGACTGTCTGGAAACCCTCGAAGAGATCGCCATGGAGTGCAAAGCTGCATTCCTCTCGGCTGGCGGCAAGGAATTCCGCTACATCCCCTGTCTGAATGAAGAGCCCGATTTCATCGGAGCGCTGCGCAACATCAGCACGACCCACATGCAGGACTGGCTCGCCAGCCCTGCCCCCACCGCCACAGAACTGGTGGCAAGTGCCGCCCGTGCCAGAACACTCGGATCACAATCATGATGACGCTTCTCCGCTGGGCCCTGAACGCAGCCGCCCTGATGCTGGTGCCGGAAATCGTCACCTCGATCACCGTAAAGAGCTTCACCGCCGCACTGATCGCGGCAATGTTCATCGGTCTGCTCAACGCCCTGATCCGCCCGATCCTGCTGCTGCTGACCCTGCCGATCACCTTCATCACCCTGGGCCTCTTCATTCTGGTGATCAACGCCCTGATGTTCTGGATGGCCTCTGGTCTCGTCGCCGGTTTTCACGTGCCCGGTTTCTGGCCAGCGATGGCTGGAGCGCTGGTCTACAGCGTTCTCACCTGGCTGGTCGACCTGGCCCTGGGCGACAGGCAGGCACACATGCGGCGCTAAAGTCTGCCGCCATGCATTCGGCGAATCGCGATGAATGCATGCAGCAGGCTCTGGCATACCTCTGAAGAGCCGCCCCCAGCGGCCTTCTTCAGGCATCCCCCACCGGGAGAAGCGCCGCAGGCGGCTCAGCGCAGCCACTCCCTGAAGAGGAAGGCTGAGTGCGGCTGTCCAGACCGTCTCCTGCTGCGCCTCAAGATCTAAAAATCCCAAGCTTGCGATTTGCGGCAAGCTGACCTGTCCCAAAAAAAAAGCCCCTGCAAGCAACTATTCGGGCAGCTTTCAGGGGCTTGTCACGCTCAGGTCGTACTCCGGCCTTATTGTCATTTTCGACAGCGATTCTGGAAACTTGAGGCACTTCAGTCTTTTTTCTGCCCCCCACAACTCCTTGCAAACCCGCGCCACAGCTTGCTCTCCGCATCCGGAAAAAGAAGCACAAAAAAAATTTCTGCCTGCACTATCACCTCACCCTAAATAAGTGCCCGATTCGGCCCGTAGATTGACCCATGGCAGCGCTGAACATGTGACGCATCAAGCAGTTCTAAAGTCCCGGCCAGCACTGACGTAAGAGACACACGAGCTACAAGCCCGTGAGCGGTTGCCAAAGCAGCCGGAAGTGAGAAACGCACATACAAGGAGCTTTACCATGGCCATGACCATCAACACGAACGTCCAGTCGCTGAATGCACAACGCAACCTGACGACGTCCCAGTCCTCGCTGACTACTTCGCTGACACGCCTGTCCTCCGGTCTGCGCATCAACAGCGCCAAAGACGACGCCGCCGGCCTGGCAATTTCGGAACGCATGAGTGCTCAGGTCAAGGGCCTGACCGTCGCCGCACGCAACGCCAATGACGGCATCTCGCTGGCTCAGACCGCAGAAGGCGCTCTGCAGACCATCGGCGACAACTTGCAACGTATTCGTGAGTTGTCCGTTCAGTCGGCCAACGCCACCAACAGCCAGTCCGACCGTGATGCACTGCAGGCTGAAGTCGAGCAGCTGACCTCGGAAATCGACCGCGTCGCCAATCAGACCGCCTTCAACGGCACCAAGATTCTGGACGGCAGCTTCACCAGCAAACTGTTCCAGGTCGGTGCCGATGCAGGCCAGACCATCGGTATCAATAGCATTGTCGATGCCAATGTGAATTCGCTTGGCACCGCCCAGTTTGCAGCCAACACAAGCACGTCTGCAGCCCTCGTCGCATCCGGCGGTACCGCAACGGCAACCGGCTCGTTCGCAGGCACGGTTATCAACGGTGTGTCCATCGATAGCGTCGCCATCAAGGTGGGTGACACGTCCAGCGATGTCTCGTCCAACATCACCAACGCCATCAATGCCAAGATGGATCAGACTGGCGTCTATGCTTCTGTTGATAGCACGACCGGTGTACTGACCCTGACATCGCTGAAAGCAGGCAAGGATCTGACCTTCACGGCAGGGACACAAACCGCTGGTACCGGCATCACCGCAGCGCTGACAGGTGTTGCAGCCGGAACCGCGGCATCCCAGACTGCCGTACATGCCATCGATGTCGATATCTCCAGTTTCGTCGGCTCGCAACGCGCACTGGAAATCGTCGATAAGGCCCTGACCTCGGTGAACTCCGCACGTGCCGATCTCGGTGCCGTACAGAACCGCTTCACCTCGACGATCGCCAACCTGGCAACGTCTTCGGAGAACATCTCGGCCGCAAAGGGCCGGATCACCGACGCAGACTTCGCTTCGGAAACCGCGAACATGACCAAGGCGCAGATCCTGCAACAAGCCGGTACCGCGATGCTGGCACAGGCCAACTCGCTGCCGCAACAAGTGCTCAGCCTGCTCAAGTAAGCACGCGAACCACCGATTCGGAATACTGGATCGTAAATGCCCGCCATCGCAAGATGGTGGGCATTTTCTTGCCCGCAGGGTTCACGCCAGCCAACTCCCCAGCCGCAATCCGTCGAATTAAGCCCCTAAAAGCCCTTCTTACCCCACATCCCATCCTGCCGCCGACGCTTAACATATCGTACGGAAATACACGTGCCCAAACATCCCGGTCACGCACGCAGCACATGCTTTTCTTTTACGCTTGCTGCGGACGAGCTGCCAAAGGCACGCGTCCCCCAGGCAGATCATGGAGAGATTCAAATGAGCGACGTCGAGCGGCTTCAACAACAAGCCTATGAAGAGTTTTCCAGCCAGGAGTATGAAAAGGCCTGCAAAACCCTTCTGCAGTTGGAGCTTAGGCTTGGCACCAACGCCCAACTCTCCAATGACATTGCAGTCGCCCTATTCAAGGCAGGTCAGCTCAATCAGTCCATCGCGCGCTTCAAAGAAGCAACAGAGCTTGAGGGCAAGACCATCGTCACCGATAACCTCTTCGATGTCATCGAAGAGCAAAAAAAGATCATTCAGGAACTACATAAAGCCAAGCGCACACCTGGCGCCTCAAGCGGCAAAAGTCAGGCCAAAGATCTGCTGCACGATCTGGGTCAGCGCCTGTTTTCGCAAGTCATGGAAAACTGGTGCCAAGACAGTGCGGCAGTACTCCATGAGGATGCAAAAAAACTCTCGGATGCAGAGTGGCTGCAAGCCGTAATCGACAGCGTAGACAGTGGCAGTTGGAACAATCATCTGATGCCTGTTTTCGCTCCTGCAGATACGCAGAGCATGTTTGTAGGATCCAGCGGCCGCACCGCCATGACGGAAGGCAGCAGATTCATTTCCTTCCTGCTGAAAATGGCGAGTGAAAACGGTCTCGCACTTGGCAATGATCAGGTTCGCATCGGAGACTTCGGCTCAGGCTGGGGACGTTACACCCGCTTCATGCAGAAATATGCCCACCCCGACAACCTCTATGGGCTCGAAGTCCAGGCATCCATGGTCGAGCGCAGTCGCAAGGAATTCGGCCGGGCAAATTTCATCAAGGTGGAGCCTTACCCTCCTACTGCATTACGGGATAATTTCTTTGATTTAATTTTCGGGTACTCAGTCTTTTCCCACCTTGCTCCAGCATGCGCTGACGCATGGATTGCAGAATTTGCGCGGATCGTTCGCCCTGGCGGACTAGTCATCATGACAACGCAAGGACGCAGTTTCATCGACTTTTGCGAGGAGAAGCGCCAGTCGGGGGACATGTCTCATCCGTGGTTCAAATGCCTTGCAGAATCATTCATCGATACCAGAGCCGCATTTGATGATTACGACAACGGTGGATTCCTGTTTTCCGGCACGACACAAGAAAAGACGTATGGCGAAGCGCTGATTTCCAAAGGCTATATCGAGAAACATTGGCAGAAAGACTTCGAACTTGTGCATTTCGTCGATGATCGAGGCGTTCTGCCACAAGCCTGTTTCGTTTTACGCAGAAAGCGTCGCGCAATGTTTGCTGGCTGGCATGAAGCCCAACCGGCCAGCATCACGGCCCAAGGCGTAGCCAAGAGGACATTCAGACCCGAAACCTTGATGCTGGCCATGAGTCCGCGTGTTGGCAGCACCGCTCTGGCGTCCGCATTGACAAGCGCAGGTTGCTTCGGTGATGTGCGAGAGTATTTCAACCCGCGCCACACAGACTTCCCATCAAATGTTGATGTGTTCGCTCACTGGCGAAACATCCGCCTAAACTCACAGAGCAGCAATGGAGTCACCGGGTTCAAAACATGCTGGCTTGATTTTGCCCCTTTGGTTGATAGCGGATTCGACCGGGTACACCTGAAAGATGCGACGGTGGTCTACCTTGACAGAAAAGATCAGATTGGCCAGGCCATTTCCAACTACCGCGCGAAGCAAACCAGTCAATGGCACCTTCTTTCAGGAGACGAGCAGCAAGGACTTTCCGAATGGGATGTCGATGCCATCATCAAGGAATATCACTGGATCACAGAAGAAAAAGCCGCTTGGGTCGACTACTTTGCGCGGAGAGAGATTTCCCCGCTTTGTATCGACTATGAAGACATCTGTGACGATCTGCCCAAAGTCGTTCGAAGCATAGGAGCATACTGCGGAATTGACGCTGAAGAATTTCAGGCAGACATCCAAACGGATATACGAAAGTTCTCTTCTGACTGCCCGGAAGATGTGATAAATACGATAAAAAATAGACTTTCCAACTTATAACAGCAAGAGGCATCCATGAGCGATCGCATTCTAGATTTCTGGAACACCCAGGCCGAAAAGTTCGGCGCAACGCACCAGGCAAGCTGGGGGGATATCCACGCAATTCGATTGGAGACAGAGAATATCGGCAGCTTCATCAAGGAAGGCGACCGGATTCTGGATATCGGATGCGCAAATGGTTTTTCTGCAATTCAACACGAGGGGAAAACCTTCGACTCTCTCACCGGAGTGGATTTCAGCGAGGCCATGATTGATGCTGCCGAAAAGAACAGACTGGCCAGCATAACGCCCGAACGCTATCGCTTTGAAGCGGGCGACATCAGAAAGCTCAGGTTCGAGAACGAGAGTTTTGACCTGGTTTACACGACTCGAACACTCATCAATCTCCCCTCGTGGGATGAACAGAAAATCGGTATCAGTGAATGTCTTCGAGTCTGCCGCAAGGGAGGCACTGTGATCCTGTCAGAAGCCTTCTGGGAGCCACTGGTTCTTCTCAACGCGATGCGCACACTGAAGTCCCTGCCTCCTCTGGTTGAACACGACTTCAACCGCTATCTGAAAAAATCCGCGCTCGAAACATTTCTTGGGTCTCTCAACCAGACCTTCAAGGTTATCGATTTTTCCTCAATCTATTACCTCGGCTCACGCTTCATTCGCGAACTGGTAACCAACCCGGACGATTACCCCGGCTACTCGAATCCAATAAACGAGATCTTCTACAACATAGAAAAAGACTATTCCGGCGGCGGATTCGGTATACAGCAAGCATATGTACTGACAAAGAATTAACCTAAAGAATCATCCGGAACAAGGTCATGCGGGCGCTCACAACGGGGAAGCCATTCATCGTAGGAAGAGAGCTTTACTATATCTCGCAAGCTGTCCTGAACGGGTGGCTGCAAGGCGACGGCAACTTTACGCGCCGATGTCATGCCTGGCTTGAAAAAGAAACAGGTTGCAAGAAGGCATTACTCACTCATTCCTGCACAGCGGCGCTGGAAATGACGGCGATTCTGGCCGATATCCAGCCAGGCGACGAAATCATCATGCCGTCGTTCACGTTTTCATCCACGGCCAATGCCTTTGTCTTGCGGGGCGGCATCCCAGTTTTCGTGGACATCCGGCCAGACACGTTGAATATTGACGAAAATCTGGTTGAAGCTGCCATTACGCCACGCACCCGCGCCATCGTCGCCGTACATTACGCTGGCGTAGCCTGCGAGATGAAGAAACTGGTCGACATCGCCCAACGCTTCAACCTGATTCTGATCGAAGATGCAGCCCAGGCCATCCTGTCCAGCTACGAAGGCAAAGCGCTTGGCAGCTGGGGCAACTTTGGCTGCCTTTCATTTCACGAATCAAAGAACATCATTTCTGGCGAAGGTGGCGCATTGCTCATCAATGATTCGCGCTATATCGAACGCGCCGAAATCATCCGGGAGAAGGGTACCAATCGCACCCAGTTTTTCCGCCATGAAGCCAGTAAATACACCTGGGTAGACCTCGGCTCGTCATTTCTGCCTAGCGAACTGATTGCTGCATTTTTGTTTGCACAGCTTGAAAACGCACGAAAAATCATACGTCACCGCCTGTCTATTGCCCGCAACTATCATGCCGGCTTGAGTCACCTTCAGGAGCAGGGGGTGATCGAGCTGACTGCAAGCGCAGACAGCCTTCAAGGGAATGGGCACATTGTTTATTTCCTGACCAGAACGCCGGAAGAACGCAGCGCACTGATTGCCAAGCTGAAAGAACAGGAAATCAGCGCTGTTTTTCACTATCTCCCACTGCATTCATCGCCCGCAGGGCTGCGATTCGGCCGCACTCATGGAACGCTGCGGGTCACTGATGACATCAGCAACCGGCTTGTCAGATTGCCAATATTTTTTGAAATGCGTCCAGCCGATGTCAGGCGGGTTCTGAACGCCCTTGCCTCCTTCTTCAATGCAACGCCATCAAAGACGGCGATACCGGATGACTGAGAACCAAATCATGCAGATCTGTGACCCGCTCATGCGCACTGAATCAAGCATTGCGGCCAACCATGAGTACCTGATCACGCTTTTGGTAAAAATCGAAGAGACCATTGCTGAGGGAGACCAAGAAGCAGGCATAAGGCTGATTCAGCAGGCGGCAAACTGGGCTTGGAACAATGGATGCGGGATTTTCTCCAGCCCTCGCCTCGAGTCAGCTTGCGAGCGAATCTCCGGGCAACTGGTGCTCGAAAGCAAACACCAGCCGGAAATGGATCTTCACGGAAAAACGGGTTTACTGCTCTCAAGCATCCACGAGGCGGGCGGACACTCACGACTCGCCGAGCGGTGGATCGAGCAGGATACGCAACGCGACTACGTACTGATTCTGACCCGGCAAGATCAGTACCCCATACCCGAGAGCATTCACCATCTGAACGAGGCGGGCCGGCTTCAAATCCTCAGACTGGACCAGATCGCTACGTCGCAATGTGACCGCGCGCTCACGCTTCGCCATTTAATCAGTCAACTCAGTGCTGTTGTATTGCTGCCTCACCCCGATGATCCGCTTCCTTCGATTGCGCTGGCGGCCTGCAAAACCACGCCCCCTGTCCTGCTGGTCGATCACGCCTCGCACACTTTCTGGCTTGGTGCAGGCATTGCACATCTGGCCATCCCCTTGCTGGAATCAAACGCAAGAATCTGTCATCTACGCCGCGGCATTCCAAAGGAGCAACTGAGCCTCCTTCCCTTGCCCCTCAGAAGTCCCGATACTCAAACCTCACCCATTCAGGCTGAAACGATCCGCACGGAACTTGCAATCCCTGACGATGCCGTCGTATTGCTATCTTCTGGCTGGCCCTACAAGTTCCGCCCGATGGCCGGGACCGAAGCACTCTACGATCTCGTGCTTCCGCTCATGCAAGCCAACACGAAGCTGCATCTGATCGTCGCAGGCCCCACAACGGCAGAAAATTGCTGGGAAAATCTATGCAGACAGTGTGCCGGCCAGATCCATCTGCTCGGGAAGGTGGATGAATCACGCCTGAACACCCTGTTTTCTGCCAGTGACATCTATCTGGACTCCGCACCTTTCCCATCCGGTCTGGCTATCCTGGATGCCATCATGGCCGGCCTGCCGGCAATCAAGTATGCACCACAGAAAATGCGTGACTGCGGCATTTCGCTGGACTGCGATGACATCCCCGCAGAAACATATATTTTCAGCGATGCGGCGCATTATCGGCAGGCGCTGAGTGATCTGATAGAAAGTGGAATCAAGCGACAAGAACTCGCGACAGTCATGCGGGACTACTTGTTGAGAAACCATGACACGGCGGCCTTCATCGCCGCGGTTGAGCTGGCTTTCTCCAAGGCTTCAGATTTGCGCAAACGCATCACGCTTGATCAGACAGCCGCCTCTTTCAAAATTGAGGATCTCGACCGCTATCTGATGCTTCTGGCAAGCAATCACGATCACTCTCCGGTCACAAAAGATGCGGGAACTTCCTACCCAAAGTTCCCGGTTCGCGCGCTGGCTTTCCATTTGCCACAGTTTCACGCAATTCCGGAAAATGATGCGTGGTGGGGCCCCGGATTTACCGAATGGAATAACGTTCGCAAAGGCGCACCACTGTTTGAAGGGCATTACCAGCCTCACGTCCCGGACGAGCTGGGTTATTACGATCTGAGCAATGCCTCCGTACTTGCCCGGCAAGCTGATATGGCTCGCCGATTCGGCCTGGCGGGATTCTGCTTTTATTACTACTGGTTTGATGGACGCCGCCTGCTGGAAAGACCTGTCGATCAACTGCTGCAGCACCCGGAAATCGATTTGCCGTTCTGTCTGAACTGGGCAAACGAGAACTGGACCCGTCGCTGGGATGGTGGCGAAAGCCAAATCCTGATGAAGCAAGGCTATTCTCCGGAACTGGACTTCAAGTTCGCTGAAGATCTGGCCCGATATTTTCGCGACCCTCGTTACATCCGCGTCAACGGCAAGCCGCTGCTGCTGGTCTACCGGACCGACATCATTCCGGAAGTCGCCGAGCGCAGTCAGGCCTGGCGTGAAGCCTGGCGCAAACTCGGGATAGGCGAGGTCTATCTGGTCAGGGTTGAAAGCTTCAAGATAGAAATTCCAGACAACATCGGATTCGATGCTGCATGCGAGTTCTTCCCGCATCAGGTCGATTTTTCGGCGATCAGCCCCTTCCCCTTTCCACAAAAAATAGCCGATGCCGAATGCAGAATTGGCGATTATGAAAAACTCGCTCGCCAGATAGAGCATCGCAGCAGTCGTCCTTACAAACTTTTCCCCGGTCTTATCCCTTCGTGGGACAACGCGGCACGCCGCCACAAGGGTGGTGCAACCTTGTTCGTCAACGCGTCCCCTGCACGCTACCAAGGGTGGATGGAGAACGCCCTGCGACGCAGCATGCTGGATTTTGACGGAGACGAAAGACTGCTGTTCATCAATGCCTGGAACGAGTGGGGCGAAGGCTGCCATCTCGAGCCGGATCTGAAGCACGGCTACGCCTATCTCGAAGCAACTAGAAAGGCGCTCGACACATGCAAGACTCTGGACGTTGATTACGAAAGGCTGTTCAAGCCTTACCAGGACTGGCTCGCCGCACGCGGCCCCGTCGGTACCGGACCGATCAGCCCCTTGCAGGATGATTTGTCCCGTGCGTGCTTCGTTGTCCATGCCATGCAAGCAAACAGTACGCTGTTGCAGGTCACATTGGACAATCTTCGTCCCCTGCAGACGGCTGGCGCTGTCGTCATTGTGGTTTCACGCGAAAAGCCTGCGACCAACTGTGTCTGGATCGACGCTGATGCGCTCGACGTTCCTCAGCTGAAGGGACTGACCAGAAACCGGCCTGAGCACTGGTTCTGTCTGATGTACGGAGGAGACCTTGTTTCCCCCATGGCTTTCGCGGAACTCTTCCGCAAGCTCATTGAAACGCCAGCCGCACGTTTCGCTTACGCTGATGAAGACGCTCTGGACGCGCGCTATGGGCGCCACTCACCAAGTTTCAAACCAGACTACGATCCGGATCTGCTGGCCGCCACCCATTACATCGGGCGCATTCCTCTGTTTACCGGAAGCTTCTTTCGTGACGCGAGCCTGAACGACTCCTTCACCATACAGGAAGCACTGTACGCACTGGCATTGCAAGCCTCCCCTCAAAACCAGACGGACAGGGTCATTCACCATCCGGAACTGGTCTTTCACGCACGACAGCAACACGACGCAGACTTGTCCGCTGCGGCAAGACAGGAAATTCTCGCCAGACATTTCATCAATCAGGGAGTCCTGGCGACGATTGAACCTGGTTTTCTCGCAAACAGCCTGCGTGTGCGATACGAACATCAGCAGCAGCCTCTGGTTTCCATCATCATCCCCACGAAGAATCAGGCCGGACTGCTCAGCCGTTGCATGGAAAGTCTGACCGAACGGACAACCTATCCGCGCTATGAAATTCTGATCATCGACAATGGCAGTGATGATCCTGATGCTATCGCTTACTTGCGAGGCCTCGAAAACCTTGGTCTCGAGCAGATCCGCGTCTATTCGTATCCACATCCGTTCAATTTCGCCGCGATGAATAATCTGGCTGCGCGTGAAGCGCGTGGCGAGTATCTGCTGTTGCTGAACAACGACACAGCCATCATCCAGGCAGACTGGCTGGAAGCCTTGCTCAACCACGGACAGCGTCCGGAAGTTGGAGCGGTAGGCGCCAAACTGCTCTATCCAGACGGAAAGGTTCAGCACGCAGGCGTCGTTCTCGGTCTGCGCGGGCCGGCTGACCATCCTTTCCTGAACGAAGCCATGAATGCTCCAGGCTATGCCGGAAGACTCCTGCTGGATCAGCGCTACTGCGCCGTGACAGCCGCTTGCATGCTGGTGCGCAAATCTGTCTATGAAAAGGTTGGCGGCATGGATGAAACCGACTTCAAGGTTTCGTACAACGATGTCGACCTCTGTCTGAAGATTCGTCAATCCGGCCATGAGGTGATCTGGACGCCTCACGCAAAAGTCATGCACGTTGGCAGCGTCAGCCAGAAAGCCGAGGACTCTGCCAAGCAGGAGGCCAAACGACAGCGCTTCGAATCCGAAAAGCAGGCGATGTATCGCAAGTGGATGCCCTTGCTGGCAAACGATCCGGCCTATAATCGGAATCTGAGCCTGAGTGGCAGCGGATTCGAACTGGAAAGCAGCCCGCTGTTTCAACACCCGCAGGAAGGGCAAGCAAAGATTTATGCCTTGTGTGCCGACAACTTCGGATCCGGACTCTACCGAACGATCGCTCCAACCTCAGCACTTATCGACGCTGGTTATGCCGTGGGCGGTTGTGGCAGGGCCTATCTGGACACGGTAAACGCAGTCAAGGCCGATCCTTCCACGATCGTCTTCCAGCGCCAGATCACGGAGGCTCAGATCGGCCACATGCAGAACTATCGAAGTTACACGCGTGCCAAGCTGATCTTCGAACTTGATGACTATTTGCCTAACTTGCCGGTTGCCAGTCTGCACAAAAGTGCGACACCCAAGGACGTGATGCGAAGCATGCGCCGGGCAATGGATCTGTGTGACAGAGTGGTCGTATCGACAGAGGCGCTGAAGCACGCGCTGGACAAGTTACACCCGGAAATCGTCGTTTTGCCCAACTACCTCCCCATATCCATGTGGGGCAAGCTATCTCCACGCGCGGTGCGCCAGGCTTCGCGCAAGCCCCGTGTGGGCTGGGCTGGTGGCGCCGGACACACCGGAGATCTGCGTCTGATCACAGACCTCGTGCGCGCGTTAAGTGACCGCGTGGACTGGGTGTTCTTCGGCATGCAGCCAGAGGGCGTACAGGAGCACGTGTCCGAGTTCTATCCTGGAGTAAACATCGCGGGCTACCCGGAATGCCTCGCAAGATTAGATCTGGATCTGGCTTTGGCCCCTCTGGAAGACAACCGTTTCAATGAATGCAAAAGCAATCTCAGATTGCTGGAATATGGCATTTGCGGCTACCCCGTGATTGCCTCGGATGCTTTACCGTATCGCTGCGGCTTGCCCGTCACGTTGGTCAAAAATCGCTTCAGGGACTGGCTTGAGGCCATCGAAGGCAAGCTCTCCGACATGGAGTCCTTGCGTCAGGAAGGCTTGGTATTGCAGGCGGAGGTCAGGGAGCGCTGGATGCTGGAGGGGGAGAACCTCATACAGTGGCAAGAAGGTTGGCTGTTGTCCGCACACTGAAAACCTATGGATCCAGTCAGGCTTTGTTAAATCCGTTCGGCCCGGATGCACGGCGGGCACCATTCGACAGGACAGACCCAGTCGAAGGCAAGACCCAGAATTCACGCCTCATCCGGCTGAACCAATAGCAATTCGGCTCTGCACCCCATTCATCAAACTCCCCTTTCAGGAGCAGTTACGTGCGGTCCCCATTCAAAAGGTGACCGCACGTAACTGCTCCTGCTGATTTCTGCCCTGCCCTCGGTATACCGTCAAATTCTCTGCCTTGCAGGAAACACGGCAATCATTGCCGCCCACCTGCCGCCTGAACACACCAGCGCGGCAAAACCTGCAGCAGACTGGTCACTATAGAAGCCTGTCAAAAGCATAAACCATCAGGCTCAAACCCTTGCCAGATATAGGTTTTAAAAAACTGGTCCGCTCTTTGCATAGACAGGTCAAGTCGATCTGCCAGGAGTGGCAGGCGCAAGCAGCCAGCATTGCTCGGAGCCTCAGGCAAGAGCTCTTGGCTCTGTCGATCAATATGCCCAGTGGAGAACTGAATCATGGCCATGACCATCAACACCAACGTGGCGTCGCTTAACGCCCAGCGGAATCTGACAACCTCCCAGAGCTCGCTTGCCACCTCGCTGCAACGCCTGTCTTCAGGCTTGCGTATCAACTCCGCCAAAGACGATGCCGCCGGTCTGGCAATCTCGGAACGCATGACAACCCAGATTCGTGGCCTGACCCAAGCCACCCGCAATGCCAACGATGGCATTTCGCTGGCCCAGACGGCAGAAGGCGCCATGGGAGAAATCGGCAACAATCTGCAGCGCATCCGGGAATTGTCAGTCCAGTCCGCCAATGCCACGAATTCGGACTCGGACCGTGTCGCGTTGAATCAGGAGGTCCAGCAGCTGGTCTCCGAAATTGATCGGGTCGCCAATCAGACCGCCTTCAACGGCACCAAGATTCTGGACGGCAGCTTCACCAGCAAGCTCTTCCAGGTCGGCGCCGACGCAGGCCAAACCATTGGCATCAACAGCATTGTCGATGCCAATGTAAACGCGCTGGGCACGTCCCAGTTTGCCGCAGCATCAGCAACCTCTGCAGCCCTTGTTGCATCGGGCGGTACCGCCACAGCAGCAGGCTCTTTCGGTGGCACGGTCATCAATGGTGTCACTATCGACACGGTGAATATCGCCATCGGTGACACCAGCAGTGAAGTCTCAGCCAAGATCACCAACGCCATCAACGCAAAAATGGACCAGACCGGCGTCTTCGCCGAGGTCGACAGTGCAACAGGCGTTCTCACGTTGAACTCCCTGAAAGCGGGTCGGGATCTGACCATAACATTAGGCACGCAAACCGCCGGTACCGGGGTCGCGGCGGCCATGACGGGCATTGTCGCGGGCACAGCAGCCTCGCAAACGGCCGTTCATGTTGAAGATATGGATATCACAACCTTCATTGGCAGTCAGCGTGCTCTGGAAATTGTTGATACGGCGCTCACGGAAGTCAATTCTTCGCGAGCGGAAATGGGCGCAATCCAGAATCGTTTCACTTCGACCATCACGAATCTGCAGACTGCCACGGAAAACCTCTCGTCTTCTCGCGGCCGCATTCTGGACGCAGACTTTGCTGCAGAAACGGCCAATATGAGTCGCACCCAGATCCTGCAGCAAGCAGGTACCGCGATGCTTGCCCAGGCGAATGCTCTGCCACAGCAAGTACTCTCGCTGCTGAAAGGCTGATCCGGCTTGCTTGCTAGCATCAGTATCAAACGGGGGCTATGGCCCCCGTTTTCTTTGCCGCGTCGTTACTCATTCGCCCGCGCTGAGTGCTTCACTTTAACGCCCCATAACGCCACCTCCCAATCCAGAGGCCATTCGGCACCTGATTCTCCCTAGAAGCTCAGGTAACCCTGCAGAAGTACCGGATGGCTCCGTTAATCCCTTCAGCAGGGGTAAAACCGGGACGTAAGTGAATATTTCCCGGACTGACCTGTAACAAGAGAAACGCATTCATCAATCGGAGAAAGCCTTCATGCGCTGGTGTACCACCAAGGTAGAGACAAGAGCCCGGAACCGGATCCTCACTACCGTGGCAACCAAGGCTGAGGGCCGTACCGGATGAGTATTCCTGCCCAGACAGGAGGTTAGCACCATGGCAATTCCTTCCCTTTCAGCATCGCTTCCTGCCGCTACGGCGGCAAAACCTGCCGTCGCCCAGCCACTGGTGCGAACAGCCCGCAGTGGAGAGATCGCCGAGACGACCTCGGTCACCCTCTCTGCAGTAGCGGATTCCGCGGTGCAACAGCCCAGCCGCCAGCAGATTGACGCCGCCATGGAGCAGATGCGCGAAGCACTGCCACCGGTGGCACGAAACCTGCAATTCTCGCTTGACGAGGAAACAGGCCGCAGTGTCGTCAAGGTCGTGGACGCCACGACCCATGAAGTGATCCGCCAGATGCCCAGCGAAGAATTGCTGAACATCGCGCGGACGCTGGACAAACTGACGGGCCTGTTGCTCAAGCAGAAGGCGTAACAGGAATTTTCCGTCCCGGTGACGGAATGCGAGGGACACCATGGCATCCATAACATCGTCAGGTCTGGGCTCAGGCCTGAACATCGAAAGTCTGATTTCCAGCCTGATGGCGGCCGAACAAAAACCGGTCACGCTTCTTCAGACCAAAGAAAGCAAGGAAACCACCAAGCTTTCATCCTGGGGGCAGATCAAAAGTGCGCTATCCAGCCTTCAGGTAGCTGCTCAGGCACTGGATACCCGCAGTGAATTCGTTTCCTACAGCAGCAGCATCGCTGACAGCACGGTCGCAAGCGCATCGGTCAGTTCCAGTGCCATTGCAGGGTCCTATTCGATCGAAGTCAGTCAGCTTGCCGCAAGCCAGAAGATCAAGTCCGCCGGATATACCAGCACCAGCACAGCGATCACATCGGACACCCTGCCCAAGACCCTGACGCTTGAAATTGGCTCAACAGCCGCCGGCGTATTCACTGCTGACAGCAACAAAACCAAAACCATCACCATCGATTCAAGCAACAACACGCTGACCGGGCTGAGGGATGCCATCAATGCCAGCAAGAGCGGGGTCAGCGCCAGCCTGATCAATGATGGAGGCAGCAGTCCCTATCGTCTGGTCCTTACATCGGACAACACGGGCACCGCCAACACGTTCAAACTGTCCGGGCTGAGCGATTTCAGCTACAACCCAGCCACGGCTACCGGCTCGGGCCTGAGCACAGTCAGCAACGCAGCAGATGCGAAACTGACTGTTGATGGCATCGCCATAACCAAGAGTTCAAACGTCGTTACTGACGCCATTCAGGGAGTCACCCTGAATCTGAGTAAAACCAATGTAGGCAGTGCAACCAAACTCACGGTAACGACTGACACTTCCGCGATCCAGACCAAGGTAGCTGCCTTTGTAAGTGCTTACAACGCAGTAGCCTCTGTCATCAAGGTACAGACCAGCTACAACGCGGATACCAAAGTAGCCGGCACCCTCAACGGCGACGCCAGCGTCCGCAGTATCCAGAGCCAGCTCAAGAGCACGCTCACCAGCATGGTGGGAAACGGATCAACCAATCGCTTGGCCCAGATCGGTATTGCCTTCCAGAAAGATGGCAGCCTGGCCTTGGACAGCACGAAATTCCAGGCAGCACTGGCGGACACCACCAAGGATGTAGCTGGACTTTTCGCCAAGGACACGATCACCGGGGTCACCGGCATTGCCAGCCAGATCGCCACCAAAGTTGCTTCCATGCTGGGCACCGACGGGGTGGTCACAACGCGTACCGCCGGCATCAACTCCACGATCAAGAACATCGACAAGCGCATCGACACACTCAATGATCGTCTGGTCAGCATAGAAAAACGGTACCGCGCGCAATTTACAGCTCTCGACTCAACCGTTTCCAGCATGAACAGCACCAGCAGCTTTCTCACACAACAGCTCTCGGCACTTTCCAGCCTGAGCAACTACTCCAGCAGCAATTAATCGGCATCAAGGGGATCAACAACCATGTTCGCACGCAACTCTGCTGCCACATACGCCAAAGTCGGCATCGAAACGAACGTGTCATCCGCAGATCCGCATCAATTGATCCTGATGCTCTTCGACGGGGCGCTTCTTTCGGTCAACTCTGCGGCAGCTGCGATTGAGGGCAAGGACAATCCCGCCAAGATCCGGCATATCACCAAGGCCATCGAAATCATCACCATGGGCCTGAAGGCAAGCCTGGATTCGTCGGGCGGCGAACTGACGGATCGCCTGAGCGCACTTTACGACTACATGGGTGTACGCCTGGCACTGGCCAACGCCCAGAGCAATGTCGCGCCCCTGATTGAGGTCTCAGGTCTGCTGCGTGATCTGCGCGAAGCGTGGGCACAGATTTCAGATGCGACACGCGATGAAAAAATGACTCAGGAGGCATGATGAACACGTCCATCACCCTGTATGAATCAATGGGGCTGATCTCCAGCCAGATGCTCGAAGCTGCCCAGGCCAATGACTGGGATCGCCTGTGCGAGCTGGAGCGTGAGGTGGCTGACTTGCGTGATCGCCTGCAGCGCGAAGATCCCCCGTCTGACCAGGTCTCGCTTGACGAAGCCAATCGTCAGCGCAAGATCCGCCTGATTCGCCAGATCCTTGCCGATGACCGCGAGATCCGCAGCCATACGAGTCCATGGATGGAGAACGTCAAGACACTGCTCGCCGGCAATGCACGGCAACGCTCGGTGCAGCAAGCTTACGGCGTGGGGCGTTAAGCGTTCCGGGCGAGGCACCTTCCGATGATTCCTGGTGACCTTGCCGCCCGTTTGCGTACGATGCTTGAAGCAAGTGTGCAGCCACTGTCGGTTGTACACGAAATTCCGGGCAATCTGCCCCGTTTCGAGACTGGTGAACGCTTTACCGCCCAGATCCAGAACCCCTTGCCCGATGGCAGCTTTCGCGCCCTCGTAGCGGGCAAGACCATCACGCTGGCCTTGCCGGACTCAGCCAAGAGTGGTGACGTAATGGAGCTGGTGGTAAGCGGCCGGCAAGGCAGCGCCATCATCGCGCGTCAGACTGGCGAAGCGCCCCAGCCAGCGTTGAATACAGGCGACACGCCCAGGCCGGTATTGAGCCAGACCGGCCAGCTCATCAGCCAGCTGCTGACCGGCCGCTTCGGCGAACCGGAACCGGTTCCTCTTGCGCGAGGCGTTAGCCTGCTGCCTGAAGCGCCGGCCAAGGCTGCCGAACTGGCCCCCCTGCTCAAGCAGGCCATCAGCAATAGCGGACTGTTTTACGAATCCCACCTGCGTCAGTGGGTGGAAGGCAAGTTGCCACTGAGCGCGTTGCAACAAGAGCCCCAGGCTCAGCAGGCGCCACTCCCCGATCCATCAGCCCCCCGTCCGGACAACCGCGTCCAGCAAGCCTCTCCACAGCCCCTGCCTGAAGAGGCAGGCGCAAAGCCGCTCTCCAAGGCAAGCACCGAGGCCGCCATTCCTGCCGCGCAGACAAAACCTGCGACCACAGACGAAGCGGCCGAGGCTCCGCCGGCTCGCCCGGCCCAGCTTGAAGCCTTTGCCGAGCAAGCCGGCAAGAGCACCACGGCCCGTAACGTTGCCGAACCGCTGATGCCGGTTGTGCAGCAGCAACTTGAGGCGCTGGCAACCCACCAAATGAGCTGGCAAGGCCAGGTATGGCCAGGCATGCAGATGCAGTGGGACATCATCGACCCGGAACAGCAGAGCAAACCAGGAGCTGGTGACGAGGAATCCATGCGCTTCTGGCGCAGCGCACTGCGCCTGCAGCTGCCCCATATGGGTGACATCCAGGCCCAGCTTGTCCTGGGGCCACAGGGTCTGTCCGTACTGATTGACACCAACAGCGACGCGTCTGCCCAGCGCATGCGGGCAGCCCAGACCGAATTGCTGAACGCACTGGAGGCTGCAGGCGTATCCGTCATCAACATGCAGGTCAGCGAACATGCCAGCGTCTGAGTCCCGCACAGAATCTGCCCACCGCGCCACCGCCGTGGCGCTGGCCTATCAGGATGGCGACGCCGCACCACGCGTCGTAGCCAAGGGCAATGGCCTGATCGCGCAGGAAATCATCGATCGTGCCCGCGCCGCGGGCGTGTACGTACACGAATCACGCGAGCTGGTCGCACTGCTGATGCAGGTCGACCTGGATCAGAACATCCCGCCTCAGCTCTATATCGCAATCGCCGAGCTGCTGGCATGGCTGTACAAGCTGGAGCAAGGTGGACAGGACTCACCCCCTCCTGAACTGCCCGGTGATATAGTCCAGCAAGCTGCCCAGTTGTAACGAAGCCCGGCAGCACCCGACACCCTCTCGAATGCCGCCCGCCGGAATCCAGCAGACGCACAGTCTGGATCTGACCAGCGCCAGAATGACACCCGCCCAGGTGTGACCGAGCGGTTTCGGGAGGCATCTTTCTAGAGCTTCCGGAATGAGCAAAGCCAACACCCCCGAACCCAAGTTCGAGCTGCTGCAAGCCGACGATTATTCCCAGTACCTGCTGCGCGAAGCTCGCGAGATCGCCTATATCCTGCGCCAGCTCGCCGCCCGCCGGGCCATGGTGACCGCGCACTATGGCGAGCACAACGAGTTCCTGCTCACCACCGTCATCGACGTGGCGGCCGACAACAGGAGTCTGCTGCTCGATCTGGGCCGCGACGAAGCCGTGATCGCCAGTGCGCTGCTCAGCGGCCGCCTGCTGTGTGTAACCCAGATCGACAAGGTGAAAATCCAGTTCCAGCTCGAACGCCCTGAACGCACCAGCCACGAAGGCTTCCCGGCCCTGCGCGCGCCACTGCCAGGGCTGCTGCTGCGCCTGCAGCGACGTGAATACTATCGTCTCGCCGCACCGGCAGCGGACAGTCTGAGCTGCCAGATCACGCTGGAAGACCAGCACCGCGTCACGGCCCGGATCATCGACATCTCCGGCGGCGGCATTGCCGTACTCGCACCACCGGACAACACCCTGTTCCAGCCCGACATGCGCTTCCAGAACTGCCAGTTGCAACTGCCCGAGTTCGGCAGCGTCATTGCGACCGTACGCGTGCGCAACATTTTCCGCATCACCCAGCGCAACGGTCAGGAAATGCTGCGCGCCGGCTGCCAGTTCGAGAACCTGAGCGCCCCGATGGCTACCGCAATCCAGCGCTACATCCTGCGTGCCGAGCAGGAGCGCGCAAGCCGCAAGGTCTGAACATGGCCGACACCAACGATCCTTCCCACGCCATCGCCTGGATCCACCTGTCGGTGGCTGCGGCGGTGGCGACCATCGTCCTGAAGTTCCTGGCCTGGTGGTTCTCCGGCTCCGTCAGCCTGCTGTCGGATGCGATGGAATCCTTCGTCAATCTGGCCGGTGCGGTATTCGCCCTGGTAATGCTCAAAGTCGCCGCGGAGCCGCCGGACGCCGAACACCCTTGGGGGCACAACAAGGCCGAGTACTTCTCCAGCGGCTTCGAAGGCAGCCTGATCTTCATCGCCGCCGCCGCTATCCTTTGGGCCGCCATTCCACGCCTGCTGCATCCCCAGCCGCTGGAAGAACTGGGCATTGGCCTGTGGTTCTCAGGCGCCAGTACCGCCATCAACTTTTTCACCGCGCTGGCCCTGCGCCACGCCGGCAAGCGCCTGCATTCGGTGGTGCTGGAAGCCGATGCCGCCCACCTGATGACGGACGTCTGGACCTCGGTCGGCGTCGTCGGTGGTCTGCTCGGCTATCTGCTGACCGGCTGGCTGTGGCTGGATGCGGTGATCGCCATCCTGGTCGCCCTGCACATCCTGTCCGAGGGCTGGAAGCTCATGCGCGGGGCCGTGGGTGGGCTGATGGACCAGGCCATGAACGAAGACGAAATCCAGCAGATCAAGCAGATCCTGCGCAGCTATGCCGGACAGAACGTGCATTACCGGTACCTGCGTACGCGACGGGCCGGCACCCGGCGATTTGCGCATGTAAACATCCTCGTGCCCGGCGACTGGACCGTCGAACGCGCTCACGAACTGCTCGATGAAATCGAAGCCCGGATTGCGACGGAAGTTTACGGCACGCAAACCACAACCCATCTGGAGCCGGTATATTGCGTCGTCAAAACCGGATCGCCCGCCTCTGCTGCGGGACAGCTACAGGAATAGCTCATGTTCTACTCACTTGCCCGTCCCGTCCTTTTTTCACTCGACCCTGAATGCGCACATGATTTGGCCCTGTGGGGCATGCGCAATCTGGGTGGCTGGATGCCCTCGGTGTGCAATCAGGAAGGTGAGACTGTCGAGGTGATGGGACTGCGCTTTCCCAACCGGGTGGGGCTGGCCGCAGGGCTGGACAAGAATGGCGACGCAATCGACGGTCTGGCCTCCTTCGGCTTCGGCCACATCGAAGTCGGCACCGTCACCCCGCGCGCCCAGCCCGGCAATCCGAAACCGCGCATGTTCCGCATCCCCGCCAAACAGGCCATCATCAATCGCATGGGCTTCAACAACGAGGGAGTCGATAACCTCGTTGCCCAAGTAAAGGCCAGTCGTTTCAAGGGCATTCTCGGCATTTCCATCGGCAAGAATTTCGACACGCCCATCGAGCACGCCGCCGACGACTACCTCACCTGCCTCGACAAGGTCTATGGTCACGCCAGCTATGTGGCGGCCAACATTTCTTCACCGAACACCAAGAACTTGCGCCAGTTGCAGGGCGAATCCGAGCTGGACTCCCTGCTCGAACGCCTCAAACAGCGCCAGACCGAGCTGGCCGAGCAGCACGGCCGCTACGTGCCGATCGCCCTGAAGATCGCACCGGATGTGGATGAAGCCCAGCTCACCAACATTGCCGACGCGCTGCGCCGCCACCGCATCGACGGCGTGATCGCCACCAACACCACCCTCTCGCGCGACGCCGTGATGGGTCTGACGCATTGCAACGAAGCCGGTGGCCTGTCCGGCGCGCCCCTGCGCGAGCGCTCCACCGAAGTCGTGCGCTCGCTGGCCATGAAGCTGGGCGGCGAACTGCCCATCATCGGCGTCGGCGGCATCACAACCGGTGACCATGCCCTCGAAAAGCTGCAGGCGGGCGCCACGCTGGTCCAGCTCTACACCGGCTTCATCTACGGCGGCCCCAAGCTGGTAGCCGACTGCGTGGACGCTACCCGCAAATACGAGCGCGACGCTCCGGAAACCGAGGCCTGAAACGGCACAGGAGGCCGCAGAGCCGCGTCTGCCAAAGCTTTTCGGCACGCATGCCCCAGGACCCGCTCCGGGCCTGCCTCTTCAGCACCCCTGCCTGAAGAACCTCGCTGAACGAGGCTCTTCGGCTACCCTGGCAGACAGGTCTCCCGGGTAGCAACGCCCGCGTCGGATTGAAACACTCCGCCTTCTGTCGAACCGGTCGGCGAAAACTGCAACGGCACCCGCCAGCGAAAGCGTCGGTCAGTCTTTGTGACACCGTCCTGACGCGGCTTTATGCCACATTCGCATACCCCTATAACACCTTCCCGCTTGGGATTAGGCCTTGCGGGGCGGATAATCGCGGCCAATCTCCGGGCAAAAATCCATGGCTCACTACATTTTCCTGATCATCGGCGCCGTTCTCGTCAATAACGTCGTGTTCGTGCGCATTCTCGGCCTGTGTCCGTTTCTTGGCGTTTCCAAGAAACTCGAAACCGCCATCGGCATGGGCGCGGCCACGACTTTCGTGCTGACAGTCAGTTGCGGCGCCAGTTACCTGATCGAGCACTACCTGCTGCAGCCCTTTGATGTCGGCTACCTGCGCACCCTGGCCTTCATCGTGGTGATTGCCGCCATCGTGCAGCTCACCGAACTGGTGATCCAGAAAACCAGTCCGGTCCTGCATCAGGTGCTGGGCATCTACCTGCCGCTGATCACGACCAACTGTGCCGTGCTCGGCATCCCGTTGCTGTCGGTGAATTACCAGCACAATTTCATGGAAGCCCTGCTTTTCGGCACAGGCAGCGCACTGGGCTTCTCACTGGCACTGGTACTGTTTGCCGGCATCCGCGAGCGCCTGGAGGGTGCGGAAGTGCCTCTGCCCTTCAAGGGCACGGCGATCGCACTGGTTACGGCCGGGCTGATGAGTCTCGCCTTCATGGGTTTTGCCGGACTGGATAAATTCTGATGTTGTCAGCTCTGCTCGTGATGGCAGGCCTCGCCATCCTCATTGGCGCCGCACTGGGTTTCGCCTCACTCAAATTCAAGGTCGAGGGCGACCCGCTGGTCGACAAGATCGACGCCATCCTGCCGCAAACGCAATGCGGCCAGTGCGGCTTTCCCGGCTGCAAACCCTATGCCACGGCGATTGCCAACGGTGAGGCGGACATCAACTGCTGCCCGCCCGGCGGCGAAGACGGCATCCACAAGCTGGCTGATCTGCTCGGGCGCGAATTCAAGCCGCTGAACGCCGAGAACGGCACGGAAAAGCCCAAGGCCGTCGCCTTCATTGACGAGGCAACCTGCATCGGCTGCACCCTGTGTCTGCAGGCCTGCCCGGTCGATGCCATCTCGGGTGCAGCCAAACAGATGCACACCATCATTGCTCCGCTTTGCACCGGCTGCGAGCTGTGCATCGCCCCCTGCCCCGTGGACTGCATCACGATGGAAGTCGTTGCAGAAACCGTAGACACCTGGAAGTGGCGCTACCCTGCCTTCCAGCTCAAACCCGTCGCAGCAAGGAGTGCAGCATGAACGCGCTGCGCAAGCTCTTCACCTTCAATGGCGGCGTAAAGCCGGCCACCAACAAGATCGAATCCTCGCGTCTGCCGATTGTGCCGCTCGCCGATCTGCCGCTGCCTCCGCAATTCGTCGTGCCGCTGCATCAGAGCGTGGGCGGCATTCCGCAGCCATTGGTGGAAGCCGGCCAGCACGTGCTCAAGGGCCAGCGCATCGGTGCGGCCGACGGCAACTTCTCCGCTGCTGTGCATGCCCCGACCTCCGGCACCGTACTGGCGGTCGAGCCGCGCCTGATGGCCCATACCTCGGGCCTGTCGATGCTCAGCGTGGTCATCGAACCGGATGGCAAGGAAGAGTGGATCAAATCCACACCGCTGGACTGGCGCAATACCGATGCCGACGGCGTACGCGAACACCTGCGCGACGCTGGCGTGGTCGGTCTGGGGGGCGCCGTATTCCCCAGCCACATCAAACTGCGTGCCGGCCGCAATACGCCGATGAAGTCATTGATCATCAATGGTGCCGAGTGCGAACCCTTCATCACCTGTGATGATCTGCTGATGCGCGAGCGTGCCGACAAGGTGCTGGCCGGCGTCAAGATCATGCGCGGACTGCTCGGTGCGCAGGAAGTATTGATCGGCATCGAAGACAACAAACCCGAAGCCATTGCCGCCATGCAGGCGGCCTGTGCCGCCAACAACGACGCCACGATCCAGACGATTGCCGTGCCCACGCGCTACCCGGCAGGCGGCGCCAAACAGCTGATTCGCGTGCTCACCGGCATCGAAGTGCCGCACGGCGAACGTTCCACCGATTACGGCGTGCAGTGTTTCAACGTCGGTACCGCCTATGCGATCCATGAGGCCATCGAACTCGGTCGCCCACTGATCTCGCGCATGGTCACGATTGCCGGCAACGTCGGTCAGCCGCGCAATTACGAAGTGCTGTTCGGCACGCCGATGGATTTCATCGTCCGGCAGGCCGGCTGGCAGAGTGATACCAACGCCTTCATCATGGGCGGCCCGATGATGGGCTTCCGCATGCCGGCCTTCGACGTGCCGGTCGTCAAAGCCACCAACTGCATCATCGCCGCCAGCCCGCGCATCTTCGCTCCACCGCCCCCCGAGATGCCCTGCATCCGCTGCGGCGAGTGCGCCCGCGCCTGCCCGACCGACCTGCAGCCCTTCGAGATGTACTGGTTCAGCCGCGCCAAGAATTTCGGCAAGGTGCAGGAATACAACCTGTTCGACTGCATCGAGTGCGGCTGCTGCAGCTACGTCTGCCCTTCACACATCCCGCTGGTCGATTACTACCGTTTTTCCAAGACCGAAATCTGGGCGCGCGAGCGCCAGAAGGACGCCGCCGACGAAGCCCGCGTCCGCTTCGAGGCACGCAACGAACGCGCCGAGCGCGAGAAGCGGGAGAAGGCCGAAAAACTGGCTGCCCGCACAGCCGCATCCAGAGCCGCTGCCGCGACACCCAGCCCGGAGAGCGGCGCGGCGCCTGCTTCTGCGGGCAGCCCTCTGGAGACGCCCGCCACAAGCGGCTCTTCAGGCGATGACGCGAAAAAAGCGCTGATTGAAGCTGCACTTGCACGTGCCAAGGCCAAGAAGGAAGCCGCCGCCAATGGCGAGGCCGCACCGGCCGCAGAAAAACCGGTGAAGAAGGAATTGTCGGCCGAGGAAAAACAAGCCCTGATCGACACAGCACTGGCCAAAGCCAAGGCCAGAAAAGAGGCCGCGGCTCAGGCGGCAGACACAGCAAACGGAGCGTCCGCGCCGACCGACAAGGACGCCCTGATCGAAGCCGCCATCGCCCGCGCCAAGGCTAAAAAGGAGGCTGCCGCCAGCGCTGACGCATCGGTGGCCGAAGCCAGGCCCGCAAAGAAGGAATTGTCAGCCGAAGAGAAACAGGCGCTGATTGATGCCGCCCTGGCGCGCGCCACGGCCAGAAAAGCTGCCGCTGCAGCCACAGACAAGGAGCAATCATGAGTCACCTGATCAACTGGGGCATTCTGGGCTACGCCCGCATTGCCCGCCTGCAGGTCATTCCGGCCATCCTTGCCTCGGGCAATGGCCGCGTCCATGCCCTGGCCTCGCGCGATGCAGGCAAACAGGCCGAAGCGCGGGCACAGCTTCCTGATCTGGTCGTCTACACGAATTACGGTGAAGTCCTGCGCGATCCGGCAGTTCAAGCGGTCTACATTCCGCTGCCCAATTCCCTGCATCGCCAATGGGCGATTGCCGCGCTGGACGCGGGCAAACATGTGCTGTGCGAAAAACCGCTGGCCCTGGATGCCGCCGAGGCACGGGACATGGTTGCCGCCGCACGCAGCAACGAGCGCCTGCTGATGGAAGCCTTCATGTACCGCTACACCGACCGCACGCAGCAGGTGCGTACGGTGCTGGAGTCGGGCGTGCTCGGCGAAATCCGCCACGCCAACATCAGTTTCCGTTTCCTGCTCGACCGCCCCGGCACCATCAAGATGCAGCCGGGGCTGGGCGGCGGCGCAATGTATGACGTCGGGGTGTATCCGGTAAACCTGCTGGGCCTCATCAGCGGCGGAGCATTGCCGGTTGCCGTGCATGCCGAAGGCGAGTTCACCGACGGCGTGGACGTGAACGCCTCGGCGCTCCTGCGTTACGAATCAGGCATGCTCGCCACGATCCACTGCGGCTTCAATGCCTTCGGCCAGATGGGCGCCGAAATCGTTGGCACCCAAGGCCGCCTGCTGGTGCCGGACCCTTTCCTTGGCGAAGCCGGCGAACTGACCCTGATCACCGCTCAGGGAACCCGCAGCATCCCGGTGGCCGCCACCGACCGCTACACATCGCAGGTCCGCGACTTTGCCGCCGCCATTCTGCAGGGCCGCCCCCCCCTGCTGTCACTGGAAGAATCCATCCGCAATCTGGAAGTGCTGGACATGATTCGCGCCAGCCTGAAAGCACATTGAACACCATGATCAACAACTCCCCCTACGTCCGCGCCCAGGCCAGCGTCACCCGCGTGATGCTCAAGGTGCTTGCCGCCCTCGTGCCGGCAATTGCCGTATATGTGTGGCAATTCGGCCCGGCGATTCTGGTCAAGCTGGTGCTTGCCACCGCCACCGCGCTGGTCTGCGAATCGGTCATGCTGAAACTGCGCGGCAAGCCGCAGGCACTCTTCCTCACCGATCTGTCCGCCATCGTCACGGCCTGGCTGATCGCCCTGGCTTTCCCGCCGCTGGCGCCCTGGTGGGTGGTTGTCACCGGCACGGCACTGGCCATCGTCGTGGCAAAACATCTGTATGGCGGGCTGGGGCAGAACCCTTTCAACCCCGCAATGGTGGCCTACTGCGTGATGATCGTGGCATTCCCCTCGCTGATGAGCCAATGGCCCGGCGATCTGAACATACAGGCCGCCGCACTGGCCGAGCATGCCCAGGTTTTCCCGAACGGTCCGGCCATGACGCTGGATGCCATTACCAGCGCGACGCCACTGGATGCATTGCGCACTGGCCTGCGTGCTGCCGGCGCCACGGTCGCCAGTGTCAGCAGCGATTCGGCAACCTTCGGCAGCGTTGCCGGCCGTGGATGGGAATGGATAGCTCTGGCCTACCTCGTCGGTGGCCTGTGGCTGGTTCAGCAGAAGATCATCACCTGGCACATCCCGGCAGGGTTCATTGTCGGCCTGGGAATCATCTCGGGCGCTTTCTGGCTGGTGGACAGCGCGCACTACGCCTCGCCATTGCTGCATCTGGCGGCGGGCGGCTCAATGCTCGGCGCCTTCTTCATCCTCACCGATCCGGTTTCCGCCAGCACCACGCCACGCGGCAAGCTGATCTACGCGGCCGGTGCGGCGTTGATCGTGTATCTGATCCGCGTTTTTGGTGCCTACCCGGATGGCGTGGCTTTTGCCACCTTGCTGATGAACATCGTGGTCCCGCTGATCGACATGAAAACCCAGCCGCCGGTCTTCGGCCACAAGCAATAATCAGGAGCCCGCCATGTTCACCGGAATCGTCAAAGGCCGCGCCAGTGTGCGCAGAATCGAACGTCAGCAAGGCCTCTACACCCTGGAACTGGCTTTCCCGGCGGATTTCGACGCCGGGCTGGAAACCGGCGCCAGCGTGGCCGTGGACGGCTGCTGCCTGACGGTGACCCACCACAGCTCCGGCCGGGCCAGCTTCGATGTGATGCAGGAGAGCCTCGCACGCACCACCCTGATTGATCTGAATGCAGGCAGTGAGGTGAACGTTGAGCGCGCCGCGCGCGATGGCGCCGAAATCGGCGGCCACCCGCTCTCCGGTCATGTCGATTGCACCGCCAGCATCGTCGCCATCGACACCCCGGAGAACAACAAGGTGATGCGCTTCCAGCTCACTCCGGAATGGGCGCGCTATGTGTTCGCCAAGGGCTACATTGCAGTGAATGGTTGCAGCCTGACGGTGAGTGACATGGACCGCGCCAGCGGCCAGTTCTCCGTGTGGTTCATTCCCGAAACCCTGCGCGCCACGACGTTTGACGCCAAGAAGCCGGGCGATGCGGTCAACATTGAAATCGAACGCGCCACTCAGGTGACCGTCGACACCATCCGCAGTTATCTCGACGAGCGCCTCGGCCCGCTGCTGCCGCGCCTGGAAGCCATGCTGCTGGCCTCCGGCGGCTCGCTGGAGCAACTCGCCGCACTGCCCGCCGGCAAACCCGACACACCAGAAAAACCATGAGCGAACAGAACCTTCCCCAGCCTTCTCCGCTGAAACTCTCGGCCAGTACGGCCGGTGTGATGCTGCTGTTCACACTGGTGTTCACCGGGCTCATGGCTGGCACCTACGAACTCACGCGTGACACCATCGCCGCCAGCGCGGAAGCCGAGCAGCTTCGCCTGATCAACGAAATCCTGCCGCCGGCGGGCTATGACAACGCCTTGCTGCAGGATGTAAAAATCCTCGGCTCGACGCCTGAACTGGGCCTGCCAAAGGGTGGCAAGGTCTGGCGTGCGCGCAAGGCCGGCCAGCCCGCTGCGCTGGTCTTTGAGACCGTGGCGCCGGATGGCTATGCCGGCGCAGTCCGTCTGGTGATTGCCGTGAGTGCGGATGGCACGCTGGGCGGCGTGCGCGTCACCGAACACCACGAGACGCCGGGGCTCGGCGATTACATCGATCCCAAAAAGGACAAGAACAAGGCCGAGCCGTGGATCGCTCAATTCGTCGGCAAGACACTGACCACCCTGCCGCTGGAGCGCTGGAAAGTGAAAAAGGACGGTGGCGACTTTGTCTACCGCACCGGCGCCACCATTTCGGCTCGCGCCGTGACCAATGCCGTCGCCCGCACCGTAGCCTATGCCCACGCGCAGCGCGATGCGCTCTATCAGTAAGGAGCCCACACATGGCGACTCAAAACCTGAAAGACATTTTCTGGAACGGCGTCTGGAAACAGAACACCGGTCTGGCCCAATTGCTCGGCCTGTGCCCGATTCTGGCGGTCTCCACCAATCTCGTGAATGGCGTGAGTCTCGGCCTGGCAACCATTGCAGCCATGGCCATGTCGAATGCCGTCGTCTCGGCGCTGCGCAATTTCATCCCCTATGAAATCCGCATTCCGGTGTTCATCCTGATCATTGCGGCGCTGGTCACCGTGCTGGATCTGGCTTTCAACGCTTACCTGCATGATCTGTATCTGGTGCTCGGCATTTTCGTGCCGCTGATCGTCACCAACTGTATCGTGCTGGCCCGCGTGGAAGCCTTTGCCGCCAAGAACAGCCCGCTCGCCTCGACGATCGACGGCATCGGCATGGGCGTGGGCCTGGTGCTGGTGCTGGCCACGCTGGGTGGAGTGCGCGAACTGATCGGCACTGGCGCCCTATTCGCCGGCATCGAGATGGTCATCCCCGGCACGCATGCCATCCAGATACTGCCTGCGGACTATCCCGGTTTCCTCTTCGCCATCCTGCCGCCCGGCGCCTTCATCACCCTGGCCTGCCTGATTGCGGCACGCAACTGGTTCGAGGCCCGCAAAGGCTCCGCCAAGCCTGTCGAGGCAGCCGGCTGCGCACCCGCTGCGCACTGAGGCAAAGGGGGAGTGTTGATCACTCGCCCGACTTTCTCCACTCCTCACTTTCCGGAACCACCATGCCCCGCCTGATGACGAAGGCCGAGATCAGTGAGGCTTTCGCTCGCTGGCAGGCGGCAAACCCGGCCCCCGTCACCGAACTGGAGTACGCCACCCCCTTCCAATTGCTGGTGGCCGTGGTGCTCTCGGCGCAAGCCACCGACAAGGGTGTGAATCTCGCCACACGCCGGCTCTTCCCGACCGCTCCCACTCCCGAGGCCATGGTCACGCTGGGCGAAGCGGGTATTGCCGAACACATCAAGACCATCGGCCTGTTCCGCAACAAGGCAAAGAACGTCGCCATGCTCAGCCGCCAGTTGCTGGAGCGTCATGCCGGCGAGGTGCCGCGTTCGCGCGAAGCACTCGAAGCCCTGCCCGGCGTGGGCCGCAAGACCGCCAACGTGGTGCTCAATGCACTCTGGCGCGAGCCGGTAATGGCGGTGGATACCCACATTTTCCGCGTCGCCAACCGCATGGGGCTGGCTCCGGGCAAGGATGTGCGCGCAGTAGAAGACGCCCTGATGCGGCGCATCCCCAAGGCATATCTGGTTGATGCGCACCACTGGCTGATCCTGCACGGCCGTTATGTGTGCACCGCACGCAGCCCGAAATGCGGAGAATGCAGGGTTCGCGATCTGTGCCAGAACATGGACAAAACGTCCTGACCCACTCCCAACCTCCCACTTTTCACTCCCGACAAGAATGTTCAACCCCACCCGCGACCAGGCCCGCCTCTTCTTCATCGACAGCTGGCGCAAACATCAGGCCAAAGAGAACCTGACGGCGATGGAAGACGTCGCTGCCGAACTGGTCTTCCAGCATCCGGAATACCACGCCTTGCTGGAGAATCCGGAAGCGGTGGACAAGGATTTCAAGCCGGAAGATGGCCAGATCAATCCCTTCCTGCACCTCTCGCTGCATCTGGCGATTCATGAACAGCTCTCGATCAACCAGCCGCCGGGCATCCGCGATGCCTATGACGCCTGCCTGCGCCGCCGCGGCGATGATCGTCACGCGGCACTGCACGATGTACTCGATGCACTGGGCGAAACCATCTTTGAAGCCCAGCGCAGCGGCAAACCCATGGATGCGCTGGCCTACGTCGAGAACGTGAAGCGCCGGGCCGGAAAGTAGGCACCATGAAAATCAACACCATCATCTTCGACCTCGGCAATGTTCTCATCCCCTGGGAGCCGCGCTGGCTGTTCCGCAAACTGCTGAATGACGAGGCACAGGTGGAGCACTTCCTGCAGGAAGTCGATTTCAATGCCTGGAACGCCGCCCACGACGCCGGCCAGCCGTTTGCCATCGGCATCGAAACACACGGGGCAAAGCACCCGCAGCACCGCCACCTGCTCGAAGCCTATTTCGAGCGCTGGGAGGAATCCGTCGCCGCGCCTTTCGAGGAATCCGTGAGCCTGCTGCATGAGTTGAAAGCAGCCGGCTTCCGCCTGCTGGCGCTGACCAACTTCTCCGCCGAAACCTTCCCGCGGGCGCAGCGCCTGTACGGTTTCCTGCAGGAATTCGAGGGAATCGTCGTGTCCGGAGCGGAAGGCCTGATCAAGCCCGATCCGGCCATCTACGAATTACTGTGCACACGCTACGGGGTGGTGCCGGAACAGGCCGTATTCATCGACGACAGCGCCGCCAACGTCGCCACCGCGCGCCAGCTCGGCATGCAAGCGATCCATTTCACCGGGCCGGAGATGCTGCGCGACAGCCTGCGTGCGCTACAGCTGCCAGTCTGAAGAGCCGCATCTGGCGGACTTCTTCAGGCATGTCATCCCGAAACCCTTTCCAAGCAAGCTTTTCCCTGATGCATCCTTGAAGAACAAGTCTGCAGGCGGCTCTCCGGGCAGATGAATTCCGCAGATCGGTTCAGGTCAGGGCCAGCAGCGAACGCAGGTGCTGCTCCGAGCGATGGAATTCCAGCTGCTCGGCGGCCGTGAATTCGTAGTGGAGAATCTTGTGCACACCTTGCCGCCCGACCACACAGGGCACGCTCATGACGAGATCCTGCACGCCGTACTCGCCCTGCAGCAGCACGCCGACCGGCAGCACTGAATGCTCGTTGGCCTCGATGGCGCGAATGATGCGGAACACGCTGGCCGCGATGCCGTGATTGGTGTTGCCCTTGCGCTCGAAGATGCGAAAGCCGGCGTCCAGCGTCTGCTGACGGATGGCCGCCTTGTCGACCGGCGCAATGCCGTTGAGCCGGCAATAGCTGTCGATATCCTGTCCGCCCACGTTCACCACGCTCCAGGGTATGAAACCGGTGGCACCGTGATCGCCCAGCAGATAGCCGACGATGTTCTTCGGGTCGAGCTTCACATGCTCGCTGATGATCCGCAGCAGCCGTGCCGTATCGATTAGGGTGCCGGCAGAAATCAGTCGGCTGGGCGGGTAGCTGGAAGCCTGCAGCATCACCTGGGTCATCACGTCGACCGGATTGGTCACATTGATGACGATGGCACCCGGCGAGTAGCGCTCCACCTCGGCAATGATCTCGCGCAGGATCACGCAGTTGATGCGCACCAGATCATCCCGGCTCTGGCCTTGCTGCAGCTGCGCGCCAGCGGTGATCACGACGATGTCGCTGTCCCTGGAGTCGGCGTAATCGCCCGCCACCAGCGCCGGATTCTTGGCGTAGGTGAAGGCGGTGGTATGGGCAAAATCCCAGATCTCGGCTTCGGCCTTGCCCCGGTTCTTGTCGACGGCGACAATCTCGGTCACCTCGCTCATGTTCACCAGGAAACCGACGATTTCGGTGCCCACCGCACCCATGCCGATGACGGATACCTTCATGTGCCCTGCTCCTTCGCTGCGCTGTCTTGTTGCGTCCGGCACGCTTGCCGAGCCTGCGGCAAGTCTAAACCCATGGCTTTGTTGATCCAATCCGCAGCCATACGGATAGACTTGCGGCAGCATTCTGTCTTTCTTCCCCAAACGAACCGACCGGAGTCCTCATGACCCACCTTCCGAAGCTCCTTGCCCCGGCCCTCGGCCTGGCTCTTGTGCTGGCTGCCTGCAGTCCGAAACAGGAAGATTCCGCGGCAACCACCGAAGCGGCCGCTGCTGCGCAGATCATCAAGATCGGCTTCTCGGCCCCGCTGACCGGCCCGCAGGCTCACTATGGCAAGGGCTACCAGAATGGCGTGCAACTGGCCATCGATGACGTCAATGACACCAAACCGATGATCGGCGGCAAGCTGGTGCAGTTCGAACTGGTTGCCGAAGATGACATGGCCGATCCGAAGACCGCCACCCAGGTGGCCCAGCGCGTACTGGATGCGGGTGTGGCAGGGGTGATCGGGCACTTCAACTCGGGCACCTCGATCCCGGCGTCAAAGGTTTACTCGGACGCCGGCATGCCGCAGATCGCCATGGCAACCGCCCCGGCGCTCACCCAGCAGGGTTTCAAGACCGTTTTCCGCTCGATGACCTCCGACACCCAGCAAGGCTCGGTGATGGGTCGCTATGTGGTGGAGAAACTCGCCGCCCGGAAGATCGCCATCATTGACGACCGCACTGCCTACGGTCAGGGTCTGGCCGACGAGTTTGAAAAGGCGGCCAAGGAAGTCAAGGGCGAAATCGTCGCCCGCGAATTCACCAATGACAAGGCCAGCGATTTCATGGCCATCCTCACCAGCATCAAGAGCAAAAAGCCGGACGCCATCTTTTTCGGGGGCACCGACGCACAGTCCGGCCCGCTGGTGAAGCAGATGCGCCAGATCGGCATGAAAGCACCGCTGATCTCGGGCGAAATGACCCGCTCCGACACCTTCATCAAGCTCGCCGGCCCCGCGGCAGAGGGCAGCATCGCCTCACTGGCCGGCGTGCCGCTGGCCCAGATGCCGGGCGGCCCGGATTTTGAAACCCGCTTCAAGGCCCGCTTCGGCGAGCCGGAAATCTATTCGCCCTACGGCTACGATGCCACGCGCATCCTGATCGCGGCGATGATCAAGGCGGATTCGGTGCAGCCGGCGCAATACCTGCCGATGCTGGCAGGCATCAGTCACGCCGGGGTGACCGCGCCGAAAATCTCTTACGACACCAAGGGCGATCTGGAGAACGGTGGCATCACCGTTTACAAGGTTGTCGGTGGCAAGTGGGAGGTGCTGGAATCCATTGGCGGCGCGCAATGAACCGCAGTCGCTGACGAACAGAGGCCGGCATTGCCGGCCTTTTTTCATTGCCCGCAGACCTGCTCCGGAAGCCATTCTCCGGCACGCCTGCCTGTGCAGCCTCATCAAACCGGCCTGTGCCGAACAGCAGGCCGGAGAGGCCCGCCACAGGCGGCTCTCCAGCCCCCCGTCAGCGAATGCACACGCGGCGCACCTGCGCCATGTCGGTGTCACCGCTGAGCACTTTCTGGATGCCATCCTGGCGCAGGGTGCGCATGCCCTCTTCCAGCGCGCTCACCAGCAAGTCCGAAACCAGCGCCCGGGTCTGGATCTGGCGCCGGATCGCATCAGAGCCCAGCATCAACTCGTGCAGACCGATACGCCCGCGATACCCGCTCTGGCTGCATTCGGGACAGCCTGTGGGGCGAAACAGCACGAAACGGCCTTGTTCGTCAGCAAAGCGCTCGTGCCAGTCCGCCAGAATCTCGCTGCGAGCCTCTCCCGGCGCTTCGCGGAACTGCCGCGTCTTGCGCAGATCCTCGCAGTATTCGTCGAGCAGCGCGGTGATTTCCTCGTCGGTCGCCACCTCGGGCGCACGACAGTGTTTACACAGGCGTCGGGCCAGACGCTGGGCCAGCACGCCCAGCAGGGCGTCAGCAAAATTGAAGGGGTCCATGCCCATGTCGAGCAGCCGTACGGCAGACTCCGGCGCACTGTTGGTGTGCAGGGTGGAGAACACCATATGCCCGGTCAGTGATGCCTCTATCGCGATCTGCACGGTCTCGGCGTCGCGCATTTCGCCCACCATGATCACGTCCGGATCGGCGCGCAGGAACGCTCGCATCACGGTCGGGAAATTCAGCCCGGCCTTGCGGTTGACCTGTACCTGACGCAAGCCGCGCTGGGTGATTTCCACGGGATCTTCGGCGGTCCAGATCTTGGTTTCGGGTTTATTGATGTATTTCAGCAGCGAATGCAGTGTGGTGGTCTTGCCCGAGCCGGTAGGGCCGCAGACAAAGAACAGGCCGTAAGGCTTGGTGACCGTCGCGGTCAGGCGCTGCAGGTTGTAATCAGACAGGGCCAGCTTGTCGATGGGAATCGGCTCGCCCTGCGTGAGCAGGCGCATGACCACGTCTTCCAGGCCGCCAGCCGTAGGAATGGTGGCAACCCGCAACTCGACATCCAGCGGCCCGTATTTGCGGAACTTGATCTTGCCGTCCTGCGGCTTGCGGCGCTCGGAAATATCCAGATCGCACATGATCTTGATGCGCGCCACCATCGGGTTGCGGTAGGCCGCCGGCACTTCGACATAGGGCACCAGCAACCCGTCCTTGCGAAAGCGCACCAGCATCTTTTCCTTGCCGGGACGGGGCTCGATATGGATGTCTGACGCCCCCTGCCGGTACGCATCAATGATGATGCGATTGACCAGCTTGACCAGTTCGTTGTCTGCCGCCGCACTCAGTTCGTCGCCAGCAGAAGGCGCTTCATCACCATCGGCCAGATCGGAGAGCAGATCTCCCACGCTAAATTCTTCGAAACTCTGATCAAAATACTGCCCAACCGTCTGCTCGAACTCGGCACGGGTGGTCACTCGATAGACCAGCCGGGCGTTCTGGAAGACATTCAGGACGACACGCGTGCCCATCACCTGCTCGGGGTCAACCGCCAGGATGATGATGCCCTCCTGGGTTTCCTCCAGCGGCAGCCAGCCATTCTGGATCGCATATTCGCGTTTGATGTTGCGCAGCAGATCCATGGGTTTGATGCGGTCCGGCCGGAATGGCTCGTAAGGCACGCCGTAGAAGGCCGCCATGGCTTCGCCGACTTCGGCCAGACTGATCTTGCGATCATCGACCAGCACGCTTTCCTGAGTAATCTTGCGGGTGCGCGCATCTTCTGCAGACTGGTCCAGTTCCTTGTCGGACAGACGTCCCCTGAGCACCAGTTGATGATATTTCGAACGCAAGGGCACGGTAGCCTGCATACGCTGCGCAAAGGCAATCGCCAGAGTCTGCGCCAGCGCCAGCACGCCCTCCTCTTCAACCGAGGAGAACGGCTCGCCATCCTGGGTGTTCATCAACTGGATCACACCCAACAGGCGACTGCCTTCCGGGTGCACGAGGGGCGCAACCAGCATCTGCTGACAGTGAAAACCACTGCGCTCATCCACCTCGCGGCGGAATTCGATGCTGTCCGATATTTGCTGCAGTTCCTGCCCATCGTAGACATTGCGGATATTCAGCATGCGCCGATGCTGGGCACAAAAACCCGCAACACTCTTGTCTGAAATCGGCAGGCGAATGCTCTTCGCCACATGCAGCCCGGTTTTCACTCGCGAACTGATGGTATTGCCGGCGTCATCCACCACATAAATGGTCATGCGTTCGGCGCCAAACAGCGCACACACTTCGGTGGAGACCTCGAAAATGATCTCGTCGATATTTGAAGTGTCGTGAATCCGCGTATTAAGGCCCTGCAAACCCTTGAAAAAAGCCAGGCGGCGTGCCAAGGCACTGCCAGAGCGGGCGATGGGGGTGCTCATGCTGAGTCTCCAGAAGGAAGATTCAGCCTAGAGATAGAAGCACTGTTCGTTCAATAGTACCTGTGGACGCAAGCGCCCGTTGCAGAGCAGGATTTCCTGCGCCAGCACATCCGAATAGCCCGGTTTGAAATGGGTCACGAAAACGTCAGGGTTGCCGGTCAGGCGTTCCAGTACGCTATGCAGCATACTCGGCGACAGATGCCGGGCCGCATGCGCGAGATCCTGATGCTCGTTCGGAAAGGCGGTTTCGATCAGCAGGTAGCGCAAATTTTCCAGCGCATTGAGTGCGGCGATCTGCTGGTCACACACCGAGGTGTCTCCGCTGAACGCCAACTGGTCTCCGCCGCAACTCAGGCAGTACCCCACAGCCGGAACCGAGTGCAAGGCAGGCAAAACCTGCACCGATCGCTCGCCCAAGCTGACCACCTCCCCCACCTGCACCGGCTGCATTCGCAACATGGGGTGAATGCGATCGGGTATCGCGGTGAAATCCGGCCATACCAACCAGTTGAAGATATGCGCGCGCAAGATCCGCAGGGTTTCTTCTGCGGCGTACACCGTGATCGGCCTCGCGCGCAGATCACCCACCGTGTCGATCAGCATCGGCAACAGCGCGATGTGATCCAGATGGGAGTGCGTCAGAAATACATGATCGACAAGCAGCAGCTCTTCCAGCGGCAGCTCGCCCACACCGGTGCCACAATCAACAAGGATATCCGTGTCGACCAGCAGGGAAGTCGTGCGGGACGTTCCCCCGATTCCTCCGCTACACCCCAGCACACGAATTTTCATGCGTCCAATAACCAGGCTTCAGGCGCCTGAAGCAGGCGTTCGCAGGTAGAACTCCATCTTCACGCCGGCGATTTCGATCACATCATGATCGCCGAGCAGGTGAGCTTGCGCATCCAGCTGCTTGCCATTGAGAACAGGGAAAGAATCGCCTTCCACGTGCGTGATGAAATAGCCGTGCGGCCGACGGGTGATCACCGCCACCTGTACCCCGGGCTTGCCCAGCGTAGTCAGCGATTTTGAAAGATCCAGCTCGCGGCCTGCATTGCGCCCACTGATGATCTGCACAACCCCCATCGGCTCGCCGACAGAACTGGGCGCGGCATCAATCGGTGCCTTCCACTCGCTGGTCACCGAAGCATCGGCCGCAAAACCAACCATGGTTTCAGTGTGAGCGCGTGGGCTGGCTCCCAGTGCCGCCGCTTCAGGCGCAGACACGAAGGCCTTCTCGAAGGTATTGCTGGCACTCATGTCCGGCGCATCCTTGAGGAACTTGAGCCGGTACTTGCCCAGTTCAACCACGTCGTTGTCCTTGAGCACGTGTTTCTTGACCGACTGCCCATTTACATAGGTGCCGTTGGTACTGTTGAGGTCTTCCAGGAAAGCATCGTTCAGGATGGCAACGATTACCGCATGCTCACCACTGATCGCCAGGTTGTCGATCTGGATGTCGTTGTGCGGTTTACGTCCGATGCTGGTCCGCTCCTTGTTCAGCGGAATCTCTTTCAGCACCAGTCCATCCATACTCAGAATCAGCTTTGCCATCGTATCCTCGTCACGATTTTTCCGCAGATGCCATACCTGTAACCGAGCCAGAACCGCATCGCAACAGAATGTACCCCTTCAAGCCGTAAGTATGGCACTGGATGAGCAGTTCCGGCAGTCCCTGCTCACCCAGCGGATCGAGATCCGGACCAACACCAGATTTGTCTGCCCTGACGGGGCAGGCAAATCTGCCGGAACGGCACTCAATCAGACGTCGTCCACACCCACGGGTTTGGAACGGCTTTGCACAATACGGCCGATTGCCAGCACCAGCAAGGCACCCGCAGCAGGAGCCGCATAGTGAGCAAACGGGATAGCATGCACCGCGCCCGCCAGAATGCTTTCCTTGACCGCCATTTCGCCAGCGATCCAGCCCAGCAGCATGGCGCCCAGTGTCACGATAATCGGGAAGCGTTCCATCAATTTGAGCACAACACCACTGCCGAAGATCACGATTGGAATCGACAGGGCCAGACCGATGATCAGCAGGATCGTCTTGGCTTCTGCCGGGGCTGCGTCAGCCGCAGCAGCTACCCCCAGCACGTTGTCCAGGCTCATCACCAGATCGGCTATCAGGATGGTCTTGATGGCCGACATGATCGTGCTGCTTTCCTTGACGTGACCTTCACCATCACTGTCACACAGCAGTTGCACACCAATCCACAGCAACAGCACGGCGCCGATCAATTTGAGCCAAGGCAATTCAAGCAGTTGAACAGCAAATATTGTCAGCACCACGCGCATGATGATCGCGGCCACCGAACCCCATATCACGGCCAGGCGCTGCTGAACTGGCGGCAAGGAACGCGCCGCGAGCGCAATAACGACCGCGTTATCGCCTGACAACAGAATATTGACCCAGATGATTTTGAACAAACCGATCCAGAATGCGCTGGTTTGAATAACTTCCATGTGCTTCTTCCTGCCTTGTTAATGAATGAAAACCAGACACGATCCTAGCTGGTTCGATCATAAAACCAGTGACGATACGCAAACAGAGCGTAACCGTCAGCCCGACTAAGGGTATATCCCAAGCAAAAAAAGCGGGCAGCCAAGCTACCCGCTTTCGTTTACACAACAAAATTAGTGATCAGAGCAGACTCTTGAGCAGCTTGCCCATTTCCGACGGGTTGCGGGTCACAGTGAAACCGCATTCCTCCATGATGGCGAGCTTGGCATCAGCCGTATCGGCGCCGCCCGAGATCAACGCACCCGCGTGCCCCATGCGCTTGCCGGCCGGGGCCGTTACGCCCGCGATGAAGCCCACGATCGGCTTCTTCATGTTGGCCTTGCACCACAACGCAGCTTCGGCTTCATCCGGGCCACCGATTTCACCAATCATGATGACCGCATCGGTATCGGGGTCGTCGTTGAATGCCTTCATTACATCGATGTGCTTCAGGCCATTGATCGGATCACCACCGATGCCGACCGCTGACGACTGGCCCAGACCGATTTCGGTCAGTTGTGCCACGGCTTCATAGGTCAGGGTGCCGGAGCGCGATACGACACCGATGCGCCCCTTGCGATGGATGTGACCCGGCATGATGCCGATCTTGATTTCATCCGGCGTGATCAGGCCAGGGCAGTTCGGGCCGAGCAGCAGGGTGCGCTTGCCACCTGCGGCTTCCTTGGCCTTCATGCGGTTGCGCACTTCCAGCATGTCGCGCACGGGGATGCCTTCGGTGATGCAGATTGCCAGATCGAGATCCGCCTCGACCGCTTCCCATATTGCTGCGGCAGCTCCAGCTGGCGGCACGTAAATCACGGAAACCGTAGCGCCGGTTTCGGCCGCAGCCTCTTTCACCGTGCCATAGATCGGAATATTGAAGATCGACTCACCGGCCTTCTTGGGATTTACGCCTGCAACGAAACAGTTTTTGCCGTTGGCGTACTCCTGGCACTTCTCGGTATGGAACTGGCCGGTCTTGCCCGTAATGCCCTGGGTGATGACCTTGGTATCTTTATTGATGTAAATCGACATGTCTTGAACTCCTCGCCGTGGCTCAGGCCACTGCGGAAACGATCTTCTGGGCGGCCTCTGCCATGGTATCGGCAGAGATGATGGGCAGACCGGACTCGGCAAGAATCTTCTTGCCCAGATCCTCATTGGTGCCCTTCATGCGCACCACCAGCGGCACCTGCAGATGCACTTCGCGAGCCGCCGTCACCACGCCATTGGCAATGGTGTCGCATTTCATGATGCCACCGAAGATGTTAACCAGAATGCCTTTCACGGCCGGGTTCTTGAGCATGATTTTGAAGGCTTCGGTCACCTTCTCGGTGGTCGCTCCGCCGCCCACGTCGAGGAAGTTGGCCGGCTCGGCACCGAACAGCTTGATGGTGTCCATGGTCGCCATGGCAAGACCCGCACCATTCACCAGACAGCCGATGTTGCCGTCGAGCGAGATGTAGGCCAGATCGAACTTGGAAGCTTCGATTTCAGCCGCGTCCTCTTCATCCAGGTCGCGATAGGCCACGATATCCGGGTGACGGAACAGCGCGTTCGGATCAAAGTTGAACTTGGCGTCCAATGCCTTGATGTTGCCGTTGCCTTCGAGGATCAGCGGGTTGATTTCCGCCAGCGAAGCATCCGTTTCCATGTAACAGGTATAGAGCTTCTGGAAGGTATCGATCGCCTTGGCAATCGAGCCTTCCGGCACGCCAATACCCTTGGCCAGCTCTTGGCCCTGAGCTTCGGTCAGGCCGGTCGCCGGATCGACAAAGACCTTGATGATCTTCTCGGGCGTGTTGTGCGCCACTTCCTCGATATCCATACCGCCCTCGGAGGAAGCCATCATGGCGACCTTCTGGGTAGCACGGTCGGTCAGCGCGGCAACGTAGTATTCCTTCTTGATGTCGGCACCTTCTTCGATCATCAGGCGACGAACCTTCTGACCTTCCGGGCTGGTCTGGTGCGTGATCAGTTGCATGCCCAAAATCTGGCCGGCAATCGTGCGGACTTCATCTTTTGAACGAGCCAGCTTCACACCACCACCCTTGCCACGCCCGCCGGCATGAATCTGGGCTTTCACCACCCAGATGGAGCCCCCGAGTTCATCGGCAGCCTTGACCGCTTCATCCACACTGAAACACGGAATGCCGCGTGGAGTGACTACGCCATATTTGCGCAGGATTTCTTTTGCTTGGTACTCATGGATCTTCATTTTTATGCCCTTGTTTCGCGCCGCCGCCCCGAAAACCCGGGGGAACCGGCACGGTTTGAGTCGTCTATGGATTGAAACGCACGACGGAACCCCGGGCTCACGACCTCCGCTTTCAATTGCATTGCTGCAACCTTCGATCAGGGCACGTGTATCTCTGCAGGGTGACTGGATTTTATACCGAAACATCAAAAAAACACTGCCAACACCACACCCGGACAACGCAAGTCAGGAAAGGACATCAAATTTGAACAAAATGAGAGGCTTTCGAGGGTATTCCCGTATTTTGTATTTTCATGCAGAACAACGCCAAAAATGCCAAATGCTTTCGTGACAAAAACCTCGACTACAGCACGGTTTGACGCCGGTTTACGGAAGCACTATGTATTAAATGGACGCCTCCGGAATTAGAATGAAAAGCATATGAGGCAGGATAAAACTCCCATTCCGACCATGTTTGCCGATACCGCCAGACCATCGACGCCGCCACGCATGCGTAAAGTAATACTGGCTGCTCTGGTGGCAAGTATCGGGAGCGTTCTATCCCCTCTGACCGCATCTGCGGTCGGCCTGGGCCAGGCCAATACAAGCAGTCGCATCGGCGCCCCGCTGCGAGTCGAAATCCAGATGCTGGCTGATGATGCCGAACGCATCGAACTCAGCTGCATCCGTCTGGCCGGAGCTCCGCCAGGTTATAGCGACGACGTACCCTGGTTGAACAATGGCAGCCTCAGTTTTGAATCAGGACCACACGGTCGTGTGTTGATCATCAAGGCCCGTCCAAGCAGTCACCCGGCAATCATGCTCGGCTTGCGCATCGACTGTGGCATGGGCTTGCGTCGCGACTACACGCTGTTGCTCAACCCGCCCGGCGCCGAGGAAGCCTTCCTGCCGTCAATGCCTGCGTCGGTCAACACGGTTGCAGCCAAAGAGCCGACCTACCCCCCGGCAATCACTGCAGAACGCATCTGGCTGGTCCAGTCGGGAGACTCGGTCCACAGCATTGCCGAAAGCCTGATACCTGATGACCGTAACACCCAGCGCCGATTTGCGCGTGCCATCCTGAACCGCAATGTCGCTCGATTGGGTAGCGGAATGACTTTGCGCAGCCCTCTTCCTGTGGGAATTGAACTCAATCTGCCCACCCTGCCGACTCCAGGCCTCGCCGCTTTGCCTGAACGCGCCCCGCAGGACACTCTGCCCAGCCCCCGGGCGGGCAGCACAACCCCTGCTCCGCGTAGCAGCAAGGTCAACGGAGCCGGTACGAATCGTGACCGTTTGTTCGTCACGGGCGGCACCGAAGACTCACTGCGCATGGTGACCAGCATCGGGCCGCGGAAAGAGCTCAATGAGGAACAGCGTTCGCGCCTGCGCGCGGAAATGCAATTGATAGCGACGCTGGACGAAAAGATCGCAACACAGATCGAGCTGTCCGAACGCCTGCGTCAACTGGAGGCCATGCAGGAACGCCTCAAACAGGATGCCACGCGTCTCGAAGGCGAGCTGCAAACCGCACGCGCATTGCAGAGCACACCACAGAATGCTGCCGATGTGCCCATCACCATCCAGGCAGCGCCTGCACCTCAAGCATCATCAGCGGAACAGACAAACCGCAAAACACCGGCGCCCTGGTATACCTCAAGCACGTTCATCGCGGCCGGCTTGCTGACAATCGCCAGCGGGATTGCTGCTGCGCTCTGGATTGGGCGACGTCGTCGCAACAGCAGTGCTCTGGAAGGCGACGCCATCAGCACAGCCCACCAACCAGACGTTGCTGGCGACATGGATGTGGTCGAACATCTGATCACGCCCTTGTCCGAGGCGGATATCTGGCCCGATGAGGAGGGTCACGCCCCGAAGGCCTCAGCGCGTACAGCCAGCGCAATGGAGGGCGCGCTTGGCCAGTTCACCGCATCCGGCCTCGGTCCGGCCTCGCTGCTGCAGATCATTGATGACGACGTTGAAGAACATGACTCAGCCATTGAACTGGCCGAGATCATGATGTCTTTCGGTCGCGTACATGGCGCAGCGCAAACGCTTGCGGACTTCATCCGCAGCAACCCGAAACAGGCCGTCAAACCCTGGCTCAAACTGCTTGAGGTCTACCGCGCAGCCAACATGCGCACCGAGTTTGACGCGCTGACCGTTCAGCTGAACAAGACCTTCAACGTCAAGACGGTGGAGTGGGACGCTTTCGAGCTCGCCAGGCAGACCCCTGAATCCCTTGAGAGCATGCCGCACATTCTCGCCAGGCTGAACGAAATCTGGGGCAAACGTGAATGCCAGGCCTATCTGCACGGACTGCTGCGTGACAACCGGCAAGGCACCCGTCAAGGCTTCCCGCTCGCCATCGTTGATGAAATCCTCACTCTGCTGGGTGTGCTGGAAAGCCAGATCGGCCCCTACCGCCCGGACATCCAGAGTCCTGGGGCAGACCCCGTTCCCGCTTCGGCCACCCATATCTCGACGAGCGCCAGCCTGAATGTGCCGCCAATCATGACCACGGAAACACCAACCCAGCCGATCATGCAGCCGATTCGTTCTCCACAGCCGGCTTCGCGTCACAGGGCGTCTGCTCCAGCGGCAGCCTCTTCAGCGTTTGCAACAGGCACCGGCCTGCACCAGCTCGACTTCGAACTGGACATGACAGATCTGAGCAAAACCCTGCACCTGAACCTTGACGATCTTGGTGAAGACGGCAACTTCATGAAGGATACCGACTCAATCTGAACCTCTCCGGCTCATGCCGGGTTGTCGATATCCACGAACGTCACGTCCAGTTCGCAGTGCTCTGCCAGATATGCACCAAGCGCCTGAATGCCATAGCGCTCGGTCGCATGGTGCCCGGCAGCAAGATAGGTCACACCACTCTCACGCGCCAGATGAACAGTGCGCTCGGATATTTCTCCGGACAGGAACATATCCACGCCCGCAGCGACGGCTGACTCCAGATAATCCTGTGCCCCACCGGTACACCAGGCCACCCGTCTGATCTCACGCTGCGGCTCGCCAATCAACAAGGGTTCGCGCGCCAGCCGGGCCGCCACCGAGCGCGCCACCTCACCGGCCGGCATCGGATGCGGCAGATGCCCGAGCAGCACCAGCGGCTGCTCACGGCAGACGCTTTCCAGCTGCCAGCCCAGCACCCGCGCCAGCTGGACGTTATTACCCAGTTCCGGATGGGCATCCAGCGGCAAGTGGTAAGCAAACAGGTTGATGTCATGTGTCAGCAGCAAACCCAGACGCTGACGGCGAATGCCCGTCACCCGGAAATCCTCGCCACGCCAGAACCAGCCGTGATGCACGATGATTGCATCGGCCTGCAATTCAATCGCCCGCTCGATCAGCGCCCGGCTGGCCGAAACCCCGCATACCACACGCTGGACCTTGGCTCGCCCTTCCACCTGCAAACCGTTTGGGCAATAATCATTGAAGCGGCCGCATTCCAGCAGAATCTCCAGACGAGCTTGCAGTTCAGTGCGGTGCATGGCCTTTTCTCCTTTTTGAATTCTGGGGCGGACACGTTTTCCGCCGATTGGAAATTATGCAACGTCTGTGGCTGATCTTCGCGCAAACCGTCACGATCGCGCTGGCCGTGCTGTTCGTCATCGTCACGTTCAAACCGGAATGGCTGCCCCGCACCCGCTTGATGCCTGCATCCAGTGGCGTGCCTGTGGCAAGCAGCGCCGAGTCACAAGCAGAAAACAACGGCCAGCAGCCCACTACCGGAGGGTATGCAACAGCGGCCCAGCGCGCACTGCCCGCCGTGGTTCATGTTTTCACCAGCAAGGAAGTCGTGGCGCCCCAGCACCCCCTGCTCAACGACCCTTTCTTCAAGCATTTCTTCGGCGACTCCGGGCAACAGCAAACCCAGCGCAGCTCAGGCCTGGGCTCAGGCGTGCTGGTCAGCACCGATGGTTACATCCTGACCAACAATCACGTCATTGAAGGCGCCGATGCCATCGAGATCGCGCTCAACGACGGCAAGAAATTCGCCGCCCGCATCGTCGGCCGCGACCCCGAGACCGACATCGCCGTCCTGCGTATCGACAGTAAGGAAAAGCTGCCCGCCATCAGCTTCTCGCCCGCCAGCAGCGTTCATGTCGGCGATGTTGTACTGGCCATCGGCAATCCCTTCGGCGTCGGCCAGACCGTCACGATGGGCATCGTCAGCGCCATGGGGCGCACCCAGTTGGGGATCAACACCTTCGAGAATTTCATCCAGACCGATGCCGCGATCAACCCTGGCAATTCCGGTGGTGCACTGGTCGACACCCAAGGGCGTCTGCTCGGCATCAACACGGCGATCTACTCCCGCTCCGGAGGTTCGCTGGGCATCGGCTTTGCGATTCCGGCGGCTTCGGCACAAAGCATCATGGAGCAGATCATCAAGACCGGACGGGTCACTCGCGGCTGGATTGGCGTCCAGGTACAGGAAATCACTCCGGACCTGATCGAAGCGTTCAAGCTGCCGGCCAAGGGAGCCCTGATTGCCGGTATCGCCCGCAACAGCCCGGCGCAAAAGGCGGGAGTACTGCCCGGTGATGTGCTCACCGCCATTGACGGCCAGCCCATCGTCAACGCTCATGGCGTGCTGGAGTCGGTTGCCCGCCTGCCACCCGGCCAACTGGCCAAGCTCAGTCTGATCCGACGCGGAAAAACGCTCGAAGCCGTCACCCAGATCGCGCAACGCCCTCTGCCGGGCAACTCCCCGCAAGAGTAAAACGCTACAGACAGGCCCTGCCGGGGACACCTTGGAGATCCGCCTGCAGCGGACCTCTTCAGGCATGCCATCCGAAGAAGTCCGCCCCATGCGGCATGCAGGCGAGGCATCGTGAAGAACGAGCCTGCATGCGGGTCTGCCAAGCAGCTTCCTGCCTCGAATCAGCCCCGCATGCCCACGAAGCGCTTGACCACTTCCTGCAGGTCAGCCGGCAGCACAATCATCTTGGCATTGTCCGAGGCTGCCAGTTTTTCCATCGCGTGAATGTACTTCTCGCCCAGAATGAACATCATCGGCGTGCTCTGCTCGCCAATTGCGTCGGCCACGCGGCGGATCGACTCAGCCGAAGACGTCGCCAGTGCCACCTGTGCGTTGGCATCACGCTTGGAGGACTCCAGGCGTGCCTCAGCTTCCAGAATCGCGGCCTGCTTGCTGCCTTCGGCGCGCGTCACCACCGCCTTGCGCTCGCGCTCGGCAGCGGCCTGCAACTCCATCGCGCGTTGCATGGACTCGGTTGGCTTGATGTCCTGAATCTCAACGGTCTTGATGCTGATGCCCCAGTCCAGCGCCTCGTCCGAAATGCTCTCGCGCAGGCGCGCCTTGATGCGATCACGTGAAGACAGCGCTTCATCCAGTTCCATCTCACCGACAATCGAGCGCAGCGTGGTCATCACCAGGTTGCGGATCGCCTCCTGAAAGTTGGTAATGCCATATACGGCGCGCACCGGGTCAGTCACCTTGATGAAGGCGATCGCGTTGGTCAGGATCACTGCGTTGTCGCGTGTGATCACCTCCTGCTCCTGCACGTCGAGAATGATGTCTTTGGTCGTGACCTTGTAAGCCACCCGGTCAAAATAGGGAATCAGCACGCTCAGACCCGGAGTCAGCGTCACGAGGTATTTGCCCAGGCGTTCAACGATCCACTCTTCCCCCTGCGGCACGATGCGCACCCCCTTGGCAAGGGTGACGACCAGAAACACCAGTAATGCGACAACGACGATCAAGCCCGGCATGACACTTCTCCCTGATTGATGAAGTGGCGATGGTAGCGCCTTTGCGTCGCGCGCGATGCCCCCTGCCCTTGAAGGGGGCGTCCCCCCATCAGGAATTCAAGCTCGTCGGTCTGCGGCCGGTAATCCGTGCATAGACGGTCGCACTCAAGCGCCGCAGGAGAAACGCATGAAGATCGAGCAATCCAGCCTCCAGTCGGAGGGGAAGGCACTCGCCTGGCAATCCACCCGCCGGTCCAGTGAAACCAGCCTGAGTATCACCCTGCCGGAGCGCCGTGCCGCGCGACCCGAGCCCGAACCAGCCACACGTGCCGACATCTCGTCAGCAGGTCTGGCCGCGGCTCAGCAGAGCGAAGCGGTTGGCGAACTCACAAACGAAGACTCGACCGACCCGCGCCTGCAATTGCTGATCGCCATTCTGGAAGCCATGACCGGTCGCAAGATCGAGCTCTTCAATGGCACAGATCTGCAGCAGCCCCAGGCGTCGGCCGAAGCCGCCGCCAATCCATCCGGCGAACCGGGAGCACCCGCGCAGAACACCAGCAACGACCCCGTCTGGAGCGTGAGAATCACCCAGACCACCGTGCACGAAGAAATGGAAACCGCCCGCTACAGCGCCCGCGGCCAGGTCACGACCGCCGATGGCCGCCAGATCGACTTCTCGCTTGACCTGGCGATGCAGCGCTACGAGCGGCAGGAAACCAGCACGGTGTTCGAGGCCGGCAATGCGCCAAAGCGCAAGGACCCGCTGGTGCTGAATCTTTCCACCGATCAGGTGCGCCTGCAGGCAGAAGAATTCAGTTTCGACCTGAATGCCGACGGCAAGACCGAAACCCTGGCACGCCTGGCAGCCGGCAGCGCCTTTCTCGCGCTGGACCGCAACGGCAATGGCAAGATCGACAATGGCAGCGAACTGTTCGGCCCCAGCACGGGCGACGGCTTCGAGGAACTTGCCGCGCTGGATCAGGACGGCAATGGCTGGATCGACGAGAACGATGCAGCCTTTGGTCAGTTGCAGGTGTGGCGCCCCGATGAGCAGGCGCAAAGCCTCAAGGCGGCCAATGTCGGCGCAATAGCGCTGGATCGCGCCGGGACAGCTTTCACGCTCAAAGCCGGTGGGGAAACGGCGGGGGCAGTACGCACGACCGGACTTTTCCTAAGCGAAGACGGCGTGGCCAAAACTCTGCAACAGATTGATCTGGTGGTGTAAGACGGCGTTCGTGATCCTTTGCCAGCCCGGCATCGCCGGGCGTGCGCTGGCACTGCAGAACCCCGACCTTCGGGCAGGCCCTCACCGTCCGTAGCACCAGTCAAAAGCCCCTCACCAAATCCACGTAGAATCCCGCGGTATGTCACGGCCCGGCCCTGACATGCCAGCGGGGTCCGGCCTGCAGCGCAACCTGTGCGCACCGCCCTGCATCTCGTACCGGAGGATCTGTGGAATTCGTCCTTGCACACCTGAATGCGGTCATCACGGCCGCCATCATCCTGATCGTGCTTGTGGGTTACAAATGGGTATTGTGGCTGTTCGGCGTGATCATCGTGCCGGATGATTCGGTCGGCATCGTCACCAAGAAATTCGTACTGTTCGGTACCAACAAGAGCCTGCCGGACGGCCGCATCATCGCCCTCAATGGCGAAGCCGGCTATCAGGCCGACACGCTGCCTCCCGGCCTGCATATTGCCCTGTGGCCCTGGCAGTACACAGTGGAACTGGTGAAGTTTTTCACCGTGCCGCCAAACCAGATCGGCGTCGTCGAAGCCTGCGACGGAGCCCCCCTACCCAGCGGCCACATCATCGCCCGCAAGGTGGATTGCGACACCTATCAGGATGCCCGCGCCTTCCTGCAGAACGGCGGCGAACGCGGCGCGCAGATGGTCGTCATCCCGCCCGGCACCTACCGCATCAATCCACTGCTGTTTACCGTCACGCTGGATGAGGCACTGAGCATCCCGCCCGGCAAGATCGGCGTGGTCGAGGCACTCGACGGCAAGCCGCTGCCCAGCGGGCGCATCATCGCGCGCCAGGTCGACTGCAACTCCTATCAGGACGGTCATATCTTCCTCGAAGGCGCTGGTGAACGCGGCCCGCAGATGGGTCTGATCACCCCCGGCACGTACCGCATCAACCCGCTGCTGTTTGAAGTCCAGCTCGCTGAAGTGCTCGACATCCCGCAGAACAAGGTCGGCATCGTCACCACTAAAGAAGGCGAGCCCCTCGCTCCGGGCGAAATTGCCGGGGCGGCAGTCGACGGCCACAACATGTTCCAGAACGCCCAGGCCTTCGTCGAACAGGGTGGCCGCAAGGGTCTGCAGGAGCAGGTGCTGCTGGCCGGACGCTACTTCATCAACCCGCGCTTTGCCACGGTCGAGATCGTCGACATGGTCGAAGTGCCGATTGCCCACGTCGGCGTGGTCATCGCCTATGTCGGCAAGGAAGGCCGCGACGTCACCGGCGAATCCTTCCGCCATGGCAACCTCGTCTCGCGCGGCGAGAAAGGTGTGTGGGTCGAACCGCTGGACCCGGGTAAATACCCGATCAATCCCTATACGCACAAAGTCACCAACGTACCGACCGCCAACGTGGTGCTGAACTGGGCCACCGGCAAGAGCGAGGCGCACAACCTCGACGCCAACCTGTCGACCATTACCGTGCGCTCGGCCGACGGCTTCACCTTCAACCTCGACGTGTCGCAGATCATCCACATCCCGCGCAACGATGCCCCCAAGGTCATCGCCCGCTTCGGCAGCATGTCCGCGCTCGTCACCCAGGTGCTGGAGCCGACCATCGGCAACTACTTCCGCAACACCGCCCAGGGCTCGGATGTCATCGACTTCCTGAAGAACCGCTCCAAGCGGCAGGACGAGGCCCGCGAAGCCATCTCCACGGCGCTCAAGGAATACAACGTCGGTGCGGTCGATACCCTGATCGGCGACATCGTGCCTCCGGATGAACTGATGAAGACGCTGACCGACCGCAAACTCGCCGAGCAGGAGCGCGTCACCTACGACACCCAGCGTCAGGCCCAGGACATCAAGCAGCAGCTCGAACAGGCCACCGCACTGGCGGCCACGCAGGCCCGTGTGGTGGATGCCGAACGTCAGGTGACGATTGCCGAATTCAACGCCAAGGCCACGGTGAAGTCCGCCGAAGGTCAGGCTGCGGCCAAGAAGATCAACGCCGAGGCGGACGCCAACGTGCTGCGTACCGTGGGTGAAGCCGAAGCCGCCAAGACCCACGCCGTGGGCGGTGCCGAAGCCGAGGTTATCAAGCTCAAGATCGCCTCGATGGAATCCGGCAATTACGCAATGGTCCAGGTTGCCGAAGCGCTGGCCAAAGCCGGCGTCAAGCTGGTGCCGGACATCGTCGCCGGAGGCGGCTCGGGCGCAAGCGGTGGCACGCTGGTCGATGTGCTGCTGGGAAACCTGATCCGCGACGGAATGAAACAACCTCCGCAAACAAAGAGCGAGGGCTGATCCGGAATCAACGCGGGCAGAATGCCATCGTGCAGTCTGCCCGCAAACCGTTGCTGTCTTTCCACACCCCCCTCCCGGAGAGCCTCTCGCAGCGGGCTTCTCCCCCATCTATGCCCTGAGAGCATGGATTGGCGGACGTTCTCAAGCAGGGTCTCTGCAGACCCTTGCCGGAAGCGGCAAAATGGCGCGCCCCTGCACACATCCATGACAACCCTACAAGAGCGACCGGCCTCTGCCCCCTATCCGGCCCGCCCAAACCGGCCCAGCTCCGGAACGCTCCTTGCGATATGCCCCCTCGGGCAACTACGCTTGATGGAATGTCATCCGTATCCGCCACCATGATCTCACTGCGCCCCCTGCTCTTCTTCATCGTGATGTGCATGCCAATCGGCATGTCTGCAGCCGCCCGGGCAGCCGGCAGCATCGTGTGGTTTCACAGCGACTTTCCACCTCTTTCCATTGTGAACGGGCCTGACAAAGGCCGTGGGGCTGCCGATCAGTGGGGCGTATTCCTGCAACAGCAGCTACCGGATTTCCAGCACGAACTGATCGCAGCAAACACGCTGCGCATCCAGGAGGAGATGAAACACCGCGACAACGCCTGCAATTACGCTTTCCTGAAAACAGCAGAACGTGAAAAATTGTTTCTATTCTCCGAACCGCTGGCAAGCATTCAACCCAGCGGCCTGATCACTTTGCGCAGCAGGGAAAAAGAACTGGCTCCGTTTCTGAATGATCGCGGGGAATTGCGTCTGCAGGCCCTGATTGCAACGCAAAAATTCCGGATCGCAGCGGCGGCCGGGCGCAGCTTCGGGCACGTCATCGATGAAGCCCTGCTGGCCGGACACGAGGATGGCAAGCTTGTCCCATTCACCACCAGCGACCTCTTCTCAAGCGGTTTGCTGCAAATTCTCAATAAACAGGGGATTGATGCACTGCCCGGCTATGCCATGGAACTGAGCTGGGCGGCCCAACGTTTCAACCTGCCGCCGGACCGTTTCTGGTTCCTCCCGGTAGAGGGACAAACCGATCTTCTTCCGGTACATGTTGCCTGTTCGCGCAGCCCGATCGGAGAACAGATCATCAGCCAGATCAACGAACTCATCCGCGCAGGCAAACTGCCCGAAGTAGCCTCCCAGGCCTATCGTGGCTGGCTACCGGCAGATGTAGCCCGTCATTACGACCGGCAGCGCAAAGCGACCGGCAGACACAGCCAGTAACCTGTCCGGAAACAAGGCCTTTCTACCCTTCCGTCCTCTCCTGCAAGCGGATTCGTCTGCCGTTGACGCACCTGATATGCCATACCCCGGGGAGTACATGATGAAATACCTGATGCTGCCGCTGGTCGCCTTGCTGAACCGGATGAAATATCCGCTCAAATTTGCCATTGTCGGCGTCAGTACCGGTCTGGTCATGATTATTCTTGTCGTGCTTTCGGGCATGAATGAATACACCATCTGGAAAACGGCACAGGCGGAGCAACAAGGGCTGGCCGCCTTCGAGCCCAGCCTGGATCTGCTGATCCAGCTGCAGCAGCACCGTGGAATGTCGGCAGGCGCGCTGGGTGGCAATGCAGGCATGCGTGCCGGGCTGGAGAAAAAAACTCCCGAAGTAGAGTCTGCCGTGCAGGCGCTGGAAAAATCCTTCGCTCAAGCACCTGCGGCCTGGAAGTTGCCGGCACAGGCCAAGCGTGTCCGGGATCTGTGGCAGCCTCTGCACAGCGGTGGCCTGAGCATGAGCGGGCCGCAAAATTTTGCCGCCCACACCGAACTGATCGACCTGATGATCGAGCTGATCGGGTATGTCGATAATGAATCCGGGCTGATCCTGGACCCGGACACGCACACCTACCATGCCATCGTAGCGATCAGTTTTTACATGCCTGCGCTGTCAGAGCGCATGGGCAAGCTGCGCGGGATGGCCAACGGCATCCTGGCGAGCAAACAGATCAACGACTCACAGCGTGAAGCGCTGGCCGCACTGGCTGGCGAGACCGGCATGGCCTGGAACCAGATGCGACAAGCACTCACCTACAGCGCTGCCGAAAAGGCTGAAGCTAGGCAGAAACTGGATGCTTTCGTACCGAAAATGGACGCCCACGTTCAGGACGCCCGCCGTCTCGTACGGGAAGAACTCCTGAGCGGACGTTTCGGCATTGAACCCGCTGCGTGGTTTGCCAAAATCACCGAAGGCATCTCCTTGCTGGTCGACGAAACCCGCAATTACCACCTTCCAAACCTGCGCGAGCAACTCAATGACCGTGCCACACACGCCTACCGGCTGATGCTTCTGGTAATCGGCATCAGCGGACTTGGCGCCGTCCTGATCATGCTGGCCCTGGTAGCGCTTTACCGTAGTCTGCGCACCGGGCTGGACGCCATCGTGAGCGGCACGGCAGCCCTGCATCAGGGCGACTTCACTCACCGCATAACACTCGCCACCCAGGACGAGATGCTCGTCGTCGCCAACAGTTTCAATACCATGGCGGGAAAGATAGAAGGCGTTTTGCAGGTCGTGCTTCACAACGCCGAGCTTTTGCGCGACGCCTCCTCCGCCCTCAACGGCGCCGCAGGTTCGGTCAGCAAGGATGCCCGCGAGCAAAGTGACTCGACTCAGGCCATGGCCGCCGCCACCGAACAGATGTCGGTCAGTCTGGGAGAAATCACCCATCATGCGGCAGATACGGAAAGAGCCTCCTCACAGTCGCACAATCAGGCCAGCGAAGGACGACAGCTGGTGAATGGCATCATTCAGGAGATGCAGAAAATAGAAGCCGGCGTGGACTCCTCGGCAAGTGCCATCCGCCGGCTCGGCGAGCGCTCGGATGAAATTGCCCACATGATTGCGGTCATCCGCGAAATAGCCGACCAGACAAATCTGCTGGCGCTGAACGCGGCGATTGAAGCCGCTCGTGCAGGCGAACAGGGGCGCGGCTTTGCCGTGGTAGCCGACGAAGTGCGCAAGCTGGCAGAACGCACCGCACTGGCCTCGGCGGAGATCGTGAAAACTGTGGATGCCATCCGTCACGATACGGTCGACGCCGCGGAAAACATGGAGCGCGGCGTGCAACAGGTGCATCAGGGCATGGAGCTGAGTCGCAATTCGGGGGTGTGCATGGACGCGGTTTGCAGCAGCGTGAGCCAGGTTCTGGGCTCGGTTGCCGAGATCAACTCGGCACTGCGTGAGCACGGCAGCACCAACGACAGCGTTGCACAGAACGTGGAACTCATCGCACGCATGTCCGAGCATGTATGCAGCGAAATCAGCCAGACTTCAGACACGGCAACCAAGCTGAATAATCTGGCCGATGATCTGATGAATTCGGTGGCCGGCTTCAAGGTCAGGCAAGGTTGAAGCACTCGGCCGAGACGCAAACGGAAAAGCGGCCAGAGCAAGGCAGGAATGAGCTCCTGCTGAAGACCCGCTCCTGAAAAGCCTTTACAGACACCCCTCTCCAGGCCGCAGGCGCCATGCAACTCTCAGGGCAGTGAGTCTGAAGAGGCTTGCTGCAAGGGGCTCTCCGGACAATCCCTTCATCGAACCTCAAGTTGCGTAGCCAGCCGCTGGCCAAATTCCTCAACCCGGCGCCAGTCCGTGAACTCGAAAACACCGAGTGGATCGGTCGGCCCTTTCGTGATCCACATGATCAGGCGGATCATCTGGCGATCAATGAAACTGCAGCGCGGATAGTCGATCCGCCCGGCAAACACGTCCAGCAGCGCCGGGCGCCAGCCGATCTGATGGAGAAACTTGCGCAGATAGGGGTTGGTATCAGGCTGATTCTTCGCCGCTTTGCGTGCCACCACGTTCACCGAGAAAAAGGCATGCGCCTTGCCCTCCAGCAAGGTCTGATGCTGGCGCATGAACGCGGCCACACAAGGCCGGTGGCGGCCGTAACGGATGCTCGCGCCGATCACGACCAGATCCGCAGCACGCAGCAAGGCTTCATCACAGGCACGGATCTCCTGCAGCCAGACCGCGTGGCCGCGCTCGCTGAGGAACGTCTGCAGACGCTGACAGATCACGATGGTGTGGCCATCAATGCTGGAATACAGGATCAAGGCGCTGGGCATGAGCAGGTCCGGTTGACAGCACAACGCGGGTATTTTCGCACAGGCCCCGCCCCCCCTCGCCCGTTCCGGACAAGGCGCTGTGGCGCAACGCCGTAATTACGACGAAATCGGCGTTTTCGGGGTGCCCTCTGTATAATCCGCGCCTTGCCCGAAAGCCGTACGCCATGACCGATCTGAAGCACGAACTCGCCCGCCGCCGCACCTTTGCGATCATCTCCCACCCTGACGCGGGTAAAACCACCCTGACCGAAAAACTGCTGTGGTTCGGCGGCGCAATCCAGGTCGCCGGTGAAGTACGTGCGCGCAAGGCCGCGCGCCATGCCACGTCCGACTGGATGGAGCTGGAAAAGCAGCGCGGCATCTCGGTCACCTCCTCGGTAATGCAGTTCCCGTATCGCGACGCGATCATCAACCTGCTCGACACCCCGGGGCACGAAGACTTCTCGGAAGACACCTATCGCACGCTGACCGCCGTGGACTCGGCGGTGATGGTGATCGACTCGGTGAATGGCGTGGAGTCGCAGACCATCAAGCTGCTCAACGTGTGCCGCCTGCGCGACACGCCGATCCTCACCTTCATCAACAAACTCGACCGCGAAGGCCGCGAGCCCATCGAGCTGCTCGACGAAATCGAGTCGGTGCTGGGCATGCAGTGTGCACCGATGACCTGGCCAATCGGCATGGGCAAACGCTTCCGCGGCGTGTATCACCTGTATTCCGACAAGATCTTTTTCTTTGATCCGCACGCCGAGAAAGGCACCTCCGAAATCATCGAAGGGCTGGCCAATCCGCGGCTGGACGAGCTTATCGGCGATCAGGCCGAAGAGTTGCGCATTGAAGTCGAGCTGGTGCGCGGCGCCTCGCACACCTTCGATCAGGCCGCCTATCTCGCCGGCAAGCAGACCCCGGTGTTCTTCGGTTCCGGGGTGAATAACTTCGGCGTGCAATCCGTACTGGATGCCATCGTCGACCTCTCGCCGCGTCCGCTGGCGCGCGCGACCGAGCACCGCGTGGTGGCGCCGGATGAAGCCAAGTTCTCCGGCTTCGTCTTCAAGATCCAGGCCAACATGGACCCCAAGCACCGCGACCGCATCGCCTTCCTGCGCGTGTGCTCCGGCAAGTTCGAGCGCGGCATGAAGATCAAGCAGGTCTCGCAGGGCAAGAGCATGGCGATCAACAACGCCATCACCTTCATGGCGCAGGACCGCAACACCACCGATGTGGCCTATTCCGGCGACATCATCGGGATACCCAATCACGGCACGATTCGTCTGGGCGACACCTTTACCGAAGGCGAAGACCTGAAATTCACCGGCATTCCGTCTTTCGCACCAGACCTCTTCCGCCGCGCGCAGATCAAGAATCCGCTGAAGATGAAGCAGCTGCAGAAGGGCTTGCAGCAGCTCGCCGAAGAAGGCCAGACCCAGCTCTTCAAACCATTGGCGTCCAACGATCTGATCCTGGGTGCAGTTGGCATGCTGCAGTTCGACGTGGTCGCCCACCGTCTGGAACACGAATACGGCGTGGAATGCGTATTCGAGGGCTGCACCTGGGCCACCGCGCGCTGGCTACGCGGTAAGGACGAGGACATCAAGGCCCTGCTCGACAAGGCGCCGGCGAACATGGCGCTGGATGGCGCGGGCGACTACGTGTACCTCGCGCCGAACCGGGTGAACCTGCAGATGGCACAGGAGCGGCACCCGAATGTGAAGTTCCTGGAAACACGCGAAATCTACTGATCATCTGCGCGCAGATGCCGATACGGCAGGATCGGGACGCAGAGAACGAGCTTGAAGCCCGTTTTCTGCGTGACGTGCTCAGCAACCGGCACAACCGTGCGATTCTGGCATGCTGGGACGAACTGGCCCTGCCCGACGGCTGGCTTGTGGCGGGTTGCCTGTTCCAGACTGTGTGGAATATTCAGGCCGGGCAGCCTCCCGAAGCCCATATCAAGGATTACGACCTTTTCTACTTTGACCCTTCCGACCTGAGCGAAGCTGGCGAGCGCAAGGTTCAGGCGCATGTCGAGTCGCTACTGGGCGGGCTGGGCGTCACCGTCGAAGCCATCAATCAGGCCCGCGTTCATCTCTGGTACGAGTCCCACTTCGGCCAAGCCTATGCTCCCTTGCACAGTTCGCGCGAAGGGATCGACCGCTTCCTGATTCCCTCAACCTGCGTCGGCATCCGGCCAGGGAGCCTCTACGCGCCCAACGGCTTGCGCCTCCTCTACGACGGCATCCTGAGCCCCAACCCGCTGACGCCGCATCAGGAACTTTTCGAGCGGAAGGCTGCCTCCTATCGTTCGCGCTGGCCAGGACTTACCATCACTCATGCGCTGTCGCACGGGCCAGCAGCCGGCGCAACAGACTGACGCCAACGGCCATCGCACCCGACTCGAGAAAGCAGCTCAATCATGTTCGGCACCCACGACCTCGCACTCTTCATCCTGTCCGGCTTTCTGCTCAACCTCACGCCGGGCGCCGACTGTCTGTTCATCGCGCTGCGCAGCGCCTCGCAAGGCTTCAAGGCCGGCCTTGCTGCCACACTGGGGATCTGCTCGGGTTGTCTGGTACATGTGCTGGCCGCCACACTCGGACTTTCGGCGCTCCTGGCCAGCTCCGCAACGGCCTTCACCTTCGTCAAGCTCGCGGGTGCGGCCTATCTGCTCTACATCGGTATCGGCCTGCTCTTCAAGCGCACGAAAACCGGCTCTGCCACTCCCGCCTCCGTTGCAGAGTCAGAGGGCGCCGTATTTCGTCAGGGTTTTCTGACCAATGTGCTGAACCCGAAAATGGCGCTGTTCTTTCTCGCCTTCGTACCGCAATTCATCACCCCTGCGGCCCCCAGCAAGGCATTGGCTTTCATCTATCTGGGCATGATCTTCACGCTCAACAGCGCGCTCTACTGCATCGCCCTGGCCTGGCTCAGCTCCCGTGCCGCATCGCTGGGCATCGGCCGACGAGCCGGCCAATGGCTGAGCCGACTCACTGGCGGCCTGTTTGTTGCACTGAGCCTGCGTCTGGCCACTTCAAAATAAACGCTGGAGTCTTTCATGCCCTGGTTCATCCTCATCATCGCCGGCCTCATGGAAGTGGGCTGGGCCGTCGGCCTCAAGTACACGGAAGGTTTCACCCGCCTGTGGCCATCGGTCGGCACTGTCGCCGCCATGATCGGCAGCGTGTTGCTGCTCGGCGTGGCCATGCGCTCCCTGCCGCTGGGCACAGCCTATGCAGTATGGACAGGCATCGGTGCCATCGGCACGGCACTGTTCGGCATTTTCGTGCTTGGCGAATCCGCTGCCACCTTGCGGCTGGTGAGCCTTGCACTGATCTTCGCCGGCATCGTCGGGCTCAAGCTCGCTCACTGAGACAAGATCCAGCACTCATGCAACAAGGTTGCATGTAAAAGACGCTTCATCTATCCTCGCGCCCATGTTGCAGAGGCGCCTCCTCCCCTTCCTGCTGATTTTCTGCGTTCTCTTCGCCCAGCAGGCGGCGCTCGTGCATGCTGCGAGCCACTGGCAGGAAGAGAGCCAATCGTCCGGACAGGATTTGCAGCACCCGAAGTACGCGGACAAACATGTCTGCGCCAGCTGCATTGCGTTCGCAGCGCTGGCCTCGGCCATCCCGTCCAGCCCGCAGGCCTTCGGCGTTGCTCTTTCCCGACCCCTGAGCCTCCCATTCTTCGGCGTCACGGCCCTCCCCACGGGCTGGCACGCCTACAACCCCCGCGCACCACCCACCCTCCTCGTCTGAACTCCTGACTGCCCCCGGCCCAACGGCCTGTGGCGCGCGCCCTGCGCACGCCTTCTATCAAGATCACCCGAGGATTAACCATGTTCCAACGCAACACCCTTGCGCTGGCTGTGCTCGCCCTGAGCGCGGCCCCGCTGAATGCCATTGCTGCCGATTCCACTGAACTGCAGCAGATCCGCCAAGACATCGAGCAACTGCGGCAAAGCTACGAGGCACGCATCCGCGAGCTGGAAACCCGCTTGCAGCAAACCGATGTCAAAGCCAGTGCTGCACAGCAGGCGACCAGCAACCTGCCAGCCCAGACTGCCTCTGCTCCTGCCGCGAATGCGACGACCCAAGCTGCGGGTGGCAATGCCTTCAACCCGGAAATATCTCTGGTGCTTTCTGGCACCTACGCCAATCTTTCAAAAGATCCGAAGAACTGGCAGATGAGCAACTTCATGCCTTCTGGTGACGAGATCGGTCCCGGCAAGCGTGGCTTCAGTCTGGGTGAATCCGAACTGGGTTTCCGCGCCAACATCGACCAGCATTTCTATGGTCAAGCCACGCTGGCTGTTTCCGGCGAGAACGAAATCGGCGTGGAAGAAGCCTTCGTACAGACCACTTCGCTGCCCAAAGGCCTGCAAGCCAAAGCAGGCCGCTTCTTCTCCGGTATCGGCTATCTGAACGGCCAGCATGCCCACACCTGGGATTTTGTCGACGCGCCACTGGCTTACCAGGCCTTCCTCGGCGGCCAGTATTCGCAGGATGGTGCGCAGCTGAAATGGGTTGCCCCGACCAGCACCTTCCTTGAACTCGGCATGGATGTCGGCGCAGGCGAACGCTTCCCGGGCACGACACGCAACAAGAACGGCGCCGGCAGCACAGCCCTGTTCGCCCATCTCGGTGGTGACATCGGCGCGAGCCAGAGCTGGCAGGTCGGTACCTCCTGGCTGCGTGCGGCGCCGCGTGACCGCACTTACGACGCGACCGATCTGGCCGGCAATGAAGTCAGCAACAGTTTCTCCGGTCGCAGCCAGCTCTACATCGTGGACGGCGTCTGGAAATGGGCGCCCAACGGCAATGCCGAGCGCATCAACCTGAAATTGCAGGGCGAATACTTCCGTCGACGCGAAACCGGTGAGCTCGCCTACGACACTGCCGCTCAGAACCTCAGCGACAGCTATCGCTCTGCGCAGTCCGGCTGGTATGTGCAGAGCGTGTATCAGTTCATGCCGCGCTGGCGCGTGGGCGCACGTTTCGACCAGCTCGACAGCGGCACGGTCGATTACGCCAGCAACGGTGATTTCCTCGCCAACACAAATTACAAACCCAAGCGCAGCAGCCTGATGCTGGACTGGTCGCCCAGCGAGTTTTCGCGCATCCGCCTGCAATACGCCAAGGATCAGGCACGTCAAGGCGTGAAGGATGACCAGATCTTCGTGCAATACCAGATGAGTCTGGGCGCTCACGGCGCGCACAGCTACTAAGGAAGAGGCCTGCCATGAAAAAACATCTGATCACGCTTGCCCTGCTGCTGCTGAGTCCGTTTTCACATGCAGCGCTGAACATCGTCGCCTGCGAACCGGAGTGGGCCGCGCTGGCACAGGAACTGGCCGGTAACAAAGCCAGTATCCATAGTGCCACCACCGCGCTGCAGGACGTCCACCACATCCAGGCCCGCCCCAGCCTGATCGCCGCCGTGCGCAATGCCGACCTGCTGATATGCACCGGCGCCGAGCTGGAGGTTGGCTGGCTGCCAGTGCTGCAGCGCCAGTCAGGCAACAGCAAGGTTCAGCCGGGCCAGCCAGGTTACTTTGAAGCCGCCACACAGGTACGCATGCTCGAAGTGCCGACGCGTCTGGATCGCGCCGATGGTGACGTACATGCCGCCGGCAATCCGCACATCCAGACCGATCCACGCAACATCGCACGGGTCGCCGAGGCGCTGGCCAAACGCCTGGCGCAGATCGATCCCGCCAACGCGGCGCACTACGCTGCCCGCCAGAGCGACTTCGCCAGCCGCTGGCAGGCAGCCATCAGCCGCTGGGAGAAGGAGGCCGCACCACTGCGCGGTGTGCCGATTGTCGTGCAGCACAAGGCCTTCCCCTATCTGCAGGACTGGCTGGGCCTGAAAGAAGTCGCCACGCTGGAACCCAAGCCGGGTGTGGAGCCGAGCAGCGCCTATCTGGCCGAGCTGATGGCGCGCCTGCAACAGACTCCGGCAAAGCTGATCCTCCGCGCGGCGTACAACGATGGCCGCAGCGCGGACTGGCTGGCCGAGCGGGCAAAGATCCCGGTCGTCATCTTGCCCTTTACGGTAGGCGGCAATGCACGGGCGAAAGACCTGTTCAGCCTGTTTGACGACACCCTTGCACAACTGCTGAAAGCTGCCCGATGAGCCTCGCCGGACTCGATGCCGGCATCCTCGGCCCCGCCTTCCTGGCGGGGCTGCTGGTGCTGGCCACGCATGTGCCGCTGGGCATGAAAGTGCTTGAACGTGGCATCGTCTTCATCGATCTGGCCATCGCACAGATTGCCGGCATTGGCGTCATCGCGGCGGATGCGCTGGGCTTCGAGCCGCAGGGCTGGGCAGTACAGGTTTCGGCGCTCACGGCGGCTGCGCTCGGAGCCCTGCTGCTGACCTGGACCGAGAAACGCTGGCCGGACATTCAGGAAGCCCTGATCGGCGTGCTCTTCGTCATCGCCTCCTGCACGGGATTGCTCCTTCTGGCAGGCAATCCACACGGTGGTGAGCATCTGAAGGACTTGCTGGTGGGGCAGATCCTGTGGGTGACCGTTGAGCAACTGACCCTCGCCGCGGCCACCGGATTCGCCGTACTGATGATCTGGTTTGCGGCAGGCGAACGACTGGGACGCGCCGGCTTCTACCTGCTCTTCGCTCTGGCCGTCACGCAATCCGTGCAACTGGTCGGCGTGTATCTGGTATTTGCCAGCCTGATCGTGCCGGCACTGGCCACGCGCAACTGGCAACAGTTTCGCCTGCCTGCCGCCTGGGCACTCGGGGCACTGGCCTATCTGCTCGGACTGGCACTGTCCGCCGTGTTCGATCTGCCCAGCGGTGCCGTGGTGGTGCTGAGCATGGCTGCATTGGGGCTGATCACCAGCGCCTGCGTTGCTCGCAGGAGGAAACGATGGCAATGACCATGGCCCGTCAGGACAGCTCGCAACAGGTGGCCAGAGCGTTAGTCTGAGGCTCCTGCCAACTGTGGAGACTTCATGCGCATCCTGCTTGCCTTGTTGCTGATTGGCCTGTGTGCCTCAGTACGCGCCGAGGCCCCCATCCTGCTGGCGGAGGTGTATCGCAGCGGCATCAATCCGGCGGACTATCTGGTCAGCGAGAAACTGGACGGAGTGCGTGCGATCTGGGATGGCAAGGCCTTGCGTTTTCGCAGCGGTAATCCGGTGCAGGCGCCTGCCTGGTTCATCGCCGGGCTGCCAGCCGCGCCGCTGGATGGCGAGTTGTGGGCGGGACGTGGCAGCTTCGAGCGGCTGTCGGGCATCGTGCGCAAGGATGTGCCGGTCGACGCCGAGTGGCGCGATGTGCGCTACATGATTTTCGAGCTACCGGAGGCACCGGGAGATTTCAGTGCCCGCGCCACGCGCATCCGGGAACTGGTCAGCGAGGCACAGCAGCCCTGGCTGCAAGCCATCGAGCAGTTCCACGTAAAGGACGCCACGGAACTCAAGCAGCGCATGACGGCGGTAGTGAAGGCCGGTGGTGAGGGCCTGATGCTGCACCGGGCGGATGCGCCCTATCTCACCGGGCGCAGCAACGCACTGCTCAAGCTGAAGTCCTGGGAGGACGCCGAGGCGCGGGTTGTAGGGCATGTGCCCGGCAAAGGCAGGCACGACGGGCGTCTCGGGGCACTCATCGTGGAGAGGCCCGATGGGCGCCGCTTTCGCGTGGGCAGTGGTTTCACGGACGCACAACGTGAAGCCCCGCCCGCCATCGGCGAGACAATCACCTACCGCTACCAGTCGCTGACCGCCGGCGGCCTGCCGCGCTTCCCCGGCTATGTCAGGGTGCGCAAGTCATTCTGAGCGTCGTCACTTTCATCATCCGGATCCGGATCGGCACTGCGCGGCGCACAGACGGGGATCACCAGCGTGAAGATCGAGCCCTTGCCAAGTTCGGACTCCAGCAGGATGCGTCCGCCCATCAGACAGGCCAGATTGCGCACCAGCGACAGCCCCAGACCAGTGCCACCCTTGTCGCGCTGGATCTTGCCACCAACCCAGCCGAACTTCTCGAACACCGCGAGCTGATGCTCGGGCGGAATGCCGCAGCCCGTGTCAGAAACCTCAAAGTAAACCTCGGTACCGACGCTCTCCACCGCCACGCGCACGCTGCCGGCATCCGTGTACTTGATGGCATTGTTGATCAGATTGTTGATCATCTGGCGCAGACGTACCGGGTCCGCCTGAATGACCGGCAGCGGGCCGTCCTGACCGAGATCCAGATGAAAATCAAGGCGTTTGGTTGCAGCATGCGCGCGATGCACCTGCACCACATCCCCCACAAAGGGGGCCAGATCGATCGGCTCCGGATGCAGCAGCATCTTGCCGGACTCGGCCTTGGCCAGATCGAGCAGATCGTTGACCACCCCCAGCAGATGCCGGCCGGAACTCTTGATGGTCAGGGCATGCTCACGCTGCATCGGGTCCTGCAGATCCAGCTCCAGCAGTTCGGCAAAACCAAGAATGCCGTTGAGCGGGGTGCGCAGCTCGTGCGACACGCTGGCTAGAAAATCGCTCTTGGTCCGGTTCGCATCTTCGGCCTTCTCGCGCGCCTCTTCCGAGAGCCGGAAGGATTCTTCCACGCTGTCAGCCATGCGGTTCAGGGCTTCGGAGAGCTCGCCCATTTCGTCGTGTGAGTGCACTTCGAAGCGACGGCTCAGATCACCGGTCTCGAAACGACGAATGCCACTCACCAGATTGCGGATCTGGCGGGTGATGAACCCCGCCATCCAATAGGCGATCCCGATCACCATGCAGATCATCGCCAGCGTAGACCAGGCCAGCGAGAGCGCCATGCTGCGGATACTCTGCCCTACCGTATCCAGCATGCTTTGCCGCTCCTGCTGGAAGGCCCGGTCTTTTTCGGCAATCGTTTCGCCGATCTGGCGCGCGGACTCGGTCGCCGCACGGTGAAAATCCGCCACATTGGCACCGATGGTGACAAAGCCAAAGCCCTGCGGACTCTTGCCATACTGGCCGGTGTAGTACGGAATTGCGGCGGCCGTGGTCAGCTTGTGCAGACCACTGAAATTGATTTCAAACGAACCGGAACCGCCTTTCTCGGTGAGTTGATTCCAGCCTGAGCACTGTGGCGAGAAGTTCAGATAACGGCAATCCAGCCCCAGCGTGCCGGCCTTGATCTGCTCGGGCGCAGGCTTGAGCTGGAGGGACTGGCCCTTGAACGGCACAAGCCCGCGCGAATACTCGGCCCAGGACAGGCCGGACAAGGTCCACGAAGCGTAGGTTTTCTGGTCAACCCAGGGTGGCACCTGCTCACCCGTCGCAGGATCGTAGCCAACGATCATATAGTCGCGCGGATGAGCGATCGAACGACTCTTGTGATCCCAGATGAACGCGTAATTCCCCGCAATGGCATCAATGATCGGGGTGTAACGCGCATCGGTGGGGCTGATCCGGTCGGTAAACTGGCGGATGTGATCGTGGTCCAGTGCCAGACTCACATAACCCATGATCCGGCCGCCCCGCACGACCGGTGTGGCCCAACGCACGATGCCCTGAAAGCGTCGCCCGAGAGGATTCTCGGTACCTGCATAGGCAGAGAGCTCGGGGGCGTAGGCAATCCCGGCCTTCTGCGCACTGACTGGCGTGTACGGCCCCACCACATGGCTGCCGACATAGGCTCCGATGACTTCGGAAACGTAGATATCACCGGGCTTGAGCAGCTTGAGTTCCGGCCAGTAGTTTTCGGCCTTGACGAAGGTGTTCTGGCGCTGACTGATATCGCGCAGGCCCGGCACCAGGGTCTTGCCCGTTGATGCCACCTTGAACCGCTCACGCCCGGTGAGGTCGATGAAACTCATTTCCAGGTAAAGCGGGCGCAACGCACGTTCGCCCAGATATTCGGGCGGCCGGGCACTGAAGGAGCGGGCATTGTCTGGCAGCGCCTGATGCGCATCGGCAATCGTCGCCGGATCAGGCTTGACCGACACAACCGGCTCCCACTTGCTGCCATCTGCGGCCAGCTTCCAGGCGCCATGGACGAAATGCTCGCGCACTTGCCCCTGGAGAAACTGGCCATACGCTGCCTCGCCAGGCTCCAGCAGGGCCGCACTGCGGATATCGTTGTCCCGATCATAGAGAAAAGCCGCCAGCGAACGGGCAATATCGGTCGTCAGGCGTTCTATCCCCTCACGCGAACGGTCATCCAGCGCATGGATGGCGTCCGTCGTGACCTTGTCGCCCACCTCGCGGATCGCACCAACCATGTTGTCGGCCATGCCGGTGGCCCGCGTGCCCAGAGCCAGCGCCAGTTGATGCGCTGCCGACCAGGCCAGCCAGGCCAGCAATACCAGCGGTACAACCTTGATGGCCACAAAGATCAGGACCAGCTTGGCACGCAAGCCCAGCGAGGCAAAAGTCATGGTTTTCCAGTCGGTTACGGAGCGCATGTGCCCCCTGTCTGCCGCATCGGCAAGGATAGCCGGGGGATGCAGGGAAACCCAAGCCCAGCGGGTATAATCCGGCCCCTGATAATCGAAACTGTCACGGAAAGCCAACAATGGAAGCAGAACGCCTCAACGCCGTCGCCAACAAGATCGCCGAGCTGAAGACCCGGGATCAAGAACTCCGGAGGTATCTTTGACTACGATAACAAGGCAGAGAAGCTGATCGAAGTCAGCAAGCAACTGGAAGATCCGGCGGTCTGGAATGACCCCAAGCGCGCCCAGGACATGGGTCGCGAGAAGAAAGAACTTGAAGGCGTGGTGCTCACGCTCGACAGCATCAGCCAGGGACTGGTCGATTGCGCCGACATGTTCGAACTGGCCACCTCGGAAGACGACGAAGAAACCTTTGTCTCGGTGGAAACTGATGTAGGCGATGTCGAAAAGCGCGTTGCCGCGCTGGAATTCCGCCGCATGTTCAACAACCCGATGGACCCGAACCCGGCCTTCATCGAAATCCAGTCTGGTGCGGGCGGCACCGAGTCGCAGGACTGGGCCCAGATGCTTGAGCGCATGTACCTGCGCTACTGTGAGCGCAAGGGCTTCCAGGTCGAGCTGATGGAAGAATCCGAAGGTGAAGTGGCTGGCATCAAGAGCGCCACCATCAAGATCACCGGCGAATACGCTTACGGCCTGCTGCGCACCGAAACCGGCGTGCATCGCTTGGTGCGCAAGAGCCCGTTCGACTCGAATGCACGTCGCCATACGAGCTTCGTGTCGGTGTTCGTATTCCCGGAAGTCGATGACTCGATCGAGATCGAGATCAACCCGGCCGACGTGCGCACCGACACCTACCGCGCCTCGGGTGCGGGCGGTCAGCACATCAACAAGACCGACTCCGCCGTGCGTCTGACCCACGTGCCCACGAACACCGTGGTGCAGTGCCAGAACGACCGTTCGCAGCACAAGAACAAGGACGAAGCCTGGAAAATGCTGCGTGCCCGCCTGTATGAGCTGGAATTGCGCAAGCGTCAGGCCGAGCAGCAGAAACTGGAAGACACCAAGAGCGACATCGGCTGGGGCCACCAGATCCGCTCCTACGTGCTGGACCAGTCTCGCATCAAGGATCTGCGCACCAACTACGAAGTCGGCAACACCCAGGGCGTGCTCGATGGCGATCTGGATGGCTTCATCGAGGCCAGCCTGAAACAGGGCGTCTGAGGTCCGGTCGCAGCATGCTTACAACGCAGTCAGCAGACCGCGTGCAATGTGAGGTGATCGGCATCGATCACCTCTACATTGCCGTATCTGATCTGGCACGTTCGGAAGCTTTCTACGACACGCTCTTCGCCCTGCTCAGCTTCCGCAAGAACAGCTTCCAGCTGGGTGGGGAGCCACACGTCCAGTATTACAACCGGCATTTCGGTTACGTGTTGAGACCCGCCCGCTCGGCTCAGCCGCATGACGCTTATGCGCCGGGCCTGCACCATTTCTGTTTCCGGGTGAACACCGCCGCCGAAGTCGAACAACTGGCACGGGAGCTCAATCTGGCAGGTATCCCGGCGTCCGGCGCCCGGCTTTATCCAGATTACGCTCCCGACTATGTCGCCACGTTTTTCGCCGATCCGGATGGACTCCGCCTGGAAATCACCAATTACCGGCTCGAACGCCAGCAACGTCATGACTGCTGGGACGACATGCCCGGCGAAGAACCTGACTCCTGCTGCACTGACAACCCAAGCTGATGACAGAACTGCCTGATTTTGACATCGCCGAATTCCTGACCCCCGGCATCGAGCCCGACGACGTACCCGCGCTGTGGTCGCTGGTGCGTTCGCGCGAGCTGATCAACACATTCATCACGCTCTTCCGTGGCGGCGAGGAAGAAGTGTTCATTCGGCTCCACGTGCTGCGTGAAGTCGGTGGCCGCGCCGACCACCCGCGCTGGCTGCCCGAAGAGCTACGCCGCCACTTCGCCTATATCGACCCGATCAAGCTCGAAACCGTGCTTGGGCGCCTGCGTGCCAACAACCTGCTGATCTACGGTGAAGACGGCGCCTACCAGTTCTCGGACGCAGGTCGCAACGCGGTTGCGGCCATGGCCGTGCTCTTGAGATTCGGCGAGAACGAAGATTCCGAACTTGGCTTCCTCACCACCCAGCTCGCCGGCATGCAGGCCACTGGCACCGTCACGCCGGAACTTCTGCAGCATCTGCTGGCCAAGCTCAATGCGCTGACCGCTTCGTTTGAAGAAGCCATCGCCTCGGGCTCCGAATTCCGCATCCTCGATGCGCGCTCGCGCCTCTCCGGCAACATGCGCTGGCTGGAAAAAGGCACGAATGTGCTGCGCGGGCTGCTGGGTACCGAGGAAATCACCCCGGAAACCAGTCGCATCGCACACGCCATCGGTCTTGCGCAAAGTCGTCTGGCACGCGTCGACGCGGCTTTCCAGCGTGCGCTGAACAAGATCGAAGCGCAGCGCGTCACGTTGGGCGCCTCGGGTGTGTCGTCTTCCGACGCTGCCGCCTGGCTGCGCAATCTGGATATCCGCCGCATCGCGGCACTGGCTGACAGCGCGCTGACCGCTGGACCGCAGATGCAATTTGTCGCCGGCGGGCATGAACTGCTCGACCGGGCGGAAAGCTCGCTGTCTGAAGAAGTCCGTCAGATGGAAGCGGACACCCGTCTGCCCCCCGCTGCTGAAGCACCGCAGGACGAAACCCCGCCGACCGAAGACCTGGGCCTGTTGATCAAGCTCTCCGAGCGCCTCGCCGGGATCCCGAGCGCAGCCCCTGCCGCCAGGCTGGTACAAGGCGGCGGTTTCGGCCCGGCCAGCTATCGCCTCTCGCTCCTATCGCTGCTCGGCAACGAAGAAGCCGGCGCCTCCGGCCCGGTCGCCGATCTGACCCAGATGCCTTACGACCTGATGCTGGAAGACTGGCTGGTCGAGGTCATGGAAGACGAAATCTCGCATATCTCCGCTGGCAACGTTGTTCGCCGCGAAACTCCGCTTGTGGAACCCGAAGCATGAGCCACGAAATCACCGAACTCACCGCCCGCCTGCTGGCCCACCGCTGGCTGCCGCGCTCCGATGCGCAAGTGCGCCGCGCGCTGGTCGACGAAGCTTTCCGCCTCGAGCTTGAAACCCGCTTGGCGGCGGTTGGCCTGCAACTGCTCGACAACCCCTTTGCCGAACATGTCGCCGTCGGCCTGCAGGATGAAGTCACCGACGCCGTCTTCGGCGGGCGCGACTATCAGGCCAGCACCATGGGCCTCACGCGCGACGAGATCGCGCTGCTGATCGTCATCTGGGCGCTGATTATCCTGCCCAAGCGCGAGCGCCAGCTCGGCCGCCGCACGGTGGAGGACGACGGCCAGAACGACATGTTCGGTCAGGAAAAACCCATCGTGCACGGCGAGGAAGTCTCCGGTGCCATCTCCGAAGCCTCGCTGCTCGCCGACTTCGGCAGCCAGCTCGGTGGCCGCACCAAGATCCGCAACTTCGCGCTGGGCAAGCTCGCGCGCCTGGGCTTCATCGAGCGCCGCAACGGCTACCTGTTCGAAGGGCCGCTGCTCGACGTGCTGCTCGATTACCGCGTGCTCGCCGACCGCATCATCAACGGTACCCTCGCCGACGTGCTCGCCGCCGCTGGCCGCGCCCTGCCGGCCAACCTCACTGAGGAAGAGATCGAAGAAGACATCGATCTGGACAACGAAGTGGAATCGCGCCGATGAAATCCAAAAACAAGCCCCCTAGATGGCTTGTGTCGGACGGTCGCTATCAGGAATGGCTGAAGCATGTCTTTGACCGCCCGGAATGCAATCAAGGCTGGTTTTTCGAAACAGACGACCCAGGCTTTGATGCAAACCGAGAAACCCTAATGGAGTTGGTAACCAGGACTTTCACCCTCGCAGGAACAGACCTTGTTGCTTACTCAGACAAGCAAGTAAACGACGGCATCAAATATCTTATTTATTCCGGGTGTTCGGACATTCCTTTTGCATTGATGGATGAAGCACAGCCGCAAACAAAGCGCTTGGAACTAATCGATTCAATCGAAAATTTATATAGAGACTGCTTCGCTAAACGATGCACTCCAGTCTTGGGGCACATTTCGGAGCGTAGCCCAAGCCCGCTCAACGATGTCTGTTACATGTTCTGGGATATATCCAATCTTGCGTACTGGGAAGACCCCCGGCACAAAGATCGATCTGTCACCTATGCAGCCATCGTTAACATGCTTGGCAAGATTTTGAGATCAGAAAACATTGCCTGTATTGAGAGTGCACTGCATGGCCTTGGCCACATCCATAGTTACGCCCTTGATGTCGTCGAATCCACAATCGAACGGTTTCTCAAGGGCCAACCAAACCTGCCAGAAAAACTACTGCAATACGCACATGCCGCAAGTCGGGGACATGTGCAATGAGCCTTTCTTTTTCCAGCGTTTCGCGCGATAGCCAACACTTCCTTTCACGCCAATAAAACATGTTCCACATCCGCGATATCGAACTCGTTCACTGGGATTTCTGGCGCCGCTTCACGCTGCCGCTGGACGCCCAGATCATCACCATCGTCGGGCCCAACGGTTCGGGCAAAACCACGCTGCTGGACGCCATGCGCACGCTGTTTGCGCTCAAGTGCTCGGGCAAGCGCGATTTTCGCCGCTACGTGCGCCGCGCCAACGCGGGCTTTGCGTGGATCCGCACCACGGTGTCGAACAAGCCCGGCAGCACCGGCAAGCGCCCATTCTTTCCCTGCCTGAAAGACGAAGTCACCCTGGCCTGCCGCATCAAGCGCGCGGGCGGTGACTGGACCCGCGAATACTGCATCGAGGATGGCCTCGTCACGGTCGAGCAGCTGGAAGAGACGGCCCAATTCGTCGGTCTGCGTGATTACCAATCGCGGCTGGCCTACGCTGGGCTGACCCCGGCGATTGCCAAGGTGCTCTCACTCGAACAGGGCGATACCGACAAGCTCTGCGAATACTCGCCACGCGCCCTGCTCGATCTGGTCTTCGACGTGTTCGGCGACAAGGAAGTACTGGACAACTATCAGGCCGCCCGCGAAGAGCAGAAGACCGCCCAGCGCGAGCTCGAAGCGCTGGCACTGGACCTCGAAAAGCTCAAGGCGCAGGCCGAGGGCAAGCGCATGGAAGCCGAGCGTTTTCTGGAGTGGCGCGAGCTGTACAAGGAAGCGACCGATCTCGAAGCCGAAGCCATCCCGCGTCTGGAAGTGGCCGAACTGCAGACCGAGATCGACAGCTGGCGCGGCAAACTGCGCCGTGCGCGGCTGGACGTGTACGAAGCCGAGCACACCCTGAACAACTCGGACGCGCGCATGGCTTCGCTGGCCGGCGAAAAAGCCCAGGCCGAAGCTGGCCTGAGTGAAGCCAGCGCCCGCCAGAAGGAACTCGACGCGCAGTGGCTCACCGCCCGCGATGCGCTGCGCGATATCGACAAGAAGCTCGCCGAGCGCGATGCCCTGCGCGAACGCGTCGCCAAGGAACACGGCGAAGCCGCACTGGACTCCGAAGACGCCGCCGCCAATGCCTACAACGACTGGCAGGCCGCCCGCACCAAGGTGCGCGAACTGACCCAGCGTTTCGAGGAAGTCAGCACCCGTCTGCGCGAGGCGCAAGGCAAGGGCGCCACGCCGCAGGACCACGAGGTGCAGCGCTTCCGCAGCGCCCTCAATGACGCAGGCATCGAGCACAAGCTGCTCGCCGAGATCACCGAAATCACCGACCCGGCTTGGCAAGGCGCACTGGAAGCCATCCTGCGCCCCTACCGCTCGCTGATCCTGCTCGAAAACGATGGCGACCGGCACGAAGCCTGGGCGCTGGGCGAGCGCGAGCGCTTCCGCCACTTCGTCGTGGCCGACCGCGCGCCCTGCCCCGATGCCCTGCCCGGCAGCCTGCTCGAAGTGGTGCGCTTTGCCGGCGAGCCGCCGAAGTGGCTGGCCGAGCTGCTCAACCGCATCCGCCGCGTCGATAACGCCCAAGCCGCGGGCAAGCTGCCGCGCGATCAGGACTGGATCACCCGCGAGGGCTACCACCGCGAGCGCCGTGGCGCGCGTCACCTTGGCGTGCCGCATGACTTCTGGTTTGGCGAGCTGGCACGCACGGCGCGTCTGGAAGGCCTGCAACAGGAAATCAGCGAACTCGACAAACAGCTCAACTGGGCGCGCAAGAAGCAGGACGAGCATGAAGCCGCGATGAAGACCGCGCGCGAAAAGCTGCTCGGCATGCAGGCCGCCGAGCTGATGCTGGCCCGCGCCGCCGAATTCGAAGCCGCCACGCAGGACAAGCCCGCGCTGCAGGACGCCTTCAAGCGCGCCGAAGCCGATCTCACTGCTGCGCGTGCCGAGGTCGATCGCTGCAAGGAGCGCCTCGCCGGCATCGCCATCGAAGCCGACCGCCGCGCCCGCGATCTGGCGCAGGCGCGCGAGGTGCTCAAGCGCGTGGCTGGCGAAACCCGCCCCCAGCGGCTGGAGCAGACCGCCCGCCTGCTGCGCCTGCGCGGCAAGCGCCGCGGCATGCCCAAGCACTGGCTGGAAGCCGATGCGCTGAATGAGCTCGCCGAGCACTACGGCGGGCTGGCGGGTGCGCGAAATGAACTCACGCGATTGAAGCGCCGCCTGCATGACGGCGACTGGCCGCAGGACGAGGCCGTGCTGATCGTGAAGGAAAAACTCTCGCTGGAACTCACCCAGCGCGAGGGCGACTACGGCCAGCGCATGGCCTATTCCGAACGCACCAAGACCATGGTGGACGAAGCCCGCGCTGCCTACATCGCGCGGCTCCGCGCCACCGTGCGCCAGTACGGCAAGAACCTGCGCGCGCTGGGCGACCTCTCCGGCGTGGGCGTGGAATGCCCGGTGCCGGTGCTGGAGAACGACGACGCCACGCTCGCTGCAGCCGGGCTGGAAGTGGCCTTCGACTTCGACCAGAAGGGCGCGCAAAGCCTCAACGACGGCGAAGCCTCCGGCGGCCAGCAGGTGATGAAATCACTGATCCTGCTGATCGCGCTGCTGATGGACGACGCCCGCCCCGGCGGTTTTGTGTTCATTGACGAGCCCTTCGCGCACCTGGACGTGGCCAACATCGACCGCGTCGGAGCGTTTTTGCGCGCCACCCGCGCGCAATACCTGATCACCACGCCAGTCACCCACAACGCCAACGTTTTCCAGCCCGCGCAGCTCACGCTGATCACGCGTAAGAAGAAACCGGCAGACAGTTGGGCACCGCCCATCGGGGTATTGCGACGGCAGATTGATTGAGCACAGTGAAAAGCCGCTTGTGGCGGACATCTACACGAAGCATGCCTGAAGACCCGCATGCTGCCTTATTCTGCAGCACACCTGTCTGCACAGGTCCGCCACAAGCGGCTTTCCGGGAAGGGGGCTGCAGATCAGGGTTTTCGGCAGATGCAAAAGCAGGTAAAGATTCCCTTGCCGGCGCCGATACAAAACGGAGATGCGCTTGTCCCCGGACCCTGCCTAGATGAGAACAGAGATCGCCCTGCTGCGCCTGCTCAAGAAGATCCAGTCCCTGGAAGCTTCGCGTGACCGGCTGTCCATTGCCGAATCCGTAGTAGTTGCCACGCTGGAAATCCTGGATGCACGCTTTGCCTTGCTGCACGGTTTTCGTGCCACCCCGCACGGCTACGTGACGGCTCCGCTGTCCTGGGCCGTGTCGGAAGGTGAATCTGCCACCACCAATCTCGACCATCTGGACGTCGAGGAAACCCATCTGGCAGCCGAGCCGCTGCTGGAGGAATGCGCCCTGGCCAGCAATGGCTATGCCCTGATTGAGGAAGACGGGCGCTGCACCCTGGCGTTTGCCATCGGTCCGGTCGGCGCGCCGGTCGCCGTCGTCGAAGTGCATTGCGACAGTGCCCCGACCGACGCGCTGCGCGACTGCATCCACGAGCTGCTGGGCATTTACGCCGAACATCTGGGTCTGCTCGACTACGCCGAGCTCGATACGCTGACCCGTCTGCACAACCGCAAGACCTTTGACGAAAACTTCGACCGCTTCATTGGCATGGTGGAGCAAGCCGTCCAGCGGCGCGAAGGAGGGGTCAGTGCCGACGTGATTCAGGATCGCCATTGCTGGCTGGCGGTGGCAGATATCGACAAGTTCAAGCGCATCAACGACAACTTCGGCCACCTGTTCGGCGATGAAGTGCTGATTCGCGTCGCCGATCTGATGAAGAAGAGCTTCCGTGGCAGCGACAAACTGTTCCGCTTCGGCGGCGAGGAGTTCGTCGTACTGCTGCGTTTCATCTCGGCCGAAAACGCCGAGCACGTCCTGGAGCGCTTCCGGCTTGCGGTTGAAGAGCATGAGTTCCCGCAGGTCGGTCAGGTGACCTGTTCGCTGGGCTATGTGCAGATCGATCCACTGCTCACCCCCGCCGAAATTCTGGGGCGCGCCGACGAAGCCCTGTACTTCTGCAAGGAAAACGGACGCAACCAGGTTCAACGCTACGAAGATCTGGTCGCCCAAGGGCTGATCGCCGCACCGGTGGAGGCCCAGATCACCAATGCTGATCTGCAGGCGGATATTGATTCGCTGTTTGATTAGCCGCGGTATCGCAAAACCGCCGTCATCACCCCGATTTTCGACGTGCGACTCGCGATTTCTGCTCTGATCGGTCAAAATAACGGACTTTCCGCAGCCAACATGTCTGCGACACCCTGAATCCGGGAAACGACCATGTCAGAACAGAACAACATCCCCGCCGAACAAAGCGTGCAGGACGAGAACCACATCATCGCGGAGCGTCGCGCCAAACTGGCCGAATGGCGCAAGACCGGCGCAGCCTACCCGAATGACTTCCGCCGCGAGAACTTCGCCGACAAACTGCACGCCAGCTATGGCGAGAAGAGCGCCGAAGAGCTCGAAGCCACGCCGCTGACCGTAACTGTCGCCGGCCGCATCATGCTCAAGCGCGTGATGGGCAAAGCCTCTTTCGTGACCATTCAAGACATGTCCGGCCGCATCCAGCTCTACATCACCCGCGACAACGTGGGCGAAGAGCTGTACGCCAGCTTCAAGACCTGGGATATGGGCGATATCGTCGGCACCACCGGCCTCCTTGTGAAGACCAAGACTGGCGAGCTCTCGGTCAAGTCCGAATCCCTGCGCCTGCTCAGCAAGTGCCTGCGCCCGCTGCCGGACAAGCACCACGGCATGCAGAATCTGGAAATGCGCTACCGCCAGCGCCATCTGGATCTCATCACCAATGACGAATCGCGCGCCACCTTCATCGCCCGCAGCAAGCTGATCTCCGCAATCCGCCGCTACATGGATGGCCATGGTTTCCTCGAAGTGGAAACCCCGATGATGCACCCCATCCCCGGCGGCGCTTCGGCCAAGCCCTTCATCACGCATCACAACGCGCTGGACCAGCAGATGTTCCTGCGCATCGCGCCGGAGCTGTATCTGAAGCGCCTCGTGGTCGGCGGCATGGAGAAGGTCTACGAGATCAACCGCAACTTCCGCAACGAAGGCCTCTCACCGCGCCACAACCCCGAATTCACGATGATCGAGTTCTACGAAGCGTATGCGGACTACCGCACGCTGATGGACTTCGTCGAAGGTCTCCTGCGCCACGCCGCGCGTGAAGCGCTGGGCACCGAGCAGTTCCAGTATCAAGGCCGCGACCTCGATCTGGGCAAGCCCTTCGACCGCCTCACGGTGATCGAAGCGGTGATGAAGTACTGCCCGGAATATTCGGAGGCCCAGCTCACCGACGAAGTCTGGCTGCGTGAAGAATTGACCAAACGCAAGGCGCTGCCCAAGGGCGAAGTCGGTATCGGCGCACTGCAACTGGCGTTCTTCGAAGAAACCGCCGAGTCGCAACTGTGGAATCCGACCTTCATCATCGACTACCCGGTGGAAGTCAGCCCGCTGGCCCGCGCCTCGGACGTCAACCCCGGCATCACCGAGCGCTTCGAGCTCTTCATCGTCGGCCGCGAAATCGCCAACGCCTTCTCCGAGCTGAACGATCCGGAAGATCAGGCCGAGCGTTTCCTGTCGCAGGCCAAGGCCAAGGATGCCGGTGACGAAGAAGCCATGTACTACGACGCCGACTACATCCGCACGCTGGAAAGTGGCCTGCCGCCCACCGGCGGCTGCGGCATCGGCATCGACCGCCTGGTCATGCTACTGACCGACAGCCCGGCAATCCGGGACGTGATCCTCTTCCCGCAGATGCGTCCGGAGTAAGCGCGCGCAAAACACCCTTCAGACAAACCGGGCTCGCGGCAACACGAGCCCGGTTTGCGCTTTGAGAACCCAGTTTCCACTTCATCGAATCCACCAGCAGGCCACAGCATGAATATCTCACTGATCAGCCCAATGCCCGAACTCGCCGAACGCATCGAACGCGAAGGCATCGTCCAGGGTAATGAAATCCTCAAGATCGACCATTTCCTGAATCACCGCATCGAGCCCGGTTTCATGCAGCGCATGGCCCGGGAGATCGCCGAGCGCCTGCGTCAGTTCAAGCCGGACATGATCCTCACCGCGGAAGCCAGCGGCATCGCGCCAGGGCTGATGGTGGCACTCGAACTGGACGTGCCGATGGTCTACGCCAAGAAATACCATCCAGATGTCGAGATCCCCTCCATCTCGCGTGTCATCCCCTCGCCCACCAAGGGCGGGCAGGTCAAGATGGTCGTGAGCCAGAAGTACCTGACTCCGGGGCTGCGCGTCGCCATCGTGGATGACTTTCTCTCCAACGGCCGCACCGCCACTGCACTGGTCGAAATCACCAAGGAAGCAGGCTGCACCCCGGTCGCCGCAGCCTTCCTCGTAGCCAAGAGTTTCAAGCAAGGTCACAAGATGCTGGAAGCAGCCGGCGTACCGGTCGTTACCCTGGCGCAAGTCGACGCGCTCATCGACGGCAAGGCGATCCTCGCCAAAGGCTGAAAAATCCTGCCCTGAAAGCTGGACAAAGCCAGTCAGCCCTATATAATTCGCGGCTCGCGGAGAGGTGGCAGAGTGGTCGAATGTACCTGACTCGAAATCAGGCGTAGGTGTAAGCCTACCGTGGGTTCGAATCCCACCCTCTCCGCCACAGATGCAGATAAAAAGCGCCTTTCGGGGCGCTTTTTTGTTTCTACCCATCTTTCTACCATATCCCTTCAAGCCTCTTTTAGCGCTTGGGAGCAGAGTCTGGGAAGACTCAGCCCGACTGAATTGAACATAAGTTCTTCTACACACGCACATTCGCATGGCTGACCATTGCAGCCTTGCTGCTGGGGCTGGGGCACGCACATCCTGCAGTACTGGGAATTCTTCCCCGCCACGCTCATCGACACCTTCAACATGGAAGGACTTGCCGCCTACGGTGTCGCGTTGTTCTGCGTGAAGCTACTGCACGAGCTGGGGCACGCCTTCACGGCAAAGCGTCTGGGGTGTCGCGTGCCCACCATGGGCGTGGCCTTTCTGGTGATGTGGCCCGTGGCCTACACCGACACCAACGAAACCTGGCGCCTTACCGACTCGCGCCAGCGCCTGCAGGTCGCCGCAGCAGGCATCGTGACCGAACTCATCATTGCGGCCTGGTCGACACTGGCCTGGGCGCTGCTGCCCGACGGCGCCTTGCGCTCGGCAGCCTTCATGCTGGCCACAACCAGCTGGGTTGCTACTCTGGCCATCAACGCCAGCCCCTTCATGCGCTTTGACGGATACTTCATCCTGTCCGACTGGCTCGACATGCCCAACCTGCACGAGCGCAGTTTTGCGCTGGCCCGCTGGAAATTGAGGGAGCTGCTTTTCGCGCTTGGCGAAGCGCCTCCCGAGCACATCGGCCGGGCCAAACAACGTGCGCTGATCGCCTTCGCCTGGACCACCTGGTTGAATCGCCTGAGCCTGTTTCTCGGGATTGCGCTGCTGGTCTATCACTTCTCCGTGAAGCTGATCGGCATCGTACTGTTTGCCGTTGAAATCCTGTGGTTCGTACTGGCTCCTTTCAGGCAGGAGTGGCTGGCGTGGAAGCAACGCTGGCCGACCATCCGGAATAGCAAGCGCACTTTCTACAGCGCCATCGCTTCGACCATGATGATCGTGCTGCTTGTGCTTCCCTGGCCCGGCCGCATCAGCGCCAGTGCAATTCTGCGCCCCGCAGAGTTGTGGCCGGTATTCTCACCTTCGGGGGCCCATGTCGACGAAATGCCCTTCCGTGATGGAGACAAGGTTGCAGCAGGCAGCGTACTCATCCAGCTTCATGTGCCCGACCTCGAAATGTGCCGCCAGACGCAAGTGGCCAAAATCGAACGTCTGAGCTGGCAAGCCGCCGCATCCGGATTCGACTCCGAGTCGCGCAGCCATCTCTTGGAAAACGAAAATCTGCTCGCCTCCGCACAAGCCGAGGCCGCCAGCCTCGCGGCCGAATCATTCCAGTACGCGCCGCGCGCTCCGTTCAGCGGCCAATTCCGTCTGCTCGACCCCGACATGCAACCCGGCCAGTGGGTTGCCCGACGAGAAAAGATTGCGCTGCTCATCCGCGACGATGGTCGCCAGGTCGTTGAAACCTGGCTCGATGAGGAGGCCGTGCAACGGATTGCCCCCGGCAATCCGGCCCTGTTCATCAGCGACGCGGCTGACGGAGCAGCCCTGCATCTGACGGTGGCCAGTGTGGACCACGATGCCTCCCGAACACTCATCCATACAGAACTGGCCGCCGAACTGGGCGGGCACATCCTCACACGGGAAAAAGGCGGACAACGGATTCCCGAACGGGCGTCTCACCATAAACGCACGCTGGGAAGCCCCCGCCTGGCCTTACCTGCGCCAAGCCGCAGCCGTTCTGATCCGCGAACTGGGTTTCTGACGCTCATGGAATATTGGCCGGCAAGGGCATTCAAACCAGCGGGGAAAGCATCCTGACAGGGAGCTAAAGGCTTTCTGAAGAGCCGCATGCAGCCTTGCTCTGCGGGCAGGCATGCTGAAGAGGTCCGCCAGACACGGGGTTTCAGCGTGCTGATCCGATCATTCCCTGCCGCAGGGTGTTGCCATTGATCACGCGGGTGAGCTTGTCGGCATACGCCGGGTCAGTGGCATAGCCGCCCTGCTGCAGGGCGCGAGCAAAGCCTTCGGCGTCGGTCTGGCCGCGCACGGCGGTGTAACGCGAAGACTGGCCGACAAGGCTGGCGTAATCCTGAAAGGATTCGGCATACGAACCGTAAGCGCGAAAACGTTCGGTACGGGTGACGGGCTGGCCGTTTTCGTATTCAAGGGTACGCGCCTCGACAACAGCGCCCTTCCAGTCCTTGCCCGCCTTGATGTTGAAGAGGTTGTAGCTGGAGCTTCCATCGGCGCGGGTGATGACGGATTTTCCCCAGCCGGTTTCAAGCGCAGCCTGCGCGACAAGAAAATGTGCGGGCACGCCGAGCGTGCTCGCGGCCTGTTCAGCCTGTGGCCAGACCTGGCTGACGAAATCCTGCGCATTGGCACTGTAAGGCACGCCCAGACTGGCTGTCGCCGCTGCTTGCGGGCTACTGCCGACAGTCTGGGGCAGTGCGTTGACTGGCGGGCCTTTCAGGTCGTAGGTGGCGGGACGCTGGTAATAGCTGCCATCAAGCTGACGTTCGATGAATTTCGCCAGACCGACACCACCACGCTGGGCCATCACGGCCGTGAGTTGCTGGTCGTGCAGGCTCTGGTAGAAGCGCGTGGAGTCGCTCTCGAACATGTTGTCACTGCCCATCGATGAAGTAGCCTCACGCATGCTCTTCATCACGGTTTGCAGGAACATGGCTTCGAACTGCTGGGCAACGAGCTTATTGGACTCGGGCGACTTGTTCTTCGCCGCCAGCTTCAGGTTGCTCAGACTGCCCGGATCGAGGACGTTGATCTGGTCGATCATGGTTTCAGATCACTTCCAGTTCGGCACGCAGGGCGCCGGCAGCCTTCATGGCCTGCAGGATGTTGATGAGGTCCATCGGTGTGGCGCCCACGGCATTGAGCGCCTTGACCACTTCGGTGAGCGTGACGCCGGGCTTGAAACGCATCAGGCTGGATTGATCCTGCTTGATATCGACCTGCCCGGCCTGCGCCACGACAGTCTGCCCCGCCGCCAGCGGATTGGGCTGACTGACCTGGGTTTCGGTATTCACGGTCACAGTGAGATTGCCGTGAGCAATGGCACATTCGAGCAGTGACACGTTCTGGTTCATCACCACCGAGCCGGTGCGTGAATTGACTGTAACCCGTGCTGCGGCGGTGATCGGCGTAACCTCGAGATTCTCGACACGTCCGAGGAAGGCAACGCGTTCATAGGGCACCTGAGGGGCGCGCACCTGGATGCGGCGCCCGTCCAGCGGCCAGGCCATGGTTTCGCCCATTCCGATGTTGATGGCGTCAGCCACGCGCTGTGCCGTACCGAAGTCGGCCGTCGCCAACTCGAACAGTACGTGATCAGCGGAACCTACGGCGGTGGGCACGGCACGTTCGACTGTTGCGCCCGCCGGAATACGGCCGGCAGACAACTGGTTGATCTGGGTTCTGGCACCACCGGCCGAACCACCGGCGCCACCCACGATCAGATTGCCCTGGGCAATCGCGTAGATCTGTCCATCGACGCCCTTGAGCGGCGTCATCAGCAGCGTACCGCCCTTCAGGCTCTTGGCATTGGCCATTGAAGATACGGTGATGTCGAACTGCTGCCCGGGCTGGGCAAACGGCGGCATCTGCATGGTGACCATCACGGCCGCCACGTTCTTGAGCTGCAGCGTAGTGCCGGGAGGAATCGTCACACCGAGGTTGCCAAGCATGTTGATCAGGCTCTGGGTGGTGAAGGGCGCCTGAGAAGTCTGGTCACCCGTTCCATCCAGGCCCACGACAATCCCGTAGCCGACAAGCTGGTTGTTGCGCACCCCGGCGATGGTCGCAAGATCCTTGATGCGCTCGGCTTGCGCTGCGCTGATGAGTGAGTCGTGAGGGGTGAGAAGCAGCATCAGCGCAAGCGCGCACACGGCCCGTGAGCCCGATCGCCAGCAGTCCAGAAGAATATTCATCATCTCAGCATCCTTTACTCAAGCACAGCCTGAAAAGCCGCGCCCGTATTGCCTTTTCAGCAGCCCTGTCTGAAAACCCAAGCAGGGCGCGGCTCTTCAGGCATGCCCTGCTCCGCACTCCGCCGCAGGCGGATCGATCAGAACGGCAAAACATTCATGAAAATGCGCTGCATCCATCCCATGGTCTGGGCCTCATCCATGTAGCCACTGGCCTTGTATTCCACCCGCGCATCGGCCACCTGCGTGGATTGCACGGTATTGGAGGACGTCACATAGGTCGGATTCACCACGCCGGAAAAACGGATGAACTCCTGCCCCTGATTGATGGCCACCTGTTTTTCGCCCGAGACCAGCAGATTGCCATTGGGATAGACCTCGATCACGGTGACTGTCACCGTGCCGGTGAAGGCATTGTTGGCCGCAGCCCCCCCCTTGCCGGCAAAGGTCTGATCAGCCCCGGCGGTGGCACTCATGTTCGTTGCAAGGTTTTTCCCCATGACCCCTGTTATGACGGGAGCCGCCATTTCGACAGAGGAAGCACGGTTGGCCGAGGCGTTGGAAGACTTGCTGGCCTGATTCTTTTCAACAAGATTGATGGTCAGCGTATCGCCGATGTAGCGTGCGCGGCGGTCTTCGAACAAGGAACGCGAACTCGCACTGAAAATCGAACCGGTCGCTTCGACAGCCTGCGCCGGTGGCACGGGCCTCGCCGTCATCGGCTGGTGCACGTTGGTTGTCTGCTGCAGAAAACTGCAGGCAGACAGCATGCACGGCACCAGCAAGAAGGCGTAACGGGAAAAAGCGGAGCTCATGATCAAAGTCCTGCCTCAGAGCTGCGCCAGCTTGGCCAGCATCTGATCGGCCGTCGACACGACACGCGAATTGATCTCGTAGGCGCGCTGGGCTTCGATCATGGTCACCAGCTCTTCCGCCACATTGACGTTGGAGGTCTCAACGTAGTTCTGGTTGAGCACACCGGTACCATTGGTTCCCGGGGTACTCGGCGTCGCGGTTCCGCTGGACGCCGTCTCCAGAAAGAGATTTTCGCCCGTACTGAGCAGACCGCCTGGATTCACGAAATTGGCGATCTGGATCGTGCCGATCTGCGCGGCAGCGACCTGCCCGGGCTGGGTAACGCTAACCGTGCCATCCTTTGCAATGGTGATGCTCAACGCATCAGATGGGATGGTGATCGCCGGCTGAACAGGATAACCACTGGAGGTCACCATCTGTCCCTGAGAGTCTTTCTGGAACGCACCATCGCGGGTGTAGGCGGTCGTGCCATCCGGCAGCTGGATCTGAAAATAGCCCGAGCCCTGGATTGCCACATCCAGAGTGTTGCCCGTCTGCTGCAGGTTGCCCTGGGTCTGGATGCGCTGCGTAGCCACGGTGCGCACGCCGGTTCCGATCTGCAGGCCGGAGGGAATCTGGGTGCTTTGCGAGCTTTGTGCCCCGGGCTGCCGCATGGTCTGATACAGCAGATCCTCAAAGACAGCTTGCGCACGCTTGAAGCCGTTGGTACTGACGTTGGCCAGATTATTGGAAATCACATCCAGATGCGTCTGCTGTGCATCCAGGCCGGTTCGGGCTACCCACAAAGCTCTGATCATTTTGCTTCTCCTGTTGCCAACAGCTTATGCCTGCGCGGGCCAGCCATCACGCCGATAACCGCCGGTTTTCACCGGCTTTCCTCGACGATCAGCCCATGGCCAGCACCTGGGTGGCAGCTTTGTCGTTTTCCTGCGCACCCTGCAGCATGCGCGTATGCATTTCGTAATTGCGGGCCAGCGAAATCATGCTGACCATCTGTTCGACCAGATTGACATTGCTGCCTTCCAGATAGCCACCGCCTACGCGCACCGCCTCATCCACCTCGGCCGCTTCACCACTCTGGAGGCGGAACAGGCCATCCCCGCCGCGCACCAGCTGATCCTCTGGCGGATTCACCAGCTTCAGGCGTCCCACGGCATTGGCAGCGTTGCGTGAACCGGTAAGTGGTACCGCCGTGATCGTTCCGTCGGCAGCGACCTCAACCGAGTTGTCCGGCGGAATCGAAATCTGCCCGGCATCACCAGCGACTTCCAGCCCGCCCTGCGTACGCAGGACTCCATTCACATCAATCGTGAAGCTGCCAGAGCGGGTATAGGCCTCTTTGCCATCCGGCAGGGTTACGGCCAGCCAGCCTTTGCCATTCACGGCCACATCCAGCTCGTTACCCGTACGCTGCAAAGGCCCGGTCGAAAAATCGCTGCCTACCGTGGCATCGACCACGAAGGCGCGTGTTGGCTGCGCCTGGGATTGCACCTGCACCGCGCGCAGGCGATGCAGTTCGGCGCGAAAACCGGTCGTCGACGCATTGGCCAGATTGTTGGCCACGGCGGCCTGCTGGCCCATGGTGGCCTTGGCGCCAGTCATTGCGGTGTAGATCAGCTTGTCCATGACGCGTGCCCCGATGCTTTATGCAGACTTCACTCTCTTGATTAACGCAGGTTGACCAATGTCTGCATGATCTGGTCCTGGGTCTTGATCGATTGCGCATTCGCCTGATAATTGCGCTGCGCCGTGATCATGTTGACCAGCTCTGCCGTCAAATCCACGTTGGATTCTTCCACCGAACCTGCAGTCAATTGCCCCAGGCTCCCCGTCAATGGAGCTCCCACCAGCGGCTGCCCCGAGCGTGGCGACTCGCCCCACAGGTTGTTACCAAGCGAAAGCAAGCCCTGGGGATTGGCAAAATTGGCCAACACTACCTGTCCAAGATTGCGGGTCTGCCCGTTGCTGTAACGTCCTTGAATGATCCCGTCATCACCGATGGTGATACCGGACAGGCGCCCGGAGGCAAAACCATCCTGAGTCTGCTTGTTGACCCCGAAAGCACTGCCGTATTGGGTACTGGAGGTCAGATCAAGCGCAACACTGAAGGGAGAAACCGCACCTGTCGTGACAGTCAGACCTGCAATCGTCAGCGGCATTGGTGTCGTCAGCTGACCGGTACTGGAGAACGTCAATGGTGTGGCAGCAGCACTCGTTGCTCCACCGTCGAGCTGGGTGTACATGTTCCAGTTTCCGCCTCCTGCCGTGCGGAAATACAGGGTCTCGATGTGTGCATTACCCAGGCTGTCGTACACCGTCACTGAGGTCGAAGAGTTGTAGGTCGACGGATCGGGGTTGGCACTGGAGGGAACCCAGGGATTGGTCGGAACCGTGCTGCGCGAATCCAGGTTAAGCCCCATTGCAATATTGGCAGACTGCGCCGGCATCAGATCGGAGGTGTCGATATAGATGCTCGTCGGACTGGCCGGCAAAATTGCGCCGGTAGAACTTGCCGGGTAGCCGGTCAGCTGATAGCCCTGCGTATTGACGATGTAGCCGTTCTTGTCGACCTGAAACTGGCCGTTGCGCGTGTAAGCCACAGCGCCATTGTTGTCCATACGGAAAAATCCCGCGCCGTTGATGGCGACATCAAGCGGGTTGTTGGTCGGCGTGATGTTGCCCTGATTGAAGACCTGGGAGACCTGACCAATCTGGGTTCCGATCCCGATCTGCAAGCCGGCTGAAGCCCCGTTCAGGGCAGAAGCGTATACATCGGCAAACTGGGTACCGGATAGCTTGAAGCCAACGTTGCTGGCATTGGACACGTTATTGCTGATGACATCGAGGGCTTTCGATGCCGAGTTGAGCCCGCTGAGACCTTGCTGGAATGCCATGATTCTGCTCCCGGTTACAGGATGAGCTTGATATCGCCCATCGACACACGTCCCAGGCTGCCGACGTCAACCTGGATTTCACTTCCACCGGTAATCACACTATTGACCGAAGCCAGTTGCAGCGTGCTTGCCGTCACCTTGGTATCGCCCTTGTAAGCAGTGACCGAAACCTTGTACATCCCATCAGCAACAGCCGTGCCACTTTCGTTCTTGCCGTCCCAGACAAATTCGTGGGTACCCGCAGTCAGGGCCCCCAGATCAATCCGCTTGATTTCAAGTCCGTTCTTGTCGGTAATCGTCACACTCACCTTGTCGGCCGCCGATTCGAGCTCCACACCGCCAGCGGCCTGGCCTGAAATCACCTGCATGCCAGTTCCCGGAACCAGCACGGCATGCCCGACCAGCGTCGCCGCCTGAAGAGCCTCGCTGGACTGCATGCTGCCCATCAGGGTTTTCAGGGTCGCATTGAGTTGGGTAATGCCATCGACCGTACTGATCTGCGCCAACTGCGACGTGGTCTGGGCGTTGTCCATCGGGTTGAGTGGGTCCTGATTCTTGAGCTGCGTGGTCAGCAGCTTCAGGAAGCGATTCTGCTGATCCTCGACAGTCGTCGTGGTCTTCGTCGCCGAACTTCCGTTCAGGGAAGCGTAGATATCCTGCGCCGCGCTGTTTACCGTAGAGGTCGTTGTCATCTCAATTACTCCTGCTCAGAGCCATTACCCCTGGCCCAGCGCGATCGTGCGCTGCATCAGGGTTTTGGCGGTATTCATCACTTCGGCGTTGGTCTGATATGCACGCGAAGCGGAAATCATGTTCACCATTTCTTCGACCACATCCACATTGGACATGGTGACGTAGCCCTCAGCGTTGGCGACCGGGCTTTTCGGGTCGTAAACCATGCGCCCCGGCGCAGCACTGTCGACCACCTGCTGCACGCGCACGCCCTGCCCGCTCGGCCCCATCTGCACGGCCTGAAACACCACCTGCTTGGCTTTGTAAGGCTTGCCGTCGGCCCCCACTGCGCTTTCCGCATTGGCCAGATTGCTGGCCGTGGTATTCAGCCGCATCGACTGCGCATTGAGCGCAGAACCCGCGATATTGAAGACATTGAGCATGCTCATGACGAATCCCCTTACTGACCGGAAACTGCCTGCTGCATGGTGCGCAGCATTCCACTGATAAAGGACAGGCTGGCTTCATACTGCACAGCGTTCTCGGCAAAAGCGGCGCGTTCGGTATCCATGTTGACGGTATTGCCATCGACGCTCGACTGCTCTTCGTTGCGATACATGAGCTGCGGCGAAGTTGCCGTGCCGCTTGCATTCAGGTGCCGGGCCGACGTCGTGGCCAGTGCTATCGGACGCCCCACACGGCCCTGCAACGCACCGGCGAGCGCGCTGCCGAACTCGATGTCACGCGCCTTGAAATTCGGCGTATCGGCATTTGCAATATTGGCCGCCAGCACTTCCTGGCGCTGGGCGCGCAGGTTGAGGGCGGTCTGATGAAAGCGCAGGGCGTTGTCGAGTTGGACGTTCATTTCTTCCACTCCATTCAAGAGTTCTTCAAACATGGTCGTCGTTCCCTTGTTCAGAGCATTGCACGGGTATTCGACGAACTCATTGCAGCTTCTATGCCAGCCATCCTACGCGCCGCAAACAGTGCTTCAGCGGCCGATAAAGCGGCAAAAGCACCTGCATTCCCGGCATCCGGCAAAACCCCGGCGGCAATGTTTGCCGGCAATCGCCAAAGGAAGTGAATAGGCCTGTACTACAGCGCCTGTTTGCCGCTTCGACGACCGGACAAACATGTTTCAATACGCCAGTCACCGCTCCAGGTCATGCCATGCGTGCAGCCTTTGCACTCCTTCTGCAACTATTTCTGCCAGCCCTTTGCAGTGCTGAGGTTCAGTCAGCATCGACAGCGCAGGCAGCCATGCAGATCGCTATCGGAGACTTCCTGCGTGCACAGACAGCAAACCTGCCCGGCAAGGTCAGCATCGAAACCGGAAAGCTGCCGGAGGACGAGCGACACGCTGGCTGCCAGCGCTGGCAGGCCTTTCTCCCTCCCGGAGCACGCGCCTGGGGACGTGTATCCGTGGGATTGCGCTGCCTGGCCGGAACGCGCTCGGCGCTGTATGTAGCCGCTCGGGTGCGGGTTGAGGGAAGTTATCTGGTGGCGGCCCGTCCCATCGGCAACGGCCAGACCATCGAATCCGGCGATGTGAAAGTGGTTCAGGGCGAACTCACCGCACAGGCTCCCGATCTGCTCCTCAACGAAAAAGAGGTCATCGGTCAGATCGCCCGCAGCGCCATAGCCGCCGAACGTCCGCTCCAAGCGACCCTGCTCCGTCCGCAGCCGATCATCCAGGCAGGTCAGCGCGTCCAGGTGATTTCTTTTGGCCAGGGCTTTACGGTCAGCAATGAAGGACAGGCACTGGCCGCCGCCGTAGCAGGCCAATCCGTGCGGATCAAACTTGCCAATGGCAATGTGGTCAGCGCCATAGCGCGTGACAATGGAGTCGTGGAGGTCCGCAACTGATCAGCCGCCCGGCCATTCATCGGCAAATTTCTCAAGGAATCCCGCCACAAGCCGTTTTCAGAGGCAGAGCAGGTTGTCAGGCACGGTAAAAACGCCTAAAGTTTTCGCCGTTGCCTCCGATAAGCTTGGTGTGGCATCGCGAATGCCTTATATAAAAACAGGCCTCGCTGGTATCACGCATACCTTGAGCCGAAGGGAAACGCCGTGAAAATCGATAATTCATCAATCAAGTCGCCCGGATCCGTGGTCAGCGAGACCAAAACTCGCTCCCCGCGCGAGGCGTCGTCCAGCTCCAGTGCTGCGAGTGGATCAAAAGTCCAGCTCTCCTCACTGGCCAGCCACCTGCAGCAGCTTGAGCAAACCATAGCCGACACTCCGGTCGTCGACAGCGGCAAGGTCGAGGAAATCAAAGCCGCGATCTCGCAAGGCCGATTCCAGGTCAACCCGGAAAAGGTTGCCGACGGCTTGCTCAACAGCGTGCGCCAGATGCTGGCTGCCCAGCCGCGTAGCGCGTGACAGGCACCCCTGACAAAAAAGCGCTTCGCCAGCGCCTTCTGACCATTCTGGTTGCGGAAACGCAGCAGGTGAATGAATTCGTCGCGACCCTGGAACAGGAACGCCAGATCCTGTCGGGGCGCGATGTAGAGCCTTTGTATCCGCTCTCGGAACAGAAATCCCGTCAGGCCCGCCAGCTTCAACAGCTCGCCGACAGTCGCAGCGCCGTGCTGGCACAGGCCGGGCTACCCCACGACAAAGCCGGTATCGAAAGCCTGATCGGCAGCGAAGGCACGCAAATCTGGCACACCTATCTGGCAGCAGCCACCCGTGCCCGCCAGCTCAATCAGGAAAACGGCACGCACATCACCGAGCGCCTGGCCCAGAACCATCAGGCCTTGGCCGTGTTGCTGGCCCATTCCGACCAACCTACGGTATATGGGCCGGATGGCTCCTCGCGCACCCGTCCGGGTTCGCGCCTGCTGGGCAGCTACTGAAAGCCTGAAACAAGAGTTTCTGGCTAGCCATGCCCGGAGAGCCTCGCCCCGCCTTGATCTACGGGCAGGCATCGGCAACCCGTCACCAGACATCCCTGAGCCGCAGGCATGCCTGAAGAAGTCCGCCAGAAGCGGGTCTTCAGGCATCCATTCGATCAGGTCGGCATGATCTTGATGATCGCCAGGGAGATGTTGTCGCCCACACCCTCACCGCGACTGCGTGCGGCGTTGATCAGCACGCGTGCTGCGGCGCGTGCATCCAGTTCATGCAGGGTACGGCCCAGCTCCTCGTCACCCACCAGGCCCCACAGTCCATCCGAGCAAAGCAGGAAACAATCACCCGGCTCCAGATCGGACAGACCATCCAGATCGATGCGCGGCTCTTTCTCGGCCCCCAGACAGGACAGCAGCAGGTTGCGCTGAGGGTGATGCAGCGCCATTTCTTCGGTAATGCGGTTGGTGCGGATCAGCTCACCGACCAGCGAATGGTCCGGTGTATGTGACACCATCTTGCCGCGCCGGAAGTGATACAGCCGCGAATCACCGCAGTGCCCCCAGTCAGCATGGCCGGGACGCAGGACCATGACCACCGCCGTGCTGTGCGGATCGGCCTCGCTGGTGAACCGCGTGAGCTTGATCACCACATGCGCTTCGTCAATCACGCTGCGCAGGAATTCGTGGATCGATTCATCGCCGGAGGGCTGGTAAGTCGAAAAATTCTGCTTCGCCTTGAGGATCACCTGCTGGGCGGCAATCGCCCCGCCGGTGTGCCCCCCCATGCCGTCTGCCAGCACCGCCAGCAGGCAATCAGAACGCGTGGGATGCGGCAGGATGGCAACGCGGTCCTGTTGGTCGTGGCGGTCGCCAATGTGCATGGCAGCGCAGGTATCGATGGCAAAGGGCATTATTTGGTTTTATATGGTTTTGGTGTTTTTGATAATTCTAAAGCCAGAATCCTGCCGCGTTTCACTCCATGCGATAACCGGTCACAAAAATAGTCCCCTATTCTGCCTGCACGCCACAAAACGCATCGAGCACTCCGTCACAAAACTCGTTCAAATCATCGGGATGAAGACCCAGTTCTTCGAGAACGCCGGTCGCAATGCGCGGCCATTCCGGATTGCTCAGTCCCCGCTCTTCGGAATAGATATGAATTGCCAGTTGCAGTACAGCCACCATCGAACGCGACGCCTGGGCACTGAGGCGGTTCAGTTCATGATGATGCAGGATCGCATCCGCCACAAAATCCGGCAAGCGCCAGTGACGGGCCAGCAGATAGCCGATAGAGCAGTGGTCGACCTTGAAGGCATGATCTTCATCCCTGACATCCGCCCACTTGCCAGCCGAGCCGTCCACCCCGGTCGCCTTGCAGTACTCCGGGAAGCGCTGCATCAGCACCGGTACGCCACAATCATGGAAGATGCCAGCCATATATGCCTGCTCGGGAAAGATGTTGCACACCGAGACACGCTCATACGCCACCAGGGAGGCCAGCAAGGCAATATCACCTGAACGGCTCCAGAACTGCTGGAGCACCGGGCGCTTGCCTTCCAGTGCCGTAGTCAGACCGTAGGACTGCACCAGCAGAGCAGCCTGCCGAATCCCGACCAGCGCAAGAATCTGCTCGATCGATTGCGGAGCCCGCCGTCGTGCAAAGGCCGCCGAGCGCGTGATCTTGTAAAGCATGGCGGTCAGGCCGGCATCCTGTCCGATCACATCGGCCATCGCCCGCAGATCCATGTTGCTGTTTTGCAGCATGCCCAGTACTTCCTGTACGACGCTGGGCTGCGGAGGAATGCGAATGCCCGAAGAAATCAGCCGGGCTACTTCGGCATCTACTTCATCAAGAGAGTGATGGATGTCTGGCTTCATCTGGCAGATATCGTCCGCACACACGAAAACTGAACTCTGCCGCAGTGAAAAACCATCTCAAAAAGCAGCGACCGCCCTGAGCACAATTCAGATGGCCGCGACCATCAAACGCAAACAAGCACCCAAGCCAAGCACCCAGCAAAGTGAACGTGCGGTCGCCAGATTCAGCAGATAACACGCCGCATACGCCAATCGCGCAGCAATGAATACCCATGCCCACAAGGCGACGCTGCCAGGAGGGAGCCCGGCCTGCAGAGCCATCAGAACCGCAGCGGCGAACACCGGGAAGGCCTCCCAGCTGTTCTGCTGGGCCCAGTTGGCCCGTTGTGGCCAGCCTGCCAGGCGAGCCAGCGACTGACGCGGCGCGGCGTTGTCATACGCCACGCCATGTTTCTTGCCACCGGCTTTGGCCAATCCGGCCAGCACCAGAGGGCAGACAGCGGCCAGCAGAATGCATACATAGGCTTGATTCATGAAGACTTCTCCGTAAAGGAAGACATGCAATCAGAAGCGGGCAAAACCTTGCCCCCTGAAAACCCGGGCCACAACAAGCGCATGGTGCGTTCAACCGCCGACAGCTCACCACTCGCCCAGAACTGCTCGCACCCCACCCGCGACGGACTGGCAAGCCACTCCCGCCCCTGCAGTTTGCGTTGTACCTGTGTCGCAACGGCTGCGCCGGTATCAATCACCTGCACCGAGGGACCGACGATGGCCTCAACCTGTTCACGCAGAAACACGTAATGCGTACAGCCAAGCACGACTACATCCGCCCCGCCCGCCAGCAAGGGCTCCAGATGGGCTTTGAGCAGGCTGAAGAGCCGCACGGAGCCTTGCTCTCCGCGCTCCACCGCTTCAACCAGGCCGGTGCCAGGGCGTGTCAGCACTTTCACCCCTTTGCCAAACTGATCCAGCAGCGCAGCGAAGCGTGCACTCTCCAGCGTACCCGTGGTAGCCAGCACACCGACCACACCGTTGCGCGTCGCCGCCGTGGCAGGTTTGACGGCAGGCTCCATGCCGATCACCGGCACATCCGGCCACTGCGCACGAATTGCCTGCGCGGCCGCAGCCGTCGCAGTATTGCAAGCGATCACCAGCGCCTTGGCACCCTGCTCCAGCAAAAAGCCGCTCAATTCAAGCGAGCGCGCGGCAATCAGGTGTTGCGGTTTTTCGCCATAGGGTGCGTGACCGGAGTCCGCACAGTAGAGCAGATCCTCGGCCGGCAGCAGCGCACGAATCTCGCGCAGGACGGACAAGCCGCCCACGCCGGAATCAAATACGCCGATGGGACGCGGATCGCTCATCGAAGCCGCTTAGATCTTCTTGGCGAGTTCAGCCGCTGCACCGATATAACTGGCCGGCGTCATAGCCAGCAGGCGCGCCTTGTCGGCCGCCGGGATGTCGAGGCCCGCAACGAATTCCTGCAGAGCTTCCTTGCTGATGCCGGCACCACGCGTCATCTTCTTGAGCTGATCGTACGGATTCTCGAAGCCGAAACGGCGCATCACCGTCTGAATCGGCTCGGCCAGCACTTCCCAGGCGTTGTCGATGTCCGCAGCGAGCGCCGCCGGATTGGCTTCCAGCTTGTTCAGACCGCGCAGACAGGAATCCAGGCCCAGCAGGCTGTGACCAATCGCCACACCCATATTGCGCAGCACGGTGGAGTCGGTCAGATCACGCTGCATGCGCGAGATCGGCAGCTTTTCGCTGAAGTGGCGCAGCACGGCGTTCGACACGCCGAAATTGCCCTCGGCATTCTCGAAGTCGATCGGATTGACCTTGTGCGGCATGGTCGAGGAGCCGACTTCGCCGTCCTTCAGCTTCTGCTTGAAGAAGCCCAGCGAGATGTACATCCAGATGTCGCGGCAGGCGTCGATCAGCATGGTGTTGGCGCGCGCAATGGCATCGAACAGCTCGGCCATCGAGTCATGCGGCTCGATCTGGATGGTATAGGGATTGAAGGTCAGGCCCATCGACTCGATGAACTTCTGGTTGAACGCAGCCCAGTCCACCTCCGGGTAGGCCGACAGGTGGGCGTTGTAGTTGCCGACGGCACCATTGAACTTGGCCGTCATTTCCACCGCCGCGATTGCCTTGCGGGCGCGCTTCAGACGATAGGCGATATTGGCCATTTCCTTGCCCAAGGTCGTCGGGCTGGCGGGCTGGCCGTGGGTACGCGAGAGCATGGGCAGATCAGCCAGCTGGTGGGCGAGTTGAACGAAACGCTCGACAACCTTGTCAAACTGCGGAAGGTAGGCTTCGTCACGCGACTCCTTGAGCATCAGGGCATGCGACGTGTTGTTGATGTCTTCCGAGGTACAGGCAAAGTGGATGAATTCGGCAGCCTTGGTCACTTCGGGGTTGCTCCCGAAACGCTGCTCCTTCATCCAGTACTCCATGGCCTTCACGTCGTGATTGGTCTTGGCTTCGATCTGCTTGATCGCCTCACCATCGGCGTCGGAAAACGCGGCCACGGCACGTTCGAAGTCTGCCAGCGTCTCAGCCGAGAAAGGCGCCACCTCGGCGATTTCGGGTGATGCTGCAAGCGCCTTGAGCCATTCGATCTCGACGCGCACACGATTGCGGATCAGACCGAATTCGGAGAAATGCGGGCGCAGGGCATCAAGTTTGCCGGCGTAACGGCCATCAAGCGGAGACAGGGCAAGCAGGGTATTGAGCTGGGAGGACATGAAAGTTCCGGTAAATATGGAAGAAGCGTCAGGCCCGGATTATAGCCGGCTGCTCTGGTTTTACGGCTGGAACCCGTCGGCGGCGCGCCGAGTTTTCTCCCGCTGCGACGATGGCGCCGGTACAATTCGCGCGTGCAACAGAGAGCGCAGGTCGCACAGCCTGCACAAATGACGGCTGGACAACTGGTCGTCCGCCACCCTTGGTGGCCATTCAGGAAGCCCCTATGAAGAAACTTGATGATTTCCGCCTGATGTTCGGCAATCGCGAACTGGTGCCGATCATGATCGGCGGCATGGGTGTCGATATTTCGACCTCCGGCCTTGCACTGGAAGCGGCCCGCCTTGGCGGCATCGGCCACATCTCCGACGCCATGATCAAGGCCGTGTCGGACACCAAATTCAACACCAGCTACGTCAAGGAAAAGCTGCAGCGTTACAAATTCAACGTTGCCAATTCCGACAAGTCAGCCGTCCAGTTCCGTCTGGCCGAACTGGCTGAAGCCACCCGGCTGCATGTTGGCAAGACCATGGAATCGGTGCGCGGCGCCGGCATGATCTTCATCAACTGCATGGAAAAGCTGACCATGAACGCCCCCAAGGAAACCCTGGCGGTGCGTTTGCGTTCAGCGCTGGATGCCGGCATCGACGGCATCACGCTGGCCGCCGGTCTGCACCTGGGCAGCTTCTCGCTGATGGAAGACCACCCGCGCTTCCGCCACGCCAAGCTGGGCATCATCGTCTCCTCGGCACGTGCCCTGCAATTGTTCATCCGCAAGAGCGCCCGCACCAACCGCCTGCCCGATTACGTGGTCGTCGAAGGTCCGCTGGCCGGCGGCCACCTGGGCTTCGGCATGGACTGGGCCAAGTACGAACTTTCCAATATCGTGACTGAAGTCCTGGCCTGGCTGAAGAACGAAAAGCTCGACATTCCCGTCATCCCCGCCGGCGGCATCTTCACCGGCTCGGACGCCGTACGCTACATGGAAATGGGTGCGGCCGGCGTGCAGGTTGCCACGCGCTTCACGGTCACCGACGAATGTGGCTTGCCGGACAAGGTCAAGCAGGAATACTTCAAGGCCAGCGAAGAGGATGTGGAGGTCAATGAAACGTCTCCGACCGGCTATCCGATGCGCATGCTGAAGAACAGCCCGTCAATCGGCGCCGGCACCCGCCCGAACTGCGAAGCCTACGGCTACCTGCTCGACGCCAAGGGCCACTGCTCCTACATCGAAGCCTACAACAAGGCGGTAGAAGCCAATCCCGGAGCCAAGAAAGTCTCCGTCATGGAGAAAACCTGCCTGTGTACGCACATGCGCAACTTCGACACCTGGACCTGCGGCCATTACGTCTATCGCCTCAAGGACACCACGACGAAGAATGAGGACGGCAGCTACAAGTCCCTCTCCGCCGAGCATGTGTTCAAGGACTACCAGTTCAGCGTTAACGGCCAGGTCGCCCTGCCCGCCTGAGCGGCAATTGCCTCAAACAAAAAGCCGCCGGAAGCGATTCCGGCGGCTTTTTCATGCACGCTCATTCAGCACGTTCCGGTAAAGTTCGGCGTAGCGCGTCGCCACGGTATCGGCCGCCAAGTGGCTTGCAGCGCGGGTTCTGGCGGCATCCCCCCGCACAGCCAATGCAGATGCGCCTTCGCGCAGGGCCTGCCCGATGAGGTCCGCCAGAAGCCGGTCTTCAGCCGGTGGCACGACCCATCCTGTGTCGCCCACCATCCAGGCCGCATCACCTACATCCGTCACCACGCAGGGCACGCCACAGCTCATGGCTTCGGCCACCACGTTCGGCAAGGCCTCCTGGATCGAACTGAGCACGTACAGATCCAGCGCGGGCAGCAGCTGTGGCACATCCTCGCGCGCGCCGAGCAGAATCACCTTGCCCTGCAAGGCAGGGTCGGCCAGCAGGGGCGCCAGCTCGGGATTGTCTGCCGTCACATTCAGGCCGATCAGCAGAAAGCGCGCGGCGGGATTTGCCGTCGCCACCCGGGCAGCCGCACGCAGGAAGCCCGCGTGATTCTTGGCTGGATGCAGGCGCCCGACCATGCCAACCAGCAAGTTCTCATCAGCCACCCCGAGCTGCCGGCGTGCCGCCGCGCGCTGTGCCGGATCGGGCCGGAACTGCCCGGTATCCACACCATTCGGCAAGACCACGCCGAGCGCCCGGAAGCCGGCGGCTTCATGCTGAACCTGTGCCGCCCGCGCCACATACAGGGCACGCGCCGCACACCGCGACAGCCAGGCGTCGGCGCGGATCACCACCCGGGTCGCCCGGCTCTCCAGTTCCAGCCGGGCCAGCGTCTGGTGAATGCCCAGCACGAGCCTTGCACGAGGCGCTGCCAGCCGGGCCAGATGTGCCGCCAGATCACCGTGATACATCCAGCCCTGGATCACATCCGGCCGGAAAGCCCGCACCGTCCGCCACAAGCGCCACAAACCTGCCAGCGAAGGGCGCGAAGGCGCCATGCCCAGCTCGGTCACATCAATCCCCAGTGCCCGTAAGCTGGCGCCAACCTCCTGCGGCTCACGCAAGGACACCACTGCCACCGCCAGGCCCTGTGCAACGAGACGCGGCAGCAGGCGCTCCAGCGAGCGCTCGGCGCCGCCCACACCGAGACCTGTCGTGACAAACAGCACGCGCGGGCTTGCCCCGGACTGACGACCGCGCACCCGCAACCAGCTCATGCGGAACCACACCAGATAAGCCAGCGAGGCCGCCACCAGTACGCCCAGCAGTCGTCCTTCAGACACCCCAAGGCGCCAGGCTGCAAAAGTAGCCAGCGCAATGACGGCCGCCGCCAGCCAGATCAGACGCACCGCCACCACCGTGGTCAGGCCCATTTCGAGCAGCAGATGATGCGAATGCCCCCGGTCAGCCTGCATGGGGTTGCGCCCTTCGGCCACCCGCCAGAAAGCCACCACGATCAGGTCGATCACCGGCACGGCCACCGGCGCCAGCACCACCGTGAGTGGCACGCGTGCCACGTCAAAACCTTGCCAGGACAGTGACAGCTTCAGGATCAGCCAGCACAGCAAGGTCCCGATCGCCAGCGCACCTGCATCGCCCAGAAAAACCCTGGCGCGCGCCTGCCAGGGAAAGCGTGCGTTCCACAGCAGGAAACCCAGCACGGCCGAGCACAACAGCGCAGCAACCAGCGCCAGATCATGCCGCCCGGTCAGCGCTGCGGCCCAGCCCAGGGCTGCGGCCGCAATTGCAATGCAGCCCCCTGCCAGACCATCCAGCCCGTCAATCATGTTGATCGCATTCAGGATCGCCACGATCATCAGCACCGTCAGCGGCACGGCAGACCAACCCAGATCGAGATGCCCTGCCAGAAAGGGAATCGGCATCGCGTACAGCGCCGCACCCGTGCTATGCACCAGCCACCAAGCGGCAAGGATCTGCGCCGCCAGTTTCAGCCTGGCCGGCAAATTGCGTGCGTCATCCACCACACCGACAGCGAACATCAGCAGCATCGGCCAGAGCACTTCAAACAGCGTGACGCTTCGTCCGCTCGCCAACGCGGCAAGCAGAAACCCCAGCAACACTGCCATGCCGCCCACCAGCGGAATCGGCGCGGCATGGCGCTTGCGCTCATCCGGCAGGTCAACCAGCCGCAGCGCCGGCGCCCAGCGCGCGAGCAGCAGACAGGCTCCAGCACTGCTCACAAAGGCCAGAAAGCAGAACAGCAACATCATGCCTGCGCTCCCAGAGCCTTTTGGTATACAGCGCAGGTCTGCTCAATCACCACCGCATCCGCAAAACATTGCTCAACATGCGCCCGCGCCGCTGCGCCCATGCGCCTCCGCAAGCCGGCATCCGCCAGCAAGGCCAGCAAGGCCTCGGCCAATTGCGCCGGTGCGCCTGGCGGCACCAGCAACCCCGTCTCGCCGGGCACGACAACATCGCGGCAGCCCGGCACATCGGTCGCCACCATCGGCACACCACACGCGGCACCTTCGAGCAGCGCACGCGGAATGCCTTCACCTTGCGTGCTGGCCAGCACCACGATACTGGCCGATTGATTCAATGCCAGCACGTCGCTGCGCTGCCCTAGGAACTCCACCTCACCCGCCGCACGCCAGGCCGCCAACTCCGTCTCGGACACGCTCTCCGGGTTGCCCGGATCCGGCGCGCCAGCGAGCAGGAAGCGCACCCCCGGCATCTGCCTGCGCACCCGCTGCGCGGCCGTCACAAAGTCCGCAATTCCCTTGGAATGCAGCAGGCGGGCCATCATCAGCACGACGGGCGCCTCGCTCCGCTCTGCCGCAGGCTGGAAGTGCGCCGTATCGATGCCGTCGCCGGCTATCACCTGCACGCCACTATCTGCCAGTACGCCATGACTCGCCAGCGTGTCGCGATTGTCCGCATTCTGGAAGATCACCTGCGTGCCGCGCAGGGCAAGCCGATACAGCGCCAGCACCACCGGCCGGATCAGGCGCGCCTTGAGTGTGTCGGCCAGCAAGGCGAAGCCCAGCCCGGTCACCGAATTGACGACACCGCGCACGCCCGTGCGGCGCGCGGCGAACGAGCCGTAGATCACACACTTGATCGTGAAGTGATGCACCAGATCCGGCTGCAAGGCGCGATACAAAGCCGTGATGCGCTGGATCACGGCCAGTTCGGCGAGCGGATTCACCCCGCTGCGCGACACCGGCAAGGGCTCCCAGCGGAAGCCCAGTGCGCGCAGACGCGGGCCGTATTCGCCAGGCGGGCTGAGCAGCACGACTTCATCACCGCGCGCACGCAAAGCCTGCGCCAGCGAAAGCTTGAAGTTGTAGAGAAACCAGTCGGTATTGGCGAACAACACGATCTTCATGTCCGCCGGCCCATCAGGCGTGTCCGCACACCATCAAAATCCGCAATCAGCATCACCACTCCGTAAACAGCAGCCCCCACCAGCGCTTTGGCGAGCACATCGAACCAGCCGGTTACTGGCCAGTTCAGCAACAGCGCCCCCATCAGCGCCGCCCCCAGCACCGGCGGCCACAGCAGGGCGAGCGCCAGGCGATGCCGCAAAACGCCACGCCCGGCCCACAGACTCAGGCCGATTCCCAGCGTCTGCCCGAGCAGCAGGCCCAGCGCAGCGCCTGTGGTACCAAGCGCCGGCACCAGCAGCCAGCCCATCAGCAGGGAGGCCAGCGCCGCCCCGCCGATGCTCGCAGAATGCCGCCAGACGCGGCGCGCCAGCAGCAGCGGCAAATCAAAGTAATACGCCTTCACCGCCGCCACACAGGCCGCCGCCGTTACCAGCGGCAGCAAACCAGTGGGTAACTGTGTGTAGGCCGCGCCGTACATCAAGGGCACCACAGCCGGCAGCAACAGGGCAAAGCCGATCCCGGCCGGCAACGCCACGGCAAAACCCAGGGCAGCGTAACGGCCCAGCAGGCGCTGCGCCTCGGCAAAGTCTTCCTGCCCCCAGGCCAGCACCATGCGCGGATACCAGGCGGTGCACAGCCCGCTGAAGATCAGGCCCAGGGTCTGCTGCGCGAGATCGGCCACGGCGCTGTAGCGCCCCAGTTCAGCCAGGGGCACCAGTTGTTGCAGCAGGTAGCGATCTCCCCACAGCAGCAGATACCCCAGCAAGGACGTAATCAGCAGCGGACCGGCAAAGCTCACCAGTGTCGGCAGCAGGGCACGCTCCGCTGCCCCGGGCCGACACAGCCAGCCGCGCACGCCACCGCCCGACAAGGCGGCAATCAGGAATGACGCCGCCATCGCCAGCAATACGGCCACCGCGCCACCGCCTGCGCGCAGCACCAGCCAGGCCAGAAGCAGCGTCAGCAGCGCCTTGCTGAGAAACTGCAGCGAATAACGCAGGCTTTGCTGAGCGGCCGCCAGATATTGACCGGTGAAATCGAACATGCCCTGCGCCAGAGCCATGCCGGCAGCGGCGAGCAGAACATGGCTGGAGAGCGGCGTCCAGCGGGCCTCTTCAGCCACCCATGCGGCACAGACAAGCAGAACGCCCGTTCCCAACATGATTACCCGAAGAAGCCCGAGCAGAGCGGGTCTCAGCGGCACATCTCCATAAAACCGGGCCAGCATGCTGTTAAGCGGATTGAACAGCACCAGCGTCACCACCGCCGACGCGGCCAACCCGAGCGTGAGCTGACCATAGCCGGCCGGGCCAAGCCCGCGCACGATCAGCGCCAGACTCGCCATGGCCAGCGCTCCGGAGGCAATGCGCACCGCGATGTAAGCCGCCGAGGTGCGCAAGCTCATCGCAGGCCCTCGGCGAGCGTGATCCACTGCTGCGCTACGGCCGGCGCGGCAAAGCTCGCAGCGCGTTGGCGCAGGCGGCCTTGCAGGACGACACGCGCATCATCATCCAGCGCCAGTTGCGCCTGCATGGCCGCAGACAAGGCCATCACATCGCCCACCGGCAGCAGCCGATCCGGAAAATCCGGGCCGAGGATTTCCGGCGGACCATACGGGCAACGCGAAGCCAGCACCAGGCAGCCCTGCCCCATTGCCTCCATCAACACGTTCGACCAGCCCTCGAAGCGCGAGCACATCACGAAGAGCCGCGCGCGGCGATAGAAGGGCTGCGGGTCACGCTGCCAGCCCACGCAATGCACATCATGCAGATCAAGGCGCACGAGCTCCGCAGCCAGCCAGTCACGGTCCGGCCCGTCGCCGACGATCACCAGTGCGGGCCGCGCCGCAGGGAAAGCCGCGTAGGCCTCCAGCAGGACATCCAGACCCTTGGTATGCCGATCCAGGCGGCCGACAAACAGGACGAAATCGGCGGGCAGCGACTCGGCCAGCTGACGCGATTCGGCCACGCCCTCGTCCTCACGCAACACCAGCGGATTCGGGATGTGCCGCAAGCGCGTCGCGGGCAAACCGAGTGCCACCGCGAGTTCATCGCGCACACCTTGCGACACGGCAACCACCGCCGCCGGCAAACGATAGAACAGCGCCAGCAAGGCACGCCGCCCACGCGACAGCCATTGCGGATTGTGATGCACGCTCACCACCAGCCGCCCCAGCCAGCCGCTGCGCAGGCCGGCCAGCGCGCAGACCATGCCGGCTTCATCCATGAAGGCCATCACCGCGTCGGGCTTGAATTCGCGGGCCACGCAGCCCACGCGCGCCACGCGCTGCCAGGCTATTTTGAGCCGCCGCCACACGCCGGCCTGCGCCGGCAGGCCCATGTCCTCGATGGGCACACCAAAATCCAGTTGCTCGCCCGCCGCATTGAACGCCAGAACCCGCACCGCATGTGTCTGAGCCCACTCGCGTGACAGCACGGCAGCCACCTGCTCGGCACCACCACCATACACAAGGGGAATCACGACAAGGATTTTCATGCAGAGCGCTGCAGGCTAAGAAAAGCGAAGCGCGCAGTATACGTTGGAGGGCGCAAAGCGGCCCGACTTCAACAGATCAGACTTCAGCCCGGCAGCCGGCCCACACGCCGGCATCCTCACCGCAAACAGGCGTGCCCGCCAAGGCGCAAACCGCTCTGGGCCTTGGCATCGTAAGCACTTGCCCAATCATTCAGCGAAGTGCGATATGCAGGAAAACCATCGCACAAAGCCACGCTCAGCCGTTTGAGTGCTGCCTCGCGCCCGGCCAGCGCATACGCCTCGCCACAGCGCATCATCAGATACCAGCCCGGCTTGTACTGCCAGTGCGCGTCGCACCGATCAGCCATCTGCGCGGCAGCCCCTTCGTCGGGATGCCAACTCTGCAAGCGCAGACTCTCGGCATGCAGGGCGAACACCGAATACGGGGAAACTCGCGCCAGTTCACGGCGCGCCTTTTCGCGAGTTGCCAGCCGGGTATCCGGCTCCTCGGCCGCCAGTGCCACATAGGCTGAACGAACCGCCCACCAGTCATGTGCCACCCAGGTCAATCCCAGCATCGCAACGACAGCCACACCCACGCCGAAGCAGCGTGGCACACGCAGCACCGGCAGGCGCAGGTTCTCGGCGTCTGCCACGCCAATGGCCAAACCTGTCGGCACCAGCAGATAGGCATACCACAGCGGATATTCCACCATGCTGTGCAGCCCCACCACTGCCACGCAGGCCAACGCCCATATCCGCGCAGCAGTAGGTACGGCGAGCAGGTGGCGCAAATACCAGAGTAGCAAGCAGCCAATCACCAGCACCGTCAACGGCACTCCCAGCTCTGCGGCCATGTTCAAAGGCAGGTTGTGCGCGTGCTCGGCAAACTTCGGGAAATTCGCCGGCGCAGTGGTAAACATTGCGTCAATCGACGCCTTGTAAAAAGTGGCGGGCCCCTGCCCGATCCACGGATGCGCCTGAATCGTCTGCCAGGCGGCCGTCCAGTTGAACAGACGCTGACCGTTCGAGCCCGCATCTCCGGCCCGGTCCAGAGCGGTTGTGACACCAAAGGTATCCAGAATATGGCCGTAGGTCACCAGTGCCTGCGCCACCACGGAACACGCCACCACCAGCAACAGCGCACGCCCGCTGCGCCGGGCAAGCACATCACCGCGCCACAGGCTCCAGACCCCCAGTACCAGAAATGCTGCCGTATACAGCAGAGAGCCACGCGAGGCCGAGGCCGCGCCTGCCAGCGCCAGCCAGGCGGTCAGTACGATCAGCACACCGGCATTCAGGCAGCTGCGCGCATGCAGGAAACACAAGGACGCCAGCCCAAGAAAAACCAGATCTGCATAATGATTTGCCTGCCCGATATTGCCGAAGGCCTGCAGATAGATCTTGCCCATCACCAGCCCGCCAACACTCCAGCCGGCCAGTTGCGCCAGCCCCGCCAAAGATTGCAGCAGCGCACACACCAGCATCCCCGCCGCGAACCACTCCAGCGCCTCCTCGCCGCGTAGCGCTGCCCCCTGCGCATAGCAAAGCAGGAACAAACCCAGATACACCGCGTAACCCAGACCTGGCGCCAACGCCTGCCAGGCCAGACACACCAGGATCACCAACAGCACCAGCCAGGGCGCGCCGCCCACGCGGAACTCCAAGCCCTCCGGCCGGGAGATTACCCACACACCGAATCCCAGCACCGCAGCCAGCGCAATACTCCACTCCGCATACACCACGGTTTGTGGGTTGGGGTGAAGGTTGATCAGGGTAGCCAGGGCGAGGCCGAGAAACAGAGCAAATGCACTTAACAAACGAAAAGGCATAGAAAAAACGCAAGAGAAATTGATGTCTCGAAGAGCGCCTATTTTACCTGTCTAGCTACAGGAATACTCGAGATTCCATCCGGCATGACTTCTGGATCAACGTACCAACACTATTGATTCGGCCTGGTGAAGTTTGAAGCTCGTTCGGCCCAAGTGCGCCCGCAGGGCGTGTATCGAGGGCGGAGCCAAGCCTCGATACAATCGGCTTTGCCGGCCACTCGGCACGAACGGTTTTGGGGGCGCAAAATTCAAACAAAATCGGGCCGGATCAATATTTGGATCCAAAGCCAAAGGAGAAAAGAATTATTTCCAAGGTCTCAAGGAAACAACTTCCAGCACCTCGGCATTCTTGGCGTCCACGAGAACAGACAGGTCCTGACGCTTTGCTGCCATAGGCACATAGCGTACATCCTCCATTTTTTTCTCATGCTTCCTCACTACATTGGCAAGCACGTCCGCAGCAGCCGGATTGAATTGCAGCAACTCATTCATTGTCCTGGATTGCGCGAGTACGTCCTGAAAATGCGCAGCGTACGGGCGGTAGTACTGTGGAAAGACCTGCAGATCAGCACCATTGAGAGCAGAAAAAAGGATCCGGTTACGCTCTTCCGTGTTTTGGGGTTGCTCAGCAAAAACATATTGCGTACCCAAAAAAGGAATGGACTTGAACTCAGACAAACTCACCTTGGCAAGTTCTGACGTTTCGAGCTGGGACGCCGAAACGATCTCGAAGCGATCTACCGCAAACACGATATAGGCAGGGCGACCTTGATAGACAGTCCAGGCACCATAGGCAAATGCGACAACCTGTAGCCCTATGATCACAATCAGATCAAGACGAAAACTTTTGCGCTCGGGCTTGAGAAACAGAAACCCCAGAAAAGGCCCGAGCACCACATCAACACAAAACAATGTCAGCAGTATCTTAGTGAGCCCTGTTGCTGATGTCAGCGGAGGAGGACACCAGACGAACACGGCAAACAAAACAAAAGCCAGCACAACCACTGCACTGGTCGAGAGATGCCAAGCAAGCAATTTTTTACGCGTAATCATCACTTATCGCCAAAGAAATGAAAAAGGGCCAACAATGTTGGCCCTTTTCTTGAATCACAAGAACATCAGTTGTTCGAGCGGCATTGCGTGGGCGAATAGCGGCCCGGCAGAGTGCCAGTAGATCCAGACGCATAAGTCGAAGCAGCGCCTTTGCAGTGCCAGTCGATATTACCTTGCGACGTAGCGGTAAGAACAGCATTGCCAATCGTTGGGATCAGGAAAGCAGTATTGACGCTAGCCAGTTGCGGAATGCCTGTTGCACTGGTGTCATAGGTCACCAACACTTCGCCGTTGGCTGTATTGATCGAAATCGACGAAACATACTTGGTTGCCGTGTAGCAGAACACAACACTGGCAGCACATCCAGTGGGGTTGGTCGTAATTTCTTGGGTCACGGTTGCCAAGCTACCGTTGTTTTGCCAGGTTTCCGACACAACAGACTTGGCGGCCTCAGCCAGAACCAGGCCTTCAGTAACCTTCGAGCGGACCGTATAGTCCTGATAAGCCGGCAGAGCGATTGCGGCCAGAATGCCGATGATAGCTACCACGATCATCAATTCGATCAAGGTAAAGCCTTGTTGAACGCGTTTCATGAGTAATCTCCTGAGGAAAGAAACGGAAGAGTTCCGCTGCGACACTCAGAGCTAAGCGCATGCCACCAACTTAACCGCTCGTCGCAATAGCATTTATTCTATTTGACATCAAAGACTTAAAAACAACAAAACCGTTCATCCAGCCACAGCCAAAACTTATCCCGACAAGCCAAGTGACATTTTTCGTCAGTTTTACTGCCGCAGCACGGCACTTCACGCCCATTCCCTTACTACAAGGCGCGCGTTGGTCCCAACCGGGTCGCCTGCTATCATGCCGACGCAGCTGGGAACAGCTCCAATCCATGCAACTCAAAGGTGTACAGAATGACGGTATTTGCGCTGGATGATCGCGTGCCAGAGCTGGATGAAGGTGCCTGGGTGGCGGATAGCGCCACGGTAATCGGCAGCGTACAACTCGCACGCAACGCCAGTGTGTGGTTCAACGCAGTGCTGCGCGGTGACAATGACCCGATCACGGTTGGCGAGCACACCAACATTCAGGATGGCGCCATCCTGCACACCGACGAAGGCATCCCGCTGACGCTAGGTAGTCATGTTTCAGTCGGTCACATGGCCATGCTGCACGGCTGCACGGTAGGCGATGGCACGCTGATCGGCATGAACGCGGTGGTGCTCAATGGTGCAGTGATTGGCAAGCACTGCCTGATCGGAGCCAAGGCACTGATCCCTGAGGGCAAGGTGATTCCGGATCGCTCGCTGGTAGTAGGCACGCCGGGACGCATCATCCGCGAGCTGACCGAAGACGAGGTTGCACGCATCTGGTCGAGCGCCGAGGGTTACGTGAGCAATGCGGAGCGCTTTCGCACAGGCTTGCGTCAGATCTGACAATGATTGCCCTGATCCAGCGAGTCTCCCACGCAGCTGTACAGGTCGAAGAACGTTGCGTCGGCGAAATTGGCCCCGGTCTGCTGGCCCTGATCGGGGTGCAACGTGATGATGATGCGAGCCATGCCCGGCGGATTCTTGACAAGCTGCTGGCCTATCGCGTCTTCCCTGATGAAGCCCAGCGCATGAACCGCTCACTCTCCGACACGGGCGATGGGCTACTGCTGGTCTCGCAATTCACGCTGGCAGCCGACACGAAAAAAGGCACTCGCCCGAGCTTCACCCCTGCCGCGCCGCCCGAGGAGGCTCGCGAGCTCTTTGATCACCTGTGCGATCTGGCCCGCACGGCGCACCCGACGGTGGAAACCGGGGAGTTCGGGGCAGACATGCAGGTCAGCCTGGTCAATGACGGGCCAGTAACTTTCTGGCTGGAGGTGTAATGGACGGCATCACACGCTTTTCTGCAGGGAACGCCTCCATGCCTTTGACCCCACAAGCCTCTGTACGGACGTCAGCCCGACAAAGGTTGTGGCATGGTTCTCATGCGGCCGGGCGACAACTCAATCTACACCGAATTCCAGGACATCGCCTTCTCGCAGCTCTGACAACCTCTCTGGGACTGCTTCTTCTGGCCGCCTGCTCGCACACGCCTGCTCCGCCTGGCTCTTCGGGCACACCTGCTGCAAACGACCGCCCGGAGCGGCTGCGCGAGCAGGATCAGAAAACAGCCAATGAAATCGTGCTGTATGCAATGGGCTTGCTGGACACCGGCTACCAGTTCGGCGGACGCAATCCGGAGGCAGGCCTGGACTGCAGCGGCATGGTGAGCCTAGTCGTGGAACAGGTAACCCGACGCAAATTGCCGCACAACGCCGCAAGGATCGCCGCTGAGACCCGCACGATCAGCCGCCGCGAACTGCAGCCCGCCGATCTGGTGTTTTTCAACACCAACGGCAGCACATTCTCTCACATGGGCATCTATCTGGGCGACGGTCGCTTCGTGCATGCCCCGTCGAGCAAAGGACGAGTACGCGTCGACCGGCTAGATATGGCGTATTACGCGCAGCGCTTCACGGGAGCTCGAAGTCTTTTCAAATAGCATCCAATAGTCTGGAATTGTTTGCCCCGCAAAACGGGCTTCGAGTAGTATTTACACACCTCCGCCCCACGAAAGATGACCCATGGATGAGCAACTGAATCAATTAGCCAGTGCGTTCTACTCGCTAATCAGCAGAAACGCGGGCTACCTCGCACGTCAGGAAATAGAAAATCTGGTTTCGCCCCTTCGCAGCAACCCAAAGCGACTGGAACCTTTTGGCTACAAGGTTTACAGCCAGAACGATGAAGACGGAATTCTTCATGAAATATTCAAGCGTCTGAAAATAGGCAAAGGCTTTTTTTGCGAGATTGGCGTCGAAAATGGGCTAGAGTGCAACAGTCTTTATCTAATCCACCAAGGGTGGCGTGGATCCTGGATCGAAGGGAATGAAGCACAGAGAGATCCTATATTCAACAAATTTGAATCATTGATAAATTCCAACAGGCTTTTTGTGGATATCGGATACGTATACCCGGACAACATCAACGCATGCATCAAGGGAACACTAACCCCACTAGGGATGACCGGTGACAATCTGGATTTCCTGTCGATCGACATCGACGGCAACGATATTTATCTTCTGGAAGCCCTCTCATACAACCCCAAAGTGATATGCATTGAATACAATGCGAAATTTCCACCCCCTGTTTCAAAAAAGCCCGTCCCTGACCCCAACAATAGCTGGCGCGGAGGCGACTACATGGGATCAAGCTTGGTAGCACTTGATGAGATGGCAAAAAACAAGAATTACACTTTGGTAGCAACCAACATTACCGGATCAAATGCTTTTTTTGTCCGCAATGATTTGGTAGGCGATGCATTCGACAAGATCTCTACACCAGAAAATCTGTACAACCCCCCGCGCTACTGGCTGACATTTGACCACTACCGCAACATAGGCCACCCTGCGGACTTTGGTCCATACACGGACCTTGTCGATTAAACAACTTAGCCATAAAAAACAACCGGCAACCACTGTCAGGTCAAAAATTCCACCTATCGTCAAGTGAGAAAATAATGGGTTTCATTTCTGATTTCCTGAATCGAAAAAAGATTGATGAGCTTGCGGAAAGACTGGGCAAACAGTTCACACAAAGACTGCCCTTCCACCGAGCAGGCGATGAGAAAAGATTTTCTGGGGAGTTTGAAATTGCGTTAGGGCACATCCAAGGTTTTCAACGCAAGGAAAAACTTGGAACATTTGGAAAAGCAAGATTGATCAATGGTTTTCAATGGGCTTTGATTGAAAACGGCTACGAAAAAACATTAGCCCACAAAATCAGTCATAGCATAGCTACGCGACTGACAGCATCCCCCGCTGCAGAAAAAACCGATTCGCAATAGGTTATTTCTGTACTACACAGCTTTTACACACAAAAATAAGACAGTACTCACATCCGATAGACAATTGTGCGCAAAAAATCTTTGTGGTCAGAACGATGGATCAAACCGGATCCGGGCTCGAAAATGGCGCCGTAGTTAATCTATGCCCCGAACGATTCGTCTGCATGGGTCTGTTTGATAAACGGCAGGCGCACAGCAGTTACGGCAACTATCAACGACTCCCGGAATGCAAAACCGCGAGAGCCTGCAACTCCCCAGTCAAAGCACTGACAGCATCCTTCCATTTTGCTGGAACAGCACTTCGGAAGGTTTGGGACGTCGGCCACCAAGGCTGATGATCGTCACCTATCTGCCAACGCCAATCAATTGAGGCAGGCACCAACACCAGGACGCGTTTTCCAAGGGCGGCAGCCAAGTGCGCTACGGAGCAATCAATCGCAACGATCACATCCAAAACATCAATTACTGCCGCGGTATCAGCAAAGTCGTTTATCTTCGGAGTTGGATCCAACATTCCGAATTTTTTTATTATTGCATCGCGCTCGAGACGCGCATCCACAGATAGATTAACCCAACAAATGTTTTCAATTTTTGAAAAGGGTTCCAGATCCTGAGGTGACAGAGATCGATACCAGTCATCCATCCGCCAAGGATTTCCGGTAACCACCACACCGACACGCAGCCGTTTTTCTGCTTGCAGCTTCGCACGCCATGACACACAACGCTCAGGCAAGGCTTTGATCAGGGTCGGTTTTTTCAATTGCTCTGGCTGTAATTTCAATAAGCGAACGAGACTGAACATGGGTACTGCGGCAGCACAATCCAGGTCCTTAGGATTAGGCCTGACTTCGGAAGCCAGAAGCTCAACGCCCGTATCAGCAGTAGCAAGCACAGCTTCTATTCCTGGCTTGAACATGAAAACAGCCTGAATGCCTCTGGCAGCAAGCTCTTTGAGGAGACGCAAACCCATCAAAATATCGCCAAAGCCTTGGTCCTGATATACAAAAAGCCGTTTTTTCCCCAAGCTTCGTCCGTTCCATACGGGCACTTCGGATACCACACGCGAGGCGGCATACATACCCAGAAAGCCTTCATCCATCATTTCCCAGGCAGAGAACCAACGCTTGCCTCCAGCAGCTACCAGCAGAAAGCCAAGAAAATAACGAGTAACACCTTCCCCCGTGTCGACAGCCTGCTCTGTCATTTCTGTGGCACGGCCTAAATCGCCGAAAGTTGCATAAAAACGCCCCAACTGCACTGCCGTATATTCATCCAGCAAAGGCTCAAGATAAAGCCGATCAGCTTCCTGCTTTGCAACATCAAGGTATTCCGGACCGCTTCCACAGAGGATAAGCAGAGCTCTCGCTTCATTGTCTTTCAAGGAGCGTCGTTTTCTTTCGGACAACAACTGGCGCATCAATTGCTTTCGGACTTGTTCTCCTTTGCTGGATGCCACCCTTTTTCGCAAATTGACTAAGCCACGACCTTCCAGCATCGCAATATTACAGACGATAACCAGCCCCAAATCCAAGGTTGCGTATTCCAAAGCCTTATTCAAAGCTTCTGCAGCAGCCTCGTAATTATCAACAGACGTATAAAGAGAACCCAGCATATTCAGCAATGCTGCATCGGTAGGCAGATGCAGCCTCGCCTGCTCTGCGATGGGCAAGGCAAACATGCGTTTCCCAAGCCTAGCAAGCGCAGAGGCCAGAAATTTGAGCACAAGAGGGTCATCAGAGCCACACTCACGCGCTCGTTGAAGAACTCCCGCGGCGAGCTCATCCGCCCCTAATTCAAACAGCCGGAATCCTTCAATAGCCAGAGCGTCGCCATCTTTTTTGTTGGCAAGCAACAAAGGATCCAGCAATTCTTTGGTCAGCTCCATTTTCCGTTCGAGCAAAGCAACTTTCGCTTTGCGAAGAATCTGCTTACGCTCAGCCTCTGGGATTAAGACTGTCGGAACCTCAGGCACTGGCAGAGCAGCATCCTTTGATGCAAACTTTTGAATTAATTTTTTCAGCATTTGAATCCGAATCAGAGCCAAAGAGGAAAAGGTTACTTGTAATCTACCGGACCATCGGAAATCTGCACAAAAACCTCACCAGGCTTGACGAGATTAAGCTCCAGCCGCGCACGCTCTTCCATCGCTTCATAGCCGGACTTGAGATCCTTCACCTCGGCGGCCAGATCAGCATTGCGCTTTTCCAGTATCTGGTTTTCCGCACGCAAGTCCGCGAGCCGGGCTTCTGCTTCGCGCACTTCCTGCCAGCTGCCTTTGCCGACCCACAGCGGGTATTGCAGCACAATCAGCAACGCAAGAAAAAAGATGGCAGGCCAGCGCATGATGGTTCGTAATCCGGGCGTTTCGCAAACAAAAAGGGCGCACCATGTGGTGCGCCCCGATTGTAACTGCTTACAAGCTTCGGCTGATTACTTCAGACGCAGGTTGTAGAAGGCCGCACGGCCCGGATACACGGCGATGTCGCCCAGATCTTCTTCAATGCGCAGGATCTGGTTGTACTTGGCGACGCGATCCGAACGGGAGAGCGAACCGGTCTTGATCTGACCAGCGTTCAGGCCCACAGCGATGTCGGCAATGGTGCTGTCTTCGGTTTCACCAGAGCGGTGCGAAATCACGGCAGTGTAGCCAGCACGCTTGGCCATTTCGACAGCAGCGAAAGTCTCGGTCAGGGTACCGATCTGGTTCACCTTGATCAGGATCGAGTTGCAGATGCCCTTGTCGATGCCTTCCTGCAGGATCTTGGTGTTGGTCACGAAGAGATCGTCACCCACCAGTTGCACCTTCTTGCCCAGCGCGTCGGTCAGCAGCTTCCAGCCATCCCAGTCTTGCTCGGCCATGCCGTCTTCGATGGAGATGATCGGGAACTTGTCGACCAGGCTGGCGAGGAAATCCACGTTCTGCGCGGAAGTCAGCGTGAGCTTCTCGCCGTGCATTTCGTACTTGCCGTCCTTGTAGTACTCGGAAGCAGCACAGTCCAGACCCAACATCACGTCCTTGCCTGCGGTATAACCGGCTGCGGCAATGGCTTCCATGATCAGTTCCAGGGCTTCAACAGCGCCGGATACGTTCGGGGCAAAGCCACCTTCGTCGCCCACGGTCGTCGGGTAGCCCTTCTTGTCCAGAATCTTCTTCAGCGCATGGAAAATTTCAGCGCCGCAACGCAGGGCTTCACGGAAGCTCGGCACACCCACCGGCAGGATCATGCATTCTTGGAAGTCCAGGCTGTTGTTGGCGTGCGCGCCGCCGTTGATGATGTTCATCATCGGCACCGGCAGGCTCATCTGGCCCGAACCGCCGAAATAGCGATACAGCGGCAGGCCGGCTTCTTCAGCCGCGGCGCGAGCCACGGCCATCGACACGGCCAGCATGGCGTTGGCGCCCAGGCGGCTCTTGTTCTCGGTGCCGTCCAGTTCGATCATAACGCGGTCGATGTAAGTTTGCTCTTCAGCATCCAGACCGACCAGCGCTTCGCAGATTTCGGTGTTGACGTTTTCAACAGCCTTCAGCACGCCCTTGCCCAGATAGCGAGCCTTGTCGCCATCACGCAGTTCGATGGCTTCGCGCGAGCCGGTGGAGGCGCCGGACGGCACGGCCGCACGGCCCATCACGCCGGATTCGAGCAGCACATCGGCTTCAACGGTGGGGTTACCGCGGGAGTCCAGAATTTCGCGGGCAATAACGTCAATAATTGCACTCATGTTTTTTCCCTAGTTAGTCAATCTGTTCAATGAGCGAGCTGCCATCGCAGCCGGTCTCGACCGGCCTGAGCCGGGGTGCGTCCTGGCACGGGGGAGTGCTGCCGACGCGAAAAACTGCGTAATTCTACGCAAGGAAGATCATGTCTGCTTGACCGGACGCAGAAACAAGGCGTTTTCAGCCCGCAAGGTCAGCAAATTGCAGATCAGCCACTCCATCCAGACAGCGCACCGCCGCAACATGAGCCGGGTGTTCGAAATAGGCAAAAAGATCTTCCTGATTATCGAACTCGGCCACCAGCAGATAATCGGCAGCCTGCGCATCAGCCACTGTATTGAATCCGCAGCGCCATGCCCTGATCAGCGGGATCTGGCGCGGCAATTCGAGCATGGCTGCGTGAAACTCAAGCGCCGCGCGGCTCTCCGGGGAGACGCCGGGCAGCAGCTTGAACAGGACAACGTGCGTAATCACAGGCGCAGCTCGGCAAAACCCTGCTGCTTGACCATGCTGTCAATCGCCTTGAGCGTCGCCAGCAGCTCACGCATCTTGCCCAGTGGCCAGGAATTCGGGCCATCGGACTTCGCACATTCCGGATTCGGGTGGGTTTCCATGAACAGGCCGGAAATCCCGACCGCCACCGCCGCCCTCGCCAGCACCGGCACATGCTCGCGCGCGCCCCCGCTCTTGTCGCCCTGCCCGCCCGGCAACTGCACCGAGTGAGTGGCATCGAACACCACCGGACAACCCGTTTCGCGCATGATTGCCAGCGAACGCATGTCGGAGACAAGGTTGTTGTAGCCGAAGGATGCGCCGCGCTCGCAGACCATGATGCTATCCGCGCCGCCATTGGCTTCCTTAGCCTTCAACACAACCTGCTTCATGTCGCCCGGCGCCAGAAACTGGCCCTTCTTGATGTTCACCGGCTTGCCGCAGGTGGCCACAGCGTGGATGAAGTCGGTCTGGCGGCACAGGAAGGCGGGGGTCTGCAACACATCCACCACCGACGCCACGCGGGCAATCATGGCTTCGTCGTGCACATCGGTGAGCACCGGCACATTCAGGGTCGAACGCACTTCGGCGAGGATTTCCAGCCCGGCATCCATGCCCGGACCACGGAAACTCTTGCCCGAAGAACGGTTGGCCTTGTCGAAGCTCGACTTGTAGATGAAGGGAATCCCCAGCTCGCTGGTGATGGCCTTCAGTTCAGCTGCAGTTTCCAGCGCCATCTCGCGTGACTCGATCACGCAGGGACCGGCGATCAGGAAGAAAGGTTTGTCCAGACCGACGTCGAATCCACAGAGTTTCATTGCTTGCCCTCACGCTGGGCAATGGCAGCCTTCACGTAGGCGATGAAGAGCGGGTGGCCATTGCGCGGGTTGGAAGTGAATTCCGGGTGAAACTGCACACCGACGAACCAGGGATGCATGTCTTGTGGCAGCTCCATGATTTCCGGCAGGTTTTCGGTCGGGGTGCGCGCCGAGATGATCAGGCCGGCAGCTTCAAGCTTGGGCACGTAGACGTTGTTCACTTCGTAGCGATGACGGTGGCGCTCAGTCACGCTCGGGCCGTAAATGCTCGCAGCCAAAGTACCCGCCTTGATCGGGCACTTCTGCGCGCCCAGGCGCATGGTGCCACCCAGATCGGAGCCTTCGCTGCGCGTCTCGACACGACCTTCACGATCCAGCCATTCTGTGATGAGAGCCACGACCGGATGCGGACCTTGCGGTTCGAATTCGGTGCTGTTGGCGCCTTCCAGCCCAGCCACATGGCGAGCGAACTCAATGGTCGCCAGCTGCATGCCCAGACAGATGCCCAGATAGGGAATCTTGTTCTCACGAGCGAAACGGATCGCCGCGATCTTGCCCTCGGTGCCGCGCTTGCCGAAGCCGCCGGGCACGAGGATCGCGTCCATCTTTTTGAGCGCCCCGCAGCCGTCCTTCTCGATGTCTTCGGAGTCGAGATAGTGCAGGTTGACCTTGCTCTGGGTGTGCAGGCCGGCGTGCTTCAAGGCTTCGATCAGCGACTTGTACGATTCGGTCAGGTCGACATATTTGCCAACGAAGGCCACGTCGATTTCGCGCTGCGGATTCTCCAGCGCATAGACCAGCTTGTCCCAGATCGACAGGTCGGCAGCCTTGGCCAGAATATCGAGCTTGTGACAGACGATCTCGTCCAGCATCTGTTCATGCAGCATGCCCGGCACCTTGTAGATCGAGTCCGCATCCTGCACTTCGATCACGGCCTCGGCCATCACGTTACAGAACAGGGCGATCTTGCGACGTTCTTCAACCGGGATCTCGCGATCACAGCGGCACAGCAGGATGTCTGGCTGGATGCCGATCTCGCGCAACTCCTTGACAGAGTGCTGGGTCGGCTTGGTTTTCAGTTCGCCCGCCGTCGCGATGTAGGGCAGAAGCGTCAGGTGCATGAAGCAGGTGTTGCTGCGGCCTTCTTCGAAGCCCATCTGGCGAATGGCTTCCAGAAACGGCAGGGACTCGATGTCGCCCACCGTGCCGCCGACTTCGACAATGGCAACGTCGGCGCCTTCAGCACCGCGCTTGATCGAGGCCTTGATTTCGTCGGTGATGTGCGGGATCACCTGCACCGTTTTGCCCAGGTATTCGCCACGCCGCTCCTTGCGAATCACGGTGTCGTAGATCTGACCGGTGGTGAAGTTATTGCGCTTGGTCATCTTGGCGCTGGTAAAGCGCTCGTAGTGACCAAGATCAAGGTCGGTCTCCGCACCGTCTTCGGTCACGAAGACCTCGCCGTGCTGGAAGGGGCTCATGGTGCCCGGATCGACGTTGATGTAGGGATCGAGTTTGAGATGGGTGACGCGGATGCCTCGGGATTCGAGGATGGCCCCCAGTGATGCGGCTGCAATGCCCTTGCCCAGTGAGGACACGACACCGCCCGTGACGAAAACGAACTTGGTCATGGAAGTACGGGTGCTGGAAAAGCGAATGATACCGCAGAGGCGTGGCCGCACTCAAATCCATCGGGCCCAAAACCCTGCAAGCCGGGCTACGACTCAAGTTGCAGGCCTGCTTTTCCGTAATATGTAAGGCTAAAACAAAGCGCAGACGGCAGGTTGGCGAAAAACCCTATACTTGCCCGCAAAGGAGGCTGGCTAATGAAAACGCTTGCGGTAAGTCTTGTCACATGGGGACTGGCACTGTGTGCCTGCACCATGCCGCATCTGGCGCGTGCCGATCAGCTGGCGGACATCAAGGCCGCCGGCAAACTGCGCATTGCCATCATCAATGGGCTCCCCAGCTTCAGCGTGACCGAACCGAAAGCCGGATTCGTCGGTTCTGACGTAGACACATCCCGATTGCTGGCCAAGGATCTTGGCGTCACACCGGAGTTCGTGTTCGTCGCCAACGCTGACCGCATTGAAACCATGGTATCGAAAAAAGCCGACCTGATCATCTCGGCCCTGTCGATCACGCCCGAACGCGAACAGCTCATCTCATTTTCCGTCCCCTACTCCAGCATCGCATTGATCGTAGGAGCTCCCCGCCAGTACCAGATCACCAGCTACATGGATCTGCGCGGCAAAAAAGTCGGTGTCGGGAGAAACACCTCAAACGGCACGCTACTCAAACAGCACACCAGCGGGGTAGAGATTGTTGAATACGAAGACGAGCGCAGCCTGATCGAAGGCTATCTGAAGCGTCAGTTCGACATCATTTCCTGCCAGCATGCAACCCTGAAGGAAATCAACAACATGGTGACAGATCGCCGTCTGGAAGCGAAATTCATCCAGCGTGAATATCAGATCGCCATCGGCATGCGCAAAAGCGAACGCCCGCTTCGTGAGTGGATCAACAACTGGGTTGTCACCAATCTGGCTAATGGCAAGCTGAATGAAGTTTTCCGCCGTCACCACGGACATGATCTGCCCGAATCTGTTCTGCCCAAGATAGTCACTCCGCGGTAAACCTCTGATGCAATTTCACCGGCGCACCGCACCATCGCATCAGCCCCCGCAGGCAAGCTTGAAACAGTCCACCGCATCAGTGCTGAAGCCAGCCAAATCTTCTGAAAAAACCGCAGACACGCTTCATCCGCCTCGCACCGCCGCGGAACGAGCGGGCATTGAAAGAGTTCGTAGAGTTATCCGCATGCATCCGAGAACAATCCTGCTGACGGGGCTGGCTCTGCTGACAAGCCTGCCAGCCAATGCAGACCAGCTTTCCCGCATCCGTCATGCAGGTACGGTCCGCATTGCGATAGCGGGAGCAGTCCCTCCTTTCAATTTCGAGAATGGCCACAAGGAACTGGTCGGATCGGACGTGGAAACGGCAAACCTGCTGGCTCGGGATCTTGGTGTAAGACTGCAGATCGTGCGCATTACCAATTCGGAACGAATCTCGGTTTTGCAAGAGCAACAGGCCGATTTGGTGGTCTCGGCATTGTCGATCACACCTGAACGCGAACGTCTGATTGCCTTTTCTGTCCCCTACGCACGCATCGCGGTGGTGATCGCAGCACCTCACCCCCACAAGCTGTCCTCAATGCTCGACCTGTCAAACAAGACTATCGGAGCACTTGCTGCCAGTTCCAACCTGGCTCATTTGCGGAAAAACGCCCCAAACAGCAAAGTGGTCGAATACCCCGAAAATGACAAACTGGGGATGGGTTACATATCCAACGAATTTGAAATCATGACGGCCCCGGAAAGCGTGGTGATCAACACCAACCGGATGAACCCGAAACGCCCTTTGATCGTCCAGTTCACCCAGATGGAGTTCGACGTAGCCGTTGGCATGCCCAAGGGCGAAAAGAGTCTGCGTGAATGGGTTAACAACTGGGTCGTCAGCCGCTTGCGCGACAACAGTCTAGGAGAAATTTACCGCAGGCATCATGGTCAAAAATTGCCGGGCACAATCATTCCGCCCACGACTACCGCGGAGGGCAAATGAAGGTTCTGGCGACCGCCCTGATCCGTACTCTGGGACTTGGCTCTCTGCTTTTCTGCCTGTGCGGGGCGGCACAGGCAGATCTTGCCAGCATCCGAAACCAGGGCAGATTACGGGTCGGAATCGCGATTGGCGTTCCCCGCTTCAGCTATCTGGACGCAAAACAGGAGCTGCGCGGTTCGGATGTCGATACGGCAGGGATATTGGCACGTGATCTGGGCGTAAGACTGGAGATCGTCCGCACCAGCAATGCCGGTCGGCTCAAAACCCTTGAAACCGGCAGCGCTGATATCGTGATCTCGAGTCTTTCGATCACTCCGGAACGCGAGAGGATAATCAGCTTTTCACCGCCATATGCCAAACTCTTTACCGTTGTCGCCGCGCACCCCTCGCTGAAGATAACTGGCTACGCCGATCTGGCAAATCTGCGAATCGGCGTCACACGCCTGACATCCAATGCAGCACAGATAGAGCAGCATGCGCCAGATGCCATAATGGTGCCGTTTGACGACGATGCCTTGCTCATCAAGGCTGCTGTTGCAGGCAAGCTGGATCTGCTCTCCAGTCAGCAGGCCGTCATCGACGAAATAAACCGTCAAGGGGCAAACCCTCCATTCGAGGAGAAGTTTGTGCAAAAAGAGTTTGAGCTGGCCATTGGCATCCCCAGATCCGAGAAAGCCTTGCGAGCGTGGATCAGCGACTGGGTTGTCGAAAATCTGCGCAACGGACGGCTCAATGACATTTACCGCAGATATCACGGACGTGATTTGCCGCCCGAGCTGCGGCCCAACGCAAAACCACGTCAGGCAGAAAGGGGAAACCCATGACCAGAGGCACAAGAATCCTGATCGGGATGGTCACAATACTGGCACTGCTGGCAGGCAACGCGGGAGCCATCGATACGACGGATGGAATGCGCACCTTGCGCTCAGCGGATGTACATCCGGACGATTATCCGACAGTACAGGCCGTGCAATTCATGAATCAGCAGATTCAGAAAACGTCCGGTCGCAAGCTGGGCATCCGCGTCTTCTCCTCTGGTCTGCTTGGCGACGAAGGCCCCTTGCTGCAACTCGTGCAATCAGGCGAGCTGGACATGAACCGGGTCAGCATTCAGGCGCTGGACTCGATAGCTCCACTCAGCCGGGTATTCTCCCTGCCCTATCTGTTCCGCGACACCGAGCATCTGCACAAGGTACTGGATGGCCCGATTGGTCAGGAAGTACTCGACTCGCTCGCCAGCAAGGGACTGATCGGTCTGGCTTATTACGACGCAGGCATCCGGAGTATTTACACGGTAAAGAAGCCGATTCTGAAACTCGAAGACATGAAAGATCTGAACATCCGCGTACAACCCTCTGAAATGTCACTCATGGTCTTTGATCTGCTCGGGGCACGCCCGGTGCGCCTGCCATTTGCCCAGACCGCGCGGGCACTGAACAATGATCTGGTCGAGGCCGCAGAAAACAATCTGCCCTCCTACAGCAGCACCGAGCATTACAAATACGCCCCGATTTTCAGTCTGACCCGCCACACCATGTCGCCCGAGGTGCTGGTAATGTCAAAAATTTCCTGGGACAAACTCTCCCAGTCCGAGCAGGTAATGCTGCGCAAGGCGGCCCGTGAATCCGTCGCTGTCATGCGCGACATGTGGCAGCAGCGCGAAGAGCGCGTAGAGGCCACACTCAAACTGGCAGGCGTGAAATTCAATGAATTGCCCAAGGAGCAGATAGCCCGATTCACCGCCGCGGTTCAGCCTGTCTATGCCCGATATGCGAGCGACCCACAGCAGCAAAACCTGATCAAGAGGATCCGGGCCATTAAATGATCCGTCCGTCGGCAACCCTCCTGCTGGAGCGCATTCATGACTGGCTCAACGCCACCTCGATCCAGCAGCGCCTGCGCTACCTGACCCTGCTGAACGTAGCCGGGCTGATCCTGCTGCTGACACTGAGCCTGCTCGCCAGCACCCTCAAAGACAGCTACTTTGAATCCATCGAGGGTTTGAACCTGCAGCAACGTCAACTGCAGCACTTCAACACCGAAACAGCGCGCCTGCAGGTTGCCATCCAGAACTATCTGACCTCCTCGGATGAAGCATTGCAGCAACAGATCGACAAGGCGACCGAGCAGCTCTTCCTGGAATTCTCGCAACTGGACAAATCCAGGAACGAATACAGCGAAAACCTGCTGATGCTGCGTCAGTCCCTGCAAAACTTCATCACCGGCTACCGGGAGCTCAAACAGCTCAATCAGGACATCGACAAGATCTACCAGAATGAATTGATCGAACCCAGCCGGCATGCAGCCGAACTTCTGGCCGTGGTGATCAGCGCCACCAGTCAGAAGAAAGGCCAGACGCTGCTGGGCCCTGCCTCGGTCGTCGCTGTCAATGCCTTCATCGACTCACTGCTGAAGATGAATGCCTACTATGCCAAACGCGAAACCACCATCAGCCTGAGTACCCGGGGATCGCTGGAGCGCGTGGCCCAGCTCGCCCCATTGCTCGAAACGCTCGCCCCCAGTGAATTTGAACGCAAGGCACTGAAAAACCTGCAAAAACAGGTCCACACCATGATTTCGGGCCTGGGCAGCCTGCAGCGAAACTATGCCATCCGCAACCAGATCATGGAAACCCGGATCGAGGCCAGCCAGCAAGCCATTTCAAATGCGGCAGCAAATCTCGATAAACGCTATGCCGAAATAGAAGGCACTTTGCGCAGCCGCTATCTGCAGCGGCTGACATTGATCAACACGTTCGCCGTCGTGACCAGCCTGTTGATCGTAGCGGTCACTTTCATGTTTGGCGCACTGGTGTTCAATTCCATCCAGACCCCGCTGACCGAGCTGCTGCGCACCGTGGAAGCGTTCTCTTCGGGTAATTTCGAACATCCGGTACCTGAAGTCGGCAACAACGAACTGGGACAGCTTGCCGGCGGCCTGAAGGACTTTCGCCTCAGTGCCATGCAGCGCACCCTGGCCGAGCACGCCCTGCGCGACAGCGAGGGACGCTTCCGGGCGCTTTCGGACATGTCCAGCGATTTTTTCTGGGAGCAGAACGAGTTGCTGCAGTACACCGCCTTCTCCGGTCAGCGAGCCGGTGAATTGCTGGCACGCAATGTCCTGATGCTGGGGTTGCGGGCCTGGGAAAACCCGCGCAACCTGGGCTACGAAGAAGCCTGGGAACAACACCGGAAGACAGCCGAAGCCCACCAGCCATTCCGCGATTTCGAACTCGCCCTGCAAATGCCGGATGGACGACTTTTGCACCTGCTGGCCAGCGGCGACCCGGTTTTTGGTTTGAACGGAGAATTCACCGGCTACCGTGGCACCGCCAAGGACATCTCGGCACAGAAAGCCATCGAAGCCGAAATTCGTCAGCTCAATCAGACCCTGGAGCAACGTGTCGTTGAGCGCACCACTGCTTTGCGCCAGTCCAACGATCAGTTATCGCAGGCCATGGAGCAATTGGTGCAAAGCGAAAAGCTCGCCTCTCTGGGCAATCTGGTTGCCGGCGTGGCACATGAGTTGAACACCCCGCTGGGCAATGCTTTGGTGGCTTCCACCTCCCTGCGTGATCAGGTCCGCGACATGAATCGTGCCATCGACGCCGGCAGCTTGCGAAAATCCGACCTGACCGAATTCATGCAGATCTGTGAAGAGGGCTGTCTGCTGATCGAACGCAATGCCTATCGCGCCGTCACGCTGGTAGGCAACTTCAAGCAGGTCGCAGTCGATCAGACCAGTGCCCAGCGCCGCGAATTCGACCTGTTGCAAACGGTGCAGGAAGTTGTCGCCACGCTCAGCCCGACCCTGCGCAAACAGCAGCACAGCCTGAGCATCGACATCCCCGAGAACATCGTTCTGAACAGTTATCCGGGGCCCCTGGATCAGGTCATCACCAACATCGTCACCAATGCCACGGTGCATGCCTTCGAGCCGGGCCAGGCCGGAGGTCTGCTGATTTCAGCCAGCCGCCTGGGTGACAAGGATGTCGTGCTCATGCTCTCCGACAATGGCTCGGGCATCCCGATCGAAAAGCAAGGACGGGTGTTCGATCCGTTTTTCACCACCCGCCTGGGTCAGGGTGGCAGCGGGCTGGGCTTGTACATTGTCTACAACATCATCACCAGCCTGCTGGGCGGCCACATCCAGCTGGTCAGTTCCCCGGGCGCGGGCACCTGCTTCATCATCCACCTCCCGCTGGAAGCACCGCACACGGATGACAGCGCCGCCAACGTACACGGCAGCCCACAGCTGCTGCCGGCATCCAGCAATATCCAGTAATTACCAGGTCAATTCGCTTGCTGCGGGGTTCTTAAAGAGAGCCTGATCCGTGCGCGGATGAGCGGATGAATCCGCCCTTGCTGTCATCACCGGTGCACGCCTTGCGGGCACGATCAGCCAATGCACACCAGAGCCTGCTCCAGGAGCCGCACAGGAGAAGGCTCTTCAGGCGGCAGCCCTGCCCACACGGATGGAGCGGACCTCTTCAGCCCCTGCACCGCGAGAACGAATACCCACGCGGGTCTTCAGGGGTGGTCGAAAAAGAGTGGCCTGTACTCAGCGAGGACCGAGAATGTAGCTCTCCAGCCGACTCTCGATGAGGCGTGGATTATCGCCACGCGCGATTCCGATCAAGCCGTCCACCAGCATCTCGCGCACCGATACGAGATGGCTCAGGGTTACCTGCAGCTTTTTGGCCATCGGCAGGAAAACCAGATTGGCCGACCCGACCCCATAGATCGTTGCCACGAAAGCCACGGCAATCCCGGCGCCCAGCTTTGAGGGTTCGGAAAGATTCTCCATCACGTGAATCAGGCCCATCACCGCGCCAATGATCCCGATGGTGGGAGCATAGCCCCCAGCAGCCTCCCACACTTTGCTGGCCTGCTTCATGTCTGCTTCCCAGATGCTGATCTCGACCTCCAGCACATCGCGGATGCGCTCGGGCTCCAGCCCATCAACCAGCAACTGCAGCCCCTTGCGTACGAAAGGGTCAGACTGCGCGTCGATACGGGCCTCCAGCGCCAGCAAGCCCTCCCGACGTGCGATCCCGCTCCAGACCACCACCTCGGCGATGAGATCCGGAATGTGTGGCACGGGAGGCTTGAACACCCATGCGGCCATCTGCATGCCCTGCTTGAAGATCCGCCAGGGAGTCTGCAGCATCACCGCACCGGTCGTGCCGCCCAAAACGATCAGGAGAGCTGTGGGCTGCACCAGCGAACCGAGATGCCCACCTTCCAGGATCTGACCAAGAATGATCGCCAGCAAACCGACAAGCAGACCAATGATGCTGATGATATCCATCCAGCGTTTCCCCCGGGAAAGCTTGCTGCGTCAGGCGGCGCTGGCGCGCTGAGGACGACGGCGCGCCGCCTCGCGGCCGCCCGAAATGCGCGAACGCAGACGCGCGATGGCCTGGCTGTGAAGCTGGCACACACGCGACTCGGATACTCCCAGAACCTCACCGATTTCGCGCAAGTTCATGTCTTCCTCGTAGTAGAGACCCATCACCATTTTTTCGCGATCGGGCAGATCGTCAATGGCCAGAATCAGGATATTGCGCATGTTCTGATCCTCCAGCAGGGAGAGCGGATCGGCAGAATCCCCTACCATGTGCCGCTCAAGGAAATCATCGTCCTCGTCGTCGCCGAAATCCTCGAAATACACCAGTTGATAACCGCGGGCTTCCTGCAGCATCTTCTGGTATTCCGGCAGTTCCATGCCCAGCACATCGGCCAGTTCGCGCTCGGTCGGCTGACGGCCATGCAGCTGTTCAAGGGTATGCACGGCGCCTTCAATGCGCCGCATTTCACGGCGCAGGCTGCGCGGCAGCCAGTCGTTCTCGCGCAGCCCATCAAGCATGGCACCGCGAATGCGCTGTACTGCATAAGTCTCGAACTGTGCCCCCAGCCCTTCCTCATAGCGCGTAATCGCGTCGAGCAGACCGAGCATGCCGTTCTGGATGATGTCCTCCACCTGCACGCTGGCCGGCAACTTGGCCATCAGGTGATAGGCAATCCGCTTGACCAGCGGCGCGTAGCGCGTGATGAGCTGGTTTTTATCGAGGGTTCCAGCCGCGTTATACATCGTGATCTCTCTTCTTGTTCCGGGCTGCGGTCTGCCTGGAGTGGCAAGCACTCAAGGCGCTGGTTTCATTGTCACGCTGCAGTGTGCCACCAGACCGTCAAACAGACAGCTCCGGCGGGCTCTATTCCAACTCTAGGGCAGACTCATCCGCACGTGCGCAGGAGTGCCCGGAAATCGGGCTTCAAAAGGTTTAACGGCAGGGGGACGACAAGTCTGAAGGATTCTTTGCAAAAAATAACGTGTGGTCAGCTCGCCCATGCCGTGCCGCAACAGCAGGGCTTCGCCCAGACTGCCGGCCTGTTCGACCCGCCGGCCCAGACGCTGGGCGGCAAGCTGACAGAATCTGTCCAGTGTAGCTCTGGCCCGTGCATCATGCTCGCCGGCGTGACACAGCACGAAACTCATCTCTGGCGCCTCGCGTACCAGACGCGCGAGGCTGGCCCAGGCTGCGGTCACCGACTGCGGATGCGCATCTACCACCAAAGTCAGACGCGGCGCAGCCAGAACCAGCGGCGACAGTCCCTCCATTTCACCCGGCTGCGCCAGCAGCAACCATTCGTCACAGCCTGCCTGCAGGCTTTGCAGCAGATTCACGGTTCGCTGATTGGTGACCCGTTCGGCACCCAGTTCGCGCACCAGCTGGCCGACTTGTGCCAGCTGCAAACCCGGCATGACATCCTGTACGCACTGCGCTTCGCCGATCTGTCCGGTCACCGCCTGCAGCAGATCGAAACGCGGCGAAACGCCAAGGCAATCAGCCAGATTGCCACAAGCCTGCCGCTCATCCAAGGCCAGCACCTGCCGGCCGGCCCGCGCCCGGGCCTGCGCCTGGAGCGCCACCCAACGTGTCGTCACCGCTCCGCACGGCAGCACAGCCATGACTTCCGGCGGTGCCGTGCGGAACAGGCGGCGCAGTCCGTCCGCCTGATCCATCTGTTTCTTCATCAGCGTGCTCCCCGCATGGCTGTTCTGGCTCCTGTCTGCTGGCCTGCCATGAGCATGCAAGCCTCTGCCGAATCCAGCTTGAAGGCCGAATCGGCGCCCACTTCACGCAAGGCGCGATGAATCAGGTATGTGCGATTGGGCAGATGCAGATCTTCCGGCACCCGCTGCCCGTTGGCCACGTAAAACACCTGCAATTCGCGACGCAACGCCACATCCAGTACCGGCGCCAGCGATGCCGCCTCATCCACCTTGCTCAGGATGCACCCCGCAAGATCCGGGCCATCATAGGCGCGCACCACATCATCCAGCGTATCGCCGCGCGCCGTGGCGTTCAGCACCAGCAGGCGACGCACCACGCCGGCCGCCGTCAGCATCGAGGATTGTTCCAGCACCATGCGGTCACGCTGGCTCATGCCCACCGTGTCGATCAGCACCATGTGCTTGTTGCGCAGATCCTGCAGCGTCTGGCGCAGATCGGCCGCGTCGCGCACCACATGCACGGTCACACCGAGGATGCGGCCATAGATTCTCAGCTGTTCATGCGCACCTATCCGGTAGCCATCGGTCGTGATCAGAGCCAGCTTGTCGGCGCCATGGCGCACGACGCATCGTGCCGCAAGTTTGGCGGCCGTTGTCGTTTTGCCCACGCCGGTAGGCCCCACCAGCGCGTAGACGCCGCCGCGTTCGATAATGTCCGCATCGCTGTCAACGAGCTTGAGCTGACGGTCCAGACGGTTCTTGACGGCGCTGCGCGCATCAGCCGGCGTCAGATCGCCTGCCAGCTCGTCGGTCAGGCTGCGTGCCAGCTGGGCCGAAAAACCCGCTTCCAGCAGCTCGCTCATCATCTGGGTTCGTGCTGGCGCATTGCGCGAAATCTCGCTCCAGGCAAACCCCGCCAGCTGGCGCTCCAGCATGCCCTTGATCGAGCCGAGTTCATCGGCCAGACGCGCATTGGAATTCTCCAGAGCCTGAATCTGCGCATCACGTTCGATCTGCGCAACTGGCATGGCCAAGCGCGAGGACTCCGGCTTGCGCACCTGTGGCGCAGCAACCTGGGCCGGCTCCTGCGGATACGGCTCGCCATTGGGCAGCACGCGCGGCGGGTTGAACGCGCGCACATTCATCTGACTGCCGGCCGCCTCCTGCGCTGGGCGAGCATCCAGCCGCTGTTCGAACTGCGGTGTCGGGCGAGCCCGTGCGGGCAGGCTCTGCTGGGTCTCGCGCGCCATGCGGGCAATGTGCTGGCCAAGCGTTACCGTGAAGTCATCTTCGTCAGCGGCAGCCGGTGTGGCCGGCCGCACTGCGGGCGCCGGGCGCTGAACCGGCGCCGGCTTGACTTCGCGTGCCTCACGCACGGTCGCAGTCAGCTCACCCATCTGGTCGGACGGGATTGCCACAATCTCGACACCCCCATCGACCGCACGGTTGGAGAGCACCACCGCATCCGGGCCGAGCTCCGCCTTGACCGCTGCGAGAGCTTCGCGTGCTGTTTTGCCGACATACCGATTGACCTTGACCATGATGAATACCCCGCTCCGAACCCTGCACCGGAAGCTCATCCATACGAGCCTTCCACGACTGCATTATTCGCTGTCCGCGGGCACTCGAAGCGAGGGAACAACAGGGGAAAAATACGGCAATTCGGCAAGAGTTTCCGGCAACTTCTGCCGCGCCCGGCAAGGCTGTAGGAGACTGTCTTACTCGGGGCATCAAGTGCCGGATTTTGGGTGCAAAGTGCGTCAGGCGGGTATCTGAAGCGCCGCACCTGTCCGGGCTCTTCGGCACACCTGCCTCAAGACCCGCTGCGGACAAGCCTCTCCAGCATACCTGCCTGAAGAAGTCCGCCAGATGCGGCTCTCCGGACGGCCTTTTGCGCCCTGCTGCGCCCGGAATTGCCGCCTCAGCCGGATCAGCCCCCCACCACCGCCGCCACCCGGATCGTACGACTCTCCGGCACCTCGGAATGGGCGATGACCTTGAGCGTGGGAACAGCCCGGCGCAGGAAGCGGGCAAGCAGCCAGCGCAGGTGATTCGGCACCAGCAGCACCGGCGGCAGACCCAGGTCTTCCTGATGCTGCGATGCCGTAGCGGTTTCGCGCAGCAGGGAATCCGCCAGGCCCGGTTCGATCACCCCGCCATCGCCGCCACCGCTGGCAATGGCTTGCGACAGGACACGCTCCAGGCTCGGATCCAGCGCAATGACGTCGATCTCTGCCGCGCCCGGGAACAGCCCCTGCACGATGGCCCGTCCCAGCCCCATGCGCACACGGGAAGCCAGTTCGACCGGATCTTGCGTGCGGGGCGCGTGCTCGGCCAGGGTTTCGACGATGCTGCGCATGTCGCGGATGTTGATGCCCTCTTCCAGCAGGTATTGCAGCACGCGCTGCAATACATGGAGAGGCAGCACCTTGGGCACCAGATCGTCGACCAGCTTGGGCGAATCCTTGGCAATATGGTCGAGCAGCGCCTGGGTTTCCTGCCGCCCGAGCAGATCGGCGGCGTGGCTCATGATCACGTGGTTCAGGTGGGTGGCAATCACCGTACTGGCGTCCACCACGGTATAGCCGAGCACATGCGCCTGTTCGCGCCGGCTGTTGTCCACCCAGATCGCGGGCAGGCCGAAGGCCGGGTCTTTGGTCTGGGTACCCGGCAAGGGGCCGGAAACCCGTCCCGGATTGATCGCCATGAACTGCCCCGGATAGGCTTCGCCGGTACCGATCTCGACCCCCTTCAGGGTGATGCGATAGTTGTTCGGGCGCAGCTCCAGGTTGTCGCGGATGTGTACCGGCGAAGCCAGAAAACCGATGTCCTGGGCGAACTTCTTGCGCAGGCCGCGGATGCGCTTGAGCAATTCGCCATCCTGCCCCTTGTCCACCATCGGAATCAGGCGATAGCCCACTTCCAGCCCCAGCACATCGACCGGCGTCACATCCGCCCAGCTGGCTTCCAGACTCTCCACCGCCTGCGTCACCTGCGCGGCAGCCGGCAGCGCAGCCTCTTCCTCGACGGGTTGCTCGGCCTTCTTCTTCATCCGCCATGCACCCCAGCCCAGCAAGCCGGCAAGCAGCAAGAACACGAAATTCGGCATGCCGGGGATCATCCCCATGACAGCCAGAATCGCCGCGGTCAGGAGCATCACGGTCGGGTTGTTGAAGAGCTGATTGACGAACTGCCCGCCAACATCCCCGCCTTCGTCGCCCACGCGGGAGACCACCATGCCGGCCGCCACCGAGATGATCAGCGAGGGCAGCTGCGCGACCAGACCATCACCAATGGCCAGCAGGGTATACACGGTTGAAGCACGCTGAAAATCCATGTCGTGCTGGATCACACCGACGATCAGGCCACCGACGATATTGATGACCATGATCAGGATGCCAGCCACCGCATCACCGCGCACGAACTTCGAGGCACCGTCCATGGCGCCGTAGAAATCGGCCTCCTGCGACACTTCGGCGCGGCGACGCTTGGCTTCCTTGTCGTCGATCAGGCCGGCATTCAGATCCGCATCAATGGCCATCTGCTTGCCCGGCATGGCGTCCAGAGTGAATCGTGCACCCACTTCGGCGATGCGCCCGGCGCCTTTCGTGATCACCACGAAGTTGATCACGGTCAGGATGATGAAGACCACGATACCGACCGCCGTGTTGCCGCCCACCAGGAAATGACCGAAGGCTTCGATCACCTTGCCCGCCGCGTCGGCGCCGGAGTGCCCATGCAGCAGCACCACCCGGGTCGAAGCCACGTTCAGTGACAGCCGCAACAGGGTGGTAACCAGCAGCACCGTCGGGAAGACCGAGAAGTCCAGCGGCTTGCGCGTATACATTGCGACCAGCATGACCATCATCGACAGCGCGATGTTGAACGTGAACGCCACGTCAAGCACGAAGGCTGGCAGCGGCAGCACCATCATCATCAGAACCAGCAGCAGCAGGATCGGAGCGGCGAGCTGGCGGATGTTCTTCGGCGAGAACAGGTGTTGAAGTTCGATCAGGTTCTGGTTGGTAGCCATGATGATTAGTGCCTGCTCAAGTCTGGTTCAGCCGCCGCCGGAGCCCCCGGGTCCATGCCTTCGGGCACCGGCAGATCGTTCGGTACTTCAGGCGGCAAGCCACCTTCGCTCATGAAATGGTTCAACTGGTACACGTAGGCCATCACCTCGGCCACCGCCGTGTAGAGCGCGGCCGGAATCTGGTCGCCTTCCTTGGTATGGTGGAACAGCGCACGAGCCAGTGGCGGCGCCTCCAGCAGCGGCACATTGTGCTCGGCAGCCAGTTCGCGGATCACCTGAGCGACCAGATCGGCTCCCTTGGCAACCACCGTCGGCGCGCCCATGCTGCCGGCTTCATACTTGAGCGCCACGGCATAGTGGGTCGGGTTGGTCACCACCACATCTGCCTTGGGCACGGCCGCCATCATCCGGCGGCGGGCAATCTCGCGCTGTTTGGCACGAATCCGCCCCTTGATCTGCGGATCGCCCTCCTGCTCCTTGTTTTCCTGCTTGAGCTCTTCCTTGGTCATCTTGAGCTTGTCGTAGTACTGCCAGAGCTGGAAAGGCACATCGATTCCAGCCACCAGTGCCAGACTGGCCACAACGCTCAGGCTGGCCACCAGCAGCATGTGACCGAACTGAGCCATCCCGACTTCCAGCGAGGAGCTCATCAAGGCCAGAATCTCGTCGCGCCGGCTCCACACTACCCAGGCCCCGACCGCCCCGACCAGTGCCGACTTCAGGAACCCCTTCACCAGCTCTGCCATGCCATGCAGGGAAATCATCCGCTTGAGCCCGCTGGCCGGATTCATCCGGGAGAAATTGAGTTCAAAAGCCTTGGTCGAGAAAACCAGTCCGCCCAGCAATGCCGGTGAAGCCACGGCAGCTATCAGCATCACCACGAAAAACGGCGTCAGGGTGATCAAGGCCCCGGTGCTGATGCGCGTCAAGGTTTCATACATGGCATCCTGATTGAAGGCCTGAGCATGCCCGAAGGACAAACCATCACGCATCAGGCTGCTCATGCGCGCACTCATCCAGCGTGCACTCACCCACATCACCAGCACACCGACGATCAGGACCAGAAAAGTCGACAGCTCACGGGATTGCGGGACCTGCCCCTCCTCGCGCGCCTGATCTATTCGGCGCTGCGACGCGGGTTCTGTCTTTTCGAGATCGCTTTCCTCAGCCATGGGATGCCTCTAGGGGATGGAGGCATTATTTGCCGGAACGGCAAAGCTTGCCGCCCGGAACAGGCATGAAAAAGCCACGCTATTTGCGTGGCTGGGTGATATGCGGCGTGCGATTCAGGAGCGCAAAGCGTGGAACAGGACTTCAGCCTCGGCGTCATCCAGCTCATGGCTGCGTACGGCGTGCGGGTCCGCTGCGGCCCGACTGCCCAGATCGATGATGTTCTGCAGCGCTTCGATGCACGACTCTCCGTCTTGCACACCGAGCCGAGCCTGCTCGAACAGGGTATTGATGGCCAGCAACTGCAACTGACGCGTGTTCAGTTCAATCGAAACCGCATTCATCTTTCGCCCCCGGATGTTCTGCGCCGGAAATATGATTTTATGAATTCGTGCGGCCAGTACAAGCCTGAAATAGCTGGCAAAAAGGGCACGCTCCGCTGCCATGCACGCATTTGCCGGAGACATGACAACAGCCTCTGGTCTGCCGCTGCAACAAAAGGGCCGCTCAACGCGGCCCAAACAGGATTTGCTTCGTGTGGAAGTGAGAACCTGTAGAAGATGTAACGGCCATTCCGGCTCGCCCTTGAGCTCCCCATCGGGTACGTAGGCCCGCGTAGGCATTCCCCCGGAGAGGCCCCCGACAGCAGCGGGTATACACTGATCCGGTCAAGCTATGACCACATCCGGAGAACCTGTCATGAGTGAAATCGTTCGCATTGCCTACGCCGAATTGAGCCGCAAGGTTGCCACCGCTCTCGAAGCGGCCGGCGTGCCTGCCGTGATCGCCGCACTGGAAGCTGAAGTCATGGCCGAAGCCGACCTCACCGGCGTGCCCTCGCATGGCGTGCGCATGCTGCCCCCCTTGCTCGCCGCCCTGAAAGACGGTCGGGTCACAGCAGCACCAGACATCCGCCTCAAACGCGAATTCGGTGCCACCAGCCTGCTGGATGGCGACAACGGCCCGGGCCGCACGACATCCTGCCACGCCATGAACGATGCAGTCGCCCGCGCCCGCCAGTTCGGTATCGGCGCCTGCCTGGCGATGCACACCACCCACTGGGGCCGCGCCCATGCCTACGCTTACCGCGCCGCACAACAAGGCATGATCGGCATCTGCACCACCAATGCCATGCCCACCATGGCCGTCTGGGGCGGCACCGGCAAGATCATCGGCAACAATCCGCTGGCCATCAGCATTCCGCGTGCAGAGACCCAGGCCCCGCTGGTGCTGGACATGGCCATGAGCCAGGCCGCCGTCGGCAAGGTCGGCACCTGGCTGCGCGAAGGCCGCGAAGTCCCGCAAGGCTGGGGGCTGGATGCCAGCGGTCAGCCCAGCACCGATGCCAAGGCGATCCTGGGTGGCGCCGTGCTGCCTTTTGGGGGTCACAAGGGCGCCGGCCTCGCCCTGATGATGGAACTGCTCACCGCAGCGCTGGCGGGCGGCGCCTTCGGCAACGAGATCATTGCCGGCGATCGCAGCGGACTCGATCCGGACTCCTGCAAGCTCTTCATCGCCCTGAACCCTGCCGCCTTTGGCGGGACCGACGTTTTTGAAGCGCGCGTTGCCGACTACCTCGCCTACCTTGGTCAGGACGCCGCGCCTTTCACCTGGCCGGGCGAACGCGGCTGGACCGAGCGCGACGAAAACCTCGTTCAGGGCGTACCGCTGCACACCGAAATCGTTGCCCAGCTGGCTGCTGTCGGCGTGGTCATCTAAAGCATTCTGCAAACCCGCGCCCGGCGGGCCTTTCCAGCCACCCTGCCCGCCCGGCAGCATCAGATATGGCCGGGCGCGGTGGCATGCCGCACAGCGCCATTGCATGCGGCTCGCCAGAGGGGGTGAATTGCACCGGAAGCGAGCCTGCAGGTATGCTGTGCCACGCGCTTCGCATTGGCGCCAGCTCCCGGACAAGGAAAAATGACTTTTCGCGTACACGGCACAGTGGCAGTCAGGGAAGAGGGGCAGATCCTCATCAGCCAGATCGTTGGCCCCTGGAATGCGGAATTGATCGGCGAATACCAGAAAGCGATGGCCGCCCATGTCCCGGCACTGGCCGCACGCGGTCCCTGGGGGCTGATCATCGAGATCAGCGGTGCCGCCCTGTGCCCGCCGGACGCCATCGAGCGCATCCGTATCGGCGCGCGCGAACATGCCCGGAACTGGCAGCGCGCGTGCACCTGCTACGTGATCGGTCCGGAAGTTGAGGGCTATCGCATCACCGACCGGGTCTGGCGCGAGATCTACGCGGGCGTGATGCCCTTTGAAATCGTCCAGACCAGCGAAGCCGCACTGCGCTGGACACGTCAGCAGCTCGCCGAACTGAGCGCACCACCACAAGGCTAGCCCCCAGCAGGCACCGCCTCGTTCCTTCCATCCGCCCTGCCGCAAGCCTGCCGCGCTGCTCTGTTACCATCGCGTGACATCATGACGGGGGAGTGAGCGTGGAAGGACTGATCCTGTTGGCAATCCTGCTGAGTGCGGGATATCTGCTCGTATTACCCATCCTCACCCTGATCGCCTGGTCGCGCAGCGGGGAACACAGCAACCAGATCGACAAGCTGCGCAAGGCCCTGAAGGATGCCGAGGCCCGCGCCAGCAGTCTGGAAACCCGCCTGGGCGCGCTGCAAGCCAGCGTGAAAACGCTGAACGAGCGGCGCGAGACCGAGGCGCCACAGCCCTTCAGCGCGCCCGCCGGGCCGGCCAGCAGCGCCGCCACGGTCGTTGCGCAGCAAGCTCCAGCGGCCCAGCCGGAAGCCGCTCAGAGCACACCGGCCCAGCCCTTGCAGCGCCCTGCCGAGCCGACATTCACCACCCTGCGTACCAGCATTGCGCATGTCGACAGTCCCCTGCCCGAGGCCATGCAGGCATCCCTACCGGTGGACGACACCCCGCTGCAGATCCAGGACAACGTGCCCGCACTCGACGCAGCGCCTGTCCCCTGGGGGGAAGCCATCCTGCCGGAAGCGCTCGCTCCGGTCGCAACCTCCGGCCAGCCTGCCTGGACACCGGTAAGCAGCACGACAGAACCGGATTTTGCACAGATTCTGCCGCTGGACGCACCCGCCAGCCCAACACCCCTGCCTGCAGAGCCGCATCCAGAAACGGTCTCCAGCACGCCTGCCGCACAAACCAGGCCGGACGCCGTTGTGCAGCCTCCCATCCCGCAGAGGCCCGCTGCACGCCCCTCTCCAGCCCGCCGCCCTCCGCAGCCACGCGTTCCCGCCGAGCCGTCGCTCATCGAGCGCGGGTTCAATGCGGCGAAAGACTGGCTCTTTGGCGGCAACACCATCGTGCGCGTCGGCATGCTGCTGGTTTTCCTCGGCCTGGCCTTCCTGCTGCGCTACGCCTCCGAGCGCGTGGTGATTCCACTCGAATTGCGCTATCTGGGCGTGGCGGCCACCTCGCTGGTCGCGCTGGCACTGGGCTGGAAATTACGCTTCAAGCGCCAGGCCTATGCACTGCTAATGCAGGGCGGCGCGGTGGCGGTGATGTATCTCACCGTGTTTGCGGCGCTCAAGCTGCATGATCAGCCGCTGCTCTCCACCGAAGTCGGCTTTGCCCTGCTGGTCGCCGTGGTGGCACTGTCCGGCCTGCTCGCGGTGATGCAGGATTCCCTGTCGCTCGCCGTGGCGGGCGCACTGGGCGGTTTTGCCACGCCGGTTCTGGTGTCGACCGGTGGCGGCAACCACGTTGCGTTGTTCACGTATTTCGCCCTGCTCAACTGCGGCATCCTCGGCATCGCCTGGTTCAAGGCCTGGCGTCCGCTGAACCTGATCGGCTTCTTCGGCACCTTCCTGATCGGTCTGGCCTGGGGGCTGCGCAGCTACGATCCGGCCCTGCATTTCGGCAATACCGAGCCTTTCCTGATCCTGTTCTTCCTGATGTTCGTCACCATCGGCCTGCTCTTCGCACGCCGCGTGCTGCTGGATGATCCGGACACGCCCAGCGGTCGCGATACGGCGGAATGGACCGCCTGGCTGGCGCAGAAAGGTCACGCCGCACAGCGCTACGTGGACGGAACAATCCTGTTCGGCACGCCCATCGTCGCCTTCGGCCTGCAAGTCGGCCTGATCCGGCATATCGAATACGGCACGGCGTTCAGCGCGCTGGCGCTGGGCGGTTTCTATCTGCTGCTGGCGCGACTGGCTCACGGTGCAAATCCGCTGCGCCATCGCCTGCTCACCGAAATCTTCCTTGCGCTCGGCATGATCTTCGCCTCGCTGGCGATTCCGCTGGGGCTGGACGCGCAATGGACCTCTGCCGCCTGGGCCGTTGAAGCCGCCGGCATCTACTGGATCGGCCACCGCCAGCAACGCCCCTTCGCACGCGCCTTCGCCTTGCTGCTGCAGGCCGGCGCCATCATTGCCTTCCTGCAGAAACTAGATGTCGGGCAGGACACGCTGCTGAGCGGATCGGCACTCGGCGCGCTGATGCTAGGGCTGTCGCTGCTCTCCAACATGCTGGTGCTGAACGCAGCCCGCGCCAAGGGCGATACGGAATCCTGGGATAGCGGTCTGGGCTTGCTGTTTGCCACAGCAGGCTTGTGGAGCCTGTACCTGATTGCCCCCCTGATGCGGCTGGCCGAGGGCTGCGCCATCATCTGGGGCATCGCCGGGTTCGCCACGGTCTTCGTTGCAACCCGCTTCCGGCCACCGGCCTGGCTGGCCAATGGCGTAGGCATACTGCTGCTGTCCCTCCTCGCCTTCGGCGGCACCCTCGGAGTGAATCACAGCTGGGAATTGCCGGAGCCCACGACCTTGCTGTACGGCAAACCGCTTGTGGCGCTCCTGCTGGGCGTGGTGATGCTGGCCTGCGCCCTGCTGGTGCGGTTTGAACGGCAGGACAGCAAGGCCGGCACCAGCAGCCTGCAGCCGCTGTTCAGCACGCTGGGGCTGTGGCTCCTCTATCTGATCGCACCGCTCACCTGGCTGGCGGATACGACAGCCGCCGTCTGGGCCATCGCCGGCATGCTCACGGTCTTCATCGGCCTGCGTCTGAAGGCACGCGGCTGGCTCACCAATGCGCTGCTGCTGCAACTGGCGACGGGCCTGCTGTTCCTCAACAACATGGATCGGGCGGCCGAAGGCAGTGTGCTGATGCTGGCCAGCTCCGGCTGGAAGGGGCTGGTCATCGCTTCGCTGATCGGGCTGGCTTCGCTGGTCAGCCTGGGCGCGGCCATCCGTGAGGCCCGCAAAGCCAATGACCCGGCGCAGGTCGCGCGTCTCGCCTGGGCCATGCTCTTCGGTCTGGGCTTCATCGCCCTGGCGGTGCTCTTCGTACTGCCCTGGCAGACCGCCACCGCAGTATGGGCGGCTTGCGGCTTCGTGCTGATGTGGGCCGCCATGCGCCTGAAGCTGAAGCAGGCCTTCTGGTTCGCGCTGGCGCTGGAAGTCATCGCCGGCGCTGCCTTCCTCAAGGCCAACAGCGCGGTGTTCTTCCTCTTCGGCCACCTGCCGCCACCCGAAGGCACGACGCCCTTCGCCCACGCCGGTTTCTGGACGCCAATCGTCATTGCGCTGGCCGCTTTCGCCGTGGCCTGGCGACTGCACGCCTGGGCGCGCTCGCCAGCGGCCACCGATGCGGATGCCTTGCAGATCGATGGCGACTGGATCAGCTTCCCGGCGCTGCTGTGGTCCGCCTGCTGGTGGGCGTTCGGCTGGTGGATGGAGCTGCGCTGGCAGGCCGGCAACGATCAGGTGCTGGCGCATCAGTTCCTCGCGGTGATGGCGGCATCTGTCCTGCTGCTCCTGCCGATTGCCGGAAAATGGCGCTGGGCGCGGCTCGCTGGCCTGTGCGGCCTGCTGCTGCCGCTGGCGGGTGCCGTCGCCGCCTTCGATTACAGCGCCGACGCGAACCTGCTCGGCGAGTCTGGCTGGGTGGCATTCGGTCTCGCACTCATCGCCGGTTTCGGTCTGCTGCGCGTCAGCAAGAATCTGCTCGCCAGCAGCAGTGACAAGCTCCTGCACCTCGTCAATACCTGGGTCTGGCTGGGTGTGGCCGCACTGGAGCTGCGCTACCTCTTCCTCAGCCTGGGCGAACCCGGCAGCACCTGGCGCTGGCTGGGCTGGACGCTGCCGCTGGCGGCCTGGCTGCTGTGGAACGCACGCAAAGCACCGCCCAGGCTGTGGCCGGCAGCGGCCCATCCGCAGATCTACCGTTTCAGCAGCACCCTGCCCGTGCTCGTCATCCTGCTGGCATGGCTGCTGATGGTCAATCTGCAATCCACCGGCAACGCCGCGCCGCTGCCTTTCATTCCGCTGATCAATCCGCTGGAAATTGCCTTGCTGCTGGTGCTCTTCGCCGGCTGGCAGTGGGTTGGGCAACTGCGCACGCAAGATCCGGCCCTTGTCGCCTGGCAGCCCCTGCATGCGCCGCTGCAGGTCGCGCTGCTGGCAGGCGGCTTCCTCACCTATACCTGCGTGGTACTGCGCGCAGCGCATCACTTCGCCGGGGTGGCGTGGAACAACGATGCCCTGCTGCATTCGATGACCGTACAGGCCAGCCTGTCGGTAGCCTGGGCCTTGCTCGCGCTGGGCCTGATGATCAGTGGCCACCGCCGCGCACGGCGCGCCGTGTGGGTCAGCGGCGCGGTGCTGGTCGCGGTGGTCGTCGCCAAACTGTTCTTCGTGGAGCTGTCGAACCACGGCGGGCTGGAACGCATCATCTCCTTCATCGGCGTGGGCGTGCTGCTGCTGGTGGTGGGCTACTTCGCGCCGCTGCCACCGAGCAAGGAAGAAAACCAATGATCCGGAGTCACGCCATGCCCATTTTCAAGCATCTGGCCAGCTGCGCTGCCGCCCTGCTTTCGCTGAGCGCAATGGCGCAGGAAAAGCCCGCACAGTTCGCCACCCATCTGCCGATCCGTACCGAAGCGGCTGCGCCCTACTACCGCCTGAGCGTGCCGCTGGCGGCTTATCTGGCTTCCGCGCATGGCGACCTGCGCGATCTGCGCGTCTTCAACGCGGCTGGCCAGCCCGTGCCGTATGCGCGGCTGGCCGCCAGCGGGAGTACCGAGGAGCAGGTGAAGAAACAATCCCTGCGCTGGTTTCCATTGCTGGCCCGCGAAGACGCGCACACCGCAACAGTCTCCGACGATGGAGCCCTGAATCTCACGCTGCGTCAGGGTCCGGACGGCACCCTTGTGCAGATCAATTCCCGGAGCGGTTCTGCAGGCAAGCAGCCTGCACAGCAAGGCGGGACGCGGCTCTCCGGCTATGTGCTGGACGCAAGCCAGATCAGTGACCGGCAGGCCGTGCGGGCGCTGGAGCTGGACTGGAACAAGGCCGGCGGCGATTTCCAGCTGCTTGATGTGGAGTCCAGCGACGATCTGCAGCACTGGCAGCGTCTGGCCAGGCACGTGCAGCTGGCCCGGCTGGACTACAACGGCGCGCGCATCGAGAACCGGCGCATCGAACTGAATGGCTTCCGTGACCGCTACCTGCGCCTGCTCTGGCGTGAGCCCGCCGCCGCGCCGCAGCTCGCCAGCGCCACCCTGGAGCAAAGCAGCTCGCGCTACCTGGCCGCCCCGCTGGCCTGGTCTGCGCCACTGGCAGCGAGCCCGGGCGGGAGCGACCTGAAGCCCGGCGAATACCGTTTCCGCCTGCCCCATCCTCTGCCCCTGACGAAATTGCGCCTCACCCTGCCACCGGGCAATCAACTCCTGCCGGTGGAAATCCTCGCCCCGGGGCGCGAGCGCCGTTACTGGAACAGTCTCGCCAGCACGGTGGTCTATCGCATCAGCAACAAGGGCCGGGAGTGGAGCAACAGCGAGATCCCCCTGCCCGCTTACGCGCTGCAGGAATTCGTGCTGCGCGTCGACCCGCGCCTGAACCCGCTCGCGGAAGGCCCGCAGCTGAGCTTCGCCGTGCAGCCTGCGCAACTGGTGTTCCTCGCCAGCGGTGAAGGCCCCTACACACTGGCCGTCGGCAACAAGGAAGCGAAAGACGCCGCCCTGGGCGCCGCCACGCTGGTGCCCGGTTTCGGCAAGCCGGACAGCCCGGAAATCGTCTCCGCCAGCGTCCTCGAGGATGCTGCGAAGAACGGCGCCCAGAGCGCGTCTTCAGGCAGCACATCAAGCGTCGCGCAGACCGCCGACGGCGAGCGCGACTGGAAGAAGATCGCCTTGTGGGGCGTGCTGGTGCTGGGCGTACTGGGCATGGTGGCAATGGCCTGGCAGCTGCTGCGGCAGATGAATCAACCGGCAGAAAAATGAGCTTGCAGTCCATACGTACGATCACCCATATAGCGGCCACGCGATAAGCAGAGAAGTCCGTAACGCCATGCTGCTTCTCGCTATTCCCGCCTGGTTCTTAATGGATTTTCTGGCTTACGGGCTGATCGCGACGCCGCTGGGCTGGTCAACGGAGCTCACCAGGCTCTGCCATTACGGCCTGACGCTGTACGTCCTCCTCACCTGCAAGTTTTTCCTTGAATCCATCGATGAGAAGCGTCCCGAAGATCCCTCGAAGGCGCGCAGCAGGATCATCTCGAAAATAATGTGGTCTGCGCTGAGCGGCCTGACGGTCATTTCCATTGGCATCAACATCGTGGATCGTTTCGGGCGCGCCGAAGAGCACTTTTTTGTTCGCGTCACGGGAGACTGGAATACAGCCCGACAGGATTTAGGACCGGACGCCGGGGACCTCCCCTACGATGCGCAACCGATGTCCTATTCATGCAAGGGAATCGAGTTTGCAGACCTGGCGACCGGCAAGCTTGTGCGTGCCTCCATCCCGTCCTGTCAATGGAACCGGAAGCTGTTTGAACTGAGAGACAACCGGGGAACGCGACACGTCGAGTGCCCTCAGGATCCTGCCATGCCCTGCAACGGCGAAGTGGCACGTGTTACCCTGAACTCAGGCCTCTTCGGACGGCACAAACTCGTCTCGCTGGACTGGATCGCGGTGAAAAACACGCCGCCCGAGGTGATGAGCCAAGCCCTGAAACAGATGAGCACCCAGGCGGTCGTCAGCAATAGTCGTGAATCCTTTCGTTCGCCCGACACTGCGCTTCGTAGCGCTGCGCAGGAAACCCCGGGCAGCCCGGCACTTCCCCAGAACATCCCGATGTCGCAATTGCCCGAAGCCGAACTGCAGGCATTGCTCAACGCCCTGGCACACCAGCCCGGATCCGGCCTTCGGCAGTACGAACAACAACACCCGGAACACAAGGAAACGGTGCAACGGGCGATCGAACACGAGAAGGCACGGCGCAAGAAGGAAGCCGACGAGACGCTTCGCTCCGCCCAGGACACCTATCAGCGCCGCTGCTCCCGGGAAAATTCGCAGAGCGAGTTTTGTACGAGCCTGAGCGGATGGATCCGCGACTCGTTTCCGGACTGAACACGCCAGACATCGCTAATGAGCCAGCCCCCGCGCAGACAATCCGTTCCGACGCGCTACCTAACAAGGCAGGCAATTTCTCAGAAAATGATTCAAACCGCTCGTCCCCCAAGGTCTGCCCAAGGGCACGTCAGCGCAGCATTGCGCGGACGAGGCGCTTATCCTCGCAAGCTTTTCTGCCTCTCTCCCCAACCGGAATTCCCATGAAAAAACTCTTCCTCCTCGCCAGTCTGTGCATCACCGCGCTGGCCCATGCAGCAGATCGCCCCGAAGTGGGCCGCTATGTGAAAGCCTACAGTGGTGAAGAAGGCGTCAAGGTCTTCGTTCTGCGCCTGGGCGCTCCGGAGAAAGCCGAAGCGCTGGTGCAGATTGCAGGCATCGACCATCCGTTGGATGGCGTGATCCAGAAAGCACGCGTCGACGCCGGAGACCGGGACGGCACCCGCAGCTATACGACAACGCGCAACGGCCGCGATTACATGCTGCTGCGCCTTGATCGCGACAGCGGCACGGTATATCTGCCCAACCAACCCAACACGCTGCGCGAACCCCGGGTGAAATACGATGGCGCGCTGAGCCAGCATGCCGCTCCGGAGCCCATGCTGACGGAGTGGCTGCAGCAGTCGGAAAAGAAATAGGCACGCGTGACACGCATCTCGACCTCATGCGCATCGGCCTCCCTGATTCTGGCTGTCCTGTCAGGGCAGCCGGCATTCGCCGCGGCGCCCGCTGCGCCGCGTGCGGTATTGCTCAAGCCCGCCCCCAAAGGCAAGCCTGCACCCGAGGCCATTGCGCAACTCTGTGCGAGCCTGCCGGAGCCATGTGATCCGGCGCAGTTGAGCGCCTTCGTGCCTTCCCGCCCGATGCCTGTGGACCTGTATCTGATCGACGAAAGCAAGCCCGCGCTGCTCGCGGCAAAGTTCGGTCCGACGGGTGCGCTGCAATTGCAGTTCCGGCAGGATTTCGGTCAGCCGGACGGGGTTGAAGAGAGCACCGAAACAGCCGCGGGCTGGGCCGATGAGGGGCCACGGCGGATCTTTCCGGCGCTTTACCCGGTCAGCCCCACGCAATGGGCCGTGGCGCTGCTCAGCCGGCGCAGCGAGATGTATTCGGGCGGCGGCGCAAGCTTCGAGCGCGCCGACTTCATCCCCCTGGGGACAGATGCCGCACTGCACGCCGGCATTCCCTTCAGCTGCAACAAGATGATCCGGGCGTGCTTTTCAGAAGCCGATTACCGCAGCGGGCGGCCGTGTCATGACGAGTATTCCGGTCGGCTCTCGATCCGCTATCAGACCCGGCCGGGCCAGGCGGATTACCGCTGGCAATTCTTCTGGCATGCGGATGGCGACAGACGCGGCAAACGCTTCAAGTCTGCGGACGAAGCCGGTTTCTGTGGTGGCGATCAGGGCTGAATCACGCCATGGGGATGACAGCGCCGCTGGATGACCGCAGAATGCAGGCGGCACTGAAGCCTGCAACCCGGCACGGGAGACACCATGGCAAACGAGGAACTGAGCAAACTGTCCGGCGGAATGATTTCCTACCGCTATGTATTGGACGAAGACAGTACGGTTGCCCGGGAAGTCTTCGCACTGGCCGAAGTGCCGGCGCCGTACCGGCAGCGTTTCCGGGAAGAAATCGAACACGCAGACTGGATCGTGGAATACGGCCGCACTCTGCCCGAAGCGCCGTTCAAGGCCGATTTCGTCCTCTGCACCTGCGACGCAGCCATCTGATCTCAGCATGCCATCCCTGATTCTCGGCCTCTTTCGCCGCCTGTTCCGCCGTCTGAGCGGCCGCGACCCGCTCGCCACGCTGGTCCGCCGCGGCCTCGTTGTCGGCCGCAATTTCTACATGCAGGATGGCTGCGTGATCGACGCCTGCCATTGCTGGCACATCACGATTGGTGACGATGTGACGCTGGGCCCGAACGTGACCATCCTCGCGCACGACGCCAGCACCAAACGCGCGCTGGGCTACGTGCGCCTGGGCAAGGTGGCGATCGGCCACCGGGTGTTCATTGGCGCAGACAGCATCGTGCTGCCAGGCGTGAAAATCGGGAGCGACGTAATCATCGGCGCTGGCAGCGTCGTCACCGCCGACATCCCGGCCGGCAGCCTGGCAGCCGGCAATCCGGCACGCGTGCTCGGCACGACAGCCGACTATCTCGCGCGTCAGCAGGCACTGCTGGCGAGCAGTCCGTGCTTCGGCGAGGCTTATACCCTGCGCGCAAATGTCTCTGCCTCGCGGAAGAACGAGATGAACGCGAAGATGGGCGACGGCCCCGGCTTCATCGTCTGAACCCGCGTGATGCGCGTCTGCAGTTTCCCTCCGCTTGCGGCGCCCAATGCACGCATCCTGATCCTCGGCAGCATGCCCGGCGTGGCCTCGCTGCAGGCGCAACGCTACTACGCTCATCCGCACAACCGGTTCTGGCCGATCATGGGTGAAGCGCTGGGATTCGATCCGGCAGCGCCTTATGCCGAACGCTGCACACACCTTGTCGCTGCAGGCGTCGCCGTATGGGATGTGCTGCAAAGCTGCGTGCGTCCCGGCAGTCTGGATGCCGACATTGATGCGACCAGCGTACTGATCAACGATTTCACTGATTTCTTCGCTGCGCATCCGCAGATCCGGCGCGTGTGTTTCAACGGCGGCACGGCCGAATCCCTGTTCCGTCGTCACGTTCGCCCGCCTCTCGCGTCGGGCCCTGTCGATTTCCTGCGCCTGCCTTCGACCAGCCCTGCTCACGCCGGCATGCGTCCGGCTGAAAAACTCGCAGCCTGGAAAGCTGCGCTGGACGGTGGGCTGCTCCTGCCCTCCAATTGAAACACCGCCTTGCGGCAGGTCTTTGTCAAACCAGCCATCGCATCCTGCCCTGACCGGCCTGACAGCACCCGATGGTCAGGAAGATCGACCACACACGCTTATCCGTTCGTCGCCCAATCAGTCATCGCAGACCAGCGGCAAGTACGTCGCTCACTTGAAGGCGGGCTGCACAATGCGCAGCACTTATCCAATCAATGAATCTCATCATGCGCCCGACCCCCTCCTGGCATCACCATCGTCTTGCACCCACCATGACCGCACTCTGCGCGACCCTTATGCTTGCAGCCTGCGGCGGCGGAGGGGGGGGTGGTTCGGGCAGCAATGACTCAGGTAACGGTACCGCGAGTTCCAGTTCATCGTCAGGTTCGGGTTCATCCTCGGGTCAGGGCAGCTCGTCCTCATCGTCGAGTTCTTCTTCGAGTTCAAGCTCCGGCGGTTCATCCTCCTCGTCCAGCTCTTCTTCCGGTGCAGGCGGCAACAGTCTGTACTCCAGCCTGCCGAATATCTCCAGCTGCATCACCGGGCAGTTGAAAGACGCTGAGCGCACCTCGGTTCTGGCCAAACTCAACGCCATCCGCGCCCGCCATGGTCTGCCTGCGGTCAGTTATGACGCGAGCGACGATGGTGCTGCCGCCGAAGCGGCGCTGTATATGGCCGCCAACCAGACCCTGACCCACGCACCTGACAGCACCGGCAAGTGCTACTCCGCGAATGCCTATCGCCTGGCCAGCACCAGCAACCTGCACATGACCTGGGGCAGCGGCAGCACCGAAAGCACGCCCAGTGCGAATGCCATCGTCGGCTATCTGATCGACAGCGGCGTTGCCTCGCTGGGTCACCGCCGCTGGGTACTGAATCCCTATCTAGGCAAGACCACTTATGGCCGCGTGGATGGTCAGCCGAACGGCAGCACCTATTACATGGCTTCGGCCATGAAGGCCCAGAATGGCGTCAGCAGCGTCAGCATGAGCAATGATTTCGTGGCCTACCCCTACGGTACCTACCCGAGCAGCGAGTTTTCCGCGAGCTGGTTCCTGTCCTTCTCGGCCATGCCCAGCAAAACCAATGTGTGGGCCAATGGCGCCAGCCAGGTCAGCTATGCCAACGCCAGCGTCACCGTGTCCAATGGCAGCGGACAAAGCCTCGCCATCTCCGAGCAGTCTGCCAACTACGAAGGCTACGGCCTGCCCAATCACCTGCAATGGAAAGTCGCCGGCCTGACGGCCAACACCGATTACAGCGTGACGATCAGCAACGTGGTGGTGGGTGGCAGCTCGCGAACATATCAGTACACTTTCCGCCTGCAATAAGCACGACACCGGGTCAGGGCACGAACACACGTTCGTCCCTGACCCGATACTTACTCCCTGTATGATCAGCATCAGGTTGTCAAAGCAGATCCGGGCGGGGGGAATTGAGCAACAGGCCTTGCTCACATGCCCGCGTCACTACCTCGGCACCGACCTCGCGCGACAACACCAGCAGCAGCGATGCAGCTAGCATTACGCCGCCGCCCACCTTGCCCAGGACCAACGTCGGCGGACATCTCCGGCCCGAACCATTTCGCTTAATATGCCTCGCCGCGCGCAGCAAACGCTGCTCCGTCCTTTTTCCGCCTGACTCCGCACTCTCATGAACGTTCTGCTTGGCATCATCGTAGTACTTGAGCTGCTGGCACTCATTTTCAGAGGGGTTGCCAACGGTCTTTCCCTGCCAGAGATCGTCGTCCTCGTGTGCGTGACCCTTGGCGGAATCATCTATGCCCTGTTCTGGTTCGCCCAGCCCATCCCCGATACCGAGGCGTTTGACGGGGACCCGGCACCGCTAGCGGCTGACGAAGAAGCGCCCCTCGTCCCGCCCGGCGATCCGTCACAGGACGAAGTCGAAGAGCTCGACCGCCGCCCGGAAACCCCGGGAGAAATTGCCGCACGCAGCCATAGCGGCCCGGGCCTCATGGCACTGGGGCTGTATCTCTTAGGTGGCTTTCTGCTGTTCATCAGCGGCCTGAGAAACGGCTCGGCCTGGTGGCTGCTCCTTGGCCTTCCCCTGTTTGCAAGCGCGTGCGGGCTGGCCTGGCGGCGCGAACAGCAGTCACCTGCCGCGCAAGAGGTGTTGAGAATCTCCGGCCCGCTGCGCAAGGTGGAAGGCGAATACACCGAGGGCGGACGTGTCGAATACCTCTGTATCGGCAAGTATCAGTTACAGGCACCCGATCACTGGCAGCCCTGGTTGCGTGCCCGGCTCAATCGCCGGTTGCGCGTCGAGTTGCGCTCGTCCGACAACTCGTTGGTGAGCGCGGGCGATCAGCTCTCCATCGAAGCCGAAGAACAAAGCATGCCTTCTGTGCCGCTTGGCGAGCATGGTCTGTTTGCCAGCATCTCAGCATTATTGCTCTTCACGACGCTGTACGTCGGCGGCAACCTCGACATCGTGACGCTCTACGCCAAGGCCCTGTTCCGGCCCGCCGAACTGCTGGTATATGACAGTGCACAAGAGTTTCTCGCCGATCCGCCAGCGCTGGGCAGCAAGGTGACGCTGAGCGGTAAGGCGCGCTGCGGCGTCGAAGCGACCACCTCCCCGCATCCACCCCGCATCGACTGTTCCCAACTGCGCTGGGGCGGCGAGCCCCTGCGGGTCACCGATATCTCGCCCAGCGATCCGGCACTGCGCCTGGCCAGTGGTGCGCCGCTGAAGGTCCGCCCCGTCGATCCACGCGAGCAAGCCGCCCTTCAGGCGAGCCAGATGGGCGGATCGCCCATGCTGGTCGAGGAAGTCAGCGCCCTGCTGCTGGCTATCGACGCGCACTGCGCTCAGGCCGGCCCTGATGCGCAAGCGGCCTGCAGGCATCTGCAGATGACGCTCCGCGACAGCCTGGTGATGCCTGACGGCACCGCAAAGCCTGTCGATTGGCCGGAATGGCTGGCGCTGGCCCGCAGCGGGCGCCAGACCGCAGGACCTGACAGCGACCGCGCCCTGATCACACGCGCGAACCTGCGGCACCTGCGTGCGGCGCTCTATGGAGTCGCGCCTGCCGCGATGCAGGCGCACTACGGTCAGGCCCTGCAGAACGCGCTGGCGAACGAGCGCGGCAGCATCCTGATCCGCAACGCCCGCACGCGCTTCGACAGATCAAGCGAGCGCTGCGATGCCGGTTTTGTCCGGGACGCGCAAGAACCCTACTGGAAGCGCATCCCGCTGGAAGATATCAGCGAATCCCAACTGGACTGGTTAGGCTTCTGGCAGGAATTCCGTGCGCTGGATCGGGAAGCCTGCCAGCCGCAAATGCAGTACGAAGGCATGCTGGTGCGCTTCGGGACCGACGCACACGGCAAGCACATGATCGAACTGGATGACAAGGTCACCATCGGGGTGATGCTGCGCGCCCTCATCCTGCTGCTCACTGTGCTGGTGTTCTGCGTGCTCACTGCGCTGCACAGCCACGCCCATTTCCGCTACAAGGCGCAATCCCGGCTGCGCAAAGCCCGCCTCGGCGCCCGAATCAGGCAACACGCCGGCTGACCTCCTGCAGCCTTGTCACACGTCCGGCACAGCCGCCACTGGCGACCGTGCCGGCAAACGCTCAGAAATGCTGTTGCAGCACGCCGCCGAGCAACTCCAGGCCTTCCTCGATCTCGGCATGCGTACTGTTCAGTGCCGGCATGAAGCGCAGCAGATCCGGGCGCGGTGAATTGAGCAACAGACCCCGCTCGCGTGCCTGCAACACCACCTCTGCGCCGAGATCACGCGACAACACCAGCGCCAGCAACAAGCCGCGGCCGCGCACCTCGCCCAGCCCGAAGCGCTGGCTCAGCCTCCGCAACCCCATTGCAAGCTGCTCGCCAAGCGTATTCACCCGGGCCAGAAAGTCCGCTCTGGCAAGACTCTGCATAACCGCGAGACCTGCTGCACACATCAGCGGATTGCCACAATAGGTGCCGCCCTGGTCGCCGTACTCGAAACAGCACACGGACTCGCGTGCGAGCAATGCGGCGAGCGGCACGCCACCGCCGATCCCCTTGCCCAGGGTCATGATGTCCGGGCGCACGCCATCGTGTTCATGGGCGAAGAGTGTGCCGGTGCGGCCACAGCCCGTCTGCACTTCATCCACGATCAGCAGCAGGCCGTGCTCGTCACACAGCGCGCGCAAAGCCTGCAGGAATCCCGGCGCCGCTGCGATCACCCCGGCTTCGCCCTGAATCGGCTCCAGCATCACCGCCACGGTTTGCGGCCCGATCAGCGCACGCACGGAATCCGGATCGTTGTAGCGCGCCTTCACGAAGCCGGGCATCGCCGGTGCAAACAGGCGGTCCCAGCCCGCCTTGCCGGTCGCCGCCATGGTGGCCAGAGTGCGGCCGTGAAAGCCATTGCTGAAGGTGATGATCTCGTGCGCGCCGCCCTTGTACACGCGTCCCCATTTGCGTGCGAGCTTGATCGCCCCTTCGTTGGCCTCTGCCCCGGAACTGGTAAAGAAGACCTGATCAAAACAGGAATGCGCGCACAGACGGGCCGCCAGATCCAGTGCTGGCTGGTTGTAGAAGCCCGGGCTCGGATTGATCAGGCGGGCTGCCTGTTGTGCGAGTGCCTCAACCACCACCGCCGGCGAATGGCCGAGGCTGTTCACCGCCCAGCCCTGCACCCAGTCCAGATAGCTGCGCCCGGCATCGTCAACAAGGCGGGCACCAGCCCCCCGCACGAAGACCAGTTCGGGTCTGGGTGTAATCTGCATCAGGGCATGCGAAACGACAGCGGTATTCATGGAAACATCCTTTCCGGAAACGACAGACGAAAAAAAGCGGGCCACGGTTGAAGCCGTGGCCCGCTGGGGAAAACTGGTGAAGAACTGGAAGGCGCTAAGTCAGCCTTGCCGGGTTCCGCAGCCCGCCCGTACGCACGCGCCACAGCCTGCCTGATCGGCGGGCTGCGCGGCGTCGGATGATGGTGGCGTGTGCGGAATGCATGGGCAAATGATGCACGCTGCAGTGCACCAAGGTCAAGCCGCATCAGCGCCGGACTGTTTCGGCACGCCCCCGCCCGCTCCGACGGATGAAACCAGCCGTCGGGCTGTCTTCAGCCAGCCCGCACAGGCTGTCCGGATAGAATCGCGCGCAGTTTTCTCCCGCCCCCGAATGCCCGAGTCCTTGCCATGCAAACCCTGCAACTCCTCCTTTTCATCGGCGTCACCCTCTATTCCATCTACAGCCTGATCGCCTACACGGCGCGCCGCTCCGGCAACAAGAACGCGCTGCACGAGCTGAAGACCCAGGGCAAGCCGACGCGGGGACTGACCGCCGAAGAGCGAAGCCTGCTGCAGCCCTTCCTGGTGGACCCGGCCAAACCGGGCAAGATCGTCGAGCTGCTCAGTGCAAACGTGTACGACCTGTATGGCGAGTTCGTCCGCCATGGCCTGCATGTCAGCAATGGCGGCGACACCCTGCACGACACGCTGGGCGATGTGGATGTGGTGCTGCCTTATGACGCACGCGACTTTCTCGGTTCGGGCAATCACGCAGAGGTCGTGCTGACGCCCAAATTTGCCCTTGTCATCACCCTGAACAAGAGCTTCGACCTGAAAGGTGGCCGGGAGCGCGCGCAGCAGGCACAGGCCCAGCAACACCAGTGGAATGCCGGCCAGCACGGCGAGCTACCGGGCGGACTGAACGCCCAGGCGGGCAGCGACGAAACAGACAAGACTGCCGACGCCAGCGAAACCGGAGAGGACATCAACCGCGTACGCATCCTCAGCCAGCGTGATGAAACGCCTGCCGAAGCCGCCGTGCGCGCCAATCCCGGCTGGGGCGGTCTGCCCCTGCTGCTTCTGACCCCCGCCTTCATCCTGCTGCTGATCGCCGGCTACGCCGATACGGTCTGGCCCTGGCTGACTCCTGCGCTGGTCTTGCTGGCCCTGGCCCTGTGGCTGATCTGGCGGCCACGCAAGCCAGCGGTGCCGCAGAAGGTCAATCGTGTCGAAGGCACGCTGACGGCGGTCACCCTGCAAAGCCCGAGCAACTCCAACATGACACGCAGCCAGCTCTTTCTGGGAGACAAATTCCCGCTGGAACTGCCTGCACACTGGAGGAAATGGGCTCTCGTGCCGCCAGACAGCCAGGTGACGCTGGAGATGCGGGTGGAGGACTACTCGATCGTACGCTTCGGCAAGAAGCTGTCGATTGATGCCGAAGAGCAGCGCAGCCCCTCGGTCTACTGGGGCCGCCATCTGACCCTTGCACTGGCCGGCGGCGTCATGCTGTTTGCCGCCTGGTTCTTCTTCAGCACCGGACTGGATGCCGACCTGGCGCACGCCCGTGCCAGCCTGCAGCCCGGAGCTGTGCAAAGCTACGCCAGCGTTGACGCAGTCCTCGCCCAGCCGCCGGCCCCCGGCAGCATGGTGCACGTGCAGGCCCGGGCGCGCTGCCAGATCACGGCTGCCAACGGCAACGACCCTGCACCGATTGACTGCAGGCAGGTGCGCTGGGGCGGCGAGATTCCGCAAATCGACGCGGTGACGCCGGACCAGGCCTTGCTGGATCTCTACAGCGGAAAGCTGCTGGAAGCACGCAGCAATCCGATGCTGGACATCATGCTGCAGATGCAGATGGCACGTGAAGGCAACAGCTACAACCCCTATGCGCCGCGCACATCCGTCCAGACCATCAGCAATCTGAGCGCACTGGTCCTGACCATCGAGCGGGAATGCCGCGACTTCACCGCCGACAGCCGCGTGCCGTGTCAGGACCTGCAGCACGCACTGGGCAGCAAGCTCATCGTGGATGACAGCGACAAGGATATCGGCTGGGAAACACTGCTCAAGAAAGCCAGGGATGGCAGTCTGAAGGAAAGCGGTGACTCCGCCCTGGGCAACCAGATGGTGATCAGCAGCCTGCGTTCCGGCCTGCGCGATCTGGCCCGGCCGCGCATGCGCCAGCTCTACGAAAAACCGCTGCAGACGGCACTGGCCAGCCAGCGCGGAGGCATCATCCTGCCGCTCGGTGACACCCCCTTTGACACGGCGCCGGCCACCGACAGCGCGGCTCCCGCCGCCGAAGCCGCTCCCGCGGCAGAAGCCCCGGCAGAGGAAATCGAGCAGTCTTCCGACTGGCAAACCCAGTGGGCGGCCTACCAGACACTCGCCACCCCGGAGAAGACCAAGAGCGTGGAGCTGACCGGCTTGCTGGTAAGCAATGGCAAGAACGAGCGCGGTGATCATGTGCTCGCCATCGATCCGCAACGCACCCCTGACAACGCCCTGCCGGCGCTGCTGCGCCTGCTCGCCCTGCTGATCGGCGCCGCCTTCCTGTTCCTGCACGGCACCCTGTGGATCATCAATCTGCATCGTGCCAATCAACGCTATCAGGCCATCGAGGCGCACTACAAGAGCCTGGCATGACGCATCGGCACGGGGGCCCTCTGCAGCGATAACGCGGGGGCCCGTAGCTCCCGCCGTAATACAGCTGTAATACCTCCGGGTGATCCTGCAGGGCTACCTGGAGAATGCCATGATGACCCACGCGTTGCGCCTCAAGCTCACCCTTATTCCAGCCATCGCCCTGCTGGCTGCCTGCGCCGGCAATCCGGAACGCCTGGATGCCCCGCTGGGCAAGGGCTTTGCGCGCAGCGCAGGCACCACGCCGGCCGTCAGCCATATTGACCGCTACGAAGTGCTGCTGCCGGCTCGCGAACGCCTGCCTTATCAGGGCCGCCATGCCAGCGAGTTCGGCACCAGCCTGCCTTTCGCACCGGGCTCCGGCCTCAGCTACCGCAGCACACAAGCCGATGGCAGCCTGCTGTTCTGGGGCATCGGTGATCGTGGTCCGAATGGCGACTCACCCAGGATTGACATCAACGGCAAGCTGCACGCCAGCAAGGTTTTCCTGACCCCGGATTTCGTGCCGCGCCTCGCCGAAATCCTCGTCACACCCGGCCAGCAGGCCCGTGTGACACGCAGCATCCCGCTCAGTTACGACGGTCAACTCGCCTCCGGCCTGCCGATAGCGCCGGGCAACACAGGCGCCACCGGTGAAGTGGCGCTGGACGAGCGGCTGCAGCCCCTGCCCTTCAGCCCGCGCGGGCTGGACCCCGAATCCATCGCTACCGACCGTGCCGGCAACTTCTGGCTCTCCGACGAATACGGACCCTTCATCGTGCAGGCCGATCCGCAAGGCCGTGTACTGCGCCAGTTCGCGCCGGGCAAGGGACTGCCGGCCATCCTCGCCCAGCGTCAGCCCAACCGCGGTTTTGAGGGTCTGGCGATCACCCCATCCGGCAAGATCTATGCAGCCGTGCAATCCACACTGGATGTGGATGGCAAAACGAAAAACACCGCCCGTTTCATCCGCATCGTCGAACTTGACCCTGCCAGTGGCGTCACCCGCCAGTTTGCGTACCCGCTTGATCTGAACGACTACGCGCGCCCCGGCGACACCAAACTGGGCGATCTGGTCGCCATCGACGACAGCCACTTTGCCCTGATCGATCAGGGCCTGGGCAAGCATGGCATGCGCAATGTGGTGTACGTGATCGACATCGCCACCGCAGAAGACATCAGCACGCGTCAGACACACAGCGGCCAGGCGCTCGAATACGCCAGCGCAAGCGAGCTGGCCGAGCTACAGTTCATCCGCAAACAGCGCGTGTTCGACCTGCGCGAACTCGGCTGGGAAGCGGAGAAAGCCGAGGGGCTGGCGCTCATCCCCGGAGGCATTGCCGTCATCAACGACAACGATTTCAGCATGCAGACCCGCATCAGCGGCGACAAGGGCTCCGACGCCGGGGCCTACACCATCCGCGCCGGCCAGCTCAGCGACAGAGGCAGCTACCAGCTCGGGCCGAATGGCGAGCCGACCCAGCTCTGGCTGATCCATCTGAAGCGTCCGCTGCAGGACTACTTCCCGCACTGAGCAGGCACTCGCGACATCCCCGGAATGCTCGCCACGCCCCCACCCGGCGGCGCCGGGAGACGCCTGCCGGAGAATTCTTGACCCGAACCAAGCGGCCAGCTAAACGTGACGTACTTCACGATTTACTGAGCCCGCCATGCGATCACGTCTGCTTGTCCCTGTCCTGTTGAGTACCCTCCTGCTGGCCTGTGGAGGCGGTGGCGGGGGCGGGAGTGGTGGTGGCAGCCCCGGCAGTGGCTCCAGCAGCTCTTCCAGCAGTTCGTCGAGCAGTTCTTCCGGCGGCTCGTCAGGCTCCTCCTCCAGCTCCAGCAGCTCGGGCGGCAGTACGGACAGCTACCCCGCCGCCGGCAACCCGGATGGCAACTGCAGCGTGCCGACCGAAGCCGCCGCCGAAAGCGTGGCCAGCCCCACCACCGTCATCGGCAACGGAACACCCGCCAGCTGCACCTCGGCCGCGGTGGTAGCGGCCATCGCCAAGGGCGGCATCATCACCTTCAACTGCGGAGCCAATCCGCTGACCATCACGCTCAGCCAGACAGCGAAGATCGTGAACAACACCGGGCCGAAGATCGTCATCGACGGTGGCGGCAAGATCACCCTTTCCGGTGGCGGCGCCCGGCGCATCCTGTACATGAATACCTGTGACCAGAATCAGGTGTGGACCACCTCACACTGCGACAATCAGGATCACCCGCAACTGACTGTGCAGAACCTCACATTCATCAACGGCAAGGCCAGCAGCGGCAGCAGCGACGCTGAAGGCAGCGGTGGCGCGATCTACGCGCAGGGCGGGCGGCTCAAGATCGTCAACAGCCGCTTCTTCAGCAACAGCTGCGACGCGACCGGGCCGGATGTCGGCGGCGCTGCGGTGCGCGCCTTCCAGCAATACAACGGTCTGCCACTCTACGTGACCGGCAGCACCTTCGGCGGGCGCAGCGATCTGGGCAACAGCTGCTCGAATGGCGGCGGCCTGTCCGCCATCGGCGTGTCGTACCACGTGCGCAACAGCCTGTTCAGCTACAACAGCGCTGTTGGCAACGGCGCCAATCCGGCCCGTGCAGGCACGCCCGGCGGTGGCAGTGGCGGCGCCATCTACACCGACGGCAACACCTTCAGCCTGAACCTGTGCGGCACGCGGATCAGCAACAACCACGCGAACGAAGGCGGCGGCGCGATCTTCTTCGTCAGCAACGATTACACCGGCTCGATGAGCATCACTGACTCGACGCTGAGCAGCAACGTCAGCCAGCGTTTCGAGACTTCCGGCTACCCGGGGATCTTCGTTCAGGGTGCCGGCACGCCACAGATCATCAACTCAACACTGCAGTAGGCTCATGCCTGAAGAGCCGCGTCCGGCGTAGCTCTTCAGCATTCCATCCTGAACAGCCAATCGCCACGCGGGTCTTCACGGCACAGCCGCGAAGACGCCCACTGCAAGAGGCTCTTCAGGCAGGCTCAGTCCAGCGCGCGCAGGTGCTCCAGCACCGGCTGCAGGAAGGCCGCACCCAGGCGCTGGCTGCGCGCGCCATTCCAGCCCGTGCGCGGGTCCGGCGCATTGGCGTTGTCCTTGAACGGCATTTCCAGCGTCAGCGACACGCAGCCGAACGTCGCAGCGGCCCACTTCGAGCCCAGCGTCATCATCTCGCCGGTAAAGCGATCGTCGCGGTAGCCCTGCTCGGTCTGGAAGTCCGGGCTGGCACGCTTGAGGTTTTCGAGGAACGCGGCCTGCAAGGCCAGATTCTTCTCGCCATAACCCGGCACCATGTGGCTGCCGTCGATGAACACGTACGGCAGGGTCTCATCGCCGTGCACATCGAGGAACAGATCTGCCCCCACCGGCTTCATCGCGGCCTGCGCATGCAGCACTTCCGGGCTGCGTTCCAGCGTCGGCGCATGCCATTCGCGGTTCAGGTTCACCCCGGCGGCGTTGCTGCGCAGATGGCCCAGCGCGCTGCCATCCGGATTGATGTTCGGAATCAGGTGGAAGCTGGCGCGCCGCAGCAGCTCGCGAGCCACCGGATCGGCCGCGTCCAGCAGGCGCTCGATGAAGCCTTCCATGAACCACTCCGCCATGCTCTCGCCCGGATGCTGGCGCGCCTGCACCCACACATTCTTCGGCCCCTCACCGATGTGCAGCACATCCAGATCACGCCCCTGCAGGCTCGTGCCGATGCACGCCACGCGCACCAGCGGCGAGCGCGCGCAACGACCGAGGAAGTCCAGCCGGCGCTCCTGCGAATACGGCTCGAAATACGCCAGCCACACGGTGTCGGATTCCGGCGTGAATTCGATCACCAGTTGCTGGCCGTCGTAGCTCGTCTGCCCAATGCGGAACCAGTCCGCACGATCGTAGCTCGCCGCACAGCGGTAGCCGTGCCAGCCGGCCGCGTAGCTGCACGCGCCGGCATTCTCGATCACCAGCCGCAGCGGCACACCGCGCACGCCATGCAGGCGGAAGTGGAACCACTGCAGGAACTCGCCGCCGGCATCGGGACGGATCGCCAGGCGGATGTCTTGCGGATTGGAAGCGTCGCGGACTTCGATGTTGCCGCTGTCGAACTGGCTGCTGATGTGGATCATGATGAGTCGGAAGTGAAAAGTGAGTGGAGAGTAAAAATGAGGGATCGCCCGCGTCACGCACGCGGCGGCGAAAAACGGATCATGGCCAGGAATGGTGCTCGGGGTGCTGGGTCACCAGCCAGGCGAAGCACCGCGCCAGCGCAGGCGGAAGACCACGAATATCGCGCTGCAGCGCACGCCGCAGCTGCGGGCCTTCGTCCATGGGTGCCGAGCCGCCCCACTCCCCCGCGTAACGCCCGCCGCTGGCCGGATCGCCCGCGTAGAACAGGACGGCCGCATCGGTCTTGCCCGTTTCAACGTACAGCACAGACCAGCCGCGCATGCGCAAGGATGCCCGCACCTGCTCCGGCGCCAGATCGAAACGCTCCTTGAAATGCGGCCACAGCAGCAGAGTCACGTCACGCGACACCACCGGCGCCAGTGCCTCGCGACGTGCCGCATCGAGACTGCGATCAGCGCCAGCACAAGGATCAGCCTGCGCGGCCACGCAGAACAGCAGCGCGCACAGCGCCAGCAGGCCGCGCATGCTCACGCTGCCTCGCGCCGGAATACCCAACGCTCACCATCCGACGCGGCGGGCGAAAACGCATAGCCTTCCGCATCGAACGCCTTGAGCGCCTCGGGATCGGTAATGGCATTGACGATGGCGTAACGGCTCATCAGGCCGCGTGCGCGCTTGGCATGAAAGCTCACGATCTTGTAGCCCGCGCCCTTCTTCTCCTCGAATACCGGAGTGATCACGCGCGCAGCGAGCTTTTTCGGGCGCACCGATTTGAAGTATTCCTCCGAGGCCAGATTCAGCAGCACCGGCTCACCATCTTGCTGCGCCAGTTCCGCATTCAGCGCCAGGGTGATCGTGTCGCCCCAGAACGCATACAGATCGCGGCCCGCCGGATTGGCGAGCTTCGTACCCATCTCCAGCCGGTAAGCCTGCATCAGGTCCAGCGGGCGCAGCACGCCGTACAAACCGGAGAGCATGCGGAAATGCGTCTGGGCGAAGTCGATCTGCGCAGGCGTGAAGCTGTACGCATCCAGCCCCCCATACACATCGCCATCAAAGGCAAACATCGCCGGGCGGGCATTCTTCGCCGTAAAGGGACGCGACCACTCGGCATAGCGGGTGAAGTTCAGCGTGGCGAGCGCATCGGAGATCGTCATCAGCTGGGCGATTTCGGCCGGACTCTTCTCCCGCAGGATTCCGATCAGCGCTTCGCTCTGGTCGAGAAAGGCCGGCTGGGTGAATTTCCGGGTCGGAAGCGGGCTCTGGTAATCAAGCGATTTGGCGGGAGAAACGACGATCAGCATGGACTCAATCAAACGGGTGCCGGGCTGCGAATGATAGCGCAAGCCTTGTCGTACAGGCCGCATAGAAGAATGTATTGAGGGCATTCAAAAAACGCATATTACCTTTATAAATCAATTGGATATCAAGATCCAAAAGCTCATTTGGACTTCAGCCCCGATGTCTCAAATAATGAAGCCGTCAACGTGACATCCGCGCTGACAGTGATATCCCTAACCCCACGGAGAGAAAAAATGAGCAAAGCCGTCAATTCCGCAGTATCCGCCGCTTCCAGTGTTGCCGCATGGGGCGCCGCCGTTGCCGTCGCCTTCACCCCGGCGATCGTGCTGACCTTCCACAATGCGCTCTGATTGAACCGGTCTTGCCGCAGCCCGGGCTGATGCCCGACTGCACAAGGCCGGCGTGATCATCGCCAGTCTCATGAAAAACACTCTTTCACCCCGCACCCAGCGCTTCGCCGAAATGGCGACCTGGATCGCTGCACTGATCGTCGCCTGCATGCCGCTGGCCTCGATCCTCGTGCAGGGCCGCGGCTGAGTTCTCCCGAACCCGCCGCCTTCAAGCTTCAGACCTGCTCGTCTCCACCGGCCCACCTGCACTGCCAGGCGGCGTGGCCGGCCGGAAACGCAGCACAACGGCCAGACCACCCAGCGTGGCGGACGTATCCAGTGTCATTTCAATGCCTTGCCGGTTCGCGATGGTTCGCACGATAGCCAGCCCCAGACCGCTACCACCCGCATCCTGACCACTGCTCCCGCGCTGGAAGCGCTCGAACAGCCGCTCGCGCTCCTCTGCCGGAATGCCGGGACCGCTGTCTTCAATGCGCAGGATGATCGCCTCCGGCTCGCGTTGCAGCGTCATGTTCACCACGCCACCTGCCGGCGTGTATTTGACTGCGTTGTCCAGCACATTGCGCAGCAGCGTGCGCAGCGCTTCAACATCCCCGCAAACCGTGAACACGGCCTCGGGCAGATTCTCCTGCAGGTCGGCCCCCAGATCGATCTGGCGGGCATGCGCCAGGGTGAATGCGTCAGACAGCGCCAGCCGCGCAACCTGCGGCAAGGTCGTGACGGAGTATCCGGGCGGGGCCGCATCTTCGCGCGCCAGCACCAGCAACTGCTCGACCAGACGGGTGGCGCGACTGATGCCCGCGACCACGCGTTCATGCGCCAGGCTGCGTGTTTCAGGCGTCTGGGCGCGTGCCAGGCATTCGACCTGCAGCTTCAGGGCGGCCAGCGGAGAGCGCAGCTCATGCGCAACATCGGCCACAAAATTCCGGCGGGCCTCGAACTCGGTATTGATCCGCGCAAACAGGGAATTGATTTCCCGCACGAAGGGCTGGGCTTCATCCGGCACGCCTTCGGTGGTGAGCGGGCGCAGATCATCGGCCGCGCGTTCGCCGATCTCACGCCGCGCCTTGCGCAGGGGACGCAGCGCGTGCCTCACCCCCCAGGCCACGCACAGCAGCAGCAGCGGCGCCGTGGCGATCACCGGCAAGATGGTTCTGAAGGCCAGCGCACCGGCGGTTTGCGCCCGCACAGCCAGGTCGTGCGACACCTCGATGTGAACGTCCGGAGCATCCACCTCCAGCACCCGCAGCGATTTGCTGCCGTCTTTCCGGATGGAGAACACGCGTTGCACATGCTGTGGCGCAACGCTAACAGAGGGCACGCCTTCCTTGCGCTGGATACGCAGCGTGAAGCAGTTGTCTTCCGAGACCGGCAGACGATCACCTGCGGGCATGGGCACAATCTGGGTCATGGTCTGCGGCATGCTGCGGCCCACCGCCCGCGCCATTTCGATCATGTGAAAGTCGGAGATCGTATCGACCTCCGTCAGCGCAACCCTGTACGCCACGACAGCCTGAGCGAGCGTGGCGACCACGACACCGAAACCAACCACGAAAAGCAGGCGCGAACGCACCGAACAAAAGGAGGTCATGGAATTGCTCACTCTTTGGGAATCAGGTAGCCGACGCCACGGATGTTCTGGATCAGCTGCGCCCCCAGCTTCTTGCGCAGGCCATGGATGTAGACCTCGACAGCATTGCTGCTGACTTCATCTTTCCAGCTGAACAGCTTCTCTTCCAGCTGGGCACGCGACAGAATCAGGCCCGGACGAGCCAGCAGCGGCTCCAGCACGGCCCATTCGCGCGAAGACAGCAGCACGGCCTGTCCGTCGACGCTGACCTCCCGCGTCACCGGATTGATGCTCACATTCTGGTATTCATAAACCGGCTCGGCCCGCCCCGCACTGCGCCGGAGCAAAGCACGGATACGCGCGAGCAGCTCTTCAAGATCATACGGTTTGACGATGTAATCATCCGCCCCCGCATCCAGCCCGAGCACGCGCTGTGGCACTGCATCGCGTGCGGTGGCGATCAGCACCGGCGTACGCGTCTTGCGCTTGCGCAGATCGCGCAGCACGTCCAGACCGTCTTTGCCGGGCAAGCCCAGATCAAGCAGTACAAGGTCATACTCTTCGGTAATCAGCGCACTATCGGCAGTCTGCCCGGTGCGCACCCAATCGACGGCATAGCCCTCGGCGCGCAGCAAGTCCAGCACGGATTCGCCAATCATCAGGTCGTCTTCAACGAGCAGCAGGCGCATGGCCGAGGTCTTTCCTGAACGACAAGGACGGAGCGCCCATTATGAGGCCTCCGTCCTGTTCTGAAAGTGCTCGTGCAGCGCTGCGGCAACTGCCACGGCGCGCACGCAAGCGCTCAGTTGCTGCCGTCGTCGCCGAACTGGACGCTGGTAACAGTCTTGTTGCGGCCAAGATTCACATAGACGCGCGAGCCAGACTTGTCGCCATTGCGCAGCTCATACACCAGAGACTGGCTGCCATCCAGCCAGGTCGGTGCATTGTCCGGCTTGCCAAGACGCTGGATGACCTGGTCCTGCGTCAAACCGCTGCTGACCTGTTTGGTCTGCTCAACAGCGACAGACGCCTGGGCCGATGCAGAGACGATGGCGAGGCCGAGCACGGCAGCGATGATGGATGCATTCTTGTTCATGATGAAACTCCTGTTTCTTTTATGTAGGGGAAGCGGGTCAGGCTGTGTGCCTGTCCGTGGAGAGCACTTTAACGAGGCTCACTTAGCCGAAACTTAAGACCAGCCGCTCTCCGAAAATTTTCATCTCCGGCAACGGCCCGCTCTCGCCCTCACCCCCGCCCTCACACCACCCTTGCGGAAAATCTGGGCGGCGCCGCTCTTCCAGCTGGATGGCATCGCCATCACTCAGTCGATCGTGACGGAATTCACGATCACGCCGGAATATCCCGTAAGGATTGACCCAGATCGTCTTTCTGGCCGCCCCGTGACACGGCATGGCTCGTAGAATCCCGGATAAATACCGAAGGGGCGACGCGTGGCAACATTGATTCCAGCGTATAGCACTTGCGCCGGCCGCATGCAGGCCGGCGAGCGGCGTTTGGCGCAGCGCCTCGAAGCCAAGCTCGAAGACGACTACCTGTGCTGGTACGACGTAGCGCTCAGCAGCGCGCGCAACGATCACCCCGATTTCATCATCCTGCATCCCCGGCGCGGCATCCTCATCCTTGAGGTGAAAGACTGGAAGCCCGATACGCTGCAATCCATCACGCGCAGCGATGCCGCCATCCTCACGCCCAATGGCGTGAAGCATGTGCTCAACCCGCTGGAGCAGGCTCGGCACTACGCGCAGGCCGTATCCAACATCCTCCAGCGCGATCCGCAGCTCACCTTCAGCAGCGGCCGCGAGCAAGGCAAGCTGCGCCTGCCCTGGGCATATGGCGTGGTGTTCAGCCACATGACGCGCAAGCAGTTCGACGACGGCCAGCTCAATGAGGTGATCCCGGAAAACCTCGTCATCTGTTCCGACGAAATGACCGAAGCCGTCGAGCCCGAGGCCTTTCAGGAGCGCCTGTGGCAGATGTTCCGCGTGCGCTTTACCTGCCTCTTGAGCCTGCCGCAGATTGATCGCGTGCGCTGGCAGCTCTTTCCCGAAGTGCGCATCGGCGTGCAAGCCCCGCTCTTTGGTGTTGAGGCCGAGCCTGAAGCCGAGCCCGCCGCGCTGCCAGACATCATGCAGGTCATGGACCTCCAGCAAGAGCAGCTCGCCCGCAGTCTGGGCGACGGCCACCGCGTGATTCACGGCGTGGCCGGCTCCGGCAAAACGCTGATCCTCGGCTACCGCGCCGAGCATCTCGCCCGCGCCGCCACCAAGCCCATCCTCGTGCTCTGCTACAACAAAGCGCTCGCCGCCCGCCTTGAAGAATGGATGAAAAGCCGGGGCGTAGCGCACAAGGTGAATGTGCGCTCCTTCCACAGCTGGTGCGCCAGCCAGCTCAAGACCTACCACGTCGATTCGCCGCCCAAAGGCGAGGATGCGGACGCCTTCTTCGCCGCGCAGGTGCAAGCCGTGATCGACGCCGCCGCGCGCGGCCAGATCCCCGCCGGGCAATACGAAGCCGTGCTGGTGGATGAAGGCCACGACTTCCGCCCCGAATGGCTGCGCCTCATCGTGCAAATGGTCGATCCAGCGAGCAACGCCTTGCTGGTGCTCTACGACGACGCCCAATCCATTTACGACGCGGGCAAGAAGCGCAACTTCAGCTTCAAGAGCGTCGGCATCCAGGCGCAGGGCCGCACCACCGTGCTCAAGGTGAATTACCGCAACACCAGCGAAGTGCTCAACTTCGCCAAGCAATTCGCCGCCGAATGCCTCACCGCCAGCGACGCCGACGAAGACGGCGTGCCGCGCCTGGCGCCAATGTCAGCCGGCCGGCATGGCGACGCGCCACTGCTGATCAAATTGCCCAAGGTGGAGGATGAAGGCGAATGGATCGCCCGCCACCTCAAGGAAGCGCACGCCGCCGGCACACCTTGGCGCGAGATGGCTGTGCTGTACCGGCATTACCCCACCTGCAAGGCCGTGCGTGCCGAGCTGAACAAACTCGGTATCCCCGCCACCTGGAAAGACGATATCCGCTTCGACTCCGCGCAAGACACCGTGCGCCTGCTGCCCTTTCACAGCAGCAAAGGGCTGGAGTTCTCGCTGGTGGTGATACCGGGGGCAGGCGCTTTGTCTTCTGAGGATGAGGAAGAGGCGAGGTTGATGTATGTGGCGATGACAAGGGCGACGGAGCGCTTGGTTTTGGTGGGGAGTGGGGTTTGATGTTTTTATATTGGGGGCAAAAGGCAAGACCTGACCCCGGTTTTCTCGTTGTTTTGAAATTTCCGCAGATGGTGACTGTCTGCGCCCCCTATTAACAGACTCGCGCACCTTGTAAGAGAAGGGATGAAACTACATGACTTTTGAAGAAGACTCTTTCTTTGAGGATGAGGTCAGAAGAATAGCTAGAGCACGATGGCCACAAGCGCAATTTGATGGTTCAGCCATGATCGATGGTCGCGAGCGTGATGGTGTTTTTGAGACCGACGATGTAATCCATTACGTCGAAACAACGCGGTCTAGGCGAGAAGAGAAAGCAAAGGACGATACAAAGAAAATGTTTGGTCTAATGACTGAGCAACAACGCCAAAGGTCAATGAAGGGGTCGATTGGTTGGTTTGTTACTCAAGACGAACCAACCGCAGATCAACGAGAGGCTGTTCGTCAGTATGGAAAAGGACAGGTTAAGGCTGTTTCATTTTCACAATTTCAACAAGCATTGGTTGATGTTCCGCAATATTTTTCGAAGCGCGAAAATCATTTTTTTGGGAGTATCGCTGATCCGGTAACTGGAGAATTAAAAACAAAAATATCATACATCCCTCTTGACTTGACCTTGCTTTCGAATGGTGATCTGCTTGATGTTCATGCCATTGCCTCTGGCCTAAGTAATGGTGAGAGTTACACATTGCTCGGGGATTACGGTGCGGGCAAGAGCATGACTTTGCGCCAACTATATTTTCAGTTGCGTGACAAATATCGAAGTGGGGGGACGCCAAAGTTTCCAATTTATCTAAACCTTCGAGAGCATTCCGGGCAGGACGACCCATCTGAAGTGCTTGAAAGACACGCTAGACGATTAGGCTTTGATAAGCCCCATAGTTTAGTCAGTGCTTGGCGCGCTGGCTTTGCGTTATTAATCCTTGATGGGTTTGATGAGATTACTACTCTAGGAGTCTCAGCTGCGCGCAGCAAGCTCCGCGAAGCACGACGTCGCTCTTTGGAGGCAGTGCGAGCACTGATCGCACAAACACCGCGTGAAGCAGGATTCATAATTGCTGGAAGAGATCACTTTTTTAGCAGTCCAGACGAGCGCCTTTCAGCTCTTGGTATTCGAACGAATACCAAGACTATTGCCGTTGGTGAACTCACCAGAAAGCAGATTGCTAGCTATCTTAAGCAAATTGCTGGCAAAGAGCTTACGCTGCCACCGTGGCTACCAACTCGACCACTTCTGGTGGCATACATCGCCACCAGAGGATTACTGGACGAGCTAGGCGATGTTTTGCAGTCTATTGACTCGACTGACGGCTGGCATTTGTTGCTTGATCGTATATTTGAGCGAGAGTCAAAAATCAGCCCGAGTCTCGACGGAATTACTCTGCGTCGAATTCTCGAGAGGCTCGCAACGGTTGCTCGATCAACCAACGATGGGCTGGGGCCAATTACACAGCAACAGATTCGTGCTTCTTATATCCAAATCTGTGAGTCTGAACCGGATGAGCAAGCCAACCTTTTGCTCCAGCGATTGCCTGGCCTCGGTGTTTACAGAGATGAAGATGATTCAAGAACATTCGTAGATGTTGAATTGGCCGAAGTTTGTCGGGCTAGAGACATCACCGATTTTGTTGTTAATCCATATGGACTGCTCCAGGATGATGGATGGAAAGGGGCTATGCAGTTAGCTTCTGCGTTCTCCGGGCAGACAGCGATTACTCGGGTTAGTCGGAACTTACTTGAACAAAGAAAGCTTGCGTCCTCAAAGATTGATGCTGCATTACAAGCATCCGCAACGAATGGTGAAATCGGTGCGTTGCGTGCTGATTTAGCTGCTCTTGCAGTTGAGGCATCACATCCGCTAGCCACTGAAACGGTAGTGAGCGGTGAGATATTTGAGAACTACACACTGGTACTGCCAAGCGGCGAGACGGATCTAAGCAATCTCATTTTTCGAGATTGCTTGTTTGAGTGTATTGAAATTTCTAGTGATGCCAACTCTAGCTTTCTGCCAAAATTTCAAGGCTGTATATTCCTTCTTGTTCGCGGACGAACCTGTCGTGAAGATATGCCAAGTTCACGTTTTGACAATAGATGTAGTTATGAGAAATTTGCGGATTCGTCGGAAACCCAGTCTGCAATACTTAATTCAAATCTAAGTCGTGGAGAAAAGCTTGTTTTTACAATATTACGCAAGTTATTTATCCAAAGCCTGAGTGGGCGTGCAGAGTCAGCGCTTTATAGGGGTCTTGATCTAAATGATCGTCAACTAGTTCCAGATGCAATTCGACTTCTACAACAGCATGGCCTACTGATGCTCTACAGTCGTGGCGATGGGAATGTTTGGATTCCTGTACGTAAAGAAATTGCGCGGGCACGTCGTATTCTGAGTGCGCCTGCGACTTGTGGGGATATCTTAGTATCTGAGGCGCGGAAAATTTGCAAGTAGCCACGCGAAAAGCTTCGTAACAAAACGGGCCAGCTCGGATTAATTTCCGTCAAAACGATTCAGATGCCGAGTGTTTCTTATTTGCCATTGGCGAAAAGGCCGGGATTAGATCTTTCTTTTACCATTACCGATTACAGGGACTCGGGTTCTATTCAAGTTCTATTTTCTTATGAACGTGTGCATTGTTTCTGGTTTGAGCCTTATCGAACGCCCGTACGTTGTTAAATCGCACTTGCTACAGGGCCACTGCTCATGAAAGCTTGCTCGTCAATCCGCTCGCTGCTCCGGTTTTTACTGATCCCAGCCTGTCTGCTGCTGGCCGATCTAACGGCTGCGGCAGAACCGATGGTGTCGGTGGTGAACTATTCGTTTTCCCGCTCGGTGATGAATCTGGAACCCGTCGGCGTTCTGTCTGACCCGGCCGTGTTACAGAAGGGTAAGCGCTTGCATCTGTGGCTGAATATCCAGATCAACAAGAGCGGGCTGAAATATCTTCGCTCGCTGGGCAAACTGCCGGTGTATCTGCGCTGGGGACGCGACGGTTGGTTGACCGACCCGGCAATGGACGTGGGGATTACGCTAGGGCAGTGGCAAACCGCTCAGTCAGGGATCAAATGGAAGGCTCAGCAAGGCGGCGGCGTTTTTACCTGGCGCACGCATGCAAACAAAGCCACACCGATCAACGGGCGTTACTACGCATCGATCCTGGATGCGAACAAGAAGGTCATCACCAGCATCGATTTTCCGGCGGAATATTTTCGTCCGGAAATCACCGTCAATCGCTAACAGGGGAGTGCAAAAATGGACCAGAAAGCTGCCATCGACAAAGCCATAGCGCTGATTTCAGACGAATCCGGCATTCCTGATACGGTCAAGCAGGATCTGCTGGCAACGCTGACGCCAGTCGCCTCGCCGCTGCAGTGGGACCCATGGATTTACCGCATGGTCGTCGGCTTTCTGGGCCTGACGGTGCTATCCACCGTCATCGGTGGAATGGTGATCACGGCCACATCGGGTTCCAATGTTTCCGAGGGCATCATCGCGCTGGGCTCGGCCGCCGTTGGTGCGCTGGCAGGCCTGTTGGCACCATCGCCCAAAGGAAACCAGTAAACGCTAGCGGCGTAAGTAAAGCCCCAGCGAGGGCCGGGTCAGGTCTTGCCTTTTGCCGTAAAAGGCAAGACCTGACCCCGTCTTTCTCAACAGCGAAATTACTATCAAAATCATCATCACGAAAGGCAACCTCCATGACAAATCCAGAAAATCACCCAGGCTACAGTGGCGACTACAAACACTTTGATAACTTAATATGGCAACTTCCAGTATGGAGCACAGCAATATTCCTTCTCGCCATTACCAGCGTTGCCTATATTTCAACAGCCGATTTCAAAAGCATTGAATTGGCTGCCGAAAAATCAACGTTCGTAGGCATCGTATTGTCCGTTTGCTTCGTATTTCAGGCTGCTGTTTTTAACGCGTTGGTTAGATTCAGACATCATCAACATGGACTTGCCAGCAAAAACATCAAGGCGTTTGCAAAGTGGTGGTATAGCGGTCAGACATGGCTTCAGTTTGCGGTAATAGGTCAGACATGTGCACTATTCTATTTCGCCATTAACACGTTGAATTTTTTTGATGCGAAGTGGCCAGCTATAATTCTCGGGCTTGTATTGTTTTTTTACTCCATCGCAAATGTTAATCTTCAATTACGCAACTACCACAACACTCAAGACGAATTAAATGGACCTGGGTCGAATTGATAGCGAAGGCCGGGGGCACGAAAGCTGGGGGCAGGTCTTGCCTTTTGTCCCCTGATTTTAAATAAACCGGTCTTTTAGCTCCCAAAAAAACCGTGCCCAGCGGCCGTCTTCAGGCAGCCTTCCCGGCCAGCCATATTCCGCTTGCCTGAGCCGATAGCCATGCCTTAGACGCCCGACGAGTGCAGCTCTTCAAGGTATGGAACAGGTCTTTCCTTTTACCTTTTTTAAACTGTTCGTATCGGCAAGGCCGCCCCGCGTGTTTCCTCTCCACCCTGAATAAACTGGAAAAGTCATGAAAGAAGTCAATCTGCTGGTATTGATCGAGGTGCAGCCGGGCAAACGCGATATTCAGATCGAAGCTTTCGAGAAGCTCCGCCCTCTGGTACTCGCGGAGCCGGGCTGTATTCAATACGAACTTTTCAGCGATGCAGAGGATGAAAACAAATTCATTCTCGTCGAGCAATGGGCGTCGGAGGAGGCGCTGGCAGCACATGGCAAAACGGAGCACATGCAGGCTGCAGCGGCGAGAAATCCATCCTTCCGCGCCGGGCCGGCCCGCCTGATCAAAATGCGCCCCGTGGGAACAAGCCACTGAGTTAGTCCCTTGCCGTCATCCCGGCGGATGCCAAAGCCCAGAGATCGGCGCGGCCGCGCTGGATTCCGGCTTTCGCCGGAATGACGCCAATCGAGATGCTTGCCCTGAACTTGATGGCATTGCACGCAAGCAGCCAGCAAGGGACGCGGGGCCAGTTCCTGCATTCCGAAATTTTGTATCAGCCCACTGAAACCCCGCGCCCAGCGGACCTCTTCAGGCGTGCCGCTCCAAGAGCTAATCTAGACGGGCATCTTGTGGCACAGTGCCTGAAGAAGTCCGTCAGGTGCGGCTCTTCAGGCAAGGCCAGGCGGCGGAATGATTTGAACCTGTCGCGAATGATTACCCCGGCAGTCAGATCGCCTGAGGCTGCGCTGGCAGCGCCTGCGACGTCGAGACACGCAGGACGAGCGATGTCTATTTGATTGACGGTTTAATCGTTTCCATCAAACCGCATAAGATTCCGGGAGCTCCCCGTCCGGCGCTGGTGGCTGGTTGGAGTGGCCGGATACACATGAATCTCGCGCAGCATGAAAGCAGACTGTCAATGAAACGAATCCTGAAACGCGCCGGCCTCTCCCTTGCCGGGCTGTTGCTGCTTGCCGGGCTGGCAGCCATTACATTCAAGGGCTATCGCGAAGAGACGACACTTGAATCCGCCAGCCCCAACATCTCCAGCCAGCAGGCACAGCAGCGCGAACAACTGCTGGCGCGGCTGAAGTTTGATACGGCCGATCAGGGGGATTGCGTCGTACATGATGCGTGGCTGGAAAAGAGTTCCGCCTGGACCACACGCGCCTGGTTTGGTTTTCATTTGAAAACAGAGGAACTTCCGATGACGCTGATGTATGTCGTGCAGGAAATTCCGGCCAGTCCGCTGAGTGCCAGCAACCTGCATTTCAACGAGGAAAACCCCGTGGCGATTCTGGTGGGCTCCAGCAGCCAGCGTTTCTTTGACGGCGAGCACGCTTACTGGATGTTCGCCTCGAACACCGTTTTCCCGCCTCCGGATGTACTCAAATTCAGCTGCGGCGAGAAAGAATTCTCGGCGCAGGTCGAGTACCTGCCGGCCCCGGCAAATTGAATCGCAGATAGGCGGCCAGACTCTCTTCTTCCGCCAGGAATATCTCTGAAGCGCTCACGCACAGATGCGTTTGCGTGGGCGCCTTACCGGCCTATAATCGGCCCCTTCCGGCAGGCGCAATGTCGCCGGATTTCGAACGTAAAGGTTTGTGGATATGTTGGAGATTGTAGCGATCCGGTAACTCCCGCTGCTTCCGGGTGGTGAGTTATCGCAATGCAAAAGAATCGGTGACGGCCCGGCGGGTCGGTCGCCTGTCATGCATTTTGATTGCTGAAAGCGTTTCCAACATGAATCTTTCCAGGCCTGAGCAGAGGACGCTGCATGTCCTCGCCAAGGGTGGCCGCATCGTGCATTGCCGCGATGAATCGGGTCACATTTCTTCTGTCGATTGCTATACCCGCGACGGTTTGCTGCTCGCCGAATGCTCGCTTCCGGTCTTCCAGAAGCTGCGCGGCAAACGCCTCATCTGTTCGAAGAACGGGCAGCCCTACCAGATCAACAAGGCGGGTCTGCGTGCGGTGCGCGCGCAACTCGACAATCAATAAGCCGACGTGGGCAACGGTCATCCACTGGCCGTTGCTCCTATGCTTTGGAGAAACACAGCTATGACGATCATCGTTCTGACCATGTCGGCCTTGTTTGCGCCCGACTCCATCCACCCGGTTGCCGGCTCGCTGCCGCACACCCTGACCATGACTGACTGAGAGGAGTTTCTGCAATGGATATTCCACGGATTTTCAACATCACCGAGAGTGCTCACCGCATCCATAACCCGATCACACCCGACAAACTGGCCACGCTGGGATCTGCCCTGCGGCTGGTATCTGGCGCGCGGGTGCTCGACCTTGGCTGTGGCTCGGGTGAGATGTTGTGCACCTGGGCGCGCGATCACGGCGTCAGCGGCATCGGCGTCGACATGAGCCTGTTGTTCACCGGGCAGGCGAAGTGCCGCGCGGAAGAACTCGGGGTCGCCGACCGGCTCAGCTTCATCCACGCCGATGCGGCCGGCTATGTCGCCGATGAAAAGGTCGATGTGGCGGCCTGTGTGGGCGCGACGTGGATCGCCGGCGGTGTGGCGGGCAGCATCGCGCTGCTGGCGCGCAGCCTGCGCCCCGGCGGGACCATCCTCATCGGCGAGCCTTACTGGCGCCAGTCACCACCGAGCGAAGAGGTCGCCAGGGGATGCCTGGCCCATTCGAGCGCGGACTTTCTACTGCTGCCGGAACTGCTGGCGTCATTCCAGCGGCTGGGTTACGACGTCGTGGAAATGGTGCTGGCGGACCAGGACGGCTGGGATCGCTACGAGGCGGCGAAGTGGCTGACCATGCGCCGCTGGCTGAACGCCAACCCCGCCGACGAGATGGTCGCCGAGGTGCGCGCCCGGCTCGACTCGGAACCCGTGCGCTACGCAACGTATACGCGGGAGTACCTGGGCTGGGGCGTGTTCGCGTTGATGGCGCGCTAGCTCGTCGGAGCGCCGGGTCCGGAGAAGCCGGGGGCGGGACTTGATCTGCCAGCTCCTGCAGTCCTCCGGACTGGGTTTGGAGAGCCGCATTTGCGGCTCTCTTTTTTGTCTGCCCCCAGAGCGGCTCCCGGCGCGCCTCTACAGCCTGCCTGCCCGCTCAGTCGCGTCCGCCGGGCCTGGTTCAGACCGTGTGCCTGAAGATCGTTCATGCGCGCGGCTGGTAGCGGCGGTCGAGTGCGCAGGGCGAAATCGGCTCAAAGGCCGCCGAAGGCGGAGGGGCTGTTTTCAACAGCCTGTTGGATTCCTGCAGATCCTCAATGCTTTACTACCCTGCTCCTTTTATGCGGCAGGGCCGTTTGTGACGGTTTCAAGCAATTTGCGGGGATCGCATTCAAACCCGTTTGCGCTGAGCCATTCCCAGGCTTGTTCACGCGTGTTGAGGGTGACAACAGGGACTTCGATGCCATTGAACACTCCCTGGTTTTCAGTCACACGGGCGAGAAAACGAGCTGTGTGGATGCGGAGAATGGCGTGTGCGCCATGGCTGGTCGCCCATACCAGCAGATCGTGCGAAGCGGCGAACCCGCTCTGGGTGCCCCCCTGCCACAGGTGCAGATCCATGACATGCGCCCAGTGCCCGGGCTGGCCGGCGTCACGCCAGGCTTGCTGGATCGCAGCCGTCATGACCAGCACGCCTTCGCGGTTGAAACTGCCCTGCAGCACCGCGAAGCATGCCTGATCGCACCAGTACACCTTGCATTCACCATGAGGGGGATGGAGCATGACATTCCTCGACGGGTACGTTGAAATACACTATAGCCCCGGGAATGTGTGGCTTACCATCAGGGCTGATCCTGCGCGCCACAGAGCGCAACAGCACCACCTCAGGGAATGCGGGAGAACCGGCTTCCCGGTCACAGATTGGCGTTTGCGTCCCCGGCAGGCCCCTTGCCTTTGATGGGCTTGCCGAGCGTCCGCTGGAACCAGCTGACGACCTGTTCGATGACGGGCTTCTGGAACCAGGTGAGATCGCCATGCCCTGCACCTTCCACGAGCACGTACTCCGCTTGATTACCTCCTGCGAGCAAGCCTTTGTAGAGCTGGGCACTCTGGACGGGAGAGACATGCGTGTCCGCACTGCCATGGAAAATCAGAAATGGCGGCTTCTTGCCGGCGATGTGGCCCATGGGGCTCGCATCGAGCGCTTTCTCCGGAACGCTCTGAACCGTTGCGCCCGGAAAACGGGCAAATGCCGGACCATTCACCAGCAGCGCCTCGGTCACAGCCGGTGACTCATGGACTTTCTGGATGTTATCCGGGAGTCCGGCACCGATATTCAGCAGATTCGATATGCCATACAAGGTGACCGCCGCCTGCACGTCCGAGGACTTGTCCAGGAACACGCCCTTGTCGAAACGCCGCTCGCCATTGGTTGTACCGAGCATCTGGGCGACATAGCCACCCGCCGAATCACCCAATGCGCCGATCCGCGCCGGGTCGATGCCGTATTCATCGGCGTGTTCACGCAGGTAACGCACAGCCGCTTTGGCGTCCTCGAGCGGCGCGGGGAATTTGTCCGGCACCGTGCGGTATTCGACGGCCGCGACAACAAAACCGGCTTTTGCGAGGGCCATGCGCATTTCGATGTATTTCTCATGCTCCGCGGAGATGAAGCCGCCGCCCGGAAAATACACGATGGCAGGTTTGAGATCGGTCGTACGGGGCACGAGCAATGCCATCCGCAACTGGCGAACCGAACGCGTGCCCTTCAACTGCGAATAGATGACGCCGCTAATCGCGTCGATCTGCCCGGAGTCCTGCGTGACACGGATGACCTGCGCACCTTCGGTGTATCCAGGCAGGCTGGCGGGTTCCGCCGCATGCACCACCTGCGCGGCAAGTATCAGGCTCAGGCAAGCGACCGGTGTCGTTCGAAACATGGGAAACCCTTTCAGGAAAGAATGAGTAATGAGAGCACAGCGCCAAGCGCTGGCTGCATACCTTTACCTTCATTTTCAAACACAACGCCGACAGCGGGACACGATTGACGGCATTGATCCGGAAACAAAAAACGCCCGGAAAGCCGGGCGTTAGAGTCTGAGAGGGACGCAGCCCGATCAGTAGGTCCAGCTTTCCTGGATGCGCTTCACCGGTGCCGGATCTGGCCCGTTGCCGGGGGCGATGCCGGTCTTCTTGCTGCCGCCAGTCTTGTCGATGGCGGTCACGTCCGAGGCGCTGAGATTGCAGGTGGCGGTGTTCCACTCGGAACCGATATCACTCGATGAGCCAGAGCCCTTCTCCACGCCCTTGAAGGTATGGCACACCTCGATCTCACCATTCCAGCGCAGCAGCAGCACATTGCGCAGGGTGGCGGTGTCGCGCGGCGAGCCGTTGGAGTAGCTGCTGTTCACGCCCACGATGGTCTGGTGGTTGTGGATGCGCGAGTTCTCGATGATGACGGTGCGCGGGCCCTTGTTGCCGGTGCAGTCGCCACAGGAACGATAGAACTTGCCGCCCTTGCTCTTCCAGTTGTCTGCCACGAAACGGGTGATGTGCAGCGTGCCCTGGCCGTTGTGCTGGAAGGTCTTGTCGGTGCCGAGGAAGGCACCGCCGCAATCGACGCGCATGGTGGTACCTGGCCCACCCAGTGCGGTAGCGGCGTCTTCGCCGAGGTCTTCCCACCACACGTTGTAGACCGAGCAGTTGCCCTTGCAGTGCACGCCGTCAGCGGCCAGGTTGCCGATCACCACGTTGCGCAGCGAGGCGCCCTCTTCCAGCAGAAACACCGGCGGCTGGCCTTCTGCCTGCCCACCGTTGGAAAGCTGGAAGCGCTTGCCGCCGCCGTCATAGGTGGTGCCGGCAGGCACGACATGGGTGGCGGTGAGCGGCACGGTGCTGGCTGCGCCGACATTCACGTAGGCCGGGCAACCCGGCCAGGCCGGCAGCGTGACCGTGCTGGTGGTCGTGCCGCCCGAGGAACTGGACGAGGACGAACTGCTGGAGCTGGAAGAACTGGACGAAGAGCTGGATGAAGATGAAGAGCCGGAGCTGCTGCTCGATGAGCTGGAGGAGCTTGAAGAGCTGGACGAACCGCTGCCTCCGGAGGGAGTCGAGCATTCGTTGGTGCCGCCGGCGACCTTGGTGCCGGCGCCGAAAGTGGCTTCGCTGCAAACGAAACTGCCAGAGAGAACCTTGTAGGTGAATTTGTCAGAGCGCCCGTAAGCCACCGTGGTGTTGGCGGCGACCGTGCAGGTTTTGCCTTCGGTGCAGATCGTGGTGTAGCCGGCAGGCCGGTTAGCCGCCCACGCGCTGGAGCTCAGCCCCAGCGCAAGTGCGGCAAGCGCGATGCGTCTTGCATTCATTGATTTGTCTCCTGAATTGTTGATGTTTGACGACCCGATTCTGTGCTGCGGGCCGGTGATCTCCGCCGGGTTTCCGCCAGCGGGATGCACAGACAATACTGGTTGAGCATTTTCCGTGCGTCAAGGAACAGGAGCCGAAAGGATTGCAGGCGGGCAATACGCCCGGCCGGGCTGGATTTTCCTGGCGCAAAGGCATGCCCCGGAGAGCCGCTTGCAGCGGCACTCTTCAGGCTCACACCCCAGACAGGCCCGCCCTGCGTGATTCTCACGGCAGGCTGCCTGAAAAGGCTTGCCAGGTGCGGCTATGCAGGCCATGCCTTGCGGGGCGTTCAATCGGGCATGCCACGGAGCGCGAAATTCCTCGATACACCGCACCTCGCCTGGCGCCCGGCGCGAACTCTTCCGGGGTATGCAAAGCGCAGGCAAAATCGGGCCGAATCAACAGGCAAAGACGAATCCTACACGCAGGGATCGCAGGAAAAGTTGGCGCGGCGCTCCCCTTCTCCGCGCCAGCCCCGTAGACTGCGCGCTTTGCCGCCATCAACCGGAAAGCCATGTCCCTGCTCCAGCGCTCCCTCGCCGCCGTCTGGCATCCCTGCACGCAGATGAAACAGCACGAAACATTGCCGCTGATCGCGATCGCGCGCGGCGAAGGGCCGTGGCTCATCGCCGAGGATGGGCAGCGCTATCTCGACGCAGTCAGCTCCTGGTGGGTGAATCTCTTCGGCCACTGCAATGCGCACATCAACCAGCGCCTGCGCGAGCAGACGGAGAAGCTGGAGCACGTCATCCTCGCCGGCTTCACCCACGAGCCGGTGGTGCGCCTCTCCGAAGAGCTCTCAGCCCTCACCGGCCACGCGCTGGGCCATGCCTTCTATGCGTCTGATGGCGCCTCGGCCACCGAGATCGCGCTGAAGATGAGCGTGCATTACTGGCGCAACACGGGCCGCCTGGCCAAGACCCGCTTCGTGAGTCTGGCCGGCAGCTATCACGGCGAAACCGTGGGCGCCCTGGCCGTCACCGACATCGCGCTCTTCCGCGAAGCCTACGCGCCGCTGGTGCGCGCGGCGGCTACCGTCGCCTCGCCCGATGCGCGCGCCGCCGAGCCGGGTGAATCCGCGGCTGATGTGGCGATCCGCGCCGCCGCCGCACTGGAACATTTTCTGGCCGAGCATCACGCCGAAACCGCCGCGCTGATCGTCGAGCCGCTAGTGCAATGCGCCACCGGCATGGCCATGTACGACCCCGAATACCTGCGCCGCGCCCGCGCGCTGTGCGACCAGTACGAGGTGCATCTGATCGCCGACGAAATCGCCGTCGGCTGCGGGCGCAGCGGCAAGTTCTTCGCGATGGAGCACACAGGGGTTTGGCCGGATTTCCTGTGTCTCTCCAAAGGCATCTCCGGCGGCTACCTGCCGCTCTCGCTGGTGCTCAGCACCGACACGGTCTATCAGGCCTTCTACGCCGACGAAGTGGCGCGCGGCTTTCTGCATTCGCACTCCTACACCGGCAACGCCCTGGCCTGCACGGCGGCGCTGGCCACGCTGGAAATCTTCCGCGACGAGCGTGTACTGGAGGCCAACGCCCAGCGCGCCGCCTGGCTGGCTCGCGCTGCAGAGCCAATAGCTGCGCACCCCGCCGTGAAGCACCTTCGCCAACAAGGGATGATTCTGGCTTTCGACGTAGCGTGCCCGGAGAGTGGCTTTGCACGCGGCTTCCACGCCCATGCCCTGGCAGAAGGCCTGCTGCTGCGGCCCATCGGCAATACGGTGTACTGGATGCCGCCCTACGTGCTGGATGAGGCGCAATGCCAGTGGCTGGGCGAGCGCACGCTGGCGGCGCTGAGCAAGACGCTGGCTGGCGTGCCATGAGCGAGCAGCCTGCGCTGCGTCAGCTTCCGCAAATCAGCTCCGACGGCGCAAGCGTCACAGCGGAGGGTCTGAACTACTCCGCCGGCGAGATACTCTCCCAGCGCCACGGCGGCACCGATGTGCTCTACGGCTTCAGTGCGGCAGAAGTACTCGCCGCCTGTACGCCCCTGCCCGAGCGCCTGCTGCTGGGCTACGCGCGGCAGACCGAGGAAGACCGGCGTAAATCCGCCATCGCCGGCGCACTGGCCCATGCCTTCGTAGCTCTGCTGCCCGCCCTGCTGATCATGGCCGGGTTGCGCCATATCACCGACAACCGTCCGGTCACGCTGGCCGGCTTCATCCTCATCATGCTCGGCGTGATGGCGCGTGCCGCCTGGCGGGAATTGCGCACGCCCGGCAAGGTCTGGCAGCTCACCGAATGGCTGGATTTCAGCACCCGCACCTGGCACGCCCGCAAGGCTTTCGGGAAAGTCGCCGGGCCGCCCCAAGACTTTCCTGACCCCCACGGGGGGCGGCTTGATCCCGAAGGGGCAAGCCGGGGGCTCACGTCTCCGGATGGCAGCTTGCCCACCCGGAACGCCAGCCTACCGCTGGATCAGTTGTTGCTGGTGTGCATCGACCAGCACTGGGAACAAGGTGTGACCTACGACATCGCCCTGTGCCGGGCGAATGAATTCGAGGGGCTGGAGAAATACAGCGAAGCCCCGCGCCTGAACATGCTGCATCAGGCAGAAACGGAAGAAGAATCCCTCGCCTTCGCCCGCCAGCTTTCGGCGTTGTGGCAGATCCCCGCCCGGCGCTACGCCTTCGACGTTACCGCCCAGCGCAATCGTCTGTTCGAACTGGATGAAGGGCCACCCAACCAACGTCGCAGAAAAAAATCTGTACCCTGAATCATGCACCTGCCCCACTGGCTACACCGCCTCCTGCTCGCCTTCGGTCTGATCCTGCACGCTCTGCTCGCCGCGACCGCTCTGTTCTGGGCCACGCATCTGCGCGACCCGCATCTGTTGCCGATCCGGGCCTGGGAGGCCGCGCTGCTCGGCAGCATCGCGCTGACCGGGCTGGGCCTTTCCCTGTGGCTGGCGCGGCAGCGACGTTGGCAGGCGCTCTTCGCGCTGATCTGGGTCATCGTAATCGGGCTCACGACTTTCGCCGAGCTTGCCTTCCGGCTGGACCGGCATGCAGTACTCACGGCCGAGGGCGCGGACGCGGCAAATTTTTCTCGGCTCGGCCGCCATCTGGTGATCGGCTACGAGCGCCCGGAACAGATCCGCGAGCTGGTTCGGCGTGGTTTCGTGGCCGGAATCTTTGTGACCCGGCGCAACGTCGAAGGCAAGGACTTCGCCCAACTGCGCGCCGAGATAGCCGACCTGCAGGCGCTGAGCCGCGAGGCGGGGCTGCCGCCGCTGCTGGTGACGACCGATCAGGAAGGCGGACCGGTTTCGCGGCTCTCACCACCGCTGCCGCGCCAGCCGGCGCTGGCTCACCTGCTCGAACCGGGCGTGGCACTGGAGGAAGCCGAGCGACGCGCCGAAGCCTATGGTGCCGAACAGGGCAAGGCGCTGGCGAGCCTGGGCGTGACAGTAAATTTTTCACCGGTCGTCGATCTGAAACCGGCGCAGGCGCCGGATGCACTGGATTTCCACACCCGCATCGCCACCCGGGCGATTTCGGCCAATCCAGCCTCCGTGACGCGCGTCGCACTGGCTTACAGCCGGGGGCTGCTGGCACAGGGCGTGCGGCCAACACTGAAACATTTTCCGGGGCTAGGCAGCGTGACGGGCGACACCCACCACTTCAGTGCCAGCCTCGATCTGCCGCGCAGCGAACTGGAAGCGCGCGACTGGCGACCGTTTCGCGAGGTCCTCGCGCAGACGCCGGCGCTACTGATGGTCGGGCATGTTGTCGTGCGGGACATCGACCCGGCGCACCCCGCTACGCTGTCGCCGGCGGTGATCGGCGGCGTGATCCGCAACGGCTGGCAACACCGTGGCCCGTTGATCACTGATGACATGACCATGGGTGCGGTGTTCAACCGTGGCCTGTGCGATTCGTCGCACCGCGCACTCGCCGCCGGCATGGATTACCTGCTCGTTTCCTACGATTGGGAGCACATTTTCCCGTTGCTGCGCTGTCTGGCCGCCAGCCCTGATCAACCCGGCTGACCGGTGCCAAACCTCGTCAGCAGTCGGTCATGCCAGCGCCCGAGCAGGAGCATCGCACAGGCACTGCCGATGAGCGCCATGAACATGTCCCACTGCGTATCCCATTGGTCGCCTTGCGTGCCGAGGAATTCATCGGCGCCCTGGCCGAGCGCGACGGCGGCCCACCATTCGATCAGTTCATAGCAGGCGCTGACGGCCAGCGCGACGCACACGCAGAGGAAGGCTGCCGTGCGCCGGCCACGCACGTAGCCGCCGCGCAGCAGGATTTCGCGCGCCACCATGGCGGGCACGAAGCCCTGCATGAAGTGGCCGAGGCGGTCGTAGGGATTGCGCGCGAGCTCGAACAGATCCTGCAGCCAGAAGCCCAGCGGCACGCGGGCGTAGGTGTAGGCGCCGCCGAGGATGAGCACCAGCGCGTGCAGGGCGATCAGGACGTAGAGCAGATCGGTGAGCGGGTAGCGGCGCCAGGTCGCGGCCAGCACGCCCAGCGCGATGACGGCGGGCAGGACTTCCATGATCCAGGTAAGGCGGTCGAAGGGTGCAATGCCGGAGCCCAGCAGCGCGGCGAGCACAACCAGGGCAAGCGTCAGAGGGATGACTGGAGAGCGGCTTGTGGTGGGCATCTTGGGGCCGAGTCAGTGAAGACGCTCCAGTGTAGCGCGTGAGCGCGATGCTTGCCTGCAGAAGGCCGCCACAAGCGGCTCTGCAGGCATCGTCTGATCAGGTTTGCGGCGTCAGCACGGCAATGCGTTCGCCCACAACAATCAGTGCCCCGCTGACCGGATCGAAGCTGGCGGCGCGGAAATTGGCGAGGCTGTGACTGGGCAACGGCTGCCAGCTAAGGCCGCCATCCGGCGAACGCAGGATCGTGCCGCCCCGCCCGACGGCGATCAGACGCTGGCTGCGCGGCTCGATCAGCAGTACGCGCAGATCCTCCTGCGTACCGGCATCGATCTGCTGCCAGTGCTTGCCGCCATCACCGGAGCGCAACATGCTGCCGCCCCGTCCGCTGACCAGCAAGGCGCCAGAGACCGGATCGGCGTGCACGGCGAGCAGCGTCGCTGCCGGCGCGGGGGTTTCGATGCGTTGCCAGCGAGTGCCGCCATCCTCAGAGCGCAGGATCACTCCGCCCTCGCCGACCAGCAGCATCGCGCCGCTGCGCGCGTCCAGCCAGGCGCCGAACAGGTTGTAGTCGCCGCCCAGTTCCAGCACGCTCCAGCTGCGGCCCTGATCAGTCGAGCGCAGGATCTGCCCGCCCTTGCCAGCCAGCACGAGGCTGCCCGCCGCCGGGTTGGCCAGCCCGGTGCGCAGCAGGGTCTTGTCCAGCGGCACGCCGGTCTTGCTCCAGCTGCCACCGTTGTCTGTAGAACGGAAGACATCGCCCTTGGTCTCGAAGCTCAGCACGGCTTCGCGCCGGTCATCCAGCATCACCTGGGGAAAGGTCGCCCCTTCCTCGAAGAAGGTGTCATGCACCACCTGCCAGCTGCGCCCGCCATCGGAGCTGCGGGTCAGTGTGCCGGGCGGGCCGGCGCCGATCAGGGTCTTGCCATCCGGCGCGGTCTGCAGGCTGAGGATGTTGGCTGGCACCATGGGCTGACGCCACTCCAGCGGAATCGGCGTCCAGCTCTGCCCGCCATCCTGCGAACGCAGGGTCAGGCCAAGCGTGCCGGTGCTCAGCATGGCAGGGGCATCCGGCGCAGGAGTCACCACATTCATGTATTCGGAAAGCTGCGGGCTGAGCCTGCGCCAGTTGGCGCCCCGATCGGTCGATACGTACATCAGGCCGCCATCGCCCGCACCCAGCATCAGGCCGCGCCGCGAATCCAGCAGCACAGCGTCGAAATCCGGCTTGTCCGCGATCCGCCCCAGCGCCCAGTTGGTACCACCATCCGGCGAATGGGCGGCCATGCCCTGATGCGCGCTCAGGATCAACGTGCGGCTGGGCGGATCGTAATTGATCGCTGTCACGTAGACCTGTCGGCTGGCTTTCTCCACCTGCCAGCGCAGCCCGCCATCGGTGGAACGGAGAATGTCTCCGATGTGGGTACTCAGCAGCAGCGTCCTGTGTCGCGGGTCGTAGGCATGATCGGTAATGAAACCCTTGGAAGCTGTCTGGATCAGCGTCCAGTTGCGACCTTCGTCACTGGAGCGCAGCAGGCGCCCCAGCGCACTCAGCGCGAACAGGAAGCGCCCTTGCCGGAAAAATGCTGTCACCGGTGTATCGGTCAAAACCTTCAATGCCTGCCAGTTGCGCCCGCCATCGGTAGAGCGCAGCAGCCGGCCCTCCACGCCGCCAGCCATCACGAATTTTCCGACGGGGTCTGCATACAGGCTCAGCAACTCGTGCGTCACACCACTCGCCACAGGCTGCCAGTGCGCGCCGGAATCTGCCGAGCGCAGGATGACACCGCTGCTGCCCAGCGCCAGCCATGCGTCCTCTGCAGGCAAGGCGAGCACATCACGCAGGTCTGCGCGACTGCCCGAATCGGCCTGCGACCAGCTCCGCCCGGCATCCGTGGAACGAATGATCTGGCCCTGATCGCCTACCGCAATCAACAGGCCGCTGCGTTCGTGCACGGCCATCTTGGTCAGCGTCCGGTTCACCGGCGTTCGGGCAGCCTGCCAGCTCAGGCCATCGGCCGAGTAGCGCACCATGCCGTCAGACCCCCAAGCCAGCAGATGCTGCGAACGGGGCTCCAGCAATATGCCTTTGTAGTGTGGATTGATGACCTGGGCCGCATAGGCAATGCCCTCTGCCGAGGCTCCGGCAGATTGCGCCAGCGCCGAGCAGGCCAGCAGCACTCCCGACAGGAAAGACAGCACACGACAAACCCGAATGAATTTCACCATCGACATGAGAAAAAACCCTGAACGCATGCGCAGCAGCGCATCGTGGCACAAGCACAAAAAAGAAGGACATACGACCAGCGCCATATGCCCTCCTGAATGCAGCTGGCGCGTGTGGGATGCGCGCCGGCCCTGCAACAGACTTACTTACCCGTGTTGCCCGAACCTGTGCAGCTGGCCCACTTGCCGATACACAGGGAGCCAGCGTTGCTCAGCACACTGTTGGTCAGCTTGGCCACCGAGCTGGAGCTGTCCGAACGGAAGACGCCTTCCTTCAGGTTCGAGATCTTGCACTTGTCGACATTGACCGTGATCTTGAAGGTCGTGCCGCCATTCTGGCGCACGAACTTGGCTGCGCCGTCCAGGATGCAGTTGGAAACATTGACCGTCGAAGCCGCATTGACCTGACCGAACTTGTCTTCACCGTTGTAACCCGAAACACCGCTGATATTCACGGTGCCGGAGGATTTGACGGTCCAGGCGTCTTCACCGATGTTGGTCCATTTGAAGTTCTTCAGCGTGCCGCCACCGTAGAAGTGCACACCATCGACACCGTTGTTGCCGAGGATGGCGTTCTGCAGCGTACCCCCGCTGATCTTGAAGGCAGGCGACTGTGATTCGTCCTGCGAACCATCGCCCATTGCGGAAGTCGGGTTGAAGGTCTTGCAACCACCGTCATAGGTGCCGGTCACGTTGATGGTCGAAGAGATCGACACGGAACCGGTGGAGGTGCAGGTCGCACCAGTAATGCCGCCACTGCTGGAACCACCCGAGCTGGAGCTGCTGGAGCTGGACGACGAACTGCTCGACGATGAAGAGCTGCTGGAGCTCGCAGTGGCGCCATACGAACACCAGGCCGATGAGGCGTAGCTGTTGCTCGGGAAAGCGGAGCCGGTACAGGCAAAACTGCCGGTTTTGACCGCATAAACGAAGGACCCGGACTTGCCCAGCGCCACATTGCGGGTGCCCGACATCGAGCAGGTGGCGCCGGTGTTCTGGGCGCATTTGGTATAGCCCGACGGATAGTCGGTGGCGGCTTGCACGCCCGCCACCATGAGAACGGCGGCTATGCCGCCAATGAGCTTGTGAATCATGTGCTGTCTCCTGATGTATGTCTGTTTATGTGAAGCCTCAAGCCCGTCCAGGCAGGAGCCCGGTCCGGAAATTCCCGAGGCCAGTGAAATCTGGCGCACAGAGACATGAAGATCAAGAAAGCAGGCATGACAACAAATTGATTTGAAAGGTTTTTTAATTTCAGAACATGCTTTTGGCAAAAGCTGACGCGTTCGCCAGAACACGCCTGGCAAGGGCTGCAAATTAGTTATGAATATGCACTTGGCGATTTTTGCGACGCAGGCTCGGAACTCAAAAAACCGGAAGAATCCGACAAACGGCAGGTTTTTAACCCACCCGACAAGACAGATAAACAACCATTACTTAAGTAAGAATAATTCCTACAAATCCATCTATCTCAAGGCAGCCATCCTGTGGCTGGAAAACCACCCTAACACCTCTCCAAAAGCGTCTTTAAACCACTTAAAAACAAACACTTATAAAATCAAAAGGGCATCGCCGATGCATGCCACGGCTGTCGCACCATGCAGACGATGCTGCAAGCGGACCTGCGGCCAGACAGGCAAACCACGGATTGCGCAGCCAGCAAACGCCAACCGTTCGTCCGAAAACAAAAATCTCCAGCGAAATTGGCTTGACAACCAAAACCACAAAATCCGGCAAACAAACAAATTATCAAAACCCCACAAAGACGGGCCGCTCCAACAACTTTGAGCATGTAACCGATAACATACTGGCTGGTACCGATAACAAAAAAAGCAAATTCAGCAATGTTGTCAGACATTTTCATCTCGCAATTATTCTTGACGAAGCCAGTCTGAGCAGCCAGATTGCATGCACATCAACGTCAGCATGTAACGAAGATGTGCAGTAAGAGAACCTCTTACCGCTCGTCGAAATAATGACCGTGATGTCGCAATCCCGTGCTGCCCGCCCCTGGCCGGGCAGTCGGGATACATAACCAGAAGTACTTTTGTTTGGAGACAAAAAACATGTATAGCAAGCTTCTGTTGGGCCTCGTTCTCACCATCTCTGCTCTGAGCGTTTCTGCTACCACCACCATTTCCGGTACCAAGGACTACGGTGGCGCCACCGTCGGCACCTCCTGTGACGGCCAGTCCGAAAGCCAGTCGCCTGTGTTCCTGATCAAGGACGGCGGCACGCTGAAGAACGTCGTGATCAAGAAGGGTGCCGCCGCTGACGGCGTGCACTGCGCAGGTTCCTGCACCCTGTCCAACGTGAAGTGGCCTGACGTCTGCGAAGATGCTGCCACCATGAAGGGCGGTTCGGGCAAGACCATGACCGTGACCGGCGGCTCGGCGGCCAACGCAGCTGACAAGGTCTTCCAGCACAACGGTATCGGCTCTACGGTCAAGATCTCCGGCTTCACCGCCACCAGCATCGGCAAGCTGTATCGTTCCTGTGGCAACTGCTCCAGCAATGGCGGCCCGCGCAAGGTGACGATCAGCAGCACCACCATCACCAACAAGCCGTCTTCCGGCACCGTGCTGGGTATCAACAGCAACTTTGGCGACGTGGCCACGGTCAGCTCCATCACCGTTCCGAGCGGCACCAAGGTCTGTGTGACCTACAAGGGCGTGCAGAAGGGTTCCGAGTCGCCGAAGATCGGTGAAGAGTGGAACACCGCCAACTGCAAGCTCACCAAGTCGAACGTGACTTACAAGTAATACCCGCAGTCTCTGCAGCAAAACCCCTTTCTCTCCGGAGAAAGGGGTTTTGCTGTTTACCGCCTCCCACGCACCCTACAATCTGCAGCATATCCACTTCGTTTTTGCGACATGAAGAAGAGCTCAGGCAGCAACAAGGCCGCCACCCTTGCGGCGCAATGGCACGCTCAGGCCCTCATCCGTCACAAAGCCGGTCAGCTCGACGCAGCAGACCCCCTTTACCGACAGGCCCTGAAACAGGCACCGGATTTTGTCGACAGCCTGCACATGCTGGGCGTCCTGCATGCCCAGCGCGGGCAGCCCGACGAAGCGGCAGAACTGATCGGGCGCGCCCTGCAACGGCAGCCTGGCGAACCGACGGCGCTGAACAACCTGGGCGGAGTCCTCAATCAGTTACAGCGCCACGACGAAGCGCTGGCCTGCTTCGGGCAGCTCTGCGCGCAGCAACCCGCTAATGCCGAAGCCCACACCAGCCGTGCCGATGCGCTGCGCGGCCTCGGTCGTTTCGAGGAATCGCTGGCCGCCTGCGACAAGGCCCTGCAGATCCATCCCGGATTACGGCGGGCACAGATCGCCCGGGCCAATGCGCTACGCCGCCTGAGCCGCTTCGACGAAGCGCTCGCCGTGCTTGATGCGGTGCTGGCGGAGCACGCGAATTCTCCGGAAGCCCTGAATGACCGGGGCAACGTACTCTTCGACCTGCGCCGCTTCGAGGAAGCGCTCGCCAGTTTCGAACAGGCACTGCAGCTGCGCCCGGCCTATGCCGAAGCCCTCTTCAACCGCGCCAACACCTTGCGTGCCCTGTACCGTTTCGATGCCGCCGTCGCCGCCTACGATGCCCTGCTGCACGCCAGCCCTAGCCATGCCGAGGGCTGGAACAACCGCGGCGCAGCGCTGGAAATGCGGGGCGACTACGCGCAGGCCCTGACAAGCTACGCATCAGCCCGCGCGGCCAACCCGCAACACGTGATGGCGCACCTGAATGCCGCGCTGTGCCATCTGCTGCTCGGTGAATTCGAACAGGGCTGGCCGCTTTACCGCTGGCGCGAACACGCCGAAGACGCCCGTCTCAATGATCGTCCCCTGCCCGCTCCGCGCTGGGACGGCGCCACAGCGCTGGCCGGCAAGCGCATCCTGCTGCTCAGCGAACAAGGGCTGGGCGACACGCTGCAGTTCTGCCGCTACGCCCGCCTGCTCGCCGCACAGGGTGCGGATGTCCTGCTGGAAACCTGGCCCGCCCTGGAAAGCCTGCTGGGCCGGGTGGCGGGGGTCAGCCAGATCGTGCGGCGTGGCGAAGCGCCACCCGCAGTGGATTTCTGCGTGCCTCTGCTGGATCTGCCGGGCCTGCTCGGCACCGGTCTCGACACCATTCCGGCCGACACGCCCTACCTGCACGCCCGGGCGGATCGGCTGGCGCACTGGCGGGATGTGCTGGCGGCACGCTGCGCACCCGGCAAGAAACGGATCGGCCTGGTCTGGTCCGGCAACCCGCGTCACAGCAACGATCACAAACGCAGCATCGCGCTGGCGCGGCTGCGTCCGCTGCTCGAAGGCGATGCGCAATTCATCAGTCTGCAGCCCGAGGTGCGGGAGAGCGATCTGCCCGCGCTGGCGAACAGCCCGGCCCTGCTGGAGCTGCGCGACGAGATCCGGGATTTTGAAGACACGGCCGCGCTGATCGAGCAGCTCGATCTGATCATCAGCGTCGACACCTCGGTCGCCCATCTGGCCGGTGCGCTGGGCAGGCCGACCTGGCTGCTGCTGCCCGCCAAGCCGGACTGGCGCTGGCTGCTGGAGCGCACCGACAGCCCCTGGTATCCGGGCATGCGCCTGTTCCGCCAGCCCTGCCATGATGATTGGGACAGCGTGATTGCCGCTCTCGCAGCGACCCCAGTCTGAAGAGCCGCATCCAGCGTGGTTCTTCAGGCCTCACTCCTGCAGAGCCAAGCAGGGCAACGCTCTTCGGGCAAGGCGCCCGAAGAGCAAGGCGGGGAGCGCCTCCTCAGGGCACCGGATCCAGCCGCACCAGACGGTCGCCGTGCGCGAACAGCGCCTTGCTGGCCGGATCGACGAAGACCCGCTTGAAGCGCGCCGTGCTGTGGGTTTCCACCGGCGTCCAGCTCAGACCATCATCGACGGAGCGCAACACCACACCGCCCCGCCCGGCAATCAGCAACGCACCGCTGGCAAGGTCCAGCACAGGAGCACGCAAGGATTCGTGAGTACCGCTGGCGATGCTCTGCCAGTTGGCGCCAGCATCGGTCGAGCGCAGGATCAGGCCATCGGTGCCGACCGTGATCAGCGCATCCCCCCTGGCTGTGGCGGTGATGCCGCGCAAGGCCTGGGTGCTGCCGCTATTGGCGACTTGCCAGCTCTTGCCCGCATCGGCCGAGCGCAGGATGACACCGCCATCGCCCAGCACGATCAACAGCTTGCCCGCTGCATCGCTGTAGCCCGAGAAAAGTTTGGCGTCGTAGCCATGCGCAGCGATCTGCCAGCTCTTGCCCGCATCGTCGGTACTGGCCAGCATGCCGTTCTCGCCGAAAACCCAGATGCGCCCGGCGCCATCACTCATGCCGCCAAACAGGGTCTTGTCCGTGAAGGGCGCCAGCGGCTGCGCCTCGCCATCCACCGTATCGAGACGCCCCAGCGCGCCCTGATCGCCAAACATCAGCACCGCGCCGCTGCGCCGGTCGACCACCAGCCCCTGGTAGGTTTCGCCCAGCTTGCTGGAGCTGCGCCAGCTCACGCCGCCATCCTTCGACACGATGACCGAGCGCTGCCCGCCCGCCGCCACCAGCGCACCACTTTTCGGCTCGACCTGAATGTCAAACAGGTAAGCCGGCTCGACCAGCTGCGTCAGCGTACTGACCTGCCAGCTGCGGCCGCCATCGGTTGAACGCGACACCGCCCGGTTGGCGCCTACCGTGATCAGGGCACCAGTCTGCGGGTCCCGTGCCATGGCATGCACATAGTCGGTGGTGGCTTCATGGCGCAACTGCCAGCTCTGGCCGGCATCGGTCGAAGCCAGCACCTGCGCGCCGGGCGACACCACCAGCAAGGTATTGCTCCTGGGCTCCAGAACCATGGACTCGGCATTCAGGCGGGAGGGCGCCGCGACCTGCGCCCAGGTCTTGCCGCTATCCACGGAGCGCAGGAAAAGTCCGCGATCCCCCGCTGCCACCACTACACCCGGCGCATTCGGCATGAAGGCAATGCTCGAAATGTACTGGCTGCTGGGCGTTTTCACCGGGGTCCAGCGCTTGCCGCCATCTTCCGAGCGCATCGTGCTGCCAATCGCCGTCACCGCAATCAGGGTGGCAGAATCGGGCGCCTGCACGATGCGCGTCAGATACTCATCCTTGCGGCCCGCATGCCTCAGCTGCCAGCTCCTGCCGCCATCGGTCGAGCGCAGGATCCTGCCGTCAGAGGTCGTCGCCAGCACCGCCGAGCGATCCGCCAGCAACAGCAGACGGGTGATCGCTGCCGTGGTCCGATAGCTGGCCGAGGTCCAGGTCGCCGCGTTGTCATCAGACCAGCCCAGCAGGCCGCTCTCGCCGCCGATCAGCCAGGTCTGGTGAGCCGGGTCGAACAGGACGGAGCCGATCCCCACCTGCACGCCCAGATCAACCGCCTGCCAGCTCTCGCCAGCGTCCGCCGAATGTGTCACGGCGCCTTGCGTGCCAACCGCCAGCAGGTGCTTGCCCGTGTCATCAATGCCCAGACCGAGCAGGTTTTCCGTTACCGCACTGCCACGCGCCAGCCAGTTCAGACCCTTGTCATCGGAGATCAGGATGCTGCCGCCCTCGCCTGCAGCGAACAGGCGTTTGCCATCCGGGCTGGCCGCCAGCGCGAGGACGTTGCCAGCCATCGGCACCCGGGTGCCGAGCCAGCTTTTGCCCGCATCGGGACTGCGCCAGATGCTCCCGTCGCTGCCACTGGCGAGGATGGCGCCACCCTGCGGCTCCACCGCCAGGCTCATCAGGGTCGGGTTGATCACTTCGGGGGTGTAACGCACTTCGCGCGCGGCCGGCGCGAGCGGTGCGGCGTCGGTCACCGGCCTGTCGCAGCCAGCCAGCGCGAGCAGGGCCAGCAGGGCCAGGCCCGGCCATCGGTTCATCGTGTGCATGTTTTTCTCCGCTGGCACAGGCGTGCCAGAATGTCTCCGGTTTTTGAATTGATGAGCGGTCTCTGCCGCGTCGGCAGTGATTGTAATGCGTGCTGGCACAACGCGGCTGCGCGCCGCAACACAAGATTGTTATCGGAAACACCATGTATAAACGCCTGCGCATCGGCATCCTGCTGTTCATCCTGCTCACCGTCGCCATCTCGGCCTGGCGTGCCAACGCCAAGGTCACCGGCTGGAAAAGCACCCTGCAGGTCGCGCTCTTTCCGATCAATGCAGATGGCAGCACGGCCAGCCAGCGCTACATCGAGGCGCTGCAGCCGGAGAGTATCGAGCCCATCAGCAAATACCTCGGCGAGCAGGCCAGCGCGCATGGCCTGCAAATGCTCTACCCGGTACGGGTCAGCCTTGGCCCGGTCATCCGCACCCTGCCACCGCCCCAGCCGCGTGGTGGCAGTGCGCTGGATGCCATTCGCTGGAGCCTGTCGATGCGCTGGTGGGCCTGGCGCCATACGCCGGCCACCGCGATTCATCCGGATGTGCGCCTGTACCTGCTCTACTACGATCCGGCCACCCACACCAGCGTGCCGGATTCCGCGGGTCTCGCCAAAGGGCAGATCGGCATTGCCCACCTGTTCGCCACGCGCACGATGCACGGCAGCAACCTCGTGGTGAGCACGCATGAACTGCTGCACACGCTGGGAGCCACCGACAAATACGAGCCCCGCAACGGGCTGCCGCGGTTTCCCGAAGGCTACGCAGAGCCGGCGCGCACTCCGCGCCTGCCACAGCTGCAGGCTGAAATCATGGCCGGGCGCATTCCGCGTGATGAAGAACACGCCGAGATTCCCGTCAGTCTGGACGAAACCCTGATCGGCCCTGTGACCGCCCGCGAGATCGGCTGGGCAAGGCAGTAAAAACAGCATCCCGCCCGCAGAGCGGCTTGCAGCAAGCCTCTCCAGCATGCCTGCCCGGACAGCCTATATCGACGAGCCTGTGCAAGGCGGGTAGCCCAGGATGCCCGTCAGGAGCGGGTTTCCGGGCACCGCAAAAAGGGCGCCGCAGCGCCCTTTTTTTCTACTTGCCGGATTCCTGCTGCATCTGGCGCTGGATGGCATCTTCCAGCGGATCGCCTCCGGCGGGCGCCGATTGCGGGCTGCCGCCCTCCAGTTGCTGCTGCAACAGATCGTCGACCGACTGCTCGCTCTGGTCTCCCATCGGGATATCGATCTGCACCTGATCGATGTCGATCTTCTTGACCTCACCCAGCCCCACGCTGACCAGTTGCGGGAAGACAATCACCAGCCCGACCATCAGCATCTGGATCAGCACGAAGGGAATCGCACCCAGATAGATCTCGGCTGTACGCACCGTGGCAGGCGCCACCGAGCGCAGGAAGAACAGTGCGAACCCGAAAGGCGGATGCAGGAAGGAGGTCTGCATGTTGATGGCCAGCAGCACGCCGAACCAGATCAGGTCGATCCCCAGCTTCTCGGCCACCGGCGCCAGGAGCGGAATGATGATGAAGGCCAGCTCGAAATAATCGAGGAAGAAGGCCAGCGCGAAGACCAGCAGGTTCACCACGATCAGGAAGCCGATCTGCCCGCCCGGCAAACCACTGAGCAGATGCTCGACCCACAGGTGACCATTCACGCCGTAGAACACCAGACTGAACACGCGCGCACCCACCAGGATGAATACGGCAAACGAGGTCAGGCGTGCGGTGGATTCCATGGCCTGCTTGAGCAGGCCGAGATTCAGGCGTTTGCGCACCAACGCCATCACCAGCGCGGCGGTGGCGCCCATGGCACCGCCTTCGGTCGGCGTCGCAATGCCCAGAAAAATCGTGCCCAGCACCAAGAAGATCAACCCCAGCGGCGGCACCAGCACGAAGGTGAATTGCTCTGCCATGCGGGAAAGCAGACGCAGCTTCAGCACGCGGTGCAGACCTGCCACGCAGAATGCAGCGGCCATCCATGCACACAGGCTCAGCACGATCAGTGCATCGTTGGCCACCTCGGTCACCGAGCCCTTGGAGAGCGTCACGATCAGGCTCAAGGGCCAGCTGCTCTGTGCAAAGAAATACGTGGCAATGCCGGCCAGCGCAGACAGGCCAAGGAGAGACAGGATGCCGCTGCGGCCATTGGCCTCGCGGAAGGTCCGTGCCTCGACCGGAATCGCCGGTGCCCAGCCGGGCTTGAACATGGCCACACCCGCCACATACGCGACGTACAGGCCTGTCAGCACCAGTCCCGGCACGAAGGCGGCGCGGTACATGTCCCCCACCGGCTTGCCCAGCTGATCAGCCAGCACGATCAGCACCAGCGAAGGCGGAATGATCTGCGCCAATGTGCCGGACGCGGCAATCACGCCGCTCGCCAGCTGCTTGTTGTAGCCATAACGCAGCATGATGGGCAGCGAGATCAGGCCCATCGAGATCACCGAGGCGGCCACCACGCCAGTAGTCGCCGCCAGCATGGCCCCCACGAAAATTACCGCAAACGCCAGACCGCCACGGATCGGGCCGAAGAGCTGGCCGATCGTTTCGAGCAAGTCCTCGGCCATGCCGCTGCGCTCAAGAATCAGTCCCATGAAGGTGAAGAAGGGCAAGGCGAGCATGGTGTCGTTGCTCATCACGCCCCAGATGCGATCCGGCAGGGCGCCGAACAGGGCGGCAGGGATCATCCCGGTAGCGATGCCGATCAGGCCGAAAACCACGCCACAAGCGCCCAGGGCGAAGGCCACCGGATACCCCAGCAGCAGGAACAGCACCATGGTGGCGAACATCAGCGGGGCCATGTTGTCGACGATGAAGGCGATCATTTCACGCCCTCCCCGGCGGCTTCACGCTGACGCCGGATTTCGTTGGCCAGCTCTTCCTCGGCCGACATCTTTTTCTCGCCCAGAGGGTCCGGCCCCTGATTGCTCAGGAAGGCCAGGCGCTTGATCATTTCCGACACGCCCTGCAGCAGCAGCAGGCCAAAGCCGGCCGGCACCAGCAGGCGGGCGGGCCATAGCAACAAACCACCGGCGCTGCTCGACACCTCGCTGGAAACAAACGATTCGGCGAACACGCCCCAGGACATCCAGATCACCATCAGGCTGACCGGAAACAGGAAGAAAAGGGTGCCGATGATGTCGATGGCGGCCTGGGCACGCCGGCTCAGACGCCCCGTCAGCACATCGATGCGCACATGTGCATTCTTCTGCAGCGCATAGCCCGCGCCGAGCAGGAAAATGGCCGAGAACAGGTACCAGCGGATTTCCAGAAAGGCATTCGAACCCACATCCAGCACCTTCAGCACGATGGCGCTGGCCGCTGTCTCCAGGGTCACGATCAGCACCAGCCAGATCGCGATCCTGGCCACCCATTCATTCAGCGCATCAATGCCGTGCGCCACCTTCAACAGGACTTTCATTCCACCCCCGGGACAGACACAAACCAGGCGGGCAGGCACCCGCGTTGGTCAAAAACCGCTCGGCCGGTAGAATAAGGGAAAACTCGCAGTCATGGCGGCCAGACGCAGCGGCCTCTGCGAGCGGTCAACAGTCTGTTCATGCCCATCACCCGAATCTGCCTCGTTCGCCACGGCGAAACGGCCTGGAACGCCCAGCACCGTCTTCAGGGACACGAAGACATTCCCCTCAATCCGCGTGGACTGGCCCAGGCTCAAGCCGTCGCCACGGCGCTGGCATCTTGCGAATTTGCGGCGGCCTATCACTCGGATCTGCAGCGCGCCGCCCTGACCGCACGCACCATCGCTGCACACCGCCCCTTCCCGGTGATTGCCGAACCGGCACTGCGCGAACGCCATTTCGGCGCACTGCAAGGCCTGACCCGCGACGAAGCGGAACAGCACTATCCCGGCATCTACGGCAAGGTCCGCACCCGTGAGCCCTTCGCTGGTCCGCCCGGCAACGGCGAATCCCTGAACACGTTCGCCCAGCGCATCAGCCAGGCGCTGCACGCGATTGCCGCACGCCATGCCGGGCAAAGCGTCCTGATCGTCAGTCATGGCGGCTGCATGGACATCATGTACCGCATCGTGACCGGCAAACCGCTCACCGAAGCGCGCGATTTTGCCCTTGGCAATGCCACCCTGAACTGGGTCGAATGGCAGGATCAGCGCTGGAATCTGCGCGTCTGGGACGAAAAAGATCATCTATCCGACTGTTTTGACGAGATTTCCGCCTGAATCCGGCTGCGGCTGAGCCGTCGTCCGGGTTATCATTCCGCACCCTTGTTCTTTCCTCCTTTGCTACCGCCACGACCATGTTTTCCAGAAAAGACACCCTCTCCCGCATTGACCCCGAGTTGTTTGCCGCGATCTCTGACGAAAACCAGCGCCAGGAAGATCACATCGAACTGATTGCTTCCGAAAACTACGTCAGCTGTGCCGTCATGGAAGCCCAGGGCTCGCAACTGACCAACAAGTACGCCGAAGGCTATCCGGGCAAGCGTTACTACGGTGGCTGTGAGTACGTGGACGTGGCCGAGCAGATCGCCATCGACCGCCTCAAGGCGCTGTTTGGTGCTGATTGCGCCAACGTGCAGCCCAACTCCGGCTCGCAGGCCAACCAGGCTGTGCTGATGGCCTTCGCCAAGCCCGGCGACACCATCATGGGCATGAGCTTGGCCGAAGGCGGTCACCTCACCCACGGCATGCCGCTGAACATGTCGGGCAAGTGGTTCAACGTCGTCGCCTATGGTCTGGATGCCAAGGAAGAGATCGACTACGACAAGATGGAAGCGCTGGCTCGCGAGCACAAGCCGAAGATCATCATCGCTGGCGCCTCGGCCTATTCGCTGCGCATCGATTTCGAGCGTTTCGCCAAGATCGCCAAGGAAGTCGGCGCGATTTTCTGGGTCGACATGGCCCACTACGCCGGTCTGATCGCAGCAGGCTACTACCCGAACCCGGTGCCTTTCGCCGATGTGGTGACCTCCACCACCCACAAGACCCTGCGCGGCCCGCGCGGTGGCGTCATCCTGATGAAGGCCGAGCACGAAAAGGCCATCAACTCGGCCATTTTCCCCGGCCTGCAAGGCGGCCCGCTGATGCACGTGATCGCCGCCAAGGCAGTCGCCTTCAAGGAAGCCGCCAGCCCGGAATTCCGCCGCTATCAGGAGCAAGTGGTGGCCAACGCCCGCGTCATGGCGCGTGTGCTGGGTGAAGAGCGCGGCTTGCGCGTCGTTTCCGGCCGTACCGAAAGCCACGTATTCCTGCTCGATCTGCGCGCCAAGAACATCACCGGCAAGGCCGCCGAAGCCGTGCTGGGCAAAGCCCACATCACGGTCAACAAGAACGGCATTCCGAACGACCCGGAAAAGCCCTTCGTGACCAGCGGCATCCGCATCGGCAGCCCGGCCATGACCACCCGCGGCTTCACCGAAATCGAAGCCGAGCGAGTGGCACATCTGGTGGCTGATGTGCTGGATGCGCCGAACGACGAAGCCGTGCTGGAGCGCGTACGCAACGAAGTCTCCGCGCTGTGCAAGAAGTTCCCGGTTTACGGCGCGTAATCAACCTTAGAGGGGGCTTTTGCCCCCTCGCTTCATTCCATTGCTGCAATAACCCGCACCATGAATTCCTGCTGCATTGAAATAGTTGCTGTCGCATTCGAGCGCTTCGGGGAGCTCAAGGTTTTTGTTCAATCGATTTTGAACCAGACCCGTGACAACTGGAAACTTCATGTCATTCATGATGGCCCAAATCAAGAATTCGAACAGATCATGCAAGATTTCTGCCGGCAGGCCCCAGAGCAGATTTCGTTTTCATCGTCGGAGCGGCGCTATAACGATTACGGGCACTCTTTGAGGGAGATCGGTTTACGTGATGTAACAGGTGATTACATTCTGATCACAAACGCAGACAACTACTATGTTCCGAAATTCCTCGAATTCATCCTGGGGGTAATCGAGCAAGGCGATGTTGATGTTGTGATGTATGACATGGTGCACAGCCATCACAACCCAGGGGGGCGGGATGCTCCTTCGTACTCGTATTTCAAGACAGACTATTCACACAGCAATATTGACATGGGCGCGGCAGTCATTAAACGCGAGCTGGCGCAAACTGCAGGTTTTCCTGACAAGTCTTTTGCTGGTGATGCCACTTATTTTTCTCGTGTGTTGGCAATCAAAGGGGCTGCTACGCAAGGCGTTAAAATCAACAGAGTCCTTTTGGTACATAATTAAACCTGTTTCGATATTGCAAATATGATAGAGCCATCATGAAATGTCCTTTTTGCAATGCCGAATCCACCCAGGTCACTGACACGCGTGAAAACGACGAAGGGGATCTGATCCGCCGCCGCCGCCGCTGCAATGACTGCGACAAACGCTTCACGACTTACGAACGCATCGAACTGAAGATGCCGCTGATCGTGAAGAAGAACGGCAGTCGCGCCGAATATGAACGCGAGAAACTCCTTGGCAGCATGCGGCTCGCGTTGCGCAAGCGCCCGGTCACCGTAGAAAGCGTGGAAGCCGCACTGGACCGCATCGAAGGCAAGCTGTTGTCACTCGGCGAGCGTGAAATCCCCAGCGAAAAGCTTGGCGAGCTGGTCATGCGCGAGCTGAAAAAACTCGACAAGGTGGCCTATATCCGTTTTGCCTCGGTTTATCGCAACTTCGAGGATGCCGAGGAGTTTTCCGAAGCCATCCGCGAAGTCAGCCCTCATCCACGCGCAAAAACCCGCAGCAAGGTCTGATGATGTTCTACCCTTTCGACGAAACGCACATGGCTCAGGCCCTGACGCTCGCCGAGCGCGGTATGTACACGACCATGCCCAACCCGCGCGTCGGTTGTGTGATCGTGCGGGATGAAAAGCCTGTCGCCGAAGGCTGGCATGAACGTGCCGGTGAGCCGCACGCAGAAGTTCACGCCCTGCGCGCTGCAGGCCCGCTGGCGCAGGGAGCCACAGCCTATGTCACGCTGGAACCCTGTTCGCACTTCGGCCGCACTCCGCCCTGCTGTGATGCGCTGATCAAGGCAGGCGTCCGGCGCGTGGTCTGTGCCATGCAGGACCCCAACCCGCTGGTTGCCGGGCGCGGCCTTGCGCGTCTGCGCGAAGCCGGCATTGAAGTCGTCAGCGGCATCCTTGAAGCACGGGCACGCAGCCTCAATGAGGGTTTCATCTCGCGCATGGAGCGCGGCCGGCCCTGGCTGCGCATCAAATCAGCCGCCTCACTGGATGGACGCACCGCACTGGCCAACGGAGTGAGCCAATGGATCACCTGCGCCGAAGCCCGTGCCGATGCCCAGCACTGGCGCGCCCGCTCCTGCGCCATCCTGAGCGGCATCGGGACGGTGCTGGCCGACAATCCACGCCTGACGGTGCGTGGGATCCCGGGCGCCCGCCAGCCCTTACGCGTGATCGTCGACAGCCAGTTGCGCACCCCGCTGGAGGCCTCCGTGCTGGCCGACGGACATGCATTGATTGCGACGGCCATTACGGACATTACGCGCTTTGCGCCCTATCAGACGCTGGGAGCGGAGGTGGTCAGCCTGCCCGGCCCGGACGGCGTGGACCTGCCGCGCCTGATGGTCGAACTGGGCCATCGCGGCATCAATGAAGTCCTCACAGAAACCGGTCCACAGCTCAACGGAGCCTTGATCAGAGCCGGCTGTGCCGATGCCCTGCTGCTCTATCTGGCGCCCAGCCTGCTGGGCAATGCCGCACGCGGCATGTTCGCTTTGCCCGATCTGGACAGTCTGGCGCAGCGCCAGCAGTTGCACATCCTGAATGTCAGCCCGGTGGGCAGCGATCTGCGCATCTTGGCGCAATTCCACAACATCTGAGACAGATAGCCCGAAAACCCGCGCCGGACGGCGATCTTCGGGTAGGCATGCGGGATAGGGGCTTTCCGCCTGAATGAGCCGGCACCCTGCCCGAAGAGCCTTGCCACAAGCGGCTTTCCAGCAATCCTAGTGTGGTGTGCCACACACCGCGCAATGCGGATCGCGACCATAGCGCATCTCGCGCCAACGCATTGCCAGACCATCCAGAATCAGCAGGCGCCCGGCCAGCACTTCACCGCAACCGGCAATGAGCTTGAGCGCCTCCGCCGCCTGCATGGCTCCGATGATGCCGGTGAGTGGAGCGAAGATACCCGTGACGGCACAACGCATCTCGGCGACGTCCTCGCCTTCCGGGAACAGACAGTGATAGCAGGGTTTTTCGACATGGCGCAGGTCAAAAACCGAAACCTGCCCGTCAAACCGCACGGCAGCCCCTGAAACCAGCGGTTTGTGATGCAGGAAACAGGCGCGATTGATGGCGTGGCGCGTAGCGAAGTTGTCGGTGCAGTCCAGCACCAGATCGACGTCAGCAACCAAAGCAGCCAGTTCTTCGCCGCTCAGACGCTGCTCAACCGCCCTTACCCGGGCAAGCGGATTGACCCGTGCCAGCGTCACCTGCCCCGATGCCGCCTTGTTGTGCCCCACGGTTTCGAGTGAATGCAGGATCTGGCGCTGCAGATTGGTCAGATCGACGGTATCGCCATCACACAGCACGATTTCGCCGACGCCGGCAGCGGCCAGATACATTGAGGCGGGCGAGCCCAGACCGCCGGCACCGACAACCATCACCTTGCTGGCAGCAATCGCCTCCTGACCCTCCACGCCGATTTCGGGCAGCAGGATATGGCGGGAATAACGCAGGAGCTGGTCATCATTCATGGCAGACAACGGAGAAATGGACAGCCGCCAGTGTAGCCGGTAGACAGGAAAAAGCCCGCGCAGCATGAGCCGGCGGGCTTGTGGCAGTTTCCCGGAGCGCTCAGGGGCTGACGACGCTGCCTTCGGCCACCTTGCGACGACGCGCTGGCTTGCGGCGTACCGCGCCCGGATCGAATTCGCCATCAAGTGACTTGAGTGCATCCTTGCGTGCTTTGAGCGCCATCTTGAAGGCTCCTTCTTCGCCGTACTTCTTGACGGAGAATTTCACCCTCTTGCGCCGCCCGTCAGGCAATGGCCAGGATGCGACCCAGAACCAGCGCTGCTTTTCCTCGGGCAGGTCGCGGGTTTCTGACGCGCAATACCGGCATACACCGACAACGCCAGAACGGTTGTTCTTCTTGACGATGTTGGAGTACTCGCGCATGGAAAACGGTGGATATTTGGCGATGACTTCGTCCCGGAAGGACTTGGCTGCAAGGAAAGACTTCTGCTTGCCGCCGTGCACGCCATCACTGAAATGCTTGCGGAAGATCACGCCGCGCCGCTGAACGGTCACGAGCCAGCCGTGGGTACGACTGACTTCGTTATCAACACGGCTGATCCCGTAGACACTGCCTCGGCTCACTTCAATCCTCCATCCTGCTGTCGGGGTAACGGCGGCGATAGAGGAATTCTCGGCGGGAAATCGGGAAACTTTAGGGCTGGCTGCCATACGCAGCCAGCCCTGAATTTTTCTCACCCCCGCTCCTTCAGCCAAGAGCGGGGTTTGAGACAGGGCGAATCAGGCGCCCGGGCGCTGCTCGACCGGATTGATGTAGCGGAAAGGGATGCCGACGAACAGGGCACCACCAACGATGTTGCCTGCCGTACTGAACACGAGGTTGTACAAGGCGTCCCGGATGGTGATGCTGCCATTGCCGAGCAGGGACATCGAGAAAAGGCCCATGTTGGCAATCGAGTGCTCGAAGCTCAGGTACAGGAAGATGAAAACCACGCAGATCATGATCGCGATCTTGGCGATGTCTTCCTTCATCGTCAGCGCCAGACGCACCGCCAGGCAGACGATCCAGTTGGCAAGGATGCCTTTGACGAATATGGCCAAGGCCCCCTGATGTACCTTGTGTGCAGCACCGGAATACAGAGCGTGATCCAGCGGCAGCTCAGCCAGCGTTCCTGCTGCATAGAGAAGGCCCGCGACGATCAGCGCACCAACCAGATTACCGGCATAGCAGACTGTCCACAGCACCGTGCTTTGCGTCCAGGTCGTGTGGCCCTCGGCCGTGGAAACCGCCAGGTACATGTTGTTGCTGGTAAACAGCTCGGCATTGGTAAATACGATGATCGACAGACCTACCCCGAAAAAGGCCGAAGCGATGACTTTTCCAAATGGCGACTCATGCAGATTGTGCGACAAGGACCAGAACACGAAAACCACGATGGACAGATACATGCCCGCCAGAACTGAGCGCATCAGGTAACGCGACGGGTCGCGTTCCAGCAGGGTCATTTTGCGCTGGCCACTGGCCGCGGATTTTTCAACGAGGGGACGATCAATCATGCAGCGGACTCCGGAGAAATTCACTCCAGCCCCGGGATTCGGGCCGGAAGGTGCGGCATTGCACCACATCCCTTCTCACTAGTTGTTGACCCATGCAAAAGCATGGACTCACAGGCACTGCCGTCAGTAGGGTATTTCGCGTTGCCGTACCTGCTCAAACAAACAGACAGCTGCCGCAGCCCCCACATTCAGCGATTCGATCTGCCCCGGCATGGGAATGCGCACACGCCGCTGTGCCAGTGCCTGGAGTTCCGCAGGCACGCCCTGCCCCTCCGAGCCGAAGACCCAGACGTTGGACTGCAGCAAATCCAGTGCATACAGCGAGATGGAATCAGCGGCAAGGCTGGTGACCAGAATCTGCTGCCGGCAAGCGCCCAGCTTCTGCCTGAGCTCACACCCTTCTTCTATTGCAAGACAGAACTGCGCCCCCATGCCGGCACGCAGTGCCTTGGGCGACCAAGCCTGGGTGGTCTGAGGATCCAGCCAGACGCGTTTTATCCCGGACGCGACAGCCGTACGCAGCAGGCTGCCAAGATTACCGGCATCCTGCACGCCCGCCAGCGCGAGAACGTCTCCTGCCCAGTCATCCCCTGAAGAGACAGTATCCGGCAAGGGAATTTCCGCCAGCATGCCAGTTGGGGTCACCACGGGGCTCAGCGCATTGAACAAACCCGGAGCCATGGTCACAACTTCGGTATTGCTGGCTTTGAGACGCTGCAGAATGCCCCCCACGGCAACCGAGGCCACAACGTCTTCGCGCAGCACCAGTTGGCGAATCGGCCAGTCAGCATCCAGCGCCGCATGCAGCAGATGTTCGCCATCAATGATGCTGGCACGCTCCTCGCGACGGGACTTGGCCTCATCCACCAAGGCCCGCAGCCGCTTGAAGCCGGGATTGTCACGCGAGGATATATATTTCATCTCAGTCATCACCAAACAGCGATGCCTGCGCCAGCAGGCTCGCGACAGGCCCGAAGCTGCGCCGATGCTCCGGCGTTACCCCGTGCAGTGCCAGTGCCCGAAGATGTGCAGCAGTCGGGTAGCCTTTGTGCCCGGCAAAACCATACTCGGGATAGCGTTTATCCATTTCGAGCAGCTGTGCGTCGCGATGTGTCTTGGCAAGTATCGAAGCAGCAGAAATGGCGGGCTCCAGTGCATCGCCCTTGACGATGGCTCGGGCAGGCAGCAGCAAACCAGTCGGGACCCGATTGCCATCGATCAGCACTTCGCCCGGCTTGATCTTCAAAGCCTCAACAGCACGACGCATTGCCAGCATCGTGGCGTGCAGGATGTTGAGACGGTCAATTTCCTCCACACTCGCCTCGGCAACCGTCCAGGCCAGTGCATGTGCCTTGATCTCGACAGCCAGTCGATCACGCGTCGCAGCACTCAGTTTCTTGGAGTCGGCGAGCCCGGCTATCGGATGCGCCGGATCCAGAATCACCGCTGCTGCAACGACTGCACCGCAGAGCGGGCCACGCCCGGCCTCATCCACACCGCAGACCATGGGCTGGGCGGTGCTCATGCCTGCCCCAGAATGGCGGCCACAGCGTCGGCCGCTTTCTCGGCATTGTTCTGGCGCAGACTCAGATGCATCTGCTCGAAACGAGCCACAACCTGCTCGCGGGCATCCTTGTCATCGAGCCATTTGATCAATGCGGCAGACAGCTTCTCCGGCGTCGCATCCTGCTGAATCAGCTCAGGCACCAGAAATTCCCGGGCCAGAATATTCGGCAGTCCGACCCACGGCAGATAAGTCAGCCATTTCGCCATCCGGTAGGTCAGCTTGCCCACCTTGTAGGCGATCACCATCGGGCGCTTGAGCAATGCAGCTTCGAGTGTCGCCGTACCACTGGCAACCAGCACTACGTCTGCAGCAGCCATGGCTTCATGTGCATGACCAAAAAGCAAGCGTACCGGCAGATTCTGCGCGCCAGCCAGATACAAGGCTTGCTCAAAGAGCGAGCGGGTCTGCCGCGTGATCAGCGGCACCAGAAACTGCACACCCGGACGTTGTTCGGCCAGTTGCTTGATGGTTTCGACGTAAGTAGCTGCCAGCCTGCCAACTTCGCCTTCCCGACTGCCAGGAAGGATGGCCACGACCTGGGCGTCCTCCTCAATTTGCAAGGTTTCGCGCGCGCTGACGGTCTGTGACTCGACAGGAAATACATCCGCCAGAGGATGGCCGACAAAACTCGCCGGAATGCCATGCCTGGCGTAAATCTCGGGTTCAAACGGAAACAGGCAGAGAATGTGCTCGGCGGCCCGTCCGATCTTGTGGACTCGCCCACCACGCCACGCCCAGATCGACGGGCTGACATAATGCATGGTGCGAATTCCGGCACGGCGAAGACGAGTCTCCACGCCCAGATTGAAGTCAGGAGCATCAACGCCAATGAATACATCCGGAGGACAGGCTTTCAGCCTCCGAAGCAGACCTCGCCGCACACGCAACAATTCAGGCAGCCGTTTGATGGCGTCAACATACCCCATGACAGAAAGGGTCTCGCAAGGCCACCAAGCCTCAAACCCTTCCGCCTGCATTCTCGGGCCACCGATTCCGACAAACGTGGCGGTCGGAAATCTCTCACGCAAAGCCCGGATCAGATGTGCTGCCAACAAATCGCCAGAGGGCTCCCCCGCCACTATGGCAATACGCATGACCGCCCCCTCAGCGAATGATGCCGCGCTTGGACGCCGCGAAGAAATCGAGGAACAACTGGAGTTCGGGCGTCACGGCCAGCGCTTCCTTGATCGCAGCTTTGGCTTCATCCAGCGTAAGGTTCTGGCGATAGATAGCCTTGTAAGCCCGTTTGATCGCCATGATCGCTTCAGACGAAAAACCGCGACGCTTCAGGCCTTCGCTGTTGATTCCATGAGGCGTGCAGGGGTTGCCATTGCAGATCAGGTAAGGCGGAATATCCTGCGTAACAATCGATCCGCCACCGACCATGCAGTGCGCACCGATGATGCAGAATTGGTGGAAAGCGGCCATACCACCAAGAATTGCGAAATCGCCAACGTGGATGTGCCCGCCAAGCGTAACGTTATTGGCCATGATGGTGTTGTTACCCACCTGGCAATCGTGCCCGATGTGCACGCTGGCCATGAACCAGTTGTCATTGCCAATGCGCGTCACGCCTGCATCTTGAGCTGTGCCGATATTGAAATTGCAGTACTCGCGAATGGTATTGCGATCACCGATTTCAAGCCGCGTAGGCTCTCCAGCATATTTTTTGTCCTGCGGGACTTCACCGATCGACGCAAACTGGAAAATCCGGTTCTCACGCCCGATCCGGGTGTGCCCCTTGATTACGCAATGTGAGGCAACAACGGTGCCTTCCCCGATTTCGACATGCTCGCCGATTACGCAGAATGGACCGATTTCGACATCCGCAGCGATCTTGGCGCCCGGATGAATGATGGCTGCAGGATGGATCATGCGATTTGCTTGACGGCACACATCAGATCGGCCTGGGCGGCCACTTCGTCACCAACACGGGCGACCCCGGTATATTTCCAGACGCCCCTCATCTCGCGCACAAGCTGCATGTCGAATGTCAGGGTGTCGCCCGGCAGCACCGGACGCTTGAAGCGAACATTATCGATGCCCGCAAAATACAGAATGGTGTTCTCGTCCGGCATGGCTCCGCGTGTCCTGAAAGACAGCAGCGCGGCCGCCTGCGCCATCGCTTCAATAATCAGGACGCCAGGCATGACGGGAGAATGCGGAAAATGGCCGACAAAAAACGGCTCGTTGATCGTGACATTCTTGATTGCAACGATCCGCTCACCCAAGGTCATTTCCAGCACGCGATCGACCAGTAGAAACGGGTAACGGTGCGGCAGGTACTTCATGACCTCATGAATATCCATCCCACTCACGCTTTACTCTCCAGTTCTTTCAATTTTTTCTCAAGCGCCCGGATTCTATCTGCCATCTCGTCGAGATGCTTCAAGTGCACCGCATTGCGCAACCATTCATGATGAGGCTGCGAAGCAATCACAGAGGTATACATCCCTTTTTCACTCACCGATTTGCTGATGAATGAACGTGCCGAGACAACGACATCATCACACACATCAATATGCCCCATGATGCCAGCCTGCCCACCCACACGCACACGTTTGCCCAATGTGGAGCTGCCCGCCATTCCTGAAAATGCAGCCATCGCGGAGTTTTCACCAACGCGGCAGTTATGGGCAATCTGGATGAGGTTATCCAGCTTCACGCCATTCTCGATCACGGTGTCGTTCAATGCCCCACGATCAATCGTGGTGTTGGCACCAATCTCAACATCGTCGCCGATCACGGCCCGACCAATTTGCGGAATTTTCTCCCAACTGCCGTCACGTCTGGGGGCAAAACCGAACCCGTCACTGCCCACAACACAACCCGTGTGAAGCACGCAACGATCTCCCACAGCCGAATCGGGGTAGAGCGTCACTCTCGCATGCAGGATAGTACCTGCTCCGATATGGCAACCCGACTCAATCACGCATCCGGGCCCGATCACCACCCCCTCGCCGATCACGCAGTGTTCACCCACAAACGCAAGAGGCGCTACGGTAACGGAGGACGGCAGAGGGGAGAGAACAACAGCGCTGCCATGCACTCCGCAGTACGAAAGCTTGCTCGGGTTGAGCAATTGGGCTACTTGCGCAAAATACAGGTAAGGATCACGAACAACAATTCGCGGCAAGTGCGTCACGTCTGCCAGTGACGGCGGAATGATGACGGCTCCTGCAGAGGTTGTTTCCAGAGCCTGACGATATTTGGCATGGGCAACAAAGCCGATCTCCTCAGGAAGGGCGCGATCGAGCGGCGCAATCTGCTTGATGTCCACATCCCCGTTGCCAATCAGCTCCCCACCAAGTTGATCAACGATCTCACGAATACTCAAAGACACTGTTAGCTCACTTCATATCGACTAAGGCCTTGATGACCTTGTCAGTAATATCAATGCCCGGATTTGCATACACAGCCTCCTGCAGGATCAGGTCGTACTTTTCCCTTTCGGCAATCTGCTGGATTACCCGGTTAGCCTGCTCCTGGATACCGGCCAATTCTTCATGTTGACGCTGCGCATAATCTTCACGCAAGGCGCGCTCTTTACGCTGGAAATCGCGGCTCATATCGGAAAATTCACGCTCCTTGGCCTTGCGCTCAAGCTCTGGCAAAGACGGACTCGTTTTCTCCAGAGACGACTGCATGCTCTGCAAGGTCTTTCCCGTTCGCTGCAACTCTTGCTCGCGTCGCTCGAACTCTTTTTCAAGCTTCTTCAGCGCCCTCACAGCAGGGGCAGATTCACGCATTACCCGCTCAGCATTCACAAAACCGATCCGCATCTGCGCCCAAGCGCTTACCGGAACTGCCAACAAGAAAAACAACGAAAAAACAGCAATCCTGCGCATGCCATCACTCCTACATGACCGATCCGATAAGGAACTGGAAGCGTTGCACCTCATCTCCAGTCTGTTTCCTCAGCGGGAAACCAAGGCTGAATTTCAACGGGCCGATCGGGGACAACCAGCTCATCCCGAACCCAGTGCTGTAGCGAATATCGGACACGGTGAAGCTGGAATATTTGTCATCCCAGAGGATGCCTGCATCTAGGAACGCACTCAGTCTCAGGCTCCGGTCCTTTTCCTTCACCCCGGGCATGGGAAAGAGAAACTCAAGCCCGCCAGTAGCACGCCGAGTGCCGCCCAACGCAACCGAAGACGTCGATCCATCGGAGTAAAAGGACTCAGATTTCGGCCCGATGGAATTATCCTTGTAGCCCCGGATGGTACCAATCCCACCAGCATAATAGTTCTTGTAAAAAGGCACCGGCTTGCCTCCATAACCTTCAGCAAAACCGAAGTCGGAATTGAACATTAAAGTATAGGTGCTGGTGAGCGGAATATAGCGCTGCCACTGATAACTCAGGCGTCCGTATCGCATATCCGCGGGGGGAATGGCCAGTTCAAAATTGAAGCGCTGATACGTTCCGCTAGTCGGATACGTTGCACTGTTTCGCTTATCACTCATCCAGCCAAGCGTAGACAACAAGGTGGCAGTTGTGACCGAAGTCTTGGTGCAATCATCTGCGGATTTACACCCGAACTCCTTGATGAAATCCTTATACAACTGAGGACTGTCAGAGTAAGTCTCAATTTTAGTTTGATCAACAGACAGGCCAAGGAAGACCCGATCGTCCAGAGCAATCGGCACTCCGAATCTGATACCGGTTCCTAGAGAGTCGGACTTGTAACCAGCCACGGCCAGAGATCGGGTGTCCGTGCGGCGGGAGTACACGTCAAAGCCCCTGCTTACTCCATCCTCTGTCCAGTATGGATTCTCAAACGAAATCGTAGCAGCTCGATTGACCTTGCCTGTATTGACGGACAACGACAACGCATTACCGGAACCAAACAGGTTGTTCTGGGCGATGGAGCCCATCAAACCCAGTTTTTCACTTGCCGAATAACCAACACCCAGCGACAGTGACCCCGTTGCACGTTCCTTCACGCTGACATTGAGATCCACTTGATCTGCAGCCCCCGTGACCGGGACAGTATCGATGGACACATCCTCAAAAAAACCGGTGCGGTCAACACGAACCTTGGAACGATCTACTTTCTGCCGATCAAACCAAGCACTTTCCATCTGCAACATTTCACGCCGTATCACTTCGTCACGAGAACGGTTGTTGCCCACGACATTGATCCTGTTAACGTAGGCACGACGTCCCGGATCGACGAAAAGAGTCAGTGCCACTTCTCTTTTTTCTTCATCAAGTTCCGGCGCTGCATTAACATTGGCAAACGCATAACCATCGTTCCCCAAGCGATCCGAAATGATTCGGGTTGTCTCATTAACTCGCGAACGCGAATAGATCTCTCCGCTTTTAAGCGTCACCAGCTTGCGAAGCTCCGCTTCAGGCAACAGCAATTCGCCAGCCATTTTCACGGAAGAGATTTTGTATTGCTCTCCTTCATTAATCGCAATGGATATGTAAACGTCTTTCTTGTCGGGGGTAATGGAAACCTGTGTCGACTCAATGGCGAAATTCAGGTACCCGCGATCCAGATACCACGATTTCAACTCCTCGACGTCGGCTTGCAATTCCTGCTTTGAATACTTGTCGTGGCGGAACCAGTTAAACACCCCCCCTGACTCCTCGAGTGTCATCAGATCGAGCAGACGGCTTTCACGAAAAGCCTTCGCACCAATGACGCGGATGCTCTTTATCTTCGCAACATCGCCTTCAATGATTTCGAAATTGATGGCAACCCTATTTCGCTCCAGCGGCGATACAGTGGTTTTGACCGACACACCATAATAGCTGCGGGTCAGATACAGCCGCTTGATCTCTTGCTCCGCCTTGTCAAGCTGGGAGCGATCAAACGTACGGGATTCGACGACCCCGATTTCCTTCAGACCTTTCAGAAGATCTTTGGAATCAAACGTCTTGTTCCCGGAGAAATCAACCTGTGCAATGGCGGGTCGCTCATCAACGATCACAACCAGAACATCCTTGTCGACATCAATGCGTACATCGCGGTAGAAACCGGTTGCATACAGGGCTTTGACTGCCTTAGCTACCTGATCTTCACCAACGGAATCGCCAATCCGAATCGGCAGATAATTGAATACAGTCCCTGCCTCGGTCCGCTGGATCCCTTCTACACGGATATCCTTGACAACAAACGGAGAGTAGGCAAATGCCAGAGGAGACAGGAGCGCCAGCACCCCGATCTGAATTGCAGTGAAAGTCTTGGACATCAGCCGAAGAGAACCCGATTGAGATCGTTAAAAAAAGCCAGAGACATCAGCAAAGCAAGAATAGCCAGACCAACCCGCTGCGAAAACGCCTCAGCGGCCGCCGACAAAGCCCGTCCCCGGATACGCTCGATCACATAATACAGTATGTGCCCCCCATCCAGAATCGGGATAGGCAGGAGATTAAGCACACCAAGACTAACGCTCAATGCGGCAATCAGCCCCAGGTACACATCAACCCCCGTCTTGGCACTTTGCCCTGCCGCATCGGCAATCGAAACAGGACCGCTGATGTTTCGCCAAGACATCTTTCCAGTCGCTATATGCCACATGGCGCGAAGCTGAAAAATCGCCATGTCTGCCGTGTGACGGACAGAGTAGCCAGCGCCGGCAAGAAGGCCATAGCGAATCTCAGTCATGTGACTCACAAAAAAAGCCTCATCATTGATCTGAGGAACACGAATGAGGCCTCGCTGGGGCGCCGGCCCCACGCCTTCCGGGGTGACACTCACATTGACCAAAGCACCGTCCCGCTCGACGGAAAACAGCAAAGGACGCCTAGGGGCAGCAGCAATCAACTCAACCAGCTCATGCCAGTACTGCACATGCTTGCCATCAACACTGCGCACTAGGTCTCCTGCTCGCAAACCGGCTTGTGCACCAGCCCCTCCAGGCAAGGGCTGGCCGAGGACAGCAGGCAGCGTCGGGCGTATGCTGAGCCCAAGCTGCTGCATTGGATCGGCGGCTTTTTCCTCAATTTTCACCCCGCTCAAGGCCAGTCGCACATCGTCCAGCCCCCCGTCTGCGTGACGCACCGTAACGGTCACCTCATCAGTCCGCAGTGCATTGCGCATGACAGCCCAGCGCAGGTCACTCCAGCCTCGGGTATCCCGCTCACCAAAGCGCAATATCATGTCTCCTTCAAGCAGACCGGCTTGAGCTGCTGGAGAACCGGCAACGATCCTCCCCAATTGTGGCCCCATATCCCGGCCACCAACGCACGCTATTCCCCAGTAGATCGCCACTGCCAACAATAAATTGAACACCGGGCCGGCAGCGACGATGAAACAGCGTTTCAACAGAGATTGAGTATTGAAAGCGCGATGCAACTCATGGGCATCTACTGACGCTTCACGCTCGTCAAGCATCTTTACATAGCCACCAAGGGGAACCGCCGAGAGTGTCCATTCAGTGCGATCCTTTCCGGCTATTCGTGTCCACAATGCCGGGCCGAAACCCAACGAGAAACGCAGCACCCGAACTCCGCACAAACGTGCGGCCAGATAGTGGCCAAACTCATGCACCACGATCAGGATGCCGATCGCCAGCAAGAAGGCTGCCATGTAGAAGATGGAATTCATGCGCAAAAGGCACGTTCACGTGCCAGAAGGTGGCGGCTCGCGTCCCGCGCACGGGCATCTGCATGAAACACTTCTTCGAGAGAGGAAAGCGGGCACGTAGGTACCTGCTCCAATGTTTCCGCAATCACGACAGGAATGCGATCAAACCGCAGATTGCCTTGCAGAAAGGCTGCCACAGCCTCTTCATTTGCCGCATTCAGAATCGCCGGGGCGCTACCGCCTGCGCGCAATGCGTCATAGGCAAGCTGCAGACACGGGAACCGGGAAAGGTCGGGGGCTTCAAAAGAAAGCTTGCTGATTTTCACCAGATCCAGGCTCGCCACACCCGAAGCGATTCTCTCCGGATAGGCAAGAGCGTGCGCAATGGGCGTACGCATATCCGGGTGACCAAGCTCCGCAAGCACGGCCCCATCTTCGTATTGCACCATCGAATGGATCACGCTTTCAGGATGAATAAGCACTTCAATCCGCTCTGCTTCAACCCCAAAAATCCAGCTAGCCTCAATGACTTCCAGCCCTTTGTTCATCATGGTGGCTGAGTCGACTGAAATCTTCCGCCCCATGGACCAGTTCGGATGCGCACAGGCCTGCTCAGGGGTGACAAAAGCAAATTTTTCGAGAGGCGTCTCACGAAAAGGGCCACCAGATGCTGTCAGCACTACTTTACGCACACCACAATGCTTCAAGCCATAGTCAAAACCTGCCGGCAACGACTGGAAAACCGCGTTGTGCTCACTGTCTATCGGCAGAAGAGAACCCCCTGCCCGGTTCAAGCTGGCGATGAACAGGTCCCCTGCCATGACCAGTGCCTCCTTGTTGGCCAGCAGCACTCGCTTCCCCGCACGCGCCGCCGCAAGCGATGAGCCCAGACCTGCAGCACCAACAATCGCAGCCATTACTGTCGTGACCTCAGAAGCGGAGGCTATCTGCCCCAGAGCTTCAGGACCATACATGATGCTAAGCGCCGGCAAATCAGACAACATCCGGCGTAACTCAACAGCCTCTTGCTCGCCAGCAACCACTGCATGCCGGGGCCTGAAACGACGGCACAACTCAGCGAGTTTTCCGACCTGTCGATGCGCAGACAACGCGAAGACCTCGTAGCGCTCGGGATGCCGTGCGACAACATCCAGCGTACTCAATCCAATAGAACCCGTTGCACCCAGAACGGTCAGCACTTGCTTGCTTATCATCACACAGCCTCACACTCAAGCCAGCAACTGAAGCAACAACAGGGTAGCTCCTGCAAACGGGAAAAACGCCAGCATTGCATCCACCCGATCCAATACCCCGCCATGTCCCGGCAACAGGGCTCCACTATCCTTGACTCCAGCTTCGCGCTTTACCAGAGACTCGAAAAGATCGCCCATTACGCAAACCAGTACATATATCAGTGCCAGCACAATCACCCAAATCAGACCGAGTGATTGGTGGATCGTCGGGACAAAAAACCAGATACCCACGCAGAACAGGAGAACGCCGCCAATCGCCCCATACACGCCTTCCCATGTTTTCCCAGGGCTGATTTCGGGAGCCAGCTTGCGTTTACCAAAAGAACGTCCGACAAAGAACGCCGAAATATCCGCCACACAGACAAGCAAAAGGGCGGCGAGCATCAGCAGGGAATCAGCCCGACGTAATTCCAGTAATGCAATCCCGCTCGGAACCGTCAGAATTGCAGCAACTCCATAACGCCAGTACCAACCTACGGGCTCGATGTGAAAATACAGAAAAGTCGGTACAGACAATAGCCAGAAAGAAATACTCAGAACATAGCCAGCCCCGATCAACATCAGCACATCACTCTCTGCAGCCGGAGGAAACACGGCAAGATACATGATGGGAATCATGCACAGCAGGCTCAGCACAGTCTGACCAATCCGGTTGATTTTTACGAGGGCACACCACTCATGCAAGGCCAGTACGACAACCAGAGAAATCAAGGAGCCCCAAGCCCAGTCAGACAGGAAAAACAATGCGAACAGGATAGCCAGACCCAACAATACTGCGGTTACCACACGCTGTTTCAGCATTTTTAATCCTGTTATTCCTGAGGTCGAACACTCGACAACTGCTCACTTGTTCGGCCAAAGCGCCGCTCGCGCTGACGATAGGAAGCAATGGCCAGATCAAACTCGGCGCTATTGAAGTCCGGCCACAGACAATCGGTAAAGTAAAACTCGGTATAGGCCAGCTGCCAGAGCAGGAAATTGCTGACTCGCTGTTCGCCACCCGTGCGAATGAAAAGATCAGGCTCAGGAGCATTGGCCAAGCACAGATAGGGAGCCAGATCTTCTTCGGAAAATCCTTTGCGCTTGCTATCGTCGGCGGCCAGCATCTGATTCATGGCATTAAGAATATCCCAGCGTCCGCCATAATTGGCAGCGATAGACAGGCTCAATGCAGAATTCCCCGCAGTCAGCTGTTCGGCTTGGGAAATTGTCTCCACTAGTTTTGCGTCAAACCGTGACAGGTCACCAATCACGCGCAGACGAATATTATTCTTGTGAAGCTTTTTTACCTCTTCACGCAGGGCTTGCATGAAAAGTTGCATCAGAAATGACACTTCTTCCTGGGGGCGCCGCCAATTCTCTGAACTGAAGGCAAACAGGGTCAGATGCGCCACTCCATGATCAATGCACAGCTTGACAACATCGCGCACCGTATCAAGGCCGCGCTTGTGCCCCGCAACACGCGGCAGAAAGCGCTGGCGCGCCCATCGACCGTTACCATCCATGACAATGGCAATGTGCTGAGGCACATCGCCACGCTCGGGGATGCCACGCGTGGAGCTGATCAATCTTGATAACATGAAATGGCGAACCGTTCAGTGAGCGGCGCGCGCATTAAACCTGCATCAGCTCTTGCTCTTTCTGAGCAAGTTGCTTGTCCGCCTCGGCAATGTATTTATCCGTAAGCTTTTGCACATCATCCTGGGTACGGCGCTCGTCATCCTCGGAAATTTCCTTGGCCTTGACCGCTTCTTTCAGGCTGTTGTTGGCGTCACGACGCAAATTACGAATTGCCACACGGGCATTTTCTGCCTCGCTGCGCACGACTTTGATCAGATCCTTGCGGCGCTCCTCTGTCAGCATGGGCATCGGGACTCGCACGACATCTCCCATGGTCGCCGGATTCAAGCCAAGATCCGAATCACGAATTGCCTTTTCAACCTTGGCAACCATGTTCTTCTCCCACGGCTGAACACCGATCGTTCGCGCATCAAGCAACGTTACGTTGGCCACTTGATTGATGGCGGTCGGGGTTCCGTAGTAATCAACCATCACATGGTCCAACAGCCCCGTATGAGCACGACCAGTACGCACCTTGCCAAGGTCGTTCTTGAGTGCCTCAAGCGACTTCTGCATCTTTTGTTCGGTTGTTTTCTTCAGCTCGGGAATCATCATAAACCCCTTCAGATATGCACCAACGTGCCTTCATCTTCACCCTTGACTACACGCAGCAGTGCACCAGGTTTGAAAATGCTGAAAACCTTGATAGGAAGCTTCTGGTCACGACACAATGCAAACGCAGTGGCATCCATGACCTGCAAATTGCGCGAAATCGCTTCATCAAAAGAAATCTTCGAAAACCGCGTGGCAGCAGAATCCTTTTTCGGATCTGCGCTGTAAATGCCATCCACCTTGGTCGCCTTGAGCACGATCTCGGCTTCCATTTCCGTACCGCGCAAAGCGGCAGCGGTGTCGGTGGTAAAGAACGGGTTGCCCGTACCCGCCGCAAAAATAACGATTTTGCCTTCCTCGAGATAGCGAATCGCCTTGTTACGGATGTATGGTTCAACAACCTGCTCAACATTCAAGGCCGACTGCACACGGGCAGCCACACCAGCAACGCGCATCGCGTCGCCCAGCGCCATCGCATTCATGATGGTCGCCATCATGCCCATGTAGTCGGCCGTGGCGCGGTCCATTCCGGAAGCCGCGCCAGCCATACCGCGAAAAATATTCCCACCACCTATCACGATGCCAACCTCGACACCGAGACGCGAAATCTCTGCCACCTCAGCCACGATGCGGGAGACGACCCCTTGATCGATACCATAGGCACCGTCGCCCATCAGGGCTTCACCGGACAGTTTCAGCAGGATTCGCTTGTAGGCAGTGGGCATTTTTCGTTCTCCGATCAGCGCGCTTGAGCAGCGGCAGCGGCTTGAGCAGCCACTTCAGCAGCAAAGTCTGTCACCTTTTTCTCGATACCTTCACCCACGATAAAAAGGGAGAAAGATGCGATGGAAGCAGATTTGGACTTCAACAGTTGCTCGATGGTTTGTTTGCCATCTTCAGCTTTCACGAAAACCTGCCCCAGCAGGGTCACATCCCGAAGGAATTTTTGGACCGAACCTTCAGCAATCTTCTCAATCATGGCTTCCGGCTTGCCAGCTTCCTTGGCCTTTTCGATCGCCACACGACGCTCACTGTCGATCAGTGCTGCATCAACGCCTGAAGCATCCAGAGACTTCGGCTTGGAAGCTGCGATGTGCATAGCAATATCCTTGGCCAAGGCTTCTTCGCCACCAACCAGATCCACCAGCACGCCAATCTTGGCGCCGCCGTGAATATAGGATGCGACCTTGCCTTGGGCCTCGATACGCTGGAAGCGGCGAATGCTCAGATTTTCGCCAATCTTGCCAACCAGAGCCGTACGCACGGCTTCGACCGTCGAACCATCCAGAGCCAGCGAGCCAACAGCGGCAACGTCAGCCGGATTCTGGATTGCTACCAGTTCAGCAACGCTCTTTGTGAAAGCCAGGAAGTCGTCATTCTTGGCAACAAAGTCGGTCTCACAGTTAACTTCCACCAGAGCGGCCAGTTTGCCGTCAGCAGAAATGTAAGTACCAACAATGCCTTCAGCGGTCACACGGGCAGCAGCTTTGCTGGCCTTGTTGCCCAGCTTCACGCGCAGGATTTCTTCGGCCTTGACCATATCGCCATCGGCTTCGGTCAGAGCTTTCTTGCATTCCATCATGGGCGCGTCAGTCTTGCCGCGCAGTTCAGCAACCATGCTTGCGGTAATAGCCGCCATGCTTACTCCTGAATTCTGAAATTGACTTGAAAACGAAAGACTCGCCACCGCAACCGCGCAAACGCAATCACGACGGCGAGCTTGCAATGCGGTTGTTACGCTTGTTCGGCGCCGTCTTGAACTTCGACAAAATCGTCAGAAACGGCAGCAACAACATCCTGCACCGCATTGTTCTTGCCTTCGAGCACGGCATCCGCCACACCTTGTGCATACAGACGGATGGCACGACTTGAATCGTCGTTACCCGGGATCACATAATCCACGCCTTCCGGTGAATGGTTGGTATCCACCACGCCAATGACCGGAATGCCAAGCTTCTTGGCTTCAGTAATGGCGATCTTGTGGTAGCCGACATCGATCACGAAAATCGCATCAGGCAGACCACTCATATCCTTGATGCCGCCCAGGCTTTTGGTCAGCTTTTCCAGCTCGCGCTTGGCCAGCAAGGCTTCCTTCTTGGACAGACGCTCGATGGAGCCGTCTTCAAACATCTGCTCCATTTCCTTCAGACGCTTGATCGAACCCTTGACGGTCTTGAAGTTGGTCAGCATGCCGCCGAGCCAGCGCTCGTCAACGAAAGGCATGCCAGCACGTTGTGCTTCTTCAGCCAGAATCTCGCGAGCCTGGCGCTTGGTGCCCACAAACATCACATTGCCGCGATTGGCGGACAGCTTCTTCACAAAAGCCATGGCTTCGTTGTACTTGGCCAGGGTCTTTTCGAGGTTAACGATATGAATCTTGTTGCGGTGCCCGAAAATGTACGGGGCCATCTTTGGGTTCCAGAAGCGGGTCTGGTGGCCGAAGTGGACACCGGCTTCCAGCATTTGACGCATGGTTACAGCCATTTGATACTCCAAATTTCAGGGTTAGCCTCCGCCCGCCGTGCTGCAGGATCAAGAGCCTGCACGCTAGCTGCCTCCCGCGGGAGACAGACCCATTTCCGACGAACGTGTGGATTTCCGGATGCTTAATCACACATCCAGCCAAGTCCGGACATGGACTTAGCCAGCGATTATAGCGCGAGGAGGCTCCTGCCTCAAGACACCCGATCCAAGCCACCTGCGTGGAACTGAAGGCATTTGCCCGCCCAGCCCTTCTACGATAGCCTTGTTCATCCCCTAACAGAACAAACGTACATACAGCATGGGCATTGTCATCAAGAGCGCTGAAGAAATCGAAAAAATGCGCATCGCCGGTCGCCTGGCCTCTGAAGTCCTCGACTACATCGAGCCTTTTGTAAAACCGGGAGTCACCACAGAGGAGCTTGATCGTCTCTGCCACGACTATCAGGTCAACGTACAGGGATGCATTCCGGCCCCGCTGAACTACGCGCCGCCCGGCTACTCGCCCTACCCGAAGTCGATCTGCACCTCGATCAACCATCAGGTCTGCCACGGAGTCCCGGCCAACAAGGCGCTGAAAAAAGGGGATATTGTCAATCTGGACATTACCGTCATCAAAGACGGTTTCCATGGCGATACCAGTCGCATGTTCATCGTTGGCGATGCCAGCATCCAGGCCAAACGGCTGTGTCAGATCACGCTGGAGTGCCTCTGGCTGGGTATTGCGCAGGTCAAGCCCGGAGCGCGCCTGGGCGATATTGGTCACGCCATCCAGCAGCATGCCGAGGGCGCCGGTTTCTCGGTCGTGCGCGAATTCTGCGGTCATGGCATTGGTCGCAAGTTCCACGAAGACCCGCAGGTTGTTCACTATGGTCGCCCCGGCACCGGCATCGAGATCAAGGAAAACATGATCTTCACCATCGAACCGATGATCAATGCCGGCAAAGCCGCCATTTCGGAACTGCCTGATGGCTGGACGATCGTGACCAAAGATCGCTCACTCTCGGCACAGTGGGAACACACCATTCTGGTCACGGCGACCGGCGCAGAAATACTGACTTTTTCCGCCGGCGCTCCCCGTGCTCCGGACTGGTATGCCGATAAACCCATCATCATCCCGACCTATCCGCCGATAGCCTGAACCGTGAACAAGCCTGCCGAAACCGGCCGCGCGGTTTTCGACGCGTTGCGCAGCCGCCTGCAAGACGGTCAACGCGCGCTCCGTGCAGCCTATGAAATTGATGCCAGCCCGAACCGCTTGCTGCACGGTCGCGCCCGACTGGTCGACAGCACCCTCATCGACCTCTGGCAACACGCAGGTCTGCCGGCGGATGCAGCGCTGATCGCCGTCGGCGGCTACGGTCGTGGCGAACTGTATCCATATTCGGATGTAGACCTTCTCGTACTGCTCTCCGCCGAACCGGATCACGCGCTTGGCGAACGCATCCAGCACTTCATCGGCCAGTTATGGGACCTGGGGCTGGATATCGGACACAGCGTACGCACCGTCGAGGCTTGCGTCGAAGAAGCATCCCGCGACGTCACGATCCAGACCAACATTCTGGAATCCCGACGCCTGACAGGCAGCCTTTCCCTGTATCGCCGTTTTATCGCCAGCACCACAGGCTGCTTTGATCCTGAAGCCTTTTTTCACGCCAAGCGCGCCGAGCAGGAGCAGCGCTATAACCGTTTCAACCACACCCCCTATTCGGTCGAACCGAACTGCAAGGAAAGTCCCGGGGGCTTGCGTGATCTGCAGAACATCATCTGGATTGCCCTGGCCTCAGGCCTCGGTACCCGCTGGAGCGACCTCGCCCGACACGGCCTGATCACCCATGAAGAAGTAGCCGCCCTGCGCAAGAACGAACGTCTTATGCAGCAGGTCCGCATACGCCTGCACTACATCGCCGGACGACGCGAGGACCGGCTGATATTCGATCACCAGGAGGCACTGGCCAGGGCTTTTGCCGTCAAGTCCACCAAGGCACGCCGCGCGTCTGAAGTGATGATGCAGCGCTACTATCTTGCCGCCAAGAAAATCACCCAGCTCAACACCATCCTGCTGCAGAATCTCGGCGCACAGTACATGCCGCTCTCGGCTTACGAGGCACGGCCGATCAACGAGCGCTTTCACAGCGTCGGTGATCAGCTCGACATCGTCGACGAACAGGTTTTCGAACGCACGCCGAGTGCGATCCTGGAGAGCTTTTTGCTCATGGAGCAGCGCCCCGAGCTCAAGGGCATGACGGTCCGGACACTGCGGGCCCTGTGGCACGCACGCAGCCTGATCACGCCGGCTTTCCGCCGTGACCCGGCCAACCGGGAACTGTTTCTGCGCCTTCTGCAGGAGCCGCGTGGCCAGACCCACGAATTCCGCCGGCTGAACCAGTACAGCATCCTCGGCACCTACATCCCGGCATTCGGCCGCATTGTCGGCCAGATGCAGCACGACCTGTTCCATGTTTACACGGTCGATCAGCACATCCTGCAGGTGCTGCGCAACGTACGCCGATTCGTGATGGAGGAGCACGCTCACGAATACCCGCTGATGACGCGGCTGATCAATGAATTCGACCGCTACTGGCTGATTTTCATTGCAGCCCTGTTCCATGACATCGCCAAAGGCCGCGGTGGCGACCACTCCACACTGGGCATGGTTGATACGCGCCGCTTCTGCCGCGAACACGGATTGGCGAAAGACGATATCGAACTGGTTGTCTGGCTGGTGCAGCACCACCTGACCATGTCACAAGTGGCGCAGAAACAGGACCTGGCCGACCCGGATGTCATCCATCGCTTTGCCGCACTGGTCAAGACCGAGCGCCGCCTCACCGCCCTCTATCTCCTGACCCATGCAGACATCCGTGGCACCAGCCCGAAGGTGTGGAACGGCTGGAAGGCCAAACTGCTCGAGGAGCTGTTTCTCGCCACGCGCCAGTTGCTGCGCGGCAATACGCCTGATCAGCTATTGGGCATCTCCGAGCGCCAGGAAGTCGCACGGCAAAAACTGCGCTTCTTCGGTCTGCGCAGCGGCACGGAAGAAACCTTCTGGAAAGAGCTGGATACCCTCTATTTCCTGCGCCACGATGCCGATGAGATCGCCTGGCACACCCGCATGCTCTACTACCGCCCGCGCAGCGAAGAGCCCGTGGTGAAAGCACGCCCGAGCCAGGTCGACACTGGCATCCAGGTCATGGTCTACACCCGCGACCAGAACGATCTGTTCGTGCGGCTCTGCGGCTTCTTTGCACGCATGGGGTACAGCATCGTCGACGCCAAGATTCACACCACCGGCAACGGCTACGCGCTGGACAGTTTCGTGGTGATGGACCCGAACGAAAACGGCAACTATCGCGATGTGATCAGCCTGATTGAACATGGCCTGAGCGAAAAGCTGCGCAGCGAAGCACCCATTGATGCTCCAGCCGCCGGCCGCCTGTCACGCCAGCTCAAGCACTTTCCGATCGCCCCTTCCGTCAGTCTGCAACCGGACGAGCGCGGCCAGCATTTCATCCTGTCGGTCGTCGCGGCAGACCGGCCGGGCCTGCTATTTCTGATTGCAAAAACCCTCACCGAGCATCACATCAACCTGCACACCGCGAAGATTGCAACGCTGGGCGAGCGAGCAGAAGACACCTTCCTCGTCAGCAGCCCGGACTTGGGCAACAGCGCAAAAACCGTACAACTGGAATCCGCCCTGATCGAGCGCCTGAAAATCTGAGCGACCGACAATCGCCGGCTCACTGGGGCAGAAACAGCTTGTGGATATCCACACTGGGCCGGTGCCCCACCGCCGGACCATGTACAACCAGCCAACGTTTGGCATTCACACGGCCGGCATCCCGCAGGCGATGCAGAAAAGCCTGATTCGCCACGATCTTGCTGGTCGCAGCCAGACTCCCCAGCGCCGCCTCACCTTCGATCAGATGAAAACGCTCACTGCGCAGACGCTGCTCCAGCGAGCCACTGAGCCAGCCGCTTTCCTCCGCCATGTCGCGCATCGCCGCCAACAGGCGCATCTCGCGCAGAAATGAATTATTGAAACCCAGTTCAAGGGTGCGCTGCTGGATTTCTTCGGCGCCGCGCGGCGTACGCTCATGCAACAGGGGCGCCAGCATCACGATCAGCACATCCCGGCTGTCGCAGAACCGGAACAGCGGAAACACGGCCGGATTGGCTGCGTAAGCCCCATCCCAGTAGGGCTCGCCATTGATGATGATGGCGTGATGCACGCTTGGCAGGCACGCCGAGGCAAGCAGGGCATCCGCGCTCAGGTCCGCATTGCGGAAGAGCTTCAGATGCCCGCTATTGGCATGCGTCGCTGCGACAAACAGCTCAAAGGGTGACTCTCGCTGCAGACGCTCGAAATCAAACAGCTCCACCACCAGATCACGCAGCGGATTCAGGTCCATCGGATTGAGCTGATAGGGCGAAAACCAGCGTGTCAGCTGCATCATCCAGGCGGTGCCGGGCGTCATCAGCGAGGAGTCGAGTACCGGAGGCAGCAGATCCGGGCTGCTCATCAAAGCCACCCCCTCCCAGAACTTCGCGAGGCATTCACGTGCGCCCTCTGCCCCGCCCTGCACCCAGCCGTTGGCCAGCGCCACGGCATTCATCGCACCCGCACTGGTTCCGCTGATGCCGTCAAACCGGAAACGTCCATCCTCCAGCAGCGCATCCAGCACGCCCCAAGTGAAAGCCCCGTGCGCCCCACCACCTTGCAGGGCCAGATTCAGGGACGGCGAAGCGGAATCACGATGCGCAAACATGAGGGTGAACCGGCTGCTTGATTAACCTCAGTGTGCCGCATGCTGCACTGCAAAACAAGCATCCTCCGTCAAACGTTTCAAGCATCAGGCGACCGCCTGCAATGAGCCCTGATCAGCCCTGTTTCGCATCTGCAGCATCAGGCATTTTGCTGCCGGCATCCAAACAAACGATGGTCGCAAGGCGTTCCGCGCCCGCCTCCACACGGCATACTTTCTTCAACATTTCACAGAGAGGCTTGACCATCATGCGCATCGCCGTATTCGATACTCACCCCTATGATGAACGCGCGCTCACCGAAGCCAACGGCACCGGCGAACACACACTGGAATTCTTCGAGGAACGTCTGCACGACAAGACGGTGGAACTCGCCAACGGTTTCGACGCCGTATGTCCCTTCGTCAATTGCCGCCTCACCGCCAGCGTGCTGCATCGTCTGGCCGAAATCGGCGTGCGTCTGGTGGTGCTGCGTGCCTCCGGCTTCAATGGCATCGATATCGCTGCGGCCGAACGTGAAGGCATCGTGGTGGCACGTGTGCCGGCCTACTCGCCCGAGGCGGTCGCCGAGCATGCCTTTGCCCTGCTCCTCACTCTGGTACGCAAGACGCACCGCGCCTACAACCGGGTGCGCGAGCAGAACTTCTCGCTGGACAGTCTGGAAGGCTTCACCCTGCACGGCAAGACCTTCGGTGCGCTGGGCGCCGGCCGCATCGGCCAGTGCGCCATGCGCATTGCCAAAGGTTTCGGCTGCAAGCTGATCGCCTACGACCCGTACCAGAACCCGCAGATCGCCGCCGACACGGGCTTCGAATATGTCACGCTGGAGCGCCTGCTGCAGGAGGCGGACGTGATCTCGCTGCACCTGCCGCTCACCGAGCAGAGCCACCACATCATCAACGCCGCTGCGCTGGCACAGACCCGGCGTGGCGTCATCCTCATCAACACCAGCCGGGGCGGCCTGATCGACACCAGCGCGCTGATTGATTCACTGAAGAGCGGCCAGGTCGGTGGTGTTGGACTGGACGTGTACGAAATGGAGGAAGGCGTGTTCTTCCATGACCTGTCGGATCGCCCCTTGCAGGACGATACGCTGGCGCGCCTGATGATCTTCCCGAACGCGCTGATCACCTCGCATCAGGGCTTCCTCACCCGCGAGGCGCTGCGCGCGATTGCCGAAACAACGCTGGGCAATGCCAGCGCCTTCGCGCGGGGTGAGCCCGTGGTCAACCAGGTCAAGGCATCCTGAAGACCCGCTCCCGGCAAGGCTTTTCGAGCAGGCTATCGCTCAAGCCTTGCCAGTCGCCACTCTCAGGCAGCCCCTACTGAAGAACGCCGCCACAAGCGGCTCTTCAGGCCTTCTTCTTTACATCAGGCAAAAAGGCGGTGAGCAACCCGAGCAGCGGCAGGAAGGCGCAGACCTTGTAGACGTATTCAATGCCCTGCAGATCGGCCAGCTTGCCGAGCAGCGCCGCCCCCACCGCGCCCATGCCGAACGAGAAACCGAAGAACAGCCCGGCGACCATGCCGACGCGGCCCGGCAGCAGCTCCTGCGCATACACGATGATCGCCGAGAAGGCCGAGGCGAGGATCAGGCCGATGACGAAACTCAGGATCGTGGTTGCCGTCAGCCCCACATACGGCAGCATCAGCGTGAAAGGCGCCACGCCGAGGATCGACACCCAGATCACACGTTTCCTGCCGATGCGGTCACCAATCGGCCCGCCGATGATGGTGCCGAGTGCCACGGCGAACAGGAAAACGAACAGGTGAATCTGCGCGGCCTGCATGTCCAGCCCGAACTTGTGCATCAAATAGAAAGTGAAATAGCTCGACAGGCTGGCGAGGTAGAAATACTTGGAGAACACCAGGGCCAGCAAAATGCCGATCGAGGCGATCACCTTGCCGCGTGACAGGCCGGTCTCCGTCGCACCCTGGCGCAGCTTGGCCTTGAAGTGCCCGGTGGCCTGCTGATGCGCATACCACTGACCGACTTTCCACAGCACGGCAATCGCCAGCAGCGCAGCCAGCGAAAACCAGGCGACCGAACCGCGCCCGTTCGGAATCACGATCAGCGCGGTGAGCAGCGGGCCGAGCGCCGTGCCAGCGTTACCGCCAACCTGGAACACCGATTGCGCCAGCCCGAACTTGCCACCCGACGCCATCCGCGCCACGCGCGAAGACTCCGGATGGAACACCGAAGAGCCGCTGCCGACGAGCGCCGCCGCACACAGCAGCATCGGGTAATTCGAGGCAGTGGCCAGCAGCAGCAGGCCCACCAAAGTGCAACACATGCCGAACATCAAGGAATACGGCTTCGGATGCTTGTCGGTGTACATCCCCACCAGCGGCTGCAGCAGCGAGGCCGTGGCCTGAAAGGTGAAGGTGATCAGGCCGATCTGCGCGAAGGAGAGATTGAAGCCGCCCTTGAGCAGCGGATACATCGCCAGGATCAGCGACTGCATCATGTCGTTAAGGAAATGCGAGAGGCTGATCGCCCCCAGCACGCGATACGAAGTTTCCTGCTTTACGGCCTGACTGCTCAAAACGACTCTCCTGAAGAAAAACACGGCTCTGCCTTGCTGCAGACTTGCAGGCCACTATAGGCGGCAGCGACAATGCCGTCTAACAACAGAAAGCCACAAGATGTCGCAAAACAGTCAAAATTCGCACATCCTCAAGCCACCGACCTACGCACGCCTGCCACGCCCCATCGTGGCGCGGGTCGACGACCGTCAGCCAGGCGCCTTCACCCCTTGGCACAGCCATGACTGGTGGCAACTGACCTGGGCGCAAAGTGGCGTGCTGGCCATCGAAACCCGCCAGGGCAGCTTCATGGCCCCACCGGCGCGGGCGATCTGGATCCCACCCGACACCGAGCATCAGGCCACCAATGTCGCGCTGACTGAAATGCGCAGTCTGTACGTTGCCCGCGAGCTGATGAACTGGGCGGCTGCACGCTGCCGTGTCGTGAGCATCACGCCACTGGTGCGCGAACTGATCCTCGCCCTGAGCAGCCTGCCTGCCGATTACGACGAAGCCGGCGCAGCCGGGCGGCTGGTGCAGGTATTGATCGATCAGCTTCAGCATCTGCCGGAAGTGGCCTTCAACTTGCCGATGCCGGTTGATCCACGCCTGGTTCGCATCTGCAGCGCCTTGCAGGCCAATCCCGACGATTCGCGCTCGGTTCCGGAGTGGAGTCAGCTCGCAGGGCTCAGCGAACGCAGCCTGAGCCGCCTGTTCATGCAGCAGACCGGGCTCAGCTTCGGTGACTGGCGCCAGCGCCTGCGTCTGCTGCTGGCACTGGCCCGGCTTGAGCGTGGCGAACGCGTCAATCGTGTGGCGCTGGACAGCGGCTACAACTCGCCGTCCGCCTTCATTGCCGCCTTCCGTCGCAACTTCGGCGTCACGCCGATGGAGATGTTCCGCGACCCGGCACCCGTGGCCGAAACCTGATTTTCCGGTTCAGTCCACGCGCAGCCAGGCCGTTATCCCGTAGAGATACAAGGAGGCAGCCCCATGCTGATCGGCGTTCCACGAGAGATCAAGAATCACGAATACCGCGTCGGCCTCACGCCGCCAGCTGTGCGCGAACTGGTCGCGCGAGGGCATGAACTGCTGGTGGAAACGGGTGCCGGCGAAGGCATCTCGGCCAGTGACGATGCCTATCGCGCAGCCGGCGCGCGCATTGCCGCATCGGGTGAAGAGGTTTTCGGCAGCGCGCAGATGATCGTCAAGGTAAAAGAGCCACAAGCCATTGAGCGCACCCGCCTGCGCCCCGGCCAGATCCTGTTCACCTATCTGCATCTGGCGCCGGACCCCGAGCAGGTCCGCGATCTGATGGCCAGCGGCGCCGTATGCATCGCCTACGAAACGGTCACGGCCGCCGATGGCAGCCTGCCGCTGCTTGCCCCGATGTCGGAAGTGGCCGGACGCATGAGCGTACAGGCCGGGGCGCACTGTCTGGAGAAGGCGCAAGGCGGGCGTGGGGTATTGCTCTCCGGGGTGCCCGGCGTGGAACCCGCGCGGGTAGCCATTCTCGGCGGAGGTGTCGTGGGAAGCGGCGCCGCGCTTGTCGCTGCAGGCATGGGTGCCGACGTCACCGTACTGGATCGCTCGCCCGCCGTCCTGCGCCGGCTGGCCGCCCAGTTCGGTCCACGCATCAAAACCCTGTATGCCAACACGGACAGCATCACCGCCGCCATTCATGCGGCGGACCTCGTCATCGGTGCCGTGCTGGTGCCCGGCGCTACGGCCCCACGACTGATCACCCGCGCCATGCTCTCCGGCATGCAGCCGGGCAGCGTGATCGTCGATGTCGCCATCGATCAAGGCGGCTGCTGCGAAACCTCCCGCCCCACCACGCACGCCGAGCCGAGCTATATCGTCGATGGCATCGTGCACTACTGCGTCGCCAACATGCCGGGGGCCGTGGCCCGCACCGCCACCTACGCCCTCACCGCAGCCACCCTGCCCTTCGTCATCGCGCTGGCCGACAAAGGCTGGCAAGCGGCCTTGCGTGCCGACATCCATCTGCGCAACGGCCTGAATGTCTGCGCCGGTCAGATAGCCTGCGCGGAAGTGGCCGAAGCGCTGCACTACCCTCATAGTCCGGCGGAGCAACTGCTGCGGGCCTGAAGCCGCAAAAATCCTTCCCCGCCGGAGAGGGAATTGCTGCAGCAAGCTGATACGCCCTATGCCTCACAAGCCTGCCCGGCAGGTAGAATGCTGCTTTGCGAAATTTCGCTGAATCAACGCGGCATTACCTTCGGAACCGAACCCCGTGAGCGCACCTGACAAGAACGCTGCCCCTGGCGCAGCGCAAACCACGAATTTCCTCAGAAACATCATCGACGCCGATCTGGCCGCCAACAAGTTCGCCGGCCGCGGCTGGGCCGGCATGCCTGGCGAAGCCAGCCTGCACGCCGCCGGCCAGCCGGACCCTGCGAAGATCCGCACGCGTTTCCCGCCGGAGCCGAACGGCTACCTGCACGTTGGTCACGCCAAGTCGATCTGCCTGAACTTCGGTCTGGCGCGCGACTACGGCGGCGTCTGCCACATGCGCTTCGACGATACGAACCCGGAAAAGGAAGATCAGGAGTACGTCGACTCGATTTTGGACGCGATCCAGTGGCTGGGCTTCTCGTGGGATGCCAACGGCACCCACCACCAGTATCAGGCCAGCGACTATTTCGACTTCATGTATCACGCCGCCGAGTTGCTGATCGAGCGTGGCATGGCTTACGTCGACCAGCAGACGGCTGATGAGATGCGCGCCAATCGCGGCACGCTGACCGAAGCGGGCAAGAACTCGCCCTGGCGGGATCGCGCGGTCGAGGAGAATCTGCGCCTGTTCCGCGAGATGCGCGACGGCAAGCACGCCGAGGGCAGCATGATCCTGCGCGCCAAGATCGACATGGGCTCGCCCAACATCAATCTGCGCGACCCGGCGATCTACCGCATCCGCTTCGCCGAACACCACAACACCGGCAACAAGTGGTGCATCTACCCGATGTACACCTTTGCCCACCCGATCGAGGACGCGCTCGAGCGCATCACTCACTCGATCTGTACGCTGGAATTCGAGGATCAGCGCCCGTTCTACGACTGGCTGCTCGGCCAGCTGCGCGACGCCGGCATGTTCGCCGACCCGCTGCCGCACCAGTACGAGTTCGCACGCCTGAACCTGACCTACGTGATCACCAGCAAGCGCAAGCTGATGCAGCTCGTCACCGAAAAGCACGTGGACGGCTGGGACGACCCGCGCATGCCCACCATCGTCGGCCTGCGTCGCCGCGGCTACACGCCGGGCGCGATCCACCTGTTCTGCGAGCGCATCGGTGTATCGAAGGGCGATAGCTGGATCGACTACAGCATCCTCGAAGGCGCGCTGCGCGATGATCTCGACGAAAAGGCCCCGCGCGGCATGGCCGTGCTCGACCCGCTGAAACTCAAACTCACCAACTGGGAGGTTCTGTTCGGCGCGGGCCACGCCGAGCCCTGCTCCGCCCCGGTGCACCCGCACCATGAGGACATGGGCAAGCGTCAGTTCAATCTGACCGGCGAAGTGTGGATCGAGCGTGAAGACTTCCAGGAAGTACCGGAGAAGGGCTTCCGCCGCCTGTTCCCGGACAACATGGCGCGCCTCAAATACGGCTACGTCATCAAGTGCACAGGCTGCGAGAAAGATGCCGCCGGCCAGATCACCACCGTGCTCGCCGAGATCGTACCGGACACCAAGAGCGGCACGCCGGGCGCGGACAGTGTCAAGGTCAAGGGCGTGATCACCTGGGTTTCGGCCTCGGAAGGAGTCCCGGCAGAAATCCGCCTGTACGACCGCCTGTTCACCGAAGCCCAGCCGGATGCCGGTGGCCGCAACTTCCTCGACGTGATCAACCCGGACGCCAAGCGTGTCATCCAGACCTGGGTGGAACCTTCTCTGGCGACCGCTTCCGCCGGCACCAGCTTCCAGTTCGAGCGCCACGGCTACTTCGTCGCCGACCGCAAGGATCACGGTCAGGACGGCAAGCTCGTGTTCAACCGCACGACAACTTTGAAGGACAGCTGGACAAAATGACCGGCGCCTGGGGTTGCCCGCACGATCTGAACGGCATCTGCCAGCGCGTGCTGGGAGCAGTCTGCGCGCCCGGCATGCGCGGCTGCGTGATGGAAGGCAAGGTGCGCTTTGCCAACGACGCGATGAATCTGCCGCACAAGCCCGTGAAGGCCGAGCCGCCAGCGGAGTCCGAAAAGCCTGCAGCCAAACCCCGGCGGCGCCTGCCGTTCTGACACCAGCCTGAAGAGCCGCATCGGGCGGACCTCTTCAGGACTGCATACTGGAGAGACCCGTCAGGCGCTACTCTCCAGCTATGCGTGCTGAAGAGCCAATCCACAAGCAGCTCTGCGAGCACCCACAAAAAAGGGAAGCACAACGTGCTTCCCTTTTCAATTTCCGATCAACCCTGCTCAGTAAATCCGGTTCAGGCCATTCAAGGCTGCCACGCGATAGGCTTCCGCCATCGTCGGGTAGTTGAAGGTGGTGTTCACGAAATAGGTAATCGTGTTGTGCGGCGCGGGCTGCAGCATGATCGCCTGGCCGATGTGGATGATCTCGGAGGCCTGCGCGCCGAAGCAGTGGATACCCAGCACTTCGAGCGTTTCGCGGTGGAACAGGATCTTCAGCATGCCGGTGGTCTGGCCGGTGATCTGGGCACGCGCAAGGCTCTTGAACAGGCTGTGGCCGACTTCGTAGGGCACCTTGGCTTCGGTCAGTTCGCGCTCGGTGCGGCCGAGTGAGCTGATTTCCGGCAGGGTGTAGATGCCGGTGGGAATGTCGCGCGCCAGTTCGGCGCCGCTCTTGCCATCAACCAGATGCGCCGCGGCATGGCGGCCCTGGTCATAAGCGGCCGAGGCCAGACTGGGCCAGCCGATCACGTCGCCCACGGCGTAGATGTGGGGCACCGCGGTCTGGTAGTTCTCGTTGACGGCGACGGCACCCCGCTTGTCCGGCACGATGCCCAGCGCCTCCAGCCCCATATCGTCGGTATTGCCCTGACGACCGTTGGCCCAGAGCAGGAAATCCGTCTTGATGCGCTTGTTGGACTTGAGCTCCAGCACCACGCCATCGTCCTCGACCACCACACGCTCGGCTTCTTCATTATGGCGAATCAGCACGCCCTGCTCGCGCAGATGGTAAGCCAGCGCATCGACGATTTCGTCATCCAGGAAGGACAACAGGCGATCGCGCGTATTGATCAGATTGACCTTGCAACCCAGGTTGCGGAAGATCGAGGCGTACTCGCAGCCGATCACGCCAGCGCCGTAAATCGTGATCGACTCCGGCGACTGGGTCAGGCGCAGGATGCTGTCACTGTCATGAATGCGCGGGTGCTTGAAGTCGATTTCAGGCGGGTGGTAAGGGCGCGAGCCTGTCGCGAGGACGATCTGCTTTGCCCTGCAGACTTCCTGCCCGCCATTGTTCAGAGAGACATCCAGCGTGTGCGCATCGCGAAACCGGGCACGCCCGTGGATGAGCTGCACGCCATTACGGTCATAAAAATTCTGCCGCATGCTGACCTGCTTGCGGATCACACCTTCAGCCGTGCGCAGCAGTGCGGGGAAGCTGACCTGCAAATCAACAGAGTCATGGAACTGCGGGCTGTCACGCATTTCGCGCAGGCCTGAAATGACTTGTCGCAGCGCCTTGGACGGGATTGTTCCCCAGTGGGTACAGCCGCCGCCCACCTGTGCGTACGCCTCAATGACGGCAACTTTCTTGCCGGCCTTGGCACACTTCATGGCAGCACCCTCGCCGCCCGGACCTGAACCGATGATGATTACATCGTATTGCTGCATGACTCTCTCCGCTATTGGGCCGGCTTTCTGATTCTGTGCAGAAAGCCCGGTAAACACTCGCACTGCCAGAGTTGGCGAACTCAGTCTTCCGGCAAGAGGCGCTTCAATTCCTTGCGACCGGACTCCTCGACCAGTAGCCGGGCACGATTGGCATCCAGCGCCACCAGTTCTTTCACGGCGTCATGCACTCCGCGATCATTGCCGCAGGCCTGCTGACACTGGCCGATCAGGTAAAGCAGCTGTGCATTCTGCGGCTGCAGCTCGCGCGCCTTGCGCAAAGGCTCTATCGCCTGGGCATGCTCGCCCAGCGCCATGTGCATGGAGCCGATGCCATGCCAGGCACGGTCAAAGTGCGGCGCCAGCAGCACGGCATGGCGAAAGGCCTCGATGGCTTCACGCTTGCGGCCCAATGCATCGCGCAGATACCCGAGATTGAACCAGGTCTCGATATCGCCGCCATCCCACTTTGACGCCTTGCTGTACCAGCTCTCGGCTTCGTCAAGCTTGCCTTCCTTGGCAGAAAGAATGGCGGCCACGCGCGCGCAAGGAGCATCCTGGCGGGTCTCCAGAATCTTGCGATAGAGGGAAAGGGCCTGAGCGTTCAGACCAAAGACCTGACAGAACCCTGCGCAGGCTCGCGACCACACGAAATCAAAATCCACTCGATGAACTCCAGAAACTTGTTTGGCTGACGGATTGTCCGCCCAAACAGCCCACCCTGCGAGAGGGGCTTTCACTGATCCTGCCTCATTTTTCCACGAAATCTTACATGGGCCGGATCATTTCGTCGCCGACAGCCAGACACTTCTTGCCAAACCACCGCACGCGCCTGCTTCTCAACCCCCGCAAACAGGCCTTCGGTCACCCACACCATTTTTCGGGATGCGGGATGCCAACAGGGCATCACACGGGTGGCGGTGGCAGACGCAATCCGGAGGCAGAGAGCCCTGCATGCTTGAAAACCCGGGCAGATTGATATACTTCCATCTTTACTGCGGCGCGAACCGCCGTCCCCCGAGAGCCCCGAGAGAAAACCATGAACGAAACGAAGATCATCTACACCCTGACTGACGAAGCCCCCGCATTGGCCACGTATTCATTTCTGCCGATCGTTCAGGCCTTCACTAAAACCGCCGGTATCGCAGTCGAAACCCGCGACATCTCGGTTGCTGCCCGCATCCTGACCACTTTTCCTGAAGCACTGAAACCCGAGCAACAACAGCCCGACACTCTGGCCGAGCTGGGCGAACTGGCCAAAACCCCGCAAGCCAATATCATCAAGCTGCCGAACGTGAGTGCCTCCGTTCCGCAGCTCAAGGCCGCCATCAAGGAACTCCAGTCACAGGGCTACGCCGTGCCGGATTACATCGATGCCCCTGGCAACGAAGCAGAACAGAAGATCAAGACGCGCTACGCCAAGGTGCTGGGCAGCGCGGTCAACCCCGTGCTGCGTGAAGGCAACTCGGACCGTCGCGTCGCCAAGGCCGTCAAGCAGTATGCCCGCAAGCATCCGCACTCAATGGGCGCCTGGACGGCGGACTCCAAGTCCCACGTCGCACACATGCACAACGGCGACTTTTACGGCAACGAACAATCCGCCGTGATCGCCAAGGCCGGCAGCGTGAAGATCGAATTCACCGACAACGCCGGCAACACCAAACTCCTCAAGGAAGTGAAGGTACAGCAGGACGAGCTGATCGCCGCCACCTACATGAGCAGCAAGGCTTTGCGCAGCTTCTATGAAGTCCAGATTGCGGATGCCCGGACCAAGGGCGTGTTGTTCTCGCTGCACCTGAAGGCCACGATGATGAAGGTCTCCGATCCGATCATGTTCGGCTACGCCGTGACGGCCTTCTACAAGGATGTGTTTGCCAAGCACGCCGACACTTTCGCCAGGCTGGGTGTCAATGTCCGCAACGGCATCGGCGACGCTTACGCCAAGATCCAGAGCCTGCCGGCTGCCGAAAAGGCCGCCATCGAAGCCGATCTGCGCGCCGCTGAAGCCGCCGTGCCGGTCGCCATGGTTGACTCCGACAAGGGCATCACCAACCTGCATGTGCCCAGCGACGTGATCGTTGATGCCTCCATGCCCGCCGCCATCCGCAGCTCCGGCCAGATGTGGAATGCCGCTGGCAAACTGCAGGACACCAAGTTCACCATCCCGGACCGCTGCTACGCCGGTGTGTATCAGGCCGTCATCGACGATTGCAAGGCCCACGGCAAGTTCGACGTCACCACCATGGGCACCGTGCCCAATGTTGGTCTGATGGCGCAAGCCGCCGAAGAATACGGTTCACACGACAAGACCTTTGAAATCGCCGCCGACGGTGCGGTGCGTGTCATCAATGAGGACGGCAGCGTGCTCACCGAGCACAAGGTCGAAGCAGGCGACATCTGGCGCATGTGCCAGACCAAGGACATCGCCGTGCAGGACTGGGTCAAGCTCGCCGTCACCCGCGCCCGCGCTACCGGCACTCCGGCCGTGTTCTGGCTGGACGAAGCCCGTGCCTACGACCGCAACCTGATCAGCAAGGTAAAGGCCTGTCTGCAGCAGCACGACACCACCGGTCTGGAGATGCCGATCCTGTCGCCGGTCGAGGCCTGCAAACTGTCGCTCAAGCGCATCCGCGCCGGGCAGGACACCATCTCGGTCACCGGCAACGTGCTGCGCGACTACAACACCGACCTGTTCCCGATCCTCGAACTCGGCACCAGCGCCAAGATGCTTTCCATCGTCCCGCTGCTGGCCGGTGGCGGCATGTACGAAACCGGCGCCGGCGGCTCGGCCCCGAAGCATGTGCAGCAGTTCCTCGAAGAGAACTACCTGCGCTGGGATTCGCTCGGCGAATTCCTCGCCCTGCAGGTCTCCATCGAAGAGCTCGCCGTCAAAACCGGCAACAAGGCCGCCGCCGTGCTCGCGGAAGCACTGGATGCCGCCAACGCCCTGTTCCTTGAAAACGACAAGTCACCGGCCCGCAAGGTCGGCCAGACCGACAACCGCGGCAGCCACTTCTACCTTGCGCTGTACTGGGCACAAGCACTGGCCACCCAGAGCAAGGATGCCGCCCTGCAGGCCAAGTTCAAACCGGTTGCGGACAAACTCACCGCTGACGAAGCCAAGATCGCTGGCGAACTGATCGCCGCTCAGGGCAAGCCGGCGGATATCGGTGGCTACTACCACCCGTCGCCGGAAAAGTGCTCCGCAGCCATGCGCCCCAGCGCCACGCTGAACGCAGTGCTGGCGAGCATCCAGTAAGCAAGGCCCGCCCAAGCAAAAGCCCCGGTCTCGGCCGGGGCTTTTCATTTCACATCAGGCTGAAAACCCGCATGCAGCATGTTTCTTCAGCACATCTGGCTGATGAGCCTTACCCCGCCTGAATCTTCAGACATCCACCCCGAAGACCCAAGCCAGAAGCGACTCTCCAGCCTGCTTAACTACGCCCCGTGCTGCCAAACCCGCCCGCACCGCGTTCGGTGGCTTCGAAGTCCTCGACCACGTTGAGCTTCACCTGCACCACCGGCACCACCACCAGTTGCGCGATGCGATCCATCGGCTGAATCGTGAAGGCTTCCTTGCCGCGATTCCAGGTGGAGACGAAAACCTGACCCTGGTAATCCGAGTCGATCAGGCCCACGAGATTGCCCATCACGATGCCGTGCTTGTGACCCAGACCGGAGCGCGGCAGGATCATCGCGGCCAGACGCGGATCTTCCAGATGCATGGCCATGCCGGTCGGAATCAGATGGGTGTCGCCCGGGTTGATGGTCAGCGGCTCGCTGAGGCAGGCGCGCAGGTCCAGCCCGGCAGCGCCGGCGGTGCCGTACTGAGGCAGGTTGTCGTGCAGGCGGGCGTCGAGAATCTTGATGTCGAGTTGGTGCATTTTCTGAATACGGGAAAAGGTTAAGGAAAAGGGATCAGCCCAGCATCCGCGCCAGATGCGCGACGATGCCAGCGGCTACATCGGTCTTGCTGGCGCGCGGCAGCGGGTGCGCACCTTCAGCGTCATACAGCACCACCTGATTGGTGTCGCCACCCATGCCATCCTGCACGAGATTCCCCACCACCAGCTTGAGGCGCTTGGCTGTGAGCTTGCCACTGGCGTAGGCGTCGAGATTCTGGCTCTCTGCGGCAAACCCCACACAGAAGGGCGCGGCAGGCAGCGAGGCGACTTCGGCAAGGATATCCGGATTGCGGGTGAGCTCCAGCGTCAGCGTGTCGCCGGTTTTCTTGATCTTGTCGGCTGCAACATTCGCCACACGGTAATCCGCCACAGCCGCTACGCCAATGAAGATGTCCGCCTGTGCCACCCGCAGCATCACCGCCTGCTGCATTTCGCGGGCACTCTGCACGCCAATCCGCTCCACGCCCTGCGGTGCTGCAAGCGCCACCGGTCCGCTGACCAGTTGCACCTGCGCCCCAGCATGCACCAGCGCACGGGCGAGCGCATAGCCCATCTTGCCGGAGGAAATATTGGTGATGCCGCGCACGGGATCAATCGGCTCGTAAGTCGGCCCAGCCGTCATCAGCACGGTCTTGCCGGCCAGAGGTTTGAGCTGCAGGAAGCTGATCAGCGCTTCGACGATATCCGCCGGTTCGCTCATGCGCCCCTCGCCCACTTCGCCACAAGCCTGCTCGCCAGCATCCGGCCCGATGATGCGGACACCATCCGTCTTGAGCTGGGCAACGTTGCGCTGCGTGGCCGGATTGCTCCACATCTGCCGATTCATTGCCGGGGCCACCAGCAGCGGGCAGTCTCGCGCCAGCGTCAGCGTCGACAGCAGATCATCCGCGAGGCCATTGGCCAGCTTGGCGAGGATGTTCGCCGTGGCCGGCGCAATCAGCAGCGCGTCGGCAGCACGGGTCAGATCGATGTGGCTCATGTTGTTGGCGCGTCGTTCATCCCAGGCTTCGGTCCACACCGGGTTGCCAGAGAGCGCCTGAAAGGTGGTCGGCGTCACGAAGCGTGCGCCGTTTTCCGTCATCACCACATGCACCCGCGCGCCAGCCTTGATCAGCAGACGCGTCAGCTCGGCCGCCTTGTAGGCCGCGATACCGCCGGAAACGCCCAGCACGATGGTCTTGCCCGTCAGTTCAGTCATGGACGACACCGGATCAAGTAAGAATGAGTTCCGGATTCTAGCGCGCCTGCCGCCCTTCCCGCCCACTCCCAACCCTTCCCGAAAAAACATGGCAATCACCGACTGGCCTGAAGATGAACGTCCACGCGAACGCCTGCTGAGCAAGGGAGCAGGCGTATTGTCGGATTCAGAACTGCTGGCAATCTTCCTGCGCGTCGGCATCCGCGGCAAAAGCGCAGTTGATCTGGCTCGCGACCTGATCAATCACTTTGGCAGCCTGAGCCGTTTGTGCACGGCCCCGCGCGAGGCGTTCAGCGCCTTTCCCGGCATGGGCGACGCCAAGTACGCGCAGTTGCAAGCCGTACTGGAAATGGCCCGCCGGGCGCTGGGCGAAACCCTCAAAGATCGCGACATGCTCGGTTCGCCAGGTGCCGTGCGCGACTGGCTGCGCCTGCATATGGGCCAATTGCCGCACGAAGTCTTCATGGTGCTGCTGCTCGACGCACAGAACCGCCTGATCGAAGCCCGCGAACTGTTCCGCGGAACCCTGACCCAGACATCGGTATACCCGAGAGAAGTGGTCAAGCTGGCACTGGCTCAAAATGCCGCTGCCGTGATCCTCGCCCACAACCACCCTTCCGGCGCCAGCGAACCCAGTCGTGCCGATGAAATGCTGACGAAAGCCCTGAAACAGGCGCTGGCGCTGGTGGATGTGCAGGTCCTGGATCACTTCATCGTGGCCGGAAACCAGACGCCCATTTCCTTTGCCGAGAAAGGGCTGTTATAGTAGTGGGCTTCTAGCAGTGCGCTGCACTTGAATACCGTACGGTTTCAGGCTAAAATCGCGTGCTTTACGGAACCAGTTACCGGAGCGAGAAATGTCTCGAGTATGTCAAGTAACGGGCAAGCGCCCGATGGTGGGGAACAACGTTTCCCACGCAAACAACCACACCAAGCGTCGTTTCCTGCCGAACCTGCAGAACCGTCGTTTCTGGGTTGAAGCCGAAAACCGCTGGGTCAGCCTGCGCGTCTCGAACGCCGGTCTGCGCACCATCGACAAGAAGGGCATCGAAGTCGTTCTGGCCGAGCTGCGTGCTCGCGGCGAGAAGCTCTAAGCGCCTGCAACCACACACAAGATTAGCGGAGATTAAAAATGGCTAAAGGCGGACGTGAAAAAATCAAGCTGGAATCCTCTGCAGGAACCGGCCACTTCTACACCACCAACAAGAACAAGCGCACCACCCCGGAAAAGCTTGAATTCGTCAAGTACGATCCGGTTGTGCGCAAGCACGTCGCATACAAGGAAACCAAGCTCAAGTAAGGCTCTGGTGCGCGGCGCGGCCCGCACCTGATCCCCGCAAAGCTGGTTCCGACCTGCTGTACCTGTTGCTGTATCGACAAAGCCCGCGCATGCGGGCTTTATCGTTTTCAGCCCCCGCCTGCCCCTAGCCGTCATCCCTGCCATGACCCACGCGTCGACTGAAAATCTCAACATCGCCTCTTTTGACGCGATGCCCTCACCCGCCGACATCAAGGCGCGCGCACCGCTCTCCGACGCTGCGGCCGCTACAGTAGAAACCGGGCGCAACACGATCAAGGCGATTCTAGATCGGAAGGATCCACGCCCGATGGTGATCGTCGGGCCATGCTCGATCCATGACCCGGTCGCTGGCCTGGATTACGCTCGCCGCCTGAAAGTCCTCGCAGAGGAAGTCGCCGATACGCTGTACGTGGTGATGCGCGTGTATTTCGAGAAACCGCGCACAACCGTGGGCTGGAAGGGTTTCATCAACGATCCGCACATGGACGACTCCTTCCGCATCGAGGAAGGCATGCAGCGCGGGCGTCAGTTCCTGCTGGACGTTGCCGAACTCGGTCTGCCCGCTGCCACCGAAACACTGGACCCGATAGCCCCGCAATACTACGGCGACCTGCTGTCCTGGGCAGCCATCGGCGCTCGCACGGCCGAATCGCAAACCCACCGCGAAATCGCCTCCGGCCTGTCCACCCCGGTCGGCTTCAAAAATGGTACGGACGGATCGCTGGAAGCCGCCGTCAACGGCTGCCTGTCCGCCTCCAATCCGCACAGTTTCCTTGGCATGAACGACGCCGGCGATACCTGCATCGTGCGCACCCATGGCAATCGCTACAGTCATGTCGTACTGCGTGGCGGCGGTGGCCGTCCGAACTACGACACAGTATCTGTCTCACTGGCCGAGCAGGCACTGGCCAAAGCCAGGCTGCCGCAAAACATCGTGATCGACTGCTCGCACGCCAACTCGTGGAAAAAGCCCGAACTTCAGCCTCTCGTCATGAAAGACGTGGTAAACCAGATCCGCGATGGCCAGCGTTCGATCGTCGGCGTAATGATCGAAAGCTTCATCGAGGCGGGCAATCAGCCCATTCCGGCGAACCTCGCAGAATTGCGTTATGGCTGCTCGGTTACAGATGGCTGCGTGGACTGGAACACGACGGCGCAGATGTTGCGTGACGCCCGCTCCGCTCTGCGCGAAGCCATCGCCAGCCGCAAGGCCTGACCCCTTTATTCCCTTCCCCCTTCAGTAAAAGGTACACAAGCATGCACCTGATCACCCCATTCAAAGCCTTGCGGCCGGCCGCCGGCCGTGCTGCCGACATCATTGCACCACCGTATGACGTACTCTCATCCAGTGAGGCCATCGAGCGTGCGGCGGGCAAGCCCTGGAGCTTCCTGCACATTTCCAAGCCGGAAATCGACCTGCCGGCTGGTACCGACGTGTATTCGCCGGCCGTATACGCCAAGGCTGCCGAAAACCTGCACAAGATGCTCGACGCAGGCGTGATCGCCCGTGACGAATCAGCCTGCTACTACGTATACCGCATCATCATGGGCAGTCATGTGCAGACCGGCATCGTCGCGGCAGCCTCGGTTGTCGAGTACGACACCAACCGCATCAAGCGCCACGAGTTCACCCGTCCGGACAAAGAAGACGACCGCGTACGCCAGATCGAAGCGCTGAGCGCCCAGACCGGCCCGGTGTTTCTCGCCTATCCGGATGCACCTTCGATTGACGCCATCCTCGCCGCCACCATTGCCGGCACACCGGATGCTGACGCAACGGCTGACGACGGCATCCGCCACACCCTGTGGGTGATCCGTGACGCCGCCACCATCGAGCAGATCACCAAGGGTTTCGACGCCCTGCCCGCGCTCTACATCGCAGACGGTCACCATCGCAGCGCTGCCGCCTCGCGCGTCGCCGCCGCTCGCCGCACGGCCAATCCGAACCACACCGGTAACGAGAGCTACAACTACTTCCTGTCGGTGATTTTCCCCGCCCACGCGCTGAAGATCATGGATTACAACCGCGTGGTCTGCGACCTGAATGGTCTGAGCAAAGACGAGCTGGTCGCAAAGATTGCCGCCGCCTACACCATCGCGCCATCTGCCAGCCCGGTAAAGCCGGCCGCCCATGGCGAAGTCGGCATGTATCTGGCCGGCCAGTGGTACAAGCTCAACGTGAAGCCCGAACTGATTCCGGCCGACCCGGTCGAGCGTCTGGATGTAAGCCTGCTCACCACCCACATTCTCACTCCGATCCTCGGCATCGCTGATCTGCGCCGCGACAAGCGTATCGACTTCGTCGGCGGCATCCGCGGTCTGCCGGAGCTGGAAAAGCGTGTGAACAGTGGCGAGATGGCCGTGGCTTTCGCCATGTGCGCCACCACCATGAATGACCTGATGTCGGTAGCCGACGCAGGTCAGGTGATGCCGCCCAAGTCGACCTGGTTCGAGCCGAAACTGGCCGACGGCATGGCTTCGCACGTGATCGACTGAGCAAGCTGGATCGACCACATTACAAGGCCGGCATATGCCGGCTTTGTGTTTTTCAGGAGAGCCCTGCGTAGAAAAAACTTGCATCACTGTCATGCCAGCGACACAATTTCGCCACAAAAAAGCCGGGCAACGAAACCGGCTCTCCAATTTCAACTAGAAACATCGGGGCAGGCGCATGAGTACGCTGGATTATCTGGTCAACATCACCCTTTCCATCATCCTGATCGTAGGTGCCTACCAGTTCTATTTCTGGTGCCAGCGCCGCCAATGGGTCACACCGCGCAAGTTTCACTCGCCACTGGATGAAAAGATCCCGTTCTGGTCCGGCTGGGTGTGGATCTACAGCTTCCTGTATTACCCTGCCATCATCTATCTGAATCTGCTGGCGAAGGATCACCGGCAGTTCAACTACATGGCGATCAGCTTCATCCTGCTGCTTTTCTGCCAGATGTTCTTCTTCCTGGTCTATCCGGTAGAAACCCCTGATCACTGGCGCGATCTGCCGGAGTCAGAAAGCTGGTCGATCCGCTTCCTCAAGTTCGTGCAGTACTACGACAAATCCTCGAACTGCTTCCCGAGCATGCACACCTCGGTCGCCATGCTCACCGCCATGTTTGCCTGGCCCTACTTCGGCGCCTGGGCGTTGCTTTTCCCGGCACTGATCGCGATCAGCTGCATGTTCACCAAGCAGCACTACCTGCTGGATCTGCCCTGCGGCGCACTGCTCGGCTGGGGCGTGTTCCAGATCGTCAATCAGAGTGCTTCCATCGTGGCCTGATCACGGCCGTCTGACGGGCTTCTTCAGGCAGGCTTCTGAAGAACCTTGTCCGGCGAGGCTTCGCGGGTCACCAGCCAGATGCCGCCACACACCAGAACAAGCGCCAGCAGGTTTTTCAATTCAAAGATACTCTCGTCAAGGAACAATGCAGACAGACCGGCGCCAAACACCGGAATCAGAAAATTGAAGACCGTGACGATGCCGACCCGGTTGTATTTGAGCAGAATGGTCCACAACGCAAAGGCCACTGAGGACAGCAGCACCATATAGGCCATCAGCGCCGTCGCAGCCAGCGAAAAACTTTCGAGCTGCCCACCCGTGCCCCAGCCGGCGACAAGCAAGGCCAGACCGCCGATGCCAAGTTGCCAGCCGGTCAGAACCACGGAGTCAATGTGCTGTGAGAGCCGTTTGCCATAAATCGAGGCGGCCGAAAGGATGAAAGCCGCCAGCACGACACTCCCCTCGCCCGCCAGAGCGAAATTGAAATCGATCAACTCAGGGCTGAAATTCACCACCAGCACACCGACAAAGCCAACCAGGCAGCCGGTGATGCGTGGCGCAGAGAGACGGTCGTTGTGATAGATGAAGTGCGCCAGCAGCACCGAGAAAAAGGTGCCGGTGCCATTCATGATCGAACCCTTTACCCCGGTCGTATAAGCCAGCCCAAGATAAAAGAAAACATATTGCAGCGATGTCTGGGTCAGCCCCAGCAAACAGACTTCTCCCGTCTCGCGCAGGGATTTCAGGCGCAAAGATTTGCCAGTGAATCGAGCAAAGACCAGCAACACCAGCCCCGCGAACAAGAAACGCCAACCGGCAAACAGAAGCTTGCCGGGAATGTCATTTGCGGCGATATGCAGCAACGTGTAGCCGTTCTTGATCGCCGGGTAGGCGCTGCCCCACAGCAGGCAGCACAGGGTTGCGAGTGCGAAGACGACGGGACGGCGGGTGAAAAAGTTGTTGGCGCTCAAAGTATGATGCCGCCGCCCAAACAGACCCGGCTCTCGTAGACCACCACCGACTGCCCTGGCGTGACCGCCCACTGCGGCGCGGCAAAGGCGATTTCGGCCTGCGCGTCGCTCAGCGCATCGATCTCGCAAGGCTGATCACTCGTGCGGTAGCGCGGCTTGGCGGTGTAGACCCAGTTGGTGCGCGGCGCGCGGCCACTGATCCAGTTCAGGTCACCGGCAATGAGGCGCTCACGCTGCAGCGCCGGATGGTTGTGCCCCTGCACGGCATACAGCACATTGGCCTGCATGTCCTTGGCTGCGACGTACCAGGCTTCGTGCTCGCCAGCATGGTCATTGCCCTTGATACCGCCGATGTTCAAGCCCTTGCGCTGGCCGATGGTGTGATACATCAGGCCCTGATGCTCGCCAAGCAGGCGGTTGTCGTCCAGCGAGCGGATTTCGCCCGGCTTGGTCGGAAGGTAGCGCATCAGGAATTCGCGGAAGGGACGCTCGCCGATGAAGCAGATGCCGGTGGAATCCTTCTTGTCGTGCACGTGCAAGCCAGCTCGCTCGGCGATCTCGCGCACATCACGCTTGTACACGTCCCCCAGCGGGAAGATGGCTTTCGACAGCTGCGATTGATTGAGGCGATACAGGAAGTAGCTCTGATCCTTGGTGCCATCGTCGGCCTTCAAGAGCTGAAACTCCGTGCGGCCATCACTGCTCCATTCGCGCACGCCGGCATAGTGGCCGGTGGCGATCTTGTCCGCACCCAGCTCGACGGCGTGGTCGAGAAAGGCTTTGAACTTGATCTCGCTGTTGCACAGGATGTCCGGATTCGGCGTGCGGCCGGCCTCGTATTCATGCAGGAAATCGGCGAAGACGCGGTCCTTGTATTCCTTGCTGAAATTCACCACTTCCAGATCGATGCCCAGCACGTCGCAGACCGAGGCGACGTCGACCAGATCCTGCCGCGTGGAGCAGTACTCGTCGTCGTCGTCGTCTTCCCAGTTCTTCATGAACAGGCCGGTAACGGCGTAACCCTGCTGTTTCAACAGCAGCGCGGCGACCGCCGAATCCACACCGCCAGACATGCCGACGACGACCTTCATGCCTTCACCGTCCTTCAAGCTCGTACCCATCATCATTCAATCCTTCAACCGTAGTGCCGGATCAGTTCCAGCGGAAAGCGCCGGCCGGCCAGATAATCCTCGATGCACTGCATCACCAGCGGGCTGCGCCAGCGCTCGGGCTGAGCGGCCAGCTCCGCAGGTGTGAGCCACACAGCGCGGATGATGCCTTCATCCAGCGCACGCCCCGCCTCAACGCTCGCTTCGCTGCAGGCAAAGGCAAAGCGCAGGTAGGTGATGTCGCCACTCGGACGCGGCCACTGGTAGATACCGACCAGTGATTCAACCTTCACGTGGTGGGCCGTTTCTTCCAGCGCCTCGCGCGCGCAGGCCGCGACCAAGGACTCGCCTTCGTCGAGATGGCCGGCGGGCTGATTCAGGCGTACGCCATCCACCGTGTGTTCTTCGACAAGCAGAAAGCGCCCGTCGCGCTCGACGAGGGCGGCTACCGTAACGTGGGGTTTCCAGATTGACATGATGCAATGCGGGGCAGCAAAAGCTGGATTGTAGCCCGGATACGCATGCCAGCATCCCGGCAACGATGGGCAGAGCAGGCCTCCATGCGCTAAAATCAGCGGCTTCTCACAACGGTTTACGGAGTTCTGCTATGTCGATGGCTGATCGCGACGGATTCATCTGGATGGATGGCAAGCTGGTGCCCTGGCGCGACGCCACCACCCACGTTCTGACCCACTCCCTGCACTACGGCCTGTCGGTGTTTGAAGGCGTACGTGCCTACAACACCGAGCGCGGCACCGCGATCTTCCGCCTCAAGGAGCACACCGACCGCCTGTTCAACTCGGCTCACATCTACATGATGAAGATCCCCTTCGACAAGGAAACGATCAACGAAGCCCAGAAGGAAGTCGTGCGCGCCAACAAACTCGAATCCTGCTATCTGCGCCCGATCGCTTTCTACGGCTCCGAAAAGATGGGCATCTCCACGCGTGGCGCCACCGTGCACGTGGCGATTGCCGCCTGGCCCTGGGGCGCGTATCTGGGTGCTGAAGGTCTGGAAAAGGGCATCCGCGTCAAGACTTCGTCCTTTGCCCGCCACCACGTGAACGTGACCATGGCCCGCGCCAAGGCTGCCTCAACCTACGCCAACTCCATCATCGCCAACCTCGAAGCCACCCAGGACGGCTACGACGAAGCCCTGCTGCTGGACACGGACGGCTTTGTGGCTGAGGGCGCTGGCGAGAACCTGTTCGTGGTCAAGGATGGCGTGATCTACGAACCGGAAATCGCCTCGGCGCTGATGGGCATCACCCGCAACACCATCCATACACTGGCAAAGGAACTTGGCTACACCGTGCAGACCCGTCGCCTGACCCGCGACGACATCTACATCGCCGACGAAGCCTTCTTCACCGGCACCGCCGCCGAAGTGACCCCGATCCGCGAGCTGGACAACCGCACCATCGGCATCGGTTCGCGTGGCCCGATCACCGCCGCCATCCAGGCGCGCTTCTTTGATCTGGTGAATGGTCGCTTGCCGGAGCATGACGCCTGGTTGCATTACGTCTAAAAGCTGGTCACGCCCCTGCTCCCGCAGGGGCGGCGAAACTCCCATCACAGAGAAAGAGATGAACATGGCCGAGAACACCAACAAGGACCAGCCCATCACCGTCGAAGCCAAGGACCTGCCACTGCATTGCCCGCAGCCGGATGCGCCGCTATGGGCGCGTCATCCGCGTGTGTTCCTCGATGTGGCACATACCGGCGAAGCCAGGTGCCCCTACTGCGGCGCGCTGTACGTGCTGCACGGTGATGCACCCAAAGGTCACTGAGCCAGACCGCACGGGCCGCACTGCGGCCCTTATCATTTGAGCCCATGCGCATCCTGATCATCGCCCCCTCCTGGATCGGCGACACCGTCGCCGCCCAGACTCTGTTCATGCGCCTGCGCGCCTATCACCCGGACGCGGTAATCGACGCACTGGCGCCGCCCTGGGTGGCGGCCGTGCTGCACGCCATGCCGGAAATCAACGGCGAGGTACTGGACAACCCTTTCGCCCACGGCCAGTTGCGCCTGAAGGCACGCTGGGCGCTGGCACGTTCGCTCAAGGCGCGCCATTACGACGCCGCTTACGTGCTGCCGAATTCGCTCAAGTCCGCGCTGATCCCGGCCTTTGCCGGCATCCCGCGCCGCATGGGCTTTACCGGGGAGTCGCGCTACGGCCTGATCAATGTCCGCCACACGCTGGACACCGCCGCTACACCTTTGCAAGTCGAGCGCTACGCGGTGCTGGCTGAAGAGCCGCACGCAGCCTTGCCCCGCCCCTACCCCCTGCCGAAACTGGCTGTGGATGCGGCTCTTCAGGCAGGCACACTGGAGAGCCTTGCCCTGAGCGGCTCGCCAGCCCCCGTCATCTTCTGCCCCGGTGCCGAGTTCGGCCCGGCCAAGCGCTGGCCGGAGAAGCACTTCGCCACGCTGGCCCGCCAGCTTGGCGCGCAGGGCATTCCGGTGTGGCTGCTCGGCTCGAAGAAGGATGCGGCGGTCGGCGAGGAAATCGTGCGCCTGTCCGAGGGATATGCACGCAACCTGTGCGGAGTCACCAACCTCACCCAGGCCATTCACCTGATTGCCCTCGCGCGCCACGTCGTGACCAACGACTCGGGCCTGATGCACGTCGCCGCCGCGCTGGGCACGCCGCTCACCGCGCTGTTCGGTTCCAGCAGCCCCGGCTACACCCCACCGCTGTCGGCCACGGCGCAGGTGATCTCGCTGAAACTGGAATGCAGCCCTTGCTTCAAGCGCGAGTGCCCGCTGGGGCATCTGGATTGCCTGAACAAGATTGCGCCGGAGCAAGTACTGACAAGCATCCTGCAAACCCAAACAGCGGGCACAGCGATGGCCGCGAGAGACCACAGCAGTTCCTGATAACAGAAACATCCATGACCCCTTCTGAACTTCAGACCTACCTCCACACCCACATCCCGCTATCAAAGGCGATGCAGGTCGAAGTCGTCCAGGCCACGCCGGATATCATCGAACTCGCCGCACCGCTGGCGCCGAACATCAATCATCGCGGTACCGCTTTCGGCGGCAGCATCTCCACCCTGGCGACGCTGGCCTGCTGGAGTCTGCTGCGGGTGCGTACGGATGGTCTGCAGCCGGCCCCACATCTGGTCGTGCGCCGCAACAACGTCGAATACATCGCGCCTGCCCAAGGGGAAATCCGTGCGATTGTGCGCTTCCCGACGGAGACAGACTGGGCTGGTTTCCTTGCTGCCTATGCCGGCAAAGGACGAGCCCGCGTGAAGCTCGATGCGGAAGTGCTCGCGGGAGACACCATCGCCGCGCATTTCCACGGCGAATTTGTCGCGATGCGCTGACGCCGGCACGCCCTCACGCGAATTCGGGAGTACACTCGCCGCCCATGAGTCCTGCTGCCAATCTGTTGTCCTACCCGACTCCCGACGATGCCGAACAGGCCTTCTATGACGCCTTCACGCGTGGCGATCTGGAGGCACTGATGGCCGTATGGGCCGAGGATGAAGAGACCGTCTGCGTGCACCCGGGTGGCTCGCGCTTCAACGGCATCGGCGCGATCCGCGAATCCTGGAAGCAGCTCTTCGAAACCGGCATGAAATTCCAGGTGCGCATCAGCAACGTGCTCAAGACGCACTCCGCACTCGTCGCCGTGCACAGTCTGCTGCAGCATGTGAGCGTGGAAGGTGACGACACCATTACTCCGCCATTGATCACCACCAACGTGTATATGCGCGGCCCGCGCGGCTGGCAACTGCTGGTACATCACACTTCTCCGGCACCGGACACCAACGGTCTGATGATGCAGGAATCCCCTCGCACGGTGCACTAAACTCGGGCTTTCCCGGACTCCAGACGAATCGGCATGCAATACGTAGCCCCATCATGGCTCAAGGGCGGACACGCCCAAACCATCTGGCCACTGGCCATCAAGGGCGAGAAACCCGTTTTCCGCCGCAAGCGCTGGCAGACCCCCGACAACGACTTCATCGACGTAGATTTTCTGCCGCGTCAGGACGAGCAGCCGCTGGTGATCCTGTTCCACGGACTGGAGGGCTCCAGCCGCAGTCATTACGCCCGTTCGCTGATGCGCGAGGTGGCTGCGCGCGGCTGGAACGGCGCGGTCGTACATTTTCGCGGCTGCTCGGGCGAGCCGAATCTGTTGCCGCGCGCGTATCACTCGGGTGACGTCAAGGAGATTGACTGGATCCTGCGCCGTTTTGCGGCCAAATATCCGGGCGTGCCGCGCTACGCGGCAGGTGTTTCGCTTGGCGGCAATGCCTTGCTGTGCTGGCTGGGCACTCGCCGCAATGAAGCTCAAGAGCTGATCACGCGTGCCGCTGCCATCTCTGCGCCGCTGGATCTCTTCGTCTCCGGCCATGAACTGGAACGTGGGTTCAACAAGGTCTACACCCGGTATTTTCTCTACACCATGCGCCCCGCTGCAGCAGAGAAAGCCATTCGCTTTCCGGGACGTTTCGATGCGAAGAAAGCTCGTCAGGCCAGGACTCTGGCCGCATTCGATGACGCTTACACCGCGCCGCTGCACGGTTTCAAGAATGTGGAGGATTACTGGCGGCGTGCCTCGGCCAAGCCCTTGCTAGGCAGCATAACGGTGCCAACACTGGTACTGAACGCCAGAAATGATCCATTCCTGCCCAGCGAGGCGTTACCGAAGGCACGCCACGTCTCGCCCTTCGTGCGACTGGAACAACCCGCCGAAGGGGGACACGTCGGTTTCGTCAGCGGCCCTTTCCCGGGCAATCTGGAGTGGATGCCCAAGCGCGTGCTGCACTACTTCGACAGCTATCAGGCGTAGGTATCGATCCGTCCGCTGCGTTGCGTCGGTTCGACAGCTTTCTGGGTCTGCACTTGCTGCGCCTGTGCCTGCTGGGCCTGCTGCGCATCCAGCAATTGCTTCACCTGATCAGCCTGCAGATCATTGGCTTTCTTGAGCATGCCCAATTGCGCCTGGCTTTGTGCTGTTTGCAGATTTTGTGCGGTAGCGGACGAATTGACTGAGGTTACGGCCATAAGGAACTCCTTCGCGCCGGACATTGGCGCACCTTCAGCCTAGTCCACGCAAAGCGCGTCCGGGGCGCCGTAACAATATTTAGCGCTGATTCAGGCCGGCGGAAAGAACAGCAAGGCGATCGCAATCGCCGCCGCCACGCCCGCCGCATCGGCGATCAAACAGCACGGGATGGTGTGGCGCGTCTTGCGCACACCCACAGAGCCGAAATACACGGCCACGATGTAGAAAGTGGTGTCTGCCGCGCCCTGAAACATGCAGGCAAGCCGCCCGGCGAAGCTGTCCGCGCCGTAGGTCTTCATCACGTCGATCATCATGCCGCGCGCGCCACTGCCGGAGAGCGGCTTCATCAGCGCAGTCGGCAAGGCCGGCACGATGTCGGCCGGCACGCCGAACCAGCCCAGGCCGATAGCTACACCCCGCATCAGGAAATCCATGCCGCCGCTGGCGCGGAACACCGCAATGCCGACGAGGATCGCCACCAGATAGGGCAGCACCATGATTGCGGTATTGAAGCCCTCCTTCGCGCCTTCGATGAAGACTTCGAAAGCAGGCACACGCCGCCACACCGCCAGCGCGAGGAAAGCGATGATGATGCCGAAGAGCGCGAAGCCACTGACGAAAGCGCTCGCCGCCGACATTTCTGCCGCCGTGAGGCGCGCGAAATACCACAACGTGCCAGACACCGCGGCGCACAAACCGAGCAACCAGGCCAGCACCACCGGGTGACGCAGCGAAATCTTCTGCACGAAGCTCACCGCCAGCAGGCCGGCCAGCGTCGAGAAGAAAGTGGCGAGCAGAATCGGCAGGAACACGTCCGCCGGATTGGCCGCGCCGAGCTGGGCACGGTAAGTCATGATGCTGACCGGAATCAGGGTCAGCCCGCTGGCGTTGAGCACCAGAAACAGGATCTGCGCGTCCGACGCGGTGTCCTTGTCCGTGTTCAGTTCCTGCATCGCCTGCATGGCCTTCAGGCCCATGGGCGTAGCCGCGTTGTCCAGCCCGAGCATGTTGGCGCCGATGTTCATCACCATCGCCCCGGCCGCCGGATGCCCTGCCGGAATGCCCGGAAACAGACGCCGGAACAGCGGATCGACGAGGCGCGCAAGCATCGCTACGGCCCCGGCCTTCTCGCCCACCTTCATGATGCCGAGCCAGAAGGTGAGCACACCGGTCAGACCCAGCGCGATCTCGAAGGCGGTCTTCGACATGCCGAAGGATTCCTGCAGCACGCGGCTGAAGATCGCGGCATCGCCAAAGGCCAGCCATTGCACGAGACAGGCCAGAAACGCGGCAAAGAAGAAGAACAGCCAGACGACGTTAAGGATCATGGCTGAAGAGCCGCATGCGGCGGACTTCTCCGGGCAGGCATGCCGGAAACCTGCGCAGCGTCTTGCTCTGCAAGGCACATGCCCGCAGAGCAAGACTGGATGCGACTCTTCATGATGCCACTCAATCCCGGAAGTTTTCGGCCTTGATCGGGAAGTCGTTGATGCTCTTGCGGATCAGCGCGATGCATTCCTGCAGGTCATCACGCTTGGCGCCGGTTACGCGCACCGCATCGCCCTGAATCGCGGCCTGCACCTTGAGCTTGGCATCCTTGATCTGCTTGACGATTTTCTTCGCCAGCTCGGTCTCGATGCCATTCTTGATCTTGAACAGCTGCTTGACCTTGTTGCCCGAGATCGTCTCGATCTTCTGCGCATCGAAACGCTTGGAGCTCTCGGCTTCCTTCTTCTCCATCGCGGGGAAGAGGATGTCCTTGATCTGGTCGAGCTGGAAATCCGAGTCGCCCCACAGGGTGACCTGTTTATCCTTCTCGTTCAGCTCGATCTTGGCGCTGGTGCCCTTGAAATCGTAGCGGTTGTCGATCTGGCGCGAAGCCACGTCGATCGCGTTCTTCAGGGCGACCATGTCGGCTTCGGAAGTGAAATCAAATGAAGGCATGTTGTGCTCCCAATCTCAGTGGATCGAAATTTCTTGAGGCGCGTAGCGAGCGGAGGTCTGGCAAGGCAGCAGCGCACAGACGTACGCCTGTACGTCGAGCACGCCAAGGCAGCCAGGCCGCCGCGCAGTAGCGCAGCCCGGCGTTTTATGCAAAGTGGCAGATGTAGTGATAAGGCTCGCTCACTTCGATCTCGAAGCTGGAGTTACCGGGTACGTTGAAGCTCTGGCCTTCGCCATAGCTCTTCCACTCGGTTTCGCCCTTGAGCAGCACGCGGCAGGAACCGGCCACGGTTTCCATGATTTCGGCAGCACCGGTGTTGAAGGTCAGCCTGGCGGGCAGGATCACGCCGACCGACTTCTTCGTACCGTCTGCCAGCACGATGCTGTGGCTGACGCACTTGCCGTCGAAATACACATTGGCTTTGGTGACGACCGAAACGGCGTCGAACTGGGCTTGGCTCATTGCAGGAGTTCCGGAAAAGAAAAAGGCTCCGGATTATAGCCGGAGCCCGTCGTTTGGCCGAACTGACGCTCAGTGTGCAGCCAGAATCTTGATGATCAGCTCCTTCGCAATGAAGCCGAACATGCCCAGGCCGAGGCCGAGAAACAGCCACATCATGCCGTATTTGCCGGCTTTCGATTCGCGCGCCAGATTCCAGATGATGAACACCATGTAGGCGATCAAGCCGGAGAGGAGAAATTTGAGGCACAGCTCGCCGAACTCGGGTTCGGTCAGGCCGAAAATCACTGCTTGGTTCATTTTGTCGGGGTCCTTACGGCATGTAGTGGGAAAAGGCCCGACTGCCGCTCGTCGGACACAGTCTGCATGCTACGACCTGCGCCCCAAAACAAAAACCCCGCGCAAGGCGGGGTTTCAAGCAATCCGTCAGGATCCGGTCAGTTTTCGATACGACCAACAACAAGGAATTCGAGCAATGCCTTCTGCGCATGCAGACGGTTTTCAGCCTCGTCCCACACCACGCTCTGCGCGCCGTCGATGACTTCGGAAGTCACCTCTTCACCACGGTGCGCAGGCAGACAGTGCATGAACACGGCATCCTTCGAGGCTACGCGCATCATGTCTCCGTCGACCTGGTAATCCGCGAAGTCACGCAGGCGTGCCTCGTTCTCGGCTTCGAAGCCCATGGAGGTCCACACATCGGTCGTGATGATGTGTGCACCGCGTGCGGCATCCATCGGGTCGGCAAACTGCTCGTAGTGCGCCGAGCCGCTGATGTTGGCCTTGACCTGATCGACTTCATAGCCCTTCGGCGAGCTCACATGCACCTTGAAGTCCAGCAGCTCAGCCGCCTGCAGCCAGGTATTGCACATGTTGTTGGTGTCGCCGATCCAGGCCACCGTCTTGCCCTGAATGGAGCCATTGCGCTCGATCCAGGTGAAGATGTCGGCGAGGATCTGACAGGGATGGAACTCGTTGGTCAGGCCATTGATGACCGGCACACGCGAGTTCGCAGCAAAGCGCTCGACGATGGTCTGCTCGAAGGTACGGATCATCACCACGTCGGACATGCGCGAAATCACCTGCGCCGCATCTTCCACCGGCTCGCCGCGCCCCAGTTGCGAGTCACGCGTGTTCAGGTAGATCGCCGAGCCGCCGAGCTGGAACATGCCGGCTTCGAAAGACAGACGCGTACGCGTGCTGGCCTTCTCGAAGATCATCACCAAAGTGCGGTCAAACAGCGGGTGATAGGTTTCGTAGCGTTTGAACTTGTCCTTGATCCATTTGGCACGGGCAAAGACGTAGTCGATCTCTTCACGGGAGAGATCCTTGAACTGCAGGAAATGTCTGGGCGCTTTAGTCATGGTGCTCTTTCTCGGGCAATGCAGCAGCATCGCCAAATCGGGAGGGTCTCAGCGTCAATCGGAACTATCGGGCAGTAAAAACAAAAGGGGCGCGACTCGCGTCACACCCCTCTTTGACCCTGGCCGCCGCAGCGGCGCAGAGACACAATCAGGCAGCAGCGCCCATCGCCTTGATGGCGGCGGACAGACGGCTCTTGTTGCGAGCGGCTGCATTCTTGTGAACGATGTCCTTGTCGGCAAGGCTGTCAATGATGCTGACAGACTGCTGGAACACTTGTTGAGCGGCGGCCTTGTCGCCAGCTTCAACTGCCTTGCGCACAGCCTTGATAGCGGTACGCAGACGGGAACGCTGGCTGGCGTTGTGAGCGCGGGCCACGAGTGCCTGACGGGCGCGCTTGCGGGCTTGTGCAGAATTTGCCATTTGTTCGGTCTTTGGTGAGAAATTACGCGAAGAGGCGGATTCTAGCTGCCGGATCGACTTCTTGCAAGCCCTTTTACTCGCCGGAAACAGAAGGCCGTCCGGGCAAATGTTATGATGCGCGCCACTTCCCGTCAGTCACCGCTTCCATGAAACTGCACAAAGCCCTTGCCACCATCAGCGGGCTGACCTTTGTATCGCGCATCCTCGGGCTGGTACGCGAGATCCTCATTGCCAACCTGTTTGGCGCGGGCATTTTCACCGATGCGTTCAATGTAGCCTTTCGCCTGCCCAACCTGCTGCGCCGCCTGTTTGCCGAGGGTGCCTTTTCGCAGGCCTTCGTCCCCATTCTCTCCGAGTACAAGGCCCAGCGCGGAGACGCGGCCACCCGTCTGCTCGTCAATCATGTCGCCAGCCTGCTTGGCCTGATAGTCCTGCTCATTTCGATACTCGGTGTAATTGGCGCACCCTGGCTGATCCACGCCACTGCCGGCGGCTTCGCGAACCAGCCGGAAAAATTCGCGCTCACCGTCGAGCTTACGCGCATCACCTTTCCTTATATTTTCTTCATGGCCATGGTGGCGCTCTCGGCTGGAGTGCTCAACACCTGGAGTCGCTTTGCCATCCCGGCCTTCACGCCGGTACTGCTCAACCTGAGTTTCATCGCCATGGCCCTGCTTGCAGCCCCCCACTTTGAGCAGCCTGTCATGGCACTGGCCTGGGGAGCCTTCATCGGCGGGGCGCTGCAACTGGCGCTGCAGATTCCGGCGCTCGCCAGAATCGGCATGCTGCCGCGTTTTTCCCTTTCAACGGCCGACCCCGGCGTGATGCGCATCCTCAAGCTGATGGGTCCGGCGACGCTGGGCGTTTCGGTCGCACAGATCAGCCTGCTGATCAACACCGCATTTGCATCCTGGCTGCCTACGGGCAGCGTGTCCTGGTTGAACTATGCTGACCGCCTGATGGAGTTCCCGATGGGAATTCTCGGCGCAGCGCTGGGCACCATCCTGCTGCCCAGTCTTTCAAAAATGAAGGCGCAAAATGACGCGCAGGGTTTTTCCGCCACGCTGGACTGGGGCCTGCGCGTTGCTCTGCTGCTCACGGCTCCCTGCGCAATCGGCATGATGGTTCTGGCCGTTCCGCTGGCCGCCACGCTCTTTCAGCACGGAGCTTTCAAGGCGGCTGACACGCTGGCAACCCAAAGTGCCCTGCTGACCTACAGCATTGGTCTATGCGGCCTGATTCTCGTGAAAATTCTCGCCCCGGCCTTTTACTCGCGCCAGGATATCCGCACTCCACTCAAGTACGCCCTGATCTCGCTGACGGCAACCCAGCTGATGAACATTCTGTTTCTGCGGGTACTCGACCTGGAAGACTTCGGGCTTTTGCCCCATGCCGGCCTGGCCTTGTCCATCAGCCTCGCCGCCACCCTGAATGCAGCCCTGCTCTATCGCGGCCTGCGTCGCTGCCAAGCGTTTGTGCCGCATGCCGGCTGGAGCACCTTCGGGCTCAAGCTGCTGTGCGCGCTGGGGGTCATGGGCTGCGTACTGTACTTTGCCATGGGTTCGCAAACCGACTGGCTCAAGCAAGGCACACTCTGGCGCATCCTGCATCTGGCCTGGGTCATGGGAATCGGCGGTGCAGCCTATTTCGCCGTGCTGTTTGCCCTCGGCTTCCGCCCCGCTGACTTCAAGCGTCGGGTTTGAGGCGCAAAAAAAAAACCGCAACGCCCGGGCGTTGCGGTTTTCAGAATGACTCCGCCAGCCTGGATCAGCCTTCGAGTGCGCTGAATGCCTTGGCTGTGATCTGGTCGACCGGACCGGTTCCGGCAATCTTCGCGTAGCGCGGCGCAGCCTTGTCACCCGTCGCAGCCCAGTCGCCGTAGTACTTCACCAGCGGCTTGGTTTGCGAGTGATACACATCCAGACGCTTCTTGACGACCTCTTCCTTATCGTCGTCACGCTGGATCAGGTCTTCACCGGTTTCGTCGTCCTTGCCAGCCACCTTGGGCGGATTGAACTTGACGTGATAGGTGCGTCCCGAAGCCGGGTGCACGCGGCGACCACTCATGCGTTCGATGATTTCCGAATCCGGCACGTCGATTTCCAGCACCACGTCCAGCGCCACGCCGGAATCCTTCAACGCGTCGGCTTGCGGCAGGGTGCGCGGGAAGCCGTCGAACATGTAGCCTTTGGCGCAATCCGGCTGAGCCAGACGTTCCTTGACCAGACCGATGATGATGTCGTCCGACACCAGCTGACCTGCATCCATCACCGCCTTGGCCTGCACACCCAGCGGGGTGCCAGCCTTGACTGCGGCGCGCAGCATGTCGCCGGTGGAAATTTGCGGAATACCGTATTTTTCGGCAATGAACTTGGCTTGCGTGCCCTTGCCGGCTCCCGGCGGTCCCAAAAGAATCAGACGCATCTGTGCGATCTCCTTTATTGATTGTTTGCGGCAAACAAGGATCGCACGCGAGCGAGATCCTCTGGGGTGTCGACCCCGGCAGGCGGAGCCTCGCTCAGGGTTTCAACGCGAATCTGGTAACCGTGCCACAGGGCACGCAATTGTTCGAGCATTTCCGTTTGTTCGGTCGGCGCGGGCGTCAGCGTAGCAAAGGCCTTCAGAAAACCCACGCGGTAAGCATACAGGCCAACATGGCGCAGCGGCGCCAGCCCTGCGGGCAGGGGCTGACCAGACTGCAAGGCACCCGCCAGGGCTGCATCGCGCGGAAACGGAATGGGGGCACGCGAGAAATAATGGGCGTGGCCGTTTTTCTCACATACCACTTTCACGGCCGCCGGATTGAGAAACTCATCGACGGTTTCGATCGGATGGGCTGCCGTGGCTATTTCAGCATTCACGTCCGCTGCCAGCGCTTCGGCGACCTTGCGGATCAACGCAGGATCAATCAGGGGTTCATCTCCCTGCACATTCACCACGATATCGCCGGGGGCCCAACCCAGCCTCGTCACGACCTCTGCGAGGCGATCCGTACCGGTCGGGTGATCAGGATTGGTCATCAACACCTTGCCGCCCACCGCCAGCACGGCATCGCGCACGCCTTCGTGATCCGTGGCGACCCACACTTCCTCGGCACCGGATTCAAGCGCCCGCTCCATCACCCGCACCACCATCGGTTTGCCGCAGATATCGGCAAGTGGTTTGGCCGGCAGGCGGGTCGAAGCATAGCGCGCAGGAACAACAGCCTTGAAACGCACGGACATCACGGCGCTCCAGCTTCGTCGGCAGCCAGCGGGCGCGCTTCGTCAGCCAGCATCACCGGGATGCCATCCTTGATGGCGTAAGCCAGGCGACAGGGGCGGCAGACCAATTCGCCCGCAGCACGACGGTGTTCAAGCGGGCCCTTGCACACGGGGCAGACGAGGATCTCAAGCAGTTTCGGGTCCATGCAGGCGCTCCAGCAAAGGTTCCAGCGCGGCTTCATCGATACAGGCTTCCACCGGAAGCACCCAAGCATCGGCCAGCGCGAGGGATGCGCATTTTACTGCATCCTTCTCAGTGAGCAGCAGGACTTCGCCATCAGGCAGCGACAAATCTTCTGCCGTAAAGGCATGGTGATCAGGCAAGGCACGTGTACTGGCCAGCGTCAGACCCAGACTGCGCAGGGTTGTGAAGAAGCGCTCGGGATTGCCGATCCCCGCCACTGCGCGCAGGCGCTGCCCGGAGAAGTCCGCTGCAAGCCGCTTTTCAGCGGGCTGCCCCAAGCGATAGAACTGACGCGCCTCCAGCAGCATACCGGCCCGAGGCACAGGCGGGAGGCGGCTCTCCAGCCCGGCACTGATAGCGCCATTGCAAATGAGCAGCCCGGCGGATGCCAGACGCGAAACCGGCTCACGCAGCGGCCCGGCCGGCAATGGCCAGGCATTGCCAAGAATGGTTTCATCAATCACCACGATCTCCGCACTGCGCGCAAGACGGTAGTGCTGCAAACCATCGTCCGTGATCAACACATTGACCTCGGGATGCGCCGCCAGCAAGGCACGCCCTGCTGCCACACGATCACGCCCGACCCACAAGGGGCAACCGGTGCGTCGCGCCAGCAGCACCGGCTCGTCCCCCACCAGCGCGGGATAGCTGTCTGTCTGGACGCTTGTCGGCACCTCAGCAGTACCGCCATAGCCACGCGACAGGATGCCTGGACGGAACCCGCGGGCCCTGAGCGTCGCCGCCAGCCAGATCACCACCGGCGTCTTGCCACTGCCCCCCGCCGCGATATTGCCGACCACGATCACCGGCACCGGCAGCACCTCGCTCTTCAGCCAGCCAGCCCGGTAAGCCAGCCGCCGCAGCGCCGATGCGCCAAAAAAAAGTCCCGCCAGGGGCAGCCACAAAACCGCAATCAGCGAGCGGCGGGACCACCAGGCAGGACGATTCAGGGTAGCCACGGGCAACCCTGCTTACTTCTGGGACTGTGCGGCGAAAGACACGTTCGGCAGGCCGGCTTTCTGTGCCGCCTGCATCACGTCAAACACGCTCTGGAAGTTGGCTTTGGCATCGCCGTTGATCACCACCAGCGGAGCCTTGCCGTTTTCCGGCGCAAGGCGGCGCAACGCATCCACGATCGCATTCAGGTCACGGCTGCCTACCGCATTGCGGTTGATCAGCACATCGCCGCTCGCCGTGATGGTTACGTTGATTTCATTCGGCTGGTCCTGGGCAGGCGGCGCATCCGCCGTCGGCAGATTGATTTCCAGCCCGGAAAACTTTGAGTAAGTGGTGGTGAGCATCAGAAAGATGATGATCACCAGCAGCACATCGATAAGCGGGATCAGGTTGATCTCCAGCTCTTCCTTGCCGCGACCGCGCCGGAAGTCCATGTTGCCCGTCCTTACTTGCTGGTGCTGCTGGCGCTGGCGGCAGCGGCAGACCTCGAACTGCTGCTTCCGCTGGCGTTACCAGCCGGATTGCCGGATGACGTGCGACGCTCGCCGTGCAGCACTTCGACCAGTTTGACCGCCTGCATTTCCATATCCACCACCAGGCTATCGACCAGTGCGCGGAAATGACGGTGTGCGATCAGCGCAGGAATCGCGATGATCAGGCCGAAACCGGTGTTGTACAACGCGACCGAAATGCCGTGCGCAAGCTGCTGCGGATCAGCGCCCACGCCGGACGGGCCTTGAGCGCCAAACAATTCGATCATGCCGACAACCGTACCGAACAGTCCCATCAGCGGCGCCACCGTGGCGATCGTTCCCAGCGTGGTCAGAAAACGCTCCAGATCATGGGCCACCGAACGGCCAGCCTCTTCAATTGCCTCTTTCATGACCTCGCGGCTGGCGCGCACGTTGCGAACCCCGGCGGCCAGCACCTGCCCCAGTGACGAGTGCGCCTGCAGACGCGCCGCCAGTTCATCCGAAGGTCCGGATTTGCGCAGGTCGCCCAGCACTTTCTCCAGCAGCCCTGTCGGAACGATGACCGAGCGACGCAGCGAAATGCTGCGCTCGATGATCAGCGCCAGCGCGATGATGGATGCAAACAACAAGGGAATGATCGGCCAACCGGCAGCACGGATGATCTCCAGCACGGGAGCAACTCCTGATTTTCGACAAGCCTTGAACTGTATCGCCACACCCAGCCAAGGGCAAGCGCGCTGCACGGGCGCGCACTGACCATCCGGCGGAAAGAAAGCACCTCTTACGTTTGACGCACCCATTTGGGGTAATCCACAGATTCTGTGGATAAGTGTGTGAACAGGTCTTGAATGTCTGCGCTAAGTGCCCTGCGCGAAAAGGATTTTTTCAATTCGTTCAAAAATGAAGCTGATATTGCATTTTCTTTAAAATCAGAAGCTTATAAAAGAAAAGGCTTGTCAATACCTGCCTGCATCGCGCCAAGCCAGCATTCATGCGGTCCTTAGGGCGGGGATGTGGATTGAGCTAGAATTGACGCCATGTTCACAGGCACATCTCATGCAGAGCGAGTAAGCACGCGGGTCTCCAGCGTATCCGAATTCGTCCTACAAATTCGTCAGCTTATCGAGCGCTCAACTCCCCTTGGCTGGATCGGTGGCGAGCTATCAAATCTCGTCCGTGCCACATCGGGGCACGTCTATTTCACCCTGAAGGACGAACGCGCCCAGATCCGCTGCACGATGTGGCGTACCAAGGCCCAGCTGCTGCCCTTTCAACTGCAGGAGGGCATGCGCGTCGAAGTGCGCGCCCAGGCCACGGTCTATGAAGCACGCGGCGATTTGCAGCTTTCCGTGGAGAGTATCCGGCGTGCCGGACTGGGCAACCTCTATGAAGCCTTTCTGCGTCTCAAGGCTGCACTCGAAGCAGAAGGCCTGTTCGCCGAGTCGCGCAAACGGCCGATTCCCGAGCTGCCGCACGGCATCGGCCTGATCACCTCGCCAGCCGCTGCGGCCTTGCGGGACGTTATCACCACCCTGAGACGCCGCGCCCCCTCCTTGCCGATCACGCTCTACCCCACACCGGTGCAGGGCGACGCGGCAGGCGAACAGATTGCCGCCGCGATCCGCAGTGCCAGCCAGCGCGCCAGAAAGGATGGTATCGACGTACTGCTCGTGTGCCGTGGCGGAGGCAGCATCGAGGATCTGTGGGCCTTCAACCATGAGGCGGTCGCCCGCGCCATTGTGGCCAGCAGCGTGCCGGTGATCTGTGGCGTAGGCCACGAAACCGACACCACGCTGGCCGATTTCGCCGCCGACCTGCGCGCGCCCACGCCCACGGCGGCGGCCGAAATCGCCTCGGCCGGCTGGTATGCCCTGCGCCAGCGCCTGCCGCAATTGCACAGCGATCTGCAACGCGCCAGCCAGCGCCGCCTGTTGCAGACCGGCCAGCGCCTTGACGAGCTGCAACGCCGCCTCACGCACCCACGCGCACGCCTGGCCCGCAGCGCCGAACGGCTGAGCGCGCTGCACCAACGCCTTCGCCAGGCCGGCCAAACACGGGCCTTCCGACTGAGCACCCGCGTAGATGCGCTTGCCGCGCGGCTCTCCAGATATGCCCCACGCACAGCACCGCTGCAAGCGCGTCTTCAGGCATGCGAACAAAGCATGGCGCGCAGCGCAGCGTGGCGACTTGCCAGCGCCCGCCAACACCTGGCCAGCCTCGCAGCACGCCTGGAAGCGCTCAACCCCGACGCCGTACTCGCCCGCGGCTACGCCATCGTGCGCAGCGAGAGTGGCGACATCCTGCGCGATGCCACAGCGGCCAGCGATGGCGAACGCCTTGATATCCAGCTTGCCGCATCACGCCTCAAGGCTCGCGTGGAAAAACCATGACCATACTGTAGGCATGGCCTATCGGGCTGATTGCCTGCTGCAATTTGTCCGTGCGGCATAATTCCGAGTAAACTAGTCAGGCATCTTCCAGCAACCTGATCATGGCGCTGCAGCAAGGGCCCTGAGCAGGTCTGAAAACATCCCCACAAACACGGAGAAACCCACATGGCACACACCCTGCCCGCCCTGCCCTACGCCAAGAACGCCCTCGTTCCGCACATCTCGGAAGAAACTTTCGAGTATCACTACGCCAAGCACCATCAGGCCTATGTGACCAACCTGAACAACCTGATTCCGGGTACCGAGTTTGAAAATGCGAGCCTGGAAGAGATCATCAAGAAGGCCAGCGGCGGCATTTACAACAACGCCGCCCAGGTGTGGAACCACACCTTCTTCTGGAACAGCCTGAAGCCCGCCGGCGGCGGCGCCCCCAGCGGCAAGCTGGCTGAAGCCATCAACGCCAAGTGGGGCAGCTTCGATGCCTTCAAGGAAGCTTTCACCAAGAGCGCCGTGGGCAACTTCGGTTCCTCCTGGACCTGGCTGGTGAAGAAGGCCGACGGCTCGGTCGACATCCTCAACACCGGCGCCGCCGGCAACCCGCTGACGACCGGTGACATCCCCCTGATCGCCATCGACCTGTGGGAACACGCCTACTACATCGACTACCGCAACGCCCGTCCGAAGTTCGTCGAAACCTTCCTGACAAGCCTTGCCAACTGGGATTTCGCTGCCGCGAATTTCGCCTGAGCGACGCTGTCATCCAGCAAAAAGGCGAGCCTGCGGGCTCGCCTTTTTGTTGCCGCACGCCTGAATTCAGCTCACCAGCAAGCCACGCCGGTCGGCCACACTGATCGTGGCCCGCGTACCAGCATTGAACTGCACGAAATCACTTTCGATGCCATCGCTGAAAATCACGCCGTTTTCCGGCATGTGCGAAACCAGGGTAAGCGGGTTGTCGCCCGTGACCTGGCCGAAGCTGATTGAACTGGCGGAAGTCTTGCTCGGCCAGGGCTCGCGCACCGAAAAGTAGAGGTAATCCGATTCCCAGCGGAAATCCTCTATCGCCGTAGGCATGTCGTCCTCGCCGGTCAGTGAAGAAACGATGCCGCCGGCTCCCGCCAGCACGCTGCGCAACCAGCCGCTCGCGCCCATGCCGGTCGACACGATGATGCCGCTGGACGACTGCCGCTCGGATTCGCCTCCGGTGCTGATCTCGTAGCGCGCCGAGGTATGCGTGCGCGGGCCGATGAACAGGTCGTTGACCGCGCACAGCGTCTCACCGGTATTCAGGACCGCCTGCGCCATGCTGACTTCTCGCAGCGGACGCCGCCCGGCAAACACCTCCGGCACCAGCCGCTCCAGATCCCGGACCGAGAACGGCAGCAGTACACCTTCCCAGCGAGCCGGGTCCGGATTCACGCCAATCAGTGGCTGCCCCGCCAGATACTTGAGCACGTTGGCAACCAGTCCGTCCTGCCCGAGCGCGACCACCGTATCCTGCGCACCGAACACGAAGTTGGGCACGAAGGCGCGATCCAGCACCTGCACCCGACCATGGTGTGCCAGCATTTTCTCAGCTTCCAGCACGGCCTGCCGATAGCGCTGGTGCTCGGCCTGGTAGTCGGAAAAGTCGGCCCCCAGATGCTCCACGTAAAAACGCGCCTGCCCCTCGGTATTGAAACGCTGGATCAGTTCGTCGAGCCGGCTTTTGCGCGTAACCAGGACGATCTTGTTCTCGGTGCTGCGCGCCATGCTCAGCCGTTGCTCTCGTGGTTGAGCAAGCCTTGCAACAATTCCGAAGAAATATTCAGCTCGCCGATCTTGCTGGCGTTCTCGGCCAGCTCCTTGAAGGACAAGGCCACCAGCTGCGCCGCATCCAGACGGGAATTTGTCAGCGCCTGCAGGATCTTCGGATCGGTCGCCGCGAGCGCACGCATCACGGCCGAAATCGCGTAAGCCTTGGTGTCCGCCTCCTCACGTGCATTGGTGGTGGACAGGGCCAGCAGATCCTTGTTCTGCTGCTCCAGCGCAATCTTGGTCGCCATCTCGGCTTCACGCAGCTCGCGTTTCTTCTGCTGGACGGATTTCTCCGCATCCATCTGGGCTTCCTTGATCTGGCGTTTCTTGTTCTCCACCGCGATCTCGGTATTGAGCTCATTCTCCTTGATCGCGCGTTCCTGCTCGACCGCCGAATTGCGTCGCGAGAACACCGCCTCATCGGCCTGGCGCAGGATCGCTTCGCGCGCCTCCGCCTCCAGCGCACGCGAAGTCTCCGGCGTTGGCTTGATCGCCAGAATCGACAGTCCCAGCACCTCCACGCCCAGCGAACCGATGGCATCAGCCGAGCGCATGCCCTCGCGCACACTGGTAACCAGCTGATCCGAGCCGCCCAGCGCTTCACGCAGAGCCATCGCCCGCAGCGAAGAGCTGGTCAGCACCTGTGCATGATTGATCAGGCGCTGCGGCAACTTCTTCGGATCTTCCGAGCTGAAATCGCGGCCATTGGGCGCCAGCGTGAAATTCATGAGTTGCGACAGTTTGCGCGGATCCGTCACGCGATACGTCAGCTGCCCCTGTACGGTCACCTTCTGGAAATCTGCCGTCACTTCTTCGAACATGAAGGGCACATCGACGCTCCCCACCGGCACGCGAACCAGCGACGAGGTCGGGCCATAGTAGAAGAACGACAGACCGGCCCCCTCGCGCACCACCTGACCACGCTTGAACTGGAGAACGAAATCGGTCGGCTCGACCTTGATGAAACGGATGCCAAACATGGAGTCTCCCTTTTTGCAGTAATCATGCCGGTGACGCTTTGCAGCGCGTCCCCCGAATGGCCGAGGCTAGCGCGTCAGCCCCAGAAAGTGATTGAGGATATTGAAATGGTCTTCAAACAGCTCGCCTTCCATCGCCGCCAGCTCCGCGACCGGCACCCAGCGCGCCTCGGCCGCATCATCCGCACCCGCCACCTGCGGCGGGCGGGCGTTTTTCAGATCGAAGAAATGCGCGTGGGTGATGGTGCGTCCGCGTGAGCTGCGGTCAGGATGATCGAATACCGCCGTGCCCACCAAAGCCTCTTCCAGCGTCGCGTCCAGCAGCGCAAAGCCGGTCTCCTCGCGCAGCTCGCGAATCGCGCCTTGCAACACCCGCTCGCGCCCGTCCAGAAAGCCCCCGGGCAAAGCCCACTGACCCTTGCCCGGCGCGCGGCCACGGCGAATCAGCAGGATCTGATCGGACGCGCGCACCAGCGCATCCACCGTGATGAACGGCCCCTCGCCCCACACGCGCTTGCTCTCCTCCACCGCCAGATGCTCTTCGCGTAGCCGCGCGAAATGCGGCAACAGCGCCCAGCCTTGCAGATAGTGCAGCGCGGCGGCGGGCATCAGCGGCGCGAGCAGCGCATCCGCAACGCGTGGATCCTCAGACTCGTACCAGATCGCGCGCAACGCGCTGGCGTCGATATCGCCCTGCTGCGGTACGGCAATGAAAGTCCAGTCAGGAAAACGGTTCAGGTACTGGCTGGACGCATCCTTCACGTGACCGATCAAGGCTACCCGCGCGCCCTCCCCTGCCAGCCCCCGCACCAGATCGCCCGCCTGCTCCGCCCAACGCGCATCGTCATAACAATCGCGCATCGGCAAGAAGGCAACACGGGCGCGCTGCGCCTCATCCAGAGTACAAGCGATCATCGCTGCGCGCTCTTCCCAACTGAACGGGTTCTTGGCATTGCGCGCGGAAAAGGCTGACCCCAGCAGCACCACGACTTGCGGCGCAGTCTCCAGCGCCTTGGCCAACAGCATGGCATGGCCATTGTGGAAAGGCTGGAAACGGCCGATCAGGACGGCGACTTCGTGTTTCTGCGGCGTATTCATGTGAATTCCCTCAAAAAATCATACCTACCTGAAGAGCAGCTCTGGACGGACTTCTTCGGGCAGGCGTGCTGAAGAACGAAGCCTGGCATGGCTCTTCAGGTATCGGCTATAAAACTGCTTGGGCGAGCCATTCCCGTGCCAGTTCGCGCGTATCTTCATCTGCGTCGTACAGGCTTTCGGCTGCAATTTCGGGATCCAAACGCCCGGAATCGCGCATTTCGCTGACGAGCCGATGCCGGCAGATCGTGCACGGATTGATTTTGTAGGCCCACTCAAGCATTTCTCCAAAATGCTCTGATTCATTTTCTTCGCAAATTTTCAGAATGCTGGAGCCAAAATCATGCGCACTGTCCTCATCCAGCAAGAGACGCCGCATGACCGACATGATCAAGTGCTCGTCGCCCGGAAGGTAATTCTTGACGAACAGGTCCAGGATCTCAGATTCATTTCCGGAGAAATCCGGCGACTGCAGCCGGGCACGGGCAAAATCACCCACGCGAGCATCACAACTCTGTGCCAGTGCCGCGATTGCAGCCGCGCGCAACCGGTCATTCGCTGACGCCGCCAAGCCCCATATTTTTGGCGGCAAATCCGGCAGCGGCGTTCTGCGAAAAATCCACAGCAAACGCATGCACATGTCCTCGTCAGTTTCCGTGACCAGTTTTTGCAGCACACAGGCAAGTTCAGCATCCGTCGCGAAACCGCCAAAACTGACGTAACGCCCCGGAGTACTCCCTACGCCGGCCGCGATATCCGCAAGGATTTTTTCGACAGGATTTTCCTCACGAAAACGCACCCGTCTTTCCTGTCGACATTCCTCCTTGCTACGCGTATCCGGCTCCATGTCACGATACGGAAAGGCAAGCTGCGCCTGCCAAAAAGCATCAATTGTCGGGTCCGTTGCTGCCAGCGATTGAAGCCTGTTTTCGAGCTCCAAAAGAATCTCCGTGCCGTCCGTGAGGTAGTTCAGTGGAGGCGCCGACAGATCCGGCGATTCGATCACCAACGCGCCAAACCGTCGCGCAATTTCAATCGCAACCTCCTGCCCGTCCAGCAAGATCAGCGCGTGGCAGCCGTACTGATCGTCGTCCGTCGTGAAGGTCTGCCCCAACACCTTTTCCCTCAAAGCGGCAGCCGCTGCGGCGTCTCCCTTCTTTCCCATGAGCGCAGCCAGCTCGCAAAGATGCTCGATGTCATGATCGTCGGAAGGCGTCTTCAATGCCTCCAGAATCTTCGAAGATAACCACGCGTACTCCGGTGCTTCGCAGAAAAGACGAAACAACCAAGGAGCCCGACTGGACTCGCACTGCCGGTCAAACACAGGATTGCTCAGGCATGCATCAAGCACCACATCGGCAACATCAGCCAAGCCGAATTGCTGAGCGTGCAAAAAAACACGCCCCTGACCACGCTTGAGCGCGACAGAGAACTCTTCTTTCGTGAGACGAGCATGCATCATGGTGTGCATCCTGACTTTACCTGAGCTTAAACGGATAGGCTGAAGAGCCGCGCTGGATGAACCTTGGCGGGCATGCGCGCTGCACAGGCAAGCGCAGCGTGGCTCCACAGACAGCCCTCTGAAATGCGCAAACCTGCGCGACGGCAAACCGCCGGCATGACTCCGAACCACCTGCACGCAAGGCCGCACGTACGCACATCAGAACCGTGCAGAGCCGTCATCCGCTTTGCTTCTTGCGCTCAGCACGAGCAGCCAATTTGCTGACACAGCTTTGGTTCCGCGACCGGACTCAAACCGGATGCCTGAAAACCTGCCGCAGATAGGCCAGAAAAGTTTCGTCTTCGCACAGGGTTTTGCCGGGGGAGTCGGAAAGCTTGGCGACGGGTTGGCCGTTGCAGGCGGTAATCTTCATGACGATGTTGAGCGCCTTGTGCGGCGTGTCGTTGGAGAGATCGGTACCGATGCCGAAACTGGTCGGGATACGCCCGCGGAAGTGGCGGTACAGCTCCAGCGCGCGCGGAATGTTGAGGCCGTCGGAGAACACCAGGCGCTTGGTCGTCGGATCGATGCGCAGCTTCGCGTAATGGGCCAGGGCCTTTTCACCCCATTCCACGGGGTCGCCCGAATCGTGACGCAGGCCGTCAAAGAGCTTGGCGAAATACAGGTCGAAATCACCGAGGAAGGCATCCATGCCGACGACATCGGTGAGCGCAACTCCCAGATCGCCCCGGAACTCCTGCACCCAGCCTTCGAGCGCAGCCTTCTGGAAGTCGCGCAGACGGAAGCCGAATGACTGGTAGGCCTGCAGGTATTCGTGCGCCATGGTGCCGATGGGCGTGAGGCCAAGCTTTTTCGCCAGATAGACGTTGGAAGTGCCGCGAAAATGCAGCGGGAACTCACGCGCGAAGGTCTGTACAACCTCTTCCTGCCAGGCACCGGAGTAGCGCCGACGCAGGCCGAAATCGAAGAAGACGAATGGAGAGGCGCTGTCAGCCGACAACTCCGCGGCGTGGGCCCTGAGCAATTCGATCTTGCCATGCAGGCGTTCGCGCGCCACCTCCAGCACGCCGTCCTGACTCAGGCGGCGGAAGTAGAGCTCATTGACGATGTAGAGCACGAAGATCTCGAAGCCCATCACGTGCACCAGCGGGCCTTTGGCGACGATGGCGAGATGCTCACCCTCGGCACGCACTTCGATGAAGCGGCGCTGGAAGCGGAAGACGGTCAGGAAGTCGACAAAATCACTCTTGATGAAGCGCAGGCTGGAGAGGTAATCCAGCTCGGCCTGCGCGAAGTGCAGGCTGCACAGCCGTTCCAGCTCCAGCTCTACAGCGTCTTTCAATTCCGCCAGCGGAAAGGCCGGGGTGTTGCGGCAGACGAAGCGGTACTCGGCCTGCGCGCCAGGATGGCTGTGCAGCAGCGCCTGCCACATGGTGAATTTGTAGAGGTCGTTTTCGAGCAGGCTGCGCACGACGGGCGCTTGGCTGGAGGCTTGCATGTCGGTTTGTTCAGATGGCGTTGGCGTGCAGTTCGGTAATGACCTCGGCCGCGCACAGCACCTGCAGGCCGCGTGCCTGCATGGCACGGAAGAAATCGGTCTGGTTCGCTGCGAAGCCGCTGACCGGGCTGATGCAGTCTTCGATAAGTACGATCTTGTGCAGATCGGCTGAAGCAAAGTTATCGGCAAGGTGCTCGACGGTGGCCCTGACGCAATGGCTGCCGGCTTCGCCCGCGATGTAGAGGCGATCGGCGCTCTGAAGCCGGGCAATCAGCCCCGCGTTGAGCTGGGTACTTGCATCGGCGGGATCAGGCACTTCGGCCATGATGGCGCTGAAATGCTCGGTCCACGGATTGCTGCCTTTGGAGACCTTGTCGACCACGGCGAGGCACTGCTCTTCCCAGCGATTGAGCGCAAGGCGCAAATCGTGATGGATGTTATGGCCCCAGGTGCCGATCTCGCAGTGCACCGGCCAGACCATGTGCGTGTACCGCCCGGCGGCTTCCAGCGCATCCAGATAGGCCAGCACGCGCGCCTGTGCCTGAAGCAGTTTCGGCCGGTATTTGCCGGCGCGCGCATCTGCGGCGGTGATCTGGGTGAAGGGCGCAATCGCCGCGCCACGGGCATCACACCAGAAGGTGGGGTGCGCGATATCCAGATGCTGGTGCGAATCCAGCGTAACGGTAATGTCGCCCAGCCCTGCCAGGCCTGCATCGATCAGCGCGGCCAGCCGCAGCATGTCGGCATGCGCACCACTCACCGGCAAGGCCGGCAGCATGCGCTCCGCGCCTGTGGGCAAGGGCGGACAATACGCTTCCGGAAGGTCACAGAAATCATTCTGCGGATCGATGATGAGCAACTGCAATTTGCGCTGTGCCACGCGACACTCCTGTCCGGTATCCATGCCCTTCAAGGGCACGCAGCTCCTGATGATAAACAATCCGGCCAGCAAAAAGGCGAGCATGCATGCTCGCCCTTTTGCTGGCCGGGGCCGTCTATGAACCTGCCGTACCCGGGTGTTTCAGGCTCAGAGATACCAGACGGCGGGAAAAACGGTCAGCGCCAGCACGTAAAGCAGCCACTCCAGCTTGCGTCGGGCGAGAAAGCCGGTGAAGTGCAGGATCAGCACGACAATGGCAACGACGTAGTACAAGGCGAACCACATTTGTCTTTCCTTCTCCGCGTTCAGTACTTACTTCATTCTTCGATATGTCGCAGCGACAGGTCAACCGCGCGCAGATCCTTGGTCAGTGCGCCGATCGAGATGCGATCCACACCGGTTTCGGCAATCTCGCGCACCCGCGCCAAGCTCACCCCGCCGGACGCTTCAAGCTGGGCACGGCCGGCCGTGATCTTCACGGCTTCGCGCATTTCGTCGATATCCAGATTATCCAGCAGGATCAGCTTCGCGCCACTTTGCAGGGCTTCTTCCAGCTGTGCCAGATTTTCGACTTCAACTTCGATGAACACGTTTGATGGAGCCAGCGCCAGTGCCCGCTGCATGGCCTGGGCTACACCGCCAGCGGCGATGATGTGGTTTTCCTTGATCAGGATTCCGTCATACAGGCCGATGCGGTGATTGACACCGCCGGCCGTCTTGACTGCGAATTTCTGCGCCATGCGCAGGCCCGGCAGGGTCTTGCGCGTATCCACGATGCTCGCCTTGGTGCCGGCCACGGCAGCGACATACTGTGCCGTGGTGGTCGCGGTGCCGGAGAGCATCTGCAGGAAATTCAGTGCGGTGCGTTCGGCGGTCAGCAGTGCACGGGCGCTGGCAAAGATGTCGCACAGATTCTGCCCGGCTGTAATTCGATCACCGTCCTTGGCATGCCAGATCACCGAGGATTCCGGGTCCAGCATCTGGAACACGGCATCAAACCAGGCGGTGCCGCACAGCACGGCATCCTGACGGGTAATCACGCGGCCACGCGCGCTGGAGTTGTCGGAGATGAGCTGGGCGGTCAGATCGCCCGTGCCCACGTCTTCGGCCAGCGCCTGGGCCACGGAGCGCAGGATCTCGATGCGCAGTTGTTCGGAGAATCGGTTCATCAGTTTTCCCTGTTGTGACGATTTTGTCTGTGTGCCCCGGCGCGTCCGGACAAAGCGGACATCCGCGCCGCAGGCTGTGTTAGCGCCGGCGATTGTACACGGCGGCAGGCGCTCAGGCTTGCGCCATTACATGGGACATTACCCAGAAGGAACGGGCGATTGCGTGCAACTACCCGATTGTCGGGAGCCCGCACGGCGGGTGGCCGTCCCGCTCTGCAACGACATGCGCCATATCCCCCGCAATATCCGTCGCAATCATGCCCTCTCGTGCAGAGCCGCATGCAGCCTTGTTCTCGCGACAACCATGCTGGCAAGCCAGGCAGCGTGCGGTGCTTCAGGCCTGCTCCGTGGAGGACGCGGAGCGGTGCTGCTGTACAGCCACCACCACGCCAGCCACGGCGATGATGCCCATGCCCAGCAGGGTCAGGTGATCCGGCACGCGGCCAAACACCAGCCAGCCCAGCAGGCCGGCCCACAGCAGCTGCAGGTAGGAAAACGGCGCCAGCAAGGAGGCCGGCGCATCGTGATAGGCATGTGTGAACAGGTAGTGGCCGAGTCCGCCCGTCACGCCCAGGCTGAGCATCAACAGCGCATCGAACCAGCCCGGCTGCGGTCCGTGCAGCACCCAGGGCAAACTTGATCCGAAACACACGGCGCCGGCCAGCGCTACGTAAAACAGCAGGGTCAGCGTGCTCTCGCTGCCCACCAGCACCCGCGACAGCAACTGGTAAGCCGTGCCACACAAGGCGGCTACCAGCACGAAGAGGACACCGATCCAGTCCAGATCACTACCAGGGCGTGCCACCAGCAGCACGCCCCCGAACCCGCTCAGCACCGCCAGCAGGCGCAGCAGACCGATGCGCTCACCCAGCAGCGGACGCGCCAGCAACACGACCAGCAGAGGGGCCACGAAACCGATCGCGGTGGCCTCGGCCAGTGGCAGGCGCTTGAGGCCGAACATCATGAACAGGGTCATCACCACCAGACACAGGGCACGCAGGATCACCAGCCCCGGGCGCCGGGCCTGTGCCATCTTCAGACCGTGACGCGGCGCCACGATGGCCAGCATCAGCAACAGATGCATGAAGTAGCGCACAAAGGCGAGCAGTGGCACGCTGAAATTCACGGTCAGGTGCTTGATGGTGGTGTCGAGACAGGCAAACAGGAATACCGCACAGGCAAACAGCGCGACGCCGCGCAAGGGGTGGGGAGCAGCCATTGAGTCAGTGATGAATCCAGGAATTGAAGAGGCGCCTTGCAGCGGCAATGGTCTCGCTGGCCGTCAGGCCGATGGGGCCGTTGCCCTCGGCCACCAGCGCATCGGCGGCGGCGCCATGCAGGTACACGCCGCACAGGGTCGCCTCCAGCGCGGGCCAGCCTTGTGCCAGCAGCGCCACGATGAAACCGCTGAGCACATCACCCATGCCGCCGCTGGCCATGCCGCTGTTGCCGGTGGTGTTGATGAACCAGCGTCCGTCCGGCGTGGCGATCACGCTGCCACAGCCCTTGAGCACGACCAGGGCGCGGGTGCGCCGGGCCAGATCACAGGCGATGCCCAGCCGGTCGGCCTGCACCTGCGCCACGGTGATCTGCAGCAGGCGCGCAGCCTCGGCCGGATGCGGCGTAAGGATGCTGGCGGCGGCACGCGTCGCCACAACGCCCTGCAGCACGGGTTCATCGGCCAGCAGGTTGAGGCCATCGGCATCGATCAGCAATGGCCCGGCAAAGCCCAGAGCGCGGCGCAGCTGCAGGCTGGCGGCCTCCCCCTTGCCCAGCCCCGGCCCGATCGCCAGAGCACTGGCCAGCAATTGCAGCTCACCCGGGCTGCGCCACATGATTTCGGGATGCGCCGGATCGACACCGGCACCGCGCGTATCCAGCATGCCCAGGAAAACCTTGCCCGGCCCCAGATGCAACGCGGCCCGGGCAGCCAGCAAGGCCGCTCCCTGCATGCCTTCGGCGCCGCCGATCACACCGACGGAGCCGAAGCTGCCTTTGTGGGAATTGCGTCGGCGCGGCTGCAGCTGCGCGGAAAAACAGGCTGTGGTGAGCGTACTGCCGGTCGCGGCCGGCGCGGGCAGATCGAGGTCGAAGAGCCGCAGCTCACCGCAGTGATCAGGCCCGTCCAGGGTCAGCAAGCCGGGTTTGAGGGCGATGAAGCTCGCGGTATGAGTGGCGTGCACGCATGGGCCGGTCAGCGCTCCGGTGTCCCCGTCCAGCCCGGAAGGCAGATCCAGCGCCAGACGCGGGCAGCTCATCGCATTCAGACGTGCGATCCACTCGGCATGAATGCCTTCGATGGCACGGGTCAGGCCAATACCGAACAGGGCATCGACCACCAGCGCCCATTGTGTGCCGATGAAGTCCGGCAGGATCTGCCCACCCGCTTCCAGCCAGCGCTGGCGCGCCGCAGCGGCATCCGGCGGCAATCTGATGGCTTTGGCGCAACTGACCACCACGACTTCGATTCCCCGCTCGCGCAAGACCCGCGCCAGCACGAAGCCATCGCCGCCATTGTTGCCGGGCCCCGCGAGGACCAGCACGCAGCCCTGGCTGCCGTTCAGCAGACCCAGCGCAAAATCGGCCGCAGCGCGCCCTGCGCGTTCCATCAGCGACGGCTGCGCCGCAGACTGCCCGGCTTCGACGGCGCGCAAGGCACTGCTGCACAGGACGGGAAGAGGAGAGGCGAAAGACATCAGGCGGGCACGCGATTACGTCACGGCCTCAAGCTTGGCGCTTCAGGCCGTACATCGCAAGCCCGGCAGTCCATCCTGCCCGAAAGCCGCATGCGGCGGACCTCACCGGGCAAGCAGGCCGGAGAGCCGCACCTGGCGCGGCCAGACAGGCAGGCATGCTGGAGAGCAAGGCGCGCTGCGGCTGTACAGACAGCCACAGCGTGCGATGTCAGAGCTCGACCTGGGTACCGAATTCAACCACGCGGTTGGGCGGAATCCTGAAGAAATCGGCCGCGCTGCTGGCGTTGCGGAACATGAAGAAGAACAGGCGTTCGCGCCACATCGCCATGCCCGGTTTGACATGCGGCACCAGCCGCTCGCGACCGAGGAAGAAGGTGGTTTCCATCATGCGGAATTCCATCTGCCCGGTCGTCGTGGCCTGCTCCATGGCGCCCGGAATGTCCGGCTCGTCCTTGAAGCCGTAGCGCACGAACATGCGGTAGAAGCCGAAGTCCAGCGTCTGCACCTCCACCCGGTCGATCTCGGGCACGAAGGGCACATCCTCGTTGATCACCGTCAGCAGCACCACCCGCTCATGCAGCACCTTGTTGTGCAGCAGGTTGTGCAGCAGCGGGCGCGGCACGCCTTCGGAGTTGGCAGTCATGAAGATGCCGGTGCCCTCGACCCGCCGCGGCGGCGAGTGGAACAGCGAGGAAATGAAGATATCCAGCGGCATGGTTTCAAGCCGGGTCCGCTCAGACAGCAGCGTGCGCCCACGATGCCAGGTGGCCAGCAAGGTGAAGATGGCGGCCCCCATGGCCAGCGGGAACCAGCCCCCATCGAATACCTTGACCGAACAGGCAATCACGAAGCCCAGATCGACAATCAGGAAGCCGACCAGGAAGGGAATGCTCTGGAACAAGCGCCATTTCCACAGCGCCTGCACGACGATGAAGGCCAGCACCGTATCGATGAGCATGGTGATCGTCACCGCGATGCCGTAGGCCGAGGCCAGATTGCTGGAAGAGCGGAAGCCCAGCACCAGCGCAATCACCGACAGCAGCAGTGCCCAGTTGATGCCCGGTACGTAGACCTGGCCGATCTCGCGCGCCGAGGTGTGGATGTAGGCAATGCGCGGACAGTAGCCGAGCTGGGTGGCCTGGCGGGTCAGCGAGAAGGCGCCGGAAATCACGGCCTGCGAGGCAATGATGGTCGCCATCGTGGCCAGCCCCACCATCGGGTACAGCGCCCAGTCAGGCGCCAGCAGGTAGAAGGGATTTCGCACGGTGGAAGGGTCGGAAAGCAGCAGCGCCCCCTGCCCCAGATAATTCATGTACAGACAGGGCAGCACCAGAAAGAACCAGGCCAGCTTGATCGGCCGCCGGCCGAAGTGGCCCATGTCGGCGTACAGCGCCTCACCACCGGTGACGGCCAGCACCACCGAGCCCAGCGCCAGAAAGCCGTGCAGGCGATGCTCGATGAAAAAATTCATGCCATACCAGGGGTTGATCGCCGCCAGCACGCCGGGGTGATGGATCACCTGAGCCAGGCCCAGTGTCCCCAGGGTCAGGAACCAGGTCACCATCACCGGGCCGAACAGGGCGCCCACGCTGGCCGTGCCCTTGCTCTGCATCCAGAACAGGCCAACGATCACCACGATGGTGATCGGCACGACATAGCGATGCATGCCCGGCGCGGCGATTTCCAGCCCTTCCACTGCCGAAAGCACCGACATTGCCGGCGTGATCACCCCGTCGCCGTAGAACAGTGCCGCACCGAAGATGCCCAGCGCCGTCAGCCCCCACATCATGCGTGGCGAAGCCTTGCCCACCGCGCGCTGCGCCAGGGCAGTGAGCGCCATGATGCCGCCTTCGCCGCGATTGTCCGCACGCATGATGAAGAGCACGTATTTGAGCGACACGATCAGCATCAGCGCCCAGAACACCAGCGACAGGATGCCCAGCACATTGTCGTGGCTGACCGCGATGCCATGCCCGCCAAACACTTCCTTCATCGTGTACAGCGGGCTGGTGCCGATATCCCCGAACACCACGCCGACTGCTGCCAGCGTGAGCCCTGCCAGCCGCGTGCGCGAAATCTCCGCGCCGTGGCCTGTTGTCGTTTGTGACATTGATCGTCCTGTTGCTCCCGCACACGGCAAAGGCGGAGCGTGTTTGAAATTGGCGCGAAGCTACCACCTCACCTGTCCGGGAACAATCCCGCCATGAAAAGAGTGTTGCTTCTGTGCCCTGATGCGCGAGTTGACACGCGTCGTCCGGTGACGCAAATGCACCGTAATCAGGCATAGGTATTTTCCCTGATCATCAAAATTTGTACAAACACCAAATACATCAAATACGCGGCTGCGCAACAAACATTGTTACCGGTAGCAAGGCCTTGTTGCCAAAGCCTTTTCCGGCGCCTCCACAAAACAGCCCGAGCACAAATTTTGCGCTACAGCAAAAACCTTTGTGCAACAGCGATGTTTCCGGTATCAAAAAGCAAGATTCCATCTATTGACACATAAACCTAAGTGATAGAAATTGCGTCCCACACCGGGAACGGCTCAGACATCCGCAGCAAGTGCCGCCTCTGGTGTCAGCCGGCCCTCTTGAAGGGGCCGGCCTCATACAATGAAACGAGGAGACATTCCATGTACAGCAAGCTTCTGTTCGGCCTGATTTTGACGATTTCAGCCCTGTCGGCTTCAGCCACCACCACCATTACCGGCACCAAGGATTACGGCGGCGCCACGGTGGGTACCTCTTGTGACGGCCAGTCCGAAAGCCAGCAGCCGGTGTTCCTGCTGACTGACGGCGCCACCATCAAGAATGTGGTGATCAAGGCCGGCGCAGCCGCTGACGGCATCCACTGTACCGGCTCCTGCACCCTGTCCGGCGTGAAGTGGCCTGACGTCTGCGAAGACGCCGCGACCATGAAAGGCGGCTCGGGCAAGACCATGACGGTCAGCGGCGGTTCGGCCTACAAGGCGTCCGACAAGGTGTTCCAGCACAACGGCATCGGCTCCACGATCAAGATCAGCGGCTTTGCGGCTGACACCATCGGCAAGCTGTATCGCTCCTGCGGCAACTGCTCGTCGCAAGGTGCGCGCTACGTGACGATCAGCAGCACCAAGCTGGCCAACGTCAGCGCTGCGGTGGTCGGCATCAACAGCAACTACGGCGACAAGGCCACCATCACCAGCCTGCAGATCAAAGGCTACAAGTCCGGCAGCCCGAAGGTTTGTGCCACGTATCAAGGCAACAACACCGGCGCCGAGCCGACCTCGCTGGGCGAAAAGTGGAACACCAGCAACTGCGTGGTGAGCACCTCCAACGTCACGTCCTACTGATCGTCAGCGGGCCTGCTCCGGCGGGCTCCCGCAGATCCGGACCCCGCCCCTGTGGCGGGGTTTTCGCATGTACGAAAGCCTCTTGCGGAGGGGCCTGCAGAGCGGCTTCTGGCGGGCATCTCCGGCCGGCCTGCCCGCTCACCCTTGCCGAGAGCGGTTGTACCGGCAGGGCGCCTGCAGACGCCCGCCACAAGCGGCTCTCACGGCGACTCTCCCGCGCGCCGCATGAAGTCGCTACACTCCTGCCCATGAACACGCCCAGCATCGAACGCACTCCGCCCGGCAAGGTCTATCTCGTCGGCGGCGGCCCCGGCGATCCGGAACTCCTCACCCTGAAAGCCGCACGCCTGCTCGCTGCGGCCGACGTGGTGGTGTACGACAATCTGGTCAGCGCGGCGGTGCTGGCGCATGCGCGCAGCGATGCCGAGCGCATCTATGTCGGCAAGAAAGCCGGCAACCACGCCCTGCCCCAGCTGGACATCAACAAGCTGCTCGTCACGCTTGCCCTGCAGGGCAAGCAGGTGGTGCGCCTCAAGGGCGGCGACCCTTACATTTTCGGGCGTGGCGGTGAAGAAGCCGAGACCCTGCAGCGGGCGGGCATTGCCTTTGAAGTCGTGCCCGGTGTCACCTCTGCCGCCGGCGCAGCAGCCTATGCCGGCATTCCGCTGACGCATCGCGAGCATGCGCAATCCTGCTTCTTCGTCACCGGCCATCTGCAGGATGAAACCTGCAATCTCGACTGGCCCACCCTGGCCCGCCCCGGCCAGACCCTGGTGATCTACATGGGCCTGACCTCGCTGCCGGACATCAGCCGCCAGCTGATCGCCCACGGCATGAGCCCGGCCACGCCGGCCGCCTGCGTGCGGCGAGCCACTCTGCCCGACCAGCAGACACTGACCGGCACGATTGCCGATTTGCCACAGAAGGTTGTCAGTGCCGGTTTCAAGCCGCCGGCCCTGCTGATCATTGGCGACGTCGTTTCCCTGCATGAGCGGCTCGACTGGTTTTCCGGCAGCGTGCAAGCGTGAATGCCGACGGGTGTAGCATCGCCACAACAAGACAGGCAGTGACTTTGCCGGGCATGCCAGAATGCCTAGAGACCGGTATCGCTTAGCACGATTGCCGACGCATCAAGGGGGAAAGACATGCGCAGGCTCATCGCGTTCATCCTGGCGGTACTGTGTTGCACCAGCCTGAGCGCTCTGGCAGCGCAAAGCTCGCCCACCACCCTGCCTGTCGCCTGGCAAAGCCTGCTCGATGACAGCGGCCGTTCACTGGCCGAAATCCGCAGCCTGCCCGACACGGACTGGCAAAACTCCGAAACAAGCCTGCTGAGCGCCGGCTTCACCCGCAGCGCCGCCTGGCTGCGCACGGAGATCACGGCAACTGAAGGCGGCGGGCACATCATCGAGCTCTCCAACCCCCTGCTTGATCGCGCCACCCTCTACATCCTGCGCGCCGACGGCAGTCTTGAAACCCAGAGCGGCGGCTTCGACGAACGCACTCAGGACCTCAAGCTCGAGCCCTATCACAATCAGGTGTTCGAGCTCGACATGTCCGCGCCGGGCGAGCGCGCCACGATCTACCTGCGCCTGTCAGCCACCCGCCCGCTGATCGTCTGGCCCCGCGTTTATGCAGACACCGACTTCTACCGCCAGAGCTTCACCCAGCGCCTGTGGCTGGGCACCTACGGCGGGGTGTTCTTTGCCCTGAGCCTGCTCAGCCTGATGGTGTGGATCACCACGCGGGACCGCGACTACGCCGACTTTCTGCTCTTCATCGCCAGTTGCGGCCTGCTCCAGGGGCATCTGCTCGGTCTGCTGCACGAGCAGGCCTTCTATCGTTCCCCTGCCGTCATGGAACTGGCCAGCCTGCTGCTGCCGGTGGTTGCCAGTCTGGCCTATGCCCACTTCGCCCGCCGCTTCCTCAACCTGCGCCAGACCAGCCCGCGCTCCGATCTGCTCATGCGCCTGTGCATGTGGCTGGAAGCCGCCATCCTGCCGCTGCATTTCATTGCCGGGGCGCGCTATTCGATCCCGGCAGACTTTCTGATCGGCACCCTCACCGGCCTGTCGGGTCTGAGCGCCGGCATCATCGCACTCCGCCAGGGCAACCGTGCTGCCCGCTTCTACCTGATCGCCAATGGCATTCTTGTCACCGGTGGCGGGCTGCATGTCGCCACCGGCTTCAATCTGATCCAGGCGACCCCGCTGACCCTGTATGCCTTCCCGCTGGGCGCCGGGCTGACCATGATCGTCGTGGCCTTCGCACTGGCCGACAAGGTCTATCTCCTGCAGCGCGCCCGCATCCAGGCTCAGAACGACAATCTGATCGCCGAACAGCAGATCATCGAAGTGCTGCGCGAATCCGAAGCCCAGCTCGAATCCCGTGTCGCCGAACGCACCCTGCAACTGGAGGAAGCGCTGGAGCAGCAACGCCTGCAGCACGAAACCCTGGAGCGCAACAGCCGCGCCATGTCCGAGCTGCACGAAGAGCGCGGCGCTTTCCTGCAGATCGCCGCGCACGATCTGAAGAATCCCACCGCCGCCATCATCAGCTACGTCGACCTGCTGCGCGAACGCTGGCATGCCTGGGATGACGAGAAGAAAATCCATCGTCTGGGCAACGTACGCAGCATGGCGCAGCTGATCTTTGACATCATCCGCAACCTGCTTGACATCAACGCCATCGAGTCCGGCCACTACGCCTTGCGCCCGACCAGCCTGGATGTCCGCGACAGCATCCAGAGCGTCTGCGATGCCTTCCGGCAGCGCTGCGAGGTCAAGGACATCCACCTCAAGCTTGAACTGCCCGACACGCCGCTCAAGGTCATGGCGGACAAGACGGCCCTGCACCAGATCGTCGACAACCTCGTGTCGAATGCCATCAAGTACTCACCGCACGGACGCAGCGTGCATGTGCGGCTGGAGGAAGAGAGTGGCCACGCCCTGATCCAGATCCGCGACGAAGGCCCCGGCATTTCGGAAGACGATCAGAGCCGCCTGTTCCGCAAGTTCACGCGCCTCTCTGCCCGCCCCACCGGCGGAGAGCACTCCACCGGTCTGGGCCTGTCCATCGTCAAGCACATCGTCGAAGCCAGCGGTGGTCAGGTCGGCTGCATCAGCCGCCTCGGCGAAGGCGCCACCTTCTTCGTCAGCCTGCCCAAAGCGGGTTGAACGCCCCCCACCTCACGAGCCGCATCTGTCCTGCGTTTCCGGGCAAGCTGCCCGCAGCGCCTTTACTGACGAGCCTTCGCAACAAGCATGCTCGAACAGGCCCGCCAGATGCGGGTCTGCAGCCACCCTCCGATTCCGGAACGGCCCGGGCACCTCTCGCAGCCTGCTTACTCCAGCGCCTCGACCTTGATCCAGTATTCGCTGGTCTGCTCGCTGTGCCCGCTGCGGTAATCCATCAATCCGCGCCCGCTGGTGTCCGCCTGCTGGCTCACCCCGCCCAGCGGCAACCACTGCCCGAGGCGGCCACGCACGGTCGTGGATAACCGGCTGCCTTCGATGACGCCAGCGCTCATGCGCTGATTCTGCGGCGCAATGTTCAGCATCACCTGATCGCCGGCCAGCTGCGGCCGCACCGAGAAACCCGAGCCCACATCCACATACTGCGTGCCGCGTGACACCACCGCGCCGCCCGGGCCGTACACCATCTGCGTCATCGGCAACGGTACGCTGCGGCCGAGGTAAATGAAGGCCTCGCCATCCTCCACGGTCTGGATCGTCTGCAAGGTCTGGCCACTGCTCTGGCTGCTGCGCGTACTCGCCTGTCCGCGCCCATCCACGCTCACCTCACCATTGCGGATCACCACCCGGCCATCGGCGCCGATGCGGGTACTGTCCTCCTGCGCGGAGCCGCCTTGCCGCACCGAGATCATCAGGCTGCGCGAGCGGGTATCGATCGCCTCCAGCGCGCGGCGGATCTGCTCGAGATTGGCCGGTGAAGCCCGCACGATGATCTTCCCACTCATGGCTGACATCGTGCCGCCCGGCTCCAGCAAAGGCTGCAGGGCCGGCAACACCTGCTCGACAAGGCGATGGCGCAGGGGAAAGATTTCCATGCGCTGCTGTGCCTGTGCCAGCGGGCTCAGCACCATGCACAGGAGAACAAGCAAGAGTTTTCGCATGACGACTCCACGATCAGGAACACACGTCTCATTATCGACGCCCATCCGGGCAGGCGCCATGCGCACGAATGACCGACACGACCAGCGGAACCTGGCCACATAATGAGGGTCTGTCATGAGTACAGATCTTCCAGGCCAAGCATGAATCACAGCATCGAAATCCTCGCCACCGCGCTGTTTGCCATCGCGGTGCTGCACACCTTCCTCACCCCGCGCTTCGAGCACCTGGCCCACGCCGGCGGCACGCATGCCGGCGTGTGGCATTTCATGGGCGAAATCGAAGCCGTATTCGGCATCTGGGCCGCAGCACTCATCGCCGCCATGTTTGCCTGGCTCGGCTCGCCCGCCACCATCGCTCATCTGGAAGGGCTGAACTTCACCGAACCGATGTTCGTCTTCGCGATCATGGTGGTCGCCGCCTCGCGGCCGGTGCTGGCAGTCTGCGGCAAGCTGGTTGAAGGTCTCGCCCGCATCCTGCCGCTGCCACAGGCTGTCGCCCGCTACTTCATCGTCATGGCCGGCGTGCCGCTGCTCGGCTCCTTCATCACCGAGCCCGCCGCCATGACGGTCGCCGCCCTGCTGCTGCGCGAGCACTACTACTCACAGAATGTCTCCACCCGCTTCAAGTACGCCACCCTCGGCGTGCTCTTCGTGAACATTTCGATTGGCGGCACCCTCACCAGCTTCGCCGCGCCTCCCGTGCTGATGGTCGCCGGCGCCTGGAACTGGGACACCGCCTTCATGGCCAGCACCTTCGGCTGGAAAGCCGCGATCGCCGTGCTCATCAATGCCATCGCCCTGACCGCCGCATTCCGCAAGGATCTGCAGGGCATCACCCCGAAGACGCCCGCCCCGCGCGCCTCTGCGCCATGGCTGGTCACAGCGGTCCATCTCGCCTGCCTCGCCGGCGTGGTCGTGTTCGGCCACCACCCCGTCGTGTTCATGGCCATCTTCCTGCTCTTCCTGGGTTTTGCCGACGCCTACGAGCGCCATCAGGACCGCCTGATCCTGCGCGAAGGCCTGATGGTCGCCCTCTTCCTGGCCGGCCTCGTCGTGCTCGGCTCACTCCAGAAATGGTGGCTCCAGCCCCTGCTCGCCGATATGGACGACATCGCCCTGTTCTTCGGTGCACTGGGCCTCACAGCCTTCACCGACAACGCTGCCCTCACCTACCTCGGCTCACTGGTTGACGGCAGCTCGGACGGTTTCCGCTACGCGCTGGTCGCCGGTGCCGTAACGGGCGGCGGCCTCACCGTGATCGCCAACGCCCCCAACCCCGCCGGCTTCGCCATGCTGCGCGAATGCTTCGAGGATGGCTCGATCAGCCCGCTCGGCCTGCTCGCTGGCGCGGCGCTGCCAACAGCGGTGGCGGCTGGGGCGTTTCTGGTGCTTTGAATCGCCGATCTGACATGCCTTGAAATGGCGGAGATCGACCCGGTGCGGACGGTCAGACTTTTGGAAAGCGGACGTTTTAACGTTGGAGGTAAGCGGCTGCCGGAGCTCCGTAGGTGCGGAGGATACCCAAAACGTAGTTTTTGACTGTGCGCTTGGCCGAGTTGTTAGCCAAGTAGTTCATTAAAGCCTATTTCCCCATGGCGCTTAACTGCTTTGTATAATTTAACCGAGCCATTAATCGCTTTTGCCGTTATTGCTATCCTTTTGGCGGTCTCACTTTCTGTATTTACCCCAAAAACAACCTCTTTGATGCTTGTGTGCGGTATTGGGTATAAATCGTTCGAAAGTGCCCCTGATTGAACTACAAGCCTATGCTCTCGTTCGTAGCGCCAGTCATTTCTTTTGAAATAGAAATACTCAGCCATTGCAGCCATCACATTTTCGCTAAAGGAATCTTCTGTATAATTACTTGACGATCCATCAAACGTGCTACGCACTATTGAATGAATCGACTTGTCGATTTCTAAATCTATTTTTCTTTTAAACCAATCTCCGTAGCGCTCGTATGTTACAAGGTCAGGCTTCTTGTCTGACAAGAACGAAAAGTCAATACCGATAACCGCTCCTTTATGCGATTCCGCATAGTGCGACCACATTAAAATATTATCTCTTTTGTCTGTGACGCACAGTACTCTGTATTTCGATATCAGCTTATCCCAGTCATCTCTGACGGCAGAGAGATGAATCTCGAGCTCGTTGTGAATTTTTGCGTGTAGCTGATTTATTTCGTTGGATATGTTTTTTATTGAACTTATATTAACGCCGAGTTTTTTAAATGCATTTTTTGTTGACTTTTCTATCTGTTTTTTTGACAAAGAGTACCCTGGGAAGTTGCAGTCAAACGGATCGTTAAAATCCAGAGGGTTTGTGAATTTTAAACTTTTCCCATCCAGTATTTTTTCAAGTGTATTGATGGTTACGTATTTAAAAAACAGGCTATTCATCGGGCAGAGTCTTGGCTAAACGTTAAAAGTGGACAGCAGTTTTGCTGCTGTCACATCGGAGCCTGCTGTATAACTCCGATGGTTTGACTCTGGCCAAGGCCCGCATGCTGGCTTGTTCTTTGATAATTCGGCTACGTCAAATGATCTACCAAATCACCAGAAAAAGCAGCAGACCGACTTTTGGCGCCAAGCGCCTTGAATGACCGCTTTATAGCGGAAAATCTGAGCGTCTGTAATTGGCCGGCTCCAGCCGATCAAACAGAATTCATACAGCACTATAAGCCCGGCACTTACGGAGTGCGTACAGCTTGAGGGCTTTTCCCATTTTCTAAAAAACCGCGCGCAGAGGCCTTCTCCACGCACACTGGGCTGCAAGCAAGGCTGGGCGCGGCTCTCAGGGCAGCCCCCCCCCCGAAGACCTACGCCCGGTGCGGCTCGGCCAGATATTCACGCGAGCGCATCTCGATCAGGCGTGACACCGTACGGGGGAATTCCTGCGCGTTGGGGCCTTCACGATAGAGTTCCGGCGCGTCGGCGGCGGCGCTCCAGATGAGCTTCACACGGGCTTCGTAGAGCACATCGATGAGCCAGGTGAAACGCCGCGCTTCGTTGCCCTGCTCCTTCTTCATCACGGGCACATCGGAGAGCAGGACAGTGTGGTACTGGCTGGCGATGTCGAGGTAATCGTTCTGCGAACGCGCGCCACCACACAGGGTGGCAAAGTCGAACCAGACGACGCCGGGCGCGACACGCCGCACCGGCAGCTTGCGGTCCTGCACGGTAATCTCACCGGGCGCACCGGTTGTGCCGGCAACCTTGCCGAAATGTCCGGCCAGTTCGCGTTGCGCAGCCTCGTCCGCCGGGGTCAGGAAAATGTTGAGGGATTCGAGCGTGCGCAACCGGTAGTCGGTGCAATTGTCGACTTCCAGCACATCAAACTGCTGTTTGATCAGCTCGATGGTCGGCAGGAAATTCTGGCGCTGCAGACCATTCGGATACAAGCCGTCTGGCGGGTAGTTGGAGGTCATCACAAACACCACGCCGCGCTCGAACAGGGCCTGCAGGAGGCGCCCGAGGATCATCGCATCGGCGATGTCGGAGACGTGGAACTCGTCGAAGCACAGGAGGCGCGTCTGCTTGGCGATGTCATCCGCCACGCGAGCGAGCGGATCATCCTCGTTCTGGTGGGCGCGCAGCTGGGCATGCATTTCGTGCATGAAGGCGTGGAAGTGCACCCGGCGCTTGCGTTTGTAGGGCACCGCCTCGAAGAAGCAATCCATGATGAAGCTCTTCCCACGCCCTACGCCGCCCCACAGGAACACACTGCGCGGCAGGTCCGGATGGATGAAGAGCTTGCGCAGCTGGGTGCGACGCTTCGCCTTGAATTCAAGCAGCTCGGTGTAGAGCTGCTGCAGGCGCGCGATGGCCCGCAGCTGGGCGGGATCAGCTGTGTAGCCACGCATACCGAGCAGCGCATCGTAGGCATCGCGCACGCCGAATTCCGGAACATTGAGGATCTTGTGTGAGTCCATGATTCCTGCCTCAAAACAACAAAGGGCAAAGGTTTTGGCCTTTGCCCCCTGTCTGCTGCATCAAGCCTGCGCTCAGAAGTGCAAGGAGCGCTTGTCGACGGCGAGGGCGGCCTCGTGCATGGCTTCCGACAGGGTCGGGTGAGCATGGCAGGTGCGCGCCAGATCTTCTGCAGCGCCGCCAAACTCCATTGCTACCACGGCTTCAGCAATCAGCTCCGAGGCGTTGGTACCAAGGATGTGCACGCCGAGGATCTGGTCGGTTTCTGCATGCGCCAGCACCTTGACGAAACCGGTGGTGTCACCCTGCCCCAGCGCACGTCCATTCGCGAGGAATGGAATCTGGCCTTGCTTGTAGGGCACATTGGCGGCCTTGAGCTCCTGCTCGGTCTTGCCGACCCAGGCCACTTCCGGATGCGTATAGATGACCCAGGGGATGGTGTCGTGGTTGATCGTGGTGGCCTGCCCGGCGATGCGCTCGGCGACCATCACGCCTTCCTCCATGCCCTTGTGCGCCAGCATCGGGCCGGGCACCACATCGCCGACCGCCCACACATTGGGCAGATTGGTGGCGCAGTGGTGATCCACGGCAATACGACCGCGTTCGTCGAGCGCAAGGCCAACGCCTTCGGCATTCAGGCCAGCGGTGTTCGGCACGCGACCGACAGCGACGATGAGCTTGTCGACCTCGAGGGTCTGGTCGCCATCGTCGTTCTCGTACTTGATGACGACGGTCTTCTTCTTGGGTGTCACTTCCTTGATCTGAATCCCCATCTGGATATTCAGACCCTGTTTGCTGGTGAAGATCTTCCAGGCTTCCTTGGCAACATTCGCGTCAGCCGCGGCGAGGAAATCCGGCATGGCTTCGAGGATGGTGACTTCGGAGCCGAGGCGCTTCCACACCGAACTCATTTCGAGGCCGATCACACCGGCACCGATCACGCCAAGGCGCTTGGGCACACCGGAGATATTGAGCGCACCGATGTTATCCAGCACCAGATTCTGGTCGACCGGAACTCCCGGCAAATGGCGGGCGTGCGAACCGGTAGCGACGATGACATGCGTAGCGGTCACCACTTCTTCACCAATCTTCACCTGCCACTTGCCATCCGTATTGGCCACGAAGCTGCCATGACCAGGGATGAAGGTGACCTTGTACTTCTTGAACAGCCCTTTGATGCCACTGACCAGCTGGGTGACGATGTTGTCCTTGCGCTTGATCATGGATGGCACGTCGATGGTCACGCTATCGGCCTTGATACCGTGCATGACGAAAGAGTGGCTGGCCTGATCATACAGTTCGGACGAATGCAGCAGCGCCTTGGACGGGATGCAACCCACATTCAGGCAGGTACCACCCAGACGCGGCTCGCCCTTGGGATCTGCGTATGACTGGGATTCGCAGCAGGCGGTCTTCAGCCCGAGTTGCGAAGCGCGGATGGCGGCAACATAACCGGCGGGTCCGCCACCGATGACTACGACGTCAAATTCTTGGCTCATTTCGGGTTCCCTGGGAAGGGGGAAGGGAGAAGGGGGAAGGGTGCCCCGCTCACCTCCAACATCTGTTATTCGATCGGAAGATCAGGGGAAGAACTGGCGTTTGCACACCCTTCTCCCTTCCCCCTTTCCCCTTTAATCCATCAGATTTCCAGCAGCAGGCGGGCCGGGTCTTCCAGTGCTTCCTTCATCGCGACCAGACCAAGTACCGCCTCACGACCGTCAATGATCCGGTGGTCGTACGACATGGCAAGGTAGTTGATCGGACGGATGACGATCTGGCCGTTCTCGACCACAGGACGATCCTTGGTGGCATGGATGCCGAGAATCGCCGACTGCGGCGGGTTGATGATCGGTGTGGAGAGCATCGAACCGAAGACACCTCCGTTGGAAATGGAGAAGGTGCCACCGGCCAGATCTTCCATGGAAAGCTTGCCTTCCTTGGCCTTGGCGCCAAACTCGGCGATCTTCTTTTCGATCTGGGCAATGCTCATCTGGTCAGCATTGCGCAGGATCGGCACCACCAGACCACGCGGCGAACCAACCGCGATGCCGATGTCGAAGTAGCCGTGATAGATGATGTCATTGCCATCAACGGAGGCGTTCAGCACCGGGTACTTCTTCAGTGCGGCAACGGCAGCCTTGACGAAGAAGGACATGAAACCAAGCTTGATCCCATGCTCCTTCTCGAACTTCTCGACGTACTTCTTGCGCAGCTCCATCACCGGAGCCATGTTCACCTCGTTGAAGGTGGTCAGGATGGCATTGGTGGCTTGCGATTGCAGCAGACGCTCGGCTACACGGGCACGCAGGCGGCTCATCGGCACACGCTGTTCGGGACGATCCGAGAGCGCAGCTTCCACTGCGGGCGGAACCGGCGGCTGTGGCAACGAAGCCGTGGCTGCAACCGCAGGTGCCGCAACGGCCGACACCGATACGGAACTCCCCGCTGCTGCAGGAAGCGATACGCCCAGTGCATCCGCCTTGGTGACCCGGCCACCAGGGCCTGAGCCTTGCAGCGCAGCGGCATCAATGCCCTTCTCGGCGAGGATCTTGCGGGCAGCCGGACCGGTTCCCGCCGGTGCCGTAGCAGTCGCTGCCGGAGTAGAAGCCGCTGGTGCTGCCGCAGCAGCCGGAGCAGGTGTCGCACCGGCCTTGGCTTCGGTATCGATGTGGGCGATCAGCTCGCCGCTGGTCACCGTGGCACCGTTGGCCTTGATGATCTTGACGATCACGCCATCGGCTGGTGCCGGGGTTTCCAGCACGACCTTGTCGGTCTCGATATCGATGAGGTTCTGGTCGCGCTTGACGGCCTGGCCTTCAAGGGCATGCCAGCTGACGAGGGTGGCCTCGGAAACGGATTCCGACAGTTGCGGAACTTTGACTTCGATGATCATGTTCTGATTCTCCAGTTTTTATCCGATCAGGCGCGCTCAGAAGCGCGGCGCCAGATCTTGTCCGAGTTTGCCGAAAGCACCTTCCACCACATCACGCTGCTGAGCGTTATGCACGGCGTAGTAACCGACCGCTGGCGAAGCCGAAGCCGGGCGACTGACCAGATACAGCGTGTGCTTGCTGCCCATGGAACGCGCCAGATGCTGACGCGAGGCAATCCAGTACCAGGCGCCCTGATTGCGCGGCTCCTCCTGACACCACACGACATCCTTGGCATTCGGGTACTTCGCCAGCTCTGCCGCAAAGGCATCGTTGGGGAAAGGATAGAGCTGCTCAAGACGGACGATGGCGGTGTCCTTGATTTCCTTGCTGCGACGCTCCGCCAGCAGCTCGTAATAAAGCTTGCCGGAGCACACCACAACGCGTTTGACCTTCTTCGCGTCAAGCTTGTCAGTCTCGCCGATCACAGTCTGGAATTGACCGTTGGCAAGTTCGTCGAGTGAGGAGATGGCATCCTTGTGACGCAAGAGCGACTTGGGCGTCATCACCACCAGAGGTTTGCGCAGGGGACGAACCATCTGGCGACGCAACAGGTGGAAAATCTGGGCCGGCGTGGAGGGCACGCAAACCTGCCAGTTGTTTTCGGCACACAGCTGCATGTAACGCTCCAGACGACCAGAGGAGTGCTCCGGTCCCTGACCTTCATAGCCATGTGGCAGCAGCATGGTGATGCCAGCCTGGCGCCCCCACTTGGCTTCACCCGAAGCAATGAACTGATCGATCACCACCTGGGCACAGTTGCCGAAATCGCCGAACTGGGCCTCCCAGACCACCAGCTGATTCGGCTCGGCAGTGGCATAACCGTACTCGAAACCGAGAATGCCGGATTCGGACAGCACCGAGTCGATGACCACGAAGGGAGCCTGATCCGGCTGGATGTTAGCCAGCGGCACATGGCTGCCGTCATCCCATCTTTCACGGTTCTGATCGTGCAGCACGGCGTGGCGGTGGAAGAAAGTGCCGCGTCCGCAATCCTGACCGGAAATGCGGACACCATAGCCTTGCGCCACCAGTGACGCATAGGCGAGGTTCTCGGCCATGCCCCAGTCCAGCGGCTGAGTCCCGTCACCCATGGCCTTGCGGGCCTCGATGATGTTGGCGACACGGGAATGCAGGGTGAAGCCTTGCGGCAGATCCGTCAGACGCTTGGAGAGGCGCTTGAGTTCAGCCATCGGCACACCGGTTTGTGCCTCGTCGGTGTAGTCCTTCTTGACGAAGGGCGTCCAGTCTTGCGCGAACTTGCGGCTGTGGCCAGACAGAACCGGGTTGTAGAGCAGTTCGCCACGATCCAGATGCTCGCGGTATTCGGCAATCATCTTGTCCGGTTCATCACTGGTACACACCCCCTGCCCGACCAGTTTGTCGGCATAAAGCTTGCGAGTACCTGGGTGCTGAGCGATCTTCTTGTACATCAGCGGCTGGGTGACCATCGGCTCGTCCTGCTCGTTGTGACCGAGTTTGCGGAAACACAACAGGTCGACCACCACATCCTTCTTGAAGGTCTGACGGAATTCGATGGCCAGCTGGCAAGCCAGAGCGACGGCTTCCGGATCATCTGCATTCACGTGGAAGATCGGACACTCGCCCATCTTGAAGATGTCGGTACAGTAGATCGAGGAGCGTGAATCGCGCGGATCAGAAGTCGTGAAACCGATCTGGTTGTTGATCACCAGATGGACTGCACCACCCGTGCCATAGCCGCGGGTCTGCGAAAAATTCAGCAATTCCTGATTGATACCCTGGCCGGCCACGGCAGCATCGCCGTGAATCAGCAACGGCACAACCTGGCTCTTGCTGTCATCGCCACGACGCTTCTGGCGCGCATATACCGAACCTTGCACCACAGGGTTCACGATTTCCAGGTGGGAAGGATTGAAGGCCAAGGTCAGATGCACCGGGCCGCCAGCGGTACTCACATCGCTGGAGAAGCCCATGTGGTATTTCACGTCACCGGCGGAAAGGTCGGAAGCATGTTTGCCTTCGAACTCCTCGAACAGCATCTTGGGCGCCTTGCCCAGCACATTCACCAGCACATTGAGGCGACCGCGGTGGGCCATGCCAATGACGATATCCTGCACACCGAGGCTGCCGGCGGTGTTGATGAAAGTGTCCATCGCCACGATGGCAGTGTCGCCACCTTCCAGCGAGAAACGCTTCTGACCGACATAGCGGGTATGCAGATACTTCTCAAGGGTCTCAGCAGCGGTCAGTCGTTCCAGGATGCGCTTCTTGGTGGCAACATCGAATGACGGCGTCGAGCGGATCGGCTCCAGACGGCTTTGAATCCAGCGCTTCTGCTGCACGTCCGCCATGTACATGTATTCGACGGCGAGCGTGCCACAGTAGGTCTGACGGGCGGCATCGAGAATTTCGCGCAGCGAGGCCTGGCTGGCTTCCTGAAACTGGAAGGAACCGATATTGAAGCTGGTGGAGAGATCTGCTTCGGTGAAACCGTAGTAAGACGGCTCAAGTTCGGCAATCGCCGGGCGTTCCTGACGCTTGAGCGGATCAATCTGCGCCCAGCGGTTCCCCAGGAAACGGTAGGAGTTGATCATCTGCAGCACGCCGATCTGGCGCTTGTCGGCCACACCCGGTGTCGTGACGGCAGCTGAAAGTGGCTTGCCCTGCTTGGCAATCTGCGCAAACGAAGCAATCACGGGGGCGTGCGCGACATCGCGGCTGGCACCAGGCAGATTCTGCAGGGAGTCGAAATAGTCGCGCCACTGATCGGGCACGTTCGACGGGTTTTCGAGGTAATTCTCGTAGAGCTCTTCAATGAACGGCGCATTGCTGCCGAACAGATAGGAGTTTTGCTGGAACTGTCTCATGTTGGTTGGCCTTTTCTGGTCGGGAGCAACTGATTGTCACTCCCGTTATTTCGGGCAAATGCTTCGGACGGGCTCGCTTTCAGCGAAACGCCATGGGCTTGACATCACGACAGGGGGCGCCAGTATAGAGCTGACGCGGACGGCCGATCTTCTGCTCGGGATCCCCGATCATCTCGTTCCACTGGGCGATCCAGCCAATGGTGCGTGCCATCGCGAAGATGCCTGTGAACAGCGACACGGGAATGCCCATCGCCTTCTGCACGATGCCGGAGTAGAAATCGACGTTCGGGTAAAGCTTGCGGGAGACGAAATAGTCATCCTCCAGAGCAATCTTTTCCAACGCCATGGCGAGCTTGAACATCGGATCGTCCTGCAAACCAAGCTCGCTCAGCACTTCGTGACAGGTCTCCCGCATCAGTTTGGCGCGTGGGTCATAGTTCTTGTAGACCCGATGCCCGAAGCCCATCAGCTTGACGCTTGAATTCTTGTCTTTGACCTGATTGATGAACTCGCCGATCTTGGCGACGCCGCCCTGCTTCATGATTTCATCGAGCATCACCAGACAGGCTTCATTGGCGCCACCGTGCGCCGGCCCCCACAGACAGGCAATGCCAGCGGCAATACAGGCGAAGGGATTGGCACCCGAAGAGCCCGACAGACGCACCGTGGAAGTCGATGCATTCTGCTCGTGGTCTGCGTGCAGGATCAGGATACGATCCAGTGCGCGGGAAAGAACCGGGCTCGGCTCATACTTTTCGCACGGCGTGGCAAACATCATGTGCAGGAAGTTGCCGGCGTAATCCAGATCATTGCGCGGGTACATGAAAGGCTCGCCGATCGTGTACTTGTAGGCCATCGCCGTGATCGTCGGCAGCTTGGCGATCAGACGCATCGCCGCGATGGTGCGGTGCTCGGGATTGTTGATATCCAGCGAATCCTGATAGTAGGCAGACAGTGAGCCAACCATGCCGACCAGAATCGCCATCGGGTGCGCATCGCGACGGAAGCCCTGATACAGACGGGTCAGCTGTTCATGCACCATGGTGTGCTGCTTAACCGTGCCGACGAAATCGTCATACTGGGTCTTGTTGGGCAGCTCGCCCTTCTTGAGCAGGTAGCAGGTTTCCAGATAGTCGCAGTTCACTGCGAGCTGTTCGATCGGATAGCCGCGATAGAGCAACTCGCCCTTGTCACCATCGATATAAGTGATCGAGGATTTACAGGCCGCCGTCGACATGAAACCCGGGTCGAAGGTAAAGGCACCCGTCTTGCCATACAGCGTACGGATGTCGATGACATCCGGGCCGATACTTCCGGAAAGAACCGGAAACTCGTAGGACTGGCCATTGAAGCCAAGCGTGGCGGTTTTCTGTGTGGTCATGCCTTCATTCCCTTCCTTGGAACGTGTTTCTGGGGGCGCTTCTGTTGGTATCGCTGGCGCACTCTGCCGCAGCAGGGTCACCATGTTTTTCCACTTGTCGACCGTGCATTCCTGCTTGCCGTTAAGCATGGCCCACAATTCATGGTCATCGCAGGTCAGCAAATCCTGCAAATCGAGAAGTTGTGTTTCAGTGAGCTTGTCGAGCTCTGTTGCCGCAAAGCGGGTGAAGAAAAGGTCGATCTCCAGCAAGCCACGACGTGCCCGCCACCTGATCTTCTCGCGCAGTGGATGCAGGTCTGCCATCGCTCAGACTGTCCTTGAGAGCATCAGCTCTTTGATCTTGCCAATGGCCTTGGTCGGGTTCAGATGTTTCGGGCACACATCCACGCAATTCATGATGGTGTGACAACGGAACAGCCGATACGGATCTTCAAGGTTATCCAGACGCTCGTTGGTGGCTTCATCACGGGTATCTGCAATGAAACGATAAGCGGCGAGCAAACCGGCCGGACCGACAAACTTGTCCGGATTCCACCAGAAGCTCGGACAACTCGTCGAACAGCAGGCGCAGAGAATGCACTCGTAGAGGCCATTGAGCTCTTCGCGCTCTTCTGGCGTCTGCAGGCGTTCCATTTCCGGGGCCGGCGAGTTGTTCACCACATACGGCTTGATCGAGTGGTATTGCTTGAAGAACTGGGTCATGTCCACGATCAGGTCGCGAATCACCGGCAGACCCGGCAAGGGGCGCAAGGTGATCGGCTGCGGCAGGCTGTCGATATCGGTGAGACAAGCCAGACCGTTCTTGCCGTTGATGTTCATGGCATCCGAACCACAGACACCTTCGCGACAGGAGCGGCGGTAGGACATCGAATCATCCAGCGCCTTGATCTTCACCAGAGCATCCAGCAACTTGCGATCGGACGGATCGAGTTCGACCGAGATGTCCTGCATGTAAGGCGCTGCGTCCTTGTCCGGATCGTAGCGGTAGATCTTGAATTTGACGGTACGGGAGGTCATTTCTTCTCGGCTCCGGGCAATCAGTAGGCACGCGTTTTCAACGCAACGCTTTCAACGGTCAGCGGCTTGAGGTTAACCGGCTTGTATTCCAGACGATTGCCTTCGCGGTACCACAGGGAATGCTTGAGCCAGTTGGCGTCGTCACGGCCATTCGGATGCTCGGGAGTATCCGGCGCATCGTCGCGCACGTGAGCGCCGCGCGATTCGGTGCGGGCGTTAGCCGAGATCATGGTGGCCTTGGCCACTTCGATCAGATTTTCAAGTTCCAGTGCTTCGGTGCGCGCCGTATTCCAGGTTTTCGACTTGTCCTTGATTTCGGTCTGCAGCACCTGCTTCTCGATATCGAGGATCTTGTCGACGCCCTGGGCAAGCATGTCCTTGAAGCGGAACACGCCGGCATGTGCCTGCATGGTGCGCTGCATGGCCAGTCGCGTTTCATGCACATCTGCGCCGTTCTTCTGCGTATCCAGTCGATTCACGCGAGCCAGCGCCTTGTCGATCTCTCCCTGTGGAATCTCGGGCAAGGCGGCGCCTTCACCACGAATGAACTCGATCATCGACTCGCCCGAGCTCTTGCCGAAGACCAGCAGATCCAGCAGCGAATTAGTACCCAGACGGTTGGCTCCATGAACCGAAGCACAGGCGCATTCACCCGCCGCGTAGAAACCAGCAACGGCCTCACCGTGCGCGACGACTTCACCGCGATAATTGGTCGGAATGCCGCCCATCTGATAGTGACAGGTCGGCACCACCGGGATCGGCGTCTTGATCGGGTCAGCACCTGCAAATTGAATCGAGATTTCGCGGATACCCGGCAGACGCTTGTTGATCACGTCGGCATCAAGGTGAGTGATGTCGAGCAATACGTGATCCTTGGCGGTACCACAGCCGCGACCTTCATTGATTTCGGTGACCATTGCACGCGACACGACGTCGCGCGAAGCCAGATCCTTGGCGTTCGGGGCATAGCGTTCCATGAAACGCTCGCCAGAGGCGTTACGCAGAATGCCGCCCTCACCGCGCACACCTTCGGTGATCAGCACACCTGCCCCGGCCACACCGGTCGGGTGGAATTGCCAGAACTCCATGTCTTCCAGCGGAATGCCAGCTCGTGCCGCCATGCCCACGCCGTCACCGGTATTGATGAAGGCATTGGTCGAGGAGTAGTAGATGCGTCCGGCACCACCGGTGGCGAAAAGCGTAGCCTTGGCCTGGAACACGGTAATTTCGCCGGTTTCCATTTCCATGGCGATCACACCCAGAACGCGTCCGTCAGCCGCCCGCAGCAGATCCAGCGCCAGCCACTCGACGAAGAACTGGGTATTCGCCCGCACATTGCGCTGATACAGCGCATGCAGCATGGCGTGACCGGTACGGTCAGCCGCTGCACAGGCGCGGCGCACCGGCTTCTCGCCGAAATTCGACATATGCCCGCCGAAAGGACGCTGATAGATCTTGCCCTCATCGGTACGGTCAAACGGCATGCCGTAGTGCTCAAGCTCGACGACCACCTGTGGCGCCTGCTTGCACATGAACTCGATGGCGTCCTGATCGCCGAGCCAGTCGGAACCCTTGACCGTATCGTACATGTGCCAAGTCCAGTGATCCGGCTCGGAGTTGCCCAGCGAAGCAGACACTCCCCCCTGCGCCGCCACCGTATGCGAACGGGTCGGGAACACTTTTGAAATCACCGCAGTCTTCAGGCCGGACTCGGCCAGAGTCACCGCAGCACGCATGCCGGCGCCACCAGCACCGACGATTACCGCATCAAACGTACGCTTGGCGACTTTCACTTACAGCCTCCACAGAATCTGGGCCACCCAGCCGGCATAGCCGACGAGCACCAAAAGGGTCAATACATGCAGCGTCAGACGCACGCTGATCGGCTTTACGTAATCCATCCAGATATCCCGCACACCCACCCAGGCGTGATAGAACAAGGCCAGTGCGAACAGGAAGGTTACGAATTTCGTGAAGCCACCAGCCATCAGGGCTCGCCAGGCTGCATTGTCATAAACCGGCAGGCTGAACACGCGCACCAGCATATAGACCGTATAGATGGCCATGACCACGGCTGTCACGCGCTGGGCCAGCCAGTCGCGAAAACCATAGTGGGCGCCCACTACCAGACGTTTCACCATGTCAGCACTCCCAGGAAGACGGTCAGGGAAAGACTCACCAGCAGCACAGCCACCGCACTGGCCCGGGCCGGGGCAAGCTCGATGCCGATATGCATGTCGAGCAACAGGAAACGGATGCCGGCACAGAAGTGGTGAAGATAAGCCCACAGCAAACCCAGCAAGACGAGTTTCACGACAGGCAAGCCAAGAAGGGAGAAAGCCAGCACGACGCGCAGGCATTCAAGCTGATCCGGTGTCCCGAGACTTGCGCCGAGCACCCAGATCAGGCCACCCAGAGCCAGAAACAGACCCACACCGCTGACACGATGCAGGATTGATACAACACCCGGCAACGGCAACCTGATCTGTACAAGATTCAGGTACTTGGGCCGCTCTTTCCTGACAATAGCTTCCGCCATTCCACACTCCCTTGCTTCAATCGGCACCGCCAGGCGGCGCCCTGGACTCAACTCAATTCATTGATATAGAAATGATCAGCTGTCGAATACAAGCCACGCCGCCACTCCACCGGTTTGTCGCCATAACTGTAAGCAACCCGCTCCACCGACAATAAAGGAGTGTTTTCCGCCACCCCCAGTACTTCTGCAACTGCCCTTTCGGCCGCAACAGCCCGGATTTTTTCAGTCGCCCGCACCATGCGGACGCCAAAGCGCGATTCAAACAGGCTGTAGAGCGATCCTTGCCATTCCTTGAGCTGCTCGATTGCCAGCCCCTGAAAAACATCTGCCGGCAAGTACATCTCGTCGATGACGACCGGCTTGCCTTCAAACTTGAGAATCCGTCGCACGATGAAAATCTGGCTGCCTGGCTCGATCCCGAGATTGCGTGCGGCCTCCTGCCCGGCTTTGCCGCGCATGCACTCCAGCGGCATGCTCTTGGGCAGAACGGGCCCGCCATTGATGGCCTTCAAACGCAGGAAACGGAACACCGCCCGCGGATCCTGATGCGTGGAAACAAAGGTGCCCTTGCCCTGACGGCGGATCAGGATGTTCTCAGCTGCCAGCTCATCGATAGCCTTGCGCACTGTCCCCTGGCTTACACCAAAGCGCAGGGCGAGCTCCTGCTCGCTGGGGATGGATTGCCCAGGCTGCCATTCACCAGACTCGAGCGCCTGCACGATCAGATTTCTGATCTGGCGATAAAGGGGGCTGAAAGTGGGCGATTCATGTGCCATAACGGTCATTCAAGCACAAATAAAAACCTTAGTCCATATCCTATCTCATGTCTTATATAAGACATAAGATAGCTTTTGACACACTCAAAGGCTAAGTATAGACTTTGTCTCATTCCAAGCAGTACAAAACAGGCAGCACACCCACAACCCCAGCAGAGCCCGCGCGCAAGCGCACATGAATCCAGTTTCAGAAACCGCCCCATCTGACCCAAGGAGTCCCGCATGTCCAAGTCACCCATCCGTGTCACCGTTACCGGCGCCGCCGGCCAGATCGGTTACAGCCTGCTGTTCCGCATTGCCTCGGGCGAGATGCTCGGCAAGGACCAGCCGGTCATCCTGCAACTGCTGGATCTGCCCCAAGCCCAGAAGGCGCTGGCCGGTGTAATCATGGAACTGGAAGACTGTGCCTTCCCGCTGCTGGCTGGCGTGATCGCCACCGATGATCCGGCCGTGGCGTTCAAGGACACCCAGGCTGCTCTGCTCGTTGGTGCCCGCCCGCGTGGCCCCGGCATGGAGCGCAAGGATCTGCTCGCCGAAAACGCCAAGATCTTCACCGTACAGGGCGCCGCGATTGGCCAGTATGCTGACCCGAACTGTCGCGTGCTGGTGGTGGGCAACCCCTGCAACACCAACGCCTACATCGCCAAGGAAAGTGCTAGGAAGTTCGGTCGCGTGCCGGCCAAGAACTTCACCGCCATGCTGCGTCTGGATCACAACCGCGCCCTGTCGCAACTCTCCGCCAAGACTGGCCGCCCGGTTTCCAGCCTGAAGAATCTGGTCGTGTGGGGCAACCATAGCCCGACCATGTACGCCGACTACCGCTTCGTCACCAGCAATGGCGACAAGGTGAAGGCCCTGATCAACGATGAAGCCTGGAACCGTGACGTGTTCCTGCCCACCGTCGGCAAGCGCGGCGCGGCCATCATCGAAGCGCGTGGTCTGTCCTCTGCAGCCTCGGCGGCCAACGCAGCCATCGATCACATGCACGACTGGTTCCTCGGCTCCAACGGCGAATGGGTCACCATGGGCGTCGAATCCGATGGTTCCTACGGCATCCCGGCCGGCATCATCTACGGCGTGCCGGTGATTACCGCCAACGGCGAATACACCCGTGTCGAAGGTCTGGAAATCGACGAGTTCTCGCGTGATCGCATGAACTTCACCCTGAAGGAACTTGAAGAAGAGCGCGCCGGCGTTGCCGACCTGCTTGGCTGAAAACCGCCCCCGCGGGAGCGCTTACCCAACGCTCCCGCGGAAGCCAGCACACTCCTGACCCACACACACAGAGATCCAGATAATGACGACCGGCGCCCACCCTGATGCCGTGCTCTACTCCGAAGACGGAGTCTTGCCCGAGCGTGCAGCGGTGGAGCATTTTGCCGGCAGCGAAAAACTGATGCGCAAGGCGCTCGCCCTGCAAGCCGAGCGCGGCCCGGTTTTCGACATCACCCTCGATTGCGAAGATGGCGCCGCTGCTGGCGCCGAGCGCGATCATGCCGAACTGGTTGCGGCGCTGATCATGAGCCCCGAAAACCGCTTCAACCGCGTCGGCGCACGCATTCACGACATCACTCACAGCGCCTGGCGCACTGATCTGGAGCAGATCGTTGGCCTGGCTGGCACGCGTCTGGCCTACCTCGTTCTGCCCAAGGCGCGCGGTGTTTCCGATGTCGAGCGTGTCATTGCCATCCTGCGCGAAGTCGAAGCGCGCGGCGGCCTCACCCGTGAAATCCCGCTCCACGTCATTCTCGAAACCCACGGCGCGCTGCATCAGGCCTGGGAAATCGCCGCCCTGCCGGGTATCGAAACACTCGATTTCGGCCTGATGGATTTTGTCAGCGCCCACCACGGCGCGCTGGATTCAGCCGCCATGCGCAGTCCCGGTCAGTTCGAGCATCCGCTCGTGGTCAGCGCCAAGATCCAGACCGTCCGGGCCGCACTGGCACATGCCGTGCTTCCCTCGCACAACGTCTGCATCGAATTGCGCGACCAGGCGATCATCGAATCGGATGCCCGCCGCGCCCGCGAAGAGTTCGGCTTCCTGCGCATGTGGAGCATCCATCCAGACCAGATCGACCCCATCCTGCGTGGAATGCGCCCTGCCGCGGCAGAGGTCGAAATGGCCGGAGAAATCATTCTTGCCGCACAGGATGCCGATTGGGCGCCGACGCGGCATCAGGACCGACTGCATGACCGCGCCTCCTATCGCTATTTCTGGAACGTGCTCAAGCGCGCACATTCCACCGGCATCACCCTGCAAGACGAAGTATTGAACCGTTTATTCGCGTAACCCAAACCTGCAGGAGCGGCTCCGGCGGCTCCTGCAGAAATCAGGAGGAAAGACCGTGCTCGTAGCCTATCGCCAACACGTCGCTGAACGCGCCGCCCTCGGCATTCCGCCGCTCGCCCTGGATGCGAAGCAGACTGCCGAACTGATCGAACTGATCAAGAACCCGCCGGCCGGCGAAGAAGCTTTCCTCGTCGAACTGCTCACCCACCGCGTACCGCCGGGTGTGGATGATGCCGCGCAGGTCAAGGCCTCCTTCCTGGCCGCCGTCGCTCACGGTGATCTGGCCTGCGCCCTGATCAGCAAACAGAAGGCTACCGAGCTGCTCGGCACCATGGTCGGCGGCTACAACGTCAAGCCGCTGATCGATCTGCTCGACGACGCAGCCCTGGCGCCAATCTCGGCCGCCGCGCTGAAGAAAACCCTGCTGATGTTCGACTACTTCCACGACGTGGCCGAGAAGGCCAAGGCTGGCAACGCTGCCGCCAAGGAAGTGATCCAGAGCTGGGCCGAAGCCGAGTGGTTCACCACCCGCCCCGAGTTCCCCGCCAGCATCAAGCTGACCGTGCTGAAGGTGACCGGCGAGACCAACACCGATGACCTCTCGCCCGCGCCGGACGCCTGGAGCCGCCCGGACATCCCGCTGCATGCGCTGGCCATGCTGAAGAACACCCGCGCCGGCATCACCCCGGAAGAAGACGGCAAACGCGGTCCGATCAAGGCCATTCAGGACCTCGCCGCCAAGGGCAACCTCGTCGCCTACGTCGGCGACGTGGTCGGCACCGGCTCCTCGCGCAAATCCGCAACGAACTCCGTGCTGTGGTGGACCGGCGAAGACATTCCCTTCGTGCCGAACAAGAAATTCGGCGGCGTCTGCCTCGGCGGCAAGATCGCCCCGATCTTCTTCAACACCCAGGAAGATGCCGGTGCGCTGCCGATCGAAATCGACGTGGCCAAGATGGACATGGGCGACGAGATCACCCTGAACGTCGATCACGCCAACGGCAAGGTCACCGCCACCAAGGGCGGCGCCACCATCGCCGAGTCGCAACTGAAGACGCTGGTACTGCTCGACGAAGTGCGTGCGGGTGGCCGCATCAACCTGATCATCGGCCGCAGCCTCACCGCCAAGGCGCGCGAATTCCTCGGCCTGCCCGTCTCCACCCTGTTCCGCCTGCCGCAGATACCCGCTGACACCGGCAAGGGCTACACCCTGGCGCAGAAGATGGTCGGCCGCGCCTGTGGCCTGCCTGAGGGCACCGGCATGCGCCCCGGCACCTACTGCGAACCGAAGATGACCTCGGTCGGCTCGCAGGACACCACCGGCCCGATGACCCGCGACGAGCTGAAGGATCTGGCCTGCCTCGGCTTCTCCGCCGACCTGGTGATGCAGTCCTTCTGTCACACCGCTGCCTATCCGAAGCCCGTGGATGTGAAGACCCACCGCGAGCTGCCCAAGTTCATCAGCAACCGCGGCGGCATCGCCCTGCGCCCCGGTGACGGCGTGATCCACTCCTGGCTCAACCGCATGCTGCTGCCCGACACCGTCGGCACCGGCGGCGACAGCCACACCCGCTTCCCGGTCGGCATCAGCTTCCCGGCCGGTTCCGGTCTGGTCGCCTTCGCCGCTGCCACTGGCGTCATGCCGCTGGACATGCCGGAATCCGTGCTGGTGCGCTTCAAGGGCTCGCTGGACGAAGCCCAGAAACGCGGCGTCACCCTGCGCGATCTGGTCCATGCCATTCCGCTGTACGGCATCAAGCAAGGCCTGCTGACCGTCGCCAAGGCTGGCAAGGTCAATGAGTTCTCCGGCCGCATCCTGGAAATCGAAGGCCTGCCGGACCTCAAGGTCGAACAGGCTTTCGAGCTGTCGGATGCATCCGCCGAGCGCTCCGCCGCCGGCTGCACGGTGCGTCTGAACAAGGCCCCCATCGTCGAATACATGCGCTCCAACATCGTGTTGCTGAAGAACATGATCGCCGACAACTACGCCGACAAGCGCACCCTGGAGCGCCGCATCCAGAAGATGGAAGACTGGATCGCCAACGGCGAACTGCTCCAGCCGGACGCCAACGCCGAGTACGCCCACGTCATCGAGATCGATCTGGCCGACATCAAGGAGCCCATCCTGTGCTGCCCGAACGACCCGGACGACGCAAAGTTCCTGTCCGAAGTGCAGAACACCCCGATCGACGAAGTCTTCATCGGCTCCTGCATGACCAACATCGGCCATTTCCGCGCCGCCTCCAAGCTGCTCGAAGGCAAACGCGACATTCCGGTCAAGCTGTGGGTCGCACCGCCGACCAAGATGGATGCTTCGGAGCTGACCAAGGAAGGCCACTACGGCGTCTTCGGCTCGGCCGGTGCCCGCACCGAAATGCCCGGCTGCTCGCTGTGCATGGGCAATCAGGCCCAGGTGCGTGAAGGCGCCACCGTCGTCTCCACCTCCACCCGCAACTTCCCGAACCGTCTGGGCAAGAACACCAACGTGTTCCTCTCCTCGGCCGAAGTCGCCGCGATTGCCTCGAAGCTCGGTCGCCTGCCCACCGTCGCCGAATACCACGCCGACATGGGCGTGATCAACGCCGACGCAGGCAAGATCTACCGCTACATGAACTTCGACCAGATCAGCGAATACAAGGAAATCGCCGACGACGTAAAGGTCTGAGCAAACGATTTAGCAGCACCCAAAGGCGCACCTCGACGCCAACAGAGAGCGGCACCCAAACGGCCCGCCCGGAGCAATCCGGCCGGGCCGTTTTATTTTCACCCTGCCCGCAGAGCCTCATGTAGCGGCACTCTTCAGCCACCCTGCCCGCGCAGGCTCGCCGGACGGGCGTGTGCAGCCAGGCATGCCGGAGAAGACCGCCAGAAGCGGCTTCCCGGCACGCGGGGTGCAATGCCCTTCAGTTATTTCATCCTGCCGTCCTGCAGATCGGGCATTAAACAGCCATTCAACAGTGCTTCGGCGCGATCCAGATTCAGCTGCGTGCGGGCCAGATCGGCCAGGCAGGTGCTGGCCATCCAGCTCTCCTCGTTCGGCACATCCACCCGATCAACGGGCGGGGTGAGCACAGCGGAGCCAGCGGAGCCAGCGGAGCCAGCGGAGATGGGCGATGGCGCCGTTGCCGTGTCCTTGGGAGAAGGCACAGGTTCAAGCTCAACTACCAGACCGAGCTTGCCCAATAGCTCCATGTAGGCAATCCCCGCGTCCTTGCTGACATTGTTTTTCATCACGACACGCTTGCCAGAGAACATCCGCTCGATCAGCTGCTCTGAAGCATTCAGGCGGATCGCCGCGTTCGCCCGTACCTTGCGCATGCTGAGCCCTTCGCGGATACGTCCATTGAAAACGATGCGGTATTCCTGCTCCATGATTTATCTCCGTGACCGTGCTGCTCAAACCTCGCATGGATTGTATGAGGCAGCATCAGCACTCGCCACCGACGCAGGATGAGCGGTTCCTTCAGCGTCTGCAGTGTCGTGGGCAGCAATCTGCGCGCCGGATTCGACGCATGGGTGGGCTAGTGGAATACCCGCACGGAAATCATCCGGGCGTAAGAATCATGTCTTTTTACTGTACCCCTTTTGCCCGGCCGGGATGCTGCTGTTCAGCCGGGGTACGCCCCCCCCCATCATCGTCATTCCCGCGAAGGCGGGAATGACGGGATCGACACGCAGGGTGCAATCATCAAACAAATCGAGCTTGGCCCCTTTTGCTTTCCTACCTACGATTCGGGCATGGATTCCGGGTTACGGCCTTACGACACTTCAGCTTCATTCTCGGCAGCAAGCCTCCCTTCCCCGCAGGCTTATTCATTTAATCGGCATGCTACAACCATTTCCCCGACCCAGACGGAAGCGCTTAATCCGCATCTGCATAGTGTCAGTGCCCCGCCTGCGGAGCCGCATGCCGTGGCGCTCTGCAGGCACCCTGCCCGCTCAGGCTCGCCGGATGGACCTGTGCAGCAAGGCATGCCGGAGAGGTCCGCCCCATGCGGCTGGGCGGGCCACGCAATGTTGCCGCTGCCGATGCGCTCCGGTGGTAAGCTGAAAAGCTGTCAGACAACAAGGCTGGATCATGGACGCTGCCACACTCGCCAAAGCTTCGCTGGGTTTCTTTCTGGTGCTGGGCATTCAGCTCGCGGCGCGCAGCAAGCTGTATTACCTGTCTGCGCTGATCCCGCTGTTCCCCTCGCTGGCGATGTTTTCCTACTACTTCGTGGGCAGCAGTCAATCGGTCGAGCGGCTGCAGGAGACGATTGCCTTTGGCATGCTGTCGCTGATCACGTATCTGTGCTTTCTCGTCGCGCTGTTCATCAGCGTGCGCTATCTGCGCATCGGGCCGGCGCTGCTGCTGGCCTCTGCGGTGTGGTTCGGCGTGGCCTTCGTGGAAATCCGCGCCTGGCCTTATCTGAAGCCGCTATTGGGCTTTCATGCGGCCTGATCGCACCAGGAAGCCCGGCGCGACAATCTCCTGCAATCTAAAGTGTCACGCCGGCATGAAATAATCCGGGCCGGTTTCACTGATCTTCCATTCCATGACCATCACACCCTTCTCCGCTCTGGCCTGCCCGCTGGATGGCGGCCCTTTGCTACACAAAGGCAGCTGCTGGTGCTGCGCCGCCGGCCACAGTTTCGACATTGCAAGTCAGGGCTACACGAATCTGCTGCCGGTGCAGAACAAGCGCTCGCTGGACCCGGGCGACAGCAAGGAGATGGTGGCGGCGCGGCGGCGCTTTCTCACGGCAGGCCATTACGCGCCGATTGCCGGGCTGGTGAGCCGCGCGACACTGGCGGATCTGCCCGCCGGCGCAGCCTGTCTGGATGCGGGCTGCGGTGAAGGCTATTACCTGCGCCAGCTGACGGCCACGGCCAGTCAGCGCGGACAGGATCTGGCGGTACTCGGTCTGGATATCTCGAAATGGGCGGTGCTGGCTGCTGCCAAGCAGGGCAAGGATTGCGCCTGGGTGGTGGGCAGCAATGCCAAGCTGCCGGTGCTGCCGGCCACGCTGGACCGGGTGCTGTGCATGTTCGGTTTCCCGGTCTATCCGGAATTCGCCCGCGTGCTGAAACCGGGCGGCCTGCTGCTGCAGGTAGATGCGGGGCCGGATCATCTGCGCGAATTGCGCGAAGTGATCTATCCCACGCTGAAGCCGGCGCGCGAACCCGACGCGCAGGCGCCGGACGGATTCACCCGGCTGGATGACGAATGCCTGCGCTTCCACTTCCACATTGCCGGTGCCGAGCCGATTGCCGATCTGCTGACGATGACACCGCATCTGTACCGCGCCAATGCAGAGGGCCGCGCCCGCGCAGCGGCCCTGACGGAGATCGCGCTGACCGCCGATGTGCGCCTGAGCCGCTTCGTGCGGAGCGCTGCCCGCTAAGCGGGCAGCATGCTTGCCGACAGGCTGGAAAAGGACGACCAACGGCAGCAATCCGTGCCGCTTATCGGGCTTTTTGCACCGATTTAACCGGGAACACACGTGATCATGCAAAAAATGTCTAGCCAAGCAATTCCTCTTCCCTATAATGGTTAAATCTTGCAACTTAGTACTTTCGTCATAAACCTGATCATTTCCAGACAAAACCATCGTGGCCACGGATCGACCCGCTTCGACTGCTGCGAAACTGCCCCACTCGCGCCTGTGCAATTCCTTGCAAGCCAGACCCGCGACGGAGCAGCCTTACGTATTTGAAGCGCTGCGCGAACTGGCCTTCGAAACCTGTCTGGAAGTTGCAGGATCCACCTTGCGTATCGGTCTGGCCGCCTCGGCCTGGCAGCTTGAGCAAGCGCGCATGCTGCTGGAAACCTTTCACCCTGCCCCCCGCAAAAGCACCCCTGCCGACACACCGGCCATTCCCGCCAATGAGCGCGCCGTGGCGGTAGCCCTGCACGTTTCACCGGTTCACAGCAGCCAGCGCGCCCAGGGCGTCATTACCCTGCGCCGGGACAGCGAAGCCGGCCTGACCCTGGATCGTCGTCACCGCGAAGCGCTGGATGGCATGCGCGCGCAGGGCGCCCGCCTCGTTGAAGTCGAACAGCTGGCCTTTGACCGTCAGGCCCCGCGCAACGCCATGATCGCGCCAATGATCCGGGCGCTGGCCGGCACGGTCGAAACCTGGGGCGCAACCGACATCATTGCCGAATGCACGCCGCTGGATGCCGGCTTCTACTGCAGCAAGCTGGGTTTCAAGCGTCTGCACAAAACCGGTGATACCGGCAAAGTGCTGCTGTATTTGCCGGCCCAGCGCATCGCTCGCCTGCAGGCACGCATCGCCTCGCGCTGAGGCGCCGCCCAGGCCACCGAGCCCGATGGCTGCGCTCCGAAAAATCCTGCCGGGCTGCCTGCTTCTGAGTGGCCTGCTCGTCTGCCCGACACTGCTTCACGCCCGCTCCGACGGGCCGCTCACTGATCTGAATCCGCCGGCAAGCGCCAGTGCGCCGCCACACTCGGCGGTGCTGTTTTCCACGCGCTGGGAGCGCCCCGAAGCGCTGGCGACGGCCACGGCATTCGGCGCCACGCACGTCACCTGGCTCTACCCCAAGACCCGCGATTACCTCGCTGCGCTGAAAGCGGCCGGCCTGCAGGTGGGCAGCACGCTGAACGCCAATCAGGCGGTGCCGGATGAGGGTCTGGCGCGCTCGCTGGAAGGCGAGGCGCTGATCGCTCCGTGGATGCAGGCCTGGAAGGCGCGCTGGATCAGCGTCTCCAGCCAGGCGTCCCGCAAAGCCTTGGTGGACGCGGCTGAGCGGCACATGGCCTGGGGCGCGAGCGAAATCCAGTTCGACGATCCGGCACTCGCCACGGCCAGCTTCAACTGGGGCGGCGATTTCTCCGACGCGGCAGTGCAGAACTTCGGCCGCTGGCTCACCGGCCCCGGCGTCGGGCTGTTCCCGGATCTGCCCGCCGAAACCCGCAGCGGCAGTTTCGATTACCGGCGCTGGCTGCAGGGACAGGGGCGGGGGCTGGGCAGCACGCCGGCCTATCTGGCGCGGCGCACGCGGCTGTCGCTGAACCCGGCCTGGGAGCGCTTCCACCTGGAAGAGGTGCGTGGCTTCTTCAACGAGTTGCGCCAGCGTCTGCACGCGGCATCGCCCGCCGTGGCGCTGAACCTGAACCTCACCAATCCGCGCCCTGACGCGCGCAGTTTCAACCTCATCGATCTGGCCGATGGCGTGATGAGCGAAACCTCGGCCGGCGATCTGGCCAACGCGGCGCTCGGCGCGGCCACCGTGCAGGGCGTCGGCGCCAGCTATCACCCATCCCTGCAGCCGCAGGACGTGGCGGCCACGCGCCGCCAGATCGCCGGCTTCTACGCACTGGGCGCCCTGCCACTGGTGCCCTGGGATGTATACATGCCGGACCTGATCGGGCCGGACAAACAGCGCACGGCCCAGCCGCGCTACTTCGGCCGTGCGGAAGACTATGCCGATCTGTACCGCTTCGTGCGTGCGAATCCGGATCTGTTCGACCGGCGCGAAGGCCTCGCCAGCGTACTGCTGATCTGCCAGGTGGAACACTTCAAGGCGGCCGAGGTGCTCGACATCGTGCGCGCCCTGCAGGCCCGCCAGATTCCCTTTGCATTGATGGTGGCACGCAGCGCCTATCCGGCCCGGACGCTGGATGCACAACGCATCGCGCAGGCCCCTGCGGTGATCTTCGCCTCGGCCTTCAGCGGCCTGGATGCGGCCAGTCAGCGTGCGCTGGACGCGGTGGCGCACACGCGGATCACGCTGGCGGATCTGGATGCTGCGCGCGGCAGACTCGCACCGCTGCAGGTCGATGGCGACGGCATCCTCGCCTTGCCGCGGTTCGACCCGGCGCGCCCGCAGGAACTGATTGTGCATCTGCTGCGTAGCGGTGATACGCGGCCGGGCGCCGTCACGCTCAGTCTGAATCCGGCCCTGCTGCCTTTCCGGCAGATCCGCCGGGTGGACCTGTACAGCCCCGCCAGACCGGCCGCACAGACCGTTCCCGTGCAGGGGCTCGCGTTCAGTGTTCCGCTTGAAGGAGAATGGGCGACCCTGCGCATCCAGCTTCAGTAAGCCCATGCACGTCGTCCCCACTCCTGCCGCTGTCTGTTCCCAGCCTCCGTGCGGATGCCGGGCGTGAAGCATTCATCGCGCATCCTGCTTGCCGCCGCGCTGCTTGCACTGAGCGGACTGGCGACGGGTATCTGGCTGCTGCGCCCGGCGCCCGCCGCGCTGCCCCACGACGCCTATATCTGGCAACGCCAATGGAACGAGCCGCTGCGCGAGGCCATCGCGGAGAGCCGCGCGCAGATTCGATCCTGGCGGGTACTGCTCGCCCAGGCAGACCAGACGGGCGTCTTCAGGAATGCATCGCTGGAAGCGCCGCCACTGGCGGCTTCCGGACGACCTGTCATTGGCGTCATCCGCATCGAGGGGCAGATTGCGAATTTCGACGAAAGCCGCTTGGTTGCCGGCATCCGGGCCACTCTGGACGCGGCGCGCGACAAGGGACTGAGGCTCGCCGGCGTGGAGATCGATCACGATTGCGCCAGTGCGAAGCTACCGCGCTACGCCGCCTTTCTCGCCCGCCTGCGTGCCGAACTGCCTGCTGCACGACCGCTCGCCATCACCGCCCTGCCCGCCTGGCTGGATGCACCGGGCCTGCCCGCCGTGCTGGCGCAGACCGATGAAGCTGTGCTGCAGGTGCATGCGGTCAGCAATCCGCAAAGCGGCCTGTTCGAGCCACGCCGGGCGCTGGGCTGGGTGGAGCGCTTCAGCCGGCTCAGTCCGGTTCCCTTTCGTGTCGCACTGCCCGCCTACGGCTCGCAGCTGCGTTTCGATGCCTTCGGCAACCTCGCCGGCGTGGAGAGCGAAATGCCTCTGCTGGGCGCAGCGGGGCGACGCGAGGAGATGATCGTGGCGCCGCGCGATGTGCAGCGCCTGCTGCGCGAGCTGCAGGCACATCCGCCGGCGCGGCTGACCGGCTTCGCCTGGTTCCGCCTGCCCACCGGTGAAGATCGCCGCAGCTGGCAGCCCGCCACCTGGCGCGCCGTGCTGCGCGACGAAACGCTGGCCGAGGCCGTCACGCTCAGCGCACGCACCAGCGCCGACCCGCAGCTGTTCGATCTCGTCGTGCACAACCCGGCGACGACAGATGTGCCGCTGCCTGCCCGCATCACCCTGCCGGCGGCCTGCACGCTGGCGGATGGTACAAACGGCTATGCCTTCCTTGCCGGCACGCAAGACAAACCCGCCCTGCTGCGGGCACAATCCGGCCTGCTCCGCCCGGGACATGAACTCGTCATCGGCTGGGCGCGCTGCCCCTACAACCCGGAATCCGATCTGCATGCCCAGCCCCAGCCTTAAGCTCCTTCGCCTCCTGCTGCCCGCCACCCTTCTGCTGGCCGCGGCCATCGCCATCGCCTGCGGTTTCGAGTTCTCCAACCTCCTCGCCGAGCGCCGGGTTACGCTGCTCGCCCCGGTCGAAAACAACTTCTATTTCGATGCAGCACACCTGCTGCCGGCGCCGAAGCAGAAGCTGCCCGGCGGCAGTGCCGATGCATACAACTACAGCCCTGATGGCACAGTCGACGAGCCCGACATCTCCGACGCGGAGAAAAAAGGCCTGAGCGAACGGCAGTACGCGCTGATCGGGCAGATGCGTGCTGCGGAGGATGGTGACGCCGCCTATGCCCTCGGCAAGGGGCTGCCTGAAGATGTGCGCCTGTACACCGCCGCCGCCGTCGACTTCCATCTCGCATGGAGCGACGCGAAGTGCTCGGAAGTCGGCGAAGATGGCAAGGAGACTCCCACGGAATGCGATGACGAAACCCCCTCGCACGAGCGCCAGGCGCGCAAACGCTTTGAAGCTGTTCTCGCCCTGCCGGCCAGGGAGCGCAGCTTGCGCGGCGTCTGGGCGGCCTATGCTCTGGCGCGCAATTACGACGAAAACAGCCACACGGCCCCGCTCGACAAAGCCGACGCCGCCTTTGCCCTGAGCCGCAAGCTGGCCTTCGAAGGCGGCAGCGATCCGCTCGGACTGGCGCTGGACAGCTTCGGTGCGCTGGCCCGGGCGCACCTCAAGCGCGAGGATTTCACCGGCGCGGTCGCGCTCTACGCCGAGCAGGCCAGCCATGGCTCGATCAGCGCCACCTCGTCACTGCGCATCGTTGCCGAGCGCATGCTGAGCAAGCCGAAAACGCTTGAAAAGCATATCGCCTCGCCGCTGGTGCAACGCCTGTTGATCAGCTACGTGCAGGCCTATGGCAATTCCGGCGAAGCCGCCGCACTGGGCGTCGCCAATGCCAGTGAGGCCCCACTGCTGCTGGAGGGCGAAGCAGAGAAAGCCACTACGCCCCAGCGCAAGCCCTCGCGCCTGAGCCTGCTCGTGGATGCACTGGAAAAGGCCGGCATCAGGCAACCGGCTGACGCCGACCGCCTCGCCGCCATCGCCTACCAGCAAGGCAAATTCGAGCTGGCGGCGCGCTTCAGCAGCGCCAGCAAGACGCCGCTGGCCAGCTGGATCAAGGCCAAACTGGCCCTGCGCGCCGGCAAGCAGGCCGAAGCCCTCGCACTTTTCGCCGAAGCCCTGCGCAGTGCCCGCGAGGCCGGCACGGCGCTTGTCCCGCCCAACACGCTGGCGCGCCTGCAGGCCGAACACGGCACGGCGCTGCTCGCCCAGGGCGATTTGCAGCAGGCTTTCGAGCAGTTCTACAGCATGGACGACCGCTACTGGCTGGAAACCGCCTACCTCGCCGAACGCGTGCTGACGGTCGACGAACTCAAGCAGTTTGTGGACGCCAAAGTCCCGCAGACGAAGCTTCCCGAAGTCAAGGACCCGTCCGGCTGGTCGGATCTGACCGACCGCGCGCCGCATCTGCGCGACCTGCTCGCCCGCCGCCTGATGCGTGCCGGGCGCTACGACGAAGCTCTGGCCTATTTCCATCAGGCGGAAGACAAGCGCTTCCCCGATCCTGAAGCGCGTGAACAAGCCCGCGCCTTTGCCCGGGCCCTGAGCGCTGCTGATCGGGCATGGACCCGGGCCGGCCGCGCCGAGTCGCTCTATGAAGCGGCCCACATTGCCCGCTGGCACGGCATCAATATCTTCGGCACGGAAGGCGACCCGGATGTGTTCTTCATGCGCGGCAGCACCTGGTCCGTCACTACTGCGCCAAAAACCAGCGATCTGGCCGGCAAGGATGAAGTACAGCGTTTCGCCGCCAGCGCGGCCCAGCCTGACTACTCGTATCACTACCGCTACCGTGCGGCGGCGCTGGCGATGCAGGCGGCCGACAATCTGCCACCGCGCTCCGAAGCCTATGCCGAAGTGCTCAACAATGCCTGCAGCTGGGTAAGGCTGCTTGACGCGAAGGAGTCCGGCAAGATCTATCAGCGCTACCTGAACAACGGCGCCTATCTCGAATGGGCCGCAGAATTCGGCCAGAACGAGATCGAACCGGGCTTCCACCAGGCCCGCTGGTTCACGCTCAAGCAGGAACTGCGCGATTTCCGCCGCTGGACCCGCCAGCACAAGCCGCTGGCCATGGCGACGCTGGTCAGCCTGGTGCTGGCAGGCGCTGCGCTGATCTACCTGTTACGCCGCCGGCATCTGCGCCGCAAAGCCTCCCTCCCGCAGCCCTGATCAAACCTTCCTGCCGAGTTCAGCCATGGAAAACCTCTATCCCGCCGGCCCCGCCGTCGTACCCGCCGACCTGACCCGCCCGAGCAAGGCTTACCAGCATCGCGCCTGGCTCGCCATGGGTGTGCTGGCCCTGTTCGTGCTGCTCTATCTGTTCCTCAGCGGCTGGTTCGCCTGGACGGCCTGGCGCCTGTTCGCTGCGGCGGTCGAGGGCGGCGGCGATGCTTTCCTGGGCGTCATCGTCGGCGCCTGTGCGGCCTTTCTGGCGGTGTTCATGCTCAAGGCCCTGTTCTTCGTCAAGCATGGCAGCGACAGCAAGGATGTCGAGATCACCGCGCGGGAACAGCCGCGCCTGTTCGCCTTCCTGCACCGCCTTGCCGATGAGGCCGGCGCACCGCGCCCGCACCGCGTGTTCCTGTCTGCACGCGTCAATGCCGCGGTGTTCTACGACCTGTCGGTGCTGAACCTGATCCTGCCTTCGCGCAAGAATCTGGAGATCGGTCTCGGCCTGGTCAATGTGCTCAACATCGGTGAATTCAAGGCGGTCTGCGCCCACGAATTCGGCCACTTTGCCCAGCGCTCGATGGCGGTGGGCCGCTGGGTTTATATCGCCCAGCAGATCGCCGGTCACATCATCGCCAAACGCGATGCGCTGGACAGCTTTCTCGAAGGCCTGTCGCGCGTGGACATCCGCATCGCCTGGGTCGGCTGGATTCTGCGCCTGATCGTGTGGGCCCTGCGCTCGCTGCTGGACACCGCCTTCATGCTGGTCGTGCTGGCGCAGCGCTCACTGTCGCGCGAGATGGAAATGCAGGCCGATCTGGTCGCCGTATCACTCACCGGCAGCGACGCCCTGATCCACGCCCTGCACCGCCTGCAGGTCGCCGATGATGCCTGGGACCGGACCCTGGGTTTCCTCAACGGCGAGCTCGCCAACAAGCGCGCGCCAAAAGATGCGTTTGCCATCCAGAGCCACATCATCACGCGCATGGGTGCGCTGCTCAATGTGGCCGATTACGGCCAGGAGCCGCCACGCCCCGCTGGCGACCCGGCCTCGCACCGCCTGTTCAAGGCCGAGATCGCCCAGCCGCCACGCATGTGGTCGACCCACCCGCTCAACCATGAGCGCGAAGAGAATGCCAAGCGCAACTACCTGGCGGCCGAGGGCGATGCCCGCAGCGCCTGGCAGCTGTTTGACGAAGTCGAATCGGTTCGCGAGAACGTCAGCGCCAGTCTGTTCACCGCGCCGGACCTTGAACCGGTTCCGAGCGAAGAAGCCATTGCCCGTCTGGACGAACACTTCAGCCGCGAGCACCTGAACCGCGCCTATCGCGGCGTCTATTACGGCCGCTCGCCGGTGCGCGCAGCCGCCAAACCCGCTGATCTGTACGACGCACTGGACGGTGCAGCGACGCAGCTGGATGCGCTGTATCCCGAATCGATCTCCGCCGAACTGGAACAGGCCAGCAGCCTCGAAAAGGAAAAGTCCCTGCTGGAAAGCCTGCACGAAGGGAGCCTCAAGGCGCCGGGAGATGTGATCCGCCACCGCGAGCGCAGCCTCAAGAAAAACGAGCTGCCCGCAGCCATCGCAGCAGTGCAAGCCGAGCTGAGCGCCGTGCAGGCCCGCATCAGCGCCCATGATCGCCTCTGCCGCACGGCTCACCGGGCCGCCGCCGCACAGCTGGGCAATGGCTGGGAGGATTACGTGGTCGGCCTGGCCAGCGTGCTGCACTACGCCGATCACAATGAAGCCAACCTGCAGGATGCGCGGCGCAGCCTCAACAACGTGATCGCGCTGGCCACGGCGACCCGCCGGGTCAGCTCCAGTGATCGCAACCGCATCGTTGCCGAAGCCAACAGCCTGTACAACCTGCTGGACCAGCTGTTCTCGCGCAGCAGTGAAGTGAAGCTGGATGCCGCCCTGCTCGCCCGGCTCGAAATTGCCAGCTGGGCCGAAGGAATTGGCGAACTCGGCCTGCTCGGCGCCACCGGCGAGAATATCGGTGAATGGATCAAGGTCGTCGACGGCTGGGTCGACCACGCCACCGGCATTCTTGGCGCGTTGCGCCGCCATGCGCTGGAGGAACTGCTGATCACCGAGGCCAAGCTCGCCACCTGGCTGCGCGCAGGCAGCACGCCGGAGACCGCACCGGCCGCATCCAGCGTACCGGCCGCCTTCCCGGTCTTGCTGCCGGGGCAGGAACGCAAGCTGAAAAGCCGTCTGGACTGGTGGGGCCGCTTCCAGACCGCTGACGGCATCGTTCCGACGCTGGCCCGTCTGGGCGCCGCCGGGGCCATTGTCGGCGCAGTCCTCACCCTGGGTGGCGCCGTCGGCAGCAGCACGATCACCGTGTACAACGGGCTGGATCGCAGCGTGCGCGTCGATGCCGGCGGCAAGGTTCTGCAGCTGGCCGCACACAGTTTCAGCTCCACCGACTCGCCCGGAAAGGGCCACTACACCATCAGCGCCCGCACCAATGAAGGCGCCGAAATCGAGCGTTTCGAGGTCGATCTGAGCAGCAGTTTTGCGACCCATATCTACAACGTTGCCAGTGCCACGCCGCTGGTGGAATGGACGGCCAACTACGGCAACGTCGGCCCCATTCCGGAACGTCCGCTCGGTGCGCCACGCTGGAGCACCAGCAGTGTCGACCACGTGTTTACCGATCCGCCCAGCCAGATTTCCAGCAAGAGCGGTGGCGGCACGCGCAGCGCCCTGTCTGCCGCTCCGGCAGACGCCACGCCGAGCCAGATGCTGGGCATCCTGAGCAGCGACGCGGAGCGCAGCGCGCTGATCAAGGCCCACGCCCGCTGGGACGGCGCCCACACGCCTTACCTGATGCACTGGCTATCCCTCGCAGCGCAGACCGGCGAGCAGGCGCAGATCATCACCGCCCGTCTGCAGGACGATCCGGCCGAAGTCATCGCGCGGCGTTTCGAGCAGGATGCCGCCACCGATCCGGCCGCCCACGCCCGCGTTTGCGCAGCCCACACGGCACTGCTGCAGGCCACACCGGACAATGCGGATCTGCACTATCTCGCCGCGCGCTGCCTCGCCGACAAGACCGCCAAAGCCGAGGCCTTCATCACGGCCCAGCAGAAATGGCCGAAAAACGGCTGGCTGGCCTATGCCGCCGGCTATACCCACGCCGAGCAGCAGCGCTGGGCACAGGCACAGGAAGCCTGGGGCATCGCCCGCGCGGCCGACCCCGCCCTGGCCAGCATCGTCAGCATCGACATGGCGCGGGCGCGCCGCCTGCAATCCGGCACGCAGGCCGATCTGGGCGATCTGGCGCGCAACTCGCCTGGCCTGCGCCAGATGCTGATGCTGGAAAAAGACAGCCCTGAGCTGGAAGGCCCCGCCAAGGCCTACGCCCTGCTGGCCCAAGGCAAGCTGGAGGAGGCCCTGCAACGGGTCAGCAAGACCCCGGCCGAAGCCCTGCTGCTGCGTCTGGCGGCCAGTTCGGACAAGGCCAGCGCCGCCCTCGTCAGCCGCGCCCTGAGCCTGCCGGATGGCGAAGGGCTGGATGAAACCAGCCTGCCCTTCACCCTGGCCCTGGCCTTGCGCGAGAAAGCCGACACGCGTGCCTATGCGGAAACCCTGCGCCGCATCCAGCCCGAATACGCGGACAAGATGCTGAGCTTTCTGCTCAACGCCCAGGCCGGCAGGATCGCCGAGGCCGAACAGGCACTTGTGGGACTGGAGCCGCAGGTGCTCGGACAGACCTGGGGCATGGGCGTCATCTTGCTCGGCCAGCAGGCACCGACCAACTGGCGCAACGGCGCCAAGCGCCTGCTCTTCGTACCGGAGCGCCCCTGGTTCTTGTAAGCCACAACAAGATGCCTGAAGAGCCGCCTGTGGCAAGGCTCTTCAGGCAGAATGGCTGGAGAGGCAACAGCAACGCAGATCTCCGGGCACCCCGCCTGAAGAGGTCCGCCACAAGCGGCTCTGCGAGCAGAGTCTGTTGAAACAACAACGCCGGCACTCGCCGGCGTTGTTGTTTCACCCGGGCGCGCCTCCGGTCACTTCGGTGCGTTTTTCCCCAAGGAGCTCTCGCGCAGCACCATCTCGTGGTGCATCAGCGACTCTTCGGGCTGAGCGCAGGCGGCCGGATAGGGCTCACCGCGCCGCTCACAGATGCGCCGCACCAGCTGGCGCAGGGCCCGCTCGGCCATCTCCGGCGTGTTCTGGTTCATGGTCGACAGCGGCGGGATGAAGAAAGCGCTTTCAGGCAAATTGTCGATGGCCATCACGGCAAGATCTTCCGGCACGCGCAGGCCCATCTGATGCGCTTCATAGAGCACGCCCAGCGCCATGCGGTCGCTGCCGACAAACACGGCATCCAGATCCGGGCAAATCTCCAGCAGACGCTTGAGGCCGGGGCCGCCGGTACCGGGCTCCCAGTCGCCCTCGGCGAAATACTCCTTGCATTCAGGCAAACCGGCCGCATCCAGCTCGGCGCGCCAGCCCTTCACCCGCTCCTGCGCCACCCAGCGATCCATCGGTCCGGAGATGTGGCCGATCCGCTTGCGCCCCAGACTGATCAGGTGCCGCGTCACGACCCGACCTGCGTCGAAGTTGTCGTAGGCGACCGTGTCCACGCCGGCCCGCGCCTTGGCGTTGACCTGCACCACCGGCATCGGCAGGGCATTCAGATCGAAGGTGTCCAGCCAGGCATGGCTGTCGCCCACTTCCGGGCCGGCCCAGATCACGCCATCCACCTGGCGCTCGATCAGGTAATCCAGCATGGTATGGATCGCCGCCGGGCTGAAGTCCGTCAGCTCCTTGATCAGCAGCGCATAGCCCATCTTGTCGGCCTGACGCACCATGCCGATATACGCCACGCCTGAAGTCAGGTAACCCACCCCGCTGCAGCCGACGATGCCCAGCGTATAGCTGCGCCCGGTGCTGAGCTGGCGCGCCAGCGCGCTGGGGCGAAAGCCCAGCACGTCGATGCACTGCAGCACCTTGACGCGGGTTTCCTCGGTCACGTGCTCGCTGTCGTTGATCACGCGCGACACGGTCTGTTTGGAAACACCGGCCAGCTTGGCCACATCGGCGAGCGTTATCCGCTTGTCGCTACTCAAGTTGTTTGCCACGTCTGATTTCCCTCGGCGGATCGCCCACACATTTCACTCTGACCAGCCGCAAGTACGGCCTGGCGACGGTTCCTGTTACGCACTCACGGGGAAATCCGGAACTCCATGACTGCGCCGTCCCCAGAAGTCGTCATTTGCGCCGGATTATCGCCTGAAACCCTCTTTCGGCACATACATGCAACCGTGCATTCATACAACATTCGAACAAAAAACGGTTGCGGCCTCTTGGTCACCCACACACAATCACTTCACAACAACCGCGCAGATCGTGCAAGCAGAGTCCTCTGCCGACTCGTCCCTTGCCCGACAGTCGCCAGAAACCGGGGGATACAAAATGTCGCATGCTCTGTTCAGCGCCCGTTGCGGCGCATTCGTGCTGATCGCCTGCCTGCTTGCCGCCTGCGGGGGAAGTGGTGGCGGAGGTGGCAATGCTGGCTCAGGCGGTACGTCTTCGTCATCGTCAAGCAGTTCCTCTTCGGGAAGTTCGTCCAGCAGTTCGAGCAGTTCCTCTTCGTCAGGCAGTTCCTCTTCAAGTTCGGGGGGCAGCACGCTCGCCGCGCCAACAGATCTTGCCGTGCCAACCCTGGCGTACGACGACACCAGTATCCATCTGGTCTGGAAGAAGCCAGCCAGTTACGCCAGCATTACCGACTACAACGTCTACATGAACGGCAGCAAGATCGGAAGCGCCTCGCTCAACAACACCACGAACTCGCCTGCCAAACCTTATATCGACACCTTCTATGCGGCAGACACAGTCGGGTTCCACACCAAGATCACGTTTCACAACTATACGGTCACCGGACTGACGCCAAATACCAGCTACAGCTTCACGGTGCGTTCAGTAGATGCCAGTGGCAACGAATCGACCGACAGCACCTCTTTCACACACAAGACAGCTCCGGCGTTTACGAACGTCGTCAACATTGCCACGGCCGGCGCCCTCGGCGACGGCAGCACCGTCAACACGACCGTTATCCAGAATGCCATCGATACCTGCGCGGCAAGCTCAAGCTCGGCCTATGGCTGCAAGGTACTGGTGCCCGCCAATGACGCCAGCGGTGCAGTATTTGTCACCGGCGCCCTGTATTTGCGCAGCAACATGACGCTGGAAATTGCGGCAGGCGCCACGCTAAAGGCATCCACATCCACCACCGACTTCCCGCTGGCCAGTGGCTATCAGCTCTACAACTTTGCCACCAACAGCGTTGACGACCGTCGCCCGCCATCCCTTCTCAATGCCTTGAGCAGTTCGCACCGCAACACGACGGCCGCTGCCCGCACCGGCTACGACGACACCCGCGGCGCATTCAGCAATATCCGGATCACCGGCAAGGGCGTTCTGGATGGCAGTGGCTGGAACCGTCTGACAGACATTACCGATGAAAAAGGCAACGCATTGCCTCAATACTCCTCAGGCAGCCAGAACACCTACGCCACCCTTGGCTTGCTGGCCAAGGACCAGATGGCGGCAGCGGTGGCCGAATTCACCAGCCCGAACAGCACCACCATCGGATACCTGTACAGCAACCGCCGTTCCAGCCTCACCACCTTCCGTGGCGTCAATGGCATCTATGTAGGCGGACTGACTTTCCGCAACCCTGCCTACCACGGGGTCATGTTCGTCGAGTGTCAGAACATCGTCTTTGCCGGAACGGTCAGCCAGACCTATGACACCAGTAACGGCGACGGGGTGGAATTCGGCAACAGCGAAAACATCACCGTCTACAACAATTTCTTTGACACCGGCGACGATGACATCAACTTCGCCGCAGGCCAGGGGCTCAATTACGAATCCGGCAACCCGGCGCAGAACGCCTGGATCTTCAACAACTATCTGCGCGAAGGTCACGGTGGTCTGGCCATGGGCAGCCATACATCGGCGTGGATTCAGGACATCCTGTACGAAGACAACGTGCTGTACCACACGGACAACGGCCTGCGCATGAAGAGCACCCCGGCAACCGGTGGCGGGGTGCGGCGCGTCACTTTCCGTGACAATGCGATCAAGGATGCCACCACCAACGCAATCATTGCGACAGTGGCCTATAACGCAGGCAGCAACGTTTTCACCAATGCCAGTACTGCCGCGCAGTTCCATCACATCACCGTCCAGAACATCACGATCGACAATGCCTCCAGCAGCAATACCAAAGCCCCGATCGCCATCGACGGCTACGCGGGCACCGACGCCGCGTTGCCTTCTTACACGGAGACCTTCGAGGAGTATTTCACCTTCGATAACCTGAAAATCACCGGAGCCAAGCCCACCAGCATCAGCCGCCTGAAAAACAGCGCGTTCAGCAATGTGACCATCACCAACGTCACCGGTGACACGACGCCGTGGGTGTTCTCGAACTCATCGAACAACACCTTCAGCAACGTCAGTCCGGCCCCTTGATGGTGCGAACTCAGAGCTGAACACAGCGCCCTGCACATCCGCTCCCCGCCTGCCTCTCCGGCCAGCCTGTCGGCAAAGGCAGGCGGGGAGCGGCTCTTCAGGCATGCCTCGCAGCCGTCTGAACTCCGGACTACCTGCGGTTTACCCCGTAGAATGCGCCTCCCCCATCCGACCGGCGCACGTCCATGACGACTCAAGAACATTTCATCCCCGGCAAGGATGCTTCCCTCGAAGCCACCATCGCCACCCTGCAGGGCAAGCTCGCCGCCATCGGTTTCCGCGCCGAAGAGCACAGCTGGCTCAACCCGGTCGACAACGTCTGGTCGGTGCATCTGCGCGACGCGGATTGCCCGCTGCTTTACACCAACGGCAAGGGCGCCACGCAGCTGGCGGCACGCGCCAGCGCACTCGGCGAATTCTTTGAGCGCCTCTCGTGCAACTATTTCTGGTCGCACTACTACCTCGGCGAGACCAACGCCACAAGAAAGTTTGCCCACTACCCGCAGGAGAAGTGGTTCGCCACCAACGACGAATGGGACTGGCCCGAGGGCATCCTGACGCCCGAGCTGCAGAAGTTCTACAACCCCGGCGGTGAGATCGACGCGGAGGCACTGGTCGATCTGAACACCGGCAATCTGGAACGCGGCATCTGCACGATTCCCTACGTGCGCCAGCGCGACGGCGTGACCGTACATGTGCCGGTCAACATCATCAGCAACCTGTATGTGAGCAACGGCATGTCAGCCGGCAATACAGCACCGGAAGCCCGTGCTCAGGCACTCTCCGAGGTGCTGGAGCGCCATGTGAAGTTCAAGGTCATCCGCGAAGGCCTGTGCCTGCCGGCAGTGCCAGAAGATGTGATCGCCCGCTACCCGGCGATCGCCGCCGGCATCAAGGGTCTGCGCGACGCCGGTTTCGGCATTCTGGTGCGCGACGCCTCGCTTGGCGGCGAATTCCCGGTCATGAACGTCACCCTGCTCAATCCGCACGATCAGGGCGTATTCGTCAGCTTCGGCGCCCACCCGCGGTTTGAAGTCGCGCTGGAGCGCGCGCTCACCGAGCTCCTGCAAGGTCGTGCGCTCGCCGCGCTGGATGGTTTCCCACCCGCCAGCCATGATCTGGAAGACGTTGCCTCGGTGCCGAACATCGAGATCCACTTCGTCGATTCTTCCGGCACCGTGCACTGGGATTTCCTCGGCAACGAACCGGATTTCGAGTTCTGTGACTGGAACTTCGCCGGCACCACCACCGAAGACTTCGAGCGCCTCGCCGACATCATCCATGCCGCTGGCCACGACATCCTGATTGCCGACTTCACGCACCTGGGCGTGTATGCCTGCCGCATCCTCGTGCCCGGCATGTCTGAAATTTACCCAATCGACGAGCTCGATTTCGACAACAACAGCGTTGGCAACGACCTGCGCCCTTCCATCCTGCAGTGGCAGGAAATGAGCGAGCCGCAATGCGCCGAGTTGCTCGAAGCGCTGAACGACATCGATCTGGACGAGCAGAAGCCGGTCGCTGCCCTTATCGGTCTGGCTGCCGACCCAGGCACCCTGTGGGAAGACCTGCGCGTGGGCGAACTCAAATGCCTGCTGGCGCTCGCCATCGGCGACGAAGATGCGGTGGATGCCGGCCTGCAATGGGTCGGCAACTTCGGCCAGCTCAACCCGGCACGGCGCCGCGTATACAGCTGCATTGAAAACCTGCTGCGACTGGACGACGACCACATGTACATGGAGGCGCTTCTCGGCCTCTACGGCAAGGAAACGCTGGATCTCGCCATGCGTACGCTCAGCGGCGAACTGCGCTTCTTCGGCACCCCTTCGCCGGGCATGAATCTCGACGGCTGCGTGATGCACGGCAAGCTGCTGGCGGCCTATGCCAAGCTGCAAAAGATGAAGTAAGGAGCAAGAGCCCCGTCTTCCCGCGAAGCGCCCATTCCGCCAGGAGTGGGCGTTTTGCTTTGCAGCAACAGGCGCCTTGCTCACATCCACCAGCCCGCCCGGTCCGGCAAACAGAAGCCATTCCCTTGATCTGTTCCAACTCAAGAAGACCGTGCGATACGCTAGGCTGGCAAGACCACTTCATCACAAGGTCGTTCCGGTGTTCCATCAAGGGAATCCACCCGGCTTCCCGATGCACGCTACGGAGTCTCGATGACGATTTCCCTGCCCTTGCGCATCAGCCTGATCTCGATGGTGTTCGCCGCGGCGGTCACGCTGGTGCTGAGTGCGCTGGGAGGGCTGTTCCTGTATCAACAACAGTACGAAAACGCACATCTGCGCGCCAGACAGGCCAGTGAAGAGCTGGCCGTGCGTACCGGACGTCTGGTGGCCCTGGAGATGCGGCTGGAGGATCTGGTCGACTTCGACGAACAATGCGCAGAGGTCATCCACAACGACCCGTTGCTGCGCGGGGCGGCCATCCTTGGTCTGCAGGGGCAGGTGCTGTATCACAGCGGACCGGAGCCATTGGGCTGGCCTGCAGGCGCGGAGCTGCCGGATGCAGATGCTTCACATGCGGTGAATTCCGCAGCAGGACGCCTGTTTGCCAGTCCGATTCTGCATCCATCGGGCGCGGTACGTGGCTACACCCTGGTGCTCATCAACAATGCCGCGCTGATTACCTCGACCCTGGGCCGGATAGGCTGGCTGCTGGCCTGCGGGCTGCTGCTGTTTGCAGTCGGCCTGCTCATCCAGCAGGCCATTTTCTGGCGTTCCGTGGGGCGGCCACTGGCGGAGCTGGTGCGCACGGCGGACAGCATTCAGCCGGACACACTGCAGGAGTTGCCGACACTGCCGGATGGCCGGAATGACGATATCGGCCGGCTCTATCTGGCGTTCTCGCGCCTGATGCACCGCCTGCTGGAGGCCCGGCGCGAGCTGCTGGCGCAGAACGAACAGCTGGAAGCTGCGGTACGCGAACGCACCGCCGAGCTGGAGCGGGTCAATGGCGAGCTGGCTCTGGACATTGAACGGCGCAAACAGCTCGAAGGTGAGCTGCGCCTGATTGCCAACACGGATGTGCTGACCGGGCTGGCCAACCGCGCCTTCATCCTGCCCTGTCTGACACGCAGGCTGGAACAGGCCCGGCATGGTGGCACGCCGCCGGGGCTGATCCTGTTCGACTTTGATGGTTTCAAGGCGATCAACGACAGGTACGGTCATGCCATCGGCGACCGGGTGCTGCAACTCATGGCCCGGCGTCTGCAGCAGGTGTGCCGCCAGAATGACCTGCTGGCCCGCTTCGGTGGCGATGAGTTTCTGGTGTCCTTTGATGCCGACAATCCGCATCAGGCCGAGGCTCTGGCCCGCCGCATCATCGGTCAGTTTGAAGCGCCCCTGCATGTTGAAGGGCTGGAACTGAAACTGGGGGTCAGCCTGGGCATCGCGCTTTATCCGCAGCATGGCAGACAGCTCGAAACCCTGATGGCGGCGGCTGATGCGGCGATGTATGCAATCAAGGCGAGTGGCGGTGGCCTGCTGTTTGCAAGCCCTCAGGATGCCTGAGCCTAGATCGGATCGCCCTTGGTCTTGCCCCGCGTCTTCGGATTCCGCGCCGGGCTGCTGTTTTCCAGACGAGTCACCCGGGCCTGGGCGTCCTTGGTGTCTCCCGTTTCGGCCATCTCGGTGCTCACGAGTGCCCGCTCGATCTGGACGATGACTTCCTGAGCGGTCGCTCCGTCCAGACGCAGGATGTTCTTGCGGGCGCTGACGCTGACCCGCGTCACGGACGTCGACAGGATTTCAAGCTCGACATCGATATCAAGATCGGCCACGCGCCCTTTCAGAACCTGGCCCTTCTCGGTGGCATCGGTCGCTTCGAACTGGAAACTCATGCGCCGTGCCGCCATCAACGAGGCCTTTTTGACCCGCGGCAAGGGCTCGCTGAAGGTCCGCGCCGCCACGCCATTCACCTGATGGCTGATACCCGCGCCAGCCCCCGCCCCCACCAGGCTCAGCGCCAGCGGCGCACAACCGCACAGGCTCAGGGCGAGCATCAGGATGCTGCCGCGCAGAATTCCGGCGAACGGAAGGGTGGAGCGCAGCAAGGGGGAACCGGGTTTGTTCATACTGCCAATTTAATCAGCGCAGACGACTTGCCACAACGCATTCCGGTCACCAGCCGATGAAGGCGCAAGGAAGCCGGGCGAGCGGCAAGCGGGTTTTCCGTGCCGTGCGTCCGGATGTGCTGGCAGCAAGCTGCGATCAGCTAGGCACGATCAGCAGCCCCTGCCCGCAGAGCCTCTGCTGGCGAGCGTATGCAGGCAGGCATGCGTGAAACTCTTGCGGGACATGACTTTCCGGGCATGCACCTCATAGAAGCCCGCCAGATACGGCTCTGCAGCCACCTGCATCACGGCGTACCAATGAACAGGTACCAGTGCGAGGAGGAATTGCGCGCATGTCCCCAGCCGAGGTACATGATGCCCAGCGGAGTCTCACCGCCAAGGTAGAGGGCGTTGGATGTCAACCAGCCCTGCCGGTTGAGTTCGGTCATGCGCCCATCGACGCGCCCGGCCTCCATGGTCGCCCCCAGTCGCATGTCGCCGCGCAGCCCCAGCGGCATGCGGCCGATGATGCGCTCCACGCCAAGGCTGCCGAAACTGAGCGAGTCGCCCATGATCTGGTCGTTCACGTAACCGGAGAGATTCCTGAAGCCGCCCAGCGTGGCGGCGTCGTAATACGGCAGGCGCCCCTGCGGCGAGCTGATGTGTCGCGCCTGACCGTTGAGCACGAAATCACGCCAGGTCCAGGCACCTTTGGCCTCAACCGACAGCTTGCTGTAGCGATACGTCGCGGAATCAAAATAGCGCCCGCTGAAAGACCAGCCTTTCTGCGGGAAATACAGACGGTCGAAATTGTCGATATCCAGCCGCACCTCCGGTCCGCTGCTCCACTTGCGCTCCTCGGGCAGCAGGGGCACGCCGGTTTCGAGCGTGTAGACGTATTCGCGCCCGCTCCAGCCGGCGCGAATCTGCCCGGAGCTGCCAAAGGAGGTGCCCGCTGCGAGCAGGATCTCACCCTTGCGCACCTGGTATTCGGCGAGATTCCAGTTGTCCACGTACAGCGACTGCTGGGTGCGGCGATAACTGATCTGCGGCTGGAAGAAGAAACGCTGCGCAGGATCCAGCGGCTGGTAGAGTTCCAGCCCCAGCGCGGAGGATTGGCCCAGCTCGCCGAGCAGCAGCATTTCGCCGCCATAACTGTTCAGCCAGGTCTTGTGGAGGCCACCGCGCAGACCGAAGTTGGCGCTTTTGCCGATCACGCTCTCCAGCTTCAAACCGAAGCGCAGGTAATCCGGCCCCCAGGGCTTTTCGATGGGCGTGATGCGCAGCACGCTCTTGTCGTGCTCATTGATCACGCTGTAATCCACCGATTCGTAATCGCCGTCGCCGTACACACGCAGCAGATCACGCCTGATCTGGCTGGTGTCGGGCGCCTGACCATCCTTGACGGTGATGTGGCGTTTCACGACTTCGGGATTCACATGCTTCAGACCGGCGATTTCAATCGCATCAATGCGCCGGGGCGGCAAAGCGGCGTCATCAAAGCGCTGACGCCAAGCCAGATAGGCCGCCTGGTCCACAGCCAGACGACGCAATTGCGGCACGATGGCTTCTGCGGCCACACGGCCCCGGTCTGCGGTTTCGGCGTTGCGCGCGAAATCGCCGGCCGAAATGCCATTCAGATCGGGGCGCAGATAGATATCGCGGGTCTTGTCCAGACTGGCAATGGACTGGGTGACATTCTGCTCGGTGAGGATGTTGACCATCTGCGCCGACACGGTCAGCAGCGAACCAACCTCCTCGGCCTTGAGCAAGGGAGAGCCGACATTCACCGCGATCACCACGTCGGCCTTGCAGAGCTCCCGTGCCTCGCGTACCGGCAGATTGTCGACCAGCCCGCCATCGACGAGCTTGCGTCCGCGATACTCCAGCGGCGCGAGCAGGCCGGGCACCGACATGCTCGCGCGCATGGCCTGAGTCAGGCTGCCATCACGGAACACCACGCGCTCGCCTGTGCCGATGTCCGTTGCAATCAACGCGACAGGCAAGGGCAAAGCCTCGATCTGCGGATCGCCCCGCTCGGCATGCACCAGTTGGTTGAAGAACAGCTTGATCTTCTGTCCGACCACCACGCCGGACTGATACTGCACGCCAGCCTTGCCGAAGCCCATTTCCGAGCCGGGCAGGAATTGCTGCGAGATCAGGTAATTGCGATAGCGCAGTTCGGTCGAGGTGGGATTGTCCTGAAACATGTCGTTCCAGTCTGCTTCACCCAGTTGCGTACGCATCTGCGCCGGCGTCAGGCCGGCGGCATAGGCACCCGCCACCAGCGCCCCCATGCTGGTGCCGGCCACACAATCCACCTTGATGTGTTCGCGCTCCAGCACTTCCAGCACGCCGATGTGCGCCGCCCCGCGAGCCCCCCCTCCGCCCAGGACGAGGGCAACACGCGGCGGACTTTCGGCCGCACTGGCGTGCGCCCCAAGCATGGCAAGCAGACAGCAGAGAATCGTGCGCATCGGTTTCATCGGGCGACGGAAGCGAAAGGGTTTCAAGGCGCGAGGCAGATCAATGCCTGCAGCATGCTCTGCGAGCATAAGCGAGTACCGGAAAAGAAACCAGCCTGCACCTGCCTGAAGAACCGCATGTGACGTGGCTTGAGAAGCAGGCATGCTGGCAATGCAGGGGCCATGCGGCACGCCGGGCATGCCTGGCGGAGAAGTCCGCCAGCAGCGGCTCTACAGGCAGCAGTGCCGAGATTACTTCACCCGCACCGCGCTCTTGGGCCGGAAGGCCTTGCTCACGGTGGCATGGGTTTCGACATACGGCCCGCCAATCAGGTCGATGCAATACGGCACGGCGGCGAAAATCCCCTCGACCAGCAATTTTCCGTCAGCATCGCGCAGGCCTTCGAGCGTTTCGCGGATGGCCTTGGGCTGGCCCGGCAGATTGATGATCAGGCTCTGCCCGCGAATGACAGCGGTCTGGCGCGAGAGGATGGCGGTGGGTACGAAATGGCGCGAGATGCGCCGCATTTCTTCGCCGAAGCCTGGCATCTCCCGATGCGCCACGGCGAGCGTGGCTTCCGGAGTCACGTCGCGCGGCGCCGGGCCGGTACCGCCGGTGGTAACGATGAGCTGACAGCCCGCCACGTCGGCCAGCTCGATCAGGGTCGCTTCGATCACCCCCTGCTCGTCAGGGATCAGGCGCTGCACAGCCTCCCAGGGGCTGGCAAATGCCGCGCCGAACCACTCCAGCAGCGCCGGCACGCCCTGATCGGCATACACGCCGGCAGAGGCACGGTCGCTGATGGAGACGACCCCGATGCGCAGCATTGCGTCCACTCGCAGCAGATCACTCATCCGCCGGCCCGCCGTGATGGCGTCCGTGATGGCCGTCATCCTCGCTGTTGTGATGCGGATGTTCGGTACGTGCACCCACCTCTTCAAATTCCCGCAGGATCTGGAACAGCTCGCGATAAGCCTTCGGCGGCTTGTTCTCGGCACGCTCCTTGATGGCATTGCGACGCAGCTGGCGCATGCGATGCAGGTCGGCGGCCGGATACAGATTGCCGATCTCGGTGAGCATGCTTTCGTCTTCGAGGAAGCGCTCGCGCAACCTCTCCAGCCGGTGCATCTTGGCGATCTCGACATTGGATTTGCCGGCAATGGCTTCCAGCGCCCGGTGGATCGGCTCGACCTCTTCGTTGCGCATCAGCCGGCCGATGTACTGCAGCTGACGGGCACGTGCGCCGTTCGAGGTAATACGTGCCATCTCGGCCAGCGCTTCGCGCAGGGAGTCGGACATCGGGACTTTTTTCAGGCTCCCCGAGCCCAGCTCGGTAAGCTTCTTGCCCAGATCCTGCAGGGCGTCCATGTCGCGCTTTTTCTGCGACTTGCTGACAAAGTAGGAGTCGTCGTCGATTTCGTGTTTTGGGGTCATTGCCTGTGTGAGGCGGGGCCGGCGCGCAGATATCTGGCACCCGCCCGCGCCATGCGGGTCTCAAGACGTTAAGATTATAGCCTTTCGCATCATCTCCACCTCCCCTCATGGCCAAGAAGCAAGACAGTTTCAGTTATTCCCAGTCCGCACTGCACGATCTCGCACAGGAAATCCTCGACTACGCCAGGGCCAGCGGCGCCAGCGCGTGCGAAACCGACATCTCCGAGGGCTTTGGTCGCAGCATCAGCGTACGCCGTGGCCAGCTCGAAACCATCGAATACAACCGCGACAAGGGCATCGGCGTCACCGTCTACCTCGGCCAGCAGCGCGGCCACGCCAGCTCGTCCGATTTTTCGCGCAGCGCCCTGCGTGCCTGCGTGGATGCCGCCCTGTCGATTGCGCGTTTCACCGCTCCCGATCCGGCCGCCGGCCTGCCCGACGCAGAGCGCCTGTGGCACGGCAAGGCCAGCGCGGCCAGCAAACTGGACCTGCACCACGCCTGGAAAATTTCGCCCGAAGCCGCAACCGAGATCGCCCAGCGCTGCGAAGCCGCTGCGTTTGACGTCAGCCCGCAAATCACCAATTCCGACGGCGCCAGCGTGTATGTGCAGGAATCGCAATTCATGTCGGCCAACAGCCTGGGCTTCTGCGCCGGCTTCGCCACCTCGCGCCATTCGATTTCGGTCGGTGTGATCGCCGGCGAAGGCGATGCCATGCAGACCGGCGACTGGTACAGCTCGAAGCGCGACCCGCGCGAACTGGCCGATCCGGCGGCCATCGGCGATTACGCTGCACGCCGTGCTCTGGCCCGTCTGGGCTCGCGCCGCGCACCGACCGGGGAAGTGCCGGTGATCTTCGAAGCACCCCAGGCCTGCGGTCTGCTCGGCAGTTTCGTGAATGCCGCCAGCGGTGGCAGCCTCTACCGCAAGGCCAGCTTCCTGCTCAACGCACTCGGCCAGCCGATCTTCTCGGACACAATCCACATCGACGAGCTGCCGCACATTCCCAAGGGCATGGGCAGCACCCCCTTCGATGACGAAGGGGTCGCCACCCAGGCACGCGAAGTGGTTTCCGCCGGCGTGCTGCAGGGCTACTTCCTGGGCAGCTACTCGGCACGCAAGCTCGGCATGCAGAGCACCGGCAACGCGGGCGGCTGCCACAACCTGATCCTGCGCCCCGGCGACAAGAGCCTGGTAGAACTGGCACGTGAAGTCGGCCGCGGCCTGCTGGTCACCGATCTGCTCGGCCAGGGCGTGAATTACGTGACGGGGGATTACTCGCGCGGAGCCGCCGGCTACTGGATCGAGAATGGCGAAATCAGCCATCCGGTGCACGAAATCACGATTGCCGGCAACCTGCGCGAGATGTTCCGCAACATCGTTGCCACCGGCAATGACACGATCATCCGTGGCGGCAAGCAGTGCCCGTCACTGGTCATCGGCAGGATGACCATTGCCGGGGAATAGGACACCATCCCGGCGGGTAAGGGTATTCCCTCCTGCTGGGGTTTCAGACGCCCTCTGATAATCAAGGGCGATTTTTTGTTCATTCACGAGGGGGAGACAAAGTGCAACGTCGTTCATTCCTGAAACAAGCCAGTGTCGGTCTGGCCGCCGGAGCCGCCGCCAGCGTTGCGGCCACGCCGGCCCTGGCGCAGACCGCTGCGCTGCCAACGATCAAATGGCGTTTGGCCTCAAGCTTCCCGAAGAGTCTGGACACCCTCTTTCATGCCATCGAAACAGTGGCCGCCCACGTGAAAGCCGCTTCGGGCGGCAAGTTCGAGATCCAGCTTTTCGCCGCCGGCGAGATCGTGCCCAGCGCGGCCGTGCTGGATGCAGTCAAGGACGGCACCGTCGAGATGGGTCAGTCTGCCAGCTACTACTACGTGGGCAAGGATCCGACATTCGCCTTCGACTGTGCCGTGCCCTTCGGCCTGAACAGCCGTCAGCAATCAGCCTGGATGTGGTCTGGTGGCGGTCTGGATCTGATGCGCGATCTGTTCAAGGATTACAACATCCACAACATCCCCTGCGGCAACACCGGCGTGCAGATGGGCGGCTGGTTCCGCAAGGAGATCAAGAATATCAGTGACATGAAGGGCCTGAAGATGCGCATCGCCGGCATCGCGGGTCAGGTCATGGGCAAACTCGGTGTGGTCGGCCAGCAGATGGGCCCGGCCGACATCTACCCGGCACTCGAAAAAGGCACTATCGACGCCGTCGAGTGGGTGGGTCCGTATGATGACGAGAAATTCGGCTTCAACCGTGTGGCCAAGTACTACTACTACCCGGGTTTCTGGGAAGCCGGCCCGCAGCTCTCCGTCTACATCAACCTGAAGAAATGGGGCGAGCTACCCAAGGAATACCAGCAGATGCTGGAAGACGCCTGTGCCTTTGCTCACGCCCAGATGCAGGCCGACTACGACGTGAAGAACGTTGCAGCCCTGCGTCGTCTGGTAGCCGGCGGCACGCAGCTGCGCGAATTCCCGAAGGAAGTGATGGTCGCCGCACAGGCGGCAACCTTCCAGCTCTACGACGAATTCGCCGCCAAGTATCCGAAGTTCAAGAAGGTCTACGCTCAGTGGAAGAAATTCCGCGACGACCAGAATCTGTGGTTCAAGGTCGCCGAGCGTGCCTACGACAGCTTCATCTATTCGCAGACCACCACGCGCCGCTAGACGGCAGCGGTAGCGCGCCCACGAAGCCCCGCCATGTGCGGGGCTTTGTTATGATGCGTTCTGCATGACAGGCATGGCCGGCATGAAAACGATCCGGCTATCCGGGATAGCAGGTTTCAGCGCAGTACAACTCAAACTTTCAGGGAGCGAAAAATGAATTGGTTTCTCGATGTTGTGAAGAACAAGTACGCAACCTTCAGTGGCCGCGCACGCCGCCAGGAATACTGGATGTTCACCTTGTTCTACATCATTGGTTACGTGGTGCTCGCAGTCATCGATGCAGTGGTTGGAACCATGGTTCTTGCGCTCATCTACAGCCTGGCACTCCTTCTTCCTTCACTTGGCGTGGCGATCCGTCGTCTGCACGACACCAACCGCAGTGGCTGGTGGCTGCTGATCAGCTTCCTTCCGCTGATCGGTGCAATCGTCCTGCTCGTGTTCCTCGTAACAGAAGGTGAAAAGGGCGACAACCAGTATGGTCCGGATCCCAAGGCCGAGGCCGCCTGAGGTTCAACTCCTCTGCATCAGGGCCCCATCTGCGGATGGGGCTTTTTTTCATCCAGGAAACCCGGCGGACACTCCGCGAAGCGGCATTCCCTGCAGGCTCAGGGCAAATGACCCCGGCAGGGTCCGCGCTCTCCTGAAGAACCGACAAAAACCCGTTCGTGCCGGGCCTGTCTCAATATGGGCGTGATTTCCCGATATGAACCGGGCCTTTCAGGCTCACTCTTCCACGCCAAGCTGGCGAACCCGATAGCCCTGTCTGCCGAGCAAGGCAGGCACGCCCTGCGGGCCAACCAGATGGGCCATACCCACCACCACAAAACGGCTGCGGCCATCCTGCATGCTGCGCACGATGCGCTGGCTCATGACGACATTACGCTCGTCGATCAGCGCCCGCGTCTGGGTCGATCCCTTGGGCAGGCCCTCGTTCAGCAGGCGATTGACCTGTGCAGCGTTACCACTGCGCCAAGCGCTGATCATCGCCGCCAGATAGCTGGACGCGCGCCCGCCACGCACCAGATCCACGGTCAGGCGCAAGGCCTGCTGCTGCTCACGGAGGCTGCCGGCACCCAGCGCGGCAATCTGCTCTTCGATGCTCTCGAGTTCTTCCAGCGTCATTCCCTGTTGTGCGGCCCGCTGCATCAGTGCCATATCCACGCCCTGTGCGATTTCGTAGCCTGCCTGCTGGGCACTGGCAACACTGAGCAGCATGCCGGCCATCCAGGGCTGCAGCGGAGCAAGTGCTTCGGCGGGCAGGCCCAGCTCGCGTGCCGCCCCCACCAGCGCCTGCCAGTCGGCTGCGGAGAGGAGATCCCCCAGGCGCTGCCCTGCCGGCAGCATGGCCGCCGCCAGCAGTTTGCCCTGCGCCTCCGGCCGCTTCGGATCAAGTTCCACCACCAGCACCTGACTGGCTTCAAGCCGGCGCAGCACCTTCTCCGGCAAGGGAAAACAGCCTGCATTACAGACGTGGATCGAGCCGAACAGATACACTGTGGCCCCGTCCGGCTTGCTGGCCTCCCACAGTGGCAATTTCGGTCCGGCGGCCAGCGCCAGGCCGGCAGCCAGAGCACAACAGGCGGCCAGCACCCAACGCAACACGAGCAAGAACATCCTGCCTGGATTCATCTGCATGGTTTTTCAATCACATGACTGATTCAAGATTGCGCGCCATTCTCCTGATGGGCCCCACTGCCAGCGGCAAGACTGCGGCGGCCCTGCATCTGGCCCGAGCGCTGCCCGTCGAGATCATCAGCGTGGATTCGGCACTGGTCTACCGCGACATGGACATCGGCACGGCCAAACCGTCCCCGGCCGAATTATCCGCCTGCCCGCATCATCTCATCGACATCATCAGTCCGGAAGAGGCTTATTCCGCTGCACGCTTTCGCGCCGATGCGCTGCGCCTGATCGGCGAAATCAGCGCCCGTGGCAGGATTCCGCTGCTGGCCGGCGGCACCATGCTGTACTTCAAGGCGCTACTCGAAGGGCTGTCGGATCTGCCGCAGGCCGACGCAAGCTTGCGCGCCGGAATCGAGGCACAGGCGGCAACACAGGGCTGGCCGGCGCTGCATGCGGAACTCGCCCGTCTGGATGCCGATGCGGCGGCGCGCCTGAATCCCAATGATGCCCAGCGCATCCAGCGCGCACTGGAAATCGTGCGCGTCACCGGCCGGCCGCTCGCCGAGAGCTACGCCCGCAAGGAAGAGGCTGGCCCGGCAGTCGATTACCTGCTGCTGGCGCTCGCCCCATCAGACCGCAGCGTGCTGCACGCGCGCATCGCTCAGCGTTTCGACGCGATGCTCGCGGCCGGCTTCGAAGATGAAGTGCGCCACCTGCGCACGCAGTATCGGCTCGACCTCGACATGACTTCGATGCGTTGCGTGGGTTACCGCCAGATGTGGGAGTACCTCGATGGTGACATCGACGCGGCCGGCTTGCACTTCAAGGGGATTGCCGCCACCCGCCAGCTCGCCAAGCGTCAGCTGACCTGGTTGCGCCAGTTCCGCGAGAGCTGGTCAGGGTTGCAGGAATTCGATTGTCTGGATCCGCAGCATGTGCGGCAGATTGAAGACGCCGCAAAGGTCTGGCTTGGCGAATGAATCCGGCAATGCCTGCAGAGCCGCCTGCAGCAAGGTTCTTCAGGCTGCCATGCTCTACATCAAGCATGGATGCGGGTCTTCAGCCTCACCGTCTTAAAACGAAGACTGGGTGCGGCTATCCAGCCCGACCATGAAAAAAAGCCCCGGCCGATCTAACCCGGCAGGGGCTTTTTCATCCGGGCCTGCAGCGCTCAGGCCGCCAACCGGCTCAGGCTCAACAACAGCAGAACCAGTGCATTGAGCACGAGGGTGCGCCGCACCAGACCGACAAAACTCTGCAGATATTCAACCGCCGCCTCGTCGCCAGTACCGAGTTCAGGGCGCTCCAGCGGTTCGCCACTTTGCAGGATGGGCTGGCCCAGACGCACGCCCAGCGCACCGGCGCCGGCAGCCAGCAAGATGCCTTCGTTGCGATCCGGCCAGGCGGGAGACTGGGTGCGCCAGCAGTAGGCGGCGTCCTCGAAATCACCGACGATGGAGAAAGCCATGGCCGTCACGCGGGCCGGCAACCATTCGATGACGGCAAAAGCACGCCGCGCGAAGTGGCCGAAATCGCCAGCTTCCGGATCGCTGCGGGCGCCCCATTCGCGCGCGAAATAATCCGCCATGCGGTACAGCACGGCACCGCAGGGGCCGGGCAACAGGATGAAGCACACGATCACGCCGAAGACCTGGCGGTGCGAGCCGACGATAGCCTGCTCCAGCGTCAGGCGGGTGACTTCCTCGCTGCTGCTCTGCTCATGCAGGTGGCCGCGCCATTCGCCGAGCAGCTTGCGGGCATGCGGCAGATCCTGCGCACGCAGGCTGGCGTGGATGCGCGTGAAGAAATGGCTGCTGTGGCGAAATCCCATCGTGCAATAGAGCACCACCACGTTGAACAGCAAGGCAGCGACCGGATGCAGGGCATACAGCAGGAAATACAGCAGCGCCACCAGCGCCACCGGCGGCAGCACCATCAGGCACCAGGCAATCGTGCCGTGGTGCGCCTGACCGTCATTGAAGCGATCCTCGAAATACTGGCCAAGGGCGGCCAGCGGCGGATAAAGATAGCGCGCCGCATTGAGCGGGCGGAACTGTTCAAGAACGAGGGTAAGGATGAGCGCGAGCAGGGTCATCGGAACGATCGGAAAATTAAGGGCGGAAAGGCCGCCGAGCAAGGGAGGAAGATAGCACAAGCGCCCCCTTCCGGGCGCGGACCGGAAGGTCTATTCGCCGCCCGGACGATCGGCCAGAAAGGCAGCCAGCATGTGCAGGATGCCCGCCGTGGCCCCCCAGATGAAACGGCCCGGGTAGGGCACGGCATATACATGCCGCTCACCCGCCTGCCAGCGGATGCGATGGCTCTGGTAGTTGCTGTGCCGGGCCAGGAATTGCAGCGGGATTTCAAAGGCTTCGGCCACCTCGAACGGATCGGGGCGCAGGCACACATCAGGATGCAGCAGACCAAGCACAGGCGTGATCCGGAAGCCGCTGGGCGTGCCGAAGTCCGGCAGCACACCAAGGAGTTCGACGCTCTCCGGCAGCAGCCCCACTTCTTCGGAGGCTTCACGCAGAGCGGTGGCGCTCAGGGAGACATCCTCCTCTTCCATGCGCCCGCCCGGAAAACTGATCTGGCCGGCGTGATGATGCAGGTGGTCGGTGCGCCGGGTCAGCAGCACCTGCATGCCCTGCGGACGGGGCACCAGCGGCACCAGCACCGCCGCCGGCACCTGGCGTGAGTCCAGCGGCCAGTCGCTCTGCCAGGCAAAGTCCGCCAGCTGCGCGAAACGCGCCCGCAGGGCAGCCGGCGAATCATCCATCACAACACCTCAATAACGCTGGGTCAGCACCATGGTGCTGCCGTCACGACGCATTTCCATGCGGTTCAGGAAGCTCATGCCGAGGAGTACCTGGGGCATGGGTGCCGATACCACAGTGCCATCCACATCATAGAGCGTCACGTCGCCGATGCTGATCTTGGCAATCTTGACCCTGACGGTCGCAACGACTCCATTGGCGGTTCCGGCCATGCCCGCCTCGCCCTTGCTCAGGTTGATCCCGGCGCGCATCGCCGTAGCCCGGTCCATGGCCACCGCCGTCGCCCCCGTATCCACCATGAACTGCACGCTGCTGCCATTGAGCGTGCCATTGGTAAGAAAGTGCCCGCGGACATCCGACACCAGCGTGACCTGGCGCTGGGCGCCCGTGGTGGCCCCGACACTGACCGGCTCACCGATGCCGATCCGAGCACGCTGTCCGTTGATATCCAGCGTTGCCGAATCCTTGCCGACCTCGATCAGCTTGACCCGGCCGACGGCCTGGCCCACCCGCACCGTACGCGGCGCGCCACCATCAATCACCAGCACCGCCTTGTCGGCAAACAGACCGACCACCGAGACGTCCTCCGCCTGAGCCATAAGAGCAAAGGCCGCCACAACCAGACCGACCCCGCCACGCAACATCCTGTTTGCCATTCGCATGAACCCCATCCCAGTTTTCCTGCACAGCCCGAACGTGGACCGCCGCTATTTTGCCAGTTTCCCCGACACACAAGACATGCCCTGGCAGCACATCCGGATCAACCGGCGGGGGCCCTGCCGGAGACGCCGGGCCGGAATACTGGCCTGTGCTTCATGGGCGGAGTGATACACGCGAATGCGCCGCGGTCGTGGCTCCCGCCAGTGCCACGTCCGATCCGACAGGCGGTGGCTGCAGACCTCCTGGTGAGGAGTCACGGCCTGGGCGAAAAACCGTTGCCGGACACCGGTGAAATCCACACCGCCATTGCTCAGCCCGCAGATAACCACGTCGGCCTGAAAACGTGCGCACCGCGTGACAAGCGCGTATCCTTGCGCACTGCCCGAAAACGGATCAGGAAAGGAATTTCATGCAAGGCGACGAGGAAATCGGTATTGGCGGAATCGGCCTGCTGCTGGGCGGCCTGATCCTGGTCTGTGTGCTCGGCGTGATCGGCATCGGAATCTATTCCACCCTGCCTGAAACCCCGTCAGCACCAAGTACGGAAGCGCCCGCCCCCAAAGGCGAAGCGATGGCCCGGATCTATTTCGAGATCAACAGCGCCGAGCTGCCCGCCGAAGCAGGCGGAGCCATCGAAACGATCAAGGAACGCGCCATGGTCGTGGCGAACCTGAATGTGCTGATTTCCGGCTATCACGATCCTTCCGGTGACCCGGCGCAGAACGCCGAACTGGCCAAGCAGCGCGCCGAAGCCGCACGCGACGCCCTGATCGCCGCCGGTGTGCCGGCAGAGCGCATCATCCTGCGCAAGCCCGAGGTCATCGCAGGCAACGAGGATCTGCAGGAAGCGCGCCGCGTTGACCTGCGGCTGCAATAAGCGGAAACCCAGCCATCGAATGCCGGCCCAGCCGGCATTCTGCATTTCAAGATGAAGCAACGCCTTTTCCATCTCGCCCGGTCCTTGTGCAGCTGGCTGCGCCGCCACCCCATACGGGGCGGGCTGGCCTGCGTGCTCACGCTGGCGTTGCTGCTGGACCAGTGTTTCCCGCCCCCCATTCCGCGCGACGAGCCCGGCCTGGTGGTTGCCGCCGAAGATGGCTCGCCACTGCGCAGCTGGCCGAGTGCCGATGGCGTGTGGCGCTACCCGGTCACGCCCGAGCAGGTCTCGCCCCTGTATCTGCAAGCCCTGCTGGCCTACGAAGACCGCTGGTTCTACCGCCACCCCGGCGTCAATCCATCAGCCCTGCTGCGCGCAGCCGTGCAGTGGGCACGTCACGGGCGCATCATCTCCGGCGGCTCCACCCTGACCATGCAGGTCGCACGCATCATTGATCCGCCCGGGCGCTCGATTCCCGGCAAAGTGCGTCAGATCCTGCGCGCGCTGCAACTGGAATCCCGTCTGTCCAAGCAGGAAATCCTCACCCTCTACCTGAATCATGCGCCCATGGGCGGCATTGTCGAAGGCGTGGAGATGGCCAGCCGCATGTATCTGGGCAAACCCTCTGCCAACCTGACCCAGGCCGAAGCGGCACTGCTGGTGGTACTGCCCCAGGCGCCCTCGCGCTTGCGTCCCGACCGCGCGGCAGCACGCGCCCAGCTGGCGCGCGACAAGGTGCTGCTACGCATGGTCGAACTGGGCATCTGGGGACCGGTGGCCGTGCAGGATTCACGCATGGAGCCCGTCGGTGCCAACCCGTTGCGGGCCCAACTGCTGGCCCCGCTGGCCGCCGAGCGCCTGCGCCAGCAGGTGCGTCAGTCAGACAGCCATGGCAAACCTGCGGTAGTGCGCTCCACGCTGCGCCCTGAAATCCAGAGCACGGTCGAGCGCATGCTGCTTGATCGCATCGAGCAACTGCCCCCGAAAGTCTCGATGGCGGTGATGGTGATGGAAAGCGACAGCCTTGCCATCCGGGCCTACGCCGGCTCGGCAGACTTTCGCGACGGCAAACGCTTCAACCATGTCGACATGGTGCGCGGCGTGCGCTCTCCCGGCTCCACGCTCAAACCCTTCCTGTATGCCCTGGCGCTGGATGAAGGCCTGATCCATTCAGAGAGCCTGCTCGCCGACGCACCACAATCCTTTGCCGGTTATGAGCCGGGCAACTTCCAGGCGAATTTTTCCGGCCCGGTCAGTGTCTCCGAAGCCCTGCAGCGCTCGCTGAACGTGCCGGCGGTGGATCTGCTCGACCGCCTCGGCCCCCATCGCTTTGCCACCCACCTGCGCAGCGGCGGCCTGCGCCTGCGCCTGCCGGCAGGTGGCGAGCCGAATCTTTCGATCATTCTTGGCGGCGCCGGCACCACACTGGAAGAGCTGGTCGGTGCCTATCGCAGTCTCGCCGCCAAGGGCATGAGCGGCGTGCCACGACTGAACCCGGCCGCCCCCAAGGTCGAGAGTCGCATGATGAGCGAGGGCGCGGCCTGGATCGTGCGCGACATTCTGGAAAGTGGCGGGCATCCGGACCGTCCCTTCATTGAAGACGGAGGCCGCCGCATCGCCTGGAAAACCGGTACCAGCTTCGGTTTCCGCGACGCCTGGGCGGTCGGCGTGGCGGGCAATTACACCGTCGGCGTATGGATCGGCCGCCCCGATGGCACGCCGAACCCCGGCTTCTTCGGCGCCAACATTGCTGCACCACTGCTTCACGACATCGTGGCCGCCTTGCCCGCGGGCAATCCACCGGTCCGGACCCGCCCCGCTAGCGTCACCAGCGCCCAGATCTGCTGGCCGCTGGGCACCTCCGTCGAGACCACCCCTGCCGGACTATGCGCTCAAAAACGCAGCGCCTGGGCACTCAACGGCGCCATTCCGCCCACCCTGCCGGATCGCGCCAGCGAACGCAGCCTGCACGACACGATCTGGCTTGATCCCGTCAGCGGCCTGCGCACCACTCCGACCTGTACACCACATGCAGAGCAGCATGCGATCGCCCGCTGGCCCACCTATCTGGAACCCTGGCTGAGTGCTGACGAGCGGGCCCGCAGTGCCCCCGCCTGGCGCCCCGGCTGTCAGCACGAAGAAAGCACTACTGGCAGCATCAAGCTGCAAGGCATCGCAGTCGGCGCACAGATCCGCCCTGCACCTGGCAAGACCGTGGCGCAACTGGATGTGCGCGCAGCAGGCGGCAGCGGCAGCCTGTACTGGCTGCTCAATGGCAAATTGCTGCGTAGCGCTCCTGCAGATCAGGGCCAGCGCATCGAACTGCGTGACAACGGCGAACACATGATCACCGTCATGGACGCCCAAGGGCACTACGCCAGCGCACGCTTCATGGTCAAGGGTTTCTGAGGGGACTGCCTGAAGAGCCGCGCGTGACGGGCCTCTTCACAAGCCCATCCTGAAAACCTACGCCCCGCGCTGCTCTCCGGGCAGGCGGCGGCCCCCGGCTTCAGCGCTTAAGACCCAGAACCACCACGCCGGCCCCCACCAGCAAGATGCCGAACCAGGACGTGACGGAGGGGCGCTCGCCCAGGAAGATCACCGCAAACACCGCGACCAGCAGCAAGCTGAGCTTGTCGACCGGCGCGACCTTGGAGGCCTCGCCGATTTTCAGCGCGCGGAAATAGCACAGCCACGAGGCGCCGGTCGCCAGCCCGGAGAGGATCAGGAACAGCCAGGTGCGCCGCCCCAGTGCGAAGGGGCTGCTCCACTTGCCCAGGGCATAGACGAAGGCAGAGAGCACGACGAGGATCACGCCGGTACGGATCAGGGTGGCGAAGTCGGAATCCACACCTTCGAGCCCGAGCTTGGCGAAGATAGCAGTCATTGCTGCAAACACGGCCGAGAGCAGTGCCCACACCAACCAGCCGGAAGAGTCCATCAGCACCTCCTGTTGCAGCACAAAACTCGGCACCTGAAGAAGCGCATGGGGCGGACCTCTTCAGGCCAGCTGCCTGCACAGCAAGGCGCAGCGCGGCTCTTCAGGCACTCAGCCCTCAGCTTCCATTGCTCAACACTGCGCGCAGCACCTCAGCCGCCCGTTCCGCCCACGGTCAAACCATCAATCCGCAGCGTCGGCTGACCTACGCCGACAGGCACGCTCTGACCGTCCTTGCCGCAGGTGCCCACACCGGGGTCGAGCGCCAGATCGTTACCGATCATGCTGACGTGGTTGAGCACATCCGGGCCGTTGCCGATCAGGGTGGCGCCCTTCACCGGATAGGTGACCTTGCCGTTCTCGATCATGTAAGCCTCGGCCGCCGAGAACACGAACTTGCCACTGGTGATGTCGACCTGCCCGCCGCCGAAATTCACGGCATACAGGCCTTTCTTCACCGAGGCGATGATCTCGACCGGGTCCTTGTCACCGGCGCGCATCAGGGTGTTGGTCATGCGCGGCATGGGCAGGTGGGCGAAGGATTCGCGGCGGCCATTGCCGGTGGGCGCCACGCCCATCAGGCCGGCGTTGTGCATGTCCTGCATGTAGCCGACGAGGATGCCATCCTCGATCAGCGGGGTGCACTTCGTCGGATTGCCTTCGTCATCGATGGTCAGCGAGCCACGCCGGCCTTCGAGCGTGCCGTCATCGACTACGGTGACACCTTTGGCAGCCACGCGCTGGCCAATGCGCCCGGCGAAAGCCGAGCTGCCCTTGCGGTTGAAATCGCCTTCCAGGCCGTGACCGATGGCTTCGTGCAGCAGGATGCCGGGCCAGCCGGAGCCGAGCACCACGGTCATCGCTCCCGCTGGCGCCGGTTTGGCTGCCAGATTGGTGCGGGCCTGATGCACGGCACGCTGGGCGTAGTCGCGCAGCACGGCATCAGTGAACAGACGGTAATCGCTGCGTCCACCACCACCGGAGGAGCCCTGCTCGCGGCGACCGCCGTCCTCCATGATCACGGTGAGCGACAGGCGCACCAGCGGGCGCACGTCAGCGGCCAGTACGCCATCACTGCGCGCGACCATGACCACATCCCAAGACGCAGCGAGCGAGGCCATGGCCTGCAGCACACGCGGATCTTCGGCGCGGGCAAATTGTTCGAGGCGCTCCAGCAGGGCAATCTTGTCGGCATCTGCCAGGGAGGGCAACGGATCAACCGCGGCATACAGCGGCGCGGGTTGCACGCGGGCTTTTACTTTTGCCTTGCGCGCCTGTCCCTGCGCAGCAATCGAACGCACGGTACTGGCTGCTTCACCCAGCGCAGCGGCAGTGATGTCGTCCGAATAGGCAAAGGCGGTGCGCTCGCCGGCAATCGCTCGCACGCCCACACCCTGTTCGATGTTGAAGCTGCCCGATTTGACGATGCCCTCCTCCAGGCTCCAGCTCTCGGTGCGCTGGTACTGGAAGTACAGATCGGCGTAATGCAGGTCGTGCCCGAGGATGCTGCCCAGGGTCTTGTCCAGCGTGCTGGTGGTAAGACCATAAGGCGCCAGCAGGGTCTGACTGGCGATGTCGAGGGCGCTATGCGTTGAAGATTCGTGCGATGCTGTGAGACTCATGCGGGGGATGCTTCCTGTAATCAGTCAAAAATACGATGTTTGAGGGCCGGCAGGCTTTCACGCACACTGGCAGTCCGCTGAGGGTCCAGCTCGCCGACAACCACGCCGGCACCGCTCGCCATGCTGGCAACAATCTCGCCCCAGGGGTCGATCAGCATGCTGTGACCCCAGGTCTGACGGCCGGACGGATGCGTACCGCCCTGCCCGCTGGCCAGCACGTAGCACTGGTTTTCGATGGCTCGTGCGCGCAACAGGACTTCCCAGTGTGCGCTGCCCGTGGTGGCGGTAAAAGCGGCAGGCACCACGATCAGGTCGACTTCGCCCATGCGCCGGTACAGCTCCGGGAAACGCAGGTCGTAGCATACCGACAGACCGACGCGGCCACAGGGGCCGTCGAAGGTGACGATCTCGCGTCCGGCTTCGATGGTGCGCGCCTCGTTGTAACTTTCGCTGCCGCGCGTGAAGCCGAACAGGTGGATCTTGTCGTAGCGCGCGACCTGCTCGCCTTGCGGATTGAAGACCAGGCTGGTGTTGAGAACGTGGTCCGCGTCACTGGCGGCCAGTGGCAGGGTGCCGCCAATCAGCCAGATGGCGTGACGGCGTGCCGTTTCGGCAAGAAAGGTCTGGATCAGGCCTGTGCCGGGAGTTTCGCGAATGCCGATCTTGGCCGTTTCGTCGGCACTGATCAGGGCGAAGTATTCCGGCAGCAACACCAGTTGCGCACCTTGCGCAGCGGCTTCGGCAATCAGACTCGCGGCCTCGCGCAGATTGGCGGCTACGTCGGGACCGGCAATCAACTGCACCGCGGCGACTTTGCAGGCTTTGGCATTCATTTCGGTTTGCTTTCATCAGCAGTCGGCATGGAATCGCCGGGCCTGTCGATCCGCAGATCAAAACGCCCTTCAAGCTTTTCCACCTTGGGGTCAGCCCACGAACCAGTCACGGCATAGTCGTAGCTGAAGATCTTCTCGACCGGGTCCCGCAGGAGCTTCTGCCCGAGGTATACCGCGGCCCCGACCGCCGGGTTGAGAATGCCGACCGCCGCCTGGCCGACGATTACACCCACGGCCACGGTTTCAGACAGGGTGGGCTGCACGCGCAGATGCAGATCATGGGTTTCGCGCGCCAGATCGGTACTGCCGGTAATGAAAACCTTGGCTGCCGGGCCACGCACTTCCAGGTCGCCGGTATGCAGCACACCGGCATTCACCTTCATGTCGCCCGATATATTGTCGAAGGCAAACCCCTCGGAAAATACGTCTCGGAAATCCAGGGTGATGCGTCGTGGCAGTGACTGCAGGCTGAGGATGCCGATCAGGCGCCCGGCGCCCGGCTCCATCTTGCGGAACTGCCCGTCGCTGGCCTTGAGCTTCATGCTGCCATTCATCGAAGGGTAATGCAGCGTGGTTGGCAAGCCGGCCCACATCAGATTGCCCTCAAAATCCACGCTGCCGCGGCGCAGCACATTGGGCTGACCGAAGTGCCCGAGCATGCTGCCCGCATCTTCGCTATGGAGCTTGAACTCGATCCGCGTTCCCGCGCTGCGCTGCCAGCTGCCAGATCCGGTGATATTCATGTCCGGCGCACTCAGGCTGATGTTCCTGAGCTGCCAGTTCTTGTCGTCAGACACCGCCTGCAGGCTGAGCTTGCCCAGATCCATGCTGCCCAGACGGAAATGCTCGGCGACCACATCCAACGCAGGCGGTTGACGCGAAGGTCGTCCGCTGCCGGTCACGATCACCGACTCCGGTTCAAAGCCGCCACTGACCGGTTGCAAGGAAAGCTGCGACAGGCGCGCACGCAAGCTGCCATTGCCCTTTTCGCTCCAGCTCAGATCCCCTGCCAGGTCCGGCCCGTCCAGCCGCAAGGTCCAGTTGCCATCACGGCGCAACGCCTTGCCGCTGACATCGCGGAAACGGTGGCCGGCGGCGACCAGATCGCCAATGCGTGCCGCGATGGCCAAGGTGCCGGGGGTCGCACTCTCACCGAATCCGCTCAGCATGTCCTCGACCACCGGCTCCCAGCGGCTCGCATCCAGAGCGGGCAGGATGGCCGAGAAACGCCAGCCCTGCGCCGGCAGCACGGCGTCCTCACCCACGGCGACAGCGCCACGGGTCAGCACGCACTGCTCGTGGCACTGCTCGCCCCAGGCAACATCGACGCGCTGATCCAGCTTCACGCGCCAGGTATTCGTGCTCTCCTTGCTGCCGTCGCGCCCCTCGGCGCGTACATTGAAGCGTAGCGGCCAGCGCTCGGGGGCATCCTTGACCATCGGCGGCGGCAATTCGCTGCTCACGCCGGCGAGCGTGCTGTCCACTGTCACATCGACAAGATTGTGGCGCACGCGGATCAATGCCGTGGCCGCCGTTTCACCCCTCAGGTGATCCCAGGTCGGGTTGGGCACCAGCCGCCGCAGCCCAGCTACCGTGATCTGGCCCTGACCGTCGAAGCGCAGACTGCCATCCGCCTCGGTCACGCCGGTGGCACGTACCCGCTTGCCCAGAAAGATTGCGTCAGCCCCCGGCAGGAATACGCCTTTTTCGTTGAAACCCAGCGTGCCGGTGGCTTCGCTGAATTCGGGCAAGGCCGGAATCAGGCGCAAGGTATTCCCGGCAAAGCGGTAGTCGCCCTTGACCCGCGTATGCAGTGGATCCTTGAGAGGAATCTCGATATGCAGATCCAGATTGCCATTGCCACTGGCGCGCAAGTCACGCGTGAAGCCGCCCGTCATGGGCGCCAGCGCACTGGCATTCACGTAGTGCAGGAAGTCGGTCGTCGCGCCGCTGGCCTTGCCATCCACGGTCAAGACCGGATTGTCGTGCTCCATCAGATCGGGGATTTCGACCTTCACATCGCGCACCGCAGCGCCCTGATAGCGGCCGCGCTCGGCGCGGATGGTCATGCGCTGGCGGTCCAGCACGAAACTGCCCTGGATGGCGGACACCCCCGGCCAGCCCGGCGCAAAGGTCTCCAGCTTCGCGTCCACCAGCTTGCTCTCCAGACGGAAAACGCCCGGACTCTTGTTGAAAGGGAACTGGGTCAGATCCCCTGTCAGCTGGAAGTGCAGATCCTCGCCGCGTCCGCTGGTCAGGGATTCATGCAGCCAGGTCGACACATATTCCGTCGCCACGATCGGGATGTAACGCCACACCGCATCCAGCTGCGCACGTTTGGCCTGGGCACGCACATCCAGATAACCAGGCCCGGTCGGGCGGGCTTGCCAGTAACCCGAGACATCGGCACTCACGTAGGGATTGACCGCATGGCCACTGCCGATCTTCACCGTCAGCGCTTCCTGAGCACTGCCTTTGGGCTTTTCGTAAGACCAGCCCCCGGCCAGATCAAGGCGACCCAGTTCGATGCTCTCGGTCAAGGCCGTCGGCAGGTGCAGCGCCCCATCCTTGACGTTCAGGCGGAACTCGCCACTGCGTTCATTGCCATTGAGCTGCACCGACAGGCCGGAAAATCCCGGCAAATGCCCCATCGGTTTGAGCGCCAGATCATCCAGCCGGCCCTTCACTTCAAAGCGCGCGATTTTCTCTGCCGGCCCCTGCCAGTCGAGCTTCATGTCCACGATGCGCCCGCTGGGCCCGGCTTCGGCCAGCTGACGGGCCGAGTCCTCCGGCAAGGGCAGATAGGCGGCCAGTTGCGAGAGCACGCGCACATCCAGCTCGCCAGAAGAGAAACTGCCCTGTGCCGGACGTTTTTCATCCCCGGCCAGATAGCGGAAGCCAATCTTCGTCGGCCCGATGCGCAGGCCCTCATGTGTTGCCAGGCTCAGGCGCTCGGCGCTGAAATTGACCTCATCCGCGCTGGCGTTCAGCATCACTCGTCCCTGCAGCGAAACCAGATCGAGCTGCGGCAGATCCTTGCCGAAGCGCAGCGCCACATCGGCCAGCGCCACATCGGCGCTCAGACTTTCCAGGCGCTTGCCGTCAAAGCTCAGCCAGGTGCGGATGCCACCGCGCCCGCGTGGCAAGGCCAATGGGTAATCCAGCCATTTCTGCCACACCGCCAGATCGGCTTCGTCCAGCGACAGGTACAGATCACCGCGCCAGTCTTCCAGCCGTTTGAAGCCTTCGCCACGCAGATCGCCGCGAATGTCGAGGTTCGCCGAATAGGCTGCCGGCGGGCTGGCCAGCAAGGCAAAGCGATGCTCGTTGCCGGAATTCTCCAGGCGCAGATTGACGTGATCCAGCGCCAGTGGCGGTGCTTCGCGCAGCGCGTCGGTCCACACCAGACGCGCCTCCCGGATCACGATCTGGCGCTGGTCGAGCACAAAATCGCCAAACCCCGAATCGCTGCCACCACTGTTGATGTGCAGACCGGCAATGAAAATGCGCCCATCCGCCTCGCGACGCAGATCCAGTTCGGGGCTCACCACCTCCAGCCGGTACAGGCGCAGGCGGCGGTACAGCAGTGAAGACCAGGCCACCGACACCTCGACCCGGGGCAATTCCAGTGCCACACGATCCTCATGATCGAAGACGCGCAGGCTATGAATCGACAATTCCGGACGCAAACCATTCCAGTTGGCGTCCAGCGCGGCGATCTCGACCTTGAGCCCGAGTTGCTGCGAAATGGCCTGCTCGATGCGATCGCGTTGCTGAGCGATCTGCGGTGCAGCAACGTAGCGCAGCAACAGGAAACCAATGGCCAGGACAAAGAAACCCAGCCACAAGCCGCGCCAGGCCAGGCGCGGCAGATGCAATGGCCAGCGCAGGCAAGCGCGCCCCAGGCTGCGCCAATGACAGGCAGCAGCAAGGCGCGTACGCCAATCAGACAGTTTGCGGGAATCAGCGGGATTGTCGGCCATGAAGGGCTGGACGCAGCGCGCGACGAAGCGGCATGATGAAACAGGTCGCGATTTTACCCCATGGTCCGCTCAGAAACCTGCCGTTCGGACCCTTGTCACCAGAACTTGCACGCGAATTTCCACACGATGAGCCAAAACCATCCCCTGATCGACGCCGCCGCCACGCACAGCCGCTATCTGCAACGCCTGCTCGCCGCCCGCCCCTGGCTGACCGGGCGCCTGACCGACAGCCTTGAACGGGCACTCAGTCGTGCGGATCTCGAGGCCTTCCTGAGCGAAAGCCTGCTCGACGAAACCACCCTCGCGCCGCGCCTGCGTCAGCTCAAAACCTGGGTCGCCGCACACACCATGGTGCGTGATCTGGCCGGGCTGGCGCCGCTGGCCGAGGTCACCGGCGCCATGACCCTGATCGCCGAGGTGGCCGTTGCCACCGCCCAGCGCGTGCTCACCGCCCATCTGGCGAGCCGTCACGGCCTGCCGCGCAATGCGGCTGGCGAGGTGCAGGAGCTGATCGTGATCGGCATGGGCAAACTCGGTGGCGGGGAATTGAATGTCTCATCGGATATCGACCTGATCTTCGCCTATCCCGAAGACGGCGATACTGACGGAGCTCGCAGCATCAGCAATTTTGATTTCTTTACCCGCTTGGGCCGCCAGCTCATCGGCGCGATTTCGGAACTCACCGGGGATGGCTATGTGTTCCGTGTGGACATGCGCCTGCGCCCGAATGGCGACTCCGGCCCGCTGGTCGCCTGCTTCGAGATGCTGGAGAACTATTTCATCACCCAGGGTCGCGAATGGGAGCGCTACGCCTGGATCAAGGCGCGCCCCTTCACCGGCAGCCGCCACGACGAACTGAAGGCCATCGCGCGCCCCTTCATCTTCCGCAAGTATCTCGATTTCGGTGCCATCAACGCCATGCGCGACCTGCACGCCCAGATCCGCCGGGAGGTCGCGCGCCGCGACATGGCCGGCAACATCAAGCTCGGCCCGGGCGGCATCCGCGAAATCGAGTTCATTGCCCAGGTGTTCCAGCTCATCCGTGGCGGCGGCGACTCCGGCCTGCAGATCCGCCCGACCCTGCGCGTGCTCGATGCGCTGGTCCAGCGTGGCCAGCTAAGCGCGGAAACGGTGGCTGAACTGAATGCTGCCTACGATTTCCTGCGCCGTCTGGAGCACCGCATCCAGTATCTGGACGACGCGCAAACCCACAGCCTGCCTGACTCTGCAGAGGACATGCTGCGTCTGGCGCGCGCCATGGGCTTCTCCGAGGTGCCTGCCCTGCAAGCCGCGCTGGACGCCATTCGCCAGCGGGTTGGTCTGCATTTTGATGAAGTCTTCGCCGATCCGGTGGCCCAGGAGCACCGGCTCGAACCGATCTGGCTGGGGGCCTGCGATGCCGGCCCGACCTGCGAGTGCCTGGGCGAGCTTGGCTACCGTCAGCCCAAGGAGAGTGCGGCCCGCCTTGAGGCCTTCTCCACCAGCGCCCGCCTGCGCAGCATGGGCGACGAAGCCCGCAGCCGGCTGGATGCGCTGATGCCGCGCATCCTCGAGCTCGCCGCCGCCCGCCCCAATCCCGACGAAGCGCTGGCCCGCATGGTCGATCTGCTCGAAGCCGTGTGCCGCCGCTCGGCCTACCTCGCCCTGCTGCAGCAATATCCGCAGGCGCTGGCCCGCGTGGTCGAGCTGGCCTCAGCATCCAGCTGGGCCGCCACCTTCGTCACCCGCCACCCCCTGCTGCTCGACGAACTGCTGGACAACCGCTCGCTGAACGAAGAGCCGGACTGGGCAAAATTTGCCCGTGAGCTCGGCACGGCGATGGACAGCCTCGGTGACGACGTGGAGCGCCAGATGGACGTGATGCGCGAACACCACCACGCCCAGGTATTCCGCCTGCTCAATCAGGACCTGGCCGGCCAGCTCAGCGTCGAACGGCTTTCTGATCACCTCTCGGCGGCGGCCGATGCCGTGCTCGAAGAAACCCTCCGGCTCAACTGGCGCCGCGCCAAACGCCACACGTCCGAGCACCGTTTCGCCATCCTCGGCTACGGCAAACTCGGCGGCAAGGAGCTGGGCTACGCATCGGACCTCGATCTGGTGTTCGTGCATGACGACCCCGATCCGGAATGCCAGGTGATCTACGCCCGCATGGGCCAGCGCATCAACACCTGGCTGGACAGCCGCACCGCGGCCGGCCACCTCTTCGAGACCGACATGCGCCTGCGCCCGAACGGCGAATCGGGCCTGATCGTCGTCTCGCTCGAAGCCTTTGAACACTACCAGCGCAAGGAAGCCTGGATGTGGGAGCTGCAGGCGCTGACCCGCGCCCGCTTCTGCGCCGGCAACCCTGAGGTGGGCGCAAAATTCGAAGCCCTGCGGACCACCCTGCTGCGCGAGGAGCGGGATACCGACAAGCTGCGCAGCGACGTGCTGGCGATGCGCCAGAAAATGCGCGAATCGTTTGCCAACAAGGGCGCGGGCTTCGAGCTCAAACACGACGCCGGCGGCCTGATCGACGTGGAATTCATCGTGCAGTACCTCGTGCTGGCCCACGCCCACGCCCATCCGGAGCTGACCGAGAACAAGGGCAACATCGCCCTGCTCGGCCGCGCGGCCACGGCCGGCCTGATCCCGGAGGCGCTCGCCAGCGGCAGTGCCAACGCCTATCGTGCGATGCGCCACGCCCAGCACGGCTTGCGTCTTAACCAGCAGCGCAGTCGGGTCTTTGACGACAGCCTGGAAGGCGCACGCATCCCCGTACAGAACTTATGGCGAGAGGTGTTCGGGGAATAGTCCAGAAAGACCTATGTTCAACACGCCCTGACTGGAGACCCTCATCCAGACTGGGCCTTCAGCGTGCATGCCTGAAGACCCCATTCTGACAACACTCTCCAGCCACTCAGCCCGGAGAGGTCCGCCAGAAGCGGCTTTCCGGGCATGCCGCGGGGGCATCTGACGCCCCTCGGATTCAACCCTGTCCGCTCAGGCAGGCCTGCCTCTTCGGGACTTCAAGTCCCCGCCGCTTGAGCCGATAAACCTCCACAGGGGAATGCCCGGTGAAGGGTCGTCGCCCCGATGAAATCCAGTTCAGCGAGGGCTTCATGGAAACCATTCAAGGGCCGGGAAACTCAAGCATCGAGATCAAGCCCAGCACCCTGCTCCTGGTCGATGATGAAGAAAACATTCTTGCCGCCCTGCGCCGCCTGCTGCGCAAGGATGGCTATCACCTCCTGTGTGCCGGCAGTGGCCAGGCCGGGCTGGACATTCTGGCCACCGAGAAAGTCGACGTCATCATCTCCGACCAGCGCATGCCCAACATGGTCGGCACCGTATTTCTGGGCAAGGCGCGCGAACTGAGCCCGCACAGCGTACGCATCATCCTGTCCGGCTACACCGATCTGGACAGCGTCACCGCCGCCATCAACGACGGGGCGGTCTACAAATTCCTGACCAAACCCTGGGACGACGAAATCCTGCGCCTGTCGATCAAGGAAGCCTTGAGCCACAAGTGGGTGCAGGACGAGAACCGCATGCTCCAGGCCATGCTCGTCGAGGTCAACGAAGAGCTTGCCCACGCCAACCAGCAACTCGCCGAACGCGCCGACTTTACCCAGGATGCCCTGCAGAACCTGCAGGAAATCGTTCACGACCTGCCTGTAGCGCTTCTCGGCATTGATGACAGCGGCCTGCTCGTATTCGCCAACCGGGCTGCACTGGGACTGCTGCCAGGACCGCTGACCCTGTGCAAACCCGCCGCCCCCATGCTGCCGGCACCGATAGCGGCCCTGCTCGACGCCCCGAGCCCGGAGCGCATCACCGTCGCGCTGCAGGATCAGACGTATGTCGTGCAGCGGCAAACCCTTTCACACCGCAGGCAGGGGCAGCTCATCGCCATTTATCCGGGCCCGCACACATGATCAAGAATCTGGAGCCCCTGCACTGGCAAAGCTTCCTGCTGCTGGATCTGGTCGATGTCGGCATCCTCGTGATCGACGCTGAGTCGGTGCTGTTTGCCAACACCAAATTCTCCCGCATAGTCGGGATGAACCTGCGCGAACTGCAGGCCAGAAGCCTGCGCGAACTCGGTGGCGATGCGTGGATCGACTTCACCCTCGGCCAGAGCTGGGCCGACGCCTTGCCTTGGCCGATGAAGGACGGCAGCGATCGCTGGTTTGAAGTCAGCATGCAGCCCACCGACTTCGAAGGCCGCACGGTCCAGATTGCCACCTGTACCGATGTCACTTCGCGCATGCGCGCCGAGGGCGCCGAAGCATCGATGCTGCAACTGCTCACCGAAATCATCGAAGGTTATCCGGTCGGCACTTTTGTTCTCGACAAGGACCACTGCGTCACGCACTGGAATCGCGCCTGCGAAGTGATCACCGGCATCCCGGCCAACCATCTGATCGGCAGCGACGACGCCGGCAGCGCTCTGGGCGCAGGCAAGGGCCAGTTGCTCGCAGACTGGGTCATGAATCCGGTTGACGAAGACGGCTTGCGCCAGAAATTCAACGGGCGCCTGTGGAAATCGCCCGCCACGGACGGCGCTTTCGAGGCCGAACTGTATGTTGCAGAGCATGGCAATATCCCGGCGCGCTGGATGCATGTGGCGGCCACCCCGCTGCGCGATGCGGGCGGCGAGATCATCGGCGCCATCGAAACCCTGATCGACATCACTGATCGCAAAGCCGCCGAAAAGGAATTGCGCAACGCCCGCGAGGCCGCCGAACAACTGGTCACCGAGCGCACCCGCGAGTTGCGCGAAGCCAAAACCGCACTCGAATTCGACATCACCCGGCGCAAACAGATCGAAGGCGAGATGCAGCAGCATCTGATGGAAGTCACCGCGCTCAATGCACAGCTGCACGAAACCCAGGATCGCCTCGTACAGAGTCAGCAGCAGCTGGTACAGAACGAAAAACTGGCGTCCATCGGCCAGCTTGCCGCCGGCGTGGCGCACGAGATCAACAATCCCATCGGCTACGTATTCTCCAATTTCGGCAGCCTGCAGACCTACCTCGCCGACCTGCTCAGGCTCATCGACGCCTACGTCCAGGCCGAGCCGGACATCTGCAATGACAGCCTGCGCGCAGAACTCGCCACGCTACGCCAGAGCATCGATCTGGACTACCTGAAAACCGACCTGCTTGACCTGATGCGCGAATCGCGCGAGGGAATCGAACGGGTACGCAAGATCGTGCAGGATCTGAAAGACTTTTCCCACGTCGATGCCAGCGCCGACTGGCAATGGGTTGATCTGCACCGCGGTCTGGAGTCCACGCTCAACGTGGTCAACAACGAGATCAAATACAAGGCCGATGTGGTACGCGAGTTCAGCGTGCTGCCGCAGATCCAGTGCCTGCCCTCGCAGCTCAACCAGGTCTTCATGAATCTGCTGGTCAACGCAGCGCATGCCATCAAGCCCGAGGCGCGCGGCACGATCCGCGTGCGTACCGGAGCTGAAAACGAACATGTCTGGATCGAGATCAGCGACAACGGCTGTGGCATGTCACCGGAGGTGATGAGCCGCATCTTCGACCCCTTCTTCACCACCAAACCGGTGGGCAAAGGCACCGGCCTTGGCCTGTCGCTGTCCTACGGCATCGTGCACAAGCACCACGGCAAGATTGAAGTGTGTTCTACGCCCGGCGAAGGCACCACATTCAGGATCACCCTGCCGGTTTGCCAGCCCGAAACCGCGCCTGAGGAGGCCAGCCCGTCATGAGCAGCTTCAAGACCCTTCTGCTCGCGCACCACACAGGCGACGATCCGGCCACCCGCTTTGCCATCCAGCAGTTTGGCGAACGCGTTGCCCAGCGCAGCGGCGGCCTGCTGAACATTGCCGACATGCCCGGCAGTGCGCTGGGCAATATCCCGGCCATGCTACGCATGGTCATGGCCGGCGAGGCCGACATGGCACTAGCGCCCATGGATCGCCTGTGCGAGTTGCTGCCCAAATTCGGCTGCGTCGGCATGCCTTTCGTGTTCGACGATCTGGCCCACGCCGACCGCGTGCTCAATGGCCCGTTTGCCGACTGGGCCATGCCCGATCTGCGACAGCGCGGCCTGCACAGCCTTTCAAGCTGGGAATGGGGCTTTCGCCAGATCAGCAACAACCGCCACCCCATCCTGAACCCGGATGACATGCACGGACTGCGCATCCGCGTGCCGCCGATCCTGCAATACCAAGAGGCCATGCTTGCGCTGGGTTGCGTGCCCGTCATCGTCGAATTCGCCCAGCTCGCCTCGGTCATCCGCCAAGGCCTGGTCGATGGCCAGGAGAATCCGGTCGCCATCATCCGCGCTTACCGGCTTTACGAAAACCAGTGTCACCTCACACTGCTCGACTACAGCTACGGCGCCATGCTGCACATCGTCAACCGCAAGAACTTCGAATCACTCAGCACCGAGCACCAGCAGATCATCAGTGAAGAGTCGCATCACGCAGCCCGGGCCATGTGTTCGCTGGTACGGTCGCAACAAGCGGCACAACTGGAGGAGCTGCTTGGTTTCGGCATGCAGATCGTGTTGCCGGAGCGGGCGCCCTTCCGCCAGGCCATGACGGGTGCCCGGCACCATCTGGCGACACGGTTCGGTGAAGCACGCACCCGCACTTTTCTCGACATGGTTGAGCACATGCGCCAGCCTCCGGAGGTCTCCACATGAACAGGGAGGCGCCCGTCACGGCTGAAATGCAGTCCTTCATGCTGCAGATCCTCGACACCATCACCGAAGGTGTTCTGGCACTGGATGCCACACACGCCATCACCTATGCCAATCGTGCCGCGTGCTATCTGCTGGGCTACGGCGCGGATGAACTGATCACGCAAAACCTTCACACCTGCCTGCAAGCCCGGCGTCGCGACGGCTCGCCCTACCCGGCGGCGGAAAGCCCCTTCGCCTGGCTCGCCCGTGGCGGCGCCTTCTGCTTCATCGAAGACGTGTTCTGGCACAAGGATGGTCACGCGCTGGACGTTGAGCTCACCGCCAACCCTTTGCCCGCGCAGGGTGGCGCAATCGTCATCTTCCGCGACATCGCCGAGCGCAAGGGCAGTCAGGCAGCACTGCTCAAAGCCTTTCAGGATCTGGACGCCCTCAATCTGCGTCTGGACAAGGCCCATGGCCAGTTGCTGCAAAACGAAAAACTTGCTTCGGTCGGCCAGCTTGCCGCGGGCATGGCCCATGAAATCAACAACCCGATCGGCTTCGTTTCCTCCAACCTGAGCAGTCTGGAAAAACACGTTCATGCCCTGCTACGCCTGATCGAACACTACGAAGCGCTGGAGCAGGACGGCAGCATTCCCGCCGAACGACTGGCGCCACTGGCTCTGCTCAAGCAATCCATCGACTATGCCTATCTGCGTGACGACGTGCAGGATCTGCTCAGCGAATCGCGCCAGGGTGTCGAGCGCGTGCGCAAGATCGTCAAAAGCCTCAAGGACTTCTCACGCGAGGGCAATGAATACCAGTGGTCCGAGATCGACCTGCATCATTGTCTGGAAAGCACACTGGATGTACTCAGCCGAGAGTTCAGTGGGCGTTGCGAGCTGCAGCGCGACTACGGCGACATTCCCGGCGTGTTCTGCCTGGCCTCCGAAATCAACCAGGTGCTCATGAGCGTGCTGCTCAATGCCGCGCAAGCCATCGCAGATCGCGGCCGCATCACGCTGCGGACGAAACGCGACGGCGAGTTTGTTGTCATCGAAATCCAGGACACGGGATGCGGCATCGCCGCCGATAACATGCCCCACATCTTCGACCCGTTCTTCACCACCCGGCCGGTAGGCGCCGGCAGTGGTCTGGGCCTGTCGGTCGCCTACGGTACGGTGCAGCGCCACGGCGGTGACATCAAGATCGACAGCGCCCCCGGGGCCGGCACCACCGTACGCATCATCCTGCCGATCAAGCCCCGTCACCCGCCACATACCGGCGAGGGGGCGCCATGAATTCGATGGTGGCTATCATCTGCAAGAGCATCGTCAAGAGCCGCTTCTGGCGTGTCTCTCCAGACACCCTGCCCGCACAGGCAGGCTGCGCGCGGCTGTTCGGGCAGGTCAGAATTCACCCCCATACCTTCACGAGGCAGGCGACATGACTGAACCCGGGACCTTCGCCCCGACCTATCCTCCCGGCTTCTCCGTAGCCCCCGTGATCCTGCTCGTCGACGACGAGCCCAACGTGCTCAGTGCCCTGCGCCGCCTGTTACGCCCGTCCGGCTACAGCGTGCTCACGGCCGAAAGCGGCGGCGCCGCACTGACGCTGCTCGAAGCCCAGCCGGTCGACCTGATCATTTCCGACATGCGCATGCCCGGCATGAATGGGGCCGAACTGCTGGCCCTGACACGCGAACGCTGGCCTGCCACCATGCGCCTGCTGCTCACGGGCTATGCCGAGGTCAGTTCGGCAATTGCCGCGATCAACGAAGGTGGCATCTACCGCTACATTGCCAAGCCCTGGGACGACACCGAGCTGCTCAAGACCCTGGCCCAGGCGCTGGAGCTGTGCGGCCTGCAGCGCGAAAAAAACCGCCTCGAAGCCCTGACACAGGCCCAGAACGAAAGCCTGCGCGAGCTCAACGCGACGCTGGAAGACAAGGTTCGCATCCGCACGGAAGAACTGCAGATCGCCAATCAGGAAATTTCGCTGGCCATGGAGAAGCTCAAGAAGACCTTCTTCACCTCGGTGCAGATCCTCTCCAACCTGATCGAAATGCGTGCGCCGGCACTGGCCGGTCATAGCCGCCGCGTTGCCGACGTCGCCCGCCATCTGGCCGAAAAGATGAAGGTGCCCCCCGCCGAGACCCACGAGATACTGCTCGCCGGGCTGCTGCACGACATCGGCAAGATCGGCTATCCGGACCCGCTGCTGACCAAACCCATCAGCCACATGAGCGCAGATGAAATCGGCGTCGCCCGCAAACACCCGCTCAACGGCGCCGCCGCCCTGATGTCGATGCCCGAGTTGCGCGGGGTCGCCGAGATCATCCGCAGCCATCATGAGCGCTGGGATGGACAGGGATTCCCCGACGGTCTGGCCGGTGACAAGATCCCGCTGGGCGCGCGCATCCTCGCCCTGGCCAATGACTACGACGCGGCCCAGCTCGGCACCCTCAGCATCAAACGCATGAGTGTGGACGAGGCCAAAGGCTGGGTGCTCGAGGGCAGCCGATTCCGCTACGACCCGGCAGTGGTCGAGGCTTTTGGTACGCTGGTTGGCCGCGCCCCGCGCAAACCCGTGCTCGAAAAGCGCATGGGTGGCGCCCAGCTGGAAGTGGGCATGGTGCTCTCACGCGATCTGTACAGCCCGGACGGCATGCTCTTGCTGGCCACCGAGTACGTGCTGGATGAGCTGCTGATCCGGCAGATCCGCGATTACGAACATTCTTACGGCAGGCCGCTGGTGGTTTGCGTGCGGGCATGAACATGAACAGACCTGCATCCACCTCTCCCATTCAGGTATTGCTGATCGATGCTGATCCGCCGCTGTATGACACCATCAGTGCCGTGCTGCACGCCTCGGGAGAAGCATTCAACCTCACCCCACTCAACCAGCTCGGCGAACTGGAGCAGGCGCTGGAACATGCCGATGCGGATTGTCTGCTGTGCGCACAGCACCCGAATCTGAGCATCGCCAGCGAAGACTCCGGGCCTGCCGGCCTGATGCTGCTGCAGCGGGTGCGCCGCCACCCCGGATCACTGCCTGTGATCATGCTGTGCTGCGCTGAAGAACTGGTCGGTTTTGCCGCCCAGGCCATGTGGCAGGGCGCTGCTGACTGTCTGTGTGACGAAGCCTTGCTGCGTCTGCCCGCGGCGATCAGGATTGCCGTCCAGTACCACGCCACGATGGCCAGTTACCAGGCGCCCGACAACGAGCTCCAGCTTGCGCTGGCAGTCCTGCGCGGCAGCCGGGACGGGATCTGTGTCACCGATGCGGCCGGCAACATCCTGCTGGTCAACGACACGTTTACCCAGATGTCCGGCTACACGCTGGCCGAGGTCAAGGGCCACAATCCGCGCATCCTCAAATCCGGCCAGCAAGACCCGGAGTATTACCTTGCCATGTGGCAGGCCATTGTTGAAAACGGCTGCTGGCAAGGTGAGATCATCAACCGGCACAAGGATGGCAGCACCTATACCGAGTGGCTGCGCATCAGCAGCGTTCTTGACGAAGCTGGTCAGCCAAGCCATTACGTCGGCCAGTTCGGCTACGTTGCCGAACAGAAACGTCTGGTCGACCGCATCAACCAGCTCACCCAGTTCGATCCGCTGACCGGCCTGCCCAACCGCAGCCTGTTCCTCGACCGCATGGAGCAATCCCTGGTCGCCTCGAGACGCAGCGGGCGCTGCTCGGCGGCGATCCTGGTGAACCTGGACCGTTTCCGCCTGATCAACGACACCTTGAGTCAGGCCACCGGGGATCGCGTGCTCGTCGACATGGCACGACGTTTTGCCAAGCAAATCCGCCAGGGCGATACAGTCGCCCGTCTTTCCGGTAACGAATTCTGCTTCCTGTTGAGCAACCTGAATGCAGCCGAAGATGCCATCCTGCTGGCCCAGCGTCTGCAGGACGTGATCGCCCGCCCCCTTGAGCACGACAACCACCCCCTGATCGTCACCGCCAGCATCGGCATCAGCGTCGCGCCACGCGATGGAGAAGATGGCGAGACCCTGCTCAAGGCGGCGGACGCGGCGCTGATCCGCGCCAAGCTTGAAGGCGGCAACTGCGTCAGCTTCTACTCGCCCAGCATGGACGCCGATGCCAGGCGTCGTCAGGCCATCGAAGCCCAGCTGCGCGGCGCACTGGCACGCAACGAACTGAGCGTGGTGTACCAGGCCCAGAACAATCTGGATTCCGGCAACATCATCGGTACCGAGGCCCTGCTGCGCTGGCACAACGCCGAGCTGGGCATGGTCAGTCCCGGCGAATTCATTCCGGTGGCGGAAGAAACCGGCCTGATCATACCCATCGGCAGCTGGGTGATGCGTCAGGCCTGCGCACAGAACAAGGAATGGCTTGATCAGGGGCTAGGCCGCATGCGCGTGGCAGTCAACCTGTCGACCCGTCAGTTCCGCGGCGACACGCTGGTTGATGAGGTTGCGGCCGTGCTCGCAGAAACCGGTTTGCCGGCCGAGCTGCTGGAGCTGGAAGTCACCGAATCTGCGCTGATCAACAATATCGATGCTGCGGTCGCTACCTGTCGCAAACTCAAGGCACTAGGGGTCAAGCTGTCGCTCGACGATTTCGGCACCGGCTATTCCTCGCTGGCCTACGTGGCACGTTTCCCCTTCGACAAACTCAAGATTGATCAGGGCTTTGTCAGCGACATCACCCACAATCCCGCCAACGCCGCCATTGCCACCGCCGCCATTGCGATTGCCCACGGCCTGAACCTGTCGGTGCTGGCCGAAGGCGTGGAAACCGAGGCGCAGGCGATCTTCCTGCGCAACCGACGCTGCGACGCAATGCAGGGCTATCTGTTCAGTCGCCCTGCCGCGCCAGACGCCATCGCCCAGCTGCTCGCACAGAAAGCCAGGCTGCATCTGGGAGCGACTGCCACCGCAGCCAGCAAGCAGACCCTGCTCATCGTGGATGATGAACCGGCGATCCTCAACGCCATGCACCGTCTGTTCCGCCACGAGAACTACAACATCATCACCGCACAGAATGGCAACGATGCCTTTGAGCTGCTTGCCCGCACCCCCGCCCAGGTCATCATCTCGGATCAGCGCATGGCCGGCATGACCGGAACCGAATTCTTTACCCGTGTGCGCCAGCTCTACCCCGACAGCCTGCGCATCATCCTCTCTGGTTACACCGAACTTGAAGCCGTGATGGATGCGGTCAATCACGGTGCGGTGTACAAATTCCTCACCAAACCATGGGAAGACGACCAGCTGCGCGAACAGGTGCGCGAAGCCTTTCGCATCGCAGGCCGGCAAGGTGATTCAGGAGCAGAGTCATGAGCCTGCCCGCACAGCCGCGCCCCGCCTTCTTCTCCAGCCTGCATGTCTGGAGATGGCCGCTGCTGGGCGTTCTCGCGACGTCGCTCATCATCGCTCTCGTCTGCACCTATTTCTACCGCGAAACCCGCGAAGCCGCCCAGGCCAACCTGGCTGTCATTGCCGAACTCAAGGCTCACGAAATCGAGCGCTGGCTCGACGACAAACGCAGCGGCATGATTCAGCCCCCATCCAGCTCATTAAGCAGTGCTTTCGCGGCGTGGCAACAGAGCCGCCCGGCCACGCGAGAAAAAGCGGGAGAGCTGCTGCTGGAGCGCATGCGCTTCTATCTGCGCCGTCATCCGGAAGCCTTGCGGATTGCCCTCTACGATGAACAGGGCCGCTTTGCCCTGAGTACCGACGGCAAGTCACCCGCGGTTCCGCAACCACTGGATACCCGACCTACGCCAGATCAGCGCGCCCGTCTGATTGACTTCTACTCCGGCAGCAGCGGTCAGGCACGCCTGGCCTTTGTTTCTCCGCTGAGCCTGAACGTTGCCAACGGCACGCAGGGTATCGGTTTCATGCTGCTGGAGATCGACCCTTACCGCTATCTCTACCCGTTCATCCAGACCTGGCCGGGCATCAGCTCCAGTGCCGAAACCCTGCTGTTCCGGCCAGCCGGGGACGAAGTGGAATTCCTCGCACCACTGCTTCACGACCCGACGCCTCCGCCACGGCTGCGGCTCCCGATTCGCAGTCTGCAAGTACGAGCCATCCAGCTCGATACCGAGAAAACCGTTCTGGCCTCCGGCCTCGACTATCGCAATGTCGAAGTCCTGCGCGCCATTCACCCTGTCGGCAACAGCCCCTGGCGCGTGATCGCCAAACTTGATGCGGACGAAGTCTATGCCGAGGCCCGCCGCGAGAGTCTGGCTTTCGGGCTGCTCCTGCTGATACTGCTGGGCACACTGACACTCTTGCTGCGGCAAGGGCGCAAGCAGGCCATGGACGCAGCCAGCCGCGCCCAGCAGGCTCAGGACATGCAGCTGTTGCGGGCCTTCATCGATGCGGTGCCGGAAACCCTGCACATGGTGAGCCGGGACGGCACGATCAAACTCATCAACCAGACCGGCGCAACGCGTCTGGGCAGCACCCCGGAAGCTCTTGTCGGCAGCAACGTCTTCAGACGGCTTCCGCCGGAAGTCCTGCCACAGCGCAAAGCCGCAGTAGAAGAAGCCTGCGCCCGTACCAGCCATGAACCGGTCACGCTGACGGACAGCCGCAATGGCGTCGAATACCTCAGCATGCTCTACCCGCTGGGCGATGGCGAGCATGCCGTACTGCTCGCCACCGATATCACCCAGCGCAATGCCGATGCACGAGCCCAGCGCGAAGCCGTTCGCACCCTGCAGGGTTTCATTGATCACCTGCCGGGTACGGCCTATGTAAAAGACAGCGAATCACGTGTTCTGATCGCCAACCGGGGCTTCAAGGATCTGCTGGGCATCGACCCGGCCAGCATGATTGGCAAGCTATCCAGCGAGATATTCCCTGGCAGGTTCGGCGAAAGCATTGTGGCCGACGACCTGCGGGTACTCGCCAGCGGCCGCACAGAAACCATCGAAGAGGAATTCAACGGTCACGTTTATGAGTCCACCAAATTCATCATCCCGCGCGACGACGCCCCCCCCGCGCTGGGTGGCATTACCCTGGATGTGACTGCGCGCCATCTGGCCGAAGATGCCTTGCGTCAGAGCGAGGAACGCCTGCGTACGCTGGGTGACAATCTCCCTGACAGCGTGTTGTATCAGGTGGGTCAGCGACCAGATGGCACGCGTGAAATTCTCTATGTCAGCTCCGGCGTGGAGCGTCTGCTGGGTATCAGCCCAGCCGAACTGCTCGGCAACACCGACCGATTCTATGCCCGCCTGGAACCGGCAGAGCTTCCCGCACTGCGCACTGCACTGGCCTCCACCGACGGAGATCTGGATATCGATCTGCGCGTCCTCCGGGCTGACCAGCACTGGGGCTGGGTCAACCTCCGCTCACGCCGCCAGCCAGAGCTCGACGACCAGGGCAGAATCGTCTGGAACGGAGTGGCCACCGACGTCACCGCCAAACACCAGGTCGATACGATGCTCGCCTTGCAGACCCAGCGGGCCAGCGCTTTGCTTGATCTGCCCTTGCAGGCCGAACAGCTGGATGAACCGGCCTTCATGGCATATGCCCAGGACGTCGCCGAACGCCTCACCAGCAGCCAGATTGCCTTCATCCATTGCGTGAACGAAGACCAGGAGAGCATCGAACTGGTCGCCTGGTCGCGCAACACGCTGGCACATTACTGCACGGCCAAATACGACAAACACTATCCGATCAGCCAGGCCGGCATCTGGGCCGATTCGGCACGCAGCAAACAGCCTGTTGTCATCAACGATTACGCCAGCGTCACCGGCAAGAAGGGCTTGCCAGAAGGACACTCTCACCTGCAGCGCCTGATCAGCGTCCCCGTTATTGAAAGCGGTCAGGTCCGCATGATCGCGGGGGTAGGCAACAAGGGCACGGACTACACCGATCTGGATGTCGAGAGTGTGCAACTGATCGCCAACGACACCTGGCGCATCATGCAGAAGATGCGTGCCGAGCGGGCCTTGCAGCAGGCTGTGCAGGTGGTAGAGGCCAGCCCGGCAGTTTGTTTCCGCTGGAGTACCGGGGATGGCTGGCCAGTGCTCTTTGTTTCCGACAATGTCCGTCGCTGGGGCTACGAACCGGCCGATCTGCTCGCCGGTCGCCCGGCGTTTGTCGCCATGATCCACCCTGACGATCTGGCTCGCATCGGCGCAGAAGTCAGCGCCTATCTGGCCGACGAACGCAGCACCTACACACAGGAATATCGTTTGCTTTGCGCCGACAGCACGGAGCTGTGGGTTTCGGATCTGAGCAGTGTCACGCTTGACGACAGCGGCAAGCCGGTTTTCATCGACGGGGTGCTCACCGACATCAGTGAGCGCAAAGCCCACGAATTGCTGCTTGCAGAAAATCTCGCCGCCCAGCAGGCTCTCAACAAGAAACTGGAAGAGGCTCATAACCAGCTGTTGCAGTCAGAGAAACTCGCCGCCATCGGCCAGCTGGCTGCCGGTGTCGCCCACGAGTTGAACAACCCGATCGGCTTCGTCACCTCCAATCTTGGAACCCTGACCGAATACATCACGGCGCTGGTCAATCTGTGCGATGCCTACACTCTGCTGAACGATGACAAGGCAGAAGACGACCCGCGCGCGCAAGAAATCGTTCGCATCAAGCAGGATCAGGATTACAACTACCTGCGCGCAGATATTTTCCCGCTGCTCGATGAATCGCGCGAAGGCCTGCTGCGCGTGCGCAAGATCGTGCAGGATCTGCGTGATTTCTCGCGTACCGGCAATCAGGAATGGAGCTGCGCCGACCTCCACAAAGGGCTGGACTCCACGTTGAACATCGTGACCAACGAACTGAAATACAAATGCACGGTTCGCAAGGAATATGGTCAGCTGCCCGAAGTGGATTGCGTGATTTCACAGATCAATCAGGTCTTCATGAACCTGTTGGTCAATGCCGCACAGGCCATCGAGACGCAGGGAGAAATCACCTTGCGCAGCGGGCTGGAAGGATCTGATCAGGTGTGGATCAGCATCACGGACACGGGCAAGGGCATTGACCCCGAGCATATGAACCGCATCTTCGAGCCTTTCTTCACCACCAAGCCAGTCGGCGTGGGCACAGGTCTGGGCCTTTCACTGGTCTTCGGCATCATCAACCGCCATCACGGCCGCATCGACGTCACCAGCAAGCCGGGGCATGGCACCACATTCCGTATTGTGCTGCCGGTTCACCAACCGGAGCCAACCCCTTCCGATGAGGTGTCGCCATGAGCCAGATCCTGATCCTCGACGATGAGCCCGCCATCCTGCAATCGCTGCGCCGCTTGCTGCGCATGGTTCCCTGCTCCTATGGCAATCAGTCTTTCGAACTGGAAATTGAAGCGTTCAGTTCGGCGCGAGCGGCACTGGCCCGCATCGAGCACACGCCCTTCGATCTCTTCATCAGCGATTACCGCATGCCGGAGATGGATGGCGTGAGTTTCCTGAAGGCGGCCAAGGCCTGCCAACCCGATGCCTGCCGTCTGATCCTCTCCGGCTATGCGGACCTGAATGCGTTGCTGCGCGCAGTCAATGAAGTCGGCATTGATCGTTTCATCGCCAAACCATGGAATGACTACGAACTGGTCTCCGCCATCGCCCAGTCGCTGGCTCACCGCGAACTGTTGCTGGAAAACAAGCGTCTGGCCGATCTGATGCGGCTGGATTGTGGCGATCTGAGCCCTGCAGACATGGAGGCGCATCTGCTTGAAAGCATCGAGCCCGGCATCACCAAGGTCCACTGGGGGCCTGACGGCTCGGTCATCCTAGATCCAGCCAGCCTGAAAAACGGCGAGTAAGCCTGCACTCCGGAGAACCACTCCCGTATCTTTCTTTGCGGCATCGACTCGCACAGGAAGGCAGTGCGCCGCGCTCAGGCATCCTCCAGCGCATTGAAACAGTCGGCACAGATGGTGTGGGTGATCGGCGGAATTTCCGTCAAAGAGAACAGGCCCAGAAAATTCACGGCATCCTCGATTTCCATCCACGAATCGCGGCCAACATCCATCTTCTTGCACCAGCTGCACAGCCGTAACAGCGGACCGCACCCCGTCACGGGGGCAGACGCAATCACCACCGGCTCGCGCGGCTCAGTCCTGATGATGCGGCAGCGATACTCGACCCGGCCACTCTCCTTCCCGCAGATTTGCATGCGCATGAAACGCCGCAAAACTGGCGAGTCGCAGCGAAATTCCAGATCCAGCATGACCGCTTCCGTGCGCACTTTCTTGAGCAGGATCTGATGCAAATGGCGGGTTTCAGCATCATGGATGAACTGCCAGATCGACGTTCTGCATATATTCCTGCTGACCAGATCCGCACAGTCATTGTCCTCTGCAAAAGCATCCCGCTGCGCGTTAAAAAATATCAGCAGGTCATCCTGGTCGATCTGGTACACAAGCTCGGCGCTCTCATCAAGCATCGGCGGCGACTCTTTCATGCCAGCTCCAGCAAGCGCCTGGCGATCTGGTCCAGCGCGATCTGTTCATCCACTCCGCCCAGGCGCACAGCCTCTTTAGGCATGCCATAAACGACGCAACTGGCTTCATCCTGCGCAATCGTGTGTGCGCCGGCATCTTTCATCTCGCGCAGACCGCGCGCACCATCATCGCCCATGCCGGTCATGATGATGCCCACCGCGTTGGCGGCAGCTTCGCGGGCCACTGACCGGAACAGCACATCAACTGATGGCTTGTGACGATTCACCGGCGGACCGTCCGCCACGGCCACAGCAAATCCGCCACCGGAGCGGACCAGTTGCATGTGGCGTGCGCCGGGGGCGATCAGGGCGCGACCGGGCTGAACGCGATCGCCATCCCGCGCCTCCAGTATTTCGGGAGCACACAGCGAGTCGAGGCGCTCGGCGAAGGCTGCCGTGAATTTTTCCGGCATGTGCTGCACGATCAGGAGCGGAGGACTTTCGGCTGGCAGTTCGCGCAGGATGCGTTCCAGCGCCAGCGTGCCACCAGTGGACGTACCGATGGCAACCAGGCGCTTACCGAGGGTACGAGGCGGCAGGCTCAGTGCTCTGGCGGGCAGAGCCGGTGCGGGCTGAACGGCATGCGTCACGGCCTGATGCAGACAGATGATATTGGCGGCAGCGGCAGCACGCACGGCACCCAGCAAATCACTGGAGGCATCCTGCAGGAACTGGCGCACACCGAGCTTGGGTTTTGTGATGATGGCAAATGCCCCGGCAGCCAGCGCATCCATGGTGACATGGGCACCCCGTTCGGTCAGCGAGGAGCAGATGACGACCGGCGTGGGGCGCTCGGCCATGATCTTGCGCAGGAAGGTAAGCCCGTCCATGCGTGGCATTTCGATATCCAGCACGATCACATCAGGCCAGTTGTCCTGCATCTTGCCCATTGCGAAGATGGGATCTGCCGCAGTGAAGATCAGCTCGATGTCTGCAGCCCGGGCCAGCACTTCGGCGACAACCTGACGCACGATGGCCGAATCGTCGACAACGGCCACGCGGATCCGTTTCATCGCGGTCTCCTGCGTTCCCCTCGCGCCGGCTCGGCCTGCTTGAGCCACACATCGCCCGTCCACACATCGAACATGAGCTTGCGATGCCCCTCACCGCCCAGGTGCTTGGCCAGCAAGGGGATGCCGTAGCGATCCAGCTGGAGCAGTCCCATTTCGATGTTGCGGACACCAACGTTGGCTTCCTGACGCTGGCTGATGTCGGCAAACATGTTGGCGCCACCGAAGAGCTTGGCATGGAACTCTTCGGGCTCAGCCCCTACGCGCATGATGTGGCTGGTGAACAGTTTCATGGCTTCGTCGCCATAGCGCCCGTCGTAGCTGGCGCCCTCGGGAATCACGCCGCGCGAAGGCAGCATGAAGTGGCACATGCCTCCCACGCGCAACTTCGGGTGCCACAGGGTGATGGAAACACAGGAGCCCAGCAGGGTCACGATGCGCGTCTCGGCCGGGCCAAAATGAAAACCGCCAGGATTGAGAAACACTTCCTGGATGCTCTCGGGGCGCTCATTCAGGCCAGGCAGGATGAGGGTTGGCATGCTTCACCACACGAATTCATTGTCAGTCACATCACCCGGGCATCCGGATCTCCTGCCTGCAAAGCCGCATCCAGCCTTGATCTTCAACAACTACCTCTGCAGACGTCCGTGCGGCGCAGGTTTTCAAGGCACCCCATCGAAGACCGACCATGCAGGCGGCTCTCCATCAAGCAGATGCATGCAGCCCTCTCAGGCATTCAAGCGGCCACGGCTTCACTTTCCCGATTGTCCTGCAGGCTGCCGTGCAGGGCTCCGAGAGCCGCGAGTTCGTCAAGCGACAGCACATGATTGACACTCAGGATGATGACGAACTGCTCATTCACCTTGCCCATTCCGGAGATGAAGTCGGTACGGATGTTGGCGCCAAAGCTCGGTGGCGGCTCGATCTGCGCGTCAGGGATTTCGAGCACCTCACAGACTGCGTCGACCACCACGCCGATATCATGACGCTCGCCTTCGGCCAGCATTTCGATGATGACGATGCAGCTGCGCCGGGTGATCTCGCTGCCACCGCGCCCGAAACGGGCGGACAGGTCGACAACCGGAACGACCGAGCCGCGCAGATTGATCACCCCACGAATGTGCTCGGGCATCATCGGGATGGTGGTGAGCTTGCCGTACTCGATGATCTCCTTGATCGCCAGAATGCCGATGGCAAACAGCTCACCGCGCAGCATGAAGGTGAGGTACTGGGCGTTGTCCTCCGCCGCGGCCCGCACCGCAGCTGCCGGAACGAGATTGCTCATGGTCGTCTCCTAATAGCGCACGAAATCGCCCTCTGAGGGCTCGATGCCTGAAGCAGTCCGCACCGTGCGGCGCGTGGAACGCATGGCCTTGTCGGCTACGCCCGGCGTAGCGCTGCCACCCGTCACCTTGAAGAAAGCCATCAGCTGCTGCAGCTGCTCGGCCTGCCCGCTCATTTCCTCGGCCGTAGCGGCAAGCTCTTCGGACGCTGAAGCGTTTTGCTGGGTCAGTTGTGAAAGCTGCCCCAGCGCAGTATTGATCTGGCCAACACCGCCGGACTGCTCGGTCGAGGCTGCGGCTATTTCCTGCACCAGCTCGGCGGTTTTCTGAATCGATGGCACGATTTCGTCGAGCAAGCTGCCTGCCTTGCCGGCGAGTTCGACACTGCCACCGGCCAGTTCGCCGATCTCCTGCGCCGCGACCTGACTGCGCTCGGCCAGCTTGCGCACCTCGGCCGCCACCACCGCGAAACCTTTGCCATGCTCGCCGGCACGCGCTGCTTCGATGGCCGCATTCAGCGCCAGCAGATTGGTCTGGTAGGCAATGTCGTCGATGATGCCGATCTTGCCAGCGATCTGTTTCATCGCCTGCACGGTCTGGCTGACCGCCGCACCGCCTTCGTTGGCTTCAGTCGAGGCTTTCAGCGCCATGCTGTCGGTGACTTTGGCGTTCTGGGCGTTCTGGGCAATCGAGCTGCTCATTTCCTCCATCGACGCCGAGGTTTCCTCGACACTGGCGGCCTGTTCGCTGGATGCCTGCGACAGCGATTGCGAGGTCGCACTGATCTGGCCGGCTGCGCCGGAGAGGCTGTCAGCCGAGCTGCGCACCTCAGTAATGATCTGCGACAGTTTGTCAGTCATGGCCTGTATGGCGGTCAGCAGTTGCCCCACTTCATCAGCGCTGTCGATCTTGACCGAAGCGGTCAGGTCACCCTCGGCGATCCGGCTGGCGACATCCAGCGCAGCGCCGATAGGCCGGGTAATGCTGCGGGTAACCAGCCAGGCTGCGGCCCCGGCCAGAATCAAGGCGCCGAGAAACAGGCTGACGATCAGCACGATCGCATTCTTGGCCAGCACTTCGGCTTCTTTGCCCTCATCTTCCATGAGTTTGTTCTGATACTCGGTTATCGCCCCCAGAGAAGAGAAATAGGCATTCTGTTTGTCGCGCATGTCACCCAGCAGCAGCGCCGTCAGTTCGGCGCGTTTGCCTTCAGCCGCCAGCTTGATTGCCAGATCAAGCTGCACGCCATAGGCCGTACGCACCTCGACCAGACTCTTGAGCAACTCGCGCCCCCTGTCACTGGTAATGGTCTTGTCCAGCTTCTCCAGCGCTTCACCGACAGCCTTGCGAATCGGTGGAATGCGCGCGAGCTCCTTCTGGGCGATTTCGGGTTTGTCGACAAGGGCTGCATTGCGCACGATCCGGGCTACCTCGTTCAGGCCATTAACAACATCCTGAGCCCACACGGTCTTCGGGTAGCGGTCGTTGATGATGCTGTGGATATGCTCATTCAGGGTATTCAGCCGGGTATAGCTGACGACTGCAATCACTCCCATCAGTGCCACGACCAGACCAAACCCGACAGACAGTTTGGCCCCCAGTTTCAGGTTCTTGAACATGATGCAGCTCCTTCGTATGAATCCGTCTTGAACTTCTTTGCTCCGGCTCAGTGACTGGCCGTGCCCAGAGCTCTGCTTGATTTTTCCTGATCGACGGCCAGCCCGATCAGCGCTGGGACATCCAGAATCAGTGCGACCTCTCCACCACCCAGAATCGTCGACCCGGCCACTCCACGCAGCTTGTTGAAGATGCGTCCGAGGGGTTTGATCACGGTCTGGAATTCACCCATCAATTCATCCACCAGCAGGCCGGCCTTGCGCCCGCCATAGCGCACGACGACGATGTTTTCACGCCGTCCGGCCTGCCCGCCAATCTCCAGAAATTCACGCAGACGAATACAGGGCAACACCTCGCCACGCAGATTGATGTAATTGCGCCCGACGCTTTCATGACCACGCTCGATACATTCCTCGACCATTTCCAGTGGTACGACGTAGGCCGAGCCCCCCACCCCCATCAGGAAACCATCAATGATCGCGAGCGTGAGAGGCAAACGAATGCGGATCAGACTGCCTTCACCCTCACGGCTCTCGACGTCGACAGTGCCACGCAGGGCTTCGATATTCCGGCGCACCACATCCATGCCAACGCCACGGCCGGAGAGGCTGCTGACCTGTTCTGCCGTAGAAAAACCGGGCTCGAAAATGAGCCTGCAGAGATCGGCGTCCGATAGCTCGGCATTCGCCGCGATCAGGCCGCGCGCAATCGCTTTGTCACGGATTTTCTGCCGATTGAGCCCGCCACCATCGTCAGAGACCTCTATCACGACACTGCCTGACTCGTGATAGGCATTCAGACCGAGCTGACCACGCGCAGGTTTGCCCCGCGCCAGACGCTGCCCGGCACTTTCGATGCCGTGGTCCATGGCATTGCGTACCAGGTGCATGAGCGGATCACCGATCTTGTCGACCACGCTTTTGTCGAGTTCGGTGTCCTCGCCGCGGATCTGCAGTTCGATGTCCTTGCCGATTTCCTTCGACACGTCGCGCACCACACGCTGGAACCGCGTGAATACATCGCCGATCTGCACCATGCGCAAGCGCAGGGCACTATCACGCACCTCTTCAACAAGGCGCGAGATGGTCGATGTCGCCTCGCTCATCACCGGATCGTGCGAACGCTGGGCCTGCATCGAGGCCGCTGAGCCGGCAATCACCAGTTCGCCGACCAGATTTATAAGGTGATCAAGTTTGTCGGCGTGCACTCGAATCAGCTGTGCTTCCTGGGCCTTCTTTTCGCTGATCTGTGCCTGCTTGCTGACTGCAGCCTCGACCAGCTCTTTCTGCACCACCTGCTGCCCAACCAGGATCGCCCCGAGCGGCGCCGGAGCCGGTTCGTCGGTAATGTCCTGCTGTTGCAAGGAAAGTCCGGCACGCAATTCCTGCTCGGTAAGCACCCCTGCCCTCACGAGAATTTCGCCCAGACGCAGATTGTCTTCCGGCAAGCTCATGATGAGATCGATGTAATCATTGATCCGGCTGTCTGGTGGCAGTATGTGCAGCAGGCAACTGTCACGTACGAATTCGAACACGCGTTCGATCTTTTCCTTGCTGGTATCGGAGCGGAAATCGATCTCGAAACCGAGATAACAGCTCTCGGGGTCCATCTCGGCGGCAGGTGGCAATGCCTCGGTCAGCGTCGTGATATGGGCTATCTCGCCAAAGCTGGCGAGATAACGGATGAAAGACAGTGGATCCATGCCCTCACGTAGCACGTTCTCGCCGAAACGGATCGAAACGTGCCAGCAGTCGTGGCCAATCAGGCTGCCCCGCGCACTACGCACGGCTTCATCCACAGCAACCAGAGCACTGCCGGCAGGCGGCACAGCTTCGCTTCCCGTCACCTTGTGCAGTAACGCGTGCAAGGCTGCACTCTGCTCCAGCAAGGCCTGCGAAGGCTGACTGGTTTCATCAACGACAAAAGGCAGCAGTGCGCGTACCTGATCAATACAGCTGAACATCAGATCAAGCAAAGCACTTTCGACTCCCAGACGCCCCTCACGTACGTCATCCAGCACGTTTTCGAGAACGTGTACGAAACTCTCAATGAAGCGGCACTCGATGATGCCGGCGCCTCCCTTGATGGTATGCACGGCACGGAAAATGGCATTGATGAGATCAGGATTGGAGGTATCCTTTTCCAGCGCCAGCAGGCTCTCGTCAAGCACGGTGAGAAGCTCGTTGCATTCGGCGATAAAGGCTTCACGTACCGGGTCCATGGCTAGCTCCCTGTTGCAACGGTATCAGCCGGAATCAGCAATGGATCGCCAAACCAGCCCACCATGCCGCACAAATCCAGAGCTTCCCGCACCTCATCGCTGTGCGCCACAAGCCGGAGTTCATGCCCGCGTCTGGCGGCCTCGCGCTTGGCGAGCACGAGAACCTGCAGTCCCGCCGTATCCAGCTCCTCGACTTTGAGCAGGTCCAGCTCGACTTGGCTGGCAGTCTCGACCGCCTGAAGCAGCTGGGTCTTGATGCCCGCTGCACTGTAGATGTTCAGGCCGCCCGCGAGGACGATGCGTTCAACTGGATTGCTTGCCGTTTCTGTCATGTCCACAGCTCCTGCCTGAATCGTTCAGAACAACTCCACTTTGGGCCCGCTACTGGATGTCGGGCTTCCTTGTCCCAGAGCCTGAACATGTGCATCACGCTGCCCATCCATCACATAGCCGGAGAACATCTGGTCCAGGGTTTCAGCCAGGGGTTTTAGCGGTGGCGCCTCCTGACTTGAGGGGTCAAGTATTCCGGCCATTTGCGCCAGATGCCCCGCCAACCCCTGCATCGCGCCAACCACATGTTCGACCTGCTGCCGTGTCACATCCTGAAACTGAATGTCTGCCATCACATCCATGAAGGTACGGGTCAAATCCTCGCTGGTGGTCCGCAGCAGTTCCACCGTCTCGCACTCGCGCATGACCAGATAGTTGTAGCGCACCCCCATTTCGGTGAGCTGGCTTTCGAAATCTTTCAGCGTGACAACCTCTTCCTTCTGCACGTCGTGTGAGAGAGCCTCGGCAAACTGTTCCTCGACACTATTGGCCATCTTGAGGATGCCATCACGGATCTGCACCACGGCTTGCTCGGTCTGCACGGAAAGCTTGCGCACCTCGTCGGCAACTACGGCAAAGCCTCGTCCGGCCTCACCGGCACGCGCGGCTTCGATCGCCGCGTTCAGCGCCAGCAGATTGGTCTGGCCGGCAACGTGCTTGATCAGATCAACCAGACTGCCCAACCCGCGCGCATCTGCCACGATCTCGGCAATCTTGCGCTGCTCTTCAGAAGCCTCATCCACGCGCTCCGAGATATAGCGCTGCATCTGATCAACCCGGCTCTGGTTCTGTGCCATTCCCTCACGCGAGGTACTCATCAGGTGCTCAGATTCCGAATGGAAGCCCGCGATGTAATCGTTCAGATCACTCAGTTTTGCATCCACCTTTTGCAAGCGCTCCATGATACGCATCGCTGCAGCCTCGGTCGCGGTGCTGACAGCCCCCAATTGCTGGCGCACCACCCCTTGGAACGAAGGAAAACGGAGTAATTCCTCGCGGACCGGCAAAACTCGTTTCTGCCAGGTCTGCAGCAGGTCAGTCTCGGTTTTCTTGCCTTGTGAGGTCAAACCAAAAGCGGGATCACGGAAAAGAATCAGCGACACAGCAAATTGCACAGCAAAAGCCAGCAACACAGCCAGCTCGACCACCAGCAGAGCAGCCCCCCTGGAAGAAAGGCTAAACCAGTTCTGCAGTCTGGGGTTGAGCCAGTCGAAGCCCAGCCAGGCACAAAAGCCGATCACTGCGGCAGTGCCCAGAGAAACCAGCGACACACGCAAAATGAAGCAGCGATGGCAATCAAGCGGCTGTGTGTTCATTTCATGACCAGCTTGATGGTGGAGGTAAGTTCATCAGCCGTAACCGGTTTGACCAGCCAGCCAGAAGCACCAGCAGCCTTGGCTTCGGCCCGTTTGGCCTGCTGCGACTCAGTGGTCAGGAACAGGATCGGCACGAACTTGAGCATGGGCAGCAAGCGAACCTGTTTGATGAACTCGATACCGTTCATGCCCGGCATGTTCAGATCAGTGATGATCAGATTGGGACGTAGTGTGTCCTTGAGAAGTTTGAGCCCTTCATCACCCGAAGCCGCCTTGTGCACTTCGTAGCCCGCTTTGCCAAGAATGCTCGAAGTACTGAGCAGTACGGTGGCCGAATCATCCACCAGCAGTATCGATTTCATGAATTCCCCCGCTACTTGGCTTGTCGACGCGGCGGCATTGCCGGCGCTACACATACCAGCACCGTAACGACATCCTCCGCCGTATCTAAAGCCAGTTTTGTAGTGTCATCGCACAATTACGGAGCGCTTGCCCATGCGGGCAGGCTTGCCCTGCGAAGCCGGACAAAAAGAAGAAGAGCCACGTCTGGCGTGGCTCTTCGAGGAGAAAGGGAGAAAAACACGCCAATGGCAGCAACCAGAGGCGGAGAATGCAAACCCTAACTGTCGCTGCTCTGTTCGTCCCTGGAGGTGGGGATGGCGAGCACGGTCAGCAGTACCTTGTCGACCCGGTGACGATCCATATCCATAACCTCAAAGCGCATGCCCAAGCATTCGAAATGATCTGCAACGCGTGGGACGCGGCCAAGTTGATGCATCACGAAGCCACCAATGGTGTGAAATCCCCCGGTATCGGAGCCAGGCAATTCGTCCACGTCGAACGTGTCACAAAAACGCTCAACCGTCATGGAAGCATCCAGCAGCCAGCTGCCGTCTTCACGCTGCACCACATCGGAGTCGATTTCTTCGTTGTCAGCAGGCAGTTCGCCAACGATGGAGGTCAGCACATCCGTCAGGGATACCACCCCTTCCATATCGCCATACTCGTCAACAACCAGCGCGAACTGACCGCGAGTCTTGCGGAAATTCTCGAGCAGCTGTGAGGTTGTAACCGTATCCGGCACAAACAATGCGGGGCGGATGGCCGCCTCGACATCCAGGGCATCGCCCTTGAGCGCAGGTTTGAGCAAATCAGCCACATGCAACACACCGAGTACGTTTTCCAGGCCACTCCGGCATACAACCAGACGTCCGTATTCGCTGTCTGCGATCGTCCGGCGAACCTCTTCCGGCTCATCCAGATCAACAAACATCACGTCTTTGCGCGGAGTCATGATCGTGCCGATACGCTGCTCATCCAGACGCAAAACGTTGGACACGATTTCCTGCTCGCTCTCATGGAACACACCAGCCTCGGCCCCTTGCTCCATCAGCACCTTGATCTCTTCGTCGGTAACTGGCGGCTCGCCGGAGCGCCGGGCATTGAAGGGCCGCAGGATCAGATCTCCCGAGAAGGAGAACAACCAAACCAGAGGACGCGTTGCACGGGCCAGCGCAGTCATCGGTGGAGCAATGATGGAAGCGATGGTTTCCGGAGCCAGCAGGGCCAGACGCTTGGGAACCAACTCGCCGATCACCACTGACAGATAGGTGATGAACACGACAACCAAACCTACCGACATCGGGCGCGCATAGTGTTCAAGCACGGCAAAGGTGTTCAACCACTCAGCTATCGGGGTGGCAAGAGCATCTTCCCCCACTACACCGCTGAGAATCCCGATTGAAGTAATGCCGACCTGAACGGTCGACAGGAAGCTGGACGGGTCGTCATGCAAACGCAGAGCTGCTTTGGCTCCATGCGTGCCGTCATCGGCCAGCTTCTGCAAACGCGCCTTGCGTGAAGACACAACAGCTATCTCGGCCATGGCGAAAACGCCATTCAGCACGACCAGCAACAACAAGGCCAAGGCCAGACTCATATGCTTCGCCGGCCTGTACCGGCGAGGATTGAACGAGCGCGGAGAATAGCACGCACATCAGCCATGCGTCGCGTCACCAGATGAATTTGTTGCAGATCAACAACTTGCACTAGTTTGCAATTTAACACTGGCAACAAAGTACAGGTTTACCCTAGATTCATTCTTTTTGGTTTGCAGCCAGAACTTACTCCGCGACATGAGCTTCCAGATTGAATCAACCAGCCACTGCCCCAGCGGCCTCGCGCCGCGCTGGTCCTGGTGGATCCGCGGCATCCATGGCAGTCGGCGCTACGGTATTGTTGGCACCGACGAGCAAGGCTACGGTCTGTATTTGTTCAATCATCACGCCAATCACGCTCCCAACCGGGAAGCACTGGTCTCCACTACGGAATTCAGCCTGTCCGGCAATGTCAGTCGCGCCGAAGCCATTACCCGACTGACCCAGGCTCTCATCACGCTTGGCTGGCAACAGCCAGGCCTGCAATCCACCTGACCTTGCTGCAACCCAGCTGGATACCTGACACCCGATTGCGTTAGGCTTCATCCTCTTCTCTGGATAAGGTTCACAGGAGCACTCCATGATCGTATTTGTTACCGGCGCCACCGCCGGATTCGGCGCAGCCATCACCCGGCGCTATCTACGTGAGGGCCATCACGTCATTGCGGTTGGCCGTCGCGCCGAGCGCCTGCAAGCTTTACAGGAAGAGTTTTCCGGATTGCCACTACACACTGCAGTACTTGATGTGCGCGACAAGAACGCCGTCAATGCAGTGCTCGCCGATCTGCCCTCCGGATTCACCGCCATTGACGTCCTGATCAACAATGCCGGGCTGGCTCTTGGGCTGGAGCCCGCTCAGCGCGCCTCGCTCGACGACTGGGAACAGATGGTGGACACCAACGTAAAAGGGCTCATGTACATGACCCACGCGCTGTTACCCGGCATGGTCGAGCGTGGAGGCGGGCACATAGTCAATCTCGGATCAGTCGCAGGTCACTACCCCTACCCCGGCGGTAATGTGTATGGTGCAACCAAAGCTTTTGTCCGCCAGCTCAGCCTGAATCTGCGTGCTGATCTCGTTGGCATGCCCGTGCGCGTCACCGATATTGCGCCCGGCATGTGCAGCGGCACCGAGTTCTCGACGGTGCGCTTTCACGGCGACGAAACCAAAGCCGCCGGCGTCTATGCGAATACCGTTGCGCTGAGCGCCGATGATGTCGCCGAAGCGGTCTACTGGAGTACCGCACTGCCTGCCCATGTAAACATCAACTTCATCGAGTTGATGCCGACCAGCCAAGGGTGTGGACCTTTCAGCATCGTACGCACCGCTTAGCAGACCCGACAGAAAGCAAAAAAGCCACGCATTTGCGTGGCTTTTTTGTCGGCAATTCAGCCGTATTCTGGTCGGGGTGAGAGGATTCGAACCTCCGGCCTCTACGTCCCGAACGTAGCGCTCTACCAGGCTAAGCTACACCCCGTTATTTCTTGCTGTTGCTGCGGCACATCAAAATTTTCGCGCAACTGCGAAAGAACATAATTGTAGCAGGCTATCCTTGAAAATGGAAGCCGGCAAATCAGAAATCAACTCAGCCGCCTGATCAGCCTCATGTTGAGCAAACATGCAGGTGGCCTCCAGCGCACCGCTGCTCTTGACCGCCTCAATCACCTCGGGAAAAGCTTCGCGCCCCCCTTCTTCAATCGCCTGGCGCACCAATGCAGCCTGCGTCGTCGTGCCGTGCTGCATCACATGAATCAGCGGCAAGGTCGGCTTGCCTTCAGCCAGATCGTCACCCAGATGCTTGCCCGTCGCCTCTTCGTCTCCGGAATAATCCAGCACATCGTCGATCAACTGGAACGCCGTTCCGATATGCCGGCCAAATGCAGCCAGGCGATCCTGCCCGGCAACATCCTGACCACCAAGAATGGCGCCCAGACGCGTCGCCGCTTCAAACAGCATCGCTGTCTTGTAATGGATAACCTGCAGATAGGCTTCAACCGTCACATCGGCATTGTGAACGTTCATCAACTGCAGCACTTCCCCTTCCGAAATCACATTGGTTGCGTCAGCCAGGACACGCATCACACGCATGTCTTCAACTTCAACCATCATCTGGAAGGAGCGCGAATACAGGAAGTCGCCGACTAGGACAGCAGCCGCGTTACCGAACATGGCATTCGCCGTGCTGCGCCCACGGCGCAGGTCAGACTCATCCACCACGTCATCATGCAGCAGTGTGGCGGTATGGATGAATTCGATTACAGCCGCCAGTTCATGATGATGGGTGCCCCGATAGCCGAGTGCATTTGCCACCATCAGGAGCAGCGCCGGGCGCATGCGCTTGCCTCCGGCGCTGATGATATATTCGGCGACCTGACGGATCAGGACGATGTCAGAATGCAGACGCTTGCGAATGACGCCATTGACCGCTTCCATGTCGGCGGCGAGCGGTGCGTAGAGTTGTTCGAGTTGCAAGGCGGGCACGCAGGGGCTTGGGGAAAGGCGCGATGGTATGAGGAGCGCCGCAGCACCGTCAAGACGCAAGCAGATTAGCCTTGACTTTCCCCTTCTGAATCAACATAATCCTTGGTTTTCCACGCTCTTTGTAATTGGAGTCCAACATGTACGCGGTCATAAAAACCGGTGGCAAGCAGTATCGCGTTGCCGCTGGCGAAAAAATCAAAGTAGAACAGATACCTGCAGACGTTGGCACTGAAATCACGCTGGACCAGATTCTGATGGTCGGCGAAGGCGATTCCGTGAAAATCGGCGCGCCGCTGGTTGCTGGTGCAAGTGTCAAGGCTACTGTTCTGTCGCAAGGTCGTCACGCGAAGATCGAGATCTTCAAGATGCGTCGTCGCAAGCACTACCAGAAGCACCAGGGTCACCGTCAGAACTACACCGAAATCCGCATCGACGTGATTTCGGCCTAAGCAGGAGCTAATACGCCATGGCACACAAAAAGGCAGGCGGCAGTTCACGTAACGGCCGCGACTCAGAATCGAAACGACTCGGCGTCAAGCGCTACGGTGGTCAACTCGTCCTCGCAGGCAACATTCTTGTTCGCCAGCGCGGTACCGAATACCACCCGGGCGAAAACGTCGGCATCGGCAAGGACCACACCCTGTTCGCACTCAAGACGGGTCGCGTGCAGTTCGTAATCAAGGGCGCCAACCGCCGTCGCACGGTTCAGATCGTTCCGGAAGTCCAGGCTTAATCAGCTTCCGCGCGATTGCAGGAAAGCCCCTTCGCGCCGCGTTGGGGCTTTTTGTTTTTGAGCCTGTCGCAGGCTCACCCGCAGTAATCATTCCGGACTACACAACATGAAGTTTTACGACGAAGCACGCATTGAAGTATTCGCCGGCGATGGTGGCAACGGCAATGCCTCGTTCCGTCGCGAAAAGTTCATCCCCCGCGGTGGCCCCGATGGTGGTGACGGTGGCCGTGGTGGCAGCATCTACGCCGTGGGCGACCGCAACCTGAATACCCTCGTGGATTTCCGCTACACCCGCTCCTTCCGTGCCGAACACGGCGAAAAAGGCGGCAGCACCGACTGCTACGGCAAGGGCGGCGAGGATATGACGCTGCACATGCCGGTCGGCACGCTGATCAAGAATCACGAGACCGGCGAACTGATTGCCGATCTGGATGAAGACGGCAAGCGCGTGCTGATCGCCCAAGGCGGCAAGGGAGGTCTGGGCAACATCCATTTCAAGAGCAGCACCAACCGCGCCCCGCGCCAGAAAACCAATGGCGAGCCGGGCGAGCAGTTCAGCCTCGCCCTCGAACTCAAGGTGCTGGCGGACGTCGGCCTGCTCGGCATGCCCAACGCCGGCAAATCCACCTTCATTCGCGCCGTCTCGGCAGCCAAGCCCAAGGTCGCCGGTTACCCCTTCACCACACTCGCGCCAAATCTGGGCGTTGTGCGTACCAGCGAAGGTCGCAGCTTCGTCATCGCCGACATCCCCGGCCTGATTGAAGGCGCCGCCGAAGGCTTGGGCCTCGGCCACCGTTTCCTGCGCCACCTGCAACGCACCAACGTGCTACTGCACCTCGTCGACCTCGCGCCCTTCGATCCGGAAGTCGATCCGGTTCACGAAGCCAAAGCCATCGTCGAAGAACTGCGCAAGTACGACGAACTGCTCTACCAGAAGACCCGCTGGCTGGTTCTCAACAAGCTCGATCTGATTCCCGAGGAAGAACGCGAGACCCGCATCCGCGCCTTCCTCGATGCCTACGGCGAGCCGGAACGCTGGTTTGCCATCGCTGGCATCAATGGCGAAGGTTGCCAAAAGCTGATCTTCGCGATTCAGGACTTCCTCGACGCTCAGCCCAAGCTCACGCCAGAAGAAAAACTGGCGGCCATCAATGGCGGCCCGGAAGCCTTCCCCATCGGCTCGGATGATGATGACGATGAGGACGACGACGAGGATGATGATTACGACGGCGAGATCATTTACGCTCGCTGATCGTTTGAAACCTTAGGGTGCGCACTGCGCACCATCCTGCTCTCAACCCTTGCACGACGGTGCGCGGTGCGCACCCTGAACACCATGCGCAACGCCATTCGCAACGCCCGCCGTCTCGTCGTCAAAGTAGGCTCCGCCCTCGTCACCAACAACGGTGCCGGTCTGGATCTGGCCGCCATCGGCGACTGGGCCCGGCAGATCGCCGCCCTGCGCGCCGAAGACCGCGAGATCGTGCTGGTGTCCAGCGGAGCGATTGCCGCTGGCATGCAGCGTCTGGGCTGGAGCGAGCGCCCGGCTGAAACCCACGCCCTGCAAGCCGCCGCCGCGGTTGGCCAGATGGGGCTGGCGCAGGCTTACGAAGGTGCGTTCAACCAGTACGGCCTGAAGACCGCGCAGCTTCTGCTGACCCACGCGGATCTGGCCGATCGCCTGCGTTACCTGAATTCGCGCTCCACACTATCCACCTTGCTGGGACTGGGCGTGGTGCCGATCATCAATGAAAACGACACGGTCGTGACCGACGAAATCAAGTTCGGCGACAACGACACGCTGGGCGCGCTGGTTGCCAATCTGATCGAAGCCGATGCGCTGATCATCCTCACCGACCAGAAAGGCCTGTACACCGCCGACCCGCGCCGCGACCCGGCCGCCACGCTGATCAGTGAAGGTCAGGCCGAAGACCGTCAATATGAGGCCATGGCCGGCGGCGCCGGCAGCGGCATCTCGCGCGGCGGCATGATCACCAAGATCCGCGCGGCGCAACGCGCCGCCCGCTCCGGTGCGCACACCCTGATCGCGTCGGGACGCGAAACCGATCCGCTGCTGCGTCTGGCAAGGGGCGAAGCCCTCGGCACCCTGCTCTACGCCAGCAGCACGCCGCTGGCCGCCCGCAAACAGTGGCTGGCAGACCACCTGCAACTGGCCGGCTCGCTGGTGCTTGACGAAGGCGCGGTCAAAGCACTGAAAGGCGGCGCCAGTCTGCTGCCGATCGGCGTAGTGAGTGTGGAAGGCGAATTCGGTCGTGGCGCTGCGGTTGCCTGTCGCGACCAGACTGGCGCCGAGCTGGCGCGCGGGCTCACCAACTACGCCAGTTCAGAGGCGCGGCGGATCGCCCGTCATGCCAGCAGCGAGATTGAAACCCTGCTCGGCTACGTTGAAGAGCCAGAGCTGATCCACCGGGACAATCTCGTCTTGCGTTGAAAGCCGTCCCGCAGCATCAGCCTGAAAACCCGCTCCTGACAAGCCTCTTCAGCCGCCCATCGGGGAAAGCCTTGTCCATGCTTGTTCTGCAGCAAGCCAGCCTGCAGACCCTTGCCCCAAGCCGCTCTCCAGCCAGGCCCTGACGACTTCCTGGTAACCGGTTGCGGCCCTGCCCTCTTGAACGCCGCTTTCGCACTCAAGCCCCGTGCGCCCGGCGACGTTAACCTGCACACCCGCCGCCCCCTGGCAATGCCTTGCGCGAGGTCTGCATGCCCTCTCGGTTTCTCCTCCTGTCTCTGCTGCTCGCCCTGATCTCGGCGGAGCCAGCCAACGCTGGCGCGGCCGGGGAGCTGCTGGTCGACGGCGATCCACATATCCTTGTCGCCGCCGGACTGCTGCTCTTCGTCGCACTGGTCTGGCGCCTGTGGCGATGCAAACAGGCAGACGCGGCTCAGCAAGCGGCCCTTGATGTCGTCGGTCTGGCCTTGATGACGCTGAACGACGTGCAACAGATCCGCAGTCTGAGCAGCGCATTCCGTGCACTGGTGGGTATTCCAGCCGATGTACACAGCCTGCGCGATTTCCCTCCCGCCTGGAAAGGCTGGCTGGAGAGCCATGCCCACCAGGCGCTGAAGCACGGCAAATCCACTCCGGAAGAGCGCCTCTTCGCTCCCGCAGAAGATGCGCCGGCCATGCTCCTGCGCCTGAGCGCCACCCGCCTGCGCGATGCCTATGGCAAGTCCGGCGTACTGCTATGGTGCGAGAACCTGGCCGCCAGCAACGAAAGCGTCAGTGCCGCACTGGAACACGAACACACCCTGCGCACCCGCTCGCAACGCTTCATCCAGACCCTGATTGATGTGATCCCGCGCCCTGTTTATGTCAAGGACGACACGGGTCGCTACACGCTGGCCAATGAGTCCTTCTGCGCCGCACACGGCATTTCCAGAGACAAACTGCTTGGCCACCGGGCAGATGAAGTCGGACTCAGCAGCCTGAATGCCCAGACGATAGCGCTGGAGGACGCGCGGGTCATGGCAGGCGCCCCGATCTTCAAGGAGGAATTCACGGCCAGCCCGGAGAAACCCGGAGAAGACCGCTACATCATTGTCAGCAAGCAAAGCTGTGTCGACCCGGAAGGACGTCGGGTGCTGGTCGGCACCCACATCGACATCACGCCCTGGCGGTTGGCCGAGCGCGATCTGCAGGCCGCCCTCAGACGCGAGACGGAAAAACACCACCGCACCCTGACTTTCGTACAACGCCTGCTCGACGTTTTCCCCAACCCGGTCTGCCTGAAGGATGCCAACAGCCGCTATGTCATGGTCAATGAAGCCTTCGTGCAAAGCCGGGGCAAGAGCCGCGAAGAACTGCTGAACCACGACGCCGCACAGATCGCACAGGCGGTAGTCTCCCTCAGCTCCGGTCTGTTGCCCGAAGCGGAGCGGCGCGCCAGCCGATCACTTCAGGAAGATCAGGCCGTACTCGCCGGCACCCCGCTGCGCAAGGAAGAAAACAACAGCCCCGACCAGAACGGCGTCCTCCACGATCGCATCGTGACCAAAACCGCCTGCGAAGACCCGGACGGACACCCGATAATCGTCGTTTCGATGTTCGACATCACCGACATGCGCAATGCCCAGCGCGAACTGGATCGCGCCCTGCAACGTGAAAGCCGGCAGATGGAACACATGCGCGAATTCCTGCAGCGCGTGATTGACATGATCCCGCAGGAGTTGTGCATCAAGGATGCCGACAGCCGCATCCTGCTGGTCAATCCGGTCTATCTGCGCCACCGTCATCTGCATGATGCGGCCGAAGTCATCGGTCGCACCGCACCGGAAATTGGCGACGCTCATCTCGACCTCGACCCCTGGCTGCGCGAGCATCCGGCAGACCTTGCCCAAGCAAAGGCTGCGCTGCAGCAACGCTGGGCAGAAGCCCGCGCGGAAGATCTTGAGGCTCTGGCCGGGAAGGCCGTCGTCAAGGAAGTTCGACGTCGCAGACCTGGCGACGCAGAAGATCACAGCGTTGTCATCGCCAAGACGGCATGTACCGACATGAGCGGGCGGCAGGTCATCGTCTGCGTCAGTCATGATCTGACAGAAATGAATGAAGTTCTGAACCTGCCCCGGCATGGCAGCTCTGCGCCCTGAAATAAGGCGCCGTGACCTGCCGGCAGGTTTGTGTAACAGTGTGGATGGAAGGATAAAAACGGGAAGGCCTCATGAACAGACAGCGAATACTGGCAGGAGGGCTGATTGCGTTCGGCGTGGCCGTTCTGGCATGGCTGCTGGCCTTGCCGGGCTGGCTGGCAGCCCCGCTCACTGCGCTGCTCATGCTCCTGCTTCTCCGGCACATCCTGCAGCAGCAGGAGCAGGCACTGCAGGACAGCCTGGCGGCAGCGCGCCAGGCACTGCTCGGCAGCGCCCTGCCCGCTCTGTTGCTGGACTCCACGGGTCACGTGCAGGAAACCAACCCGGCCTTTCTGGCGCTGGCCGGGCTGCCTCCGGACTGCCTCCCTGGCGCACTCTGGTCTGCACTACCGCAAACCTGGCAAGCGTTCATCAGCACGCAGCACCAGCAAGCACTCGCCGGCACTGGCCACAGCACCGAGACCCTGCTGCCCCGTACGCAAGGCTCGGTCCTTCTGCGCGTTCATGCACAGCCCTTGCGTGCGCCCGACGGGGCTCGCCAGATACTGCTGCAGTGGGAGAACCTGAGCGGCAACAACCAGAGCCTGGACCAATTGCTGGCGCGCGAACAGATCCTCCTGACCCGCAGCCAGGCCTTTGTGCAAACGCTGATAGATGTCATCCCGCAGCCCGTCTACATCAAACGTGTAGAGAACGGCGGCAGTCATTACACACAGTTCAACACTGCTTTCTGCGCCCTGTACAACCGCAGGCGTGAAGATCTGGTCGACATCAGCACCTTTGACCTGTTCAGCGACCCGGCCCGTGCTTCGATGGCCAATCAGGAAGATCTGCGCGTGCTCGACGGCATGTCGGTTTTCCGCGAGGAGCAGATCACTGACGAACAGACCGGCAAGGAGCGTGTCTTCATCGTCTGCAAACAGGCCTGCGAAGACGCCGAAGGCCGCGCCGTCATCGTCGGCACGAATATCGACATTACCCCCTGGCGCATGGCCGAGCGCAATCTCAAACTGGCCCTGCAGCGCGAGGTAGATCATCGCGAGCGGGTCCAGTCTTTCGTTCAGCGCCTGATCGACGTGATCCCCCAGCCGGTACACGTCAAGGATTCGCACTGTCGTTATCTGATGGTCAACGAAGCCTTCGTGCGCGAACGCGGACGTTCGCGCGAAGAGCTGCTGGGCAAGGACCCGGTCCAGGTGGCCCAGCTGATGATTGGCGCCCGCCTGGGAACACAGGATGGCGAGCGCGAGCGGGCGCTGCTATCGCTGCAGGAGGATCGCGAAGTGCTCGCCGGCGAAACCCTGGTCAAGGAAGAACACAATTTCCACTCCATCACCGGAGCCGAGCGCTTTCGCACCGTTTACAAGGGGGGCTGTCTTGATGCCGAAGGCCAGCCGGCGATTGTCACGGCCTTCTTTGATGTCACCAAATGGCGTCTGGCAGAGCGCGACCTGAGCCAGGCACTGGAACGCGAAAAAGCCCTGCTTGAACGCACCCGGGCCTTCACACGGCGTCTGATCGACCTGATTCCCGACGAGTTCTACGTCAAGGACGCGGACAGCCGCTATCTGCTGGCCAACCAGACCTTCCTGAACCACCGCCGCTTGCACTCGCTGGACCAGATCATCGGCCGCAGCATGGAAGAGGTCGCCATCGCCATGTGCGAAGCCAACCCCGAATACCATGATCAGCCGGAACTGCTGGCCGGTGCCATTGCCGACCACCGGTTGCGCGCCCAACAATCCCGCGAGGAAGACCTGGCCGTTCTGGCCGGTCAGAATCTGCTCAAGGAAGACCACCACATCCTGCCGCACACCGGCGAGGAACGCTTCTTCCTGGTGGCCAAAACCGCCTGCGAAGACGCCGAAGGCCGTCCAGTCATCGTCTGCGCCAACTTCAACATCACCCCACTGCGTCTGGCGGAGCGGGAACTGCAGACGCTCAAGAACAAGGCCTGAGGACAACCCCGTCAAGACCCGCGCCTGAACAGGATCTTCAGACCATCCCCCTGCAGACTGGCGTCCGATCAACCTCTTCAGCATGCCTGCTCTGAAATGCAGTACGGAAGCGGGTCTGCAAGCAAGTGCCGGTCAATAAGACCACGCCAAATGGATGCCGGCCACGCCTCGGCAGCAGGCCAGTTGTCGGACAAACACCTACTTAGTTGTTAAATAAATCACACTTTGCGGGTCTTCAGCCATTTTTGCAGCCCGCTCATGCACGCACCCCGTCTCCGATCCGTTTCCAGCGCCCTGCCGGTGCTCCTGTGTCTGTTGCTCGCCGCCTGCGGCGGTGGTGGTGGTGGTGGAGGCGAGAGTTCTGGTAGCTCGTCGGGCAGTGGTGCTGCGTCTGGCTCTTCGTCAAGCTCGTCCTCTTCCAGCAGCTCGTCGAGTTCATCCTCAAGCTCCAGTTCTTCGTCTTCGAGCTCTTCATCTTCAAGTTCGTCGTCGAGCTCGTCGTCGAGTTCCTCTAGCTCCTCTTCATCGAGCTCATCCTCGTCCAGTTCCTCCGGCAGCGGCAACCCGGTTTCGCTCACCAGCGGTTTCTATGTCGACCCGAACTCGCAGGCCAAGGTCTGGGTGGCGGCCAATTCCGGCGATTCGCGCACCGCGTCGATCAACAGCGCCATCGCCAGCCAGGCCACCGGCAAATGGTTCGGCGGCTGGAGCGGCGACATCGGTTCTGCCGTGAGCAGCTACGTGACCGCCGCCAGCAGCGCCGGCAAGCTGCCCATCCTGATCGCCTACAACATCCCGAACCGCGACTGTGGCTCTTACAGCGCCGGCGGTGCCAGCGGTGGCGATGCCTACAAGACCTGGATCTCGGCCTTCGCCAGCGCCATCGGAACCAAGCCGGCGCTGGTGATCCTGGAGCCGGACGCACTGATGCAGCTCGACTGCCTGCCCTCGGACGCCGATCGCGCGGCACGTCTGGTCCTGCTGAACTACGCCGTCGACCAGTTCGCCGCCAACGCCAAGGGCGCCTGGCTGTACATTGACGCCGGCCACTCCAACTGGAAAACCCCCGACGAAACCGCCACGCGTCTGGTCAACGCCGGTGTGGCCCGCGCCCGTGGCTTTGCTCTGAATGTGTCGAACTACCGCGCCAGCAGCGAGCTCACCTCGCACGGTCAGGCCATCAATACCGCGCTGGTCGGCAAAGGCGTCAGCACGCGCCCCTTCGTGCTCGACACCAGCCGCAACGGCAACGGCCCGTTAGGCAGTGAATGGTGCGATCCGGCCGGACGCAAGATCGGCAGCGTGAGCCAGGTGCACACGCTGGGCGGCCAGCCGGAAATGTCGCTGTGGCTCAAAGCCCCCGGCGAATCGGACGGCTGCGCGGGAAGCGCCGGCAGTTTCGTGCCAGCACTCGCCTTCCGCCTGATCAGCGGCAGCTAAAACGCCTCTCTTCGCATCCGCATGGGGCGGACCTCTTCAGGCAGGCATGCTGAAGAAGTCCGCCCCGTGCGGCTTTTCAGGCAATGCTTGATGTGAGGCCAGAATCGATGGCCTGAGCGCAGCGCCGGCCTGCTAAAATGCGCGATTCGCAAAAAATCACAGACCGGGTCCGCCATGTCGTCCATGCAGGAAAAGTACGATCACACCGCCACCGAACAAGTCGCCCAGCAATTCTGGGAACGCACCGCCGCCTTCAAGGCCGTCGAGGATGCGAGCAAGCCCAAGTACTACTGCCTGTCGATGTTCCCGTACCCGTCCGGGAAGCTGCACATGGGCCATGTGCGCAACTACACCATCGGCGACGTACTGACCCGCTTCCACAAGATGCGCGGCTACAACGTGATGCAGCCCATGGGCTGGGACGCTTTCGGCCTGCCCGCCGAGAACGCCGCCATCGCCAACAAGGTGCCGCCTGCCAAGTGGACCTACGACAACATCGAATACATGAAGGGCCAGCTCAAGTCGCTGGGCTTTGCCATCGACTGGAGCCGCGAGCTCGCCACCTGCAAGCCTGACTACTACAAGTGGAACCAGTGGCTCTTCTTGCGCATGCTCGAAAAGGGCATCGCCTACAAGAAGACCCAGACCGTGAACTGGGACCCGGTCGACCAGACCGTGCTGGCCAACGAACAGGTCATCGACGGCCGCGGCTGGCGCACCGGTGCCGTGGTCGAGAAGCGCGAAATCCCCGGCTATTACCTCGCCATCACCCAGTACGCCAACGAGCTGCTGAACGATCTGGACACGCTGGACCAGTGGCCCGAGCGCGTGCGCCTGATGCAGGCCAACTGGATCGGCAAGAGCACCGGCGTGCGCTTCGCCTTCCCGCACGAGATCAAGGACGAGAGCGGTGCTCTGATCGGTGACGGCAAGCTGTGGGTATTCACCACGCGCGCCGATACCATCATGGGCGTGACCTTCTGCGCCGTCGCTGCCGAGCACCCGCTCGCCACTCACGCCGCCCAGAACAACCCGGAACTCGCCGCCTTCATCGCCAAGTGCAAATCCGGCTCGGTCATGGAAGCCGACATGGCGACCATGGAGAAGGAAGGCCTGCCGACCGGCCTCTTCGTCACGCATCCGCTCACCGGCGAACAAGTCGAAGTCTGGGTCGGCAACTACGTGCTGATGAGCTACGGCGATGGCGCGGTGATGGCCGTGCCGGCGCATGACGAACGCGATTTCGGCTTCGCCAAGAAATACAGCCTGCCGATCAAGCAGGTCGTTGCAGTCGGAGACAAGAGTTTCTCGACGGACGCCTGGCAAGAGTGGTACGGCAGCAAGGACGGCGCCTGCATCCACTCCGGCAAGTACGCTGGCCTCGGCTACGAAGCCGCGGTGAACGCAATTGCCGATGACCTCGCCGCCAAGGGTGCAGGCGAGAAGAAGACCCAGTGGCGCCTGCGCGACTGGGGCATCTCGCGCCAGCGTTACTGGGGCTGCCCGATCCCCATCATCCATTGCGACGACTGCGGCTCGGTGCCAGTGCCGGACGACCAACTGCCGGTGGTGCTGCCCGAAGACTGCGTGCCGGATGGCTCCGGCAATCCGCTGCACAAGCGCCCGGACTTCCTGAATGTGAACTGCCCATGCTGCGGCAAGCCTGCCCGCCGCGAGACGGACACCATGGACACCTTCGTGGATTCCTCTTGGTACTACGCCCGCTTCGCCACGCCCGGCAATGACGGCGCCATGGTGGATGAGCGCGTCAATTACTGGCTGCCGGTGGATCAATACATCGGCGGCATCGAACACGCCATCCTCCACCTGCTTTACTCGCGCTTCTGGACCAAGGTGATGGGCGACCTGAAGCTCGTGAATTACCGCGAGCCCTTCAAGCGCCTGCTCACCCAGGGCATGGTGCTGAACCACCTGTTCTCGCGCCGCTCCGACAAGACCGGCATCGAGTGGTTCGCGCCGGAAGAAGTCACGCTGCAGAAGGATGAGGCGGGTCGCGTCACGGGCGCTACGGCCGTGCGCGATGGCAACCCGGTCGATTACGGCGGTTTCGGCACCATGTCGAAATCCAAGCGCAACGGCGTCGACCCGAACGCGATGATCGAGCAGTACGGCGCCGACACCTCGCGCTTCTTCATGATGTTCACCGCGCCGCCCGAGCAGACGCTCGAATGGTCGGATGCCGGCATCGAAGGCTCCTACCGCTTCCTCAAACGCGTGTGGGCCTTCGGCCATGTCTTCGCCAGCCAGATCAAGCCGCAGATCCCCGGTCAGCGCAAACTCGCCAACACCAAGCTGCCGGACGATCTCGCCGCCTTGCGCCGCGAAATCCACCTGAACCTGAAACAGGCCAACTACGATCTGGGCAAGCAACAGTTCAACACGGTGGCCTCCTCGTGCATGAAGATGCTCAACGCACTGGAAAAAGCGCCTCGCGACACGGGTATTGCCGCCGAAGTCATTGAGGAATGCTTCGGCATCCTGCTGCGCGTGCTCTCGCCGATCACCCCGCACATCACCCACAGCCTGTGGGCCGTGCTGGGCTATGGCGAAGACATTCTCTCCGCCCAATGGCCGGAGCCGCTGGACGCCGCGCTGGTGCAGGACGAAATCGAGCTGGTGCTGCAAGTGCTGGGCAAGACGCGCGGCTCGGTGAAGGTACCGGCTGCTGCCGACAAGGCGACGATCGAAGCCCTCGCGGTTGCGTCCGAAGCCGCGCAGAAATTCATGGAAGGCAAGCCGGCGAAGAAAATCATCGTCGTGCCGGGCCGGCTTGTTAATATCGTTGTGTAATCCGTAGCCCGGACAAGGCGCAGCCGCCATCCGGGGTTTCAGGCAGATTCCCGGATGGCGCTTCGCTTATCCGGGCTACTACCGAAGGAAAAAAATGCTCCGCCGAATCCTGCTCGCAGTCCTGCTGGTCTCGCTCTCCGCCTGTGGCTTCCACCTGCGCGGCCCGCAACCGCTGCCATTTGCCACGCTGTATCTGGAAATGAACCAGTACTCGGATCTGGCCGCAGCCATCAAGCGCCAGATCGCCACCAGCGGCAGTACCAAAGTGGTCGACAAAGTGACTGACGCCGAGGTGCGCATGGTCGTGGTCAGGGATGCCAAGGAGAAACACATCCTGTCACTGTCCTCGACAGGGACGGTGCGCGAATACGAGTTGCGCCAGCGTTTCGGTTTCCGCCTGCTGGACAAGCAAGGCAAGGAAGTCATGCCGTTCAACGAGATCTACATCTACCGTAGCGTGACCTTCGCCACCGGCCAGGAACTGGCCAAGGAGCAGGAAGAAGCCCTGCTCTATCGCGACATGGAAAACGATCTGGTGCAGCAGCTGATGCGCCGTCTGGCCTCTGCGAAGCCTGCTCCGGCGACTCCCTGAGCTGACGCATGAATCTGCGTCCGGAACAACTGGCCACCCACCTGCAACGGGATCTGGCGCCGCTCTACGTGCTGCACGGCGACGAACCGCTGCTGGTCATCGAGGCGGCCGACGCGATCCGCGCCGCAGCCCGTCAGCAGGGAGTCACAGAGCGCGAGGTGCAGGTAACCCACCAGTACTTCAAGTGGGACGAGTTCGGCCTTTCCGCCGGCAATCTCTCGCTGTTCGGCGAGCGCAAGCTGATCGACCTGCGCATTCCCAATGGCAAACCCGGCAAACAGGGGGGCGAAGCCTTGACGCGCCTGGCGCGCGAACTCGATCCGCACGGCACCGACATCACCCTGATCACCCTGCCCCTGCTGGACTGGACGGTGCGCAAGGCGGTCTGGTTCACGGCGCTGAGCGAGGCAGGTACCGTCATCGAATGCAATGCCCCCGAGCTTGCCCAGCTGCCGCAATGGATCGCCGGCCGGCTGGCGCGCCAGCAGCAGAGCGCTGCACGCGATGCCCTGGAATTCATCGCCGGCCACGTTGAAGGCAATCTGCTCGCTGCGCATCAGGAAATCCAGAAGCTCGGTCTGCTCTACAACCCGGGCGAACTGACGCTGGAACAGGTTGAAGACGCCGTGCTGCACGTAGCGCGCTATGACACCGAGAAACTGCGCACCGCCTTGCTCGAAGGTGATGCGCCACGCTGTGCACGTTTGCTCGAAGGCCTCAAGGGCGAAGGCGCAGCAACGCCGTTGGTGCTATGGACCATGGCCAACGAGATCCGCACGCTGGCGAATGTGCGCGCCGCAATGGATGCAGGCCAGAGCGTGGATGCAGCACTGAAGGCCGAGCGCGTCTTCGGCCCACGCCAGAATCTGGTCAAACGCGCTGTGCAGCGCCTCAAGAGCGGCAGCCTGCGCGCGGCCCTGATGCACGCCGCTCGCGTCGACCGTCTGGCCAAGGGCCTGGGCAAAGGGGATGTGTGGGACGAATTCCTGCAGCTTGCCCTGCGCATACGCAGCCGCTGAAGCGAAAGCCCGTTTTCCTGCTCGCGACAACAGGATTGCCTTGCAGTTGTCCTGACACACGAATTGACTCAAGTAAGTGTTTTCCCTATCCGATAAAAGGGAATGCCTCTTCTTCGGCCATTGGTCATGACTTGCCAATCTTGCCGGCCAGCACAAGAGGCGTTTCCCCGGAGAAGAAAATGTTTGCTTTGTTAAGCCGCCTGAAGGTTAACACCCGTCTGGCCCTGCTGACAGCCATTGCGCTGGCAGGTTTTGTGATCTTTACCATCCTCGTCGTGATCGGTGTACAGCAGGCTGCCATGGAGCGTCACCGCGAACGCATCCAGCATCTGGTCAGTTCCGCAGTCAGTCTGGTCGACCATTATCAGAAGCAGGAAGCCAGCGGAAAACTGTCCCGTGAAGAGGCTCAGGCCAAAGCCAAAGAAGCCTTGCGGGCGCTGCGTTTCGGTGAAGAAGACTATTTCTTCGTCTACGACTACAAAGGCGTCATGGTGGCTCACGGCACCAATCCCTCACTGGAAGGTCAGTTGCAGACGGGTAAGCCGGATGCCAACGGCAAACTGTTCCGCGACGAAATGGTCAAGGCTGGCACCACCCGGGGGGCCGGATTTTCCGAATACGTTTTCGCACGACCCGGCAAGGACACGACACCGGTTCCCAAGCTCTCCTATGTCAAGGCCTTTGCTCCTTGGGAATGGCTGGTCTGCACCGGCGTGTATGTGGATGATGTGTCTGCTGCCGTGAGGCGCGAAGCCATCAGCTACAGCCTGTTGGCCTTGCTGATCCTTGGTTTGATGCTGACCGCCGGCTTCGTTATTTCGCGCAGCATCGTCAGCCAGCTCGGAGCGGAGCCCGCCAGCCTGATGGAGATCATGGGTCGGGCAGCCAACGGCGATCTGCGGCAGAAATTCGACACCACATCTCATCAAGACAGCGTCTTGCGCCGCCTCCAGCAGATGCTGGATGGGCTTTCCGGACTTGTCCGCACGATCCACATCATGGCCGGAGAGCTTCATGCCAATGCTGGTCGGGTCGCACAAACCTCGCATCAGGTTTCAGATGCCGCCACGCATCAATCCGAGGCCACCAGTACGATGGCTGCAGGCATCGAAGAGATGACCGTCGCGGTCAATCATATTGCTGACAGCGCCCGCCAGACCGAAAGCGAATCGCAACGTGCCGCAGAGCTTGGCATCGAAGGCGAGAGACGGGCAGCCAGTGCCGTCAGCGTGATTTCGGAAATATCCAGCACGGTCACCCAGGCTGGGGAGCGTATCGGCGGGCTGGTCAAACGCACCGATGAAATCGGCTCGATCGCCAGTGTGATCAAGGAAATCGCTGCGCAAACCAATCTGCTGGCACTCAACGCTGCCATCGAAGCCGCCCGCGCTGGCGAGCAAGGGCGCGGCTTTGCGGTAGTTGCCGACGAGGTGCGCAAGCTCGCCGAACGCACCACCCAGGCCACTGCCGAGATCAGTGGCATGGTTGAAGGCATCCAGAATGAAACCCGGGATGCCGTGCAAGTCATGGAATCTGCCGTACCACAGGCCCAGGCGGGAGTCGCCTCGACCAACGCCGCCGCCCAGTCATTGCGCGAAATGCGCATCAGTGCCGAAGGTACACTGGAGCGCATCCGCGAAGTCGCCGATGCGACCCGCGAGCAGGGGCTGGCCAGCAACAGCATCGCCCAGGAAGTCGAACGGATTGCCCAGATGGTGGAAGAAACCAGCCAGGCTGTGGCTGGTTCAGCCGAAACGGCGAGCCAGCTCGAAACCTTGTCGAACTCACTGCAGGCCGCCGTCAGCCGGTTCAGCGTCTGAGCACAGGAAACAGGCGGGGTGTGATGCCCCGCCCGCTGCCCCCCCCGTTACATTTCACCTGAAGCAATCCGCAAGCGCACCTCCCGAAGAGCCGCATCCAGCCTCGGTCTGCAACACCCGTGCCTGTACATCCTCCATGGGCGGGGCTTTTCAGCCTGCATGCCTGAAAAGGCTTGCTGCACGCCACGTTTCAGAATGCCCACACAGACATTCAAGTCTTTCACGTCGGCCACCGTAAAAGATGAATGGCATCCCATACGCGGAGAAGATCATGATCTCGCTGGAAAAGCTGCACGTCAGAACCCGTCTTGCCCTCGTGATCGCGGCGGCCCTGCTCGGCCTGCTGCTGCTCGCCGCGTTTGCCCTGATCGAATCCCGCGCCACGGTCATGAGCGGCCACCAGGAACGTATCAAGCATCTGGTCGAGGTCGCCAGCGGCATTGTCGGCAATTATCAGAAGCTCGAAGCCGAGGGCAAACTCTCGCGCGCCGAAGCCCAGAAACAGGTCAAGGAAGCGTTGATCCATCAGCGCTTTGCCAAGGACGATTACTTCTTTATCTACGATTTCGATGGCAATGGCGTGATGGTGGCCGGCAATACCAAGATCGAAGGCCACAACATGCTTGGCAAGACCGACGCGGCCGGCTTCAAGCTCTGGGATGCCATCGTCAGCACGGGCAAGGGGCCAGGCAGCGGCTATATCAATTACGTTTTCCCGCGTGCCGGACAAACCGAGGCACATCCGAAACTCGCTTATGTCGCCGCGGTACCGGGCTGGCAATGGATTGTCGGCACCGGCGTCTATGTGGATGACGTGAATGTCGTACTGCGCCGCCAGGCACTGCGCTACGGGCTGGTCAGTCTGCTGGCCGTGCTGCTGGCGGGCGGCATCGGTACATTCGCCGCACGCAGCATCGTGCGCCAGCTCGGCGGCGAGCCGGTGCAGTTGATGGGCATAATGCAGCAGGCCGCCGATGGCGATCTGAGTACCCGTTTCCAGGTGAACGGCGCTCCGGACAGCGTTCTGGCCCAGTTGAAAAACATGCTGAGCGGACTTGGCGTACTGATCCACGACATCCATACCACCTCGACCGAACTCAACGGCAACGCCAGCAAGGTCGCACAAACATCACAGCAGGTGTCGGATGCCGCCATGCAGCAATCCGAGGCCACCAGTTCGATGGCGGCAGGCATCGAGGAAATGACCGTCGCGGTCAATCACATTGCCGACAACGCCAACCAGACCGAGCGCGAGTCGCAACATGCCACCCAGCTCGGCATCGAAGGCGAGAAACGCGCTAACAGTGCCGTCGGCGTGATCTCGGACATCTCGACCACCGTCACCCAGGCGGGCGAGCGCATCAGCGGACTGGTCAAACGGACAGACGAAATCGGTTCGATCGCCAACGTGATCAAGGAAATTGCCGCGCAGACCAATCTTCTCGCCCTGAATGCCGCCATCGAAGCTGCACGCGCCGGCGAACAGGGCCGTGGCTTTGCCGTGGTCGCCGACGAGGTGCGCAAGCTGGCCGAGCGCACGACCCAGGCTACGGCCGACATCACCGGCATGGTCGAGACTATCCAGCATGAAACCCGAGACGCAGTGCAGGTCATGGAGTCCGCCGTGCCGCAGGCGCGTTCCGGAGTTGCCTCGACCGAAGCCGCCGCGCAATCCCTGCGCGAAATGCGCGCCGGTGCCGAGATGACCCTGGATCGCATCCGCGAGGTGGCAGACGCCACCCGTGAACAAGGCCTGGCCAGCAACAGCATCGCCCAGCAGGTCGAACGCATCGCCCAGATGGTGGAGGAAACCAGCCTTGCCGTCGCAGGCTCGGCCGAAACGGCACGCCAGCTCGAGGAGCTGTCGCACTCGCTGCAAGCGGCAGTCAGCCGCTTCAGCGTATAAGATTCACGGTTCAAGGGGCTGAATCCTCAGCCCCGCCATGTCAGATACCGGTTTGAAGATGCCCAGAATCCTGCTGCTTGCGACATTTGCACTGCTGATGCCGTTGGCTCAGGCCGGCGAGACTCTGCGCATTCTGGCCTGGCCGGGATACGTCAGCCAGGAAGCCGTGCGTGCCTTTGAACTCAGGCACGCTGCCACGGTGGAAGTCACCGTCATCAGCTCTGATGACGAACTCTGGGAGCGAGCTCGCAGCGACGCCGGTGGCGGCTTCGATCTGCTGGCGGTGAATACGGCCGAACTGAAACGCTACATCGACGCTGATCTGGTCGCCCCGATCCGCGCAGACAGAATCCCGAACACCCGCAAACAGCTTGCGCGTTTCCGCAAGCTTGCCAACATCCCCGGCATCAGCATGGATGGCAGCATTTACGCCATCCCCTACACCTATGCCGGCATGGGGCTGATCTACAACCGCAAGCTTGTCACGCCCCCGCCCACCTCGATGAATGCCATGTGGGATGCACGCTATCGCGGCAAGGTGCTGGCTTACAACGGTGGCGCTCACAATTTCAGTCTTACCGCACTGGCGCTGGGTTACCGTGACCCCTTCCACCTGAATCCGGAACAGTTCCGCCGGGTGCTTGAACGTCTGTTGCAGCTGCGCGATAACGTGCTGAAGTTCTACAGCACACCGGAAGAGGCCGTGAAGCTGTTTCAGGAGCACGAGGTCGCCCTGATCTTCGCCAACTATGGTGATCAGCAGATTCAGGAACTGCGCCGCGCGGGCGCCGATATCGGTTACATCGTTCCGCATGAAGGTGCGCTGGCCTGGCTGGACTGCTGGGCCATCATGCGCCGCACCCCCGACCGTTCACTCGCTGAAGCCTGGATCAATCACATGCTCAGCCCATCGGTCGCGACCCAGCTCACACAGGAACAGGGCCTGGCCAACACACTGAAAGACGCGCCACGCACATCCATGAGCGAGAACGGCAAACTGGTCTGGCTGGAGCCAGTAGAAAATCCTGTGCAACGCGCCGCCTACTGGGAACGCATCCTCTCCGGGATGCCGCGCCCGCGCCCCGACCAACGCCCCTGACAGCCGGGGGAGGCACCGCCTCAAGCCTGGCGTCGCGCCAGACGATCCGTCGCGCCCGTTTCGCCGGGGCTGGCTATCCGCGTGACCGCGTGGGCGCTCATCACGCAATCCCGGCCGCCCTGCTTGGCGACATACAGGAAGTGATCGGCCTGCTCGATGAGGTTTTCGTAATCGCCATTGCCGCGATAGGTGCTCACGCCGAAACTGGCCGTCACTCGTCCGACCCGTCCCATGCTGCGCTGCTTGATCGCCCGGCGCATGCGTTCAGCAATGCGGGTCGCCCCGGCTTCATCGGTTTCCGGGCAGATCAGGATGAACTCCTCTCCCCCCCATCGGCCAAGATGATCGGATAGCCGCATCTTGCGCTTGATGCGCCGTGCCACGGCCTTGAGCACTTCATCCCCCACCGGATGACCGAAATTGTCATTGACGCGCTTGAAGTGGTCGATATCGAAGATCACCAAGGACAGCGGACGCCCATAGCGCACGGCCCGATCGAATTCGTGGGCCAGTATCCGCACCGTCTTGCGACGATTTTCCAGCCCGGTCAGCGGATCCGTATCGGCCGCCTCCAGCAGGCTGGTCACATCACGCCAGCGGCGCCAGGCAAAAATCGCCAGAAAGCCCCAGGTCGTCGCCAGACACAGCAGGATCGGCTCAAGCCGCCAGGACGCATGTGCCCGCGCAAACTGCAGCATCGTTGCCGCCACCTCTGTCGAGAAGTACAGCCCGCACACCAGCACGCAGGCGATCGCCAGCGCCACCAGATCAAGCACGCCGACCTGATGGTCCTGATACCAGCGATAAATGACGCGCCAACGGGGAAGCATCTGAAGTCCAGAGAGATTGGTTGTGGTTTCGCACCAAGTGTGCGGTTTTTTGCAGCGCGACGCCAGCCACAGATACAGCAGATTCCCGTGCCATTTCTTCGCTGCCCGGAAAGCCGCACCGGACCTTGTTTTGCAGCCCCTCTGCCGGCAGATCGAGCGCTGAAGCCAGATGACACGAGGCCTCGCTTGAAACCCTTGTCACACAAGGCTTTCCGGGCAAGTTCGTGATGATACCCGGCAACATTGCGACACGTCTGACATAATCAGGGCATAGTCATCACGGATCGTCCCTGATCCTCAGGAGCCCATCATGAAGAATCCTGCAAACCCGAATCTGCGTCGCACCCTGCGCCGCCTTGCCCTACTCGCCTCCATCAGTCTGCTGGCGGCCTGCGGCGGTGGCGGCGTCGAGAACATCCTCAACAGTCTGTGGATCTACTCGGTCGATGCCCCAAGCCATGCGAACAATGACGCCGACGTCACCGTCACGGCCCGCGCCTCCAGCACTGGCAACATCAGCGACGACGACATGGACTGGTCCTGGCACCAGAACAGCGGCAAGGAAGTCAGCAACCTGAGCATTGAAAAGGTTGGCAACAGCTCGGTGCTGCGGTTCAAGGCGCCGTCGGAAAACACCACCGTATCTTTCACCGTCAAGGTGGAGGCCAAGGGGCTGTCCGACAGCGAAAACCTCAGCATCACCGTCGACTGAGCCCTGCGGAGGGCTCTTCAGCGAGCCGCCGCAGTCCGGTCTTCCAGTACCGCGCGCTTGAGCGCTTCCACATCCAGCGCTTCGATGGTTTTCTTCACGTTCGGATAGGTCCGCTCGTGGTAGCCGAAGCCGCCGCGGCGCAACTCGTCAATCGCCTCGGCCTTGCTCCAGCCCTGAAACACCAGACGATAGCCGGCAATCACGAAACCCGTGCGGTCACTGCCATGCCAGCAATGCACCAGCACCGGTTTCGGTGCCTGGCGAATCTGCCGCAACACGGTCACCAGATCATCAGCCTTCACCGAGCCCGCCGCCATCGGGTGGCGCAGCAGGGTGAAGCCCTGCTTCTCGAACTCGACAGAGTCGCTGTGATACTCACGCAGGTTCATGAAGGTCTTCACTCCCAGCGCCTTCAGATCGGCGATGTCCGATTTGCCGGGCTGTTCGGCACGAAACAGGTCCGGCGCCACCTGAAAAAGGTTGCCCACCGACGTATCGATCACCGGCCGCGCCCATTTCTCGGGGCGGATCTCGGGAGCCGCCTGGGCGACTTGCAGGCTCAGGGCCAGGCCCAAAGCGATCAGGGAAAGGATACGCACGACACATCTCCGGTAGCAGAAGCAGAGCCGGGATTCTGGCGGCAAGCAGCCTGAGGTGACAAGCCCGTTCCTCGGGCCGATCCGGGGCTTGCTGCTTGCGGCAGATCCATAACCCGATAACCCGACAACCCACTTTCCCGCCCTCACCCGTTTCAGTTCCACGCAAACGCTTTGCGCTCTCCCTGCACTTCCCGCGGGGAATGGGGCAGGCGTCCAGAAGCCGCGCAGCGGCTTTCACCCAGATGGAGACTGAACATGAAACCTCGCACCTTTCCACGTCTGCTCGCAGCATTGCTGGCCGCCCTGCTCGCCGCCTGTGCCGTGACCCAGCAGGATGCCACCCCGGGCCAATCCAGCCCTCCGCCGCAAACGCCAGCCGCACGTATCGAAACCGTAGCGCCAGCCGTCGCCAAACCCACGCCATATCCTGCCCGCGCGGTGACTGCACCAGCGCCGGGCAGTCCCGCCAGGATGCACGAGATGAAGCGCGAAATCGCTGCAGACAAGCTGGCTTACGCCACCATGCCGGCCCCCGTCACATACGAAATCCTCCAGCAGCAGCGCGAAGACCGCGAACGCTATGGCGAAATCAAGGACAACCCGGTCAAACTCGTCGCCGAAGCGCCGGTGTCGACCTTCAGCATCGACGTGGATACCGGCAGCTACAGCAACGTGCGCCGCATGCTCAATGCCGGGCGCTTGCCACCTGCCGATGCAGTGCGCGTGGAGGAACTGATCAACTATTTCCCTTACGACTACGCATTGCCCAGGGATGGTCGGCCGTTTGCCGTCCATACGGAAATGGCTCCCGCTCCGTGGAACCATGAGCGCGTATTGTTGCGTGTCGCCATCAAGGGGCAGGACATAGCAAAGCAGGACCTGCCGCCCGCCAATCTCGTCTTTCTGGTCGATGTGTCCGGCTCGATGAACAGTGCGGACAAGCTGCCGTTGCTGAAATCCTCGCTCAAGCTGCTGGTGAACGAGATGCGCGCGCAGGACCGCATCTCGCTGGTGACCTATGCAGATGGCACACGCATCGTACTGCCGCCCACCTCCGGCGCAGAGAAGGCCACGATCAATGCGGCCATCGACGCGCTGCGCTCGGGCGGCAGCACCGCCGGCGCCTCCGGCATCCAGCTCGCCTACAGCGCAGCTCAGCAAAGCTTCATCAAGAGCGGCATCAACCGCATCCTGCTCGCCACCGATGGCGACTTCAACGTCGGCGTGTCGGATGACCGCCAGTTGAAGAGCATGATCGAGGAGAAGCGCAAGAGCGGCATCTCGCTCTCGACGCTGGGCTTCGGTACCGGCAACTACAACGAACGCATGATGGAACAGATCGCCGATGTGGGCGATGGCGCCTACTCCTACATCGACAGTCTGATGGAAGGCCACAAGGTGCTGGTCAATGAAATGACTTCAACCTTGGCAACGATCGCCAAAGACGTGAAGGTACAGATCGAGTTCAACCCGGCGGTGGTCAGGGAGTACCGTCAGATCGGCTACGAAAACCGCCAGCTCGCCCGCGAGGATTTCAACAACGATCAGGTAGACGCCGGCGACATCGGCGCGGGCCACACCGTGACTGCCCTCTATGAGCTGACGCTGGCCGGCGCCAGGGGCAGCGTGGATGCCCTGCGCTACGCCCCGCAGGCAAGCAGCGATGGGGCATTCGCCAGCGAACTCGGCCACCTCAAGCTGCGCTACAAACAGCCTGAAGCCAGCACCAGCCAGCTGATCGACTTCGCCCTGCAGCGCAGTGCCATCCAGCCGCTGGACAAGGCCAGCAGCGAATTCCGCTTCGCCACCGCGGTGGCTGGTTTCGGGCAGGTCTTGCGTGGCGGCAAATACACCGGCTCGTGGAAACTCGGTGATGCGCGCGAGCTGGCCGCCACCAATATCGGCAAGGATCGCTACGGCTACCGCGGCGAGTTCCTGCGGCTGGTGGATCTGGCCGGCGCGCTGGAGACGAAAACGGTGAAGTGACGCGGCAGACGTACAGGCCATCAACCGTTCGGGTCGTGTAGCCGGCTTTGCCGGCACCCGGACCGGACGGATTTTCTGGCGGCAGAGCCGAGAGCTATACTTCGCGGCATGAAGAATGCCGCCGAGCTTACAAGCCATTCGCCGGGCCGCCCCAAGAACGGCATCGCCCCCCCGGGGGGCGGTCTGGCCCAAACGGGCCAGACCGGGGGCGCCATCAGCGCGCTGCCTGACGAAGACCTGATGCTGCTGGTGGCCAGCGGCATCATCGAAGCGCCGGCTACCGAACTGTTCCGCCGCCACAACCGGGCGCTGTTCAACTTCATCGCCTGGCAGTGCCAGGGCAATACCTCTGAAGCCGAGGACATTGCCCAGCGCACCTGGGAGAAGCTCATGACGCGCTGTGCCGATTACAAACCACAAGCTGCCTTCCGCACCTTCCTGTTCCAGATCGCGCGTAATCTGTGGCTGGACCTGCGCCGCTCGGCCGGCGAGAGCCTGCGCACGGAGCTGGATGAAACCCGGCCTGAAGCACCCGCGGAGGACCTGACTCCGGAGGCCGAGCTGGACCTGCGCCAGAATCTCGCCCGCGTGCATCAAGCCCTGCTTCAGCTTCCTGCCAGCCAGCGCGAGGTGGTGGTGCTGCGCTTTTTCTCCGACATGAGCCTGGAAGAGGTCGCCCACACGGTCGGCGAAGGTTTCGAGACGGTGAAGAGCCGCCTGCGCTACGCCTTCACACGCCTGCGTCGCGAGCTGGAGGAGGCGGCGTGAGCCACGCCGTCGACGACTTCCTCGCCGGGTCGGGGCGGCTGGTCGCGCTGCTGCGCGCGCTGCCCGAGTACGCAGCGCCAGCCTCGCTGGAAGCCAGCTTCGCCGCCGCCGCCAGCGCCGCGCAAGCCTCCGCAGATAACGCAGCGAGCACTACCGAGGCCGCGATTACAGGTTTCGAGCCTCCCGCCAGCCTCGAAACCAGCTTCCTGAAGATGGCCGCCAGCATTGATGCTGCACAGGCCCCCCGCCGTGAAGCAATACTGGCGCAAATCTCCAGAGGGGAGAGCCCGCAAGCCACGCTGGGAGCGGATCTCCAGCCGGCCACCGCAGAATGGCTGCAGCAACAGGCCGGGTCCGCCACGCCGGCCAAGCCCGTGAAACCCGCCCGCAAACCCGTTTTTCTGGGCTTCAGCTGGTTTGATCTGCGTCTGGCGGCGCTGGCACTTATCCTTTCTGCAGTGGGCACCCAGCTCGTTCTCAAACACCAGCCGGACACGCAGCAACTCGCGGTGCAGGAAGCCTTCCGCTCGGCGCTTGAATCACGCTCGCGCCCACCCGTCACGCCAGAACCCGATCTTGCGCAAACAGCCAAGGACTCGCTGGCTGAAGCACAAAGGGCGCTTGACCGGGCCAACGCACTCGATCAGCAGCGCGCGCTCGAAAAAGCCCGGGCCCGTCCTCTCACTGATTCACAGACGGAGACAATCGAGGAAGCAAAGCGCGCCAATGCGGCCGATCCTGCTGCCGAAATCGGTCCGCCCGCGCATCTGGTCGCGCCCGTCCCGGCAAGCATCGCTGCCGGAGAGTTCTCCGCACAGCCGCATGCAGACTTGCTCTCCGCCCCTCCATCCCCGTCAGCCGCACCCGTGGCGCCTGCGCAGGCAGGCAGTCTGGAGAGGCCCGTCGCAAGCGCGCCTCCAGCCCCCCTCATCAAGGAAGAAGTCAGCCCCCGGCGTGAGCGCGCCCTTGGCGAAGCGGCGCCGGCAGAACAGCGCCGAAACGAGCCCCTCCATCTGGCCGCAAAAAAATCCATCGCCTCCAGCGACAAGGACCGCTCTGAACAGCGACAGCAGCCTGTTTCACCGGAGGCACGCGGCAGGCTGGCTGAAACACATGAGTATGCGGCCCCCTCCACCACCGCACCGTCCCCGGCCGTGGCCAAGGCTGCGGCGCCCGCACCTGCTGCAACCATGCCAGCTCCGGCAGCACCGTCCCGTGAGTTGCCGCCTGAGGATCTCGCCCGTCAGGCAGCCACGGACGACGTATTCACGGCCCACCTTACGGATGAGCCCGCAAGCATTGCCGCCAGATTGCCGGCGCGCCCGGCGGGGCAACGCTGGGTGGTTTACAGTTCAACGCCAAAGCGTGCCGAGCTACATGCCTGGGTCGAAGCCCTGCGTCTGAGCATCCCCGCCAGCTATCGCCCGGGCCGTTTCCAGATCATCAGGAAGGACGGGCCGCCAGATGTTCTACGCATCATCCCGCCACCCGCCCCCCACTGAGCGCCCGGCCTACGCTGCCAAGCAGGACAACACCACCTTTGCAGGAAATTGAATTCACGTACATCTTTTAACATTGCCTGCCCACACAATCGGATCATCAAGAATCCAGCAAGAAAAAGGGTAGCCATTTGAGTTCCAGGTGCATGTGCAGGGCGAATGTGGCTTCGGGCCTCTTCAGAGACTTCGCTCCGACAAGCATGATCATCGTGTCCTCTATCCTGGGCGCATGCTCCAGCGACGCCAACCTGGTACGCGGCCCAACCTCCAACCGCCCGATCCAGCAGCTTGCGAGCATTGAACGGGAGGCCAACTCCGGCTCGATCTACCAACCCGGCAACCCTTCGCTGATGGTGATGTTCCAGGCGGAAAGCAAACCCAGTCACATTGGTGACACGCTGAAGATCGACATCTCTGAAACCCTCAGCGCCACCAATAAGTCGGGCACCTCTACCAGCCGCGCCAACAAGGTCGCCACCAAGGGGCCGGGCGGAGCAAAAACGATCAGCAGCTTGCTCAACGACATCATCAATGCCGACGCCTCGGCCAGTGGCAGCGACTCGTTCGAAGGCAAGGGCAACACGGAAAACACCAACAAGCTGAAGGGAAAGCTGGCCGCGTCAGTCATCAATGTGCTGCCCAATGGCAACCTTGTTGTCGCCGGCGAAAAGAGTATCGCCTTCAACGGCTCGACCAATACCCTGCGCTTCTCGGGCGTGGTTGACCCGGCGGATATAAAGACCGGCCGCACGGTCGCCTCGGCAGACGTGATCGACGCCCGACTCGAACAGATAAGCACCGGCATGGTCTCGGACACAGCGTCACGCGGCTGGCTGCAGCGAATGCTCACCGATTCACTGGTTGTGTGGTAGGCCGAACGATCTGCGAAGACGGCTAGATCCAGGTGTCGATGAGTTTGCCTACCGCTTTTACACCCAGCTGCGCACCACTGCTAACGGTACCTACCGCCACGCCAGCTCCTACCGCCAGGGTGTCAACCACCGCATCCCCGAACTTCTGTACCCGGGATTCAATGGTGGCCGCCGCATTTTGCACATCACTGCGCGGCACGTAGTGATTCACGGAACGAATGTTCATAAATAATTACTCCCGCCATTTCAGGCTCGCCAAGACTCAGTTCTTTACGATCTTCCTCCGACCACTCCCCGCCGGCGATGCGCTCACCTCGGCAACTCCGTAAGCAACGACACGTACCGCTGGAGCGATCTTTTCCTGCGTGCTCGCCCACTTGTCATAGCCCAGAATACTTGGCTTGTAGCTTGCCGCCGCCAGCACCTGACCATGCTCACGCAGCTCAATCCGTGCTGCGCTCATATAGGCGACGTACTCCGGGCTGAACCAGTGCCGCCCCCACTCCAGTTGGGTCACATAGTGAATTGAATAACGGCAAGTCTCAGGGAAATTCGCCCCATACACCCGACTACTCACACCATGCCTGGCCAATTCAACCTGCACGGCAGGGACAAAATCGGCCACATTAGAACTCGGATTCAGCTCGATACAGGCACCATCAAAACGTTCGTAAGGATGAACCACCGCATTTCCAGGAGCCGACGGCGCCGTGACGGCAGCGTTCGTCACGACGATACTCACCAATTCGAGCGCCTTGAGTTCGGCGCTCGGCGTCATGATCACGCAGCCACTCATGCCAAGCACAGACAGACTTATCAACGCACGCAAAGGAAGACTCCATACATTTGAACCGCAGCTTTCTCCTGAAGAATAGCGCCTTGCCGCATTGGACCAACGCGCCATTGCACCGTTTTACATCTGCCGCCGCCATGATAAATTTCCGCGCGACAACGCCGAATCGGCTACCCTCGCATGTCAACTTTCAGAACCCTTCTCCGGAAACCGCTCATGCAACAGATCCACGACGCCGATGTGCTCCTGCTTCAGGCCATTACTCTCGCCTCCAAACGCAAGCCGGCAGTCATCGATGAAATCGTGGTCGCCGTCGCCATGATCCAGCCTCAGCTGCCCTCCGAGAGCAAACTGCTCGGCGCCTTCGCGCGTCTGTCCAGCCATGGTCTGATCGTCGCCCAAGGCGATGGCTACACCCTCAGCGTCGATGCCGAACGCCTGCTGGCGGGCACCTCGAAGAAGGGTGACACCAATGAGCAGGCCTACCGCATCAAGGAAAAACTCGCCAGCTTCGACACCGGCACGGATCACCCTGAAGTGCAGCCCGCCGCGCTGGATTTGAGCAAAGCCATCATCGCCTGGCGCGCCAGCCTGCCGGCACCGACCAAAACGGAGAAGTTCGAAGCGCGCAAGGAAAAGGAACGCGAGATCGCCCGCGCCAACAACAAGCAATTCGGTCGCCCGGGTCGCCCGCGCACCACGCACTGAACATGAGCGACGCCCTCACGCCGCCGGCGCCACTCAGCCGCGCCTTCGCCGATCTGCCGCTTTCCGCCGAACAGCTCGCCGTCCTGCAACAGCTTGAATACTTCGAGATGACGCCGATCCAGGCCGCCAGCCTGCCGCTGGCCTTGGCCGGTCACGACCTCATCGCGCAGGCCAAGACCGGTAGCGGCAAGACTGCCGCTTTCGCCCTGCCGTTGCTCGCCCGCCTCAATCCACGCCACTTCGGCGTACAGGCCATGGTGCTGTGCCCGACACGCGAACTGGCCGAGCAGGTCGCGCAGGAAATCCGGCGCCTCGCCCGCGCGCAGGACAACATCAAGGTGCTGACCCTGTGCGGCGGCGCGCCGATGCGCGCGCAGATGACCAGCCTGGAACACGGCGCACACATCGTGGTCGGCACACCCGGCCGCCTGATGGACCACATCCAGCGCGAGAGCCTGAAGCTCGACGGCCTCAAGACCCTGGTGCTGGACGAAGCCGATCGCATGCTGGACATGGGCTTCTTCGACGACATCAGCTGGGTCGCCAGCCACTGCCCCCCCGGCCGCCAGACCCTGCTCTTCTCCGCAACTTATCCATACGGCATCGCGAAGCTGGCCGCGCAGTTCCTGCGTCATCCGCAGGAAGTGAAGCTCGCCGAGACCCACGAGCCGGAGAAGATCCGCCAGCGCTTCTACGAAGTCGTGCATGACGACCGCCTGAAAGCGGTCGGCCAGTTGCTGCGCCACTACCGACCGACCAGCACGCTGGCCTTCTGCAACACACGTCAACAGTGCAAGGCCTTGTTCGAACAACTGCGCAGCGAAGGCTTTCATGTGCTGACCTTGCACGGCGAGCTGGAGCAGCACGAGCGCGATCAGGTGCTGATCCGCTTCGCCAACCGCAGCTGTTCGGTACTCGTCGCCACCGACGTGGCCGCGCGCGGGCTGGATATCGACCAGCTCGAATGCGTGATCAACGTCGACATCACGCCGGACCCCGAGGTGCACATCCACCGTGTGGGCCGCACCGGCCGCGCCGACCAGAACGGCTGGGCGCTGAGCCTCTCCAGCGAGCCGGACAAGCGCCGCGTCGGCGACATCGCCCGCCTGAGCGGCATCACTCCCGAATGGCATACACTGGAGTCGCTGGTCGTCACCGACGAAGCGCCACTGCTGCCACCGATGAGCACGCTGCAGATCCTCGGCGGCAAGAAAGACAAGATCCGCCCCGGCGATGTGATGGGCGCGCTGGCCGCCGAAGCGGGATTGACGCGCGAACAGGTCGGCAAGATCAATGTGACCGATCAGACCACCTACGTCGCGGTCGAACGCAGCCTCGCGGGTGATGCCGTGCGCAAACTCGGCGCCGGGCGCATCAAGGGCAAGACCGTAAAGGTCCGCCGTCTTTGATTCCGGAGATCAATCCCATGCCCATGAGCTACGAAGAATATCTGGACGAAGTCACCACGCTCATCACCGAGAAATACGGCACCACCGATGAGGTGGCGATCAGGCAGGTGATGGATGCGCAGGAAGCCGGTTTCTTCATCGAACACGATGATGACGAGCGCTTGCGCACCCTGGAACGCGCACATCAGGACGCAGCCACCATCGGCAAACCGCGCAAGCCTGCTCGCAGTCGCAAGCCCTCGTAACGCCCAGGCATCAAATACGGACCGGATGCCAGCACCCGATAGCGGAAGCAGATCCGGAGCAATGCTCGTACCATGGCGGTTTTCATCCTGCCGGAATCAGCCATGACCATCGCCAGCGAGCTCGCCGGAAAACTCCGCCATGTCTGGTTGCGCAACGCGCTGCTGGTGCTGCTCGGGCTGTTTCTGCTGTATGCCGCGGCAATTGCAGCAATGCTGGTGCGGCAAGAGGCCTTGCTGTTCTATCCGGTAAAACTCGCCGCGGATTTCCGCTTCAACAAGCCGGATGTAATCGAACGCCAGATCGAGGTGCCCGGCGCCACGCTGTCAGCCCTGCATTTTCGTCAGCCGGATGCGAAGGGCCTGATCTTCTTCCTGCACGGCAATGCCGGCAATCTGGATATCTGGCTGCCCAGCACCGAGTTCTACCGGCGTGCAGGCTACGATCTGTTCATGATCGACTACCGCGGTTTCGGCAAGAGCACGGGTCGGATCGAAAGCGAAGCCCAGCTGCATGCCGACGTGCGCGCTGCCTGGAACAGCATCACTCCCGAATACGCCGGCAAACCCATCGTGATCTACGGCCGCTCGCTGGGCAGCGGCCTGGCCGTCAAACTTGCCACCGAAGTCGATGCGGCGCAGCTCATTCTCGTGTCTGCCTACAGCAGTTTCGTACAACTGGGCCGCGACCACTTCCCGTGGGTACCGTCATTTGCCACGCGTTACCCGATGCGCAGCGATGAATGGCTGGCGCAGGTATCCGAGCCGATCCTGCTGATCCACGGCGCACGCGACCCGCTGGTGAATGTGAAACACAGCCAGCAGATCAAGGCCTTGCGCCCGGAGGCCGAATTGCTGATCCTGCCGGAAGCCAGCCACAACGACGTGCATGAATTCCCGGCCTACACCAAAGCCTTGAGCGCAAAGCTGACGGCACTGGCGCAATCTCACTGATCGGTCACATCGCCCCTCATGTGCCAACGCCGGTATATGACAGGCACGCCCCGGAAGACGGCGTAACACAGGCCGCCAAGGTAACCATACACATGGGAGCTGGACGCAACCGACACCCCCGCCAGCAGACCGCCCGCGCTGAGGCTCAGCCAGGCCTTGGCGCCGATTGCCAGACAGATCAATACCGCCAGCGCCTGGATCGAACGCGACGCGGCACGCTCAGCGACGGCCAGCGGCAACCAGGCCCCTGCCCCGTACAAGGCTCCAGACAAGCCTGCGTACCAGGCCAGCGGCGGCTGTTCGGCCTGCAGCCCGAAACAGACCGCCAACGCACTGAGCATCAGGCACGCCAGCAGCCCCCACAGCCGGCCGATAGCCAGCGCCATGCCGCCCACGCCAAGCAGCGTCACCAGATTCAGGACCATGTGCGCCAGATTTACATGCACCAGTTGCGCCAGCAACCCGCGCCACAGAGGGTCTTGTCCCGGATGGAAGTACAAGCTGCCCTCTACCGCCGGGATCAAGCCGATCAGCAGCACGCCCAGACCCAGACACCCCAGCACACCCACGGCCAGCCAGGCCGACCCGCTCGATTTCCTGACGGTCGGGAATGCTCTGCGGACGAGGAAGGGAAATGGCATGGATCGGATGCAAAGGGAGGGACACGGCCATACTAGCGTATCAGGCGGCGGTTCAGCGCGCGCTGCGCCATGCCGCGCAAGGCGGCTCAACTCTTGGCATTCACGGCCGATAAAGAACCATGCCTGGCGTATGGCACAGGCTCCCTTTCACTTCAGGACCACTGAAATCATGAGCGCCAAAGATTATTCCGTTGTATTCGGGACCGAAGACATTCTGATGATCCTGTGCAATTCGGTGAGCAAGGTTCTGACCGCCGCAACACATAGCCAGATCCACTACTCCGGCATGGTCCAGCGCATCACCAAGACCAGTCTGAAACCGGACATCGGCTGTTTCGTGCTGCTGGATGGAGGTTTTTCAGGTCTCGTCGTCATCAATTTCTCGGCTCAGGCTGCCATGGAACTGTACGAGAACTACATGCTGAACATGGGCATGGCGAGGGAGGAACTGGCCAGCTCGCACACCTCGGATGATGTCAGCAATGTCATGGGTGAATTGATGAACCAGATCGTCGGCGAATTTACCGGCAAGGTGGCGCGTGACTTCCAGACCCATCTCACGCAGAACCAGCCCAAGATGCTGGTCATCAACAAACAGGTGATGCTGGCGGTGGACACCAATCTGGACACCCCCCAGAGCCGCCGCGCGACCTTCTTCACGGGCCGTAACAACATTTTCTATCTCGAACTGGCCATCGACCAGACCGAATTCATCAAGCTCTACGACTTCGAACCCCAGGACGCTCCGGACCCGGACGAGCTGATTGCCCAAGCCAACGCAAAGCCCGCACAAGCCACGCAGCAGACACAGTCAAACGATCACGACGATCTGCTCAGGGATCTCGGGATGTAGGCAAAGGCTCTGGTGACGCCGGCGGGGTCAATTCGGAGCCGCCCTGCTTTTGCGCAAGCCAGGCCACCGCCGCCTCGAATGACGCGTCCCGCCCGCTGGCCAGATCCGCCAGCGTGGGACGCGCAACCTCATCCGGAATCAGGCCGATGCCTTCGATGCGCCGGCCATCCCTGAACTCGAAACCGATTTCACTGAAAGCCAGTGCACCGCCGCCGGGCACCTTGGCATAGCCGAGGTAACCCAGCAGACAGCCACAGGACGTATCGCCAATGATGCGCGCCCGACCGAGGCTTTGCAGCGCGGTCGCGGTGAGTTCGCTGGCGCTGGCACTGGCCGGATTCATCAGGATCACCAGCGGTTGGCTGAGCGGTTTTTCAGGCCCTTCGAGGATGAATTCAGGCTTGATCAGATCCAGCATGCCGAACAGCAGAGTGACCGGGCGGCCAGAGCGGGTGCTGACACGGGCCACCTCATGTTTGCCACTGACGAATTGCTCAGCCAGCGCACGGGCAAAGAAGGTCGAGCCACCGCCGTTGTCGCGCAGATCAAGGATGATGCCGCGGGTATCCCGCAAGCCTTCCAGCGCCTTGAGGGTTTCGCCACGGATGGATTCATGAAAGGCCGAGAAGCGCAGATAGCCCAGGCCGCTGGAAAGCTTCAGCGCCAGCACGCCGGGTTTGCCGGAAACGCGGTTGCGCGCGAGCGTTGTAGAAACGCGGCTGCCGTCCGGGCGCTCGAACTCGATGGCGACAGCCTCGCCCGCCTTGCCTGTGTTGAATTCGTTGTTGGCATGGCGCTGACGGTTCCAGGGTGTTGATCCTTCGCGTGCGGCAGCCAGCGTGTGCCGCCACCAGTCGATGGCCATTTCATTCTGGATGCGCAGGATTTTCGCGCCGGGGCGCAAGCCGGCCAGCCAGGCCTCAGAGGCCGAGCCCACACGCTCGACGACGAGTTGCCCATCCATCTCGGTCAGCAACACGCCGAGGCTGATGCCGGCCTGTTCGCGGATTTCCTTGAAGCGCTGCGGCGACTCCACACGGGTATGCGCGTCGCGCAACTCCGCCGTCAGCAGGTCAAGCTGTTTCCAGAACGCCGCGTCATCGGCGGCATTCAGCGCCAGCGGGCGATGGCGCTCACCCGCCGCTTTCCAGTCCACGCCCTTGAATGTGGGATCAAGGTAGCCGGCGTTGATGGTATTCCACACGAAGTCGAAGGCCTCGGCACGACCGACGGAATCGAGCTTGCCGCTGGCCGGAGCCGCATTGCCGATATGGCGCGAAAGCACACCGTGCGGATCGAACGTGGCGCAGCCCGTCAGCATGAAGACCAGAGTCAGCACCATCAGAACCTGTTTCATACCGCTCACTCCGTCGGGGCTTTGAAACTGAACTCCATGCGCCAGCGCGCCTTGGCCGGCTGACCATCGTGCAGACCCGGCTGAAGCTTCAGGGCATCCAGACGCTGGATGAAGCGCCGGGTGCCGCGCGGGCTGAGTTCAGAGCTTTCGACCTGCACGCCGTCCACCTCGCCATCCGCACCGATCAGGAGTTGCAACACGATGCTGCCTGCTTCGCTGGCATCCAGCGAGGCGGGAATGTACTCTCGCAGATCAACCAGAAAGCGCGGCTTCACGCTCAGAAGTTCCACCGGTACATACTCGGAGAGCCGCCCCCCGCCTTGATCTTCAGGCAATACATCCGGAGATGCTTGCGGTGAGGGGATGTCCGGCCTGCCAGCCTGAAGAGCCTTGTCAGAAGCGGCTCTCCGGACAGGCTCTGGCACCGGCTCTTTTGCAGCAACGGGCGTTGGCAACGGTTCGGGCAAGGGAGCGGCCGGCATCGAACGGAATGTCGCTCGCAGGCGCGCCACCTTCACCCCGGCTCCGCCATAGCCGGACCACAACCAGACCAGCATCAGGTGCAACAGCAGCGACATCAGCACGCACACGCCAAGCACCAGCAACCGCTCGTGACGGGCGCGGCGGGAGAAGTCTTCGGCAGGGGGCGATAACGCTTCTGGCATGGCCTGGAGTTTACCCGGAAGCCGGCCCTGTTGACGCTTCGAACAAGTGCAGTGCACCATGAACACACTTTCTGCCCGGAACGTCCCATGCCTGCATCCATCACACCCAGCCTGCCCGCCCGCTCCCCGCGTGCGCTGGCCGCCTGTGTGCTGCAGACACGCCATGCCGGTCTGAAAGCAAAAAAACAACTCCGCCACTGACGGGGCTGTTTCAACCCGTCGGGCGGATGCCGGACGGGTCTTGATGCACCATCGCTGTTTTCCCCACAAGCCTCGCCCGGTCACCCGATCGACGGAACGCTTCTTTTCAACGTTCATGCGAGGTCATCATGCAGCACACATTTCAAGGTATCTGGGTTCCCATCGTCACGCCGTTTTCCGGCGAACGCATCGATCACGCTGCGCTGGCACAGCTTGCCCGCCATCTGGCCGATCAGGGCATCACCGGTCTGGTGAGCGGCGCCACCACCGGCGAGGGCTGCTCGCTCTCGCCGGCGGAGCGCATCGCGGTTTTTGAAACCCTGCGAGCCCAGCTCGGTCCGGACTATCCGCTGATGGCCGGCCTCTGCCACAGCGACACCCGCAGCGCCGTGCAGGAAGCGCGCGAGCTGGCCCGACTGGAGCCTGCCGGCCTGCTGGTCACCGCACCACCTTACCTGCGCCCCGGCCAGGAGGGGTTGCGACGACACTTCGAAGCGATCGCCGAGGCCAGCGAGCGGCCTCTGATGATCTACGACATCCCGTATCGCAGCGGTGTAAATATCGAGCTGGACACCTTGCAAACACTGGCCCGCCACCCGAACATCACCGGTATCAAGGTGTGTGGCGCGAGCGTGGACCACCTGATGCGCCTGATCCACGAGACCCCGCTGCGCGTGATGATCGGCGAGGACAGCCAGTTTTTCGCCGCACTGTGTCTGGGTGCGCACGGAGCCATTGCGGCGTCAGCCCACCTGCGCCCTGATCTGTGGGTTCGCATCCACCGGCTGCTGCAGAGTGGGCAGCTGGACGAGGCACGGAACCTTGGGGCAAGGTTGCAGCCACTGATCCGCGCCTGTTTTGCCGAACCCAACCCGGCGCCAGTCAAGGCTGTCCTGGCCCGCCAGAGGCGGTGCAGCGCCCGGCTGCGCCTGCCCCTGACCCGCGCCACGCCGGCCTGTCGTCAGGCAGCCTGCGCGGCACTTGAAGCACTGCACGACCTATGAATGGCATCTGAAAGAGCCAGCACGGCTTCAGGAAGGGCGTCAGAAAGCCCTTCCCGCCTATAAACCCAATAGCTCCGCCTGCCTTCGGAAACAGAGGCTTTTGTGGTAATTTCGGGGTCCGTCGCAGCCTGCGGCGAGCCCCGAACTTTTCGACTCAAGATCATGAATACCAAGGTTTTTGCCTACGACACCACCCTGCGCGACGGAAGTCAGGCGCAAGGGATTTCCTTCTCGGTGGAAGACAAGCTCAAGATCGTGCGCAAGCTCGACGAGCTGGGCATTGCCTATATTGAAGCTGGCAACCCCGGCTCCAACCCCAAGGATCTGGAGTTCTTTCGCCGTCTGGGCGAACTGAATCTGCGCAACGCGAAGATCACCGCTTTCGGCAGCACCTGCAAGGTCGGCGCCAATCCGGCGGAAGACACACAACTGGCCTCGCTGCTGGGAGCCGGCACCCCTGCCGTGGCGATCTTCGGCAAGACCTGGGATTACCACGCCACCGCCATCCTGCGCACCACGCTGGATGAGAACCTGCGCATGATCCGCGAGACCATTGCCTTCCTGAAGGGCAAGGGCAAGGAAGTGATCTTCGACGCCGAGCACTTCTTCGACGGCTACAAGAGCAACCCGGATTACGCCCTGCAAGCGCTTGGCGCAGCAGTGGAAGGCGGTGCCGACAACCTCGCCCTGTGCGACACCAATGGCGGCAGTTTTCCCGACGAAATTTTCGCGATCACCCAGACCGTGGTCGCCCGCTTCCCCGGCACATCGGTCGGCATTCACTGCCACAACGACTGCGAACTGGCGGTCGCCAATTCCGTGCGTGCCGTGCAGGCCGGCGCCACCCATGTGCAAGGCACCATCAACGGCATTGGCGAGCGCTGCGGCAATGCCAACCTGTGCGCGATCATCCCGAACCTGCAGCTCAAGCTCGGCTTCGAGGTGATCCCGTCGGCCAATATGGCCACGCTCACGCCGATGGCGCGCTTCGTCTCCGAAGTGGCCAACATGGAACACAACGACAAGGCCGCCTACGTGGGTGGTGACGCCTTTGCGCACAAGGGCGGCATGCACGTCGATGCGGTCAACAAGAATCCGGTGAGCTACGAGCACATCACGCCGGATACGGTGGGCAACGCACGCAAGATCCTGATGAGTGAAGTCGCCGGGCGCGCCACCATCCTCGGCAAGATCAATGAAATCGACCCGGCGCTGGGCAAGGACTCACCCGAGACCCGCACGATCATCGAACGCCTGAAGGAACTTGAACACGAGGGCTACCAGTTCGAGAGTGCCGAAAGCAGTTTCGAGCTGCTGGTGCGCAAGATGCTCGGCAAGTTCAAACCCTCCTTCGATCTCAAACAATTCCGGGTCATGGTCAACGAGCCCGCACTGGACGGGGTGAACAACTCGTCGGCGATGATCAAGATCCATGTCGACGGCGAAGACGAGCTCACCGCCGCCGAAGGCGACGGCCCGGTCAACGCGCTGGACAAGGCCCTGCGCAAGGCACTCGACCGCTTCTACCCGGAGCTGCGCGAGATGAAACTCACCGACTACAAGGTGCGCGTGCTGGATTCCAACCAGGCGTCTGCCGCCAAGGTGCGTGTGCTGATCGAATCGGCCGACCGTGACAGTTCCTGGACCACCATCGGCGTATCCACCGACGTGATTGATGCCTCCTGGCGCGCACTGGTGGATGCCATCGAGTACAAACTGGCAAAACGCTGAAATGCAACTGCTGCACATCACCCGACTGGCATTGATCACACTGCTGGCGGCAGTGGAGTGCAGCAGCGCGCTCGCTGCCCACGCCTACGCCCAGTTCGGCGACATCAAGTACAAACCGGGCTTCAAGCACTTCGAGTGGGCCAATCCGGACGCACCGAAAGGCGGCGAGATTACGCTGGTGGCTCCCACCCGCGTCACCCAGTTCGACAAGTACAACCCCTTCACGCTCAAGGGCACTTCGCCCCCGGCACTGTCGGACATGATGTTCGAGAGTCTGCTCACCGGCACACTGGACGAACCGACCACCGCCTATGGCCTGCTCGCCGAAGACGTGAGCGTGGCGCCGGATCACCTGTCGGCCACCTTCCGCCTCAACCCGGCGGCGCGCTTCAACGACGGCTCGCCAGTGCTGGCGGCTGATGTGAAGCACAGCTTCGACAGCCTGATGAGCAAGCAGGCCGCCCCCCAGTTCCGCAACATTTATGCCGACGTGAAGCAAGCCGTGGTGCTCGGCGAGCGTCTGGTGCGCTTCGATTTCAAACGCCCCAGCGCCGAGTTGCCGCTGATGGTGGGAGGTCTGCCGGTGTTCTCGCGCCAGTGGGGTGCGGGCAAGGCTTTCGACAAGATCGTCACCGACCTGCCGATCGCCAGCGGCCCCTACCGGATCGGCAAAATGAATTTCGGCCGCGACATCAGCTACGAGCGCCGCAGCGACTACTGGGCGAAGGATCTTAACGTGCGGCGCGGGCTCTACAACTTCGATCGCGTCACCTACAAGATCTACAAGGACACGACCGCCCAGACTGAGGCCTTCAAGGCCGGCGAGTTCGACTACATCCAGGTCTTCTCGGCACGCGAATGGGCCCGCGTCTATACCGGCAAGCTCTTCGATCAGGGCACGCTGATCCGGCAGGAACTCAAGCATGGCAACGCCGGCGACTTCCAGGGTTTCCTCTTCAACACCCGGCGCGACAAGTTGCGCGACCCGCGCGTGCGCCAGGCCATTGCTCTGGCCATGGACTTTGAGTGGATGAACCGCCAGTTCTTCTACAACAGCTATACCCGTGTGCGTGGTTTCTTCAACGCCAGCGATTTTGAATCCAGCGGCCTGCCCGACGCCGACGAACTGGCCGTTCTGAAGCCCCTGCGCAGCAAGCTGCCGCCTGAGGTATTCACCCAGCCGGTGCCCGTACCGCCAAGCACCACGCCGCCGGGCAGCCTGCGCAACAATCTGCGCGAAGCCCGCCGCCTCTTCGCCGAAGCTGGCTGGACTTACCGTGACGGCGCCCTGCGCAATGCCCAGGGTGAGCCCTTCACACTGGAATTTCTGGATAGTGGCGGCAGTCTGGGCCGCATCGTTACCCCCTACATGCAGGCGCTGGAGAAGCTGGGCGTGCAGGCCGAATACAAGCTGGCGGATTTCGCCCTGCTGCAGAAACGTCTGGATGTATTCGACTTCGACATCACCAGCATCCGTCTGGTGGGCAGCGAGGCGCCGGGCGCCGAACTGCAGGATCGCTTCAAGAGCAGTTCGGCCGACCAGGAAGGCTCCGGCAACCTGATGGGGGTGCGCGACCCTGCTGTCGATGCACTGGTCGACCAGATCGTGGCCAGCACCCGGCGCAAGGATCTCGTCGCCCGCGTGCGCGCCCTGGACCGCGTGCTGCGCTTCGGCCACTACTTCGTGCCACACTGGTACGCCCAGAGCTACCGAGTAAGCTGGCGCGCCGGCAAGTTCGCACAACCCGCCGTGATGCCGAAGTACTATCAGGCAGACAGCTGGGTGGTATCGAGCTGGTGGGCCTCGTCCCAAAAGGACTGAGTACAAAATAACCCCACGCCCCTTCACCTTTCAGCCTTCACCGCCTTATGTGGCCCTACATCCTCAAACGCCTGCTGCTGATGATCCCCACCCTGCTCGGGGTGCTGACCATCACTTTCGTGGTGATCCAGTTCGTGCCTGGCGGGCCGGTGGAGCAGATGGTGTCGCAGCTGCAAGGGCGCAACGCGGCCAGCGAAGGTCCGTCGCAAGGCGGAGCCGGTTATCGCGGCCGGCAGGGCGTGGATGCCGAGCGGATTGCCGAGATCAAGCAGCTCTACGGTTTCGACAAGCCAGCCCATGAACGCTACGTGCAGATGCTCGGACAGTTCCTGCGCTTCGATCTGGGCAAGAGCTTCTATCACGACAAGAGCGTCTGGCAGCTGATCCGCGAAAAGCTGCCGGTCTCGATCAGCCTCGGCATGTGGACCTTCCTGCTCACCTACGGCATCTCGGTGCCGCTGGGCATAGCCAAGGCGATCCGCGCGGGCAGCCGCTTTGATCTGGCCAGCACCTTCGCCGTACTGCTCGGCTATGCCATCCCCGGATTCGTGATGGGCGTGATCCTGCTGGTGCTGGTGGCTGGTGGCAGCTTCGTGCAGTGGTTCCCGCTGCGCGGACTGGTCTCGAGCGATTGGGATACGCTGAGCCTTGCGGGCAAGATCGCCGACTACCTCTGGCACATCACCCTGCCGGTCATCGCCATGGTGCTGGGCAGCTTTGCGGTCATCACCATCATGACCAAGAATTCGATGCTCGAAGAAATCCGCAAGCAATACGTCCTCACCGCCCGCGCCAAGGGGCTCTCCGAGCGCACGGTGCTGTGGCGGCATGTCTTCCGCAACGCCCTGATCCCGATCATGACCGGCTTTCCCGCGGCCTTTGTCGGTGCCTTCTTCGGCGGCTCGCTGCTGATCGAAACCCTGTTCTCGCTCGACGGGCTCGGCCTGCTCTCCTACGAATCCGTCATCCGCCGGGACTACCCGGTAGTTCTGGGCAGCCTCTTCCTGTTCACCCTGATCGGCCTTGTCACCACCCTGATTCGTGACCTCGCCTATCTGTGGGTTGATCCGCGGGTGAAGTATGACTGAGACCCGCAAAGCCACCTCGCAAAACCCCACCCGCCGCGCCTGGCAACGTTTCCGGGCGAATCGCGTCGGCTACTGGAGCCTCGTGCTGTTCAGCCTGCTGTTTGCCCTGAGCCTAGCGGCCGAAGTCCTTTCCAACGACAAACCGCTGCTGGTGCGCTACGCGGGCCAGTGGTATTTCCCCATCGTCCAGAACCTGCCGGAAACCACTTTTGGCGGTGATTTCGATAGCGACACGGATTACCACGACCCCTTCATCCGTGCGCAATTCGAGAAAGCGGGCAACTTCGCAATCTTCCCGCTCAATCCCTATCACCACCGCAGCATCAATTATTTCGCCAACTCCCCCAGCCCGGCAGCGCCGGATAGCGACAATCTGCTCGGCACCGACGACCGTGGCCGCGACATGATCGCACGCCTGCTCTACGGCTTCCGCCTGTCCGTGTGCTTCGCCCTGCTGGTGTGCGGGCTGACTACCCTGATGGGCCTGTGCTATGGCGCCATTCAGGGCTTCTTCGCGGGCTGGACCGACATCACGATGGAGCGCGGCGCAGAAATCTGGGGCGCCATGCCCACGCTGTACATGCTGATCATCTTCTCGGCGCTGTTCTCTCCCAGCTTCTGGCTGCTGGTGCTCCTCATAGCCGCCTTTGGCTGGCTGGGCATCGCCGCCTATGTGCGGGCCGAATTCCTGCGCAACCGCACGCTGGACTACGTGCGCGCTGCCCGCGCACTCGGCCAGAGCAAGCGCAAGATCATCTTCCGCCACATCCTGCCGAACAGCCTGACCCCTGTTGTCACCCTGCTGCCCTTCGAAATGGCGGGCGCCATCGGCGCCCTGACCAGTCTGGATTTCCTCGGCCTCGGCATGCCGCCGGACACCCCCGGTCTCGGCGCCCTGCTCGCCCAGGGGAAAGACAATCTGGATGCCTGGTGGATATCGCTCTCCACCATCGGCGTACTGGTACTGACCCTGCTCCTGCTGGTGCTGATCGGCGATGCCCTGCGCGATGCGCTGGACCCGCGCAAGGTCGTGGAGGACGCGCAATGAACCTGCTCGAAGTCCGCGATCTCTCCATCCACTTCGGCACGCGCCAAGTGGTGAACAAGGCGAGCTTCAGCCTCGCTGCGGGTGAAAAACTCGCGCTGGTCGGTGAATCCGGCTCGGGCAAGACCGTCACCGCCATGAGCTGCCTGCGCTTGCTGGAATCCGCACGCCTCGAAGGCAGCATCCAGTTCGAAGGCCGAGAAGTTTTAAACATGCAAGCGCGCGAGCTGCAGCAAGTGCGCGGCGGCGAAATCGCGGTGATCTTTCAGGAGCCGATGACCGCGCTGAACCCGGTTCTCACCATCGGCCGCCAGATCATCGAGACCTTGCAGCTGCACAAAGGCCTCAACGCCAGGGATGCGCGCAGCGCCGCGATTGCCGCACTGGAACGCGTGGGTATCAGCGAAGCGGCGCGGCGCATCGACAGCTATCCGCACCAGCTCTCCGGCGGTCAGCGCCAGCGGGCCATGATCGCCATGGCATTGGCCTGCGAGCCGAAACTACTGATCGCCGACGAGCCGACCACGGCGCTGGATGTGACGATCCGCCATCAGATCCTCGATCTGCTCGACGAGCTGCGCGTCGAGCGCGGGCTCGCCGTGCTGATGATCACCCACGACCTGAATCTGGTGCGCCGCTTTGCCGACAAGGTGGCGGTAATGGAACACGGCATTCTCGTCGAGCAAGGCCCGGCAGCCGCGCTGATGGCCGATCCGCAGCACCCCTATACGCAGAAGCTTGTGCAGAGCCGGCCTGCAAGGGATGTGGCTGAAGCGGCCCGCGGGACGCTGCTCTCCGCCGAGGGCATCTGCGTGGATTACCCGGTACCCATCCCCGGCATCCGGGGCTGGCTGCGCAAGGGCTCATTCCGTGCGGTAGCGCCTGCCAGCTTCCAGCTCTCCCCTGGCGAAACCCTGGGCGTGATCGGCGAATCCGGCTCGGGCAAGACTTCGCTGGCACTTGCGCTGCTCAACCTGATTCCGGCCACTGGCACGATGCGTCTGGGTCGCGACAGCTGGACCGACCGTAAAAAGGAACAGAGCCTGCGCCAGCGTCTGCAGGTCGTGTTCCAGGACCCGCTGTCCTCGCTTTCGCCACGCCTGACCATCGAGCAGATCGTCGGCGAGGGACTGGAAATCCACTTCCCGAAACTCACTGCAGCCGAGCGCCGCAATCGCATCGTGGCCGCACTGCAAGACGTCAGTCTGCAGGAAGCCGGACGCGTCGAACCCTTGCTCGCCCGCTACCCGCACGAATTCTCCGGCGGCCAGCGCCAGCGCATCGCGATTGCCCGCGCCCTGATCCTGCGGCCGCAGGTGTTGGTGCTGGACGAACCCACCAGCGCGCTGGACGTGACCATCCAGCAACAGGTGCTCAAGCTGCTGGCCGATCTGCAGCGCCGTTACCGGCTCGCCTACATCCTCGTCACCCACGACATCGACGTGATCCGCGCCATGGCCCACACGGTGATGGTGATGAAGGACAGCCAGGTCATCGAATCCGGCCCGCTCAACGAAATCCTCACCGCGCCACGCAGCGCCTACACCCGGACGCTGATCAGCAGCACAGCCCCTGCCTGATAATCGGCGGGGTGTACTAACGGCACCTGGAGAGCGGCATCCAGCAAGGCTCTCCAGACAGGCGAGCTGAAGAAGGTCTTGAAACCCCACTCAACAGACAGGCATGCCGAAGAAGCACGCCAGTCGGGGATCTTCAGGCCTACCCTGCCGACCTCCCCTGTCCTGCCAATTCATACAGCCCCGCCGCTCATGCAGCAACAAAAACAGCAATTCTGATCAAGACATTCACGCTGCCTCCACATGCTCTTTTTCAATGTAAAAAAATAGCTCCCAAACCACTGATTTTCCTGACAAACCAGTTCTTTTGTAGGACAAACACCTATATAGTCTCCTCCATTGAGATCGGTATCAAAACCGGCTTTTGTCTTACAAACAAATCAAGGAGGAGTCATGAAACATACACACGGTCTGGGCTTTTCGGCCCTATGTATCGCCCTCACCCTGACCGCCGCCTGCGGCGGCGGGGGCAGCAGTGGAGGTGGCAGCTCCGGGGGCGTCACGTCCTCCAGCAGCTCCAGCTCCTCATCGGGCGGCACGAGCATCGTTAATCAGCAGCTTGGCTTCTCAACGGAAAACGGTGGCACAACGGGCGGAGCCGGCGGTGACAGCGTCACCGTCAGCACCGGCAGCGAACTCAATGCCGCGCTCTGCTCCCGCACGAGCAAGACTGCAGCGCGCATCATCTATGTGAACGGCACCATCAACCACGGCAACACCACTGCGCAAAGCGGTCAATGCAACACGGCTGCGGATGTCATCGAGCTCAAGGGCATCCAGAACATTTCCATCATCGGTGTAGGCAGCAACGCGATCTTCGACCAGATCGGCATCCACATCCGCGATGCGAAGAACATCATCATCCAGAACGTACATGTGCGTAACGTGAAGAAATCCGGCACGCCCCTTTCCAACGGAGGCGACGCAATCGGCATGGAAAGTACCGTCTCCAACGTCTGGGTCGACCACGTCACACTGGAAGCCTCAGGCGGCGAATCCGCAGGCTATGACGCCCTGTTCGACATGAAAGCCGGCACCAAGTACGTGACGCTCTCCTGGAGCATTCTCAAAAACTCAGGGCGCGGCGGCCTCGTCGGCTCCAGTGACACGGACTGCGACAACGGCCCGATGACCTATCACCACAACTACTATCAGAACATCGATTCGCGCACCCCACTGCTGCGCTGCGCCACGGCACACTCGTACAACAACTACTTCGATGGCCTCAATGAATCGGGGATGAACCCGCGCATGGGCGGCAAGCTGAAGGCGGAAAACAACTACTTCACCAACGCCAAGAACCCGATCGGCACCTTCTACACGAACGACATGGGTTTTTGGGACCTGAGCGGCAACATCTTCGGAGCCGGCGTCACCTGGTCCGCGGAGGCCAACGAAATGCATCCGGCCGGCCCCGTCCTGACCTCGACCACCTCGGTCAGCATCCCCTACGCCTATACGCTGGATGCGGCCGCCGACGTTCCGACCCTCGTCCCCAACGGCGCCGGCGTCGGCAAGCTCAGCATCACCCCACCTGCCGGAAGCTCCAGTTCTTCGAGCAGCTCGTCGTCGAGCAGCTCTTCAAGTAGTTCGTCGTCCAGTTCGTCAGGTGGCAGTTCGTCAGGTGGCACTTCCTCAAGCAGCTCTTCCGGCGGAAGCCCTGTTGTTCTCTCATTGACGTATCAAGCCAATACTTTCGGTGGCACGACCTCGGCTCCAAGCGGCTCCGCCGTAATCAATGGCTCTGACGTCACGCTTACCTCCATCAAGGGCAAACTCGAAAGCAGCATGGATGGATTTTCCTTTGCCGGACAAAGCATCACTGGCGACTTCACCATGACTGCGGTCGTATCAAGCATTAGCACAGAGTTGAAGGCAAGTACCAGCCATCAGTACCGCACCGGCATCATGCTGTGCGACTGTGCTAGCGGCAGTTCGACAACGGCGCCGCTCTACGCACAATCTTCAATCGGAGTCGTGACAGCTGGAAGTTATCTGCCTATCCATGCTGCACGCACCACCGTGGGAACCAGCGGATCAAGTGGCGTTGTGTCCAAGAACGTTTTCAACGGCACAACAACCGCTGTAACACCAGGCGCCTTGCTGGTACTGAAACTGGTTCGCACAGGTCAGGCCGTTACTGCGTACTACTCCACTGACGGAGGCGTTACGTATGCGAGTTCTGCAAGTACGCCAACCACAACCTTCACAAATCTTCCGGACGCGGTAAGCGTTGGAGTCTTCGCAGCATCAGGAATTGCCTCTCCTGGCAGCACTGTCACATTCACCAACATTTCCATCAGCCAGTAATCAATGGAAGCAAAACTTGAAGGCGGTGGTCGAAAGACCTCCGCCTTTTTCATTCTTTACCGGCGCGGTATTGCAAACATGCTCCTATCGCAAGACAAGCCGGGGCTTCACTCAGGCCGGGCCACGTTCCGGGATCCTGCAATCATTTGACACACACCACCGGGGTCTGCGCCAGATGCAGCACCTTGCGCGTCACCGAACCCAGAGTGATGCCGGAGAAGGCGCCCAGGCCACGAGAGCCCATCACGATGACATCGCAACCGAGTTTGCCGGCCTCCAGCACGATGGTCTCGGCCGCATTGCCTTCCCTAAAATGCGCCTGTGCATTCAGCCCGGCATCCTGGAGCAAGGCATGTGCGGATTGCTGTACGGCATGGCAATGCATCTTGAGTTGAGCCTTGATCGCCTCTGCTTCCATGCCATGCGTCTGCCAGCCTTCTGGCTTGGGTTCAACGGTGAGCAGATGGATTTCAAGCGGGCCGTGTTCACGACAGAAATCGACCACAAACTGGACAGCTTTGTCTGAATGCTCCGAGCCATCCACCGCGAGCAGGATCTTGCGCATGATGTTCTCCTGTAAGTGAGTCAAACACCGGCACGCCAAGCGTGTCGCCTGCTTTCAGCATAGTCCGCCGGATGAATCCGCACTGCCTGGCCAGAACTGTTGCGCGGCACGACAGCGTCGCCCGGCGCTTTGACAAACCGGCCCGGTGCAAGGGAATGACCGGGCCGGCTCCGCAGGGTTCGTTCAGCTGACGATCTGCGGAAACTCCCGCCGGATGACATCACTCCGGCGTGCCCTCATCACACGCCGCGCGATGCGGTGTGATGCCAGACGACTGGCTACGCTGAAAGCCCGATTGATCGCGGCATAGGTATCAGCGCTCGTTTCGGTGACGATGACCGGCGTCTCGTCGGCAAGCTGAACCTGCAACTGGCAGCGCTTGTCCACTCCGCCACGCGGGCCGTTCAGATCGATCAGGCTGACCTTGATCTGCTGCACGTACAAACCAAGACGCGACAAGGCAAATTCGGCGCGACGCTCGATATGGCCGATCACATCGACGTCCATGGGAATTCCGGATGTCTGAATGGCAAGTTTCATGATCTGTCTCCTCAAAGTTACGTGACGCCGCACTGCGCACATCCCGCAGCGACAGGCTCACTTTAAGGCCTGGATATCATCGTGTATATTCGAATAAAAACACTCAACACTTCGTTTTTTGCGAACATTCAATGAACTTCAAACACCTCTTCTATTTCTGGAAAGTCGCCACCTCCGGCGGGGTGTTACGCGCGGCCGAGCAATTGCACACCACGCCACAGACCCTCTCCGGCCAGATCAAGCTGCTGGAAGAGCAGCTTGGCAAACCGCTGTTTCGCAAGGCCGGGCGCACGCTGGCCCTCACCGAAGCCGGTGAGCTGGCGCTGGACTATGCCGGGGAGATTTTCTCGCTGGGCAACGAGCTGGAGGACATGCTCGCCAACGACAGCGCGGCAGGCCAATCCATGGAGTTCCGCGTCGGCGTGGCCGATGCCCTGCCCAATGCGATCGTCCAGCGTCTGCTGATGCCGGTGCTGGCACTGGACACTCCGGTCCACCTGATCTGCCGCGAATGGCGCATCGACCGCCTGCTGTCCGAACTGGCGGTGCATCGTCTGGATCTCGTGCTGACCGACAGCCCGGTCCCGTCCGGCTACAGCATAAAAGCCTTCAGCCATCGGCTGGGAGCCTCACCGATGGCCTTCTTCGCCGCGCCCGCCCTGGCTGCACGCTGCGCGGAGAAGCCCTTTCCGCAATGTCTGCATGGCGCGCCCATGCTGCTGCTCAGTGAAGACTCGGCCGTGCGCAGGCAATGCGAGGAACTCGTCCGCTCCTGGCAGATCCGTCCGCGTGTCGTCGCCGAGTTCGATGACAGCGGTCTGATGAAAGCCTTCGGCCGCGAAGGTCACGGCATTTTCATGGCTCCCTCGGTACTCAGCGCGGAAACCTGCAACCAGTTCGGAGTGCAGGAAATCGGTCGCACACAGGAGATCGAACAGGCCTACTACGCCATCACGGTCCAGAAACGCATCACCCACCCCTGCACCGAAGCGATTGCCCGCACGGCACGCGAAGGGCTTTTCACGCTAGGCCAGCCAGGCTGACGAAACAGAAGGCGCTTCAAGACCCGCACCGGACAAGGCTTTTCAGCGCACGTGCCGCAAAGTCCGCGCAGGACAAGCCTGTCCAGCCGGCATGCCTGAAGAAGCCCGCCGCAAGCGGCTCAGCGCTTCGCCTTGGCAAACGCCGCGGCAAAAGCATTGTTGGCGGGCGCCTTTTCAGGTGCCCGGGAAGCCGCCTGTGGCTTGCCTCTCGGGGCAGCGCCTCGCCCAGCCGCATCAGTATTAGGTTTGCGGACGACCTCGTCGGACAGCCGCATCGTCAGCGCGATGCGTTTGCGTTGCAGGTCGACCTCGACCACCTTCACCTTGACGATGTCGCCAGCCTTCACGACCTCGGCCGGGTCTTTCACGAAGCGGTTGGACAGCGCCGAGATGTGCACCAGCCCGTCCTGATGCACGCCGATATCGACGAAGGCGCCGAAGGCAGTGACGTTGGTGACCACGCCTTCGAGCAGCATGCCGGCTTCCAGATCTTTCAGCGCTTCCACACCTTCGCGGAATGAGGCCGTCTTGAATTCGGGGCGCGGATCACGGCCGGGTTTGTCCAGCTCGCGCAGGATGTCCTGCACCGTCGGCAGGCCGAAGCGCTCATCGGTGTATTTGCGCGCATCCAGATTTTTCAGGGTGGCCGAATCACCAATCAGCTCGCGTGCTTTCTTCTGCACGTCGGCGAGGATCTTCTCGACCACCGAATAGGCTTCCGGGTGCACCGCCGAAGCATCGAGCGGGTTGCTGCCGTCGGTCACGCGCAGGAAGCCCGCGCACTGCTCGAAAGTCTTGTCGCCGAGGCGCGGCACTTTCTTCAGCGCGGCACGGCTGGCGAAAGCACCGTTGGCATCGCGATGCGCGACGATGTTCTGCGCCAGCGTGGTGTTCAGGCCCGAGATGCGCGTGAGCAATGCGGCAGACGCGGTATTCACATCCACGCCCACGGCGTTCACGCAGTCTTCCACCACCGCATCGAGCGACTTGGCGAGCTTCGATTGATTCAGGTCGTGCTGGTACTGGCCGACGCCGATGGCCTTGGGCTCGATCTTCACGAGCTCGGCGAGCGGGTCCTGCAAACGACGAGCGATGGACACCGCGCCGCGCAGGCTCACGTCCAGTTCGGGGAATTCCTTGGCGGCCAGTTCGGAGGCCGAATACACCGAGGCACCGGCTTCGGACACGACGATGCTGGTGACCTTCGCCGCATTGGCGTTTTGGCCGACACGCTTGATCACCTCGCCCGCGAGCTTGTCGGTCTCGCGGCTGGCCGTACCGTTGCCGATGGCGATCAGTTGCACGCCATGCTTCTCAACCAGCTTGGCCAGCGTATGCAGGGAGCCGTCCCAGTCCTTGCGCGGCTCGTGCGGGTAGACCGTCGCCGTTTCCAGCAGCTTGCCGGTGGCATCCACCACCGCCACTTTCACGCCGGTGCGGATGCCGGGGTCGAGGCCCATCGTCGTTTTGGCGCCGGCCGGCGCGGCCAGCAGCAGAGCCTTGAGGTTCTGGGCGAAGACGCGGATCGCCTCTTCCTCGGCACGCTCACGCAGCTTGCCCATCAGGTCCAGATCCATCGAGAGTGCCAGCTTCACGCTCCAGGTCCAGCGTGCGGTATCGACCAGCCATTTGTCCGCGGCGCGGCCTTGGTCCTTGATGCCGGCGGCGACCATAATCTTGCGCTCGCAGGGATTCGGCTCCGCCGGGCGCGAACCATCTTCCGGGTCGGTATCCAGCGCCAGCTTCACACGCAGGAATTCTTCGTTGCGGCCACGGAACAAGGCCAACGCACGGTGTGAGGGAATGTTGCCGAGCTTCTCGGAATAGTTGAAGTAGTCACGAAACTTGGCGGCCTCGGGGTCGTTCTCCTTGCCCTCAGCCACCGTCACGCGCACCTGGCCATGTTCGCTGACGTATTCACGCAGGCTGCCGACCAGTGCCGCATCTTCGGCGAAGCGCTCCATCAGGATCTGGCGCGCGCCATCGAGCACGGCCTTGGCGTCAGCAAAGCCGGCGTCCACATTCAGATACTGCGCGGCGACGTCTTCCGGCTTCAAAGTCGGGTCGGCCAGCAAGGCATTGGCCAGCGGCTCGATGCCGGCCTCGCGGGCGATCTGCGCCTTGGTGCGGCGCTTCTGCTTGTAGGGCAGGTACAAATCTTCGAGGCGTTGCTTGGATTCGGCATTCTCGACATCCGCACGCAATTGCGGCGTCAGCTTGCCCTGCTCTTCGATACTGGCGAGCACCGCGCTGCGTCGCTCTTCCAGCTCACGCAGATAACCCAGGCGCTCCTCCAGCGTGCGCAACTGGGTATCGTCCAGCCCGCCAGTGACTTCCTTGCGGTAGCGCGCAATGAAGGGCACGGTGGCGCCGCCGTCGAGCAGTTCGATGGCGGCGATGACCTGACGCGGCTGGGCGGCGAGTTCGGTGGCAATGCGGAGTTCGATCGAGGGCAGCATGTTCGGGAAGGGGAAACCGGAAAGCGAAGCGGGCGCTGACTATGCCCAAGCTGCGCCTGACGGGCAAGGGGGAAAAGAAAAACGGCACATCCGGAGGGATGTGCCGTTGTGTGGAAGCGTCGTGGATCACTCTTCGAGCAGCACGCGCAGCATCCAAGCCGTTTTTTCATGGACGTCCAGGCGCTGGGTCAGCAGGTCCATGGTTGGCTGGTCGTTGGCCTTGTCAGCCAGCTCCAGCAGGCCGCGTGCGGTGCGGGCGGTGGCTTCCTGCGCGGACACCAGCAGGGCAATCATTTCCAGAGCCTTCGGCTCGCCCTTGACCGGCGCGATGGTGGTGAGCTTCTCGTATTCGGCATAGCTGCCCGGGGCCTTCACGCCCAGCGCGCGGATCCGCTCGGCAATGATGTCCAGCGCGTTCCATTGCTCGGTGTACTGGCCCATGAACATCACGTGCAGGCTGTTGAACATCGGCCCGGTCACGTTCCAGTGGAAGTTGTGGGTCATCAGGTAGAGGGTGAAGCTGTCGGCAAGCAGCCTGGACAGGCCACCTGCAATCGCCGCACGGTCCTTTTCCGAAATCCCGATATCGATCTTGCTGGCGGAGACGGCTTTCTTGGCTTTCATGAGAACACTCCTGAGTGGTTGGACGGGGAGAGAGGGCCTCCAGCAAAGCTGTCAGCGCCCATATCGTGACACTATCGCAAAAGTGGTTTTTGATCCAATACCAAAATCACAAGGTCTGCATAGTTCATGGCAATCGGTACCTCAAGCTACAGGCGAGGTCGGTACTTCGCTCAGGCAGCGCCCGCATGGGTGACGCCCCGAAGACTGGCTTGCCACGGACCTCTTCAGGCAGGCATGCGGAAGAAGTCCGTCCCATGCGACTGAGCGGGCAGCAACAGAATAAGGGCGCACAGCCGGAAACTTCGCCGCCATCGCCCGCTCCAATCCCCAACATGCGACTTCCCACATTCCATCCGCCCCCGTACACTCTCACCCCATGAACACTTCTGAAGTTGCCGTCCTGCTCAAGGGCGATGTATTGCACCGCAAATCCCGTCGCTGGGCAGTGGCCGCGCTGATTGCACTCCTGATCACCCTGCCCGCCATCATTTTCATCAAGCCCCTGTGGTACCAGCTGATCACGCTCGGTTCCGGTGCCTTCATGCTTGCCGCAGCCGCCTGGGCACTGGTCATGGCTGCCGGCCCGGTCGCTGCACTGGTCTGCGCCATTGTCGCGCTGTTCCTGCGGGTGGAAGCCGGCTTCGCACCGCGCTCGCGCGTGCGCCGTTTTGGCGATGTCCTGGCGATTGGCGGCGGCCTGCTGATCAGCTTCACGCCCGCCATCGCTGCGCTATACCCGCCGGTGAAAGCCGTCCTCACGGGCTACATCGCCTTCCGCGGCCTTGGTCAGCAATACCCGCTGGCAGGCGATCCGCATGGCTTCTGGCAGGCCGTGGCGTCCTGGCTGATGGGCGCCACCGTCCTGGCAACACTGGCCACGCTGTACTGGCGCGCCAAATGGCATCAGTGTGCAAGCAGCAAGGCAGCCCGATGCGCCGAGACCTCCCCGCCTGAGGCAGAGAGCGTCGTGGAGAGGGCCGCTTGAGCCCCGCACGCACTTCGGGTGTGCCAGATTTTTCCATCCTCCGGGCCATCGCGAAACACGCCAGCCCGATCCTGATTGCCCAGCTCGCCTCGATGAGCACGGCGATTGTCGACACCCTGATCACGGCCCGCGTCGACACCATCGATCTGGCCGCTGTCGGCATCGGTGCGGGGCTCTACATGTCCGTCATGCTCGCCGGCGCCGGGGTGGTGCAGGGGCTCACCCCGATTGCCGCGCATCACGTCGGCGCAAAACGCTTCGAGCAATTGCCGGCTACGCTGCAGCAAGGCCTGTGGCTGTGTCTCGCGCTGGCTCTCGTTGGCAGCCTGATCCTCGCTACGCCGGACTGGCTGCTGACCATGAACGATGTCAGCCCGGCCGTGGCCGAGCGTACACGCGCCTATCTCGCCGTGCTGGCGCTGGCCCTGCCCGGCACGCTGGTGTATCGCGCCTGCGGGGGCATGCTCAACGCGCTGGGCCGCCCGCGCATGCTGATGTTCTTCGGGCTGGCAAATGCCGGCAGCCACGTGTTGCTGGCGCCAGCGCTGGCATTCGGGTGGCTGGGTCTGCCCGCACTTGGCGCAGTCGGTTGCGCGGCGTCAGTGGCGCTCAACACCACATTGCTGGCCATCATCGGGCTCGTGTATCTGGCCCGCTCGCCCGTCAGCCGCGAGTTCAAACTGCTGCGTCACTGGAGCGGGCCACGCTGGTCACTGCTCGCCGAGCACCTCAAGCTGGGTCTGCCGATCGGGCTGTCCACCTTTGTCGAGATGAGCAGTTTCGCGCTGATCGGCCTGCTCGTTGCCGGTCTGGGTGCCGAGGCAGTGGGCGCCAATCGCCTGCTCGGCAACTTCGCAGGCACCTGTTACATGCTGCCGCTGTCGATCTCGATTGCCACCCTGTCGCTGGTCGGTCAGGCTGCCGGCGCGCGGGACTGGGCACGTGTGCGCCGCACCGCAGGCGCCGGCATGGCGCTGGGTTGCACGATTTCGATGCTGGTCGGCATCACCCTGTGGCTGTTGCAGACCCCATTGATCAACGCCAGCGTGCCGGACCCGGCGGTGCGCAACGCCGCCTGGGGTCTGGTCGGGCTGATCGCGTTCTACCAGCTTTTCGATGCGGCTCAGACCATCGCCGCACAAGCCTTGCGCGGGCTGAAGATCACCACCTTGCCGATGCTCGTGCATGTATTCAGCTTCTGGGGAGTGGGCCTGGCCGGCGGTTGGTGGCTGTGCTACCGGGGCGTGGATGCATTCGGCATCTCCGCGCAGGGGCTGGCCGGTTTCTGGCAGGCTGGCGTCGCCTCCTCGGGCGTGGCTGCGCTACTCTTTACAGGATTGCTGTGGGCGACGCTGCGCCGACCAGCCACCGTTTGAAACCGGAATTTTTACCGCAGGGCAACACCTTCAGGAGCACGCCATGACCGACCTGCCTGATCTCGACCAAGTCGCCACCCGCCTCGCCAGCGCCCGCCGGGTGCTGTTCATCACCGGCGCAGGCATTTCAGCGGACTCCGGCCTGCCCACCTATCGCGGCATTGGCGGCTTGTACAACGATCAGCACACCGATGACGGCCTGCCCATTGAAGTCGCGCTCTCCGGCGAGGTGATGGAGATCCAGCCGGAAATCACCTGGAAGCATCTGGCGCAGATCGAGGCCACCTGCCGCGGCGCCAGGCCGAATGCCGCCCACCGCATCATCGCCGCCCTGCAGGAGCGCGTGCCCACCACCGTCCTTACGCAAAACATCGACGGTTTCCACCGGCAGGCCGGCAGCACCGATCTGATCGAGATTCACGGCGACCTGTTCGAACTCTACTGCCCGCACTGCGGTCACCATGAAACGCGCAGCGATTACAGCGGGCTGAAAACGCTGCCGCCGCCCTGCCCGCACTGCCTCGGCCATCTGCGCCCGGCCGTGGTGCTGTTCGGCGAGGCCCTGCCCAAGCCCGCCGTGCAGAGACTGGAACAGATCCTGGATGAGGGCTACGACCTGGTGTTTTCGATCGGCACGACCAGCGTCTTTCCCTACATCGCCCAGCCCTTCGTGGCGGCCAGACAGTTCGACGCATTGGCAGTGGAAATCAATCCGACTCCCACCGAAGTCAGCCGCTTCGCCGATGTTACCTGGCGCTGCGGCGCCGCCACGGCGCTGGAAGCGCTGTGGAACGCACTGCGCGCAGCGGAAGGCTGAATAGATCGGAAGGGTCGCTCAAGACCCGCTTCTGGCAAGGCTCTCCAGCCTCAACCCCGGAAAACTCAGACAGGCAAAGCTTCTTCAGACCACCCACCTGAAGAAGACCGCTGCAAGCGGCTCTCCAGCCACCCTCACAGATCGGTCTGCGCAAACTGCAGCGGCGTCAAACCGCTTCGAGCTTGGCGATGCTCAGCATCAGCAACTTCATGCCCACACCGGCGCCGAAGTTGATCTGCACCTTGGCATCCTCGCCGCTACCTTGCGCCGCCACGATCACGCCTTCGCCGAATTTGGCGTGGCGCACCAGCTGGCCGATGCGCAAGCCATCCAGATCGCGGCTCTTCTGCGGCGGCGTACGCTGCGCAGCGGAGAACACCGATTCGCTCTGATACGTCGGTGTGGAGCCCTGAGCGCCACCAAAACGTGAAGGCGCGCTCCAGGCCTGCACGCGCGGGGTCAGCCATTTCAGCAATTGCTCGGGAATCTCGTCGAAGAAGCGGCTCTTGATCGCATAACGCGTCTGGCCGTGCAGCATGCGGCTCTGGGCGAGCGTCAGGTACAGACGCTGACGCGCGCGGGTGACCGCCACGTACATCAGGCGGCGCTCTTCTTCCAGACTCGCCACGTCATTCATGCTCTGTTCATGCGGGAAGAGCCCGTCTTCCACGCCGGTGATGAACACCGCGTCGAACTCCAGCCCTTTGGCGGCGTGCACGGTCATCAGCTGCACCGCGTCCTGCCCGGCCTCGGCCTGATGATCGCCGGCCTCCAGCGAGGCGTGCGCCAGGAAGCGCGAGAGCGGATCGCCCGGCAGCGCCTCTTCACCTTCAGCCACCGGCTGATCGGCTTCGTTGATGAAGTAGCGTGCCGCGCTCACCAGTTCGTCCAGATTCTCCAGGCGTTCCTGACCCTCGCGCTCGGCCTGGTAATGCTTGCGCAGGCCTGAAGCGTCGAGAATGTGATCGACGATTTCGTAGAGCGGCAATTCGCTGGTGATCTGGCGCATCTCCTCGATCAGGCGCACAAAGGCGCCAATGGCCACGCCCGGTTTGCCGGCCAGATGCGGCACCGTCGCATACAGGCTGGTATTGAAGCTGCGCGCGGCGTCCTGCAATTGTTCCAGCGAACGGGCGCCGATGCCTCGCGTGGGGAAATTCACCACGCGCAGAAAGGCAGTGTCGTCATCCGGGTTGGCCAGGAGGCGCAGATAGGCCAGTGCGTGCTTGATTTCCTGACGCTCGAAGAAGCGCAGGCCGCCATACACCTTGTAGGCCACCCCGCTGGAAAAAAGCTGGTGTTCCAGCACGCGCGACTGTGCGTTGCTGCGATAGAGCAGAGCGATGTCCGAGCGGCTAGCACCATCACGGATCAGCTGCTGGATCTCCTCAACAATCCAGCGCGCCTCGTCCAGATCGGTCGCCGCCTCGTACACGCGGATCGGCTCGCCACTGCCCTGATCGGTCCACAGATTCTTGCCCAGGCGTGCGCTGTTGTTGGCGATGATGGCGTTGGCCGCATCCAGGATGTTGCCGTGCGAGCGGTAGTTCTGCTCCAGACGGATGACGGCGGCCACCTTGAACTCGTGTTCGAAGTCACGCATGTTGCCGACTTCCGCACCACGGAAGCCGTAGATGCTCTGGTCATCGTCGCCCACCGCGAACACCGCGCTCTGATTCTCCGCACCATAGGCCGCGAGCATCTTCAACCACAGGTACTGCAGGCGGTTGGTATCCTGGAATTCGTCAACGAGGATATGGCGGAAGCGGTTCTGGTAATGGCGGCGGATCGGCTCGTTGCGCTCCAGCAATTCGTAGCAGCGCAGCATCAGCTCGGCGAAATCGACCACGCCTTCCTTCTGGCACTGTGCCTCGTATTCGGCATAGAGGCCGACGCGCTGGCGGGTGTAGTCATCCCAGGCCTCGACGTGCGGCGGGCGATGGCCGGCTTCCTTGTTGCCATTGATGAAGTGTTGCAGCTCGCGCGGCGGGAATTTCTCGTCATCGACGTTAAGCGTTTTCAGCAGGCGCTTGATCGCGGCGAGCTGATCGGCCGTGTCCAAAATCTGGAAGGTCTGCGGCAGTGCGGCTTCGCGGTAGTGCGCGCGCAGCATGCGGTTGCAGAGGCCGTGGAAGGTGCCGATCCACATCCCGCGGGTGTTGATCGGCAGCATTGCGCCCAGGCGCGTGAGCATCTCCTTCGCCGCCTTGTTGGTAAATGTCACGCCAAGGAGGCTGGCCGGGCTGGCCTGACCGGTCTGCAGCAGCCAGGCGATGCGGGTGGTCAGCACGCGGGTCTTGCCAGAGCCGGCCCCGGCCAGAATCAGTGCCGGCTGCGGCGGCAGGGTCACGGCGGCGAGTTGTTCGGCGTTGAGGTTTTCGAGCAGCTTGGACATGAGGGCGACGCGTCAGAGGTGAGCGCGCATTTTAAAGAAGGACGGCGTGCGGAGGAAAAGTTTCGGCCGACCTTGCCAGCGCAGACCTGCGGGGCCCGCGCAAGGAGCGATGGGCCTGCCATGAGGGCTGCCTGATGATCGCGGGTTTTGCCAGTTTCTGTGGCCTGCCCGGAAAGCCGCATCTGACGGGTTTCTGCAGGCAGGCATGCTGAAAACCAGCGCCAGACAATAGTCTTGCGCGTACCATGCCGAAAAACCTTGCCCGTCGCGGCTCTGCAGCCCGCGTTCAGCTCTGACTGATCAGCTTCTCCAGCAGTGCGGCGGCCGGATCGAAATCCAGCCCGCTAATCAGCAGGGTCAGGCGTTCGGCATCGGTCGCGCCGAAGACGCCAGGCAGACCGGCACGCAGGTATTCAAAGGCGTCCAGCGCGTCCAGATCGTGACTGAGCAATTGCTGCAACAACTGCTGCAAGGCCACCCGATCCACCCCCATGACCGCAGAAGAGGCCTGTGCCGGCGACAGCCGGCTCTGCTCCAGAGCGCGCGAAATGGCCGGCAACAGGCGTTCCAGCTCATCATGGATTGTTTCCAGATGCTGCTGCGCCAGCCTGATGTCGCCGGCCTGCACGGCCGCTTCAGCGCCACGCGCGAGTTCGGCCAGGGCGAGCGCCCCGACACTGGCAGCGGTGGATTTGAGGGTATGGAAGCCCCGCCCTGCGTCACGCAGCGCGCCTTCATCCAGAAAACGCCGGGTGGCCGCGAAAACCTCACTGGCCTCGATGCGGAACTGCAGCAGCAATTCACGATACAAGGCCTGGTTCCCGCCAATGCGTGCCAGCGCAGTCGCCTGATCCACGCCTTCAATGGGCTCCTCCAGCACGGTTTCGACGGGCGTTGCGGCAAGCGCCGCGCCCACCGCTGCGCGGGCAGATGGATCGGTCTCCGGCACACCGGCGGGACGATACCCCGCGCCAAGCAGCACGCGCTCCAGCGTGTCGATGGTCAGCTGGGCATCCAGCGGTTTGGAAAGGAAATCCGTCATCCCTGCCGCCATGCACTCTTCGCGCTGCGACTGCAGCACCCCGGCAGTCATGGCCACAATGGGCAGTCTCAGCTGCAGTTCGCTGCGGATCAGGCGGGTCGCCGTGCAGCCATCCATGACCGGCATCTGCACATCCATCAGCACCATCACGTACAGGCCGGGGTGGCGGCGCAGTTGTTCAACGGCTTCCTGCCCGTTGCCAGCTATATCGATGATGGCGCCGGCCTGCTGCAGGATGCCGCGCGCAACCATCTGGTTGATCGTATTGTCTTCCACCAGCAGCAGGCGTGCGCCGCGCAGCGAGCGGGCCCGCAACTGCAGCTCGGGCACCTGCATCAGCTTGCGCAGATCCCGCGCACTGTCACGTTTGGCACAGGCCTGCATGACGCTGTCGAGCAGGGTTGAGCTGGTAACCGGCTTGATCAGTACACCATCGAGCGACACGGCCAGCGGATCGCCACTCATGGCCTCACGCCCATACACCGAAGAAATTCCAAGCACGATGGCATGACGCGTCGAAGCTTTGCCACGCAATTGCGACAGCAGCAGATCGCGGCCACGATCAGGCATGTTCCAGTCGATCAGCACCACATCGTGCACCCGGCCACGCGTGATGATGCATGCCATGGCTTCGGACTCGCTGGCACAGCTCTCGCAGCTCACTCCCAGCGCTCCGGCGGCCGAGGCGATCGAGCCAACGGCAGTCGAGCTGGCTTCGACCAGCAACAGGTCGCGCACCTCCAGCCCGGCCAGTGACTGTGACAGCATGCCCTGCTCCTGCGGCACGCGTTTGAGCCAGACGGTAAACCGGAAACTGCTGCCGCGTGCCGGCATGCTGCTCACCCCGATCTGGCCTCCCATCATCTCGACCAGGCGTTTGCAGATCGCCAGCCCCAGACCGGAACCGCCAAACCTGCGCGTCATCGAACTGTCGGCCTGCGAGAACGGGATGAACAGGCGTCCGATCTGCTCCTCGCTCATGCCGATGCCGGAGTCGCGCACGGTAAAGCGCAACTGCACATCGTCGCCCCGGATCTCGACCAGCTGCACCCGCAGGTTCACCTCGCCTTGCTGGGTGAATTTGATCGCGTTGCCCAGCAGATTGATCAGGATCTGCTGCAGGCGCAACTGATCACCGAGCAGGCTGGAGGGCACGGCAGGATCGATGTCGATGGACAGATCCAGATCCTTGTTGACCGTGCTCGACTGCATGATGTCGGCCAGCGCGTCGGTCATGTCCTGCATGTAGAACGGCGCAGGCGCCAGATCGAGCCGGCCAGCCTCGATCTTGGAGAAATCCAGGATGTCGTTGAGGATGCCGAGCAGGGTTTTGCCGGACACCTCGATCATGCGCAGATACTCGCGCTGCTCGCCATCAAGCTTGCTGAAACCCAGCAGCTGCGCCATGCCCAGCACGGCGTTGAGCGGGGTGCGGATCTCGTGACTCATGTTGGAGAGGAATTCGCTCTTGGAACGACTGGTCGCCTCGGCATGATCACGTGCGGCAGCCAGCGCCCATTCAGTCTGCCGGCGGGCACTGATGTCATAGGCAATGCCAATGAAGCCCACCGCTTCACCCCCCGGCCCATGAATCAGGCTGACGGTCAGATTGACCGGCAAAGCGCTGCCATCCTTGCGGATGTAGCGCCATTCGCGCGCTTCGGTACGCCCGGCACGGGCCGCATGCATGCACACTTCAAACCCTTCGATGCGCTCGCCCGATTCGGCCGACAGCACTTCACCCCGCTCCCGCAGTTCATCCGGATCATGGATGATTGCCGGCGTCTGCTTGCCCACCATTTCTTCGGCAGAGTAGCCCAGCATGCGCTGCGCGCCGGTATTGAAGACGGTAATCAGCCCCGTCATGGTGGTCGCGATGATTGAGAATTCGCTGGCTGAATCGATCACCCCCTCCAGCAAGGCGCGCGTCGCCACCACATGCTGCTCGGCGGCACGCCGCTCGGTAATGTCGGTCAGCGCGGCCAGCACCATCTGGCCGCGCTCCGTCTGCACCGGGCTGAGGGCTATTTCCAGCGCCAGTTCGCTGCCATCACGGCGCACACCGCTGAGCTCCCGCCCTGCTCCCATGGCCCGGCTGGTCGGAAAGAGCATGTAGGATTCGCGCAGGGCCTGATGTCCGCCACGCAGTTCGGCAGGCATCAAGGCTTCGACTGCCACGCCGGTGAGGCCTCCCTCCTCATAGCCAAACATGCGTTCGGCCTGGACATTGGCCATCTCGATGCATCCGCTCCGGTCAACCAGCAGGATGCCGCCCGGGCTGGCCTGCACCACCAGGCGGAAGCGCCCCTCGCTGGCGCGCAACTCGGATGTCATCGCGTCGGCCTTCTCCTGTGCCTTGGCCAGAATGCGCCGCTCGGAGCGGCCGTACAGCAGCAGCAGGGCAAACAGCATTGCGTCCAGAAGCAGGCCGCCATACAGCGTGAGGTCCGGCAGGCGACTGGAGGTGTTTTCGATCAGGCGTGCCCGGGCACTGAACGCGGCAGTCCACATTCCGCCAGGCAGATCAAGCAATACCTCCGAATGCAGGGTCTTCCCGGCGTCCGGCAGGTCCGGTTGCGCATGCACGACAGAATCGTAGAGCAGCTTGCCGGGCTCGATCTGATCACCGTCATAGAGTCGCAGGTCCAGATCGGCATTCTGCTGCTGGCCGAAGATGCCGAGCATCAGTTCATCCATGCGGAATCCGGCAAAGGTGTAGCCGATCAGTGCTTTGCGGCGCTCCTCGACAGTCGCCACCGGTGCGCCGGTGCGATACACCGGCACGTACATGATCACGCTGGTCTGGTTGGCTGCGTCCGCGCCCAGAAACAGGCGCAGCTTGCTTGTCAGTGCGGTGTTGCCTGTATCCCGTGCCCGCTCCATGGCCTGCCGGCGGGACTCATCGGTCAGCATGTCCAGCCCCAGTGCGCGCTGATTGTCACCCACGTCAATCGGCTCGCCGAAGATGATCGCGCTGTAACGCTCACGCCGCCCCGGCGGCAACACCCGGTAATTGGCGAAGCCTTCAGCGCGCATGCGCCGCTCGTGCGCGGCCAGCTCTTCCGGTCCGAACACGATGGCATAACCGATCCCGACCAGCCCCGGATAGCGGTGCTCCAGTTGCAGGGTCTGATAGTAGGCGCGAAATTCCTCGCGGCTCACATCGTTACTGGCCCGCACCAGTCCGCCGGCCCCCAGCAGGATCTGGCGATAGCTTTCCATGCGCTGCTCGATGTCGTGACGTGCTCCGCTCACGGCTTCATGGAACGCACTTTCACGATGCTGCTGCACATAGCGCAGCGCTACGCGCCAGCCAAGCAGCGTCACCAGCAGGCACAGCGCCAGCACCAGCCAGGGCAGCCCATGGCGCAGACGTTCGCTGCGCGCGCCGGAGGCAGGCACTTCGCGCGAAGCCTCCGGCAGCGGGGGCTTCACTGCGCATCCCCCGCAACGATCACACGATTGCGTCCGGCGTCCTTGGCGCGATACAGGGCGGCATCAGCAAACGCCAGAAGCTGCTGATCGGCCTGCTCGGACTCTGGCGCCCCCGCCGCCACACCAATGCTTACGGTCACCACGCCCGGCGGCGAAGCCTCGTGCGGCAAGGCCAGCGCCCGCACCTGGGCGGCGAGGTATTCGCCGTAACGCTGCGCCTCCTCCACACTGCAACTGGGAATGATCACGGCGAACTCCTCGCCGCCGTAGCGTGCCGCCATTTCACCGGGACGCCGGGCACTGGCATCAATGAGCTGCGCCACCTCGCGCAGGCAGGCATCCCCCGCCTGATGCCCATAGAAGTCGTTGTAGGCCTTGAAATTGTCGATATCGATGATCGCCAGCCCCAGCGAGCCGGGCGTACGCCGGTGGCGCCGGCACTCCAGCACCATGCGCTCATCGAAGGCCCGCCGGTTGTGAATGCCGGTCAGGCCATCGCGCATGGCCAGTTCGCGCAGCAGATCGCTCTGCTGCTTCAGCGTCAGGTGGGTCCGCACCCGCGCCCGCACGATGGGCTCGGACAAGGGCTTGCCGATGAAATCCACGGCGCCGACGGCAAAACCGGCCACTTCCTGATCGACGCTGCTGTGCGCCGTGATGAAAATCACCGGCACATCCAGCAGATCGGCGTTTTTCCTGATCTGGCTGCAGGTTTCCAGACCGTCCATGCCGGGCATTTCCATATCCAGCAGGATCAGGTCCGGGCACAGATCGATGGCCATCTTCAGCCCGGCCTCACCACTGGTGGCAAAGTGCACCGAGCCCATGTCCCGTACGAAATGGCTGACCAGACGGATGCTGGTAGGCGAATCGTCGACAATCAGGATCCTGGCTTCACGCCGGGAGTCAGAAAAGTCCATCAAACGCTCTCTCGCACAAGCGGCGGCAGGCTGCCAGCCAGGTTCTCTCACGCTTATCGTCAGGGTGACGGTAATTCTTGAGGTATGCAGAGACCGGCCAGGAAAGGTCCGCAGGCATGCTCCGGAAGCCGCTTCGGGCAAGACTTTCCAGCACATATGCCGCAAGACGCTTGACTGGCGGGCTTCTCCGGCATGCCAGCCGGCTCAGGGCCGCCGGACGCGGCTCTTCAGATACTTCCGTCATCTGCGAGTAACAACCCTTCCGGGCAGCATGGATTGGCCCCGCAGTGGTCAAGACCGGGCCGCCTCCTGCCGATAAGCAGAAAGATGACCCGACTTTGCGCACAAGGTTTTCCGAACCCATGAATATCGATCTGCTCCGCCTGCTTCAGGCCGCTGCCGGTGCCACGCTGGGCGGCGCACTGGCACTGGGGCTCGGGCTGGCACCTGCTCCTGCACTGCTGCTGGGCACGGGTGCGGCGCTGGCGCCCCTGCTGCTGGCGGTGCTCCGCCGCCGGCCGGCGGACGATGTCTGGACGAGCCTGCAGACGGTACTGGACCTGATCCCCGAGCCGGTCTATCTGAAGGACCGGAGCAGCCGCTACATGCTGGTCAACCAGGCTTTTCTGACCGAGCATGACCTGAGGGCAGAACAGATCATCCAGCACAGCCCGGAGGAAGTCTTTGGCCAGGAATACGGCGCCCGGGTACGCGCCGAAGACCAGCGCGTGCTGGCGGGCGAACCGGCCATCAAGCAAGTGCATGAACCCAATCCGGTCACCGGGCGGGAGCGTCACCTGCGGGTAAGCAAGACCCTGTGCCACCTTCCCGACGGCAGCGCCATCATCGTCGGCTGCAACCTGAACACCACCCACTGGCTGCAGACCGAGGATGGTTTGCAGGATGCGTTGCAGCGCGAGAGCAACCTGCGTCAGCGCGTGCAGGATTTCGTCCAGCGCCTGATCGACGTGATCCCTGATCCGGTCTACGTGAAAGACGAGAATCGCCGTTTCGTGATGGTTAACGAGGCCTTCGCGCGCGAACGCGGCCGCCCGCAGGCCAGCCTGCTCGGCCTGACCTCGGATGATCTCGCCAGCGATACCGACTCTGCTGCACTGGCCGCGCGCGAGGATCTGGCTGTGCTGGCCGGCGGCGAGGTCAACAAGGAGCAGCACACCACCCTGCCGGTGAGCGGTGAAGAATGTTTCCGCATCGTGCGCAAGCGTCGCTGCGTGGATGCCGACGGTCATGCGGTGGTCGTGGGCGCGCACCTGTACATCACGCAGTGGAAGCTTGCCGAACGCGAACTGCAGGCAGCCCTGGCACGCGAACAGGCCCTGCGCCAGAACACCCAGGCCTTCAACCAGCGCCTGATCGACGTGATCCCGCAGCCGGTTTATGTGAAGGATGCCGCCAGCCGCTACCTCATGGTCAATGAAGCCATGGTCCGGGACAGTGGCAAAGCCGCCTTTGAACTCCTCGGCCGCACGCCGGAAGAGCTCGGCGCCACGCCGGACTATGCAGCCCTGGTCAAGCGCGAAGACCAGCAGATCATCGACGGCGCAGTGGTGAGCAAGGAAGAGCACATCGTGCATCCTTACTCCGGGCAGGACTCTTTCCGTGTGATTTCCAAGACATCCTGTCTGGATGCCGACGGGCAAACGGTCATCGTCGGCGCCAACTTCGACATCACCCCCTGGCGCCGGGCCGAGAATGCGTTGCAAAGCGCCCTGCAGAACCAGACCCGCCTGCTGGATTTCCTGCAGGCCGTATTCGATGCACTGCCCACGCCACTTTTTGTCGAAAACCTGCACGGCCAGTTCGTGATGGTGAACCGTGCCCTCGCACGCCTGCTCGGCACTCCGGCAGAACGCCTGATCGGGGCAAGCAGCACAGGCATGGGCCTGCCGCCGCTGCCCGAGACAATTCCACTCGAAGATCTGCCCCGCAACCGTCAGGATATGCAGATCCATCACCGCAGTCTGAGCCTGCCCACCGAGATGGGCCAGATCCGGCATTTCGTGCTCTTCGATACGATCAGCGAAGGCGCCGAAAATGAGCCGGTGCGCATCGGTGTGCTCTCCGACATCACCTCGCTGCGCGAGGCAGAAGCCCGCTGGCAACAGGCCAAGGAAGCCGCCGAGAGCGCCAACTCGGCCAAATCAGCCTTCCTCGCCAACATGAGCCATGAGATCCGCACGCCGATCTCCGGCGTGATCGGCACCCTGCGTCTGGCCATGCGTGACACAACACTGTCCGACAGCACCCGCAACTATCTGGAGACCGGGCTATCCAGCGCCGAGTCGCTGCTGGGCATCATCAATGACATTCTGGATTTCTCGAAGATCGAGGCGGGTCAGCTCAAGATCGAGCAGATCGATCTGGACCTGCACAAGCTGCTCGACGACACCACCCGGATCATGCGTCACACCGCGCAGAGCAAAGGCCTGCGCTTCGGTCTGGACATGGGCCCGCAGGTCCCATGCTGGGTCAAGGGCGACCCGGTACGCATCCGTCAGGTGCTCACCAATCTGATCGGCAATGCAATCAAGTTCACCCAGAGCGGGCGCATCACAGTCATCGTTGACGTCGACCATGACGAAGGCGATGGGCGTATCGCCTTTGCCGTGCGTGACACCGGCATGGGCATCCCGCCCGAAGCACTGGGTCGCCTGTTCCAGAAATTCCAGCAGGTCGATACCGCCACCGCGCGCAAATTCGGCGGCACCGGGCTGGGGCTGGCCATCAGCCGTCAGCTGGTGGAAGCCATGGGCGGCGTGATCGGCGTGCAAAGCGAAGAAGGCGTCGGCACCACCTTCCGCTTCACCCTGCCGCTGCTTGCCGGCAGTGCGGCCGAGCCTCCGGCAACGCACGCTGCGCCGCGCACCGCGCAGCACCTGAACATCCTGTGCGCCGAAGACTCGGCCATCAACAGGATGATCATCCGCGCCATGCTGGAAAACATGGGGCATGTGGTCAGCTTTGCCGAAGACGGCATCGCGGCCGTTCAGGCCCTCTCTGAAACGGATTTCGATCTGGTGCTGATGGATGGTCGCATGCCTGAAATGGATGGCGCAGACGCCACCCGCTCCATCCGCCAGGGCGGCCTGCCGGGCATGAACGTGCGCAACCCCGGCATCCCGATCATTGCACTCACCGCCAATGCCAGCATGGAAGATCGCGACGAATATCTGGCTGCCGGCATGAACGATTTCCTGACCAAGCCGATTGATGAAGCGCGCCTCGAAGAGCTGTTGAGGCGCACCAGCGAACAGTTGCAACGCCCCCTCCCCCTCAACCAGCCTGCTGCCCAGACATGAAAACGGAATGGCCCTGGCTTGCCCTGTCTTTTTCAATCGCCCTGCTACTGGCTGGCGGCATCCACCTGCTGGGCCTGCCGCCGCTGCTGGCGCTGTGCCTCACGGGGGCGGGCGCGCTGGTGCTGCCCGGCCTGCGCCTGGCGCGCCAGACCCGCAAGGCCAAATCTGTCGAATCGGCCGAGGTGCATGATTTCATCCAGCGCCTGATCGACGCGATTCCCGAACCGATCTACATCAAGGATGCGCAGGCCCGTTTCCTGTGGGTCAACCACGCATTCGCCGAGGAGCGCCGCCGCCCGGCCAGCGAAATCATCGGCCTGAGTTCTTACGATCTCTCGCCGAACCCGCAGGCCTCCAGTCTGATCTCGAGTGAGGATGCCGAAGTCCTGAAAGGCGGCATCGTTTCCAAGGAACAGCACACAGCCTATCCGGTGACCGGCGAAGAGTGCTTCCGCCTGGTGTCCAAACGCCTGTGCCACGCTCCCGATGGCAAGCCTCTGGTCATCGGTGCGCACTTCGACATCACCCGCCTGCGCCAGGCCGAGATCCGCATGCAGGAATCCCTGGAGCGCGAAGTTGCCCAGCGCCAGCGCACCCAGACCTACATGCAGCGCTTCGTCGACGTGATCCCGCAACCGGTCTACGTGAAGGATGCCAACAGCCGCTATCTGCTGGTCAACCAGTCCTTCTGCGAGCATCGTCTGCTCAGCGCCGAACAGCTGATCGGCAAGTCTCCCTTCGATCTGTCCAAAGACCCGGCACATGCCCGGCGCGTTGTGGATGAAGACCTGGAAATCCTCAACGGACTGGTCATTGCCAAGGAAGAATGCATGAAGCATCCGGTGACCGGCGCAGACGTGTACCGTTTCATCTCCAAGGGCAGCTGCGAAGATGCGGATGGTCACCCGGTCATCGTCGGCGCGAATTTCGACATCACCGCCTGGCGCGAAGCCGAGTTGCGCTGGCAGCATGCCAGCGCCGCCAAGTCGCAGTTCCTGGCAGCCATGAGCCACGAAATCCGCACGCCGCTGTCCGGCGTGATCGGCATGCTGCAACTTGCCATCACGGACCGGACACTGGAGCCGGCAACCCGCGAGCGACTGGAAACCGGCCTGTCCAGCGCGGAATCGCTGCTGGCCATCATCAGCGACATCCTCGATTTCTCGAAGATCGAAGCCGGCCAGCTGCAGCTGGAGCAGATCGATTTCGACCTGCAGGCGACGGTTCGCGAGGTGCTGCAGAGCTTCCGCGAACAGGCCGAACAACGCGCCCTGCACCTGACCCTGGAGCTGGACCCGCAGATCCCGCAACACGTGTGCGGTGACCCGACGCGTATCCGTCAGGTGCTGATCAACCTGATCGGTAATGCCCTCAAATTCACCGAACAGGGCGAGATCAGCGTTGGTGTCCGCGCCAATCCGCCGTGCAACGGGCGCCAGCAGGTGCTCTTCAGCATCCGTGACACCGGCATCGGCATCGCTGCGGAAGAAATTCCGAAACTGTTCCAGATGTTCCAGCAGGCTGACACCTCCACCACCCGGCGCTTTGGCGGCACCGGCCTGGGGCTCGCCATCTGCCGCCAGCTCGTCGAGGCCATGGGCGGCCGGATCAGCGTGTTCAGCACTCCGGGAGCAGGCAGCACGTTTGAATTCGACCTGCAGCTGGCGCCCGGCCAGGCCCCACCCGCCGCAATCAACGCTGAATTGCCGCCGCATCAGCGCAAGCTGCATGTGCTGTGCGCCGAGGATGTCCGCGTCAATCAGCTCATCATCCGCACCCAGCTGCTCAGGATGGGCCACAGCGTCGACATGGTCGAATCTGGTCTGGCCGCTATCCATGCCCTGGCCGGGAAAGATTACGATCTGGTGCTCATGGACGGACGCATGCCCGAAATGGACGGCGCCGACGCCACCCGCGCCATCCGCACCGGCGGCCTGCCCGACGCTCCGGTGCGCAATCCGGCCGTCCGCATCGTGGCCCTGACGGCCAACGCCAGCAACGAAGACCGCGAACAATATCTGGCCAGCGGCATGGATGATTACCTCACCAAGCCCATTCGCGAAGCTCAGCTTCACGCGGCGCTGACCCGGACCATCGAGCTGCTGGAGGGTTGAACAGCGGCACTGGCGGCATGCCCCAAGAGCCGCTTCCAACAAGGATCTCCAGCCAGCATGCCGCGAGACCCGCCATTCACGCCACTCTTGCGCACACCTGCCCGAAGAAGAACACCGGGAGCGGGGCTCCGGACACCCCTTATCCAGAGCCTCTGACCAGACCTCACCAGACGCTTTCAAAACTTCTGTTTCCCCTGAGGGCGACTGGCTCCCGACTGCCGTAGAATCAAGTCAGCACCCACGCCTGGGCGTGCAGCCCGCCTCACCCGGAGAACATGAACAGTCCCTTGCGTGCCCTTCTGCTGTGGTCAGCCTGTGTTGCCGGCACGGTCAGCGGCTTGCTGCTGCTCGCCCCGCCGACATGGCTGGCACTCCTCATCTGCGTGGCGGTCTGCGTACTGCCCGCCCTGCTGATCCTGCAGCGGCAATCACGGCAGGGTCAGATGGCCCTGAAGGCGGAACAGGCTGCCCATCGCGCCACTCACGCTTTCTTCCAGCGCGTGCTGGATGTCATTCCGCATCCGGTTTATCTCAAAGACAGCGAGAGCAGCTACCTGCTGGTCAACGAAGCCTTCATCCGCGACAAGGGGCGTTCGCGGGAAGAACTGGTGGGCAGCAACGGCATCGCCCCAGGCTACCCGGAATCGGTGCGCCAGCAATACGAAGAAGACCAGGCTGTGATGGCGGGCACGCCGCTGTGGAAAGAAGAGCACAAGACCCATGTCATCACCCGTCAGGAGGTCTTCCGCATCATCACCAAGGGGACCTGCCTGGATGCCGGGGGCACGCCGGTCATCGTCGGATCGCATTTCGACATCACCGAGCTGCGTCAGGCGCAGCACGATCTGGCTGCCGCCGCCGAGCGCGAACGCAATCTGCGCGAGCGCGTGCAAGCCTTCACCCAGCGCCTGATCGACGTGATTCCCAGCCCGGTATATGTGCGCAAGCCAGACGGCTATTACCTGCTGGTCAATGAAGCCTTCGCCCGCGAACGCGGCCGCTCGATGCAGGAACTGCTGAACCACCGCGCCTGGGCCACGACCGACGCATCCGACCGGGTACAGGCCGAAGATGCACGCGTCCTGAGCGGACAGGATGTGTACAAGGAAGAACACATCCCCCATCCGGACACCGGCCAGGAGCGCTTCCGCATCATCAGCAAACGCGCCTGCGAGGATACCGAAGGGCAGACCGTCATCGTCGGCGCCAATTTCGACATCACCCCCTGGCGGCGCGCCGAACACGAACTGCAGGCCGCCCTGGAACGCGAAAAATCCTTCCACCAGGACACGCGGGTCTTCATCCAGCGCATCCTCGACATGATTCCCGACCCGGTGTACGTAAAAGATGCGGCGGGTCACTACATCATGGTCAATGCGGCCTTTGCGGCCGAACGCGGCAAGCCGCAGGAGGCCATCCTCGGACTGACCGCACGCGAACTCTCCAACGACCCGGAGGCACGCGAAACGTCGGTCCGCGAAGATACTGAGGTGCTTGCGGGCAGTGAAGTCCTCAAGGAACAGCACAGCACCCACCCGCTCACCGGAAAAGAGGTTTTCCGCATCGTCTCCAAACGCATGTCCACCGACACCTCCGGTCAGCCCGTCATCGTCGGTGCGCATTTCGATCTGACCCGCTGGAAGATTGCCGAGCGCGGCCTGCAGCGGGCCTTGCAGCGCGAACGCGAGCTGCGCGAGCGCGTGCAGAATTTCACCCAGCGCCTCATCGACGTGATCCCGCAGCCGATGTACGTGAAGGACGCCGCCAGCCGCTACATCATGGTCAACGAGGCCTTCGCGCAGGATCAGCAGCGCCCCGCTGCCGAGCTGATCGGCGCCACTCCGGAGATGTTCCGCGCCGAAGACGAACACGTGCAGATGGTCTACGCCGAAGACCGCCAGGTTCTGGCGGGCGACACCATTCTCAAGGAAGAGAAACGCCGTCATTCGGTGACCGGCAAGGAAACCTACCGCCTGATCTCCAAACGCAGCAGCATCGATGCCGAAGGCCATCCGGTCATCGTCGGCGCCAACTTCAACATCACCAGCTGGCGCGAGGCCGAGGAGCGCGCCGCGCGGGCCAGCGAAGCCAAGTCCGTGTTTCTGGCCAGCATGAGCCATGAGATCCGCACGCCGCTGAACGGCCTGATCGGCATGCTGCGCATCACCTTGCGCAAGGAAACCCTGAACGCCAGCGCTCACGACAAGCTGATGATCTGTCTGGCCAACGCCGAGCACCTGCTGGCGATCATCAACGACATCCTCGACTTCTCGAAAATCGAAGCCGGTCAGCTCAGTCTGGAAAATATCGACTTCGATCTGCGCGACATCGTCAGCGAAGCGCTGCAGGTTTTCCACGAACACGCCCAGGCCCACAGCCTGCAGTTCCGCCTGGAGTTCGACCCGGCCCTACCGCCAGGCGTGCGCGGCGACCCGACCCGCCTGCGCCAGATCCTGATGAATCTGGTGGGCAACGCCCTCAAATTCACCGAACACGGCGAGATCTGCGTGCGGGTCGAGAACGTGATCAACACCGCCGAACTGTGCACGGTGCGCTTCACCGTGGAAGACACCGGCATCGGCATTGCCGCCGACGTATTGCCACGCCTGTTCCAGCAATTCCAGCAGGCCGACAGCTCGACCACGCGCAAATACGGCGGCACCGGTCTGGGGCTGGCCATCTGCCGGCAACTGGTCGAAGCCATGGGCGGCAAGATCAGCGTGAAGAGCACGCTCGGCGTCGGCAGCAGTTTCATCTTCGCCCTGCCCATGCCGATCAGCCGCCAGAAAACCGCTAGCTCACTGGCGCCGCTGGATCGCCACAGCCGCGAACTGCGCATCCTGTGTGCCGAAGATTCGCCCACCAATCAGCTCATCATCCAGAATCTGCTCGAAGAGATGGGGCACCACGTCGACATCGTCGAAGACGGACTGGACACCGTCGCCGCGCTGGCGCAACGCGACTACGATCTGGTCCTCATGGACGGGCGCATGCCACGCATGGACGGCGGCGAGGCCGCTCGCGCCATCCGGGCTGGCGGCGTGGAGGGCCTGCAGGTGCGCAACCCGCAGATCCCCATCATCGCGCTGACCGCCAACGCCAGCGAGGAAGACCGCCAGAGCTACCTCGCCGCCGGCATGAACGACTTCCTCACCAAGCCCATCGAAGAGCGCAAGCTGCACGCCATGCTGGCCGCCCACATCGCACGCCAGAATGAAGCCGGCAAACTCGGGAAAACGGACGGCAGCTACACCCCGGGCAGCCGCAAGGGTGATTTCCAGACCCATCTGCGGGCCATGTTCGACGCCGAACTGCCCAGCCGCATCAGCGACATCGAGCGCGCACTGAGCGCTGCCGATTTCGTCACGCTGGCCCGCCAGTTCCACAGCATTCGCGGCGGCGCCCACTACACCGGCGACACCCACCTGCTGGAGCTCGCCACCGTCCTCGAAGCCAACGCCGACCAGCAGGACATGCAAAGCCTTGAACTGCTCTGGCCCCAGCTCAAGACCCAGCTGGAAAGCACCGCGGCAGAGCGGGCAGGAACATAAAAGGCGAAAAAGGCGGCGCTACCCCAAGACCAGCCTCTGACAAGCATTTGCGGCATGCATGCCGTAAAACCCGCCACCGGCGCACCTTTCCAGCACCCCTGCCCGTACAAGCCCGCCGGAAGCGGCTCTCCAGACTGATCGATAAAAATCAGGCCGCCGGCCGCGTATCCTGCGCCGCCGCCCACTCGAAGCCGCGCCGCGTCATCTCGGCGCGAATCTCGCCCATCACCGCCGCCACCACGGCGGGCTCACCCTTGGCGCCCAGCTCGATGTGGCCGCGCTGGCTCGGCGTACTCAGGCTGGGCAGACTGAAGATCGTCACCGCGTGCTGCGCCTCCAACGCCTCCATGAAGCTGATCAGCTCGCCTTCGCGGGCCTCGAACACAAGAATCGACTCCTCGCTGTGCGGCCGGGTGTGATGCAATCCGGCGAACCAGTTGTCCAGCACCCACTCCACCATTGGCCAGGCCATCTCCGGGAAACCCGGCAGGAAGTGGTGCGTGCCCAGCGCGAAGCCGGGAATGCGGTTGTAGGGATTCGGAATGATCCGGCTGCCCACCGGAAATTCCCCCAGACGCAGGCGCAGCGGCGTAGTCTCGGCACCAAACCGCGCGCGGATCGCTGCTTCCGCGTCCGGATGCAGGGCCAGTTCCACGCCCGCCGCAGCGGCCGCGCACTGCCGCGTGTGATCATCCGGCGTGGCACCGATACCGCCGAAGGAAAAAACGATGTCGCCGGTCGCCATGCTCTGCTGCAGCAGCTCGATCAAGCGTGGGCGCTCGTCACCGCAATAGCGTGCCCAGGAGAGCTGCAAGCCACGCACCGCCAGCAGCTCGATCAGCTTGCTCAAATGTTTATCCTGCCGCCGCCCGGAGAGGATTTCATCGCCGATGATGATTGCGCCGAATGCCATGCTTTTACTCCTGTGGAATGTCTTTCAGCGGCCGTGCCCGCTCGCGGCGCAGCGCCTCCAGCAGGTAATGCACGAAGCTCAAACCGCTCCAGGCCGGCACCACGAAGTTCAGGACCGGCACGAAAGCCAGCACCCCTGCACAGATGCCCAGCAGGCGCAGATCCGTCTTGCAGCGCTGCGGCAGCAATACCAGCTCATCGGCGTCGGCGTGATTCATCAGCGCGTCGTAGCTGAAGCAGCGCTGGTTCAGGCGCGCCGAAAGCAGCACCGAAATCACCAGCCCGGCGCCGGGAATCAGCCACAGCGGCAGGCTCAGCAGCAGCAAGACGATGAAGGACAGCGCGGCCTGCAAACTGGTGCGCAGGCTGCCCCATTGCGAGCCGCCGGCGCGACGCTGCAGCCCGGCATAATCACGCGCCGACACCCGCTCCAGCATCAGCGGCAGGGCCACCGTGGCGATCAAGAGCAAGGCACTGGCATAGATCAGCGGCAGCAGCAGAAGCCACAAGAGTATCTGCAGCAGACCACTCACCGCCAGATGCGCCCAGGCGCCACCGGCCACAAACCATTTCCCCAGCAGCGGCAGGCCCGGCAGCAAGGCCTCGCCCGCTGCAGCCAGATCGTCGATGAACAGAGCCCCCAGCACGACCCACACCAGGGCAGAGAGCAGCGCGGGCCACAGCAGGTGCCAGAGCACACCGGGTTCGGTAAGGCTGCGCAGGGCACGCCCAGCCGCGATCAGTATCGAACTCATTTGACTCCCTTACAAAGCGGCACGAATCCCTTCCAGCGCAGGCTGGCGCAACACGCCGCGCACGCCCAGCCAGCCGAAGCCGACGATCACGGCCAGCGCGGCCACGCCACTCAGCGCAAGCAGGCCCAGCCTTGGGGCGAAATCCATTTCAAATACGAAATGCGCCAGCCCCCAGCCGATGCCCAGCGCGGCAAGACCGGCGAGCAGCACGGCGAGCCCGGCCAGCGCGGCGAATTCGGCCAGCAGCGCACTGCGCACCTGATGATTGCGAGCGCCCAAGGCACGCAGGATGGCGATCTCGTAGCTGCGCTCGTCGTGCGTGCTTTGCTGGGCGGCGAGCAGCACGATGATGCCGGCGCAGAGCGCAAAAGCGAAGACGAACTGGACCATGCTCGCCAGCCGGCCGGCGAAGCTCTCGATCTGCGCCAGCACGGCAGCCACATCAATGACATTGATATTCGGGAAAGCTCCCACCAGCTCGCGCACCACGCCGGTTTTTTCCGGCGCGAGATGGAAGCTGGTGATATAGCTGGCTGGCATCTGGTCGAGCAGGCCGGGCGCGGCGATGAAGAAGAAATTCACGCGCATGGAATCCCAATCCAGCTTGCGCACGCTGCCCACGCGGCCACTTACACGCTGGCCGGCTATCTGGAACTCGACACGATCATCCTGCTGGATGCCCAGCGTCTTGCCCACGCCCTGCTCCATCGAGAACACCGGCTCCTTCGCCTCGCCATGCCAGGCACCGCTGACAATCGTGTTACCGGCAGGGAAGGCGCTGCCTTGCGACAGGTTGAATTCGCGCTCGACCAGATTGCGCGCGCGCTCTTCCGGGTAGTCGCTGGCCGACACGGGGCGGCCGTTGATGCTCATCAGGCGCCCGCGAATCATCGGCTGCAGATTCGCCGGCAGACCGTTTCTGACCAGTGTGTCAGCCAGCGGCACACGCTGCTCGGGCTGGATGCCGATGACAAAACGGTTTGGCGCATCCGGCGCCTGCTGCTTGCGCCAGCCGGCCAGCAGATCCTGGCTGACCAGCCCGAGCAGCAGGATGCAGGCCAGGCCCAACGCCAGGGCAACGACCTGGATCACGCTGCTGGCGCGGCGCCGGTACAAGGCGGCGATGCCATAGCGCAAGCCCCAGCTGACCGACATCGCCCGGGTTCGCCCCAAAAGCCCCAGCAGCAGCCAGGCCACACCCACGAACAGTGCAATCGCCACGCTGAAGCCGCCGACCACCGCCAGCCCCAGTTTCCAGTCGCCTGCCATCCACAGCAGCAGGCCGGCCAGCGCGGCGGCACCGATGGCCCACAAGGCGGAACTGCCCGCGCCCATCTCGCCCCATTCGCGGCGCAGCGCGCGGATCGGCGGCACGCCGGTCAGACGCAGGAGTTGCGGCAGCACGAAGCCCAGCGTGAGCACCAAGCCGACGAGCAGGCCGTGCAGCACCGGCAGCCAGCCCGGCGCAGGCAAGGCGGTTTTTACGAGGCTCAGGGCGAGTTGCGCCAGCACCGCCTGCACGCCGAAGCCGGCAAGGCAGGCGAATGCGGAAACCAGCACTGCAAAGCCAAGGAATTCGTAGAGATAAAGGGCCAGCAGCTGGCCACGCCGCGCACCGACGCAGCGCATCACTGCCGCACCATCCAGATGGCGCATGAGATAGCGCCGTGCCGACAGACCGATGGCCACTGCGGCCAGCACCACGGCAAGCATGGCGGTCAGACGCAGGAAGCGGCCGGCGCGGTCCAGCCCGCTGCGCAGCTCGGGACGCGCGTTGTCGAGACTTTCAAGTTCTTCACCGCGCCCAAGCTTTGGCTTGGCCCAGGCTTCGAAGGCCTTCACGACCGGCAGATCACCCGCCAGCAGCAGGCGATAGCGCGCACGACTGCCTTCAACGAGCAAGCCACTGGCCGGCAGATCGGCCGCATTGATCAGCACGCGTGGCGAGAAGCTCGAAAAGCCCATGCCGCGGTCGGATTCGTAAGTCACCAGTGCGCCGATGCGCAGCTTCAGGTAACCGAGCTCCAGCATGTCGCCGGGCTTGAGTTGCAGCGTGTTGAGCAATTGCTCATCAACCCAGGTTTCGCCCCGCACCGGGATGCGCCCGGCCTCGCGCCCCGGCTCGCCGGGCTGATTGGCGATCAGCAGGCTGCCGCGCAGCGGGTGTCCGGCCTCGATGGCCTTGACGGCAGCCAGCTGGGCGCCGGCTTCGGTCGTGGCCATGCTGTTGAAAGTGATGCTGTGCGCCATGCGCAGGCCCAGCCGCGCAGCTTCGGCTTCAATGCTCGCGGGCACGGAATGATCCGCCGAGATCAGCGCGTCGGCACCGAGCAGCTGGGTAGCATCACGCGCCAGCGCCTGTTCGACACGCCCGGTGACGAAGCTGACACTGGTCAGCGCCAGCACCGCCACAAAGAGGGCGATCCCCAGCAGGCTGAGTTCACCGGCGCGCAGGTCGCGGCGCAGCATCTGGAAAGCAAGGCGGAGGGTGTGCATGGCGGGCAGACGTGAGGAGAAAGCAAAGAGATGTCAGGCAGACCGCAGGATAGCCCGATTTGTTCCGCTACGCGCCCGCCATAAGGGTTTGCAGGAGGGGGGCCTGCAGAGCCGCGTGCAGCGGACCTGTGCCGGCAGCCTGACCGGAGAGGCAGGCGGGGCGGGGCTGTACGAGGGGCTACGTAGTCACGGATGCAAGAGGCGTGCAGCACACGATGCCCGCAACGGGAAGCGCGCGCAGTTCATGACTCGCGACGCGTTCCCGGGGCGGATTGAAAACGTGCGTGAAGTGTCGCCCGCAGGCCGCACCTCACGCGCTATTTCAGGCGAACCACAAACGGATGGTGTCGATCAGACGGCGCCACCAGCTGCCCTGCTCGACGGCCTGCATCACGCTCAACGGATATTCGGCCAGCGCCTGCCCATCCAGCGTCAGACGCATCACACCGATTTCCTGACCCGCAGTCAGCGGCGCGATCAGCGGTTTGCGCAGGGTGACTTCCTGACGGATTTCGCCCACCTTGCCACGTGGCACGCTGACGTACTGGTCAGCCATCAAACCCACGGTCACTTCCGGCGCCGCGCCCTTGTAGACCGGCGCCTTGAGCAGTTCCTGACCCGCATTGAACACGCGCGGGGTTTCAAAGTTGAGCAGGCCCCAGTCGAGCAGCTTGGCGGACTCGCGAGCACGCTCCTCCATGCCGGTAGTGCCGGTCACCACCGAAATCACCCGGCGCCCGCCACGCTTGCTGGTAGCCACGAGGTTGTAGCCAGCCGATTCGGTATGGCCGGTTTTCAGGCCATCGACATCCGGGTCGCGGTAGAGCAGCAGATTGCGGTTGTCCTGCTTGATCTTGTTGTAGGTGAACTGCTTGATCGAGTAGATCGGGTAGAACTCGGGAAAATCACGAATGATGGCTTGCGAAATCTTCACCAGATCATTGGCCGTGGTGTACTGCTGCGGATCCGGCATGCCGGTGCTGTTGGCATAGTTGGTATTGAGCAGGCCCAGGCGTTTTGCCTCGGCATTCATCATCCCGGCAAAGGCTTCCTCGCTGCCGGCAATTGCCTCGGCGAGCACCACACAGGCGTCGTTGCCAGACTGCACGATCACCCCGCGCAGAAGCTCATGAACGCTCACCGGCACCTTGATGTCGACGAACATGCGCGAGCCCTGCATCTTCCAGGCGCGCACAGAAGGGGTGAGCAGCTGATCTTCCTTGAGACGGCCTTCCTTGACCGCCTTGAAGCTCAGATAGGCGGTCATCAGCTTGGTCAGCGAGGCCGGCTCGATGCGCGTATCGGCGTTTGCGCCGGCAAGAGTCTGACCGCTTTGTGCATCGAACAAGGCGTAACTGCGGGCGGCTACTTCGGGGGGGACCGGCAAGGCGGCAAAAGAGCAAAGAGGCAGGGCAAGGCTGGCTGCCAGCAGCAAACGACGAATCATGAAAACTCCGGGCGATGAGCCTGAACAGGCTTGAAACATGAGCAAGGCGCGATTTTACTCCTGCTCCGATACATTCATCGCCAAAGAGTTCCGCAATGCAGCAAGAAAAAGCCCCGCCATGCGACTGCATGCGGGGCCATGTCCTCCGTGTGCCAGTACCCCTTCAGGCGGCAACACGATGAAGCCCGGAAAGGAATCAGCTCCTGGCGGTCATCAGCTTGAGCAGCAGCGGCGAGGTGGCCGGATTTTCCATCCAGGGCTTGTAGGCGGCAGCGACGCGTGAGGCAAAGGCGGTGCTGTCGCGCTGCTCGATGAATTTCACGCCTTCCTTCTCCAGACGGGTGCGCGCGGCGATCATGCGCTTGGCCCAGATTTCACGATCGGCCAGAGCCGAATCATGCCCTGCTTCGCGCAGGCCGGCACGCTCGGCGTCGCTGAGCTTGTTCCAGATCACGGCGGAAACCACCAAGGTTTCGTATTGCACGGCGTGGTTGCTGGTGATGAAGAATTTGGCGCGCTTGTAGTGTTGATCGGCTTCGTAGGACAGCAGGTCGTTCTCGGCCGCATCAATGGCGCCGGACTCGAACGCCGCATTCACTTCGTGGTAGGCCAGGGTCTGCGGCTGACCGCCGAGCGAACTGACTGTTTCGCGCAGATCAGCGCGGTTGGGAATGCGCACCTTGAGTCCGTCCAGATCGCTCACCGAACGCGTCGGGCGATTGCGCATGTAGAAAGAACGCGAGCCGCCGTCGTACCAGCCGAGCACGATCATGCCCTTGTCGGCCATGGCCTGCTCAAGTTCCTTACCTACCTCGCCATCGAGTTGCTTGAACATCTGCTTCGCATCGCGGAACAGGAACGGCAATGCCAGCATCTTGGCCTGTGGCGCCAGACGCGACACAGTGCTGGACGTCAGCACGGCCACACCGATTTCACCGCTTTGCAGCCCCGCAATCAGCTTGTTCTGGTTCGATGCCGCTGCCACCGGCAGGAGATTCGGCTGGAAACGGCCGATGCTTTCCTTGACGCGGCTGAGCATGCCTTGCAGGGCAATCGTGGTGGGGTGTTCTTCAGGCTGCGGCGACCAGGCGGCCAGATCGGCAGCACGGGCGGCAAGGCTCAGCGAAGACAGGATGAGGGCGAGGGAAACAAGACGTCGGATCATGGCGTGCACACTGGGGTAATGAATCATTCAGGATCAGCGCGCGCAAGGTAGTCCCTGGTTCCGCACGCTCGCCATGATGGTGCAACAGACCAAGGGTAAACCCCAATCAAATCCCGGGATGGTTTTATAAGCAAACCTGATGAAAACCCGCGCCTGGTGGGCCTCTTCAGCCATCCTGCCGGCAAAGCCAGCCGCAGAGCGGGTCTACAGGCAGCGCCAACGAGAAGCTGCAAGGCTTTCCGGCACGCCCTGTCGTCACCCGCGCCGTTCATTACCGACGAACGGTCGGCGCGTCAGTCTGCTCAGTCCGGCGCCGCTGAGCTCACCCCACTGCCAGCAGTTTTTCGACCAGCCGCACCCAGTAGCTGGCGCCCAGCACAAGGTTGTCGTCGTTGAAATCGTAGTGCTGGTTATGCAAGGTGCAGCCCCCTTCGCCGGGGCCGTTGCCAATCCACACATAGCAGCCGGGGCGATGCTCCAGGAAATGCGAGAAGTCCTCGGCCCCCATGCTCGGCCGCAAGGCCCAGTCGACCTGCTCCACACCGACCAGCTCCCCCGCCACGGCGCGGCACAGCTCGGCTTCGGTCACAGTGTTGATGGTCGGCGGATAGCCTTCGAAACGTTTGAGCTCGATGCTCACTCCCTGTGCGGCAGCGATCCCGTCGCAGATCTGCTGCATGCGCGCCCAGGTGGCCTCGCGCACCGCCGGGCGCAAGGCCCGCGTCGTGCCCTGCAGCAAGGCCTGGCCGGGAATGGCGTTGTAGGCTTCGCCAGCGTGAAACTGGGTGACCGACACCACCGCGCCATCCAGTGGATCGATGCTGCGTGCGGCAATCGTCTGCAACGCGCTGACCAGCGCCGCCCCGGCAACGATGGGGTCGATGGTCAGATGCGGCATGGCGGCGTGACCGCCGTGCCCCTTGATGAGGATGTCGAAGCGGTCCGCGCTGGCCATCACCGGGCCTGGCGTAATGCCGAAACGCCCGACCGGCATGCCCGGCCAGTTGTGCATGCCGAAGATGGCGTCGACCGGAAAGCGCTCGAAGAAGCCGTCGGCAATCATCGCCGCCGCGCCGCCGCGGCCCTCCTCGGCCGGCTGGAACACCAGCACCACGGTGCCGTCGAAGTTGCGGTGTTCGGCCAGGTATTCGGCAGCCCCCAGCAGCATCGTGGTGTGCCCGTCATGCCCGCAGGCGTGCATGCAGCCGGGGTGGCGCGAACGATGGGAGAAGCGGTTGGCCTCCTCGATGGGCAATGCATCCATGTCCGCACGCAGGCCGATGACGCGGCCCGACTTGCCCTTGCTGATCACCCCCACCACGCCAGTCTGGCCGATGCCGCGATGCACTTCGATGCCCCAGCGCTCCATCAGCGAAGCCACCAGATCGGCGGTACGCATCTCCTCGAAAGCCAGTTCGGGGTGAGCATGAATGTCGCGGCGGATTTCGGTCAGGGTCGCTGCGCGGGCAGCAATTTCAGAAATGATGGGCATGGCGGAGTCCGGCTTGTGCGCGATTCTTCCAGCCTGCAATGAAACGGGACGCGAAGACCGGGCGCAGACACAGCTGGAGCACGGCAAGGCAAAGCCTCGATTTTCTTGCAGACTGGAATTACTTGTCGGTCAGGATGGAATTATCAGCCCCCGAATCTTACACTCGGCGCCTGCCATGCTCATCCTGCCTGCCCCATCCGAACACGTCCGGCCGCATCGCCCTGCCCTGTGGCAGCGCGGCTGGCTGCGCTGGCCCATCGCATGGTCGGTCTCGATTGCCATCACGCTCGGCATGCTCGCCGCGCTGGCCGCCATCACCCGTCCCTGGGTGCGCACGCCTCCGCCCGAGCGGCTGGCCGTGGCCCTGCATGGCAACCCGCCTGCCGCTGCCGCGGCGGCTCCACCGGCGACCAACCCCACGCCCCCGCCGGCACCACCGGCACACGCCCGTGCTGCTGCCACACCGGCCCCCAGTCATCCAGCCCCGGTCGCGCTACTTGCAGCGCAGACCCCTGCCCCGCAAGCCGCATCCGGCGGACCTGTCGAGGCAGGCATGCCGGGAACGCCCGCCGCGTCTACTTCTCCCGCCACCCTGCCTGCAGGCTCAGGCGCGGCGCCGCTGTCCGGCCAGGTACCTCTGGCCGACATGCCTCTTCGCCAGCGCTGCCCGCAGCAGATCAAACCCATCTTCCCGCGGCGCGCATCCGATGACGACATCGATCACGGACGCGTACTGCTGCGCCTCCATCTGGAGGCTGACGGGAGGGTACGTTCCGTGGAGATCGTGGAAGCCAGTCCGCGCGGCTACTTTGAAGCCGAAGCCAGCGCCGCAGCCATGCAATGGCGCTGCCTGCCCAGTGGCGAAGCCGGCGACGCCGTGCGTGTCCCTTTCGTGTTCAACGCCAGCCTGGACTGAGCAACTGGGGCTGCTGAAAGATCTAGCCTTCGTCGGGAGCGGTCAGAAGCTGCGTGACCTCGTCCAGCTCGACTTTCTCGATCTTCTGGAAGTGGCTGGAAATCTTGCGACTGGAGATGTGCACATCTTCCACATCCTTGTGCGCGAGGCGGATGTGGTCGGCCAACTTCTGCATGCGCTGATCAAACAGGCCGAAGTCCTTCGAGAGCTTGCCCAAGGCATCCTTGATGAGGTGAATCTGCTTGCGGGTTTCCACGTCCTTGAGCACCGCGCGTGCGGTGTTCAGCACCGCCATCAGGGTGGTGGGCGAAACGATCCATACCCGCTTGTTCTGGGCGTAACCGACCAGATCCGGGTGGTAGGCGTGGATCTCGGCAAACACGGCTTCGGCCGGCACGAACATCACCGCGCCATCGGCAGTTTCGCCGGCCACGATGTATTTGCCGGCAATCGCGTCGACATGCCGCTTGATGTCCTGCTTGAACAGGCTTTCGGCCGCCTTGCGGTCGGTTTCGGCGAGCCCCGGCTCGAACATGCGGTGGTAATTCTCCAGCGGAAACTTCGAGTCCACCGCCACCCGACCAGTCGGCTCGGGCAAACGCAGCATGCAGTCGGCACGCACGCCGCTGGCGAGCTGGCACTGGAATTCATAAGCGTCCGGCGGCAGCGCATTCTGCACCAGCGCTTCAAGCTGCACTTCGCCGAAGGCGCCGCGCGCTTTCTTGTCGCCCAGCAGTTCCTGCAGGCTGACCACATTCACGGTCAGGTCGCCGATTTTCTTCTGTGCCTCGTCAATCACCGCCAGCCGCGTCATCACGTTGGTGAAGGTCTCATTGGTTTTGGCAAAGCCTTCGTCGAGCCGCTGATTGACCACCCCGGTAATTGCATCGAGCCGCTCGTTCATGGTGCGGGTCAGCGTCTCGGTCGTTTCAGCCTGTTGCAACGAAGCCTTGCGCAAGCCGTCCTGCAGCAGCTCGCGGTCGGCCCGCGCCGCTTCGGCGAGTTTTTCGAGGGTTTGTGTGAGCATCTCGGTCTTGAGCTGCTCCTGTCTGGCGATCAGGGTGGCGGCCAGCTCGGCAAGTTTCTGCGCGGTCTCGCCGCCCTGCTTCGTCACCAACCCCTGCAGGGCCACGTTCAGCGCCTGCATCGCCTCGCGCGTCGCGCGCAACTCTTCGGCCACCAGCGCACGCTGGCGCTCGGCACTGTCGGTATGCGCGGCGATCATGCGATCCCCAAGACGATCCAGCCCGGCGGCAAAATCGATGAGCATGGCCCGATGACTGTTGCCCTGCGCCGCCTCCATGCGCTGGATGAGCGCATCACTCTGGGTCTGCTGGGTCGCCGCCTGCTTGCCCAGCCGCAGGCCAAGCCAGACTACCATCAGGATCAACAGCCCGAGGGCGCCGAGAATCGCAATCTCCATCTCAACGCTCCTCGGTCAGCCGCTGCGGCTGGATGTGCAGGGTGTCGCTATCTGCCGCGATCATCGCGTGGCCATCCTGCACCGTGCATTGCAGCTTCATGCCACGCTCGGCAAGCTTGGCCATGTCGGCACACTCCTGCGGCGTGAGACGCCAGACGGTGAGCTTGTCCTGCTTGCCCAGGGCGGCGGCATTGCTCTGCCACCATTGATCGACGCCGCGCCCGAAGGCGTACACGCTGACCTTGTCGGCCTTGCCACAGGCGCGACGGATGAGACGCTCGTCGGGCTGGCCGACTTCGATCCAGTGCTGCACCGAGCCAGTGAGATCGCGATCCCACAAGGCGGGCTCATCATCGGTGGAGATGCCGCGACCAAACTCAAGGGTTTCGGAAGCGTTCAACATGAAAGCGAGCAGGCGCACCATCATGCGCTCGTCGTTTTCGGAGGGGTGGCGGGCCAGGACCAGAGCGTGGTCCTGATAATAGTGGCGGTCCAGATCGGCAATCCCGACGTCCGCCTTGAAGACTGTTGCTTTCAGAGCCAAGGGGTACGCCTTACTTGCGACGCAGCAGGAAAACGAGTTCTTCGCCTTCGCCGGTCGTCGAGCTGATCATTTCGTGGCCGGTCTGGCGCGTGAAGGCCTCGAAATCCTTCACGGCACTCGGGTCGGTGGCCAGCACCTTGAGCACCTGGCCGGACTGCATCGCCGCCAGCGCCTTCTTGGTGCGCAGGATGGGCAGCGGGCATTTGAGGCCGCGCACATCCAGCTCGGTATCGGAGTAATCCATGCTCTTCTTTCCCCTTGTTTCTCCGGGATGCGTCTCAGCGCTCCCGGTTTTTCATTTCCGCACTCATGTAAGCGCGCAATTCGCGCAGGCGCGCGTCAATCGAGGCCTGTTCGATGAAGTCGCCGCCACCACCACGCTGGGCGAGTTCCAGCTGATCAATGGCGCCGCCCAGATCCCCTTGCAGCAGATAGGCTTCAGCCAGCGCGCGGTGCGCCTGGGTATCACGCCCCATCGCGGTGTTGGCCTTGGCCTGCAGCATGTACAGGCGGTAATCCTGGCGGTTGTAACGCGACGGACCATCCACGGCTTTCAGCGCCTCTTGTGGCTTGTCCGCTGCCAGCCAGGATTCGGCCTCGCAGTATACGAGGGATTGACGCGCCGGGTAGCGGGCAATCGCCGCATGACACGCCTGCGCGGCTTCGTCGGGGCGACCTTCGGCGCGGGCCAGGTCCGCGGCAAGCATGGCGATCATCGAGGTATCCAGTTTGAGCGCCTGCAACTGGGTCAGCTCCTTGCGTGCCTCGGCAAATTTGTGCTCCGCCAGCCAGGCTCGCGCCAGACCATACCCGCGCGCGGCCTGCTCTGCCACGGTTTTGGCCGGGCGCGCAGAAAAGCGGGCAATCGCGTTCTGCGGACCGAATTGCAGTGCCTCGATCTTGGCGCGCACCAGCACGTAATCAACGGAATCGGTCTGCGGCCGGGCCCCCATCTGACGCACCCGGCCGGCGATGTCGGCAATCCGGTCCTGCGTCAGCGGGTGGGTGCGCAGGTAGGCCGGGGCATTGTTCTCCACGATCCGGGTATGCTGAAACATGCGTTCGAAGAAATTCGGCATGCCTTGCGGATCAAAACCGCCGGCGCTCAGGATCTGCAAGCCGACACGATCCGCCTCGCGCTCGTAATCGCGCGAGTAGTTCAACTGGCTCTGGATGGCGGCGGCCTGACCGCCCGCCAGCACCGCCCCTGCGGCATTCGGACTGCTGCGTCCGGCCAGCACGGCAATCAGGATCGACGCCAGCAGCATCGCCGTCGTGTTGCCCTGACGCGAGAGCATGCGCGCCATGTGGTGCTGCTCGACGTGACCGATTTCGTGGGCCATCACCCCGGCCAGTTCGGACTCGGCCTGCGAGGTCACGATCAGCCCGGTATGGATGCCGATCACCCCGCCCGGCATGGCAAAGGCGTTGATGGTCGCATCGCGCAACACAAAAAACTGATAGTCCTGATTCTGCGGCACGCCCCCGGCGACCAGCCGGCGCCCGATGGAGCTGATGTACTCCTCCACCTCGGGGTCATCCAGATAGCTGGGTTCGCGGAAGCGGACTTCGCGCATCACCTCCTCGGCAATGCGCTTTTCCTGCGCCGGTGTCAGGGAGGCCTGGGCCGGATCGCCCAGATCCGGCAACTGCTGCGCTGCGACCGACTGCAGCAGCAGGACGGGAATCAGCCCGCCTGCCAGCGCGCGCCGCATTATCGGAAGAATTCTATGCATCCGGCTATGATAATGCCCGCAAGGATTCGTTCAACAGCCCTCCCCGCTCTGCCGGGTAAAAACCAGCAAAGCCGGAGCCACCACCAGGCCACCTCGATGACCACCGAATTCACCCATTTCGACACTGACGGCCAGGCCCACATGGTTGATGTCGGTGCCAAGACTGAAACCGCTCGCCGCGCCGTGGCCACCGGGCGCATCCGCATGCAGCCTGAAACCTTGGCCATGATCCGCAGTGGCAACGCGAAAAAAGGCGACGTGCTGGGCATCGCCCGCATCGCCGCGATCCAGGGCAGCAAGCGCACCTCGGAGCTCATCCCCCTGTGCCATCCGATCCCGCTGACCCGTGTGGCCGTCGAATTCAGCATTGACGAAACAGCCAGCGCTATCGACTGCGCCGTCACCGCCGAAACCGTGGGCCGCACCGGCGTGGAGATGGAGGCTTTGACCGCCGCCAGCGTGGCCCTGCTGACCATCTATGACATGGCCAAGGCCGTGGATCGTGGCATGGTGATCGAATCCGTGCGCCTGCTGGAGAAGGAAGGCGGCAAGAGCGGGCACTGGATTGCAGCAGACTGAGGCCCGGCAAGCCGCGTCTGGCTTTGATCTTCAGCCGTATATGTCAGAGAAGTCCGCCAGACAAGGCTCTCCCGGCGGATATGCCGCAGAACAAGGCGGGAGGCGGCCCTGCGGCCCCCCGCAGTCGCCCGAATGGCGCAGCTCCAGGCTTTGGCCTAGACTCGCGGCCTCTGCTTACAGGCTCCTCGCCATGGCCAACGAAATCGAACTCAAGCTCGCCTTCCCGCCTGCCGCCCGCGCGGCGGTCCTGCGCCACCCGCTGCTGCTCAAGGCCGAGCGGCTCGGCCGTGCGCAGCCCCTGATCAACACCTATTACGACACGCCGGATCTGGCCTTGTCGGCCAAACGCGTTGCGCTGCGCACCCGCAAGGCCGGCAAGCAGTGGCTGCAGACGGTGAAATGCGCGGCCGAGTCGCTGGGCGGGCTGTCCTCGCGGCCGGAATGGGAACAGGCCTTCACGGAGGAATTCGATTTTTCCGCCGTCGATGCCGAAACCCCGCGCCGCTTGCTTGAAAAACATCGCGACGCCATCGTGCCGCTGTTCACCACCCATTTCCGGCGTGAGACTTTTGTGCTGACGCCGCGCGAGGGCGTGCGCGTGCTGGCGATGATCGACAGCGGTGAAGTCAGCGCGAACGGGCGTCACGACCCCATCAGCGAACTGGAGCTGGAGCTGGAAAGCGGCAGTGCCGACGACCTGCTGGCGATTGCCTGTGAGCTGGCCGCCAGCCTGCCCCTGCTGCCCTATGACCCGAGCAAGGCCGCACGCGGCTATGCGCTGTTTCGCGGCGAAACCATCAAGCCTGTCCGCGCAACCGCGCTCCACCCGGATCTGCAAACAGCCCCCCTGCAAGCCTTTACGGACGCGGCTTTCCAGGCCCTTACCGTCTGGGCCGCCAATCAGCATGGCGCGCTTGAACACGATGACCCGGAATTCATCCATCAGCTGCGTCTTGCCCTGCGCCGGCTGCGCAGCCTGATCCGCATTTTCGCCCCGGTGCTGCCGGCCGATTTCGTCACCCACTGGCACGCCGCGCTGGGCGCGCAAGCCCGCCAGCTGGCGACTGCGCGCGACCTGAGCGTACTCTACGATGACGTCCTGCTCGCCGCCTGTGAAGGCGATGCCGATCGCCGCCTGCCGCCCTTGCTGGCCCGTGCCCGCCATGAAGCCAGCGCCGCTACGGCAGCTGTCAAGCAGGCGCTGGCCGCGCCCGGTGCGGGAGTCGCCTTGCTGAACCTGAGCCGTGCGCTACACGCCTTGCCCGCCCCAGCCAGGCAGCCGGAGCTGGCCGATCTGGCCGCCAAGGCCCTGTTCAAACTCTATCAACAGGGGCGCGACTGCCTGGCCACGGCGCAAGCCGAACGCAGCCCGGCCAGCCTGCACGCCCTGCGCATCGCGATCAAACGCATCCGCCACGCGGCCGAGAGTTTCGCACCACTCTTTCCAGCCAAATCCAACGCGCGCCAGCTGGAAAAACTGGCCCGTCTGCAATCCGCACTGGGTCGGCTGCACGATCTGACTGAGGCCATGCCGCGCCTGAGCGCCTGGGCCACCGAGGATCCATGCCTGGGCGAAGCTGTAGCCTTTGTCGCCGGCTGGCAGGCCGCAACAAGCCTGAAACTTCGCCACCGTATCCTGCCGCGCTGTGCGAAGTTGCTGAAGCAATGACGCAACCCGAGCAAACGCCGGTCCCGTAGTTCGGGCCGAAGCCGGCCTACAGCGCCCTCTGCGCCAGGAGAATGAAGTGGATCTTTTGTTATGGAGACACGCCGATGCCGGCGAAGGCAGTCCGGACCATGCCCGTACCCTCACCCCGCGCGGACTGAAGCAATCCCAGCGCATGGCGCACTGGCTTGATGCACATGCGCCTGCCGAGCTGCGCATCCTTGTCAGCCCGGCCACGCGCACACGCCAGACCGCCGAAGCCTGGGGCCACAGCTACGAAATCAGCCCCGCCGTGGGGCTGGACGCAACGCCCCAGAGCCTGCTCGACGCCGCTGGCTGGCCCGATGTGGGCGGCGCCGTGCTGGTTGTCGGCCATCAGCCCACGCTCGGTCAGGTCGCCTCGATCCTGCTGCGTGATGACGACAGCGCGCTGTCGTTCAAGAAGGGCGCGCTGTGGTGGTTCCAGCTGCGCGAGCGCGAAGGCGAGTTGCAGACGGTGCTCAAGACCGTCATCAACGCCGACCTGATCTGAGCCCGTCCCTGCCATGCTGCGGCATGGCAAACGACACACGGAAAATGCCCGCGGAATTCACCTTGCCCTGCCCGAGCTGCCGCGGTTAACATCCACGCTCGAAACAGGGTCGGTTTGCAGACCCGCGCCGGGCCAGAAGCCCGGATAGCTCACCCCTTGCTCAAGGAATGCCATGCACACCGCGCTGAACACCCTGAAAACCGCCCTGAGCGCTCTCCTTCTCAGCCTGTTGCTGACCGCTTGCGGAGGCGGAGGCGGCGGCAGTGATGGCGGCACCGGCAGCAGCAGCTCCGGCATCCCCCCGACTTCGGGCTCGGCAAGCACTGTCAGCGTTGCCAGCCAATATACCTCCGTCAGCAATTACACCTTTTGCAGCGCCGGCACCTGCTCACTGTACAGCACGACAATGGGCGTAAACGGCAGCTTCAAGCCTGCCTCTCCCCTGGCCGCAAACCTGACCAATCAAGACATCAGCGCCAGCCTGGAATCCTTCTCCTTCTCCGACGGCATCAACACCTACGCCAGCACCGATAGTTCCGTGCGGGTTTTCTACTTCCAGGTCACGACCGATGCAAACGCCCGGATCACGGCGCTGAGCATCAAGCTACAGCAATGGAAGTCGGGGGTGGCAACGCATGTCGCAGGTGATCGTTACAGCGAAGCCTTCGTTTCGAGTTCGGGCGGGACTTACGGCCACCACAACTGGACGTGCAACAGCATTGGCATATCCCAAGGAGGCGCAGCCAATTCGTGCATCGGCGCAAGCTCAAGCACCGCGTCGAGCGAAGCCTCTGCCGGCGCGGGCATCATCACGCAATAACGCCCACGCTTGCTCGCCGGCGCCCAGCGCTGGCGATTATTTCGCCAACGATTTGCCTGCAAGCCGCATGGGGCGGTCCTCTCCAGCCATGCTGCCCGTAACACCGCATGCCCGCTTGCGCTGGCGCGGAGCAGGCTGGACAGCGCCGCTGCAGGCGGCTCCACGGCAATACCGTTGCACCGGAGAGCCACCAGCACAGATTGCGAAGGCTAGCTGCGCGGCTCCTCGCCCTTCGCCATGGCTAGGAACTCGGCTTCGGACAGGCGACCATCGCGATTCTTGTCCGCCGTTTTCATCAGCGCCTTCAGCTGCGGCATGGCTTCCGCCTCTTTCATGTCGATATAGCCATCCTGATTGGCATCCAGCGCCTTGAAATCCGATTGATTCAAAGCCACCAGACTCGCCGCCAGGGCCGGGCCGGTCAGCAGGGCGAACGCCGAAACGGTCAGCACGGCACGGATGTTCTTGCGAAAGTCTTGATCAGACATTGGGCACTCCTTTTGGTTATTGAGGGAGCCCCGCGTCAGGCTGCGGGGTGCTCCACATATTGCAAGGCATGTGCCAAACAACAATTCACTTACAAATCAATGTCTTGAAAAATCCACCCGAATTCCTGGCGTCGCCTGACGGCGACAGTCATCCCCTGCATTCCGGCCAGACGCCGTGTAATCAGACACTTGCCTTGTCGCTGAACAGGAACGCCCGGCGTCAGCACGGCCCCCTTGCCTCCCGCCGCGCCATCGGCCACACTCTGCCCATCCGCATGACTGACGCAAACCGGATCGACTGATCCGCAGGGGAGGCGACACCCCGAGGAAGTGCGGACGCAGGCTCAGGCCTGCAGAAGCCGTGCGTCTGGGCGCTTTCCTGCTGGTCAAGCGGGATGCGCCCCTGAACGGCCGCCGCCCTGACCAGCGAACTCTCCTTGTGGAGGTCGCCATGCAATATCCCGTCATCACTGCCACTCCGGCAGCTGCTTCACTCTCCAGCACCGATCCGCAGCTCGCCGCCCTGCTTGCCGCCGAAGACGCGCGCCAGCACGACAAGATCCGCCTGATCGCGTCGGAAAACTATGCCTCCGCTGCGGTCCGCGAAGCCAGTGCCTCGCGCATCACCAACCAGTATTCAGAGGGCTACCCCGGCGCGCGTTATTACGAAGGCCAGCAGCTGGTTGATCAGGTCGAGCGCGTGGCCATCGCCCGCGCCAAGATGCTGTTCGGCGCCGAGCATGTGAATGTGCAGCCGCACTCAGGCTCGCCGGCCAACCTCGCCATCTACCTCGCTTTCCTCAAGCCGGGCGACACGGTGCTGGCGATGCAACTGGCCCACGGCGGCCACCTCACGCATGGCTCGAAGGCTTCAATCACCGGCAAGTACTGGAACGTGGTGCACTACGGGCTCGACCCGGAAACCCGCCTGATCAACTACGCCACCATCCGCGAACTGGCCCTGCAACACCGCCCGAAGTTGCTAATCGCCGGCCACTCGGCCTACTCGCGCCAGCTCGATTTCGCTGCCTTCCGGGCGATTGCCGATGAAGTCGGCGCGATCCTGATGGTGGACATGGCCCACTTTGCCGGGCTGGTCGCTGGCGGCGCACATCCCTCGCCGGTGCCGTATGCCGACGTGGTTACCACCACCACCCACAAATCACTGCGCGGGCCGCGCGGCGCGATGATCCTGTGTCGCGCCGAGCACGCCGCAAAAATCGACAAGGCCGTGTTCCCCGGCCTGCAGGGCGGGCCGCACAACGCCATCACCGCCGCCATCGCCACCACCCTGCACGAAGCCCTGCGCCCCGAGTTTGCGGACTACGCCGCGCAATGTGTGGCCAACGCCCGCGCGCTGGCAGCGGGCCTGATCGAGCATGGCTTCGAGATCGTGACCGGCGGCACCGACAATCATCTGGTGCTCGTCGACCTGCGCAACAAGGGCATTGCCGGCAAGCCCCTGGCGGCAGCGCTGGATCGCGCCGGCCTGGTCACCAACTACAACGCCGTGCCCTGGGACGACCAGCCGCCGCAGAATCCGTCCGGCCTGCGTCTGGGCTCGCCGTCCATGACCACCCGCGGCTTCCGTGAGGCCGAGTTCCGGCGCATCGCCGACTGGATTGCCCGCGTGGTCGACGCCGGGCTGGACGACGCCGTGATCGCGCAGGTCGCCACCGAAACACAGGCGCTGTGCGCCCGTTTTCCGATGCCTTGAGCCCGCGCAGTACCCTTCCTGCGAAGCCGCTTCTGGCGGGCTTCTGCAGGCAGGCTCTCTGGCGAGCCGCAAGGGGCGGACCTGTCAGGGCAAGCCTGCCGGAGAGGTCCGCCGCATGCGCTTATCCGGGCAACCCATCATCAGACTTGCGCCCCGGCACCTGCGCCGCTACGCTCCCCACTCCTTTTTCCTGCGCGCCTCTCCACGATGCAATCTCTCTGCGTTTTCTGTGGTGCCTCTGCGGGCCACAACCCGGCCTTCCGCGAAGCTGCACGGGCCTTTGGCCAGACCCTGGCGGAGCATCAGATCGAGCTGGTGTGGGGCGGCGGTCATGTCGGCCTGATGGGCGTGGTGGCCGATGCCACGCATGCCCATCGCGGCAAGAGCTATGGCGTGATCCCGGAATTCATGGCCGAGCGCGAGCTGGCGCATCCGTTTGCCACCGAAATGGTCATCGTGGATTCGATGCACACGCGCAAGGCGGCCATGGCCAATCGCGCCCATGGCTTCGTCGCCCTGCCCGGCGGGCTGGGGACGATGGATGAGCTCTTCGAGATCATGACCTGGGCGCAATTGCACATTCACCGCAAGCCGATCGGCCTGCTCAATGTGAACGGTTTCTTCGACCCACTACTGGGCTTGATCCGGCACATGGTGGACGCCGGTTTCGTGAAGCAGGTGCATCTGGACCAGTTGCACGTTTCGGACGACCCGGAAAAGCTGATCGCCGCGATGCGTCTGCATCGCCCGCCGGAAGGCGACTGGCTGGCCAAGGTCAGTCCGCAACAAAGCTGACACCCCAGCAAACACAACGGCCCGCAGAGGCGGGCCGTTTGCGGTGCAGGGCCGAGGCGCGTCACTGCTTCATTTTCTGCATGGCCTCCATCATCTTCTTCATCTCTTCCGGGCTCATCTTCGGCTGCCCGGCTGCTCCGGCCGGCCCGATCTTCATGCCATTCACGGTCATGTCGCCCGGCTTCATGTCAGCCTTGCAGGCGCCCAGATAACGCACCTTCATCGTGCTCTTCATTTCCTTCATGCCCTGCAGTGGCGGGGTAAAGGTCGTGGTGTTATCCATCTGGTAAGCGCTCTGGAAATCGCCACTCATCACCGAATGCGCCGTCATGGTGGTCTGCTCCTGCTTGCAGACGGTATCGAATTCCCAGCCGCTGGCCGTCTTCTTGCTGGACGTCAGCTTGCAGTCATTCTTGCCCTGCCCCTGCATGCTCTGTTTCTGCAGTTCGGCATCCGTTTTCTCGTCGATGCACTGCTCCATGGTCGTCACCATGCCGCGCATCATGGCGGACTCCATCTTGATTTCCCATTGCCCCGGCTTGCGCTTGGGCATGTCGAAATTCTGGGCACAAATTGCTCCGCTCAGCAGGCTCAAAGCGGTCCCACAAACCAGCACGCAACTTTTCATGATTTCCCCCAAGACGATACGAATGAGTCCATGCCAAGCGTAGCCCCATCACAGCGGCTGCGCCAGTTGCCTTAATGGCCGTTTTTGACCGGAAGCCGTCTTTTGAAGGATGGCGAGCGCGCCCCGCAAAAGCAAAAATGAACGCTCCCGTTACAGGAGACCCAGTCATGAAATCCGCACTCATATTCATCGACGTTCAGGAATCGTTCCGTCAGCGGCCTTTCTGGAGCGAGGCTGAGCTGCCCCGCTTCGTCGAGCGGGCTTCGGCCCTGCTCGACGGATGCGCAGCGCAGGGCATTCCGCTGGTACGGATTCTTCACGCACCGTTCGATGCTCCAGCCGACAGCCCGTTCTCGCCAACCTCGCCTCATGTGCGCTGCATGAAAGAGTTCGCCCAATGGTTACCGGCCATCGAATTGCACAAATCGCGCCACAGCTCGCTGGTGGGCACGAATCTTGTCTCCTGGCTGCACCAGCAGGAGATCAGCCGGCTTATGATTGCGGGCATCCGCACCGAGCAATGCTGCGAAACGACAGCGCGCCACGCCAGCGATGAAGGCTTCCGCGTGGACTTCATAACCGAAGCGACACTGACCTTCGCCATGCAGCATCCGCTCAGCAACGAAACGCTCAGCCCGGCCGATATCTACCGCCATACGGAAACAGTGCTGGCCGGGCGTTTTGCTACCATCACCACCGTGACACAAGCCTTGCAGCGCGCCCAGGAGAGCCTGTTTGCCTGAGACCATCCCGGTCTATTTCGTGATGATGCCGGACTGTCTGCTGCTCGATGTGGCAGGGCCGGCCGACGCCTTGCGCTTTGCCAATCAGGAGCTCATCAAGCGAGGCGAAACGGCGCGCTTCGATATGCATTTTGTCGCGCCACACGCCTGCGGAAAATCGTCGGTCGGTCTGCAGTTCGCCGGGCTGGAAGCGCTGCCCGGGGTGCTGCCAGACAACGCCTGGATCGTCTTGCCGGGAGGCTGGGCGAGAGATCTTGGCGTGGGTGCCGACAAAGAGAACAGGAGCATCGTCAGCTGGCTGCGCCAGGCCGTCAAACCGAATCTGCAACAGGTCATCACGATCTGCGCGGGCGCACTGTATGCAGCAGCGGCCGGCCTGCTCGACGGACGCCGCTGCACGACTCACCACGGGCAGATAGAGCGTCTGCGCGCGCTGGCTCCGCGCGCAGAAGTGCTCGAAAACCATGTTTTCGTGGAGGACGGCTGCGTTGCCAGCAGTGCCGGTGTGACAGCGGGCATCGACCTGGCCCTGCATCTGATAGCCCGGCACATCGACCCCGCCTGCGCCGCCAGAGTGGCGCAAAGCATGGTGGTTTACCTGCGGCGAGGACCGCTGGACCCGGAACTTTCTCCTTTTCTCGCCCACCGCAACCACCTGCATGCAGCAGTGCATCGTGTGCAGGATGCGATTTGTGCCGACCCGCAACAGCCGTGGAACATCACAACCATGGCCGCGGCCGGCTGCGTGTCGCCTCGCCATCTGACGCGAATCTTTTCGCAACATACCGGGGTCTCGCCACTCGATTACCTGCGCAATATCCGTCTGACCGTTGCCGAACGCGCCATCAAGCAGGGTGCAAGCCGGGTGCGGGCAGCCGAAATCGCAGGTTTTTCCTCCGACCAGCAACTGCGTCGCGCGCGCCATCGCCCTCCTTCTTTACTCACCCATGAAGCATAAAAACAAACTCGATCTGTTCGCCATCACCTGGCCAATGTTCATTGAACAATTGCTGATGATGGCCATTGGCACGCTGGGGCTATGGATGGCCGGCCACGTATCCACCCCGGCCGTGGCGGTGTATGGCCTGGCCAATCAGTTGCGCGGTATCTTCGACAGGCTGTTCCGCGTGGTCGGCATCGGTACCAGTGTGGTGGTGACCCAGCACAAGGGCGGCGGTGATGATGCTGGCGCGCGCGATGTAGCGCGCGCCGGACTGGCCGCTTCGGTGTGGACAGGCCTGATCGCGATGGCCCTGGTGGGTTTTGCGCCTGCGCAGGCACTCAAGGTGCTGCGCCTGCCACCGGAGCTGTTCGAGCTGGCCATTCCCTTCTTCGTCCTTATCGGAGCAGGGCTGGCGCTGGATTCCATTTTCATCACCATGGTCTCGGTGCTCCGCGCCTATACCTTCACCAAGGATTCGATGCGCCTGACGATGGCGATGAACGTCCTGCAGGTCACCATCAGCTTTCCGCTGGTCTTCGGTTTTGCCGGCATCCCGGCACAAGGGCTGATGGGGCTGGGCTGGGGGCAGGTGCTCTCGCGCGTGGTCGTGATCGCCCTGCTCGGCATGCTGTGGCTGCGGCGTCTGCATATCCGGCTGGCGCCTGTGGATCTGTTCCGGCTGGCACGCGGACCACTCTCCGGCATCCTGCATATCGGCCTGCCCAGTGCGGGAGAGAAGATAGCCTTCCGGGTCGCCTTCCTGATGACAGTGTCGATGGCGGCCGGTATGGGCACCAGTGCCCTGGCTTCGCACGCGTACGGCATGCAGGCGGCAAGCTGGGTAACGATGTACATGGTGTCGCTGGGTTTCGGCTCGGAAATCATCATTGGTCACCTGGTCGGCGCCGGCAAGCTCAAGGAGGCCAACGCCACGCTGTGGCGAACCCTGTGGATTGCGATGGGCATCACCGTCGCCGGTGCAATGGCCAGCTGCTTCATCACGCCGGCCGCCATCGGCTGGCTGGCGAACGACCCGCAGTTGGTGAGCCTGATCACCACCATCGTGATCCTCGAATTGCTGCTGGAGCCCGGGCGCTGCCTCAATGTGGTGCTGATGGGCGGATTGCGCGCGGCAGGCGACGTGCGCTTCCCGGTGAAGTTCAGCGTGGTCTCGAACTTCGTGTTCGGCGCCGGTCTGTCCTGGCTGCTGGGGGTGCATTTCGGCATGGGTCTGCCGGGTATCTGGATCGGCTACATCGCCGACGAATGGGCGCGCGGCATCATCATGACCTGGCGCTGGTACCAGCTTGGCTGGACCACCACCGCGCGCATGGCGCGGCGGCGCATCCTGAAAAAACTGGCCGCCGCCTGAGCGGCGCACGATTCAATCCTGAAGCGAAGCCAGGCGTTGATAAGCCGTGACCACAGGGGCACTGGCACAGAGCTCCGGCACGCGATCCAGCAGGGATTTCAGATAGGGCGCAGCCATGTGAAGGTCCAGCGCGGCCTGGTCCTGAAACTGTTCGTAGAAGAAGAACTTACCGGCATCGTCATGGGCTTGATGCACGGTATACACCAGTGTCCCGGCCTCCTTGCGGGCCTCGGGGATCATGGCGCACAGGGCTGCCTTCAAGTCCGATTCACGCCCAGGCTTTGCCTGGAATACAGCACTCAGCACAATCATTTCGACCTCTCTCAGTGACGCCTTTCAGCGCGGCAGAGGAACTGTATCGGGGGTAAAAAGCGGCGGATTGTAAAAATGCGCCACAGTGCTGGCGAACTTCAGGAACGCGACCGGCGAAGCCCCCACAAAAGCCTGAAAGTCGTGAATGAAATGAGCCTGGTCGTAGTAGCCGTGATCCAGCGCGGAAGCCAGATAATCGGCCGGTGTGCTCAGCAGCAGATCGCGTGTCGTCAGGTGAAAGCGCGCAGTACGCTGGAAGGCCTTCGGCGTCATGCCGATCTGCTCGCGAAAAACCCGCTCGAAATGGCGCCGGCTCATGCCCAGCTGGTCCGCCAGTGCCTCTACCCGCACGCTGCGATGCTGATAGTAGAGCTGTCGCAGAGCCGCCTCCATGGCCGGTTGCGCCTTGCCATGCTCGCGCAGGCAGGCCAGTAGCCAGTCTTCGAGGATGCTCACGCGAGATGCCCTGTCGGCGGCCTCTGCCACGCGACAGGCTACATCCAGCCCGGCGTGCCCCCAGAGCTCCCGGATCGGGACGGCCTCATCCTGCACCGCCTGCAGCGGAACAGGGCAGAAATGCCGCAGGGCGCCGGAACGAAAACGCACCGAAATGAAGCCCAACCCCGCTTGTGGCAGCAGTCTGTGTGGCGCCCGACGGGCACACAGCAGATGAGCCGGGCCGAGGTCCAGACACTCGGCTCCGGCGCTCTGCAGCGTAAACGGCGTGCCGTAGTGGAATAGCAACTCGGCGCCCGTACCTGGCAGCATTGGCGGCAATTGCAGCTGCGCCTCACTTTCCCAGCCCCACAGACGATCAACATAGGGCTGCAGTTCGGCGCGCGGAATGATGAAGTAACGGTTCACGCGCGGGCTCTTTCAGAGCCGGGTATTCTACTCCGCGCCCTGACGGCATAATCCGGCATCCCGCCACGCAGAAAGAATGTACGGATGAGCTACCTCCTCGCACTTGACCAGGGCACCACCAGTTCCCGCGCAGTGATTTTCGATGCCCGTGGCAATCTGGTTGGCATGGCCCAACAGGAGTTTCCGCAGCTCTATCCGCAACCGGGGTGGGTGGAACACGACCCGGAAACTCTGTGGAACAGCCAGCTTGAAACAGCTCGTCTGGCCCTGAGCAAGACCGGATTGAAGGCACGCGAGATGGTTTCAATCGGCATCACCAATCAGCGCGAAACCACGCTGGTGTGGGAACGCTCCAGCGGTCGGCCAATCCATAACGCTATCGTATGGCAAGACCGCCGCACGGCCGACGTCTGCGCACGACTCAAGGCAGAGGGGCACGAGGCGCTGGTCCGCAAGCGCACCGGCCTGCTGCTGGACCCCTATTTCTCGGGTACCAAACTCGCCTGGATTCTTGATCACGTACCGGGGGCCCGCAAACGGGCCGAACGCGGAGAACTGGCCTTTGGCACCGTTGACAGCTGGCTGGTCTGGCGCCTGACTCACGGCCGCGTGCACGCCACGGATCCGAGCAACGCCGCCCGCACCCTGCTCTTCGACATTTACCGCAACACATGGGACGACGAATTGCTGGATCTGTTGCGCGTACCGCGTGCCGTGCTGCCACAGGTGCAGCCTTCGGCCAGCGATTTCGGCCAGACCGACACGGAGTGGCTGGGCGCATCCATCCGCATCGGTGGCGTTGCCGGCGACCAGCAAGCGGCCCTGTTTGGCCAGGCATGTCACAAACCCGGCATGGTCAAGAACACCTACGGCACCGGCTGTTTCATGCTGATGCACACAGGAAGTACCCTGAAAACATCATCACACGGGCTGCTCGGCACGGCGGCAGCGCAAACCAGCGGCACACCGGCCTTCGCACTGGAGGGCAGCGTATTCATCGCTGGCGCGCTTGTGCAATGGCTGCGCGATGGCCTGGGGATGATCCGCAGCGCCGCCGAGATCGAGCCGCTGGCGCGCAGCGTGCCAAACAGCGACGGCGTGGTCATCGTACCTGCCTTCGTCGGTCTGGGCTCGCCACACTGGGACCCGCAGGCTCGCGGCGCCCTGTTCGGCCTCACCCGTGGCAGCACTCGTGCTCACGTAGCCCGTGCAGCACTGGATGCCATCGCCTTCCAGTCGGCTGAACTGATCGAAGCCATGCAGGCCGATGCAGGTCAGAGCGTCGAGGCCCTGCGGGTGGATGGTGGCGCCATCAGCAACGATTTGCTGCTGCAGATCCAGGCCGACCTGCTCGGCGTGCCGGTAATCCGGCCACGCGTGGCTGAGACCACCGCACTGGGCGCCGCATATCTGGCTGGCATCACGTCCGGCATCTGGGCCAGCGAAAGTGAAGTAGCCGGGCAATGGCAGGCAGAACGGGTGTTTGGCCCAGCCATCTCGCGCGACGAAGCAGCCAGCCGGATACAGCTGTGGCACAAAGCCGTGACCCGCAGCCGTGGCTGGGCAGAGTCCTGATCTATCAGCCCGATAGGCCGTTCAAGCTTCCATCAGGGGGGCAATTTGGATAGGATTGAACCTCATCGGCCAAACCTTGACGCAATTCCCCAACCCCGCGTCCCCCATGGCCAGACATTCATTGCGAGGAATCATGAGCGAGCAAATCAAATACGTCTCCGACAGCAGCTTCGAAGCCGACGTGCTGCAATCCCAGCTGCCCGTGCTGGTCGATTACTGGGCCGAATGGTGCGGCCCCTGCAAGATGATCGCTCCACTGCTCGACGACATTGCCAAGGAATACGCTGGCAAACTGGTGGTCGCCAAGGTCAATGTGGATGAAAATCAGGCTGTGCCAGCACAATTTGGCATCCGCGGCATTCCGACCCTGATGATTTTCAAAGGCGGCAATGTGGAAGCCACCAAAGTCGGCGCTTTGTCAAAGTCGCAACTGACGGCTTTCATCGACGCAAATCTCTGACATTAACGTTTGACAGGCCGGAACTGAATCGCTACAGTTCCGGCCAATTAAAGCCGTAACGCGCCGTTTCACTCAGGGTTTCTCCCTCTGCGCGTAAATCACGGCTCTCGACTCCGAGAAATTACCCTCCCCCTCCGTTCCGGTATTCAGGCTGTCCTGATCGACGCCACCATTTCACCCGCACATCTCTTTTCAGGGTTTGTCCATGCATCTGTCAGAGCTCAAGGCTCTCCACGTCAGCCAGCTTCTCGAAATGGCGCAAGCCAACGACATCGAGGGCGCCAACCGCCTGCGCAAACAGGAACTCGTTTTTGCACTGCTGCGCAATCGCGCCAAAAAAGGTGAGCCGATTTTCGGCGACGGGGCTCTGGAAATCCTGCCGGACGGCTTCGGCTTCTTGCGTTCGCCCGACATTTCCTACCTGGCCGGCACGGATGACATCTATGTGTCGCCCTCGCAAATTCGCCGTTTCAATCTGCATACCGGCGACACCATTGAAGGCGAGATCCGCACGCCGAAAGACGGTGAGCGCTATTTCGCACTGGTGAAACTGGACAAGATCAACGGCGAGCTGCCCGAAGCGTCCAAGCACAAGATCCTGTTTGAGAACCTGACCCCGCTGCATCCGAACCAGCCATTGAAACTGGAACGCGAGATGCGCGGTGAAGAGAACATCACCAGCCGCGTGATCGACATGATCGCGCCGATTGGCAAGGGCCAGCGCGGTCTGATCGTATCTCCCCCAAAGTCCGGCAAGACCGTGATGCTGCAGCACATTGCGCATGCCATCACCGCCAATCACCCGGAAGCCGTGTTGATTGTCATGCTGATCGACGAGCGCCCGGAAGAAGTGACCGAAATGCAGCGTTCGGTGAAGGGCGAAGTTGTCGCGTCAACCTTCGATGAACCTGCCACGCGCCACGTGCAGGTGGCCGAAATGGTCATCGAGAAGGCCAAGCGCCTGGTCGAACACAAAAAGGATGTGATCATCCTGCTCGACTCGCTGACCCGTCTGGCTCGCGCCTACAACACCGTGGTGCCAGCCTCAGGCAAGGTTCTGACGGGTGGCGTGGATGCCAACGCCCTGCAGAAGCCCAAGCGCTTCTTCGGCGCCGCCCGCAATATCGAAGAAGGCGGCTCGCTGACCATCATCGCCACTGCGCTGATCGACACGGGCAGCCGCATGGACGAAGTGATCTACGAAGAGTTCAAGGGCACGGGCAACATGGAAATCCATCTGGATCGCCGCATGTCCGAGAAACGCATCTACCCGTCAATCAACGTCAATCGCTCCGGTACCCGGCGCGAAGAAATGCTGATTGAGCCCGCCAACCTGCAGAAGATCTGGGTGTTGCGCAAATTGCTCTATGGCATGGATGACCTTGATGCAATGGACTTCCTGCTCGACAAGATGCGCCAGACAAAGAACAACGGCGAGTTCTTCGACGCCATGCGCCGCTGATCAGCTTGCAGTCACAGGCTTTTCCTGCGACAATCGCCGTCTTATTTTTCAAGGGTGGTCACATCCGCCATCCGCGCAACAAGGAATCGACATGAAAACAGAAGGCCACCCGAATTACGCTGACGTGAAGGTTACCTGCTCCTGCGGCAATTCCTTCACCACCCGCTCCACCCTTGGCAAACCCGCTTACCACGTTGAAGTGTGTTCCGAGTGCCACCCGTTCTGGACTGGCAAGCAAAAGGTCATGGACACGGCAGGCCGCATCGAGCGCTTCAAGCAGAAATACGGCAAGCGTGCCTGATCCGGCGCACTTTGCAGAAAAGGGCAGCCCTGTGGCTGCCTTTTTTTTCAGGCCTTCTCAGCCAACCTGAGACCCGCCGAAGCCGTACAATCCCGTCCAAATACTCTCGTCACCGTCCGGACCCATGCGAGCGACGCCATTTACCGAGTTCCCAAGCAGCAAACCCGCGATCCATGTCCCCAACTGGGCCTTGATCCTGCTGTTCATCGCCTATGCGCTGCCCGGCAATCTCGGCCATGCACCATGGCGAGGTGATGACGCACTGCATATAGGCGTCGCCTATAGCATGCTGCGCGAAGGCAACTGGCTCATTCCGCAGATCGCCGGTGTGCCTTACTTCGACTGGCCACCACTGCTGCATTGGCTGGGAGCTCTCAGCGGCAGCCTGCTCGGCTGGCTACTTCCTCTGCATGACGCAATCCGTCTGGGGGGAGTGATCGCGCTCACCTTGCTGCTTGTATTCCTGCGCTTTGCCGCTCGCGAACTCTATGGTCGCGAAGCCGCCTCAGCAGCAGCCATGCTGGCATTAGGCTCACTCGGACTGCTGATTCATGCCCATGAAATGCAGCCACAGGTTCTGGTGGCGGCCAGCCTGGCGGCCACCATTTACGGTCTGGCGCATATGCGCACGGCGCCGTTTCGAGGGGCTCTGATCGCAGGCACGGCAAGCGGGGCAGCCTTCCTCGCCGGAGGACTGCCAGGGCTGGCACTATGCTTGCCGCTTTGGGCCATACTCCCCGCGACTGAAGCAGAATGTCGCTCGCGCGCTTTTCTGTTTGCCTATCGGCACGCAATATGGCCGCTCGCCCTGCTGCTGCTGCTATGGCCACTGGCCTTGTCAGTCTGGCAAGCCGATTATCTTGCCATATGGTGGGGACGGGAACTGGCAGCCATCAGTCCGCATGCGGGTCATCTGCAGCGGGCTGGTGCAGTGTCCAATCTGATCGGCTGGTTCACTTGGCCACTATGGCCGGTGGTGCTGTGGTCTCTCTGGCATCGCCGTGGCCGCATTCTGGCCTTCGGTCATGCCTTGCCACTCACGGCGGCACTTCTGGCGCTGACCCTGGTTGTAACAACCGGCGCAATGCGCCCGGCCAACGTAGTTCCTCTATTGCCAGCCCTTATCCTGATGGCAGCAGGTGAGCTGTGCCGTCTTCGTCGTGGCGCCGCCAATGCTTTCGACTGGTTCGGTCTGATCACATTCTCGCTATTGGGCATTGCCTTGTGGCTGAGTTGGAGTGCCCTGAATTTCGGCTGGCCGGTACCACTCTCACGCAACGTACTACGCTTGCTACCAGGCTTTCAGCCCAGTTGGCACTGGCATGAACTGCTGTTGGCAGCACTTTTGTCCGTGGGTTGGATCGTTGCGATTTTGCGCATCCCGTTTTTTCAGTTACGCGGAGCAGTTCACTGGGCACTGGGGGTAACTCTAAGTTGGGGTCTGGCTACCACGCTGTGGCTGAACTGGTTTGATTACGACAAAAATTATCGGCCGATCGCCAATGAGATCTCCCGTCAGATCCGACACTACGGAAATGGTTGTGTTGCTAGCCTGGATGCCGGTGACGCCCAGCGAGCTGCTCTCTACTATTTCACCGACATCAAACTGGAAACAGGCTCGGCGGCACGCTCACGCTGCTCTTTGCTGCTAGCCTACTCCACCGGCAAACGCTCGCTTCCGGAAGCGGGGCCTGCATGGGAGAACGTCTGGCAGACCCAGCGAGGACGAGGACGTCTTCTTGAGCGCTTCGGGTTGTATCGGAAACAGCTGCCTCAGTCGGCACAGGCAGACCAGGCTGCCAGATAAGCATGCAGATGCGGGGCTGCACAGTCTCGCAAAGTCTGGCGAAGCAAAGCCAGTTCCTGCAAGCTGGCCGCTGCATCCAGTTCGCCACACATGCATCTGTAACGCAACCAGAGTTGATAGACCGTGAGAGCCCGGATTTCATTGGACACCTCAACGCCCTCCACCCCTTCGCTGAGGAAAGCCTGCCAGACATCCTCTTGGCTCTTTTCCTTGGGAAATGGCAGCTGAGACAGCGTCGCCATCTCGTACAGTGGCAATGTTTCAGGCGACAGCGGACTGGCCAGCAACGCAGCCAGATCAATAACTGGAACTCCTCCTGGAATGGCTGGAAGATGCCGCTGCATGGCCCGGCAACGCAGAATGGTCGCCGCCGGCAACGCCTCCTGTCCTGTTACGCCAGACCACTCCAGAATTTGCCCGACATTACTCGCCAGGTCGTAAAAAGACTGCAGAATGTTTGATTCTTCTCCTGAGAGGCTGATCAGGCGCAAGAGACCACCTTCCCGCAGGATCATGGAAATATGCACTATTCGCTGCTGGTGTGGCGGCAAACAGTCTCCGACGTCAGCGGCACGACGACGCTGATACGCGAACTCGGCAACTTCATGAGCAGACAGCTCGGCAGGCAAAGAGTGCAGACGTCGTAATCCGTCAACATCAGGCACCGCCGTCAAAGAAAAAATCAGGGCAGGCTTCACGATCAGAAGGCTCAGGCAGGAAACACGCCGGTCGACAGGTAGCGATCGCCCCGGTCACACACAATGCTCACAATCACGGCATCGCGCTCTTCCTGGGCAATGCGCACAGCCACACTCATGGCACCTCCGGAGGAAATTCCGGCAAAAATACCTTCCTCACTGGCCAGCCGGCGGGTCATCTCCTCAGCAGCGGACTGGGCTACCGATTCGATACGGTCAACGCGCTGTCCATCATAAATTTTGGGCAGATAGGCGTCTGCCCACTTGCGGATACCGGGAATCTGAGCACCCTCCTCCGGTTGGCAACCGACGATCTGGATCGCAGGATTTTTCTCCTTGAGAAATCTTGAGACGCCCATGATGGTGCCAGTAGTTCCCATGCTGCTGACGAAGTGGGTCACCTTGCCCCCCGTCTGCTCCCAGATCTCCGGACCGGTTCCTTCATAATGAGCCAGCGGATTATCAGAATTGGCAAACTGGTCAAGCACCGTGCCACGTCCTTCATCACGCATCCGGTTAGCCATGTCTCTGGCCAGCTCCATGCCTCCCGCGCGCGGAGTTAACACCAACTCCGCACCAAAAGCACGCATACTCTGCCGGCGCTCCACACTCTGATTCTCAGGCATAACCAGAATCATGCGATACCCGCGCATTGCCGCAACCATTGCCAGCGCAATGCCCGTGTTGCCACTCGTCGCCTCAATCAGGGTATCGCCAGGTTTGATGTCACCACGGCGTTCGGCATGCATGATCATCGACAGCGCGGGTCGGTCTTTCACCGATCCGGCAGGATTATTGCCCTCAAGCTTGGCCAGAATCACATTGTTTTTCTGAACGGCCAGCTCCCCCGGCAGGCGCTTGAGACGCACCAGCGGAGTATGGCCCACATAATCATCAAGACTGGGAAATAGCATCGGAATGGCAGGCTGTTGGTTTGCCACCAATGATACCGGAGCGACCCCGGCCGTGTCCTCGCTACTCGCCCACGACAGGTGGCAATCTGGCGGTCAGGATCGTCGACTGTCGATGCAACTGGGTCATGTGGCCTGACAAGGCCGCCAAGTGTTCCGCCATCATGCCCAAAAGCAGGCGGGATGAATTAACAGGTGATCCTGCTTCGGCACGCGAATGATCAATCAGCGCCTGCAATGCGTGCAGTTCGCCACTCAAACGCTTTGGCGCGGCAGCCATGAAACGCGCCAGGACCTCTTCACGGGCAGCAAAAAAAGCGCGAGGATCCGCTTCGGCCAAGCCCCGCCAGTGCTCAAAATCAAAGTCAAATTCAAACGGTGCCACAGCCAGCCTCGTATAACTAAAGTACAAGCGTTCTGTTTCGATCCTATGCAAGAAACAGGCCGCTAGCAAGACAACGACAGCACGCTAGGCAGGCAAAACAGGCTCAATGAATCAAACTGATACAAACCAGAAGGTCCTTGAAGACCCGCTCTGGGCGCGGCCTCCCGGCACACATGCTTGCACAGGCTTGCTGCATGCGGCTCCCGGAGGATGAGAAAAGCAAAAAGGCGGGATCGCTCCCGCCTTTTCCGCATGTAGCGCAACCCCGTCAGGCCGCGGCGGCGATCTGCCCTTCCAGCAAGAGTTGGGCGCGGGTAGCCACGCGTTGCTCGCCCATGCTGCCTAGCAACTCCTTCATGTCGAGAATCAGAACGATCTGACCATTGGACAGTGTGGTAACGCCCGCAACGCCTTTGGGGCGGAAGTCGTAGAGTGATTTAATCACGGCATCCTCGCGGCCGGCGAAGGAGTCAATAGCCAGCACGAAGCTTTGCTCAGCCGATTGCATCAACACGCCATACTCTGGCACCCGCTGTTGCGGCCAGCCCAACAAAGCAGCCAAAGTAACTATCGGCAAAACCTCGCCACGCACCACCATGGTGGCGCGTCCGCCAAGCTCCTGCACCTCCTTGGGATCGATAGGCAGAATTTCGCGCACCATCGACAGCGGCACAGCAAAAGGCTGATCCTCCAGACACACCAGCAGCACCGGCAAAATTGCCAGAGTCAGCGGCAACGATATGATGAACTCGGTCCCCTTGCCCTGCACAGAGCGGATATCGATCGAACCATTGAGCTTCTGGATATTGGTCCGCACCACATCCATGCCCACACCACGACCGGATACGTCTGACACGACATTGGCCGTCGAGAAGCCGGGCAGGAAGACGAGGTTGAAGCTCTGGCGCTCGTCCATCGTATTGGCCTCTTCATCAGAGATGAGGCCCTTTTCCAATGCCTTGGCGCGCAAGCGCTCAGGATTCATGCCACGCCCATCGTCCGCCACTACGATCACGATGTGATCGCCCTCCTGGCGTGCCTCAAGCTTGACAAAGGATTTCTCGCCCTTGCCCATGGTCATGCGCTCACCCGGCAATTCGATCCCGTGATCAACTGCATTACGGATCAGATGGATGATTGGATCGGACAGATCCTCGATCATGGTCTTGTCGATTTCGGTCTCTTCACCTTCGAGTACCATTTCGACATCTTTACCCAACGAGCGTGCAAGATCACGCGCGATCCGGGGATACTTCTGGAAGAGACGGCCAATCGGCTGCATCCGCGTTTTCATGACCGCGTTCTGCAAATCGGACACCAGCAAATCGAGCTGGCTCACCGCCAAATCGAGTGCGTGCAGCGTATCCGTATCATTCTTGCCGTTAAGGATGTCGCTACGCAGAGCAGTCAGGCGATTTTTGGTCAGACCGATTTCACCCGACAGATTCAGAACCTGATCCAGACGCGAGGTATCCACGCGGATCGAGTTATCACGCTGACGCTCACCCTCACGACGTCCGCCGGCAGGGCCTTGGTAACCCGGCTTGTCTGTAGTCCGGCGCCCGACTGCCGCCTGAATGATTTGCTCTGCAACCGTTTCATTCAGATGCGGCTCATCGGATTCTGCCGTTGTATCCACAACAGGCAGATTGCCAGTGACAGGCTCTACTCCTGTCACAGCCTGGTAATACGCATTCCAGTCCGGCTCTGTCTCACCGCCTGCAACAGCAGGCACCGACACCGCAGCCTGCGCAGCGGTCTGTTTGGGAGCAGCCGAATTCCCTTTAAGCTGCCCTGCCAAAGCCTGCTTCAACTGCTCAATCAGCTGCGGAGTCGCAGGCCCGGGCTGCAAGGATCGCTCCAAATCGCCAAACATGCTCCGTACCGTTGCCGTCGCACCAAGGATGACATCCAGCATGTCTGGCGTCACCTGCATTTCATTGGTACGCAACTTGTCGAACAGGTTTTCCGTGAGATGACACAAAGTCACCAGTTCACTGGCATTCAAGAATCCAGCGCCACCCTTGATGGTGTGAAATCCCCGGAATATTTCGTTCAGCAGCGCCAGATCATGGGGATTGCGCTCCAGGTCGACCAGCTTGTTATCCACACCAGACAGCAGGTCTCCCGCTTCAACAAGGAAATCCTGAAGCAGGTCTTCCATTCCCGCGAAATCGCTCATAGCAGACTCCGGTACCGTAGTTACTTCACTGCGCCACTCCGGGTAACCCCGGCCCCATTCAGAACCCCAGACTATCGAGCAGATCGTCAACCTGCTCCTGACTGGTCACCACATCATCACGTCCTTCCGAACTGACTACAGGTCCATTGAGCAATCCGTCCTCAGCGGCAACGCGCTTGCTCTCCGGCATGATGTCAATAAGAACCTTGAGCAATCCGTCCTCCATCTTGGAGGCCATATCCACGATCTTCTTGATGACTTGTCCGGTCAAATCCTGGAAGTCCTGCGCCATCATGATCTCGAGCAACTGCTCGTTAACCATCTTGCTGTCCTTGGCAGACTGTCCGAGAAAAGCTCGCGTTTCGCCGGCCAGTTCCTTGAACTCAAGCACCGACAGCTTCCGGTCATACAATTTATCCCAGCGCGTAGCCAGTTCAGTCGCTCGTTCCTCTATCCGGTCCTGAATCGGCTTGGCTATATCCGTCGCATTAAGAACGCGGCTCGCTGCCTGTTCAGTCATCTGCGATATATAAGACAGGCGCTGGCGCGCATCCGGCAACTTCTCTGCCGTCTCCTCCAGCATGCGGTCATAGCCCAGCTGACGGATCGTGTCATGCAGAAGACGAGTCAGCTGACCGATCTGCAGGAAGGCCTGCTGATGACGCTCCTCTGCCGACATGTGAGATGAAGCAACAACGGCTTCCTTGATATTGACGCCTTGCTCATTCACTGCCGGAGCCTCAGCTTCCACAGGCTTGCCACCGACAACACTGTCGAATAACGCCTGCAACTCATCAGAGTCTCCTGCCTCTTGCACCACGGCTGCAACCGCGTTTACCACCACCGGGCTTGCCACCGGTGCTGGAGTATTTGCAGTTTCTGCAATGGAATCAAACAGCGCCTGCAAATCATCATTGTCGCCAGATTCGTCCGCTTTCAGGCGTTTGGCCATGGTATCGGCTCCTAAGTCTTGTAAATGCCTTTGCTTCAATGGGCTATCGCCCGCGCAATCTCATTCTTGCAATTCGCGCAGATCAACCCTTGCCCATTTTTTCAAAAATCTTGGCCATTTTTTCTGCCAGCGTTGCTGCCGTGAAAGGCTTGACGATATAGCCACTAGCCCCGGCCTGGGCGGCTTCGATGATGTTCTCCTTCTTGGCCTCAGCCGTAATCATCAGCACGGGCAGATGAGCGATCTGCGCATTGGCCCGAATTGCACGCAACAGTTCGATTCCCGTCATGTTTGGCATATTCCAGTCCGTGACGACAAAATCAATGCCTCCGGCAGAAAGCTTCTGCATGGCAACGACTCCGTCCTCCGCCTCATCCACGTTGGTATATCCCAACTCTTTGAGGAGGTTCCGGACGATGCGACGCATCGTCGAGAAATCGTCCACCACCAGGAATTTCATTTTTGGATCCGACATGATTTGTATTCTCCGGATTAATCCTTGTGGGCCTTCAAAAGATACGGGCGCAAGGTCTCGGCCAGTATTTCCGCATCAAACTTTGCCACATAGGCATCAACACCAACTGCTTTCCCCATGGATCTATTGGCCTCGGAAGATAATGATGAATGCATTACCACAGGAATTCCGTCAAAGCGTGGATCGCTCTTGATGTTGCGCGTCAGGACATACCCGTCCATCTCCGGCATCTCTGCATCCACCAGGATCATGTTTATCTCATCTGACAGTTTGCGCTTCTGCTGCTGTGCATGTGCTGCCATTCCATCCAGTCGCGTCCATGCCTCCAGACCATTGAGTGCATGCTTATGACGTACGCCAAGCTTGTCTAGCACTTCAGCGATTTTCTTACGCGCAATAGCAGAGTCATCCACAAAGAAAAGATTCGCTTCGACATCTCTTTCCAGCGCAGCTATCTGCCCCACCGGCGCCTCACCAAAAGTTTGCGACAGGATGGTCTCAACATCCAGGATGGATACAAGCTTTCCATCTGACAATTCGGTTATCGCCGTAATGTAATTCTGGGTTGAGCCTGCCATGTTTTCCGGCTGACGTACCTTGTCCCACTCGACACGGATGATCCGGTCGACGTCATGCACCAGAAACCCCAATGTCCGCTTGCTGTACTCAGTAACCATCATCGAATTGCCCAGCCCTTGACCGGGCTTGGCTATGCCGATTATCTTGGCCAGCGACAAAACCGGAATCACATTGCCGCGCAAGGAAATCAAGCCTTCGACCCCGCTTGGCATATTCGGAGCTTTGGTGATGAAAGGAGTCTTTGACACCTCACGCACCTTGAAAACATTGATGCCGAATGTTTCGCTGGTCCCCAGCGAAAACAGCAGAATCTCCATGCGGTTCGATCCGGCGAGCTTGGTCCGCGCGTCGACCGACTCCAGCAGATTTGTGTTTGCATGTTCCATGTTTACCCCTTGTTCGCTGCTTCAGGAGATGGTTTCAATAACCTGATCCGGTGCCAGCATCCTGCGTATGGCATCAGCCAGCCGATGCGGTTCGAATTTCGGCACATAGCCATCCACTCCGACCGATTTGCCCAAAGTCTGATTGGACATGCTGGACAAGGAAGAGTGCATCAGCACCGGCACTCCATCAAAACGGGGATCACTCTTGATTTTCTTGGTCAGGATGTAGCCATCCATTTCTGGCATCTCGACATCCGTCAGCACCAGATGCAAAACTTCCCATACCTTGCGACCCGTCGCTTCGGCGTGCCTGGCAATTCGCTCCAGTTCATCCCATGCAGCACGACCATTGACTGTTGAAACATAGCGCACACCCAGAACATTAAGAGTCTTTTCGATCTGTTTTCGCGCTACCGATGAGTCATCGGCAAACAGCACGGAAAAATCGCGCCCGATGGGTGGAATGTCCTTGAACAAATAATCATCGTCATAGCGCGATGTCTCGGCCAACACACGTTCAACATCCAGCATCATGATCAGGCGGCCATCATCCAGTTCGGTCACCGCAGTCACCAATCCGCCAAGCTTGGTTGTCATCATTTCCGGCGGCACTCGCATCTGAGACCAATCCAGGCGCAGGATGGTATCCACCCCTTCAACAAGAAATCCCTGTGTGTGTCCGTTGTATTCGGTCACGATCATGATTTCGCGCTTACCCTCGGGGTCTATGTCACTGTATTTGGCCAGATCCACGATCGGCACCAACTGACCACGCAATGACACCATGCCTTCCACACCGGGCTGCATGTCTGGCGCAGCCGTAATCGGAGGCGTCCGCATCACCTCGCGGACCTTGAATACATTGATTCCGAAACTTTCCTTGCGCCCGGTACGCACGTCTGTTCCCAGAGAGAACAGCAGGATCTCAAGCTTGTTGGTCCCGGCCAGGCGGGTTCTCGCATCAATGTTTTTCAGCAATTCCGACATGGTGTTCTCCGCTATTTGATTCTTCCCAGTCAGGTGCTGACCCGCAGAGCGCAGCCCCTGATGATTTTACGGCTCCTGTTTTGCAAACTTGAGGCCTCGCCAGCACCCATCACGCTTTGCTTGCAGAAGGATTACCGCCTTGCAGGCAAGCTCAGGAAACCATGTGTACAACACCGACACCCCGAACGGATAACGGTAAGTAACGGCTGCAACTTGAGGGCAGAGGCCAACACCAATCAACAAAACTTATTGGGCCGGATCGAACGAATGGAGCGCAGAGGAAGTCAGCCCGTCCGGGCAAACTCATATGGCCGAAGAATTCCGGCCGGAGACGATGCATGCAATCAAGGATCGCATGCCCCGACCTCCCCTGTGTACAGCACAAGGGAGGACGCATGGGAACAAGAATCAGCTGATTGCAAACAATTTGGAGAAATTGGCAATATCCAGTACCTGTCGCACACTGCCTTTTACTCCGATCAGCGCAACATCCTTGTTGGCAGCCTTTGCCTTGTCACGCAGCATCAGCAGCATGCCCAATGCCGAGCTGTCGAGATAGGAAACTTCGCTCAGATCCACCTGTAGCGGCCGGGTTCCCGCCTGCCCAAGCAGTGAATCGACAGCATCGCGAAACTCGCGGTGCGCCTTGAAATCGAAGCGACCAGCCAGACGCAGCACAGCGTGTGCGTCATTCATCGTGACTTGAGCATCCATCGAAAACCTCCAGTTGCAAAACGTATTCGGACAGTGATGCCGGCGTTCGCAAGCGCTTCCACGCTTCCATACGAATTACGACATCGCAGCAATCTGCTTGAACAGGCGACATTATCCTGAAATCCGTCATCTGCCGCTTGCTGCGCGCGTGAATATCTTTCACTCGACTACGTTAAGGAGTCGGACACAGGCTTTTGTCAGCATACTCGCGCTTCCCGGCACCAGCCGCCAGCCGCACTCTCGGGCACATCGGGTATCCACGCCAGCAGGAAACTCTAGACACCCCGCAGAGAGTGCATCACCCGTCCTGCAATCTCGCGCAAGGAGGCCACCTCATGCGCAGCACCATTGATTGTCGCCTCTCGCGGCATCCCCCATACAACCGAACTTTCCTGATCCTGGCAGATGTTGTAGCTGCCCGCTTCACGCATGTTCAGCATGGCTTGAGCACCATCCTTCCCCATCCCCGTCAACATCACCCCTACACCACTGCGTCCGACCTGTGCAGCAGCCGAGTTGAACAACACCTCTACCGAGGGACGGTGACGATTGACTGGGTTCTCACGCGACAGCTCACACTGAAATCCCCCGGACACCCGTCGAACCATCAGATGCGAATGCCCCGGAGCGAGATAGACAACCCCTGGTTTGACCCGCTCGCCATGCTCTGCCTCCTTTACATGCAGACTGCACAAACCATCCAGCCGGCGAGCGAAAGAGGTCGTGAACATTTCCGGCATGTGCTGAACGATCAGGATGCCCGGCATTCTTTCCGGAAAACGTATCAGCACCTCACGAATTGCCTCAGTCCCTCCGGTTGAAGCACCGATCAGCACAAGCTTTTCCTGCAAAACTTTAGCGGTAAGCGGAGCTCCCGGAATGCTCGACAGGACGGGGGACCGAAGCTGGCTTGGCACCTGGCCCAAATGCTTGCGAGACAGAGCAGCCGCCCGAATCTTTTCGCAGATCTGGTCAGCGTACGCATGAATATTCCCGACCGGATCGGTTCTGGGTTTGGAGACGAAGTCTACCGCCCCCAATTCCAGAGCACGCAAGGTAGTTTCCGAGTCCTTTTCGGTCAGACCCGAAACCATTACAACCGGCATTGGCCGCAAGCGCATCACCTGAGCCAGGAACTCCAGCCCATCCATATGCGGCATGTCGACATCCAGCGTCATCACGTCTGGATTCAGGGTTTTGATGAATTCCCGGGCCTCAAGGGCGTTACAAGCGGTTCCCGCGACATGCAGATCCGGTGCCGCATTGATGACCTCAACCAGCACGGCCCGCATCAGCGCAGAATCATCCACCACAAGAACCCGGGTTGTCACGATTTGAACCTCAGGGCTTGCGTCCGACCGCCGTCAAGCCCGAGTCGGCCTTAGCGTACACCGTACGCCCCAGCGATTTGAACAGACTGACGGCATGGATGAAGTTTTCGGAGTGTCCCGCATACAACAGCCCCTGAGGCTGGAGCAGCCCGGTGAAGCGTTCGAGAATCTTGTACTGCGTAGGCTTGTCGAAGTAGATCATCACGTTGCGACAAAATATCGCGTCAAAACTCTCCCGCAAGGGCCAAGCCGGCTCAAGCAGATTGATCTGCCTGAAAGTAATCAGACGCTGCAACTCGGGGCGTACCCGCACATGACCTTCCTGATCACCCGTTCCGCGCAAAAAGAAACGCTGCACACGCTCTTTCTCCATGCGCTCAACCCTGTCAGCGGTGTAGACACCTTTCTGTCCCTGCGCCAGCACATTCGTATCCAGATCAGAGGCGGTGATCTGCACTGGCGGATTATTGCCGAAGACCTCACAGGCGGTGATTGCCAGCGAATAAGGCTCTTCGCCTGTAGACGCCGCGCAGCACCAGATCTTGAATGGACGCCGATCCGCAGCCTTGCGCATCTGTTCGGCAAGCAGATCAAAATGATGTGATTCGCGGAAGAACGAAGTGAGATTGGTTGTCAGCGCATTGACGAAAGCCTCCCACTCCGCGGCGTCGCCACTGCGCTCAAGCTGGTCGAGATACTCGCCAAAGCGCTTCATCCCACGCGCGCGCAAACGTCGCGCCAGACGGCTGTAGACCATATCCTGCTTGACTGGCGACAGGGAAATTCCGGCGTGCTTGTAAATGAGGCTGCGCACCCTCTCGAAATCCTGAGGGGTGAACTCGAATTCACGCAGCCCTGTATCGATACGCTTGAGGGCATCCATGACCCCCTGACGCGGATTCGGCGTACCTGAGCCCGTCATGCCGGAAGCAGAACGCGACGGCAAAGGCGATGAAACGCCTGTCGTTGCCCGCACAGGAGTTCCCACCGGCAAAGGCTTGCGCAAACCTGGTTTGCTGTTATCCATTTCGTCCCATCCCTTTCAAGCCCCTGCTCGCTCAGCCGCATGCAGCGGCCCTGTCCACCGGGCATGCCGCAAGACGCCCGCCAATCGCGGCTGCCAGAGCAGCATCTCCGCAAAGCCCCTGCTGACGCCGCTGCAGCAGCTGCCGCAATCCATTAACCGCTTCCAGGCACAGGGTCTGGCGCGCCAGACTCATGACGGTTTCCTGTCGTTCAACCTGCAGCAATGCCAGCTCCAGCGCCTGTGCCAATTCGAGCACGTCATCAAAACCAAAAGCTCCGCTGCTTCCCTTGATCGAATGAGCTGCACGTATCGTTTGACGCATGCTTGCCGCGCTCGGCGACAACTGCGACGCGCCTTGCAACTGGCACTCCAGGACCTGCAAGCATTCAGTGCTTTCGTCGAAATACAACTGCAGGAATTTACTCAGGTCAATCCCCATTCCCGGCCTCTCTCACCGCGCTCGTGGAGGCAGCGCAAGCACAGGACGAGTCAGTTCCTCCCGCGCGCCATCCACGATGGGCTGCGGTTCAACCGGCGTACTGGCATTCACATCCAGATCACGCCCCTCTTGCAGAATGGCCTCTTCGGTACGTTTGTTCATGACGATCAGGGTAATGCGCCGGTTGATCGGACTGTACGGATCATTCCGATCCAGCGGGATGGTCGAAGACAGGCCAACCACACGCATGATCTTGCGTTCATCCATCCCTCCAGCAATCAACTCCCGGCGCGAGGCGTTGGCTCGATTGGCAGAAAGCTCCCAGTTCGAGAACCCGCGGCTACCGCCCGCATACTGGGCAGCATCGGTATGCCCTGAAATGCTGACCTTGTTTTCCACCTGATTCAGCACCTGTCCGATCGCTCGCACAATCTCTCTGGTGTAAGGCTTCATGTCGGCACTGGAGGTGTCGAACATCGGACGATTCTTTTCGTCCACAATCTGGATCCGCAAGCCCTCAGAGGTCAGGTCGAGAAGCAGTTGACTTTTGAACTGGCGCAAGTTGACGCTGGCTTCAATCACTGCTTCAACCTTGGCTTTCACATCCTGCAGCAGCAGACGCTCAGCTTTTTCCTGCTGCATTTTTGCCGCAGCCTGTTTCTCCAGCGCGGCCTGCTGCTCGGGAGTCAGCTTCTTGGCCTCCCCAGGCGACATGGTGGAGTCCGCTGGAATCACCTTGACCTCACTGATCTTGCGCGGCTCCTTGTAGTCTCCACGCGCCGCATCCCCCACTGATTTGGTCAGATCCGTGCCGCCGCCCGACAAAGGTGAATTGGACGATCCGGTACCCGGTCCGCCGGCCATGGACAGTTTGAGTGGCGACTGAAAGTGATCGGCAATCCCCTTCAGATCCCCTTTGGTGGTCGACCCAAGCAACCACATCAGCAGAAAGAAGGCCATCATCGCCGTCACGAAATCTGCATAGGCAATCTTCCAGGCGCCGCCGTGTGCGCCGCCGCCGCCTTTCTTGATGCGCTTGACGATAATGGGTTGCTGGTTATCGGCCATGACGGAACATTAATCCCTTGGAAGCAGAGAGTTATTGCATCGCATCGCTTATTTCTTACGGCTCTTGATTTCGCTCTCGAGTTCAGCAAAACCTGGCCGGTCAGTAGAAAACAGCACCTTGCGCCCAAACTCCACCGCTACTTGTGGCGCATAACCGCTCATGCTTGCCAGCAAGACGGTCTTGATGCACTGATAGATTTTGCTCCCTTCGTCGGATTTCTGTTCCAACTGCGAGGCAATTGGCGACACGAACCCGTATGAAACAAGGATCCCCAGGAAGGTACCCACCAGCGCCCCACCAATCATCTTTCCCAGCACGGCGGGCGGTTCCCCGACCGACCCCATCACATTCACCACCCCCATCACCGCGACCACAATACCGAAGGCCGGCGTAGCATCCCCGGTCTTGGCCCAGATATGGGCCGGGGCATGCGCCTCGTGGTGATGGGTCTCGATCTCGACGTCCATCAGGTTTTCAAGCTCGAAAGCATTCAGGTTGCCGCCCACCATCATGCGCAGGTAATCGCACAGGAATTCGAGAGCGTGATGATCATGCAGGAAAGCCGGGTACTTGGTGAAAATCGGGCTCGCTTCAGGATTCTCGATATCATTTTCGATCGACATCAGACCTTCCTTGCGTACCTTGGCCAGAATTTCAAAAAGCATTGCCAGGACTTCAACGTAAAAAGCCTTGTTGTAGGGAGATGACTTGAACAACGTCGGCAAGGCACCGATGGCGGCCTTGAGATTTTTTGTCGAGTTGCCGGCCACCAGCCCGCCAATGGTCAGCCCAACTATGGCCAAGTACTCCATCGGCACAAACAGTGCCGCCAGGCTTCCGTGCACCGCGTAAGTGCCAACCGAAGCCGCAAGAATGATGACGTAGCCGACAATCAGGAGCATTGCTCAAACCCCGTGCTGTGAACCGGGCATGTAACCCGATCCGTATCCTTCGCGTGACAGACCCGCTTCAAACCGGAAAACTGTCTCGAACCATTACAGGTATCGGCCCCGACCAAGAAAACTTGACTGCCCGAAGCAGCAAAAAAAACGCCGGTCAATACCGGCGTTTTCCCGTTGAAACCGCACCGCAATTCTCAGGCCACAGCTCCAACCACATCTTCGCGCATCGGTTTCTTGCCCTTGCCAGCGCGTGCCGGCACGTGACAAAGCCCGCACACATAGCTGCCCGTCGGGTCGTAAGCGTGCGCAACAAATTCCCCGCTACAGCAGGTACAACGTGTTTGTTGCAGCATTTTTGCATCAAAGAAGCGAACCAGCGTCCATGCCCGGGTCAGGCTCAGAACCTGATCAAGCTGCATAGACTCGACCTGTTCACGGTACATGCGAAAAGCCTGCAATGTCGCATCCAGCCCCTTCAGTTCTGTGTTACGGGTCACAAACCCGCGCATGGACATGAACAGCGAAGCATGCACATTCTGCTGCCATGGAATGAACCAGTCGGTCGAAAAGGGCAGCATGCCCTTGGGTGGCGACTCTCCGCGGATTTCCTTGTAAAGCTTGAGCAAGCGCTCACGCGACAGACCCGTTTCCGATTCCAGCATCTGCATGCGCGCACCCAACTCGATCATTTCAATCGCCAGCCGGGTTTCCTGCGCATCCTGAACAAGACTTTTCATTCGCATGATGTGCTCCCGACTCTCAGGCCAGATGCTCAACAGGCTTGGTTGCAGCAAGAATGGTAGCGTGAATGCGGGCTGCTGCATTTTCACGGCCATGATTCCCGAGCAGGTTGAGCAGCAAGGTGTCGTCAAAACGGAAGCGGCACAGCAACATGTCGCTGGAAGCCATACGCAGAATTTGCGCCGGAGACAGGTTCTCGATGATTTCCGCCACATCCTCACCAATGCCCAGCTTGAACATGGCGCCCGCGTGGTCAGCCATGATCATTTGCTGCGCAAGCATCAAATAGGACAGATTGAGTTCCCGAATTTCATTGCCGATATCCATCTTCATGATCCACCTCCTCTACGCCCTGCGGGGAAGCCCTGTTTCCGGGCTCTATGGGAGTGGATTCTCCACGGCAAGGGGGCGACAACCAATCAGGCGGCGTCGGAAAAAGATGTAGCAGTGAACGACGAACAGCACGTAAGAAAGCCTCTTACATGCCAAACATGAAGACCAGATTAAAGGGCAGCAGGAAGTGGATCAGGATCGTATGTCCTACCCTAACGGACAGGTTTTTGGAAACTTTAGGGTTTCACCAATATTTTTTTATCCCCTGACCCCGGAACTACTGCGACCTCATGCAACCCCGGCCGCATGAGGCTTTAACTGAACGGCGGCCACGCGGTTACGGCCATCCTGCTTGGCCCTATAAAGTCCCTGATCGGCGCGCTTGAGCAGGCTATCCGCATCAACCACGCTCTGGTCTCGCGAAGCCACCCCTGCGCTGATGCTTACCTTCAGATGCAAAAGCCCTGAAGAAATCTGAGCATCCTCCACGGCACGCCGTACCCGCTCCGCACAGGTCATTGCGGCCTCAATCGCAGTGTCCGGGCACAGCACAACAAATTCATCGCCTCCGGTCCGGGCCACCAGATCGTGTCCGCGCAGCGCACTACGAATCGCTGCCGCCACCTGCCGCAGCACCGAATCGCCGACATCATGGCCATAGGTGTCATTAATCGCCTTGAAATTATCAACATCCAGCATCAGGCAGGACAAGGCTCGTGAGCTGCGCACAGCCACCGCCCATTCCTGCGCCAGGCGGTCCGTGAAAAAGCGCCTGTTAGGACATGCCGTCAGCGGATCCATCAGTGCCACTTCCTGCAAGCGCCGGTTGCTCACGGCAAGCTCGGCCGCAAAATGACGGATTTCCTCACGATCGCGCTCGATTTCGTAATGCAGTGCGGCCAGGCGCCGACCGGCACGGATCTTTGCCAGCAGCAAACGCGGGTTGACCGGCTTGGCTAACAAATCATCGGCGCCCGCGTCAAAAGCGGCAATGGCGGTTTCTTCGGAAGCATCTTCCCCCATTACCACCACATAGATCGAACGGCCAATCCGCGTCTTGCGCAAGGTTCGCAAGAGCTCCCCACCTTGGATATCAAGCAGTTTCCAGCCCAGCAACATCATGTCCGGATGGAAGTCCAGGGCCATTTCGGCGGCCATATAGCCATCGCCGGCCTCGGCCACGTCGTAACCGCCTTCAAGCAGAGTCTGCTTGAGATTGCTGCGCACAGCGGCATCACTCTCAACCACCAGCACCCGCAAGAACCGTTCGTGATGGGCATCCTCAACCGCGCCCTCGTTGACCTCCGTCACCGGCGGCTCTCCGGCCGGCTCCGTTGGCACCGGGGAGGAGGATTCGGCCTCCCGGGCCAGATGTTCAAAGGGAGGCAACTTCTCAGCATGCACATTAAGCAGGGAGCCCCATTCAACCCATTCAGCCACAACACCATCGGACAGGGTTGCCAGCGTTTCGTCATCGAAGGACAAGCGGGAGCCCGCCAGGCGCACCCTGCGCAGCAAGGCCGGGCGCTCCGGCTCTGAGGCCAGACACAGATCGCCCAACTGACGAGCCAGCATCAGCGTCTGGGTCAGCGTGGCATCACGCGAACCCTCAGGCTGCGGACATTCAATCCCGGCCGCCATGCAGTACGCCGCATCGGTAAACAGGCGTGGCAAGCCCCAATCCGCCAGCATAGCCGCCCCCAGCTCGGCATTGGTCATCGCAAAGACCTTCGCCTCGAGTTCGGCCAGCCGCTGTGGTTCGTGCCGGGCATCACCCAGAATTTTGGTGTAATCATGCGGATACAGCGTGGCCAGTGCCAGTTCCCCCACACGCCCGAGCAGACCGAGACAATACGTCTCATCCGGGGCGGCAACACGGGTACGCAGTGTGACCGTCTGGGTTGCGACCGCCGCCAGCAACGAAAATGACCAGTAGCGGGTGTAATCAAACCCTTCGCAAGCGCCACTGCGGTAATGCGACAAAAGAGAGAAACCCAGCGCCATGTTGCGCACGGCAGGCAGGCCAAGGATGGTCAGGGCATCCTGCACCGACGCGATGGGGCGCCGGCCGTAGCCAATGATGCCGTTCGCAGCCTTGATCAGGCGGCCGACAAAGGCAGGATCGGAGCGAATGACCCGGGCAAGATCGGCCATTGAAGCATCGTCCTGCTGGGTCAGACGCATGATGGCCAGCGCGACGCCTTTGGGAGAAGGCAGATCGCCAGAAGCCTTGAGCTGCTCAAAACGGGAAACGTCAATAGGAGGCGCCATATGCTGCAAGCCGGAAGTGTTCAGGGAAGTTTCATGCCACGACGCGGGGCGCTCTGCCGCGGCAGACGACGCCCCCTTTGCGACATTTACGGCATGGCGTGAGGAGACTTGACCAGCAGCAAGTACCACTGATCGGGGCCTGGCCTATGCAGCCCTTTCAGGCGCCGGAACGGCTGGCCGGCACAACACAGTTGCGCCCTGCGCGCTTGGCAGCGTAAAGCGCGTTGTCGGCAGCTACCATCAGTTCCATCATGTTGGTGTAGCCGGGGAAGGCCGCCAGCCCGGCGCTGAAGGTAACCGAGAAAATACCCTCATCGTAGGCATGATAGATCTGGGCAAATCCCTCGCGGATGCTGTTCAGACGCTCCAGCGCCTGCTCCTGGGATGCCTCGAAGAACACCACGACAAACTCTTCACCACCATAGCGGCCCACCACATCGGCACGGCGCAAGCGCTGCTTGAGATAGCGCGCCAGGGTTTTCAGGACCCGATCCCCCACGGTATGACCATAGGTGTCGTTGACGCGTTTGAAATGGTCCAGATCCAGAATCGCATAACACACCGGCAACTGCTGACGTTCCCCCTGCAGCAGCGCCTGCTGCAGCAGCGCCTTGGTCTTGATGTGATTGAACAGACCGGTCAGGCTGTCTTCGACCATCAGCTTGCGCAAGCCACGATAACGCTCTGCCTTGCTGATGACGGTATTGACCAGTTGCGCCTGACTGATTGGCTTGGTCAGGAAGTCATCACCACCATGGCGCATCGCTTCCAGTTGTACGTCCTCGCTTGTCTCACTGGTCAGATAGACAATCGGTATCGACTCGAAAGCCTTGTTCTGGCGAATGATTTTCGCCACTTCCAGCCCGTTGCAGCCCTGCATGTGGAAATCCAGCAGCAGCACATCGGGAGAAAAATCCAGCAAGGTTTCCAGCACCAGGTCGGGTTGGCGAATGGTGCGCAAACTGAGATTGGGAATCTGCTCCAGCGCTTTCTGGATCGATGCCAGCACGGTAGCCGAGTCATCCAGCGCCAGCACCCGATAAGGGTCTTCCTTGGCCATATAGGCCAGCGGATCAACCGCATCAACCAGGGCATTGATGGTCAGCGGCTCCAGAAAGAAGCCTTGAGCGCCATGTCGGACGGCCTGCAGACGCAGGGCAAAATCGCCCTTGCGCGACATCGCAAACCATTTGATGCCTTTACGACAGATCTGATCCGCAAATTGTGCCAGGCTGGCGTTCAGCCCATTGCCGATTTCCATCACCACCGCCACGGCACGCAGATTTAACGCGGCCTGCAAGCCTTCCCGATAATTCGAAAAGACCTTGAAGGCATAGCCATAATGCTCCATCTGCAGGAGCAGATCCTGCACCGAATCCGGTTCGGGAGTCAGCATCACCACCAGCGGCAGGGCATCATCCTCGATCGGACTGGTTGTCGCCAAACGGCGTGGAGCCAGGCTGCAGGCATCGCGCACAACGGCAAAGATATGGGGCAGCAGCAAATCAACCGCCGATTTCTGTTGTTCCCCCGGCTCCTTCACATTCGCCAGCAATACGGCCAGCGGACGCAAGGCGTCTTCAAGCTCCGTCAGCCCCTCTTCCTTGGCCAGCGCCAGCAGACGATCGCACTGCAGCATGAAAGCGGCCCAGCGCTCAAGGTCGTGACAATCCTGCCAGACCATTTTCCAGGCTGGCACCACGTCGTTCCAAGTGTTGTGAATTTCGAGACGGTTGATCATGGCGGCATCCGAAGATGCAATAAGGTTATCAGCAACAGAAATTTGCGGGACTTTGCTCCAAATCCCAAATTGGTGCCAATCATATTCGATTGTCGGCCTCACCCAACGCCTGAGATAGAATGTAACCATTCCGTCCGGTCAGAAGATCGCCTGCAATGAAATACTGTTCTGCCTGTGGCGCTGAAGTCAGCCTGCGCATCCCGGCAGGGGATCAGCGCCCGCGTCATGTCTGCATTGCCTGCGGCAGCATCCACTACCTGAATCCGAAGCTGGTTGTAGGCGCCCTGCCTGTATGGGAAGACAAGATCCTGCTGTGCCGCCGTGCAATCGAGCCACGCATGGGTTTCTGGACCCTGCCCGCAGGATTCATGGAAATCGGTGAATCCACCGGCGAAGCCGCCGTGCGCGAAACCCGGGAAGAAGCCTGCGCCCGCATCGAACTGAACGAAATGTATACGCTGATCAATATCCCGCAGATCAGCCAGGTCCACATCCTTTACCGTGCCCGCCTGCTTGATCTGGACTTTGCTCCCGGGGAGGAGTCGCTGGAAACCCGGCTCTTTGCCGAGCACGAGATCCCGTGGGATGAACTCTCCTTCCGCTCGATCAGCCTTTCCCTGCGTCACTATTTCAAGGATCGGGCACAAGGCAGCTTCCACTTCCGCGAAGAGACCCTGGGCGCCCTGAGCTGATCGCCGCTCTCAAGGCTCGAACACCAGCTCCAGCTCGAACGCCCGGCCGGCCAGTACGGCAGGCACCTCGACTTCGGGCAAGGCCTTCATGATGTCATCCTGCCAGAGCTGATCGACCCGGGTATCGCCAGACGACTGCCGCAACGTCAGTTGAGCAACGCCCGGCCCGGCCGGTACCGACAACCCCACCCGCAAAGGCGCCGGCAGTTCCGTTGAGGGAGCCAACACCTCAAGCAGATCCAGGCGATAGGCAACCAGCCCCTCCGTCACCGAGAGCGGACGCACGCCCGGCATCACCGGAAGTGGCGCATCAGGCGTTGCGGTCTGCTTCATCACACCCGCCGCAGAGTTTTCGCGCGGGCTCTGTGCCAAGGTCGGCGATTCATGCCCGGCAGCCGCACGCACCATGTCCGACTCCTCCACAAGCCGCGTCGGAGCTTGCTCTGCAGGTAGCGTATCCGCAGATCCTTTGTGCAAGCGGCCCTGCAGAGGGGCCAGCCCGGAAGCCCCGCCAGATGCCGCTTTCAGACCTGCACTGCCACGCCACAAATCCATTGCCACGCCATGCAGCAGAACGGACGCCGCCACGCCAGCCAGCAGCACGCGCTGCCAGGGAGCCCACGGGCGTGACATGCGGACAACAAGAGGATTGATTATTCGGTTCAAGGCGATTAGCTTGTCGGTTGCAGGATGCAATGAATAGTGCTGTTGATATGTGGTCAAGCGAGGCCCCAACCAGGCGACACACCCATGCGCACGCCCGAGCATCGTCCCGAAGTCCGTCCTCTCCACCGCGAGCGTCGCCCGCTGATCCTCACGCTTGATGCCCAAGGCCAGCCGCACCGCTGGGTAACCTGGCAGCACGCTATCTTCTACTACTCCCGCAACATGGTTGCCTGGGACGCCGGCGATGCCTGCTTCACCTTCCTCGGTGGCACCTCGCGCAAGACCGGCAACCGCTCCGTCATTACAGCCAACAGCATCATCGCAATCAAGGGCAAGGCCCTGAGCACGCGCAATCTGCTCCAGACGCCCCCTCTGACCAACCGCGAGCTTTTCCACCGCGATCGCCATATCTGCGCGTATTGCGGCCACGAGCTGACCGGTACGCGGCTCACCCGCGATCACGTCAAGCCCGTATCCCAGGGCGGCGCAGATACCTGGATGAACGTTGTGACCGCCTGTCGGGCCTGCAACCAGCGCAAGGGCGGCAACACCCCCGAACAGGCGCGGATGATGCTGCTTTTTGCCCCCTATGTACCCAACAAGGCCGAATACCTGATCCTCTCCAACCGCAACATCCTGGCCGACCAGATGGACTTTCTCGCCCATCACCTGCCCGCCCAGAGCCGCTGGCGTCGGGCCTGATAGAATCAGCGCCCATCCTGCCGTCCCGCGCATCATGACTGACCTGATCGGCTATCTCGCCGCCTTCTGCACGACCCTTGCCTTCGTTCCGCAAGCCTGGCTCACCTGGAAAACCCGCTCCGCTCATGGTGTCTCGCTGGGCATGTACAGCATTTTCACCTTTGGTGTCTTTCTCTGGCTGGCGTACGGAATCCTGCTGCAGGCCTGGCCCATCATCATTGCCAACCTCATCACCCTGATACTGGCGCTTTTCATTCTGATCATGAAACTGCGCCTAGGCTGATCGCTTCGCCCTTTGCCCAGACTCCGGGCGGCCCAATCCCGCCTTTTATCCCCAAAATCTCGCCTGCCGGACTCTTCATGTTTATCGTCCGGCGCGGCATGGAATAGTGCCGCTCCCCATGCTCGCCATACGCCCGCCCTTTTGGGCAGGCATTTCTTTACATGTTTTCCCGTATCCGCCCGGTATGATCCACGCCTCGCCCATGTCCAAGGCATGGCGCCCCACTTACCAACCCTCCTGCAAAGTGGTTTATGAGCAAGTTCCTGTCTGCTGTTATGGCGCTCGCCTGCGCCTTGTCTGTTCTCTCCTCACCCGCGGTTCATGCCGCTGAAGCCACTCTTGCCGGTTTTGCCTTCGCCGGCGACTTCAAGACCGCTCCCGCCCGCTTCCCCTACAGTTTCAAGGTATTCGAAAAACTGAAAGCAGCCGGCGCGGGCAACAACCTCTCCGCACAGGTCATCAGCCGCAGTCAGGGCATCAGCAATCCTGCACTGGAACTGCGCCCTGCCAGCTCTCTGGTCAATCTCAAGAACAGCGATCAGGCCCTGATGGCCGTTCTGGTGCTCACCGATGAAATCGTTTCGAGTGAGAACTACGGCAGCTACTACAAAACCTTCGTCAATCTGCGCGGCAACCTGCTGATTTTCGATTACAAGGCACAGGCGGTCATCCGCACCTACCCCCTGAGCACGGTCATCTTTGACGCCACGCCGTCCGCACCGTCGGAGGCCCGGCTGCAGAGTTTCGTTGAAACCCAGCTCGCGGGTCAGGATGGTCAGAGTCTGATCAGCCTGTTCACCAAACGCCTTGCCACGGCCGAACTGCCGAAGGAAGGCACCAAGAGCCTGCAGGTCAAGAAGGTTGAAGTGTCGCCGGAAGCCCTGGCTCAATTCCCCGCGCCTCTGCGCAAGGACCCGAAGGCTGCCGCGACGCTGATGGCGGACGCCTACGCCTCCATCCTGTCCGCCCGTACCGGCGTGCCGCTGCTGCCCAACAGCATTGGTGCCGTGGGTGGCGTGATGATGATGCGGCTGGAAAATGGCGATGACTTCAAGCTCAAGGTCGCGGAAGGCGATTACCTGTTTGACCTCAAGCTCAACGGTTTCGTGAAAAAGAAGACCGACGAAACCAATGTCGGCATTGCTTATGTGTATGGCGTCTACTCCAGCCTGCGCTTCTACGAGCCGTCACTGGGCACTGAATTCATCAATACCGACATCAAGAATGGGGAATCCAGCGTGGTGCCGGCCACCCAGGTCAGTGCCGACGACTTCCCGGCCTACTCCGACGCCATCAATGGCCTGTACAAGAAATTCACCCCCTTCCTGATCGAAGGCGCGCAAACCGACCAGAAATGGCTGGTGGCCGCCGCCTCCGCCAAGGACATCAAATCGCAAGTCGAAACCGCTCGTGACATTCTGAGGAAATGCAAATGAAGAAGCTTCTCGTGGCCCTTGCCGGGCTGATCCTGTCCACCCAATGTCTGGCCCAGGTAGTGACCTCCAAGGGCACCGGCACCGCCACCTATGGCTGGAGCCTCTCCGCCGGTGACAAGGACAAGGCTTACAAGGCCGCCCAGGTCTCCGCTGTCGAACGCTACTTCGCCGAAGCCGGGGAAGCCGAATCCGAGAACTTCGAAGCCATCCAGCCGAAGATCGAAGCCAATCTCGACAAGTTCCTCCTCAGCACCACCATCATCAACGAACAGAACCAGGAAAGCGCCAAGAAATATTCGGTCGCAGTCCGCGTCGAGATCAACGTTGCCAAGCTGCGCAGCACCATCCGCGGCTCCAGTGCCACATCCAAGACAGCTCAGGCCGAGCGCTCCCAGCTCGTCTATGTGTTCGTCGGTCGCGAAGTATCGAGCGTGCGTTCCTTTGACGACCGCGTCGTGAAACGTGCCGAAGTCGAGCGTGAAGCCTCGGTGGATCGCTCCAAGTCCGTCAAGGGCGCCGAAGGTGAAGTCGTGCGCGGCAACGCGGTGGCCACCGCAGCGAACAAGAAATCGTCGGAAAGCGTCACGGCCAAGGCCTCGATCAAGGTCGAAACCGGCGGCAGCACCACCCGCAAGGCAGACGACACCAGCTATCGCCTGCTGTCCATGAACAACACCAAGACCTCGATCACCAGCGTGTTCTCGCAAGGCGGGTTCCAGGTTGCCGAGCCGGAATTCGTGCTCGAAGACAAGGACATCAAGGCGGTGAACCAGGACTTCTCGACTGGCAATGACCTCGCCCCGGGCACCCTGCGCGGTGTTGTCGCTGCCCTGCGCAATGCTCAGGTTCCTTATCTGGTGCTGGCCACGCTCGACGTTGGCGCACCGATGCAGGACGACGCTACCGGCATGCAACGTGTTGCCGTTACCGTCACCGGTCGCGTCCTCGACGTGTCCGGCAAGCTGCCGCGCGAAGTCGCTTCGGTGCCGGCCGTGCAATACGCGGGCCTGGGCGCAGACAACGCCAGCGCCTCCGGCAAGGCTCTCAAGGATGCTTCGCTGGCGGCCGCCCGTGAAGTCGTCAGCCGCCTGAACGCTGCCGGCATTCGCTGAGAATCGAGAATCCGGATCTGCTGACGGGGCATGTGCCGGCATCCCCGTCAGACTACCGTGCCGGTGTTTGAGCTAACTAGCAAACAAGGAAAAGTGACATGAAAAGCAAATTTCTGGCGATGATGGTCGGTGTGGCCCTGAGCGCAGCATCCGGCATGGCCTGTGCCCAATTCGGCGGCATGAAGCTGCCCGGCATCGGCGGCGACAGCGCCGCTTCGAGCGTGAGTTCCGAACAGATCGTCAAGAGCTACGTCGGCGGCGCCCGCGACGTGAACTCGGCTGATGTGAAGATGCTCACCGCCGTGGGCCTCAAGGATGAAGCCGCCAAGGCCGAGCTGGCCGGCAAGAACCTGACCGAAGGTGCGACCACTGACTCGCTGAAAGAGTCGAGCCAGGTGCAGACAGACAGCAGCAAGGCGCTGGAAGCGAAGTTCAAGGATCAGAAGGTCGAGATGGACGCCGCCAGCAAGAAGAAATTCAGCGATGGCATGGCCGATCTGGGCCGCGGCATCATCAAGTACGTCGGCATGGGCAAGGAGGCTCAAGGCTTCAAACCGAGCCCGACGGCAATCGGCGCCTCGACCAACTCGGCCCTGTTCATCGTCAAGAGCCTGCCGGACTCGATCAAGAATCTGGGCAGCACCCTGAAGAGCTCGATCGATTTCGCCAAGACCAACAACATCCCGGTGCCGAAAGAAGCCAGCGACGCCACCAGCATGATCTGAGCGTAAGCGCCCAGGCCAGAACGGGGCTCCGACCACTGCGTCGCGCCCCGTTTTTCATTTTCCCCAAGGATTTCCAGACATGAAACGCCTTCTTCTGTCCGCCCTGCTGCTGTGCGCGCTGAGCGCCTGCGGTGACAAGAATGCCGGCACCCCGGCACCTGCCGTATCCGCTCCCGCCGCAGCGGCCAGCACCACCGGCAACATTCCGGATGTCGGTCGCGTCGAGCACGTTGCCGTCACCACCAAAGGCGTGGGCATGACGCCCGGCGCCGCCGTCAATGAAGCACTGAAATCTGCCGTCATGCAGGTCAACGGTGTCGCCGTTGATGCGTCCAGCGCCAACCTCAACGTCATTGCCCAGGCGACGGCACAAGTGGATGTCTACTCCGATCAAGGACACGACAGCGCCAAGGCTACCGCTCAATTGCAGGGTCAGGCCTTCGCCGAACAGATCATCACCCAGTCCAGCGGGCTGGTGTCCTCGTTCAAGGTGCTCAACGTCACCGCTCCGGACAAGAAGGGTGGCAGCTACACCGTCGACATCGAGGCCAAGATCGCCAAGTTCAAGGCGCCGGCTGACGCGGGCAAGATCAAGATCGTGGTTGCCCCGCTGCGCAGCAAGCAGGGCAGTTTCAACATCGGTGGCCGCGCGGTGCCCGCCGGCCAGGTGCTGGAGCCGCTGCAGCGCCAGATCATCGACGCGCTGGCTCAGACCGGCCGCTTCACCGTGCTGGACCGCCAGTTTGACGACGAGATCCAGAACGAGCTGGAGATGATCGGCTCCGGACAGACCGTCAATACCGATATCGCCAAGCTTGGTCAGGCGCTCAGCGCCGACCTGATCTGGATCGGCGAGATCAACTCGCTGGCCTATGAACGCCACGCTCGCCAGTTGCAGACTTCTGATCGTGAGCTGGTCAGCTATTCCGGCGGCTGGTCGGTCTCGCAACGCATGGTGAATGTCGCCACGCGCCAGATCCAGCAATCGAGCACCCTGCAAGGCAGCGCCCCCTCCATCGCGCCGACTACGCTGGGCTCGGGCATCGACGCCAACAAGACGCTGGCCGACATGCAGGCCGATATCGTGAAGAAAGCAGTTGAAGCAATCCTGCTGCGCAGCTTCCCGATCTCCATCGTCGAACGCAATGGCAACGAGGTCGTGCTCAGCCAGGGCGGTGCCGCACTGAAGGAAAAGAGTCGCTACCGCGTCTACCTGCTGGGCAAGGAACTGAAGGACCCGCAGACCGGTCAGTCGCTCGGCAACATGGAATACGACTGCTGCGAACTGGTTATCAAGCGTGTCACCCCGAACGTTTCCTACGCCACCCTGGAAAACGTGCAGGTCAAACTCGACGGCATTCAGGCAGGCGCCCTGCAGATCCGCGAAGCCCTCGCTGCCAGCACTGCGAAGGCGGCTGATGATGTCGCCGCCGCCATTGCTCCGGCCGGCCAGAAAGCCGCTCCGGCCCGCGCCGGCAAAGCCGCCGCCGGCAGCACCGAAGCTCCGGCGGCCAAAGCCAAAGAGAAAGACGACTGGTAAGCACCTGCCTGAAGACCCGCGTCCCGCGGACCTCTTCGGCAGGGCATGCCGGAGAGGTCCGCCAGAATCGGGTCTCCAGACAGCCAGACGTAAAAAAAGGCCGCGCAAGCGGCCTTTTTTGTAGCGGGAAGACGCAGATTACTTGCTCATATCCAGCATCAGCTGATTCATGCGCTTGATGAAGCTGGCCGGATCATCCAGCGTGCCGCCTTCGGCCAGCAAGGCCTGATCGAAGAGCACGGCGGCCCAGTCGTCAAACTTTGCATCCTCACGCTTCAGGCGAGCCACCACCGGGTGCTCCGGGTTGATCTCGAGGATCGGCGCAGCCGTCGGGATGTTCTGTCCGGCCGCCTTGAGCAGGCGCGCCAGGTTGGCACCCATCTGGTCTTCATCGACCACCAGGCAGGCCGGGCTGTCGGTCAGACGGTGCGTCACGCGCACTTCCTTGACGCGCTCGCCCAGCGAAGCCTTGACCTTCTCCAGCAGCGGCTTGAACTCTTCAGCCTGCTCTTCGACCTTCTTCTTCTCTTCCTCGTCCTCCAGCGCGCCCAGATCCAGGCCGCCCTTGGCCACGGAAACGATCTGTTTGCCCTCGAATTCGGTCAGATAGGAAATCGCCCACTCGTCGATGCGGTCAGACAGCAGCAGCACTTCGATGCCTTTCTTGCGGAAGACTTCCAGGTGCGGGCTGTTCTTTGCGGCGTTGAAACTCTCGGCCGTGACGTAGTAGATCTTCTCCTGGCCTTCCTTCATGCGGCCGATGTAATCCTTCAGCGAGACGCCTTCATCCGCCGTATCGGTGTGCGTGGAGGCAAAGCGCATCAGGCCGGCCAGCTTGTCCTTGTTGGCGTGGTCTTCGCCCAGACCTTCCTTGAGCACGCGGCCGAATTCGCGCCAGAAGGCAGCATAATCCTCAGCCCTGTTCGCGGCCATGTCTTCGAGCAGGCCCAGCACCTTCTTGGCGCAGCCACCGCGAATGGTGTCGACGTCCTTGCTCTCCTGCAGGATTTCACGCGAAATGTTGAGCGGCAGATCGGCCGAGTCCACCACCCCGCGCACGAAGCGCAGGTAGTGCGGCAGCAGCTTCTCGGCATCATCCATGATGAACACGCGGCGCACGTAAAGCTTCAGGCCGTGGCGCGGATTGCGGTCCCACAGATCGAAGGGCGCGCGCTTGGGAATGTAGAGTAGCTGCGTATATTCGTGACGGCCTTCCACCTTGGAATGCGTCCACGCGGTCGGGTCCTCAAAATCGTGCGAGACGTGCTTGTAGAAGGCCTTGTAGTCGTCGTCCGAGATGTCGTTCTTGGAGCGGGTCCACAATGCGTTGGCCTGATTGATGGTCTCGTCTTCATCCTTGAGGACGTTCTCGGCCTTGTCCTTGTCCCACTCCTCCTTCTGCATCAGGATGGGCTGGACAATGTGGTCCGAATACTTGCGGATGATGCTGCGCAGCTTGTAACCGGAGATCAGGTCATCCTGATCCTCGCGCAGATGCAGGATGATGTCGGTGCCGCGCAGCGCCTTGATATAGGGCTCGACCGAGTATTCGCCAGCTTCGTCACCGGCCATCGAGCACTCCCACTTCACGCCGGCCTCCGCCGCATCACCGGCGCGGCGGGTCAGCACGGTCACCTTGTCGGCGACGATGAAGGCCGAATAGAAGCCCACGCCGAACTGGCCGATCAGGCTGGCATCCTTCTGCTGGTCGCCAGAAAGACGCGAGAAGAACTCCTTGGTGCCGGATTTGGCAATGGTGCCGAGGTGGTTGATCGCCTCCTCGCGGTTCATGCCGATGCCGTTGTCCGAAATCGTCAGGGTGCGCGAAGCCTTGTCGAAAGCTACGCGGATCTTCAGGTCCGAATCGCTCTCGAACAGCGCGGCGTTGTCCAGGGCCTCAAAGCGCAGCTTGTCGCAGGCGTCTGACGCATTGGAAATCAGCTCGCGCAGAAAGATTTCACGATTAGAGTACAGCGAGTGGATCATCAGATGAAGCAGTTGCTTCACTTCGGTCTGGAAACCACGTTTTTCAGCGGTAAATGCTGCCCGATCAGTCATGCTTGCTATCCTCCGGTAAGGCTTTTGTTAACATCCGGGGATATTGAGGCGACCCGTGCAATTTCAAGTCCGTCCGTTTTGGCGGGCGATCTCATTATCCATCCACGGGGCCTCGTCTTTGCACACCACCCAGACCGACTCTCGCCACAGCGCTCCTTCCTCTTCAGCTTCGCCAGACCGCGCGGAGCAGACAAGTTCGCTCTTCCGCTCAGCCCTCACGATTGCCGGCGTATATCTGCTGATCATGGCCATCATCCTGGCTGGCGCCTGGGCCCTGATCACTCAGGACTGGGTACGCCAGCAGCGCATCCAGGAAACCGAGCTGGCCAGCCTGGCCCGCGCCCAGAACGAACACGTCGCTCACACCTTCAGCAAGGCCGGCGAGGCCCTGCGCAACCTCGCCACCCTGATTGCACAGGAGAAAACGGACCCTGCCCTGCTGGCCAAACGTCTGCAGGAGCAAGCCGCCGAAGACATGCTGCGCACGCCGCAGTTACGCCTGTTTGCCGCCTACAACGCCGCCGGCACCGAGCTGTTCAGCCTGCGCCAGCGTGGCAATGCCTCCCTGCCCGCCCTGCCACAAGCCTCACTCGCGTACTGGCGGCAAAACACCGACTCGCGCATTTTCATCCACCCGCCGGTCCGTGATGCTTCCGGCAACTGGTTCATCCCCATCGAACAGGGCGCCCGCAACGCACAAGGCGATGTGCTGGGCAGCGCATTTGCACTGCTGGCCACCCAGGATTTCAATGAGTTCTTTCGCGAAACCCAGCTTACCCCCCAGGATCGCTTCAGCCTGCTCAGCCTCAACGGCGTATTGCTGCTGCACTTCCCGGCCCAGAGCGACGAAGCTCCGCCAGACTTCGCCAGCCTGCTCGCCCAGGCCTCGCGCGACCGCAACACGGTCACCTTTGAAACCACTTACCAGTTCGGCGACAGCCGCCACATCGGGGTCTTCCGCCTGCTCCGCGACCTGCCGCTGATTGCCGTCGTTTCACGCCCTACCGATGTGGCCCGCGCCGGTTTTCTGGCCATGAAGCAACGGCTGGTCATGGGGGTGGCCGCACTGGCGATCCTGCTCGCACTGGTTTCCTGGCTCATCCATTCCGATGCAAAGCGTCATGAGCAGGCGCGCACCGCACTGGGCCGGCTCAACAGCAATCTGGAAGCGCGTGTCGGCCGCCGCACTGCCGAGCTGGAACAATCCAACCGCGAGCTGATCGCCTTCAGCTATTCGATCTCACACGATCTGCGCGCGCCGCTGCGTGCCATCAACGGTTTTGCCCACGCACTCAGGGAGGATTTCGGCGCACAGCTGGATGCACAGGGCCGCGACTATCTGGACCGCATCTATCGCGCCAGCGTGCGCATGGGCGAGCTGATCGATGAACTGCTCAGTCTGGCCAACGTATCGCGCGCACCGCTGACCGTGCGTGAGGTAGACATGTCCGGCATGGCCCAGGAAATCGTGGACGATTTGCGCATCAACAGCCCGGGGCGCGAAGTCATCTTTGAAGCACAGCCAGGCATGCGCGCCGAGGGCGATGAAGCGCTGCTGCGCAACGCGCTGTCCAACCTGCTGCACAACGCCTGGAAATTCACCCGCGCCAGACGCCCGGCCATCATCCGCCTGAGCGCCCGGGAAGAAGGCGAATTCCTGCGCTTCACCCTGGCCGATAACGGCATCGGTTTCGACATGGCACACGCCAAACGCCTGTTCCAGCCGTTCCAGCAACTGCACGGCGATCAAGGCTACGGCGGCACGGGCATCGGGCTGGCTTCGGTACGCCGCATCATCGAACGCCATGGCGGCCAGATCTGGGCAGAGGCCGCGCCCGGCGAAGGGGCACAATTCATCTTCGCACTGCCGCTGCGGGCCCAGGTGATCCGGCGACGGCGAAAATAGGCGCTGAGCCGGGAGCGTCCGCATGACGGCCGGAGAGCCGCACCTGGCAAGCGTCTTCAGCGCACATGCCTGCACAGCAAGATCAGGAGCGGTTCTTCAGAACACCTACATGAAGAACAAGGCCGGACGCGGCTCTTCAAGCCTTGCCGCCAGCGCAGCACGGCCTCGCCGGTGACTCATGCTCAGACGTATCTGATTTCGAGGATATCCAGCTCCCGCATGCCGCCCGGGCTGGCAAAACGCACTGTGTCGCCCTCGCGCGCCTTCATCAGCGCCTTCGCCAGTGGCGAAATCCAGCTGATCAGTCCGCTGCCCGCATCCGTCTCGTCCACACCGACGATCTGGTAGGTGGCTTCCTCGCCCTCCTGATCGCAGACCGTGACCGTCGCACCGAAAAATACCTGATCAAGATTCTCCTGTGCTTCCGGGTCGACCACGGTCGCCGACTCCAGCCGCTTGATCAGGAAGCGGATGCGCCGGTCAATCTCGCGCAGCCGGCGCTTGCCGTAGATATAGTCACCGTTCTCGGAGCGATCACCATTCGACGCCGCCCAGGACACGATCGAAACCACCTCCGGGCGCTCCACACGCACCAGATGGTCAAGCTCCGCCTTCAGGCGGTTGAAACCGCGCCGGGTGATGTAATACTTGCTGCCCGGCGGCAGCGCAGGTGCAGCGGCAGCAACGTCGTCTTCATCGTCGTCACTGCCTTCTTTGACAAAGGCCTTGTTCATGCAAACAAGGATGCCACAGGCGCGGTATGCGTGGAATGGGCCTTTACTGATAAATCGCCGGCTGTGTCAGCAGGGCATCGTAACCATCCAGACACAGATCGAACTCGCTGGAGTCGTCTCCCTGACTCATTGCGCTTTCCAGTTCACGACGAAAGCGCAAGGCGGTATCCCCGGCCAGCAAACCGCCACGGGCCCTGCGTTTGTCGATGACTTCGATGGCCCCGACCGAAGGGTAGGCCACGACATAGAGCGCTGGATTGTTCAATACGATATGCATGGTAACCCTCCTTCCAACGTTGATATTTCGGACGGAAGTCGGGCCGGGAAATGCCTGCCCTTGAGCTTCATATCGGCGCTGCGAAGGCATTTCTCAAGTGCGCGGTGTTAAGAGTTGTGTCTGTGCCCTTTCGATTCAGTGCTTCATGCTGTCCCCTGAGTTAGGCTGTATCAGAGTCAGGCAGTCTCAGAAAAATAAAAACACCGAGGAGCAAACCGATGAGCGACATGTTCGAAAACGCGATGAACCTCAATCACCGTCTGGACACTCTGCGCGCCGAGCACCGCGAGCTGGACGATGCCATCTCGCGTCTGTGCCTGGCCCCGGATGAAGACGAACTGGTCGTGCGCCGGCTCAAGAAACGCAAACTCATCGTCAGGGACCGGATCTCCATCATCGAACGCATGCTCGGCCCTGAAACCCACGCCTGAGGCGGCCTGGCGCATTTGCGCCCGAAACCGCCGCGCCGGTCCGGACGCAGGCTTTTGTTCCAGACACGAACTTTCCGGTCCATAATGCCCCGCTCAAACCAAGTCTGCCACCCAGCGCAGGCACACAGGGGAGGCATTCATGCGTCTTGCACAGGAACTCGTTGCCAGCCAGGAACATCTGGCCAGTCTGCCCGACCTGTACTACAAAGTCCGCCAGGCCCTGATTGATCAGGATCTCGACATCGGCGACCTCGCCGACCTGATCGCCAGCGACCCTTCCCTGACGGCCTCGCTGCTGCGCATGGCCAACAGTGCCTTCTACGGTTTTCCACGCAAGATAGAAACCCTCTCCCGCGCCATCAGCCTGATCGGGCTCGATCAGGTTGGCGAAATCGTGCTGGCCAGCACCTTGGCCACAGCCTTTCAAGGCATCCGCCCGCACCGCATGGACATGGGGCGCTTCTGGCGTGGCAGCATCCGCCGCGCCCTGATGTGCCGGCAATTCTCCCGCAGTCTCGGCGAACGCGATGCCGAGCGTGCCTTCGTGATCGGCCTGCTGTCCGACATGGGCCATCTGGTCATGTATCACGCCGTGCCGGACCTGATGGGCATCGTGCTCGATACGGCGGGCGAAGGCATCCTTGCCCAGGCCGAAAAAGAACGCAGCATCGTCGGCTGCGACTTCAGCGAAGTCGGCGCCGCCCTGTGTGCCGCCTGGCAATTGCCCGCAGGCATCGGCACCATCATCGGGTGCCAGCTGACCCCTGAACAAGGCGGCGAGCACACCGCCGAAGCCGCCCGCCTGAATCTCGCCATTTCGGCATCCGAATGTCTGGAGCGCGGTGAAGCGGCCGGAGCCGCCTGCCCGCTGCTCAGCGATATCGCCCCGGATCTTGCCGGGGTCGATCTGGCCCTGATGCCGGTATTCGGCGAACACTGCGAATCCCAGCTCGAATCCGTCATGGGTTCCCTCGGTCTGGCCTGAACCCTTACCAGCTTCAGCGCATCCAATAGAGCGCCCGGGTGCGTACGGGTTTTACCCGACCCTCGCCAAGCCTTGCCCGGCGCGACCTGCCGGGCAGCCTCCTCCGCAAGCCGCGCCAGCAGCCGCTGCGCACGCCTTCCCTTTGGGGCAGACCACCTACCTATAGTATCAATCTAGAGTTCTTCAACTAGATGTAGTATTCTCACACGATCATCTCGCTGCGACGCCACAGGCCGGGCTACCCACTCTGAGCACGGCGCCGCAGACTAACAAAACCACCAAGGGAGTCATTACGATGGACGCTGTGATCCGCGACGAAGCCGTTTCAACCCTCGCAGAACAGGAAATTTCCGGTGAAATCCTGCTGGAAAAATACGCCAAGGGGAATGAAGCCTCGGTTACGGATGTGCGTCGTCGCGTCGCCCGCGCACTGGCGGCAGTAGAGGCTGAAGACAAGCGCGCCCTGTGGGAAGAACGCTTCTTCGACGCCCAGGTTGCCGGCTTCGTGCCCGGCGGCCGCATCAACTCCGCCGCCGGCACCTCGCTGGCCGCTACGCTGATCAACTGCTTCGTCCAGCCGGTGGGCGATTCGATTACCGAAGAAGTCGACGGCCGCCCCGGCATCTACACCGCTCTTTCGCATGCCGCTGAAACCATGCGTCGCGGCGGCGGCGTGGGTTACGACTTCTCCTCGATCCGCCCGGTCGGCGCCCAGGTGCGTGGCACCCAGAGCCGCGCCTCCGGCCCGGTCAGCTACATGCGCGTGTTCGACCGCTCGTGTGAAACAGTCGAATCCGCCGGTGCCCGCCGCGGCGCCCAGATGGGCGTACTGCGCATCGACCACCCGGATATCGAAGCCTTCATCCACGCCAAGGATTCCGGCGACCTGTCCAACTTCAACATCTCGGTCGGTGTCAGCGACATCTTCATGCAGGCCGTGGAAGTGGACGGCGACGTCGAACTCGCCCACAAGGCCGAGCCAGCCGCCGATTTCAAGGCCGCTGGCGCCTACCAGCGCGAAGACGGTCAGTGGGTGTACCGCAAGGTGCGCGCCCGCGATCTGTGGGAGCAGATCATGCGCTCCACCTACGATCACGCCGAGCCGGGCATCCTGTTCCTGGATCGCATGAACAAGGACAACAACCTCAACTACTGCGAAACCATCGAGGCCACCAACCCCTGCGCCGAGCAGCCCCTGCCGCCGTACGGCTGCTGCTGCCTGGGCTCGATCAACCTGACCCGCTTCATCCAGCACCCGTTCACCAAAAAGGCCAAGTTCGACGAAGTCGCTTTCGGCAAGGTCGTCGCCACCTCGGTGCGCATGCTGGACAACGTTCTGGACGTCACCCACTGGCCGCTGCCGCAGCAAGCCGAAGAGGCTGCCAACAAGCGCCGCGTCGGTCTCGGTTTCACCGGTCTGGGCGACGCCCTGATCATGCTGCGCCTGCGTTACGACACCAAGGAAGCGCGCGCCATGGCTACCCGGATCAGCGAAGTCATGCGCGATGCGGCCTACCTGTCTTCAGTCGAGATGGCCAAGGAACGCGGCGCCTTCCCGCTCTTCAACGCCGACATGTATCTCTCCGGCGGCAACTTCGCCTCGCGCCTGCCGAGTGAGGTAAAAGAGCAAATCCGCAAGCACGGCCTGCGCAATTCGCACCTGCTGTCGATTGCCCCCACCGGCACCATCTCGCTGGCCTTCGCGGACAACGCCTCGAACGGCATCGAGCCGCCCTTCTCCTGGACCTACACCCGCAAGAAACGCATGGTGGACGGCACCCACAAGGAATACGCCGTCGAAGACTACGCCTGGCGCCTGTACAAGCACCTTGGTGGCGACACCAGCAAGCTGCCGGACTACTTCGTCACCGCGCTGGAACTCTCCGCCACCGCGCACAAGGACATGGTTGCCGCCGTGGCCCCGTGCATCGACACTGCCATCTCCAAAACCGTGAACGTGCCGGAAGACTATCCGTACGAAGACTTCGAAGACCTCTACATGGGCGCCTGGAAGGCCGGCCTGAAGGGGCTCGCCACCTATCGTCCGAACAGCATCCTCGGCTCCGTCCTGTCGGTAGGCCCGAGCACCCCGGCCGGTGGCGAAGACAAGAAAGCCCCGCAAGATGTGCAGCTCGGCTCCCTGCAAAGCGATGCCAACCGCCGCCTGACCATCCCGCACCTGCCGGCTCCCGTGCTCTCCAGCCTGCGCTGGCCAAACCGCCCCGAGCTGCCCAACGGCAACCTGTCGTGGACCTACATGCTCAACAGCCCGCAAGGTTCGTTCGCGATCTTCGTCGGTCAGGCCGAAAACGGTCGCCCCGGCCACGACAAGCCCTTCGAAGTGTGGGTCAATGGCGCCGACCAGCCGCGCGGTCTGGGAGCCGTCGCCAAGACCCTGTCGATGGACATGCGCGCCAACGACCGCGCCTGGCTCAAGCTCAAGCTCGACATGCTCGCCCATACCGTCGGCGAAAACTCCTTCGAGCTGCCCTTCCCCCCGCATGGCGAACACAAGCGCATGCCCGGCGTTGTGGCTGCTTTCGCCCAGATCATCCGCTACCGCTGCGAAACCCTGGGCACCTTCGAAGGTGAAGGCGAAACCCCGGTGCGCGATGCCGTGTTCAGCGTCACCGAGCCCAAGACCGGCGCCGACGGCACCCTGTCCTGGACGGTCGACATCCAGAATCCGGCCACCGGCGAAGACTTCGTACTCGGCCTGAAAGAAATCACCCTGCCGGACGGCCCCGGAGGTCAGTCCCAGACCCGCCCCTACTCCATGTGGCTCTCGGGCAACTACCCGCGCGCTCTGGATGGGCTGGCCCGCCTGCTCTCGCTCGACATGCGCGTCGTCGACCCGGCCTGGATCGGCATGAAGCTGCGCAAGCTCCTGAACTACCCGGAACCCCTTGGCGATTTCATGGCCCGCGTGCCGGGCAGCCAGAAGCAACAGAACTGGCCCAGCACCGTCGCCTATCTTGCCCGCCTCGTCATCCACCGCTACGCCATGCTCGGCGTGCTGGACGAAGAAGGCTATCCGATCCGCGAAATGGGCATCCTCGAAACCCCGCGCGACAAGGAAGAAGCCCAGGTCATGCAAGGCAAGGCCTGCCCCGAGTGCGGCAACCACACCATGATCCGCAAGGATGGGTGTGACTTCTGCACCGCTTGCGGGGCGGTCGGAACCTGCGGGTGATCCATCGCTGAAACGAAACAAGGCGCCGAGGGCGCCTTGTTTTTTGGGCCTTTCAATTCCCCTATCAATAAGGAGGTCGACGTGCGCCAACTGGCTCTTTTTACCTGTATAGCCATCATGCTCGGTGGCTGTGCCACACCAATCAAGCGGACCCCAGAACAGCAGCAAGCCATCAACGCAAGGCAGGCGCAAGCCATGGCGCATCTGGGCCACCGGATTGTTCTGGTGCAGTCCATGCAGAACTTTCCTGCTCCATTTCAGGAACTCGAACTCGACTATTCGGGGCTACGCTATTTCATGAAGGACGCCATCAAACCTCACTCCGCATACTCGACATACAATTGCATGGGTGGCTTCACCAAAGAAGACGGCGCCCTGATCAACTGCAAGTTCAACGACGGCGTTCACGTCACAGCCAGCATCAACATCGAACAGGTGCAGCAGGAACGTACAATCAAGACAGGCAAGATATTTACGCGCGAGGCAACCCTTAAGAAAGGGCAGTTGCTGATCAACATCATCGCCTCACCTGGCTTCGATTACTACATAGGCGAGTTCAAGGAGCCTCAAGTCACGCCCGAGCCGGTGCCTTATCCATCGGCATCAGCTCCCGTTTGACGACCAATGATCGTTCCCACAGCCTGAAGAGCCGCGCCCGGCGGACCTCTCCAGCCCTGCCGTGCCCCCCGTCTTTCTGCATGCGCCTTCGCAGAAAGGCTGCCTGCAGAGGCTTGCTGGATGAGAGTCTTCGGCCTGCGGGCTAAAAAACATTTTGATCGCACCCACGCTCCGCGTGGAAGCGCTTTGCTGGGCGCTCCTGCGTCCGGTTTCCCACTGCAGCTCAAGCAGGCACCGAACATTGATCTGGCGTATCTGAATTTTTTAATTATGGTTGTTAAAAAAAATCGATAACGCGCACCGCTCCTGTTGGGGAAATAATACGGCCAACCATTGCTTCTGGTTATGGTCAGAAAAATACCATCAACATAAGGAGGAGAATCATGAAGAAATTCTACGGCGTCGCGGCCTCGTTTCTTTGTCTTGCTGTTCTGGCGGCCTGCAGCTCCGCTCCCAGCATTCCGGCATCAAGCGCTCCTGTGGTAATCAAGGGGGATGCACTGGTCACAAATTCCGGCGACATAACCTATCTATACAAGAAAGACGCGGCCAACAAGAGTGCTTGCGTACGTGATTGCCTGAAAGTATTCAGCCCCCTTTTTGCAGCGCCGGAAGACAGGACAGGGGGAGACTACCAAATCATCGAGCGCGAGGACGGTATGAGCCAGTGGACATATAAGGGCAAACCACTTTATACCTGTCCTGTTCCTGCTCTGACCAAAGACGCAAAGCCGGCACAGGTAAAAGCCGCCGCGAAGAAGAAAGAAGATTGCGCAAAAGGTCTGGCCAGCGACTGGATCGCTGCCAAGCCTTGATCAAGGGTTCCTCCGCAGTGGCTTCTTAGTGTGTTGTCAGCTTCGGGGAAACGGCGCCCACTGCTCACGCAGTGGGCGCTTTTTTTGATCGCACCTGCGTCCGAACTGGCGCCCAACAAACTCAAGCACAAAACGCCGCGCGTCACCTTTCCACGCAGGGCGTGGAAACGATCAGAGTCCCCAGCCCCCTGAAGACCTGCTCCCGACGGACTTCTCCAGCCCTGCCACGCCACCCGCCTTGCTGCATACGCTCTCGCAGAATGCTTGCCTGCAGAGGCTTGCTGGATGCGGGTCTTCGGCTGGCTGGCGAGAAACGCATCCACGCGACAATGCGTTGCACCCGCCGCATTCCGGTATGCCAACGGCGCCGCCGCTTTCCCGATGATCCGGCTGTTTTCCGGCGGGCTTTTGCGCCTATCATTCCTTTCCGAAAAACTCTGCCTCCAGACACCATGAGTCAGCGCATCAAGGTCGGTAACGTCTATGTCGAAATGCCCGGCGACGGCCCGCAGGCCGATTTCCTGACGCCATCGAAACCACGGGTGGCGGAGAAGCCGGAGACGCCAGAGCCGCTGGATGAAACGCCCTACATTTATCGCCCCAGCGACCCTTTTCAGTCGTCGATCGACCAGGCGCACGCGGTGGCCAGCATCAGCACGGAGCACAAGCCCTGGGTTAGGAAGACCTGGTTCGTCATGTTCATCATCGGGCCACTGGTCTGGGCGGAATTTGTGGCGTTGGCGGTGACCCTGAACCAGGGTTTCGCGGAAGGCTGGCGTGCCTTTCTCGTCATGAATCTGGTGATCTTCCCGGTCTGGTTGATCTATTACGCGATCTGGCGCCGCAAAGCGCGCAGCAGAAGGCCGCTGACGGCTTCCTCATGACCCCGGCGCGGGCTGCCCAGCGGCCTGGCTCCTGAAAAGTTCCGGGGCGTGATCACGCGCCCGCCATCCCGAGAGTGCCTGAAGAGCCGCCAGCAGCCTTACTCTGCAGACAGCCTTCGCTGGAATCCTTTGCTGACAAGCCTCTCCGCACAGGCATGCCGGAGACCATTGCCACAAGCCACTCTCCAGCCCTCTTCTGCAAGACACCAGCGTCCAGCCCTGTTTACCCTGACGCAAGAGTGGGTATCCGCTTGCCGTTAAATTGCCGATCTGAATCGCACAGCTCCTTTCCGGAGCGCGTATCAACAAAGGCCTGATCGGCCAATAAAAGAGGCAAACCGATGCTTGAGCACATGAAACTCAAAACCAAGATCATGCTGCTGGTCGCCATTTCGGTGATCGGCACACTGGTCCTGATCACCTATTCGATGATGGACGCCCGCCGCAACCTGACGGCGGGGCACCAACTGGAGATCCGCTCCGTCACCGAAGCGCTCTACACCACGATCGCCCGGCTGCAGGAGCAGGAGGCGGCCGGCAAGCTCAGCCGCGAGCAGGCCCAGGCCGCTGCGCTGGAGGCGGCGGCCGGCTTCCGCTACGGCGGGGCGGATGGCAAGACCGAGTATTTCTACATCTACAACCTGGAAGGGGTGAATCTCTTCCACATCAAGAAGGAACTGATCGGCCAGGATCTGCGCGAGAAGATCCGCGATGGCAAGGGCGGCTATCCGGTCAAGGATCTGCTGGCGGCCATCGCCAGTCAGCCACACGCGTTTGTGGAATCGTCCTTCCCGCGCCCGGGCAGCGACGTGGCGGTGCCCAAGCTGCAGTTCGTCATGAAGTTCGAGCCCTGGGGCTGGATGATCGGCACCGGCATCTACATCGACAAGATGGAGAAGGAGCTGACCCAGCGCCTGTGGATCGACCTGTCACTCGCGTTCGTGCTGCTGCTCGCGCTGGGCGGTTTCGGTTACGTGATCGCGCGTGGCGTGATGCGCCAGGTGGGCGGCGAGCCGACCGAGGCGATCGCCTTCATGAATCGTGTCGCGGCAGGTGACCTGAGCGGACACATGCCGGATGCGCCACGCGGCAGCATGCTGCATTCCATCGGCGAGACCGTCGCGGCGCTGCGCAAGATGGTGGCCGACATCGGCCGGATTGCCACACAACTCGTGCAGGACGCTGACAGCATCAGCACGGTATCGAACGACGTGGCCGACGCCTCGCAGCGCCAGGCCGAAGCGACCTCTTCAATGGCGGCGGCGATCGAGGAAATGACGGTCAGCATCAATCACATCTCGGACAATAGCCGCGACTCGGAGGAGAACTCGATCCAGTCCGTGCGCATGGCCGAGGAAGGCGTGTCGCGCGTGGAAACCGCCGCCGGGCGGATCCGGGATATTGCCGGCAGCGTCAGCGGCGCTTCCGATGGCATCCACAAACTGGAGGAGCGGGCCGGACAGATTTCGTCGATCACCGGCGTGATCAAGGAAATCGCCGGGCAGACCAATCTGCTCGCGCTCAACGCGGCCATCGAGGCGGCGCGGGCGGGCGAAACCGGACGCGGCTTCGCCGTGGTGGCCGACGAGGTACGCAAGCTGGCCGAACGCACGGCGTCTGCCACGCTGGAGATCGAGACCATGATCGCCGGCATCCAGACGGAAACTGTGAGCGTGGTCGGAGTCATGAACGACGCCCTGCCCCAGGTGGAAGCCGGGGTGCAGGCGGCGGAAGCGGCGGCGGCCTCGCTGCGCCTGATTCAGGATGGCACCCGCCTGACCCTGGAGCGCGTGCGCGACGTCAGCGTGTCGACCCGCGAGCAGAGCATGGCCAGCAACAGCATCGCGCAGAAAGTCGAAGAGATCGCCAGCATGGTCGAAACCAACGCCGGTGCGATTCAGGAAGCCGCCAACACGGCCAAGGGCATGGAGAAAATCGCCGGCACGCTGAGCGAGCTGGTGAGCCGCTTCCGCTGCTGACGCAGGCAGAAACCCGTCTGGCACGTCAACCGGATTTCCGGACCCTTGCAGGGCGAAATGGCCGTCGGCATTTCGCCCTGTTTGCTGCTGCACGCCCCCGCCCCTTCTGAAGACCCGCATCCGGCGGGCTTCTTCAGGAGGCCCACCCTGCGAGCCAGACTGCAAGCGGCACTTGCGGCCCACTGCCCTGCGCGCCTTGCCAGAAGCGGCTCTGCAGCATGCAGTGCAGAAAGGCGGGGTTAAACCCCCGGAAAGCTTCAGGCTTGCACTCGTAAATGCAAAAGCCGGGAACGCTTCATGCTAGTTTCGGCCTGTCCACATTCAATCCGGAGTCCGAAGCAATGTCTGAATCCATTCATGGTCACGCCGTCCTGCACATGATGCTCGATCAGGCCGAGGCCTACACCCGCCAGAGCCTGTGCGCGGCAATCGTCGAGCGCTTTGGCCGTGAAGCACGCTTTCACACCTGCAGCGCCGAAGGGATGGACGCGGCCGCACTGGTCGACTTTCTGGCGGACAAAGGCAAATTCGTTGCGGCCAACAGCGGCTTCAACACCACGCCGAAGCACATCTGCGCACACGACGAACACTGAGTCTGCCACGCAAGCCGGAGGCCGGAATGTCTGGCACACCTGCGCTTGGCCAAGCCCCATCCAAAGGTCATCATGGGAAAAACGGCGGGGGCAAAATGCCCCCGCGTCGTCACAGCAAAATACCATTGATACCCGGTTCAGCCCATGCAGGACGTGCGACAGAACTGCATTACGGCATCAGGCTTTCAGCCGCACCTTATTTGGCGAGGAACATGACTTCGTATGTTCCGCCACGTGACACCCCGGTGCCGTGGTAACCCGCCGGGCGCGTCTCTGCCGAGTAATACATTTCTGCACCACCAGAGCCCAGCGACGTCTCATCGGTTCCCGTGTTTTCAAAGTTGGTCCAGATATCAACCTCACTGAACGCGGTGCCGTTGCTCAGAGTACCGCTCTGGATACTGTCCCGGAGACCTTCGAAATAGGCCGTATTGATCGCCGGGCCCGAGCCCATGATCTGCCACAGACTGTCGGCTTCCAGCGGCGTCGGCAGCGCCCAGTTGCTCTTGCCGCAGGGATGCAGCGCATTGACCTTCGCCGCCACGCCGGTGGCATCGTTGGCGTCGCCATATGCTCCGGCCCCGCTACCACCCGGATACTTGGCCGTGTAGTTTGTCAGCTGTCCCTTGCTGTCGGAAATACCGGTCACCAGTTTTTCCAGTGGATAGCTCAGCCAGACGTAGCCAGTCCGCGTGTCCCGCACGCAATACCAGGTCGTGGCAGAGAACGGCAGATCGCCTCCCGCATTATTCATCTTGATGTAGTACGCCACCTCACCTCCGTTGGGGGTGTAACCACCAGACGAGGAACTGCTGGAGCTTGAAGACGAGGAGCTGCTGGAACTCGACGAGGAGGAACTGCTCGAACTCGACGACGAACTGCTGGAGCTGGATGAGGATGAGCCTCCAGAGCTCGAAGACGACGAGCTGCTGCCGGGACGGCCGGACACGCCGCTCTGGTCGTCGTCATCATTGGATCCACCGCCACACGCCGCCATTGTTGCCAGCATGGCGAATACCAGCAGCGGTGTTGCCGCTTTTTTAAAGGGAATCATTGAAATACTCCTGACAGGAAGGCAAGCGCCACGGCAGCGGTCTGCCGGCCCTCACCAGAGTGATTTTGGAAACGATGATCTTTGCTGCAGAAATCCCTTCCTGGCTGCCACTGAAGCGGCTGAAGGTGATTCGGACTATGTCAGTCTCATGCCATTTCAGCTTCCTGATTCATCCTGAAACTTGCAGATTCATCCGGAAAAATGAAGCCTCGCGCGTGACAGACCGAACCGGCAGGCCAAGCGATCGCAGCAGCGGTCTGCGCTTGTCAGTGGACCTGACATGATCTCGGCGCCTCCTGAGGTTTCGGTCATAATCCGGCAACCCCCACCCACCGCAACAAGGAGCACGCTGATGACCCCGTTTCCCCAGTCCGGAGACCACCATGTGGGATGAACGCTACGCCGCCACCGAGTATGTCTATGGCACTGCGCCGAACAGTTTTCTTGCCGAGCATGCTCATCGCCTGAGCGGGCCGGTGCTGTCGCTGGCCGAGGGAGAAGGACGCAATGCAGTCTTCCTCGCCGGGCTGGGGCTGCAGGTGCTGGGCGTGGATGCTTCAGCGGTCGGGCTGCGCAAGGCGCAGGCGCTGGCCAGTGCGCGGAATGTCGAGATTCACACAGAAGTGGCCGATCTCGCACAATTCACCCCCGCCCCGGCGCAGTACGGCGCGGTGGTATCGATCTTCGCCCACCTGCCGGGCAGCATTCGCGGGCGACTCTATCCGCTGCTGGTGGACAGTCTGGTGCCCGGCGGCCTGGTGCAGCTGGAAGCCTATGCCGAGGAGCAGCTGGCCTACGCCAGTGGCGGGCCGAAAGATGTGGACATGCTGATGAGTCTGGCCAAGATCACGCAAGGCTTTGCGGGACTGGAGCCGGTGCTGTTGCAGCACATCGAGCGCGAGGTGATCGAAGGTTCGCACCACACGGGGCACGCTTCGGTCATCCAGTTCATCGGCCGCAAGGCGATCTGAGCGGGAATGTCGATGAAAAAAAAAGGCCCGTCAAAAGAAGAAACCGCGCTCTTGCCGCCTTTCCCGGCGCTGACGCTGGCGCAGATCGTCGTGCCCGCCACGGAGGAGGAATTTGCGTCGGCGTGTGCGGAGATATTGGCCGCAGGCAGCGCGGGCTTTGATACGGAATCGCGCCCGACTTTCCGCGTGGGCGATGTGAGCGACGGGCCGCACGTGCTGCAGTTCGCGCTGGCCGACAAGGCTTTCATCTTCCAGACGCATCACGCAGCATGCCGCGCAGCCGTGACGCCGCTGCTCGAATCGGCCGCGCTGATCAAGGCGGGCTTTGGCCTGAAGTCGGACAACAGCCAGATGCGCCAGAAATTCGGCGTAACGCTGGCGGGCGTGCTGGATCTGGACATCATCTTCCGCAAGGGCGGCTACAGCGGCGACATGGGCGTGCGCGCGGCGGTCGGCCTGGTCCTCGGCCAGCGCTTTCACAAATCGAAAAAAATCACCACCACAAACTGGGCGCTGCGCGAGCTTTCAGCAGCGCAATTGCTCTACGCCGCCAACGATGCCTATGCCGCGCTCATGGTGCTGGAAGGCATCCGGCGCGGCCCGGCGACATGAATCAGCCGCTTCCCGGCGCAGATTTTCTGAACAACGCCGGCCTCAATCGCCAGCATGTTTTCAATCTCGCCGACCTGCCCGCCGAGCTGCTCGCGCCGCTGCAACCCGCCGCACATGAGCGCCAGCTGATCCTGTTTGGCCACGCCGGGCGACGCCTGTGGGAATGCGTGCAGGCCGAGGGCATCCGCAGCGCACACCCGATCGACGAATACAGCGTGCGCACGGTGGAGCGCTGGCTGGCGCAAGCCTTGCCGGCGACACGCGCGCGCTTCGTGTTTCCGCAGAGCCTCGGCTCGCAGCACATCGGCCTGCAACGCCTGGGCAAGATTGCCGGCTGGCATCGGGCTGCGCCTTTCATGGTCGGCATTGATGCGGTGTGGGGCAGCTGGTTTGCCTATCGCGCGGTGATTTTGACCGATACGGATCTGCCTGCATCCGCACCGGTCGACAACGGCTACCCCTGCGACGGCTGTGCTGACAAGCCGTGCATCACCGCCTGCCCGGCCAATGCGCTGGCGGGTGGCACGGTCAATCTGGCCGCCTGCAACGCCGGCCGACTCGCGCCGGACTCCACCTGCGCGCTGGGCTGCACGGCACGCAGTGCCTGCCCGGTGGGCGCAGAGCATCGTTACGACGACAGCCAGATCCGCCACAGCGCGGCCGGCTCGCTGGCAGCGATCCGGCGTTATCAGAAGACGATCTCAACCTGATCGAGAGGCGCAGCGGACATGCCTGAACACCCGCACCCCGCCTCACTCTTCAGCATGCACCGGCGCTCAGCCTTGCCCGACGCCACTGTGCGCGGCCATGCCTTGAAGAAGCCCGCCAGAAGCGGGTCTTCACGATACCGGGTGAAAATCCCGAATCAGGGGCTGACCGTGATGGTCACACTCTTCAAGGCACTCACGTCGTTGGCACTGACGGTCAGGGTGAGGACGATCTCAGAACTGGTGCTCACCGTCGGCGCGGTGAAATAGACCGTGGCGGCAGTGCTGTTGACCAGGGTGACGCTGGGGCCGGAGGTCTGGGTCCAGGCGTAGCTGATGTCGCTGGAGGTGATCGTGCCGGAATAGCTGACCGTTGCCACGGCGGACACGGGAACTCCGCTGGTGGGGGCAGAAGGCGACCAGGTCAGCGTATCGATACTGAGCTCATCGTCACTGGTGCTCCCCAATCCGCCACCGCAGGCCGTCAATAGCGCCAGCCCCGTCACCAGGCCCAGATTCAGGAATGCCCGGCGGGCCGTGTGGAAATTCAGACTCATGATTTGATACGCCTCCAGAGGGAGTGGCGGGTAGCAACAGGCTGGCCCGAACCACCGCCGGAAGGCTATCAAGATCGTGCGTGAAGGCTTGTCGTACTGAGGAAAAACGAGTTAAAGCCGTGTGAGATCCGGCTAAGCACGCTCACTCAGACCGCGCCTGAACCTGCGGCAACCAGGGCCCGGACACGCTCACCGTTTTCCTCCAGCCAGGGCAGCACAGCATCGCCGGGCATAGGTCTGGCCAGCAGGAAGCCTTGCACTTGCTGGCAGCCCAGACTCTGCAGCAGGCGCAATTCGCTCTCGGTTTCCACACCTTCGGCCAGCGTATTCAGGCCCAGATCCAGCCCCATGCGGACCACCGAAGCGAGAATGGTGCGCAGGCTGGCCTTGTCCGGCGCGTTGGACACGAAAGAGCGGTCGATCTTGAGTTCGGTCAGCGGCAGGCGCGAGAGCTGCTGGGTGGTGGAAAAGCCGGTGCCATAGTCATCCATCGACAAACCGAAACCCTTCAGGCGCAGGCGCCCCAGCGCTCCCAGACCTGCTCCCATGTCGGAGATCAGGGCGGACTCGGTCACTTCGATAACGATCTTCTCCGGAGCGACACCGGCCTCGCGCGTACGCTTGATGACTTCATCGACGAAATTGCGTTCGGTCAGCGACAAGGCCGAGAGATTCACGGCGATGCTGGGCGTGAATCCCTGATGTTGCCACTGCACGCTCTGCGGCAGGACGGCGCCGAGCATGCTCAGGGTCAGCGCGGTGATCAGGCAATTGTCTTCCGCCACCGGGATGAAGGCGGCCGGTGACACGATGCCCCGGCTCGGACTGGTCCAGCGTGCCAGCGCCTCCAGCCCCAGCACCTGTCCCGTCTGCAGACAGATCTTGGGCTGATAGTGTGGCTGGATCTGGCCGGCGGCGAGTGCGTCGCTGACCTCGTCGGCACTGATCTCGGTTTCGGTGCGGCGATGTTGCTGGCGCACATCCAGAATATGATCAAAAGACAGCAGCGCACGCTGCAGCACCTCGGCCGTGAAGGGCTTTTCAAACGCTCCCAGGATCGGCAGGCCCAGTTCGCGGCACATGGTTTCCACCGACGCCACCAGTGAAGCATGCGTGGCGCTGGCGATCAGCACGGGAGGCCGGTAGTTTTCAGTCGCCAGGGTCTGCAGCATCTCGATGCCATCCATGCCGGGCATCTCCAGATCCACCACCAGCAGGGCCGGCGGCGGGAACAGGCTGCGAATCGCCTCCAGTCCGGCCAGACCATCCGCTGCCTCATAGACGCGATGGATACCGGCCTGGCGCAGGACCTCCACTGCGTTCATGCGCTGTACCGCGCTGTCATCCACGACAAGCGCGCCATGCAATTGAAGAAGGGGATGCAGATGAACGCCCATTGCTCAGTGTGATCCGCCACGCCCCAGCAGACGGGCCGGAATGTCTTCCAGCCCCATGATTTCGTGCACGCCACCGTGCTTGATGGCTTCCTTGGGCATGCCGAAAACCACGCAACTGGCTTCGTCCTGCGCCACCGTGCGGGCACCGGCATCGAACATTTCCTTCATGCCACGCGCGCCGTCATCTCCCATACCGGTCATGATCACCCCCAGCGCATTGCCACCGGCAGATTTCGCGACCGAACGGAACAGCACGTCAACAGAAGGCTTGTGTCGCGAGACCAAGGGCCCGTCCACCACCTCCACGTCATACTGCGCACCATTGCGCCGAACCAGCATGTGTTTGCCGCCCGGGGCGATCAGGGCATGTCCGGGCAGGATCCGGTCGCCCGTCTCTGCCTCCTTGATGGTGAGTTGCGAGAGCTGATTCAGGCGATTGGCAAAGCTCTTGGTGTACATCGGCGGCATGTGCTGCACGACGACAATGCCGGGCGTCGTCGCCGGCAAATTCGTGAACAGATACTCCAGCGCCTGGGTGCCGCCTGTCGAGGTGCCGATCGCAACGATCTGTTCGGTGGTGCGGACCATGGCCGTACGCCCGACCGATGGAGGCAGGACCGCATCCGCCGTCAGTTTTTCGCGTGCCCCCGCTCCGCCGCTGGCCACAGGGGCCGGGCGCGGCGGCGCCGTCGGGGCTGCAGACCTGCGAGTTATCGGACGGATGTTTCCGAGCCGGGCAACGGAGGCCTCACGCACCGCATTGATGAATTCCTCCTCGTAATCACGCAGGAATTCCGTCAGTTTCGTGGTGGGTTTGGTGATGATGCTGACGGCACCAGCCTCCAGCGCCTGCAGGGTGGTTTCCGCTCCAGCCTCGGTCAGCGAGGAGCAGATCACGGTAGGCGTCGGCCGCTCGGCCATGATCTTCTTGAGGAAGGTGATGCCATCCATGCGCGGCATCTCGACATCCAGCACGATCACGTCAGGCCAGGCCCGCTCCATGCGCTGCAATGCAAAGATGGGGTCCGGTGCAGTCCCCAGGACTTCAATGCCGTGATGCTTCTGCAGGATTTCCTGCAGTACCGAGCGCACCACCGCTGAATCATCAATGATCATTACACGGATCATGGTTTCATCCTTTGCATTGGGCGTCGAAACACGGAGGAAGCAACAGACTCCAGCCCTTCCGTGCTGCCACTTACCGACTCGGACGAGCCGAAGTAAATGAAACCGCCTGGATTCAAGCGGGAGATCATGTTGCGCACGATATAGCGACGGCGCTCCGGATCAAAATAGATCAGCACATTGCGCAGAAAAATCACATCAAACGAGCCAAGAGGGTTGCTGGCATCCAGCAGGTTGTGACGCAGGAATCGTGTGCGCGCCCGCAAGCTGCTGTTGATCAGCAATTGCCCTTCGTACTGGCCGAAACCGCGCCGGCAGTATTTCTGCAAAAACATCCGGGGCATGCATTCAAGCCGGTTGAGCACATACAGACCACGCTGCGCCACGTCCAGCACGCGTGTGGAAATATCGCTGCCCAGCAGCTCCCAGCCTGCCGGCCCGAGGGTTTCCGCAAGCGTCATGGCCAGGCTGTAGACCTCTTCTCCGGTGGAGGAGGCCGCACTCCAGATCCGCAAGGGACGCTGGGTCAGTGCAGGCAAGGCCTGTTGTGCCAGATGCTCGAAATGACGTGGCTCACGAAAAAAATAGGTTTCGTGAGTCGTCAGCGCATCCACCATCCGTTGTCGCTCTTCCTGCTCCGCCGGGCGCAACAGCAGGGCACAATAATCCTCCATGGAGCGCATGCCCCGCTGCTCAAGCCGGGCCTGCAGACGGCTCACGACAAGCGTGCGCTTTTCGTCACGCAAACGGATGCCGCTCTCCCGCTCGAAAAGCATCCGCAGGGTGCCGAAGCTCTGTTCGGACAATCTCAGCACGGGCACGTCCAGGGCCATATCCAAAGCCGTTCTCCGTCAGGCTTCCGTTACAAGCGGCGGCTCTTGCGCGATTGCCGGAGCACTGGACTCAATCAGGCGTTTGAGTTCCTGTGCATTCAGCACCTTGTCGATATCGAGAACGATGATGAATTTGCCGTTACGATTGATCATGCCATCGACAAATTCGGTACGCATCACGGTCCCGAATTCAGGACGCGGCTCGATCTGGGCGGCCGGCACATCAACAACTTCGTACACGGTATCCACCATGATGCCCAGCATCTGATGCAGGGCGTCTTCCTGTGAAGTCTCAAAGATGATCACACAGGTGCGCCAGGTGATTTCCGAAGCACCACGCCCGAAACGCGCAGCAATATCGATCAACGGCACCACCGAGCCACGCAGGTTGATGACCCCGCGCAGGAAATCGGGGGCCAGCGGGATTTCGGTGACACCGGGATACTCGATGATCTCGCGTATCGGGCCGACCGGCACCGCAAACACCTCCTTGTGCAGACTGAAGGTGAGATAGCGGCGCGAAGCAAGTTCGTCTGCAGCCATGGTGCACCTCAGAAGTTGGTGAAGGAGGATTCGTCGATTTCGCCCGGATGGCTGTTCTTGATTGTCACCGCAGACTCGACCGACGGCCGCTGTACAGCTTTGCCGGTCTCACCTGGCGCAGCAAAGGGCTCTCCGCCAGTCGCACGCAAACGGAAGAATTTCACGGCCTGTTGCAACTCCTGCGCTTGGGCACTCATGGATTCGGCCGTCGCACTCAGTTCCTCGGACGCTGCTGCATTCGACTGCGTGGTCAGCGCCAGCTGACTCATTGCCTGATTGACCTGGGTCACGCCATTCTGCTGCTCGCCAGACGCCGCAGAAATTTCGCGCACCAGATCCGAGGTACGGCTGATGGATGGCACCATTTCGTTCAGCAAGGTACCGGCCCGCTCGGCCAGGGATACGCTCTTGCCTGCCAAGGCGCTGATTTCCTCGGCGGCGGCCTGACTGCGATCGGCCAGCTTGCCGACTTCGGACGCCACCACGGCAAAGCCCTTGCCATGTTCGCCGGCACGCCCGGCTTCAATTGCAGCATTCAGCGCCAGCAGATTGGTCTTGTAGGCAATGCTGTTCACCACGCCAATCTTCTCGGCGATCTGACGCATGGCGGCCACCGTATCCGCCACGGCAGCACCACCCTGCTTGGCCTCGTCTGCGGACTTGGAAGCAATCCCGTCAGTCACCTTGGCGTTTTCAGCGTTCTGCATCACCGTTGCCGAAATTTCCTCCATGGAGGCACTGGTTTCTTCCACGCTCGCGGCCTGGTTACCGGAGTTCTGCGCCAGCGAGGTCGACGAAGACGCCAGTTCCTCGGAAGCGGAAGCCAGCGCGTCCGCCGACGCACGCACCTGATTCATCACGATCGACAAGCGCTCAACCATTACTTTCATGGCGCCCAATGCACTGGCCTTGTGCTTGGCTTTCACATCCAGGGCCAGATTTCCTTGCGCAACCTGACGCGCAATCTCAGCCACATAACCCGGCTCACCACCAAGCTGACGCGATACGCTGACAATCACATAAGCCCCGACCCCGAAAACCAGCAGCAGGCATATCCCCGAGACCAACAGCGAAACCGTTCCGGCACGGGAGCGCACACTCTGCGCCTCCTCCGCCATGCTCTTGCCGAGCGCCGCATTGTAGGTCTGCAAATCGTCGAAGGCTTTGGAGAGCTTGGCTGTGTAGATGGAATGCTCCTTCATCAGGACCACCAGCTTTTCGGTCTTGTTAAGGGTCTCGGCATTGGTCGCCTTGACCTGTTCGACAACCTTGTTCTTGAAACCGAAGTACTCACCAAAAGCGCTCTTCAGTGCCTTGAAGTTCTCCCCGTCCTTGGCGTCCGAGATCATCTTCTCGTACTCGTCGAGCGCCTTGTTGATCTTCTGCTCGTTGGCCAGCATGTCTTTCTGCAGGCTGTCACGATCCTTCTGGTCGGTCGAAATGGCCAGACGCCACAGCAGGACGCGATTCTTGGCGTACGGGTCTATTGCATCATTCGTGGTCTGCAGTGAAGGAACAGAATTTTCATTGGCATAATTTGCGGCGGTATAGATCTTGCCCATCTCGTTGGAGGCAAACCAAGTCAGGAATGCGATCCCTGCGAGTGCCGAAATGACCAGGAGCAGCATTTTGTAGATGAGTTTCATGTTGTTCTCCCACTACTGAATTGAAATCGAAACGTTTTCGCCGCCACGTTCAGCCTGACGCACCTTGCCGGCCTCCTGTTGCGAAGTCAGGTCCAACAAGGCAGGAACATCCAGAATCAGGGCGACCTTGCCATCGCCCAGAATCGTTGCACCACCAAGCCCACGCACACCTTGCAGCAGATAGCCCAGCGGTTTGATCACGGCTTGCAGTTCGCCCACCAAGCGGTCCACAAGGATGCCGGCCCGCCGCCGCCCGCTTTGCACCACCACCATGCAGCGAGTGGCGGATGGCAGGGGGGCTATGCCGAATATTTCGGACAAGGTGATGTAGGGCAGCGGCTCACCACGCAGATTGACGATGCTGTAGTCATCCAGCTCATCTTCAAGATCGATGCACTCGACGACCAGCTCCAGCGGAATCGCGAAATTGGCACTTCCCACCGCAACCTGGAAACAATCGATGATTGCCAGCGTCAGCGGCAGGCGGATGCGGAAAATGCTGCCCTGCCCGGGATCAGATTCGATCTCGATCTCGCCACGCAACTGCTCGATGTTGCGCCGGACCACATCCATGCCGACACCACGCCCGGACAGATCACTGACTTTTTCCGCTGTCGAGAAGCCGGGATGGAAAATCAGCGCGAAGACCGCCTGATCGTCCAGCACCGCGTCCGGAGCAATGAGACCCTGTTCGACGGCTTTGGCACGAATCCGTGTCTGGTTGAGGCCACGTCCGTCATCGCTGACTTCGATAACGATGTTGCCGGAGTCCTGATAGGCGTGCAGGCGCAACTTGCCTTCAGCCGCCTTGCCAACAGCCAGACGCTGATCGACCGGTTCGATGCCATGATCGATAGCATTGCGCACGATATGCAAAAGAGGATCAGCCAGTTTTTCAATCATGGCCTTGTCAAGTTCGGCATCGGCTCCACTGATCTGCAGATCAATCTTCTTGCCAAGATCCTTGGCCACATCGCGCACGATGCGCGGGAAACGCTGGAAGACATCACCAATCGGCGTCATGCGCAGGTTCAGTGATTTGTTGCGGATCTGTTCAACCAGTTTTTCGATCTCGCTCATCACTTCGTGAACGGAATCAAACTGCTTCTTGCTTACAAACATGCGCCCACTGGCTGCAGCAATCACCAGTTCACCAACGGTGTCGATCAGTTCATCGAGCTTGCGTGCTTCCACCTTGACCAGCGTTTGACGCCCGCCCAAGCGGCGCTCAACGACCGGAGCCCGATCAATGTCAGCCAGGTGCACCTCGCCAGCCACAGGCAGCGGAATTTCCGTCTGCGCAGGTAATTGTTCGATACGGATGTCGCTGCCATCCATCACGAATTCAAAGGTGGCCGCAATTTCATCGCGGCTCGCGGCAGACTCCAGCTCGACCTCGAAGCGCAGGTAACTACGCTCCGGATCAAGATCAGCCAAGGCCGGTAACTGGCTGCTATCGGTACGCACGGAGAGGATTTCACCAAGACGCCCAAGGTACTGGATGAACGACAGGGGGTCCATTCCGTCGCGAAGTGCATCGGCATAAAAATCCAGATGGACACGCCAGCGGTTCACTCCACCCGTCACTGCTTCCGCATCACCGCTCTTGTCAGCAAGCGCCGGAGCATCGCCCAGACAAGCGTGCAAGCCTGCAAGCAGACCCGCACGCTGCACGGGGTCTGGATCGGTCGGGTCATCATTGTCCGCCAGTGAATCAATCAGGCTGCGGATATAAGCGCCACAATCGAACAACAGGGACAGCAGATCCGGGTCCAGCGGAATTTCGCCATTGCGCACGCGAACCAGCAGACTTTCCATCACATGAGTGAAGCCGACAATCAGGTCCAGACCAAACAGCCCCGCTGACCCTTTGATGGTATGTGCTGCTCGAAATACGGCATTGATATGCTCGGAGCTGCGCCCGCCCTGCTCCAGTTCCAGCAAGGCCGCATCCATGGCGTCGAGCAGCTCGCGCGACTCTTCGATCAGCGCGCCTCGCGCCGCCTTCATGTCAATCATGAACAGTCTCCCGGCAAGAGGATCATCAATTTGGCAGGCGGTTCTGCAAGGCCTCGATATGCAATAACCCGACCACTTTGCGCAGCGCCTCGGAAGGATTGGTCAGACGTACAGGATGCTTCTCGAGCAGCAGCGCCAGAAGTACCTGCAAACCGGCCACATCTATGTTCTCCAGAGCCCCCAGATCCAGATCCAGGGTTTCGGAGGTAGTGAGTGCCAGAGCCAGCGCATCACGCGTTTCGGCGGCCTCTGCAATGGTCAGATCGCCGCTCAAGCCGATGTGCATAGCCGGTCCTGGCGCCAGGGTGGTAAGAGCCATTTCCGTCTCCCTATGTTGAAACCAGTTTGGCAACCGCATCCAGCAAAGCCGGGGGCTGGAAGGGCTTGATGACCCAGGCACGCACACCGGCCGCCTTGCCTTCGGCCATCTTGCCCGCGTCGCCCTCGGTCGTAAGCATCAGCACCGGTGTGAAGCGGTAACCCGCCATGGCTTTGGCCGCTTTGACGAAACTAAGTCCATCCATGTTTGGCATGTTGACGTCGGAAATGATCAGGTTGTATTTGCGGCCATCCAGCTTGGCCAGTCCATCCTTGCCATCCACCGCCTCAACGACATCGTAGCCGGAGCCTTTCAGGGCAATCCCCAGCGTGGTACGCAAGCTCATCGAATCATCAACTATCAGAATGGTCTTTGCCATGACAAGTGGTTTCCATGAAACTAGAAAAATGTGATCGAGTTCGCTGCGGGAACGGCTTTGCTCGCCCCGGTTTCACCGCGATGCACCTGGTGCTGCTCAAGCATGGTGTAGCTTGCCGCCAGCTGTGCTTGCCAGTCCTCTGCCGAAGTCATCTCCACCTCAGCAAAACCGCGGTCCGCTACGCTTTGCGACAACTCATCAAAGCGCGACATGTCGGCACTGACATGCTCGATGATCTGACTGATACGGTCCTGGAACTGCAAGCTGATCAGTACCTGCTCGACATCAGCCTGCACGGTCTGGCGCTCCTGCTGCAAAGCTGCCATGTCGTGCTGCATGGCACTGGTAACGCTCTGGAATTCGCTGACGATCCGCTGGGCAGTCACCTCAGACTCGTGCACCATCTCCTGCTGTTCATCCGCCACCCGGCGGGACTGCTCCAGGGCTTGCCGCATTGAGTCTTCGACTGTTCTTACCGTCTGGCTGATGCTGTTGCCGGCCTCGGCCGACTGCGATGAGAGCTTGCGCACCTCGTCAGCCACGACAGAAAATCCGCGTCCGGCCTCGCCAGCCCGGGCAGCTTCTATCGCCGCGTTCAAGGCCAGCAGGTTGGTCTGTTTGGCAATCGCTCCGACCTGTTCGGCCATCTGCCGCAAACTGTCCATGTGAGCAGCGACCAGCCCGATCTCGCGCACCAGCGTATCGGTCACCTCACGGGTCTTGCCCAGCGTGACAGATATCTGCTGCAAGCCGTCTTCAGCACGCGTCACTGCGGACAGTGCGGCGCTGCTCCCAGCGTCGCCGCCAGCCACCTGGCGAAGTTGTGTAGAAAGATTGGCGAACCGGGTCGTCAACGCTTCGACAGCCTCACGGATCTGCTCCTGAACGGACACGACATGCCGCCGCCACAGAGGCACCACGCCATGCACAATGCTGAAATACCGGTGCGCTGAATCAGTCTGCGGTGGTTCAAGCCCAGGCTCGACTCGCGGCGGTTCCGCCCGGGAGGTTTTCGGCCACAGACGCCAGAGCAACAAAGCGCCTATCACCAGCCCTGCCAACAAACCCCATCCCCAGTGCCGAGCCAGCACACACATCAGCAGGAGATTGGCCAGAATCAGGCCGCCAGCAAGAGGCAAACCGGTGGTACGCCCCGACTTTCCGGGAACTTCATGCATCGCGCATCACTCCCTGGGCGCCAGGCTGCAATGCGCCGCGTGTTGGTCATTACGTCAAACCCAAGAGGTTGACGTACCCACTTCATCCGGTAGGTGTCAGGCTTAACGGCAAGGCAGAGAATTGACTTGATCAACGAGGCATTTACTGCCCCTTTGGGCAGGTCTGCCAGTAGCCAGAACGGAATGGGAAGACCAAAACAAACGGGGCGCCAGAGGCGCCCCGTTCGGGTAAGCAGGTAAAGCGAAGCTTACTTCTTGGCAGCCTTCTTGGCCTTGCCAGCGGCAACCAGGGCCTTGAAGCCAGCGCCGGCTGTGAAGCGCGGCACGGTGGTTGCGGCGATCTTGATCTTTTCACCGGTCTTCGGATTCTTGCCTTCGCGAGCAGCGCGCGGAGCGGCCTTGAAGGTGCCGAAGCCAACGAGGGCAACCGGGTCGCCGGAGGCAACAGCTGCTTCGATCACAGCGATGGTTGCGTCAAGGAACTCACCGGTGGCAGCCTTGGACTGATTGGTTTTTTCGGCAATAGCTGCCAGCAGTTCGGACTTGTTCATGCAAATCTCCTCTTGGAAAGTGGAAGTGAAAATGAAATGAAGCGCCTGCAACGGTGCGCTGAGTATAGATCGGAACTTCGCCGTGTTGGCAGCCAGATTGATGACTGCCGCGGTTTTTTTCGCTGCACGGCAGGAAAAGTCGGCCTTGCGTGATGATCGGCAATAAAAAAAGCCCGCTGCGAGCGGGCTTTTCGACGATTGCAACAGGCTCAGAACATATTGAACAGCGACTGCGCAGCGATCTTGCTGGCTTCGCTTTCGTTCCGGTTGCCGGCGCCAAACTCGGTGCTTTGCAGCACGACTTCGGACAGATAGCCGGAGCGTTCCTGATCTTCCAGGCTAACAAAAGCCTTGCGCGCGGATTCGAATTCGAACAATCCAAAGGTGGGTACCATGATTCAGCCTCTCTGTGTCTGGTTTTGGGGGTGAGACACTCAAACCGAGTGCTTGACCGAATCCTATGCCTTCAGACATAGCCTGACCAATTCGAGTTTTTGCTATTGGTATAAGTCCGCTTTAATCGAGATCAAGGCAACGTGGGCGTCAACTGTCGCAAACCACGGCGTGCCTGCAGACGCTGCCCGTCGTCCAGAACCGTGTTGAGCGCCATTTCGTAGCTGTTGCGCGCGCCGGCCCTGTCCTGGCTGGCTTGCTGTGCTGCCGCCAGCGCCAGCCACCAGCTTCCCTGCTCCGGCAAGAGCTGCAGGGCTTGCTGATACAGCGATATCGCCTGCCCCGGTTGCCCTGCCTGTGCCGTCAAGACTGCCATGAAGGCAAGATACTCTGCGTTCTGCTGTGCATGCGTAATGCTGCGTTCCAGCGTCTGCACGGCAGCACCATACTGCCCCTGTCCTGCTTGCAGGCGCGCCAGCGCCTGGGCGATATCCGTGCTCTGCGGAGCTTGTGCCTGACCTGCAGCCAGCACCTGAATCGCTTCATGTTGCTGCCCGCTATCCAGCAACAGGGACGCCAGCAAGCGACAGGCAACAAGATCCTGCGGGGCAACACGCAAACGCTCGCGCAGCAAGGCGTGAGCTTCGCTGACCCGGCCATTGCGCAGGCGGGCAAGCACCTGTTCATGAATATCGCCTACCGGTGCTATGGCCGGCGTCTGGGGCAGACGCACACGTTGCTGATTGCGAGCTTTTCTGGTTTTGGCAGACGCTGGAGCCTGAACCTTCTCGTCTGTCGCAGAGGCAGGCGGGGTCTGAGCCTGCGCGATGCCAACCTGTAAACTGGCCAGCAGCAAGGCTTTCAGGGCGACATGGCTGAAGAAGCTCATCGCGCGCGGCTCCCCGAGGTGCCGCGTTCATCAAGCAGACGCTGCACACGCGTGTCACTCCGGGTGATGTCGTCTGCCCAGCTTGAAGCGGCCTGGATCACGGTCGGGCGCAGCAGGATCACCAGCTCCCGCCGTTCGGAATCGCGACTTTGCTGCTTGAACAGGTTGCCCACCAGCGGCACTTCACCCACACCGGGTACTTGCGAATCGGTATTGCCGGAAGTTTGCCGGATCAGGCCACCCAGCGCGACCATCTGACCATCCAGAGCCTTGACCACACTATCCATCTCGCTGATCTGACTGGAGGCCAGTGGCAACTTGAATTTGCCCAGCGAGCCCAGATCGATCTCCTGTGTCACGCTTTTCACCTTGCTGACCATCGGATGAATGTGCAAGGTGATCTGGTCTACTTCGTCAATTTGCGGTGTCACATCCAGCGAGATCCCCGAGAAAAATGGCTGCAGCGTCAGTTTCGGGGAGACATTGGTAGACCCGTTCGAGTTGGTCGAGGAATTGGTACTGACCTCGGTCACGAAGAAATCATCGTTACCAACCTTGAGCACGGCTTTCTGATTGTTCAGCGTCGCCACGCGCGGGCTGGACAACACATGCACCTGCCCCTGCTGCTCCAGCAGATTGATCACGGCCGAGAAATCAGCAGCATGCAGTACCGCACCGAACATCGCTCCAGCGGCATCACTGGCGTTCTCCAGGGTCCGCAGCGGGTTACTGGAGATTGGCGCAGTCGTGATGCTGCCGCTCTGCGTGATGCGACTGCCCGGGGTAAGCTGGCCAACCGTGATGCGGTTGCCACCAAAGGCGGCCCAGTTGATGCCGGCCTGGAACGTATCGGAGAGGGTCACCTCGACAATCTTGGCCTCGATGATCACCTGGCGTTCAAGCGACAGTTGTGAAGCCGTCAGAAAGCTTTCAACCTGCGCCAGTTCGCCGGGTGTGGCACGCACCACCAGCACGCCACTTTGCGGGCTGACCACCACACTGCGCCCATCCTGATCGCCCACGATGGATTTCACCACCTGCGCCAGTTCGGACCAGAAATCACTCTGCCCCGTAGTGCTGATCTTGCTGGTCACGAAGGCAGTCTGGTTACTGCTGGTCGAACCGCTCTGACTGCCTGAGGTCGTGGTCGTCGAGTCTCCGACCGAGCCGGAGATCACGCGAATATCCGAGCCGCCCCTGCGTACCGCATTCAGGTAGTTGACCTTCATGATCCGCGTCTGCAGCCCGCGCGACTGGATGAAAACCCGATTGCCCTGGATGCGGTATTCATAACCATAGAGCTGCTGCAGGGCAGCCAGCGCTTCCGGCAAGGTTACGTCCTTGAGGCTGACGGTGATGCTGCCTTCCAGATCATTGGGCAGAAGCATCGAGTAACGAGTGTCCGCCACCATGCTCAGGAATACCTGACGTGCCGGAGCATCGTTGACGACCAGATCGAAGCGCGGCTCCAGTGCCTTCTGTACCGCCTGCGGCATGTCCAGACGCATGGATGGATACAGCTCGGAACCGGGGCCGGCCGGGGCCGGAGCAGATGCTGCCGCCTGCGCCGCCGCAGCCATCTCGGCGCGAATCGCATCCTTGGGTTTGTTGTAGGGAGCGGACGATGACGCACACGCCGCCATAAGAGGCAACAACAGCCAGAGCAGGTTTCGGGTATTCATTATTTTCGGTCTCCCTGAGAAGGGGGCACTTTCGCCACGGCAGGCGAGGGATTGGAATCAAGAGGGGCAATCAGCCATAAGGTCAGGCGCCCTTGCGGTCCCTGCAACTCGGCCTGACGGTTCGTCAGCATGCGCAGCCGGTAACCGCGAATGGCCTGCCCCACGAGCACGCTCTGGCCGCTGATGACAGCGACCTGGCGCTGCGGGGACAGCAGCACGGATTGCAACAGCAATGGAGCCTCCTGCGGGCTGGTCACCTCTGCCTGGGGCGCCAGCACGGACGCGGGCGGGCGGGTCGGGTCAAAAAATGGCCCGGTCTGTGCCGCCGCAGGAAGCACGGCGAGCAACAGGAAGGCGCTCAGAAACTTAGCCATGCGCGCTCCAGACTGAGGGTGTAGAGGGTCAGCGTCATGATGGCGTGCGGGTGCTTGTCCACCTTCAGGCTCATTTCCGCCAGATGAATTTTCCAGGGCAGGCTCTCGACCTTGCGCAGATAGTTGGCCAGCGCCTGATAGTCGCCACGCACACTCAGTTCAATGCCATGGCGGTACACACTCTGCGCCGCTACAGCCGCCGGTTTGTCTCCACTTGCCGCCTTCAGCAAATCTTCCGGTGGCATGGAGCGTAGCGAAACCAGCTCCAGTTCCTTTTGTGCCGCAATCAGGTCGTGCAGCATCCCGGTCATTTTTTCGGGGCTGGCCAGACGCGCCTGGGTACTGGCGAGCGAACTCCGCAACGTCGCATTTTCCTCACTGAGGCGGCTGATCTGGCGTTTGGCATCGGCATCCGGATCCGCACTTGCCCCTTGCAGCAGCCCCAGCTCGGCAGCCCTCATCGCCAGCAGCTCCTGCTCGCTCTGCTGCAGGCTGGCACGCGCTTTCTGATAACGGGCATAACCCGGATTGAAGGCCAGGACAAAGAACAGCCCGACCAGCATGGCCGTCAGTGCAAGGAAGATCGCAACACGCTCGCGCGGCTTGAGCGCATCGAAATGATCCGCTAAATAGAGCCAGGCTTTTTTCATCGCACAGTCTCCCTGGCTGCAGCAGATTCCAACCGGAAACTCAACACCTCAACCGGTTTGGCCGGATCTGCCGTGGTGAGCGATTTGCGTCCGGCCTCGAAGGCAGCAAAGTTCTGCCCCTGAAATGCCGGCAGGCGGTTCAGCAAACTCAGTGTGGCAGGAATCGCAGCCGCATTGCTCGCCATGCCTTGCAGCGAGATGTCCTTGCCGCGCAGCTGGATATCCGTCAGCCATACATTCGGCAGAGGCTGACGCGCCAGCTCATACAGATATGCCGACGCATTCGCGGCCTTGTCGGTACCCTGCCCCGGTAAACCATCGGCCTGCAGCGCCTGATCGATGCGCTGCAAGTCCTCCTGCTCGGTGCGCAAACCCTCCAGACGCGTAGCGACTTGCGGGTCTGGCTGCCGCCTGACCAGTACCTTCTCCTGCTGCTTCATCTGCTCCTGCTTGGCCAGCAGGCGCTCCTGCGCCTGCGCGGCAGCGGCCTCGTAAGCCCCCAGCCGCGACAGCATGAATGTCCCGAGCAGCAGCAAGCCTGCCGCCAGCACACCCAGCGCCAGCATCATGCTTCTGAACTGGAAGAATGGTTTGGGTGGCAGCAGGGCCGGATTGACGAGATTGATCTGCCGTTTCATGACGCCATCTCCACACCACGCAACGCCATGCCCAGAACATGCACCAGCGCAGCCTGCTGATCCGGTTCTGCAGGCAAGGGACAGTAGCTGCAGTCGAAGATATCGGCCAGGTTGATGACCTTGACCGGCACGTACAGTGTTTCGATCAACAGACTCAACAACTCCTCGCTATGCGCAAACGGAGCAATCCACAGCGCCGACACCGACAGGAACGAGAGCTGATGCTCCAGCACATCAAGCGAACGCTGCAATTCAAGTACGAGGCGATCAAACTGATCACGTCGTGGCAACGGAGCAGCGGCAAGATTCTGCGTAGACAACTCGAAATTGCGGGTGAAATACAACTCCCCCGCACGACTCGCCGTCAGCAGGCAACCCGAAGGAGTGACTGACAAGACCGCAGTCGCCCGGCCTGACTCCTCCAGGCTGTCGGCCAGATTGCGCTGGGCCATTTCCGGCACATCAATCACGGCGACATCCGAGTCATAAGCACGAAATTGCAGCATGCGTTCGCGTATCAGATTGTCTGCCGCTGCAACTGCATAGCCGCTCAGGCGCCGTCCGCCCGCCACGCCACCATCGGGTGGCGGCAGCACATCCAGCGTCGTCGCATCCAGAGGATGCCGCAGCATGTCTTTCACCTGCCAGCGCACGGCGGTACGCAACTCCTCTTCCGGTACGGAAGGAAGCTCGATCTGCAGGAACTGGTAATCCATCCCGTCGAGCAGGATGTTCAGGTCTGCGTCCTTGAGCCGCACCTCGCGGACCATCTGATCCAGTCGCACTCCTGGCGCAGCATTGCTCGCAAGGTAACGCGCCAGACTCAGCCGGGGTTTGTCACCGGCAGAAACAGCCGCCAGTTGCACGGCCACCGCGCACCCCGGCAGGCTTGCCAGGTTCACCGGAGACTGGCTGGATCGGCGGCTGCGGCCGAAAAGCTTTCCGAGCTTCATGTAACGACCATTTTCCTTTTCTTTCGCGGCAAGCATCAGTAGACCTCCCGCAAGTAGATGATGTTGTCGTTGCGTCGCGTACCGAAACGGATCCGGGCACGCGGATTGTCGTCATGCAGATAACCGTCCCCCGGCGTACTGCAGGCAGGCAGAGCCTGATCCACTCCATCCCAGTTGTACTTCAGATAGTCCGGAACTGAAAGCACGAGATCAAGGTAACCGCCTCCGCTATTCGACGGTTTGGACAACAGGATGCCCGGATTCCCGGAAGTGCTGGCCTCACCATTCAAAAGCGCTCCGCCGCTGACGCTGCCATTCACACCGCTCAAACCACCATAAAGTCCAACGCCTCCTGCGCAGTACAGCGCAGGCGCCGTCGCAGTGGTAACCGCCGTACTTGCGGGCACAGTGAGCGGCGTGCAACTGTCGGCCAGATTCTTCACGAAGGTCGTGCCATTCCAGATCTGCGCCCGTGCCGGAACACGCAGGCTGAGCAAGGGAGAACCGTAGGCATTTTCCACTCGCATGCGGCCGAAATACAGCTTGGTCGTGCCCAGAAGCGTGCCTTCACTGGTCCCGCTCAGATCCCAGTCGTAGTCGGGGCTGCGAACGGCAACACTGTCGGCATCACTGATGGTCAGACCGATGCGGGCCGGATCAAAGGGAGCGTCGACCGCGCTGCCGCTGGCCCGCTGAACAATCAGTCTGGTACTCAGAGTCGTACTTCCGTCGCTGAACGCCGGGCAATTCGTGCAGCTCGCGGTAAGGCGTGAATTGAGCAATGTTGCTCCGCTCTGCGCTCCGAAGGCCAGACCATTGCTACCCATGCTGGATACAGGAGCGAGATTCAGGCGGGCAAAGTTGCCGACGTAGTTCTTAGTAATGGTACCCGCCGCATTCACGGCATTCAGGGTTACCGTCGCGCTCATCGGCTCGCCCAGATAGGTGAAGGTGTTGTCCGCCGGAACCGCATTGCAGGCGGCGATATCGCTGCGATTGGTCAGCGTGCCACCGACCGTGAACCCTGCTGGCGTGAAGCGCCCGAAGCGGCCGCTACCTGCCGGCACGGTCTGAGAAAAATAGTTTCCCGCCGCAGGCGTGGCGACGATATTGAATACACCCACCTCTGTTTCGCTGGTACTGACTGTCGCTGTGCCATTGCTGACGATGTTGATGCTTGCCACGCTCAAAGCGCCATCCATGCCGGGGCTGGGAGCAAACACGCTGGAGCTGAGGGGAATGCTGCTCTGCTTGTAGTTGGGCGTACTCGGGTAACTACAGCTATCCGCCCCGCTACCATAGGCCTTGCCCGTCACACGCAGATTGAACCCCGTTCCGGCAGAAGTGAATCTGCTGCAGCTCGCGGCCAGCGCCTGGGTTGTGGCACTACAGTTCCAGCTGGCATCCGGACTATCGACACACAGCGCAAAAGGCACCACCGGGAACGTACTGCCGCCAGGCATCACCAGCCCGCTATCAACAGTCGCTACACTGCCGTCGTAGCGCGCATTCAAGGAGATCTGTCCGGCATCGGGATAGCGCAGCGTAAAGCTCGATTGCCCACCCGCATCAAACGTCAGGGGCACTGTAGTGGGGCTGGCTGCGCTGGTCGACAGCACGCTCGAGTTCAGCGTGATCTGTGGCGTACCGGTGATCGCAGCACTGTCAGGGCTGACATAGCTCGACCAGAACTTGATGTTTCTGCTGCCGGTGAAGGCTGGCACACATTTTCTCGTGACGTCGTCGGTCTTCGCCGCGGTGACGGTAACAGATGCCGATGTCACTCCGGAAGTCTGTGCCGGTACGGTGTACAGCAGGCCGGCGTCAGCAAAGGTCAGCGCGCAATTGCTTGAATACGCACTGCCATTGATCGAGCACAGTGAGGCACTGAATGCCTTGACTTGCGGAGTCGAACCGCTCACCCCCAGCGTATAGGTTCCGGCAGTGGTTTTCGACAGGTTCAGACTGGCGCCACTACCGGCGAAAGTCTGGGTATCGCCACCGACCCAGCCGGTGGGCGTGAGCGTGGCAGTCACGTTGCCGTTGTAGGTCGTCGAGCACGCAGCATCCATGCAGGCGGTTACGGTCACGCTGGCCGGGGTGCAGGTCAGCGGTGTGGTTGTCACAGTAAAACGATAGTGGTCGATCTGCGGCGTCATCGGGTTCATGCTCTGGGCACAAACCTGCAGATCATCGATTTCGTGATTGTTCGTGGATGTCCCGGTAGAGCCGGTCAGCGACAGGATGAAGTTCGCCGGAATCGCTGCCTGACCACTGGCGGCAGCAGCGTTGAAGGCGTTGATCAAGGTCGTGTAGCTGGTCCCCGCTCCACTCGTATCCCGCTCCACACTCAGCATGGCCCGCCCGGAAATCCGGGAGTCCACCGTCACGCGGTAGAGATGACCGGTACTGTTGCTCACCGTCGGACTCAAAGTACTGGTCCCGGCGAGCCAGTAATAGGTCGAAGCCGAACCACGAATACCTACCGATTGCTGAACACGCCCCGTCGCACAGGACGTAACCCCGGGGGCACAAGCGCCACTGTCGGTACTGTTGGAAAAATTGCCATACTCATCCAGCCCCACCCCCAGCCAGCCGCCGGCAAAGCCCGGAGTAGCTCCTTTGGGCGCATAACCCATCGAACCACCAAAACCTCCTGGCTGTGGCGTGACGCTGCTGTCGGAGAGGATCATGGCGATGCCGTCAGCGGTCGAACCTCCGTAACCGTAATACTTGAAAGTCAGCTGGATATAGTTGCCGGCTCCCGGGAACAGGCGCTGAAAGCTGACGGCCGTTGACTCATTGACGGCAGTGTCGGTCAGACGCAAGCGGTTGCTGACCACTGCTGGCGTGAAATTGCCAGAGATGCGGGCCGTCACCCAATCGCTGCCCAGTCCGGTACTGCGGTTGAAGTTGTCGCTGACGCAGGTCAGGACTGGCGCAGACATGGCCTTGAGGATGAAGGTGCTGCCGATATTGCCCTCGTTTCCTCCAAGGGAGGCGGTTTGCTGACCACCATTGGAATCGGAAGTGAGCAAGTAATAGCTGGCATGTATGCCGACGCCGGTTGAACCGGCTCCCGGACGGTAATAAACCCCGTCGGTCGATCCGCCTTCATTGTTGGGCGAAATGGAAGTGCTGCCATCATTCGAGGCAAAGAAAGCCATACGCAGGCTGCCCGCCGGGTAGGTCGGTGGTTGAGACTGAATGTTTGGCGCAATGATCTGATTGCCTCCACCACTTTGAAGGCTGCCCGCGCAGTTGGTCGTGCTGGCTGTGCCGCAATTGGCGGTTTCCGCCCCACGCACGGCATAAATCACGGCAGCCGTGCTGTTGGCGGAGTTACCGGCAATAATCCACGTATAACTGGCAGCCGGCGCCGAACCGAGGTTCAGGTAATAGATGCGTTGCTGGACGCCGTTCTGGCTCGTACTCGCGCTGTTCACCTGTGTCCAGCCGCTCGGCGCAGTGATGCTTGCCGCCGCTTTGGTCACGATCTGGGCGATCAGCACATCTCCGCTGAGAGCGCTGCCGGAAGGCGACGGCGTGACGCTGCCGTTGCCGGTGAGGTTCTCGGCTACGCCAGGATAAACACTGATCGCCGCCCACAGCGGTGCGCTGCCGAGCACGAGGCTCAGCAGACATCCCAGCACGAAGCGTCGCAGGTAGATCATCGTTCGGTCACCACCACCAGTTGGCGTTCGGTGTAATCGGCGCTCTGCAATTCGGCCAGCGTGGCCGAGGGGCAAATTGCGCCATTTGTCGTGCATGCCGTTGCGGTGATCTGCCACAGATGCCTGGTCTCGCCGTTCTCGACAAAGAGGTTATCGGCACAGGCCCATGAAACCTTGAAGCCGGTCAGCCCCGGAACATTCGCCAGGGTGCCGCCGGGGCAGTTGCCATTGATCTGCACGGCATACAGGCCGGCTTCAACCCCCAGGCGTGCCGCTTGCATGGCGCGGGCGCCCTGCACGTCCTGTGCACTGGCAGTCTGGCTGGCGACCGAAACCTGCACGATGAAGGCGCCCAGCGCCGCCATGATCACCAGCAGAAAAATCGCGCTGGCCAGTACGAAGCCGCGCTGGGCGGGCATCTTCAGGTTGCCACCCCGCATAGCCGCGCGCAGCACTGCCCTGCAGCCAGCCAGCCTGCAGAGGTCCGCCACAAGCGGCCCTCCATCAGGGCGTGTTATTGATCTGGATCGCATGGGTCAGCGTCACGTTTTCGCCGTTCTGGCTCAATTGCAAGGAGAGATAAAGCAGGCCGTACTGGTCGATGGCACTTTGCTGGTAGTTCACCGCGCAGCTCGCCACATTGCCGCTCAGCAGACTTCCAGCAGGCAAGGCAGTGGTCGGCTGAGTGGCCTGTTTGACATACCCGCTCACCCGCGTGAGCGTGCCGCCGCTGGTACACACATAGCTGACCGGGCTGCCGATGATGAAGAAACGCTTGCCCGGCGAGGAAAACGGGAAGGCCTTGCTGCCGCCCAGCGTGATCAGATTGCCGGCGATGCTGGCCAGCGCCACCGAGTTCCCCCCGGCATAGGCATTCAGGGGATCGCTGCCAAGGTTGTAGATCGCGACTTCGGCATTCGCCGGAACAGGATTGAGGACCGGCGCCGGATTGGCAAAGCTGAAACTGTTGAGGGGCACACCGGCCGTCAGCGGCGCGGCACCGCAATCGGCGGCCTCACAGTAGCGCCCGGCCGCCAGCACGGGCAGGAATTCGATGTACCAGCTCGCCTTGCTCTGCACGACGCGCACGCTGTTGGGTAGTGCCCGCTGAATGTCGCGACTCATCCGGCGCACGGCGGTATCCGCCGCATCGGTCAGCGCGGCGCGCCGGGTGCTGTCGACCAGCCCCTGCATAGGGCGCTGGATGAACACGGCGACAATCGCCACTAGAATTCCGGTGATGGTCATCACCACGACCATTTCAATCAGCGTGAAGCCGCCCGCAGACCCGCGCCGGGCGGGCCTCTCCAGCCTGCATCCTGAAGAGGCAGGCGGGGTGCGGCTCTTCAGGCAGCGCTCAGGGTACATTGGGCGCATAGCGAAGCCTGTAGCCGGTCAGCGTGATGTCGGGCATGCCGGCGGCACCGACCGTCACGTCGATCTGCAGGGCGGCATCCGCGGGCAAACCCAGGGCGGCCCCTGCCGTGCTGATCGAAACCTTTGCCCTGTAGCTGCCCAAACCCGCAATGGGCGTGCCATCAGACGGATTCAGGATGCCGTCCTCCTTCATCTCCAGGCCGTCATAGTCAGCCACGTTGTCAAAGGGTGAAAGCTGGTCGTAGCGGGCATCTCCTGTCGTCGAGCCAAGGCCCTGAGGCAAGCTGCAATCTGTAGCACTTCCTGCCGTGGTGACATTGGCATCATCCGGATCGCACCAGGTGAAGGGTTTGCTTTCGATCTCCTCCAGCAGCGACTCCGCGATCGCCACCTGCTGCTTCAGCAGCATCGGATCCGCGCTGGTGCGCGTGGTGAGATTGAGCACCCCCAGAATCCCGGCCAGCCCCACCGAAACAATCACGATGAACACGACCAGTTCGACCAGCGTCATCCCGCGCTGGGCGTGCGAGGCGCGTGGCTCAGTGCACATAGCCGGTCTCCGCCTCGACGGTAATGAGCTTTGCGGCGCTGCCGCCGGTCACGCTCAGCGCCTGGCCGGCACTGGGCCGCCCAAGGGCATCAAAACTGAAATTGGCTGCCGTGATGGCGATGCCGTTGGTCGCGTCCAGCACATACCGTTGATTGCTGGCCGGACCGAACACATCCCGGTCGCAGGCACCGTTGAAATTCGTTGCGAAGCTCAGGCTCAGGCTGTTGCCGGCAATCACCACGCACACCTGACGACGCTTGGCGATGGCGGTTTTCTGCGCAAAGCGCAGGCCTGCACGCGTTTGCTCGGCAAAACCGAAGGCATCGAAATCGGATTGGCTGGCAAAACGCGGCACAACCACCGCCGCCATGATCCCGATGATGACGAGGGTGGCGACGAGTTCAGGAAGGGTGAATCCGGAACTGGTGCGCACTGTGAACGTCTCCGCTTGGTTTTTCTCCGGACAAGGCAGGCACACGTAAGGCCGCAAGAAGCCGTCCGCGGGCAATATGCCCACGGACGCCCCCAAGATGCTTACTTACAGTCCGGAGTGGCCGGAATGGTGGCCGTAGCAGCAGTAATCACACCAGCCGCTTCTGAGGCCGGCGTATAGGTAATCTGGCAGTTGGCTGCCGTCGTCGCGCCGGGAACGGCGATGGTCGTGGTAGCCCCAGGGGTGATCGTGTAGTCGGTCGTGCTCAGGCCTGCCGCCAGCTGAATGCCAGTGGCGCTCGATGCGGGGTAACCATAGACCATGTTGATGCTTTGGCCTTCGGCCGTCACCGTGCTGGTAGCATCGCCCGCCTTGTTGCTAGCCAGTGAACTGGCATGAGTCAGGGCCATGGCGGAATTGACCGCTCCCAGAGCGCCCTTCAACTTGGCTTCACGCGCCTGAGCCGACATGTCGATGAATTTCGGCATGGCCACAGCAGCCAGAATGCCCAGGATAACCATCACGACGACCAGTTCGATCAGGGTAAAACCGCTTTGCTTTTTCATGATCCACTCTCCTCACAGAACAACATTCAATTGTTTCAAAACCACCAATAGGGCGTCATGAGCACGACTTCCACCTGTTCACCATCAGACGTTGACGGTAGCACCTGCCAGACCAGTGTCTTATCGACATTGCCCTGCTGCATCTTGAGATGTCGTCGCCGCTGCGGTACGTAATAAAGTGCGTTTTCGTCGCTTTTGTACTGCCACAAGCCCGATTTTACCGTTTTTGCCAAATCTGGCAAATTTGCAGGAATATGTCCGACAGGCGGCGCCTCCAGAAAACTCAACGGATTTGTCCCTGCCAGATCACGCAAGCGCTCGCCGGCCACAATTCGGCGCGCCATTTCCAGACGCAGGCCGCTGCGCATGTTCATCACGGCCGTATCAACGGCGGTTTTTTCCGCGCGTTCCAGCAAACTGTCAGCCCGCTCGGCCAGCACGCCGATAATCACCGCGGCAATCACGGCCAATACCGCGACTTCGTACAGCGGCAGACCAAAGAGGCCCTTGCGCATGGCGTGCTCTTCAGTGTTTGCCAAGCATGGCGGAACTGAGATCCCAGATCGGCAGGAAGATGCCCAGTGCAAGAACCAGCACCATCGCCCCCAGACACACGACGAGGATCGGCTCGATACGCGCAGACAGGTTGTCGATCTCGTACTCAACCTCGCGCTCGTACATCTCGGCGATCTCCATCAACAGATCATCGATGGAGCCCGACTCTTCGCCCACCGCAATCATCTGCAGTACCACCGGCGTGAAAATGCGCGCAGATGCCGCTGTACGCAGGATGCTTTCGCCACGCTCGACACCGATCCGCATCTGGTCAAGCTTGGCCGCGATGAAAGCGTTGTCGATCACGTCAGCCACCACGCCGAAAGTCGGAATCACCGGCAGCCCACTCTTGAACGAGAGCGAGAAACTGCGGGCAAACCGGGCCAGCGTGGCCTTGCGCACGGTCTCCCCGACAATGGGCAGCTGCAGTTTCCAGCGATCCCATGCAAGGCGCCCTCCCGGCGTTTGAACAAATGCGCGGGCGCCGAATGCCGCGGCCAGTGCGACGCCTATCAGCACGTACCAGTAGCTGGTACAGAACTCCGAAAACCCGATAAGGATGCGGGTCATCAGGGGCAGTTCTGTGTGCAGCGATTTGAATACGCCGGAGAATGCAGGAATCACCAGCCAGTTGATCACCAGCAACGCTGCCGTCAGGGCAATCACCACAAATATCGGGTACCGCAAAGCGGCCTTGATCTTGGCGCGCATTTCTTTCTCGAAATTAAGATGCTCGAACAGGCGGAGAAAGATCAGGTCCAGGCGTCCCGTCATCTCGCCCACACGGATCATGCTGATGTAGAAATTACCGAAAGCGCCGGTATCTTTCATGGCGATGGAAAGCTCGCGACCACTGTCGAGGCTTTCACGCAGTTGCCCGAGCATTTCGCCAAACGCAGGATGGGTCGCCGAATCCCGTAGCCCCCCCAATGCCTGGAGCATGGGCACCCCGGCCTTGATCAGGGTGTGCATCTGACGGCTGAAGAACATGATGTCCTCAGCACTGATCTGCGTTCTGCCCACGGACAAGCCCGCAAAGATCGATTCACGCGGCTGGTCTTCGACAATGTCTACAGGGGTAATGCCACGTCCGATGAGCAGATCCGCCGCCGCAGGGCTATCCAGTGCGTCGACCACGCCCTGCACCAGCTTGGCCTGGGCATCACGTCCTTTGTATGCGTAGCTGGGCATGGCGGCTTACTCGTCGATCTGGGCGCTGACGCGCATGGCTTCAGCGATCGTGGTACTGCCGGTCAGAACACGCGCCACAGCATGTGAACGCATGGTCTTGCCCGCCAGTTGCTGGCGGGCAGCACGCGAGAAATCGGCATTGCCGCGATTGAGTGCGTCAGCCAGGGAAGGTGTCATTTCAAGCAGCTCATACACCGCCTCGCGCCCTGCATAGCCGGACATGTTGCATTGCGAACAGCCCCGCCCGTGCCACAACGGGGCCTCGGCCGCAGCATCGCCAAGCTCCTGTCGCAGCCATGTGGTTTCGATCGCCTCGGGCGTGTAATGGGTCTTGCAGGCCGGACAGATGACCCGCACCAAACGCTGGGCAACAATCCCCAGCAAAGTGGTCGACAGCAGGTACTGGGGCACACCCATGTCGAGTAGACGCGCTGGTGTGCTGGCCGCATCGTTGGTATGCAGCGTGGAAAGCAGAAGGTGCCCGGTCATTGCCGCCCGCACCCCGATTTGCGCCGTATCCTGATCGATCATTTCGCCAACCAGCACGATGTCCGGATCGTGACGCAGGGTTGAACGCAGCACCCGTGCAAAGCTGAGGTCGATCTTGTCATTGACCTGCACCTGACTGATGCCTGGCAAGCGATATTCGACCGGGTCCTCGATGGTGATGATCTTGGTGTTCGGCGCATTCAGCGCAGCCAGCGAGGCGTACAGCGTGGTGGTCTTGCCACTGCCAGTCGGCCCGGTCACCAGAATCATGCCGAAAGAGTGGCGAATCATGCGCCGGTACTGCTCCAGCATATGATCAGGCATGCCGATCCGGTTCAGATCAAGCAAGCCACTGTTCTGCGCCAGGATGCGCATGACGACCGATTCACCGTACTGGGTCGGCATTGTCGACAGGCGGATGTCGACACTCTGCTGCTTGATCTTGACGTTGAAACGACCATCCTGCGGCAAGCGCTTTTCTGAGATATCCAGCCCGCTCATGAGTTTCAGGCGCAACACCAGTGCAGGGCTGATGCGGCTGTCCACCTCTGTCTGCAGGTGCATCTCGCCATCGATCCGGAAGCGGATCTGCAACCTCAGCTCCTGCGGCTCAATATGAACATCAGATGCCTTGATCTGGTAGGCATCTTCAAAGATCGACTGCAGCAACTTGACCACCGGAGCATCTTCGGCGCTGGCATCGAGTCCCTGTCCGCCGAAATCCACGTACGCGTTGCCAAGATCCTTCTGCAACTCATGCGCCAGACCGGTGATTTCCTGAGTGCGCCGATACAGACGGTCAATGGCCGAGAGAAGTTGCCCCTCGGTCACCACGGCAAGTTCGACGTCTTTTTTGAGAGCCCGCGCAATCTCGTCGTAGCCAAACACGTCCGACGGATCGGCCATCCCGACCAGATAGCCTTTGCCTTGATCGGCCAGCACGATAGCCCGGAAGCGCCGTGCCATGGTTTCAGGCAACAGATTCACGATCGCCGGATCAACATCCTTCTCGCGCAAATCATGGAAAGGAATCCCGAGCTGATTGGCAATCGCGGTCGAGATGCCTTCCTCGGTAACGATGTTGCTGTCAACGAGCACCCTGCCGAGTTTTCGACCGCTATCCTTTTGCTGCACAAGTGCCGCTTCAAGCTGCACCGGCGAGATCAGGCCCTGCTGCACCAGCAACTCGCCTAGACGATATTTTTGTGGTTTCACCATGTCCGCTCCTGTCGCGGCAACACTCTACAGTACGCCCCAATGCAGAGACTACGGCACATGCAGTAAAAACTGGAGGCGACAGTCATCCGGGCAGACAAAAAACAAAAGCCGCCCGAAGGCGGCTTTTGATATTGGCGGAGTGGACGGGACTCGAACCCGCGACCCCCGGCGTGACAGGCCGGTATTCTAACCAACTGAACTACCACTCCATGATTCGAGCCAGTGGCTCAAACCCATGCACTGCTAACGCTGCTCTACTGCAACGCCATCGAATCTGGCGTCCCCACGGGGATTCGAACCCCGGTTATCGCCGTGAAAGGGCGGTGTCCTAG
>NZ_JAVALZ010000002.1 GCF_030730865.1 Uliginosibacterium sp. 31-16 | reverse complement strand
TGGCAAGCCTTGCTGGCGCAGCGCGAGGCCCTGCCGGAGGGGCTGACCTTAGGCGAACTTTTGCGCCACGGCGCGCAGTGGCTGGCCGGGCGCGAAGACCGGGCCGAGTGGAGCTACGTCTGGCAAGCCTTGCTGGCGCAGCGCGAGGCCCTGCCGGAGGGGCTAACCTTGGGCGAACTTTTGCGCCACGGCGCGCAATGGCTGGCCGGGCGCGAAGACCGGGCCGAGTGGAGCCACGTCTGGCAAGCCTTGCTGGCGCAGCGCGAGGCCCTGCCGGAGGAGCTGACCTTAGGCGAACTTTTGCGCCACGGCGCGCAATGGCTGGCCGGGCGCGAAGACCGGGCCGAGTGGAGCTACGTCTGGAAAGCCTTGCTGGCCCAGCGCGAGGCCCTGCTAGAAGGCTTAACGCTCGACTCACTTTTGCAGCTTGGAGCAGGGTGGCTGGTCGGGCGCGAAGATACAGAGGAGTGGGGCTTCGTCTGTGAGGAATTGCTGGATCAGCAATTTCAGGCGGTTACTTTCATCGAACAGGCCGCCGCATGGTTGAAGCACTCCGGCGCTAAGCCCGAGTGGCCGCTACTGGCCGCCAAATTCATTATTGCTGCGCCTCTGCATGCTGCTTCGGTTGAGTTTGCACTGGACTTGGTGGCGCGTATCAAGACCTGCGCAAACAGCGTGCATTGGTTCAAGACAACAAATCTGGTACGCAAGCTGCCAGCCGAAATCATTCTTCCACCGGAGGTGCAGGACTGGTTGCAAACTTTGTACGCGCGCGAGGAGCTACCAGCATGGATGACCGTGCGTCGTCATCAAGATGAAGGGCTACCGGTCAAGGGCCGGGTAATGGCGATCCGCGAACAGGAATGTACCGTTGAATTGGACATCGGCCTGCTCGCCTTCTGGCGTAACGATCACGATGGCACCCCGCGAACGAAGGGACTTGAACGTTTCTTCTTTGTACAGACACTGATACCAGAAAAGGGGCGCATCATCGTCTGTACCGAAAAGCCGGTCACACTTGAAGAAAACGGGATTTACCAAGGGCGCGTCGTTAAGCTGTTCGAGTTTGGCCTGCAGGTGAATATCGCGGGGAAAATCGGATTGCTCCACAAGAGCAAATGCCCTGATTGGAGCAGCCTTGCAATGAAATTCCCAGTGGGGAGTCAAATTCGAGTCGCTGTTCTTGCTTTGACAACAAAAGGGCCTGAACTGCTGTACGCGGACACGGAAATTGAGACTGCCGACCAGATGGAGCTAGCCGTTGGTAGAGTGTACAAAGGTGTCGTGTTGGGTATAAAGGAGTACGGTGTTTTCGTTCGGATCAACGAAACAGTTGGCTTGTTGCATCGAAGCACTCTTCCACCAAACACCGATCTGAGCACCCACTTTACAATTGGCCAAGCTGTTTCTGTTCTGATCAAGGAGATCAAGTACGACGGAAAGTTGGTTTTGGTGCCAGCCTAGCGCTTGAATCGGCCCTTATTACATAGATGCAGTAAAGTCACCATTGACGGCCATTGACGAGTGATCGCTTCGCACCAGTTTCCTGCCGCAGACCCGCTGGCAAGGTTGAAGGTCTGGTTTGGGTCGAGAACCGTCGCCTGATCTCCAGGGGGTAGTTCCGATTGGCTGCAATGAGGCCCGATATCGAAGCATGAGGTTCTTGCGGAGAGTACTGCCTGATGACCCGCATCTGACAAAGGTTTTCAGCGTGTATTGCTCAAGATCGTTATTCAGCAAGCCTCTTCAGCTAGCAGTGCCGAAGAAGCCCGCCAGTAGCGGCTCTTGAAATGCCCATAAAAACGGGGCGCCGCAGCGCCCCGTTTGCTTTTCCTCAGCACTCCGTACCGAATTTACTTCTGTTTCACACAATCCACGCAGTAGTGCACCACGCCATCGCGCTGTTCCTTGACCAGCCCGTGGCAGTCGCTCTCGAAGCCGGGGAAGCGCTCGTTGAATTCGCGCACGAACTTCAGGTAATCGACGATGGTCTTGTTGAAGACTTCGCCCGGGATCAGCAGCGGGATGCCCGGCGGGTAGGGGGTGACCAGCATCGCCGTGACGCGGCCTTCCAGTTCGTCGATGGACACGCGTTCGATTTCGCGGTGCGCCATCATCGACCAGGCGTCGGTCGGGCGCATCGCCGGGACCATTTCCGAGAGGTACATCTCGGTGGTCAGGCGGGCCACGTCGCGGGCCTTGTAAACGTCGTGGATTTGCTGGCACAGGTCGCGCAGGCCGAGCTTCTCGTAGCGCGGATTCTTGGTGATGAATTCCGGCATCACGCGCCACAGCGGGAGATTCCCGTCGTAGGCGTCCTTGAACTGCTGCAGTTCCGTCACCAGCGTGTTCCAGCGGCCCTTGGTGATGCCGATCGTGAACATGATGAAGAAGGAGTACAGACCGCACTTCTCGACGATGATGCCGTGCTCGGCCAGATACTTGGTCAGCACGCCGGCCGGGATGCCGGCATCCGAAAAGTCACCATCCACATCGAGGCCCGGGGTGATGATGGTGGCCTTGATCGGGTCCAGCATGTTGAAGCCTTCGGCCAGATTGCCGAAGCCGTGCCAGCGGTCATTGGCCTTGAGCATCCAGTCTTCGCGCTCGCCCATGCCTTCTTCGGCGAGGTAATCCGGGCCCCACACCTTGAACCACCAGTCCGCGCCCCATTCCTCATCCACCTTGCGCATGGCGCGGCGGAATTCCATCGCCTCGGCGATCGATTCCTCGACCAGAGCCGGGCCGCCGGGCGCATCCATCATCTCGGCCGCCACATCGCAGCTGGCGATGATCGAGTACTGCGGACTGGTCGAGGTGTGCATCAGGTAGGCCTCGTTGAAGAGGTCCTTGTCCAGCTTGCGGGCTTCGGAATCCTGCACCAGGATCTGCGAGGCCTGGCTCAGGCCGGCGAGCAGCTTGTGCGTGGATTGGGTGGAGAACACCATCGATTCCTTGCAGCGCGGGCGATCTTCACCGATGGCGTGGTAGTCGCCATAGAAGTCGTGGAAGGCGGCGTGCGGCAGCCAGGCTTCGTCAAAGTGCAGGGTGTCGATCTTGCCGTCGAGCTCTTCCTTGATTTCTTCGACGTTGTAGAGCACTCCGTCGTAGGTGCTCTGGGTGATGGTGAGCACGCGCGGTTTGGCGTTCTTGTCCAGCGCGAAGGGGTTCCGGGCGATCTTCTTCTGGATGTTCTCCCACTTGAATTCGCTCTTCGGGATCGGCCCGATGATGCCGTAGTGGTTGCGCGTGGGCATCAGGAACACCGGAATCGCGCCGGTCATGATGATGCTGTGCAGGATGGACTTGTGGCAGTTGCGATCCACCACCACCACGTCGCCCGGCGCGACGGTCGAGTTCCAGACGATCTTGTTGGAGGTCGAGGTGCCGTTGGTGACGAAGAACAGGTGGTCGGCGTGGAAGATGCGCGCAGCGTTGCGCTCTGATGCCGCCACCGGGCCGGTGTGGTCGAGCAGCTGACCGAGTTCCTCGACCGCGTTGCACACGTCAGCGCGCAGCATGTTTTCGCCGAAGAACTGGTGGAACATCTGGCCGACCGGGCTCTTCAGGAAGGCCACGCCGCCGGAGTGCCCCGGGCAGTGCCATGAATACGAGCCGTCGGAGGCGTAATGCGTCAGCGCGCGGAAGAAGGGTGGGGCCAGCGAATCGAGATAGGCCTTGGCTTCGCGCTGCACATAGCGGGCGATGAATTCCGGGGTGTCCTCGAACATGTGGATGAAGCCGTGCAGCTCACGCAGCACATCGTTCGGGATGTGGCGGCTGGTGCGCGTCTCTCCGTGCAGGAAGATCGGGATGTCGGCATTGCGGCAGCGGATTTCCTCGACGAAGGCACGCAGCTCGGCGATGGTTTCGTCGGCTTCCTCCGAGGTGAATTCCTCGTCATCGATCGACAGGATGAAGCCCGAGGCGCGACTCTGCTGCTGCGCGAAGGAACTCAGGTCGCCATAGCTGGTGACGCCGACCACTTCCATGCCCTCGGCTTCCAGCGCCTTGGCCAGCGCGCGGATGCCGAAACCGGAGGTGTTCTCTGAACGGAAATCCTCATCAATGATGATGATCGGGAAGTGGAAGCGCATGGCATTTCCTGTCTGTCAAAAAGATCGCCGGAGCGGCGATGTGCTGCCTGATCGTAGTGCAGCGGGGTTACGAAAAAGTATTACCAAGTACAAGGGGCCGCCAAGCATCAGCTTGTTGCGGCCCCGGAGCAGGATTGTGCAGATCGGTCGATAGGCGTCAGATCTTCGGCAAGGTCACACCGACCTGGCCCTGATACTTGCCGCCGCGATCCTTGTAGGAGGTCTCGCAGATCTCGTCGCTCTCGAAGAACAGCACCTGGGCGCAGCCTTCTCCAGCATAGATCTTGGCGGGCAGCGGCGTGGTGTTGGAAAACTCCAGCGTCACGTAGCCTTCCCATTCCGGTTCGAAGGGGGTGACGTTCACGATGATGCCGCAGCGCGCGTAGGTGCTCTTGCCCAGGCATACGGTCAGCACCGAGCGCGGGATGCGGAAATACTCGACGGTGCGGGCCAGCGCGAAGGAGTTCGGCGGAATCACGCAGTAACCCTTGCCGGAGACTTCCACGAAGGAGTTCGGATCGAAGTTCTTCGGATCAACGATGGTCGAGTTGATGTTGGTGAAGACGCGGAATTCGTCGGCACAGCGGATGTCGTAGCCGTAGCTCGACGCGCCGAAGGAGACGATCTTCTCGCCATTCAGTTCGCGCACCAGACCGGGCTCGTAGGGCTCGATCATGCCGTGCTGTTCGGACATCCGGCGGATCCACTTGTCTGACTTGATGCTCACGATGACTCGCCACGCTGAATATGAGGAGCGCGAATTCTACGGTTAGTGGCGGCTCTTGTGGGGTTTTTACACGGCGCTCCCGCTGCGGCGCCGGTTTTTACCGACAGATGCCTGCGAAGCCTCTTCTGGTGGTCTTCTTCGGGCAGGTTGCCTGAAGAGTATTGTCAGTAGTGGCTCTGCAGGCAGGCTGTCTGCAGATCCCCGTCAAGAGCGGCTCTCCGGGGCGGTATTGGTGGCAGACGTGGGCGGCGGCAGGGCGCGATCCAGCGCCTCCAGCACCGGGCGGATGCCGGCGCCTTCAGCGATCTGGGGCTCCGAGGCCATCAGCCCTTCCTCCTTTTCGCGCGCCGCCACGCTGGCGCGGGCCGTTTCAAATGCGCGGGTGAAGGAACGGGTCTCGCGCAGCGCCTCGTCGAAATAGGCTTTGCCGAAGAAGGTCCAGTCCGCTTCATGGCTGCAGCCGTGCGAGTTGCGATCGGCGCGCGAGGCGCTCATTACCAGCGTGTGTTCGTCCGCCAGCGGTTGGACAAAGCCGCCCGAATAGCAGGCCGAGACCACGATCACCCGGTTGCGGATGCCTGCCGTGTCGAGTGCCGTGCGCAGGCTTTGCGGCGTCAGTTCGCCGAACTTGTACGGCCACAGTTCCAGCGAGAACCTGTGATCCGCCGCGCCATGCGAGGTCATGAAGAGGAACAGCACGTCTTCCTCGCGGTTCATCTTGCGGCCGATTTCCGTCAGCGCGCGCTGCAGGGCGATGGTCGTGGCCATCGCTTGCGTCTCCACGGTGGCTGGATTGTTCACCAGCACCACGCTGTGGCCCTGCGTGCCGAAGCGCTCGGTAAACAGCTTGTCCACGCTTTCCACTTCGCGCTTGAACACGTCCTGCGAGCCATAGCCGCCCAGCGCCAGCAGATACAGCTCCGGCACGCCCGGCTTGCCCTTGCTGATGGCGTTCAGGCTCTTGTCGAGCAGGGCCGGCTGGGCGTACAGCACGGCCTCGGTGGCAGCCTTGTTCCAGTCGCTGCGCTCGCCGGCACTGGCCTCGTCCGAATAGTCCGGATTCCACAAACGTGCCCGTCCGATATCCAGCTGCACCGGAGCCACCATCAGGAAAACCACGCCGAGCACTGCGCCCATGCGCTGGTCGGCAGGCAGGTCAAGGCTGCGCACCAGTGCCACGATGGTCGCCAGTGCGCCCCAGAACAGCACGAACAGCCCCGCAATGGCGGCGAAACTGTCCGCATCCATCCAGTCGGCCAGCAGGGTCATGCCGAGAAACAGCGCACGCAGTACCAGCATCGGCGTCAGGATCGCCAACGCTGCGGTCGATATGCGTGCCGGTTGCGGCGCGCAATTGCTCACAGCCCACGCGCAGGTCAGCGCACACAGCACGGTGAACAGCTGGTAGGGCAGGGCGTAGCCGTAAAACTGTCCATCCAGCCCCACGTTTGCAAAGTCGAAGGCCAGCTCCAGGCACAGCCCGGTGACGACCACCAGCACGATCTGCAGACCCGAGACGCGCAGGTGTTGCGCAGCGCTGACGCGGAACAGGGCAAACCGCAGGCCCACCTGCAGATTGCTGAGCAGGTCGCGCAGCGCCAGCAGGCCCCGTCGTTCCGGCAGGACTTCAGGCGTGGCGGGCGCCACACTGGCCTGCTTGCCGCTGAGCTGTTCGATCTGCGCGAGCCAGGCGGCAAAGGCCGTCGCATCGGCAAAGCAGCGTTCCGGCACCCACAGCGTGCGGAATCCCTTGTAGTGCAGCAGCGCCGCATCGTGCCGCCGCTCGATGGCTTCCAGCGCACTCCAGGCCAGCAGGCCGGTGCCGAGTTCCGATTCGCTGGCCAGTCCGTCCGGGCGCATCGCGATGCGGTAGTGTTTCGGAATTCCGGCGGCAATCCGCTGCAGCTGCTTGCGGAACGCGAACATCTGGATGGCGCCGATACTCAGGGCCAGCACCCCCAGCGCGGCACTGTTCACTCCCGCAAACGGCCCCCCATCACCAAAGGCCCAGCCGAGCAGCCCGCCCAGCAGTACCCAGAGCGCGATCAGCTTCCACTGCCGGGTGCGTGTCGTCTGCTGCAGGCGGGCCGTACTGCTGGCACAGGCCGAAACCATCTCGTTGTCGGTCGTGTCGATATCCAGCCAGTCGGTGCTGCTGATTTCATCCATTTCGATATTTTCCGTAAAGATTCAGGAGTGTGCCGCAGGAGCGCTTGAAGCCTCCGTACGCATGACATCAAGTTATCACGAACAGCAGCCCGGGCCTGACTCAACTTGCCCGCACGGCCGCCACGATGTTCAGCCGTGCTGCCCGCCAGGCCGGCAGCACGCCGCCCAGAAAGCCCATTGTCAGCGAGAAGATCAGGCTTGCCAGGGCGATGTCCGGCGTCAGCTTGAAGGCGAAAGCCAGTTCCGCGAAGGTCTGCCAGTTCATCGTCGAGATCGACACCGCCTGCATGCCCGAGGCCGCCGCCAGCCCGACCACACCACCCAGCAGTGAGAGCAGCAGCGATTCGGCCAGAAAGGCGATCAGGATGTTCGTGCGGCGAAAGCCGATGGCGCGCAGGGTGCCGATTTCCGCCGTGCGGCTGGCCACTGCCGCATACATGGTGATCATGGCGCCGATGATCGCACCGATGGAAAAGATGATCGACAGCGTCAGGCCCAGAATACTGATGAAACCAGCGAGAAATTTCGACTGGTCGGCGTAGTACTGTGTTTCCGGCCTCATCTCCACGGTCAGGCGCCGATCATCCACGACGAGCTTTTTCACCGCCCCGAAATTGCCGACGGCATCCAGCTGAAACACCAGCGAGGAATACACCGGGCGGCGGAAGGCTTGCCTGAGCTGCTCCGCGTCGCCCCACACTTCGCTGTTGAACGCCGTCTTGCCCGCATCGAAAATGCCCACCACCAGCCAGTCGCGGCGGGCGAAGCTCAGCGTCTGGCCGATTTCCACGCCGGCGAAGCCCTTGGCCAGACTTGCGCCGACGATGATCTCGCTGCTGCCCGGCCGGAATGCCCGACCGACCTTCAACCGCACCTGCGGGCGCAAGGCCAGGCCCATCTCGCCGGTGCCGCGGATCGTTACATTGGTCGGCACGCCGGTGTCCTTCTTGACCAGCGAATACAGCACCAGACTCTCGCGTACCAGCAGTGGCCGGCCCGCACCATCCAGCGCGATATGCGGCAGGGATTCCAGGGCCCCCATCTGCGGGTTGTCGATGCTGCTCTGCACCTCGGTTTCCGAGCCGGAGCGGATCACCACCACATTGTCCGGCCGGCCGCTTGCCACCATCGTCGCCTTCAGGCCCGCGTCCAGCATCAGCACGGCGGTGAACACGAACACCACCAGCGCCATGCCACCCGCCGTCAGCGCGGTGGTCAGCTTGCGCGTCAGCAGATTGCGCCAGATGTAGTTGAAGGGAATGCGGTTCATCAGCCAGCTTGCCTCAGCCCTTCAATGATCTTCACGCGCATCGCCTGGCGGGCCGGGATCAGCGCCGCGACCAGACCGATCACCAGTGCCGCCGCCCATTGCAGCCGGATCGTTTCCGGCGCTACGCCGAAGACCGGGAATATGTTGTCCAGCTTGCTGCCCACCGCGCGCGCCGCCGGGCCGGTCAGCGCGATGCCCAGGCCGCCGGCGATCAGCGCCAGCGCCAGCGATTCGGCATACACCAGCGCACCCACTACCCAGGGACGGAAGCCCAGCGCCTTCAGCGTGGCGTATTCGCTGCTGCGCTCGCGTGCGGCCATCGCCATGGTGTTGGCCATCACCGCCATGATGATGCAAATGATCACGTAGGACACGATCTGGATCGCCTTGACGATGGTGCCGGTCATCGCCACGAAGCTGAGCTGGAAGGCTTTCTCCGTCTCCGTCAGGGTTTCGGCCAGCGAATTGCGGAAGTGCGCATCCACGCGCTGCGACACCGCCGCTGCGTCGCGCCCGTCCGCAATGCCGATCAGGAAGATGCCGACCTGATTCTCGCTGCCCGGGAAGAGCTGTTTGATCCGCTCGTTCAGGTAATCCCAGCGCAAAAAGAACTGACCTTCGTCGGTGCTGGCGCGGGCTCCGTCGTAGATGCCGCGCAGTACGAATTCGTAATCGCCTGCGAAGATCGTGCCCTTGATCGGAATCACATCGCCAAGCTTCCAGCCAAAGCGATTCGCCAGTTTGCGCCCGGCAATCACGCCACGCCGGTCGCGCAGGAAAGCCTGCATCTCATCCGGTTTCACGCGGAATTCCGGCACCATGCGGAAGAAACTCTCTGGCTCGATGGCGAACTGCGGGAAGAAATTGCTCGGCTCCTTGTATACCCCGCCGAACCAGTTCTCCCAGGACAGATCCGTTACACCCTCAATGGCGCGAATCCGGTCCGCGTAGGCCAGAGGCATGCTGAAGGTCAGCGAAATCGAATTGCGGGTCACCAGCCGCTTGTCCGACGCCGCATTCGCCCCCGCATACCAGGCCGACACGATGGTGCCGAGCAGGCCGAACGCCAGAATCGCCACCACGATGCCGGTCAGCGTCAGCACGCTGCGCAGCTTGTGGCGCAGCGGGTTGCGCAGGGCGAAGCGGAGGATGAGTTCGAGCATGGCTGGTTGTGAGTTCAGCGCTTGGCTTTGTCGGCTGGCACGACTTTGCTGACGTAGGCCGGGAGCTGCCAGGCGCCGCCGGGGAAGCCGCGGCACATGCCGTCGCCGCTTTGTTCGGTGACGACGAAGGCTTTTCCGTCGAATTGCCAACTGGTCATGGACCAGCAATCACCGATGCCGCGGCCTTTCATGGCGGAGCTGATGCTGCCGGTGCCGGCGTCAAAGTCGCCTTCGGCCTCCAGCCCTTCCGGCTTGCCGGGCGCGCGATCATTGATGATCCAGTTCAACGCGGTGCTGTTGTAGGCGCCGACGCCGCAAGGCACGGAAAGAAGCAGGCGGTGCTCGTCGATACGTGTGGTGCTGGCATTGGCGAGCGCTTCCTTGCCTTCGTTGCACTGCTCGGCGATGTCCTGGCTAAGGGCTTTGAGCGCGCGTTTGCCGATGCCGTCGTCGGCCTTGCGGGCGGGGAGCGGCGTGACGGCGATGATGACGGGCAAGGGCAGGGCGGGCAGCACGCTGCTTTCCGGTTTCGTGCCCTTGCGCACCAGCGCGCCGGGCGTGCCGATGCGGCCCTGTTCTTCATCCATCTTGAGCAGGACGGCCTTGATGCCGGCCAGCGACAGCGTCCATTCGCTCTTGCCGGCGCGCAGCGTGGCGGTGTCGATGTTCAGGAGCTGCTGCACCAGTGGCAGGCTGTCCTTGGACGCAATGCTGGCGGTGTCGCCTTTGAGATCCTTGATCAGCAACTTGCCGGCGCGCAGCTGCAGTGGCCCCGTGACGCCCTGTTCGCTGTACACCTGAACACTGATTTCTATCGGAGTGCTCGGCCCCGCAGCGCGGGTAATGAGGATTGAAACGGGGTCCGAGTCGCCGTCTTCCGCCTGATAGCCGGCAGCGCGGCAGGTGCGCGTGTTGTCGCACTGCAGCTCCCAGTCCTTGTGCTGGAAGCCCGCGCTGGCCGGGGAGGCCGCGAGTGCTGCGACCAGTGCGAGCAGCGGGGCTCGTGCGGCCAGGAAGTGGCGTGTGTCATTTTGATGTACTGACGCGCAAGTTTTCATGAAGAGGCGCTTTCGGGACGGTCTGTTGAAATAATTGAGCCTTGTAGGACAAATGCCTACCTTTTGTCTTTATTGTATTGAGACATTTGGTTCGTTTGTGTATTAATCGTGCTGTAACGCCAAGCATCGTGCGGGGCCGCCCGGACTTCTGTTTTCGGCCCCCGCTGATCCGGTCAGATTCTGTTTGAAGTCCGTTCGGTCCGGCACTTGACCCGAACGCTGGGGCGTCAACCCGATTCAAACTTCATCGGACCGCATCCCTAACGGGTTCGACGGGCCGGACTCAACGGTCTCAATCACATTCAGGAGCCAAGACATGAGTTTCAAACTGAAAACAACCGCTGCGCTGGTGGCGCTGGCTGCCAGCAGCATGGCCTTTGCGGCCAATACCGGCGGCTTCTCCACCGCTACCGGCGGCAATCAGGCGGGCGCCAAGTCAGTGACGGTCAGCACGATGCAGGGGATTATCGACGCAATCGCCGCCGCGCGCATCGATTCGGCAGGCAAGAAAGTTTCCACGGGGGCCTATCCGGTCATCATTACCTATACCGGCAATGAAGATGCACTGATCGCCAACGTCATCAAGGGCTCCACCAAGGACGCCTCGGGTAACTGTCCGTCGCCGCACTGGAGCGATCCTTATCGTGAAGTGGAGATCAAGAACTTCACGGCCGGTATCACCATCCAGGGGGCGAATGGCTCTTCTGCCAACTTCGGCATCACGATCAAGAGCGGCTCGAATAACGTCGTTGTCCAGAACATGAAGATCGGCGCCCTGGGCGGCGCCAGCAATGATGCAGACATGCTCCGCATCGATGGTTCGTCCAATGTGCTGATCGACCACAATGAACTCTTCGCGGTGAACAACGAGTGCAATGGCTCGCCCGACGGCGATCTGACCTTTGAGTCCGCCATCGACATCAAGAAGGATTCGCACAACATCACCGTTTCGTACAACTACATCCACGACAGCAAGAAGGTTGGCCTGGATGGCTCTTCGGCCAGCGATATCGCCGGTGGCCGCGAGATTACCTATCACCACAATTATTACTACAACGTGAGTGCCCGCCTGCCGCTGCAGCGTGGTGGCTGGACGCACATGTACAACAACCTGTACGAGAAGGTGACGGACTCGGGCATCAACGTGCGCACCGGTGGCTATGCGTTGATCGAGAAGAACTATTTCGTTAACGCCTATAACCCGGTGACCTGTCGTTACGACACCGCCAATTGCGGCAAATGGGATCTGCGCAACAACAACACCACCAGCGCGGCGGACAATGCCACTTACGGCATCGTCTGGACCGATCCGGGTTCTGGCGGCATCAACGCCAACACCTGGACTACGACCGCCGTGTTCCCGAAGACCCTGACCTACACGTATGAGCCGGTTTCTGCTCAGTGCGTGAAGGACAAGCTGTCTCAATACGCCGGCGTGGGCAAGAACGGTGCGACGCTGACGGCAGCGGCCTGCAGCGGCTCGGGCTCGTCGTCGAGCAGCTCCAGCAGTTCTTCATCCAGCAGCTCCAGTTCCTCGTCCAGCAGCAGTTCCAGCTCTTCTTCGAGCAGCTCTTCGTCCAGCTCCGGCGGTTCGTCATCGAGCAGCAGCTCTTCCTCAAGCAGCTCCTCCTCCTCGAGCAGCTCCAGCTCGTCGGGCGGCGCGGTTCCGGTCCTGAAGGGGACGGGCTCTTACCCGGCGGGCTGGTCCAAGTGTGCTGATCTGGGCGGCGTCTGCTTGGTCGGGTCCGGCCAGGGCTGGGTTGCATTTGGCGCCAAAGGCAAGTGGTTGCTCAAGAATGTCGGCGTGGGCAAGAGCATCGCTTGTACCGTTGCCGCCTTTGGTGGCGATCCGGCGGGTAGCTCGAACAAGTGTTCTTACTATCGCTAAGCGCACTCGATCAGTCCTGCAACGCAAGGCGCAGGCGTAATCAGACAAAGCCCCCGGATTCGGGGGCTTTGTCTTTTATGAGGGACCGCCCGGAGAGGGGCGTGTGGCCTGGCGATCCGGCCTGCCCGTCCGAATCCCCTTGCGGGGATTGCCTGCCAGCCACGCCTGCCTGCAGAGGCCCGCTGGGAGCGGCTCTTCAGGCAGGTTATTTTTGCGGCCTTACGATCTGCTGCGGGCTGGTGAGGGCTTCAGGCTTGAGGATGGCATCGAGCTGTTCGCGGCTGAGCAAGCCCCGGGCGAGAATGATGTCGTAGACGCTGGCGCCTGTGAGATGTGCTTCGGTGGCAACTTCAGTGGCATTGGCGTAGCCGATGTAGGGGTTCAGTGCGGTGACGATGCCGATCGAATTTCGAACGGATTCGCGCATGCGATCCGGGTTGGCGGTGATGCCTTTGACGCAGCGCTCGGCCAGGGTCAGACAGCCCTGACGCAGGTGGGCGACGCTCTTGAACAGGCTGTGGGCGATGATCGGCTCGAAGGCGTTGAGCTGGAGCTGGCCGGCCTCGGCGGCGAAGCTGACGGTGACGTCGTTGCCGATGACTTCAAAGGCAATCTGGTTAACGACCTCCGGGATCACCGGATTGACCTTGCCGGGCATGATCGAGGAGCCCGCCTGCATGGGCGGCAGGTTGATTTCGCCCAGGCCGGCGCGCGGGCCGCTGGAGAGCAGGCGCAGATCGTTGCAGGTCTTGGAGAGTTTGACCGCGACGCGTTTGAGCACGCCGGAAATCTGCACGAAGGCGCCGCAGTCCTGGGTGGCTTCGATCAGATTCGGCGAAGTGACCAGGGCGATGCCGGTGAGATCCGCCAGATGCTGGCGTACGCGGGCGGCGTAGTCGGGCGGGGCGGTAATGCCGGTACCGATGGCGGTGGCGCCGAGGTTGATTTCGCGGATCAGGCTGGCGGCCTCGCGCACGCGCTCCTCGTCCTCTCCGAGCATTACTGCGTACGTGCTGAATTCCTGGCCTAGCGTCATCGGCACGGCATCCTGCAACTGGGTGCGGCCCATCTTGATGACGTCCTTGAAGGCCTCGGCGCGTTCCTCGAACGCTTTGCGCAGCACCGCCATGGCGTCCACCAACCCGTGCAGGCCGGTGTAGGTGGCGATCTTCAATGCGGTGGGATACACGTCGTTCGTGCTCTGGCTCATGTTGACGTGTTCATTCGGATGCAGGTGCTGGTATTCGCCTCTGGCGTGGCCGAGCAGTTCGAGTGCACGGTTGGCGATGACTTCGTTGGCGTTCATGTTGCTGGAAGTGCCGGCGCCGCCCTGGATGACGTCGACGACGAAGTGTTCGTGCCAGCGCCCGGCGCGGATTTCCTCACAGGCGGTGACGATGGCCTCCAGATGTTCCCGGTCGAGCAGGCCCAGTTCGTGGTTGGTGATCGCCGCCGCCTGCTTGATGACGGCCAGCGCGGCGAGCAGATCCGGGTAGACCGAAATCGGGATGCCGGTAATCGGGAAATTCTCCAGCGCGCGCAGGGTGTGCACGCCGTAATAAGCATCGGCGGGCACTTCGCGGTTGCCGAGCAGGTCGTGTTCGAGGCGGGTAGTGGTCATGGCGTTCTCGGCTGAAAGCAGACGTGGCTGCGGCGGGGCTTTGTTGATTTCTACGGCGTGCCAGGAGCCGGCTTGATGGTGGCGGTGTTCGGGCTGCCGGAAAGAGGTCCTGGGGCAGGGCGTGATAGTCCCGGATTTTGATTCAGATCATCGTTCGGCTTTTCCGTAACAAGCTCCACAGGAGGGCATGTTCCGCGTCACACGCCAGCCTGCCTGGCTTTACGTCTTTGGTCGTAAGAGAAATCCCTACTTTTTTCAGTCTCTTTCTTGAACTCACGGCCCTTTTGTGCATTAATAAGCTCACCGCGCAAAACAATATAGGTGCGGGGTTGTCCGGGCTTTCTTCGAGCCCCGTTGGCTCGATTGACCGGACAAAATCAAACTCAGGAGACAATCAATGAGCTTCAAACTGAAGGCGACGGCCGCGCTGGTCGCGCTGGCTACCAGCAGCATGGCTTTTGCCGTGAATACCGGCGGTTTCGCAACCACCGCAGGCGGTGAAGTCACTGGCGCCAAAAAAGTTACCGTGAGTTCAATGCAAGGGATGATCGATGCGATCGCTGCGGCACGCATTGACTCGGCCGGCAAGAAAGTCACGGCTGGTGCCTATCCGCTGCACATCGTTTATACCGGCAACGAAGACGCGCTGATCGCCCAGATCGTCAAGGATCACACCAAGGATGCGTCCGGCAACTGTCCGAACCCGCACTGGAATGACGCCTATCGTGAAGTCTCACTGAAGGAATTCACCGCTGGCCTGACCATTGAAGGGGCGAACGGCTCCTCCGCCAACTTCGGCATCACCATCGTGAATGGTGGCAATGTCGTCATCAAGAACATGAAGATCGGTGCTCTGGCTGGTGCCAACAACGATGCTGACATGATCCGTATCGACAACTCGCCGAACGTGTGGATCGACCACAACGAACTCTTCGCGGTGAACAACGAATGTAACGGCTCGCCCGACGGCGACCTGACCTTCGAGTCGGCCGTCGACATCAAGAAGAATTCGACCAACGTCACGGTTTCGTACAACTACATCCACGACAGCAAGAAGGTCGGTCTGGATGGCCACACCCAGAGCGGTGGCACGACCGATTACCAGCGCAACATCACCTATCACCACAACGTTTACTACAACGTGAATGCCCGTCTGCCGCTGCAGCGTGGTGGTGTGGTGCATGCGTACAACAACCTGTACAACAAGATCACCAGCTCCGGCATCAACGTGCGTGCCAGCGGCAAGGCCATCATCGAGCGCAACTACTTCGAGAACTCGCTGAACCCGGTGACCTGCCGTTACGACACGAATGGTTGCGGCACCTGGTATCTGGACAGCAACAACACCACCAGCGCTGCCAGCAATGCCACCTACGGCATCACCTGGGATGACGCAGGTTCGGGCGGTGTCAATGCCACCAACTGGACTTCTACGCTGAGCTCCAAGCCTTCACTGACCTACACCTACGAGCCGGTCTCGGCTGCGTGCGTGAAGGCCAAGCTGGCTTCCTACGCAGGTGTGGGCAAGAACGGCGCAACGCTGACGGCTTCGGCTTGCGGCTCCAGCTCCTCTTCGTCCTCGTCCTCCAGCAGCTCCAGCTCGTCTTCTTCGAGCAGCAGCTCCAGTTCGTCGTCTTCCAGCAGCTCTTCTTCAAGCAGCAGCTCCAGCTCGTCGTCGAGCTCCAGCAGCTCTTCGGGTGGCGGTACGCCTCCGGCCATGACCGGTACGGGTGACTACCCGGCTGGTTTCAGCAAGTGTGCTGCTCTGGGTGAAACCTGCACGGCCAAGGCAACCGGCTGGGTGGCTTTCGGTCGCAAGGGCAAGTGGGTGGCCAAGTACGTCGGTTCGGGCAAGACCATCGCCTGTACCGTGGCTGCTTTCGGTTCCGACCCGCTCGGCGATCCGAACAAGTGCTCCACCAAGTAAGTCTGCTTGATCACGCCTGCTGCTCCGGCAGCAGGTCTGGTTAAAAAAGAACCCCCGGAGACCCCGGGGGTTTTGTTTTTCCAGCCTGGCCTGGGAGGCGTGACCCAGTCCGGGAGCCCGGACTAGCGGTTTTCGACCAGCGCGGACAGTTCGCCTTTTTCCAGATGCCGCACGGCGCGCGCGGCGTTGGCGGCATGGCCGTCGTGGGTGACCATGATGATGGTTTTGCCCAGATCCCGGTTCAGACGATCCAGCAGACCGAGAACTTCTTCGCCAGATTTGCGATCGAGGTCGCCGGTGGGTTCGTCGGCAACGATGAGGGTCGGGTCGCTGACAATCGCCCGGGCTATCGCCACGCGCTGCAACTGGCCGCCGGAAAGCTCCGAAGGGTAGTGTTTGACGCGATCGGACAGACCGACCAGCGACAGCGCGGTCAGTGCGCGTTCGCGGCGTTCGCGGCGCGGCAGAGGGGTGAGCTGGAGTGGCAGCTCCACATTCTCCAGAGCGGTGAGCACCGGCATCAGATTGTAGAACTGGAAGATGAAGCCGATATGGCGGGCGCGCCAGTCGGCGAGTCCCGTGTCATCCAGCTGTGCAATGTCGACGCCATCGACCACGATGCTGCCGGTGTTGGGTTGGTCCAGCCCGGCGATGAGGTTGAGCAGGGTGGATTTGCCCGAGCCGGAGGGACCCATCAACGCGAGATATTCGCCGCGCGCGATGTCGAAATGAATGTCGCTGAGCACCGGCACTTCTTCGTGGCCACGCACATAGAATTTGCTGACGTGCTCGATCCGGATGACGGCTTCGGTGGCGCTGCTGGGGGAGGCCGGGCCGCTTGCGCTCACGATTTCTTCTCCACCACCTTGCCGCCATCCTGCAGCCTGGCTGAAGGGTTGAGGATGACGATATCACCGGCCTGCAGCCCGCTTTTCACTTCGATCAGGTCACCGAGCCTGTCGCCCGTGCTGACGGGGAGTGTGCGAGCGATGCCGTCCCGGAAGACAAAGACCTTGCCCTCGACCACCGCGGCAGGATTCACGGCCAGGCGTGGTGTGCGTTCGTCCGGCCTGAGCGGGCGCTCCAGGAAGGCAACCCTGGCACTCATGTCGGGCAGTACGCGAGCGTCCTTCTCGTCGAAGCGGATCTTGAACTTGACGGTTGCCTTGCTTCGATCCACGGTTGGCACGATGCGCGAAACGCGGCCGAGCAAGCGCAGCTCGGGCAGGGCGTCGAGCTGGATTTCCACCGGCTGGTCGACGCGGGCTCTGGCAAGGTTTGTTTCGGAAACGTCGGCCTCGATTTCCAGCGTGGACAGATCGGCCATGGTGACGACAGCGGCCTTGGAATTGCTGCTGGCCGAAAGCGGTGTGACCACATCCCCCACATCGGCCTGCTTGGTGAGTACCACCCCGGCGAAGGGGGCGCGGATCACGGAGTTGTCGAGCGTCACCCTGATCTCGGCCACGGCGGCCAGGCTGGCGCGCACGGCCGCCTGCTGCGCGGCAATCGTGGCACGGGCCTGTTGGGCACGGTTTTGCGCGGCATCGACGGCGGCCTGGGCAACGAAGCCCTGGGCCTTCAGGTCTTGCTGACGCTTGAGGTTGAAATCGGCGTCCATCTGCTCGGCTTCGCCCTGCTTGACGCGTGCGCGGGCGGATTCCACGTCAGCTTCGCGTTGCGCAAGCTGGGCGCGGATGTCGGCGTTTTCCATGCGTGCGATGACTTCACCGGCGCGTACCGGGCTGCCTTCGCGCACGCCCAGCCATTCGAGCCGGCCGGTGGTCTTGCTGGCGACGGAGGCCTTGGTGTCGGCCACGACGTAGCCGGTGGCGTTTAGGGCCGTTATGCCTTGCGAAGGCCAGGCTTGCGCGACACGGGCAGTTTCGACCTCCAGCGCCTGGCGGCTGCTGAGGGCAAAGCCAGCGGCGACGAGGGCCACGACAAGGGCTCCGACGAACCAGGGTTTGCGTGATGGGCCACGTTTGCGAGCGGGTGCGCTGCGGTCGATCTTGAGCGTTTCGAGAGCATCCTGCGACATGGTGCTTATGCCTTCGTGATGGATGAGGGATTGTACGGGAGGAACGCTCCGGGGGTGAGGAGGCAATCCGGCCAACTTCCGGCTTCCCGCTTTCCCTGCCGGCCCCGTAAAATCCAGCCTCGCCTTCCGGATTATCCCCATGCCGCTGGACCCCCGCGCCGCCGCCTTGCTTGCCATGCTTCACCGCATTGATGCGCCGCGCCTGCACGAATTGCCGGTGGAGGTGGCACGGCGCAGTTTTTACAAGTTGATGTACGCCTATCGCGAGGAGCCGGAGGCGGTTTCCGCCGTGACGGATATCGAAATCCCGCGCCGTGAGCATGCGGGCGGCCCGCTCCTGGCGCGCGTCTATCGCCCCGCGGGAGCCTTGCCGGGCGTGGCCCTGCCGGTGATGCTGTGGCTGCACGGCGGAGGCTGGACGCTGGGCGACCTGGCCAGCTACGACCCCTGGTGCCGGGCGCTGGCGAATGTGTGTGACGTCGCTGTGCTCGCGCTGGATTATCGTCTGGCGCCGGAATATCAGTTTCCGGCGGGGGTCGATGATGCCTGGTTCGCTCTGAAATGGCTGGTGCGCGAGGCCCCCAGGCTGCATCTGGATGCGGACGGGATCAGCGTCGGCGGGGATTCGGCGGGCGGCACGCTGGCGGCGGTGCTGGCGCTGATGGCGCGTGATGCAGGCGGTCCGGCGCTGCGCCATCAGTTGCTGATCTATCCGGCGACGGATCTGATGAGCGAATTCGAGAGTGCCCGGCGCTATGGTGCGGGGCATTTTCTGGAGCGCGAGACGATGCTCTGGTTCCAGCACAACTATTTTGCCCGTGAGCTGGAGAAATTCGACTGGCGCGCTTCCCCGGCGCTGGCTGCGAGCCACGCCGGGCTGCCGCCGGCGCTGGTGATCACGGCCGAGTGCGACCCGCTGGCGGATGATGGCGCGGCCTATGCGGAGAAGCTCAAGGCTGCCGGCGTGGCCGCGCGTCATCTACAGTTCGAGGGCATGGTGCATGGCTTCGTGACCATGTTCAAATTGTTTGCCGAGACGCGGGTGGCGCTGAACGAGATCGCTGCGGCCCTGCGTGCGGCCCGGATGACGCAGGGGCGGCCGACGCCGCCGCTGCATGAAACACAGGAATTGTCATGAACGAAACGCGTGTACCCGAAAACTCTCCGCTGGGCCGTGCCACCGATTACTGCAGCGAATACGCGCCGCACTTGCTCTTCCCGATTCCGCGCCAGCAAAAGCGCGACGAACTGGGCCTGCAACCGGATTCCCTGCCTTTCATGGGCGAGGATCTGTGGAATGCCTACGAGCTCTCCTGGCTCAATCCGCGTGGCAAGCCGGTGGTGGCGATCGGCGAATTCCGCGTGCCGGCGCATTCGCCGCGCCTGATCGAATCCAAATCATTGAAGCTGTATCTGAACTCCTTCAACCAGACGCGCATGGACAATGCCGAAGCGGTGTCGGCGACGATTGCCCGCGATCTGTCCGGGGCTGCAGGAGGGAGTGTGCAGGTGCTGATCACGCCGCTGGAACGCAAGCCGCGCCGTGCAATGGGCTATGTGCAGGGCGTGTGTCTGGATGGGCAGGATATCGAGGTGACCCAGTACTCCCCGCAGCCGGATCTGCTGCGCGCCGATGCCGCGCGCGAGGTGCGGGACGAATGGCTGTTCTCGCATCTGCTCAAGTCGAACTGCCTCGTCACCGGCCAGCCGGACTGGGGCACGGTGGTGATCCGCTACAGCGGCGCGGCGCTGGATCGCGAGGCGCTCTTGCGCTACATCATCTCGTTCCGTGAGCACAACGAATTCCACGAGCAATGCGTGGAGCGCATCTTCACCGACATCCTGCGCCAGTGCGCGCCGCGCGAGCTGGCGGTGTGGGCGCGTTACACCCGGCGTGGCGGGCTGGACATCAACCCTTTCCGCAGCAATCGGGCGGACTGGACGGCGGACACGCTGTTCGAGGTCCGGCAGTAGCTATTTAAGGGTTGCGTTCTTCGGGTATCTGGAGAGCCGCTTCCGGCGGACTTCTTCAGATAACCTGCCTGAAGAGCCTTATCCGGAGCGGGTTTTGAGGTGTGTGCCGCGAAAAGCCTTGTCAGAGGAGGCTCTCCGGCCATCGTATCCCAGATACGCCTCAAGGATGCGTTGCCATCCAGGCGGTGATGATCAGGGCGAGCAGCGCCAGCGCCAGCGTCATCCGGGCCTGCCACTGGTAGCGGCGGGCCACCTGCTCCGGGGCGTGATCGGAAATAACGAAGGGGCGCCCGTCGGGTGGGGCGACCAGGGTGTGGTAATCGGGGAAGTCGGCAACGGCCTGACGCTCCTGCTCGACTTCCTGGCGTGCGGCGGCACGCGCCTGTTCCCATTCATTCAGGTCCAGTTCGCCGTTGCCGTCGGCGTCAAAGCGCCGGGCAATTCCCATGTCTTTCCAGTCGGCGAGTTTTTCGCGCAGTGCCACGTTGATGGCCGGGTGATCATCGGCCGGACGGCGCGTCACGAAGTGGCCCATGGCGTGCAGGCGTGTGCCGGGAATCAGCAGCCATTGCGTGCTGCGGCGATCGCCAACGGTGCTCGTATCCTTGTGCACGGCTTCGATCTTCGCGCCCGCCGGATCAATCGTGCAGCGGGCACCATCGGCGCCTTCGAGGATGAAGGAGGCGTCGCTGGTTTCGTCTGTTTCGGTCCGCCAGTCACCGTCGCTGTCTTTGACCTGCACCTGCATCCGGTACCACAGGCAGGGCAGGAAGTTGAAAGGCGAGCGCAGCGGCTCGCCGGGCAGGGCCCGACCGATGCCTTCGATGGCAATGTAGCCCTGCGGCGCCGAGCTGATGGGCGCGCCGGGTGTATCGGTGTAATGGCGGTAGCGCCGGTAGGCAAAGGTCCAGGCGATGAGCGCGATGGCGGCCAGCATCAGGGTGAGGTGCCAGGGCTGCAGTTCGGCCGCCCGTGCGCCGATGAACAGGGCGAACAGCAGGACGCCGAGCAGGGCCGGCAGCAGACCCCGGGTGAGCAGGGTCTGGACATCTGGCAGACTGGACACGGATCAGCCCTTGAAGAGTTGTCCCATGTCGACGTCGCTCTTCTCGCTGGCAGCGAATTCGAGCAGCGGCTTGAGTTCGAAATTGAACAGGCGGGCGATCAGCGCATCGGGGAATTGTTCGACCCGCACATTGTTGAGGTTCACCGTCTCGTTGTAGAGCTCGCGGCGGTCGGCAATGGTGTTTTCCAGCCCGCTGATGCGTTGCTGCAACTGCTTGAAGTGCTCGCTGGTTCGCAGCTCCGGGTAGGCCTCGGCGACGGCGAAGAGCTGGCCCAGGCCGGCCCGCAGCGCCCCTTCGGCAGTGCCCAGGGCTGGAATGTCCTGAGCTGCGCGGGCGGTGGCGACGCCGGCGCGGGCGGCGATCACGCGCTCCAGCGTGGCTTGCTCGAACTGCTGGTACTGCTTGCAGACCTCGACCAGCTTGGGCAGTTCGTCATGGCGCTGCTTGAGCAGCACGTCAATGTTGGCCCAGGCGCGGGCTACGTTGTGTTTGAGGGTGACCAGGCCGTTGTAGAGCAGCATGCCGTAGGTCAGTACGACGATCAGTAAGCCGAGTGCGATCCAGCCTGCCATGTAGGTGTCTCCCGTGAGTGATTCAGGCGCAGGGTGCGCCGATATGGATGCTCAGCGTGCCGAGCCCGTCAATGCTGCCTACCAGTGTATCGCCAGTCTGCACCGGGCCGACGCCGGCGGGCGTGCCGGTGAGGATGATATCGCCAGCCTGCAGCTCGAAGAGCCGGGACAGGTGCGCAATGATGTGCGGTACATCCCAGATCATCGCCTTGAGGTCGGCGTCCTGTTTTGTTTCACCGTTCACGGTCAGATGGATGCGCCCGGCATCCGGATGACCGACTTGGGCGACCGGATGAATCGTGCCGCACGGGGCCGAATGATCGAAGGCCTTGGCGACATCCCACGGGCCGGCTCTGGAGGTGAGCTGTTTCTGCAGGTCGCGGCGGGTCATGTCGAGCGCCACGGCGTAGCCGAAGACATGCTCGAGCGCGGTCTCGGCGGGGATGTTGTAGCCGCCCGACTGCAGGGCCACGGCCAGTTCGAGTTCGAAATGGTAGTTCTCCGTGGCGCTGGCGTAGGGGATGGTTGCGCCGTCCTGTTCGATGGCGTCCCGCGGTTTGGTGAAGAAGATCGGCGGCTCCTTCTCGTCATTGCCCAGCTCGCGGATGTGGTCGAGGTAGTTGCGCCCCACGCAGTAGATGCGGCGCACCGGGAAACGGGCCGCCGAGCCGGCGACCGGCAGCGAAGCGACGGCAGGAAGGGGGACGACATAGTCGGGGGTGGCGCTCATGTAAAACTCCAGAGTGTTTCAGGGTTGCCAGACCACGTCATTATCTACCGCATACAGCTTGCAGGGGTTGCCGCTCTTGCGCTGGCAATTGGCCAGGGTGCGCGAGAGCAAATCGTCCTTGCCGCTGGCCCAGCCCCAGTTGCCTTGCGGGCTCAGGGCAAAGGCCCGCGGTGCGGCCTTGTCCAGGAACGCGGCGTAGCCCGTGGCAAGGCTGTTCTGGCTCAGATAGGGCACCTTGTCGAGCGCCTCGACCGGGCTGGCGGGCCGGGCCGGAGGCTTCGACAACAGGCCGGGTTGATTGAAGCCGAAGCGCCGCAGCCAGTCATCCAGAAAGGGTTGCCAGAGATCGTTGCCGGCAGCGAAGAGGGTGTGCCCATTGTCGCCAAAGGCGGGCAGGAGGCGGTATTCGGCCACCCCGCCGCTGGCCGTGAAGGCCGCGTGCCAGGCCTGCGAATGGGCCGGATTGAAATAGCGGTCGTTTTCCGTGTAGATCCACAGCATCGGCGCTCTGGCGGTTTTGCCGAATTCGCCATAGAGGCGTTCCAGTGCCGCGGGGTTGCAGGGCTCGCCGGGGTGGGTGTCGGGTCGTCCGCCATGCCCGCCGGCAAAGTTGATGGCTGCGATGAGCCCCGGAATGTTCTGTGCCGTCGCGGCGACCGTGCTGATGCCACCGACTGACTGACCGACGAGCAGCAGGCGCCCGGGGTCGATCCAGCGTTCCTCGCGCAGGCGTTTTACGGTGGCGGCGATCTGGCTGGCCGAGGCGGCCATGGCCACGTCGTAGCGGGCGAGGCTGCATTGCCGGCCATTGCTTTCGGGGTCGCCGGCGGTTGCGGTATCGCCATAACCCAGGCGTGTCGGTACCGCTACGGCGAAGCCCTTGCGCACGAAATAACGGGCCGCGGACTCGAAGCGCGAGCGGCCGACTTCTGCGCGCTTCTGGCTGTCCCGCCCATGACTGATCACCACCAGTGGAAAGGGGCCATCGCCGGCCGGTTTGAAGGTGGTGACAAGGATTTCGCCGCGCGTTTCCACGTTGTTGAGGTCACGTGCGGTGACTGGCAGGCGAATGATGGCTTCGTTGATGTCGCGATGCAGAAGCTCCTCTGCCCGCAGGGAACCACCGCTCAGCAGGCTCAGGGCCAGACTCAGACAGAACAGTTGGCGCATGGATTGATGCAGGAATCGCGAAGACGTGGCGAAGGCGTGATTACAGCATGCCCGGTGAGCTCTGTGCAGGATAGCCTGAAGACCCGCACCCGGCGGGCCTGAGCGGGCAGGCCGTGCGCACAGCAAGGATGCAGGCGGGTCTTCATGGCAGGGGGCTGGGAATGCTTGCTGTGAGCGGCTTTCCGGGCAACATACAGCGCCTGAAAACTGAAACTCAGGCGCTGTGCAGGCGCGTCAGGCGCTGCCAGTAGGTGCTGGCCCGGTCGGCGTCACCGCGCGCTTCGTAGAACGCGGCGGCCTGGGTGGTGGCCTCTTCGGCCAGGCTGCGATCGCGCTGCATGGCCAGCTCCAGATAGCGAATGGTCGTCTCGTCGCCCAGCCCGTGGAGGATGCGTGCCGCGGCCAGTGCGGCGGTGGCCGGGCCGTGCGGATGGTCTGCGGCCTGACGCAGCAGGGGCAGGGCTTCGTCGGCGCGGTTCAGGGTCTCCAGCGCGAGAGCGTAGTGGCTCAGCTCTTCCGGGCTGAGATTGTTCAGCGCGTGGTTTTCGGTGCGCACGACGGTTTCCTTGGCCGAGCTGACCGTGTGGAAGCGTTCGCGCCAGCGTGCCCCGTTGTGCTGTTGCCAGAGGCCATCGAAGGCATGCTGCAATTCTGCCAGGCTGTCGCCAAGCAGGGCCTGGGCGGCGCTGTGGGTGGCTTCAGGGGGCAGCTCACAGGGAGTGTGCAGGGCCAGGATGCGTTCGCGCAGACAGGGATGCGTGTCATCGTTCGCCGTGTCGCGACGCAATTCCTCGCTCAGCCAGCGCTCGGCCTGTTTCTCTTCCAGTCCCAGATGCAGGGCGGTGCGCATCGAGCCGTGCGGCAGGAAGGGCGGGTTCAGGTGGCGATCGGCCCGGCTCCACAGATCGGGCCAGAAGCGGTCGTTGATGAAGCGGCCGCGTACGGCAATCGCGATCAGCGCATCCGCCATGGTGCGCGGCCCGACGATGGTGGCGGCGAGGCGATCGGCCTCGTATTCATCCTGCCGGGCCAGCACAAAGCTGTAAGCGTTGAAAAACGGGATGTACCAGCGCAGGAAACGGGTCAGCAGCAGATTGCCGAAACCATCGCCGTCGCGGAACGCGTCATGCACATGCATCCATACCGTGCGGATGCGGTAGATCCAGGTGCCGAGCTGGCCGTGGCGGCTGGACAGGTGGCCGAACTCGTGTGCCAGGATGGCTGCGAACTCCTTGCGGGAGAGTGCCTGCAGCATGGGCAGGCCGATGATCAGGACGTTGCGGTGCCAGCCCAGGATACCCAGACGCGGGATCTGCATGATCGAGGTGTTGAACGCATCGTTGAGGATGACCTGATCGATCTGCGGGCAGCGCGCCTTGTCACGGATCTTTTCGATCATGGCGAAGAGCTTGGGTGCGGTGTCGGCGTTCAGTATCCGGCCCTGCGGTTGCGGAATTTTCACCCACAGGGCTGGCAGCAGCAGCAGGGACACCAGACCGCCCAGAAGCCCGACGCGCAAGGCACCGAAAAAATCACCCGAAGCGGCCTGCCAGATGGCCCACAGCAGACTGCTGACCGCCAGACCCGTGATCAGGAAGATGTAGGCGTAGCCGAGTGCCGCAAGCAGGGCGACCTTGAGGCGGTAAGTCCCCGGTGCGGCCTTGCTTTGTTTTTCCAGGCGCGCAACGAGGCGCTGGAGTTCCCGTTTGTTCATTGTTCATCAGCACATTTTTATCTGCAGATGAATCAGCAAGCGGTATGCCACGCTCGCCACCGTCTTGCGGCGTGACGAATTTCACGTTTATGCCGGTTTTGGCGAGATGGTGGTGTGACAATGCGGGGACGGACGTGACGCTAAACGTCACTTTCTGCAACGCTGAGGGCGTCCGCCGGTGATCGTCTGGCAGGGCGCGCGGATCGCGCGCAGGGTGCCGCTGGTCCTGTGATTAGGCTCAGTCCTTCAGGGCGATCTTGTTGCGGGTCAGCGGCGGATTTTTGGCGAAATAGCGCTTGATGCCGCGCAGCATGGCTTCGGCCATCTTGTCCTGATAAGCATCGTCGGTCAGGCGCTTCTCTTCTTCCGGGTTCGAGATGAAGGCCGTCTCGACCAGCATCGAGGGGATGTCCGGCGCCTTGAGCACGGCGAAGCTGGCCTGCTCGACCTCGCCCTTGTGCAACTGGTTGATGCCGCCCAGCTCGCCGAGCACGGCTTTCGCCACCTTCATGCTGTCGTTCAGGGTGGCGGTCTGCGATAGATCGAGCAGGGTCTTGGCCAGATGGCTGTCCTTCACCCCCAGATTGACCCCGCCGATCAGATCAGCCGAGTTTTCCTTGTTGGCCAGCCAGCGCGCTGCCGTGCTCGTCGCTCCGCGGTCTGACAGCACGAAGACCGAACTGCCGCGCGCCTCGGGCTTGATGAAGGCGTCGGCGTGGATCGAGACGAACAGATCGGCCTGCACCCGGCGGGCCTTTTCGACGCGTTGGCCGAGCGGCACGAAGAAGTCCGCGTCACGCGTGAGCATGGCGCGCATGTTCGGTTCGGCGTCGATCTTCGCTTTGAGGCGGCGAGCGATATCCAGGGTGACGGTTTTTTCGTAGGTGCCGCGCGCGCCGATGGCGCCGGGGTCTTCGCCGCCGTGGCCGGGGTCAAGCGCGATGGTGATCAGACGCAGGTCCTGCCCGCTGCGCCGCACCGGGCGGTCGTTTGCCGCAGGGGTAGCTGGAGAGCGGCTACTGTCGCGGTTGACACGGAAGGGGTTGTCGTCAGCCGCGCCAGTATTGGCTTGTGGGCCTGTGTAGCCGAGTACCGCATCTTCGGGCGAGTGTTTCTCGATCAGTGCCAGGAGCGGATCAAGCTCCACCGCCGGATACAGATCGAGGACCAGGCGGTGACCATAGCTGCCGGCCGGTGGCAGCGAAAAAATCTGCGGCTTGATCTCGGCCTTCAGTTCCACGACCAGACGTACCACACCAGGCCGGTTGCGCCCGGCGCGGATCAGCTTGATATAGGGATCGGCTTCGGAAATCTTGTCCGGCAGGCTGGCGAGCACGCTGTCGAATTCGACGCCTTCCAGATCGACCACCAGCCGCTCCGGATTCTTCACGATCTGGTGGCTGAACTTCAGTGCTTCGGCGCCTTCCAGCGTGATCCGGGTGTAGTCGCGTGAAGGCCACACGCGTACGGCGATCAGACGCGGGTTGCCCTGTGCCATGCCTGTCGGCGTGACCAGCAGGGTCATCAGCAGGGCGCCGGCCTTGAGCGCGCGCCTGCGCGACAGATCCGGCGGCGGGGTCAGCAGGGAAGGGTGACGTGCTTCAGACATTCGATGCCTCGGGGGCTGTGCGCTTCAACGCGTGCTGCACGGCCATCGCCGGCAACCTGCAGATGGATTTCCAGATCGGCGGGTGGTACGTAGGGCAGGGCCTTGTCGGCCCATTCGACGAGGCACACGCCGGCGCCGCCAAAGTACTCTTCCAGTCCCGCTTCAAGAAATTCATCTGGAGTATTGAATCTATAGAAATCAAAGTGATACAGCGCAATTCTAGAAACAGCATAAACTTCAAGCAAGGTGTACGTGGGGCTTTTTACACTTCCCTGATGCCCCAGGGCACGCAGCAGCCCGCGTGTCAGTGTCGTCTTGCCGGCCCCCAGGTCGCCCGACAGCCAGATCACCAATCCCGGCATGAGCGCGGGTGCCAGCGCGGCGCCGAAGGCTTCAGTGGTCTCTGCATCGGCAAGAAAGGTGAGCATCAGTGAATACTCCGATTGTGTTGCAGCGTTGTTCAAGCAAAACAGCGTTTTGCTGATCAAACATGTGCGGCGTCGAAATTTTCTTTCGTGCCTTGTCCGGCCCCGATCTGAAACTTTTCGGAGCCTTCAGCAAGTATGATCTGCGGCGTGATTCATCCCGCTCATCCATCCATTGACGTGTCGACGCTGGTCCAGGACATCCGCACCTGGGGCCTGGAACTCGGCTTCTCTGCCGTCGGGGTGACTGATGTTGATCTCCGCTCGGCCGAACAGGGGCTGCTCGACTGGCTTGCTGCCGGCTTTCACGGCGGGATGGATTATATGGCCCGCCACGGTCTGAAACGCGCCCGACCGGCAGAACTTGTGCCCGGTACGACCAGCATCATCTCCGTGCGTATGGATTACTGGCCTGAACCGGATCTTGCTCAGGCCCGTGCGGTGCAGGCTGATGGAGCGCGCGCGGCGATCTCGCGCTACGCGCTGGGACGCGACTACCACAAGGTTTTGCGCAATCGTCTGCAGAAGCTGGCCGAGCGGATCGGTGTGGCCGTCGGCGAATACGGCCATCGCGTTTTCGTCGATTCCGCCCCTGTGCTGGAGGTGGCGCTCGCCAGCCGCGCCGGGTTGGGCTGGCGTGGCAAGCACACCTTGCTGCTGACGCGCGAAGCCGGCTCGCTGTTCTTCCTTGGCGAGATATATGTCGATCTCGCCTTGCCGCCTGACGCCCCGCAAACCGGCCACTGCGGCAGCTGCTCGGCCTGCATCCCGGCGTGCCCGACCGGGGCCATCGTCGCGCCTTACCAGCTGGATGCGCGGCGCTGCATTTCCTACCTCACCATTGAGCATGCCGGCCCCATTCCCGAAGAGCTGCGTCCGCTCATCGGCAATCGTGTCTACGGCTGTGACGATTGCCAGCTGGCCTGTCCATGGAACCGCTTTGCCCGGCCCGCACACGAGGCGGATTTTGCCGTGCGCAACGGACTGGACCGCGCCACGCTGGTTGAGCTTTTTGCCTGGAGCGAAGAGAACTTCAAGATCCGTCTGGCTGGCTCGCCCATTCACCGCATCGGCCATGAGCGCTGGCTGCGCAACCTCGCTGTCGGGCTGGGCAACGCTCCCTCCACGCCAGCCGTGATCGCCGCGTTACAGGCCCGCGCCGATGATCCATCGGCACTGGTCCGCGAGCATGTAGCCTGGGCACTGGCGCGCCATGTGAAACAGCCCGTCGGCACGCTTCACAAGCCTTGAAGGCATTCTCCGGCAGCTCAATTACTTTTTGTCGTCGCGGCGTGCTTGCCGGGAACGCGCAGCATTCCGGTGATCAAGCGGGCGCCGCGCTTGAAGGTCAGGAAAGACCACAGCCAGCCCAGCGTCACTGCTACGCGGTTACGGAAATCGATCAGGAAGAAGATGTGGGCGATGCCCCACAACCACCAGGCCAGCGAGCCCCGCAAACGGATCCAGCCGAAATCGGCGACCGCCGCGTTGCGACCAATGGTGGCCAGATTGCCGTAGTTGCGATAGCGGAACGGTCCCGGCAAGGGAAAGCCACTGAGCCGGCGTGAGATCATGTCTCCCACGTAATTGCCCGCCTGCTTCGCCGCGGGCGCGACGCCGGGTACGACCTTCCCGGCTGCGTCCGTCAGGCTGGCGGTGTCACCGATTGCGAACACGCCTTCATGACCCGGCACGCTGAAGTCCGGGCCGACCAGTACCCGTCCGGCACGATCCGCCGCTGCGCCAAGCCAGCCGGCCGCTGGTGAGGCTTGCACGCCCGCTGCCCACAGGATGGTGGCGGCAGGCACGTGTTCTGCACCGATCACCACCCCGTCGGCATCGCAGTCCATCACGCGCGCATCGACCCGCACGCTTACCCCCAGCTTCTCCAATGACTGCTTTGCCGCTTCAGACAGCTCGGGCGTGAAGCTGGGCAGAATGCGCGGTCCGGCTTCGACCAGTATTACTCGCGCCTTGCGCGGATCGATGCGACGGAAGTCCTTGGCCAGCGCGGCCCGCGCGAGTTCGATGATGGAGCCAGCCAGTTCTACGCCGGTTGGTCCGCCGCCCACGATCACGATGGTGAGATGGGCATCGCGCTCGGCGATGTCCGTGGCCATCTCGGCGCGCTCGAAAGCCCATAGCAAGCGCCGCCTGATGCTGGTTGCATCGTCGATGGTCTTCAGGCCCGGCGCGAAAGACTCCCAGTGATCATTGCCGAAATAGGCGTGACGCGCACCGGTAGCGAGGATCAGATAATCATAAGAGATCGAGCCGCTGCGGACGCCATTGTCGATGCTCACGCTGCGAGCTGCAGAATCGATGCCGGTCACGGTTCCCAGTACCACTGTGACGTTGCGCTGGCTGGAGAGGATGCTGCGCACAGGCCCGGCGATGTCTGCGGGCGACAGGCTCGCCGTGGCGACCTGATACAGCAGCGGCTGGAAAACGTGATGATTGCGCTGGTCCACCAGCACGATATCAACTTCTGCGCTGGCCAGGGCCCGTGCGGCGGAGAGGCCCCCGAAACCGGCCCCGACAATGATGATGAGTGGCTTTTTTCGATCATTCATGGGAGTGGTTCCTTGAAAGGCGCAGTCGGGCCGGGGGGCAGCCGCTTTATGGTATGGGGTAAACCCTATATGAAACGGAGAAAAGGCACACTCTGCGGTGCAGCAGCGCGGGAGCAGGACGTCACCGGTACCCAGGCGACTTGCTCTGCTCCATCAATCTTCACGCGCTTCATAGGCGTCGTTCTGGGCTGTTTCCAGCAAGGTTTCCGCGTGCTCGCGCAGGTCCATTGGCCAGGTTGCCATATGTGAGCGGGCCGCATCGAACTGGCCGGCGAACAGCGCGCGGGTTGCCTCCTCGAAGCCGGGCAGATTGCCTCCCATGGTGAGCATGAAGGAGTGGCAAACCTCGAGTGAAATGCGCGCCTTGTCGCGGGCACGGCTCGCACGGCTGGCTGTTTCCACCAGTTTGCGCAATGCCACCGAGGCGCCGCCGGGCTGGCTCGCCAGCCAGTCCCAATGACGGGGCAGCAAAGTGATTTCGCGTGCGACGACGCCCAGCTTCGGGCGTCCCGGGCCGGTTTTTCCGGCTGGCGTGGTAGCCACCGTCATGATCGGGGCGAGGCGGGCCAGTGCGTCGTCGACGGTTCCGCGCAGGTCCAGATCAATGCAGTGGCCGGTGGCGTTGTCGAAGACCTGATAGCTCAAATCAGGATCTGTGGCCATTTCGGTCTTGAGTGCGCGCACGATGCTGGCAAGCTCGCCAGAGGCGAGTCGGCGCTGAGCGGCAAAAGCGGTGTAGGCATGCATGATTTAATCCGGGTAAAAACAAAGATGCGCCATTTAACCCGGGTATAAATGGCGAGTCAAGTTTTATCCGGGTAAATTTTAAAAGGCTGCAGGATCAGGCTGGAATGATTGCCGGGGCAGATACATCTGAAGACCCGCTTGCGACGGGCGTCTCCAGAGGCGCCCGCCGATCAGGCAGGCTGCATGCGCTTCTTCGGGCAAGGCGCTAGAATCCCTGCACCCCTTGGCTCTTATTTGATAAAAATGGCTTTCGCAGACAATCTCAAGCAACTCCCGGGCGTGTCGCACCTTGCGGCTCTTCAGCTCCTTGATGGTGAAGGGCAGGAAATTGCCCTCATCGAACACAAACCCGGCCAGATCGGTTCGCTGGCGGTGTATAACCATCTGGCCCAGTTCTACGGTGCGATCACCGCAGAGGCTGCCAGCAAGGGCCTGGAACTTTATGCTGAACATACTGAGGACGCACGCCAGAATCCCGGCAAGCATCCGAACATCGACCGGCTGCTGAAAATAGCCGGCGGCGGGAACGTTTTGCGCGTCCGGCATGTCTTTGCAACATCTGCTGACTGATGTCGGCAGGAAATGATGGGTACCGCCCCTGGTATCCGATGACTACAGCAGTGCCAACCACAGAGGGAACTCCATGAAAATCAAGAATGTCATCGTATTGGTCGCTGCCAGCCTTGGCGCTTCGGCCGTTCTGGCCCAGGCCAAACCGGAAGACCAGATCAAGTATCGTCAGGCCGCCATGACGGTGACTGCCCGCAGCGTGGGCGTGCTGAACGCCATGGCCAAGGGTGACGTGCCGTTCAACAAGGACGTGGCCCAACGCCATGCGGCGACGATTGCAAGCCTGTCGGATCTGCCGCTGGCCGCCGGGGCATATGGTCCGGGGACTGACAAGGGCGCGCCGACCAAGGCAGATCCGAAGGTCTGGAGCGAGGCGGACAAGTTCAAGGCCGCGTTCGACAAGTTCACACTTGCAGCGCGCGCGCTGCCGGCCGCATCTGCCGATCAAGGTACGCTGAAGACGGCTCTGGCTGACCTGGGCAAGACCTGCAAGGGCTGCCACGATGACTACCGTATGAAGTAAGCGTCTTGGCCGCAGGCCGAAAAAAAGCCGATGCAGATGCATCGGCTTTTTCATGCGCGAAGAGTTTGTCGCTCAGCTTTGCGTGACCAGCACCCAGACTGCTGCCGCGCTGAGCATGAAGGCCAGCAGGCCCAGCCAGATGGAGCCGCCGCGTGTTTCAGGAATGAGCGTTTCCGCCGGCACATCCTTGTTGCCGGTGATCATCGGCGGAATCAGGTTGTCACGTTTGACGAGGCGGTAGAACACGATCGCAGCGAGATGCAGGCCGATCAGGGTGATGAGGATGCCGGCATTGGCTTCATGCAACTCGCCAAGCAGATGGGCGGTTCCCTCGCTGATGTGCTTGAACAAGGGGCCTTCCATCATGATCTCATCGGTGATGAAGAGCCCGGAGCCCGCCTGGAACAGCAGTACGGCAAGCATCGCCAGCACCGACAGGGCGCCCAGCGGATTGTGGCCAATGGACGGCCCCTTGTGATCCTTCATGTGCCGCAGATAATCAATGATGACGCCAGGGCTGCGGACGAAGCTTGCGAAGCGTGCATGCCTGCCGCCAATGAAGCCCCACAGCAGACGGAAGATGAGCAGGGTCAGTACGCCAAAGCCGAAGCGTTTGTGCCACTCCATGGCATCGCCAAGCTGATCGGCAAGATTCACGCTGACGATCGCTCCGAGTACACAGGCCAGCAGTGCCCAGTGAAAAAACCGCAGGGGCAGGTCCCAGATCTTGATGCGGCGCGTAGCGGGGGTGGTTTCGGTCATGACGGGTTACCTTGTGCGTGCAGATTCCGCATCATCGCAGAAGCGCAGGAAAAGAAAAACGGCTCCACGCGGGAGCCGTTGTTGCGAAAAGTGAAACAGTCGTGATCAGACGACGGCTTCTTCCTTCTCGACCTTCTGCTTGATGAACTGCTCGCGCGATACGCCCAGCCACATGACCAGAGGGCTGGCGACCAGCACCGAGGAGTAAATGCCGAAGCAGATGCCGATGGTCAGCGCAATCGCGAAGTAGTGCAGGGTCGGGCCACCGAACAGCAGCATCGATAACACCATCATCTGCGTGCAACCGTGAGTGATGATGGTGCGTGAGATGGTGGTGGTGATGGCGTGGTCCAGCACCTGCGGGACGCTCAGACCACGCATGCGGCTGTTGCGGAACGTTTCACGGACCCGGTCAAACACGATCACGGACTCGTTGACCGAGTAGCCCAGCACCGCCAGCACCGCGGCCAGCACGGGCAGCGAGAACTCCCACTGGAAGAACGCGAAGCAGCCCAGAATGATGACCACGTCGTGCAGGTTGGCAATGATCGCGGAAACGGCAAAGCGCCATTCAAAGCGGAACGCCAGATAGATCACGATGCCGACGATCACCATCAGCATGGCCATTGCGCCATCGGTGGCGAGTTCCTTGCCTACCTGCGGCCCGACAAACTCGACACGGCTGATGCTGGCGACCTCGGTGTTCTGTGCCGAGAAGCATGTCTCCTTGGTCAGCGACTCGCCTTTCGGCCCGGTGCTCTGGGTGCTGCGGACAACGCCCGGGGCGCTGCACAAGGTATTGAAAACGGCTGCCGACACCTTCGAGGCGTTTTCATTGTTCTTGTTCGGCACGCGCACCATGATGTCGCGCGAGGAGCCGTAGGTCTGGACCACTGCATCGATGTAGCCTGCCTTGCTCAGGGTTTCGCGCAGGGGCTCGACTTGCGGCGCTTCGACGTAGGTCAGCTGAACCTCGGTACCGCCGGTGAACTCCACCGATACGTGCAGACCCTTGTAGAACAGGAAGAACACAGCCAGCAGGAAAGTGATCAGCGAAATCGCGTTGAATATCAGCGCGTGACGCATGAACGGGATGTCTTTACGGATGCGGAACAATTCCATGTTGTTTCTCCCGGCGGATTACTCCGCCGAAGGCCTCCAGATCTGACCGATCGCCAGTTTTTCGAGTTTGCGGCGGTGGCCGTAAGCAAAGTTGGTAATCATGCGCGACACGAATACGGCACTGAACATCGAAGTCAGAATGCCCAGGCAGTGCACCACGGCAAAGCCGCGCACCGGGCCGGAACCGAAGGCGAGCAGCATGATGCCGACGATCAGGGTGGTGACGTTGGAGTCCAGAATCGTGTCGAAAGCGCGTTCGTAGCCGGCGGCGATGGCAGCCTGTGGCGTCGCGCCATTGCGCAGTTCTTCACGGATGCGTTCGTTGATCAGCACGTTCGAGTCGATGGCCATGCCGAGTGCCAGCGCGATGGCGGCGATGCCCGGCAGGGTCAAGGTGGCCTGGAACAGCGAGAGCAGGGCGATCAGGAACAGCACGTTGGCACCCAGCGCCAGCGTCGAGATCAGGCCGAAGATCAGGTAGTACACGCACATGAAGGCGGCAATCGCGAGGAAGCCCCACAGTGTGGAGTGGAAGCCCTTCTGGATGTTTTCAGCCCCCAGGCTTGGGCCGATGGTGCGTTCTTCGATGATGTCCATCGGTGCGGCCAGTGATCCCGAACGGATCAGGATGGCCAGACGATTGGTTTCTTCGGTGCTGAAGTTGCCGGTGATCTGGAACTGGTTGCCGAATTCGCCCTGGATGGTGGCGACCGAAATGGCTTCACCCTTGTTCTTTTCGAACAGGATGATGGCCATCTGTTTGTGGATGTTCTCACGCGTGGTGTCACGCATGATGCGCCCACCGACCGCATCCAGCGTCACGGAGATGGCCGGGCGCTGGTTGTTGTCAAAGGTGGATTGCGCCTTGACGAAGCGGTCACCGGTCAGTACCACCTGTTTCTTCACGGCGACCGGGAAAGGCTGACCGCTGCGGTTTTCAGGGAATACGTCGGTGCCGGCGGGCGGCGACAGCGGGTTGGCACCTTCGGCGACCATGCGTACCTGCAGGGTGGCTGTGCGGCCGATGGTGTCCTTGGCCTTGCTGACGTCCTGCACGCCTGGCAATTGCACCACGATGCGGTCCGCGCCCTGTTGCTGGATCACCGGCTCGGCGACGCCGAGTTCATTCACCCGGTTGTGCAGGGTGACGATGTTCTGTTTGACTGCATCGTCCTGGATGGTGCGCCGGGCCTGTACGGACAGGGTGGCGATCAGCAGGCGGTCTTCACCTTCATTGCGTTCGGTGTATTCGAAATCGCTGCGGCTGGCACGGATGGCGTCGCGGGCCTGATTGCGGGTTGCATCATCGCGCAGGCGCACGGTGAGAGTTTCGCCATCACGGGAGATGCCGCCGTGACGGATGTTCTTGTCGCGCAGCAGGGTGCGTAGGTCACCTGTCGCAACATCCAGCTGCTTGGTGATGGCCCCCTTCATGTCGATCTGCAGCAGGAAATGCACGCCGCCGCGCAGATCCAGACCCAGATACATCGGCAAGGCGCCAATCGAAGTCAGCCATTGCGGGCTGGCGGACAGCAGATTCAATGCGACGACATACGACGGGCTTTGCGGATCGGGATTGAGCGCACGCTCGATCACGTCACGCGCCTTCATCTGGATGTCTTCGTTGGCCAGTCGCACACGCAGACTGCCCGGATCACGGACGGTGCCGGTGGGGCTGATGTTGGCGGCAGACAAGGCGTCCAGGATCCTGGTTTCCAGTGCTCCGTCGATCTTGACGGTGGAACGGGCGGCGGAGATCTGCACGGCCGGGACTTCACCATAGAAATTCGGCAAGGTGTACAGCAGCCCGACGATCAGCACGAGGCCGATCATCAGGTTCTTCCAGAGCGGGTAGCGGTTCATGATCAGGAATGGAATGAATGGGTGACGGTAAGCCCAAGGCCAGACAGGCCCCGGGCTGCCATGCTTCAGGCGTTCTTCAGCGTGCCCTTGGGCAGCACTGCGGAAATCGCCGGCTTCTGCACGGTGATTTCAACGCCACTGGCGATCTCGACCTTGACGAAATTTTCGCCAACGCTGGCAACCGTGCCCGCAATGCCGCCCTGGGTGATGACTTCATCACCGGCAGCCAGCGCATCGAGCAGGCTCTTGTGCTCCTTGGCGCGCTTCTGCTGTGGGCGGATCATGAGGAAGTACAGCACCACGAACATCAGCACCATGGGCAGCAGGCCCATCCAGCTGCTGGTGGGATCACTGCCGGTGGCGGCTTGGGCGAATGCATCGGAAATCATCATCAGGCTCCGGATTTTGGGTTCTTTAAGGCGGCCGAGTATAGCAGGCCAAAGCTTGGGGCAATCGGGGCTATCTCAAGCCCCGCGATTGCGCTCCGCAGCAAAGCGCTGCTGGAAGCCTGCGAAATCGTCCGCTTCGATGGCGGCACGGATTTCGCGCATCAGATGCTGGTAGTAATGCAGGTTATGAATGGTCATCAGGCGCGGGCCGAGCATCTCCTGGGCGCGATCCAGATGATGCAGATAAGCGCGCGAAAAATGCCGACAGGTGTAGCACTCGCAGCTCTCGTCGATGGGGCGGGTGTCCTGCTTGTGCTTGGCGTTGCGGATCTTCAGGTCGCCCCAGCGCGTGAACAGCCAGCCGTTGCGCGCGTTGCGGGTCGGCATCACGCAGTCGAACATGTCGATGCCCTGGCTCACACCGTACACCAGATCCTCGGGGGTGCCCACGCCCATCAGGTAGTGCGGCTTGTTGGCAGGCAGGCGCGGGCCGGTGTGGGCCAGTACGCGGTAGAAGTCTTCCTTGGGTTCGCCTACGGACAGGCCGCCGATGGCATAGCCGTCGAAGCCGATTTTCTCCAGCCCGGCCTGCGACTCGTCACGCAGGGTTTCATACATGCCACCCTGGACGATGCCGAACAGTGCGTTGCGGTTTTCCAGTTTGTCGTGCTCGTCGCGCGAGCGCCGGGCCCAGCGTGCCGACATGCGCATCGACTTGGCGGCCTCATCGACAGAGGCCGGGTAGGGTGTGCATTCGTCGAAGATCATCACGATGTCGGAATTCAGCCCGTGCTGGATCTGCATCGAGATCTCGGGCGTAAGGAAGAGCTTGTCGCCGTTGATTGGCGAGGAGAACTTCACGCCTTCCTCGGTGATCTTGCGCAGCGCGCCGAGCGAGAAGACCTGGAAGCCGCCCGAGTCGGTGAGGATCGGTTTGTCCCAGCCCATGAAGCCGTGGAGTCCGCCGAACTGCTTGAATACCTCCATGCCCGGGCGCAGCCACAGGTGGAAAGTGTTGCCGAGAATGATCTGCGCGTTGATGTCCAGCAGTTCGTGCGGGCTCATGGCCTTGACCGTACCGTAGGTGCCAACCGGCATGAAGACCGGCGTTTCAACGATGCCATGGGCCAGATGCAGGCGGCCGCGACGGGCCTGACCGGAGGTGGAGAGGAGTTCGTATTTCATGGTCAGGCTTTTTCGACGGATTTTTCAAGGAACATCGCATCACCATAACTGAAGAAGCGGTAATTGTTTGCGATGGCGTGGGCGTAAGTGCTGCGGATGGTTTCGCGGCCGGCCAAGGCCGAGACCAGCATCAGCAGCGTGGATTTGGGCAGGTGGAAATTGGTGATCAGCGCGTCGGCAACGCGGAACGTGTAGCCCGGCATGATGAAAATGCCGGTTTCGGCGCTGCCGGCCTTCAATTCGGCTTGCTGAGCGGCGGATTCCAGTGCGCGCAGGGCCGTCGTGCCGACGCAGATTACCCGCCCGCCCGCAGCACGGGTGGCGCTGATGGCGTCTATCGTGTCCTGCGGGATGCTGTAGCACTCGCGGTGCATCTTATGTTTCGACAGGTCATGCTCGCGCACCGGCTGGAAGGTCCCCGCGCCCACATGCAGTGTCACGAAGGCGCGGCGAACGCCCTTGGCATCCAGTGCCGTGAACAGGGCTTCGTCAAAATGCAGGCCGGCGGTGGGGGCGGCTACGCTGCCCAGTTCACGGGCATACACGGTCTGATAGCGGGTTTCGTCGCCAGCGTCCGCCGCGTGTCCGATATACGGTGGCAGGGGCAGCTTGCCGTAGCGTTCGATGTAATCGACCGCCGTGGCGTCGCCCGGAAAGCGCAGCTGGAAGAATTCCCCATTTGCTCCGGCGCGGCCCGTGACTTCCACGTCGAAGGCGTCCATCAGGCGGATGCGCATGCCTGGCTTGGGAGACTTGCTGGCGCGGATCATCGCCAGGACTTCGTGGTCGCCGACCGGGCGTTCCACCATCACCTCCACCTGGCCGCCGGTGGCTTTCTGGCCGAACAGGCGGGCGTGCAGCACGCGGCTGTCGTTGAACACGAGCAGATCGTTCGGGCGCAGCAGATCGGGAAGCTCGCGGAATACACGGTCTTCCAGTACGGTTTGCATTCCCTGAACACGGGGCACCAGCAGGCGTGACGCGGCACGATCGGCGAGCGCCGTCTGGGCGATCAGCTCGGGGGGGAGGTCAAAATCAAAGTCGTCTAGCGTGAGCATGCAGCAGATCAATCATCCGGCTTGAGTTGCAGCGAGGCTTCGTGGATAATCCGCGCTCTTCCCGTGCCGGGATGGCGGAATCGGTAGACGCAGCGGATTCAAAATCCGCCGCCGCAAGGTGTGAGGGTTCGAGTCCCTCTCCCGGCACCACTTTTCTCAGGGCAAGCCTCGCAAAGAGGCGCGGATTATACCGGAGCCCGGGTTTTCTCTCCCCGATTTTCCTGTGATGACGGCTGTGCCGTAGCACCGCGCCCCGCCTTGCTCTGCGAGCAGGCCGGCTGAAGAGCCTTGCTGTGCGCGGCTGTGTGGCGGTGGGCGCTGAAGAAGTCCGTCAGTAGCCGCTTTTCAGCGGATGCCGGGATGGCAGGCGCATTTCGATGCACAGGCCACCCTGATCACGGTTGGTCGCGCTGACGCTGCCGCCATGGGCTTCGATGGTGTGACGGGTGATCGCCAGGCCGAGGCCGTAGCCGTCGTTGCCACGATCTTCACGAAAGCGCACGAAGGGCTCGAAGATGACGCCCAGTGCAGCATCCGGCAGACCGGGACCGTCGTCTTCGACGCGAATGCTCAGCCAGGCTCCGCTGGTATACAGGCTGACTTGCACCGTGGTGCCTTCGAAGGTGTGGCGCAGCGCATTGCGCACGACATTCTCGACGGCGCGTTGCAACAGCTCGGCACGCCCTTTGACCTGTGCTGCGCCGTTGGCCGAGAACTCGACCTTGCGCAAGGTGGCGCTGGCTTCAAAACGTGCATCTTCGACGACCTCTTCGACCAGATCGAGCATGTCGACCTCTTCGTCCAGCGCGCCGCAGGAACGTGCCTCCAGCCGCGAGAGGGTCAGCAGCTCTTCGACCAGGCGGTCGATGCGGCCGGACTCGCGTTCGATGCGCTGCATGCTGGATTCGGCTTTTTCGGGTTGCTGGCGGGCAAGATCGATGGCCAGTTGCATGCGCGCCAGAGGCGAGCGGACTTCGTGCGACACGTCGTGCAGCAGGCGACGCTGGCTATCCATCAGGTTCTTGAGCTGGCTGGCGGTATGTTCAAAATCCACACTCAACTCAGCCAGTTCGTCGCGGCGCGAGCCGATTTCAGTGCTCGGCCGGACGTTGAAGTTCCCTTTGGCAACTGCGGCGAAGGCACGCCGCAGCGCCATGATCGGGCGCGACAGGTAGCGGGCCAGCAGGCCGGCGAAGAGCAGGCTGGCCAGACCGCCGACGATGACCGGCAGCCAGGGGAAGCCACGCGGGCCGGGCAAGAGCCCTGCACCGCCAGGCGGAGGCGGAAAGCGCCGCTCCTGAAACTCGGTGTGCGGCGCCCCCGGCACACTTGCTGCGCTCGTCCCGCCCGGGCCTGGTGGACCAGGTCGGGCCCAGGCCGCATCGGGCGGTGGCCGGAATTCGCGCTGCGGCCCATTCAGCCACAGCAGGGTTCCGACGACTCCGGTGCTGACCAGCTGGGTGACAAGGATGACGGCGAAAATCTTCCAGAACAGACGACCCATGTCTGACCTTAAGCCTTGATGAATTGATAGCCCTGACGAAAGATCGTCTGGATGCTGGAGCGGCCATCGGCGAGCAGGCCGAGTTTCTCGCGGATTTTGGACAGATGCACTTCGATGCTGCGGTCGAATTTCTGCAGCGGGCGGCCCAGCCCCTGTTCCGAAAGCTCGGCCTTGCTGACCGTGCGCCCGGCATTGCGGGCCAGTACTTCAAGCAGGTTGAATTCGGTGCTGGTCAGTTCCAGCGGCTGGCCTTGCCATTCGGCGCGACGTTGTTCCGGCCACATTGACAGGCCGCCGGCATTGACCGGCTGACTGGTGTTTTCTTCCAGCCCGCCGGAGCGACGCAGGATGGCGCGGATCCGGGCCGAAATTTCGCGTGCAGTGCAGGGCTTGGGTACGTAGTCGTCGGCGCCCTGTTCGAGACCGACGATACGGTCGATGTCGTCGCCGCGCGCGGTGAGCATCAGTACCGGCATGCGGCTGCGTTTGCGGATCTGGTTGAGAACCTCGATGCCACTCATCTGCGGCATCATCACATCCAGTACGGCAATCGAGAACTCGCCGCTCAGGGCACGGATCAGACCTTGTTCGCCGTCATGTGCTGTTTCGACCTCGAAGCCTTCGCGGCCAAGGTAGTCGGCCATCATCTCGACCAGTTCGGTGTCGTCGTCCACCAGTAATACTTTGCTGGCCATGTGTGCCACTCCTGATTTGTCCTGTTCGCATGATAGGCATGCTGCCGGGCATTTCAGCGTTCCGATTGAGCAGATTTAACGTTTTTTACCCGCCGTTTGATCGTCTTTTACGGTGACTTGAGTGCGTTTTACAGGCTGTGGCCGAAGAATGCCGGTACGTCTTGCAAGCCCGCAAAACCGCGTCTTCCGGAGGTTTTCAGCATGTCCCGATTCCATTCCGCCCGGCACTTGTTGCTGGTCTTTGCATGCCTGCCGCTGCTCGCTGCAGCACAGAATATTTCCCCTGTACCCACCGCCGGTGCGGCACCTGTGCCGCATGGTCGAGGAGTTCCCCGTAGCGGGCCGGAAGGGATGCCGCCGCTACCTTTCCGTGAGCCGATGCCCGGTCCGTTTTTGCCACCGGAGTTGCGCGAGCTGGATTTGAGCGAGGCGCAGCAGGATGAAGTTTTCCTGATCCTCCATGCCCAGGCTCCGGCGCTTCGCGACGCCATGAAGAAGTCGCGGCATGCGGAGGAGGCGTTGCGCAGCCTGTCGCTGGCTGCGAGCTTTGATGCAGCGCGAGCCAGGGCTTTGGCAGAGGCGGCAGGCAAGGCACATGGCGAAATCGTTTTGCTGCATGCGACGGCGCAAGCCCGGATTCGCGCGCTGCTTACCCCCGAGCAGCGTCGCCATGTGGAAGAGAACGGTCGGGCGTGGCGCCCCCCATTTGCTCCTGCTGTCCCTGAAGACAAGATCAGCCCTCGTTAATTCTCCCGACGAGGGAGTCCTGAAGCTTGTCCTTTATGCGCCCGGTTTTGCGATCGGGCGCTTTTTTTGCGGCAAAGCTTGCCGCTGGAGAGGCGCTGATTTGTCCAGAGTGCCGGATGGTGGGCGATCTGGGAGATGGCCAGCCGGCCATGACGGTCGTGCCGGCCGGAATATTTTGCCGGCTTGTGCATTCGAAGGCTTTTCGTCAAGCTGGAAAACAGGCTGTGAAGTGGATTTCTTGAGGATTTTTTAAGTGCTTTAACGCCATTAGGGCCCAGCCCAGGGCCACGTGGGCCGATATCTTGCAGAGAGTGTGCTGCCTTGCGCCAGCGATATGCATGAGTGGTGTACAGGTGCGGAAGTCGTGGCCGACCTGAGGTCGGCAGTACTTTTTTCACGCAAGAAGAGGAGTCCATCATGAGCAGTATCAGCAGCATCAGCAGCCTGGCCAGCACCCTGTTTGCCAGACTGGATACCAAGAGCCAGGGCTACATCGAGAAGACGGACCTGCAGAGCGCTTTTGACAAGATTTCAGCGAGCAGCAGCGCAAGCAGTGCTGATGAGGTGTTTTCCAGTCTGGATAGTGACCAGGACGGCAAGATCACGGAAAGCGAGTTGTCGAGCAGTCTGCAGAAGCTGGCTGACCAGATCGACAGCCAGCTCGACGGCATGCGCATGAGCAGTGCCATGAGTGCGATGGGGGAGCCGGGCGGCGCAGGCGGCATGCCTCCGCCGCCACCCGCTGATGACGAAGGTTTTACTCAGGATGAGCTGAGCAGCCAGCTCGACGAAATCGGCAGCACGGACAGCAAGCGCTCCAGCCTGATCTCGAACATCGTGGCGAATTTCGATGAAGCGGATACCGATGGCAATGGCAAGGTCAGCATGCAGGAAGCCATGGCCTACGATCAGGCCAACAGCAGCACGTCATCGAGCGGGGCGAGCAGTACCGGCACCACGAGTACCGAAAACGAGTTCGCTGTCATGCTCAAGGTCATGCAGCTGGCCCAGTCTTACGGGGCGTTTGGCACGAACAGCGCAAACCAGAGCAGTTCGTTGTCGGTCGTCGCTTGAGCGGGCTTCATTCCCTGCCTGCATTTACATGCCGAACCTCGCCGGTGGATGTTGCCGTCCACCGGCGAGGTTCGGCGTCAATATGTTCTTCGGCCGGAGCAGTCCCGTCTCGAGCTTCCGCTTGAGTGACACGGTAGTTAGTGACGCCTGCCTGAAGAGCCGCGTGCAGAGGGGCTGACGCGGCACCCCTGCCGCAAGTGCCCAGTGCGCCTGTATTACCACGAGGCATGCTCTGCAAAGACCGCCGGGCGCGGCTCTTCAGCGGGGCACCCTGCAGGATGGCGGGTCCGTGCTGAGGATGACATGGTTCATCCTTGCGCATGGGACGGAGTGATTTTGTCTGCCAGGCACGTGGCGGCCCCCTGGTCGAAGTGTGTGGGCCGAAGACAGGAATGGATTCGGAAGGATTATTGCGTTCACGGCGCTGCCGGCATTTGATCAGACCGCCTGCCGGGATAAACTGCGAGGCTTGAATGGCATGGAGCCGGTATGCAGAAGCTGTTTCTGTTCCTGTTGGGGTTGGTGGCGATCTGGTATGCGCGTCGTCTGTGGCGTCGTCAGGATGTCGACGGACAGTCCTCTTCGCGGGGGGAAGATGGAGGTCGTGACGTTTCCCCTGAAACGATGCGCGAGTGCTTCCACTGTGGCGTGCTGGTGCCGGAGAGCGAAGGCCTGATCAGCGGCGGCGAGTTCTTCTGCTCACCCGAACACGCCCGGGCTGCGGGGCGTACGTCTTGAGCGCCGGGGTTTCCCTGCCTGGCGAAGCCAGCCATTCACGGGCGGTTTCAATCCGCTACTTCAATCTGTATCGGATCGTGGTGGCAAGTGCTTTCGCGATCTTTGGCGGGGTGTTCAGCTTCGGCCAGAAGGCCCCCGAGATCTTTCTGGTCACCATCATTGCCTACTGGGTGATGGCGTTCGCCTTCTTCCTGCTGCATGCAGGCAGCCCCCACTATGGGGAGCGTAGTCTGGGGCTGCAGACGGCGCTCGATATCGTCATGCTGTCGGTGTTCATGTATGCCAGCGGCGGGTTCCGCAGCGGCGTTCCCTTCCTGATGATGACCTCGATTGCCGGGGCGGGTCTGATCGGGCATGGGCGCATGGTTCTGGGTGCTGCCTCGCTGGCTACGCTGGCGGTGCTGGGGGATCAGGTCTTCCGGGTGCTCACCGACAACGACAGCCAAGTGGACTTTTCGCAGGCTGCAATCGTCTGTGTGGGCTTCTTTGCGGTTGCAGTGGTGGCCCGCATGCTGGCTCGCCGGGCGCTGGCGAATGAGGCGCTGGCGCGCCTGCGGGGGTTTGATCTGGCGCGGCAGCTGCAGGTCAATGCGCGCATCATCGAGGATATGCAGGATGGCGTGGTCGTCGTGGATGATGCGGGCGTGGTTCGTCAGGTGAACCCTCGTGCCGGTGATCTGCTCGGGGTGGCATTGCAGACAGGAGATCGTGTTGCCGAGAGGGTGCCCGAACTGGCCAGCAGCGTGCTTCTGGAAAAGAGTCCGGAGAGTGTGCAGCTGGTTGCCGCGCTGACCGGCAAGACCCTGCATGTGCGGCGTGTGATGATTGATGAGGGGCGCGACGGGAGCGATACGTTGCTGTATCTCGAAGATATGGACCGGGTGCAGGCGCAGGCCCAGCAGATCAAGCTGGCGGCGCTTGGGCGCCTGACCGCCAATATTGCACACGAGATCCGCAATCCACTCTCGGCTGTGTCGCACGCGGGGGAGCTGTTGCTTGAAGAGAAGAGGCAGGACGTGCAGGAGCGTCTGGTGCGGATTATTCGTGACAATGCGGCACGCATCGAACGCATGGTGCGGGATGTGCTGGAGCTTGGCCGACGGGATCGTCTGACCGTTGAATCGCTGGATGCAGCCCAGTTCTGCCGCAGTTTCGTGGATGAATTCTCGATTCCTGCGCCACAGGTCGCGCAATTGGTGCGGCTGGAGCTCGAAGAGCATGTAATGCTGAATTTCGACCGTGTGCATCTGTACCAGATCCTCGCCAACTTGCTGGGCAATGCCAGCCGCTATTGCTCCGGAACGCCTGGCAGCATCTGCCTGAGCGCAAGGGCGCAGGATGAGCGTCGGGTGCTGATTGCCATTCGCGACGATGGTCCGGGAATTGCCATAGAAGACCGGGCCAAGGTGTTCGAACCCTTTTTTACCTCTGACCCCAAGGGTACCGGGCTGGGTCTGTTCATGGCTCGTGAGCTGGCGGACGCCAATGGCGCGGAACTGAGTTTGCTGGAGGCACCCGGGGGCGCGGAATTTCATTTGATAGCCAGGAGAACTGCATGAGCAGCGACAATCAGGAGCGTCGCAAAGGACGTAGCGTAGATGTACTGATCGTCGACGACGAAGAAGATATCCGCGAGCTGATCGAACTCTCACTGGTGCGCATGGGGCTGGGCGTGGATGCGGCAGGCTCCGTAAAGGACGCCATTCGCCTTGTCAGCGAGCGCCAGTATCGCTTGTGCCTGACCGACATGCGCTTGCCCGACGGCGAGGGGCTGGATATCGTCAAATACATTGGCGAACATTGCACGGATCTGCCGGTTGCCGTGATTACTGCCCATGGCAGCATGGACAACGCGGTTGCTGCACTCAAGGCGGGGGCTTTTGACTACCTTTCCAAACCTGTAGCGCTGGATCAGTTGCGTGCGCTGGTGAAGTCGGCACTGGATGTGCCCAAGCCCCAGCTCAAGGATAACAAGCCTGTCGTCCAACTTACCGGCGGCTCACCCGCCATGCTGCAGGTACGGGCCATGATCGAGCGTCTGGCTCGCAGTCAGGCTCCGGTATATATCTCTGGAGAGTCCGGGAGCGGCAAGGAGCGTGCGGCTCGCCTGGTGCATGGATTGGGGCCACGCGGCGACAAACCTTTTGTAGGGGTCAACTGTGGTGCGATCCCCGAAAATTTGATGGAAAGCGAGTTCTTTGGGTATCGCAAAGGGGCGTTCACAGGAGCAGAGACGGACCGGGATGGGTTCTTTCAGGCCGCCGATGGTGGCACTCTGTTTCTGGATGAGGTCGCCGATCTGCCGCTGGCGATGCAGGTCAAGCTTTTGCGGGTGATTCAGGAAAAGCGCGTGCGCCGGATTGGTGACCCACAGGAACTGGCGGTGGATGTACGCATCATTTCGGCAACCCACCAGAATTTGCGGGAGAGGGTGGAGCAGGGCAAGTTCCGGCAGGATCTTTTTTATCGTTTGAACGTGATCGAGCTGAAGATGCCGTCGCTGCGCGAGCGCCGCGACGATATTGCCGGGCTCGCTGAAAGCATTCTCGAGCGGCTTTCTGCGGACGCGGGATTGCGTGCCCCGCGCCTTACCACGCATGCTTTGAATGCGCTGCAGGGGTACGGTTTTCCGGGGAATGTGCGTGAGCTGGAAAACATCCTTGAGCGAGCTTTGGCCTTGTCGCTGGGCGATGAGATAGATGTCGATGACCTGCACCTGGAACCCCAGGATTGCGAAGGTGCGGCATCAAACGCCGACCTCGCCAATGGTGGAGCCTTGCAGGACTATCTCGATCAGGTCGAGCGGCAAGCTATCGTTGACGCCTTGGCCAAGACCTCGGGCAATCGTACTGCTGCGGCCCGGGTTCTTGGCGTCACCTTCCGCTCGTTGCGTTACCGCATGGAGCGTCTGGGCATGAAGGGCGACAAGAGCGAGAAGGGTGAGGCGGGGGATCTGGATTGATGTTGTCAGCACTGACCCTGGATGCTCAGGGCTGGCTTGAAGGGGCGAAGCATGTGCCTTCGCCGAATTTTGACGCCCGCCCTGCTGACGTTCCTGTACAACTGTTGGTAATCCACGCCATCAGTTTGCCCCCTGACCTGTTTGGTGGGCCCGGGGTCGAGCAACTATTCACCAATACTCTTAACCCCGACGAACATCCCTATTATGCTCAGATCCAGCATTTGCGGGTTTCTGCGCATTTCTTCATCCGGCGAGACGGGACTTTGATCCAGTTTGTCGCTGTTCAGGATCGGGCGTGGCATGCAGGGGTTTCTTCCTGGCGAGGGCGTGAGCGCTGCAATGACTTCTCATTGGGTATTGAGCTGGAGGGATGTGATGCCCTGCCTTTTGAGGCGGCTCAATACAGACAGCTGGCCGATCTCATCAAGTGCCTGCGGGCATCTCTGCCTTTGTGTGAGACTCTTGGCCACAGCGATATTGCCCCGACCCGGAAAACAGACCCAGGCCCCTTTTTTGACTGGCGGCGCCTGCATGCACTGCTGGAGCAGACTTGAGTCTGTGCCATGCAGCAGACAGAGGTGTCAGTTGAGCTTAAACAGTGCTACTGCGGCTAGTCTTTCGGGGAGTGTTTTCAACTAGATATAGTGTGTTTCGTCCGGAGCCCTCTGCGGGCGAAGACGATGCTTTCGCTGTTTGTGATGAAATTTCCGACAAACGTGTTTGTGCACTGTCGTGTTCTCTCTGGATCAAGCCTGGCTGTGAAGGTCTTTTATTGGCGCGGATCTCGGAGCATGTTCATTAATTTATTGCCATTGCTTTTGTCATTTTTCTGAAGAGGCAATGAAATGGACATGTAAAAAAATCTTGATTCGTTAGCTGTTTTGGATTAAACGGTAATCAGTGTCAGCGCATTCGAAAGCGAACTGAGTCCGGTGTCCAGCAAACATTTGTCCAGCGTCCCAACCTTCAGGCCTGTCGCCGCTCGGCGATTCATGCAGGGTGAAACTGTCTCTTCTTCCTGCCTGCGGTTTTCCCCGTCAAAATTTTCCTGCGATCAGGCATCGAGACCACCTCGTCGCATGATCTGTCGTCTCGATTTGCACATGTCGCCTGCACGGATGTCGACATGTTCTTTTCCTGCAATCCGAAGTTTTTCAAAACGCCGCGTTATCGCGCGGCTTTACACCATTCGACCGGCGACGGCGGACGGTGCGTGTGTGTTGTGTCCAACCTGATCGGTGCTTACAAGGAGGTGTGAAGATGGCAACTGCAAAACCCGCAGCGAAGAAGGCCGCTGCCAAACCCGCTGTAAAAAAAGTCGCTGCCAAGCCGGCTGCGAAGAAAGCTGCGCCTGCCAAGGCGGTGGCTAAGCCAGCAGTCAAAAAGGCAGCACCTAAAGCTGCAGCCAAACCTGCAGTGAAGAAAGCTGCTCCGGCCAAGGCTGCCGCCAAGCCGGTCGCCAAGAAAGCGACAGCCAAACCTGCCGTTAAGAAGGCCGCTCCCAAGGCTGCCGCCAAGCCGGTCGCCAAGAAAGCTGCAGCCAAACCTGCGGTGAAAAAGGCCGCTCCCAAGGCCGCTGCCAAGAAAGCTGTGGCCAAACCGGTCGCCAAGAAAGCTGCAGCCAAACCTGCGGTGAAGAAAGCTGCTCCCAAGGCTGTCGCCAAGAAAGCTGTGGCCAAACCGGTCGCCAAGAAAGCTGCAGCCAAACCTGCGGTGAAGAAAGCTGCCCCCAAGGCTGTCGCCAAGAAAGCTGTGGCCAAACCCGTTGCCAAGAAAGCTGCAGCCAAACCTGCGGTGAAAAAGGCCGCTCCCAAGGCTGCTGCCAAGCCGGTCGCCAAGAAAGCTGCAGCCAAACCTGCGGTGAAGAAGGCTGCTCCTAAGGCAGTGGCCAAACCGGCTGCCCAAAAAACCGCGGCCAAGCCCGCGGTAAAGAAAGCTGCCCCTAAAGCTGCGGCGAAACCTGCAGTAAAGAAGGCAGCCCCTGCCAAGGCGGCCGCCAAACCTGCAGCAAAAAAGGCTGAGGCCAAGCCTGCAGCGAAGGCCGCACCTGTGAAGGCCGCTCCCAAGAAAACCGTGGCTAAAAAAGCAGTGAAAGTAGTTGCGCCCGCCGCTGGGGCTCCGGTTGAAGCCAAACCTGCCGAAGCGGCAGAGCCTACAACGGAGCCTGAGCCTGCTCAGTCCGTGCCGAAACCTGTTCCGTCCACGTCGGCAACGCCAGGGATCAAATCCTCACTGAACCCGCGTGCGGGCTGGCCATTTCCGACCGGTTCTCGACCGTAAAGGGACTGTACTCAAACCGGGGGGCGAAAGCCCCCCGTTTTTTTTACAGACCCTCTCCAGCTGGAACCCTTGTCTGGAGGTGCTTCTGTGGCAATGCCATATGCATTGCTGCGCCCTTGCTGGGTTTGCGAGCGGATTGACAAAGGGTATTGAAATCAATACACTGCGCCCCATCTTCTTGTTCAACGAGTGATTTTGCTCATATGAATTGAGCATTTCCTGCGGTCTTTTTGACGCGCCTCGTTATGAATACATGCCCGGATAATTCAATCTAGGTGTCAGGTTTGCGCTTCGCATTACTTGGCATCGCAGCACAAGCAGCAAGCCCCACGGTTGCGGGGTGAGCAGTGCAAACGTGACGGCGCTTCCCGAACGCGAAGTGATTTCCGTCGAAAATTTCGAGCTGAGCCCGCCTTTGCGCACACCCCTTGCTGGGCTGCTGCGTATCGTAGAAGGGCGGACGTTCGTCTGAACGGAGACTTGCATGACCCCTATTCTTCGATTTTCACGCTTCACCCAGCATTTGCTGACATTCATTCTGTATTTCGCACATGGGGGTTTCGTGATGGCTGGTGTTATGGTCGTCGGTCTCGTCGGTTATCAGCTGACCCAGTTTGGGCCGGAAGGTCTCGATCCTAGAGCCATGTTCGGTTATCGAGCGACGGTGAGTGAGGCTGACGCTGCGACATCCGAATTGGTGGATGTCGTGTATGCCGAATCCACGGCAGACCAGACGGGGTTGAGCGTTGGTTTGAATCGTGTCTCGACAACCATCGCCAAGCGTTACCGTGTTTCGCCGATTGTGGTTGAGTCTTTGGTAAAAGCGGCTCAGCGTGAAGGGCAGGCCAATGGTATCGATCCGTTGCTGATTCTGGCGGTGATAACCGTGGAGTCAGGGTTCAATCCATTTTCAGAAAGTGTTCTTGGCGCGCAGGGCCTGATGCAAATCATTCCGCGCTTCCATGCGGACAAGATTGCGGCGGACAAAGGCGCTGTCGCGCTGTTTGATCCTGCCGAGAATATTCGGGTGGGAGCGATGATCCTGAAGGCGTATCAGCGCAGCACTGGCAGCGTCGAAGCCGCACTTCAGCTTTATGGCGGTGCCAGCGGAGATTCTGAGATGGCCTATTCAGCCAAGGTTCTTCAGGAACTGGACCGGCTGCGCCAGGTCGCCGGACTGGCTGTTCCTGCCCGGACGGCTGCACGCGGGAAGGCTGACGCTGGCGAGAGCTGACTTCCGCGTGCCCCGGCGTTGTTCATGGCCTTGCTCGCGCTGACGTAGGTTTTGTGATTGTGGGGGCTTTTCATGCCTTCAAATGATTGAGCGCATTCGCGAAATGGCTTCTTCGATGCGCGCGATGTCTGCGGTATACGCGACACGCAGGTAATCCTGAGCCTTGTGCGTGCCAAAATCCAGGCCTGGTGTGGTGGCGACTCCCGCTTGTTCAAGTAGCCTGTGTGCAAACTCCATGCTGCTGACGCATAGTCCTGATACGTTCGCATAAACGTAAAACGCTCCGGCAGGCTCGGCATCGATGCCCATTCCCAAGCTGCGCAGACCATCGATCAAGGCTTTGCGCCTGGCATCAAAAATCCCGCGCCTTTCTTCCAGGATGAGCAGATTTTCAGTTGAAAAAGCTGCTAGTGCGGCATGCTGTGCCGGACTTGGTGCCGAGATGAAAAGATGCTGGGCAAGCATCTCGACAGGGCGGGTATAGCCCTCTGGCACGACCAGCCAGCCGAGCCGCCAGCCTGTCATGCCGAAGTACTTCGAGAAGCTGTTAACTACAAAGACGTCGTTACGACGGCTTAATACGGTGCTGGCTTCCTGGCCGTAAACCAGGCCTTGATAGATCTCGTCGACGATCAGTGCGCCTCCATGCTTCACGGCTAGCTCTGCCAATTGCTCCAGCGCATCCGGGTCAATAAGGGTCCCGGTTGGATTGGAAGGGCTGGCCAGAAGCAAGCCGCAGGTGCGCCCAGTCCATGCCTGTTCAACTTGGGAAGTACTTGGCTGGAAATTGCTCTCGGCATTGACTGGCAGAGTCTGAACGGTTCCGTTGAAAGACTGGATGAATTGCCGGTTGCAAGGGTAGCCAGGGTCTGTCAGCAGCCATTCATCACCCGGATTGGTTAGCGCTGCAATGGCCAGCAGCAAGGCGCCTGAAGCGCCCGAGGTGATGACAATGCGCTCTGCGGGGACATGAGCACCGAAGCGCGTGGCGTAAAACCCTGATATGGCCTCGCGTAAGGCGGGCAATCCAAGGGCGGGTGTGTAGCGCACTTGCCCTGTTGCCAGGAAACGTTGGGCGGCCGCAATGACGGGGGCTGGGGTCGGGAAATCGGGTTCTCCCACCTCCATGTGGATGATGTCGCGCCCTTCTGCTTGCAGTGTGTGTGCTCGCGCAAGCAACTCCATGACGTGAAAGGGTGGAATGCTGTGCAGGCGGGATGCGAGTCGGACCGGGGGCAAGGTGGTAGTCATGATGCAGGACAGGCGAAAGGAGTTTGCCAGCATACGCCAAGTGCCCGAATGGATGCTGCCCTGCGGCAAATCCTGAGTGGCTTTGTCTCCCGACCAGCCTCTAGAATGAGGAGGCAGCATATTACAACAGCGATGTCGGCAAACTGATGCCTGCACGCATCCCCAAGAGAGGCTTCCAATGGATGAGGGAATTCGCGCCGCGGCGCTGGAATATCACGCCTTGCCGCGCCCTGGCAAAATCGCTGTGGTGCCGACCAAAGCGCTGACCAATCAGCGCGACCTGTCTTTGGCTTACTCGCCCGGAGTTGCGGCCGCGTGTGACGCGATTGTGGCGGACCCCTCCACGGCCAGTTTGTATACCTCGCGTGCCAATCTCATTGGTGTGGTTACCAATGGTACGGCGGTACTCGGTCTTGGGGCCATTGGCCCGCTGGCGGCCAAGCCTGTAATGGAGGGCAAGGGGGTTTTGTTCAAGAAATTCGCCGGGATTGATGTCTTCGATATCGAAATCAGTGAGCGCGACCCGGACAAGCTGGTCGATATCATTGCTTCGCTGGAGCCAACCTTTGGCGGCATCAATCTGGAAGACATCAAAGCGCCAGAGTGTTTCTATATTGAGCGCAAGCTGCGCGAGCGCATGAAAATCCCTGTTTTTCATGACGATCAGCACGGTACGGCGATTGTGGTCGGGGCTGCGGTCCTCAATGGACTGCATTTACTGGGCAAGCCACTGGACCAGATCAAGCTGGTGACGTCCGGGGCGGGGGCTGCTGCGCTGGCCTGTCTGGATCTGCTGGTGATGCTCGGGATTCCGGTAAAAAACATCTGGGTAACCGATATCAAGGGCGTTGTGTACGAAGGCCGGCTTGAGGAAATGGATCCGCTCAAGGCGTTGTATGCGAAACAGACGGAGGCGCGGACCCTGCTGGAGGTTATTGAAGGCGCAGATGTATTTCTTGGGCTGTCGGCTGCGGGAGTCCTGAAGCCGGAAATGGTGGCAAAAATGGCACCGAATCCCATGATTCTGGCGCTGGCTAACCCTGTGCCTGAGATCATGCCGGATGAAGTGAAGGCTGTACGACCGGATGCAATCATTGCTACAGGCCGATCCGATCACCCGAATCAGGTGAATAACGTGCTGTGCTTTCCCTTCATTTTCCGTGGCGCGCTGGATGTTGGAGCCACGACGATCAGTGACGAGATGCAATTGGCTGCGGTGCGCGCTATTGCAGATCTGGCGCGTGCCGAGCAATCCGATGTTGTCGCGGCGGCCTATGGTGAGCAAGTTGCCAGTTTTGGGCGTGAATACATCATTCCCCGACCGTTTGATCCGCGTCTGATCGTGCGGATAGCGCCTGCCGTAGCGCGAGCGGCCATGGATTCAGGAGTGGCCACGCGGCCGATCGAGGATTGGGATGCGTACAGCCAGCAACTGAACAATTTCCTGTGGCATTCCGGGCTGCTCATGAAGCCGGTGTTTTCTGCCGCTAAACGGGACCCGCGACGCATCATTTTTGCGGAAGGTGAATCCGAACGGGTGCTGCGTGCGGTGCAGACCGTGGTGGACGAAGGGATTGCACAGCCTGTTCTGATTGGTCGCCCGGATGTTATCAGCATGTATGTGGAACGCTTTGGCCTGCGAATCCGGCCTGGTGTGGATTTTGAACTGGTCAATCAGGATTCGGATCCGCGTTACCGGGAACTGTGGTCTCACTACCACGAGCTTATGGAGCGGAGTGGCGTCTCGATTGAAGATGCCCGGCGCGAGGTGCGCCGGCGCTCTACCCTGATCGGGGCCTTGATGCTCAAGTTTGGCTGGGCTGATGGCATGATTTGCGGCACCTACGGATTGCATGGTCAGCATCTGCGCTTTATCGAGAGCGTGTTGGGGCGGCGTGCAGGGGTGGACAATTTTTATGCGATGAATCTGCTCGCCTTGCCTGGACGTACGATTGCGCTGTGCGATACCTATGTCAATTACAACCCGACGGCAGAGCAGGTATTTGAAATGACCTGTCTGGCCGCAGAAGAGCTGCAGCGATTCGGAATCGCCCCGCGTGTAGCATTGCTGTCGCATTCAAGTTTCGGCACCGATGACACCCCGACCGCGCGCAAGATGCGTGAGGCACTGGCTTTGTTGCACGCGCGCAGGCCGGATATTGCCGCCGAAGGCGAAATGCACGGAGACGCTGCACTGGATGCGATGGTGCGCCAGCAGATATTTCCGAACGCACGCATGCGTGAGGATGCCAATCTGCTCATATTCCCCACGCTGGACGCCGCCAATATTGCCTTCAATCTGATCAAGACTGCATCGGGTGACGGCATGACGGTGGGGCCCATCCTGCTCGGCGCAGCTCGGCCGGTACATATCCTTACGCCGACAGCGACGGTGCGGCGTATCGTCAACATGACGGCCCTGACGGTTGTCGATGCGGGGCAGGCCGAGCGCTAGAGGCTCTCAGTACGGATTAACCCGGTAGCAGTACAATTTCGGCCCGGATACGGGCCGAAAGTACGTATACTCGTCTGGATGTTGATGTGCGCAGTTCTGTTGCTGAGAAAGTACTTCAATAAATCCACGTATCTATTTAATTTTCAAGAATCATTGCTACAATCTGTACTGATTTTGTAGTTTGCAGAGGCTGATATCCAATGCGTTTCGGACGATGTATTGCGGGTTTTCTGAGTGTGGCTTTGCTCCTGTCGCTCCCGCTTCAGGCTGTGGCGGCGGGCAAATCCGGGAAGCCCGGCAAGAAACCTGCGGCCAGCCGTTCTGTCGCAGTCAAGGCGGTATCAGCCAAACCAAAGGCAACCAAGGCCCCTGCTAAAGCTGCCAGCAAGAAAAAAGCAGCGCCGGTGAAAGAGGCTGACTTCGATAGCCTGGGGAATCCGCTGATCAGGTCTTCCGCGTTTTACGTGCAGGACGTAAACACCGGTGAAGTCCTGCTGGAAAAAAATTCCAGTGCAGCCTTGCCGATCGCCTCAATTACCAAACTGATGACTTCCATGGTGGTACTGGATGCGCACCAGAATCTTGGTGAGGTGCTGGAAATCACCGAGGACGATGTCGACAGGATCAAGGGAACCAGTTCGCACCTCACGGTGGGGACCCGCCTGACGCGTGAAGAGCTGATGCATCTGGCCCTGATGGCGTCGGAAAACCGTGCCGCCTCAGCGCTGGCGCGCAATTACCCGGGCGGAATGCCTGCGTTTCTGGAGGCAATGAATGTCAAGACCCGTTTGCTCGGCCTTGGTGAAACCCGCTTCTATGACGGGACGGGGCTGACCAAGACCAATGTGTCGTCTGCCCGCGATCTGGCCAGCATGGTGGCTAATGCCTCGCGCTATCCACTGATCAGGGAGTTTTCCACCTCGACCGGCTATACCGCGACTCTGGCCAATGGCCGTACCCACGCCTTTCACAATACCAATGCACTGGTGAAGAGCCCGGACTGGCAGATTGATGTTCAGAAAACCGGGTATATCAGCGAGTCTGGCAAGTGTCTGGTGATGCAGGCCTGGATGGGTAACAAACCTCTGGCAATCGTTTTGCTGGATTCCTGGGGGCGTTATACCCGTCTTGGTGATGCCAATCGTATTCGCAAGTGGCTGGAGGCTTCGCTGGCCCGCCAGCAACTGGCACTGAATCGCAATACGAACTCTGCGACGGATCACGCAAACTGAGCTGATTGTCGCGATTCAGCGTTTGACTGGATCAAACCCCTGAAGGTTGCTGACTCGCAGGCGAGGTCTGATGCTTGGGACGTGGCTAGACCAGAGTCCTCTCAACTTCAAGATACCGGGCTGTGAGCTTGGCGTGTTGCAGAACGCGCCATGTGGGGGCAAACGGCGGCGGGGCCGCTTAGCTGAAGCGGCGTCTTTCCGGGGTGCGACGGAAGAGCTGCCACAAACAAACCAGAACAATCAGGCTGAAGTTGATCAAAGCCCATTCAGCAATGGTCAGGCCAAAGAGTGTCCACACGTCCTTGACGCAATCTCCCGTGCCTCTGAACAGCATGGGCAAGGCGTCCGCCAGAGGAAAGTTTCCGATCATGTATTGCAGATCAGGGCCGCACACCGTTGTTGTCGGCGGATTGTGCTGCAACCAGACCTGACGCGCGGACACACTGCCCCCCGCGATGGCTGCAGCCATGGTCAGGAAGGCGTAGAGCCGACGCATTACTCCTTGCGAGTTATGCAGGCCGGCCAGCAGGGCGATCAGACCGCAGGCCACGAAACCGTAGCGTTGCAGGATGCATAAGGGGCAGGGTTCGATACCCTTGAGATGCTGCAGGATCAGGCCGAAACCGATCAGGCTGGCGCAGTAAGCAAAGATCACGAAAAAAACGAGACGCAGCGGGTATTTCGAATACATGGCGGGCGACTTGGTAAAGGCATGCAGCCGGTGCTCTGGCGGAGGCTGGATTCTAGCCCGGTTTGCGCTTTGGGGCATGTTCCCCGGTGTGTGATCTGCGACAAAAGAAGACAGGCGTGAAGGGATTCACGCCTGTCGTGAGCTCTCGTTGAGTGCGGATCACTTCCCCTTGTTCTGCAGGCGGACAACCGCGTCGCGTACTTTCTGTGTATCAAATTCGCTTTCGCTGAGTCCGAGCAGCTTGCCGATCTCCTTGCACTTCGAGGTCGCGGGAACCTTTTGTTCCGAAATTCCGAGCTCCCGGTAGAGTTTGTCGAGTTCAAACCCGTAGCTCTTGCTGACGTCTTCCAGCGTCATGTAACCGCGGATGGCCTGTGCATCAAGCTGGCCGGCACTGGTGACGGCCGCCACGATTGACGCCGGCTGGGTGCGCCAGTAGCCGGTCAGCTGTGCGCTGCCGATCATGCCGATGAAAATTGCCAGCCCGGCCCACCCGACCATCGCCGGACGAATCTGACGTCCGGCGATAGCCGGCAGCAGAAAAGTCCTGCCTTCGTCGGCCGTACCTTTCTTGCCGGTCGGACATGTGGTGGTGCAGGTCAGGCAGCCGATGCATTCGGCGGAGCGTACAGCGTGCATGGCCATGATCGGGATATTGACCGGGCAGGTTTTCTCGCACTTGTTGCAGACCAGGCAGCCTTCACCATTGCGCTTGATGCTGAACAGTCCCAGTTTTGCCGTGAGGCCGAGAAAGGCGCCCAACGGACACAGGTATTTGCAGAACACGCGGTCAATGAACAGGCCGATTATCAGCGAGCCAAGCAGGATGCTGACGCCTGCGGAAAACTCGGCCCACACTTCGCTCCAGCCAGCAAAGCCATGTGCATAGGCGGCCCACGGATCATAAGGACGGATGATCAGGGTGCCTGTCTTCCAGGTGAACACCAGCGCCCAGACCAGCACCACGTACTTGAGCCAGCGCAGCGGGGAGTCGATGCGGGCTGGCAGCGTGATCCGGACTTTGCGGAACAGTTTTTGTCCCAGTTTGCGCGCCAGCTCCTGCAGTGTGCCGAGCGGGCAGATCCAGCCGCAGAAGTAACGGCCAAGCGTGAGTGCGAGCACGATGGTGCCAGCCAGCAGCACGAAGTCCGAGGTGTTCAGGCGCTGGATGAACTCACCGCTGCTTACGAATTTGAACAGTGCTTCCAAGCCGCCAAAGGGGCATAGTGCATCAACCGGGGCCGAGCCATCCGGTCCGCCGCCGAGGACTTGATGACGCCAGGCGGCAAAGGTGGCGAAAGCCAGAAACGCGAGTTGCACGACGAGTCTTGCCGGCTGAACCCATGGGCTGTGCTGATGATTTTTTTTCATGTCTCAACTCCCCGAAAAATGTGGATCGGTCCCTGCTGGAGTTGGAGGCGAGACTGCCCGTTCTGGCGGGCAGTCCTCCTTGAAGGATCAGCGCTTCTGCGCCGGGCAGGCGGCGCGTTCTTCGGCCGAGAGCTTGCCATCCTTGTTGGTGTCGAGTGCATCAAAGCGGCTCAGCGCGTTCGGACGGCCGATTTTCTCGGCTTCGGCGCGGGTGACGAAACCATCCTTGTCTGCGTCCCCCGTGACGCACAGACCACCTTGTCCGCGCATTCCGGTACGTTGCATGCCTGAAGAGCGGCCTCCCATGCGGGTTCCCGGGCCCATGCCTTGCCGAGGCGCGCTGGATGCGGCTTGCGGCCCGGCGCCTTGTGAGCGTCCCATGCCACGGGCGTTGCCACGCATGCTCTGGAATTCATCGGCCGTGAGCTTGCCGTCCTGATTGGTGTCGATGGCCGCAAAGCGCGTGCTCATGCGCGGCATGCCCTTTTCGGCTTCTTCTTTCGAGAGGATGCCGTCCTTGTTCGTATCCGCAGCGTGGAAACGTTCCAGCGCACGGCCTTGCGGCTGGCTGGCGGTAGCGCCTGGCACGGCTTGAGCAATGGCGGTCGCTGTAGTCAGGGTGGCGAGGCTGAGACCGGCGATTGTCAGCAGGGTCTTGAGATTGGCTTTCATGATGCACTCCTTGGTGTTTGTTGCAGGTTGAACTTCGGTACCTGCATCCTAGGTGTGGCATGACGGGAAGGTGTTTCTCCCCTGAAAGCGTGTGTAAGCGGATGTAAGTGGATTACTCCGGCCGGCGTGCTATCAGATCGGCAATAGCCGAATGGCTCTGGGCGATATCGTGTGAAATGCTGTCTTCAAACATCATCATCGACAGGCCGAATACATGCGTGAACATCAGCAGGGCCCGGGTGTGGGCTTCCTCCGCCGGATAGCCGGCGAGGCTGAACAGGCGCATCGCATTCTGCAGCCGGGCCTGATCAACGGTCTCCACGGCAGCGGCCACGAAGCTGTCGCGGCGGGCCCAATCGCGCAGAGCGAGTTCGGTGCGCATGCGTTGCTGATTGGGGGTGGTAGCGTACTGGTCAAGAATGCGCCGGATCTGGGCTGTGGCTTCGGCGGCGGGGATGGCTACCTGCAGTTCGACTTCCTGCACCCGGGCGTCGCGCCAGGCCGTTACTACCGAATTGAGAAGTGCCTGCCTATCCTTGAAATGCCAGTAGAAACTGCCTTTGGTCACGCTCAGTTTGCGCGCCAGCACCTCTACGCGCAGGCCGTCCACGCCGTCTTCAGCCAGAACGCGTGTGGCGAAATCTATCCAGGCCGTGCGATCCAGCGCGAGGCGGCCAGTGGCATTTTTCGGGGATTGGGCGGAAGGCGTGTTCATGTGTGCAAACCGGAAAAGCAGACAGGATTTGCCTGCATTATCCGGTTTCGGTGCAATCAGGCAAATCGGCGGGTTTGGCGCAGGGCTTGCAATGGCATACTTCAACGCTTGTGCAGGAGGATGAAAGCGTGAAAATTCTGGTTCCGGTCAAACGCGTGGTGGACTACCAGCTGCGCGTGCGGATACGTGAGGATGGCCGCGGCGTGGATGCTGATGGCCTGAAAATGTCGATGAACCCGTTCGATGAAATTGCGCTCGAGGAGGCCATTCGCCTGCGCGAGGCCGGTATTGCCAGGGAGCTGGTGGCGGTGTCCTGTGGTCTGGGAGCCTGTCAGGAAACCCTGCGTACGGCTCTGGCAATGGGAGCGGACCGAGCCGTGCTGATTGAAACGGATGTGCAACTGCAGCCGCTGGGTGTGGCCAAGCTGCTCAAGTGGCTGGCTTTGCGCGAGGCGCCGCAACTGGTGCTCATGGGCAAGCAGGCCATTGATGATGATGCCTGTCAGACCGCGCAGATGCTTGCTGCCATGCTTGGCTGGCCGCAGGCCACGTTCGCGTCCAAGCTGTTGATGGGAGCGGAAACGGCGACGGTGACGCGCGAGATTGATGGCGGACTGGAAACGCTGGAGCTGAGCCTGCCTGCCGTGATCAGCACTGATTTGCGGTTGAACGAGCCACGTTATGCCAGCTTGCCGAATGTGATGAAGGCCCGCCGGGCGGTGATCGAGGTGTTGCCCGCGGAAGAATTGGGGGTGGATCTGACGTCGCGTCTGAGCATCTTGCAGGTGGCGGCTCCGGCGCCACGTGCCGCAGGGCAGCGGGTGAGTTCGGTTGAGGCATTGGCGCAGTGTGTGCGGACGAAGCTGGCCGAAGCTCCAGGAGGTGCGACATGAAAGTGCTGGTAATTGCCGAACATGACAATACACACCTCAAGGCACAGACCCTGCCTGTGCTGACTGCCGCACTGCGCCTGACGTCTCGGGCCGATGTGCTGGTGATCGGCCATCGCTGCGAAGCCGTCGCCGAAGCGGCGGCAGGCCTGGATGGCGTGGCGCGTGTGCGCAAGGTTGATGCCCAGCATTACGAGCACTTTCTGGCGGAAAACCTGGCCATGGTGGTGGCACAGATGGCGGCGGCCTATACCCACGTATTCCTGCCGGCGAGTGCCTTCGGCAAGAATCTCGGCCCGCGCGTGGCGGCCATGCTCGACGTGGCACAGATCTCTGAAATCATTGACATCGTGGATGCCGAAACCTTCGTGCGTCCGACCTATGCCGGCAATGTGCTGGAAACCGTACGCAGCAGTGATCCGCTGAAACTTGTCACCGTGCGTCCGGCCGCATTCGCGCCGGTGGCCAAGGCGACTGGCATGGCGCCGATCGAGGATGCGCCGGCCGGGCCGGACATGGGGGTGAGTCGCTGGGTCGGCAATGACCTGCCGCAGAACGCGCGCCCCGAGCTGGCTACTGCGCGTGTGGTGGTGGCTGGTGGCCGGGGGCTGGGCAGTCATGACGCCTATCATCGTCTGCTGGAGCCGTTGGCCGATTGTCTGGGCGCCGCGCTGGGCGCCACACGTGCGGCGGTGGACGCCAACTACATCCCGAACGACTATCAGGTAGGCCAGACCGGCAAGGCGGTGGCCCCCGACGTTTACATCGCAGTTGGCATCTCCGGCGCGATCCAGCATGTGGCCGGCATGCGGGACGCAAAGCTGATCGTGGCGATCAACAAGGACCCGGACGCGCCGATTTTCAAGGTGGCCGATGTGGGGCTGGTGGGGGATCTGCATGAAATCCTGCCGCAGCTGACGGATGCCCTGCGCCGATGAGCGTGTTCGGATTCCGTGTCGCGGATGAGAGCCTGCACGTATTTGCCAGCCCGGCAGCGGTTTTTCAATCGTGCTCCGGCGCTGCCCTGTCGGCGCAGGACTGGCTGTTCTTCGCCGTCGATGGCAGCCCCTTGCGCCTTGAGCAAGGACTGGATGGCCGGCCCTATCTGCGTCCCTGGGCGTCCTGCTCTTCATGCAGTCTGCCGCAGATGCTGCCCTACGTGCGGGCGCTGCATGACCCGAGCGGGGCGGAAAGCCTTGCAGCTCTTTGCCAGCGCTTCGGCGCAGAGCTTGCTTGATACCATGCATCAATTCTTCATTTCTCAGATCAGCCGTGCAGGTATGATCAGAACGCAAATATTCGGGAGCCTATGATGCGTGCGCAGATGGAGCAGGAACTGATCGGGTTGTTCACGATGGCGGCAATGATCGAGGCACGGGACCCGTTCACCGTCGGGCATGCCTGGCGCGTATCGCGTTACAGCCGCCTGATCGCCGAGAACAGCGTGCAGAGCGAGGCGGTGATTGCGCAGGTGTCGATCGCCGGCTTCCTGCATGATCTGGGCAAGATCGGCATCTCGGATGCCGTACTGACCCGGCCCGAGCGCCTGATCGAATCCGAGTATGAAATCGTCAAGGAACATGCGGCGGTTGGCGCACGCCTGCTGGCCGGGCATCCGTTGGCAGACATGCTGGCCGGGGTGATCCGTCATCACCATGAGCATTTCGATGGTTCGGGCTATCCGGACGGCCTGGCTGGTCTGGACATTCCGCTGGCCGCGCGCATCGTTTCGGTGTGCGACGCCTTTGACGCGATGACCAGTGCCCGCCCATGGCGCCGTGCCATGCCGCTGGAAAAGGCGCTGGAAATCATCGAGGCCGGCTACGGACAGCAGTTCGATCAGGACTTCGCCGAACGTCTGGTGCGGTTGGCGCGTTCCGGTTCCCTGAGCCACATCCTCGGGCATTCCGATCTGGGGGTGCCGGTGCAGGAGTGTCCGGGCTGCGGCCCCTGTGTCACGGTGTTTCGCACTCATGTACAGGGTGACAAGGTGTACTGCCGCTCGTGCGCCAATGAATTCATGGTGGAACGTCAGGCTGGCGCATTGCGCATCGTTGCGACCGGCTCGAAAGGGCGGCCATCTGTGGCGGTGCCCGAGCCGGATGCCGAACTCATCTCGCGCCTGATCCTTGATGCACTGGGTCATTTGCCCGCTGCTTGAAACCACACGAAAAAATGCTTCCCCTGCGTGAGCGGGGGAAGCAAATCTGACGTGAGGAGACAGCAGTAAAACGGGAATTCAGGAGCGGGCGCCGAAGCGGTAACGCTCCGTTTGGGTGCCGGATTCAACCGTCTGTGCGCTTTTCTGGGTCACAAACGCTTGCGGATTTTCGATGTTGCCGGATTTGATCCAGCCCAGACGGTTGCGGATATCCAGCGAGTTGCTGACGAGATCAAGATCTTCGCAATCCTCCGCCACATCGAGCACCTGGCAGGCATAGACCGGATCGGAGAAGAAGCGTTGGGTGTTCAGCACGACTCCTTTTTCCTGGCGCAGGCGGATCTTGATGCGGGCGATGAGCTGCAGAACAACGGCGTCCATGGGGAACCCTCGTGAATGGTGACAAGGCTGTTTAGCAAGCCTTGTGCCCAGCCGCCTTCACGAGGGCATTACGTTTCAAGGAGCGGGCAGAACTTGTTCGCTGAGTCGGTGGCTGGCACAGTACAGCCCTTCAATTTTGTACAGAGGAACCGGAATGTCGCGCGTCGGATCAATCGTGTTGTTGCTGGTGGGGGTGGCTTTTTTGCTCAACAACCTGGGTGTGGTGCGCTTCAGCCAGATCGGCGGTCTGGTGCATACTTGGTGGCCGCTGATCCTGATTCTGGTGGGGATTCTCGGTCTGGTGGGCAAGCGCAAATAGATCAGGCTGAAGAGCCGCATCTGGCGGGCTTCTTCGGCATGCCATGCTGAAGGGGCTTGCTGGTTCTTTCTGAGCGGGCAGGGTGGGTGGAGAAGCCCGCCAGATGCGGTTCTTCAGGCGGCTTCTGTCGCGGGACTGTTCTGCTCGACAGGGCGTAGGCGCGCGGTGAACCAGAAAGTGGCGCCGTGCTGCAGCGAGCTGTCCACGCCGACTTCGCCGCCCATGGCTTCGGCCAGCTGCTTGACGATGGACAGGCCCAGGCCCGTGCCGCTGCGGCGCTGGGCATCGGCACTGGCTACCTGCACGAAGGGTTCAAACAGCAGCGAGAGCTTGGCCGGGTCAATGCCGATACCGGTATCGGTGACCGAGAAGGTGATGTGCTGGTGGGCCGGCATCACATCCAGATGCACGCTGCCCTGTTCGGTAAATTTGATCGCGTTGCTGATCAGGTTGGTCAGCATCTGCATCAGCCGCGGACCGTCACCGATCAGGCGTTCCGGAATCTCCTCGGCGACCTGCCAGGTCAGGGACAGCTTCTTGCTGTGGGCAAAGTCTTCCTGCAAGGTGATGATGTCTTCAACCAGCTGGCGCAGATCGAATTCGGCGTTGAGCAGATCCAGCTTGCCGGATTCGATCTTGGCGAAGGCCAGGATGTCATTGATGATACCCAGCAGCCACTGTCCGGCCTTGTGCACGTTGAGCGAGTAGCGTTGCTGCTTCTCCGTCAGCGACGTGCCGCGCAGCAACTCGTTCATGGAAAGGATGGCGTGCATGGGCGTGCGCAGGTCGTGGCTCATCGCCGCGAGGAAGTCCGACTTCATGCGGTTGGCTTTGTCTGACGTGTCGCGTGCTTCGATCAGCTCGCGCTCGCGCTCTTCCATTTTGCCCAGCAACTGATTGAAACCGTCGACCAGCAGACCGATTTCGTCATCCTGCTGAGGCGGGACGCGTACTGAATAATCGCCGGGGTGATCCCTGACATGGGTGACCGTGCGTACCAGGGCGGAAATCGGTTTGATGACCTGATGGCGCAGGAAGGCAAACAGCACCAGCAAGCCCAGGGCGCCGACGCAGGCGCCCACTCCGCCACCCAGCAGCAGCATGTGCACCACGGCGTCATCAACCAGGCTGCGCGGGAAGGCCACGATCACGCTGGCCACCCGGCTGCTGCTGGCATTCAGAACAGGTTCCAGCACCACATATTCGCCGTCGATGGGGCGGGCCGGTGCAGTCTCGCCTTGCTGCATGGCTTTCATCAGGATCGGCGACTCAAGCTTGTGCCCGGCGTGCTGAGGGCGGCTGTCGAAGAGGATCGTGCCATCCGTCCTGACCACCTGGGTGTAGCTCATGCCGGGGTAGCTGCGCACGGACTCCGAGCACTGTTCGTCGAAGCCGACAATATCCTCGATCGCGATACCCAGATTGGTGATGCGTTCGAGCTGAACCGTCAGGCCGCGTGCCACGGCGCTGGAGCGTGACTGCAGGGTATTGACCTGTTGCGAAACGAAAAACAGGGTGGCTGCCAACGCAATCATGCCAGTGGTGACGACAATCACCACGGCGGCACTGAAAATGATCTTGCTGCGCAGCCCCGACTTCAGCATTGCGTTATTTGTTCCACTCGTAGGTCGTCACGATCTGGGCCGACAGCAACTGGGTTGAGCGCGGGGTGATGCCCAGCAGCCTGGCGCGCTCCAGATTGATGACCGGCACTCCCTTGGTCGTGGCGACGATGGGCAGGGTGGCCGGTTTCTGATGCCTGACCAGAATTGCCCGCGCCAGTTTGCCTGCGCCAAGACCCTGTTCGAAGGCTGATACGGTAACACCAGTCAGCGTGCCATGCAGCATCCGGTCATCCCAGAACGACATGTCCGGCACCTTGCTGTTCTCGGTCAGCCAGCGCTGCAGCTGCGGATAGGGGACATCAGCCCCTTTGGCGTCCTTGAAATTGAAGTTGCCAAGAATGAGGTAGGCATCTGCCTTGTTCGGGTTTTCCAGCGCCAGACGCTGGAAGTCGGCATAAGCCAGGGGCTGATCCACGCCGACCAGTTCAAAGTCCGGCCGGTCGCGCACGATGCTGCGAATCCGCCCGATCACCTGCGGCCAGTAGGCGGCATTGTCCGAGAAAACCTGGATGCGCTTCACGCCAGGCTTGAGTGCCTGCATCAGGTGGATGGTTTCGAGGATGTGTTCGCGCTCAAGTACCCCGGTGATGTTCGATGCACCCTGGATGCCGAGCTCTTCTGCCGTGCGGTTGACGCCGCTGAACACAAAGGGAATCGGGCTGTTCACATAGTGTTTCGTCACCAGCGAGATCGCATCATCGTCCGAGGTGTAGACCAGATCCGGCTTCCAGTCCGCGATCAGCTGGCGTGCCTTGCGGGCATTGCGCTCCTGTTCTTCCTTCGAACTCTGGCGCTTGGTGTCGAGCTGGAAAACCTGATAATCCGCCTTCACATCCGTCCCCAGCCCCGCCTTGAAACCGTCGAACTGACCGTCCGTCCAGCGATAGGGGGAGTTGAAACTCATGATGTGCAGGATGCGCAGGGGCCGATTTGCTCCGCGGTTCTCCTGTGCGCTGGCAGGCATCGCAAGCGTCAGCAGGTTGAACAGCAGACCCAGCAGTAGTGCGGCACGAATGATCACGTCAAAGCTCCGTAGAGATGCAGGCCGGTTTGGCAGAGCGATGATAAATACGCGAAACCGCAGGCATTGGGAACCGGCCTGAAGTCCATTGACAGCCGTGTTTGATGCAGATCGTTTTTTGCGGGCGCCGGGTTTTCGCAGCAAGACCGTAAAGGGATGCCTGCCTGGCGCTGGAATGCGGCAAAATGGCGGCCTTCAGATTTTTGCCGGGATTCTCCATGGCTGCCGATACGACCCAACAAACCCTGCCCGCCGACCCGATGGCCGATCTTGCCCCGCGCGATGTGCAGTTGCAGGCCGCACGCCTTGTACATGAGGCTTTTGCCGCAGCACTGCGCCTGAGCGCCGATGGCGAGGGCAAGCAACTCGAAGATGCGCTGGCACGTCTGGCCAGCCACCTGCGCGAATGGTCGCGGATGGCCACGACCGAAGCGGCTCACCTGCGCATGGCCTTGCTGCTGTCCGGGCTGGACCAGTGGGGGCTGGCCTACAGCAAGGCCTTTGGCGCGGCCACGCTGGCCGGCTTGTCGGCGATTCTGGCAGACCTGCGCGACAGCATGGACCTAGCCGAAGAAGGCGCTTGCCAGCATTTTCTCGACGCACTGCATGCGGATGAAACGGCCGCGCTGGAATTCAAGATCGCCTTCCGTCGCGAGCTGCACCTTTCGCTGTGGCACACCATGATTGCAGCCGAAAACCGCGAGCAGGCCGAAGTGCTGCTCAAACTTCTCGGCGGCATGCTGCTGGCGCTGAATCGTGCCATGCCCAATCTGGGCTGGCGCCTTGTGGCCGACGCCTCGGCCTCGATCCAGATCCGCTGCCTGCAGCATGGTCTGGCCGCCAGCGGGCTGGAACAGGAAATGACCGAAAACCTGTTTGCCGGACTGCAGGCCGAGCTGCCTGAGGCCGAGCGCGAGCTGGTCAATCAGCTCGCTGCTGAAGCCGTCAGCGCCTGGCAGGAAGCGCGTCGCTCGACGCAGCACTGAACACAGGCCTGCCTGCGAAGCCGCCTGTGACGGGCGTCTTCGGGCGGGCTGTTCTTATACCCCTGCCTGGAAAGGCTCTTCAGCATGCCTTGCTGCAGAGCAAGGCTGCATGCGGCTTTGCGAGCAGATCGAAACGCTGTTTCGTAACTTTGCGCCGTGACTCAGTTTTGTAACTCGGCTTTGTGACTCAGCTTTGTGACTCAGTTTCGTGAACTCCCCGGCCCGATTACGCATTGATCGTCGTCCGCGCCAGATCAGCGTGAAAAGGCCGTGGCGCGACAGGTGTCACACACCTCCCAAGGCAGGCAATCGCACACGCGCGGCAGCTCCCGGTACTGGCTGCCGATAATCAGCACACCTTCGCTGGATGCGGGTTTTGCCGCCGGACGGGCTGCCGTGGCGCCGGAAGAGGGCGCGGCCGCGTCGCGCAGCGTCGGGCTCCACTTCGCGAAGGGCGCCATGTCTGCCTTGTCGACCACGTACCACAGCTTGTTCGCCGCATCCCAGCGCGCCCCCAGCTTCTTCGCTGCATCCTTCTCGGCGAACGGAACCTTCAGGTCGAATCTCATGGTGTGACAGGGATAAATGGGGAGGCGGGATGATACGGGACGCCGGGTGGATTCACTACGAATTTGCGCCGCCCAAGGAAATGGCCACGCATTGCGTGGCCATTTTCAAATCAGCACCAGAGCCTCGACTAGCCCTCGTAGTCAGCCATCGGCACACAAGCGCAGAACAGGTTGCGGTCGCCGTACACATCGTCGATACGGTTCACGCTGGGCCAGAACTTGTTCTCGCGCACCCAAGGCAGCGGGAAGACGGCTTCGTCGCGGCTGTAGGGGCGCGTCCAGTCATTGCTGATCACGTCGGTCTGCGTGTGCGGCGCGTTTTTCAACGGGTTGTTGTCGGCCGGCAGCGCACCGGTTTCGATGCGGCGGATTTCCTCGCGGATCGCTACCATCGCGGCGATGAAGCGGTCCAGCTCGGCCTTGGATTCCGACTCGGTTGGCTCCACCATGATCGTGCCGGTCACCGGGAAGCTCATGGTCGGTGCGTGGAAGCCGTAGTCCATCAGGCGCTTGGCGATGTCGACCTCGGTGATGCCGGTCGCCGCCTTGATCGGGCGGATATCCAGAATGCACTCGTGGGCCACCCGGCCGTGCGTGCCGGTGTACAGCACCGGGTAGTGGGCGTCCAGCGCGCGGGCCACGTAGTTGGCATTCAGGATGGCGATCTCGGTGGCACGCTTGAGGCCCGTGCCGCCCATCATGCGAATGTACATCCAGCTGATGGGCAGAATGGAAGCAGACCCGAAAGGCGCTGCGGAGACTGCGCCTTGCCCGGAATGCGCGCGGCCTTCCTTGCCTGTCGCAGAAACAACGTGGTCGGCCATGAAGGGCGCCAGGTGCGCGGCCAGACCGATCGGGCCCATGCCGGGGCCGCCGCCGCCGTGTGGGATACAGAAGGTCTTGTGCAGGTTCATGTGGCTCACGTCCGCACCAATCGTGGCGGGCGAGGTGAGGCCGACCTGAGCGTTCAGATTGGCACCATCCATGTATACCTGAGCACCGGCTGCATGCACCAGTGCACAGATTTCCTTGATGGCTTCCTCGAATACGCCGTGGGTGGAGGGGTAGGTGATCATCAGCGCAGCCAGACGATCCTTGTGCTGCTCGATCCTGGTTTTGAGGTCAGCGACTTCGACGTTGCCGCTGTCATCACAGGCCACGACCACCACTTCCAGCCCGCACATCTGCGCGGTGGCCGGGTTGGTGCCGTGGGCGGATTTGGGGATCAGGCAGATGTTGCGGTGTGCTTCGCCACGTGCGGCGTGGTAACGGCGGATTGCCACCAGCCCGGCGTATTCGCCTTGCGCGCCGGAGTTGGGCTGCATGCAGATGGCCGGGAAGCCGGTCACCGCGCGCAGATAGTCGGCCAGACCTTCGATCATTTCGAGGTAGCCCGTCACCTGCTCGCGCGGGGCGAAGGGGTGAATGCGGCCGAACTCGGGCCAGGTCACCGGAATCATTTCGCTGGTGGCGTTGAGCTTCATGGTGCAGGAACCGAGGCTGATCATCGAGTGATCAAGCGCCAGATCCTTGTTCTGCAGCTTCTTCAGATAGCGCAGCATCTCGTGCTCGGTGTGATGCGTGTTAAACACCGGGTGGCTGAGGATGGCGCTGCTGCGCACGAGGCTGGTGGGGATGCTGATTGGCAGGGTGGCGTCCAGCGTGTCGATGTCGTGCGCAGCGAAGGGCTTGGCCAGCTCGCACACATTCGCCAGCTTGCCGGCTTCGGCAAACACGTTGAGCAGCGCCAGTACGTCTTCGCGCGTTGTCGTCTCGTCAAAGCTCAGGCCCAGCACCGAGGGGGAAACCTGGCGCAGGTTGTAGCCCGCGGCCAGGGCCGCTTGCAGGATGCTGGCGGTCTGCGTGCCGGTGGCGACATCCAGCGAATCGAAGAAGGATTTGGTGACCAGCTTGAAGCCGGTGCGGGTAATGCCCGCGGCCAGGATCGCGGCCAGGCGGTTGATGCGTCCGGCGATGGTCTTCAGACCCACCGGGCCGTGATACACGGCGTACATGCCGGCCATGTTGGCGAGCAGGACCTGCGAGGTGCAGATGTTGGAATTGGCCTTCTCGCGGCGGATGTGCTGTTCGCGGGTCTGCAGGGCCATGCGCAGCGCGGTCTTGCCGGCGACATCCTTCGATACGCCGATGATCCGTCCCGCCATGCTGCGGGCATTCGACTCGTGAGTGGCAAAGAAGGCGGCGTGCGGGCCGCCGAAGCCCATCGGCACGCCGAAGCGCTGGCCCGAGCCGAAGGCGATGTCCGCGCCCATCTCGCCCGGGCTTTTGAGCAGCACCAGGGCCATCAGGTCGGTGGCCATGGCCACGGCGGCGCCACGCGCCTTGGCGGCGGCGATCAGCGCGCTGTAGTCGGCGATCTCGCCAGTCACGTTCGGGTATTGCAGCAGCACGCCGAAGGCATCCTGATCCGCCGCCTGGGCGGCCGGCGCAATCAGCAGCTCAAAGCCGAAGTATTCGGCGCGAGTCTTCACCACGTCGATGCTCTGCGGGAAACAGGCGGCGTCGACGAAGAACACATTGGATTTGGATTTCGACATGCGTCGCGCCATGGTCATGGCTTCGGCGGCGGCGGTGGCTTCGTCCAGCAGCGAGGCGTTGGCCAGTTCCATGCCGGTCAGGTCGCAAACCATCTGCTGCCAGTTCAGCAGCGCTTCCAGACGGCCCTGGGCAATCTCCGCCTGGTAAGGCGTGTAGGCCGTGTACCAGCCCGGATTCTCCAGCACATTGCGCAGGATGACGGCGGGGGTGAGCGTGTCGTAGTAACCCATGCCGATCAGCGAACGCACGATATGGTTCTTGCTTGCAATCTCTTTCAGCGCGGCCAGGGCCTCGTGTTCCGGTGTCGGCGCGGCGATCGGCAGTGGCTGCGCCAGACGGATTGTCGCGGGCACGGTCTGGCCGATCAGACCATCGACGCTGGGGGCACCGATGGCGGCCAGCATGGCGGCGATTTCGACTTCATTCGAGCCGATGTGGCGCTCGATGAAGGTGTCGCGGGCTTCGAGCTGGGTGAGAGATTGGGGCTGTTGGGGCATGGTTTTCTCTGTGGTGCGTTTGGGTTTGTAGGGCGTCAATCGCCCGAAGGGCATTGCGCCGGATTGGAGTGATTACATGCGGCGCAATGCGCTTCGCTTCGATTGCGCCCTACGTTTTGGCCATGATGCCAAGGAGCTGAAGTCGTTGAGGACGTGGCTATTTCACACCTTGTTTTTTCAAGCTTTCAATTTGGTCGGTTATTCCATTGAATAAAGCAAAAACATCAACAGATTCTCCGCGCGATACTCGTTTAAGAATCATGCTTGCGGGGAAAATAATGATTGAGGTTTTCGGTATTCTGAGTGCTAAGTCTCGGCCTTTCGCGTCTTCGACGACGATCCATTCCATGTGCAGTTTTTGGGCAAAAGCGTCGCCTAGGATCACTCCCATGCATTCAAATGCATGAGTTTGATCGGGCTTGAATACCTTCTGATCGAGTAACGCTCTAAGCAGACCTAGCTTCCCCGCTGCGGTTTTATAGTTTTCTTTTGAGCGGTCGTCTCCGAGGTATTTCTCTAAAGTTTGGCGTTGCTGCGCGAGAAATGTTTTATCGGTAGAGTTAAGAGCAGATATTTTTTGGTCGGTGGCGGACATGGAGGGTAACGCGACGAAGAAAAGTAGGGGAAGTAGTACGCAGCGAATAAGCATGACAAAGACGTCTTTCTTCATGGATTTTTAACGACCTCTCGAAAATGCGTTCTACGGATTCCGCCTGAATCGCAGTACCACAAACCCCAGCCACACTCCGATCAGCAAGGCCGTAAGCCACTTGCCGCGCGTCAGCACGAGCATGGCAAGACACATGCTCGTGGCGACGATGGCGTATTTCAGCAGTTCGTTGATCGGATCGCGGTCAGGTTTGGGCATGGGGTTTTGCCGTCATTCCGGCGAAGGCCGGAATCCAGGGGTTTTAAAAGTCGCTGGATCCCGGCCTTCGCCGGGATGACGCCAGTTGTGGGACATCAGGCGTCAATCGCTTCTGCGTAACCTGCAGCATCCAGCAGCGCGTCGATGTCGTCCAGGTTTGCCGGCTTGATCTTGAACAGCCAGGCGCCGTAGGGGTCGCTGTTGACGCTGTCCGGCGCGTCGGTGACGGGGGCGTTGGCTTCGATGATCTCGCCGGCGACCGGGGCGTAGATGTCGGAGGCGGCCTTGACCGACTCGACCACGGCGACTTCCTCACCGGCCTTCACCACGCGACCGGCTTCCGGCAGCTCGAGGAAGACGATGTCGCCGAGCGCGCCCTGGGCGTGGTCGGTGATGCCGATGGTCAGGGTGTTGTCGGGTTCCTTGCGGATCCATTCGTGGGATTCGGTGTAGCGCAGGTTGGCGGGGATGCTCATGTCTTGCTCCTTGGATTGATCTTGTTTGGAAATGACGAAGTGGGTAATGAATCAGTTTGCTGCCTGAACCAGAATCTTGCCTTTGCGCACGAAGGACATTTTCGTCACGCGCGCTTTGAGCCGCTTGCCGCGAACTTCAACCTCGACCGTATCGCCCAGCGCTACGCCGACGGGCACGCGGGCGAAGGCGATGGAAGCGTTCATGCTCGGGGCGAAGCTGCCGCTGGTGGTTTCACCGGCGCCGTGCGCGGTGAACACTGGCATGTGGCTGCGCAAAACGCCACGGTCTTCAAGCAGCAGGCCAACAAGTTGTTGCGTGGGTGGATGGGCTTCGAGTGCTGCACGGCCGATGAAGTCGCGGCCGGCGGCGAGATCCACCGTCCAGGCCAGGCCGGATTCCAGCGGGCCGACGCTCTCGTCCATATCCAGCCCGTAGAGGTTCATGCCGGCTTCGAGCCTCAAGGTGTCGCGTGCCCCCAGCCCGATGGGCGCGACGCCCTGGGCGGCCAGCGCGTTCCAGATGTCGAGGGCGCGGCCGGCCGGGAAGATCAGCTCGAAGCCGGACTCGCCGGTGTAGCCGGTGCTGCAGAGCATGAGCTCGCCGAAGCGTGCGGCCTGGAAGTATTTCAGATGCGAGGAAGCCGTTTCGGAACCGGGCAGGGCGGCCCAGACTTTGGCCTGAGCGTTCGGGCCTTGCACGGCGATGATGGCCAGATCGCGGCGCGGGTTGATCGTTACATTCCCGCCGCCGGGCAGTTTGCCAGCCTGCTGGCGCATCCAGGCGACGTCCTTGTCGGCGGTGCCGGCGTTCACCACGATGCGGTAATCATCCGTGGCGAAGAAATACACGATCAGGTCGTCGAGGATGCCAGCGTCTTCACGCAGCATGCAGGAGTACAGCGCCTTGCCCGGTTCGGTCAGCTTGGCGACGTTGTTGGCGAGCAGCTTCTGCAAGAAGGCTTGCGCACCCGCGCCGCTGATGTCGATCGGCAGCATGTGCGAGACATCGAACATGCCGGCGTCGGCGCGGACCTGCTTGTGCTCTTCGAGCTGCGAGCCGTAATGGATGGGCATGTCCCAGCCGGCGAAATCGACGATCCTGGCGCCGGCGGCGAGGTGTGCGGGGTAGAGCGGAGTCTGCTTGGCCATGTTTCTCTCAGGGGCAAATGAAAAAGGGCTGAGAGCACTGTGTGCTTCAGCCCCCATCTGTCCTTGATACCTGAGAGATTGGAAAGCCGTGCTTTCCGTGCCCCTTCGGTGGGTACCCGATGGGTACCACTCTCCAGATTTGTCGTTTTCGTTCGGTCCTTTTGCCTGAGCGTTCCCGGGGGGTTGCGCCTTCGGCGGTCAGCGTCGTTTTGCGATAGCGGACTCTCTCCCGAACGAGCGGCGAATGTAACCTGCCTTGGCGGCGAACTCAAGCAGTGAAAAATACCCTGGATGGCTGCCTGAAGAGGCGCGTGCAGACTTGGCCTGCGTGATGCCTGTCTGGAGAAGCTTGCGCATGGAGGGTCTGCGGATGGGGTGGGCGGAGATGCCCGCTGGATGCGGCTCTCAGGCCAGCGGGCTGTGCAGCAGGGTAAGCGTCAGCGCGTTAAGCGCAAAGTGGGCGCAGATCGCACGCGGCAAGGCATTTTCGCGAGCGGCCATCAGCCCGTAGAAAATGCCGGCCAGGGTGGCCATGGCGGCGAAGGGCAGTCCCCAAGGCAGATGCACCAGACCGAAGAGCAGGGCGCTCAGGCCAACGGCGATGGCGAAGGCTTGCGGGCGAGGCGCCAGTAGCCGCTGCAGGCCACGCTGGAGCAGGCCACGAAAGAAAACCTCTTCGGCAAATACGCTGAGGAAGAGGTTGCCGGCCAGCCAGATCAGGCCGCCCGGCAGCCAGTGCGGATCGATGCGGGCCTGTCCGCTCAGTAGCGCCAGCACTAGAAGAAGTGCGCAGCCCGGCAGCAAGGCCAGCCAGCGCGCGGGGGAGGGCGAAGCCTTGGGTGGAGCCGGCAAGACCCACAGCAGGAGCAGCGCGGCGAGGCCCTTGTCGAGTTGCCACTGCAGAACATGACTGCTGTCGCGGCCGAAGTCTTGCGTCCATAAATAAGGCGTGAAGCCGGGGAGCCAGTGCAGGGCGGCGGCCAGGGCCCACAGGGCGAGCAGACCCAGACCGAGATGGCGCGCCCAGTCCGGGCACGGTGCCGTGGCGAGCCGCAGGCGCAAGAGCAGCAAGGCCGGCAGCAGGGATGCAAGCGCGACGTTCGTCAGCAGACCGGCGCTCAGGGCGAGCGGAATGATCAGCGCACCGAATGCCAGGCTGGCGCGGCGTGCGCGCGGGAACAGGCCCAGCGACAGGGCTGCAAACAGACAACAAAAACTGGCAAGAGAGGCAATCGGATGCATGGCAGGGCGCAGCTTGCGCACAGATCGGCGGAGGGGCAAGGCAGGCGTTAAACTGTAGGGATGAAACCTAGCCTCAATGCCGATCTGCACTGCCACTCCACCGTCTCCGACGGTTTGCTCAGCCCTGTGGACGTGGTTCGGCGCGCCCATGCCAATGGCGTGAACCTGCTCGCCCTGACCGATCACGATGAAACCGGTGGGCTTGCCGCCGCACGTGCCGAAGCCGATGTGCTTGGGCTGCGCTTCGTGAATGGCGTGGAAATTTCGGTATCGGTCGGGGATCAGACCGTGCATATCGTCGGCTTGGGCTTCGATGCTTCGAATGCCGCGCTGCTGGCCGGTCTGCAGCAGGTACGCAGTGGCCGCGACGAGCGCGCGCAGCGCATGAGCGAGGGGCTGGAGAAGATAGGCATCCGTGGCGTGCTGGAAGGCGCGCAACGCTACGTGGGCAATCCGGCGCTGGTCAGCCGGGCGCATTTCGCCCGTTATCTGGTCGAGATCGGAATTGCACGCGACATGCCCAATGTCTTCGATCACTATCTGGTGCGTGGCAAGCCGGGCTTTGTCGAGCATGAGTGGGCGAGTCTGGAAGAGGCTCTGGGCTGGATTCACGGTGCGGGCGGCATTGCGGTGATTGCGCATCCGGGGCGTACGCGCTTGTCCAAGGCCGAAATGCTCAAGCTGTTTGACCAGTTCAAGGCCTTGGGGGGCGAGGCCATCGAAGTAGTGTCCGGCTCGCAGGCGGGTGACGAGGCGCTGGAATACGCCCGCGTGGCGCGGCGTTACGGTTTTCTCGCGTCGCGCGCCTCGGACTTTCACGGCCCCGGCGAAAGCCCGGTGGATCTGGGCAAGGCCGAGATCCTGCCGCCTGACCTGACCCCCGTCTGGGAGCGTTTGGTGTAAGGTGCCGCCTTCCGGGAGCCTCGCAAAACTCTGATTTCGTCGCGATACTGCGTTGCTCAAGAAAAATTGTTCCTGACATATCAAACATATGCGGCGTCCCAATTTTTCTTTCGCGCCTTGTCTTGCTTAGAACGCGAAGTTTTTCGAGGCTCCCTTTTACTGCAAACCGTCCACGACCATGGCCCAGTTTTTTGAAATTCACCCCGAGTACCCGCAGCCGCGCCTGATTCGTCAGGCGGCGGAAATCCTGCGCAAGGGCGGCTTGATTGCCGTGCCAACCGATTGCGCGTATTCACTGGTCGGGCTCACGGGAGATGCGGCCGTGCTGGACCGTATCCGGCGTATCCGTGGCGTCGATGAGCGGCATCATTTCACGCTGATGTGTCGCGATCTGTCGGAAATCGCCAATTTCGCACGCGTGGACAACGCCCAATATCGTCTGCTCAAGGCCACTACGCCTGGTGCCTATACCTTCATTCTGGAAGGCACCAAGGAACTGCCGCGCCGCGTGCTGCACCCCAAGCGCAAGACCATCGGTCTGCGCGTGCCGGAACATCCTGTGGTCAGCGCGCTGCTGGCCGAACTTGGCGAGCCGCTGCTGTCATCGACCCTGCTGCTGCCAGACGAAGACGAGCCGCTCAACGACGTCGACGATATCCGCGAGCGCCTCGACCATCTGGTTGAACTGGTGATTGAGGCTGGTGGTGCTGGCTACGAGGCGACCACCGTGGTGGATCTGACTTCGGGTGCGCCGGAACTGGTCCGCGCGGGCAAGGGCGGGCTGGGGCCGCTGGGCCTGTAAAATGGGCGGCATGCAGAACCTCATCTACGATGTTGCCATCTGGGCAATCCCGGTCGTGCTGGCGATTACCCTGCACGAGGCTGCGCATGGTTACGTGGCGCGCCTGTTTGGCGACCCGACGGCGCATCTGATGGGGCGCATCACGCTGAATCCGCTCAAGCACATTGACCCGCTTGGTACCCTGCTGATTCCGGGCGGCATCGTGTTGATGAATGCGATGACGGGGGCCAGCTTTCCTCCATTCGGCTGGGCCAAGCCGGTGCCGGTGGATTTCGGGCGCTTGCGCAAACCCAAGGCTGACATGCTGTGGGTGGCCGCCGCCGGGCCGGCAAGCAATCTCCTGCAGGCCATCGTGTGGGCGGGCCTGATCGGTTTCCTGATTCGCGTGCAGGCGTCGCTGGACTCTTTCTGGTTTGATCTGGCCAAGCGCGGCATGCAAGTCAATGTGATGCTGATGTTGCTGAACCTGATCCCGATCCCTCCTCTTGATGGCGGCCGGATTGCGGTGAGCTTGCTGCCGATGCGTCAGGCTCTGGTGTGGTCGCGGATTGAGCCTTATGGGTTTTTCATCCTGATAGGTTTGTTGTACGTTCATGTACTCGATTATCTCTACGTGTACGTGGGTATTCCGATCATGCAATTTCTTGTCGGTTGGCTCTGACCGTGGTCGCGGAGGATATCCTGGGGCCCGTGCAGGGCGAGCTGGTGCTTGCCCGTATTCATGGCCAGCCGTTGCTGGAAATGCCGACGGATCTGTACATTCCGCCGGATGCGCTGGAGGTGTTCCTCGATACTTTCGAGGGGCCGCTGGATCTGTTGCTGTACCTGATCCGCCGGGCGAATCTCAACATCCTAGATATTCCGATGGCGCCGCTGACGCTGCAGTACCTGGCTTATGTCGAGGCAATGCGGGCGAGCAATCTTGAGTTGGCGTCCGATTACCTGCTGATGGCCGCGACCCTGCTGGACATCAAGTCGCGCCTGCTTCTGCCCAGACCTCCGCGGGAGAAGGCGGAGGACGGCGAGGAGGATCCGCGGGCCGAACTGGTGCGCCGCTTGATGGAATATGAGCGGATCAAGCGCAGCGCAGCGCTGATCAATTCGATTCCGCGCGTCGAGCGCGATTTCGAATGGGTTACGGTGCATGTGGCAGAGAAGACGGTCGAGCGTCTGCCTGATGTGAGTTTGGTGGATCTGCAGACGGCCTGGCTGACGTTGCTGCAGAGAGCGAAATTGAATCAGCACCACCGCATTCATCGCGAGGAGCTGTCGGTACGCGAACACATGACACAGATCCTGCGCCGGCTGCAAGGTGCCGGGGATGTGGTTTTCGAAGACCTGTTCGAATTGACGCATGGTGTTTCCAGCCTTGTCGTGGGCTTTCTGGCGGTGTTGGAACTGGTGAAGGAGCGTTTGTTGCAGGTGACGCAGAATGCTCCGATGGAAGCGATTTATGTCCGACTCAATGAATCAACAAACCGCGATGCAGCCTGATGGCGAGATAGAACAGACGGACGCTCCGATGACTTCGATCGAGGCGGGGATTGACGTTGCGCTGGCCAAGCAGGTGCTTGAAGCCGCCCTGCTGTCGACGACCGAGCCGGTCAGCAATGCCGTCTTGCGGCGACTGTTCGAACCGGATATCGGTGCAGACATGATTTGCCGCCTGCTCACGGATCTGCAGCAGGATTGGCACGGGCGCAGCGCCGAGCTGGTGCGGCTGGCCAGTGGCTGGCGTTTTCAGACCCGGGCTGATCTGCAGCTGTATCTGGATCGCCTGAAAGAGACCCGTGCGCCACGCTATTCGCGCGCAGTGCTGGAAACCTTGGCCATCATCGTGTATCGTCAGCCCGTTACCCGCGGCGATATAGAAGACATCCGCGGGGTCACGGTATCCAGCCAGATCGTAAAGTTGCTGGAAACCCGCGGTTGGATCGATACGATTGGTCACCGCGACACACCGGGCCGCCCGGCCCTGTATGCCACCACGAAGCAATTCTTGGATGATCTCGGCCTGCGCAGCCTGTCTGAGCTGCCGCCTTTGGCCGAGCTAGAAGGAGTATTGGATCTTGTCGACACCGCCGAAGCCGCGTCGTCCACGCCCGCAGAACAACCCGAACCGTCCGGCACAGCCGGGGGGCAACAGGTCACGCAATAACCGCCCGACGGGCCGTCGTCCGATGGCTGCCGCGCCGTCTGTGCCGGACATCGATTTTGATTCGCCCGACTTCATCGAGGGGGAGCACGATGGCCAGCTGGCTTTCCTGAGCGTCCTCGACAAGCCTGCGCGCCCCGAGTTTGAGGGCGGTAGTGCACGACGTGGCCGCTGGGGCGCAGCTCCGGACGAAATGGCTGGGCGCAAGGGTACAACCGTCATTGATGCGCCGAACGAGCGCATCCAGAAGGTGCTGGCTCAGGCCGGTTACGCTTCTCGCCGCGAACTCGAAGAGTGGATCGTGGCTGGCCGCGTCAGCGTGAACGGAGAGCCGTCTTTTCTTGGTCAGAAGATTGGTCCGGGGGATCGGGTCAAAGTAAATGGCAAGCTGGTGAATCTGCGTTTTGCCGCCGAGCAGCAGAAGCGCGGTTCGCGCGTGCTTGTGTATCACAAGCCTGAAGGTGAGATTGTTTCCAAGGACGACCCGGAAGGCCGGCCGAGCGTGTTTGACCGCCTGCCGGCGATCAACAAGGGGCGCTGGATCGCCATTGGCCGCCTGGATTTCAACACCTCCGGCCTGCTGCTGTTTACCGACGATGGCGAGTTGGCCAACCGCATGATGCACCCGCGCTATGAAATCGAGCGCGAATATGCGGTGCGGTTGATGGGCGAGCTGACCGATGAGCAAAAGCAGCAGCTGACTGACGGAATTGTTCTGGAAGATGGCCCGGCCAAATTCGCGACATTGCGCGATGAAGGTGGAGAAGGTGCCAACCACTGGTATCGCGTAACGCTGTCTGAAGGGCGCAATCGTGAGGTTCGTCGCATGTTCGAGGCGATTGGCCTGACGGTCAGCCGTCTGATGCGGGTACGTTACGGACAGGTTGAATTGCCCAGTCGCCTCAAGCGCGGCATGTATGAAGAAATGCAACCCGAGCAAGTGGCTTTGCTGACCGGCAAGCCGCCCGAGAAACGCCAGCAGCGTCCCGGCGATAAACGTCCGCCGAAGGGGCCGCGCAGTACCCGGCCGCACGTCCGGCAGGCCGAGCCGCGTCCAGAGGGAGTGGCGGCAGGTGAAGGAGCGCGGCCAGAAGGCGCCCGTCAGGGGCGTGGCAGGAATCGTCGGAATGGCAATCGCCCGCGTACGGCTCCGGAGGGGATGCAGGCTGATGCGCCACGTCCCGAAAGTGCTCGTGCAGAAGGTATGCCCGTGGACACGGGGGGCGAGAAACCGGCCGGGGCGCCGCGTCGTCGTCGCCCGCGCGGGCCGCGTCGCAGCAAGCCGGCGACTCCGGAGAACGCATGAAAAAGTGCGGCACGGGACGGAAAATCGTCTCGTGCTGCTCGTTCAGACAGGTCTTGGCATGCTGTGGCGATTTACTGTAGTGGCGCAGCGTGCTAGAATCCATGTGTTTTGTTGATTCCGGTCGGGCTGTTCCCGGCTTGGGTGATCGAGATGGGCTTTGTGCCCATTTTTTATTTGTGGCGCCGGAATGGATCTAGTACAGGTAGTGGAGCAGACGCTCAGTGGTATGGGCTATGAGCTGGTTGATGTCGAGATGTCCCCGAAAGGGCGGCTTCTGCGCATTTTTATCGATATCGAACGTGGCATCAATGTGGATGATTGCTCCATTGTGAGCAGGCAGCTGCAGCATGTGTTCGAGGTTGAACAGTTCGACTATGACCGCCTGGAAATTTCTTCGCCGGGGCTGGATCGCCCGCTCAAGAAAGCTGCGGATTTTGAGCGTTTTGCGGGCCAGCAGGCTCAGGTTCGGCTCCGTTTGCCGATTGGTAATCAACGCAATTTTGCAGGGGTTCTGGGTGGCTTGCGCGATGGCGCAGTGTTGCTGCAGGCCGAAAAAGGTGAGCTCGCTTTGCCACTGGATCAAGTGGAAAAAGCGCGCCTGGTTCCGAAATTTTGATGAATTCGCTTTCAGGGGATTGAAACAATGAGCCGCGAAGTTTTGCTGCTTGTCGATGCACTGGCACGTGAGAAAAACGTTGCCAAGGATATCGTCTTTATGGCGCTGGAGATGGCGCTGGCTTCTGCCACCAAGAAGCGGATTCACGATGAAGCTGACGTGCGAGTGTCTATCAATCGCGAGACGGGGGACTATGAGTCCTACCGGCGCTGGTTGGTGATGCTGGATGCTGAAGTTGAGAACGATGAAGCCCAGATGGGCTTGATTGATGCTCGCGAGCAGTTTCCGGACATCGAGGTTGGTGAGTACGTGGAAGAACCGTTGGAGCCGATCGATTTTGGTCGTATCGGCGCTCAGGCCGCCAAGCAGGTGATCCTGCAGAAAATCCGTGATGCGGAGCGCGAACAGATCCTGAATGACTTCCTGGATCGTGGCGAGCATCTGGCGACAGGTAGTGTCAAACGCATGGAGCGTGGCAATGCCATTGTCGAAGTTGGTCGTCTGGAAGCTGTTTTGCCGCGTGATCAGCAGATTCCTAAAGAAAATCTGCGCGTGGGCGATCGCGTGCGTGCTTATCTGTTGCGTGTTGATCGCGGTGCCCGCGGTCCGCAGCTGATTCTTTCGCGTAGCGCCCCGGATTTCATTTCCCGTCTCTTCGAACTCGAAGTGCCGGAGATGGAGGATGGTCTGCTGGAGATCAAGGCTGCAGCACGTGACCCTGGCATGCGCGCCAAGATTGCGGTCAAGGCCAATGATGCCCGTATCGATCCGATCGGAACCTGCGTCGGCTTGCGTGGCTCCCGCGTGACGGCCGTGCGTAACGAGCTGGGTGGCGAGAACGTGGATATCGTGCTGTGGTCCCCTGAGCCAGCACAATTCGTGATTAACGCGCTTGCTCCGGCAGAGGTCAGCTCGATTGTTGTGGATGAAGAAACCCACAGCATGGATGTGGTGGTGGATGAGAGCAATCTGGCCATGGCAATTGGCCGTGGCGGCCAGAACGTCAAGCTCGCGACCGAGCTGACGGGCTGGAATATCAATCTGATGACCGAAGCTGCGGCGGCACAGAAGAGCGAAGAAGAACAGGGGCGTCTGCGCGCGCTGTTCTGCGAGAAGCTTGATGTGGATGACGAAGTCGCCGACATCCTGATCGAGGAAGGTTTTTCCTCGCTGGAAGAGGTTGCCTATGTGCCAATCGCTGAAATGCTTGAAATTGAGGCTTTCGACGAAGATACGGTCAATGAATTGCGTCAGCGTGCCCGTAACGTGTTGCTGACCGAAGCCATCGTGAACGAGGAGCAACTTGAAGGTGTTGCCGATGACCTGCTCAGTCTCGATGGAATGGAAAAAGCGCTGGCAGCCAAGCTGGCTCAAGGGGGCGTGAAAACCCGCGACGATCTGGCTGATCTTGCGGTGGATGAACTGGTGGAACTCGGCGGTATCGATGAAGCCCGTGCCAAGGATCTGATTACCAAGGCGCGTGCGCACTGGTTCGAGTAAGCGGGGAGAGAGCACACAATGGCGCAAATGAGCGTGGCGGAGTTTGCCACGGAACTGAAAATGCCGACCCCGGCGCTGCTCGAGCAATTCGAGAAAGCCGGTGTGGCAAAGTCTGGTCCGAGTGATGCAGTCAGTGAGCAGGACAAGGCTCGACTGCTGGAGTACCTGCGCAAGTCGCATGGTGAAACAACCGGCAAGTCCAAGATTACCCTGACGCGTAAGCAGACGACCGAGATCAAGGCGGCTGATGCGACGGGTAAGGCTCGTACGATTCAGGTGGAAGTGCGCAAAAAGCGGACTTTTGTCAAACGCGACGAATCCGAAGGAACGTCCGAAGTGGTCTCGGAGGAGTTGGAGCCCGCTACAGCAGAATTTGTCGCTGAGGAATCAATGGAGATTCCGGTTGCTGTTGAGCCGGAAGTGGTGCTTGAGGTGGTTCCTGAACCTGAGCCTGAGCCGATCATCCAGCCCGAGCCGGTCATTGAGCCGGAACCGATTGTCGAACCTGAACCGGTCATTGAGCCGGAGCCTGTTCCTGAGCCGGAAGCGGTGATTGCGCCAGAGGTTAAAGAGCCTGCTCCCGTGGTTGAGGCCGCCCCGAGAGTGGAGACCGCTCGCGAACGTGAGGAGCGTCGGCATCGCGAGTTGCTGGCGCATCAGGCCGCAGAAAAGCGGGCCAAGGAAGCGCAGATCGTCGCTCGCAAGCTGGCGGAGGAAGTTGCTGCTCGCAAGGCCGTGGAAGCCAAGGCCAAGGCCGAGGCGGACGCCGCTGCGGCTGCAGCAGCCAAGGCCAAGAGCGAGAGCGCTCGCAAGGACGGCACTCTCCATAAACCGGCCAAAGCCGCTGAGGCGCCCAAGAAGTCTGCACAGCCTGCGCGTGCGCCTGGTTGGCAGGATGACGCCAAGAAACGTGGCGCTGCACTCAAGACCCGTGGTGACACTGCTGGCGGCGCCGGCGGTTGGCGCGGTGGTCCGCGTGGCGGTTCGCGTCATGGCGGGCGTCATGGCGGTGATACGGGAACCCAATTCCAGGTCCCGACTGAGCCGGTCGTCCGTGAAGTGCATGTGCCGGAAACCATTTCAGTCTCTGATCTTGCCCACAAAATGGCCGTGAAGGCGACTGAAGTCATCAAGAAAATGATGATGCTGGGCCAGATGGTGACCATCAATCAGGTGCTTGATCAGGAAACCGCGATGATCATCGTGGAGGAAATGGGGCATCAGGCGGTGGCGGCCAAGCTCGATGATCCGGAAGCATTCCTGATCGAGGGTGAGAGCAAGGATGTCAAACAGGAGCATCGCGCGCCGGTTGTGACCATCATGGGTCACGTCGACCATGGCAAGACCTCGCTGCTTGACTACATCCGTCGCACCAAGGTTGCTGCGGGCGAGGCTGGCGGTATTACCCAGCACATCGGGGCTTACCATGTGGAAACTCCGCGTGGAATGATCTGTTTCCTGGATACGCCAGGTCACGAAGCCTTTACCGCAATGCGTGCCCGTGGCGCCAAGGCCACCGATATCGTGATTCTGGTTGTGGCTGCCGATGACGGCGTAATGCCGCAGACCAAGGAAGCCATCCATCACGCCAAAGCGGCAGGGGTACCCATTGTTGTTGCGGTGAACAAGATCGACAAGCCAGAAGCCAACCCTGAGCGCGTCAAGCAGGAGCTGGTTGCTGAAGGCGTGGTGCCGGAAGAGTATGGTGGTGATTCGCCGTTCTGCCCGGTGTCCGCGAAGACGGGCGCAGGCATTGACGAGATGCTTGAAAACATCCTGCTGCAAGCCGAGGTGCTGGAACTGACGGCGGCGGTTGATGCGCCGGCCAAGGGTTTGATCATTGAAGCGCGCCTCGACAAGGGGCGTGGTCCGGTGGCGACCATGCTGGTACAGAGCGGCACCTTGCGGCGTGGGGATGTTGTGTTGGCAGGCGCAGCCTTCGGTAAGGTGCGTGCGATGCTGGACGAGAACGGCAAGCCGATCAATGAGGCGGGGCCTTCCATTCCGGTGGAAATCCTTGGTCTTTCTGAAGTCCCGTCGGCCGGTGATGAAGTCATGGGGATGACTGACGAGCGCAAGGCGCGTGAAATTGCCCTGTTCCGGCAGGGTAAATACCGTGACGTGAAACTGGCCAAGCAGCAGGCGGCCAAGCTCGAAACCCTGATGGATCAGATGAAGGAAGGCGAAGTCAAGTCGCTGCACCTGATCGTCAAGGCTGACGTGCAGGGTTCGCAGGAGGCGCTGGTGCAGTCCTTGCAGAAACTGTCTACCGACGAAGTCCGGGTCAATGTGATCCATGCGGCGGTGGGGGGCATTTCCGAGTCCGACGTCAATCTGGCGCAGGCTTCGCAGGCTGTCATCATTGGCTTCAATACGCGTGCTGACGCCAACTCGCGCAAGCTGGCCGAGAATTTCGGTGTCGATATCCGCTACTACAACATCATTTATGATGCTGTGGATGAGGTTAAGTCTGCTTTGTCTGGCATGCTGGCGCCCGAAAAACGCGAACAGATCATTGGTTCGGTCGAGATTCGGCAGGTTATCGTCATCTCCAAGGTCGGGACCATCGCGGGTTGTTATGTGCTGGACGGTATCGTCAAGCGCAATTCGCGAGTTCGTCTGCTGCGCAATAACGTCGTCCAGTTTGATGGCGAACTTGAATCGCTCAAGCGGTTCAAGGATGACGTCAAAGAGGTCAAGGCAAATTACGAGTGTGGTTTGTCACTGAAGAACTACAACGATGTGCAGGAAGGTGATCAACTGGAAGTCTATGAAATCCAGGAAATCGCTCGCAGCCTGTAAGTGTTGTTGACGGCAGTAGTGCCAACGGGCCCTGTGGGGCCCGTTTGCGTTACATGCTCAGGAGAATGGAATGCCTAAAGAGTTTTCACGCGGAGCCCGGGTGGCCGAGCAAATCAAGCGCGAGCTTGCTGAATTGATCCGGCTTGAAGTGAAGGACCCGCGAGTGGGTTTCATTTCTCTGACGGATGTTGAGCTGACTCCAGACTATGCGCATGCCAAGGTTTTCTTCACCTCCATGTATGGGGAGGAGGGGCTGGACGAGATTCTGGCCGGGTTGAACAGGGCCAGTGGTTTCCTGCGCCGTGAGTTGCGTCGCAGGGTGCGTGTTCATACCACGCCAGAGTTGCACTTTGCATATGACCGTTCCGTTGTGGAAGGCAGTCGTCTTTCAGCACTGATTGACAAAGCCGTTGCAGAAGACAAGGCTTTGCGCGGCGATGATGATGCGCCAGATGCAACGGAAGAGCCGCAGGCATGAGCCAGCCGCCGGTTCGCAAACGCTGGCAGATCGTCGATGGCGTGCTTCTGCTCGACAAGCCGGGTGGTTTGAGTTCCAACGATGCGTTGCAGAAGGCACGGCGGCTGTTTTCGGCGGCCAAGGCTGGGCATACCGGCACGCTGGATCCGATGGCTACCGGGCTTTTGCCTCTGTGCTTTGGCGAAGCTACGAAATTTTCTAATCGGCTGCTTGAGGCGGACAAGACCTACGTGGCTACTCTGCGTCTTGGTGTGACTACGACGACTGGGGATGCTGAAGGCGCCGTGCTCGAGGAGCGTCCGGTCAGTGTTGACGCTGCTGCCATTCGTGCTGCGTGTGCCGGCTTTCTTGGCGAAATCGAGCAGGTGCCTCCGATGTATTCGGCACTCAAACATCAGGGCAAAGCTCTGTATGAGTATGCGCGCCAGGGGGTTGAAATCGAGCGTGCGGCACGCCAGGTTACGATTCATTCACTGAACGTAACGAAGGTGGATGGCGTTGCGGTGGATGTCGTCGTGCGCTGCAGTAAAGGTACGTATATCCGGACTCTGGCTGAGGACATCGGTGTGGTTCTGGGCTGTGGTGCCCACTTGACCGCTCTTCGGCGCACTTCGATTGGCAGTCTGGATATTGGGGATGCTTTAAGTCTGGAGCAGATTGCCGCGATTGCCGAGGATGCACGCCGCCCCTTGCTGGCAGAACCGGATGCGTTGCTGGCCCATCTGCCGGCAGTTCTGCTGGATGCCGAAGCGCGCCGTGTATTTCTGCATGGGCAGACGGTGCCGGTCGCAGCTGCGCCAGGCGAGGCGCGGGTTTATGGTCCGGAGTTCCTGGGGCTTGGACTGGTTGCGGCAGACGGCAGTATCAAGCCGGTGCGGCTGATCGCGTTTGCAGGCAACTGACACAGATTAAGCGCTTGTGTTTGGCGCTGATTTTCCCGTATAATCGCGGGCTTACCAAAAGCACAAACCTGAAGAGATACAAAGAATGACTATTGCTACCGCACAAAAGGCGCAGATCGTTGCTGATTTTCAGCGTGCTCCGGGTGATACCGGTTCTCCTGAAGTTCAGGTTGCGCTCCTGACCGCCCGCATCAATGGTCTGACCGACCACTTCAAGGCCAACGTCAAGGATCACCATTCCCGTCGTGGTCTGCTCATGATGGTGAGCCAGCGTCGCAAGCTGCTGGACTACTACAAGAGCAAGAACCTGCAGGGTTACCGTGCCCTGATCGAGCGTCTCGGCCTGCGCAAGTAATGCAGTTTGGGGTTTGCTCGCAGCGCGGAGGAATTCTGCGCTGAGATCAGAAAAGCCGGCGGGCCGAAGGGGCTTGGCCGGCTTTGTCTTAACTGTGCCCCCGGACTCGCGCAGCTCGTGGCTGCTCTGCCACACCATTTTCATTCAGTAGTGTCTGTCTTGCCCACTGCATGATGCAGTCGGGAAAATCGCTTCGTGTGAAGCGCATCCAGAAAGGATAAATCCGTGCCTACCGCAATCAAGAAAAGCTTCCAGTACGGCCAGCATACCGTGACCCTTGAAACCGGCGAGATGGCTCGCCAGGCTCACGGCGCTGTCATCTGCACCATCGACGATACCGTGGTGCTCGCCACTGTCGTTGCCGCCAAAGATCCCAAGCCCGGCCAGGATTTCTTCCCGCTGACCGTTGATTACATGGAGAAGTTCTACGCTGCCGGTCGTATCCCGGGGGGCTTCTTCAAGCGCGAAGGTCGTCCGACCGAGAAGGAAACGCTGACCTCGCGTCTGATCGACCGTCCGATTCGCCCCCTGTTCCCGGACGGTTACTACAACGAAGTGCAGGTCGTGGCGACCGTGCTGTCGCAGAACCCGGAAGTGGATGGCGACATCCCGGCGATGATTGCTGCTTCCGCTGCACTGGCCATTTCCGGCGTGCCTTTCAACGGCCCGATTGGTGCAGCCCGCGTGGGTTACATCGATGGTCAGTACATTCTGAACCCCACCACCACCCAACTGGCCAGCAGCCAGATGGATCTGGTCGTGGCCGGTACCGAAGTCGGCGTGCTGATGGTTGAGTCCGAAGCCCTGCAACTGTCTGAAGAAATCATGCTGGGTGCTGTAGTGTTCGGTCACCAGCAGATCCAGACAGCCATTCAGGCCATCAATGAACTGGTCGAAGTCGCTGGCAAGCCGGAAGTCGAATTCGTCGCCCCGGCCAAGAACGAAGCCCTGATCGCCAAGGTCAAGGAAGTTGCCCAGGCTGATCTGGAAGCCGCGTTCAGCACCACCAGCAAGTCCGTGCGCAGCGGTCTGCTGAAGGATGCCACCAAGAAGGCCGTCACGGCTCTGGTGACCGGCGAAGAAGGTGCGCCGAAGGAAAACGAAGTCAAGAACGTGATCTTCGAACTGGAATCCGCGATTGTCCGCAACCGCATTCTGGACGGTCAGCCGCGTATTGACGGTCGCGATACCCGCACCGTGCGCCCGATCAGCATTCGCACTGGCGTGCTGCCGCGTACCCACGGCTCGGCCCTGTTTACCCGTGGCGAAACTCAGGCGCTGGTCGTGACCACGCTGGGCACCGGCCGCGATGAGCAGATCATCGACGCCATCGCTGGTGAGTACAAGGAGCGTTACATGCTCCACTACAACTTCCCGCCGTACTCGGTTGGCGAAACCGGCCGCGTCGGTGCGCCGAAGCGTCGCGAAATCGGCCACGGCCGTCTGGCCAAGCGCGCCATTGCGGCTGTGCTGCCGGATGCCAAGGAATTTGGCTACACCATCCGCGTCGTGTCGGAAATCATGGAGTCCAACGGTTCTTCCTCGATGGCTTCGGTGTGCGGCGGTTCGCTGTCGCTGATGGATGCTGGCGTGCCGCTGAAGGCGCCGGTGGCCGGTATCGCCATGGGCCTGATCAAGGACGGCGGTCGTTTCGCCGTGCTGACCGACATCCTCGGCGATGAAGATCACCTTGGCGACATGGACTTCAAGGTAGCCGGTACCCGTGAAGGCGTGACTGCGCTGCAGATGGACCTGAAGATCGACTCGATCTCCCCGGCCATCATGAACAAGGCGCTGGATCAGGCCAAGGAAGGCCGTCTGCACATCCTCGAAAAGATGGATGAAGCACTGAACGGCACCAAGGAACTGTCTGCCTTCGCTCCGCGCATGACCTCGTTCAAGATCAACCCCGAGAAGATCCGTGATGTGATCGGCAAGGGCGGCGCCGTGATCCGTGCGCTGACCGAAGAAACCGGCTGCGTCATCGATATTCAGGACGACGGCACTGTCACCATCTCGTCGGTGGATCAGGCCAAGTCCGACGAATGCAAGCGTCGTATCGATCAGATCACTGCCGAAGTTGAAATCGGCAAGGTCTACGAAGGTCCGGTGCTGCGCATTCTGGACTTCGGTGCGATCGTGAACATCATGCCGGGCCGTGACGGTCTGTTGCATGTATCGCAAATCGCCAAGGAGCGCGTCAACAACGTGGGCGACTACCTCAAGGAAGGTCAGGTCGTGCGCGTGAAGGTGCTCGAGACCGACGAAAAAGGTCGCGTCAAGCTGTCGATGAAAGCACTGCTGACCGAAGAGGCTCCGGCCGCTCCGGCACCGGCAGCCGAGTAATCGGAAGCTGCTGCAACAAAAAAGGACGCTGCGGCGTCCTTTTTTGTTGCCCTGCTTCATCTCCGTCTGCCTGGGCGGCAATGCTGCGCTGCACTCGATGTGGCACAATCCGGTCGAAATTCCCCGGGAGAGTCTGAGCATGTCTGTGGTCTTGCGTCGTACCCTGTGTGTTGCCCTGTTGTTGGTCAGCAGCCTCAGTCAGGCCGGTCTTCTGCCAACGGACGTTATGGCGCCGAAAGCCTGTCAGGCTCACCTGCAGGAGTTCCATGCTGCGGCAGGCCTGGAGGCGCGTCAGGTGGCCATGCGGGATGAGTTGCAGGCCTATACGCGGCTGGCTGAGGAATCCTTGGCCATGCGTGCGCGGGCGATTGCGCTCTATCAGCACTTGCAGGAGCGCATGAAGCGCAAGGAGCCTTTCAGCGGACGCGACATGCAGCGCCTGAACGAAGGTTCTGCAGAGTTGCTGAGCCAGCGTGCCGCCTTGCTCCAGATCGCCGAAGCTCACGAATGCTGGCTGGAGGGCAGCAACGCGGATGTCCGTGCGGAGCAGGAGCTGCGGGCTGCGGGAGTCAGCATGTCCTTGTCGGCTGCCTTGCTTCTTTACGACAACTATCTGACGGCGATTTCGCTGTATCGCGACAACGCAGCCCTGCGTCAGCAACTCAACAAATCAGATGCCACGCTGGCGCGCAAAACCGGCGAGCTCAATGCGATTGCCGAGGGCTTCACCTCGGCGGACAAGCGCCGTCGCGTGCGTCGCGCGATCAACTGGTATGAGCAGCAGGCACGTCCCCTGGGGAGCGTGCCGCTGGAAGGGTATGCCTATGTTGCCCAGCTGATCGAGCAAAGTCCTTCACTGAAAATGGTGCGCAGTGCTTCACCGGTGCGTTATATCGGACGGCATGCCGAGCTGTTCGGCCTGATCACGCTGGATTCGTTGCGTGGTGTGGGGCGCGAAGGCAGCAATCTTTCCAGCCTGTTGTTTGGCAACACGGTCGGTCTGGTCGAGATGCGCCGGGGCAAGCTCTATGAGCGCCCGGAAATTCAGGGCACTGTCACACGGGCCTTGCAGGCCGGCGATATCCTGCTTGAGAAAACCCCGTTTCGCCTGACCGACAATTTCATTCCGGGACATTGGGGGCATGCCGCGATCTGGGTGGGGACGGAAGGTGAATTGCGCGATCTGGGCATCTGGGAGCACCCGCTGGTGCGGCCTCATCAGCAACAGGTGCGCGAGGGGCGCGGGGTGATCGAGGCGCTGCGCTCGGGGGTCGAGATGAATACCGCACGGCATTTCCTGAATGTCGATGACCTCGCCGTCCTGCGTCATGCCGCACTTGAACCGACCGCGCGCGCCGGCATCGTGCTGCAAGCCTTCAGTCATGTGGGCAAGCCATACGACTTCAATTTCGATGTCGAAAGCACGGATCGGATCTTCTGCTCCAAACTGGTCTATCTGGCTTATGGCGATCTGGACTGGCCAACCTCACGCATGCTCGGGCGCGTCACCATCAGCCCGGACAACGTCGCCCAGCGTGCCATCGGCAGTGGCCCGCTGAACGTGGCGCTGCTCTACCACGATGGCGCCGAAGTGCCGGTCAATAATGCCCGCTCGCGCATGGAGCAACTGCTGCAGCCGCAGAAGCAGGCGCGCTTGTCCAGTCTCATCCGGTAGGCTGTTCGGAGAGCCGCATGTGGCGGGCCTCTTCAGCAGGTCTTCCAGCAGAGCAAGGGTCGGCGTACCTGAGCGGGCAGGGTACCTGAAGAGGCCCGCTGGAATCGGGTCTTCAGGTCATGGCATGGCGCGGGTCTGATGATTGCTGCTGTTATTGCCATCAAAAAAGGCGCCTGCGGGCGCCTTTTTTGCCGTCTGGCCGATCAACTGGCCGAGGATTTTTTCGGTGCAATTTCCTGGATGATTTTCCAGCCCGTCGTTTCGTGTTTGAGTACGAGGCGCTTGGTGATGTCGTCCTTGAAATCCGACGAGCGATAGCGTTGCTTGAAATTCACTTCGCAGCTATCCGCCGACAGTTGTTTGATTTCCAGATTCTTCAGCTCGACTGAAATGTTCTCCTTTTCCAAGCGCTGGGCGCGGAAACTGCGCCAGTCTTCGCGGTCTGTACGGGTCAGAGGCTGGAAATTGTCGGAGTAGTAGCCCAGGTATTTCTTCAGATCCCTGGCAGACCAGGCGGCCGCCCAGTCATGTGCGGCAAATTCACACTGCTGGGGCAGCGTCGGTGCGGCCGCTGCAGGAGCCTGCGGTGCCGGCACGGGAGGTTTGAGCGTCGGGCGTGAGGCCATTGCGCCAGCCAGATCGAGTTCGACAGGTGGCGGCATGTCCGGACTGCACTGGGCCACCGTGTCTTGCAGCTCGCCTTCGTCGGTATCCGGCGTAGCGGCGCTGGCAGGAGCCAGCCCCAGACCCGGCAGCAGGCGGTGGGTGACTGCGAGCACCTGATATTCGGCCTGTTTCAGGTCGTACTGGGCATTGGTGTAAGCGCGGCGGGCCTGAAACAGCTCGTTTTCCGTGTCGAGTAGATCAAGCAGGGTGCGCTGGCCGATGTCGAATTGCTGGCGGTATGCGTCGCGGGCTTTTTCGGTGGAAATCAGGTGCTGGTTCAGATAGCGCAGTTGCTCACGCTGTTTGCGCACGTTGTTGACCGCGATCGTGGTGGTCTGACGGATGTCGCGACAGGATTTCTCGCGCCCGTCGATGGCTGCGTTGTACAGCTCCTTGGCCTGCTGGATGCGGGCGCTGTCGGCACCGCCACGATACAGGTTGTAGTTCATGACGATCTGGGCCACACCATTCTGGTAATTGCCATCAACGCCGGAACGGTTGCGTTCGACGCCAGTGGAGGCGCGGAATTCAACGGTCGGTGCATTGGCGGCGCGGCGCACGTCGGTCTGGGCGCGGGCCGAGCGCAGATTGGACACTGCGGCCATGAAGCCGGGGTTGTTGCGCAGGGCTTCGGTGAGCACTTGCTTGTCTTCAGGCATCTGCTTGGTCAGGTCGGGCGCTTCGGCGAGGACCGGCGGAGCCTCGCCGACGATACGCTCGAAGCGGGCGCCAACGTCATGCAGATTGCTGGTGTCCGTGAGCCAGTTGGACTGGGCCAGGGCCAGACGCCCTCCCGCCTGCTCCAAATCGACGCGACGGCCGACACCAGCTTGCACGCGAGTGCTGATCTGATCGTACAACTCTTTGTGAATGGCCCAGTTGTCCTTGGCCAGCTCCGATTGCTGGCGATAGCGTTGCACGTCCAGATAGGCGCGGGCTGATTCGTAAGCAATGTCGTCGGCTGTTTGCAGCAGCTCGTAATAGCGCGTGGCCTTGGCGAAGCCCAGACGCTTGATGTCGTTGCGGGTCGCGCCGCCATCGAACAGCAATTGGCGCAGCTGCAGGGCGGCGCCCGGGTGGTTGAAGTAGTTGCTGCTGCCGGGCGCCGGATCATAGCGCTCACGACCGGCATAGCCCTCCAGATCCAGACGCGGACGCAGGCCGCCGCGAGCGGCTTGCTGTTCGTTGCTGGAGGCGTTGTATTCGTGCAGGCGAAGCTGGACATCGGGACTGCGGGCCAAGGCGCGTTCGGTGACTTCATTGAGCGTCGCAGCGTGCAGATTGCTGCCGATCAGAGCCAGGGAGAAAGCGAGCGTCTTGTATGCGTGCATAGGGTGAAATCCTGTTCCGGGCCTGCCTTATATGTGCGGGGCAGGGGTTCAGTGGTTCTTGTTGGTGCCGATAGTTATCGAGGGGGCCGGACTGGAATCAATTCTATTCTGGCAGCGTGGCTTTGTCCTATGTCAAACGTCGGGAATTGTGTCGGAATGGGGCTGGCAAACAACTATTTCACGGTTTCCGGCTGAAAGAGATCGCGTGTGAGGTTTCGTCTCTGGAAGATCAAGGATATGCGCTGGCGTTCAGTGGCCCTGATGCTGTTGTTGGGGGTCTCGCTGGCGGGCGCAGCCGTGGCCCCGGAACGCATGTTGCAGGCCATCACCGCACGCTTTGGCGACCGCGGGGCGCAGGGGTTCCGCGACTGGCGCGAAATGCTGGCGCAGACCGCTGCGCTGCCGGAAGCCGAGAAGCTGCGACGGGTGAACGAATTCTTTGGCCGGCACATGCGATTCCTGCCTGACGCCAGCGTGTGGCGGCAGGTGGATTACTGGGCCACGCCGCTGGAATCTCTGGGGCAGGGAGCAGGCGATTGCGAGGATTTTGTGATCGCCAAGTATTTCAGCCTGATCGAGCTGGGGGTGGATCGCAGCAAGCTGCGCTGGATCTACGTGGTCGCCACGATTGGCGTGCCCGGCAGCGGGGTGACGGAGCCCCACATGGTGCTGGGGTACTATGCCACGCCGGGGGCCGAGCCACTGGTGCTCGACAATCTGACCACCAGCATCCTGCCGGCTTCACGGCGGCCCGATCTGGCCCCGGTGTTCAGCTTCAACAGCGACGGGATCTGGAAGCAGGGCGCTGCGACCGCCTCAGGTTCGGTCAACCAGCTCTCGTTATGGCGCGAGCTGATGCGAAAAATGAAAGAAGAAGGTTATGAGCCTTGAACATCTCTGCCCAATGGCGCACATGCGCCGGGAGGATTGAACCATGTCCCTGCTTACCCGTTTGTGGCTGAGTGTGCTGGTGGCAATGCTGCTGGCCTTGTCCGGCAGCTTCGCCCTCAGCGTGCTGACCGCGCGCAATTATCTGGCCCAGCAACTGTTCGCCCAGGCCAGTGACAGTGCGACCTCGCTGGCTTTGTCGATGTCGCAGCAGCACAAGGATGCGGCGATGCGCGAACTGCTGGTCAGCGCGCTGTTCGACTCCGGGCATTTCGAGTCGATCCGGTATTTCGATGTGGAGGGCACGCTGCAGGTAGAGCGTCTGACGACTGCGCCCGCTTCCTCTGCGCCGGTCTGGTTTGTGGCCCTGGTTCCGCTGGATGCAGCACCGGGCGAGGCGCTGGTGTCGGATGGCTGGCGTCAGGCCGGCAAGGTCGAGGTGCGGGCAAGCGCCCGCTATGCCTACGCCGAATTGTGGAGCGGCACACTCAAGCTGGCGCTGACCCAGGGCGGCATCGGTCTGTTGCTGTGCGTGGTCGTGGCGCTGCTGATGCGCTGGACCCAGAAACCCCTGCGTGCGATTGTCGAGCAGGCGGTGGCGATCGGATTTCGCCGTTTCGTCATGCTGCCGGAGCCGGATGTGCCCGAGCTGCGTGTGGTCGGGCGAGCGATGAATTCGATGGTCGGGCGGGTGCAGGCCATGTTTGCCGAGCAGGCCTCGCGCATCGAGCAACTGCGCAATGATGCCAACCGTGATGCGCTGACCCGCATGCCCAACCGCAGCCTGTTCATGGGCAGCCTGCGCGAGGCGCTGCACGACGAGCAGGCTGCGCCCGGCGGCGCGCTGGTGGTGGCGCGGGTGCTCGACCTGGCTGGCGTGAACCGGCGTATCGGCCGCGAGCGCACCGACATCCTGATCCAGGCCTGTGCCAGTCTGCTGGGTGACGTGGTGCGCCAGCACGATGAATCGGCCACCATTGGCCGTCTGAACGGGGCCGAGTTCGGTGTCCTGCTGCCCGAACTGGATGGCGCTGGAACCCAGCGGCTGTGCCAGCAGCTGCTCGAAGGCTTTGACCGCTTGTACCGCCAGGAATATGTGGATCGTGAGCCGGTCGCCGCGATTGGCTGGACACTCTATCGGCGTGGCGAAGATCTGGGCGGCGTGTTGCTGCGCCTGGATGCCTGCCTGATGCAGGCCGAATCTGCCCAGCCGCCGCTGGCCGGGAACGCCGGAGAAACGCCGCACACGGCGGCGCGCAGCGACGAGTGGCGCAGCCGCATCGAGATGGCGCTGGCTACGCGCGCATTCCGTCTGGCCTTCTTCCCCGTGCTGCGCGTGGACGGTGCGCTGTTGCATCGCGAAGCCATGCTGCGCATGCTCGACGTGGAGGGTGTGCCGATCACGGCCGGTCAGTTCATGCCGGTGGCCAGTCGGCTGGGCATGACGGCACGGCTGGATCTGCTGACGCTTGAGTCGGCCATGATCCATCTGGATGAGGAGTCGGGCGATATTGCGGTGAATCTGTCGCCGCTGTCGCTGGCCGACCCCTCCTTCCTGCCTGGGGTGCGAGCCATCCTGGGCAGCGCCGGGCGGCGTGCGCCACGCCTGTGGGTAGAGCTGTCCGAGCGTGGAATTGGCGAAACCGGCGGACTGGATGCATTGACCGATTTCGCGGCGCTGCTCAGCCAGCATGGCTGCAAGCTGGGGATCGAGCACTTCGGCCGGCACTTCTCGGCCATGCCTCGCCTGCATGCCCTGAGCGTGGATTATCTGAAGCTCGATGGCGCTTTCGTGGCCGAGATCGAGAGCAACGAAGGCAATCAGCGCTTCGTCAAAGCCGTGGTCGATGTGGCGCGCAGCCTCGAAATCCAGGTCATTGCCGAGCGCGTGGCAAGCGAAGCCGAGTGGCAGACCCTGTCCGCACTGGGCGTAGCGGGGGTAACCGGCCCGGCGGTGACGGCACGAAAGACTTGAAACTATAGCCGCCTGAAGAGCCGCATGTGGCGGACTTCTTCAGGCTGCCATGCCTGAAACCAAGGCAGGGCGCGGCTATTCAGGCAGATGCCTTACAGAGGCCCGTCCTGTGCGGCATCCAGCTGCACGCGCAAAAAATCCAGCGCATCCTTGAGCATGGCCGGGCTGATCGTGTGGCCAGCGCCATACTCCTTGAAACCCAGCTTCACTCCCAGCTCGGCAAACAGTGCGCAGGCCGCCACGGATTCGGCGTACGGCACCATCTCATCCTGCGTGCCGTGCTGGATCAGCAGGGTCAGATGATTCATCGCCTCGGCAGGTGCGGCAAACGGTGCACTGGCTGCGAGCAGGCGCCCGGCAATGCTCACCACCGAGCGCAGATGGCGCGGGGCGGTGAGCGCCAGTGCCAGTGCCATCGCGCCGCCCTGGCTGAAGCCGAGGATGTGCACCTGATGCGGGTCCGCCCCCAGCGCCATCACGGCATCGTTGATCGCCTGAATCAGCCACAGGCGACTGGCTTCGATTTCCGCCTCGTCGAAGATTGAGCCTTGCGCCGTCTCCGTGCGCTCGTACCAGCGGTAATAGCCCGGCGCCATCTCATGTGGTGCACGCAGGCTGATGACCATGAAGCGCGGGTCGAAATACTGCGCCAGCTCGAACAGATTCTCCTCGTTGGCGCCCTTGCCGTGCAGCAGCACCAGCAGGGGCGGACGGTGGCTGGGAGGTGTGGCGGGACGGCGCAGGTGGTAGCTGAAATTCATGTGTGTTCAGGCGTGGGGAAACACGAACAGGCGATTCAGGACATAACCGACAATGGAAACGATCACGACTGAAGCGGCAACGCCGAGAAGGTAGTGCTGATTCAGCAGGAGCGCGATTTTTACGCAGCTCCAGGAGATCGTCAGACCGACGAGCGACACGGCCAGGAAGCGCGGGTAGCGCGTGCGGTCGCCCTGCATGCTGGCGAAGGTCCAGCGGCTGTTGACCAGATAGGAGAACAGGTTGGCGCACAGGAAGGCGCCAACGTTGCCACGCGCCGGCTGCCAGTGCAGCCGCTCGACCAGCAGCAGCACGACGGCCATGTGCGCGCCGGTATTCGCGACGCCGACCAGGCAGAAGCGCACAAAGCGCCCGAACTCGGCTTGGATCATTCGGAGGCCTTACCTCCACGTGACTGCACAGAGCGGATCACGAAGGGCGGGCGACGCTTGCTTTCCAGATAGACGCGCCCCAGATATTCGCCGATGACCCCGAGGCCGATGAGCTGCAGGCCGGACATGAACAGCATGACTGTCAGCAGCGAAGCATAGCCGGGCACATCAATGCCCTGGATCGCCGTGCGCAGAATGATGAACGCGCCATAACCAAAGGAAGCCAGGGCGACCAGGATGCCCACATAGGTCCAGATCTTGAGCGGAGCGGTCGAGAACGAGGTGATCCCTTCTACGGCGAGGTTCCACAGCTTCCAGCCAGAGAACTTGGTTTCGCCGAATTCGCGCTCGGGGCGCACGTAGTCGATGCTGGTGGTACGAAATCCGGCCCAGGCGAACAGACCCTTCATGAATCGACGACTCTCTGGCAGGCTGGCCACCACCTCAACCACACGACGATCCATCAGACGGAAGTCACCCACGTTGTCGGGAATCTTGACCTCGGACAGGCGATTCATCACGCGGTAGAAACCGGCCGCCGACTGGCGTTTAAGGAAGCCGTCGCTGCTGCGGTCGGAGCGGCGGGCCAGCACGACTTCAAAGCCTTCTTCCCATTTTTCCAGCATGGCCGCGATCATTTCGGGCGGGTCTTGCAGATCGGCATCCAGGGGGATCACCGCGTCACCACTGGCCTGCGAGAGGCCGGCTGAAAGCGCTGCTTCCTTGCCGAAATTGCGCGACAAGTCGACCACGATCAGTTCAAAGTTGGCGGGGCTGGCCGCATGCAGTTTGGCCAGCGTCGCGTCACGGCTGCCATCATTGACGGCAACCAGTTCCCAGTCGTAGCGCTGTGAATCCACAACACCATCAATCGCCGCCAGCGTGTTGTCGACATTGGGTTCTTCGTTGTAGAAGGGGATGACAAGCGAAATGCGGCGGCGGGTGCCGGCGGGGACGTTACGAGAAGTCATGACTGTTTGGCTTCCAGAATGGCCAGCAGCGAAATGCCGAATGGCAGCGATGCGCGGCGGACGAAATGCCTTTCCGCGCCGAAAATATGGCTCATGGCTTTATTGATGAGCGCTCCCGGAATTGCAGTGCCGCTGGCCGTGGGGTTGCCTGTCAGGCGATCCTTGATGCGGGCTGCGATTGCGAGCGGAAACAGCAATGTATTGAAGTGTGAAAGCCGGGTAGCGTGAAGGCCCGCGCGTTCAATCTTGAGTTTCAGGTTTGCCGCGGTGTAGCGGCGGATGTGATGCAGATGCACATCATGTGAGCTCCACATCCACGGGTTGGCGGGCACCGTAATGATGATCCGGCCATTAGGCTTCAGGAGCGGGCCAAGAGCGTTCAATGTTTCCTGATCTTCCTGGATGTGTTCAAGCACGTCAAACAGGCAGATGAGGTCGAATTTCTCTCCGTTATAAGGAATCTGGTCCGGGCAGCGCCCCGCCTTGATGGTGAAGCGCCCGCCGGTTTTGCCGATGGCGATCTCGCGTGCAACCTCATCGAGCTCCATGGCGCAGGTCTGTCCGAATCCGGAAAGCATTTCAAGATTGCCGCCGGTGCCAGAGCCTATTTCCAGAATCCGTGATTCTGGCGGAAGCTGAAGCTGGCTGATCAGGGTCGATGTGATCGCCCGGCGACCAACGAACCACCAGTGTCTGGCTTCGGTTTCGGCCATTTCGATATAGGCTTGTGGATTCATGTCAGAGAAACCTCGGCATCTTTTTTTGGTATGGGTGTTGCGGTTTGCAGACCTTGTGGCCGGAAGCTGCCGGCCAGCAAAAGCAGCTGTGCGATCAGCAGTCCTTCAAAGGGTTTGCGGTAGCGCCCTTCATTGACGACGACCAGTCCCAACCCCTGCAAAACGAACCACAGCACGATCATCGAAGGCAGCAAGCGTTCGCGCTGCCGACGCCACAGCGATACGGTCAGCAGCACTCCGGCGAGGCTCATGGGGGCCCAGATCCAGCGCAACTGGTGGTTGATCTCGCCGATCAGGCGTTCGCGGTTGGTGTCGGGCCAGGATTCGGAGAAAAACAGGAAGATCAGATTTTCCTTGGTGAGCCAGAGATAACGTGGCAGATCAAGATCAAGCTTGGCCTTTTCGGTATCCCAGTCCTCCGCGCCTTTGTCCATGTCGATCTTGAAGCGTGCAATGCCTTCGCGGCTGGTGTGCCAGTCCGAGAGCGGAGCGAACGGACGTGCGCCCATGGAGGGTGAGCCGAAACCATAGCCCCAACCGGCTCCCTGACGCTTGAATTCAATGTTGATTTCGAAGCCGCCCGAGCGGGCATACAGTGCATTCAGGCCACCAATGCCATGTGGGGCAACCAGATGGGCGCGATCCAGGCTGCGCACGGTGAGCGGACCAAAAACAACGGCAAGCAGCACAAGTGAGACCGCTGCGCGGCGAACCCGGTCACCTTGGGCCATCCATAGCCAGACCAGCGCCAGCAAACCCAGTGGCAAACAGATCGAACGGGTCAGGCCGGCCAGCGTCCACAGGATGGCCGCGGCGACAAAGGCTTGCAGGGTGGGCTTGCGACGGCAGCGCCAGGTGGCCCACAAGGCTGCGCCGAGCAGCGGCAGCATCAGGGTTTCCTGCATGAAATAGCTGTAGATGGCCGTCCATGATGGCAGCCAGGCCAGAATTGCCCAGCCGAGCAAGGCGAGATTGCGGGAAGGCAGCAATTCACGCAGGAATCTGTACCAGAGCCAGGGCGTGAGCAGCGACAGGGCCGCCGTATAAAAACCGATCAGCTTCGGGATGCCCAGGGTCAGCTTGGCCAGAATGCCGATATAGAGCTGGTACAGGATGGGGTCCATCAGGGCGATCGGATCGTCGCGTCGGGCGTCGATGCCCTGTACCCAGTGGCGCTCAGGGTCACTCCAGATGTGATCCATCGGGTTGTAGGCAAACACGACCCAGATGCGGTAGCAGCAGCCCAGTACGATCAGTTGCCAAAGTACGAAGGGGATGAACGGGCGTACGCGATCCATCATTTCGCGCATTTTCGGGTACAGCACAGGTTTGCTCCTCGATCTTTAATTTTATTTGTGGGCAATGATAACGGCAGCCAATGAGGATTGGCGTTGGGTGCAGTGCCGCATGTAAGGGATTTCGGTGTTTTGGTTGTATCAATGTCACCGACACGAAAAAGCCCGGAGGATTGGCCTCCGGGCTTTGGGGAAGAAAAACAGCAAGGATCAGTTGCCGCTGCCCGTTCCGGTGTTGTTGTACTCGCTGAAGCGGGCTGTAGAGCTGCTGTAGGCCACGCCATTGGTGCCCGGCCCCCACGGAGCGGTCTTGCGTACGTGCGCGCCGATCGCCGTCTCGCGAATCACCAACTGACCCTTGGCGCCGGACTCAGCCCAGTTGCGGCCCAGATAGACCACGTTGCTGGGCGAGCCGCCGGCGTAGTTCAGCGTGCTGCTGATCACGAGGAAGCCGTAGCTGTTCGACGACTGGGTGCTTGGCGCGAAGATGTAGCTGGCGGCCGAGGCGCCCAGCCGTGTGGCGTTGTACTGGATCGTGCAGCCGTAGAACGCGGCGGTGCCGTGGCCGAAGATGAAGTCGGTGTCACCCTGGATGAAACTGGCCTTGAAGAAAGCACGGTTGGTGGTCGAGTAGCTGTAGGAACCGATGTACAGGGTGTCCTGATTGCCGATGACCTGCACGTTCTCGAAAATGGCTTTGTCACCACGGACCGACAGCGCCAGTGCGGACTGGTTGCTGCCGCTGTAGGTGCCTTCGGTGTAGCTGTTCTTGAAGGTCAGGTTGCGGGCGCGGAAATCCGTGGCAGCCACGTTGAAGGTGGCGCTGCTGGAGGTGCCGATGGTCGTGGCGGAACTGTTGCTGGTGCAGGCATGTGTGGCCGAGCCCGAGGACTTGGGGGTCAGATTCGAGTTGCCGTAGTAGATCACCGTGTTGGCCGCCGTGGCGTCCAGACCGTACAGGGTGATCGGCGGCGCGGAACTGGGCACGCAGACCACTTCCTTGTAGCTGCCGGCCTTCACGCTGATGTATTTGCGCGCTGTGCCGCCGGCCTTGACGGCGGCGTTGATGGCGGCCTGGATGGTGGTGTAGCTGGCGCTGCCGTCGGTGGCCACCTTGTAATTCGCGGTGAAGCCGCTGATGGCGCCTACGCCGCTGGAGGGGTCCCAGCTGCCGCCGTTCGACATGTATTTGGCGACGGTGTAGCTGGCCGCCTGACTGCTGGTGAGTTGCGGCCGGGCGGTGGTGCTGCTGACGGCGCTGGCCGGCAGGCTGAGCAGGGCGCAGGTGGCAAGGGTTATCGCCACACCGGCACGGGTGTAGATATGTTGCATTGAATGTCTCCAATCCATTATTGGTGGTTGTCCGGTCTCTTGAGAGACTCTGTTCCGCAGGTGCGGTAGTCGGATTGTAGTCTTGCGACCGGTAACATCAAGAGGCTTTCATGCCCTTTCGTGACGGATTTGTGGATTGGCGGGGGCGGGGCGATTTGATCCGCTGCGGGCATGCGCCCGGCAGCGGATTTGCCGGAAGACTTTCCCGCCGGATCAGGGCTGCTTCGATACGGAGGCGGGCTTAGCCCTTGCGCTTATGGGGTGCTCGAACAGCCGCCTGTGACGGCGTTCTGCGGGCATTGCTGCCGGAGACGCCCGCCGGACGCGGCTTCGCAGCATGCATGGCTGAAGACGCCCACGGCACAAGGTGCTGCGGGCTGTTGCCGATCAGATCACGGCGCCCGATTTCGTTCAGGAACTCGCGCAGCAGTTCATGGTTTTCCGGGTCGTGATAGCGCAACAGCGCCTTGTGCAGCTTGCGCTGTTTTGCCAGACGCGGGGTTTCCACATCTTCCGAATCCTGGCTCACGCGGCGCAGCGGATTCTTGCGCGAGTAATACATGGCCGTGGCCATCGCCAGCGGCGTGGGCGTGAAAGCCTGGACCTGATCCGGGCGGAAGTTGTTGGCCTTCAGCCACAGCGCCAGATTCAGCATGTCCTGATCTGCTGTGCCGGGATGGGCGGCGATGAAGTAGGGCACCAGATGCTGGGTCTTGCCGGCTTCCTTTGAATACTTGTCGAACATCTTGCGGAAGCGCTCGAAAGTGCCGATGCCCGGCTTCATCATCTTCGACAGCGGGCCTTCCTCGGTGTGCTCCGGGGCGATCTTCAGGAGACCGCTTACGTGATGCGTAACGAGTTCCTTCACGTACTCCGGCGAGAGCACCGCCAGGTCGTATCTCAATCCCGAGCCGATGCTGATCTTCTTCACGCCGGGAATCGCGCGTGCCTTGCGATAGAGCTGAATCAGCGATTCGTGGCTGGTATTGAGGTTCTCGCATACGCCCGGATAGACGCAGGACAGACGCCGGCAGGAGGACTCGATTTTCGGGTCCTTGCAGGCCATGCGGTACATGTTGGCGGTCGGCCCGCCCAGGTCCGAGATATGCCCCTTGAATTCCGGGATCTTGTCGCGGATCTCTTCGATTTCCTTGATAATCGACTCGTGCGAGCGGCTCTGGATGATGCGGCCCTCGTGCTCGGTGATCGAGCAGAAGGTGCAGCCGCCGAAGCAGCCGCGCATGATGTTGATCGAGAAGCGGATCATCTCCCAGGCCGGAATGCGCGCTTTGCCGTAGCTTGGGTGCGGGGCGCGGGCGAAGGGCGCGTCGAAGACGTAATCCATCTCTTCGGTGGAGAGCGGAATCGGTGGTGGATTCAGCCACACATCGCGCTCGCCATGCGTCTGGCGCAGCGCGCGGGCGTTGCCCGGATTGGATTCAAGGTGGAACACGCGCGAGTTGTGGGCGTAGAGCACGCGGTCTTCGACAATGGCTTCATAGCTCGCCAGGCGCACCACGGTCTTGGCGCGAGCCGCCTTGCGGGCTGCGACGCGGGCGGCGGCGGGCACGATCTGCACCGGCAGCGAGCCATCGGCGTTCGGTGCCGTTGCGGTCTGCTGCGGCTCCATGGCGTAAGGGTCGGGATGTGGATCGACGCGGCCAGGCTTGTCCAGACTCAGCGAATCGATCTCGCTCCATTCCGCGTCGGGCAGCCAGTCGCGCTTGACCATGAAAGCCGTGCCGCGCAGATCGCGGATTTCGCTGATGGCTTCGCCGGCCGCCAGGCGATGCGAGAGCTCGACCAGCGCGCGCTCGGCGTTGCCGAAGATCAGCAGGTCGGCTTTCGAATCCGGCAGCACGGAGCGGCGCACCTTGTCGCTCCAGTAGTCGTAATGGGCGATGCGGCGCAGGCTGGCTTCGATGCTGCCGATGATCACCGGCACGCCGGGAAAGGCTTCGCGGGCGCGCTGGGCGTAGACCGTGACGGCACGATCCGGGCGCTTGGCGGGTGCGGCATCCGGCGTGTAGGCGTCGTCCGAGCGCGGTTTGCGATCCGCCGTGTAGCGGTTGATCATCGAATCCATATTGCCGGCGGTCACGCCGAAGTAGAGATTCGGTTTGCCCAGTGCCCGGAAAGCTTCGGCCGAGTGCCAGTCCGGCTGACTGATGATGCCCACGCGAAAGCCCTGCGCCTCCAGCAGCCGCCCGACGATGGCCATGCCAAAGCTGGGGTGGTCGATGTACGCGTCGCCGGTGACGATGATGATGTCGCAACTGTCCCAGCCGAGCTTGTCCATCTCGGCCCGAGTCATCGGGAAGAAGGGCGCGGGTTTGAGTTTTGGCCGGTGGCGGGGCCAGCTCGCGAGGGGGCGGGGATCGGTTGAGGAGGTCTGCATCAGGACTGGATTCTACCGGCTAATCCTCCTGATCAAGCCACGGTGCTGGCGTGGGTATCTGGTCGACAGGCGCGAAGGCGGCTAGCCCGGTCTGCTGACGTGGGCCGAAGAGCCGCATCGGGTGGCGTTCTGCAGGGGCCGTGCTCTGCAGCCCGCCTCCAGCAAGGGTCTTCAAGGAGCATGCCTGAAGATGTCCGTTGGAAGCGGGCCTGCAGTCCCTTAATGCATGGCCTCGTACAAAGGCAGCGTCAGGAATTCAACGTAGTCTTCGCTCAGGGACATCGTTTCAAAAATCCGTGCTGCCTGTTCGTAACTGGCGATGCTTTCACCCTGTGCGGTAACAGTGCTGCAGACATTGGCCAGCTCTTCCGGGATGAGTTTGCGCACCAGCGCGGCATCGACCTTGCGCCCGTCCTCCAGCACGCCCTTGGGGGAGCGCACCCATTGCCACACCTGTGAGCGGCTGATCTCGGCGGTGGCCGCATCTTCCATCAGGTTGTGGATCGGCACGCAGCCATTGCCGGCCAGCCAGGCCCCCAGATAATGGATGCCGACATTGATGTTGTTGCGCAATCCCGCTTCGGTGATCGGCTGTTCGGGCTGGAAATTCAGCAGGTCGGCTGCGCCATACACATCGTCGCGCTGCTTGTCCCACTGATTCGGCCGCTCACCCAGCACCTTGACGAATTCTTCCAGGGCAATCGGCACCAGGCCGGGATGGGCGACCCAGCCGCCATCGAAGCCGTCATTGGCGTCCCGCGTCTTGTCGGCACGCACACCGGCCATGGCTTTGTCGTTGGCTTCCGGATCATTCTTGATCGGGATCAGCGCGGCCATGCCGCCAATCGCCGGAGCGCCGCGCTTGTGACAGGCGCGTACCAGTGACAGCGCGTAGGCGCGCATGAAGGGTACATTCATGGTGATCGCACCACGATTGGCGAGGCAGAAGTCCTTGTTGTTCTTGAACTTCTTGATGCACGAGAAAATGTAATCCCAGCGTCCGGCGTTCAGCCCCGCGCTGTGCTCGCGCAGTTCATACAGGATCTCTTCCATCTCGAAGGCGGCGAGGATGGTTTCGATCAGTACCGTAGCCTTGATCGTGCCGCGTGGAATACCCAGCTCGTCCTGCGCCATGCAGAAGATATCGTTCCACAGGCGTGCTTCCAGATGGCTTTCCATCTTTGGCAGATAAAAGAAGGGGCCAGCGCCGCGTGCCATCTGCTCCTTGGCGTTATGGAAGAAAAACAGCGCGAAATCGAAGATGCCACCGGAGACGCGCTGGCCGTCGATCAGTACATGCTTCTCGTCCAGATGCCAGCCGCGCGGGCGCACCTGCAGCGTGGCGATCCGTTCATTCAGACGGTATTCCTTGCCCGCTTCGTTCGTATAGCTGATCGTGCGGCGAATCGCCTCAAACAGATTGATCTGTCCCTGTACCTGATTGAACCAGTTTGGCGAATTCGAATCCTCGAAATCCGTCATGTACGAATCCGCGCCTGAATTGAAGGCGTTGATGATCATCTTGCGCTCCACCGGCCCGGTGATTTCCGTGCGGCGGCGATGCAGGGCCGCCGGGAGCGGAGCAATACGCCAGTCGCCAGCGCGGATCGCCTTGGTTTCGGGCAGAAAATCCGGCATCTCGCCGGCGTCGATCCGCGCCTGACGCGTCGTGCGCGCTGCCAGCAGGGCTTGGCGTTGCGGCTCGAAAGCCCGATGCAGCTTCGTTACCAGCGCCAGAGCATCCGCGGTGAGAATGTGTTCAAAGCCAGGGTGAATCGGGGCGTTGATCTGAATGTGGGCGGGCAGGGCGAGCGACATGGGAAGTCTCCGGGGAAAAGAGGGGCGTGTGCTGCAGTGCAGTGTAGCCGGCTTCCCCCTGGACGGAAATCTGCTGAAACCCTCTATGTCGAAAGGTAGATGTAAAAACGCCAGAGGCAAGCTCTGGCGTCGAAGGAAGTGCAAGGACAGCGTTTTTCGCGGGCTATTTCTGCCAACAAGCTGCCGCCGTGGCTCCGCTTGCCGCACCCGTGATGTTTTGCTGCCCCAGCTGGTTCAAAGTCAGTGTTCCGCATTTATCCGCTATCTGACCACCCTGAGGGACCGCCTGGATAGTGAAAGAATTTGCTGTAGGAGAGCCCGCGACGAAAGAAATCGAATAGGCCGCAGTTCCTCCTGATTTTGGAGACTGAGTCGATGGCAGACTGACGGCTGCTCCGCTGGACGTGGTGCTGTAGCTGTTTGCCTCGGTGAAATTTCTTTCCAGAAATTGCGCCGCTTCCAGCAAAACTGTCTTTGCATCGCCACGTTTGCCCCGCAGGATGTATTCCTGATAGCTGGGGTAAGCAACCGCCGCCAGAATACCCACGATAGCAACCGTGATCATCAACTCAATCAACGTGAAGCCTGCTGCTGTTTCCCTCATCATTTGATTTGTCTCCAGGCTGCCATCAGACGAGCAGCCTTGATTTTGAGGCTCTCAACTCCGCCGTCACTTGGCTTGAGCAGATATTTCTGCGTATCAGTCCGGGTTGTAGCCGGAGCTCCACCAAAGCCGAAACGAACTCCGCTGACCGGTTGGCTCCCGCCACCAAAATTGTCTGCCGTAGTGAAGGAACCATCCTTGTTCAGATCAAAGAAGGGGCTGCTCAGTGCAGATCCGGTCTTGTAGTCAAGGGCCAAGACCCAGCTTGAGCCTCCGCCGTCGCAACCATCGCTGCTGGGTACAAAGGTTGTGAAGAGGGCGGTGTTTCCGGAGAGAAGCGGGGTCGATAGGACACGCTCCCCGACTGCCACTGTTGTACCGGAAGACGTCAGGTTTACCAGGTCAAGGTACCAGCCTTTCTTGCTTGCAAAATCAACGGTCTTGTTTGAGGTCTCGCGGATTTCCCAATCATAGCTAGCCTTTGTGTCGGCATTGGTGAACGTGCCTGAAGTTTGCTTGGTGATCTTCTGTTCGACAAGATCGCTTCGGACAATGGAAGGATTGCTGGCCAGATTGTCCAGGACTCCATACAGACTTTGAGTCGTCACATCACCGTGGTCTGTGTCGGTGTAGTACTTGCCGGTACCGAAGAGCACCATCAACCCGCTGTTGGGGCCGACATCAACTTGCGGTGCTGCAGTAATGGGTTGCGCTGTCGAACTCGCATTGGTCGCAGTGAAGACCTTGCTTGAAGTCCAGGCTGTCGGGCAGTTGCCGCCGTTGTTTGAAACATTGAATCTCCACATCCGACCTTTAAGATCGCCCGCGTAGATGTATTGCGCGGTGCCTGCGTCAGACAGGATGACTGTCGGCGAACCCAAACCGTTGTCGGTTGAAGTCTCAGAAGCGTCGGCGGAAAGCATGCAGTAGTCCTGACCTGCATCCCAGCCATTCGCGTCAGTCAAACTTGCATCCAGATAGACGATGAACAGCTTTGCCTTGCCGCTGGAAGAGTCCGGGCCATTGCCGGTAACGACAGCCCAGCGTCCATTGGCCATCTTTGTGATGATGGGGCGGTTGAGGGTGTAACCCAGTTCGGCATTGGTGAACTCCCAGGTGATCTTGCTGCTGTCGAAAGACGCAGGATCGTTCGTTACATCGAGCGCGAACAGTGATTTGCCACCCGCGCCTGTCGACCCGATCAAATAAGACTTCCATGCCTTCGCTCCCGATGGACCCATGTAAGCATCGCCATAGTGCAGGGGACCATCGACGAAGTATTTGTGATTGGATGCGTAGTTCGTTGCAGCCAGGTTTTTCAGATTCGAGATCACGCCATCCGGAATGAAGGCAAACAATTCTGCGCCTGTTGCTGCATTCAGGGCGTGCAGCATGCCGTCGTTAGCGCCGACATAGACGGTTTGCGCCCCGGCTTTCTTTGCCTTCAGATAGGCAAGATAGGTGCTTGTCCCGCCTTCGCTTCCGGGTAACCTGTCATAGCCGAAATCAACACCTCCGCCATAAGTCGGATCTGAATTCACGATATCGCCGAGTAAACCGCTGCGTTTGCGGTAATTGACGCCTTCATTACTTTGGTCGCCACGCAGATAGGCAACCAGGTTGGTCTGGTTCGTGCTGGTAATAGTTGTTGTGCCAAACGCCGGCGCTTGTCCGAGGCGGGTGATCTGATCCGCATGCAGGTTGGCATATTCAAAAGGAGTCCCTGTTGCCGTATAGGTGGTGGCCGGGGATGTCTTATGCATTTTCCACGTAAAGATCTTGCGATCTGAAGGGGCTGGAATCTGCGTCGAGGCCGTCCATGCCTGGGCTCCTAGGGTGCCGTTGCTATTGATCTTGAATGCACGCAGTTCCCCCGTCCAGTCTTCCGCATTGAAGCTGGCCTGATAAACACGGGTTTCCGAGTTCAGGCGCGTTGTGTTCAGAGACAGCAGCGTAGAGGACGCTGCCCGTTTGACGACTTCATTGAAGGCCTTGTCCAGTTCTTCATACAGTTTTGCTGGATTGGTCACCAGATAGTAATTGTCGGGAGTACCATTGCCATCGGCATCCCATTCCGTACTACCGTCAAGTTTTCCATCCTTGTTTGCATCATTGAAACCACCATACTTGGCTGCGTACCAGAGTGGATCGTGGGGTATAAATGTTGCAGCGGAAGATCCGCCGGTAAATGTTCGGGTTGAAGTTAAGGGAAGGGCGCTGCTTGGATGTTGGGGGACATCCAGAAAATAATTGACGTCTGCCGGATTGCCGCCGTCGTCACGGTCCTTAACGACTAGATACACACCATCCGCATTAGTTCCCGAGATGACATATCCCATGTGCTGAAGAATGCCACCGTATGCATAATCCGAGCTGACCTTGACTTCGACTGTTTTATCCGCCAGCAGTGATATCTTGTAGGTGGCAATGGCGTCCATATCATGATCGGCGCCTTGTTCAACGTCTTCAAAATTGATTTTGAATTCGTAGTACGGGCGTCCGCCATTTACGGTTGAGTCCTGATTCGATGAGTCGGTATTTTTGATGACGTCAATATAGAAATCAACCAGCTGGTTTGTTGGCTGGAAGCTTCCCTTTGTGCTGGAAATCCCGGAGCCCCCAACTGATTTTGAAAACGGGATGACTGTAACGTATTTCCCGGAGCCGACAGGAATGCTGACGCGAGGCAGTGGTGAGGCCATGGCGACAGAAAATGTCTGAACCTTCTGATCGCCTGTTATGGCATTAACGTCATTGATGCGCGCCCATTGCGCGACGCCTGCCGAATAATAGGAGCCTTCTTTTGTTGGCTCTTCCGGAGCTAGTCCCCGGATGCTGCTGAATCCGTTGACGACCTTCCCGGTAGGGGCGCTGTCTTTGGTGGCGCCGGACTGCCCGACAAAGTATGAGCCTCCTTTGGTCAAACCTTCAGCGGCCCAGATGGCATCTACTTCGTTACTCACATTCAGGGTTGAGAACGTGTCTGAAAAACCGCTGGCCAGAAAATTGCTGTTTGCGCCCGGAATTTCGTCGGAGTCGAACGATGGATAAATGTCGCTGATCGCCAGCATGAATGGCTTTGCACAAGTCTTGGCTCCGCCGCCACCGGTGGCTACTGACTTGTAAGGGTCCTTCCAGGTCGCGACAGGGAGCTTCAAGGTGCTCTCTTCGCCTGCATTGACTGTGGTAAGAAAATTCGCGGTTGGGGTCTTGCCTGCAAAGTAGCGAACGGCTTCATACATCATTTCGCCAAGCGGATTCCCCCACATCTGGCATTCACCGCTGTTGATGGCGCGTGTGGTGATCCAGCCGCAGGTATATTCGTTGCTGCCGCCGAATCCGGTGACTTTCAATCTGTTGATGGCGTTTACAATTGCTGCATCGTTGTCGTTTTGCAGCTTGAATTGTCCTGTTCCTGCATCAATTTCGTCAGTGAAACTCCCTACATTTTTCCTTAAAACTCCCCCTGATTTGTTTTTGCTGTAACTTCCAGTGAGCAAGCCGAAATGCATGCTGTCTGTTTCGCCATATTTTTGCAGGAGGCCAGTTGGCTTGTTACTGCCGCTGGAATATTTTGTACATACAGAATCCAGCAAGCCTGAAACACATACTTGAACACGCACGATATGATCGGTGAGTGTGCCTGTACAAGTCTGGTTTGTGCCTCCAATGGTGGCGCAATCTGATCCTCCCACGGGCCGCTCTTTGGAAAGCCACTCCCAGACGCGGTTGGATGAGTTCGTACGCAGACGTAAAAGAGGGTCTGTCTTGCCAAGCAGGGTCAGGTTTGCGAAGAGGTGACGCTTGCCAGAGGTAGGCTGGCTGAGGGGCGTGTATTTGGTGATGTCATAGCCGTTGACTGCCGTACTCGTATATTCTTTTCCCCAGGCATGGGCGTCCTGGGGAATGAAGGAGCGCTGCAGTACGGTTTCGGTTGCCGTGTCTGAATAACGATAGCCGCCGTACAGGACACGGCGCAGCGCATCCATGCGCGACGTGGTCAGGTAATTGAGAAAGTTCCCGCTCCAGGCTCCAGAGCACTCCATGTTTGTAGTGGTACTCTTGGGCTCAAAGCGGCTATTTGTAGTGCTGTAGTTGTAGCAGATCTTTGAATCAAAATAACCAAGATATTCCATGCTTGGTTTGAAACCAATCTCAGGTATTCCGTCTCCGTCAAGATCTGATGCGTCATTGTAAGCTTCGTAATAAAGCTTGTGATCGCGCTGCATGACCAGCATCATCAATGGAGGTGCGCTGGTTCCGAGGAAAAGAGGTTTTTGGGATGGAGCCGCAGCAACCAATCCGCAAACCGAAAATAGGGAAAGTGCTAAAAAAGATGTGATTTTGTTTGGGGTTTTCATTTGCTCAGTCCTCCTGAACAATCGTGCCTTGCACGATGGTTTCCGAGCGGTTTGATGCGCCGGATGAAATTGCAGTTACGCGATATGCGCGTTTTGCGCGTTCCCCGGCTTTCCAGACGCCGGTTGTTGCTGGGATTGTTTCCACTACATACTTCGGAGCAGACGTCACTCCGTTGGCTTTTGTAGCGGTCAAGGCTGCAGTTGTCCAATCAAAACTCTCTGACCAGAATTTGAATTCTGAGATGTTGTTGCCGCTTCCATCCGTAAATGTGGTGATCTGTTGGTTATAGCCTGTAGCCGATCCGTCATATGCTTTTCCTGCCAGATCTGTTTTGAATGCTTCGCGCAGGGCGCCTTCTGCGGATTGGAATGCAATGTTGCTGTCGCGCATATTCCCCGCCATGCGTTCTTCAAGAGTTGATGTTCGCATGGCTGTAATGCCCAGCATGGTCAGCAATAACAAAACAATCAGACCAACCAGTAGTGCTGCTCCGCGTTCCTTTCTTTGATAAAGGGGAGTGTGAGTTTGAATGATATTCATGGTGTTATCCTGCCCTGTTGCGCAGTGCGATTGTGGTCGTGACTTCCCGACGTAGCCTTCTATCGGTGGCAGTACCAAGAGAATTGCTCTGTGCTGCGGTTGCGACAAAATCTTCTGCGGAAATATGAGTCAACGTGATGCGTATGCTTACGACCTTGGGCCACAACGATCCGCTTTCGGCATCCGCGGCGGTAACATATCTGTCTGCTGCGAAGTCGTCGTTGTCATCAATTCCGTACGAAATTTGCATTCCGTCGATGCCTTCCACTAGTTCTTGTGACGTTCCATCCGAGCTGCGCAGGACGAAAAGGGACGGAAGACCACTGGCGTTATTGCTAACGTAATAAACTTTTGTGCTGATTTTTCTTAATTCGCCGTTTATGAACGTGTTCGACAGATCTGTTGTTGAATTGCCTGGTGTTTGGGATCCGGTGATGTGTGAAATCGTGTCTGTGCCCGATGCGGTTGCAACTGACGTTGCCTGAAAAACCGTCGCAGAGCGGCAATTACTAGCCAACAGAACATCTCCCGCTGATATACCGCTTTTTTCACTGACAACCAGATCTGCAGATGCCGAGGCGTGCGCTGTTACGGGACCACCGCCTTCATCAATCGAACGGATTACAAGGATGTCGCGTCCGCCCAGTGGGGCGGTTATAGCCGCGTCCGGGGTTGTATTCCATGCGGTTGATGTACTTGCCTCGTATCCGGAGACTGGGACTGAAAAGTTCCACAACAGCGCATTCGGGGTGGTCAGGGCATTACTGAAATTGACATCCTGACCGGCGCAGCCGTAGAAGGCGGTTTGTCGGACGTCCCGTGAAATGAGGTCAAAAGCGATTCTGACGCTCTCTTGCAAGCGGGCAAGATTGTCATTGGTTCTAAATGTCTGTTTGGACGATACGTAAACGGCACTGACTGCCGCTAGTACAATCAAACCAAGGACCATAGAGACCATCAATTCAATGAGTGTCAGTCCAAGTGAGTTTTTGGGGCGGGTGGTTCGCAGGTTGTTTTTCATAGACGACTTCTCACGGAAAAGCTGTTGCTGGGGGCTCCGCTCTTACTCTCATCCCATGCAATCGTAATTGTTACTTCTCCGGTGACTGCGGAAACGTCGATGGAGCCGTCACCGGAGGGAAGGCGGGCGGCTATCTCTGTTAACCAATTGCTTATATCGGTCTCCGCAGTAGAGGTTCCTGTAGGTACTGCATCCCCCAGTGCTCTGTCGTAATTTTCTGCGATGGCGGCTGTTCTGTTGGCTCGCATGGCATCGGCAATGCTATAAGCCAGAATAGAAGCATGAGACCTGTCCATGGCAACCTTGTTGCTCGACAAGCCGGTAATTTGAAGGGCGGAAAACCCCAAAATCCCTAGAGACATCACCACCATTGCGACAAGTACTTCAACAAGCGTCGCGCCACGCTGCTTGGTTTTTTTTTGTGAAATCAGCATGATTTCTTTCCTGTAGAAGCTCTGCCTGTCATGTTCAGGACGGTTTGCCTGCCTTCTGAGAGGTTGGAAGCGCAAGTCCCGAAGCTGGCTCCGCCGGTTTTTGCATTGGCCGCGTCAACACCTTCTGCTTGGCCGGTACGGCCAAAGACGACACCTCGGGCATTGCCTGCTGCTGGCGACAGGGTGACGTTTGAGGGAAGGGCAGTGAATGTTCGCAAGACGTCTTCCGTGTTGTCTTTTGTATTGTTTCCGTTCGAGTCGACGAAAACAATCCAGCCTTGAGCCCACGAGCTTCCGGCGCTGCAGTCAGGAGCGGCACTTGCCGCGTCCGCGGTGTTGCAGACCATGACTGGGGTGCCTCTCATAACGGCTTCTGAACGCGCATACATTGTGGCCGAAACCAGTTCGTTAGTCGTTGTTGCAACCCGGTTGCGTTGAATCATGTCTCGCATGGAAGGTGCAGCAATGCTGACCAGAACAGCCAGCACAGCCAATGTGATCATCAGTTCAACAAGGGTAAAGCCGAGATCTTTTTTCATGGTCGTAGCGTGGTTGGCAAAATCGCCAAATTCAACAATTTCGCGATGAGAGGGGATTGAGCAGGGATGGATGGCTGGAGAGTGCGGCTGATCCGGGTCTTTGCTGGACTATTGTACAAACGAACAAATTGATCGCGTTGTTCAAAGATGTCCCCTGTTGAGGTATTCGATCTGATCGCATACAATCCGCGTCCTTCGCTGCTGTAGCTCAGTCGGTAGAGCAACTGATTCGTAATCAGTAGGTCACCAGTTCGATTCCGGTCAGCAGCACCAGTTCCATGGAAAGGGTTGTGTCTTGGACACAGCCCTTTTTTCTTGCCCGCGTTACGGCCGGTGCTGGTTGATGCTGCGTTGTAGAATCGCTTTCCTGTCTTTCGGTCCGGCCATCGTGACTACCGGTTTTCAGACTTCCGTCGAGCTTTCCTGCTTCCATTGTGGTCAGCCCGTGCCTGCAGGAACAGCGCTGTTTGTTTCAATGGATGGAATTCCGAGACAGGTGTGCTGCGCAGGCTGCCAAGCGGTATCCGAGGCCATCATCGTGAATGGTCTGGCTGACTATTACCGCCATCGGGCTGCGCTGCCTGAGCGGCCGGAAGAGGCTTTGCCGGCAGAACTGCAGGAACTGGGCTTGTTCGATCACCCGAACTTTCAGCAGAGTTTCGTGCGTCCCTTGGTCGGAGATGAGCGGGAGGCCGATCTGATCCTGGAGGGAATTACCTGTGCAGCCTGCGTATGGCTCAACGAACGCCATCTGACGCAATTGCCAGGGGTGTCCGGCGTGCAGGTCAACTATGCGACGCGGCGTGCACGTATTCGCTGGCACGAGGGAGAAATCAGGCTCTCGACGATCCTGGCGGCTGTCGCGTCAATCGGTTATCGCGCACATCCTTACGACCCCTTGCGATCTGAAGAACTGGCCCAGCGTGAACGGCGCAGTGCGCTGTGGAGGCTGTTTGTCTCGGGTTTCGGGATGATGCAGGTGATGATGTACGCCGTGCCTGTATACATGGCAGGCGAGGGTGAAATGAGCGTCAGCGTCGAATCGTTGATGCGCTGGGCAAGTTTGTTGCTCACCTTGCCGGTGGTGTTCTATGCCGCGGCACCGTTTTTTCAAAGAGCTTTGCGGGATCTGCGTTTGCGGCGGGTGGGCATGGATGTGCCGGTTGCGCTGGGGGTGGGCTTTGCGTTCGTGGCGAGTGTGTGGGCGACATTGGCGGGCGCTGGGGACGTGTATTTCGACTCCGTGTCGATGTTCGTGTTCTTTTTGCTCGGTGGGCGTTATCTGGAGATGCTGGCGCGCCAGCGTGCGATGCGTGGTGCCGAAATGCTGGGGCGCCTGTTGCCGAGTTTTGCACGACGCCTGACAAAGGACGGAGGGGTTGAAGAGAGGGTTCCTGCGAACCTGCTGGTCGTGGGGGACCGGGTGTTGGTGCGGCCTGGCGAGACGATTGTGGCGGACGGTGTTGTGCGAGCCGGGCATAGCGAGGTCAATGAAGCCTGGTTGACCGGCGAGAGCGCGCCTGTGCTCAAGGCGGTTGGCGCCACGGTGTTGGGCGGCAGTCTGAATGGCAGTGGCGTGCTGGAGGTGGAGGCGCAGCAGGTAGGGGAGACGACCCGACTGGCGACGATTCGTCGCTTGATGGAGCGTGCCGCCGCTGAACGACCAAAGGTGGTAGAGCAGGCCGACCGTATCGCAGGAGTATTTACTCTTGTCCTGCTCGGATTGGCATTGCTGTCGGGGATGTACTGGTGGCAGGCCGACGCTGCGCGAGCTGTGCCGGTTTTCGTGGCGGTGCTGGTTGTGAGTTGTCCTTGTGCATTGTCGCTGGCAACGCCGGTGGCCCTGACGGTGGCAACGGATGCGTTTGCAAGGGCCGGGTTGCTGGTGACGCGGGGGCATGCCATCGAGGCGCTGGCTCGTGCTGGACATTTTGTATTCGACAAGACTGGGACCTTGACGACCGGTGCATTGCGCCTGGAGGAGGTGGTGTGCGCTGAAGGCGTGGCACGCGAGCAGGCGTTGAGCTTGGCGGCCGCGCTGGAGTTGCATTCCGAACATGTGATTGCGCGGGCGCTCGTGCTTGCCGCAGGGGAGAATGTTTGTGCGGCTACCCGTCTGGAGATCCGCCCCGGACAAGGCTTGACAGGCCGCATTGATGGAGAGCCGCATGCGCTAGGGTGCTACGAGCATGCCGCTCGTTTAGCCGCGTCAGACTTGCCTTTCCGTCTTGTTGCGCCAGAGGGGCGAACCATTGTTTATCTGGCGCGGCAAGGGCAGTGGCTGGCTGCATTTGCTCTGGCTGACAGCTTGCGCCCCAGTGCGTATGAGTTGGTCAAAGGGCTGCGCGAGGCGGGCTGCGGGGTCAGCATTTTCAGTGGCGACGCGCAGCCTGCCGTGGCTGCCGTGGCCGAGACGCTTGGCGTGATGGATGCCAAAGCCGGTCTTGCCCCTGAAGGAAAGCACGCGGCACTTCAGGCTCTGCAAGGGCGCGGTGCCGTGGTAGCCATGGTGGGTGACGGGATCAACGATGCGCCTGTGCTGGCGCAGGCGCATGTATCCATTGCAATGGCGGGGGGCACCGAACTGGCGCGTAATCAGGGTGACATTCTGTTGCTCAATGATGAGCTGGGGCGTCTGCTGCTTGGTCGTCGTCTGGCGCACAAGACGCTGGCCGTTATCCGCGAAAATCTTGCTTGGGCACTGGCTTACAACCTGCTGGCCATTCCGGCGGCAATGCTTGGCTGGGTGACCCCATGGATAGCAGGGATTGGCATGGGACTCAGTTCGCTGCTGGTCGTACTGAACGCCCTGCGGATAGCGCGCGTAAGATAAGCACATGGAAAACAGCCTCTACATACTTATCCCTCTTTCCGTGCTGCTGGTCTTCGTGATCGGCCTGATCTTCCGGTGGTCGGTCAAGAGTGGGCAATTTGATGATCTTGAGGGGCCAGGCTTCCGTATTCTCATGGATGACGATTCGTCTCCGTCGGCGTCAGACAAGACTGAACCCAAGGATGAAGAAATTAACACTTTGGTGTAGGCCGATTGATTTCGGTCAAGCCGCCGGGCGGCCAAAGGGGCATACTGCACACATGCCGACGGGGGCGTCGGCGGCGAGAAGAAAACCGGTTGCAATGACTAGGTTTTCTGATCGTGAAGTCTCTCTGTTGGGGTTGGGGGTGCGCTTGTCGCACCCTTTTTTTCGTCCCAAACTTTTGTTCGCTGCCTAAAAACCCTTCTTGTTGTGCTAGGATTTGCGCCAGCGCAAAAACTCACTTGATTTTGATCAAAAAGTGAGCGAGAGGGCAAGGATGGTCCTCCTGCTGATGTGTGGTTGTGCCGCTGAAGCCGCTGGTTTTAAGCACACCGCTGAAACTCCGTGAATTCCGGGGGGGGGGCAGGCGCTAGGTTCCTTCTCTACTGCGAGGTGGCTTATGCAAACCCAGGCGACTTACGACTATCAGGTCGTACGACAGTTCGCGATCATGACGGTTGTTTGGGGCATCGTCGGCATGCTGGTCGGCGTGATTATTGCCGCACAGCTGGTCTGGCCTGATCTGAATGTTCACGAATACCTTCACTTCGGGCGCTTGCGCCCTCTGCATACGAATGCGGTGATTTTTGCTTTCGGCGGCTGTGCTCTGATGGCGACATCGTTTTATGTGGTGCAGCGAACCTGTCACACCAGTCTGTTTTTGCCAAAACTGGCCTCCTTTGTGTTCTGGGGGTGGCAACTTGTCATCGTACTGGCTGCTATCACCTTGCCGCTGGGTTACACGTCAGGCAAGGAGTACGCCGAACTCGAGTGGCCGATCGATATTCTCATTGCAGTCGTATGGGTGGCCTATGCCGTGGTTTTCTTTGGCACCATCGGGAAGCGCAAGACCTCGCATATCTATGTAGCCAACTGGTTCTACGGTGGTTTCATCCTGGCCGTCGCCTTGCTGCATATCGTCAATTCAGCCGAGATCCCTTTTTCGCTGATGAAATCCTACTCGGCTTATGCCGGGGTACAGGATGCGATGATCCAGTGGTGGTACGGGCACAATGCTGTGGGCTTCTTCCTGACGGCAGGCTTCCTCGGCATGATGTATTACTTCGTGCCCAAGCAGGCGGGGCGCCCGGTGTATTCGTATCGTCTGTCGGTGGTGCACTTCTGGGCGTTGATCTTCACATATATGTGGGCGGGCCCTCATCATCTGCACTACACCGCATTGCCTGACTGGGCGCAATCCATCGGCATGGTGTTCTCGCTGATTCTGCTGGCCCCAAGCTGGGGTGGCATGATCAACGGCATCATGACCATGTCCGGGGCTTGGGATAAATTGCGTACGGATCCAATCCTGAAGTTCCTGATCACCTCGCTGTCTTTCTACGGCATGTCGACCTTTGAAGGCCCGATGATGTCGATCAAAACGGTGAATGCCCTGTCGCACTACACAGACTGGACTATTGGTCACGTGCATTCTGGTGCGTTAGGCTGGGTGGGGATGGTGTCTATCGGCTCCATCTACTATCTGTTGCCGCGACTCTATGGCAAGACCGAGATGTATTCGGTGCGTCTGATTACGCTCCATTTCTGGGTGGCAACCATCGGCATCGTGCTTTACATCGCTTCGATGTGGATTGCAGGCGTGATGCAAGGCCTGATGTGGCGTGACGTGAACGTTGATGGCACGCTCAAGTGGGCTTTCATTGAAAGCGTCAAGGCGACGTATCCGTACTGGGCGATCCGTTTGTTGGGCGGCCTGCTCTACCTCTCCGGCATGTTCATCATGTTCTACAACATGGTGCGCACGATTGCTGGCCAGAAAGCGGTTGATGCTCCGGTGCTTGCACCGGCGGCGGCACACTGAGGAGAGATCAAGATGAAACTGAATCATGACGTGATTGAAAAGAGCGTGCCGCTGTTGATCGTGCTGACCTTGCTGGTGGTCAGCGTGGGCGGTCTGGTGGAAATCGTCCCCTTGTTTTTCCAGAAATCCACGACAACCCCGGTCGAAGGCGTGAAGCCTTACGATCCGGTGCGTCTGGTTGGCCGGGATATTTACATTCGTGAAGGCTGTTACAACTGTCATTCGCAGATGATTCGGCCTTTTCGCGCGGAAACCGAGCGCTATGGGCATTACTCTGTGGCGGGCGAGTCTGTATACGATCACCCGTTTCAGTGGGGGTCCAAGCGTACCGGTCCCGATCTGGCGCGGGTAGGAGGACGGTATTCGGACGTATGGCATCGCGCACACTTGCTCAATCCGCGCGACGTGGTACCCGAGTCGAACATGCCGGCTTTTGCGTGGCTTGACCGCCCGGTCAAAGCTGACGACATTCAGGCGCGCATGAAGGCCTTGCGTGTCGTGGGGGTGCCGTATACGGATGCAGAAATAGCGGCCTCGCCTGAGCAGATCAAGGGCAAGACCGAGCTGGATGCGTTGATTGCATACCTGCAGGGTCTGGGTACGGCGATCAAGAACAACAACTGAGCTCAGGAGGCGATCATGGATATTGATAGCGTGCGCTCGCTGGTAACAGTGCTCGGGATGACCTGTTTCCTGGCCATCGTATTTTGGGCTTACAGCCGTTCTGCCAAAAAAGGGTTTGAAGAGGCTGCCATGTTGCCGTTTCATGAAGATGACGAAGTGGACAGCCAGTCTGCTTCCCGTTCGCATACTCAGGGGTAAGCATCATGAGTGATTTCGTCAGCGATACCTGGCATTACTATGTTGTGGGTCTGGTGGTCCTGAGTCTGGCTTTTTGCCTGTGGATTCTTGTGTCCAACATGACCAAGCGCGAGAAGGGGCCGGTAACCCTTCACGATCACATCTGGGACGAGACCCTGCAGGAGTACAACCATCCGTTGCCACGGTGGTGGTTGTACCTCTTCTGGCTGACATTGGGTTTTGCGGTCGCTTATCTTGTGCTGTATCCGGGTTTGGGTACGCGTCAGGGGCAATTGGGCTGGAGCGGAAAGTCTCAGTATGAGGCCGAAGTCAAGGCCGCTGAAGCGCAGTTCAAACCGATTTATGCCAAGTACGCCAAGCAGGATCTGGCTGCGGTAGCGGCAGATCCGGAAGCCCAGGCGATGGGGCAGCGTCTGTTCCTGACCTACTGTGCGCAGTGTCATGGAGCGGACGCCCATGGGGCGAAAGGTTTTCCGAACCTTGCTGACAATGATTGGCTGTATGGTGGCGATCCGGCCACCATCAAGACCACCATTACTGGCGGACGGAACGGCGCAATGCCTGCGTGGGGTGCTGTATTGGGCGCTGATGGGGTGAAGGATGCGGCCAACTATGTGCGTTCTTTGTCAGGTCTGGCTAATGACTCCATCCGGGCTCAGCGTGGTAAGGAGCTGTATGCACAGAACTGCATTGCTTGTCATGGGCTGGAAGGCAAAGGCAATCAGGCGCTGGGTGCCCCCAATCTGACGGACCGGATCTGGCTGTGGGGATCGTCCGAAACCTCGCTGATAGAGACCATCAGCAAGGGGCGTCAGAACCAGATGCCGGTATTCAAGGATTTTCTGGGCGAAGACAAAATTCATATCCTGTCGGCGTATGTGCTGAGTCTCTCAAAGAGCCAGGACAAACAACAATAAACGGCAATAATCAGCCGGGGCGCGCAAGGCGCCCCGGCCTTGCTTTCAGGGTAGGAAACTGCAGCCCTTGGGGCTGCGTGCGGAGACCGCTGTATGGATCGCGAAGAAAAACCGTCCAGTGATGAAACGACAAGCAGTCCAGAAGTTTCGACGCGCGTGGTGAAGTTGCATCCACGCGCGGCGGGTGCTGATGCCGATGCTCTCTATGAAGTTCGTCAGAAGGTTTATCCGCGAGCAGTCAGCGGGCGATTTGCTGCCTGGCGCTGGGCACTGGTGTGGCTGACTCAACTCGTTTTTTACGGGCTGTGCTGGTTGCCATGGAATGATCGGCAAGCCGTTCTTTTCGATCTGGCAGAACGCAAGTTTTATGTATTTGGCTGGGTGTTCTGGCCGCAGGATGTTTTTTTTCTGGCGATCCTGTTGATCATCTGTGCGTACTCCCTTTTCCTGTTTACTGCGGTGGCTGGGCGTTTGTGGTGCGGTTACGCGTGTCCGCAGACGGTTTATACCGAGATTTTCATCTGGATTGAAAAGCTGGTTGAGGGGGATCGTGCCCGGCGCATGAAACTGGATGCTGCAGGCGCCAGTTTCCGGAAAATTCTGCTCAAAGCCGTGAAGTATGGAGCGTGGGTTGCGGTAGCGCTGTGGACCGGTGTTAGCTTCGTCGGCTATTTCTCTCCCGTCAGAGAGCTGCTGTCTGGCCTGATCAATTTCTCTGCAGGCGGTTGGGAAATATTCTGGATCCTGTTCTACGGCGGCTTCACCTATCTGATGGCGGGGGTGATGCGTGAGCAGGTATGCAAATACATGTGTCCTTACGCGCGCTTCCAGGGCGTAATGTTCGACCCTGACACCTTGGTCATCACCTATGACGAGGAGCGTGGCGAGCCGCGTGGTTCCCGGCGCAAAGGCGTTGCCGTTGCCGGGCAGGGAGATTGCGTTGATTGCGGGATTTGTGTGCAGGTCTGTCCAACTGGGATTGATATCCGCCAGGGCTTGCAATACGAATGCATCGGTTGCGCAGCGTGTATTGATGCCTGTGATCAGGTGATGGACAAGGTTGAACTGCCGCGCGGGCTCATCCGCTATTCGACCGAGAATGCAATTCGCAAACACTGGGGGCGAGGCGACATCATCCGCCATGTGCTGCGTCCGCGGATCCTGATTTACGTGACGGTGCTGTGCGCAATCTGTATCGCCTTCGTGTGGGGACTGACTACACGCAAGCCACTGAGGATGGATGTCATCAAGGACCGGACGGTGCTGGTGCGCGAGGTAGAGGGCAGTCTGCTGGAGAATGTTTACATCCTCCACGTGATGAACATGGCTGAACAGCCGCGTCATTTGCGGCTTGGAGTGTCCGGCATTGAAGGTGTGACGCTGGATGGTCAATCAGAGATCGAAATGTTGCCGGCGCAGAACAAGACCTTGACGGTTCGGGTTCGGGTTCCACTGGATACGCTGACAAAGGGGGCTCATCAAGTGTTTTTTGATCTGCAGGCTGAAGATGATTCCTCTTTGCGGCTGCACGAAAAAGCCGTTTTCATTGCCCCTTAGAAAGCCATCATGCGCCCTGTGACTCAACCTTCGTCGAGCCTTCGTCCCTGGTACAGGGAGCCTTGGCCTTGGCTGCTGATGAGCTTGCCGGCATCTGCGGTCGCGGCAGGTCTGGTTACCTGGCTGATCGCCTTCCGTTCGGATGATGGTCTGGTTGCTCAGGACTATTACAAGAAAGGCTTGGCTATCAATCGTGTCCTGGCCAGCCAGGAACGCGCGACCCAGATGGGATTGACCGCCAGCCTGCAGCAAGATGGTGAGCAGCTGGATCTGGTATTGGAGTCGACGCGTGATCTGACTTTACCGGATCAGGTCCGGCTGAGTTTGCTCAATCCGGCACGCGCCGGTTTTGATCAGGTCGTGATGCTGCAGCGGGATGGCAAACACTACAAAGGCAAGATCAGACAGGTGCGCGATGGGCGCTGGAATCTGAAACTTGAAGACGAAGGCGGCGTCTGGCGCCTGTTCACTGAAACCCGTTTGCCTTTGCTGGCGCCTGTGCGCCTTGAACCCTGAACCGAAAATCTAGGGGGTGTTATGGCTGTTTCGCTGACCAACCGGCTGGTTCTGATGCTCTGGCCATCCTTTCTGATGGCAGGGGTGGCCGAGATCGTGTTTTTCACCCTGATCAATCCTCAGGAGCTGTATCTGCTGGGGCGCCCCGTTCGCTATTCCGTGATGGGCACTTATTCACTGGGTTTTCTTCTGTTCTGGGTTTTGTGTGCGGCCACGTCCGTCACCACGTTGTTTTTTGCCCGGACCAGTGCGCAGGTCAACCATCCGGAAACTCCGGTGGAGTGATCAGAAGGAGGCGGCCGAACCCAGAGGGGGAGGCCGCAGAGCCGCTTCTGGCGGCCGTCTTCAGAGGGGTGTGTTCAAGAAGCAGGCGGGGCGAGGCTCTGCAGCCATGCCTCTATGCCTGCCCCTCCCGCACAAATTCAACGATAAACCAGTACCGGAACCTTGCAATGGGTCAGAACCTTGTGGGTTTCCGAGCCGATCAGCAGTCCGGCCAGCCCCTTGCGCCCGTGTGAGGCCATGAAGACCAGATCACAACCTTGATTCTGGGCGGCATTGATGATGACCTGGTAGGGGATGTCACTGACTTCGGTCAGGCTGTCGGCCTTTACTCCGGCCTTTTGCGCGATGGCGACGGCCTCCGCCAGGACCTTCTCGGCCTGTTCCCGGGTGCCTTGCGCGAATTCATCCCGGCTTTCCGGAGCCAGCATCGCCCCCTCTCCGGCAATCGGCAGGGGGAATTCGGGCTGCACGTAAAGGAAAGTCACATCAGCCCCCAGACTCTGCGCGAATTTCACGCCGCTGGAGACAGCGCCGGCCGAGAGTTCAGAGCCGTCAGTGGGAATCAACAGGTGCTTGTACATGAGTTCCTCCTTCGCCGTTTTTGCGTTGATCTGATTTCTGGCGGGCAGCCTGCCTGCGTGGTGCCACCCTTAGGTCAGCTCGCGCCGCAGTAACCCTTCTGCCATGATTCATTCTATGCTCTTCTGCAGAGGGGAACGCAATGAATGCAAAACAGGGCGACGATGATCTCAAGCCCGAGCGTCCGTTTTATCGCGAATGGCACGAGAAAATTGATGCCAGCGTTGATCCTCTGGGCGTATTCGTGCCCCTCGCGCATGCCCAGCTGGCGTGGCTGCTGCATCCTCAGGAGCTGATCGAGCATGTGATGGGATTTTCTTCGGATGTGCTGGCAGTCGCTGTTCATGCTGCGCGCCGGGCTGCTGGAGTTGCCAGCGAGGATCCGATCACGCCCCAACCGGACGATAACCGCTTCAGCGATCCCGCGTGGACCGAGCATGCCTCCTGGGATATCACCAAAGAGTGGTATCTGCTGGTGACACGGCGCATTCAGGACATGCTCTACGAGACTCCGGGGCTTTCGGACAACGAACGTCGCAGGGCTGCTTTCTGGTGGCGGACCTATCTCAACGCGGTTGCGCCAACCAACTTTTTCTGGAGCAATCCGGCGGCCATGCGTTTGGCGGTCGAAACTCGCGGTGAGAGCCTGCGCGCCGGCTGGCAAAACTTTGTCGACGATCTGGCTGCAGATGATCTCCGCATGACCAATCCGGACGATTTCAAGGTGGGTGAAAATCTGGCAACGACACCCGGCGTGGTGGTTGCCCGCAACCGTTTGCTGGAAGTGCTGCGTTACGCGCCGACCAAGTCAAAGGTTCATTCACGACCGATCGTGATCGTCACGCCATGGATCAACAAGTTCTACATCCTTGATCTGACCCCGAAGAAGAGCATGGTGCGGTATCTGCTTGACCAAGGGTTCGACGTGTATATCACCAGCTGGAAGAATCCTGATGCGTCGATGCGTGATGTCAGTTTCGAAGACTATCTTATCGAAGGTGTCGATTTTGCCATCAATACTGCACGTACCTTGTCGAAGTCCGATCAGGTCGTGGCGGCGGGTTATTGCATCGGCGGTACGGCACTGAGTATCTACATGGCGTGGGCTGCACGGCAGTTCCCTGCGGACAAACACCCTGTGGCGTGCTGGACTTTGTTTACCACCTTGACCGATTTTTCTGCGCCGGGTGATATCGAGGTGTTCATCGACGAAGGCAGTGTGCGCTATCTGACAGATGCAATGCGGCGCAAGGGCGTACTCGAAGGCAAAGAGATGGCGGTTTCCTTCCGTCTGCTGCGTTCCAATGGCTTGATTTGGCATTACTACGTGCATGGCTATCTGTATGGCGAAAAGCCATCAGCTTTCGACGTGCTGTTCTGGAACATGGACTCCACCCGCATGCCGGCGGCAATGCATTCCTGGTATCTCAAGGAGCTGTACCTGCATAACCGCCTGATCGAGCGTGATGCGTTGACCGTTGCCGGACAACCGATAGACCTGGAGCGGATCGAGCAACCGCTGTACGCCGTGGGGGCCGAGGATGATCACATTGCTCCGTGGCGGCAAACCTTCCGTGTAATGAATTTTGTGCGTGGTCCCAAGCGCTATGTCCTGTCGAGTTCCGGGCATATTCTGGGCATCGTCAATCCGGTGGTGACACCGCCGAAGCGCAAGTTTCGCGCGGATGTGGTGCATCGCACCGATACGGTTGAGAAATGGCTGGCGCGTGCCGATTGGACATCCGGTTCATGGTGGGAGGACTGGATGGCTTGGCTGGTTCCGCAGGCCGGAGAGCTGCGCGAGGCGCCCGCCGTCGAGAAACTTGCGCCACGCAAGCTCGGTGCAGCGCCGGGTACCTACGTGCTGGAGCCTTGAATGGCAAACGGCCGAGTCATTCAGTGAATGGTCCGGCCGTGCCGCTCTCTGTGAGGAGAGCCTTCAGTGGAGCTTCGGATCAGCTCGGGGTGTGGTTCAGCAGGGCCTTGAGGCCGTCTGCATTGAGGATGCGGATGTATTTCTGCTGAACGCCAATCAGGCCTTCGTCGTGGAATTTCGAGAACGCACGGCTGACTGTTTCGAGCTTGAGGCCGAGATAGGAGCCGATTTCTTCACGAGTCATGCGCAGGTGAAATTCCGATGCTGAATACCCGCGTACCCGCATGCGTTGCGACAGATTGAGGAGAAAGGCGGCAATCCGCTCTTCCGCTCGCATGGAGCCAAGCAGGATCATCAGGCTCTGATCGCGGACGATCTCGCGGCTCATGAATTTGTGGAACTGCTGCTGAAGACTTTTGATCCCGCGAGAAAGCTCTTCAAGCTGGTCATAAGGCATGATGCACACTTCACTGTCTTCCAGCGCCGTGGCATTGCAGACATGGTGATCATTGCTGATGCCATCCATGCCGATGATCTCGCCCGCCATCTGAAAACCGGTGACCTGTTCAAGGCCTTCCTCGGTCAGGATGTCCGTCTTGAAAAAGCCGGTGCGGATGGCATAGAGGGCCTCAAACGAGTCGCCTGCACGGTATAACTGCTGGCCACGCTTGAGCTTGCGCTTGGTGACCATATCATCAAGTTTGTGCAGATCGTCGTCGTCGAGGCCAACAGCAAGGCACAACTCACGAAGATTGCACTGAGAACAGGCAACGCGCATATTGTTTGAAGTCAGGGGGATGGTAACTTTCTGGTCCACGCTTTGGAGTTTACCTTGCGGATTGATCAACATCAACGTTTTTGCTTACTATCTCTGCGATTGTTTTCCTCCACCTGAAAAAGAACACGAATCGTGCAACATACGATCAGTTTTGACCCCGACCTCATCCGGCGCTTTGATGTGCCCGGCCCACGCTATACCTCCTATCCGACGGCTGATCGTTTCACTGATGCATTTTCCGCGCCAGATCTGGCCCGGCATCTGGGCCGGATCGTGTCGGACAGTGGGCTGTCGCTGTACTTCCATATCCCGTTCTGTAACACCATCTGTTACTACTGTGCCTGTAACAAGATCATTACCAAGGATCGGACGCTGAGCGCGAAGTACATTGATTATCTCGGGCGTGAAATGGCCATGCAGGCCGCTTTGCTGTCGGCGCCGCGCAAGGTGCAGCAGATGCATTTCGGTGGGGGTACTCCGACTTTCCTTTCGCCAGAGGAGCTTGGGAAGCTGATGGCGAGCATTCGCCAGCATTTCGAGTTGCAGGCGGGAGGAGAGTTTTCCATTGAAGTCGATCCGCGCAAGGTTTCGGCGGAGTATGTCGCTCTGCTGGCGCAAGAAGGCTTCAATCGCATGAGCGTGGGCGTGCAGGATTTCGATCCGCAGGTGCAGAAGGCGGTCAATCGCATCCAGTCGGTCGAAGAGACACGGCTGGTGATCGATGCTGCGCGCGCCGAGGGCTTCAAATCCGTCAGTGTCGATCTGATCTATGGCTTGCCGCATCAGAGCGTCGAGCGTTTCGGCAAGACGCTGGATACGGTGCTGGCTATCCAGCCGGACCGGCTGGCCTTGTACAACTATGCCCACTTGCCAACCCGCTTCATGCCGCAGCGGCGCATCAACGAGGCTGATTTGCCGCTTGCTGACGAGAAGCTGCAGATCCTGCAGCTGGCGATTGAAAAGCTGGCCGCAGCCGGTTACGTCTATATCGGCATGGATCACTTTGCCCGGCCGGATGATGAACTGGCGGTCGCGCAGCGTGAAGGCCGGCTGCAGCGCAATTTTCAGGGGTATTCGACGCACGCCGAATGCGATCTGCTCGCTTTCGGTGTTTCGTCGATCAGCAAGGCCGGCGGAGCGTTCAGCCAGAACCAGCGCGACCTTGATGCCTACTACGCCGTGCTGGACCAGGGGGCGTTGCCTGTGATGCGTGGCTGGGCGCTGAGCGAGGATGACATTCTGCGCAACGCCATCATTCAGGCCCTGATGTGCGATTTTGCATTGTCCTTCCCGGCGCTGGAGAGTCGCTTCGCTATCCGCTTTGCGGACTACTTCGCCAGCGAACTTGAGGACTTGCGCGATCTGGCCAAGGCGGGTCTGCTTGACCTGGATGCGCAGGGGCTGGTGGTCAGCGCAAAAGGGCGCATGCTGGTGCGCATCATCGCCATGGTGTTTGACCGCTATCTGCGCAGCGATCAGGCACAACGCCGTTACTCCCGCGTGATCTGATTCGGTTTGCCCTGATCGGCAGACCGGCATTCCCGGCTTAGAATGCGCCATCGCATTCTGAAGGATCCTTGTGCCTGAAACCGGATATCTGGCCGTTTTTCTGATCGGCCTGTTGGGCGGCGCCCACTGCATCGGCATGTGTGGCGGCATCGTCGGAGCCTTGTCCGCGCCTGTTCCTGGCGCAGCCCCGGTCTGGTCGCGGCAGCTTGCCTACAACCTGGGCCGGATTGCCAGTTACACCGCCATCGGAACGGCCGTTGGTGCACTGGGTTCCGCCAGCCTGCTGTTCAACCGGTTCCTGCCGGTGCAGATGGCTTTGTACATTCTCGCCAACCTCATGCTGATCGGCATGGGGATCTATCTGATGGGTTTCACGCAGGCGCTGGCTGGGGTCGAGCGCATGGGGCAGTTCCTGTGGCGACGCATCCAGCCGCTCAGTCGCCATCTCATGCCCGTGCGGAACTGGCGTCAGGCCCTGCCAGTCGGTTTTCTGTGGGGGGTTCTGCCCTGCGGATTGACCTACAGCGTGCTGTCGCTGGCGCTGGTCAGCGGCTCAGCCCTGCGGGGCGGGGCGCTCATGCTGGCTTTCGGGGCAGGAACCCTCCCTAATCTGCTGCTGGCTGGCATCCTGCTGGCACGTTACAGAAATATTGTGCGCAGCCGTTCTTTCCGTACAGGAGCAGGCCTGATCGTGCTGGCCTTTGGCGTGTATGGCCTGATCCGGGCGCCCGAGTTGGGCGGGCGGCTGTGGGCCGGCGTGCTGTGCGAAATTTGAAGATTTTTCATTCCAGTAATGACGGGAGCGCAAGATGAACATTCTGCTGGCTGTTGATGGTTCCGAATACTCCGCCCGGGTGGTGGATGCCCTGCTGACCTTTTCCGGACGGCTGCGCGAAATGCCCCGAGTGCAGGTGCTCTATGTCCATCTGCCGATTCCAATCGGGTTTGCCACCAAGCATGTGGCGCGTGAAATCGTGGATAACTACTATCACGAGGAAGGTCAGGCCGTGGTTCAGCCTGTCGCCGATCGCCTGATCCAGGCCGGGCTGAATGTACAGACCCATGTTCGTGTCGGCTCGCCGGGCGAAACCATCGCGCATGCGGCCAGGGATCTGGAGTGCGATGCGGTGTGGATGGGCACGCATGGGCGTGGCGCGGTAACCCAGGCCTTGCTGGGGTCGGTGGCGGCACGCGTGGTGGCGCTGGCGCACAAGCCGGTGACGCTGGTGAAGTGAAGCTGGACAGGTCGGGGGCGCCTTCGTAGTTACACCGATACCCAAAGTGCAAAAAAAGAACGAGAATGCCCCCGCCTGAGTAACACCACTACATAAAAAGCAGACTTCATACCCAACCAAAGAGGGTTATTTCATGGGTTTCAACAACGTCTTGCCGGGCAATGTGCCCGATGACGTCAACGTCATCATCGAGATCCCGGCGCATGCCGACCCGATCAAGTACGAGATCGACAAGGATACCGGCGCAGTCTACGTCGACCGTTTCATGGGCACCTCGATGTCCTATCCCTGTAACTATGGGTATGTGCCGCGCTCGATTTCCGGCGATGGCGATCCGGTCGATGTGCTGGTAATGGCGCCTTTTGCCCTGATTCCTGGCGTGGTGATTCGCTGCCGGCCGGTTGGCGTGCTGCGCATGAATGACGAAGCCGGCGAGGATGCCAAGGTGCTGGCGGTGCCGGTGCCCAAGATCACTTCGCTGTACGACAACATCCGGACTTATCAGGATCTGCCGTATCTCCTGTTGCGTCAGATCGAGCATTTCTTCCAGCATTACAAGGATCTGGAGCAGGGCAAGTGGGTCAAGGTGCTGGGCTGGGATGGCCCGGACGCGGCGCGCCAGGAAATCTATGCCGGCGTGGCGGCTTTCAATGCCAAGGCGGGCGAATCGACGGACTGAGCCGCGCTGCCGTCTCGCCAGAAAAGGCCTGCCATGTGCAGGCCTTTTTCATGGACATGTCTGGAGGCCCGCTTCTGACAAGGATTTCCGGGTAGTGTGCCCGGAGAAGCTCTTATGTATTGAGCTTTCGCCATGCCTGTCTGAAAACGCTTGCCAGACGCGGCTCTTCAGGCAGGTGTCAGTTGCAGGCCAGCGCCTTGAGGGCGGCAACCTGATCCAGTATCGGTTGCGGCACGGGGGTTTCGTCCGCCAGCATGCGCCGGATCAGTGCCGCATTTTCGGCGACCGAGCAGGATTCGCCTTCAATCTCCTCGCCGCCAAACTCGGCGGCAGCAAAGATTTCTTCTGCGATCCCCTGCGTGAAGCCCAGCAGACGGGGGCGGCGGCGCGGGGCCGCATAAGCTTCGCCCTCGGTGCCACGCATCAGCAGCGCCGTGGCCTGCTTCGCTTCCAGCAAGGTCTGCATGGATTCGAGGTAGGGCGGGTGAGTGACGGCCACCACGCGCACGCTGCGGCCCCGGCAGGGATCAAGCAGCTTGGCGAGCGTGTGGCCACTGTTGCGTACGCCCAGCGTCAGGCGCAGGCCGAGCAGCCAGTCCAGTCCGCGCGCCAGCATGTCCAGGCGCAGGCAGGCAATGTGGCGATCAGCCAGTGCGGCGGCGGCATCCGGCAGGCTGCGCTCGGTGTCGATGCCCAGCGCGGCAAGCAGGTCGAAGGGGCTGACGCGGGATTCGAAATCATGCCGTCCCTGAACCAGCACCGGCACGCCTTCGCGGGCCAGCAAGAGCGCCACCAGCGGCATCAGGTTGGGCTGCTTGCGGGCACCGTTGTAGGTGGGCAGCAGCACGCAGCGCGGGCCGGCGGGTACGCTCACCTGACGCGTGCGTTCGTCCAGTGCGGCGAGAAAACCGAGCAGCTCGTCCGGCGTTTCGCCCTTGATGCGCAGGGCCATCAGGATGGCGCCGAGCTCCATGTCCGGCACCTTGCCGTCGAGGATCAGGCCGAACAATTCCTGCGCCTGTTCGCGTGGCATGGAGCGGGCACCCTTGGCGCCACGCCCGATTTCCTTGATGATCGAAGCGTAATTCATGCCGCGATTATCGCTTGTCGGTAGCCGGGGGCCAAATCAGGAGAAGAAATAAGCATGAAAACCCGATTGATGACGCAGCACACCGGCTGGGCGGAGTTCTCGAAACGCGTTCTGGTGCTGGGGGCTGCGCTGCTGCTGGCGGCTTGCGCCACGGCCTGGCAGAAGCCGCAAGTCAGTCTGGCCGAGGTGCGTCTGGCGGGCGGCAATCTTCTGCAGCAGAAACTCAAGCTGCAATTGCGGGTGAAGAACCCGAATGGTGTCGACATCGGGGTGGAGAGCCTGACATTCGATCTGCTGGTCGGCGAGAGCCGCTTTGCCAGCGGCCAGTCGGCGGCGCCGGTCCTCATTCCGAAGCGTGGCGAGGCGCTGGTCGAAGTCGATGCGAAAGCGCAGGTGCTTGGCTTGCTGTCTCGTCTGCCCGAGCTGACGGGGGCTGACGGCAAGCTGCACTATCGCCTCAAGGGCGAGGCACGGATCAGCGGCTACGGCAACGCACCCTTCGATCAGCCCGGTGAACTGGAACTCGGCAAACTGCAGGGTCTGGGAGGCGCTCGCCCGCCGGCAGAAAAGAGTCCGGACAACACCCGTCTGTAGAGCCGCATCTGGCGGGCTTCTTCAACAGGCCTGCCTGAAAAGGGGCTGGGCATGCGGTGCTTGCCGGTGGGGTGCTGAAGAAGCCTGCCGGGTGCGGCTCTCCGGGCCAATCATTGCGCCTGCTGCAGCCAGGCGATCAGATCGGCCAGTTCCGCCGGATTGGGTTTGCCCAGCAGGCGCATCTTGGTGCCGGGGATGTCGGTCTTTGGCGAAGCCAGATACTGCGCGAGCCGCTCGGGCGTCCAGGTGATGTTCGAGCCTGCCATGGCATCCGAGTAGCGATAGTTCGGCCCCGAGGCGGCCTTGCGGCCGACCACGCCAGCCAGCGCAGGTCCGCGCTTGTTCTTGCCGACGCTGACGGTGTGGCAGTCCGAACACAGGTTCTCGAATACGGCGCGGCCTTCCGCTGGATTGGCGGCCAGGCTGTTGCTGGCGCAACAGATGAGGGCGCTGGCCAGAAGGAGGCGGCTCAGGGAAAAGCGCGTCTTCACCGGGTTTGCTGCTGCAGCCAGGCGATCAGATCCGCCGAGTCCTGCGCGCCGGGCGCGAAGAGCAGCCACATCTTGGTGCCGGGCACATTGCTGCGCGGTCCGTCGATGAAGGCGGCGAGGCGCTCGGGCGTCCACTCGAATTTCGCCGCCGCCATGGCGTCCGAATACTTGTAGCCCGCGACGCTGCCCGCTGCGCGGCCGACCACGCCGGTGAGATGCGGCCCCTTCTTGTCTTTCGCGGGGTCCATGCTGTGGCAACGCGCACATTTGTTATCGAACACGCGGGCGCCGTTGGCCGGATCGTCGGCGGCCGTTGCCAGCAGCGGGCAGAGCAGGGCGAGGCTCGTGATCAGCGGGAGAAGACGCATGGCGCGTTCCTTTCAGTCCTTGTTGACGACGATGGTCGGGAATTTCAGGCGCATGTCGCGTTGTTTCTCGGCGATGCTGATCGCCACCTTGCGCGCGATAGCGCGGTAGGCGTCTGCAATCGCACTGTCCGGCTCGGCGACCACGGTTGGCGTGCCGGCGTCGGTCTGGCTGCGGATCCTGATGTCCAGCGGCAGGTCGCCGAGGAAGGGAATGCCGTAGTCCGCGCACATCGCCTCGCCTCCGCCGGCGCCGAAGATGTGCTCGGCGTGGCCGCAGTTCGAGCACACATGGATGCTCATGTTCTCGACGATGCCGAGGATCGGAATGCCGACCTTCTCGAACATCTTGAGACCCTTGCGCGCATCCAGCAGCGCAATGTCCTGCGGCGTGGTGACGATCACCGCGCCTGTGACCGGCACGGTCTGCGCCAGGGTCAGCTGGATGTCGCCGGTGCCCGGCGGCATGTCGATGACCAGATAGTCGAGCTCGTTCCAGCGTGTATCGAAGAGCAGCTGGCGCAGGGCTTGGGTGACCATCGGGCCGCGCCACACCATGGGCTGTTCGGGGTCGATCAGGAAGCCGATGGAGTTGGCCTGTAGCCCATGCGCCTGCAGCGGCAGCATGGTCTTGCCGTCGTCGGATTCGGGCTGGGCTGCGGCGATGCCCAGCATCTGCGGCTGGCTGGGGCCGTAGATGTCGGCGTCCAGAATGCCGACGCGTGCACCTTCCTGGGCCAGTGCGAGGGCCAGATTCACGGCGGTGGTGCTCTTGCCGACGCCGCCTTTGCCGGAGGAGATGGCGATGATGTTCTTCACGCCGGGCAGCAATTGCACATTACCCTGCACCTTGTGGGCGACGATCTTCGCGCTGACCGTGGCTTTCGCGCTGGTGACGCCGGGCAGGGCGCAGGCCGCGGCCTCGATCTGAGCCGCGATGGCGGTGAACTGGCTGGTTGCCGGGTAGCCCAGCTCCACGCTGATTTCGGCGGTGTCGCCCTTGAGCGTGGCGGCCTTGATGGCTTTGGCCTCGGCAAAGCGCTTGCCGGTGTTTGGATCGATCAGTTCGCCGAGGGTGGCGAGGAGGTCTTGCTCGGATACACTCATGTCCAGCCTTCTTAATACCTGATTGTTTCAGTCAAGCTTACCACGCCACTCCGTTCAAACATGAGTGACAAGCAGAATCCCTGTATTACCTGCGGCGCATGTTGCTGCAGCTACCGCGTTTCCTTCTATTGGGCCGAGGCTGATGATGCGCCCGGCGGCAGCGTGCCGCACGCGTTGACCGTGCAGGTCACACCTCATCTGCGGGCCATGGCGGGTACCCATCCGCACGTGACGCGCTGCGTGGCCCTTGGTGGGGAGCCGGGGCAGGAAGTCCGCTGCACGATCTATCCGCTGCGCTCGAGCACGTGCCGGGAGCTGAATCCCTGGCGGGAGGATGGCCTGCCCGACCCTCATTGCAACAAGGCGCGCGCCAACATCGGGCTGCCGGCCTTGCTGGCCCTGCAGCCTGACGTGAGCGTGCTGGAGAGCCGAGTGGCACCTGCCTGAGCGGGCAGGGAGGCTGAAGAGCCTTGCTGCAAGCGGCTCTTCAGCTGGGTGCCTCATGGCGTGCCGGCGGCCATGCCCGAGGGGTATTTGTTGCGCAGATAGTGCAGCGGCGGGAAGCTCAGCACATCCGGCAGGAAGCGCCAGTACGGCGAGGCCACGCCGAGCTTGTCCAGCCAGGCGTAGAACATGCGTTGGCGATCCGAGATGGCGCCGTCGGCGGCATGCACGATGCACGGGTTGCGCGAGAAGGCGAGCGTCACACGGTCGATCAGGGCCTGCTCACTCACGAGCGGCGAGTGATAGAACACGCCGCTGGAGAGGTCCGTGTCGGCGCTGATATAGCCCTCGGCAATGGCCTGACGGGCCAGTTCGGTATCGGGCAGCAGGCGGATGCCGGTAAAGAAGACCGACAGGAACTGGCGCCCGGTGAGGCGCTCTTCGGCAAAGCGGATGGTCTCCTCTGCGGTTTCCATGGTTTCGCCCAGTCCGCCGAGCATGAAGAACCAGAAGCTTTTCATGCCCGAGGCACGGGCACGATCCACACAGGTATTCACGTGCTCCATCGTGAAGCCCTTGCGGAAATTCGACAGCATGGTGTCGCAGCCGGCTTCGGGCGAGATCAGCATGGAGTTGAAACCGGCACGCTTCATGGTCGGGAAGAGCTCCGGCGGCACATCGCGCGGATTCAGCCCCATCACCGTGAAGCTGGCCTTGATCTTGCGGCGGATGATTTCCTCGCAGATCTCGATGGCGTGCGAGGCCGGCGTGTTGAAGGTCGAGTCGACGAACTCGAAGGTGCGCGGCTTGACGTCACGCAGCACCTGCTCGATCTCGTCCACCACTTCGCCCGGTGGGCGCAGGCGCAGCTTGCTGCCTTCGACCAGCGGGTAGGCGCAGTAGGTGCACTTCATGCCACAGCCGCGTTTGCTCTGCACCGGCCACGTGCCACCGCTCTTCTGGTAGTTTTTCCAGTTCACGAAACGCTGCATGCCGGAGTGGTCAAAGCCTGGCAGCAGAACAGTCGGGTTGCGCTGCGCAACGCCATCCTGCCAGTAGCACAGACCGGGTACTTCGCTCAGCGGGGTTCCGCGTTCGATGGCGTTGATCAGTGCCGGGAAGGCCACTTCACCTTCGCCGACATTGGCGAAATCGGCGCCGAACAGGCTCAATGCGCGCTCGGCCAGAATCGAGATCGCGGGGCCGCCCAGCACCAGCGGCACCGGTGTGCCATCGGGTTTTCGCGCATGCTGACGGATTACCGCGACCTGTTCACGCAGGGCGTCCTGCGGTGAGACGAAGCGCTGGCTGACCACATTGTCGATGTTGCGGATCGACAGGCCGACCACTTCCGGCTTGAAAGCCTGGATCGCCGCGGCCAGATCGCCCGTGAGATCCAGCGAAAAAGCCAGATCAAGCAGCTTCACTTCATGTCCGGCTGCCTGGGTGGCTGACGCGACATAACTCAAACCCACCGGAGCAGCGGGTTCCATTTCACGACTCTGGTTTGAATAGATCAGCAGGATGCGCATGAAGCAAGGCCCGGAGGGCCGGGATGTGAAGGCAGGGAGGCCGAACGGTAACAAACTTGATTGGTAATGGAAACGATGAAAGTCAAGAATTTGCTGGCGAGATCAGGAGCTGTACGCATTCAAGAAAATCGCGGGCAGTTCCCGTAGATCCAGTCAAGTGAGGTTTGAATGGTTTCGAACCACGCCAAGCTCAAAAAAATCGGACCGGATCTGAAAAACGGGCCTCCGGATGATGTTTTGGGTGGCGATAGTGTTGAAAGTTGTGTCAACCGGGCTTGGCAGGCGCGCAGGCCATCGGATTTAACAATCCAGGCCAATAGTTCGACTTTCGTATCAGTACAATCCATGGAATTGAATCCTTGGATTATTGGCATGAAAACCGCATCGAATAATGGCTTGAGCGTGGCGCGCTCTGGTTGTTCAAAACTCTTGATTGCCATTGCATCGGTCTGCCTGATGTCATCCATGGCGTTTGCCCAGTCGATTGATACGCTGGAGAAAATTCGCAAGACGCGCGTGCTGGCCGTGGGCATTCGCGACAATAACTTGCCATTTACCACGCTCAGCCAAGGCATGGCTACAGGCTATTCGGTTGAATTGTGCAACAAGGTTCTGGAACAAACACGCAAGGATCTAAAGTTGCCGGATATTCGGATTCAGTATGTTCCGGTGACGGCAGCAAACCGCATCAGCAAGCTGAAAGACGGCTCCATTGACATGGAGTGCGGACAGACCGTTAACACCAAATCGCGGCAGGCAGAGGCAAGTTTCAGCTACGCGCACTTTGTGGCGGGAGAGCGTTTCATCTTTCGCAAGGAAAGCGGATTTCAGAGCCATGAAAATCTGGCCGGCAAGACGGTTGGTGTCGTCAAGGGAACAACTGCGGAGAAGCTGTTTGCCCAATTGAAGAGCGGGCCGCTCAGCAGCATGAATCTTGTCCTGTTCAATGACAATCAGGAGGCGATGAAGGCGCTGGAGGCGGGCAGTATTGCCGCGTTCGGTCAAGTTGATATCGCGCTTGAGAGCTTGCGCATGCAGAGCAGCAAGCCGGAGCAGTTTGCGATCAGCCCCAAAGCCATGTCGATCGAACCGATGGCGCTGATGTTCCGCAAGGACGATGCCGCCCTGCGGGCCATTGCAGACAAAACCCTGGCGGGTTTGTACTCCAGCGGAGAAATCATGGGGATCTATGATCGCTGGTTCAATTCCGGAATGCTTCAGGTGGGCATGTCGCAGATGCTTCGTGAGTGCCTGAAGCGTCCGAGTCGTGATGCAGCGGTTGCGCTGGATATGGGTTATTCGCTCTGAGCCTTGTTGCTTCTGGCTGGATGAATGGTGAACGGGCTGCAATTGCAGCCCGTTTTCATTTCTGTCGCAATGCTGGCGCAGGTCCGGTCTGCAGGACCCGGTATTGATCCGGCGGCTGGAGGGCGAGCATGGGCAATGATGGGCCGCGTCGGGAGCTCTTGCTGGTGCGGCTGCCCGAAGATCAGCCTTCAGCTGCGCGCCGGCAATGCCGATGCTCCGGGTTTCTACACGGTGATTGGCTATTGACAGGGTGCGGCAGTGGGCCTTGGCAAGCTGCTGATCGTGGATTGAACCTGCGGTCTTCGGGCTGGCGTGGCGGCCGTCGACAGGCATCCCGGGCTACAATTGCAGTCTGAACCTTTGAATCTCCCTGTTCTCCATAAAAATGAGCACTCCTTCGCGCAAGATCTTCGTCACCAACGCCCTGCCGTACGCCAACGGCGACATCCACCTCGGCCACCTCGTCGGCTATGTGCAAGCCGATATCTGGGTACGCTTCCAGCGCATGCTGGGTAACGAAGTGCATTATGTCTGTGCGGATGACACCCACGGTGCGCCGGTGATGCTGCGGGCTGAGAAGGAAGGCATCAGCCCTGAGGCACTGGTGGAGCGTGTGCGCGGCGAGCATCTGCGTGACTTCACCGATTTCGGCGTGGCTTTCGACAACTACCACTCGACCCACAGCCCGGAAAACCGTGCTTACGCTGAAGATATCTACAAGAAGCTGCGCGCGGCCGGCATGATCGAGACGCGTGCCATCGAGCAGTATTACGACCCGGTCAAGCAGATGTTCCTGGCTGACCGCTTCATCAAGGGCGAATGTCCCAAGTGCGCGGCCAAGGATCAGTATGGCGACAGCTGCGAGGTCTGCGGTGCGGCCTACGCGCCGACCGAGCTGAAGAACCCGTATTCGGCGGTGTCCGGTGCGACGCCCGAGCTGCGCTCCTCCGAGCATTATTTCTTCCGCCTGTCCGACCCGAAGGCCGTCGAATTCCTGCGCGAGTGGACCCGCGCGACGAATGCCGACGGCTCACGCCGCATGCCGCCGGAAGCCTCCAACAAGATGCGCGAATGGCTGGGCGAGGCGGGCGAGAACAAGCTTTCCGACTGGGATATCTCGCGCGACGCACCGTATTTCGGTTTCGAAATTCCGGACGCGCCGGGCAAATATTTCTACGTCTGGCTGGATGCGCCGATCGGCTATCTGGCGAGCTTCAAGAACTACGCGGATCGCGTCGGCTTCGACGTGGCTGACTATATCGATCCGGTGAAAGCCGCTGCAGCCGGTACGGAGATGGTGCACTTCATCGGCAAGGACATCCTCTACTTCCACGCCCTGTTCTGGCCGGCGATGCTGAAGTTCGCCGATTACCGCACGCCGAATTTCCTTAACGTGAACGGCTTCCTCACCGTTGATGGCGCCAAGATGAGCAAGAGCCGCGGCACCTTCATCACCGCGCGTTCCTATCTGGAGCAGAAGCTCAATCCGGAATGGCTGCGCTACTACTATGCGGCGAAACTCAATTCGAACATCGAGGATCTGGATCTGTCGCTGGACGACTTCGTGGCCAAGGTCAATTCGGATCTGGTCGGCAAGTTCGTGAATATCGCCAGCCGCTGCGCCGGCTTCATCAGCAAGCGCTTCGACGGCAAGCTCGCCGCCAGCGATGCGGCCGCGCTGGCCCCATTCGTGGCCGAAGAAACGATTGCGACATTGACCAAAGCCTTCAACGATCGCGACTACAGCAGTGCGCTGCGTGAAGTGATGCGTCTGGCCGACGTCGCCAACGTGTACGTGAATGACGAGAAGCCCTGGGAACTGGCGAAAGACCCGGCCCAGCTGGAGCGCCTGCATCGCGCCTGCTCGACCGCCCTGAACCAGTTCCGCGCGCTGACCATCCTGCTCAAGCCGGTGCTGCCGGCGCTCGCCGCCCAGGTCGAAGCCTTCTTCGGCGTGACGCCTTTCGTGTGGCGCGATCTGGCCGCGCCGCTGGCCGTCGGCCACTGCATCAACCCCTACGCCCACCTGATGACCCGCATCGAGCGCAAGCAGATCGATGCCCTGATCGAAGCCAACAAGGAAACCCTCGTGACCGAAGTGAAGACCGCCGAGCCGGCCCAGAAACACGCCCAGCATCAGGCCCATGCGGCGCAGACCGAAGCGGCACAAGCCGATGAGTTTGAGCCCTTCATCAGCATCGATGATTTCGGCAAGGTCGACCTGCGTATCGCGAAGATCGTCGCGGCCGAACATGTCGAAGGGGCTGCCAAGCTGATCAAGCTGCTGCTGGATATCGGCGAAGTGGTTGACGGACAACCGAAGCCGCGCCAGGTCTTCGCCGGTATCAAGAGTGCCTATGATCCGGCGCTGCTGGTCGGCCGCCTGACGGTGATGGTGGCCAATCTCGCGCCGCGCAAGATGAAATTCGGCATGTCCGAGGGCATGGTGCTGGCTGCTTCCGACGACAAGGGTGAAGTGCCGGGTCTCTTCATCCTCTCGCCGGATTCCGGTGCCCAACCCGGCATGCGGGTGAAGTGATGTTGCCCAACGGCCGCAAACGCATCCAGCTTACACCACGCATGTTTGCGTGGCTGGGGCTGGATCTTTTCGGCATGCTGCTGTTTGCTGCCGGGGCCATGTTTCTGGCCAATGGCGAGGCCTTGCTGGTGAAACTGCCGGGCAGCGTCGTCGAAGCGGCGGTGCTGCTGGTAGCGGGCGGGCTGCTGATGCTCATTGCGGCGGCCAACCTGCTGCGTGAGGCTTTGCCCGAACGCGCCGAGAAACCTGAAGACAAGGTGCTCGGCGAATAAGGACGCCACGACGATGCCACTGACCCGCTCACTGCTCTGGATCGTCGCCCACCACCTTCATCCGCGCTGAATCTCCTTTTCCCCGGACTGCGTTGCGCGTTCAGGTTTGAAGAGGAGGTCTGCAGTGGCATCGTTTCACCGCTTTCATACCAAGCTTCAGGATTCGCTCAAGGGCTATTCCAGAGGCCGCTTCTTTGCCGATTTTTCCGCGGGCATCACGGTCGGGGTGCTGGCTCTGCCGCTGTCGATGGCGTTCGCAATAGCCAGTGGCGCCAGCCCCTCGGCCGGGATCTGGACGGCTATCATCGCCGGTTTCCTGGTCTCTGTTCTGGGAGGTTCGCGGGTACAGATCGGTGGTCCGACCGGTGCTTTCATCCCCATCCTGTATGGCATCGTGGTGGCCTACGGGCTCAACAACATGCTGGCGGCCACTTTCATGGCGGGCATCATTCTGTTGCTGATGGGAATGCTGCGGCTGGGGAATCTGATCCGCTTCATCCCGATCTCGGTGGTGATCGGTTTCACCAATGGCATCGGCGTGGTGCTGGCGCTTTCGCAGATCAAGGATTTCTTCGGATTGGGGGGCGAGGCGTTACCAGCGGATTTTTTCCCGCGCATGAAGGCTTTGTGGCAGCTGGCTCCGACATTCAATCTGCATGCCACGGTTCTGGCGCTGGGTACCCTGATCCTGATATTCGGCTGGGCTCGTATCGCCGAGCGTGTGCGGTGGCTCGGCAAGGTACCGGCGCAACTGGCGGGGCTGATCATCGGGACGCTGGCAGGTGTGCTGCTGAATCTGCCGGTGGAAACCATCGGCAGTCGCTTCAATGGGATTCCGCAGGGGCTGCCGGCGCTTCAGTTTCCGGTGCCGGACCTGCATGCGATCAGCAAGCTGCTGATGCCTGCCGTGACCATTGCGCTGCTCGGCGCGATCGAGTCCTTGCTTTCGGCGCGGGTGGTCGACCCGCAAATCGAGGATAAGCACGATCCGAATCAGGAGCTGCTGGCGCAAGGTGTTTCCAACATGGTTGTGCCATTTTTTGGCGGCATTGCGGCAACCGGGGCGATTGCGCGCACATCGACCAACGTGAAAGCCGGGGGGCGCACGCCAGTGGCTGGCATGGTGCATTCGCTCACGCTGCTGTTGATCGTGCTGGTGGCAGCGCCACTGGCATCCTGGGTGCCGATTCCCGTGCTGGCCGCGATCGTGGTGGTGACGGCGATCCACATGGGCGAATGGCACGAGTTTACCCGTCTGCGCAGCTTCCCCTGGCATTACGCGCTGATCCTGATTTCCACCTTCCTGCTGACCGTGTTGTTTGATCTGACGGTGGCAGTGGAAATGGGCCTGTTGCTGGCTTGTCTTTTCTTCATCCAGCGCATGCAGGATCTGACCGGAGTTGAACGCGTTGATCTGAAAGCGCATAACGGGGTGGCGGTCTATACCGTGCGCGGTACCCTGTTTTTTGGTTCGGTGGCCAAGCTTGACGAGCAAATTGCTCAGACCCAGGGAGATGCAGGGGTGCTGGTGTTTGACATGAGCGAGGTCATCAACATCGACGCAACCGGTGCCGGCTGGCTGCATGGCGTGCATCGCTCGCTGGCGAAAAAGGAAGGGGAGCTGGTTCTGTGCGGGCTGACCGAGCATGTGCAGGACTATCTGTCCCGCTCGGGATTGCTGGCCGTCGTGGGCCTCCACAACGTGTGCTCCAGCCTGCATGCGGCATTGGTACGCAGCCGCGAGATTCAGGATGAATTCGACTAGGGGCTGACAGCCGCATTACCAAGGGATTCGCACTCTGGTCTACCAGAACAGTCTGAAGCTGGCGTGCCGGCTATTGTGAACGGGCGGTTTTTGACGGGAGGTAACGGTGCTGCAGTTTCATCCCAAGCTTCAGGATGCGCTCAGGGGCTATTCCCGGAGCATCTTTTTTCGCGATCTTTCGGCGGGAGTGACCGTCGGCGTGTTGGCCCTGCCGCTTGCCATGGCCTTTGCAATCGCCAGTGGAGTCAGCCCCTCGGCGGGTATCTGGACGGCGATCATTGCCGGTTTCATCATTTCGGCTTTTGGCGGTTCGCTGGTGCAGATCGGTGGCCCCACCGGCGCCTTCATCCCCATCCTGTACGGCATCGTGGCAGCGCACGGCATCAGCAACATGCTTGCGGCAACTTTCATGGCCGGCATCATGCTGCTGGTCATGGGGCTTACGCGCATGGGCAACCTGATCCGTTTCATTCCGATTTCGGTCGTGATCGGCTTCACCAATGGTATTGGTGTGGTGCTGATGCTCTCGCAGATCAAGGACTTCTTCGGTATGGGCGGCGGCGCTTTACCGGCCGAATTCTTTGCGCGCATGCAGGTTTTGGCCGGGCTGGTGTCGACGATCAATCCCTATGCTGCAGGACTGGGGGCAGGGACGGTAGTTTTGAAATATGGCTGGGATGCATTGGTGCGACGTTGTCCGCGCGCGGGGGCGGTGCCGGCGCTGTTGATGGCCCTGCTGCTGGGAACTGTGCTGAGCGTGCTGCTGGAATTGCCGGTGGAGACCATCGGCAGCCGTTTCAATGGAATTCCTCAAGGCTTGCCAGCCATAGCCTTTCCCCTGCCGGCTCTCAGTAGCCTGGGAAGCCTGCTGGCACCGGCGATCACGATTGCGTTGCTGGGGGCCATTGAGTCTTTGTTGTCAGCACGGGTTGCCGATCCTCTGGTTGAGGACCGGCATGATCCGAACCAGGAATTGCTGGCGCAGGGGCTGGCAAATATTGCATCTCCCTTTTTTGGCGGGATTGCAGCAACGGGGGCGATCGCCCGCACGTCGACCAATGTGCGCGCCGGCGGGCGTACGCCGGTGGCTGGTATCGTACATGCGCTGACCTTGCTGGTCATCGTGCTGGCGGCGGCCCCTCTGGCTGCATGGGTGCCGATTCCTGTACTCGCCGCGATCGTGATCGTGACGGCCGTACGCATGGGCGAGTGGCACGAGTTTGTGCGCCTGAAACACTTCTCGTGGAATTACCGCATTATTCTGCTTGCCACGTTTTTCCTGACGGTATTGTTCGACCTGACCATCGCGGTGGAAATCGGGATGGTTCTGGCCAGTCTGTTCTTCATCTACCGCATGCAGGACCTGACGACGGCCGAGGTTCTTGGCGTCAAACTGCGTCCCGGCCTGCTGGCTTTTGACCTGCGAGGGTCACTGTTCTTCGGTGCGGTAGCCAAGCTGGACGCACAGATCGATCCTGCACGACTGGAGGTCGAAGTGCTGGTGCTGAACCTGCGCGAAGTGCTCAATATAGACACTTCCGGTATTGACTGGCTGCAGGGCTTACAAAAAGCGCTGATCAAGAAAGGGGCTACTCTGGTGTTGTGCGGTCTGGGGGCTCAGCCTCAATCCCTTGTACGCCGTTCCGGCCTGATTGCTCAGCTTGGCGTGCACAATGTATGTGACGATATTGACGCGGCCCTGCATCGGGCGCGAGAAATCCAGGATGAAACTGAATGAGTGATCTGCATGATGATGTGGGCCGTCACCTTTTGATCCGTGGCCATGTGCAAGGCGTAGGCTTTCGCTGGTTCATGTTTCAGGAGGCACGCAAACTCAAGCTGGATGGCTGGGTGCGCAACCGGCGCGATGGGCAGGTGGAAGCCCTGGTCAGCGGACCGCAGGCTGCCGTGGCCGCGCTGGTTCACTGGGCCAGCTATGGCCCGTCGGATGCCCGTGTGGACGAAATTCTGGTGGAAGACACTCCAGAGCGGGCGCAGGGCTTTGAAAAGCGCCCGACTATCTGAGTAATAGGCACAGACAATCGGCTGCGGGCTTTACCTTCAAGGGCGTCGCTACCATAATCCGCTCACCCAAACCCCTCCGGTTTACTCAGGTATGCCGGGAACCATCAATCAAGAGAGAGGATTCATCATGGCCGTTCTGGTTGGCAAACAAGCCCCTGATTTCACCGCGACCGCTGTTCTGGGCAACAACGAGATCAAGGACATCACTCTGTCCCAGGTGAACAAGGGCAAGTATGTGGCGGTGTTCTTCTACCCGCTGGACTTCACCTTCGTCTGCCCCTCCGAGCTGATCGCTTTCGATCACCGCCTCGAAGAATTCAAGAAGCGCAACGTTGAAGTCATCGGTGTATCGATTGACTCGCAATTCACCCACCTCGCCTGGAAGAATACCCCGGTGGAAAAGGGCGGCATCGGTCAGGTTGGCTATACGCTGGTGGCTGACGTGAAGCACGAAATTGCCAAGGCCTACGACGTGGAATCCGAAGGCGGCGTGGCTTTCCGCGGCACCTTCCTGATCGACAAGAGCGGCGTGGTGCAGCATCAGGTCGTCAACAACCTGCCGCTGGGGCGTGACATCGACGAACTGATTCGCGTGATCGACGCCCTGCAATTCACCGAAGAGCATGGTGAAGTCTGCCCGGCGGGTTGGAAGAAGGGCGCCAAGGGCATGAATGCTTCTACCGAAGGTGTGGCCAAGTATCTGGCTGAGAACGCCAAGGCGCTCTGATCCGGGCTGTAGTCATCAAAAGGGGCGGAACCTGCGGGTTTCGCCCCTTTTTTGTGCGACGAGAGGTCGTTGCATCCCTCAAGCTGATCGTCTCCCCTGCCGTAAAAGAGTTAATCACGCTGGCGTGTGAATCCTTCACGCCGGTTCACGTCTGTACGGGAGTCCGAGAATGAGCATCGCACGCAAGATAGCCCTGATGGTGGTCCTTTCCATGCTGACCAGTGCCGTAGTCTTTGGAATGGCATTGTTCGGACTGCAACGGGTGTCCGCCAGCGTCGACAACATTACCGACAATACCTTGCCGGCTGTGCTCGCTGCCAGTGAGGTGCGTGCCATGTACCTTGGCATGAATGCCACGGCTTTTGAGCTCGCAACCACTAGCGACAGCGCCAAGGCCGGCGCGCTGACCAAGCGGATCAACGAACTGCTCGAAGACATCATCCGGCAGATCAATCTGTACTCCGAAAAGACCAGTGATGAAGCTGAAAAGCAGGTGCTGGACGAACTCAAGATGAGCATGGCCCAGTATCTGTCAAAGATGACCCAGATCGCCAACCTGTCCCAGGCGGGCGAGGCTGAAATGGCCATCGGTATCATGCAGAGTCAGGTCGGTCCCCTGCATCAGAAACTCAGCGGTTCCTTCGACAAGCTCATGCAATTCAAGACTGCCGAAGCCAATGCGGCCGGCGAGCAGTCTGACAAGGCTTATCACGCCACCATCAGCCTGATTCTGGTGGCCGCCGTGATCGGTCTGGGCCTGATTGCATTGCAGGGGGTTTTTGTCGGTCGCTCCATTGCCCGTCCGCTGGCCGCCATGCAGGGCGCCATTGCCAGGACGGCTGAGCAACTCGATTTCCGTGACAGCATTCCGGTGCATAGCCAGGATGAAATTGGCCGCACCCTGAATGCCTACAACGCCTTGCTGGCACGCCTGCGCAGCAGCTTTGCCGAGATCCAGCAAGCCACCGGGCGCATGCAGGCCATCACCAGCGAAGCCGAAGCTAATGCCCACCAGATTGCCGACAACTCACGCAGTCAAAGCGAAGCCTCGACCCACATGGCTGCCGCCATCGAAGAGCTGACCGTGAGCATCTCGGTCGTTGCCAATCAAGCCGAGGAAGCCAGCCACCACACCCTGGTTTCACGCGATAACGCCAGTCGTGGCTCCGAGGTCATCCTGGCCACGGTCAGCGGCATCCAGACTATTTCCGGCACCGTGCGCGAAGCAGCCGAGCGCATTGACGCCTTGCGCAGCGATAGCGACAGCATTTCCTCGGTGGCCAACATCATTCGCGAGATTGCCGATCAGACCAACCTGCTGGCCCTGAACGCCGCCATCGAAGCTGCGCGGGCTGGCGAGCAGGGCCGCGGTTTTGCCGTCGTGGCAGATGAAGTGCGCAAGCTTGCCGAGCGCACCGCCAAATCCACGCAGGAGATCACCACGTTGCTCGGGCGCATGCAGGAGCGTGCCCGTCTGGCCGTCGACAGCATGAGCGTGGCGGTGCGGGAGGTCGATGCAGGAGTGGATAACGCCCGGCGCGCCGGTGAGTCAATTGATGGCATCCAGTCCGGCTCTGGCGCAGTGGTGAGTGTCGTTGCTGAAATCACTGAAGCAGTGCGCGAGCAGAGCAGTGCCAGCACCACCATCGCCCAGCAGATCGAACAGATCGCCCAGATGACCGAACGCAATTCGGTTGCGGCCAGCGCCTCGGCCGACGCGGTCGATCACATCGCTGCGATGAGCCAGGAGATTGCTGACGCCCTGGCGGTGTACAAAGTCTGACCTGACTCGGCGTTCATCCATTCCGACAAGCCTCGCCGCGCGCGGGGCTTTTTCATGCCCATGCTGAAGAGCCGCTTGCAGCGTGGATCTTCGGGATGGGGGCTTGCCGTGGATTGCTGCGTGCGGCGGTACGGGCATGCATGCTGAAGAGTCTTGCCAGATGCGGCTGTGCAGGCATGCCTGTTTTGAAATGACAAGGCCCGCGTTGTGCGGGCCTTGGCGTTTTGGTACCCCCAACAGGAATCGAACCTGTACCTGCCCCTTAGGAGGGGGCTGTTGTATCCATTCAACTATGGAGGCAGAACGGCGCGCATTGTACCGCCTGTGCGGGACTTGCCCAAGCACGGAGTGCACCGCGACGTGGCCGGGGTGTGATGGCCGGACGTCTGCCGGATCTGAATGATCAGGCCCGCGAGCGATTGGTCAACAGCCCCTAGCCGAAGCCGATGTTGCTGCCTTCTTTCCGGGTGCTGTTGGCCGGTGCGCACAGCGGGATTTCGATGATGAATTCCGATCCTTCACCTGGCGTGCTGTGCACGACGACACGACCACCCAGGATGCCGGTGACGATGTTGTAGACGATGGCCAGGCCCAGGCCCGATCCTCCGCGTCCCAGGCGGGTGGTGAAGAAGGGGTCGAAGATGTGTTCGCGCACCGCACTGCTCATGCCGACACCATCGTCGCGCACCGTCAGTCGGGCCCGACCGGGCGGCAGCGCCTCGGCCTTGAGCCAGATGTTGCCGCTGTCGCGTCCTTCAAAAGCATGGGTGAGGGCGTTCAGCTGGAGGTTGGCCAGCACCTGCCCGAGCGGACCGGGATAGCTGTCCAGCTCGATGTTTTCGGCTGTTTCCGTGTGCAACTGGATGCTTGCATGCTTGAAGTTCGGGCTCAGTGCCAATTGCACTTCTTCGATGAAGCCCTGGAGATCAAAGCTGCGACGCTGCTCGCTGGTTTGATCGACCGCTACCTGGCGGAACTTGTTCACCATTTCGGCGGCACGCATCACGTTGCGTTGCATGATGTCCAGACCTTCGCCAATGCCGGCGACGAACTCGTCAAACTGCGAACGCCGCAGACTGCTCTGTTCCATGGCAGCACTGATCGTGCGATGGTGGTCGAGCAGGGTGGACATGACGGTGAGGCTGGAGCCCAGCGGGGTATTCAGTTCGTGAGCGATGCCGGCCACCATGCGCCCAAGCGAGGCCAGCCGGTCCGCTTCGATCAGGTCGTGCTGGGCGCGCTGCAGGCTGTCGATGACTTCGGACAGGCGCGCATTGCTGGCGACCAGTTCGTTCGTGCGTTCAGCTACGCGCAGTTCCAGATCCTCTGCGTACTCTTCCACTTCGCGGTTCTTCTCCTCCAGGTCGGTAAAGGCCTGGGCCAGAGATACCCGGGTGGCTTCCAGGCTCCGTGCCAGCTCTCCCAGTTCATCGCGACGGGGGAGCTGGATCGGCTCACTCAGATCCTTGCCCGCCAGCCGCACTGACATGCTCTTCAGGTACTCGATCGGGCGCACCAGTTGCCAGTGCATGACCAGAAAGATCAGCAGCAGCGAGAGCGTCAGACCGATCAGGGTACGGGTCAGGATCTGCTGCCTAGCCGCTTCGGCGCGTTGTGCGGCCTGCGCGGTGGACATGTAGATATCGACGCTGCCGATGACCTGATCCTTGTAGCGCACCTCACGCTGCATGCGCATGACCGACTCTCCCTCCATGAGCGGGCGCCGGTATTCCAGAAATGGCTGCGGGCTGCGGATGTTCCGTACGCTCAGGACGCGGATGCGGGGGTCGCGAAACACGGCCTGGGCGACCGAGTCGCCAAACTCCGGGTAGAGTTGCCACAGGGACTCCCGCAGCGCTTCGGCGCTCACTTCGGTGAGCTGTTGCAGATCCGCCTGCAGTTGTTTGAAGCTGTCTTGCCGGACGGCAGCCCCTTCATTATGGGCAATGATGAGGGCCGGCACTGCCAGGCCGAAAGCAACGGCGAGCGCGATCAGCAGACGCAGGCGCAACAAATGCTCCATCAGCCAGGAAATGGAGAAACGCTTGTCGTGAGAAGGGGCGGGAGTGTTCATGGCTGTGTGTTGCGTGCCCTTGGCAGCGCAGTCCATCTGCAAAGGGCAGGCACGCGGGGGCTCACCGGAGGGGTGCCTTGCGGACGGCGGCGGTTTGAGGGCAGATGCCGGTTTTCGGATCGTAGGGGTTGAACCAGAATTCCTTGCGATCCAGTGGCGTCTTCGCGGAGAGCAGGGGATTCGGGATGCGGAACAGGCGCCGGGAGCAGAAGTTGGCCTGGCGGATCATGTCTGCGTGATAGTCCTTCATCATCTTCATCATGCTGCCATCGCGGACCATCGATTCCAGCCCTTCCTCGACGCGCCGCGCCAGTCTCGGGTCATTCTGCGTGACGAAGAAATAGCGGGGCAGGGGAAACTGCACGACGACCTCCTGCTCGATGGCCAGTTTGGGAAAAGCGGCCTTGCGTTCTTCGTATTCCGTAAAGACTTCGTTCACTCCGCGCGGGAAATGCACGAAGCGGCCTGCCATGAGCATCTTGAAGAGCGATTCGTAATCGGCGCCGGGGACAACCTCGAAGCCGTTGTCTTCGTAGATCTTGCGCGAGCTCCACAGGGTGCCGGCGCCCATGCTCAGGGCCTTGAGTTCATCAAGACGCTTTACCGCAGACAGTCGCGCCTGCTGATCCGCGCGAATCAGCGAGATGCGGTAATCCGCCATGCCCAGATCGACGGGAATCCAGATGGTGATGAGTTTTTCTTCCCAGGCTGGCTGGCTGGGAACGGAGGTGACATTGATGATTTCGCCGCGCACCGTCTCTTCCAGCAGGCGCTCGCGCGAGAGGAACTCTGGCGCGCGTTCTACCTGATAGGGGCCATATCTGGCCGTCGTGCGGCGCATGGCTTCGAACAGCAGGGAATCCGTATAGTCCAGACGGCGGTCGGTGGCCGACTCCGGACGGGCGATTTTCAGGATGTCCATCGCGCCGGCTGGCGCCGCTGCCGCCAGAAGGACGAGAGCCAGCAGCACGCCCCGCCAGCCATGGCAAACGCCCGGGCGTGGTGCAATGTGGTTTGGCGGTGAAGCTGGCATCACTTTCTCCTGCTCCGGGCGGATGTCAATGCACGCATTCTAGCTGCTATATCTTTAGACATATAGGTCAGGTGCCGCTGAAGGCGCGGGAAGCCTGCTCCGACGGGCTGTGCAGCGTTCTGAGAAGGGAGTCGGCGATTGCCCGGAGAGCCGCGTGCGGCCTGCTTTCCGGATGGGGATGCCGCGAAATGACCGTCTGGTGCGGATCTCCGGCAGGATGGCCTGAAGAGCGCCGCCCGGTGCGGTACGGAGGGTACAATCCGGGCCTTCTCCGCCTGACGTGATTGTGTTTCCACATGCCGCTGCTGACTCTTGATAATGCCTGCCTCGCTTTTGGTGATGTAGCCCTGCTGGATCACTCCGAACTGGTCCTGGAGCCCGGTGAACGGGTCGCCCTGATCGGCCGCAACGGCGCCGGCAAATCCAGCCTGCTGCGGGTGATGGCCGGGCAGGGCAAGCTGGACGACGGCACGCTGTGGCGTCAGGCCGGCCTGAAGATGGCCTATGTGGCACAGGAGCCGGATTTCGATCTCGCGCGCACGGTGTTTGAAACCGTGGCGGACGGCGTCGGCGAGGCGGCGCGCCTGATTGCCGATTATCACGCTGCCGCGCATGCCGTGGCGCAGGGTGATGAGGCGGCGATGGAGCGCATGTCTGCCCTGCAGCATGAACTGGACGCGCATAACGCCTGGGCTGTGCACCACAAGGTGGAGCAGGTTATGGATCGCCTGAAGCTCGATGGCGACACGCGGGTGTCCAGCCTTTCCGGCGGTGGTATCAAACGCGTGGCGCTGGCGCGTGCGCTGGCCGGGGAGCCCGAGCTGCTGTTGCTTGATGAGCCGACCAACCATCTGGATGTGGAAGCCATCGACTGGCTGGAAGAACTGATCAAGGCTTTCCGGGGGGCGGTGGTGCTGATCACCCACGACCGGGCTTTCATGGACAACGCCGCCTCACGCATCGTCGAGCTGGATCGCGGACGGCTGGTCAGCTTTCCGGGCTCCTATTCCGCTTACCAGCAGCGCAAGGCCGAGATGCTGGAGATGGAGGCCAAGAGCAATGCGGAGTTCGATAAATTCCTGGCGCAGGAAGAAGTCTGGATCCGCAAGGGCGTGGAAGCCCGGCGCACCCGTAACGAAGGTCGCGTGCTGCGTCTGGAGAATCTGCGCCGCACGCGCGCCGAGCGCCGCGAGCAGCTGGGCAACGTGAATCTGCAGCTGGACCGTGGCGAGAAAAGCGGCCAGTTGATCGCTGAACTGGAAAACGTCAGCAAGAGCTTTGGTGACAAGACCGTGATCCGCGACTTCTCGGCGCGCATCATGCGTGGCGACCGCATCGGCTTTCTCGGTCCCAACGGTGCGGGCAAGACCACCTTGCTCAAGCTCATCCTTGGCGATCTGGAAGCCGATGCCGGCCGCATCCGGCGTGGCACCAAGCAGCTGGTGGCCTATTTTGACCAGTTCCGCACGGCGCTTGATCCGGAAGCCCCGTTGACCGATGTGATCAGCCCCGGCTCGGATTACGTCGAGATAGGCAATACGAGGAAGCACGTGATCGGCTATCTGGAAGATTTTCTGTTCTCGCCACAGCGCGCGCGAAGCCCGGTGAAATCGCTTTCGGGGGGCGAGCGCAACCGCTTGCTGCTGGCGCGTCTGTTTGCGCGGCCGGCGAACATCCTGGTACTCGACGAGCCGACCAACGATCTCGACGTAGAGACCCTGGAGCTGCTTGAGCAGCTGCTGCAGGATTATGACGGAACGGTTTTTCTGGTCAGCCACGACCGGACCTTCCTCGACAACGTGGTGACCCAGACGATCTCGGCCGAAGGCGGTGGGCGCTGGCGCGAGAATGCCGGCGGTTACTACGACTGGCTGCGGGTGCGTACGATGGAACGCGAAGCGGCGGAGAAAGCCGCCAGCAAGGCTGCCGTGGTGGCCAAACCGGTGGAGGCCGAACGCAAGGCGCAGACGAAGTCGAACAAGCTGAGCTTCAACGAAAAACGCGAGCTGGACGCCCTGCCGGGCAAGATATCGGCGCTCGAAGCGGAGCAGGCCGGTTTGCAACAGCTGCTTGCTGATCCGGACATCTACCAGAAGCGTGGCGCCGAGCTGCCCGCCATGCACACGCGGCTGGCGGCGATTGATGATGAGTTGCTGATTTTGCTTGAGCGCTGGGAGGCGCTGGAAGCGAAAACGTAATTTTTTCGGACTGGCGAAAAGCACTGTTTGAGGGTATGTTCCCGATCACCGTTGAACCATTCCGTGCGGGTCTGTTCCAAGCGCTTGTCCTGCTCAAGGGTTGGCATGAGGGGCTGTATCCACCCCGCAACTGAATCCTGTGTTGTTCCATTCGGAGGAGAGTATGAAGAAGAACGTATTGGTGGTTTCTCTGGCGGCGATAGGTTTGCTGGCTGCGTGCTCCAGCGTAGGTCCTGCAAAGTCTGAAGGCGCTGCCCTGGGGGAACTGGGCCGGCAGGTTCTGCCTGCTGATGGCGGCTGGGCCGCTGCAGGTGCAGGCACGACAGGTGGTGCCAAGGCAAGCGCTGAGAATGTGCTGACCGTATCAAGCCGCAAGGAGCTGGTCGCCGCGCTGAAAAAGGCCGGTGCCGAGCCGAAGATCATCTATGTGAAGGGTACGATCAACCTGTCGACTGATGACTCGGGCCGTGAGCTGACGGAAAAGGATTTTGCGGACCCTGTCTACAATTTCGAGGCCTACAAGAAGGCCTATGATCCGACCGTTTGGAATCGTCAGGAACTCGTGAAGGGCAAGCCGCCGAAGCTCAGTGGCCCGCAGGAAGAGGCTCGTCGCAAATCGGCTGACAAGCAGTTCGCGCATATCGTTCTGCAGGTGCCGTCGAACACCAGCATCATCGGTGTTGGCAAGGATGCCAAGATCATCAAAGGCTCTTTGTACATTGATAACGGCATCTCTAATGTAATCATCCGCAACATCGCTTTTGAGGATGCTTTCGATCTGTTCCCCGAGTGGGACCCGGGCGATGGTTACAACATCAAGCGTACCGAGCCGGTGATCGTGAATGGTGTGAACTACACCGTCGATGGTTGCCAGGAGAAGTTCGAGAGCGACACCAAGGGGCCGCATCGTTGCAATGGCGGGCGCTGGAATTCGCTCTACGACATGATCACCCTGAAGGGCGCCACGAATGTGTGGATCGACCATTGCTCTTTCAGCGATGGCGAGCGTCTGGACAAGCAGTTCCCGCCGGTTTTCGGTGCGCCGTATAACCAGCCTGAGCAGAAGGTCCAGCATCACGATGCAGCGATCGACATCACCAAGGGATCTGACTTCGTCACGATTTCCAATAGCCGCTTCTTCAATCACGACAAGTTGAGTCTGGTGGGCGGCAGCGACAGCGATAACGGCGATGAGGGCAAGCTCAGCGTGAGCTACGTGCGCAATTATTTCGACGGTGTTGGTCAGCGTCAGCCGCGCGTGCGTTTCGGCAAGGTTCACGTCGCGAACAATCTCTACACCGGCGAGCGTGTCGGCAAGCAGTATTCGTTCATGTACGGTGTTGGCCTGGGCAAGAACGCCAAGGTGTTGTCGCAGAACAATGCTTACGAACTGCAGGGCGATTTCGCTCCGGCCGAGTTGATCAGCTTCTTTACTGCGGGTTCGGCCATGGCGGATTCGGGTACGCTGCTCAATGGCAAGCCTGTGGATATCGTTGCGGACTTCAATGCGAAGAATCCGAAACAGCAGATCGGCACGATCAGCTGGACTCCTGCTACAGCCATGAAGCTGCTTCCAAGCGCCGAGGTTCCGGCTTACGTGAAAGCCAATGCCGGGGCTGGCAAGCTCTGAGTCCTGGATGTTGTAGAAATGAAAAAGCCGACGAATTTGTCGGCTTTTTCATTTTTGCTCTATCCTCTTCATCCCACTGTCGCGTTTCGAGGGAACCATGAAGCACACCCTGCTTGCTGCATCCTTGGCCAGCCTATTGCTGTTGTCTGCATGTGCATCCGAGGTGCCACGCGCGGACATGTCAGGCCCGCTGCCCGTGGAGCGGCAGCCCTTGCCTGCGGGGGATGGCTGGGGTTCCGCCGGGCCGGGCGTGACGGGGGGCAGTGCGGCGAAGGCGGGTGACGTCTACACGGTCAGCACTCGCAAGCAGTTTGTGGATGCCCTGAAACGCTCGGGCAACAGCCCCAAGATCCTGCGCATCCAGGGCACGATCAATCTGAGCTCCGATGATTCGGGGCGTGAGCTGGGCTACAAGGATTACGTCGATCCGGCCTACGATTTCGAGGCCTACAAGAAGCTGGTCAATCCGCACGTGTGGAATCGCCAGCCGCTGGTCAATGGCCGCCCGCCCAAGATCACCGGAGCGCTGGAGGAGGCGCGCCTGCGCTCGTGGAACCGGCAGAAGCATCAGGTGCTGGTGCTGATCCCGTCGAACACGACCCTGATCGGTCTTGGCCAGGACGCGAAGATCATCAAGGGCAATCTGTATCTGGATCGAGGGGTGTCGAACATCATCATCCGCAATATCGGGTTTGAAGATGCCTACGATTACTTCCCCGCCTGGAATCCGGGCGACTCCTACAGCACCACGCGTACCGCGCCGGTGATTGATGATTTCGGCGTCAATCACACGGTGCCAGGCTGCCAGGCGCAGTTCGTGGATGAGGAGCATGGCCCGCACCGCTGCAATGGCGGGCGCTGGAATTCCGAGTTCGATCTTATCTCGATCAAGGGCGCCACCCAGGTGTGGATCGACCATTGCTCGTTCAGCGACGGGCAGACCCTGGCCAAGACCATCCCGAACATTTTCGCCTTGCCGTATGACCAGCCCGAGCAGAAGATCACTCCGCATGATGGCTTGCTGGACATTACCAATGCCTCGAACTTCGTTACCGTGTCGAACAGCCATTTCTTCAACCACGACAAATCGATGCTCGTTGGTGGCAGCGACAATGCACCGGGCGATGAGGGCTACCTGAAGGTGACCTACCATCACAATTTCTTCGACGGCTTGCGCCAGCGTCAGCAGCTGGTGCGCTACGGACAGGTGCACAGCTACAACAACCTGTTTGCGGGCAGCAAGACCGATCCGCAATACCCCTTTGCCTACGCCTTCGGGCTGGGAGCTGCGGCGAAGATCCATTCGGAAAACAATGTATTCGAAATCGCCGGCCTGAGCGACCCGGCCGGGCTGGTGAGCTTCTTTGTTCCGGGTGCGGCCTTGCGCGATGTGGGCTCGGTGCTGAACGGCAAGCCGGTGGGCATCGTCCAGAGCTTCAATGCGGCAGGCCCCAAGGCGGCGATTGCCGACATCACATGGACGCCGCCCAGACCCGCTGATCTGTTGGCGCCGGACGCCGTGCCGGCTTACGTACGGGCCAACGCCGGAGCGGGCAAGCTGTAAGCCGCGCAGTGCCGAAAGCAGAAAAAACGCCAGCGTGTGCCGGCGTTTTTTCTTGGAAACAGGATCTGAGCGGCATGCTCCAGAGAGCCGCTTGGGTAGTGCCTCGCAGGCTGGGTGCCTTGAAGAGGTCCGTCAGTGGCGCTCCTCAGACGTACCCTGCTGAAGATCCTTGCTGCATGCGGCTTTGGAGCGCCCTGTTCAGCCGCGCGCCATCGTTTCGTTGAATGCCTGGAGTGCCGAGAGGGGCGCGATGCCTGAGTCTTCAACGATGTCCTCGCCGCTGGCGAGCAGGCGCGCGTAGGCGCCGTTGGCAGCCAGCAGCTCCTCGTGATTGCCGATTTCGACAATGCGCCCGCGTTCCATCACCACGATGCGGTTGGCGTCGCGGATGGTGGTCAGACGGTGGGCCACGACCAGCACGGTGCGGTCGCGGCGCAGCTCGACCAAGGCTTCGCGCACCACGCGCTCGGACTCGTTGTCCAGCGCCGAGGTGGCTTCGTCGAGCAGCAGGATCGGCGCATTCTTGAGGAAGGCGCGGGCAATTGCCAGACGCTGACGCTGTCCACCGGAGAGCTGGTTGCCGTTGGTGCCGATGCGGGTGTCAAAGCCCTGGGTGAGCTTGTTGATGAACTCCAGCGCGTGGGCCTGAGCGGCTGCAGTTTCGATATCGCTCTGGCTGGCGCCGTGGCGGCCATAGGCGATGTTGTTGACCACGCTGTCATCGAACAGGGCGGCGTGCTGGCCGACCAGGGCGAGCTGCTCGCGCAGGCTGGCCAGCGACATGTCCTGCAGGGCCACACCATCGATCAGGATGCGCCCGCTTTGCAGCTCGAAGAAGCGCGCGACCAGCGCCATCAGGGTGGTCTTGCCGCTGCCCGAGGCGCCAACGAAGGCCACGGTTTCGCCCGGCGCGATGGTCAGCGACAGATCGTTGACTGCCGGCGTCTCCTGACCCGGGTAGGCAAAGGTGGCGTGCTCGAAGCGGATTTCGCCACGGGCGCGGTCGATCTTCTGCGTGCCGGTGTCGGCCTCGGCGGGCAGGTCGAGCAGCTCGAAGATGCTCTGGGCGCCGGCCAGCCCGCGCTGAATGGTGGAGTTGATGTTGGTGAGGCGGCGGATCGGTTCGAAGATCATCGCCATGGTGGCGATGAAGGCGACGAATTCGCCCGGCGAGAGCAGGCTGTTCTCGGCCAGCCGCGAGGCGGCGAAGATCACCACCGACACGGCGCCGAAGGCCAGCACCTGCACCATCGGCACATTGGCCGAGGAGATGCGCACCACGCGCATGGTTTCCTTGCGCAGCCGGGTGGCGATGCGGGCGAAGCGCGTGGCTTCGTGTTCGCGGGTGCCGAAAATCTTGATTTCGCGCAGGCCGGCGAGCTGTTCCTCGACGGCACAGGTCATGTCGCCCATGTGGTTCTGCTGGGTGCGGTTCGATGCGCGCATGCCGGTGCTGGCCTTGCGGATGATCCACGCAACGGCCGGGCCGATGGCGAAGATGATCAGCGTCAGGTGCCAGGCCTTGAAGAACAGGTAGCCGAGCAGCGCAAGGATGGTCAGCGTGTCCTGGATCACCACGATCCAGGCCGTGGACAGTGCCGCGCCCACCTGTGGAATGTCGTAGGTGATGCGCGAGAGCATGCGACCGGTGGTCTGCGCTTGGTGGGTGCTCACCGGCAGATCCATCTGGTGATTGAAGACCAGGCGGCGCAGGTCTTCGATGGCCTTGTTGGCCACCCACTGGCTGGACACGCTGGAGACGTATTCGGCAAAGCTCTTGGCGCAGGCGATCAGCAGGATGGTCAGCGGCACCCACAGGATCGCCTCCCTGTTCTTGGCGATCAGGCTTTCATCCAGCAGCGGCTGCAGCTGGTGGGTCAGCAGCGGCGTGCTCGCCGCCACGGCCATCATGGCCAGAATGGACAGGGCCGAAACGCGCCAGTAAGGCTTGATGTAGGCGAGGAGGCGGCGGTAGAGCTGGAAAGAGTCTCTCATCCTGGAAACCTCGGTTGATCGCTTCGATTCATGGGGAGGCTCAGGCGGATGCGGGGGGTTATCGACTTGGCAGTAATCATCATCTGGGTAAGAGCGCTACGCCCCCGATTGAACCACGCTGCCGTACGCTGGCGGCGTTGCGCCTCCTTGCGGGCAAGGGCCCGCAGCGTTGGCGCGTCTTGCCAACGCACCGCATCGTGGCCCACTCGGGGACGTTCAACTGAGGTTTTCAGGATCATTCGCGGTGCAACACCTTGTCGACCAGAAAATCTGCCCAGCCACGGGTGTGGAAGGCTTGCTTGAGCTGATCCCGATTGTAGACCGTGCTCAGCCAGGTCATGAATTCAATGGGCTCGCGGGCATTGGCCGCGAGATATTCCTCGAAGAAGTAATCGAGGATGCCGGTCTTGGAGCCCTTCAGGTGGCCGTATTTCCACGACAGTTCGCACAGCGCTTCCTGCACCGGTTCATTCAGGCGGAACAGCCGGTACAGGGCCGCCGCGAAGCCAGCGCGGTCTGCGCCGCTCTTGCAGTGGATCAGCGCCGGGTATTCGATGCTGTCGAACATCTCGCGCGCACGCTGCACATGGACGAGCTCCGGCGCGCTGCGTGACAGGATGCCCTTGAAGTCGACCAGGGTGATGCCAAGCCGGCGGCACTCCTCGGCTTCCAGCGCATAGCGGCGCGTGTCGTCCGCACCGCGCAGGTTGATGATGGTCTTGATGCCGAGCTTGCGCTGGTACTTGCGGATCTGGCCGGGGCTGGGCTGGCTGCTGCGATACAGGCCGCCGGGCAGGGCGTACAGATTGTTGTAGATCACGCGGAACAGTCCGTGATCAACCAGCAACATGTCGAGATAGGCCAGCAGGCGGCCGGAAAAACTGCTTACGTCGTGCGCCACAAAAGGGATCCGCTCAGCCCATGCGGGCAAAGGGGGGGATTATGCTTTAAAAGCAGGACCGAGTAACGAGGGCCGGGGATAGAGTTGAGCCTGCCTGAAGAGCCACATGGGGCGGTCGTCTTCAGGCAGGCATGCTGAAGATGCTTGCCGGGAGCGGGTCACGAGACAGGTGTGCCGGAAATCCTTGGTGGAGGCGGGTTTTCAGGTGTCCCGTGTACCGCAGGTGCTCACCCCATCTTCTCGTCCTGCGCGGGCGGTGCGATGCGCAGCACTTCGTCGAGGCTGGTCAGCCCCTTGGCGATCTTGAGCGCGCCGGAGATGCGCAGCGGCTTCATGTCTTCGCGGTAGGCCTGCTGGCGGATCAGGGCCAGATCGGCGCCTTGCTGAATCAGCCGGCTGATCGCTGGCGACATCAACAGGGTTTCGTAGATGCCCATGCGCCCGCTGTAACCGGTGTTGCGGCATTCCAGACAGCCGACCGGGTGATGGATCTGGCCGGGCACCGGCGCTTTGAAGGGGATGGCCAGCTGCGCCCAGGCGGCCGCCTCTTCTTCCGTCGGCGCTGCGGCCTCCTTGCAATGCGGGCACAGGGTGCGCACCAGACGCTGGGCCATCACGCCCAGCACGGTGGCGTTGAGCAGGTAGGACGGCACGCCCAGATCGAGCATGCGGGTGATCGCCGAAGGGGCGTCGTTGGTGTGCAGGGTGGACAGCACGAGGTGGCCGGTCAGCGCCGCCTGGATCGCCATTTCAGCGGTCTGCAGATCGCGGATTTCGCCGATCATGATGATGTCCGGGTCCTGCCGCATCAGGGCGCGCACGCCGTCGGCAAAACCCAGCTCGATGCCGGCCTGCACCTGCATCTGGTTGAAGGCCCCTTCGACCATTTCGATCGGGTCTTCGATGGTGCACACATTCACTTCCGAAGTGGCCAGCTGCTTGAGCGTGGAATACAGCGTGGTGGTCTTGCCGGAGCCGGTCGGACCGGTCACCAGAATGATGCCGTTGGGCTGGCGGGTCATGTGGTTCCAGCGGTTCAGGTCGTCGTCGGTGAAACCCAGTTCGCCGAAATTGCGCACCAGCACATCCGGATCAAAAATGCGCATCACCAGTTTTTCGCCGAAGGCGGTGGGCAGCGTCGACAGGCGCAGCTCGATCTCGGTACCTTGCGGGGTGCGGGTCTTCACACGGCCATCCTGTGGCCGGCGTTTTTCGACCACATCCATGCGGCCGAGGATCTTGATCCGGCTGGTCATCGCAGTGATGACCGACATGGGCAACTGGTACACCTGATGCAGCACGCCGTCGATGCGGAAACGCACGATGCCGGCATCGCGGCGCGGCTCGACGTGGATGTCCGAGGCGCGCTGCTCGAAGGCGTACTGCCACAGCCAATCGACGATGCTGACGATGTGTTGCTCGTTGGCATCGAACTGGCGATTGGTCTTGGAGAGTTCCACCAGCTGCTCGAAATTCGAGATCGCACTGCCTTGCTGGGCTTCTTTCTGGGCGGCTTTCTTGACCGAGCGGGCGAGGTTGTAGAACTCGATCTGGAAGCGCTCGATATCCACCGGATTGGCGAACACCCGGCGGATCGGACGACGCAGGGCGGGCGTCAACTCGCGTTCCCATTCGCGGATATACGGTTCGGCACTGGCGATCACGACTTCGTGCGGTGTGACCTGCACCGGCAGCACCTGCAGGCGCCCGGCGTAGGCGGCGGACATGACTTCGGTGACGCTGGCGAAATTGATCTTCAGCGGATCAATGTGGAAATACTCCAGTCCGAGTCTGCCGGCCAGCCATTCGGTGAGCGCCTCCAGATGCAGCGGGCGATGCGGTGGCTGCTGGTTCTTGAACTGGCGCTCGGCGATCACCGTCAGCGGATGGGCGCCGGCCTTGCTGGTGTGACGCTCGGCGTGCACCTGCTCGGCCTCCTCGCGGCTGATGAGCTGATCTTCCAGCAGCAGACGCAGGATTTCCTTGAGGGTCAGGCGGCGCTCCGCCTCGGAAATAGGGGTCACGCTGGCTTTGTGGGGCATGGGGCTGAGCGCGGGCTTGGACATGTTGATGAACCGTGAAAGGGTTCTGCTGACTTTAGGACGGCGGCAGGTGCGCAACAATGCCGCGAGCGGGGTTTTTGCTCAGCTTTGCAAGCTTTAACGAGACGGATCGCTCAAGTGCTGCTGCCCGAAGAGCCGCTTGTGGCGGACTTCTTCATGATGGGGTGCTGAAGAGCAAGGCTGGGAGCGGCTTTCCAGCCTGCATCTGGTTTTGCGCGTCACAGGCGCGGTGGGCTCCCGTCTCTCTGTTACCATCGCCAAGCCATTTTTTCGTATTGCTCCATGCTCGACGTTGCTGCACATTTTGCTGAAGAAGGTTCGCTGGCCCGCGTGATTCCGGGTTTCCGTGCCCGCCCGCAACAGGTCGAGATGGCTGAGGCGATTGCCCGCGCGATCAAGGGCAACCGCGCGCTGGTGGCCGAGGCGGGTACCGGCACCGGCAAGACCTTTGCCTACCTTGTACCCGCCTTGCTCTCCGGCGGCAAGGTAATCATCTCCACCGGCACCAAGACCCTGCAGGATCAGCTTTTCCATCGTGACCTGCCGGCGGTGCGCAAGGCACTCAAGCTGCCGCTCAGCGTGGCGCTGCTCAAGGGGCGGCAGAACTACGCCTGCCACTATCACATTGCCCACGCACAGATTGAAGGACGCTTCCATAGTCGCGAGGATGCGTCGCACATCCGTACCATCGGCAAATGGCTGCTGACCACCACGACCGGCGACAAGGCCGAGTGCACGGGGGTCCCCGAAGATGCGACGGTGTGGCTGGCGGCAACCTCGACACGTGACAACTGTCTGGGGCAGGAATGCCCGAATGCCAAAGAGTGCTTTGTGATGGGCGCGCGCCGCACGGCACAGGAGGCGGACGTGGTGGTGGTCAATCACCACCTGTTCTTTGCCGACGTGATGCTGCGCGACGAAGGTATGGGCGAGCTGCTGCCGGCCTGCAATACCGTGGTTTTCGACGAGGCACACCAGTTGCCCGAAACCGCCAGCATGTTCTTCGGCGATTCGGCCTCGACCGGCCAGATGCTCGATCTGGCGCGCGATACACGCACTGAGGCGCTGATTGCGGCGCGCGACTTTCCGCCCTTGCAGGAGGCGACGCGCTCGCTGGAGAAGGCCGCGCGTGATCTGCGCCTGGCCATTCCCGGGGAGAATGCGCGTCTGGGCTACGAACAGGTGGCCGACAAGGCGGACTTCGTGGGCGCGCTGGACGCCGTGGAAAAGGAGCTGGAAAACTTCCTGACACTGGCCGAATCGCAGGCCGAACGCTCGGAAGGGCTCGAAAAATGCTGGCAGCGCGGCACCGAACTGCATACCCGCGTGACCAACTGGCGTCGCCTGAACCAGCCGGACACGATCCGCTGGGTGGAAGTCTTCAGTCAGTCCGCGGCGCTGAACACCACGCCGCTGCGGGTCGCCGAGATCTTCCGCAAGCAGATCGAAGGCAATGCCAAGAGCTGGATCTTCGCCTCGGCGACGCTGGCGGTAGGCAAGAATTTCTCCCACTACAACGCCGAGCTGGGGCTGGATGCGCTGGACCCGCCACCCGAGACCGGCATGTGGGGCAGCCCCTTCGATTATGCCGAGCAGGCCGTGCTCTACGCGCCAGACCGGATGCCGGACCCGAACAGTCCGGATTTTCTCGACGCGGTGATCGAGCGTGCCGTGCCGGTGATCCGTGCCGCGCAGGGGCGCACTTTCGTGCTGTGCACCTCGCTGCGCGCGATGAAGATCATTCACGAAGGGCTGGAATCACGCTTCCATCGTCAGGCGCTGGATTTCCCTCTGCTGATCCAGGGCCAGGCATCCCGCTCCGAGCTGCTGGAGCGTTTCCGCCAGCTGGGCAACGCCGTGCTGGTGGCCAGCCAGAGTTTCTGGGAAGGCGTGGACGTGCCGGGTGATGCACTGTCGGTGGTGATCATCGACAAGCTGCCGTTTGCGCCGCCGGATGATCCCGTGCTGAAAGCCCGTGTCGACTGGATCGAGAAACAGGGCAAGAATCCGTTCATGGAATACCAGCTGCCGCGCGCGGTGATCAGCATGAAGCAGGGCGCCGGTCGCCTGATCCGCAGCGAGCGGGACCGCGGCGTGCTGATGGTGTGTGATCCGCGCATGATCTCCAAGCCTTACGGCAGGCGTGTCTGGCAGAGCCTGCCGGCAATGCGTCGTACGCGCATCGAGGATGAGGTGGTGAGCTTTCTTGAAACCCTGCCCCCGCCTGCGCTGAGCAAATAATGGGGTGCGTATTGCTGCAAGGCGGAAGAGTCTCTGTAATAATCCCAAAGTAGTATGTATGATTAATGTTGTCACCGATTTTTCAGGTCACAACAAACCGCTTACGCTTTCCCGGGGCAGGTATGGACGGAGTTGTTTTCACCAAGACCGTGTTCGGAGTCGACGAACTGCGCCAGCGCCAGATGCGGCTGCATCCGCGTTTGCGCACCTTGCTGGTCATGATTGATGGCAAGCGGCCTGCGCAGCAACTGATCAAGACGCTGGAGGCTGCTGGCATCACCGAAGAGCATCTGAAGCAATTGCAGGATGCCGGCCTGATCCAGCCCCTTTTGTCGCCGCCGCCCCGTCCGGTCAACAACGGCCCGGCTTCTGCGGGCTTGCTGACGGTGGTTTCGCCGAATGAAGTGCCCGCTGATGAGTCCAGCCGCCTGATGAGTCTGTACCGCATCTATGGCGACATGATCCGCGACGCCTTCGGTGCAAAGGGCGCGACCTATCAGGGCAAGCTGGTTCAGGCCGCCCGCATCAGTGACTACATCGCGCTGGGCAACGAGATCATCACGGCCTTGAATCGGTCCGCGCGCGTTGAACAGGCTGTGGCATTCAAGGCGCGGGTCAAACCCTATCTGCGCTGATCCGGCAGGATCGGGATCACACGCTTCCCGGAGGGGCGCTTCTGGCGGGCCTTTTCAGGCTGCATGCTCTGTAACTGGCTCTGGCGCTCGTTCTCCCGCCACGCTGCCCGCAACCCCAATAGCAGAGCCAGGATCAGGGCATAGATCAGTGGCTGGGTAATGTCGCGCTTGACCAGCCACCAGTAATGCACGACCCCGATGATGGCGACGGCGTACACGCTGCGGTGCAGGGCTTGCCAGCGCCGGCCCCCCAGCGCGCGGATGGCGGCATTGAAAGACGTGGCGGCCAGCGGAATCAGCAGCACGAAGGCGGCAAAGCCTGCGGTGATGAAGGGACGCTTGAGAATATCCTTGGCGATGCCCTGCAGATCGAAGAAACGATCCAGCCACAGATAGGTGATGAAGTGGAGCAGGGCGTAGAAAAAGGCGTAAAGCCCTAGCATGCGCCGTGTGCGGATCAGCCAGTTCATGCCCGTCAGGCGGCGCAAGGGCGTGACTGCCAGCGAAATCAGCAGGAAGCGCAAGGCCCAGTCACCGGTGCCGCGGGTAATGGCTTCGACCGGATTGGCGCCCAGCCCGTCGTTGAAGAAACCCCAGCCCAGATGCGCCAGCGGAATCAGGCAGACGATAAACAGGACGAGCTTGATGATGGTGATGCCGTTTCGGCCAGGATTGCGCAACCCGCTCAGCATCAGAAATTCTTCTTCAGATCCATGCCCGCGTAAAGCGGCGCGACTTCATCGTAACCGTTGAACAGCAAGGTTTTGCGCTTGGTGAGCTCTCCGATGCGGCGTTCCGTGTCCTGCTCCCAGCGCGGGTGATCAACCTTGGGATTCACGTTCGAATAAAAACCGTATTCGTTGGCGGCGGCCTTGTTCCAGGCAGTGCCCGGCATCTTTTCGGTCAGGCGGATGTGCACGATGGATTTCGCGCTTTTGAAACCATACTTCCAGGGCACCACAAGGCGGATCGGCGCGCCGTTCTGCGGCAGCAACTCCTCGCCGTAGAGGCCGACTGCCAGGAGGGTCAGCGGATGCTGGGCTTCGTCCAGACGCAGTCCCTCGGTATACGGCCAGTCGAGGATCGGATACTTCACGCCGGGCATGATCTTTTCGTCGTACAGGGTCGTGAATTCGACGAATTTCGCACTGCCCTGGGGCTCGACGAGCTTGAGCAGGCTGGCGAGCGGGAAACCGACCCAAGGAATCACCATCGACCAGCCTTCCACGCAACGCATCCGGTAGATGCGCTCCTCCAGCGGCGCGAGCTTGAGCAGATCCTCGATGGCGAAGCGGCGTGGCCGGTTGCACAGGCCATCCACGATCACCGTCCACGGGCGGGTTTTGAGCACGCCGGCGTTCTTCGCGGGCTCGTCCTTGTCCACGCCGAACTCGTAATAGTTGTTGTAGGTCGTGATGTCCTTCAGGCGGGTCGGCTTGTCGTCGATCTTCTGGCGATTGGGCTGCACATTGGCCAAGGCTGCCGCTTCGGCCGCCGACCAGGGCAGCGCCAGCGTGGCCGCACCGGCCAGTGCGGTGCGACCGCTCAGACGCATGAATTCGCGACGGGCCCGATACAAGTCGGGCGAGGTGATTTCCGACGGGGCGATGTCGGCGGGGCGGCGGATCAGCATTGTGTCCATCCTTTCATGGCAGCTGTGCTGCCTTTTTTGTAGTGTCTCTGCAGGGCGCGGTGACCAGACTCTGAAGCATCCGCATGCAAAGCTTACGGCAATTTTTCTTGCCAGGGGTTCCCGGCAGAGGCTTTGCTTCAGGTTAGTTCTGTTCGACATTGCCCTGAGCCGTTTCTCTGGCTATAATCGCGCCTCTTCGCGGAGAGATGGATGAGTGGTTTAAGTCGCACGCCTGGAAAGCGTGTTCAGGATAATATCCTGACGGGGGTTCGAATCCCCCTCTCTCCGCCACGAATTAAATGAAAAAGCCCTTGTTTATCAAGGGCTTTTTCATTTTCTCGGGGCGTTGCTGTTTTTTGCCCCGAACCAAGGGCAATCCGGTTTGCATTCAGCACGGAGCCCGAAGTCCGCCTGATGACGTTGTGGGTGCCCGTGAAAAACGAAAAAGCGGGCCGGTTCTGCGGTGTGCCCTAGGCGGAATTGCGCAGGAGTTCAGGATTTTTGCGTCATCCCACTCCCCCGGATTTGACCTGCCTGCAGACCCGCGCCTGTACTTGTTTTCCAGCAAGTATCGCGGCAGACCCGCCTTCTGATTCGATGTGCGCCATGCCTGCCTGAAGAAGCGCGCCAGAAGCGGCTCTCCGGGCAGATGTTCAGGATATTGCTGCGAGCGCGGCGGCCTGTCGGCGCGCAGGCGCGGCGATGTTGAAGAGCGCAGTATCCGGGCTTTGCAGGGCGAGAATCAGGGCGGCGAGGCGGCGCTGGCGCTGGTAGCCCTCGCGCAGCGTAGTCAATGCAATCCGTGGCGAGCGTGGCTGACCCATGAAGAAGGGCTGGCCGGTCGGGAAGCGGGCGGCGTTGGCTTGCCACCAGGCTTGCAGCTTCGCGACATCTGGCCAGGGCAGGTTGTCGTCCGGGTCTTCGGATAGGTCTTCGTTCTCCGCGTCGTCGTTCGGGCCGGGCAGGTCTTCTTCTGGCATTCCCGGTGCACTGGCATCCAGGTCTTCCTCGGCCAGATCCTGTCCGGTGATCAGCGCGAAAGCCTCGGCAGCGAGGCGCGCCAGTGCCGGTTTTTCCATCTGCTGTAGCAGCCAGGGCAGGTATTGTGGATCGCCCGCGATGCCGCTGGCTGTGATCAGCGTGCGAGTCTGCTCCGGCTGGCGAGCCAACTGCGCGAGCAGGTTGTGTGCATCCACCGGATTCGCGGCCAGCAGCCACAGGCGCAGGGCTTCGTGCTGGTGCGGACCGGCCTGGGCGGCAAGACTGCCGAGTTGTGCGAGGCCTTGGGCGCGATCACCCAGCAGCACGGCGGCATAGGCAGCAGCAAACACCACCGCCGACGCCGTGTCATCCAGCAGCATACGGCAGGGCTCGCGCAGTGTTGCCAGGCCCAGTTCGCCAGCCGCGCGGGCGGCGCAGGCCCGCAGCGCCGGATCTTCCGCCGCAAAGTCTGTCTGCAGGAAGGTACCGGGATTTGCACCATGCTGCATGCAGGCCTCAAGCACGAGGCGTCGATGGAAGGCATCTGGCGACTCCAGCAGCGTCTTCACCACGCCTTGCAGACAATTACTCTCCACCCAGCCCAGCGCGGCCACCACCTCGGCCTGCAACTCCTCCGGCAGGGCTGCCGCCCGCGCCAGCAGCGCGTCGAGTCGTGCGGGTTGCGCTGTGAGCGCCACGACCGTTTCGGCAAACAGTGAGCCGGGCAGTTCGCCATCCTCCTCGCGCAGCCAGGGCTGGCCTTCCTCGGCAGCCACGCACAAGCCATCCAGATGCGCGGCGAGGCGCTCATCAAGGCGCTTGAGGTAGAGCAGGGCGAAATGCGGCGCATGCACCGCTGCACGCCGTTGCAGGTAGAGCAGGGCGGCGTCTTCGGTGTGTTGGGTGAGAATGGTGGCAATCATTGGCGTCAGTCGATGCGGGTCCAGGTTGTGCCGTCAAAGCGGAACAAATCCTTGGGGCCGACCACACACAGTTCTTCACCATGCGTGCTGACGTTCAGGTACTGGAGCGTGTTGGGCCGGTCCCCCTCGATCTTCATCGGTACGAAAGTCTCGCCATCCCATTTGAATATGTCGCGTGTCGAGCACGCATACAGTTCGCCCTTGAACCAGGCTAGGCTCCAGAGCTCAACGGAAAGATTGAGTTTGATGGTTTCCCAGGCCGCTCCGCGCCCGTGGACCAGCATGCCGCCGCGGCCAACCGCATAAACCTGTCCGTCTCCGGCGCAAATGATGTCCACCAGAATGACGTTGGTACCCGAGTCGTGCTGAATCCAGCGCTGACCATCGAACTGCCAGATTTCGCCTTCCCAGCCGGCCGCGTAGATTTCATTCTCGTTGAAGCCGTCCAGTGACTCAAAGCCGTTCTTGCGCGGAAGACTTTTTGTCATGAAAGACCAATTATTGCCAGCCCCCAGTTTCCAAATCTGTCCGTGCATGCCGCAGGCGTATAGCGAGCCGCCGATGTTTCTTATCCCTCGTAGCAAACCAATCTCTGATGCATAGTCAGAACCTTCCTTGATTTTCGCTTCATTAGGCTCCTCGCCATTTGTGGTGTACGCCGATCCTGTTGCACCGACAATCGCGAAAAATCGGTCTGGACTTGTAAAAAAACCAGCGCCAATAGAGTCCCAGCGGGCTTCTCCAAGATCACTCCATTCTGATATATCCCCAATGTCCTCTGGGAACAATGCGGCCATTTTTGTGTATTCGATTTGGTCTTTTGATAGTTCGTCGATGGATATGGCCGCACAGACGACACCTTTGTCTGTGATAGCCGCGTCAACAAAAGAACAAGTGTCTGTCCAGTGCCCTGCCATTGTGTAGATCCTTGTGTTTTTTACGGATTAGAGTTTTTTGCTTGGCTTGGATGCTTTTGCCGCATTCTCTGCGATCTTTTTGTCTGCTTTTGCAACCCACTCATCCCCGTGATGCCCGGTGATGACGCTTTTGCACTTGGTGTCGTCACTGATGCCGGCTTGATTGTGATAAGCATCAAGCTGTTTTTCGATGCATTTTGAATCGCATTCCTTGGGAAAAACCTTCTCCATGGCCTCCAGCGCTTGTTTCTTGGCGGTACCGTAGGTCGTGGTTTTTTCGATTTTTTTCAGGGTTGGATCTGCTTTGGGATCGTCCATCGGAACGAAACTGAGGCTGCCCGGTGTGGCGGTGTCTACGGCCGAGGTGCTTTGGTAGGTGTGCAGCAGACCGTGAGTGCCGTGGTACTGATTGGTGCCTTCCACACATACACAGGGCGCTTTTGCAGGGTCGTACTTGGTTTCGGCGAGAATTGATGGATTGTTGCTGGTGCGTCCCTCCATGAAGCCGCTTGCTTCAATTAGGTGGTGCCCGGTCTGGCCATCGCAACAGCCACCTTTGCCTTTTTCTGTCTTGTCGTAAGGCTGAAGCATGCAGCGACGCGCCTTGAGGCAGTCATTAGCTGCGACTTTCTCTGCATAGTCATCTACCCCGTCTTTGCCGGGCTTGATGACCTTGGTGGGGTCATTGGCAGATGTCAGGGAGGCGTCCACGCCGGCGCAGGGGTTGATGCCTCCTTCCTTATGGGGAGTGCAGTCCTTGCAAGCAGCATGCTCTTTCTTCATGTCTCCAACGCAGGGATTGTCAAGGTCGACTGCTACCCCGTCGATGTACGGCCAGGTCGGCGTATTTCCCGGAACTGAGCCATGGTTGTGGGTGGTAATGTCTCCCATCCGCACCACGTTTTCGCCCTCGACCATGACGTTCATGGACCACTTCTGGAAGTAGACCTTGCCCTTATTCTTGGAGGTGACTACGCCCTTCTTGGGAGCGCAGCCGGGTTCGTCGCCGTAACTGGTCTTGAAGTAGCTCTTGTTCTTGAGCATGACCTCTTTGCTGCTGATTTTGACGGTGCGCGAGCCCTTGGTGGTGTCGCTCGCCATCCCGGTGTTCGGGTAGGGAATCGGCACGCCGGGCGGGGTGGCCGGGGTTTGTGGCGGGGTGAAGCAGACATCCGGAAAGCAGGCCACGGATTTGCCATTCGCGGCTTTGCAGGAGACTTCCATCATGTTGGCAAAGACCTGATTGGCCATCATGCCTCCTTGAAGTGCAGCACGAGCGCGGCGCGCTGGCCGGCGTCGTTGGCGAAGTGGGCGAGGCTGGCAGGCCCCGGGGCGTAGGCCTTGCGGCTGGCGGCGTCGGCCAGAGCGATCACGGCGATACCGCTGGCTGCACCGGTTTCGCCGATGGCTTCAGCGGGGTGCCAGAGGTCGAACTCTTCCTTGAGCGTGCGCATGGTGCGCGAGACGGCAAGCGCGGCTTCCTTGAAGTAGTAGTGTTCGCCGGAGAGGTCGGCGATGCGGTAGTCCATTTCGTGCATGGCGCAGCCGGCTTCGGCCAGAGCGGCCTTGCAGGCGCGGGCCAGCCCGTCGCCGCGCAGGGGCTCTTCGCTGGTGATGTGTGCGCTCTCCAGATCGAAGCCGATGCCCTGGCAGCGCAGTTCCGGGCCGCGGCTAGCGGGGCCGACGAGGATGGCCCCGGCGGCTTCGCCGGGCATGAACCCGTTGGAATTGCGGTTGTTGAGCAGGCGTTCCTGGGTATCAAAGGCGGAGAGCGTGGCGGCGGTGAGCAGGCTGTCGGCAGCGACGATGAGGACTTGTGCGGCCTGCTGCGCGGCGAGGAACTGGCGCGCCTGATGCAGGGCGGCGGCCACCGCGACGCGCCCGTGTGGCACGACGGCGGAATGCGGGGCAAAGCGGGCTCCGAGTTCGAGCTCGATCTGGCTGAGGAGTTCCGTTTCCAGCCCGTCTAGCCGGCCCGGGCGTTCGCGCTCGGCCACGCAGAGCAACAAAGGAATTTCGATCCAGTGTTCCGCCGGAATGCCGGCCAGCGCTTCGCGGATGCTCATTGCGGCCATGCGGGCGAGCTTGATCAGACCGCGCCAAGGCTGATCGAGAGCGACTTGATGGCCCATGATCCACTCTGGGCCTGTACCCATTACGCCTGTTTCGGTTGCATTTTTTAGCTTGGCGCGCATCGCGGCGCAGCTCGATGCGGCAGTGAGGCCGACGCTGGTGACCAGCCCGCAGCGGCGGATGGCGAGTGGCGCGTTCATGCCTTGCCTCCGGCCTGCTCGGCTTCGTGCGCTTCGAGAATGTCGATGAGATCGGGTGAAACGTAGAAAGCGACTTCCTCGCGACGCTTCCACCAGTCCTCACCCTGACGGCCGACGAGGATCTGGCTGATCTCGTACAGGCTTTTCTTGAGCGGGCGGCACAGGCGCCAGGTGAGGGTGTAGCACTCTGCGTCCGGCTCGATCATCACGGTGTCGAGTGTGGCTCGGTATTCCTCTTTGCCACCCGTCTTGGGAAAGATCCACACGGGGGCTTCGAAGCCAGGCAGGGTGAAGCTTCGGCGGCCATCGGGCGTGAGGTTGAGCAGGGTGACTTCCTGCCCGCCGACGGGAAGCTGAAGTTGCTGATCTGCCGGGGCGGCCTGGTAGTAGCGCTCATCGAAATCCGGTGGCAGGAAGGGGAAGTGATCGGCCAGCCAGGTGTCGTCGTAGGTGCCGGCAAAAGGCGCACGCGCGGCCCAGTGACGGCCGATGGGGCCGAGCGCCATGGGGGCGTAGGCACCGCGTGGGTCGGTGATGGGGCGGTTGAGTTCTTCGGTCGTGGGGAGCGGAGCCCCGTCGATCCACTCGGGCTTGAGGTGCTGGTGGAAGCCGATGCCTACGGGGTTGGGCATGTAGGCGGCGTGCTGGGCCGGGTCTTCGTGGCGCAGGTCGCAGCCCCCGAAAGCCACGCCGTAGTGGATGGCTTGTTGCACAAAGGGCTGCGGGGCGGAGGCCGAAACTCCCGTCAGTCCGCTCTGCCAGATGCGCGGGCCAACGGCGTTGAAGATTTTCTGCCAGCTACCGATGCGCACGCCGACGGGCACGCGCTCGGCAGGGTGGCCATCGGGAGCATAAGCGCTGGCGTTGAGCAGGATATCGCAGGCGTGCTTGCGCGGAGCGAAGTCGACTTCATAACGCGGCGCGGAGAAGCCCGGCTCGCCATGAAAGATATCAGCCATGACGAGTGGTTGCTGCTCGTCAAGCAGGCGGGCGGATTCCTGGGGGGTGGCCGGCAGGCGGAATGTACCCTTGATTGCGACGACCAGCAGCTCGCGTCCGCTGGGCTCCATGCCCATGGTGTAGGCCGCCTGCAGGCGGGTGGCGTTGATGAGTTCCATGCGCGCTCAGTTCAACTGGACGGAGCCACCCTTGACGCGGTTGACGCCTGTGGAGCGACTCGAAACGTAGGCCCCCTGGATCAGCACCTTGCCGGCGCGGGTCAGCGTGATGCTGGCCTTGCCACAGCGCAGGACGATCTGTTCCTTGGCGGAGACGAGCATGCGCTCGCCGTCGGCATCGATCTCGACCTGACCGGACTGGCCAGGCACGTTGACGGCTTCGCGGATCACGCCCATGACGATAGGACGATCGGCGCGACCTTCGTCGAACATCAGCACAAGGCTGGCGCCAATGTGACGCGGCTGCAGGTCAACCGTACTGCGCGCGGGCTGTGCCTGCTTGCCTGGCTGGCCGGGCCAGCTCACCAGCGGGGTGAGACCATCTTCGGCCAGCGCAACGAGAGTGCCGGTGCGGATGCCGTCGATGCGCGGCTGCAAGGCTGCGCTGTTGGCAAGACTGGCGATGATTTCGGGGGGATGGCGACGGCTCATGTGTGCTCCGGTATTAGATACTGATCTTGCTATGAGGCTGCTCATCGATTACTGAGGGGGGCTCTGTGCTGCTCTTCGCCCCCGATGATGGCCTCTCGCGACAGATCCTTGGCAGTCTCTCAGTTCTGCAGGATCTTGCTGCCCTTGATGACGACGTCTCCTGAGGCTTTGGCGTTGATCTTGCCGCTGCCTTGCAGGTTGATGTCCTTGCCTTTGATGGTGATGGTGCCGTCTTTTTTCATCGTGATGCTGGCGCTGCCAGTCTTGATGACGACGGAGTTTCCGGCTTCGATGACGAGATTCTTGCCAACCTTCAGGCTGTCGTTGCTGCCGATGTCGCTGTTGCGATCGGAGCCGACACTGAGCGAATAATCATTGCCGACATTGGTGTTCTGATTCAGGCCGACCGCCAGCACACGCGTGGCTCCCACGGCAATTTCCTGGGCTGCGCCGATGGCGATGGTCTCGTTGATGCCGACCGTGTGCGTACGTTGTGTGGCAACGGCCAGTGTGTCGGTCGCGCCAATCGTCACGACCTGATTCGCCCCGACTGATTCCGTGCGGTTCGCGCCGATCGTGATGTTTTCATTCGCGCCTACGGTTTCGCTGCGGTTGATCCCGATCGCGATGCTTTCGTTCGAACCCACGGTTTCACTTCGGTTAACGCCAATGCTGATCGTTTCATTGTTGCCAACGGTTTCCGTCCGGTCATGCTTCACGAGGACAGTTTCGTCATGGTCGATGGTTTTTTTCCGGTCGCGCCCGACCCAATGGGTTTCATCATTTTCTACTTCGATATCCTGATTCTTCTCGGCGTGGATGAAGACCTGCTCTTCCCCCTTTTTGTCCTCGAAGCGGATCTCGTTGAAATTCTCCGGCGTGCCACCTTTGCTGGAGCGGCTCTTGATGCCGCTCTGGGTCATGTTCGCTGGCAACTCATAAGGGGGCATCTGTTCGCCGTTGTAAACGCTGCCGGTGATCAGCGGCCTGTCCGGGTCGCCTTCCAGGAATTCCACCACCACTTCCTGGCCGATGCGTGGGATTGCCACAAAACCCCAGTTTTTCCCCGCCCATGGATGGGATACACGCATCCAGCACGAGCTGTTCTCGTCCACCTTGCCCAACCGGTCCCAGTGGAACTGGACTTTCACGCGGCCGTACTTGTCGGTGTAGATCTCGTCGCCTGATGGCCCCACCACGACTGCAGTCTGGGGGCCTCGCACGATGGGGCGGGGTGTCACACGCGGCGGGCGGAATTCCTGCTGACTTGCCAGCGCCGTGATCTCGCATTGGTACAGGCTACCCATCGCGCCGGATGTGCCCTGGTGCGCCTCCAGCCCTTCGGCTTGCAGATGGATGAAGCTGCTCGTAACCAGATATTCCCGGTTCTGGTCGCGGCGCACATGGCCGCTGAGCTTGAAGAGCATGCCGCAGCCGATCGAGCGGGCATTCGTGCGCGCCTGCGCCAGCTCGTGCTGGGACTGCAGTTCGTCAATGCGCGCGCGGACCAGATGATCCCCGTCTGCCTGCTGTTCGAACCCGCCCGGATAATCGAAGATCTCATGCTCGGCCTGGTCATGGTTGCGGGGCAGGCTGGCCTTGGCGTCCAGTTTCACCTTCGGACGCTTGAAGTCGTAATCGATGATCCGCGTCTTGCCCGGCTGGATGGCCCGTTCGAAACGCCAGTCGGAAATATGGTCCGAGGCCTCGCGGCCGGCGCGGGCGTTATCCACGAATTCGAAACTGGCATCACCGGGCACCGGGCTGTGTGCGCCATAGGCATCCGCCAGCACCAGTACGTTCTTGTCCTGCGCATACTCGAAGAAGAAATAGATTCCTTCGTCTTCCATCAGGCGACAGACAAAGTCGAAATCCGTCTCCCGGTACTGTACGCAGTACTCGCGCGTGGCATACGAACCACTCAGGGCATCGCGAAATTCCGCCACGGCATGATCGGCAAAAATCTCCTTGATGATCTCCGGCGCCGTCTTGTTCTGGAAGATGCGGCAATCCGCCGTGCGGGTCAGGAACCACGGCCAGGGCGACAGGCGCGCCTGATAAGCCTGATAGCGCCCGATCGTGCCGGTGTGCGAGAAGCGCGTGACATAGCCGGAGAAGAAGCGTTCGCCCTGCCCGGGAAGCGTGATTCGCACACTGGCCAGCTTGCCGAGGATGGCATCCAGATCAATGTCGGCCTTGTCGCTCAGGCATTCGAGCTGGAACTCGCTGATACGTCCCAGCGACTCGCGTGCCATCAGCTTGTGCAGGCGCAAGACTTGCGGACCCAGCGGGGTACTCAGTTCAAACTGCATTGCTTCGGCCATGATTGCGATCCTTTACGTGTTGCTTCGCCAATCCTGTCTGCGTATCTGCAGCCTCACAGGATAGCCCACCCGGGGGACCAAAGCATACGCAGCGCCGATGCCGGAAGTATTTCCGCCCGTCAGGGCGCAGCTGCCGTTACCACCCATCCGGTCACGGGCTCACCCCCTTCGTTGCGCAGATCGGCGGCCTCGATGCTGCGCACGGAAAACCCTGCTGCCAGAAGGCTTGACTCCAGATAGTCGCGGCCGTGGGCATAGCGTCCGTGCGGGTTGATGCGGAAACCGGTCTGATCCGTACCCGGCGGCAACTGTTCGACCGTGAAGACAAACAGCCCCTGCGGGCGCAATGCCTGTCTGGCGGCCGTGCATACCGCCTCCAGTGCGCCGAAATACACCAGTGTATCGGCCGAGATGATGGCGTCGAAGCTGGCCGGTCGGGCCGCCATGAAAGCCGTCAGTTCCTCCTTGAGCAGCAGGTCGTAGCATTGGCGTGCTTCGGCCTTGGCGAGCATGCCGCCAGAGAGGTCCGCGCCGCTCAGCCGGCGTGCCAGCGGGCGCAGCAGCGGGCCGCACAGACCCGTGCCGCAGCCTGCATCCAGAATGTCGAGCGGGGCGGCTCCGGCGGGCAGGGCGCGCGCCAGCGCCTCGGCGACCAGCTCCGGGGCGCGGTAGGCCAGATTGAGCTGCAGCTGCTTGTCGAAACTGTCGGCGAAGCGATCGAATGTCTGTTCCACGTAGTCATCGGCAGCGCGTTCGGGCACGTCTTCGCCCGAGCAGGCCGCGTGCATGTGGCGGGCCACCGGGCTGTCGGGCTCGGCTTCCCGCCACTGGCGGAAAACCTCGGCGGCCTCGCGGGTTCGGCCCAGCGTGTAGTAGGCAATGCCGAGCAGGCGCCGCGCATCCGGGTGGCCGGGCATCTTGGCGATCGACAGGCAGTAATAGTGGATCGCTTCCTTGATGCGCCCGCGCGTGGCGTGCAGCAGCCCGAGATTGTTGTAGGCGCTGGTGCCGTCGGGCGAAATCTCGATGGCGCGCAGATAGCTGGCTTCGGCCTCTTCCCAGCGACCCAGCATCTTGAAAACCACGCCAAGGTTGTTGAAGACATCCGAGCGCTCCGGGTCCAGCTCCAGCGCGCGTCGATAGGCCGTGCTCGCCTCGGGCAGCCGGCCGGTGTCGGCGAGCACGTTGCCCAGATTGATGTGGCAATCCGGATGGTTCGGGATCAGCGTGCAGGCCTGGGCGATCAGGGCTATCGCCGTATCGCTGTGGCCGCGCTGGTGTTGCAGCACGCCCAGGAAGTGCAGGGCATCGGGTTGCTCCGGGAGCGCCTCCAGAATGCGCGTGTACAGCAGCTCGGCGGCATCCAGCTGATTGGCCTGCTGCAGCTGAACGGCATAGGCCAGCGCCTGGGTGACGGTGACCTCCGAGGTGTCGTCAGAAGGAGAGGGGGTGGTGGTCATGCTGCAGCATCCCGGATGAGTGAAGGCCGGATCATCCCGCATCCATCGCCTCGGCGCCATATCCTGCCGCAACTCCAGCGGCAACGGCCGTCGGATATGCCCGCTTCGGCGATTGAAGTGCCGGCCCTTGTGTGGTGCAATGCCCGCCACGACCGGGTCGTCTGGCTGAATTTTCTGGGGGTCATGTGCTGCGCATTTTCGTGGTGAGTCTGAATGGAGTGCCTCCGGCCGCGCCGCTCTCGGCGGTGTTCGGCGAAGGCCTGGGCTGCATCGGCCGCGAAGAAACCAATGCCTTGGCCCTGCCGGACCCGCACAAGCACATCTCGCGTGTGCAGGCTCAGGTCAAATGTCTCTCCGGCGAGTATTTCCTGGTGGATCAGGGCGGCAACCCGACCAGCGTCAACGGCCGTCCGCTGGGCAAAGGCAACGTGGCCACCCTGCACGACGGGGACCGCATCGAAATGGCCGAGTGGGTCTTGCGGGTTGAAACCGTGCGCCCGGCGCCGGTTTTCTCCGCCGCACCTGCATCTGCCGCGACGGATGATCCGCTCGGGCTGCTCGGCGCCGCTGCCCCCACTGCGGCTGACCCGCTGGCCGCCTTGCTGGGCACTCCCGCGGCAGCAGCACCGGTGGCCGCCATGTCGTCAGCTCCCGTTCCTTCGACACCGATGCCGGCCCCGGCGTCGCGCAAGGCCAGCGACGATCCGTTTGCCATCTTTTCGGCGGTCGCCGTGCCTGCCGCACAGGAGCGCCCGGCTGTGGCAGCCGAAGGCATGGACCCCTTTGCGGCTTTTGGCACACCGGCTGCCGCACCACGCCAGCCCGCTGCAGTACAGGCTTCGGCGGATGATCCACTGGGCTTGGGGATTGCCCCAGCCGCGACCGGCTCGGTGGATTCCCTGTTCGGGCTGGAGGGCAAGGCGGCCAGTGACCCGTTTGCCAACTCCGCACTGGCAGACCCGCTGATGCAGGCGCCGCTGGCGGCTGATGGCGCCGACCCGCTGGCCCTGCTGATGGGCGGCGGCGCCGCGCCGGCCGCACCGGTCGGGCGCAATGACTCGCCCCTGCTCAATGATGCTTTCGTGCCACCGCAGGCCCAGCCCGACGCTGCAGACGAATTCGATTTCAACCTCCCCACTCAGATGGTGGTGGGCACGCCGGATAACCCCGCTCCAGCGGTTGCGCCTGTGGTGTCCTGGGGGCGCGAGAGCGCGCCGGTGATTGATTCGCCGTCTGCTCCGAAAGCCGCTTCTGGCGTGGCTATGCAGCCACCCCCTGTGGCGAGGCCCGCCGCCGTTAATTCTGCAGCACGGGTGTCTGTAGAAGCCCTGCAGACGCCGCTCTCCAGCACCCCACCAGCAGCAGGCCCTGCCGGCCAGAGCGCCGAACTGCTGGCCGCCTTTATACGTGGGCTGGGCGTGCCCGGGCTGAATCCGCCCGGCGGGCTGACGCCTGAACTGGCCGAGCATATCGGCGTGATGCTGCGCGAATCGGTGCAGGGCACCGTCGAGCTGCTGGTGGCGCGCGCCGCCACCAAGCGCGAAGTGCGTGCCGAAATGACGATGATCGTCAGCAAGAACAACAATCCGCTGAAGTTCTCGCCCGACGTGAATTTCGCCCTCCACCAGCTCCTGCAGCCGCAGGGCAGCAAGGGTTTCATGGCGCCGGTGGAAGCCATGCGCGATGCTTACGACGACCTGCGCGCGCACCAGATCGGCTTCATCGCCGGCATGCGTGCGGCGCTGGCCGGCATCCTTGGGCGCTTCAGGCCCGCCGAGCTGGAAAACCGCCTGTCCGACAAGAGCTTCCTTGACAGCGTGCTGCCTGCCAACCGCAAGGCCAAGCTGTGGGATCTGTACGAACAGCGCTATTCCGACATCCTGAGCGAGGCCGAGGACGACTTCCATTCCCTGTTCGGACGCGAATTCCTGCGTGCCTACGAAGAGCAGATTGATCGCCTGAGCAATGACCGGGCGCCGGGCCAATGACCAAACTTGACGTTCACACCGCCCACCTGTCCCGCGTGGGAGGCCGCAAGCGCAACGAGGATTCCTGCGGTTACTGGACTTCCGACACCGGCTGCTGCTGGGTTGTCTCCGATGGCGCCGGGGGGCATGGCGGCGGCGACGTGGCCTCGCAACTGGTCGTGGCCACCGTCCTGGAGCGCTTTGCCGCCAATCCGGTGGTGAGCAGCGAAGCCGCCGTCAATCTGCTTGAATCCGCTCACGAAGCCGTAATGCAGGCCAAGCAGCACCAGCCTGCCGGCACCGACATGCATGCCACCTGCGTGCTGCTGCTGATTGACCGCGAGCACGGTCAGGTCGTCTGGGGGCATGCCGGTGATTCGCGCGCCTACCTGTTCCGGCATGGCCGGCTGGCCTATCAGACGCGCGATCACAGCCTTGTCCAGAGCATGATCGACGCCGGCTACGGCAGCGTCGAACTGATCCGCACCCACCCGCAGCGCAGCCTGCTCACGTCGGCCATCGGCAATGCCGGCGAACTGGTGATCAGCGTCTCCGGCGATCCGATTCCGACCGATGCCGGCGATGTCTTCCTGCTCTGCTCCGACGGCTGGTGGGAATACGTTGATGAGACACACATGCAGCAAACCCTGGCCGAGGCGGAGAACGCCGACGCCTGGCTCGACGTGATGGCCGCCACGGTGGACCGGACGGCAGGTGACAGCAACGACAACTACACTGCAATCGGCATCGTGGTCAGCGCCAGCGAATCGGCCACGACCGTCATCCTCGCGCCGCGCACCGCGCCGGCTGAAACCCCGCAGGAGTCGCTATGAAAATCAGGATCATTGTCGCCAGTCTGGCCTGCATGATGGCCGCGACGGGTTGTGAAACCATGGACAGCAAGACCCAGGGTGCCGTGATTGGCGGCGCCATCGGCTGTGCCGGCGGCGCCGTGCTGGCCAAGCTCACCAAGAACGACATGGGCACGGCCTGTGTTGCCGGTGCCGTGGTGGGCGGCGCCATCGGTTACCTGCGTGCGCGCAATGCCGAAGTGCAGGAAGCCCGGCAGGCCACTCAGGAGGTCGCCAGCGAGGTGCCCGGCGCACGGGTCAGCCCGGTTGAAACCCAGACCGTGCAGGTGACCGACCGCGAAACCCGCAAGACCGAGCGTGTGCAGGCCTTCAAGTCGGTTTCCGTCGACATCCCGGTCAGTCAGGTTGACACCCCGGACGGACGTGCCGCCGTCGCCAAGCTCGATGCCTATGCCCGCAAGGTCGCGGCCGAGCGCGGCGAAACCGTCGACATGACGGTGGCCTCCGCGCCCGAGAAGGGGGCCGCCAGTGCGTCGCGCGTCACGCTGCGCCAGACCAGTGAAGTCTCCGGCAACGGTCAGGTCAAGCGCAGCTACACCGCCGATCCGCGCGTGCCGGCCAATGTGCAGCGCTACACCATCGAAGTGAAGAACCGCGACCGGGTCGAGGTCTGATCTTCACAAGCCGCCCGTCATGATGGGCGGCCGGGGCTGTTGACGCGTTTTGCGGTTCGCGCAACACAGCCCCGGTTTGCGCAATTTTCCGCACTTTTCCGCAATTCCCGTCAGGTCAGCGACGCGGCTTTCCTGCCATCATGGTGGCCTTGTCCTTGAGAGGAATCGCCATGACCACTTTCCGCCTGACCGCCACCTCCGTTTGTGTTGCGCTCGCTCTGGCTGCCTGCAGCAGTGCCCCCACCGGCTCGCAACTCTCCGGCACGGTGCTGACCGGGGTCGCCGCGTATGAAGGGCCGCTGGCCGGTGCCACGATCACCGTGGCCGATGCCAAGGGCCTGAAGAAAACCGCCAAAGCTGACGCACAGGGGCGCTACGCGCTTGAAGTGAATGGTCTGACTGCTCCGCTGATGATTACCGCCGTGGAGCCCGGCAACACCAACTGCGGCGACAGCACGAAGCTCTGGGCCAAATGCATCGGTGCACTGCTGGCGGACGTGAAGCCGGATCAGCAGAACATTGCCAATGTGAACGCGCTGAGCGACCGTGCGCTCGGCAGCGTCGCGCAGACCCTCAAGTACAAGGGCCCGCAAGGCCTGATGGACGCCGGCACCACCGCCGGGATCGATGCAGCCGTGATCCGCAGCAAAACGGACGGCGGGCGCAAGGCCGTGCTGCAGGCGCTCAAGGATGCCGGCGTGAAGGATGCCGACAACTTCGACCCGGTCACCACCCCCATGCAGGCCGATGGCCAGGGCGTCGATGCCGTGCTGCGCGTGCTGGTGCACAGCCGTGGTTACGACAACGACAGCGGCGTGCCCGGTGGCACTTCGATTCTCGACGCTGATTACTACTACGTGGGCAGCGACGAACCGCTGAACCTCGCGCGTGCCCAGGCCGCGCTGGCCAAGGCCAAGGACCCGGCCTACACCCGCATTCTCATCGTGGGCGACTCCACCGCCAGCACCTACGAACTCGAGCGCCTGCCGCGCATGGGCTGGGGCCAGGTGTTTGAAGACCAGTTCAAACCCGATGCCAAAATCAAGGTGCTGAACAACGCCAAGTCCGGTCGCAGCTCGCGCAATTTCTACAATCAGGCCTACTTCCGCCAGATGGCGCAATACCTGCGCGCAGGCGACTACGTGATCATCAATCACGGTCACAACGACCAGAACTGCGACGAGAAGAAGCCCACGCGCGGCGCAGCGGACACCCGCAACATGTGCACCTACCCGAACGATGCCCAGGGCAACAAGCAGTTCCCGGCGGGCAAACCGGAGATGAGCTTCCAGAACTCGCTGGAAGTCTACGTGAAGGAAGCTCGCGCCAAGGGTGCCATCCCGATCATCATGACGCCCACCACCCGGGTCTGGAACAAGGACCGCAAGGAAGGCTTCCCGGTGGTGCCCAACCACTTCACCTTTGCCGGGCAGGGCAGTGGCGGCTACGCCTTTGTGGGCGATTACAGCCAGACGATCAAGGACACTGCCAAGGCCAACCAGCTGCCGCTGATTGATCTGGAGGCAAAGACCATCGCCTTTGCCAATGCCCATCAGGCCGACTGGAAAAACTACTGGCTCGCCGCCGACCCCGCCAAGTGGCCGTATTACGCCACCCAGTCGTCCGGCACGCAGGCCAAGCCGGACACCACCCACTTCCAGGAAGCCGGCGCCCGCGCCGTTGCCGCAATGGTGGCGCAAGGCATCAAGGAAACGCCGGAACTCAAGGCGCTGGCCGCAAAGCTGAAATAAACGCCCGGCAACAACGGCATCCCGAAGACCCTCCACTGGCGGGTCTTTTCACGATGGGGTGCTGACAAGGCAGGCGGGGCGGGGCTTTCCCGGCAGGGGCCTTGAAGAAGTCCGCTGCAAGCGGCCTCCAGGTCACCCCTACGTTCAATGCCATTAAGTTAGCCGTTCGTGCTGAGCGTAAGGAGCAAAGCGACTGAAGGCTCTCCTGAGCTTGTCGAAGGGTCGAAGCATGACCGGCAGGGCTCAAGCCCTTCGACTTCGCTGCGCTATGCTCAGGGCGAACGGTGTTCTGGGCCTAACTTAATGGGATTGCCCCTCCGTTCGGGTCGGGTAGCCGGCTCGCCGGCGTATCGAGAGCGGGGCACGCAGACGGGCCTTGCCCTCGATACACCGCGCGGCTCTTCGTCTAGGGCTTGATCAGAACGATTCTGTCGCCATAGGCGAGCAGGCCGCTGCCATCAGGTAACTCGAATAATCCCTTGAGGTGTCCGGTGGTTTGGGTCGGGATTTTTCGCCAGTTCAGCCCGCCGTCATCGCTGCGCAGCAGGGTACCGCTGCGCCCGGGCACGAAGATCGCGCCGGTCTTGCTCACGAGCGGCTGGCGCAGCGCTTGGTCGCTGCCGCCCGCCATCGGCGCCCAGTGCGCGCCGGCATCGGTCGAGCGCAGCAGCGTGCCCTGGTCTCCGCTTGCAATCAGGATTTTTCGTGAAGCGTCCCAGGCTAGATAGCGCAGGGTGGCGGAGCTGCCGGAGCTGAGCGCTTGCCAGCTTTCGCCGGAATCCGTGGAGCGCAGAATCACGCCATTGGCGCCGATGACAAAGAAGGCATCCTGCTCCGCCACGTAGGCGACGCCATGCAGGATGCTGCTAACGCCGCTGGGCCGGGTCTGCCAGTGCTCGCCGCCATCCAGGCTCCGCTGGATTACGCCATCGCGGCCGACGGCGACAAAGTTGCCATTGCGGCTCGAAGCGGCTGCGTCGAAGAGGTGTGATTCGGTACGCGCGTCAGTGGCTTGCCAGCTGCGCCCACCGTCGACGGAGCGCATGACGGTACCGGGGCTGGCCAGCGCCAGCAGAACGCCATATTTTGCGTCCGCAACGAGTTTCTGGAAGTAGCCACGCGCCGAACTATTCACTTCCAGTACGCGCTGCCAGTCGCTGCCCGCGCCCTCGCCGCGGATGATGGTGCCGGGCGGTCCGCCGGCGAGGATGGCGCCCGACTTCGGATCATTGATGGCGCTGAGCAGATACACATCCTGCCCAAGGCCGAGGAACAGCGGCGTCCACTGGCGACCCCAGTCTGTTGAGCGGATAAGCCAGCCTTGCGGGCCAACGCCGATCAGGCTGCTGGCGTCGGCGGAAAGCTTGATGTCATGCACGTAGAGGCTGAGCGGTTGCTGCAGCACGCGCCAGGTCTGGCCCGCATCAACGGAGCGGAGCAGGGCACCGAACTGGCCCAGGCCGATGATCACTTTCTCGGTGACGATCAGCCGGCCGAGGCGATCCGGGGAGTCGAAACTCACGGCTTGCCAGCTCTGACCTCCGTCGCTGGAGCGGCGTAGGCCACCAGCTTCGCCAGTCGCGAGCAGGGCGCCATCGCCAGGCACATAGGCGAGATGGTTCAGGTAGAAATCCGTGCCGCTCGGCGCGAGTTGCCAGCGCTTGCCTCCGTCGCTGGAGCGCGCGATCTGGCCACGGGCATTGCCGGCAAGAATGACTTTGTGTTTGGGGTCCCAGACGAAGCTGCTCAGATAATCGCTGCTGCCGGAACTGCGCTGTGACCAGTGACGACCACTGTCGGCACTGACCAGGATCTTGCCATCGGCGCACAGCACGAAGACGCTTTTCAGCGCTGCAACATAATGCAGGCTGCTTACGGTGGCTTCGCTGCCGCTGCGGATGGGCTGCCAGTGCCTGCCATCGTCAATGGAGCGTAGCAGTGTGCCGTTCTCACCACCGGCCAGCCAACTGCCATCGGGCAGCGCCAGCAGATGGCCGAGATTTTGAGTGCTGGGCGTGGCAGCCCGGAACCAGTTCAAGCCCTGATCCGTGGAGCGCAGGATGTTGCCGCCTTCGCCGGCCGCGATCCATGTCTTCGTGCGCGTGGCCTGGGCCAGTGCGCGCATGCGGGCCTTTGCGTCGTGCGGGCGCAAGCTCCAGTTCTGCCCGTCATCCGTGGAGCGCAGCAGACCTTCGCCGGGCCCGGTGGCGAGCAGGATGCCAGCGTTTTCATCGGCGGCAATCTGCAGGATTTGTTCGCTGATCTCGTCCGTCGAGGCGCCGACCCAGTGCTGGCCCTGATCCGTGCTGCGCAGCATGCTTCCGTCGGTGCCGCCAATCAGCAGCGTGCCGCTGCGCGGCAGGTGCAGGCCGGTGTTGGGAATGGCATTGATCATGCTGCGGCCACTGAATACCGGCGTCGCAGGCTCGGCGAAGGTATGGGTGCTGAACAGGCTAATCAGCAGGCTCAATAGAATGACGGACGGGTGGTGCATGGCGGCGCGCTGTCGTGGAAACGGAAGGTGAGCAATGGGCGAAAAAAGCCCCCGTCGCAAATGATACGGGGGCTTTTTGATTACAGAGCGGGGCCGCCCTGTGCTCAGGTGAAGATCAATATGCCGTTACGTCGGTCTTGGAAACATCGCAAGATACGGTGTTCCATTCTTCGCCGATGGTCGAGGACGAACCGTTGCCCTTTTGCACGCCTTTGTAGGTCACGCAAACCTTCGGGCTGCCAGCTTTGTAGCCCTTGATCTGGATGCCACGCAGCTTGGCCTTGTCACCGTAGTTGCTGTTCACGCCGATCACGGTGGAGACCTTTTCCATCTTCACGTTGTTGATGTTGAAGAAGCGCGGGCCGCCGTTGTCGGTGCAATCGCCGCAAGCGCGGGAGAGTTTGCCGATCGAGCCGGTAGTGGTGAAGTTGTCGACGTTCAGTGTGGCGTTAATCCCGTTGTTCTGGAACACCTTGTCGCCGGCGTTAGCGGCAGTGCCGCCCTTGATGTTCATCACGGTGCCGACCTGACCATTGCCGATCGAGGCTGCGTCTTCGCAGACGGCTACCCATGTCACGTTTTCAAGGTTGCAGGTGCCGCCTTGCACGTTGACGCCGCGCCCGCTGCCCAGGCTGCCCCAGCCGCAATGGATGCCGTCCGAACCGCCACCGGCCGGGATCACCACGTTCTTGACCGTGGCGTTGATCAGGGTCAGCACGGCCGGTTGCGTTTCGCTGCTGCCCGCACAGGCCAGGCCGATGGATTTGCCGCCGCAATCGAGCGTGGTGTTGTAGATCAGGGCGCCCGGCTCACATTTGTTAACCGGCCCGGTCCAGCCCGGCACCGGCACGCCGCCGCTCGATGAACTCGAAGAGCCACCGGAGCTGGAGGAGCTTGATGACGATGAGCTCGACGACGAGGAACTGCTGGAGCTGGAGGATGAACTCGATGAAGAGCTCGACGAAGAGCTGCTGGAGCTGGAGCTGGAACTCGTGCCGTCGATCTTGATCGAGCACTCATTCACGCCGCCAGCGATTCGGCTGCCGAAGGTCGTTTCGTTACAGATGAAGCTGCCGCTGAGCGTTTTGTAGACGAACTTGTCTGCGCGGCCGAAGGCCACGTTGGTGCCGGCGCTGACCGAGCAGGTCTTGCCTTCGGCGCAGATGGTCTTGAAGCCGCTTGGACGGTTGGCAGCTGAAGCCGTGCCAGCCAGAGCGAGGGCAGCGATGCCCAGCGCGAGGTGCTTGATGTGCATTGATTTGTCTCCTGGATTGTTTGCGTGGCTGTAGCCACAGGTATTTTTCTGTGCCGACTGCCTTGAAAAAATGTGACTTTTTCTGGGCAGGCGACGATCGAAATTAGCAGATGCCGAACCATTTTGAGTATTTTCTTGAAGTAGTTGCCCGGGGGTCTGTATCGGCAGACAAAAGGAGTCGAAAACCGTCTTGAGCGCCAGGGAGCGAAGGCGCCTGGGTCTTGAATTCAAGCGTTGGTCCTGAATTCGCTGCATTGGCTTCGCTCATTGCCACCTGCGCAGCCCATCGCATGCCCGCTCCCGGAACGGCAAGCTGAAGGTCCGTTCATGGCCGACTGCTGTCGACCGATCAAGTCAGTCAGCACGCGGACGTCATGGCGACAGCGCCCTGACCATGTCGGTTCAGAATGGGGGATCAAGTCGAAAGCTGCCCGCAGACCCGCTACTGGCGAGCCTTCTCACGATGGGGTGCTGGCAAGGCAGGCGGAGCAAGGCTTTTCCGGCAAGGGGCTCGTAGACGTCCGCCGCGGGCGGCGCTCAGGCAGGGTGGCAGGCCAGCGATCAACTCCAGCTGTTTCTCTTCCGTCGCGTGCGGTTTGACCAGCGTGGCGCGCCCTGTCTCATTGATACCATGGACGGCGAAGACGTTCTTGGCGAGATCGATTCCCACGGTAATAATGCTTCCGGACGCTCCTTGTTTCCCGGTAGCACGATGAGGTGTGGAAACTCGATCATCTGGCTTCCGCCGCAGCTTCGGAACAGGGAAGTCCCTTTCATTCGTCAGGCAGTACAAAAGCAACCACTTTTGCGCGCGAGCGTCTGGTTTCGCCCGGGAGCTACAGTCCATGAAGCACTCCGCCAGCATCGGAAAGCAGTTCTCATTCGAAGCCATCTTGGAAGACTGGGCAGAAGGCATGGATTACTGTGCCATTCCCGTTCCTTCGGAAGTTACCCAGGCACTCGGCACAAAAGGGCCCGTTCTCGTCATGGCGCGCGTCAACGAATCTGAGCCGTTTCAGGTCAGTCTTTTCCCGGTCGGGGGCGGCCAGCACTACATTCGCATCAAGGCCCAGGTTCGCAAGGAAACGAATACGAAGACGGGCGACCTCATTCGGATGCGGGTCACCGTTCTTGATCGCGATAGCGTCGAGATTCCGGATGATCTGCTGTTTGCCCTACGTTCTGAAGGTGTTGAGAAAGCGTTCCAGTCACTGCCGCCCGGCAAGCAGAACTTCATCATCCGGCGCCTCAACGAGGCTGCAAGGCCAGAGACTCGCGAGCGGAGAATTCAGGAAGGAGTGCTCGCCGCGCTTCAGCGCAGAGAGAAACTGAGTGATCAGTCGTAGGGTATTTGATCAAATGAATAGTTTGATCCAGCCGTTTTGGCGCCGGGGCCGCCTGGGCGGGAGGGTTGTCAGCAAAAGTGTTATTGCTCATCAGGACCAGAATTCGAGAACACAAGTCGATGTTTTCATGGGGGTTTGCCCGATTCGTCAAGTGTCCGATATAACCCTCAGAGGCCGTTTCGACCTCTACTTCACGTTAGGCAACATAACCATTTCCTTGGAGACTTTGTGCAATGGGACCGCTTCCACAAACCTTAGAAACTCTCGCCCGCCTTGGTGCTCGTTTGGATTTATCCGAGCACTCGTATCTTCCTCAATCCCTTGAAGATCTTGTTCGACTGGCAGCCGGAAGTGGTGGGCACATCGTAATCAATGCATCAAAGAGCCTTCCAATGACGCTTGAAACACTTGCGCGCATTGGCGGATCACACGTTACGTTCCGCTTCTAATGAAACTGTCTTTGCCATTTTCTGATCTCACTTCTGAAGAGCAGCGTTGGGCCCTTTCTGATACGTGGTGTGAGAAGTGTTTGGCTTCTGATCTTGGAATCACCGATCCGTCGCGATTCCAAGAGAATGGAAAAGAGTACGTCTCGGGTAAGTGCAGCGTCTGTGGCAGTGAGTGCATCACCGAGATCGTTCGTTCCGGATTCGATTCAAAATGAGCGCCATGCCTAACAATTCCTATATGGACTCCCCCGAAAATCAAGGCTGATCGATTTTTGGTGTTTTCGGGTTAAATCACCTGCTGTCGTATATCCGGCATCTGGAGTGGGTTTGTAGTGACCCGTGCCGACTGATCGTTCCCACGCTTTGCGTGGGAATGCTGTCTGTGGCGCTCCGCGCCACTTGTGCGGCAGGTGATCGGGCGTTGGATCCCGGCCTTCGCCGGGATGACGCCAATTGAGCGTTTGGTTCCCTTTACTTTGACGGAACGCTTCCGGTGAGGCGAGCTGGATGGAGTGCCTGAAGACCCGCCACTGGCGAGTCTTTTCACGATGGGGTGCTGGCAAGGCAAGCGGCGCGCGGCTTGCCGGGCATGTGAGCTGCAGAGTGAGTCTGCAGGCGGGTCTTGAGGCGCGGCTGCGTGGGCTTACTTGCAGGATTCTTCTGCGTTGAGCAGGTAGTCCTGCAGTACCTGACGCAGGCTGCCGCCGTCGCGGAACTTCACGTCCCGTACGCGCCACTGGCCGGCGCTTTCCTGCAGGTTCAGTTCGTCTTGCCAGACGAGTGTGCGGAAGGGGTGAGCCTTGGGAAAGCGCGGGTCGATGAGCACCAGGTTCGCCGGGATGACGGCTTGTGCGCCTTCCAGACGCAGCTCGCCGTAGCTGACTTCGCTGGCGCCTTCGTAATTGCCGGTGAACAGGTCGCCTTCCAGGACGAAAGGTTTGTCACCTGCAGGGGTGGTCTTCACGCACTGTTTTTCGGCGGCGGAAGCTTGCTGCAGGAGCGTGATCAGCTCGGGTGCGAGCAGTTTGCCGAGTTGCGTGCGCTCTTTGGGCGAGGGCAGAGCGGTGCCCGGATGCTTGAGCACCCAGGTGTAGTAGGCCTGGGCGTGTTGCTGGGCGGGGTGCTTGTCTGCCGCGCCGGCGGGCAAGGCGAGGCTCAGCAGGGCAAGGAAAAGCAGGCGCACGGTGGTCTCTCCTGGAGCTCAGACGGTCTGGCCGAAGCCATAGCGCACCAGCGCCATCGCAAAGGCGAAAAGGAAGCCGTAAGCATAACGGTCCACGCGCAGCAGGGTCTGCCCGCGCTTCGCCCGCCAGGCGCCGACTGACGCCATGGCGAGGCCGGCCAGTGCGGGTGAGATGAGCAGGTTGGCGAGCTGGGCGGTGGGCGAGGCGATGAACAGATTCGGGAACAGCCACAGGCTGAGCGCACCAGCCAGGGCTCCGAGCAGGCCGTAGCCGATGAAGGCCACGACGGGATGCGGCTTGCGCCGGAAGGGCTCGCTCAGGCTGTGCAAGCCGAATTCTGCGAGCAGCTCGAAGACGATCTGCAGCAGGAATTCACCGCAGATTTCAAACAGCAGTTCGAACAGGAATTCCATGCGATTTCCTATTCGAGATGAAGATCGAGCAAGGCTTGGGGAATGCTGTTACGGAGCCGGTCTATATGGGCGGGGTCCGAGAAATAGGCTTTGAGGCATTTGTCGCGGGCCTTGCAGAAGTCCCCGAAGGGATCGGTGCCGGGCTTGATCGGGGTGTCGTCGGTAAGGCCGAAATCGGATTTGACGGGGCAGTTTGCATCCGACAGCAGTTCGTAGGCCAGCGCCGAGTTGTCGATGTGCGTGGCGGCTAGCGTCGGGGTTTCGAAGTGATGCACGACGCTGATCTCGCCGCAGTAATCCTGCGCAAAATCGCCGACGTGTACGCTGACCGCATGCCAATGCTTGCCTGGCGCCAGCTTCAGCGTGAAGGCGCTGGAGAAAGCGGCGTTCAGGTCTGCCAGAACCGTGATGCGGGAATCTGCATCGGGGCGTCCATCCAGCTCGTTCAGATAAGCCGCAGTGAGGGCGGTGGATTCGCCCGGCGAGATCGGGATCTTGAATTCACGAAAACTGACCGTGTCATCAATGCTGCTGCCATCGCTCTGCGGATGGCTTGCGCCGACGAGGCCGGGGTAGTGGCGTACGGGTTCGGCGACGGCTGCGTCTACCGGGTCTTCCGGCGGAGCAGCGGGCGTTTCGGTGTTCTTGCAGGCGGCCGTCAGGCCGGCGGCAAGTAGCCCGGCGAGCAGCAGCCGGAACGGAGTTTTTTTCATGACGGGGCGCGCAGACTCAACGCAGCAGGTTGTCCAGATCCTTGTTGAGCTGCTTCATGTAGTCGCGCTCGGCCTTGTCGCCATTATCGCCGGCCGGTTTGGCGGGCTTGGGTTTGGGCTCGACCGGCTTGGCGGCGGGCTTTTTGGCGGGCTGGGTCGCCGGGGCGACAGGCTCCAGGCGGATGCCTTCCGGTTTGGGCTCGGTTTTGGGCGGCGTCGCGGCTTCGATGGTCTCGCTGCTTGCTGCTGGCGGAGCCGGGACGGCGACCGGAACCGGCGCGCTGACGCCGGTGATGGCGCCGGGTGGGGGCGGCAGCACGAGCGGGGTGGACTGTGCGGCGGTGGGGCTGACTTGCGGGCTTGAGGCGCTGGACTGTGGAGTCACCTTGCCTTGCTGCTGTGTGTAATACCAGCCCCCACCCGCAGCGGCCAGCGCCACGGCGGCGATGCCGATGAAAAGCGGTGCCTTGCTGCTGCGGGGTGCCGGGCTGTCGCGTTGCTCGTCACGGTCGACCATCAGTGGGCGTTGCACGGGGGGGCTGGAGACCGGCACCGGGCGGGCATTTGCGGGCGGCGTGACCGGAGCGGCAGGCGTGACGGGTGCCTTCGCGGGCTCCATCTCGAAAACGAGATCCGGTGCGGCTTGCGGGGCAGGTGCCGGTGCGGGTGCTGGCGTGGACGCGGGACGCAGATTGATGCCGATCAGCTCGCGCATCTCGGCCATGGTCTGCGGGCGGTGCTCGGCCTTGACGGCGAGGCAGTGGTCGATGCCGCGCAGGAAGGTATTGCTGTAGCGGCCGGCGGCGATCTCGGCAAGCGGTTCGTAGCTGTCCTGCACGATACGGCTGACCGACGGCGGCGGCAGCTTGCGGGCGATGGCGAAGTAGCAGACCGCGGCGAGCGCGTAGATGTCGGTCCAAGCGCCCTGTTTCATGCCGGGCATTTCGGCGTATTGCTCGATCGGGGCGTAACCCGGTTTGAGGATCACGGTGAGCGCCTGGGTCATGTCGCTGATGACGCGGCGGGCTGCGCCGAAATCCAGCAGCACGGGGCGGCCATCACGCAGCAGCATGATGTTGTCCGGCGCGATGTCGCGGTGGAAGCAGTTCTGCTCGTGGATGATGCCCAGCGCTTCGGTGACCGGGTCCAGCATCTTCTTGAGCCAGGCTTCGTCCGGCGGGCTGGTGCGCTGGCGCAGCGCGTCGCGCAGGGTCTGCCCGTCGTAGTAGGGCATGGCCATGTAGGCGGTGCTGTTGGCTTCCCAGAAGCGATACACCTTGACCAGCGCGGGGTGGTCAAACTGGGCGAGCAGACGGGCCTCGTTCACGAAGCTGCGCCGGCCGATCTCGAAGGTCTCCTGATGGCGCTCGCTGCGCACGATGACGGAGGCGTCATCGCCGCGCGCGGCGAGCGAGGCGGGCATGTATTCCTTGAGCGCGACCTTGCGTTCCAGCGAGTGATCCTGCGCCAGATAGACGATGCCGAAGCCGCCTTCGCCGACCAGCCCGATGATCTCGAATTCACCCATGCGCGTGCCGACCGGCAAGGCGTTGTGCACGCCTTCGGTGGTGCGCGTGGCGCCGGGTTTGGCGGCGCCACCGAGTACGACGGTGTTGTTGTCCTTCGGGCTGTCGGTCACGGTGTTGATTCCAGGGCAGGCATCGGGAGTTTCTCTAGCCGGGAGTGTATTCCAGCATGCGGGTAAAAACATCGGGGCGCGGCATGCCATGACAGACAAATCCGCTCTGTTGCCCGGCTGCGTTGCTGGCAAGCCACAGCGAATGCCCGGCCAGCAGGCCCGTCAGCAGTTCGTTTGCAGCCTGACTGGCCTGAGGAGCAGGCAGGCCGCCGATCTCCAGCGGGATGAGCTGGACAGGGCCGCCGGATGCGGCTGGCGGGGCGATGGCATGCAAGGCCGTGTCGAAAGCGTCGATTTCGCTGGCCCCCAGGCCGGCGTGGGCGGCGGATTCGAGCGCGGCAAACCATTCGTCGAGATGGCTGGCACTGGCAAACGGGGCTGCGATGGTCAGCGGGAAATAGCGCCCGACGCGATCTACCGAAGGCACCAGAATGCCGGCCCAGGCGCCGGGGCCGAGACACTCTGCGGCGAGCACGAAGCGCCAGATGCTGCTGGTCAGATAGGTTTCCAGCCAGGCCTCGCCAAGCGCCGCACGGCTGGCCGCCAGGCCCTGCTGCAGCCAGGCATCCCAGGGCTGGATGAAGCCCTGTGACAGACGCCGGCTGGCGAAATCACCGAGGGCGGGAAGCTTGCCGTACCAGCCGGGGCCTGCGTGCATGCTCACAGCCCCGCCGGGCAGCGGAACTCGGCCAGCTCACGCAGGCGGAAGGGGTTCTGCACGCTGCTGGTGGTGACATCGAATACCGCCACGCGGCCATCCACATTGAAGGTGACGCGGAACTTCTCGGGCGCGGAGCCGGGCTCGATGTTGGCCTTGTCGAAGATGCGGAACAGCGCCCAGGGGCCTTCGATCGTCACGCCCGACGCGCCGCTGGGGCCGGGCGGGGTGATCTGCACGCGGGCCGACAGGCCGCCGCGCTGGCCCGGCCACTGCACGCTCTGCAACTGCTGCGGGCCGTGGCTGTACTTGACCAGCTGACCGTCCACATCCAGCGTGAAGCTGGTGATGGCCGGGTCCATCTCCACCGGCTTGAAGTCCAGACGCAGGGTGGGGCCGCTGCGGAAGAACACGTCGCGGATGGTTGCCGCGCGCTGGAACTGGGCGAGGTTGCCGGAGTCGCCAAGCGACTGCTCCTGCACGCGCTTGAAGGACCAGGGGCGGGTGGAGATATCCACGTACTGCGCGAGGTTGCGGTTGAAGAAGTCGTCGATCTTGCCGTTCGGGCCGAACAGGGCGGCGAAGTCTTCGCGGGTCACATCGCGCTGGCTGCTGCGCACGAAGGGGTAGCGTCCCTCGATGGCCTGACTGCAGAAATGCCCCACCTGGGCGCCGACATCGGCCGACAGGGTCTGGCGCAGGTTGGAGAGGGCCTGCCCGGTGCCGGCGGCGGTGAGCTGCTGCAGCAGGCCGCGCAGGGGCTCGGGCATGCGGGCACTTTCGGCCTTGGCACGATTCGGCACATCGGATTGCGGCATCGCCACCTTGTCGCGCTGAGCGGTTTCCACCGCCGAGAGGAAGGCGTAAACGTCGCCGAGCAACTGGATCGCCGCATTCAGCGGGGCACCCTTGTCGTCGGGTGCGCCCACGGTTGCGCGCAGCGGGGCGAAGTGGTCGTCCACAATGCTTTCGATGGCGCTTCCCGGTGCCGCATCGCGCGGCGCCGGCTTGTTGCCGAAGAGCATCTTGCCCAGCTCGTTCCTGGTTTCGCTGAGGGCTTCCTGGGCTTTGCCGACCACCGCTACATTGCTGGTCTTGCTCAAGGTGGTTTCGCGCGACAGGGCGCGCATCAGCCGCGCCATCGGAGAATCCGGCGCGGAGAGCACGCGCGCGATCTGGATGTTCTGCTGCAGGTTGGCGGCCTTGGCGATGGTGATGTCGTCCATGAAGGCATCCCAGATCCGCACGTATTCGTTCAGATACAGGCGGCGCACTTCCTGGCCGACCTTGGCGCTGTCATCGAGCCGGCGCTGACCTTCGCTGATGCCGAGTACCCAGGGCTCCTCGTCGATCAGGCGTTTGGTCTGGCTGCTGACACTCTTGTCGAAAGCCTTGTGATAGCCATCAAAGGTGAACAGCCCCGGCACGCCGACGCTGAGCGCCTTGCCGCTCTTGCGCGCATAGACGGTGACGGCCGTGGGGCCGACGGTCTTTTCGATGGTGAATTCGGGGATGTCATCGGCCACGCCCTGACGTTTCAGGCGGCTGAAGATGCGCTCGGGCAGCGGGTAGCGCAGCAATTGGTTGCGCACATTGGTAACCAGATCCTTGTTCTGCGGGATCGGTGCGATCACCGGGCCGTCGGCAAACAGAGCGGCCAGGTGGCGGGCGAGTGCGGCGCGCTGCTCGGGGCTGGCGTTGCCGGGCAGGTTCTGGTCCCAGTCAAAGCTGATCCAGGCCTGCAGACCCTCGGCGTCGAAGTGGCTGGCGTCGAAGAGCATCAGGTAGGCCTTGAGCGCTTCGTAGCTCAGCTCCAGATTGCTGGCGTCAGCGCTGCGCAACTGGCTTTCGATGCGGTGGGCAATGCGCGGGTAGAGCACGTCGCGCAGGAGTGTGCGGTAGGCCTGATCGGCTGCAGCATCCAGCTTGTCGCCCTGGAACAGGCCGAAGCGCAGGCCCAGCGGCACGCCGTCAGCGGTGGTCGGGGTGGTGGCCACGCCCTGCACGGTGTCGATCACTGGCAGGATGCCGAGCAGGTCGTCCGGGCTGGCCATGCGTGCATCATTGACGATGGGCTGGGCGGCCTGCACCTGTACGGCGACTTCATCAATGTAGCTGCGATTGCGCAGGGTGCTGACGCCCCAGCCGACCAGCAGCAGCACGCTGAGCAAAGCCATGCCGCCCATCACTGCAAAGCGGGCGAGGCTGCGGCGGTGCTCCCATTTCAGGTTGGCGCCGCCCACGCGCTGCTCGGCAAACACCACATCGCGCAGCAGACGGGTGATGAAGAAGCTCTTGCCGGCGCCCACGGCCGGCGGCAGGATGCGTCGCTCCAGCCCGAAGGCGCCACCCAGACTGCTCATCACGCGGTCGATCGGCGAGCCTTCCTGGGTGCCGCTGGTGAGGTACACGCCGCGCACCATCAGCGGATGCTCGAAGCCGGAAGGGGCGAAAACCTTCTCGGCAAAGCTGGCCAGCAGACGCGTGGCGATGGCGAATTGCTGATCGAAGGCGGCGATGGCGCCGCGCCGGGTGAGATCGGTTTCCTGTTGCAGGCGGCCGATGAGCTGATCCTCGACGCGCTGACGCAGGGCCTGCAGCTTGCCGGCCAGCCCGCTCATGGCGGCTTCGCTGCCCTGATCCAGCGGGAACGTGACGCCCCACACCTGATCGCGGGCTTCCTTGCCCAGATCGGCGAAGAATTCGTTGAAGCCGGCGATCAGATCGGACTTGGTGACCAGCAGATAGATCGGCAGGCGTACGTTCAGATCGCTGTACAGCTCCTGCACGCGGGCGCGCAGCACGTCGGCATGGCGCTGGGCCTGATCTTCGTTCATGGCGAGCAGGTCGCCCATGCTCACGGTGAGCAGTACGCCATTCAGTGGCTGACGCGGGCGGTGCTTGCGCAGCAGGGCCATGAAGCCTTGCCAGGCGTCGCGGTCCACGCTCTGGTTGGAATCCTGCGTGGTATAGCGCCCGGCGGTGTCGATGAGCACGGCGTCATCGGTGAACCACCAGTCGCAGTTGCGCGTGCCGCCGATGCCCTTGAGCTGGTGCGTGCCGAGTTTTTCGGCGAGCGGGAAACGCAGGCCGGAATTGACCAGCGCGGTGGTCTTGCCCGAACCCGGCGCGCCGATGAACACATACCAGGGCAGCTCGTACAGGTGGCGCGAGGAGCCCAGCGAGAGGAAGCGCGCCAGCCCGCCTTTTTTCGCCGCAGCGGCAGCCTGACTCTGCTTGAGCACACGCATGGCTTCCTGGAAGCGTTCATGCAGGATTGCTGCTTCGCTGGCGGTCTGGGTATGGCCGGCGATGCCGCTCGGCTCTGCATTTCTGGCCAGACCATCGAGCAGTTGCGCGTTGTTGCGGCGGGCACGCCAGCGGTTCAGCAGCGCACGGCCGATGAAGAACAGCAGCATCAGCCCGATCAGGACCAGGCGGACCAGTGGCGGATCGAAGGGTTCGTAACGGGCAAACGCGATCAGCGGCAGCACGAACCAGATCACGGCGGCCAGGGCGAGCAGGCCGAGGATGAAGAAAAGAGTCTTGAGAATGGATTTCATCGCGGGCTCTCCGGATCAGTTGGCGCCAGCGGCGGGGAAAACGATGATTTCCACGCGACGGTTCTGCGCGCGATGTTCGGGCGTGTCGTTGGGCACTACCGGTTCGCTGTCGGCAGCACCTTCGGCACGGATCTTCTGGCGGCTGCCCAGCTGGGTTGCCAGCGCACTGGCGACAGCGTCGGCACGCGCCTGTGACAGATGGTAATTGGACGGGAAACGCGCGCTGCGGATCGGTACGTTGTCCGAGTGGCCGCGCACCAGAATCGAACCATTCACCTTGCCGGCCGCCGCACCGATGCGGGTCAGCAGACTGGAAAAGCTGTCCGAAAGCGTGGCGCTGCCTGCTGCGAAGAGGCCATCTCCGCGCACCAGCACGATGCTGCGGTCCGACAGGTCGCGCACTTCCAGCTTGCCCGCGCGGATTTCCTCCGGCAGATAGGTCTGCAGGCGCGGCGGCACGCGCGGTGCGATCTTTGGCGGCGGAGGTGGTGGCACCTTGAGGCCGAGGATTGTCGAGAATGTCGGGTCGGACTGGCGGTTGAGCAGCCACGAGGCCGTCATGTACGCCGCAAACAGGATCAGTGCGGTGATCGCAGCCAGCGCCCACAGCGGCACGCTGTCGCGCAGCGGCTTGGTCGGGCGTGCCGTGGTTTGCCATTCCGGCGACAGCTCGCGCGGTGCTTCACCACGTTCGCGCTGCAGCACCTGGGCGAGGCGTTCGCGCACGGCATCGAGCTGGGCCTTGCCGTTCTGCTGGACGCGGAAACGGCCCTCGAAGCCGAGTGACAGGATCAGGTAAAACAGCTCCAGCAGATTGCGGTGCTGGGCGGGCTGTTCGGCCAGCTTGCCGAGCAGCTGGAAGGCCTTTTCGCCGCCCCAGGCTTCGTTGTGGAACTGCACCAGCAGGCTGCGCTGTGCCCACACCTTTTCGCCCCAGGGCGTGTTGGCGGCGGTTTCGTCGAGGAAGGTGCACAGCGCATAGCGCGCGCCGATGACGTGTTCGTTGAGCATGCCGGCTTCGCGGGCGCGCTGCTCGAAAGTCTGGATGGCACGCGCCAATGTCTCGCGCAGACCCGCCGGGTCAGGGTGATGCGCAGCACGCAGTTGCGGGGCCAGATTCAGCAAGGGTGCGGCGGCGGCCACCAGCGGATTGAGACCGGCGGACCAGTCCAGCGCCGCCAGGTCGACGCGTTCGAAGCTGCCGTTCGAGCGTGGCGCAGCCGGCTGCGCGGCGGCTTGCCCACCTTGCGGCACGGCGCGTGCGCCGGGCGTGGGGATCACGAAATTCTGCTGACGGGGGGCAAACGGATCGTTATCGGTCATGGTTGTGACACCGTGCTGGGTGAGTGGTGCACCAGCTTCGCGCTGGTCTGTTCATGTTTTGTTGCGACTGCCTGAAGAGCCGCTTGTGGCGGGCTTCTTCGGGCGGCCTTCCTTGTTAGCAAGGACCGGGGCGGGTCAAGGCGGTGCCTGTCTGCAGAGGTCCGCCACAAGCGGCTGTCCGGCATGCATGGTCAGGCCTTGATTGCCCACAGCGAAACTTCCAGCCCCGGGAAATCGCCGGAAACGTACATGCCCAGACCGCCCGAGGCATCCAGCTGTTTCCACAGATCGCCGGTGGTTTCCAGCTCGAAATAGCTGAAGCCGGCGTGGAAGGGGATCTGACGCGGGGCGACGGGCAGGGGGCGCAGGGCAATGCCGGGCAGCTGCAGATTCACCAGCTCGCGGATCTTTTCCACCGGACCGAGTTTGGCTTGCGTCGGGAAGCGGCTGCGCACGGCCTCGCTGGGCATCTGCGCATTCACGGCGAGCACGAAGCCGGCCTGGCGCAGCAGGCCACGATCGGCAATGGTGCCGACATAACGTCCTTGCTTGTGGTCGACCAATTCGATCTGCACGGCATTCTGTTCGAGGATGGCGGACAGGCCGCGGCGGATCTCGCGCATCAGCGCATCGAAGGTGAGCTGCAGGTTGTCGTGCTGGTAGGGCGGCAGTTCGGCAGGGCGGCGCTTCTCGCTGACCAGGGTGGCGAGCTCGCCCTGCAAGGTGAGCATCTGGGCGTACAGGCGTTCCGGGTGCAGCGGGTTGAGACTGGCCAGATGCTCGAACACGGGCTGCTGACGGTTCACGCTGAGCAGGAACAGGAAGTCGGCAATTTCCGACACGCCGCCGTGGCCGGCCTGGGTCAGACGCCCGGCCAGCGCTTCGCCACGCTGGCGCAACAGGCCGAGGATCTCGCGCAGGATGGTGGTGAGCTGGTTGTCGGCCGCACAGGCAAGGGTCGGCGGGATGTAGCCGCGATCGACGAGGAGCGAGTTGTCCGGCCGGCGTTCAGTGACGCGGATCACGCCGATCTTGACGTAGGCGTCCGAGAGCTTCGATTCCAGTTCCAGCACCAGGCGTGGCTGGCCGGTCTGCAATGCTTCGCTGGCAGCACTCGGGCAGGTGGCGTCAGGCAGATTGTCTTCGCCGATTTCGTAACGGGCGAGGGGGTCATTGCCGCTGGCGTCATTGACCTCTGTGGCAAACGGGCGGCGCAGTGGCAGGGCCAGGCAAACCAGCGCGTCGCGTGCGTCGGCGGGGAAATCAAACGCGGCTGGTGCTGCATGCGCTGCCGGAAATTCAAAGGGAGTGCCGTCAGGCAGGATGCCGGTGGCACTCTTGATGGCGATCTTGCCCAGAGTCAGCGCAGTGTCATCCAGCGTCAGCGAGCTGAATCCGTATTGAAACGGCGCGAGGCTGCGGGTGCGGGCTTCGAGCTGCCATTCGGCATGGCGATCCTGCTGCTGGAAATGCTGTGGCCGCAGGAACAGGCCTTCAGACCAGACGACTTTACTGAACCAGGACATGAGGTTTTCCGTTTTCGATGGCGTGTGATCTCAGCGTGGCCACAGGCTGGGGCGCGCCGGGATGGAAGGAGCAGAGGGGGCCGAGGGTGTGCTCGGGAGCGATGGCGTCTCGGGGGCCTTGAGTTGTGGCATTTCAGGCGCTTTGAGCTGGCTGGCATCCGGCAGTTCGCCGGGCTTGAGCAAGGCGGGGTCGATGCCCTGCGCGGCAGTGATGCCATCCTCGCGGGCGAGGATGTAGATGTTGTTGGTTTTGTTTGGCAACAATTGCACGCTGCTGCGCCAGTTGGCCTTGTCAATGTTGCGGAAGGCGGCAAGCACGGCGACGAATTTGCCTTCGCCGGGGTCGCGTGGGTCAAGGCGGCGGATCTCGCCTGGCTGGATCGTCATTTCTTCGCGCCAGACGACTGCGTCGGCCAGCGTCTGCTGATCCTTCTCGTAGAGCGAGAAGAAATCTGCCGAGCCGAACGCGGCAAGATTTTTCAGGATGTACACGCGCACCACGACCGGCGTGGCGCGGTTGCGCGAATCGAGATTGAGCCGGCTGTCGGCGGCGACCGTGATGCGCGCAATCGTCGGGTCCGGCTTCATGAAGGAGCAGGCTCCCAGTGCGATGGGCAGCGTCAGCAGCAGAGCGGCTTGCCTGAGCGAAGCGGTGAGACGCATTGCGGTCAATCTCCTTCTGCAAAAGGGGGTATTAGCCGGATTCTGTAGTCATGAAAGCCTCACGTATTGTACTGAGGGCTGTTCGTCGGAAAGTCCGGATTGAACCGGCCTCATGGGCTATATGATCCTTGCCGGTTGTTGACTATATTAGTGAGTCAAAGCCGTCTTGTGCCAATTACGGGACGAGCGGGTAGTCTCGATGATCTTCCATGTCTTGAGCATGGTCTTACAGGGCGGTCGGCAGTCTGTTGATTCGGGGGAGCGGGATGTCGCTGGATGTGGATGTGAGCAGCATGCTTGGGGCGCTGGGGGGCGACGCGCCTTGTGGCCTGAATCTTGAATATGACGCCGAGTTCCTGCAACTCGAGGAAGCTGCGCGTGCGCAGCCCGAGCAGGAGTTCGCGAATGCCGATACCGGTACGCGCCTGACGATCGAAGGGCAGGGCGCCAATTGGGCCGACGTGCGGCGTCTGGCCCAATCCCTTCTGCAGCGCACGCGCGACCTGCGCGTGGCGACCTACTACACCCGCGCGCTGCTGCGTACCGAAGGTTTCGGTGGCCTGGCTATCGGCCTGAAACTGATCCATGGCCTGCTTGAAGCGCAATGGGATTACGTACATCCGCAGCTCGATCCGGATGATGGCAATGACCCGACCATGCGCGTCAACGCACTGATGCCTCTGGTGGCGATGGATGCAGTGCTGGGCGATCTGCGTGCTGCCTGGGTGCTGAAATCGCGTCAGGCCGTGGTGTGCGTGCGTGACATCGAGGTGGCGCAAGGCCGCCTGTCTGCGCGTGACGGCGAACCGACATATTCCGAAGCCCAGCTGGCGGCCATTCTCGGTGAAGCCGCTGCGCAGGATGCAGCGCTTGCAGATTCGATCCACGGCAGCGTGGCGGTGCTGGATGCGCTCTCGACCCTGTTGCAGGATCGCGTGGGCGCGTCGGCGTCAATAGATTTCAAACCCCTGCGCGACATGCTGCAGGGGGTGCGACGCGCCTTGCCGGATACGGCGGCGGGATCGGCCATGGCGCCCGCCGGTGAAGACCCCACCGTTGGAGGTGCGCCCGCTGTTGTGACCGCGCGGCCCGGCGAGATAGCTTCCCGTCAGGATGTGGTGACGGCGCTGGAGCGGATGATTCAGTATCTCGAACGCGCCGAGCCGACCAATCCGGCCCAGCTGCTGCTGCGCCGTGCGCAGCGGGTGATGAACATGAATTTCCTTGAGGCCATGAACGAGCTGGCACCGGACGGCTTGGTGCAGGCCGAGCGTTCGGTTGGCAGTCAGCTGCCTCAGGAATGAGCTAAACCGTACAACGTAGTTCCAACAAACTGTTTCAGGACGGAGAGTCAGCATGGCGACCAGCAGTCAGAAATTCATCGCACGTAATCGTGCACCCCGGGTTCAGATCGAATACGACACCGAACTGTACGGTGCCGAAAAGAAGGTGCAACTGCCCTTCGTGATGGGCGTGCTGTCGGACTTGTCCGGCAAGCCGGCCGAGCCGCTGGCTCCCGTGGCCGATCGCAAGTTTCTTGAAGTTGATGTCGACAACTTCGACAGCCGCATGAAGTCGATGAAGCCGCGCGTGGCCTTCCAGGTGCCCAATACCCTGACCGGCGACGGCAACCTCAATGTCGAGCTGACCTTTGAGAGCATGGATGATTTCTCGCCGGCCGCCGTGGCCCGCAAGGTGGATGCGCTGAACAAGCTGCTCACCGCACGCCAGCAGCTTGCCAATCTGGTGACCTACATGGACGGCAAGACCGGGGCCGAGGAGCTGATCTCCAAGGTGCTCAGTGATCCGGCGCTGCTGAACACGCTCGCCGCTGCTCCCAAGCCCGAAGGCCAGTAAGCCGGTTTTCCTCATTTCCCGCACAGAATCAATCGAAGGAGTTCAGCATGGCTGAATTGCAGAAAAGCAGCGCTGTTGCCGGCGCCGTTCTTGAAGGCAGCGAACTGGAATCGTTGCTGCAGCGTGAGTTCAAACCCAAAACCGACGAGGCACGCAGCGAAGTCGAGCGCGCCGTGCGCACCCTGGCCGAGCAGGCCTTGTCGCAAACCCAGCTGATCGGTTCGGATGTGGTCAAGTCCATCGAGGCCATCATCGCCGAACTGGACCGCAAGCTCTCCGAGCAGGTAAATGTCATCATGCACCATGCCGACTTCCAGCAGCTGGAAGGGGCCTGGCGCGGCCTGCATTATCTGGTGAACAACACCGAAACCGACGAGATGCTCAAGATCCGTGTGATGAACATCTCCAAGGCGGATCTGGGCAAGACCCTCAAGCGCTACAAGGGCACGGCCTGGGATCAGAGCCCGATCTTCAAGCGCGTGTACGAAGAAGAATATGGCCAGTTCGGTGGCGAGCCCTTCGGCTGCATGGTCGGTGATTACCATTTTGACCAGAGCCCGCAGGATGTCGAAATCCTCGGCGAGATGGCCAAGGTGTCGGCCGCGGCACACAGTCCTTTCATTGCCGGCGCATCGCCTTCCATCATGCAGATGGACTCCTGGCAGGAACTGGCCAATCCACGTGACCTGACCAAGATCTTCTCGACGCCTGAGTACGCGGCCTGGCGTTCGTTGCGTTCCTCAGACGATGCTCGCTACCTGGGGCTGGCGATGCCGCGTTTCCTGGCACGTGTCCCTTATGGTGCCAAGACCAACCCGGTCGAAGAATTCGATTTCGAGGAAGATACCGGCGCGGCAGATCACGGCAAATACACTTGGGCCAATGCGGCCTATGCCATGGCTGTGAATATCAATCGTTCCTTCAAGGAATACGGCTGGTGCTCGCGCATTCGCGGCATCGAGTCGGGTGGCGCGGTGGAAAACCTGCCGGTGCACAGTTTCCCGACCGACGATGGCGGTGTGGACATGAAGTGCCCGACCGAAATCGCGATCAGTGACCGCCGCGAGGCCGAGCTGGCAAAGAGCGGTTTCATGCCGCTGATCCACAAGAAGAACTCCGACTTTGCTGCCTTCATCGGCGCCCAGTCGCTGCAGAAACCGGCCGAGTACGATGACCCGGACGCCACGGCGAACGCCAATCTGGCCGCACGTCTGCCCTACCTGTTCGCCTGCTGCCGCTTCGCGCATTACCTGAAGTGCATCGTGCGCGACAAGGTGGGTTCCTTCAAGGAGCGCGACGACATGCAGCGCTGGCTGCAGGACTGGATCATGAACTACGTGGATGGTGATCCGGCTCACTCCTCGGATGACACCAAGGCCCGCCGTCCGCTGTCCGCAGCGGAAGTGATCGTGGAAGAGGTGGAAGGCAATCCCGGCTACTACACCTCAAAGTTCTTCCTGCGCCCGCACTATCAGCTGGAAGGCCTGACGGTTTCCCTGCGTCTCGTGTCGAAGTTGCCTTCGGCCAAGGCCGCCTGACCCAACCCCCCAACGCCGGCCCGCGCGGGCCGGCTTTCCTGAACAGGAGAACAGAGCATGGCAGCAGATATCTTCATCAAGCTTGGCAATATCGAAGGCGAGTCGCGCGACGACAAGCATGCCAAGGAAATCGACGTACTGCAGTGGGGCTGGGGCCTGTCCCAGTCCGGTTCCGCACATCAGGCTTCTGGCGCCGGTGCCGGCAAGGTCAAGGTGCAGGACCTGACCTTCACCAAGTATGTCGACAAGGCCACCACTGCACTGGTGCTGGCCGCCTGCAAGGGCACGCATTACGACAAAGCCGTACTGACCGTTCGCAAGGCTGGCGACAAGCCACTCGAGTATCTGAAGATCACCATGGAAGACCTGCTGGTGACCAACATCACTACGGGTGGTAGCGGCGGTGAAGATCGTCTGGTTGAAAACGTCACCCTGAACTTCGCCAAGTTCAAGGTCGAATACACCGAGCAGGATGCCAAAGGCGCGGGCGGCAAGACTTCCACCGCGGCCTGGGACATCTCCGCCAACAAGGCCATCGGCTGAAAATCGTGCGCTGCGCTACTGCGCGGGCCAATCTCGAAGCTCCGGTGCTCAACGTATCTGCATACGTTTCCGCTTCTCGCTTCGACCTTGGCCCGCTCGCGACGCGCATCCCACGATTTTCCGGCACTCTGGATGAGATATGAATAGCGCCTGCGCGGCGCTATTCGCTCGTTTGCAGGAAAGAAGATTCATATGCCAATGATTCCGACAGGTGCGCCGAGTGGCGACATGTTCCTCAAGATCGAGGGCGCTCGCTCGGGCGTGTTCAAGGGCGAGTCGCGGGACCCCGGCCATCTGGACGAAATCCAGGTGGTGGCGTGGTCCTGGGGCATGGAAGGTAACGCCAGTTCGACCGTCACGACAGGGGCCCGCGGAGCCAATCAGGTGAGCGTGCGCGAACTGGAAATCGTCAAGCGCGTGGACAGCACCACGGCCGGGTTGATGTCCGCGCTGCGCAGCAATGAAGTCATCGCCAAGGCCACGCTGTCTGTACGCAAGGCGGGAGGCAGCAGTCCGGTCGAGTATCTGAAGATCATTCTGGAGAAAGCGCGCATCCGCGCCATCGATCTGGAAACCGGCCTGCACGGTGCTGAAGAAAACATCGCCGAGCGGATCAGGATCGGATTCCAGAAAATCACCGTCGAATATCGTCCGCAGCAGGCACAAGGCGGCGGTGGCGGGGTGTCAAGCTTCACAACGGAATTTGATCAGGCTTGATGTCGCCCCGAGACCCGCATGTAGCAAGCGTCTTCAGGCGGTGTGCCTGAAGAGTGCCGTGAGATGTGGCTCACCAGACAGGGCGGCTGGAGATGGCCGCCAGAAGCGGCTCTCCGGGCGGTAAGTAAAGAAAAGGAATACGCAGATGACTCAAGTTTCTGAAGCCGAAGTAGCCTTGCGCGCAGGCGATCCAGAAGGCGCGCTGGCGCTTCTGCAGAACCAGATCCGCGCCAACCCGGCGGATGCGAAGCTGCGCATTTTCCTGTTCCAGCTCCTGTCGGTGCTGGGTAACTGGGAGCGTGCGCTGAATCAGCTCAACGTCGCTGCGGAACTGGATGCGAGTGCGCTGGCGATGGCACAGATGTATCGCGAGGCCCTGAAGTGCGAGGCCCTGCGCGCCGAGGTGTTTGCCGGGCGCAAGTCGCCGGTGGTGTTCGGGCAGCCCGAGCAATGGCTGGCGCTGCTGATCGAATCCACGCTGGTCGCCGGACGTGGCGACATGGCCGCAGCGGCGACGCTGCAGGCACAGGCCTTTGAACTGGCGCCGGCTACCGCCGGCACGCTGGATGGCCAGCCTTTCGAATGGATTGCGGATGCCGACATGCGTCTGGGCCCCGTGTGCGAGGCGGTGATCAACGGTCGCTACTACTGGCTGCCCTTCGGCAATCTGATGCGCATCGACATCGAGGTGCCGGCCGATCTGCGTGATCAGGTATGGATGCCGGCGCACTTCCAGTTCAGCAACGGTGGCGAAGCTGTCGGGGTGATCCCGACGCGCTACCCTGGTTCCGAAACTGATCCGGATGGCCTGATCCGGCTGGCCCGCAAGACGGACTGGCGTGAAGCCTCGCCGGGCGTTTTCCATGGCCTCGGTCAGCGCTTGCTGAGTACCGATACGGGTGACCATGCGCTGATGGACGTGCGTCAGATCCTCATCGGCGAAGCTGCAACAACGGAGACCGCGGATGGATCTGCAGCCGCTTGATCGTCTGCAGCCTGCGCTGCTCGACCGCCTGCTCGATGATGACCCGTCGAACCAGAAGCCGGAGCCCAAGGAGCGGCGCATGCTCACCAAGGCGCAGTTCCGCGAGGCGGTGCTGCGCGATCTGACTTTCCTGCTCAATGCGGCGCGCCCGCCCGCCAGTGACGGATTGGCCGACTACCCGGAGGTCGAGCGTTCGGTACTCAACTACGGCATGCCGTCCTTCGCCGGGGAGACCGCATCGTCGCTGGATAGTGCCGATCTTGAACGTGCCGTGCGTGAGGCGCTGATCCAGTTCGAGCCGCGCATCGTGCCCGGCAGCCTGCGCGTACAGGCGCATCAGGAAGGCAACATGCTCGACTGGCATAACGTGATCAGCCTGCGCATCGAAGCCAGCGTATGGGCCCAGCCCGTGCCGCTGGATCTGTTGCTGCGCACCGACGTCGATCTGGAAACCGGCCAGATCGAGGTCAAGGAACTGGGTGGGTATTGATGGATCCGCGTCTGCTGCGTTACTACAACCAGGAACTCTCGCACCTGCGCGAGATGGGGGCGGAGTTCGCCCGGCAGTTCCCGAAGATTGCTGCGCGCCTGGGCATGGACGGCATCGAGGTTGCCGATCCGTATGTCGAACGACTGCTCGAAGGCGCAGGTTTCCTCTCCGCCCGGATCCAGTTGCGGCTGGACGCCGAGTTCCCGCGCTTCACCCAGCGTCTGCTGGAAATGGTGTATCCGCACTATCTGGCGCCCACGCCTTCGATGCTGATCGCCCAGTTCAATCCGGTGCCGGGTGACAGCAATCTGGCCAAGGGCGCTGTCGTGCCGCGCGGCACGCCGTTCCGCAATGCGCAGAGCAAGGGCGATGCAGTCGCCTGTGAATTCCGCACGGCGCACGATATCCGGCTGTGGCCGCTGGAAATTGCGCAGGCCCGTTATTTCTCGGTGGCGCCTGATCTGCCGCTGTCGCGGCTGAACCTGCCGGCCAGGGTCAAGGGTGGCCTGCGCCTGCGCTTGCGCTGCACGGGAGGTGCGCAATTCAGGCAACTCAGTCTGGATACGCTGCAACTCCATCTGGCCGGCGCACACGAGATTGCCTTCAAGCTCTACGAGCTGATTGGTGCGTCACTGCTTGGCGCGCTGGTGCTGCCGGTGGGGGAGACGCCAGCCTCCTGGCATGAATTCCTGCCTGCGGCCAAGGTGCGCCTGACGGGCTTTTCCGACGAGCAGGCCCTGCTGCCCACGAAACGGCGCGGCTTTGCGGGCTATCGCCTGATGCAGGAATATTTTTCCTTTCCCGAACGCTTCATGTTTGTCGATATTGACGGGCTGCAGCCGATCATTGCCCGTCAGGCAAGCAATGAACTGGAGATCGTGCTGCTCTTCGGTCAGGGCGAAACGATGCTCGAAAGCGTGGTGGATGCCAGCAACCTCCTGCTGCACTGCACGCCCGCGATCAACCTGTTCCCGAAGCGTCTGGACCGCATTCACGTTACCGACGCGAGCCATGAATTCCATGCCGTGCCGGATCGCACCCATCCGCTGGACTACGAAATCTACGAATTCAGCGAAGTCGTCGGGCACAGTGGCGGGGCACGCAGCGAACAGAGCTTCCTGCCTTTCTACGCCGATTACCATTCCGATGCCCCGGGCGATCAGGCTTACTTCATGGCCCGCCGTGAACCGCGTCTACCCTCGGAAAAACAGAAGCGCATCGGCACCCGTACCGGCTACATCGGCAGTGAAGTATTCCTGTCGCTGGTTGATCCGCGCGAGGCACCGTACAGCGCCGATCTGCGTCAGCTATCGCTGCAGGCTTTGTGTACCAATCGTGACCTGCCGATCCTGATGCCGCTGGGCTCGGGCAAGACCGATTTCACTCTGGATGTGGCAGCGCCGGTCGATTCCGTGCGCTGCGTGAAAGGTCCGTCGCGACCCTATTCGATGCTTGCCGAAGGCTCGGTGGCCTGGCGTCTGATCAGCCAGTTGTCATTGAACTACCTGTCGCTGCTCGACAGTGATCCGCAGGAAGGCGCGGCGGCCTTGCGCCAGATGCTGGAACTCTATGCCAGCACCGGGGATGCCGGTCTCAAGCGCCAGATCGAAGGACTCAAATCGGTGACATCGGCACCCGTCGTGCGTCGTTTGCCGATGGCCGGGCCGATCTGCTTCGGGCGCGGGCTGGAGATCACGCTGGAAGTCGATGAAATGGCCTTTGAGGGCGGTGGCGCTTTTCTCTTCGGTCAGGTGCTGAGCCAGTTTTTTGCGCGTCATGCCTCGATGAACAGCTTCACCCAGACCGTGCTGCGCTCACAGGCGCGCGGTCAGATCATGCGCTGGGCACCGCAATGCGGATTGCGGCCGATTCTGTGATGAGCCTGATCGTGCAAAGCGGAGCGATGGGATGACCCGGCTCTCCCCGCAAACCTTCTACGCCCGTCTCGAAGCCGAGCCCTTCGCGCACGATTTTTACCAGACCATGCGCCGGTTGGAGTGCCTGCACCTGGACAAGCCGCGCTGGGGGATGGCGCTCCGTCCGGCGGATGAGCCGGTGCGGATCGGTCAGGAGCCTTCGCTGGCTTTCGCACCGGCCAGTCTGGCGAGTTTCAGGCGCGAGCGTGACGATCGTCCGCCGCGTCTGGAGATCCGCTTCTTCGGTCTGCTCGGCGCCAATGGTCCGTTGCCGCTGCACCTGACCGATCATGCACGCCAGCGCATCCTGCATTCAGGCGACGCGACCTTTTCGCGTTTCCTCGACATCCTGCACCACCGTTTCGCCGCGCTGTTCTATCGCGCCTGGGCGCAGGCGCAACCCACCGTCAGTCTGGATCGGCCGGATGAGGACCGCTTTGCCGGCTATGTCGGTGCGCTGTGTGGCATCGGGCAGCCCACGCTGCAGCGCCGCGATGCGGTGCCCGACAATGCGCGACGTTTCCACGCCGGCGCGCTGTCGCGCCAGGTACGCAATGGTGAAGGGCTGGCCAGCGTGCTTGCCGGATTTTTCAAACTTCCGGTCGAGGTCGAACAGTTCGTCGGTCACTGGATGCCGATCGAGGAGGCGGATCAGTCGCGACTGGGCAGCAGCCAGCTTGGCCGCAACGCCGTGCTTGGCAGCCGTGTGTGGGATCGGCAAAGCAAATTCCGCATCCACATCGGCCCGCTCACGGTCAGGCAGTATGCCGATTTTCTGCCCAGCGGTTCGGCTTTGCCGAAGCTGGTCGACTGGGTGCGTTTCTACACCGGCGGTGAGCTGTTCTGGGATGTGCAACTGATCTTGCGTCGTCAGGAAGTGCCGACACTGATGCTGGGCCGATCCGGTCTGCTGGGCTGGAGCGGCTGGCTGGGCACGCCGCAGATGGCAGATGATGCCGGCGATCTGGTGCTGGATGCCGAACGGGTAATGGATGCGCGACACGCATGATGGCAGAGAGCAGGGCTGGCATTCCGGCAACCAGCCGGATCCAGCCTGTGGGAAAAGCGCCCGGACCCCGGCCTGCGCCAGGGTGACGGCAATAACAGGGAGTCTCAAGCATGAGTGAAATCAGTCGGGTGGCGTTGTTCGGCAAGCTCAACAGCGTGGCGTACAAGGCGGTCGAAGGTGCGACGGTATTCTGCAAGTTGCGCGGCAATCCTTATGTCGAACTGGAACACTGGATCGCGCAGATCCTGCAGCTGCAGGATTCGGACTGGCATCGCATCATCCGCCACTACGGTCTGGACGAAGCCGTGCTGGCGCGTGACCTCACCGCCGCGCTGGACCGTCTGCCGCGCGGGGCGACGGCGATATCCGATATCGCCGAAAACATCTCGAACGCCATCGAGCGCGGCTGGGTGTACGGCTCGCTGATGTACAAGGATGCTGGCGTGCGCTCCGGCTACCTGCTGCTCGGCATGCTCAAGACGAACTACCTGCGCAACGCGCTGTACGCGATTTCGCGCCAGTTCGAGCGCATCAAGGCGGACGATCTTTCCGACGCGCTCGGCCAGATCGTTGCCGGCTCGCCCGAGGATGCGCTCACCGCCACGGCTGGCGAGGCAGGCCCCGGCGAGGCGAGCGGGGCGATGGCGCCGGCGCAGATGGGCAAGCAGGAAGCGCTCAAGCAATTCACGGTCGATCTGACCGAGCAGGCGCGTGCCGGCAAGATGGATCCGATCGTGGGGCGTGACGAGGAAATCCGCCAGGTCGTCGACATCCTGATGCGCCGTCGCCAGAACAACCCGATCCTCGTTGGCGAAGCCGGTGTGGGCAAGACCGCGGTGGTCGAAGGTTTTGCCCAGCGAATCGTGCGTGGTGATGTGCCGCCCGCGCTGAAAGACGTGCAGTTGCTGTCGCTGGATGTAGGGCTGCTGCAGGCCGGTGCATCCATGAAAGGTGAATTCGAGCAGCGCCTGCGCTCGGTGATCGACGAGGTTCAGGCTTCACCGAAGCCCATCATCCTGTTCATCGACGAGACCCACACCTTGGTCGGTGCAGGTGGCGCAGCCGGCACCGGTGACGCGGCCAACCTGCTGAAACCGGCGCTGGCACGCGGCCAGCTGCGCACCATCGGCGCGACGACCTGGGCCGAATACAAGAAGCACATCGAGAAGGATCCGGCGCTGACCCGGCGTTTCCAGAATGTGCAGATCGACGAGCCGGACGAGGCCCGCGCGATCCTGATGATGCGCGGGGTGGCGTCCACGATGGAGAAACACCACAAGGTGCAGATTCTCGATGAAGCGCTGGAAGCTGCGGTCAAGCTCTCGCATCGTTACATCCCGGCGCGCCAGCTGCCGGACAAGTCGGTGAGTCTGCTCGACACTGCCAGCGCCCGCGTGGCGGTGAGCCTGCACGCGACGCCGGCCGAGGTGGATGACTGCAGCAAGCGTATCGACGCACTGAAGACCGAACTGGAAATCATCGGGCGCGAGATGGTGATCGGTATTGATACCGGCGGGCGCGAGGCGCACGCGAAGGACTTGCTGGAGAGCGAGGAAGCACGCCTGTTTGCGCTGACCACCCGCTGGAACGAAGAAAAGACGCTGGTCGACAGCCTGCTTGCCCTGCGAGCCAGGCTGCGCGCGGCTTTCCAGCCGGTCGAGGGTACCGGCAGCAAACTGGAATCAGCGGCAGCCGAGGCGGCCAGCAGCGAGTCTGCCGCGACCGAGGCTGCGCCGGCGGAGGATCGCGACGCGCTGCTGGCCGAACTCAAGGAAGTTCAGGCGAAGCTCGAAGCCCTGCAAGGCGAGAGCCCGCTGATCCTGCCGACGGTGGATTATCAGGCGGTGGCCAGCGTGGTGGCGGACTGGACCGGCATCCCGGTCGGACGCATGGCCGCCAACGAGATCGAGACCGTGCTGAATCTCGCGGCGAATCTGGGCAAGCGCGTGATCGGGCAAGACCATGCGATGGAGATGATCGCCAAGCGCATCCAGACCTCGCGGGCCGGGCTCGACAATCCGAACAAGCCCATCGGCGTGTTCATGCTCGCCGGCACCTCCGGCGTGGGCAAGACCGAGACCGCCCTGGCACTGGCCGAAGCGCTGTACGGCGGCGAGCAGAACCTCATCACCATCAACATGAGCGAGTATCAGGAGGCGCACACCGTCTCCACGCTGAAAGGCTCGCCTCCCGGCTACGTCGGTTATGGCGAGGGCGGAGTGCTGACCGAGGCGGTGCGTCGCAAGCCGTATTCCGTGGTGTTGCTGGATGAAGTCGAGAAGGCGCATTCCGACGTGCACGAACTGTTCTTCCAGGTCTTCGACAAGGGCTGGATGGAAGACGGCGAGGGCCGCGTGATCGACTTCAAGAACACCCTGATCCTGCTCACCACCAATGCCGGTACCGATCTAATTGCCGGCATGTGCAAGGATCCGGAGCTGCTTCCGGACCCCGAAGGTCTTGCCAAGGCGCTGCGTGAGCCGCTGCTGAATATCTTCCCGCCGGCGCTGCTGGGCCGCCTGGTGACGATCCCGTATTTCCCGCTGACCGACAGCATGCTCGCTTCGATCACTCGTCTGCAGCTGAATCGCATCAAGCGTCGCGTCGAGGAGCACCAGAAAGTGCCGTTCGAATACGACGAGGAGGTTGTCAAACTCGTGGTTTCGCGCTGTACCGAGGGCGAATCAGGCGGCCGCATGATCGATGCAATCCTCACCAACACGCTGCTGCCGGATGTGTCACGCGAATTCCTGCAGCGCATGCTGGCCGGCAAGCCGGTGCAACGTGTGAAGGTTGGCGTAGCGGAGAAAAACTTTGCCTACAGTTTCGATTGAAGCGTTCGCGCTGGAATGACAAAGGGGCCGCGAGGCCCCTTCTGTTTTTGTGGCGGGAGTTTGTGGTGGGTCGGTCTGGAACTGGCTCAGGCTTGAGACACGACAGCCCAGCCGGCGGCATAGCGGATTGTGCAGGTGCTGCCGCTGGCGGGAGCGCTGGTGAAGTTGCGGCGCTCATGACTCACGATTTCCTGCCCCACGAGCTGATACACGCAGTGGACGTCAACGTGCAGGATGCTGCCGGTATAGGCGCGGCGCGTATCGGCGCGGTCAGCCCGATACAGGTTGTAGATGCCATTGCGCAGGTTGCCGGCGGGGCTGGCACTGAAAACGCAGACCTTGCCGTCGTGCAGCTCCTGCAGCAGCTTCGAACCGTTCATGACCACCATCTGCAGATTCATTGTGGAGCTTCCGTTTGAGTCGGGCCGCCATTCTCGCTGCCCACAGCCTGGAATGGAGAAGACAGCGGATGGAGCGCTGACTTGCGGAGACAATCGGCACTGCAGGTGATGATGAGCCGCCGCCGGATCTTTCAATCCCGCCCCGGTTTTCTGTCCTGCCGCCTGTCGCGGCTGAGTGGTCGGTGTTTCTTCCGGAATCGCCCTGAATGCGTCGACTGGTTCCTTGAAAGGGGCTTTTTTCATGCCGTATGCTTGTCGGCACATGTCTGATAGCCATCCAGTTACTGATAAAACCATGTTAAGCCTTATCCGTAAGCTGTTCCGTCGCCAGGAGGAAATGGACCCCGGTCTTCCTCTGGAATCCCTGACCACCACCATTGCCTATCCCGATGGCAGCAAGGGCACGGCCTACCGTGCCTCCTCTGTCAAAAAGGTCGATACGGCGCTGGAAGTCATGCTTGTCGAGTTGCGCGCAGCGTACCCGCACATTGCCGAACGGATCTCGCTCACCTGGGGGACGCCGGACTGTGAAGCGTATCTGGCGTCACTGCTGTTCGATGAACGGGCCATGGACAAGGATCATCAGTACATCGCGCGCACGGGATTCAATCCGCAGATCATGTCGGTGCTGATGCAGTTGCAGGACGAACACCAGCGCTGCTTCAACTTCAGCGAAACGGAATCCGCCCGCTGATCTGATCAGGCCGCGCGCGGCCCGGGCTGCAGACGATCGCGCTGTGCAAGCGACGGGAACAGGCGCATCCACAGGCCCACCACCCCGAGCGTGCCCAGACCACCGATCACCACCGAAGCGACCGGGCCGAATGCCGCAGCGGTCACGCCTGATTCAAATTCCCCCAGCTGGTTCGACGCGCCGATGAAAATGGAATTCACGGCGCTGACGCGGCCGCGCATCTCGTCCGGCGTTTCCAGTTGCACCAGCGACTGACGGATGACGACGCTGATCATGTCCGCCGCGCCGGACACGGCCAGCATCACCAGCGAAAGCATAAAGCTCGTCGACACGCCGAACACCAGCGTGGCCAGACCATACACGGCCACCGCGCCGAACATGACCTTGCCGGCGCGCTGCTCGATGGGGTGGCGGGTGAGCCAGATCGACATGCAGAAGGCCCCGGCTGCGGGCGCCGCGCGCAAGAAGCCCAGCCCCCAGGGCCCGGTATGCAGGATGTCGCGCGCGTAGATCGGCAGCAGTGCGACGGCGCCGCCGAGCAGCACCGCGAACAGATCCAGCGAGGTGGCGCCGAGCACGGCCTTGCGCTGCCAGATGAAGCGGATGCCGGCGAACAGGCTGGCGCGGGTTACGGGTTCGCGTGCCAGCGTTGGCTGATGGTCGTAGCGCACCGGCGCCAGGAAGCCTGCGGCGGCCACGAAGAGCAGGCCACACAGACCGTACACGGCGTGTGCGCCGGCTACATACACGAAACCTCCGGCGGCGGGTCCGGCGATGATGGCGAACTGCACCCCGGCCGAGTTGAAGGCCAGTGCGCGTGGCAGAAGTTCGGCGGGCACCAGCAGCGGCCCCAGCGCCTGCTGGGTGGGCATCTGGAAGGCTTTGGTGACGCCCAGTGCAACGGCTGCGAGGAGGATGTGCTCGCGGCTGATCCAGCCGCTAAAGGTTGCCCAGATCAGGCCGGCGACGATCAGCGCCTGGGCGACCAGACACAGGCCCAGCACGCGGCGGCGGTCGAAGCGGTCGGCCACCTGACCCACCACCAGCGTCAGCGCCAGCGCCGGCAGGAACTGATACAGGCCGACCAGACCAAGATCCCAGGCGCTGTGGGTGAGGTCGTACATCTGCCAGCCCACCGCCACCATCATCATCTGGTTGGCCATGGTGGTGCACATGCGGGTGGCCCAGAAAGCGAGGAAGGACCGATTCTGGAACAGAGGATTGGATGCTTGCATGGCGTGATTATGCGCTAGCCAAGAGGCTGCCTGCACAGCCGCCTGTGGCGGGCCTGTGCAGCCATGCTGCCGGGAGAGCGGCCATGCCCGGCGCTCTCCGGCATGGATGGCTCGAAACCCTTAACGGGAGCGTCTTTCCAGCAGGTAGTCGTAGCCGCGCTGAATTCCCCAGGCCAGACCGAAGACCAGCGGTACTCCGACAGCAAGCAGACACAGCAGGCGCGTCTCTTCGGCGAACGGGGTGAGGCGGGCCATCAGCAGCTTGAAGACGACCCGGTGCAGCAGATAGGCCGCGAAGCCGGCGTAGGCCAGGGCGTGGACCAGCCGTGGCATGCTGAAATGCCCGAGCAGGCGCGTGGTACCGAACAGCACCAGCACCGGCACGCCCATGGCAAGGCCGATCGAGGCGAGGCTCTGCTCTGGGTCGCCGCCAGCCAGCAGCGACACCCCGAGGGCGGCCAGCGCCGCGACGGCCCAGTGTCCGAGTGCTGGCGCCGCCTTGCCGGCGAAACAGATGCCGAGGCAGAAGGCCGGGAAATAGATCGCTCCCCGGTTGTCGGTGCCCGAGAGCAGGGGCGCCACGCACAGCACGGCTTCGATGCCCAGCGCCATCAGCCAGAAGCGCCGGCTGCCGACGCCCTGGCGCGCCAGCAGGGGCAGCAGCAGGTAGTACAGGCACAGATTGGCGATGAACCACAGCGTCATCGGCTGCTTGCCCCACAGCGGCGAAATCAGCAGCAGGGCCCGCAGCAGCGCCGCTCCGTTGGCGAGCTTGAGCGCCAGAAAGAGCAGGCAGGCGAGAATGAAGAGTGGATACACCCGCAGCAGGCGCTTGCGGTAGAAGCCGCGCGCATCCGGCCCGCTGCGCGCGAAACTCTCTGCCACGCACAGCCCCGAGACGAACATGAATACCGCCAGCACGGCGACGGTCAGGCGCGTGGTCACGCCGTTGTGGTAACCGGGGAAGGCCTCGGTGTAGGTCATCAGGTGCCAGAAGCCGACGATGTAGAGCACGCAGGCGGCGCGCAGCAGGTCGATGACGGAATTCCGGGTGGAAGGAGGCGGACTCATGGTGTTTGTCTGTTGGAGCAGGCCTTGTTGACCCGGCTCAATGAGGTTTGAACTTTGTGTCCTGAAAACCGTTCGTGCCGAGTGCCAGCCAGAGGCTGGCGTATCGAGGCTTGGGCCCCGCCCTCGATACACGCCCTGCGGGCGTACTCGGGCCGAACGGACTTCAGCTGGATCAGCCCGCCAGCTGCTTCAGCGCACTGCGCACCTTGTTGGCCCGCTCGCTCACCGAATCGGCGGTGATGTTGATCGCCAGCTTGTCCTGCCCGGCGAGTTTCCAGTTGCGATTGTTCTGGATGAGCTTGATGATTTTGATCGGTTCGATCGGCGGATTCGGCTCGAAGTGCAGATGGATGCGCGAATCGGTGGCGTCGATCTTGATGATGCCCAGCGGCTTGGCCGCGACGCGCAGGCGGTGGGTTTCCATCAGCGCCTGGGTCTGCGGCGGCATTTCGCCGAAGCGGTCGATCAGCTCCTCCTGGATGCCCTGCAGATCGTCGGCTTCCTCGCAGTTGGCCATGCGCTTGTACAGCGTCAGGCGTTCCTGGATGTCCGGGCAATACTTGTCGGGCAGCAGCGCCGGGGTGTGCAGATTGATTTCCGAGGCCACATCCAGCGGCTGCGCCAGATCGACTTCCTTGCCCGACTGCAGCGCCTTCACCGCGCGCTTGAGCATCTCGGAATACAGCGAGAAGCCGACCTGCTGAATCTCGCCGGATTGCGAATCGCCCAGCACTTCGCCCGCGCCGCGGATTTCCAGATCGTGCATGGCGAGGAAGAAGCCCGAGCCGAGCTCGTCCATCATGGTGATGGCTTCCAGACGCTTCTGCGCATTCGCCGTGGGCTTGGCATTGCCATCGGTCAGCAGATACGCATAAGCCTGGTGGTGCGAGCGCCCGACGCGGCCGCGCAACTGGTGCAACTGCGCCAGCCCGAAACGGTCTGCGCGGTTGATGATGATGGTGTTCGCCGTCGGGATGTTGATGCCGGTCTCGATGATGGTCGTGCACAGCAGCAGGTTGGCGCGCTGGGCGGTGAAATCCTTCATCACGCGTTCCAGCTCGCGCTCGTTCAGCTGGCCGTGGCCGACGACGATGCGCGCTTCGGGCAGCAGCTCGGTCAGCGAGTTGCGCATGTTCTCGATGGTGTCGACTTCGTTGTGCAGGAAGTACACCTGCCCGCCGCGCTTGAACTCGCGCAGCACGGCTTCGCGCACGATGCCCTTGCTCCAGCCCTGCACGAAGGTCTTGATGGCCAGGCGCTTCTGCGGCGCGGTAGCAATCACCGAGAATTCGCGCAGGCCTTCCATGGCCATGCCCAGTGTGCGCGGAATCGGCGTGGCGGTGAGGGTGAGGATGTCGACCTCGCTGCGCAGGCTTTTCAAGGTTTCTTTCTGGCGCACGCCGAAACGGTGTTCCTCATCGATCACGACGAGGCCAAGGCGTTTGAGCACCACGTCTTTCTGCAGCAGGCGATGGGTGCCGATCAGGATGTCGATCTTGCCCTCGGAGGCCAGCTTGAGTGCTTCTGTCTGCTCGGCGGCGGAGCGGTAGCGCGACAGCTCGGCAATCTTCACCGGCCAGTCCGCAAAGCGATCCGAGAAGGTCTGGAAGTGCTGCTCGGCCAGCAGCGTTGTCGGGCACAGCACGACCACCTGCTTGCCATCGGCAATCGCGATGAAGGCCGCGCGCAGTGCCACTTCGGTCTTGCCGAAGCCCACGTCGCCGCACACCAGCCGGTCCATCGGCCGGCCCGAGCGCATGTCTTCAACCACCGCGTTGATGGCGGCGAGCTGGTCCGGCGTTTCCTCGAAGCCGAAGCCCTCGGCAAAGGCGTCCAGATCATGCTGCTTGAAATCGAATTTGTGGCCCGGCCGCGCGGCCCGCTTGGCATACAGCGCGAGCAGCTCGACCGCCGTGTCGCGCACCTGTTGCGCCGCCTTGCGCTTGGCTTTGTCCCACTGGCCGGAGCCCAGCTTGTGCAGGCCGATGCTTTCCGGGTCGGCACCGGCATAGCGCGTGATCAGATGCAGATGCGAGACCGGCACGTAGAGCTTGGTGTCGTCGGCGTATTCCAGATGCAGGAACTCGGTATCGCCTTCGCCCAGATCCATGTGCACCAGGCCGTGATAGCGGCCGATGCCGTGACTACTATGCACCACCGGGTCGCCGATTTTCAGCTCCGAGAGATCCTTGAGGAAGCCCTCGACACTGCTCTTGCGCCCCTCGCGGCCACGCCCGCGCGGGCGCACCTGCGAGGCGTAAAGCTCGTTCTCGGTGAGGATCGCGATGTTGGCCGCGGGCAGTACGAAGCCCGCATTCAGCGGGCCGACGGCCAGCGCCAGCTTCGCGTCGCCGGCCATGAAGCCGGCCAGATCGGCACTCGCCGCCGGGCGCAATTCGTATTCGGCGAAGTAATCGCTGATCGTCTGGGCGCGGCCGGCGGATTCGGCCAGCAGCAGCACGCGCCAAGGGAAGTTGGCGAGGAAATGCTTGAGGCGATGCAGCGGGTCAGTCGCCTTGCGCTCCACCGACAGGTCGGGCAGCGGCGCCGTCGGTGTAGCGGCTTCGTTGCGCTCGCCGATGGCCAGGCGCGGCAACTCGCCGGCGGCAATGAAGAAGGCCTCGGCTGGCAGGAACAACTGCTCCGGCGTCAGCAGCGGCCGTGCCCGGTCGCCGGCCATCAGGCGATAGCGGTTGCGCGCCTCGGTCCAGAACGCTTCGACAGCCGCCGGCACATCCTGATGGCTGACCAGCATCACCTTCTTCGGCAGGTAATCGAAGAGCGTGGCAGTTTCCTCGAAAAACAGCGGCAGGTAGTACTCGATACCGGCCGAAGCCACGCCGTTGGAGATGTCCTTGTAGATTACCGACTTGGTTGGGTCGCCTTCGAAGGCCTCGCGGAAGCGCGCGCGGAAGGCGCTGCGGGCCTTGTCGTCCATCGGGAATTCGCGCGCCGGCAGCAGGCGGATTTCCGGCACCGGATACACCGTGCGCTGCGAGTCCGGATCGAAGGTGCGGATCGTGTCGATCTCGTCATCGAACAGGTCGATGCGGAAAGGCAGCTGGGTGCCCATCGGAAACAGATCGACGATCCCGCCGCGCACCGAGAATTCACCCGGGCGGATCACCTGCGTCACATGCTCATAGCCGGCCAGCGCCATCTGCAGCTTGAAGGCATCCAGATCCAGCGTGTCGCGCGTCTTCAGGAAGAAGGTGTAGGCCGCCATGTAAGAGGGCGGCGCCATGCGGTACAGGGCGGTCGCGGCCGGCGCGATGGTGATGTCCGACTCGCCCTTCTGGATCGCGTAAAGCGTGGCCAGCCGTTCGGAGATCAGATCCTGATGCGGTGAAAAGCTGTCGTAGGGCAGGGTTTCCCAGTCCGGCAGCAGATGCACGCGCAAGCCCGGCGCCAGCCACTGCACTTCCTCGGTCAGACGCTGTGCATCCAGCGGATTGGCCGTGATCACCAGCAGCTTCTGTCCGCTGGAGGCTAGCTGCGCCAGCGCCGCGGCGTCACCTGATCCGTGCAGGCGCGGCAGATCCAGGCGCTGACCGGGCTTGGGCAGGCTGATCAGGGACAGGGGCTGAAGCGGGCTGGCGGCAGGCGAGGGACGGGTCATGGCGAGGCTCGGAAAATGCACAACACCGCGCGGCGGCTGGCGAGGCGAATGCCCCGACGCTGGCGTGCGGTGAAAAGGAAAATCAGGGGCGGATTATAGCGGCTGAAGCGCTGCGGCTACGCTGCAAGCTGCCGCAGACGCGCGCGAATCCCGGCGGGTTCCGACGGAAATGACGAGCGGCCTGAAGAGCCGCCTGGGACGGGCCTGTGCGGGCAGGGTGGTTGGAGACCTACGCCAGAAGCGGGTTTGCAGGAGGGTGTTGTGACGACGTAGCTTACAGATCGGGAGCTTGATCGGTGAATGACCACGGTGGATGCTGCGGATGTGTGTTTTCGACCCTTTGCAGGCGCTCGGAGAATCAGAGAGCAGACGTTCAATTTGTAGGGTGCGCATTGCGCACCCTACAAGCAATACCGTTAAGTTAAGCCCCAAACACCTTTCGCCCTGAGCGTAGCGCAGCGAAGTCGAAGGGCCTTGGCCCCGCCGATCATGCTTCGACTTCAGTCGCTTCACTCCTTACGCTCAGCACGAACGGCTAACTTAATGGCATTGACCCTACAAGGCTTTTTGTTATATGCCTGCTCTTTTAAGAGCTTTTATTTGTATTAAATGACATTCTCCTCTGGGGGTTAGTTTCCAGTAGGTGTTTGTGTCCGATACAGCCCTCTTTTTTGTTCCGGGCTCCATTAGCCCAAGCGCTCTGAATTGAATTTTTATTTGGTCTTCAAATACATATGGAAGCACTACGTCATTGTGCTTATTGAATTTTTCTATTTTTTCCGGAATCGAGTGGAAGCAGGCTAGTTCGATCTTTTCTCTTATTTTTAAGTCCGAGCATTCGCCGGACAACTCTGGTCCACAGTAAGAAAATAACTTATCCCAGCTTATTTTTATGTCAACTGTCTCGAGCTCATTTGCTGTACTGTTTTTAAGTTGTAGCCGTATGGAGTACAGGTCGCTTCCGCTTAGTAATTCTGTCGTGTCAATGTTGTTGTTTGTGTTTTTTATGGTGAGCAGCTGTAGTTCAAGGTCCTTTATTACCGAACGCATTTTTTCCATTTCAGAAAGCATTTTGGGGTCCGTTGCGTACTTGCCTGGGACCCAGCCGTCAGAAGGATGCTTCTTTTTAAGTTGAATTAAACTTCTGGATGCTTTTCCGCCAAGGTCGGCTGCGGATGACCAAAACTTGCAGTGTTTGTCTTTGGCTTTGTTTGTGAAGAGCTTTAGTTTTTCTTTGGCCGAATCGGTATTTTCGACTTTTGATGAAGGTAGATTGTCTATGTTTTCGTGTATAAAACAAATTGTGGGTTTCCCTTGCTGGATGGCGTAGTCAAACTCCATCTCAGTGTAGCCGACCCCCTCTTGATTTGTTGAACCATATTTTCCGCCTAGTATTAATAAATAATAGTCGCACCCGTCTATTACTTCTTTTATTAGGGACCAAGCATCTTCGTCCGTTGCTGGGAACAACTCCATCCCAGCGGGAATGCATTCCAGTTCGAGTAGTGCATGTATGACTTCTTTGCGCTCTTCTATTAGATCTCGATACGTCGACGAGACGAATACTTGATGCTTTCTTTCCATTGGCTTGACCTATTTTCGTAGAAGTTAAGTTTTGGAAACGTTTATGCTCTTTAATCGCATGCTACGTGCGGCGCAATCATTCTGGCGTGGTGTGCACTAAGCGGATCGAACTGCTCCATACGCCAAACATTACAAAAAAACCAAGACCATCGATTCGATGGATGCACCCAAATCATCCGGCGCAATTCGCTACGCTCATTGTTCCCTTCGGCGCCCTACGAATGCCCGCTTTCGGCGACGACCGCCAGCTTCTGGCTGATTGTACCCATCCGGAATGCGATCTGACAGCGGCCCTTCGGAACACGGCAAAGCCCGCCCTTGTCGATTTCACCGCCGACGCTGCGCGGGATCGTGCCGGCTGACTGCGCCTATGCCTGCCTGAAGAGCCGCTTCGGCTCTGCTTCTCCAGCCTGCCTGCCCGCAAACATCCGCCCGGTGAGGCTGTGCAGGCCATGTCGTTTCAGCACAGTGATGCGCGCTATACGTCCATTGGTCTGCTGGCCGTAGAGGTGACGACACTTCTCCTTGCAATGAGAACCTCCATCAACCATGTTTTGAAGGCTGCGCGGAGCGTGTGTGCAGCCATAGCAACCCGTAGATGTTGTGTTCATTCCAGAAACCAGGAGACAAATCCATGTTCAGGTCATTGTTGTCAGGAGCGCTGCTGGCGCTGCTCAGTACGACTGCTGTTGCGGCCAACCGGCCGGTTGGCTTTACCACGATCTGCACCGAGGGCAAGACCTGCACGGTGAGCGCCAATACCAATGTTGCGTTTGGCCGTGCAGACAAGTTTTTCTACAAGACGCTGTCAGGCAGCTTTGCCTGCGCCGAGGCGACCTTTGGTGGTCGCGTAGCAGGCGGCACCAACGAGTGTTCGATCAAATCCGGCAGCTCGTCGTCGAGCAGTTCGAGCAGCAGTTCTTCGAGCAGCTCATCTTCTTCATCCTCGTCGTCGAGTTCGTCCAGCAGTTCGTCGTCCAGTTCTTCATCCAGCTCCTCATCCAGTTCTTCGAGCAGCAGCTCGTCAGGTGGCGCAGGCCTCAACACGGTTGACGGTTTTGCGGGCGCAGCAGCGTTCGGCCTGAGCACGACGACCGGTGGTGCGGGTGGACGGGCGGTCAAGGTGAGCAATCTCACCGATCTGAAGGCGCTGACCGACAGCAACGAGAAGCTCATCGTCCTGATCAACGGGGTGATCGACATGCAGGGCATGGTGCCGCTGCGTTCCGACAAGACGATTGTCGGTCTGCCGGGCAGCAAGCTCACCAATGGCGGCTTCGAGATCTACAAGCGGCAGAACATCATCATCCGCAACGTGTATTTCGAGGGCGCGCCGGACGACACGCTGAAGATCAACCAGAACACCCACCACGTCTGGGTGGATCATTGCTCCTTCTCGGATGGCGATGTGTATCCGGACGGCAAGGAGCATGACGGCCTGTTCGACATCACGCGCCAGACCTCGCACATCACGATCAGCTACAGCCATTTCAAGAACCACAGCAAGACCATGCTGATCGGCCACAGCGACGGTGCCAGCACGGATACGGGCTACCTGAAAACGTCGATCCATCACAACTGGTTCCAGACCGATCAGCGCCATCCGCGCGTGCGCTTCGGCGAGGTGCATGTCTATAACAACTTCTACGACGGCAACAAGCTGTACGGCGTTGCGTCGACCATGGAAGCGGACGTGCTGGTCGAGGGCAACTACTTCCGCAACGTGCTCTATCCGGCCTATGTCGGCTATGCGGAGTCCGGCCCCGGCGATCTGGTCCAGCGCAACAACGTGCTTGAGAACTCCGGAGGCTTCCAGACGCGCGGCTCGGCTTTCGATCCGTCGATCTACTACAGCTACGTCGTCGAGAACCCGGCTGGCATTCCGGTGAAAGTGGTGGCCAATGCCGGCTTTGGCAAGATTGATCCGTGGAAGGCCGCAGGAGTCGCACCGTTCTGAGCTTCGCAAGCCTGATCGGATGAAAAGGCCCGGACAGCCTGTTCCGGGCCTTTTTTTAGGCTCTGTATGCGTCAAGTGTTGCAACACTCTTCGCCGAGCGTTGCCCTTTCCAACCGTTCGGGTCGAGTGATGGGCGCAGCCCATCGTATCGAGACCGGGGCCGTGCCTCTCGCCCTGCCCTCGATACACCGCGCAAGCGCGGCACTCGGGCCGAACGGACTTCGGGACCACAACAACTAATTCCGACAGCGCCTTTTTTACGTACCTGCCTGAAAAACCGCATCAGGTGGTCTTTGGCGAGACGCCTGCCCGCGCAGGCCCGCCCGGAGCGGCCGGGCAGACAAGGCCGGATGGTTGCGGGATTCCTATACTGGAATCAAGCCAGGGCGTTTCCCGACGCCGACGAAGGAGAAGCACATGTCCACACCCATTGAAATCAGTAGTCCGTCAGCGTCATCCGGTTTGCGCAGCACGGAGGTGTCTCCGAAGCCGAGCGCCGCGGCGCAGGCCCGCGCGCAGCAGAATGCGGCGATTGTGCAGGCTTCGGCCGATGTGGCGATCAGCTCCGGCAATGATTCGCTGGCGCTGCTCTACAAAACGGCGATCGACAGCATCAACGAGAATCTGAAGGCGGAGCTCGGCGACAACGCGCTGCAGGCGGCGATGAGCCAGGACAACACGCCGGAAGGCACGGCAGGGCGCATCGTGTCGCTGTCGACGGGCTTCTTCGAGGCCTTCAAAGCGCAGCATGGTGGTGAGAACGAGGCGGATGTGCTGACGAATTTCATGGCGACGATCCGCAGCGGCTTCGAGAAGGGCTTCAATGAGGCGAGCGATATCCTGCAGAGCCTGAAGGTGCTGAACGGCGACATCGCGAGCAACATCGACAAGACCTATGCGCTGGTACAGCAGGGTTACGCGGATTTCGAGGCCGCGCAGCGCAGCCGCCTGAGCGGCACGGCAGAGAATGCCGAAAAGCCGGCGCAGTAACGCGACAGGGCGGGTGCAGATTCTGTCGTGACCTGCCCGTAGAGCCGCATCCGGCGGGCCTCTCCAGCCTGCCTGCCGGCGCAGGCCCGCGCAGGGCGGCTGTGCGGGCACCCATGCTAAAATTGCGCCTCAATTCAGACAGATCGGGATTCCCATGTCCGGCAGCACTTTCGGCACGCTCTTCACGGTAACTTCTTTCGGCGAATCGCACGGCGCGGCCATCGGCTGCGTGGTGGATGGCTGCCCGCCGGGACTGGCGCTGACCGAGGCCGATATCCAGCTTGAGCTGGACCGCCGCAAGCCGGGAACCTCGCGCCATGTGACCCAGCGCAAGGAGCCGGACGCGGTGGAGATCCTGTCCGGTGTGTTCGAGGGTAAGACCACCGGCACGCCGATTGCGCTGCTGATCCGCAACCAGGATCAGAAAAGCAGCGATTACTCGAAGATCATGAATACCTTCCGCCCGGGCCATGCGGACTACGCCTACGAGCACAAGTACGGCGTGCGCGACTACCGCGGCGGTGGTCGCTCTTCGGCGCGCGAAACCGCGGTGCGTGTGGCGGCCGGGGCGATTGCCAAGAAATGGCTGGCCGAGAAACAGGGCATCGTGATCCGGGGTTTCATGAGCCAGCTCGGCAGCATCGAAATCCCTTTCCAGAGCTGGGATGAAGTTGGCAACAACGCCTTCTTCGCGCCGAATGCGGCCATCATTCCGCAGCTCGAAGCCTGCATGGACCAGATCCGCAGCGAGCGCGATTCCATCGGCGCGAAGATCGATGTCGTCGCCACCGGCGTGCCGCCGGGCTGGGGCGAGCCGGTGTTCGAGCGGCTGGACGCGGACATTGCCTACGCGATGATGAGCATCAACGCCGTCAAGGGCGTGGAGATCGGTGATGGCTTCGGTGTGGTCGCCCAGCGCGGCACCGAGCACTGCGACGAGCTGACGCCGGAAGGCTTCCTGTCGAATCACGCCGGTGGCGTGCTCGGCGGGATTTCGTCGGGGCAGGACATTCACGTGTCGATTGCCATCAAGCCGACCTCGTCGCTGCCGCAGGAGCGCCGCTCGATCGACCGCGACGGCAATCCGGTGATGATGATGACCACCGGCCGTCACGACCCCTGCGTGGGCATCCGCGCCACGCCGATTGCCGAAGCCATGCTGGCGCTGGTGCTGATCGACCATGCCCTGCGCCAGCGTGCGCAGAATGCCGATGTGGTGCCGCCGCTGCCGCGCATTGCCGGACTGGCGCCGCAAGGCAAGCAGACCATCCCGTCACCGAAGGTCTGAAGAGCCGCTTCTGGCGGACTTCTTCAGGTGGTATGGCTGGCGGGCCACGCCGGCCTTGCGTCTTCGAGCTGTCTGCCCTGAAAACCTTGCTGCGAGTGGGTCCTGGGGCTAGGGCTCCTTGGGCAGGGACTATGCCTGCCGGGGCGCGGTTTCCGGCACGAAAAAGCGTTCCGCCATTTCTTCCAGCCCCACCGTGGCCAGCATTTCCGTGAGGCGCTCGGCCGGGCGACGGCGCGGCAGATCCTTGTAGCTGGCGATGATCAGCTCGTTCTTCATTGAGTGTTCCCAGCCGACCAGCTCGGTCACGTTGAGCTGATAGCCGTGCGCTTCCAGTTGCAGGCAACGCAACACGTTGGTGAGCTGGCTGCCGAATTCGCGGGTGTGGATCGGGTGGCGCCACAACTCGGTCAGCGCCGATTTGCCCAGCGCCTTGCCCTTGTTCTTGCGCAGTACGGCGGCCACTTCGGCCTGACAGCAGGGCACCAGCACGATGTGGCGGGCCTGCTTGGCCAGCGCAAAGCGGATTGCGTCGTCGGTCGCGGTGTTGCAGGCGTGCAGCGCGGTCACGATGTCGATCTGCGCGGGCAGGGCCGGCGAGGTGATCGAGTCCGCGACCGACAGGTTCAAAAACTCCATGCCGCCAAAGCCCAGGCGCTGCGCCAGTTCGCGCGAGCGTGTGACCAGCTCGTCGCGCGTCTCGATGCCCCAGATCTTGCCTTGCCTGGCCTGCTCCTTGAAGAACAGGTCATAGAGGATGAAGCCCAGATAGCTCTTGCCCGCGCCGTGATCGACGAGATTGAGCTGCGGCCCGGCCTGCAGCGCGTCTTTCAGCAGCGGCTCGATGAACTGGAAGAGGTGATAGACCTGCTTGAGCTTGCGCCGGCTGTCCTGATTCATCTGGCCGTCGCGGGTCAGGATGTGCAGCTCCTTGAGCAGCTCGATGGACTGGCCGGGGCGGATGTCGTGGGTCTTGGCGGTGGTCATGGGTACTTCCGGAGTGGCGGGTGCGGCGTCAAGGGGCGCATTCTGGCATGTTGTCAGGCCCGCTGCACCGGCCGGGCGCCGGCCTGAGCGGCGCTGGCTGACAATATTTTGCAATGCTGACTGAAGTTTTCAGGGTGACGTTGCCGTTACAGGGGGCAGGAATGCGTTTCCCGGGTTGCAAATCATGTGGCGTTGTCTGCAAAGGATGGTCTGGCTGTTGGCGGGGGGGCTGCTCTGGGCCGGGACGGCCTGCGCCGCCTGGCCGGATCGCCCGATCACCCTGGTCGTCGGCTGGGTCATGGGCAGCGGCTCGGACCTGATTGCCCGCAAGATGGCCGACGGCCTGAGCAAGGAACTCGGCGTGCCGGTGTCGGTGCTGAACATCGATGGCGCGGATGGCATTTTCGCCCATTCGGCGGTGGCCTATGGCGAGCCGGATGGCTACACGCTGGGGCTGGTGACGCCCGAAATCTTCAGCGCCTACTGGCAGCAGCAGACCGGGTATTCGTTTGAAAGCTACACCCCGATTGCGCGGGTAGAGCAGAGTGCGGCGGCTTTCTGGGTAAAACAGGACAGCCCCTGGCGCACGCTGGACGAGGCGCTGACGGCTATCCGCAAGGCCAAGCCCGGCACCTACAGCATGAGCGGCATGACCGTGGGCGGTGCCTATCACATTGCCATCGCCGGGCTGCTCAAGGCGCACGGGCTGCGCGTGGATGCGCTGCGCCCGGTGCCCAGCGAAGGCGCCCAGCCCGGTTTTGAGGCGCTGGCCAGGGGGCTGGTGGATGTTTGTCCGGACTCGCTGCACGAAGGTCATGATTTGCGCCGGCAGGGCAAGATCCGTCCTCTGGCGGTGCTGGCGCGCGAGCGTCTGGGCTCGTTTCCGGATGTGCCGACCGTGCGCGAGCTGGATGGCAAGCCGGTATCCGGCGGAACCTGGCGCGCCGTGCTGGCGCCGCCGGGGCTTGCGCCAGAGGTGAGCACGCGCCTGACCGAGGCCGTGCAGAAGGTTGCCGCCTCAAGTGATTACCGCAGTTTTCTCGAAATGTACGGCTTTGGCGCCGCCACCCTGGCGGGCGAAGATCTGCGCAAATCCCTGGCCGAGGAACATCGTCACTGGGGCGATGTGATGGGCGAACTGGGCTTGCGCAAGCGCAAATAGCGACACTGCCCGCCGAGGCTGCCGAGGTACGGGCCACGATGGTCGAGGCAGTCCGGACGCAGCCAGCGTGGCACGCCGCAGGGCGTTCATTCGCCAGGAAACAGGAAATGCTCGTCTGAGGCGCTGGCACAGGCCATGACAGACGCTTCCGTCCATCCGGCATCAGGGCGCATCCGTCGGTGGCGAATCCGGCGCAGCCGGGCGCGCGTCAATCCGGCATCTCCGCCAAATCCTGCCTCCGCCGGCCATCGCCGCTGCAGGCGGGTTGCCGTTAAGCGCATGGCATTGTTCCAGCCCTCCGGTCGCCGATGAAAGGGTTTGCGACGTGCTTCAAGGGCGCCACATCATAAGCCCACACCAGTGAGATGGATGCCCGCAAAACCAATGCTGGTGCGGGTTTACCGGTAGCCAGGCTTTTCGCGCTACGCGGGCACATCTCCGTTCTCCGGAGGATTGAAGCAGATGTTCAGATTGGGCGCGGCAGTATTGGCATTGACTCTTTCAGGTAGCGCGCTGGCGCAGGAGGCTCCCATTCGCATCGGCGTGGTCGGGCCGTTTTCCGGCAAGTCGTCTACGGACATGGGCGAGAGCATCCGCGGCGGTGCACGGGTTTTTGCCGACGAGGTCAATCGTTTTGGGGGGCTGCTGGGGCGGCGCATCGAGCTGGTCGAGCGCGACGATCAGGCCTTGCCCGATGTCGGGGTGAAAGTCGCCCGCGAGCTCATCGAGAAGGAGAAAGTCGCTGCCGTGGTGGGCTTTGCCAACATTGGTGTTGCCACCCGCGTTGCGCCGATTTTCCAGCAGGCCAAGGTGCCGCTCATCATTTCGGCGGCGGCTGGCGGTGATATCACCAAAACGACCAATGCCGGCAACGGCGTGGCGAATTATGTGTTCCGCCTGGCCGGACGCGATCTGCTGCAGACCCAGGTGATGGTCAAGGACGTGGTCGAGCGCCGCAAGATCAGCGCCGTGGCGGTGCTGCATGACACCAGCCCCTACGGCGAATCCGGCAAGGCGAATGTGCTGGCGGAGCTGACCCTGCGCAACATCAAGCCAGTGGTGATCGAAACGTTCAAGGTGGGCGATCAGGACATGAGCCAGCAGCTGGCGCGCGCGCGCGATGCCGGAGCCAAGGCCGTGCTGATCTATGGTCTGGCCAGCGAGGATGCGGCCGTGGCGCGTGGCATGGCGAAGATGAAATGGGCTGTGCCGCTGGTGGGTACCTGGACCATGTCGCAGCAGACGTTCATCGAGCAGGCCGGTCCGGCAGGCGAGGGCGCACGCGCGGCGGTGACTTTCATCGAGGACGAGCAGCGCGGGCCGCGTTATGCGTTTGCCAAGGCGTATCGCAAGCTGAACAACGTGCCCACGATTCCGTCAGGCGTGGCGGCGGCACAGACTTACGATGCCCTGCGCCTGATCTATCTGGCGATTTTCCAGGCCAATGGCTGGAACGGCGAGCGCATCCAGCATGCGCTGGAAACGCTGGACATGCAGGCCAGCTCGACGGTGGTAACGCGTTTCAAGCGGCCTTTCGCCTATGACGACCATGAAGCCATCAGCGACAGCATGGTGGTGATGGCCGAAATCCGCGCACAGAAACTCGCCTACGCTTATCCCGAGGACGAAACGGCGGCCTTGCTGATGCGCAACCGGCGCTGAGCGCCTCCCGCTTCCTTCTGCGTTCTTCCGTTTCCCCGCGCCAGCCCGGCATCGTCCACCGGCTGGCGTTTCTGCAAGGCCATGTGATGGCCTGCCTGCACAGGCGCTTCTGAACTCATTCTGCGAGCAGGCAGCCCGGTAACCCGCCACCATCGCCGTTCAGCGCGGTGACGGCCTGAAGACTCAGGCTGCACGCCGGTCTTGAGGCACCCATCAGGGCTTTGCAACATCCTCGCTCCGCCCCTGTCGGCGACGCCTGTGGCGGCATGCGCGCCGGAATGGACGCTCACTCTTTTCTGCGGGAAAGCCCATGCGGGCCGGACGGGCATGTTTCGCTAGCCCATATGCCGGAGGATTTAGGATCAACTTGAAGGTCTCCCCGTCAGGGCCGGACCCGAGGATGAATCTCAATCCCGCAGCAGCGCAGGATGCCGAAGAGGAGCCCGCAGATGAGTGACATGCGTTACTTGCCACGCGCCGCATTATCCGGCCTGATCGACGCGATCCGCGATGCGGGTTACCGGGTGATCGGGCCGCGCGAGGAAACCGGCCAGGGCGGGCTGGTGTATCGCGAAATCGATGGGGTCGAAGATCTGCCGCAAGGCCTCCATGACCGCCAGGAGCCCGGCAGCTACCGGCTCGAAAAGACCGGCTCGCCGCGTTACTTTGCCTGGGCCAACACCGCCTCGGCGATCAAACCCTTCGTGTATGCCCCGCGCGAGAAACTCTGGCGCGTGGTGCACAAGGAGGGGCGCATCCACTTCGAGCCGGTGGAGCGCGATGCCGCCAAGACGGCAATCCTCGGCGTGCGGGCCTGCGACCTGGCCGCCCTCGAATTGCAGGACGCCCACTTTCTGCGCGGAAAGTTTGTCGATCCCTACTACAAGGCCCGGCGCGAAAAGCTGCTGCTGGTGGCGGTGAATTGCAGCCACGCGGCGGCGACCTGTTTCTGTGCGTCGACGGGCGACGGACCGGAGGTCAGCACCGGCTACGACATCCTGCTGGATGAACTCGAAGACGGTTACCTGCTGCGCGTGGGCAGCACGCGTGGGGCGATGATCGTGGCAGACCTGCCGCTGCAAGCCGCGACCCAAGGGCATCTTGAGGCTGCCCTCGCGCAGAGCGAGGCCTGTCGGGCGCAGCAGCGCGTACTGCCCGGAGAGAAAGATCTGGCGCGGCTTGGCGAGCAGCTCGAAAGTGCGCGCTGGACCAAGGTGGCCGAGCGCTGCCTGTCCTGCGGCAACTGCACCGCCGTGTGCCCGACCTGCTTCTGTCACCGCGAACTGGAAGTACCGGCGCTGGATGGCAAGAGCAGCGAGCACTGGCGCGACGCGGATTCCTGCTTCAGCGAAGACCACAGCTACATCGTCGGCGAAGTGGTGCGTCATGGCACGCGCGAGCGCTACCGCCAGTGGATGACCCACAAGCTCTTCAACTGGGTGCCGCAATACGGCCGCATCGGCTGCACGGGTTGCGGACGCTGCACGACCTGGTGCCCGGTCGGGATCGATTTTGTGGCCGAGGCCAACATCGTTCTGGGGCTGGCCGAAGCGCCGGAGCCCGAGCTGCCGCATGTGGATGGATCGGAGGCTGCCCAGTGAAAACGGATAACGCTTATCTCCCCTGGGAAGCCGAGATCGTCGACACCATCCAGGAAACTCCCGACATCTTCACCTGGAAGCTGCGTTTTACCGACCGTGAGGTTGCGCGCAACTACAGCTTCAAGCACGGCCAGTTCAACATGCTCTACCTGTATGGCGTGGGCGAGGTCGCCATCTCGGTCATGTCGAATGATGGCGAGTGCATCTATCACACCATCCGCGCAGTGGGGCGCATCACCAAGGCCATGATGAAGCTGCCCATCGGCGCGCACATCGGCGTGCGTGGCCCCTTCGGCAGCGCCTGGCCACTGGACGAGGCGCGTGGCAAGGACGTGGTGTTCGTCACCGCCGGGCTGGGCTGCGCGCCGGTCACCTCGTCCATCAAGTATGTGGTGGCGAACCGGGCCGCGTATGGCCGGCTGGTCATCATGCAGTCGGTGCGGCATCGCAACGAGGGGCTGTGGGAACCGCAGTATGACGAGTGGCGCACCCTGCCGGATACCCAGGTGCTGCTCACCGCCTCGCGTGACAAGACGCGCTGGCCGCACTGGTCGCTGGGGCGCGTCAGCGTGTTGCTGGACGAGGCGCAGTACGACAAGCAGAACTGCGTGGTGATGATGTGCGGGCCGGACGCCATGATGGCCGACACCGCCCGCACTCTGGTCGAACTGGGGGTGCCGGCCGAGAGCCTCTTCGTCTCGCTGGAGCGCAACATGCAGTGCGCCGTGGGCCACTGTGGCCACTGCCAGCTGGGCGGGAAATTCGTGTGCAAGGACGGACCGATCTTCGTCTGGCCGCAGGTGGCCGAACTCATGCGTGTGAAGGGGTACTGATCATGAGCAAACCCCGCGTTGCGATCCACAAATTCGCCTCCTGCTCCGGATGCCAGCTGGCTTTCGTGAACATGGGCACCGAGCTGGTCGAGCTGGTCAAGCTCGTCGATCTCGTGCACATGGCCGAGGTCGGTCATGTGCTGCCGGACGATGCGGAAATGGACATCGCTTTCATCGAAGGCTCGATCACCACGCCACACGACGTGGAGCGCCTGAAGAGCATCCGCGAGCACAGCAAGTTCCTCATCACCATGGGCGCCTGTGCCACTTCCGGCGGCATCCAGGCCTTGCGCAACAATGCCGATTCTGCGGAATGGATGCGCTCGGTGTATGCCAGGCCGGAGTTCATTCACTCGCTGTCTACCTCGGGGGCCATCGCCAACTACGTGAAGGTGGATTTCGAGCTGTGGGGCTGCCCGGTCAGCGTGCGCCAGATGCTGTCGACTGTCCGCTCCTTCCTGTTCGGCGTGCCACCGCAGATCCAGCGCGAGAAGGTCTGTCAGGAATGCAAACGGCGCGGCAACAACTGCATCATGGTCACTCAGGGGGCAGCCTGCATGGGGCCGGTCACGCGTACCGGCTGCGGCGCGCTGTGCCCGAGCTTCGGCGCACCGTGCTACACCTGCTATGGCCCGGCCGAGAACATCAATGTCGGCAGCTTCGGCCGCCGCCTGATGGGGCTGGGCCTCACGCAGGAGCAGGTGGTGCGCAAGTTCTCCTCGATCAACAACGCCGCGCCGGCTTTCAGCGACGCGGCCAAATTGTTCTGCAGCGAACCGTGGATGGAGGAGTGAGCGATGACAGCACTTGATCCCAAACGCGACATCGATATCCAGGTGCCCCTGCTGACCCGCGTGGAAGGCGAGGGCTCGCTGGAATTCACCGCTCGCGATGGCAAGCTCGACAAGCTCCACCTGCGCATCTTCGAGCCGCCGCGCCTGTTCGAGAAATTCCTCGAAGGTCAGGATTACACCGAGGTGCCGCACATCGCCGCGCGGGTCTGCGGCGTCTGCCCGATTGCCTACCAGATGACCTCGATTCGCGCCATGGAGAAGATCTTCGGCGTGGCCGAAGATCCCTGGGTGCATGCCATGCGCCGGGTGATCTACTACGGCGAATGGCTGCAAAGCCACGCGCTGCATATCAACCTGTTTGCCGCCCCGGATTTCCTCGGCTTTGCCGATGCCTTGCAGATGGCCACGCGCTTCCCGGAAGAGGTGAAGCGCGGCATGCTTTTGCAGGGCTTGGGCAACGACATGCTGCGTCTGCTCGGCGGCCGCTCCGTGCATCCGATCGGCCTGCGGGTAGGTGGCTTCCATCGCGCACCGCCGAAGCACGAAGTGTCGGACATGGTCGACAAGCTGCTCGCTGCGCGTGACATGGTGCGCGAATTCGCCGCCTGGGCGGTGAGTCTGCCGCGCCCGGTGGACGAGCAGGATTTCGTCAGCGTGGCGATTCGCCACCCGCACGAATATGGCCTCAACGAAGGCCGGCTGGTGTCGGATCAGGGGCTGGATATTGATTTCGCAGACTACCCGCAGCACTTCCGCGAACATCAGGTCGAACACTCCACGGCGCACTATTCAATGATGGGCGGGCAGAGCTACTTCCTCGGCCCGCTGGCGCGCATGAACCTGAATTTCGACCGCCTGCCGCAGGAAGTGCAGGATTTCGCCCGCGATCTCGGCCTGAAATTCCCCTCGCACAACATGTTCATGAACGTCGCCGCGCGTGCGCTGGAATGCTATCTGGCGATTGTCGACACGCTCGACATCCTGCAGCACTACAAGCTGCCGACCCGCCCCTGGCGCGATTTCACCCCGCGTGCCGGCGTTGGCCATCACTGCACCGAAGCCCCGCGCGGCATGATCTATCATCGCTTCGAGCTGGCCAGCGATGGCCGGGTAAAGACCGCCACCATGATCCCGCCCACCTCGCAGAACCAGGCCCGGCTCGAGCAGAACCTGCATTCCGCGGTCGAACACTATGGTCTCGATCACCCGGATGACGATCTGCGCCAGCTATGCGAAAAGGTCATCCGCAACTACGATCCCTGCCTGTCGTGCTCCACGCACTTTCTCAAGCTGACGGTCAATCGCGGGTGAGCATGGCAGCCTGGGTTCATGCGCCGTCATCCCGGCGAAGGCCGGGATCCAGTGCCACGCGCCAAAGCTGGATTCCGGCTTGCGCCGGAATGACGCCAATTGATGGGCGTGGCCGGACATGAGCTTCACCCTCATCGCCGGCATCGGCTCTCCGCACTGCGCGGACCGCCTCGGCTGGGCGGTGATCGAAGCACTGCAGGCAGAAGCGTTGCCCGTGCCGGTGAAGCTCGTCGCCTGCAGCCTGCCGACCGAACTCACCCCGCTGCTGCTCGACGCATCGCGCGCCATCGTCATTGATGCGCTGCTCGGCGGCGGCCCCGCCGGCACGATCCATCAACTGCGCACCGAGGACCTCCCGCAAGCCGCGCTGCGCCTGTCTTCCCACGGCGTCGGGCTGGTGGACGCCGTCCTGCTTGCCTCTGCGCTGGGCATGCCTGCAGACCGGCTCTGCGTGCTGGCTCTGGACGTGGTGCATCACGACGCCCCCATTCAGCCCGAGTGGGTGGAGGCGCTCGTCCGGCGGGTGAGGGCGCTGCTCTGAGCGGGCAAGCCTTACACTGCCGCATGCTCTCTCGCCCTGCCATCGAGTCCTTCTGTCGCCAAGCCGCGCGGGCCGATGCGCAGGCTTATGCGCTGGCGGCAGGCTTGCGAGCCTATGAGCATCTGCTTGGCCTGTCGGTGCTGCTTCGCCCGGCGCAGGCAGCAAGCGAGGTGGCTGCATCAACGGGCGTTTCGCTCGTGATCCAGGCCTTGCCCCGTCAGCCGCATCCATGGCCAATCTTCAGCCATGCCGGCCACAAACGTCCGCCCCGCGCGGCTGCGCAGGCAGAGTGGCTGCACAAGCCCGCCCGATGCGGCTCTCCAGCATGCCCGTGGCCGCCCGGCCCGAACTTCCCGTTTCTCCATTCAAGGAGCTTTGCGTATGAATGCCCGCCCAAACCGTTTGCCCCTGCGTGCCTTCGCCCTGGCGTGGCTGGCCCTGCCGTTGCTCGCCGCCTGCGCCGTGCTGCCCAGCCCCGGCCTGCAGCGCGCCAAGGCCGGCGAAGCCTTGTTCGAAGACCGCTGCAAGAATGTGGCCGGCATCAAGATCTACAAGACGGTCGCGGATGTGGAGGGGATTGTGTTGCTGAAGGTGAGGCCCACGGCAGGGGATCGGGAATGGGCTGATCCGATGTGGCCGGGGGCTGCGTTTGCGGGGGAGGCAAAGGAGAAGGAGTACATCGACACATTTCTTTGGTATGAAAACGCGTTCGGTACGTCCAATAGCCCAAGGCTGATCACCCCGAAAGATCGAGGCTATATCAGCTCGAACCCTTCCGATCATCCCGGCTACCGCTATGTGGATGTGGTGGATGCGGCGACGGGGAAAAGGGAGAGGTTTTCGGGGTTCTATGACCGGCCTTGGGAGCGCGACCCTGAGCGCTATTCCTCAAAGAACCTCTATTCATTCTGGAAATTGAAGCATGAGCCGGCACCGGCGGACGGGCCGCGGTATGGGGTGACGTATGAAGATCATGTAATCCCCGAAGAGCGGGCGCTGGGGCTGGCGAGCAGCACGGTGAAGGTGCTGGACCTGAAGACCAACGAAGTGCTGGGTGAGATGACGCGCTATGCGTGGACATCCGCCTCACCGAATCCGGCGAATCCGACTCCATGGCTGACTGCCCGTACCTGTGGTAGTGGATTCAATACCCGTGAAACGCAAACGCGTTTGTTTGTTGATCAAGTTCTGCAACCGCGCAAGGACAAGTAATCATGAGCACTCTTGATATCACAACCGCCTACAAATACATCAACCTGCAGATGGCGGCAGAGGTTTTGTATGACTTTAATGCAGTGGAAAATGGCTTAACGCTCGTTCCTGGCGCGGTAAGAGCGTATCCAACGATTCGTGAAGAGCCCCTTAAGCTGGGCAACCTCCACGCCTCCAAATTCACCGCCACGCAGGCGGCGGAGTTTTCCGCGCACTGGAAAGTCGTCGAGCATAAGTCGAACACCACCACAGGCTTCTCCGGCACCTTGCTGCAATGCTACAAAGACGATCCCGCCACGGGCGCGAAAGCCGGTGAACTCGTCCTCTCCATGGGAATGGTGCGCGGAGCGCTCCCTACAGCCAATGCCATTAAGTTAGCCGTTCGTGCTGAGCGTAAGGAGCAAAGCGACTGAAGTCGAAGCATGATCGGCGGGGCCCAGACCCTTCGACTTCGCTACGCGCAGATCTGAGCTCGCAAAACCTTCCCCGTCCTATTCAACCGGCCGAACGGCAGACGAACCATTGGAAGGGTGCGCGGTGCGCACCCTGCAGCTGATGGCCTCTCGCTACTGATCTGAGCACGCGGGCGGGTCTGCGAAGGTCTGGGCCGCCTTCAGGAATTCCTGGTTCCTTGCCTGGAAGGCTGCCACCAGATCGGGGTCGAACTGGGTGCCGGATTGTTGCGTGATGAATTCGCAGACCTCGGCGTGTGTCATGGCTTTCTTGTACGTACGCTGGCTGATCAGGGCGTCGTAGACGTCGGCCAGGGCCATCAGGCGTCCGGCCAGCGGGATGTCCTTTTTCTGCAATTGGTGCGGATAGCCGTGGCCATCCCAGCGCTCGTGGTGGGATTCGATCATCTGCCGGGCGTAGTTGAGAAAGGCCTGTTTTTCGGGATGGCCTGAATCTGCGACGATCCTTGAGATGGCCGTGGCCCCGATCAGGGGGTGAGTTTGCATGAGCTTGTATTCGTCTGCGTCGAGCTTGCCGGGTTTCTGCAGGATGCGGTCCGGGATGCCGACCTTGCCGATGTCGTGCAGCGGGGCGGATTTGGCCAGCAGTTCGATGTCGGATTCGGTGAGCTGGCGGTAATCCGGGGTGGTCGCCAGTTGCCGGGCCAGAATTTCGACATAGCGCTGGGTGCGGCGGATATGTCCGCCGGTTTCCTTGTCGCGTGCTTCGGCCAGCACGGACATGCTGACGATGATTTCATCCTGCGCTTCAAACAGATCCTGAGTGCGCAGGCGCAGCTTGCGGGCCTCTATGCCGTATTTCAGCAGGCTCAGGATGCTGGTGGTGAGGATCAATACCAGGATTGGCAGGAGTGGCGAGAGGTGCAGGCCCCGCACAATCAGCAACTGGCCGGCGCCCCAGTACAGCCCGACGATGCCGGCACCGAGCGCGAGCAGCGACAGGACAAAGCCGGCGCGACTCAGCAGCAGGGTTGCCAGAAGCCCGGCCAGCAGGATGAGGAAGAGTTCTGCTGCATTGGCCCAGTCGGGGCGCGCAAGGAAGGTGCCCGCGAGGATGTTGTCGATGATTGTGGCGTGGACTTCCAGCCCGTAAATGGATTGACCGAAGGGGTTCAGGTGCAGATCGCCCAGCCCCTTGGCGGCGGCTCCGACGAGAACAATCTTGCCTTCGAGGCTGCCTGGCGGTTGCGTGCCATTCAGGATCATCAGGGCGGAGAGGGTGCGATGGCGCGCACTGCGAAAATCCACCAGCAGATTGCCGGCCGCGTCGGTGGGGATGCGCCGTTCGCCCCAGTACAGCGCCGTTTCTGAAGGGTTCCGGATCTGCCTGAGATGGCGTTGTGGCGAGGCGAGGAGCAGGGCGCTCATGGCCAGCGAAGGGAGCGCGTCTCCGTTCATCTGAAGCAGCAAGGGGGTGCGGCGGAAGGTGCCGTCGATATCTTCCTGTGCGTTGGTAAAGCCTTCGGCGCTGGCGGCTTCGGTCAGGATCGGCAAGCTGCGGATGGCTCCCTGAGGCTTGATCAGGGTGTCGCCAGCATTGGCCGAGCGGATCAGTACCATGCCTGCCGGGGCGGCCGGTGGTGCCCGGTTGCCGGGTGTGGGGCGGGAAAAGTCGAGGTAGTAACCCAGCACCGTATTGCCTTTGGCGATGGCATTGGCGAGGCGTTGCGAATTGCTGTCCTGCGTGGAGGTTTGCGGTGTGGCGGCGGTGAGCAGATCGCGCTGGCGTTCCTGCTGGATGACTTCGGGCGAGGTGCGGTCTGGCTCCGGCATCAGGAAATCCAGTGCGATCACCTTGGCGCCCAGACCCTGCAGGCGCTCGACGAGCATGGCCAGGCGGTAGCGCGGCCAAGGCCACTGCCCGAAGGCTGCGAGGCTTTCTTCGTCAATCTCCACCAGAACGGGAACGTCGGATTGCGGTGGCGTAGCGCGACGCGTCGCCAGCTGATCGTAGACGAACAGATCTGCCATCTGCACCAGCCGGGGCTGGAGGATGGACAGCAGGGCGACGAACAGGGTCAGGCACAGTCCTGTCGCGTAGAGCGGGAGTCGTTTTGTCCACCAGAGGCCAGACTCCGCAAAAGCCGGTGAGGTGTCGGAGGTTTCCGGCATGAAATGGACAGCTGAGGGTTAGTGAACGACGACCACAACGCGCCGGTTGCGCGGCTCTGCGACTCCGTCTGGCGTGGGGATGAGAGGATTGCCCTTGCCGTGGGAACTGACAGAAATCAGCTCGGGTTTGACGCCGCTTTGCAGCAGCAGGCTCTTGATCTGTCTGGCCCGATCCAGCGAGAGGGCATCATTGAGCTTGTCCGAGCCGGTGGCGTCGGTATGCCCGCTGATGCTGACGCTGATCGCTATCGGCCTTTGGCTGGCGGACACGATATCCGGGATGATTTTCTGCGAGTCTGCCGTCAGTTTTGTGCCGGATTCGAACATCAGGGTGAAGGTTTGCGCAGGCGGTGGCTCGATCGCCAGAACTTCCCGGAAGGTGCTGGCGATGTACTCCGGCGATGCGGTGGTGATGGCCGAGGGAGGCTTGCTGCTGCCGCTGGTCCGGGTCATGTCGCCGGGCTTTTCGAGCGTCTGCGAGCCGGCAGTGGTACTGACCTCCGCTTTGCCGACGTGACCATTCGCGTCCGGGACGAGAATGATCGATTGTCTGGCGCAGCCGGTGAAGAGGATGAGAAGCAGGCCGAACAACAGGCCGAATAACAGGATGACCGGTTTGCATGCTGAGGGGCATTCCGCCCGGGGCGGTCTCTGATTGTTCATGGCTACTCCTTGATTTCGATGAGTAGTTTGGTGCCGCGCACGGCGATGGTGGCATCGGGGGTTTGCAGTTGAACCTTGTCCGGGGCAAGCTTGACGATCTGCCCGGAGATATAGGAGAGGGTGCCCTTTACGAATTGCAGCGCCAGAGCAAACTTGCTCTCTTTGGGTTCAAAGGCGTAGTCGACCAGCGTCATCTCGCTGCCTGAGCCCAGCGAGATGGTGGTGTCGTCAGTCAATACGATGCCAAGCGCACCGGGCTTTCCGGTGCGGATCCGGTCGCCGCGCAGCAGCGTCGCGCCAGCCTTGCCGGGCAGGGTGCTTCCGTCACGATGGATGGTGGCGAGTCCCTCGATGGTCTGGATGTGGCCGATCGTTTCGGCCGGCGGATCGGCGATGGCCGGGGTGGATAGCAGTAGCGCGAAGAGAACGGTACAGACGGATGTTTTCATGGCAAGGCATCCTGCAGTCAGCATTGATGAAGCGGATGCGCCTCTTGTGCCTGGCAATCCTGCACTGGGGGCATCGGCGATAAATCAATCTAGCAGGAGCGGTCCGGCAGAGCTGCCGGAGTGTCCCAAGGGGCGAGAGCGGCCTGATTCCTGCAGGTTTCCGGCTTCTGCAGGAGGCAGGCCGGAAACCCGCTGTTCGCTTGCCTTGCGGCCGTGCCTGCCTGAAGAGGTCCGCCACGCGCGGCTCTCCGGGCATACTCCCTTCATCTCAAGCGGAGTTGTCCTGAAATCAGGCCTGCCCGCTGGTCACGCTTGCGGCCGGATGGGGTGCTTTGCCCGTAAAATGCGGGCAGGCTGCCACGGGGCGGCCGTTCAGAAGAAAGGATTTGCAAGTGAAGCCCGCTGTTCAACGCGCCGATTTCGATCGCTACATGGTTCCCGTGTTTTCCCCTCTCGACATGATTTTTGTGCGAGGCGAGGGATCGCGCCTGTGGGATCAACAGGGCCGCGATTACATTGATTTTGGTGCGGGCGTGGCGGTCACTTCGCTGGGGCACGCGCATCCGGTGCAGGTGCAGGCGCTGACCGAGCAGGCGGCCAAGCTGTGGCATGTGTCGAACTACTACACCAATGAGCCGGCGCTGCGCCTGGCGAAGAAACTGTGTGAAGCGACTTTTGCCGAGCGGGTGTTCTATTGCAATTCGGGTGCCGAGGCGAACGAGGCGGCCTTGAAGCTGGCGCGCAAGCGTGCGGTGGATAAATACGGCCCCGAGAAGATCGACATCATTGCCTTCAATGGCTCGTTCCACGGCCGGACCTTCTTCACCGTGTCGGTGGGCGGGCAGGCGAAGTACTCTTCGGGCATGGGCCCGAACCCGGCCGGCATCGTGCACATCGATCTGCACGATGAAGCCGCGCTGCGCCGCGTGGTGGGCAAGAACACCTGCGCGATCATCGTCGAGCCGGTGGTGGGTGAGAGCGGCGTGGTGCCGGTGAAACCGGAGTTCCTGAAGCTGCTGCGCGAGTTGGCAACGGAAGTCGATGCGACGCTGATCTTTGACGAAGTGCAATCCGGCAACGGCCGCACCGGCGCGCTTTACGCCTATATGAACACCGGCGTCGTGCCGGACATCCTGACGACGGCGAAGGGTATCGGCGGCGGTTTTCCGATTGGCGTGATGCTGACCACCGCTGCGGTGGCGGACAAGCATTTCACCCCCGGCGTGCATGGCAGCACCTTTGGCGGCAACCCGCTGGCCTGCGCGGTGGCCGAAGCCGTGTTCGACGTGATCAGCCAGCCCGAAGTGCTGGCTGGCGTGAAGCGCAAGGCCGCGCATGCCGCGCAACGCCTGCGCGCGATGGGCGAGCAGCATGGCTGCTTCGCGGAGGTGCGCGAATCCGGCCTGTGGCTGGGCTGCGAGCTGACGCCGAAGTTTGCCGGCAAGGCGGGCGCTTTCATGGCGGCGGCAGCGAGCAACGGGGTGCTGCACATCGTGGCCGGACCGAACGTGGTGCGGATCGCGACCTCGCTGATCATTTCCGACGCCGAGCTGGACGAGGGGCTGGATCGCCTTGAAAAGACCTGCGTGCAGATGGCAGCGGGCTGAATGGGTGACGGGGTGAAAGTCCCGTCTTTCTGTATTCCCTGTCTCAAAACCTAAGCGACCCCGGTATTCATGCCTCCTGAGTTCTCCAGCCAGCCAGCTCCGGATCTGACGACACTGCGCGATGCCTTGCGGGCACTGGCGGTGCGTGCCGGGCTGAGTGATGGTTTCGAGGACCCGGGCGCCGAGCCGCTGCGCCTGATCTGGCGCCTGATGCGGGTGATGGATCAGCAGTTGCGTGAGAAGGATCGTCTTTCGCTGGCCCTGGATAATCGCCACGATGGTTTGTGGGACTGGGATTTGCGCAGTGGCCAGTTCTTTCTCAGCGAGCTGTGGACGCGTGGGCTGGGTTATTCCGAGGGCGAGTTTGGCAATACCCGGGCGGACTGGGAGGCGATGATCCATCCCGAGGATGTGGCGGCGGTGCGCGAGCGCATTGAGTTGCATCTGGCCGGGGGCAGCGAGGACTTCGAGTCTGAATACCGCCTGCGTGCGCAGAACGGAGACTGGCGCTGGATCGCGACCCATGGCCGGGTGGTGGCGCGTACGGCAGATGGCCAGCCGGTGCGGGTGGTGGGGACGCACCGCAACGTGACCGAGCGCAAGGGCTGGGAGCTGGAGATGCTGCGTGCCAAGGAAGCCGCAGAGTCCGCGAGCCGCGCCAAGGGTGATTTTCTGGCCAACATGAGCCATGAAATCCGCACGCCAATGAACGGCATCATCGGCATGACCGAGCTGGCGCTGGATACCCAGCTGGATGCGGAGCAGCGTGGCTATCTGCAGACGGTGAAGTCCTCGGCCGAATCCTTGCTGGCTATCATCAACGACATTCTGGACTTCTCGAAGGTCGAGGCCGGCAAGCTGGAGCTGGAGGATATCGAGTTCTCTCTGCCTGCCGTGATCTCCGATACCTTCAAGGCGCTGGCCTTGCGGGGGCACCAGAAAGGCCTGGAACTGGTGTTCGGCATTGCGCCGGGTACGCCGCATGTGTTGCGTGGCGACCCGAATCGCTTGCGGCAGGTGTTGATGAACCTGTTGGGCAATGCGATCAAGTTTACCGAGCAGGGAGAGGTGGAAATATCGGTCAGATCGGTGCTGCGTGAAGGGACGCATGTGCGCTTGCAGTTTGACGTGCGCGATACCGGCATCGGCATTTCGCGCAGCAAGCAGGGCGAGGTGTTCGGGGCTTTCTCGCAGGCTGATACGTCGACGACCCGGCGTTATGGGGGCACAGGTCTGGGTCTGGCGATTTGCCGGCGTCTGGTGGAATTGATGCGCGGGCGGATCTGGCTGGTCAGCGAGCAGGACAAGGGCAGTACTTTCTCGTTCACGGTGGAAGTGGATGCCGTGCGCAATACCGTGAAGACGGAACGGCTTGACCCGCGCTATGCGCGCATGAATGTGCTGGTGGTGGAGGATAACGCCGCGGCGGCGCGAGGTTTGATCGAAAATCTGCGGGGCTGGGGGTTCTCGGTGGATCGGGCGGCGACTGGCGAAGAGGCCGAGGCGCTGCTCAAGCAGGCCAGCAAGAGCGGCTTTCCCTTTGACATCATGCTGGTCGACGCCAACATGCCGGAGCCGGGCGGTTTTGCCCTGCCGGCGTATTTTCACGGGGAAGGTGCGTCTTGCGACCGCATCATCATGATGCTGACCTCCGATAGCCAGCGTAATGATGCGGCACGCTGCCGTCAGTTCAGCGTGCGTTCAAATGTGGTCAAGCCGGTCTCGCCGAATGATTTGCTGGATGCGGTCCGCTTGGCTTTGACGCCGGCGCAGGACGAGGAACCGGAAAGCCCGCTGGCTGAATTCCAGATTGATGAGAAGCTGATTCGCGCTGCGGGCTTGCCGCAGAAGGCCAAGTCAGTGCTGCTGGTTGAGGACAATCCGGTGAATCAGACCGTAGCAACCAAGATCCTGCAGCGTGCAGGGTATGAGGTGGTGGCTGCGGGAGACGGGCAGGAAGCGATTGAATGGTTCGAGAAGCGACGCTTTGATCTGATCCTGATGGATGTGCAGATGCCGGTACTGGGCGGGCTGGATGCGACCAAGGCGATCCGTGCCCGTGAAGCCCGGCGCAGCTGGGCAATGTCGGGCCGCTGGGAAGTGACACCAATCATCGCCATGACGGCGCACGTGATGCAAGGGGATCGTGAGCGCTGCCTTGAAGCCGGGATGGATGATTATGTTTCCAAGCCAGTTCAGCCCAATGAATTGTTTGCGGCCATCGAACGGGTGACGCGGCGTCTTGAAGCGACTGATTTTGAAGGCAATCTGGCGGCCATGGCGGCTGGTGTGGATGTGGAAGCGAACGATGCGCCGGTCGCCGATTTGTCGCAGACCCGCGCCCTGCTGGATGGTGATGAGGATTCGCTTCTGTCGTTGATCAGGATTTTTCTTTCCGACTATGCCAAAAACTGTACCCTGCTGGAGCAGGCTGCCCGCAAGAAAGATGGCAAGGTTCTGTGTTCGGTCGCGCATTCGCTTAAGTCTTCGGTAGGGGTGTTTGGTGCGGCAACTGCTGCGGAACTTGCTCAGCAGGTAGAGGTTGCGGCCCGCAAGGGAGACGTCGACAAGGCGGCTCACGGGGTGTCAGGCCTGCTTGCCGAGTTGTCACGCGTGGCTGCTTATCTGCGCGCACAATTGCCCGATGACAATGCCTGAACCTGCGACGGGCATTGCTGAAAGCATCGGTTTCAAGCTATAATCGCCAGAGTTTTCAAGCGGGACTTGTCTGGAAAGACGGGTCCCGTTTTTCACGTCGGACCCATCGACTTGGCTGTCATGACTGACAGTCCGGGGGAGGGTCCGATTTCACAGGAATTCAGGAGTCATCGATGACGGACACCCTTTACGCCCTTCTTGCCCTTGCTGATGGTACTGTTTTTCAGGGGCAAGGCATTGGCGCTGTGGGCAAAAGCGTTGGCGAGGTGGTGTTCAATACCGCCATCACCGGCTACCAGGAAATCCTCACCGACCCCTCCTATACCCGCCAGATTGTCACGCTGACGCATCCGCACATCGGCAATGTGGGAGTGAACCGCGAAGACTGCGAGGCGGGCAAGGTTTACGCTGCCGGTCTGGTCATTCGCGATCTGCCTTTGCTGGTGTCGAACTTCCGCTCCGAGCAGACGCTGGACGCCTACATGAAGACCGAAAACATGGTCGGGATTGCCGGGATTGATACCCGCAAACTCACTCGCATCCTGCGGGAGAAGGGCGCCCAGGCCGGCTGTCTGGTTACCGCAACGAATGCCAAGGATCTGAATGCCGAGGCGGCGATTGCCGAAGCACGTGGTTTCCCCGGGCTGGCGGGCATGGATCTGGCCAAGGTGGTGACGACGGACCAGTCCTACACCTGGACTTCGGGCGAATGGAAGCTGGGTAAGGGGTTTATCGAGCAGGCCCAGGCGAAGTTCCACGTCGTGGCCTATGACTTTGGCGTGAAACGCAACATCCTGCACATGCTGGCAGAGCGTGGCTGCAAGCTGACCGTGGTGCCGGCGCAGACCTCGGCTGCCGAAGTGCTGGCGCTGAATCCGGACGGGGTGTTCCTGTCCAATGGGCCTGGCGATCCGGAGCCTTGCGATTACGCGATTGCTGCTGCCCGCGAATTTCTCGACCGCAAATTGCCGACCTTTGGTATCTGCCTGGGGCACCAGATTCTGGGCCTGGCAGCAGGCGCCAAGACCCTGAAGATGAAGTTTGGCCATCACGGCGCGAACCATCCTGTGAAGGATCTGGATAGTGGTCGCGTGCTGATCACCAGTCAGAACCACGGTTTTGCTGTAGATGAAAAGACGCTGCCTGCGAATGTGCGGGCCTCGCATGTGTCCTTGTTTGACGGAAGCCTGCAGGGGCTGGTCTGGACGGATCGCCCGGCACTGTGTTTTCAGGGGCATCCGGAAGCGAGCCCGGGCCCGCATGATGTGGCCTACCTGTTCGATCGGTTCATCGATTTGATGGCCGCAGCCAAGCAATAAGCTTCATGGTAGGGCGCGGCTGTGGTGCGGCGCTCCAAACAGTAACGAAATTCAGGTGTTGATATGCCCAAGCGGACAGACATTCAATCCATCCTCATCATCGGCGCCGGCCCGATCATCATTGGTCAGGCCTGCGAGTTCGACTATTCCGGCGCCCAGGCTTGCAAGGCCCTGCGCGATGAGGGTTACAAGGTCATTCTGGTCAACAGCAATCCCGCGACGATCATGACTGATCCGAACATGGCGGATGTGACCTATATCGAGCCGATCACCTGGCAGGTACTGGAACGCATCATCGACAAGGAACGTCCGGACGCAGTGTTGCCGACCATGGGTGGCCAGACCGCATTGAATGCCGCGCTGGACCTGTGGCGCCATGGTGTGCTGGACAAGTACAAGGTCGAATTGATCGGGGCGACGCCGGAAGCCATCGACAAGGCTGAAGACCGCCAGAAGTTCAAGCAGGCGATGGAGAAGATCGGCCTGGAGTCGGCCCGCTCCGGTATCGCTCACAGCATGGAAGAGGCACTGGCCGTGCAGGCCAAGGTCGGTTTTCCGGCGATCATCCGTCCGTCATTCACCATGGGTGGCACCGGCGGTGGCATTGCTTACAACATCGAAGAATTCAACGAGATCTGTACGCGTGGTCTGGACCTGTCTCCGACGCGTGAGTTGCTGATCGAAGAATCGCTGCTGGGGTGGAAAGAGTTCGAGATGGAGGTTGTGCGCGACAAGCACGACAACTGCATCATCGTGTGCTCTATCGAGAATCTTGATCCGATGGGTGTGCATACCGGCGACTCGATCACCATCGCACCGGCTCAGACCTTGACCGACAAGGAATATCAAATCATGCGTAACGCCTCGGTGGCGGTGCTGCGTGAAATCGGCGTGGATACGGGTGGCTCGAATGTGCAGTTCTCGGTAAATCCGGCTGACGGTCGACTGATCGTGATCGAGATGAATCCTCGCGTTTCGCGTTCTTCCGCTCTGGCATCAAAAGCCACCGGTTTTCCGATTGCCAAGGTTGCGGCCAAACTGGCCGTTGGCTTTACGCTGGACGAGCTCAAGAACGACATCACTGGCGGAGCGACTCCCGCTTCGTTCGAGCCCTCCATTGACTACATCGTCACCAAGGTGCCGCGGTTTGCCTTCGAGAAATTCCCGCAGGCCAATTCACGCCTTACCACCCAGATGAAGTCGGTGGGCGAGGTAATGGCCATGGGGCGTACCTTCCAGGAATCTTTCCAGAAGGCTTTGCGTGGCCTGGAAGTCAGTTCCTACGGACTGGATGAAGTCGAGTGTGATCGCGAAGAGCTGGAGCATGAGCTGGCCAACCCCGGTGCCGAACGCATCTGGTACGTGGGTCAGGGTTTCCGCGAGGGCATGAGCCGCGAGGAACTGCACAGCCTGACCAAGATCGATCCGTGGTTCCTCGCGCAGATCGAGGATCTGGTGCTGACCGAGAAGAATCTTGCCGGTCGCTCCCTGAAGAGTCTGGATGCTGCTGCGTTGCGCGCTCTCAAGCGCAAAGGGTTCTCTGATCGTCGTCTGGCCAAGTTGCTCGGGTCGGATGAAACCGCTGTGCGCCTGCATCGTCATTCGCTGGGTATTCGTCCTGTGTACAAGCGGGTTGATACATGTGCCGCAGAATTTGCCTCGAATACGGCGTACATGTATTCCTGTTACGACGAAGAGTGCGAATCGCAACCGACCGACAAGAAGAAGATCATGGTGCTGGGCGGTGGCCCGAACCGGATCGGCCAGGGCATCGAATTCGACTACTGCTGCGTGCATGCAGCGCTGGCCATGCGTGAAGATGGTTACGAAACCATCATGGTCAATTGCAATCCGGAAACAGTGTCCACTGATTACGACACTTCTGATCGTCTGTATTTCGAGCCCCTGACGCTTGAAGATGTGCTCGAAGTTGTTGCTATCGAGAAGCCGGTTGGTGTGATCGTGCAGTTTGGTGGTCAGACTCCGCTCAAGCTGGCCCGTGATCTGGAAGCCAATGGCGTGCCGATCATTGGTACCAGCCCGGACATGATTGATGCTGCTGAAGATCGCGAGCGGTTTCAGAAGCTGCTGCACGATCTGGGTTTGCGCCAGCCGCCCAATCGTACGGCTCGCAACGAAGCCGATGCCTTGCGCCTGGCGGCCGAAATCGGCTACCCGCTGGTGGTTCGCCCGAGCTATGTGCTGGGCGGTCGCGCGATGGAAATCGTGCACGAGCAGAAGGATCTGGAGCGCTACATGCGCGACGCGATCAAGGTGTCCAACGATTCTCCGGTACTCCTCGACAGGTTCCTCAATGATGCGACCGAGATTGATGTGGATGCGCTCTCCGATGGCTCGCAGGTGATCATTGGCGGCATCATGCAGCACATTGAGCAAGCCGGCGTTCACTCGGGTGATTCGGCTTGTTCACTGCCGCCCTATACTCTGTCGAAGGAATTGCAGGACGAACTGCGTCGCCAGACCGAGTTGATGGCTCGCGGACTGAGCGTGTGTGGTCTGATGAACGTGCAGTTTGCGATTCAGGGCGAGACTGTCTACGTGCTGGAAGTGAATCCGCGTGCGTCGCGGACTGTACCTTTCGTGTCGAAGGCCTGTTCGTTGCCGTTGGCCAAGATTGCTGCCCGCTGCATGGCTGGCCAGTCTCTGGCTTCTCAAGGCGTGACTCGCGAAGTCATTCCACCGTATTACTCGGTGAAGGAAGCTGTCTTTCCGTTCAACAAGTTCCCCGGTGTGGATACCATCCTCGGCCCGGAGATGAAGTCGACCGGCGAAGTCATGGGTGTGGGCAAGACATTTGCCGAGGCCTTCGTGAAGAGTCAGCTGGCGGCCGGTACACGTCTGCCGTCGTCGGGTACTGCCTTCGTCAGCGTCAAACAGACGGATCGCCCGAAAGCAGTGGATGTGGCACGTGAACTGGTTGATCTGGGCTTCAAGGTGGTGGCAACCAAGGGGACTGCTGCCTATCTGCAGGAAGCCGGCGTAACGGCGGTGACGGCAGTCAACAAAGTCGGTGAGGGGCGTCCGCACATCGTCGACATGATCAAGAACAACGAAATTTCACTGGTGATCAATACGGTCGAAGAAAAGCGTCAGGCCATCATGGATTCGCGCTCCATCCGTACCAGCGCACTGGCTGCGAAGGTGACCGTGTTCACCACAATCGAGGGTGCACGTGCCGCTTGCATGGGCATCCGCCATCTGAATGATCTCGAACCCTACGCGCTGCAAGAACTGCATGCGCAGCTGAGCTGATTGCCATGATCAAGACCCCGCTGACTGTAAATGGCGCAGAGTTGCTGCGCGTTGAACTGCATCGCCTGAAAACGGTTGACCGTCCGAATGTGATTGCGGCAATTGCCGAAGCCCGTTCGCATGGTGATCTGTCGGAAAACGCCGAATACGATGCTGCCAAGGAACGACAAGGCTTTGTGGAAGGCCGGATTGCCGAAGTTGAGAGCAAACTGTCGACGGCTCAGATCATCGATCCGAAGACTCTGGATGCAGATGGACGTTGTGTGTTCGGCGCCACGGTTGATCTGGAAGATCTGGCCTCGGGAGCCCGCGTGGTCTACCAGATTGTTGGCGAAGACGAAGCCGATCTTAAAGCTGGCAAGATTTCCATCAACTCGCCGATTGCGCGAGCTCTGGTAGGCAAGTTCGCGGGCGATGTGGCCGAGGTTCAGGCGCCTGGCGGAGTGCGCGAATACGAAGTCATCGACGTTCGCTACATCTGACGACGATGTCCCGTTTGGCGGATTATCTCTATGCGGTCGCCATTACCCTGTGGGTCGGGGCCCTATGGTCCATTGGGTACATTGCGGCACCGACCCTGTTCATGTTTGTGGCTGACCGTGGTTTTGCCGGAACACTTGCGGGCAAGCAGTTTGCCATCGTGGCCTGGCTGGGGATGGGGTGTTCGATTTACCTGCTGACCTACCTGTTTTTCAGGGATGGCGTACGGGCTTTCAAGCTTCTGGTTTTGTGGTTGATAGTCCTGATGCTCGTCCTGACGCTGGCAGGCCATTTCGGCGTCGCACCGATTGTCGAGAAGTTGCGTATCGAGATTGCGCGCGAGATGGTTGAGAGCGTCGTACGCAGTCGATTCCAGACTTGGCATGGAATTGCCAGTGTTTTGTGGATGGTCCAGAGCGTGTTGGGCGTGTTGCTGGTTACTCAGGTATTCAGGCGCTGATAAACAAAACGGGCAGTTTCCGGATGGGAACTGCCCGTTGAATTTTGTTAATCAGCGTGCACTCTTGCGTGCCCGGCCACTACCTGCGGTAGGCTTGCGGTAACGAGCCTCTGGCGCTCCGGCCATGGATTTGCGCGGGGCGTTGCTGGTTGTCGGGCGGCCCGGGCGCTTGTCAAAAGCCGCGTCCTTGCCGGCTGATTTGCCGCGGGACGAGCGTTTGGGCGCTGTGACGGTTTTGTTCGCATGCAGGTCCGGGTTGAGGCGGTAAACAACCAGTAGCTTGCCAATATTCTGCACGGCGGCGCAATTCAGCTCGGCGCAAATTTGCAGAAGATAGGTAGCGCGAGCCTCGCGATCGTCGCCGTATACCCGGATCTTGATCAATTCGTGGGCTTTGAGGGCAACATCGATTTCCTTCAGGACTGCCGTGGTCAGGCCGTTGCCGGCGATGCTTACGACAGGGTCTAGATGGTGTGCTTTTGCGCGCAGTTCGCGTCGCTGAACAGATGAAATATCAGACATTGAGTGCAATTCCTTTTCCAAACATCGATTTTACCTTTATCGGCCATGAAACGCAGTAAAACCAGCAAAGGCTGGATGCAGGAGCATCTGAACGACCCTTGGGTTCTCAAGGCTAAGGCCGAAGGCATGCGTTCGCGCGCGGTCTACAAACTTCTGGAAATTGACAAGAAGGATCGTCTTCTGAAGCCGGGAATGGTTGTGGTGGATATGGGGTCAGCGCCCGGTTCCTGGTCACAGGTCGCGGCCCCGCGTATCAAACCGGGGGGGGAGTTGTTCGCGCTGGATATCCTGCCGATGGACCCGTTGCCGGAAGTGACCTTCTTGCAAGGGGATTTTCGTGAAGAGTCGGTTCTGGCCGAATTCGAACGTTTGCTTGCCGGGCGTGTCGTAGACCTTGTACTTTCAGATATGGCCCCCAATATGTCAGGCAATGCAGTCAGTGACGATGGCCGGATGATGTGTCTGGCCGAGTTGGCTCTGGATTTTGCTCAGCAGCATCTGCGCCCTGGCGGCAATATGCTGATCAAACTGTTTCAGGGAGCCGGGTTCATGGAGTATCGGGCCGCAATGATGAAGATGTTTCATACGGTTCATTCGCGCAAACCCGAGGCTTCCAGAGATCGTAGCGCCGAGGTTTACCTGCTGGGACTGGACAAACGGCAGGTCTGATAGAGAGAGTCCATGGTTCCGATTGATTGTTGCCAGGAACCATTCGGACATAGAATCGGTCCAGTATGTGATGTGTCCGGTCTTTTCGGCCGGATCGAATCGGGAGTTGCCTTGAACAACAACGTTTTCAAAAACATTGCCATCTGGCTGCTGGTGCTGGTAGTGGCTTATTCCGTTTTCAGTCAGTTCGGCAACCGTCAGGCTGCCCAGAACACGCTGGATTACTCCCAATTCATGGAAGAGGCCAAAGCAGGCCGAATTTCCAAGGTGGTTCTGGATACCCAGAATTACATAGCGCTGGCGCAGACCCAGGAGGGGCGCCAGGTGACGGTGAACTATCCGCCGAACATGTGGATGGTTGATGACCTGCAGAACAAGTACGGTGTGGCTATTTCGGTCAAGCCGAAGGAAGAACAGTCTTTCCTTGTCAGTCTGCTGATCCAGATGTTGCCGATTGCCTTGTTGGTGGGGCTGTTCTTCTTTTTCATGCGACAGATGCAGGGCGGCGGCAAAGGCGGAGCGTTCTCGTTTGGCAAGAGCAAGGCACGCATGCTGGACGAATCGGCCAATTCCATCACCTTTGCGGATGTTGCGGGCTGCGATGAAGCCAAGGAAGAGGTGGCAGAACTGGTCGAATTCCTGCGAGATCCGTCGAAATTCCAGAAGCTTGGCGGCCGTATCCCGAAGGGCGTGCTGATGGTCGGCTCGCCGGGAACCGGCAAGACCTTGCTGGCCAAGGCGATTGCTGGTGAAGCCAAGGTGCCGTTCTTCAGTATTTCAGGTTCGGATTTTGTCGAGATGTTTGTCGGTGTTGGCGCCGCACGCGTACGCGACATGTTTGAAAACGCCAAGAAACACGCGCCTTGCATCATCTTTATCGATGAAATCGACGCGGTGGGTCGTCAGCGTGGTGCCGGTCTGGGGGGCGGAAATGATGAGCGTGAGCAGACCCTGAACCAGTTATTGGTTGAGATGGATGGTTTTGAAGGGCAGACCGGGGTGATCGTGATTGCCGCGACCAACCGGCCGGATGTGCTGGACCCCGCCTTGCTGCGCCCTGGCCGCTTCGACCGTCAGGTAACGGTACCGCTGCCCGATATTCGCGGTCGCGAACAGATTCTCAAGGTGCACATGCGCAAGGTGCCGGTTGCTCCCGATGTGGACCCGACCGTGCTGGCGCGTGGTACGCCCGGTATGGCGGGTGCGGATCTGGCCAATCTGGTGAACGAGGCGGCCCTGTTTGCGGCACGCAGCAACAAGCGGCTGGTCGATATGGACGACTTCGAGCGAGCCAAGGACAAGATTTTCATGGGTGCCGAGCGCAAGTCCATGGTGATCATGCCTGAAGAAAAGAGAGCAACGGCTTATCACGAGTCTGGCCATGCCATCATTGGCTCGCTGCTGCCTGGGTGTGATCCGGTGCACAAGGTCAGCGTGATTCCGCGCGGCCGTGCCTTGGGCGTAACCCTGTCACTGCCGGAGCGGGATCGTTTCAGCTGGTATCAGGATCAGATGCTGGCACAGATCAGCATGCTGTTCGGTGGCCGTGTGGCCGAAGACCTGTTTGTCGGCAAAGTGTCGACCGGTGCTTCGAATGACTTCGAACGCGCAACAGGCATTGCCCGTGACATGGTTACCCGCTACGGGATGTCCGCGGCGATGGGGCCGATGGTGTACGCCGAGAACGACGGCGAGGTCTTCCTGGGGCGCTCGGTGACTACTCACAAAAATGTGTCTGAAGCCACGTTGCAGCAGGTGGATGCCGAGATTCGCCGCATTATCGACGAGCAGTACGCACTGGCGGAGCGCCTGCTTGAAGAGAATCGCGACAAGGTCGAAGCCATGACGGCAGCGCTGCTGGAATGGGAAACCATTGATGCAGACCAGATCAAGGACATCATGGAAGGTCGTTCTCCGCGGCCTCCCAAACCGTCTTCAAGCATCGTTCCGCCTAAACCCGATGAAGGCCCGGGAGCCGAGCCGAACGCGCCGGCACCTGCCGCATGAGCATTTGCTGATGTTGTTCCAGCCCCGCTTTGGCGGGGCTTTTCATTTTTTACTTGTGTGGTTCGATCATGACTAGTCTTGTCCCTGTCTGGCAGTGCGGCCAGTTCGAGTTGAAATTCGATCTGCCGGCGATCATGGCGATCATCAACGTGACGCCGGACTCTTTTTCCGGTGACGGGCTTTCCGGCTCCATCGAAGCCTCGTTGCGTCAGGCAGAGCTTGCTTTGTCGAATGGCGCCCGGATTCTGGATGTGGGTGGGGAGTCCTCGCGCCCAGGCTCCGAATCGGTCTCGGTAGAACAGGAGCTGGAGCGAGTGATACCGGTAGTCGAGGCTCTGGTTCAACTCGGGGCTCCGGTGTCGGTGGATACGGTCAAGCCGGAGGTGATGTGTGCCGCGATTGCGGCAGGTGCGACCATCATCAACGATATCAATGCCTTGCGTGCTCCGGGGGCCATCGACGTGGTGGCTGCTTCCGATGCCGGGGTTTGCCTGATGCACATGCAGGGGCAGCCACGCAGCATGCAGCAGGCGCCGAGCTACGATGATGTGGTGGCCGAGGTGGATGCCTTCCTGCTGGAGAGGTGCGCCGCGCTTGAGTCTGCAGGGGTAAGGCGGTCAAGAGTGGCGCTGGATCCGGGTTTTGGTTTTGGGAAGTCGCTAGAGCACAATCTGCGCCTCTTTCGGGGCATGCCACTTGTAAACGCCCATGGATACCCGCTTTTGGTGGGGGTGTCCCGCAAAACCATGCTGGGTGCGGTGACCGGGCGAGCAGTGAATGAGCGTATGCCCGCGAGCATTGTGACAGCGGTGTTGGCCGCTCAGCGGGGGGCGTCGATCCTGCGTGTGCATGACGTGGCGGCAACCCGGGACGCCCTGGCAATGTGGGCGGCGATTGAGCATGACCGCTTGAACGCCTATTGAGACTTGGCCAAGTCAGTCGACGATCTCCCATCGGCCGGTGTGTGATTGTCAGCAGTCCTTGCGGCAGGCACAATCCGCCTCCACTCAAAGGAGATCAGCGTGGCGCGTAAATATTTCGGTACGGATGGTGTGCGTGGGCAGGTGGGTGTCAGCCCGATCACGCCGGATTTCGTGATGCGCCTAGGCTATGCGGCGGGTAAAACGCTGGTGGCACGTGAGCATCTGAAGGAGGGCGAGCATCCTGCTGTGCTGATCGGCAAGGACACCCGGATCTCTGGTTACATGCTGGAAGCTGCGCTGGAGGCCGGTTTTGCCGCTGCGGGCGTGCATGTGATCCTGGCTGGGCCGATCCCGACGCCGGCCGTGGCCTACCTTACCCGTGCGCTGCGTCTGCAGGCAGGGGTAGTGATCTCCGCTTCGCACAACCCGTACTACGATAACGGGATCAAATTCTTCTCGGCAGGCGGCTCCAAGTTGCCGGATGCGGTGGAAGAAGATATCGAACGGCATCTGGACGAGCCGATGGGCTGTGCTGAATCCGCCGCTCTGGGACGAGCGCGCCGGATCGAAGATGCTGCCGGGCGCTACATTGAATTCTGCAAGAGCACCTTCCCGAATGATCTGAACCTGCGTGGCCTGAAAATTGCGCTGGACTGCGCCAACGGTGCGGCCTATCAGATTGCGCCCAAGGTTTTTCACGAGCTGGGCGCCGAGGTTGTCAGTGTTGGCATCGCTCCGAATGGTTTGAACATCAACGATGGCGTAGGGGCTACCGTGCCGTCCAGCCTGCGCGAAGCCGTGCTGAAGCATGGCGCGGATATTGGCATTGCTCTGGACGGCGACGCAGACCGGTTGCTGATGTGCGATCGCTCTGGCGAACTGTATGACGGAGACAAGCTGTTGTTCGTGATCGCACGTGCCCAGCAGGTGGAAGGCCGGCTGGATGGGGTGGTTGGCACCTTGATGAGCAATCTGGGGTTCGAGCATGCGGTCAAGCGACTGGGCGCCGATTTCGTGCGTGCCAAAGTGGGCGACCGCTATGTGCTGGAGCAGCTTATCGAGAAGAGCTACAAGCTGGGCGGCGAAAACTCCGGGCACATCATCTGCCTGGATCGACATACCACCGGGGATGGCATCGTGTCGGCGCTACAGGTGCTGGCGGCACTTTGCCTGCGCAATGAAACCTTGCCAGAGGCCTGTGCCGATTTGGTGTTCTACCCGCAAAAGCTGATCAATGTGCGGATGAAGGCCGGATTCGACTGGAAAGCTGATCAGGGCATTGCTGCCGCACAGAAAGAGGCCGAAGCCGAGTTGGGCAATGAAGGCCGGGTGTTGTTGCGGGCTTCGGGTACCGAACCCTTGTTGAGGGTGCTGGTTGAAGGTGCGGATGGTGAGAAAGTCGAACGCTTGGCGAGGCAGATCGCTGCGGCAGTGAGTAGGGCTGTCGAGTGAAGACGACCATCTGACTACTTTGTTGCTTGTAGCAAAGCTGTAACAAAGCATTCATATACTGAGTCCGTTGGTTCTTGTTCCAACTAATCAGGAGATTGCGATGAATGGTTTCAAGCTGGTCGTGACGGCCGCACTGGCGGCAGCAGGTTTTGTTTCTGTGGGCGCTCACGCCCAATCCGTGATCAAGATCGACGGTTCTTCTACCGTTTTCCCGATTTCCGAAGCCGCCGCCGAAGATTTCCAGAAGCTCAAGAAGGGTGCCGTGAAGGTGACTGTGGGTATGTCCGGCACCGGCGGTGGTTTCAAGAAGTTCTGTGTGGCAGATGCCTCGTTGCGCACGGACATTTCGGACGCTTCGCGCCCGATCACGGCCAAGGAAATGGAAGCCTGCAAGGCTGCCGGGGTCCGGTATATCGAACTGCCGGTGGCATTTGATGCCCTGACGGTTGTGGTGAGCAAGAAGAACCCGCTCAACAGCATCTCGGTTGATGATCTGAAGAAGATGTGGGAGCCGGCCGCCCAAGGCAAGATCACGACCTGGAAGCAGGTTAATCCCGATTTCCCTGATGGCGCATTGAAGCTGTACGGCCCGGGTACCGACTCCGGAACGTTTGAGTACTTCACTGAAGCCACCGTTGGCAAGGCCAAGTCTTCCCGTGGCGATTACACTGCTTCGGAAGATGACAATGTACTCGTTCAGGGCGTCTCGCGTGACACTGGCGGCATCGGCTACTTCGGGTATGCCTATTACGCCGAGAACATGGACAAGCTGAAGGCTCTGGCCATTTCCCCCGCAGCCGGCAAACCTGCTGTACTGCCTTCCGAAAAGGCGGTGATCGATGGTTCCTACAATCCCTTGTCGCGTCCGATCTTCATCTATGTGAATGCGGATTCTGCCAAGCGCCCGGAGGTCAAGGAGTTTGTTGAGTTCTACGTAAAGAACGCCGGCAAGTTCTCCAAGGAAGTGAAATACGTGCCGCTCTCCGATGCTGACTATAAGCATGCACTGGATAACTTCGGCAAGGTTCGTACCGGTACCGCCTTTGGTGGCCACAATGAGGTCGGCGTGAAGGTTTCTGATCTTCTCAAGCGCGAACCGAAGGAATAATCCTGTCCCGAGATCAGGCCCCGGTAAAAACCTGTTGCAAGGTTTTCCGGGGCTTTTTTAGTGATTTGAACGCCTTCGCTTGGTAGACTGGAATGATTCAAACCGCTGTAGCAGAGAGTGAGAGCGCCATGAGCGTGGTAAGTGACAGGCTGAAGCGTAGCCGAATGCGCAATTTGCAGGAAACCTGTGTGGAAACCCTGCTGTTTCTGGCAGCCTTTATCTCGGTCGTTGTCACCTTGGGAATTGTTTACATCCTGGCGTCGGAGTCCCTTGTCTTTTTCAAGTCGGTTTCGCTGGTTAGCTTCCTGACCGATACCCAGTGGACGCCGCTATTTGATGATGCGCATTACGGCATTCTGGTGCTTATCTCTGGCACGCTGACAAGCTCTGCCGTTGCTCTTGCCGTTGCATTGCCGTTAGGGACGGTGATTGCCATCTATCTGTCCGAATTTGCTTCATTCCGGGTTCGCGAAATGGTCAAACCGGTACTGGAGCTTCTGGGGGGCGTGCCGACCATCGTATTCGGTTATTTTGCCCTGATCACCGTGACGCCTATCCTGCAGAAGATCTACCCGGATCTGCCCGGCTTCAACATTCTTTCCGCAGGCTTGGTCATGGGCGTGATGATCATTCCTTATGTCAGCTCACTTTCGGAAGACGCCATGCGTGCTGTTCCGATGAGTCTACGCGAAGGCGCATATGCCATGGGCTCCACTCGACTGCAGACTGCTTTGCGCGTGGTCTTTCCTGCTGCATTTTCCGGCGTGGCATCGGCTTTCGTGCTCGCAATTTCGCGTGCAGTCGGTGAAACCATGATCGTGACGGTAGCCTCTGGCGGGCAGCCGAACCTCACCATCAATCCCGCCGAGTCTGCCATGACCCTGGCCTCCTATATTGCGGGGGTTTCGCAAGGCGATCTTCCACATGATTCGATCGGTTACCAGACTATTTTTGCAGCCGGCCTGACGCTGTTCGTGATTACGTTGCTGTTGAATATATTTGGTCACTGGATGCGCAAGAAGTATCGCGAGGTGTATTGAAATGCAAGAAAACGATCTGCAAGCCATTCGCGCCTTGATCGCAACTCACAAGCGTTGGGACTGGGCTTTTGGTGTTTTGGGGTTGGCCTGCTTGATGCTGGGGGTGCTGACACTGGTAGCCCTGTTCAGCGACATGTGGATGGCAGGGGCTGAGCGCCTGAACCTTGACTTCATGACGAGCTTCCCTTCACGCCGTGCTGGTCAGGCGGGGATTCTCGCTGCCTGGGTTGGTTCCGTGCTGGTCATGCTGGTGACTGCTGCTGTTGCGATTCCTCTGGGGGTAGCAGCGGGGGTTTATCTCGAAGAGTACGCGCCGAAGAACTGGATGACTGACATCATTGAGATCAACGTATCGAATCTGGCCGGGGTGCCTTCCATCGTTTATGGCCTTCTCGGTTTGGGCATGTTTGTGTACACCTTCGGATTGGGACGCAGCATCCTGACTGCCGGGCTGACCTTGGCGCTGTTGATCCTTCCGGTGGTGATCGTTGCGACGCGTGAATCCATTCGTTCCATACCCCAGATGATCAGGGAGGGTGCTTATGCTTGTGGAGCCACTACCTGGCAGACGGTGCGTGACCACATCGTGCCGTATTCGAGTGCTGGGATACTGACTGGAGTGATTATTGGCATGGCGCGTGCGATTGGTGAGACAGCGCCCTTGATCGTGGTGGGGGCTGTAACTTTCATTGCGTATCTGCCGCCCGTACCGATGACGGGCGAGCCTGCGGCAGGCCTGTTTGACTGGGCTTCCGCCGCCTTCACGGTGCTTCCGATCCAGATGTTCAACTGGACTTCGCGTCCAGATGCAGCGTTTCATGCCAATGCCGCCGCCGCAGGTCTGGTGCTGGTTTGCATGACCTTGCTGATGAATGCCACCGCGATCTGGCTGCGCTACCGACTGCGCAAGAACATAAAGTGGTAAGGCGGTTTTTTGCCTCCCCTGAACCGAATTAGCAGAGAAATTTCAAATGAGCATCCAGACAACTCCTGAACGCATCAAGGCTGAAGTGAAAGATTTCAACTTTCATTACGGAGCATTCCACGCGCTGAAAAATGTGAGCATGCCTATCCATGAGCGCAAGGTCACTGCGCTGATCGGCCCTTCTGGTTGTGGAAAGTCGACCTTGCTGCGTTCATTCAATCGCATGCACGATCTATATCCAGGCAACCGCTATGAGGGCGAGATCCGCCTGCATCCAGACAACACCAATTTGCTTGATCAGGAGGTAGATCCGATCGAGGTTCGCATGCGCATCAGCATGGTGTTCCAGAAACCGAACCCATTTCCGAAGTCGATTTACGAAAATGTTGCCTACGGGTTGCGTGTGCGTGGCGAGCGGAGCAGGGCGGTACTGGATGAAAAGGTGGAGCAGGCATTGCGCGGCGCAGCCTTGTGGGATGAAGTCAAGGATCGGCTGAGCAGCTTGGGCGCAAACTTGTCTGGTGGGCAGCAGCAGCGTCTCTGCATAGCACGTGCCTTGGCGACAGATCCGGAAATCATCCTGTTCGACGAACCGACTTCAGCGCTGGATCCGATCGCGACGGCCAGTATCGAGGAATTGGTGACCGAACTGAAGAGCAAGGTCACGATTCTCATCGTGACGCATAACATGCAGCAGGCCGCTCGTGTCTCGGATTACACTGCCTATATGTACCTGGGTGAGATGGTGGAGTTTGGCGTTACCGACCAGATGTTCATCAAGCCACAGAAGAAGCAGACCGAAGATTACATTACAGGTCGTTTTGGCTAAGATTGGCGCGGTTTTCGTTGACCTGACGAACTGCGCTGTCTATAATCCGCGCTTCATTTCAACAGCACCTTGCGTCCAAAAAAATGGGTAGCTACTGGTTCAATCTTCTGCTTGTGCTGCACATCCTGATCGGGTGTTCCGTCATCGGCTTCGTGCTGCTTCAGCACGGTAAGGGGGCGGACATGGGTGCTGCCTTTGGTAGTGGTGCGTCAGGTAGTCTGTTTGGGTCGTCTGGTTCTGCGAACTTCCTCAGTCGCACAACGGCGATTCTTGCTGCTTTGTTTTTTGTTTCCAGTCTTGCACTTAGCTATTTTGCCTCGAAGTCGCATGTGCAAGGCCCCAGTAACTTGATGGAAGGTGTGGTTGCTCCCGTCGTTCCTGGTGTGGTTCCAGCTTCGGCGCCGGTTTCCAGTACTCCGGCCCAGGATGTTCCCAAGTAAATCTATAGTGTAGATGTGGATGTGCGTGGCGATCTTGAAGGTCGCTGCATATAATCCCTAAGTGTTTAAGTAGTGCCGACGTGGTGAAATTGGTAGACACGCCATCTTGAGGGGGTGGTGGCGCAAGCCGTATGAGTTCGAGTCTCATCGTCGGCACCAAATTGATTGAAACGCCCGCCTACCCAGCGGGCGTTTTGCGATGGACAGTTTTTTCGTAGGAAGCAGAGATGCTAGATAACTACTTTCCTGTTCTGATGTTCATCGCAATTGGCTTGTCCATTGGCGTACTGCCTATGGTTCTGGGCCGCCTGCTAGCACCCAACAGACCTGACCCACAAAAAATATCTCCCTACGAATGCGGATTTGAACCGTTCGAGGAAGCGCGCATGCGCTTCGACGTACGCTACTATCTGATTGCGATACTCTTTATCCTGTTTGATCTTGAGGTGGCATTTTTGCTGCCTTGGGCATCTATCGTCAAAGAGTTGGCGGGTACCGAGTCGGTACGGCTGTTCGGGTTCTATGAAATGTTTGTGTTTCTCGGAATTCTCGTAATCGGATACGTGTACGTCTGGAGGAAAGGCGCGCTCGACTGGGAGTGATCCTGCGTCGTGTCTGAGTCCGGACGCCCGTGTAAGCAAGGGGCGCTCTGTGAGCATCGAAGGTGTTTTCCGCGAAGGCTTCGTCACAACATCGCTGGATGCCGTCATAAACTGGACGCGCACTGGCTCCTTGTGGCCGATGACTTTTGGTCTGGCATGCTGTGCTGTGGAGATGATCCATGCCGGCTGTTCCCGTTACGACCTTGATCGATTCGGTGTGGTGTTTCGCCCGAGTCCGCGTCAATCCGATCTTATGATCGTTGCCGGTACGCTATGCAACAAGATGGCTCCTGCTCTGCGCAAGGTGTATGACCAGATGGCCGAGCCGCGCTGGGTCATTTCCATGGGATCCTGTGCCAACGGCGGTGGCTATTATCATTATTCGTATTCGGTTGTACGAGGTTGCGATCGAATCGTACCGGTCGATGTGTATGTTCCGGGTTGCCCGCCGACAGCTGAGGCGTTGATCTACGGCATTCTTCAGTTGCAGAACAAGATTCGCAGGACCAACACCATCGCACGCGAAGAGGTGGCCGCGTAATGACCCGACTGGAACGCTTAGCTGAAGCATTGACGCGAATTCTTGGAGAGCGCATGCAGGCCCTCGTACAGGAGCTCGGTGAACTGACTCTGGATGTGAGGGCGCAGGACTATCTTGAAGTGGCGCGCCAGCTTCGCGATCACGACGAATTGGGCTTTGAACAACTGATTGATCTGTGTGGCGTTGACTACTCAGGCTATGGCGGCCAAGAAGTGCATGTCGGGCGTTTTGCCGCTGTTTCACATCTGTTGTCGATCCGGAACAACTGGCGCTTGCGTTTGCGTGTGTATGCGCAGGATGACCACTTTCCTGTTTTGCATACGTTGAACGAAATCTGGCCGGCAGTCTCTTGGTTTGAGCGTGAAGCCTTTGATTTTTTCGGAATCATGTTTGAAGGTCATCCAGATCTGCGGCGCATCCTGACCGATTATGGTTTTGTTGGCCATCCGTTCCGCAAGGACTTCCCCGTTTCGGGGTTCATGGAAATGACCTACGACAAGGAGCAAGGGCGCGTGGTCTATCAGCCGGTGAGCATCGAGCCGCGTGAAAATACGCCGCGCATTGTGCGCGAGCCTTCCTACGGGGGCGGCCGTGGCTGAAATCCGTAATTACACAATCAACTTCGGTCCGCAGCATCCTGCTGCACACGGAGTGTTGCGTCTGATCCTTGAACTTTCCGGTGAGATTGTCGAACGAGCCGATCCGCATATCGGTTTGCTGCATCGTGGGACCGAAAAGCTTGCCGAAACGCGCACCTGGATTCAGTCCGTGCCCTACATGGATCGTCTCGATTACGTTTCCATGATGTGCAACGAGCATGCGTACTGCATGGCGATTGAGAAGCTTGTGGGGGTTGATGTGCCGCTGCGGGCACAGTACATCCGGGTGATGTTCGACGAGATCACCCGGATTCTGAACCACCTGCTCAATATCGGGACTCATGCGCTGGATATTGGTGCCATGACCATGGTGCTGTATACCTTCCGTGAGCGCGAAGATCTGATGGATGCCTACGAGGCTGTTTCCGGTGCGCGTATGCATGCGGCTTATTACCGGCCGGGCGGTGTTTACCGTGACTTGCCGGAACAGATGCCGAAATATCAGGTCAATAAATACAAGGATGCGGCGACCGTTAAAAAGCTCAATACGGCTCGCGAAGGTTCGTTGCTGGATTTTCTGGAAGACTTTACCAATCGTTTTCCGACGTATGTAGATGAATACGAAACCCTGTTGACAGATAACCGGATCTGGAAACAGCGCACGGTCGGAATCGGTGTTGTTTCGCCCGAGCGGGCACAGGCCTTGGGCTTTACGGGCCCGATGCTGCGTGGCTCCGGCATCGTCTGGGATTTGCGTAAAAAACAGCCTTACGAAGTGTATGACCGCTTGGATTTTGATATACCGGTAGGTACCAATGGCGACTGTTACGATCGGTATCTGGTGCGAGTGGAAGAGATGCGCCAGAGTAATCGCATCATCAAGCAGTGTATTGCTTGGTTGCGTCAGAACCCCGGGCCGGTCATTACCGACAATCACAAGGTTGCGCCTCCCAAGCGTGAAAAGATGAAGAGCAACATGGAGGAGTTGATCCACCATTTCAAGCTTTTTACCGAAGGCATGCACGTTCCTGAAGGACAGGTGTACGCAGGCGTTGAGCATCCCAAAGGAGAGTTTGGTGTGTATGCCGTTTCCGATGGAGCCAACAAGCCTTGGCGTTTGAAGCTCCGGGCGCCTGGTTTTGCGCATCTGGCCGCTATGGATGAAATGGCTAAGGGCCACATGATCGCTGACGTAGTAGCGATCATTGGAACGATGGATATCGTGTTCGGCGAGATTGATCGCTGACGCGCCCGGGACCTTGAAAATGCTGAGTTCTGAATCCCTGCAGTTGATTGACCGAGAAATAGCAAAATACCCAGCCGACCAGAAACAATCGGCGATCATGGGAGCGTTGCGCATAGCTCAGACCGAGATGCGCTGGCTTTCCAGCGAGACAATTGAATTCGTGGCGAGTTATCTGGGCATGCCGGCCATGGCTGCGTATGAAGTTGCCAGCTTTTACAACATGTACGATCTCGGGCCGGTAGGTACTCACAAAATCACGGTGTGTACAAATCTGCCGTGTGCTTTGTCTGGTGGTCTTGAAGCGGCTGAATATCTGCAGGAAAAACTCGGCGTTGGTTTCAATGAAACGACGGCTGATGGAAAATTCACCCTGAAGGAGGGTGAATGCATGGGTGCCTGTGGAGATGCACCGGTCATGCTTCATAACAATCACAAAATGTGCTGTCGGATGACGCGCCAGCAGATTGATTCGCTCATCGAGGAGTTGTCCAAATGAGCGAAACACGGTTGATTCTGGCGGATCTGGATGGTGATCGCAGTTGGCGACTTGCTGACTATGTTCAGCGCGGTGGGTATGAAGCGCTGAAAAAAATCGTCGCGGAAAAAACTTCGCCAGACGACATCATTGGGGTACTCAAGGCCTCCAATCTGCGTGGTCGTGGCGGTGCAGGATTTCCGACCGGTCTGAAGTGGAGTTTCATGCCCAAGGCCTATGTTGGCCCGAAGTATGTCGTCTGTAATTCGGACGAAGGTGAGCCAGGTACCTTCAAGGATCGTGACATCCTTCGCTATAACCCGCATGCAGTGATCGAAGGCATGATCATCGCTGGTTACTCCATGGGGTGTGCGGCAGGCTACAACTACATCCACGGCGAAATCTTCGAGGTTTATGCACGCTTCGAAGAGGCCCTTGAAGAAGCTCGTGCAGCGGGGCTCTTGGGCAAGAGCATTCTTGGGTCGGATTTCAGTTTTGAACTGTTTGCACATCACGGGTACGGTGCTTACGTCTGTGGTGAGGAAACCGGCCTGCTGGAGTCGCTGGAGGGCAAGAAGGGGCAGCCGCGTTACAAGCCGCCTTTCCCCGCAAGTTTCGGCCTGTATGGCAAGCCGACAACGATCAACAACACGGAGACCTTTGCTTCCGTGCCGTTCATCTTGCGCATGGGGGCCGAGGCTTTCCTGGGCTTGGGCAAGCCGAATAACGGAGGCACCAAGATTTTCTCGGTGTCAGGCCATGTGAATCGCCCCGGTAACTATGAAGTGCGACTGGGCACTCCATTTGCTGAACTGCTCGAAATGGCAGGCGGTATGCGTGCTGGCCGCAAGATCAAGGCTGTGATCCCTGGCGGCTCGTCGGCGCCGGTGATTCCGGGTGAGGTCATGATGGACCTGACCATGGATTACGACGCCATTTCCAAGGCTGGCTCCATGCTGGGTTCAGGTGCGGTGATCGTGATGGATGAGACGACCTGTATGGTCAAGGCGCTGGAGCGTTTGTCCTACTTCTATTTTGAGGAATCCTGCGGTCAATGCACGCCTTGCCGTGAAGGCACTGGCTGGATGTACAAAATGATGCACCGCATCGAGCACGGCGAGGGCAGGGCTGAGGATCTCGCACTGCTGGACAACGTTGCAGAAAACATCATGGGACGCACGATCTGTGCGTTGGGCGATGCGGCGGCCATGCCGGTGCGAGGTTTCCTCAAGCATTATCGTGACGAATTCGCCTACCACATCGAAAACAAGCGTTGCCTTGTCCCTGTTGCGCTGCAACGGGAAGGCAGCCGGATTTACGTGCGCCAGGACTGAGCATGCTAGAGATCGAAATCGACGGCCAGAAAGTGGAAGTAGCGGCAGGCAGCACCGTGATGGAGGCTGCACATAAGATTGGCAAGCACATTCCCCATTTCTGTTATCACAAGAAACTTTCCATTGCAGCCAATTGCCGGATGTGTCTGGTTGACGTGGAGAAAATGCCCAAAGCCGTGCCTGCGTGCGCAACGCCGGTGGCTGCGGACATGAAAATCAGCACCGGCTCGGAAAAAGCCGTCAAGGCACAGAAGGCGGTGATGGAGTTTCTGCTGATCAACCATCCGCTTGATTGCCCGATCTGTGATCAGGGTGGCGAATGTCAGTTGCAGGATCTTGCCGTGGGGTATGGAGCATCCGGCTCACGCTACCAGGAAGAAAAGCGTGTTGTGTTCAACAAGAACCTCGGCCCGTTGATCAATACCGACATGACACGCTGCATCCACTGCTCGCGTTGTGTGCGTTTTGGTCAGGAAATTTCGGGCGTGATGGAGCTTGGCATTGCCAACCGCGGTGAACATTCCGAGGTGATGGCCTTTGTGGACCGCTCAGTCGATTCAGAACTCTCCGGTAATGCGATTGATCTGTGCCCGGTCGGGGCGCTGACTTCCAAACCGTTCCGTTTTGGTGCGCGGTCGTGGGAAATGGCGCGCCGCAAATCGGTGAGCCCGCACGACTCATTGGGAGCAAACCTGCAGGTGCAGGTCAAGCACGACAAAGTAATGCGCGTCCTGCCGCTGGAAAATGAAGACGTAAATGAGTGCTGGATTTCAGACAAGGAACGTTTTTCCTATGAGGGGCTGCAGGCTCCGGATCGCCTGACAGAGCCGCAAATCAAGCATGGCGGGGTTTGGCACAAGGTCGACTGGCAAACCGCACTCGATTACGTGGTGCGTACTTTGAACGACATCAAGAGCGATCACGGCGCCGAACAGATCGGGGCCCTTCTTTCACCGCACAGCACGGTTGAAGAAATGTTCCTCGCACAGAAACTGGTGCGCGGCATTGGCTCTGACAACATCGACTCCCGTTTGCGTCAGATTGATTTCAGGCTTGATGGCAAGCGCGCTGGCGCCCCTTGGCTGGGCATGCCTGTAGCTGCCTTGTCTACGCTGGATGCCGCACTGGTCGTTGGGAGTTTCCTGCGCAAGGATCATCCCCTGCTGGCTCAGCGCCTGCGTCAGGCACAGCGCCGTGGTGGCAAGATTTCTCGTGTCAATGCAGTGGCTGATGACTGGCTCGTTCCATTGGCGGCTGAAGTGATCGCTGCTCCGGATCAGATGGCCGTGTCGCTGGCCGCCGTGCTGGCGGCTTTGGTCGAGAAGACTGGTGCCACAGTTATTGCAGAATGCGCCGAGCTGGCAGGCAAAGCGGTAGCAAGTGATGCTGCGCGGGCCGTAGCCACAGCCTTGCTGACAGGCGAACAACGCGCGGTGTTGCTTGGCAATTTTGCTGTTCAACATCCGAATGCGACTTCCTTGCAGATTTTGGCAGCTGAAATTGCCCGCATCGCAGGGGCGGGTTTTGGTTTCCTTGGGGAGTCTGCAGGCTCGGTTGGTACCTATCTGAGCAAAGCCTTGCCACTGAGTGGCGGCATGAATGTTGCCCAGATGCTGGCTTCGCCACGCAAGGCGTACATTCTGCTGGGGGTTGAACCTGAGCTGGATTGTGCTGATGGAGCTGCGGCACAGGCCGCGCTGGCGCAGGCGACAAGTGTGATTTACATGGGCAGCTTTGTGGGCAAGGCTGCTGAATATTCTGATGTGATGCTGCCAATTGCTCCGTTCAGTGAAACCTCTGGCAGTTTCGTGAATACCGAAGGCCGTGCCCAGTCGTTCAGTGCCGTGGTCAAACCTTTGGGCGAGACACGCCCGGCCTGGAAGGTGTTGCGCGTACTTGGCAATCTGTTTGGCCTTGATGACTTCGACCAGGAGTCTTCCGAGACTGCTCGCGACGAAGTACTGGCGGGCGACATCGCTTCGCGTCTGAACAACGCGGTGATTGGCGCCGTGGTGAGTCAGGATGCAGTCGCTGCCGGCTTGCAGCGCATCGCCGACGTCCCAATCTATTTTGCTGACCCTCTGGTGCGGCGCGCGCCATCATTGCAGAAAACCCGTGATGCGGCACTGCCACTGGCGCGCTTGAATCCGGCGACATTGGCGCAGCTCGGGATTGAATCAGGACAGGACGTAAAAGTGATCTCCTCGCAGAGCCGCGTCCAGCTTCGTTCAAGGGCTGATGCCTCTGTACCTCAAGGCTGCATGCGGGTCTCCGCAGCACATGCCTCGACAGTGGCTCTGGGAGCCATGTTTGGCGAACTCAGCGTGGAGCTTGCATGATGGATCAACTCCTGCAACCTTTTGCCAGCTTCTTTGGCCCGCTGTGGGTGGTGGTTTGGACATTGTTCAAGATTGTCCTGATTGTTGCTCCGTTGATGGGCGCGGTGGCTTACATGACCTTGGCAGAACGCAAGGTCATAGGCTGGATTCAGGTACGTATCGGTCCTAACCGGGTTGGGCCATTAGGCTTGCTGCAGCCAGTGGCTGATGGCCTCAAGCTTCTGTTCAAGGAAATCATTTCGCCCGCCAAAGCCAGCAAGGAACTGTTCTTTCTTGGCCCGGTCATGGCAATTGCCCCGGCGTTTGCAGCGTGGGCAGTGGTACCGTTTGCGGACGGCTTGGTTCTGGCGAATGTTAATGCCGGCCTTTTGTTTCTGATGGCCATTACCTCGTTGGGGGTGTATGGCGTGATCATTGCCGGCTGGGCCTCCAATTCCAAGTACGCATTCCTTGGCGCCATGCGCTCTGCTGCGCAGATGGTGTCCTATGAACTGGCGATGGGTTTTTCTCTGGTGTGCGTGCTGATGGTTTCTGGATCGTTGAATATTTCCGAAATCGTCACAGGGCAGGGCGCAGGCCGTTTTGCTGACCTGGGCCTGGGGTTCCTTAGCTGGAACTGGCTGCCGCTGCTGCCAATGTTCTTTGTCTATTTCGTATCAGGGGTTGCTGAGACCAATCGAGCGCCTTTTGACGTGGTGGAAGGCGAGTCTGAAATCGTGGCGGGGCACATGATCGAGTATTCCGGCATGGCCTTTTCCATGTTTTTTATTGCCGAGTACGCCAACATGATTCTGGTGGCGGTGTTGACGGCAGTGTTTTTCCTTGGCGGCTGGCTCTCACCGGTGGGCTTTTTGCCCGACGGAATCTGGTGGCTGCTGGTAAAAGCCGCAGTGCTGCTGTTTGTATTTTTGTGGATCCGAGCCACATTCCCGCGCTTCCGCTACGACCAGATCATGCGTCTGGGCTGGAAGGTCTTCATCCCGTTGTGCTTGCTCTGGGTGCTGGTTGTTGGCATCTGGATCCTGTCACCCTTGTCGATCTGGAAGTAAATCATGGGTGCTGTGAAAGACTTTTTCGGCAGTGTTGTTCTCCTAGAACTGTTCAAGGGCTTGGCCTTGACCGGCAGGCATATGTTTGCGCGCAAAATAACGATCCAGTATCCAGAAGAGAAAACGCCGCAAAGCCCGCGTTTTCGCGGTCTGCACGCTTTGCGTCGCTATCCGAATGGTGAGGAGCGGTGTATCGCCTGCAAACTTTGTGAGGCTGTATGTCCTGCCATGGCGATCACCATCGATTCCGCGCAGCGGGAGGATGGCTCGCGGCGGACAACGCGTTACGACATTGATCTGACCAAATGTATTTTTTGTGGTTTCTGTGAAGAGGCCTGTCCGGTGGATGCCATCGTCGAAACACGCCAGCTTGAGTATCACGGTGAGAGGCGAGGAGATCTCTACTACACCAAGCAAATGCTGCTTGCCGTAGGCGATCGCTATGAAAAGCAGATTGCTGAAGACCGGGCGGCTGACGCCAAATATCGCTAAGACAGGATTGCAAAAGGTTCAACCGAGGAATCCATGGCTATTTCGTTTCCGACAATCTGTTTTTACCTGTTTTCAGCGATTCTTGTTTTCGCCGGACTCAGGGTCATTACGGCGCGCAACCCTGTGCATGCCGTGCTCTATCTGGTTCTGGCCTTCTTTACCTCGGGCATGATCTGGATGCTAATGCAGGCAGAGTTTCTTGCCATTGCGATTGTGCTGATTTATGTCGGTGCCGTGATGGTTCTCTTCTTGTTCGTAGTGATGATGCTGGATATCAATGTCGACAAGATGCGTGAAGGCTTCTGGCGCTATCTGCCGGTCGGCCTTGTCGTGGCTGCAATCATGGTCGCCGAAATGGCGATGGTGTTGAATGGCCGTTACTTCCGTCTCGAAAATCAACCTGCTCCGCAAGCCGTAGATGCCGGCTACAGCAATGCTCAAGACCTTGCCCGGGTGATCTTTACCGACTACGCCTATCCTTTTGAGCTGGCCTCGCTGATCTTGCTGGTGGCCATGATTTCAGCGGTGATGCTTACCTATCGTCGTCGGGAGTCGATCAAACACATGGATCCGGCTGCCCAGATAGCCGTAAAGGCCAAGGATCGCCTGGTGATTCATTCGATTCCCGCTGAAAAAGAAGAAAGTGGTGCCGAGTCCACCGCGGAGGTCACAAAATGATGGTGCCGCTTTCACATGTGCTGACCCTTGGTGCCGTGCTTTTTGCGTTCAGCGTGGTTGGAATTTTCCTGAACCGCAAGAACCTGATTGTCCTGCTGATGGCCATCGAACTGATGCTACTGGCAGTTAACATGAATTTCGTAGCGTTCTCTACCTACTACGGTGACGCTGCCGGCCAGATCTTTGTCTTCTTCATTCTGACTGTGGCTGCGGCCGAGTCCGCCATCGGGCTGGCTATCCTGGTCGTACTGTTTCGTAATCTGCGTTCCATTCATGTCGATGATCTCGACAGCCTGAAGGGTTGAGAGCCTGATGACTTCCATGCAGAAACTCTATCTTCTCGTTCCTCTGGCTCCGCTGGCAGGAGCCATTCTGGCAGGCCTGTTTGGCAAGCTGATTGGTCGTACGGCTTCACATGTGGTCACCATCCTTGGAGTGCTGACAGCTTTTATTGCCTCTGTTTTCATTTATCAAGATGTGCGAGCCGGCCACGAATTCAATGGTGCGCTCTACACCTGGGCGACCAGCGGAGGAATTCGCTTTGAAGTTGGCTTCCTCATCGACAGCCTGACTGTGATGATGATGCTGGTGGTGAGCTTTGTGTCACTCATGGTGCATATCTACACGATTGGCTACATGGCTGAAGACCCCGGCTACCAGCGCTTCTTCAGCTATATCTCGTTGTTTACCTTCGCGATGCTGATGCTGGTGATGAGCAACAACTTCCTGCAGCTCTTCTTCGGCTGGGAGGCGGTGGGTCTTGTCTCCTATCTGCTGATCGGTTTCTGGTATACCCGGCCGACGGCGATCTACGCCAACCTCAAGGCCTTCCTGGTTAATCGCGTAGGCGATTTCGGATTCCTGCTGGGGATTGGTCTGATAGCTGCATTTGCTGGCAGCCTGAATTACGCGGAGGTGTTTGCCAAAGCGCCTGAACTGGTCCAGATGGTGGTTCCTGCGACTGGCTGGCCGCTTATGACGGCTATATGCATCGGGCTGTTCATCGGAGCAATGGGGAAATCCGCTCAGATACCTCTGCATGTATGGCTGCCCGATTCCATGGAGGGCCCGACGCCGATTTCCGCGTTGATTCATGCGGCGACCATGGTGACTGCCGGGATTTTCATGGTGGCACGCATGTCACCGCTGTTCGAGCTATCTGAAACAGCACTGTCATTCGTAATGATCATCGGCGCGACGACGGCCCTGTTCATGGGCTTCCTCGGCATCGTGCAGAACGACATCAAGCGTGTGGTTGCCTATTCCACGCTGTCGCAGTTGGGTTACATGACGGTGGCTCTCGGTGCTTCGGCTTACTCTGCTGCTGTTTTCCACCTGATGACTCACGCCTTCTTCAAGGCGCTGCTGTTTCTTGGTGCCGGGTCGGTAATCATCGGCATGCATCACGATCAGGATATGCGCAACATGGGTGGTCTGTGGAAACACATGAAAATCACATGGATTACATCATTGCTCGGCTCTGTTGCATTGATCGGTGTCCCTTTTACTTCTGGCTTCTATTCCAAGGACATGATTATTGATGCGGTGCTCGAATCCCATCGTTGGGGCTCAGGCTATGCCTATTTCTGCGTAGCGGCTGGTGTGTTCGTTACGGCGTTCTATTCTTTCCGCATGTATTTCATGGTGTTTCATGGTGAAGAGCGTTTCGGCAAAGCCCACGATGATCATTCTCATGAAGCGAAGCATGACAGTGATCATGAGCATCATGGTCTTGCTGCCGGGCAGAAACCGCACGAGTCCTCGTGGGTTGTAACAGTTCCATTGATTCTTTTGGCCATACCATCCGTACTGATCGGTTTCTATACCATTCAACCCATGCTGTTCGGGGATTGGTTCAAGGGAGCGATATTCGTATCCGAACATAATGACGTTCTGAAGGAAATCGGAGGCCATTTTCACGGCTCGTTTGCCAAGGCGCTGCATGGCTTTTTCAGCCTGCCGTTCGTGATGGCTATGGCGGGCGTTCTGTTGTCTTGGTTTTTCTACCTGAAGCGGCCGGATATTCCTTCTGCCATCCAGAAACGGTTCGCTGTTCTCTACACCTTGCTGGACAACAAGTACTACTTCGACCGGTTTAATGAAATTGTGTTTGCTGGCGGGACGCGTCTGTTGGGGCGTTGCTTCTGGAAAGGTGGTGACCAAGCTGTCATTGATGGCGTTCTGATCAACGGTTCTGCTCGCTTGGTCGCTTGGATTTCACGGATGTCACGTTTATTGCAGAGTGGCTTGGTGTATCAGTATGCGTTTTGGGTGATTATCGGTGTAGTGATCCTGCTGGCCCTCTGGTGGCCGTATCTGCGGGCAGGGATGGCCGCATTTTGAAGTGCCGCACCTTCCGACGTAAAAGAATTCACGGAAAGCAAAGATGACCAGCTTGCCTTACCTCAGTTTCTCTATATGGATCCCGATTTTCGGAGGTCTGCTGACGCTGTTTGCCCACTCTGAACGAAATGCCCACGTGGCACGTTTCATGGGTCTGTTCTTTTCGCTGGCAGGTTTTCTTGTCACATTGCCCTTGTATGTGCAGTTTGATGCAAGCAGTAGCACCATGCAGTTCGTTGAACACACAAACTGGATTCGCTACTTCAATGCGCATTACTCGCTCGGCGTGGATGGTATTTCGATGCCATTCATCATCCTCAACAGTTTCATAACCGTGATCGTAGTGCTTGCATGCTGGGAAGTGATTCAGAAAAAAACGGCGCAGTATGTTGCTGCGTTTCTGATCATGTCGGGGCTCATGAACGGGATTTTTTCGGCTCAGGATGGCGTTCTGTTCTATGTTTTCTTTGAAGCATCCTTGATCCCCCTGTATCTGGCCATCGGCATATGGGGCGGGCCGAATCGAGTGTATGCGGCAATCAAATTTTTCCTTTACACGCTGGCAGGCTCCCTGCTGATGCTGCTGGCCTTCATCTATCTGTTTCAGCAGTCTCAGGGCAGTTTTGACCTGGCTGACTGGCATGCTTTGAAGTTGGACATGCGAGCGCAGAGCTGGATTTTCTGGGCATTTCTTGCGTCGTTCTCCGTCAAAGTGCCAATGTGGCCGGTGCATACCTGGCTGCCGGACGCCCACGTTGAAGCGCCTACAGGGGGGTCTGTGGTGCTGGCTGCAATCGCCTTGAAATTGGGGGCGTACGGGTTTTTGCGTTTCTCGTTACCAATAACACCAGATGCCAGTCAGGCGATGGCTCCAGTCATCATTGCCCTATCCTTGATTGCGGTGATCTATATCGGTTTTGTTGCTGTTGTGCAGACCGATATGAAGAAGCTGGTTGCTTATTCGTCAATTGCGCACATGGGATTCGTGACCTTGGGCTTTTTCATGTTCAACCCCTTGGGGGTTGAGGGTGCCCTGGTGCAGATGATCTCTCACGGATTTGTATCGGCAGCCATGTTCCTGTGTATCGGGGTGCTGTATGACCGTATGCATAGCCGGGAGATTTCCGATTATGGCGGCGTAGTAAACGTCATGCCAAAGTTCGCGGCGGTTTTCATGTTGTTTTCCATGGCCAACGCAGGACTGCCGGCAACCAGTGGATTCGTGGGCGAATTCATGGTTGTGCTGGGCGCAGTCAAATACAATTTCTGGGTGGGCTTTGCAGCCGCGACCACATTGATTCTCGGTGCTGCTTATACCCTCTGGATGTACAAGCGCGTTATGTTTGGAGCTGTGATCAACCCGCATGTGGCCGCACTGACCGACATCAATCGCCGCGAGAGTTTGTTCCTTGGTGTGCTGGCTATTTGCGTATTGATAATGGGGCTCTACCCCTTTCCGATAACCGAAGTGATGCATGCCTCTGTTGACGATCTGCTCAAGCATGTAGCTGCGGGCAAATTGTGATCAATAGATTGAGCGTAACTGGTAACTGCATAGGCGCATGATGGAATTCCAGATCCCGAATTTTTATCCAGCAGCTCCGGAGCTTGCTGTCGTGGCGATCAGCTTGCTGACTCTGCTGCTTGTTTCCTTCGCACGCCGTCGCGCTAGCCAGATAGCCTATTACATGACGCATGTGGCTTTGTTGCTCGCAGCCGTTCTGACTATTCATGTCAGTCGCGACTTCTCCGCAACGATCGGCAAACTCTATGTACAGCTTCCTTTCAGCGAGTTTCTGCGTAATCTGGGACAGATCGGATTGGCGTATCTGGGCAGTAGCGAGATGAGCTTCACTTTTGGACAAATGTACTTGGCGGATCCTCTGGGAGATTTGCTGAAGGTAGTCGTTTGCGCTTCTGTCGCGATGGTTCTCATATATGGGCGCCGCTATTTGCAAGACCGCAAACTGGAGTCAGCTGAATACTATTTGATCATTCTCTTTGCGGTCCTCGGGGTCATGGTATTGATTTCTGCGGGCAGTTTATTGTCGGTATATATCGGTCTTGAGTTGCTCTCTCTGTCTTCGTATGCCTTGGTAGCCATCAATCGGGACTCTATCCGTTCGACTGAAGCGGCCATGAAGTATTTCGTACTTGGGGCATTGGCTTCTGGCTTGCTTCTTTATGGCATGTCAATGGTTTACGGGGCGACGCAATCCTTGGGGTTGGTTGATGTTGCGCGTTCCCTGGTTGATCCCCAGTCTGCCAATCGGACTGTTCTGCTTTTTGGTCTGGTATTCGTAGTTGCGGGGGTCGCTTTCAAGCTTGGTGTGGTGCCCTTTCATATGTGGATTCCAGATGTATATGAAGGCGCGCCGACGGCAGTGACTGCACTGATTGCCTCTGCTTCCAAGCTTGCAGCCTTTGCAATGGTTTGCCGTTTATTGGCGCTGGGGTTGTGGGATCTTGTCGAACACTGGAAATTGATGCTTCTTTTTACCGGCGTAGCTTCAATCGTTCTTGGAAATCTGACTGCAATAGCCCAGTCCAATCTGAAGCGTATGTTGGCGTACTCAGGTATTTCACACATGGGCTTTCTGCTGCTGGGGTTTGCCTCTACGACGTCGCATGGTTCAACAAATGCTTACGCCTCTTCGCTTTTCTATGTGCTTACGTATGTGCTTACTACGTTGGCAGGCTTCGGAATAATTTTATTGATGTCACGAGCAGGATTTGAAGCCGAAAGTCTGGATGACTTCAAGGGACTGAACAAGCGCAGTAGTTGGTGGGCAGGCCTGATGGCCGTAGTCATGTTTTCAATGGCCGGTTTGCCATTTTTTGTCGGATTTTTTGCGAAATTCTTTGTTCTGCAGGCGCTCTGGTCCGCGGGTTACGCTGCATTGGCAGTCCTGGCCGTGGTGATGTCACTGGTGGGGGCGTTCTACTATCTGCGGGTTGTGAAAATCATGTTTTTTGACGAGCCTGCCGCTGATTTTTCAGGAATAGAAGCATGCTTTGGGGTGCGTTGCCTGCTTTCTGTCAATGTGCTGGCAATAGCACTATTAGGTTTGTTTCCGAGTTTTTTGATGCAGACTTGTGTGCTTGTTGTGCAAGGGTCTCTTTAAAACATTGTTTTTATTTATGGAGAAAGCCAGTTTAGCTGGCTTTTTTTTCGAGCATTATTCTTGAAGCTTTATGTTGTTGGATTTCGGACCGCCAACAAAAATATTTTTGCAAGGTTACTTTTCAATATCACTGATTCAATCTGTGCAAAGAGATGACAGACCACAAGCACTTCAACTTAGCCATCAATATCAAGATTTATTTATGCGATTCATCGAGCCTAGGACAACGTGAAACAAACGAAGATACCAATGCACTAGGGCATCGATCTCTCTGACCACTCGCAGAGCAAGTTCTATATGGTGGAAAAACGATCTAATGAACGACCAAGGAGACACTAGACCAAACCCCTGCTCAGCGATTTCATCAATGTCTTGCCATGATCTCAAGTCAGTGACTGATAGAGTTTTTGGTGATGCTTGTGGGTATTTCTGATCAAGGCATTGGTCTCTGTCTCGATATCTTTACCGGTTGGGTCTTGGTTACACAGGTATGGCTGTATTGACTCCTCCCTGGCAAGGGTTAAACGTTGGCAAGTAACGCCTGAATGAGAGGGCGTTTGTGAGCGTGTTTCAAATGAGGCTTAATGAGACAGATGCAGGCGCTGAAGCCAAACTCATTCCACGCCTCGAAGAATTGTCACTAACCCCGCTCTCGATGCATGCTCCGATATTCGAATCTCGTGCTGAGGCCCAGAAGGGCAAAGTTTCCGCTTGCTGTCGATGCTGATTGAAACGGGCATGTAGCGGGTGTAGTGTCGCTTCATGCTACATCAACAAGAGGAGACACGAAGATGCCTGCCGCACAGAATATTCGTACTCTGGCTTTGCTGGGTCATGCTGGATCCGGTAAAACAACTCTGATTGAGAATCTGTTGGCCCTTGGAGGCGCCATTACACAGGCTGGTAGCGTCGAAAAGGGGACGACGGTCTGTGATTACGATCCTCTTGAAAAAGAGCATCAACATACCGCCAAGCTCGCCACCGCATTTATTGATCAAGGGGAGGTGCGTGTCCAGCTTCTTGATACACCAGGATTTCCCGATTTCGCTGGTCAAGCGATCGCCGCGCTTGATGCGGCAGAAACAATAGCTATCGTTATCAATCCACAGAATGGCATCGAAATAAGTGCTTCAAGAGCTATGCTATGGGCGCAAACCAGAAAACTCTGTCGTTTTATCGTCGTGAACCGTATAGATGTTGAGCGTTTGAATTTATCTCAGGTTCTTGAGGATTTACAGGCAACGTTCGGACGTGAATGCTTGCCTGTCAATTTGCCTGCGGATGGTGGAAAACGTGTGGTGGACTGTTTCTTTAACCGGTCTGCTGATTCGACCGATTTTGGCCGCATCGAAGATGCACATCGTGCCATTGTTGAACAGATTGTCGAGGTTGATGAAGCCTTAATGGAGCGCTATCTGAACGGAGAAGAGCTGGCCCCGGACGTTTTGCATGATGCTTTTGAGAAAGCTTTGCGTGAAGGGCATCTTGTACCTGTTTTGTTCACCTCGGCTCGTGCTGATGTAGGGGGGCGCGAGTTGCTGGACTTCATCGTACGGCTTGCGCCCAGTCCACTAGAGGGGAATCCTCCTTTGTTTGAAAAATGGATGAACGGGAAAAGTGCTTCAGTTGAAGCATTTAATGCCACACATTGTCCAGATGATCATGTGATCGCCCATGTTTTCAAGGTTGAGGTTGATGCCTATCTGGGGAAAATCGCGACACTGCGAGTATTGCAGGGAACCATAACACCAGACAGCATGCTTTTTCTTGGGGATGCGCGCAAACCGTTTCGAGTAGCACATTTGTATAGCATTCAAGGCAAGCAGCTGACGCCAATCATTAGCGCGGGTCCCGGTGAGATATGCGCGATTACAAAAATTGAGGATGTTGCATTTGATGCCGTGCTGCATGATGTGCCTGAAGATGCATCCATCCATTTTCGACCTTTACCTATTCCACATGCAGTTTATGGCTTGGCTGTTCGAGTCAAGCGGCGCGGGGAAGAGCAGAAGCTGGCAGAAATTTTGCATCGCTTGGCCGTCGAGGATCCCGGGTTACAAGTGGAGAGCGATCCGACGACACATGAAGTGGTTATTCGTGGACAAGGCGAGTTGCATCTTGGCAGGGTGTTAGAGCGGATGAGCTCGCTGTACAAGTTGGATGTGGATAGCCACTCGCCAACCATTCCATATCGAGAAACCATTACTCATGGCGCCGAAGGACATCATCGGCACAAAAAGCAAAGTGGTGGGGCAGGGCAGTTTGGCGAAGTATTCTTACGTGTGTCGCCACTCCCTCGAGGCGAAGGCTTCCGCTTCAAAGATGAAGTTAAGGGCGGTGCGATTCCTGGTGTTTTTATTCCCGCCGTGGAAAAAGGCGTTCGTGAAGCGCTGGGTTCGGGGGCTATTGCTGGTTTCCCCGTACAGGATATTGAAGTTACCGTGTATGACGGGAAGACTCACCCCGTTGACGGGAAAGAAATCGCTTTTGTAACCGCGGGCCGAAAGGCTTTTCTTGATGCGGTGAGGAATGCCAGACCCGTGGTGTTAGAACCGTTGGTTGATCTGGAGCTAACTGTACCCGATTATGCTTATGGAGACGTTTCTGGTGAAATATCTTCTCGGCGCGGGCAAGTAACCAATACTGGAAATGCTCGTACAGGAATGGTTTCTATCAATGCGCGGGCACCTTTGTCTGAATTGAGTGATTTTCAAAATCGCCTCAAGTCGATTACTGGTGGTCAGGGGAGTTACACGCTTGAGTTGTCTGAGTACGAAGCGACCCCTCCAAATATTCAATTGCAATTGATGTCTGCTTTCAAGCCACAAGATGATGAATAATTTTACGGAAATTTGACTAAACCTAGCGAAAAGGCTGATGTAAAATCAGCCTTTTTTAATGGCCTTATTCTTGTTTTTTTGCGAAAATTAAATAATTAACATCCGTTTTCTGATTGATGTAATAGGCTTTGCTTAGTGGGTTGTAGCTCATGCCCGAAAATTCATGAAGATCAAGGCCTGCATTGCGCAAATAGCGAGAGATCTCAGAAGGCCTTAGGAATTTTGAATATTCGTGAGTGCCACGCGGCAGCATATTGAGAATGTACTCAGCACCTATGATCGCAAGCATATAAGCTTTAAGGTTGCGATTGAGCGTTGACAAGAAAACGTGCCCCCCTGGTTTGAGCAATCTGGAGCAGGCTTGTATTACGCTACCAGGGTCCGGGACGTGCTCAAGCATTTCCATGCAAGTAACAACGTCAAATGAAGCAGGTTGCTGTGCAGAAAACTCTTCAGCAGATATCTGCCGGTAATCTACCAACAGATTGCTTTCAAAGAGATGTAAGCGAGCAACGGAAAGAGCTTTTTCCGACAGATCAATTCCTGTGACACTTGCCCCTTTTTGAGCCATGCTTTCGGTTAATATGCCGCCCCCGCAGCCAATATCCAGCACGGTCTTCCCGGCAAGTGATGTGTGCGAATCAATCCACTCCAAACGGAGGGGATTGATGTCGTGTAACGGCTTGAATTCCGATTCGGGATCCCACCAGCGGTGAGCTAATTCGCTGAACTTGGCCAGTTCGTTTTCGTCGGCGTTAATGCTGTGCATGGAGATCCTTGCTCATTCAAGGGATAGATTCTCGCAGAGTTGGTGGACGAAAAAAAGCCCAGCAAATGCCGGGCCTTTTTCTGAGTCTGAACTGATCGCTTACTTGGTGCCGACAGCTTCCAGTTCTACGCGACGGTCAGGAGCCAAGCAGTCAACCAGCTTCTTGTTCTTGCCGCTGTCTGCTCCCAGCTTTTCGCAGGTTTTTCCTGTGATGGGCTGAGCTTCACCCTTGCCTTCGGTGTAGACCTTGTTGGCTGCAATCCCTTGGCTAACCAGGAAGTCTTTGACGGCAGCTGCGCGCTTCTCCGACAGTTTCTGATTGTAGGCAGGCGAACCGATGCGGTCAGCATGACCAACGGCGATGATCACTTCCAGAGCCTTCAGTTTCTTGGCGCTGTCAGCGAAAGTGGTCAAGTTGTCTTTGCCAAGGTCGCTCAGGTCGGCTTTGTCGTAGGCGAAGAGCGCATCGCTCGGCAAGCTAACTTTCTGAGCAGCTGGCGTTGGTGCTGCAACAGGCGCTGCTGCGGGCTTTTCCGCGACAGCGGCGGGAGGGGTTGCTACAGGGGCTGCAGCAACTGGAGCGTCAGCTTTGATTTCACCGCATTCAACGCCGACTGGCTTGCCAGCTTCGGTCATCACGCTTTTGATCAGATCTGTGGAGTAGTTGTTGCTGCGCAGACAATTGCCCAGCCCGTCTTTTTCCACGATGTTCCCAGATCCTATGACATAGGGTTGAATGGGGGCGGATTTGACGACGATTTGTGCTTGAGCGCTGGCGGCAAAACTTGCGATGGCTGCCAGAATGAACAGATGTGATTTTTTCATATTCTCCTCGTTGCAAGGCTGATTGCGAACAACAATGGACAGATCGGTTTCCCGATGCCCCCGATTACCATTATAGGCTAGAAAGAATTTGGCTAATTTCAATGTCTTGACGCTATACCAAACAAATTTTCTTGGCAGCGCTTACCTTGAAGCCATGATCCTTAGCACTTCGAAGCATTCTGCCACAGGCGTGAAATGCGCAGCAATTCTTTGTTGCTCTTGTGCAACAAATTTCTAGCGCGAGTGCGGGGATTGCCGTAAACCCACACTGGTGAGGCTGATTCTCTGCTAGCAGCGAGCAAACCTGTTTCAGCTGAGGCTGCATTTTCTGAACAAGACGACCAATTTGGTGTTTGGGTTGCTGCGTGAGTGAGCGTTCGTCGAATTGTGGCCGTCTTTTTTTGGGGGGTATGCCGCGTGTTGGTGAGTGCAAATGATCGGGGTGTCAATCAGGCGTTCTTTCAGGTGCGCCTCGGTGCAGAGCGCTTATGCCACGTGGGCTACGCCCTGTCGTGCTTCCGGCGCGAAAGCTGTGCATGAGCTAGTGCCAGCTTGGAAGGTGGACTGCTCTGTGGGTCGCTTGTCCGCACCGTATGGTAGGGGGGTGAGCGATTGTCCCGTATTCGCCTTGTTCGTTGGTTTCGTTTGGCGGCAGGCCGTCCAAATCTGGCCTCGCAGACTTCTATGGTCAGGCCCGCTTGTATGGGAGGGTATGTTTGGATGGTGGCTTAGGGCTGCGCTGATCTGAGAAGGGGGGCGAGAGCGTGTTACAATTCTGAACTTTTAGCGCACTTAACCGGACCCTTCAAAAGCGCCTATGAATTCGTTTGCCAAGGAAACGCTGCCTATCAGTTTAGAGGAAGAAATGCGTCACTCTTACCTTGATTACGCAATGAGCGTAATCGTAGGGCGGGCGCTGCCGGATGTGCGTGATGGCTTGAAGCCGGTGCATCGTCGGGTACTCTATGCGATGCATGAAGCGAATAATGTCTGGAATCGCCCATATGTGAAATGTGCTCGGGTGGTCGGCGACGTGATGGGTAAGTTTCACCCTCACGGAGATTCGGCAATTTACGATACGCTGGTGCGAATGGCGCAGGATTTCTCGTTGCGCTACACCTTGGTCGACGGGCAGGGCAACTTCGGTTCCATTGACGGCGATGCGGCAGCAGCGATGCGTTATACCGAATGTCGTTTGGAGAAGATATCTGCGGACTTGCTTGCAGATATCGACAAAGAAACTGTTGATTATCAGCCCAATTACGACGGTAAGGAGTTGGAACCAACTGTCCTGCCGACCCGCATTCCCAATCTGTTGATCAATGGTTCGGCCGGTATTGCGGTGGGGATGGCGACCAACATTGCGCCTCATAATCTCTCCGAGGTGATTGAGGCGTGTCTGACCCTGCTGTCGAATCCTGATACGGATATCGAAGAATTGATCAAGATCGTTCCCGCACCGGATTTTCCTACTGCGGGTCTGATCTATGGCTTGCATGGTGTCCACGAAGGTTACCGCACGGGGCGTGGTCGCGTTGTGATGCGTGCGCGGACCCATTTTGAAGACATGGAGCGTGGCAATCGTCAGGCGATTATTGTTGACGAAATCCCATACCAGGTTAACAAGAAGACGTTGCTTGAAAAAATCGCCGAGCTCGTTGGCGATAAAAAGATCGAGGGGATTTCAGATCTGCGTGACGAGTCGGACAAATCCGGCATGCGCGTGGTCATTGAGCTGAAGCGTGGTGAAGTCGCTGAGGTTGTACTGAACAATCTGTTCAAGCAAACCCAGTTGCAAGACACTTTCGGCATGAACATGGTGGCGCTGGTCGATGGGAAGCCGCGCCTGCTGAATCTCAAGCAGATGCTGGAGTGCTTCCTTTCACATCGTCGTGAAGTGGTGACGCGCCGTACGGTATTTGAATTGCGCAAGGCTCGTGAGCGTGGTCACATCCTTGAAGGACTGGCTGTGGCTCTCTCCAATGTCGATGAAATAATCGCGTTGATCAAAGCTGCACCAACTCCGGCAGATGCCAAACGGGAGTTGATAGAGCGAGTCTGGCGCTCTCAGCTTGTTGAGGAGATGTTGGCCCGGGCGATGTCTGATGACTATCGCCCTGAAGGTCTGGCTGCCGATTTTGGTTTTTCGGCCCAGGGCTATCGTCTTTCCGAGGTCCAGGCTCAGCGCATTCTCGAAATGCAGTTGCAGCGCCTGACCAATATGGAGCAAGACAAAATTGTCGGTGAATATCGCGATGTAATGGCTGAAATAGCAGATCTGCTCGACATCCTTGCCAAGCCCGCACGCATTACTGCAATCATTGAAACAGAGCTGCGTGCCGTTCGTGAGCAGTTCGGTGATCCCCGAAAGTCTGAAATCGTATTGAATACTGCAGATATCAATATTGAGGATCTGATTGCGCCGGAAGATATGGTGGTGACGCTTTCCCATACCGGCTACTTCAAACGTCAGCCACTCACGGATTATCGAGCCCAGAAGCGCGGCGGTCGCGGCAAGCAGGCTGCGGCGATGAAGGAAGATGATTTCCTCGATCAACTCTTCGTTGCCAACACCCACGATTTCATATTGTGTTTCTCGAATCGTGGCCGACTGTATTGGTTAAAGGTTTATGAGGTTCCTGAGGGTAATCGGACTTCGCGCGGCAAGCCGATTGTTAACCTTTTCCCGTTGGTTGAGGGAGAGAAGATCACTGCTGTATTGCCCGTCAAGGAGTTTGATGAAGGTCATTTCATCTTTATGGCGACTGCTCAAGGCACAGTGAAAAAAACCCCGCTCACTGATTTTTCCAATCCGCGCAAGGCAGGAATAATTGCAGTTGGTCTGGATGATGAAGATTTCCTGATCGGCGTGGCTGTTACAGACGGGGATTGCAATGTCATGCTTTTCTCGGATGCAGGCAAGGCTGTCCGATTCAATGAAAGCGATGTCAGGCCGATGGGACGCACCGCTCGTGGTGTGCGCGGCATGATGCTGGAGGATGGACAGTGCGTATTGTCCATGCTGGTTGCTCAAGGTGAAACCCAGAGCGTTTTGACGGCAACTGAAAATGGCTATGGCAAGCGGACTGCGATTGGTGAATATACGCTGCATGGCCGTGGTACCAAGGGCATGATTGCTATTCAAGCTTCGGAGCGGAATGGCAAACTCGTTGGCGCGGTGCTGGTCGATCCGACTGATCAAGTTATGCTGATTTCCGATAATGGCGTGTTGATTCGTACTCCTGTGAAAGATATTCGGGAACTTGGTCGCTCCACTCAAGGTGTTACCCTGATCAATCTGGATGCTGGCTCAAGACTCTCTTCCATCGTCAAGATTGCTGATAGCGATGACGAGAGTGCAGAGGGCGACAGTGACGTTGCTGAGGCTGGCGAGGAAGCTGCGGGTGAGGATGGCGTGGAATGAGTGATGAGTTACTGAAACTCCGCACCGAGATTGACCGGCTGGATGCTGAGATTCTTGAGCGCTTGGCGGCTCGTGCGCAGTGTGCAAAACGTGTTGGTGAAGTGAAGCAAGGGCCACTTTATCGTCCTGAGCGTGAGGCTCAGGTGCTGCGCAGCATTGCAGAAAGAAATCCCGGGCCACTGTCGAACGAGGCGGTGCAGCGTATTTTTCGTGAAATCATGTCATGGTGTCTTGGGCTGGAGCAGCCGCTCAAGGTTGCTCATCTGGGGCCCTGTGGTACGTTTTCTGAAGCTGCAGCCAGTAAGCATTTCGGTGGTTCGCCAGCGCTCATGCCTCAACAAACCATTGATGACGTGTTTCATGCTGTGGAAGCAGGGGCTGTCGAGTACGGCGTGGTTCCTGTCGAGAATTCGACGGAAGGTGCAATCAGCCGGTCCCTTGATCTGTTGCTCTCAGGGAATGTGTCTGTTTGTGGTGAGGTCAGTCTGCGCATTCGACACAACCTTATGAGCCGTGCCAAGAGCTTGTCAGGGGTCAAACGGATTTACTCGCATTCCCAATCACTGGCTCAATGCAATGACTGGCTTGCGCATCATGCACATGATATTGAGCGCAGGCCTGTTTCAAGCAATGCCGAGGCGGCACGTCTGGCTGCCGATGATGTCGAGGCAGCAGCGATTGCGGGGGAAAGAGCTGCACAGCTGTACGATTTGCCTGTTTTATTTGCCAATATCGAGGATGACCCGAACAACACCACGCGTTTTCTGGTCATCGGTCAGCACGATGCAGGACCTTCAGGGCGTGACAAGACTTCGCTGATCTGCTCTGCGCCGAATCGTCCAGGTGCCGTACATGCGCTGCTGCAGCCGTTCGCGGATCAAGGCGTGAGCATGAGCAAGCTGGAGTCCCGCCCTTCGCGGACTGGTCTGTGGGAGTACGTCTTTTACGTCGATGTGGAGGGGCACCGGGAAGACCCTTCGGTTGCCGCTGCGCTCCGGACGCTGGTGGATCGGGCCGCTTTCGTCAAAGTTCTGGGCTCTTACCCCGTTGCCGCGATTTGAGCGAGAAGCACCGCAGGGCTTCCACCTTCTCGGAGTTGAATGATGAGTGTCGAGCAACGTGCGCCGGCGTATATCCGTGCTATTTCTCCCTATATTCCAGGCAAGCCGATCGAAGAACTGGCGCGTGAGATGGATCTTGATGAAGCAAAAATCGTCAAGCTCGCATCCAACGAAAACCCGCTGGGCATGAGTCCAAAAGCGCGTGCAGCCATGCAGGCACCACTTGATGGGCTGGCGCTTTATCCCGATGGGAATGGCTTTGCACTGAAGCAGGCGCTGGCGAAGAAACTTGGCGTGAGCATGGATTGCTTCGTGCTTGGTAATGGCTCGAACGATATCCTGGAGCTTGTCGCACGCACTTTTTTGTCGGCTCGCGCTGATGCGGTTTATTCCCAGCACGCTTTTGCGGTTTATCCGTTGGCGATCCAAGGGGTGGGGGCACGTGCAATCGAGGTGCCTGCGCGCTTCTTTGGCCATGATCTGGCGGCGATGGCTGATGCGATTACCCCAGAGACCCGTGTCGTTTTCATTGCCAATCCGAATAATCCTACAGGTAGCTTTCTGCCGGGCGCGGTGATAGAGGACTTTCTCGAGCGTGTGCCGGCAGATGTGCTGGTGTTGCTCGACGAGGCTTACAACGAATACTTGCCTCCTGGGCTGCGTTACGACAGCGTGCGTTGGCTGGCGCGTTTCCCGAATCTTCTGATTACGCGGACTTTTTCCAAGATTTACGGTCTGGCTGGGCTGCGCGTGGGGTATGGGGTTGCCAATCCTGCTGTGGCGGATCTGATGAACCGTGTGCGTCAGCCATTCAATGTCAATAGTCTGGCGCTGGCCGCAGCTCAAGGTGCGCTGTCGGATGATGACTTTCTGAAGCGCAGTTATGAGAACAATTGTGCTGGAATGGCTCAGCTGATCAAGGGTCTTGAAGCCATGAATCTGCAGCACATTCCCTCCGTGGGTAATTTTCTGACGTTCCGTGTTGGTGATGGTGCAGGGGTGAACAGACGTCTACTGCAGCAGGGGGTGATCGTTCGTCCGATCAGCAGCTACGGTATGCCGGAGTGGCTGCGAGTGACGATCGGCCTGCCTGCCGAGAACGACCGCTTCCTTGCTGCACTGGCTGTTGCGCTGAAAGGCTGAGATGTTCAAGCGTGTTGTCATCTGTGGAGTCGGCCTTATCGGTGGATCCTTTGCGCTAGCGCTTCGCCAAGCCGGTCTCGTGGAAACCCTTGTTGGGATTGGTCGTCGGAGGGAAACTCTCGAAGAGGCCCGCCAATTGGGGCTGATCGACGAGGTTGCAACGGATTGGAGTGTGGCTCTCAAGGGGGCTGATCTACTGTTGCTGGCCATGCCTGTTGGTCAGATGAATGCCGTGATGGCTGCTGCAGCCCCGCATCTGGAGCCTCAAACGCTGGTGACCGATGGTGGTAGCACCAAGGCGGATGTTTTCGAGGCGGTTTACAGTCATCTGAATCACCGTCTTGAAAATGTGGTGCCTGCGCATCCGATCGCCGGGGCTGAAAAAAGTGGTCCATCAGCTGCGTTTGCCGAGTTGTATCAAGGCAAGCGGGTAGTGCTGACCCCCTTGCCGGAAAATTCTCCGGAATCCATCGAGCGTATACGTGCTGCGTGGTCCGCTTGCGGCGCTATGGTGGGGCAGATGAGCCCGCAGGATCATGATCGGGTTTTCGCGGCGGTGAGTCATTTGCCGCATTTGCTGGCTTTTGGTTTGGTGCATGAAATCCAGGGGCGTGGCAATGCCGAACAGTTGTTCAGTTTTGCAGCTTCCGGGTTTCGCGATTTCACGCGTATTGCTGGCAGTCATCCGGAAATGTGGCGGGACATCTGTTTGGCAAACCGGCATGCTTTGCTGGCTGAGCTGGACGCCTATCTGACCGAACTGGCTTATCTGCGTGCCTTGCTGATGCAGGGCGACGGAGTGGCACTTGAATCCTTGTTTGCCGAGGCATCTGCTGCGCGCAATGCCTGGGCAGAAAAATACCTGAAATAGACTCATGGAATATCTGGATCTTAAACCCCTGTCGCAGGCGCAAGGGGTGGTGCGTTTGCCTGGCTCAAAAAGCATTTCAAACAGAACCCTCCTGCTGGCAGCCCTCTCCGAGGGAGTCACCGACATACGTGATCTGCTCGCCTCAGATGACACAGAGCGCATGCTCGACGCCTTGAATACGCTGGGCGTTTCAGTAGCCCAGTCTGGCGACAAGAACTATTGCGTCACGGGGGCTCCGCGAGGTTTTATCAACAAGGATGCCGGCCTTTTTCTCGGCAATGCCGGTACTGCTTTCCGTCCGCTGACGGCTGCCTTGGCGCTTTCTGGCGGCTCCTACAAATTGCATGGCGTTTCGCGCATGCACGAGCGGCCGATCGGTGATCTGGTTGATGGTCTGCGCCAGATCGGCGCGAACATTGAATATTTGGGTAATGAAGGATTTCCGCCACTTCAGATCCGTCCGGCCCAGATCAAGGCCGGTGGGGTGGTGAAAATCCGCGGCAATGTTTCGAGCCAGTTTCTGACTGCTTTGCTGATGGCTCTGCCGACCACTGGTGTCGAAACGACGGTAGAAGTGATCGGCGAGCTGATTTCCAAGCCCTATATTGAAATCACCTTGCGTCTGATGGCCCTGTTTGGTGTAGAGGTGCAACGCGAGGGCTGGCAGCGTTTCGTGATCCCGGGGGGGCAGCGCTATGTGTCTCCGGGTACGGTGTATGTCGAAGGTGATGCATCATCGGCCTCCTACTTTCTGGCTGCCGGCGCTATCGGCGGTGGCCCGGTTCGTGTGGAGGGGGTGGGGCGCAACAGCATCCAGGGTGATGTTGCTTTTGCTCAGGCGCTGGAGGCCATCGGTGCACAGATTGAAATGGGCGAGAACTGGATCGAAGCGCGAGCACCGATGAGTGGCAAGCTGCGTGCTTTTGATATGGATTTCAACCACATCCCGGATGCGGCGATGACGCTGGCCGTGGCTGCGTTGTTCTGTGATGGTCCTTGTCGCTTGAGCAATATCGGTAGTTGGCGCGTGAAGGAAACCGACCGTATCGCAGCCATGGCCAATGAATTGCGCAAGGTCGGCGCGACGGTGGAGGAGGGAGCAGACTGGCTGCGGGTGATGCCGCCCGCAAACCTCACGGCAAACGCCTCCATCGACACCTATGATGATCACCGGATGGCCATGTGCTTGTCCCTGGCCACCTTGGGCGGAGTGCCTGTCCGGATCAATGATCCGAAATGTACCGCCAAAACTTTTCCTGAATATTTCGAGGTTTTTGCCTCGGTAACCAAGTAAACCCATGAAGCAGACCCTGATTGAACTTCTGGATGCACGCGTCCGCGCCGCATTGACCGCAGTAGATTGTCCCGATGCGCCGGCCGTGATCCAGCCTGCCGGGCGTCCTGAATTTGGTGACTATCAGGCCAATGGCGTGATGGGGGCTGCCAAAGCTCGCAAGATGAACCCGCGTCAGCTGGCCGAGCAGGTGGTGGCGAAGCTCGATCTGGCAGGTATTGCCGACAAGCTGGAGATTGCTGGCCCGGGTTTCATCAATATCACTTTGGCACCGGAGTTTCTTGCGGGTCTGGCGAATGCTGCTTTGGTTGATGACCGTATCGGTGTGCCGCAGCCTGCCTCGCAACGTGTGATAGTGGATTATTCCTCACCCAATCTGGCCAAGGAAATGCATGTAGGTCATTTGCGCTCAACCATCATTGGTGACGCGCTGGCTCGCGTGCTGCGCTTCCTTGGGCATGAGGTGATTGCGCAGAACCATGTGGGTGACTGGGGAACCCAGTTTGGCATGCTGACGGCTTATCTGATCGAGTCGGAACAGGAGGGCGATGTCGCGCTGTCGGATCTGGAGGATTTTTACCGTCGCGCTAAACAGAAATTTGATGCTGATGACGCCTTTGCGATGCGAGCCCGCGAATATGTGGTCAAGCTGCAGGGCGGTGATGCGCAGGTTAATGCGCTGTGGCAGAAATTCCTTGATGTGTCGCTGCATCACTGTGAGGCTGTCTACGAAAAGCTGGGCGTGGGACTTGAGCGCAAAGATGTGCGTGGTGAAAGCGCTTACAACGACGATCTCCCGGTGGTGGTTGCTGATCTGCAGGCGAAGGGGCTGGCGGTTGAGAGCGAAGGCGCGCAGGTTGTTTTTCTTGAAGAGTTCAGCAACAAGGAAGGTGAAGCGCAGGCCTACATCGTGCAAAAGCAGGACGGCGGCTACCTGTATTCGACCTCGGATCTGGCTGCAGTGCGTTATCGGGTTGGTACACTCAAGGCGGATCGGGCGCTGTACGTGGTGGATGCACGTCAGGGCTTGCACTTCCAGCAGATGTTTACGCTGGCTCGCAAGGCAGGTTATGCATCGGATGTTGTGAAGCTGGAGCACGTCGGTTTTGGCGTGATGCTGGGTGAGGATGGCAAACCCTTCAAAACCCGCGCGGGTGGAACTGTAAAGCTGGCCGAATTGCTGGATGAAGCAGAACACCGGGCCTTTGCTCTGGTCAGCGAAAAGAATGCCGAAATGCCGGAAGCGCAGCGCCGTGAAATAGCACATGTAGTCGGTATCGGTGCGGTGAAATACGCGGATCTGTCGAAAAACCGAAACAGCGATTACGTCTTTAGCTGGGACAGCATGCTGTCATTCGAAGGCAATACCGCGCCCTATCTGCAATATGCCTATACGCGGATTGCCGGTGTTTTCAGACGTGCAGAAGGCTTTGATGCGAATGCGCAGATCGTATTGAACGACGAAGCCGAGCGTCAGCTAGCATTGATGCTAGCGCGCTTTGCTGAAGCTTTGCAGTCGGTGGCACGTGAAACCATGCCACATTTTTTGTGTATCTATCTGTACGAACTGGCAGGCCAGTTCATGCGCTTCTACGAAGCTTGTCCGGTACTCAAGAGTGAGGGTGCTGTGCGGGATAGTCGCTTGCGGCTGTGTGAGCTGACCGCGCGTGTCCTCAAAACGGGTCTGGGGTTGCTGGGTATTCAGGTTCTGGAGCAAATGTGATGGTGGCTGCAGTCCCCGTGATTGCGATCGATGGTCCGACCGCCTCAGGTAAAGGCACCGTCGCTGGCCTTGTGGCGGAGAGGCTGGGTTGGCATTACCTTGATTCGGGAGCCATCTATCGCCTGCTGGCGCTGGCTGCGCTCAAGCGTGGCCTGGATCTGACTGACGAAACAGGTCTGGCTGTTCTTGGGCGAGAGCTTGATGCAGGGTTTGTTGATGGCCGCATCTGGCTGGACGGAGAGGATGTGTCGCTGGATGTGCGGCGCGAAACAACTGGTAACGCTGCATCGAAAATAGCCGCGCTGCCAGCTGTGCGAGTGGCCTTGTTGGCGCGACAGCAAGCATTCTGTGTGGCCCCTGGCCTAGTTGCTGACGGGCGGGATATGGGATCAGTGGTTTTTCCGGCCTCCTTCCTCAAGATTTTCCTGACTGCGACGGCCGAGTCCAGAGCGGAGAGGCGCTATAAGCAGTTGATCGAAAAGGGATTGGCTGCTAATATCGACGATCTTCTACGCGATTTGCAGGAGCGTGATGCCCGCGATGCCTCGCGAGCCATTGCGCCTCTTCGACCGTGTGAAGACGCGATTGTGCTCGATACGACCAAGCTTTCCATCGATGACGCAGTGCATTTTGTGCTGAATCTCGCTGTACAGCGTGGTGTCGTGCCAGTCGCTTGAGTCTCCGGTAGCCGTTTGATGGTGTCTCATCTGTCTCCGGCCTGATTTTCCGGGTATTTCAATCCTTAACCTATGCCGTGCTTGCGCGGTACCGAGTCCTTTCCCTATGTCCACTTCTGCAACTGAAAGCTTTGACGAAAGCTTTGCCGCTCTCTTTGAAGAAAGCCTTAATCGCCAGGAAATGCGTGCTGGCGAAGTCATTACGGCTGAAGTCGTGCGTATCGACAACAACTTCGTTGTTGTTAATGCCGGCCTGAAATCCGAGAGCTACATCCCCCTCGACGAGTTCCGCAATGATCGCGGTGAACTCGAAGCTACTCCGGGCGACTACGTCCTGGTGGCAATCGAATCCCTCGAAGACGGCTACGGCGAAACCCGCCTGTCGCGCGACAAAGCCAAGCGCATCGCCGCCTGGAACTTCCTGGACAAGGCTTTGACCGATGGCGAATTGGTCAAGGGTGTTGTCACCGGCAAGGTCAAGGGCGGCCTGACCGTCATGACCAATGGTATCCGTGCGTTCCTGCCGGGTTCGCTGGTCGACATGCGTCCGGTCAAGGACACCACGCCGTTCGAAGGCAAGGAATTTGAATTCAAGGTCATCAAGCTCGATCGCAAGCGCAACAACGTTGTTGTGTCGCGCCGTGCCGTGCTTGAAGTGACCATGGGCGAAGAGCGTCAGAAGCTGCTGGAAAATCTGCAGGAAGGCACGATCGTCAAGGGTATCGTCAAGAACATCACAGACTACGGTGCATTCGTGGATCTGGGTGGTATCGATGGCCTGCTGCACATCACCGATCTGGCTTGGCGTCGTGTCCGTCATCCGTCCGAAGTGCTGACGGTTGGCGATGAAGTGACCGCTAAGGTGCTGAAATTCGATCAGGAAAAGAATCGCGTTTCGCTGGGCATGAAGCAACTCGGCGAAGATCCGTGGGTCGGCATTTCCCGTCGTTATCCGCAAGGCACCCGTTTGTTCGGCAAGGTTACCAACATTACCGACTACGGCTCATTCGTTGAAGTCGAGCAGGGTATCGAAGGTCTGGTTCACGTGTCCGAAATGGACTGGACCAACAAGAACATTCACCCGACCAAGGTTGTCCAGCTGGGCGACGAAGTTGAAGTGATGATTCTGGAAATCGACGAAGATCGCCGCCGCATTTCGCTGGGCATGAAACAGTGCATGGCAAATCCGTGGGACGAATTCGGCCAGAACCACAAGAAGGGTGACCGTGTGAAGGGCGCGATCAAGTCGATTACCGACTTTGGCGTGTTCATTGGTCTGCCGGGCGGTATTGATGGTCTGGTGCACCTGTCCGATCTGTCCTGGAGCCAGACTGGCGAAGAGGCAATCCGCAACTTCAAGAAGGGTGATGAGCTGGAAGCCGTTGTGCTGGCCATCGACATCGAGAAGGAGCGTATCTCTCTGGGTGTCAAACAGCTGGATGGGGATCCCTTCACTTCCTTCGTGGCCACTCACGACAAGAACAGTCTGGCTCGCGGCACCGTCAAATCGGTTGATGCGCGTGGTGCTGTTGTTGATCTGGGCGGTGACCAAGAGGGCTACCTGCGTGTGTCCGAGTTCTCTCGCGATCGCGTGGAAGACCTTTCAACCGTCCTGAAGGTTGGCGATACTGTCGAAGCGATGATCATCAACGTGGATCGCAAGACCCGCTCGATCAACCTGTCGATCAAAGCCAAGGACCAGGCCGAGCAGAACGAGGTCATGAGCAAGTTGTCTTCCGACAACTCCGCTGCCAGTGGTACGACCAATCTGGGCGCACTGCTGAAGGCCAAGCTCAATAACGCTCAGCAGCAATAAGCATTGCCGTGCCTGATAGCATGACCAAGTCTGAACTGATTGAGCGCTTGACCGCGCGCTTTCCGCAGCTTGGTGCGAAGGACGCTGATTTTGCGGTAAAGATGATTCTCGATGAGATGGCCGCGTGCCTTGCGCGCGGTCAGCGCATCGAAATCCGTGGGTTCGGCAGTTTTGGGCTCAATTACCGGCCGCCGCGCGTGGGACGCAATCCCAAGTCTGGCGACAAGGTGATGGTGCCTGAAAAGTATGTCCCGCATTTCAAGGCAGGCAAGGAGTTGCGTGAGCGCGTGGATCACGTCGAGTGATCTGCGGTTGTATTACCCGCTGAATGAAGAGGGCGGCCTTCGGGCCGCCTTCTTTTTTGTCTCAGCCTGAAGGATAATCACGCACCATGCAAATCCTGATCCGGCTGCTGCGTGCAGCGTTCCTAATATTCGCGTTCTGTGTCCTGTTCGGTTTTGCCATCAAGAATGATGGTCTGGTGACAGTTCACGCATTTTTTGACACTGACTGGCAAGTGCCGCTCGTGGTGGTAATGCTGCTGATGTTCGTTGCAGGAGTTTTGCTTGGTGTAACTGCTATTGCAGGAACTGCATTCATGTTGCGGCGCGAAGTTTCGCGCTTGCGCAAACTTGCTCCCGTAGTTTCTCCTTCAACCCGCCTGCGTGGGCGCTCCGGCGACTCTCAGGATTCTGTTTGATCATCCATGGACTTTGAACTCTGGTGGTTGTTGAGTTGGCCGCTCTTTTTTGGCTTGGGCTGGCTCGCCGCCCGCATCGACATCAAGCATCTGGTGCGCGAATCGCGAAGTCTGCCGCGATCATATCTGTCTGGCTTGAATTTTCTGCTGAACGAACAGCCGGACAAGGCGATCGATGCCTTTCTGGAAGCCGTCAAGATTGATCCCCAGACTGTGGAATTGCATTTTGCTCTGGGTAGCCTCTTTCGCCGACGTGGCGAACTGGATCGGGCTATCCGGATTCACCAGAGTCTGGTTGATCGTGAAGATCTGAGTGAAGAGCAGCGGTTCCAGGCCCTCGAAGAGTTGGGGCAGGATTACCTCAAGGCTGGTCTGCTGGATCGTGCCGAGTCTGTCTATCTGGGGCTTCGCGGCACTCCCAAGAGTGAAGTGGCCAATGATGCACTGCTGGAAATTTATCAGCAGGAGAAAAACTGGTTGCGTGCCATTGAAATTGCGCGTGACATGCCGCGTCGCGGGAGTCATCGCTGGGAAATTGACATCGCGCACTTTTATTGTGAACTCGCGGCCACCGCTCTGGCGCACTCTGATTTTGACGAGGCGCATCGCCAGCTTGCCCAGGCCCTGGAAACCAATCGCAAATGTGTTCGAGCCAGCCTGTTGCTCGGTGATGTGCTCGCCGGGCAAGGTAATGATGTCGCTGCTGTCGCGGCCTGGCAGGAGATCGGTGTGCAGGATCCGACTTATCTGTCTCTGGTTGCCGAGCGCTTGATGGATGTACAGCGCCGTCTGGGGCAGGAGGAGAAAGGGGCTCAGTTCCTTCGTACGCATCTGGGACAGACTCCTTCGCTTGATCTGCTGGAAATTGTTTTCAAGTGGGAAATCGAAAAGCAGGGGCCGGAAGCCGCTTACGCCCTGGTGCGCGATGAACTCAAGCGCAACCCCACCATGCTTGGGCTGGAGAAGTTGCTGGAAGCGGCCATCCACACGGTGGATGGTGACCGCAAGGGTGATGTCGAGCTGGTCAAAGGCTTGATTCATGGGCATACCCGCCGGGTGGCGCGCTACTGCTGCAAGGACTGTGGTTTCAAGGCACGCCAGTTTTATTGGCGCTGTCCGGCGTGTGGTGGCTGGGAAACCTATCCGCCCAAACGTACCGAAGAATTTGATCTGGCTATCTGAGCCTGATTACCCCTCATTTTTTCTGGGATGAAGTGAACGATGAAAATCACCGTTGTTGGTACGGGCTATGTAGGGCTGGTGTCGGGCGCTTGTCTGGCCGAAGTAGGCAATGACGTGCTGTGCCTGGATCTGGATGCCGAGAAAATCCGCATCCTGAAGGAAGGTGGAATTCCCATCCACGAACCGGGGCTGGACCAGGTTGTTGCACGTAATATTGCTGCGGGACGCCTGCATTTCACGACTGACGTGGAAGAAGCTGTGCGCCACGGCACCATCCAGTTCATCGCCGTGGGGACTCCGCCTGACGAAGATGGCTCGGCCGACCTCAAATACGTTCTGGCGGCTGCTCGCAATATCGGGCGCACCATGACTGACTATAAAGTCGTCATCGACAAGAGCACCGTGCCGGTTGGCACCGCCGACAAGGTTCGCGCGGCGATTGCTTCTGAACTCCAGAAGCGTGGCGTGGAAGTGCCTTACAGCGTTGTCTCCAATCCGGAGTTCCTCAAGGAAGGCGCTGCCGTGGATGACTTCATGCGTCCGGACCGTATCGTTGTCGGCGCAGAAGACGAACAAGCCATCAACCTGATGCGTGCCCTGTATGCGCCTTTCCAGCGCAATCACGAAAAGCTTGTGATCATGGATGTGCGCTCGGCTGAACTCACCAAATACGCCGCCAACGCCATGCTCGCCACGCGCATCAGCTTCATGAACGAGCTGGCGCTGCTCGCCGAAAAAATGGGTGCTGACATCGAACAGGTTCGTCAGGGAATTGGCTCTGATCCGCGCATTGGCTGGCATTTCCTTTACGCTGGCTGTGGTTACGGGGGGTCCTGTTTCCCCAAGGATGTCAAAGCCCTCATCAAGACTGCGGCTGATGCAGGTCAGTCCCTGAAAGTCCTGCAGGCTGTCGAAGATGCCAACGACGCGCAGAAGCAGGTTCTGGTCGAAAAGATCGTTGCTCGTTTTGGTGCAGATCTTCAAGGCAAGCATTTCGCCATCTGGGGCTTGGCCTTCAAGCCCAACACGGATGACATGCGTGAAGCTCCGAGTCGCGTGATCATTGACGAGCTGTTCAAGCGCGGTGCTACTGTCACTGCTTACGATCCGGTCGCCATGGACGAAACTCGCCGCATCTTCGGTAACGAGCCGCGTTTGAAGTATGCAGATCGCCCAATGGCGGCTCTTGAGGAAGCGGACGCGCTGGTGATCGTGACCGAATGGAAGGAATTCCGCAGTCCTGACTTCGCTGCCATCAAGACCGTACTGAAGAGCCCGGTCATTGTTGATGGACGCAACATGTACACCACCGATCTGCCGCGTGCTGCAGGGTTGGAGTACTACGGAATCGGCCGCAAATGAACATCTGTCATCCTCTGCCTGCAATGCCTGACACCAGCCGTGCGCGCGTGCTGGTTGTTGGTGATGTCATGCTGGACCGTTACTGGTTCGGTGAGGTCAATCGCATCTCGCCCGAAGCTCCGGTGCCGGTCGTGCATGTACAGCGCTCGGAAGAGCGTCCTGGCGGGGCTGCCAATGTCGCCCGTAACGCGGCCGCGCTGGGCGCCCGATGTTCCCTGCTGTCCGTGGTGGGAAATGATGAGCCGGCGCAGGCGCTGGAACGGTTGCTGGCGGATGATGGTGTCAGAACGCTGCTGCACCGCGATCCCTCCCTTTCCACAACCATCAAGCTGCGTGTGCTGGGGCGGCAGCAGCAATTGCTGCGGATCGACTTTGAAAATGCGCCAGCGCACGAAGTGCTGCGCGACAAGCTCGAAGCCTTCAAGACCCTGCTGCCTGAGCACGACGTGATCGTGCTTTCCGACTATGGCAAGGGCGGCCTTGCGCATGTTCAGGAAATGATCAAGCTGGCGCGTGCTGCCGGCAAGATCGTGCTGGTCGATCCCAAAGGGGATGACTACAGCAAGTATCAGGGTGCCAGCCTGCTGACGCCGAACCGCTCTGAGCTGCGCCAGGTCGTGGGCAGGTGGCGTGATGATGCCGATCTGGCTGAGCGGGCTCAGCGCCTGCGCGCCGAACTGAAGCTCGAAGCCCTGCTGGTGACGCGTTCGGAGGAAGGCATGAGCCTGTTTCGGACGGATGGTTCTTCCGTGCATGAAGGCACGCGCGCGCAGGAAGTGTTTGATGTTTCAGGCGCGGGCGATACGGTGATTGCCACGCTGGCTGTCATGCTCGCCAGTGGTACCAGCATGTTCGATGCCATGTGCCTGTCGAATCACGCAGCCGGTATCGTTGTCGCCAAGCTGGGAACCGCTACGGTTACGCTAGAAGAAATGCTCGCGGAGTAAAAACAATGTCTCGTTACTACATCGTCACCGGCGCAGCCGGCATGATCGGCTCGAATCTGGTTGCAGGCCTCAATGCTCGCGGCATCACCAACATCATCGCGGTCGACAACCTGACCAAGGGCGACAAGTTCCGCAATCTGGTCGATTGCCAGATCGCTGACTACATGGACAAGCACGACTTCCGCGATGCCCTGAATGCCGGCGCGTTCGACGGTGCTGTCGAAGCCATCCTGCATCAGGGCGCCTGCTCCAATACCATGGAGCATAACGGCCAGTACATGATGGACAACAACTTCCGCTACACGGTGGAAGTGCTGGACTTCTGCATCGCACAGAAAGTGCCGATGCTGTATGCCTCGTCAGCAGCCACCTACGGCGCCTCCAGCACATTCCGCGAAGAGCCGGAATTTGAAGGCCCGCTGAATGTGTACGGTTACTCCAAGGTGCTGTTCGACCGCGTGCTGCGCAGCCGCTGGAATGAGCTGACCGCGCAGGTTGTCGGCTTCCGTTATTTCAACGTGTACGGCCCGCGCGAAGAGCACAAGGCCGGCGCGGGTTCCTCGGTTGCCTTCAATGCCTTTCACCAGTTCCGCAAGGAGGGCAAGGTAAAGCTCTTCGTTGGCTGCGATGGTTATCCGGATGGCGGGCAGTTGCGCGACTTCATCTACGTCGAAGACGTGGTGCGTGCCAACCTGTTCTTCCTTGAAAATCCCGATAAATCCGGCATTTTCAACCTCGGCACCGGCAAGGCGCAGAGCTTCAACGATGTCGCGGTCGCTGTCGTCAACGCCTTCCGCGAACATGCCGCTCAGCCCGTGCTGACCCTGCCGCAGATGGTTGCCGAGGGGCTGATTGAGTACGTTGCTTTCCCGGATGTACTCAAGGGCAAATACCAGAGCTTCACCCAGGCAGACATCTCCCGCTTGCGGGCTGCGGGCTACACTGCGCCATTCAACGATGTCGCAACCGGCGTCGGCGAATACTGCAAGAAACTCATGGGGCGCCTGTAACAACATCAGGCTCCCCGGTTCCATTTCTGAAGAGGGGAGTCTGCAATGCTGAAAAAGCTGCTGGTAGGTCTCATTACCCTGATGGCCTCGGTCGGCATGGCCATTGCTGCGGTCAATATCAATACCGCAACACAGGAAGAGCTGGAGAGCCTGCCCAATATCGGCCCGGTCAAGGCCAAAGCCATCATTGATTACCGCAAGGCCAACGGTAACTTCAAAACCGTTGACGACATCAAGAGCGTCAAGGGTATCGGTGACATCTCTTTCGACAAGCTCAAGTCTCAGATCTCTGTAAGCGGCGCCACGGTGGTCGAGGCTGCCTCGGCAGCCAAGGCAGACAAGAAAGAGGCCAAGACCGAGAAGAAGGAACCCAAGGCAGACAAGAAGGCAGCCAAGGCTGAAGGGTCTGCTCCTGCCGCTGAGCAATCAGCGGCAAAGGCCGAGAAGAAAAGCAAGAAAAAGGACAAGAAAGACTGAACCCTCAAGTCTCTGATCCATAGCGCCCCGCATGCCGGGGCGTTTTGTTATGCAGGTATTCCGGGCGCGGGGGGCACGGCATGGCTACAATCAGCTATATTCGGGCCCGCACCATTCCCCACGACTGAAGAGAGACAGACATGACCTACGTAGTGACCGAGAACTGCATCAAGTGCAAATACACCGATTGCGTGGATGTGTGCCCGGTGGATTGTTTCCGCGAAGGTCCGAACTTCCTCGTGATTGATCCGGACGAGTGCATCGATTGCACCCTGTGCGTGGCCGAGTGCCCGGCTGAAGCCATCTTCGCCGAGGACGACCTGCCGGGAGATCAAGCCCACTTCACCGAGCTGAACGCCACCCTGGCCAAAGTCTGGCCGGCGATCGTCGAGCGCAAGGATCCGCTGCCGGACGCGGATGAGTGGAACAAGGTCGCTGACAAGCTTCAGCACCTGGAGAAGTGATTTCCTTGCGGGCCGCAATGGCTCGCAAGCGACAGAACAAGGCGCAGCGCCACCCCGGCCTGCGCCTTTTTATTGCCAATCGTGGCAGCATTGCGGCATGACGCTTGCCGTGAACAGCCTTGCCCCCGATAGCAGCTTCCTGCCTGCCTGTGCAGCGCACATCCTCGCCTTTGCCCGTCCCGCGCCGCTCTCCAGCGATCTCTCTCGCGCCAGTCTGCTGCTGCCCAATCTCAAGCTTGCCCCTGCGCTGAACCAGGCTCTGCTGGCCTGTGCCGGCGGCCCCTTGCTGCTCCCTCGCAGCAACACGCTTTCCGGCATGATCGAGCCTTGGCTTGCCGCGCAGCAACCCATGCCGGACGCACGCCGCCAGCTCATCCTGCACGCCTTGCTGCGGGGCCGCCCGGGGCTGGACGACGGCATGCTGTGGGATGTGGTTGCCGAGCTGACCCGGCTCTTCGACACCTTGACCGAGCATGCGGTGAAATTGCCGGATGACGAAGCCACGCTGCTTGCCCGACTCGAAACTGCTTTCGAGCTGAAGAACTCGCAGCCCCTGAATTTTGAGGCCAGCATCGTCAACACCCTGTGGCGTGCCGAATCGACCGGCGAAAATTCGCATGCCGTGGCGCGCCTGCTGGCCGCGGCACAGTGGATCGCACAGCTCGATGGGCCGCTGATCGTGATGCTGGAGTCGGCGGAGGCTGGCCCGCTGCAAGCTCTGATCGAAGCGGCCGCGCTGCGCGTGCCGGTGCTGGTGCTGCGGCCGGATCGCGCGCTGGCCGAAGGTGCCTTGCCCGAGCTGCTGCTGCGTGCCTGGCCGCTGGAGGGCGCGCAGCCTCTGCGGGAGCGTCTTGCCGGGTTTACGCCTGCGCAGCTCGATGCCGCTCGCCAGCGCCTGCAACTGGTCGCCGCCGAGAGCCTCGAAACGCTTGGCGAAGCCGTCGCCGATCAGGTGCTGGACTGGATCTGCGCCGGCAAGCAGCAGATCGCCCTGATTGCCTGCGACCGCCTCGCCGCACGCCGCGCGCGTGCCTTGCTGGAACGCGAAGGCGTGCTGGTGCAGGACGAAACCGGCTGGAAGATGGTCACCACGCGCGTCGCCGCCGTGGTGGATGCCTGGCTGGAAGTGCTGGCTTCGAACGCCTGGCACCGCGCGCTGATTGACCTGCTGCGCGCGCCGCTGCTCTTTGCCGATCTTGATCCGCTGGTGCGAGCGCAGGGGGTGGATGCGCTGGATCGACTGATCCGAGAATCCGGCATGAGCAACGGGCTGGAACGCCTGTGCGCGCTTGCCCGGAAAGACGCGCCCGCCGCGGTGCCACTGCTGGAGCGCCTGATCGCTGCCAGCGCCGTTATCAATCCGCAGCAGCAGGCGAGCATTGCCGACTGGCTGCGGCGCCTGCTCAAGAGCCTGGAATTGCTCGGCGCGCTGCCGCATTTCACGCAGGATCAGGTCGGCCGCAAGTGGCTGGAATGGCTGGAAGCCCGCACCGCCGAACTGTCTGCCGAGCAGGGCAGCTTCCGCTTCGCCGCCTGGCGCACCTGGTTCAATCGCCAGATGGATGCCGAGCTCTATCGCGACGAGAGCATCGACAGCCCGGTCATCATGACCCACCTCGCCGCCACCCGCCTGCGCAGCTTTGACGCCGCCATCGTCATTGGTGCCGATACCGAACATCTCGCGCCGCCCGCCGCGCCCGGCTGGCTCACCCACGCCGGTGTGCGTCGCGAACTTGGCCTGCCGGGGCTGGACGCCGAGCGCCGCCAGTTGCGCGAAGATCTCGCCGGCCTGCTGCTCGCCAGTGATGAGTCCGTCATCGCCTGGCAGAGCCTGCGTCGAGACGAAGCCCTGATGCCCGCCGCCGAGGTGGCCGTGCTGGAAGCCGCACTGGGCCTTGCTGTCGAAGGATGGGTGGTGAAGAAGGCCGTCGCACGCGGCTGTCCGGCCAGTGCCGAAATCGAACCTACCCGCGTGCCCGCGCCTTCAATTCCGTCCGGACGCGTGCCGGAGCGCCTCTCCGCCAGCGGGCTCAAGGCCCTGATCGACTGCCCGTACCGCTATTTCGCGCGCTACGTGCTGCGCCTGGCCGAGCTCGACGAGCTCACCGAAGGCATGGAGAAAAAAGACTTCGGCGAGCAGCTTCACGCCATCCTGCATCGCTTCCACTCCGAGCACCCGCGCCTTCAGGCTGAAACCGACGAAGTGTTGCTTGCCGCGCTGGAAGCCATCACCGAAGACGCCTTCGCCGAAGCCGTCAGCCGCAACTTTCAGGATCACGCCTGGCGCCTGCGCTGGCGCGCCCAGCTGGCCGACTACCTTGCCTGGCAGCGCGCGCGCGAAGCCGAGGGCTGGCACTGGCAGGCCGGCGAAGTGGATGCCGCACGCGAACACGAACTCGGCGCCGGCCGCAGCCTGCAGCTCATCGGCCGCATCGACCGTGTGGATACCCGTGCCGACGGCGAGCAGGCCTTGCTCGACTACAAATCCCGCGGACTCAAGCTGCTCAGGGATCAGGTCAAGGACCCGGACGACGTGCAGCTCGCCTTCTACACCCTGCTGCAAGGCACGCGCATCGCCGAAGCCGCCTACGTCGCCCTGGATGGCAATGAACTCGGTGCCGCCCCGCTCGACGCCCCCGAAGAACGCGCCGCCGCCCTGCAGGACTGCATCACCGAAAGCTTCAACGCCCTGCACGCCGGCGCCGGTCTGCCCGCACAGGGCACGGCGGGGGCTTGCCAGTATTGCGAGATGCGCGGGCTATGCAGGAAAGAGTGGACCGAATGAACGCAGAACAACGCATGGCTGATCGCATCAAGGCCCTCGACCCCGCCCGCAGCGTGGCGGTGGAGGCATGCGCGGGCAGCGGCAAGACCTGGCTGCTGGCTTCGCGTCTGCTGCGCCTGCTGCTGGAGGGCACCCAGCCCGGCGCGATCCTGGCCATCACCTATACGCGCAAGGCGGCGCGGGAGATCGAGGCACGGCTGCGCGGGCTGCTCGCCGAGCTGGCGACGGTGCCGGAGGCCGCTGCGCTGAAAATGCTGACCGAGCGTGGCTTGCCGCCGGCCGAGGCGCAGGCGCTGCTGCCCCGCGCGCGCGCACTGTTCGAGACGGTGCTGCATGCCGAGCCGGCGATCACGATCACGACTTTCCACGGCTGGTTTGCGCGTCTGCTCTCGGGCGCACCGCTGGAGAGTGGTGCGGCGGGGCGCACCCTTGACGAAGCCGCATCCAGCCTGCTTGACGAGGCATGGGCCGCGCTGGCGGCCGACTGTAGCCAGTCTCCAGCCGGTCCCCTCGCAGAAGCCCTGCTGTGGCTGTACGCCGAGCTGGGCGCGTCGAACACGAAGAAGCTGCTCAAGGGTTTTGTGGATCGCCGCGCGGAGTGGCGGGTGTGGGCGGATTCGCTGGGTGGCCTGCCGGGCGTGCTGGCGGCAAGCTTCGGGGTGGGCGCCGATCCGCTGGCTGAGCTGTTTGCGCCGCTGCGGCTGGATGAGCTGGAGGAGTTTGCCCGCCTGCTGGGGCTGAACACGGCGACGGATCAGGCGCTGGGTAATACGCTGGCGCAGGCGGTGGTGGATGTGCGCAATGCGGCCGGGGAGGCGCTGGATTCCGGCCTGCGCCGGAATGACGCCATTTTTGAAGTCGTGCGCGCCGCTTTCCTGACCAAGGAAAACGGTGCCCGCGCCCGCAAGCCCAGCGCGGCGCAGGCGAAACGCCTGAGTGCCGGCGGCGAGGAGCGCTACCTTGCCTTGCATGCAGCCTGGAGCGAGCGGCTGGTGGCGGCGTTGGGGGCGCTGCAGGATCAGCGCAACGCTGAGTACAACCACCGCGCGCTGCTGGTGGGCGAAGTCCTGCTGGCGAAGCTCGAAGAGCTGAAGCGCTCGCGCCGGGTGATGGATTTCTCCGATCTGGAAGCCGAGATCGATGCACTGCTGGCGCAGGAGGGCACGGCGGCCTGGCTGCAGGCGCGGCTGGATGCGCGCTACAAGCACATCCTGCTCGACGAGTTTCAGGATACCAATCCGCTGCAGTGGCGCATTCTGCGTGGCTGGCTGGATGCTTACACGGGCGCCGGGGCGCAGCGGCCGAGCGTGTTTCTGGTGGGCGATCCGAAGCAGTCGATCTACCGTTTCCGCCGCGCGGAGCCGAAGCTCTTTGCGGCGGCGGCCGAGTATTTCGCACGCGACTTCGGCGCCGAGCGCATCGGCAACGTGCATACCTTCCGCAACGCGGGGGGCATCGTCGCGCTGGTGAACGCGGTGTTCGACGGCGTGGCGGGCTTCACGCCGCAGACGACCGAGCATCCCGATCTGCCCGCGCGTGTCGAGTTGCTGCCGCTGATTCCGGCGGCGCCCAAGGGGACGGTCGCGGACGCCGGCGTGATGCGCCATCCGCTGGAGGAGGCGCGCGTCGACGCGGAAGATGTGCGCCGCGCCGAGGAGGCCGCCCTGATTGCGACGCGCATCAACCAAATCGTCGGCTGCTGGCTGGTGCGCTGCAAGCAGGGCGAGCGGCCGGCGCGCTACTCGGATGTGCTGATCCTGACGCGCCGCAAGACCCAGCTCGCGACGTATGAGGCGGCCCTGCGGGCGGCCGGGATTCCTTTTGTCAGCCCGGGGCAGGGCGGGCTGCTGCCGACGCTGGAGGCGCAGGATCTGCTCGCCGTGCTGCGCTTCCTCGCCGATCCGGCGGACAATCTTCGGCTGGCGCACAGCCTGCGGACACCGGCCTTCAACTTTACTGACGAAGATCTGCTGGCGATTTCCGCCGCACCCGGCGCCTGGTGGCCGGCGCTGCAACGCTTTGCGGCAGACGCCGAATCACCCGCCATGCAGCGTGCGGTGGCGCTGCTCAGCGGCTGGCTGGAGGCCGCCGCGCATCTGCCGGCACATGACCTGATCGACCGCATCTTCCACGAATCCGGCTGGTTCGCGCGCTGTCGTGCGGCCGTGCCGGCGGCGCTGTGGCCGGGCGTGCATGCCAACCTCGAAGCGCTGCTGGAACTGGCGCTGAACGTGGATGCGGGGCGCTACCCGAGTCTGACGCGCTTCGTCGATGAGCTGGCGCGTTTGTCCCGCTCCGATGAAGAGGCACCGGACGAGGGTCTGGTGGCGTCGGCCGGAGACGGGTTGGGGCGGGTGCGCATCATGACCATCCATGGCGCCAAGGGCCTGGAGGCGCCGATCGTGTGGCTGATCGATGCCAACTCGACGCCGCGCAGCGGCGAGGGCTACGGCGTGGCGATGGACTGGCCGGCGGATGCCAGTGGGCCGCGCCATTTCTCGCTGCTGGGCAAGCTGGCCGAAGCCGGGCCGGCGCGCCAGCCCTTGCTGGAAGCGGAAAAAGCCGCTGCTGAACGTGAGGAACTGAACCTGCTCTACGTGGCGATCACGCGGGCCGAACAGGTTTTCATCGTCAGCGGCATCGAACCGAACCGCGCGCAGAATGCAGTGACGCCGTGGAAGCGGATTGAAGCCGCCCTGTCGCAGATCGGCGCGCAGCAAGGTAGCGCGGGCGGGCTGCCTGAAGAGCCGCGTGCAGCGGACTTCTTCGGGCAGGCTGGTCTGCAAGCCAGACCCGATGCGGCTCTTCGGCAGGTGCCAAAAACGGGCAAACAACGCAGCGCGGCGCCTGCCGGGCTGGCGGAGAATGCGGCCGGCCTGGCTTTCGGCACCGCGATGCATGCCTGGCTGGAGGCGAAAAGCGCCGGCTGGCCACTGCCGCAAGTCGCTCCGGAGGTAGAGCGCGCCGCACGCGGGCTGTGCGAGCGCCCGGCGCTGGCGCGCTTCTTCGATCCTGCGCAGTACCTCCGCGCCGGCAATGAAACGGCCTACCTCGACGCCGCCGGCGAGCTGCGCCGTATCGACCGCTGGGTGGAATGCGAGGACGCGATCTGGGTGCTGGATTACAAGAGCGGCAAGGCGTCGGAAGAAACGCTTCTGGCGGATTACAGATTGCAGATTGCAGGCTATCGTGAAGTGCTGCGGACGATTTTCCCGGATCGCCCGGTGAAGGCGCTGCTGGTGTTTGCCGAGGGTGGCGAAATCCCCGTCGAGTGAGGCAGAGGCGAATTTTCAAGTCCGTTCGGCCCGAGTGGCACGAAGTGCTGTATCGAGGGTGGGGCCCATGCCTCGATACACGCCTGCGGCGCACTCGGCACGAACGGTATGTCAGAGCTTGCCGAAACTTTCAGGAGGAAATCATGCTGCTGAGTGATGTGCTGGCGATCAAGGGCAAGCTGCTCTACACGATTTCTCCGCAGAAAACCCTGGCGGATGCATTGGCGCTGATGACCGAGCAGGACATGGGTTCGCTGGTCGTGATCGAGCAGGGCGCACTGAGCGGCATGCTGACTTTTCGCGAGGTGCTGGCGGCAATCCATCAGGCCGGACCCGCCTGGCAGAGCGTGCCGGTGGCCGAGGTAATGCTGCGCGACCCGGCGGTGGGCGAACCCCGCATGGATCTGCACGAGCTGCGCAGCCACATGATCGATCATCACCAGCGTTATCTGCCAGTCGTGGAAGGTGGCACGCTGCTGGGCGTGATTTCGTTTCATGACGTGGCGCGTGCCGTGCTGGAGGAGCAGGGCTTCGAGAGCCTGATCCTGCGCAACTTTGTGCGCAACTGGCCGGATGAGGTCTTGCCGGTCGGCAAGCCGAGCGCCAATTGTTCTGAGCGTTGATAAGGCTAAAACCTATACGTTCGGGTATCCTCTCGCTCCATTAAAACTGCCAGTGCTCGTGCTGCACTGCAGTGTAATCAAGGGGTTGGTGGATGGAGAAGGTCTGGCTGAAAAGCTACCCGGCAGGCGTGCCGGCAGAAATCGATTTGGCGGAATATGCCTCGCTGGCGGATTTTTTCGCGCGGGGCGTGGCGCGTTGGGGTGACAAGGTCGCCTACATCAACATGGGGGTTCAGCTGACCTATCGTCAGGTCGATGCACTTTCTGCCCGCTTTGCTGCCTATCTGCAGGGCACGCTGGGGCTGCCCAAGGGTGCGCGCATCGCATTGATGATGCCGAATGTGCTGCAGTATCCGGTGTGCATGTTCGGTGCGTTGCGCGCCGGCTACACCGTGGTCAATTGCAACCCGCTGTACACCCCGCGCGAACTGGAACATCAGCTCAAGGATTCGGGCGCTGAAGCCATCGTGGTGATGGAAAACTTCGCGCATACCCTGCAGGCGGTGATTGCGAACACGGCAATCCGGCATGTGGTGGTGACCAGCCTGGGCGAAATGCTCGGCACGCTGAAGGGCTCGCTGATCGATTTCGTCGTGAAGCGCGTGAAGAAAATGGTGCCGAAGTGGCAGTTGCCGCAGAGCATGCGCCTCTCGCGGGCTTTGACACTCGGCAGCCAGCAGGCTTTGCAGCCGGTCGAGGTGACGCGCGATGACATTGCGTTCCTGCAGTACACCGGCGGGACAACCGGGATTGCCAAGGGCGCGATGCTCACGCACGGCAACATTCTCGCCAACCTGTTGCAGGCTCAGGTGTGGATCGGCGGCCGCTTGCGCTGGGGCGGTGAGTTCGTCGTCACCGCGCTGCCGCTGTATCACATCTTCTCGCTTACCGTGAATTGCTTCGTGTTCTTCATGATGGGTTCGCGTAACTTGCTGATCACCAATCCACGGGATATCGGTGGCTTCATCAAGGAGCTGACGAAATATCAGTGGTCGGTCATTTCGGGGGTCAATACGCTCTTCAACGCGATGATGAGCCATCCGAAATTTCCGTCGCTGAGTTTTGCCGACCTGCGCCTGTCTGTCTCGGGGGGCATGTCGCTGCAGAAAACCGTGGTGGACAAATGGCGTGCCTTCACCGGGCATACGCTCATTGAAGCCTATGGCCTGACCGAGGCGTCACCGGGTGTGTGTTGTTGCCCGATCGACCAGACCGAGTACAACGGCTCGATTGGTCAGCCGGTGCCGTCGACCGACATTTCGCTGCGGGACGAGAACGGGCAGGAGGTGGCACTTGGCCAGCCGGGCGAGCTCTGCGTGAAGGGGCCGCAGGTGATGAAGGGCTACTGGAATGCGCCTGCCGATACGGCACAGGTGATGACGGATGATGGCTATCTGCGTACCGGTGACATTGCCCTTGTGGACGAACTGGGCTTCGTGCGTATTGTCGATCGTAAGAAAGATACGATTCTGGTGTCCGGTTTCAATGTGTATCCGAATGAGGTAGAAGATATCGTCGCCACTCACCCTGGTGTGGCCGAGGTCGCCGCCATCGGCGTTCCCAGCGAGCATTCCGGTGAGGCAGTAAAGATCTTCGTGGTGAAAAAGGATTCGGGGCTGACCGAGAAAGACCTGATCAGGCATTGCAAGAAGAGCCTGACGGGCTACAAGGTGCCGCATCTGATCGAGTTTCGAAGTGATTTACCCAAGACTAACGTCGGTAAAATTTTGCGACGTGCCTTGCGGGATGAAGAGCTTCTGAAAGCGCGGACTGAGGCTGCGCGCGCCTCCTGAGGCGTTTAGTGCCATGCAGACCATGGGCTTCTCGGGGTTATTCGCCGCGCTGAGGACACTTGTGTGTTGTCGTCCCCTGTGCTTCAATTGAATCGCGTTTCTCACTTCTGTTTGGCAACCTCTTCGTGAACTCCGCTCACTGCATCGCTGACCGTTCTGCTTCTGTCACTTCCGTGGCAGCTGTAGTCGTACGCGTAGTAGTAAGCGTAGGCGGCAACGCGCCGTAACGGGGACGAGTCGAGCTCAAGAGATTCAACCCCGCCGGCGCGAGCCGGGCGGGGTTTTTTTATGCCCCACGGCATCGCTGGCCAAACCCAAAATAGGAGCATGAACATGCAGTTGAACGGGGCCCAATTGATTGTCAGGCTGCTCGAGCAGCAGGGCATCACCACCCTTGCCGGCGTTCCCGGCGGTGCCGCCTTGCCGCTTTACGATGCCTTGTCGCAGAGCACGATTCTTCATCACGTACTGGCGCGTCACGAGCAGGGTGCTGGTTTCATCGCCCAGGGCATGGCACGGGTGAGTGGCAAGGCCGCAGTCTGCCTGTCCTCCAGTGGCCCGGGTGCAACCAATCTTGTCACCGCCATTGCAGACGCCAAGCTGGATTCGATCCCGCTGGTGTGCATCACCGGGCAGGTGCCAAGCAGCATGATCGGCACCGATGCCTTCCAGGAGGTGGATACCTACGGCATCTCGATTCCGATCACCAAGCACAACTGGCTGGTGCGCGATGTGCGCGATCTGCTGGAGATCATTCCGGCCGCTTTCCGGATTGCCGAGTCCGGGCGGCCTGGCCCTGTGTGGGTGGATGTGCCCAAGGATGTGCTCAGCGCAAAAATCGAGATCGAGGCCCTGCCACTGCCGGCGGTTCGGGATGCCCTGCCGGAGGCGGATTCCGGTCTGATCGGCCGCGCCGCTGAACTGATCAATGCAGCCAGAACTCCGGTGCTGTATCTCGGCGGTGGCGTGATCGCCGCCGAGGCCAGCGCAGCGGCGGTAGCTCTGGCTGAAAAGGCGGGCTTGCCGACGACCATGACCCTGATGGGCCTTGGTGTCATGCCGATGGATCACTCGCTGTCGCTGGGCATGCTGGGCATGCATGGCGCCCGCTATACCAACTATGCGCTGGAGGAGGCCGATCTGCTGATCGTGCTGGGCGCGCGCTTCGATGACCGCGCGATTGGCAATGCGGAGAAGTTCTGTCCGAACGCTGCGGTGGTGCATATCGACATTGATCCGGCCGAGCTGGGCAAGATTCGCCGCCCGAACGTGGCGATTCATGGTGATGTGGCGCGCGTGCTGGAACTGTTGCTGACGCAGGTGCAGGCAAATCCGCGGGCCGCATGGGTGGCTCGCGTGAATGATCTCAAGCGTCAGCATCCGCTGGCCTTGCCGGGCATGGATGATCCGCGCAGCCATTATGGGCTGGTGCGTGCCGTGGCAAGTCTGCTGGATGATGAGGCGGTGATTGCGACGGATGTAGGTCAGCACCAGATGTGGGTGGCGCAGGCTTATCCCTTCCGTCGTCCGCGCCAATGGCTGACTTCGGGCGGATTGGGAACCATGGGTTTCGGTATGCCGACGGCTATCGGTGCGGCATTGGCGCAACCCGAGCGTACGGTGGTGTGTTTTTCCGGCGATGGCAGCCTGAAAATGAATATCCAGGAAATGGATACGGCGGTGGAGGAGGGCGTCAACATCAAGGTGGTGTTGATGAACAACCAGTCGCTTGGCCTCGTGCACCAGCAGCAGGACATGTTCTACGGCCAGCGCATCTTTGCGGCGGACTATCGGCACCAGACCAATTTCCAGATGATTGCAGCCGGCTTCGGCATGGCGGTGTATGACCTCGACAAGACGGACGATCCGCGGGCGATGCTGGCGGAGGCACTGGCTGCGCGAGGCCCGGCGCTGATTCATTGTTCGATCGACGTGAACCAGAAGGTGTTCCCGATGGTGCCCCCGGGCGCGGCCAATACCGAAATGATTGGAGGCTGAAATGGACGTGCAGAAAGTGGTGCTGGAACTGACAGTCAAGAATCACGCGGGAGTCATGTCGCACGTATGCGGTCTGTTCGCGCGGCGTGCCTTCAACGTGGAAGGCATTCTGTGCATGCCGATTGCAGGCAGCGACGAGAGCCGGATCTGGTTGCTGGTTTTTGATGACGCGCGCCTGTCGCAGATGATCGCGCAGGTGGAAAAACTCGAAGACGTGGTGCGCGTGGTCCGGCATGGCGCCGATCACCAGGTGTTCGAACGGCTCGAAGAGTTCTTCAAGTAAGCCTCTGCAGGCGCGTCCTGTATTTGCGGGATCGTGTCTTGCAGGGCTTCTCTTTCGATCTGGCGCAGGACAGGTTTGGGTCGGATATCCACGCTTGGGTGTCCGACCCAAACCACATCTATAGCAAGGGCGCGGGTCTTGCGGATGCCTTGAGCAGCACGATCAGGGCGCCGGCGCCGCCATCCGGCAGGCGTGCCTGACAGTAGGCCATCACATCCGCATAGTTCATCAGCCAGCCGGCGACGAGTTTTTTGAGCACCGGCTCGCGCCCAGGTGAGCCACGTCCTTTGCCGTGCACTACGCGTACGCAGCGGATGCCTTCCTTCTTCCAGCGCCCCATGCAGGCGGCGAGCAGTTCGCGCGCCTCGTCGCGGTTGCAGCCGTGCAGATCGATCTGATCCTGTACGACCCAGCGGCCCCGGCGCAGATCGCGGATGACCGAGCGCGGGACGCCGTTTTCCAGATAGACCAGCTCATCACCCCCCTCCAGACGCAGCTCCAGTGATGTTGGCGCGTAGATGGATTCGGCCAGTGCGGCCTGCTCGTCGCGTTCGCGCTGCAGCGGGCGCGGCGGGGGCTTGGGGGTTTCGGGGACGATCTTGTCTGTCTTGATCGGCTGCACGCCACGCAAGGCTGTAGCCAGATCGGCCGCCTCGCCGGAGAGCGGCTTGTGGTGAGGATCTTCAGCCAGCCATGCTGCAGGTACCCAGTCGTCGCCCTTCTTCGGCAGGGCTGCCTGAAGATCCTTGTCCAGAGCCGCTTCGCGGGCACGTGGCAAGGGCGCAGGTTTACGGTTTCCGATTTCGGCGCGATTGTGCGCGGGCAGGGCGGTGACACCCGCAAGCGCGTGGCGGAGCAGGCTGGCCTCGTCGACTTCGTCAACGGCAACAACCCGCCGGGGGGCGGGTTGTTCTTTCAGCTTGCGCTTGAGTTCGGCGAGCGCAGGCAGGCGGGTCTTGCTCATACAGTCAGGAAGCCGCAACAAAATGGAGTGAAGCGTAGCGAAACGGTTCTGGCTAGGCGCACCGACGCTGACAGTACAAGGCGTACGGCAAGGAGGTGCAACAACGCCAGAAACATTTTTTACGGCTTCCTAGAGGGAGCCGAGGTAGCGCTCCGCGTCTAGCGCCGCCATGCAGCCGGTGGCGGCCGAGGTGATGGCCTGGCGGTAGTTGTGGTCTGCCACGTCGCCAGCGGCGAAGACGCCCTTGATGGTGGTCTGGGTGGCGTTGCCGTGCTGGCCGGTCTGTACCGTGAGGTAGCCGGTTTCGTTCATGTCGAGCTGACCCTTGAAAATCTCAGTGTTCGGCGCATGGCCGATGGCGATGAACACGCCTTGCAGGGCAATGTCTTTCGTCGCGCCGGTTTTGACGTTCTTCACGCGCATGCCATTCACGCCTTTGGCGTCGCCAAGCACTTCGTCGAGCGTGGAGTCCAACTCCAGCACGATCTTGCCTTCCTTCACCCGCTCGTAGAGCTTGTCGATCATGATGGCTTCGGCGCGGAACTTGTCGCGGCGATGTACCAGCGTCACCTTGCTGGCGATGTTGGCGAGATACAGGGCCTCTTCCACGGCGGTGTTGCCACCACCGATCACGGCGACTTCCTGATTCTTGTAGAAGAAGCCGTCGCAGGTGGCACAGGCGGAAACGCCGCGGCCGGAAAATTTCTCTTCCGAGGGCAGGCCCAGATACTTCGCAGTGGCGCCTGTCGCGATGATCAGTGCATCGCAGGTGTAGGTGCCGGAGTCGCCCACCAGCGTGAAGGGGCGCTCGGTGAGTTTGGTGGTGTGGATGTGGTCGAAAATGATCTCGGTGTTGAAGCGACGAGCGTGCTTTTCGAAACGCGCCATCAGTTCCGGGCCTTGCACGCCATCGGCGTCGGCGGGCCAGTTGTCGACTTCAGTGGTGGTCATGAGCTGGCCGCCCTGAGCCATGCCGGTAATCAGCACCGGTTTGAGGTTGGCGCGTGCGGCGTATACCGCAGCGGTATAACCGGCCGGGCCGGAGCCGAGAATGATCAGGGGGTGGTGCTGGGTCGTTCCGCTCATGGGGGCTCCTGCTTTGAAAGTATTGTGTGTGCGGATTATAGCCGAGGCGGCTGGATGAGCCGATTGGTGTTGGCAATCGGACCGATTGTCCGGACCGTGCGCAGATATTTGCGCACGGTCATGTCGGATGGTTCCATCCGTGATATCCGTCACATATACTTGGCGGAATACAATACTCATGCAGGCATCTTGCCGCATGAACGACAGCAGAACCTGGTGGGTTGAGCCAGGCATTATCTGCGCCCGATGCTCGGCATCGTGAGCGCGCGGAGGGTGAATGAGCAACAGGCATGCGGTTTCGGCTACGGCCCTGAGTACCTTGCCGGTATTCCAGGGGCTGGAAATCGGTCAACTGGAAGAGATTGCGCGTCACGCCGGCATGCGCCGGGTCGCTCGCGGGGTTGCCGTGGTGCAGGCTGGCGAGGCTACAGACAATGTCTACTTCGTGCTGAACGGCAGCATGAAGGTTCTGGTCAGTGACGAGGATGGGCGTGAGGTGATCTTCACCATCATTGGCCAGGGCGCCGTTTTTGGCGAAATGGGGATGCTGGATGCGGCACCGCGTTCGGCTTCGGTGGTCTCTGCCATGCCATCCGATCTGGTGGTGTTCTCGCAAGCGGATTTCCTGAACATCATGAAGACCTACTTCGATGTGTGCCTGCGTGTCATGGGGAATCTTGCCCAGCGTCTGCGAGAGGCCGACAGGAAAATCGAGAGTCTGGCGCTGATGGACGTATATGGCCGGGTGGCGCGCCTCCTGCTGGATCTGGGCGAGCAGGTTGATGGCAAGTGTGTCATCCGCAAGAAAATCTCCAAGCAGGACATCGCCAAGATGATTGGAGCCTCCCGTGAAATGGTGTCCCGGGTGATGAAGGATCTGATTGCCCGCGGCCTGATCGAAGAGTGTGCCAATGGGCATCTGGTGCTGCTGGAGCAGATTGACGCCCTCTGATCGCTTGCTTGCGTTGCGCATGGGGGGGCTGGCTTGGCCTGTCTGTATAATCCCTGATCCTTACCGTTCGCCGCGCGCCTGAACCCATGCTGTTTCGCTCTGCCAACCGCTCTCCTAGCCAGCCGCTGCCCGAGAAAATCGGTGCCTTGTTGCGCGAGGCGGGCTGGCTGCTGCTGGCTGCGGCCGGAGTTTTTCTGGCCATGATCATGTTTGGTTACACCCAGGCAGATCCTGGCTGGTCGCATGCGGTCGACACAGCCCGCGTCGCCAACCCCGGCGGACGCTTTGGCGCCTGGCTGGCGGATGTGCTGCTGCAATTGTTCGGCAGCTCAGCCTGGTGGCTGGTCATCCTGATGTTCTGGGGCTTGTTGATTGGTGGTCGGCGGTTTCGTGAAGATCTGGACTCGGATCACCGCTCATTGATCATTGTACTGGCAGGTTTCTTCATCGTGCTGCTGACTAGCTGTGGCATCGAGGCGGTGCGTTTCCACAGCAGCCACGCGAGTCTGCCCGGAGTGCCGGGCGGGGTGATCGGCACCGAGTTTGGCAGCATGGCGACCCGCTACCTCGGATTTACCGGCGGCACCCTGATTCTGCTGGCGGCCTGGGCCGGTGGATTGAGTCTGTTCGGTGGTTTTTCCTGGCTGAATGCGGTCGAAAAGCTGGGATATGCTCTGGAACGCACCTGGGAGCTGGCGCGGAATGCCCTGCAGCGCTGGCAGGATCGCAAGGCCGGCAAGGAAACTGCCGTCAAGCGCGAGGAGAAGGTCAAGCGCGAGCGCAAAAAGCGGGAAGATGCGCCGCCGATGGAAATCCACATCGAGCCGGCCATGAAGACTGAGCCGATCAAGATCGTCGAGGCCGCGCGTACGGACAAACAACGGCAGGTCGGTCTTTTTGGTGATGCGGGCGCCGGTGGGGGACTGCCTGCTCTTAATCTGCTGGACATGCCCAGTAACGATGTCGAGCCGCCTTCAGTTGAATCCCTCGAATACACCTCGCGTCTGATCGAACGCAAGCTGGCCGATTTCGGCGTGGAGGTGAAGGTACTGGCGGCGTATCCGGGGCCGGTGATTACGCGCTACGAGATTGAGCCCGCGATCGGGGTGAAGGGCGCCCAGATCATGAATCTGGTCAAGGATCTGGCCCGTGCCTTGTCCGTGGTCAGCATCCGCGTGGTCGAGACGATTCCCGGCAAGGCCTGCATGGGCCTCGAAATTCCGAACGTGAAACGCCAGACCGTGCGGCTGTCCGAGATCATTGGTTCGAGGGTCTATCACGACATGGCTTCGCCGCTGACCGTGGCGCTGGGCAAGGATATCGGCGGCAACCCTGTCGTGGCGGATCTGGCCAAGATGCCGCACCTGCTGGTCGCGGGTACGACTGGCTCAGGCAAGTCGGTGGGCATCAACGCGATGATCCTGTCTTTGCTCTACAAGGCAGAGGCCGACAAGATCCGTCTGATCCTGATTGACCCGAAGATGCTGGAACTTTCCGTTTACGACGGCATTCCGCATCTGTTGGCCCCCGTGGTGACCGACATGAAGCACGCCGCGCACGCCTTGAACTGGTGTGTGGGCGAGATGGAACGGCGCTACAAGCTGATGTCCGCTCTCGGCGTGCGTAATCTGGCCGGCTACAACAAGCAGATCGCCGACGGGATGAAGTCCGGCTCGCCGATCAAGAATCCGTTCTCGCTGACACCCGAAAATCCCGAGCCGCTGGATTCTCTGCCGATGATTGTGGTGGTGATTGATGAACTGGCTGACCTGATGATGGTGGTCGGCAAGAAAATCGAGGAGCTGATTGCACGTCTGGCGCAGAAGGCACGTGCTGCCGGCATTCACCTGGTTCTCGCTACCCAGCGCCCGTCGGTGGACGTGATTACCGGTCTGATCAAGGCCAACATCCCCACACGCATGGCCTTCCAGGTGTCCAGCAAGATCGACTCACGTACCATTCTTGACCAGATGGGGGCCGAGTCTCTGCTGGGCATGGGTGACATGCTCTATCTTGCTCCAGGCACCGGTTTCCCGACGCGGGTACATGGCGCCTTTGTCGACGACAAGGAAGTGCACAAGGTCGTCGAGTTTCTCAAGACTACCGGCCAGCCGAACTACGTGGAAGGCATGCTCAGCGGCGCTTCGGAAGAGGGGGGCGAAGGCTCCGGTGATCTCTTTGGCGAGGGCGGTGGCAACAGTGACGGCGAGTCGGATGAGCTCTACGACAAGGCCGTGGCAATCGTGTTGCAGACCCGCCGCCCCTCGATTTCGCTGGTTCAGCGCCATCTGCGCATCGGTTACAACCGTGCTGCCCGCCTGATCGAACAGATGGAAAAGTCCGGTCTGGTTTCGGCGGCGAATGCGACGGGCAGTCGCGAAGTCCTCGCGCCAGCCCGCGAACAGTAATTTTCTGGAAACTCTCCGCATGAAAAAAATGATTCTTTCGGCCTTGTGTCTGGCTTTGCCGACACTGGCTTCCGCTGCTGCCATTGATCAGCTGCAGGCATTTCTGGATGGCACCAAGACAGCCAAAGCCAGTTTCAGCCAGAAAGTCATCTCCAAGACCGGTCGCGCCGGACAGAATGCCAGCGGTACGATGAGTTTCCTGCGTCCGGGCAAGTTCCGCTGGGAGTACACCAAGCCCTACAACCAGCTGATCGTGGCGGACGGCAACAAGCTGTGGAGCTACGACAAGGAGCTCAATCAGGTCGTCATCAAACCCATGAGCCAGGCATTGGGCGCTACGCCGGCTGCGCTGCTGGCGGGCAGCAATGATTTCAAGAAGAACTTCACGCTCAAGGAAGATGGCGCCTCCGATGGTCTCGAATGGGTGGAGGCAATGCCGCGCAACAACGAGGCTGGTTTCGAGCGTGTACGCATCGGACTGAAAGGTAATCTGCCGCAGACCATGGAAGTACGCGACAACTTTGGCCAGACGACTGTGCTGCTGTTCGGCAGTTTCGAGCGCAACCCGAGTTTGCCGGCGGATACGTTCAGCTTCACGCCGCCCAAGGGGGCGGATGTGGTGGGCGAGTAAGCTGTATCGATGACTGATCTTTTCTCTGCCCCGCCTGCCCCTGACAAAGTCCCCCTGGCCGAGCGCCTGCGCCCGATTACGCTGGACGATGTGGTGGGTCAGCTGCATCTGCTTGGCCCTGGCAAGCCGCTGCGCCTGGCGGTGGAGTCCGGCAAACCTCACTCCATGATCCTGTGGGGGCCGCCGGGGGTAGGCAAGACTACTCTGGCGCGGCTCATGGCACGGCATTTCGATGCCGAGTTCATGGCCTTGTCGGCGGTGTTTGCCGGTGTGAAAGATATCCGCGAGGCGGTCGCGCAGGCCGAGATGCTTCGTGACACAACGGGGCGTCGCACTATCCTGTTCGTGGATGAAGTCCATCGTTTCAACAAGAGTCAGCAAGATGCATTTCTGCCCTACGTTGAGTCGGGTTTGCTGACCTTCATTGGCGCAACCACCGAAAACCCTTCGTTTGAAGTGAATTCGGCACTGCTCTCGCGAGCTTCGGTGTACGTGCTCGACAGCCTCAAGCCCGAGGAAATGCAGCAATTATTCGCGCGTGCCTGCCGCGAAGCCTTGCCCGATCTGAGCTTTACCGATGAAGCGCGTGACCGTCTGATCGGCTGGGCCGATGGTGATGCACGGCGTTTCCTGAATGTGCTGGAAACGCTTGAAACAGCGGCCAGTGCCGCAGGCGTCCGCGAGATCACCGGCGAGTTCGCCGAATCGACGCTGGCGCAGAATCTGCGCCGTTTTGACAAGGGCGGCGAAGCCTTTTACGACCAGATATCGGCTCTGCACAAATCAGTGCGTGGTTCAAATCCCGATGCCGCCTTGTACTGGTTCGTGCGCATGCTGGATGGCGGTGCAGATGCCTTGTATCTGGGGCGGCGCATCGTGCGCATGGCAGTGGAAGACATCGGCCTGGCCGACCCGCGGGCCCTGACCCTGTCGCTGGAGGCCTGCCAGACCTATGAACGTCTTGGCTCACCCGAGGGCGAGCTGGCGCTGGCGCAAGCAGTTGTATATCTGGCAGTGGCGGCCAAATCGAACGCACTGTACATGGCCTACAACGAGGTACGGCGTTTCGTGAAACAGGATGTGAGCCGGCCGGTGCCGATCCATCTGCGCAATGCACCGACCAAGCTGATGAAGGATCTGGGCTACGGCAAGCAGTATCGCTACGCGCACGACGAGCCGGGCGCCTACGCTGCCGGTGAAAACTATCTGCCTGAAGGGATGCCTGCAGTCAGCTGGTATGAGCCGACTGACCGCGGGCTGGAAGCCAAGATTGCCCAGAAGCTTGCCTACCTGAAAGGTCTGGATCGCGCAGCGCGAGACGCCGGGGATCAGTGAACGAGCGGGTGTGCCGAGCGGAATTCGGCATACACATGGAGCACGTGTTCTGCTTTATCCATGGCGCCATGGGCCATGGCTTCCGAAACCAGATCGGAGAGGCAACTGCAGATCAGCGCCACGCCCTCGTCGGTTTGCACCAGGCTGCATGCCATCGGGCCTGCGATTTCCTCGGGGATGTGCTCGTGTTCGGCGAACAGCTCCACTTCGTCATCGGTCAGATCACAGTAATCCAGGCAGTCTTGCATGGTTAACATTTCATCGGGCTCCTCTGCTGGTTTTGTGCGGCATGTGGCTGATTCTTATGTGAGCCACACACTCCAAGCTAGCGGACCCGAGGCGTATAGCCAGTTGCCATTGGCTATGCGCAGAGCAATGTGCAATTGCATTCGGCAATGTCCGGTGCAGAGCCCGTGGCAGAGCGATCAATACTTGAGCGTATGCGACAAAACTTTGCGCTGCACAAAGGCTGATTTCGTTGCGTCGTGTAAACTGCGCCCTCCAGAAAAACAGAATTCTCCATCGCCATGCTTGATATCCAGCTTCTCCGCACGCAACTCGATACCGTTGCCGAGCGTTTGGCCAGTCGCAATTTCGTGCTTGATGTCGTTGCTTTCCAGTCCATGGAAGACGAGCGCAAGACTCTGCAGACCCGCACTCAGGAGTTGCAGTCCAGGCGCAACAGCCTCTCCAAGCAGATCGGCATGCTCAAGGGCAAGGGCGAAGATGCTTCTGCCGTGATGGCCGAGGTTGGTGGTCTGGGCGATGAGCTGAAATCCTGTGAAGAGCAGCTGGGGGCCCTGCAGACACGCTTGAATGATTTCCTGGCCCGCATCCCGAATCTGCCGAACGAAGCCGTGCCGGTGGGCAAGGATGAATCGGCCAATGTGGAGGTGCGTCGCTGGGGCACGCCGCGCGTGTTCGATTTCCCTGTCAAGGATCATGCCGATGTCGGCGAGCCGCTGGGTCTGGATTTCGATATGGGAGCCAAGCTGGCCGGGGCGCGTTTCTCCTTCCTCAAGGGGGGCATGGCACGCCTGCATCGCGCGATTGCCCAGTTGATGCTGGATACGCAGACCGGCGAACATGGTTATACCGAGTGCTACACCCCCTATATCGTGAATCCGGATGTGCTGTTCGGCACGGGACAGCTGCCGAAGTTCGCCGACGACATGTTCCGTGTCGAGCGTGGCGGTGAAGACGGTCAGACCCAGTACCTGATTTCGACTTCGGAAATTTCCCTGACCAACATGGTCAAGGACTGCGTGCTCAAGGCTGAAGATCTGCCGATCAAGCTGACCGCGCATACCCCGTGCTTCCGCTCGGAAGCCGGCAGCTATGGACGCGACACCAAAGGCATGATTCGTCAGCACCAGTTCGACAAGGTCGAGATGGTGCGCATCACGAAGCCGGAAGACAGCTACGTGGCGCTCGAGGAGATGGTTGGCAATGCCGAAGCCGTGTTGCAGAAGCTGGGGCTGCCGTATCGTGTCGTAGCGCTGTGCACCGGCGACATGGGTTTCTCTGCCGCGCGTACCTACGACCTTGAGGTCTGGCTGCCGGCACAGAATACCTTCCGCGAGATTTCTTCGGTATCCAACTGTGAAGCTTTCCAGGCGCGGCGCATGCAGGCGCGGTTCAAGGCCGAGACCGGCAAGAACGAGCTGGTGCACACCCTGAACGGTTCCGGCCTGGCGGTAGGCCGAACCCTCGTGGCGGTGCTGGAAAACTACCAGCAGGCTGACGGATCGGTGGTGATTCCGGATGCGCTCAAACCCTACATGGGGGGGCTGGAAGTGCTGAAACCCCAAGCCTGATCAGCGATTCGGACGGCACAAACAGAAAGCTCCCTGCGGGGAGCTTTCTGTTTGTGCCGTCGGGCGGGCGTGGTCTGCCCTTTGGAGCACTGAAATACCGGCTTTCGGGCAAGCCGGTAACATTCGTCCTTCGCGTGTACGCAGGCAGGCGCAAGACCTGCACTTTGTTTCTTGGGGGAAACATGCTTGGTAACCTGACCACAGACAGTCGGTATTCCGTGCTTCGCGCGGTCGAAGCGCTCTCGAACTGGAGGGCACTGGCGCTGATCGGTGCGGCTGCTCTGCTGACTGCCGTGCTTTATGGGGTGGGTGCCCGGCTCGGTTTTTTCATGCTGAGCCTGACCGCATTGATCGGCATGGTGGTGATGGCTGCCGGTATGAGCGCAGCCGGGGTTTGCCTGCTTGATCAGGGGCGCAACAAGCCGCTGCGCAGCTTGCCGGAATACTTCGCGGCGGGGCTGGTGGCATTGCCTCGTCTGCTTGGGCTGGGCCTGCTGATCGTGCTGGCCTACCTGGCCCTGTTCATCATCTCTGCCGTGCTGCTGTTCCTGTGCAAGATTCCGGTGCTGGGCGCCTTGCTGCTGGCCGTGCTGATTCCGGTTCTGGTCACGGTTTTTGCGCTGGCGGCAGCCGCGGTTTACATCATGCTGGTGCTGGCGGCACCGGCAATCTGGGATGGGCATGGCGTCCTGACGTCCTTTTCTGCGGCACTGAAGATTGCCCGTACCCATCCGTGGGAAGTGCTGACCAAGATCGCACTGGGCCTGATCCTGTGCTGGCTGGTGTCGGCATTCTTTCTGGCCTTCGTGATGCTGGCCAGCCTCCAGGTCGGCGGTCTCAGCGCCAGCATCATTGGCGTGGGCGGTGGTTTCGGCTTGGCCGGTCTGGGGGGCATGGGGCATGGCATGGACGGCGCTGGCGGGCTGATGATTGCGGCCGCATTCGGCTATGGTCTGGTCTTTGCCGTTGTGGCTGCGCTTCTGTCGATGATGCCGGTGATGGTGTCCGTGCTGACCTGGCTGGAATTCAGCGTGAAAATCAATCTGGAGGAAGCGGCCGCCGAAGCGGCAGGAGCGCTCCAGTCCGTGAAGCAGACGGTGGCCGAGGCGCAGCAGAAATATGCAGCACCCGCCGCGCAAGCCGCATCGAACAAGGCTGACGCGCCTGCCACGCCGGAGAGCCGCGTGCAGCAAGGCGCTGCCGCCGACCTGCCGGCAGATAAAGCAGCGGCGCGGTGCTCCAGGTGTGCTGCGGACGTGCCGGTTGGTGATATGTTCTGTTGCGTGTGCGGCCAGCGCATGGCCTGACAGTCAAGCGGGAGAGAGTGATGATCTGCGCCAATTGCCAGAATGTACTGAAAGACGACGCCAGATTCTGTGGCAAATGCGGTACGCCGGTAGCGGTGCCGGCGAGCGATGCCCTGATTTGCCTCGTATGCAATACGCCGATCAAGCCGGGCGCCACGTTCTGTGGCAAGTGCGGCACGCCGACAGGCGGAGCCGACTCCGACATGACCGTGATCCTGCCGAAAGCGGGGGCCAAACCCGCCGCCCCGCCGGCCAGCCCGGCAGCTGTGCCGGCGACACCAGTTCCGCCTCCGGTGAGCGGCAATGCCGAGGATGGTGCGACGGTGATTTTGCCGGCCTCTCATCCGGCGCGACAGCCCGCTCCGGAACCGGCGCGTCCCCCTGCGCCCAAGCCGGTCCGGATGTCATTGCCCGAGTCGGCGGCAGAAACGGTCATGTGTCTGGACTCGCTGCAACATGCATCAAAGAAAAAACGCCCGGATGCGGCTGCGCGCGCACCAAGCTCATCGCTGGCTCAGGAGCTGGAGAAACAGCTTGGCGGAGCTGAAGGAATCGAAAGAAAAGGCAAGACGGCGGTTGCCGCAATTTTTGCAGCGCTGGGGGTTCTGGTGCTGGTCGCTCTGGGCGCAGGCTGGTATCTCACGCGCAGTAGTATGCCGCCGGCGCCCGTCGCGACTGCGGCCGTTTCCGAGCCGGTAGCGGAGCCTGCGGTGTCTGTTCCCGTAGCCATGGAATCCCCGCCGATGGAGGCCGCGTCTGCGCCGGTCGTGGTCGAAGCATTGCCGGTGATTGAGCCGGCGCCTGCGCCCGCCCCGGCGCAACCGCAGGCAGAACCGACCAAGCCAACGAGCAAACCTGCTGCCCGGCCGGTGAAGAAACTGAGCGAGGAAGAAGAGTATCTGCGCCAGATTCGTCGTCAGCTTGAGCAGCAGCGCTGAGCCGATTTTTCAGGAGAAAGAGTAATGAAACGAATCATGATGATTGCTGGCAGCCTCGCGCTGGCAGCGTGTGCCAGCAATTCCGGCAAGAACGAAACTCCGCCCCCGCCGGCGGCTGAGAGCGCACCGATCGTCTATGCCGCCAAGCCGACGACGAACCTGTTTGCACCCTGGCTGCTGGTGCGTGATCGGGATGTGGCGGATGCGCGCGCCTTTGACGAGATGGTACGCAAGCTGAGTCTGCCGGTTGCTTCGGACGTCTCGCGTGTAGCGCAGAAGAATGACGAAGGCCGCAGCCTGATCGTGGATGTCTGGAAGGGCACCAACATGGGTGTGCCGCCGGCCGCACTCAAGAAACGCACGCCACAACTGCAACAGGCCGTGACGCTGGCAGGAGAGTTTGCCGCGAACCGTGGCGAGCAGGCGCGCATCATTGTGTCGGTGAGCGATGCCGACAAGCCTTCCGTACGCAAGTGGCTGGAAAGCGGACTGGCCAAGGGACGCGGCAGGTTCCCCACCGAACTGCAATGGAAACCCCTGAAGAAGGGCGATCTGCCTTTCGTCCGGATTGAGCCGGCTGACCCGCAATACGCTTTCGGCCCGTTCAGCAAATAAGCCCGAATGCGTGGCGGACTGCAGAAAGCCTCCTTCGGGAGGCTTTTGTTTTTTCAGCCGCAGCCGCGAGAGCCGCATGCAGCGCACCTCTGCAGCATGATGTGCTGGAAATGACCGTGGATGATGAGTCTTGGGGGCAGGGGGCTGCAGAAGCAGGCTGGAAGCCGCTTTGCGGGAAGCCATGAAAGTGGCGTTGGGTCGCCATTCCTGCAGGCCAGTGTGTAATGCGCTGGCGGCGAGAGCAGGCATGAAAAAGCCCGGCGCAAAGGCCGGGCTTTCATGTTCTGGTAGGCGATACTGGACTCGAACCAGCGACCCCGTCCGTGTGAAGGACGTGCTCTACCAACTGAGCTAACCGCCTGCAAGCTTGGGGAAAAAATGCTTCCCGTCACAAGAGAGGCCGAATTATAGGGAGAGATTTCCACTTCGTCAAAGGTTTGATCGCTTAAAATAGCGGGCTTCCGATTTAATGATGAGCCGTACGCCATGAGCACTCCCGTTCGTACCCGTTTTGCCCCCAGCCCGACTGGTTTTCTGCACATTGGCGGTGCGCGCACAGCGCTGTTTTCCTGGGCCTATGCGCGTCGCCACGGCGGGCAATTCATCCTGCGCATCGAGGACACGGACGTGGCGCGTTCCACGCCCGAAGCCGTGCAGGCGATTCTGGACGGCATGAACTGGCTGGAGCTGACGCATGACGAAGGTCCGTTCTACCAGATGCAGCGCATGGATCGCTACAAGGAAGTGATCGGCCAGATGCTTGCCGCCGGCACGGCCTATTACTGCTACACGCAGCCCGAAGAGCTGGAAGCCATCCGTGAGGCACAGCGCGCACGCGGCGAAAAACCGCGCTACGACGGCCGCTGGCGTCCCGAAGCGGGCAAGACGCTGCCGGCCATTCCGGCGGGCGTGCAGCCGGTGGTGCGCTTCAAGAATCCGGTGGATGGCGTGGTGGCCTGGGATGATCTGGTCAAGGGTCGTATCGAGATCGCCAACGCCGAACTCGATGATCTGGTGATCGCCCGCGCCGATGGCACGCCGACCTACAATTTCTGTGTGGTGGTGGATGACTGGGATATGGGCATCACCCAGGTGATCCGCGGTGATGATCACGTGAACAACACCCCGCGGCAGATCAACATCCTCGCCGCGCTGGGCGCGACGCTGCCGCAATACGCGCACCTGTCGATGATTCTGGGCGATGACGGCACCAAGCTCTCCAAGCGCCATGGCGCGGTGAGCGTGATGCAGTACCACGAAGAGGGCTACCTGAAGGAAGCGGTCATCAATTATCTGGCGCGTCTGGGCTGGAGCCATGGTGATGACGAGATCTTCTCGCGCGAACAGCTGGTGGAGTGGTTCGATCTGGATCACATCACGCCCTCGGCCGCACAGTTCAATACCGAAAAACTCAAGTGGCTGAACGCGCATTACATCAAGCAGACCGAGCCGGCAGTGCTGGCGGCGGATGTGGTTACGCGTCTGGCTGCGCGCGGCGTGGATCTGGCGGCCGGGCCCGATCTGGCGGCGGTGGTGGCGTTGTACCGCGAGCGTGTCTCAACCTTGGTCGAGCTGGCGGACAGCGTGGAGCCGTATTACCTGCATGCACAGCCGGGAGCCGAGTTGACCGCACAACACCTGACCGAGACCGCTTTGTCTGCGCTGGGCGTGCTGGCGGGCAAGCTGGCTACGGCGGCATGGGACAAGGCGGCCTTGAGTGCGATCATCAAGGAAACCTGTACGGAGCTGGGTCTGAAGATGCCGCAGCTGGCGATTCCGCTGCGCGTGAAATTGCTGGGCGTGGCGCAGACGCCGTCGATCGATGCGGTGCTGGAAGTGCTGGGCCGCGAGGCTGTGCTGGCGCGCCTGAAATAAGCATCTATCTGGAGAGTCGCTCCCTGCTTGGCTTTCAGCAGGTCATGTCCGGAAAGTGAGGCAGGGTGTGGCTCTTCAGGTAAGCATCATGTCGGTGGATTGACGTGCTGAAACAGTAAAAAAGCCGACCCGCGGGTCGGCTTTTTTATGTGGACCGGAAGTGAGAATTCCGGCTTCAGTGAGCGTCTTCTTCGTCAGCGGGTTTGCCGAGTTCTTGAGTCGCCAAGGCCCACATGATTTCGAGATCGAACTGATGTACGCCACGCGCTTCCTGTGCGATGAATTCCCGCCAGGCTTTGGCATGGGCTGAGCGCTCGACCAGTTGCTGTACTTCCTGGTCCTGCGTGGGTGTATTCGTTGCATCCAGCGGCTTGAGGTAGTAGCTGCGCGAATCCGCAACGGCAATGGCAATGCCAGCCAGGAGAATGCCGGCTGCGGTGATGATCCAGACAGTTTCGATCAGGGTCGAGCCGGTTTGAATGAGCGAGCCGCCGATGATGATGCCAAGCAGAATGGGCGCTGAGGCGGTCAGGGTCGTGGACAGACGACGCCAGCGCTGGCGCAGCATCTCGATCCGGGCAGGATCGCCGATGGCTTTGCGCGCGATGCGTACGGAGCTGGCTGCGCCGGGCTCGGCAAGGTCAAGAAGTTGTTCAGGCGTCTGCGGGGTTTGAGGCATGGGTTGTCGCTTCGGTTTGGCAAGGTTCGGTCGATATTCCTGACCGGCAATCACGGGCAGTGTTTCAATCGGTATTTGCTGGCTGGCTTCAGCTCGGACAATTCAGTCCATAAGAACGGAACATGGCCTTGACGGCTTCAGTGGCTTCGGGGGTCGGCGTGGGCGTGTCGCCCAGTTCGTATTTCATGCCCATCTGTTCCCATTTGAATTTGCCGAGCTGGTGGAAGGGCAGGACGTCCACGCGTTCAATATTGCCCAGCGTCGCCGCAAAGGCGGCGATGCCCTTGATGTTGTCCGGCGCATCGGTATAGCCGGGGACGAGCACGAAGCGCAGCCACACCGGGCGTTTGCGGGCTGCCAGACGGCGGGCGAAATTCAGCACGGGTTCGACCTGCTTGGCAGTGACGCGCAGGTGGGTGGCCGGGTCCCAGCTCTTGATGTCGAGGAGGAACAGGTCGATCTCGTCGAGATCGGCGTCGGAGAGGCGCTCGCCGAGATAACCATTGGTATCCAGCGCAGTGTGCACGCCCATCTCGTTGGCGCCACGAATGATGTTCATGACGAAGGGCGCCTGCACCAGAGGTTCGCCTCCCGAAATGGTCAGCCCGCCACCGGCAAACCGCAGGTAATCCTTGTACTTCTTCAGTTCGTCGAGCACGTCGTCCACGCAGGAGAGCTGGCCGTGCTTCAACTTCCAGGTATCCGGATTGTGGCAATAGAGGCAACGGAATTCGCAGCCGGTTGTCCAGAACACCACGCGCATGCCCGGGCCGTCAACGGCAGAGCCGGTTTCTTCCGAATGCAGGAAGCCCCAGCGGCCTTCCTGAGCCAGCCGATCGGCGTCGGCATCGTCCATCGTGTTGTCGATGGTGCGCAGTTCGAAACGACTGCCTTTGAGCGAGGGTTTTTCTGCGGGGTTCATGGGGGCGTGTTCCAGATAAAAAAGTCCCGACACCGCTTGCGCAGTGCCGAGACCGGATTGTGACGGAACTTTGTGGCTCCGCCTACGGGGCAAACTCAATTTGCCCCGTCAAGTTGCGGGTTCAGACCTCTCCGGACAAGAAACTGGATAAATTTCTTGTTCGGCTGACTTCATGCCTTGCTGTGCAAGGCTTTCAGCCTCGTTTCAGACCTCACCGTGGAAGGTGCGGTTGATCACGTCAAGTTGTTGCTCTTTGGTCAGCTTGATGAAGTTCACCGCGTAACCCGACACACGAATGGTCAGTTGCGGGTATTTCTCCGGGTGTTCCATGGCGTCGACCAGCGTGTCGCGGTTCAGCACGTTGATATTGACGTGGAAGCCGGTGGTGCCGAAGAAGCCGTCCAGCGAACGGGCCAGATTGGCAACCTGGTCGGTGCGGGTGGAGCCCAGACCACTCGGAACGATCGAGGAAGTCATGGAGATACCGTCCTGGCAATGCTCGTACGGGATCTTGGCAACCGACATGGCGCTGGCCACGAAACCCAGCTTGTCGCGGCCGTGCATCGGGTTTGCGCCCGGTGCAAACGGCTCACCCAGGCGGCGGCCGTCCGGCGTGTTGCCAGTGCTCTTGCCGTACACCACGTTGGAGGTGATGGTCAGGACCGACTGTGTATGCAGCGCGTCGCGGTAGGTGCTGTGCTTGCGCAGCTTGTTCATGAAGGTTTCAGCAAGCCAGGTGGCGTACTGGTCGACTGCGTCGTCGTTGTTGCCGAACTTCGGGAAGTCGCCTTCGGTGATGTAGTCGGTGACCAGACCGGTTTCATCACGCACAACCTTGACCTTGGCGTTCTTGATAGCGGACAGCGAGTCAGCCACCACGGACAGGCCGGCAATGCCGAAAGCCATGGTGCGCAACGGATTGTAGTCGTGCAGCGCCATTTCGATACGCTCATAGGCGTACTTGTCGTGCATGTAGTGGATGCAGTTCATGGCATTCACGTAGGTGCGGGCCAGCCATTCCATCGCGATGTCGTAGTTCTTCATCACGGCGTCGAAGTCCAGCACGTCGCCCTTGACCGGTTCGAAAGCCGGCATCACCTGGTCGCCGGTCATTTCGTCGCGGCCGCCGTTGATTGCATACAGCATGCACTTGGCGAGGTTCACACGGGCGCCAAAGAGCTGCATCTGCTTGCCTACGCGCATGGCGGACACACAGCAGGCAATCGCCGTGTCGTCGCCCCACGCCGGACGCATCAGTTCGTCGGATTCGTACTGGACCGAGGAGGTGTCAATCGACACCTTGGCACAGAACTTCTTGAAGCCTTCCGGCAACTTCGGCGTCCAGAACACGGTCATGTTCGGCTCCGGTGCCGGTCCGAGCGTGTAGAGGGTGTTCAGGAAACGGAAAGAGTTTTTGGTGACCAGCGAACGGCCATCCTCCGAGATGCCGCCGAGGGACTCGGTCACCCAGGTCGGGTCGCCGGAGAACAGGGCATCGTATTCCGGGGTGCGCAGGAAGCGGACGATACGCAGCTTGATCACGAAGTCGTCGATGATTTCCTGGGCTTGCGATTCGCTCAGGGTGCCTTCAGCCAGATCGCGCTCGAAGTAGGCGTCGAGGAAGGTCGAGGTGCGGCCCAGCGACATGGCGGCGCCGTTCTGTTCCTTCACTGCGGCGAGGTAGCCGAAATACAGCCACTGCACGGCTTCCTTGGCGGTCGCTGCGGGCTTGGAAATATCGAAGCCATACTTGGCAGCCATGACCTTCAGTTCGGACAGGGCCTTGAGTTGCTCGGACAGCTCTTCACGGTCGCGGATGATCGCGTCGGTGGAGTGTGCGCCGTCGATGGATTTCTTTTCGAGTTTCTTGGCTTCGATCAGCTTGTCGATGCCGTACAGGGCTACACGGCGATAGTCCCCGATGATGCGGCCACGGCCGTAAGCGTCGGGCAGGCCGGTCACGATGTGCGAGCGGCGGGCCTTCAGCACGTCAGCCGGGTAGGCATCGAACACGCCTTCGTTGTGGGTCTTGCGATACTTGGTGAAGATCTCGGCAACCTTCGGGTCAACCGGGAAGTTGTAGGCCTTCAGGCTGTTCTCGACCATGCGCCAGCCGCCGTTCGGGAAAATCGCGCGCTTGAGCGGAGCTTCGGTCTGCAGGCCGACGATCACTTCATTGTCTTTGTCGATATAGCCGGCGTCATGCGCGGTGATCGAGGAGGGGATCTGCGAAACGTCGAGAACGCCTTTTTCGCGCTCCTGCACGAACAATTCGGACAGCTTGTTCCAGATGGCGGTGGTGCGGGGAGTGGCCGGGGCGAGGAAAGCATCGTCGCCTTCATACGGGGTCACGTTGGTCTGGATGAAACTGCGCAGATCAACAGCTTGTTGCCATTGGCCAGGCTTGAAGCCGCGCCAGGCGTGCGCAACTGCGCTGTCGAGGGAGAGAGTGTCGCGTTCGGACATGAAAACCTCCAGATGATGAGTAATCGAAACCTGTTTATGCCCCGGTCGGGCTTTTTTTGCGGAATCCCTTTTTTGAAGGAATTCCACCCTATTCGTCACATTGCGTTATCGGCGCCTGTCTTCCACTCTTGATGCCCTTCTGCGCTGCGATTCACCTGAAACACGCCGGTTGTGCCATGCAGACCTTCCGGGTCTGCTTCAAGGGCGCCTGCTGTATCGGGATCGCACGGCATCCAAACTGCTTGACCGTAATGCTAGTGGGTGGATTCTGTAAAACCGAATCGAATGTTCGGATGTTGTTATAAAGGAATGTGAAGGTGCAGTGCACAATGCTTATCTATTTGATATTCAAATCAAAAAGGGTCTTGTATTGCACCGCACAAGCTGTTTTTCGAGGGGGTTTGTTGTTTTTTGGCAAGGATTGAAATTTCCACGTTTTTCGGTCCGGTAATTTCCTTCCGTGTGACGCACCTTTCCTCGCCGCAAGCCTAGCAGAGTCGGCCCTCTGGCTCCTTGTTTGGTAACATGTGCGCCGCATTTAACCTTGCATCTTCCTGCATGCTGTTTCCTACTGTTGAATACGCGCTGTTCTTTCTCCTGTCGCTGCTGTTGGCGTGGGGCGGCTTGCGTTGGCATGCCGCGCACAAATTTGTTCTGCTGGCTCTGAGCTATGTTTTCTATGGCTTCTGGGATTGGCATTTCGTCCCGCTGCTGTTTGCCATTTCCCTGTGGGGTTGGGTTGCGACACGGGGCATTCAGCACGGAGCACGACCGCGTCTGTGGCTGGGGCTGGGGGTTTCTGGCTGTCTCGGGGTGCTTGCGTACTACAAATATTCCGCGTTCTTTTTGCAGGGGCTGGTTGATCTGGCCGCCCTGTGCGGGGTGAGCCTGAATGTCGGTGTGGAGTCCCCATTCCTGCCTCTGGGCATCTCGTTCATGACCTTTCACGCCATCTCGCTGATGATGGATGCGTTGCGAGGCAAGCTTGATGAACGCGTGCCTCTGTCGGATGCGTTGCTTTATGTTGCCTTCTTCCCGCAACTGATTGCCGGCCCGATCCTGCGGGCTTCGAGCTTCCTGCCGCAATTGCAGCGTGCGCCCGACCCGGCGCGCATCGATACCTCACGGGCCTTGCTGCTGATTGTCGGAGGTCTGTTCAAGAAGGTAGTGATCGCCAATACACTCGCTACGCTGCTTGTTGATGATGTGTTCGCAAACCCTGCAGCCATGAGTGCGAGCCAGGTGCTGTTCGGTATCTACGGTTATGCGGTGCAGATTTACTGCGATTTTTCCGGTTACACCGACATTGCCATCGGTTGCGCATTGCTGCTGGGTTACCGGTTTCCGGATAATTTCAGCGCACCTTATACGGCGGCTTCTCCGCAGGAATTCTGGCGGCGGTGGCACATTTCCTTGTCGAACTGGTTGCGTGATTACCTTTACATTCCGCTTGGTGGCTCACGTGGCGGGAGCTGGCGTACCCGTCTGAATCTGTTGCTGACCATGCTGTTGGGTGGCTTGTGGCATGGTGCAGCCTGGAACTTTCTGGTGTGGGGAGGCTGGCATGGTCTGATGCTGGTTGCGCATCGCGAATGGGACAAATTCTGGCGTGTGCGCGAGACCACCTGGCGTAATTCCTCGTGGTGGCCCTGGGTGGCGCGTCTGTTGCTGTTTCACGCAGTATGTCTGGGCTGGGTGTTTTTCCGCTGCAGCGATTTTTCTTCCGGGCTGGCCGTCCTGGAGCGTCTGTGGGGTGGAGCCTGGCAGGCGGACTTGCCGCCAGGGATCTTGCTGTGCGTGTTTGCCGGGATCGGTTTTCAGTATGTGCCGGCCCGCTGGCTCCTGCGGCTGCAGCTGGTGGGGATCCGCATGCAACCCGTGTTGCGCGGCCTGACCTTTGCGGGCTTGCTGCTTTTGCTGGAAGTTCTGGGTCCGAGTGATCCTGCTCCGTTCATCTATTTCCAGTTCTGAGTATGCGTCGCTACGAATCTCTCCCCCGCATGTTCCTGACCTTGCTGGCGGCATTGCTGTTCGGTGTTTTGCTGGAAGCCGAGGGCTTGCATACCTGGGCTGAGCGTCTTGGTGTCGGTACGCTGCGTGAAATTGCCTTGCCGGTTACAAGCACGTGGAACAGCTGGTTGCAGCCCGCTGGATTCGGGCGGGCGCGAGTCGTGGCATTGCAAACGAAAACCCGGCTGGCGCCTGTGATGCTTGGCGCAATGGCAGAGACACCTGAGCCCATGAGCCTGTCGCGTGTCGACAGTGTCCCTGCGTTCATTGCGGAAGCGATGCACCTGTCTTACCTGCGTCCGCCCCTGATCGAGTCCGTGCCCGGGATTGCTGCCAATGAAGCGCAGGCGGGATATGTCTCGCGTCTGCCCATGCAAGCTTCGGAGCAGGTGCCCCTGCCGGTGATCGGCAGCGGATTGCAGGTCGTGCTGGCGGGAGATTCGATGATGGCTGTCGGGTTGGCGCCGGCACTGACGCGAGGTCTTGCCGGCGACAAGGGCGTGCGTCTGGTGAAAGCCTATCGGTCCGGCACCGGATTGGCCCGCCCCGAGGTCTACGACTGGCTGCAGCAGTACCCGCAGATGCTGGGGATGGTGCGCCCTCAACTGGTGATTTGTGCGCTGGGTGCCAATGATGGCCAGAATGTGCAGGTTGGCAAACAGGTGCTCGAATTCGGCTCGCAGGAATGGGATGATTTCTATCGCGTTCGTTTGAACGCTTATCTGGACATGTTGCTCAAGACCCAGGCACGCGTGCTGTGGGTTGGCATGCCCGTCATGAAAGAGCGGCGCTTTGCCCAGAAAATGCGTCACATGAACGAACTGGTGCGGACGGAGTTGCAGCGTTATCCGGCCGTAACCTGGCTGGACCCGAATCCGGCACTGGGTTATGCCGATGAGGTGTTTGCGCAGTATCGGCCGGGAGAGCGCGGCAAGCTCGTCAAGCTGCGTGCCGATGACGGCATTCACATGACGGATGAAGGCGCCGGCTATCTGCTGGGGCCGATCCGGGACTGGATCGTACGCATGTCAGCGCAGGTACCGGAACTTGCTCCGGCTTCTACTGAGCAGGTCGCCGGGGGCTTGCTTTAGCGTTGGCAGTGGTCTTCGGTGAGTGCTTCGGCGTAAGGTTTGCCGCTTGGCCATATGCCCAGAAAGCGGTTTTCGGGGTTGCTACGGTCAAAAATTTCGGCCGGATAATTCGCGCCGCCAACCCAGTCGACCAGGCGGGTCGCCAGTCGCCAGTAACCGTAATAGTCGAGCAGATTGAGCGAGGGCGAGGTTTCAAATTCCCGACGCCCCGGGATTTCTGCCGGCACTCGGGCGCGTGAATCGGGAAAGTCATAGCGGCTGTCCGGCGCACCCGGCGAGCCGTGTCCGGCCTGGATGCGCACACCCTCATCACTGTCCGACGGGAAGAACAGCAGGGCACGCTTCTGTTCGGGAAAATGGCACAGACGCGCGGCAATGCTGCGTGCGGTGGGCACGCCGATGCTCGTGTCGGCGTAGCCCGAGACCATCACTGTGGGCAGCCCGGCGGGCAATTTCTCGATGGGGCCAAGAATGCTTCTGGCCAGAGGCCCCTTGGCGACGTGGTGCGCATCCCCGGGGGCGATGAGCAACAAGGCGCGTGGTTCCGGCAGCCCGAAGCGCTCCGGCTTGATGGCCAAATTCAGTGAGATTGATGCGCCCATCGAGAAGCCCAGATAGAGCACCTTGCTGGTGTCTACCAGTCCGGGACGCTGCGTTTGCAGCAGGGCCAGTGCCGCAGCGTCGGCCTGTCCGGCAAGTGTGGTGACCAGCTGGGGCGGGGTGTCATCGCCATCCTGATAGACAGGAAAGATCACGACGGCACCGCGTCGCACGAGCAGGTCGATCAGACCACCGAAATTCTTCGGGTTCATGCCCAGCCAGCCGTGGTGAAAGAACACGAGCGGGGCTGCTTTGGGGGACGGGTTCTGCGGGATGAAAACATAGGCCCGGCTGGGGCCGTCGCCGAGTGTTACGACTTCCACGTCGCGATGAATGCGCTGGGCTTGCCAGGCTTCTGGTGCGTAGCGGCGTACCAGGGTTTGTGCATCATCCTGCGCGTAAAGAGCCAGGGGTTGCAGCAGGAAAGCCAGCAAGAAGCCTGAAGCAAGGCAGACACGCAACATGGAAAGGACCGGTAGCAAGAACGATGAAAACAAAAAAGCCCGGCATGGAGCCGGGCTTTTCAGGCGATCAAGCGATCCGCTTACTCAACGCGGATGTTGGAAGCCTGTTTGCCCTTCGGGCCTTCGGTGATGTCGAAGGCTACACGCTGATTTTCAGCCAGCGAGCGGAAGCCCTTGGACTGAATTGCGGAGAAGTGTGCGAAAAGATCTTCGCCACCGCCGTCCGGCGTGATGAAACCAAAACCCTTAGAGTCATTGAACCACTTGACGATACCAGTTGCCATGTTTGGAGCATCCAAAAAAGTACAAAAAACCGGGCCGCGCCCGGCGAGGACGAAAGTCTGACAGGAAGGGGATTTACTACTGAAGCACCGCCGGGGCGGAGACTGGAGAAAATCACTTACAGCACTGCCCGAAAATCGTGCTCGGGACTATGAAACAACAGGCCCAGTTTGGCAAGCGTTTTCTATGCTGTGCGGCTGGAGTGTGGCGGAACTGCCCGCGCGGGCAGTTCCTGCCTGCCTCAGCGCGTGGTTTTGTGCTTTACGCTGACCACCTGATAGACCCCGCCGAAGAGGGTTTCCTTGCTCCACTCATAGCGCTCCGGCTGGCTCGCGAAATGTGAGATCTCGTTTTCCCACAAGGCGTGAGCGAAGGGCTCCAGCAGGCGATTGACCAGTTTCAGGATGTAGCGCACGGGTTGCCAGCGGGCCGGGCCGTGGTAGTCGACGAACAGCACTTCGCCATGCGCCGGCATCTGCGCCAGCATGTTGTCGACGATGCGACGTTTCCAGTCGTCCGGCACTTCGTGCAGCAGCATGAAGTTGCAGATCAGGTCATAGGTCTCGCCGGGCTCTGCGATGTGCAGGGCGGCATCCTGGCGGATGACCCGGGTCCAGGGCATGGCATCGAGTTTGCTGCGGCCGTGAGCGATCTGGATCGGCGTGACATCGGTCAGGTGGAAACAGCCTTCGGGGCCGGTGCGCTGCGCGGCGCGCTGCACCAGATCACCGTATACGTGGGCGACCTGCCATACGCGCATGCCGGGGCGAATGCGCTCCAGATAGCGGCGCATCAGGCGCTGGTCGTTGCAGAAAAGCAGGGTTTTCACCACCAGATTGTGGTCCAGCCAGCGCACCCAGGCTGGATCGACGTAGGCCCAATCGTAAACCTCGGTCATGTACGCAGGCATTTCGGTACAAGGGGTGGGGTGGGTGAGTCGTGGTGCTGCATGAGCGAGCTGCTGGTCTTGCTTGGCTGCTTCGTAAGTCGTGTCGATCATAGCTTGAAACCTGTTGCTGACGCGTAAAACGATAGCAGTTCATAATTCGCCGCAACTTGCGCTGGACCAAAAATTGTAGCGATGCCGCGCATTAGGATACGTTCGTGCCGGCGTGATTCATGTTGCCGGCGGGCCAGGTTTTCCAAGAACAAATCCGGGGGCGGCATGCGTGTCATGCAATGGAGTGAAGCGCTCAGCGTGGGCGATGTGCAGATCGATGCGGATCACCGTGAGCTTTTCTGTCTGCTCGACCAGTTGCGCGAGGCCGTGCGCACAGGTCAGTCCGGGCCCTCTCCGGTGGAGATCCTGAGCGAGCTGGTGCGGTGCACCGAAGCGCATTTCCGGCTCGAAGAACAGTTCATGCACCGTGTCCGGTTTGCTGATTTGTCCGCCCACAAGGCTGAACACGACAAATTGCTGGCGCAGGTGCGCGAGCTGCACGCCAAGGTTGCCCAAGGGGATCTGCCCTTATCGCTGTCGGTGTTCGGGTTTCTGTATGGCTGGCTGGCGCGCCACATCGAGATCAAGGACAAGACCTTGTCCGTCGCCCTGAAAAAATCGATTACGGATTGAATGCCCTGAAGAGGCGCGCCGGACAAGCCTCTTCAGTTGCCCATCTCGTCAAGCCTCTCCACGCAAGGCTCTCCTGCGTGTTTGCCTGAGGATGCCCGCCGGACGCGGCTCTTCAGGCAGGCTTCTTCACGAACTGCATTGCCACCGGCTCGGCACCCAGCCCCGGCGGGGCGCTGCGCAGGATGTGCTTCTTCATCTTGCCCATCACGTGCATCTCGCAGGGCTTGCAGTCGAAACGCAGATTGAAGGTCTCGTTGCCGGAGACCAGGGTCATTGGCTCCGCACGCACCTGACCCTGCACACCTTGCACCCCTTTGGCCTGCTTCGGACAGAGGTTGAAGGAGAAGCGCAGGCAGTGCTTGGTCACCATCAGGCTGACTTCACCGGCTTCCTCGTGGGCCTCGTAAGCCGCCGCGATCAGCTTGACGCCGTGGCGGGTGTAGAAGGCGCGCGCTGGCTGGTTGTAGACGTTGGCGAGGAATGTCAGGCTGTCGTCCGGGTAAGGCACTGGCGGCTCGGTTTCGGCCACCCGGCTCGGACGCGGGTGGGCCGCCAGGCGTGCGGCTTCCAGCGCGGCCACGCCATCGCGGCGCAGCGCGTTGAGCTGGCTGGCGGGCAGGTACCAGGCCTGGCTGCAGGCGATGTCGATCTTGCCGGCCGTGAAGATCGTGTTGCCGAGCTTGCCTAGCTGTTCGCGCAGGCCGGCTTCAAAGCGCTCCGGGTGTTGCGCCGGCTGCTTGTCGCAGGCGAGCAGGGCGCTGGCGGTGACGCCGTCCTCGTCCCGCAGTTCAAGGCGGAAGCCTTCAGGCGTTTCCGCGAAAACCATGTCGGTGCGGATCAGGCGGCGTGAAGAAGCCTTGATCAGTGCCTGTTCCCAGGCCTGATCGTGATTGCGATGAATCTCGATGCCCGGCTTGAGACCCGGCAGCTCGCTCATGGCCTGATTGGGCTGGATCTTCCAGCGTTTGCCGTCGAGCTGCTTGACCACATTGGCCTGCAGACCGACGACCTCGCGCTTGTGCATGTAGTTCAGGCCGTCGCCGTTGGCCAGCGCTCCGTCTGCCTCAATCTCGATGCCATCCGGCAGCACGCGCAGGATGCTGCCGAGTCGGGTGCCGACGTACTTTGGCGAATCGAAGGCGCCGATGTCTTCCTTGCGGCCGGTGGCGAAGTAATCGGTGTGCTCGCGGTGAAAGCTCTTGTCCGGGTCGGGCGTGAACAGTAACTCGGTGCGGCCGCTGCTGGCGCGGGCCAGCTCCGGGCGCGCCTCCAGCACTTCGTCGAGCAGGCGCCGGTAATGCCCGGTGATGTTCTTCACGTAGGCCATGTCCTTGTAGCGGCCCTCGATCTTGAAGGAGCGGATGCCGGCGTCGATCAGCGCGGCGAGGTTGGCGCTCTGGTCGTTGTCCTTCATCGACAGCAGATGCTTCTCGAAAGCCACCACGCCGCCTTTGGCATCCTTCAGCGTGTAGGGCAGGCGGCAGGCCTGCGAGCAGTCGCCGCGATTGGCGCTGCGCCCGGTGTGCGCATGCGAGATGTTGCACTGGCCGGAGAAAGCCACGCACAGCGCGCCGTGTACGAAATATTCAAGTGCTACATCGGCCGGCACGGCGGCACGCGTGGCAGCGATTTCCTTGAGTGACAGCTCGCGCGCCAGCACTAGTTGCGAGAAGCCTGCGTGTGCCAGGAAGGCCGCCTTTTCCGGCGTGCGGATGTCGCACTGGGTTGAGGCGTGCAGCGCGATCGGCGGGATGTCCAGCTCGAGAATGCCCATGTCCTGAACGATCAGTGCATCCACGCCGGCCTCAAAGACCTGCTTGATCAGCGTCCGCGCCGGCTCAATCTCGTCGTCGTGCAGGATGGTGTTCAGCGTGACGAAAATCTGTGCGTGGTAGCGATGAGCAAAACGCACCAGCTCCTCGATTTCGCGCACCTCGTTGCTGGCGTTGTGGCGCGCACCGAAGGCCGGGCCGCCGATGTACACCGCATCCGCGCCGTGCAGGATGGCTTCGCGGGCGATGTCGACGGTACGCGCCGGGGCGAGGAGTTCGAGGTGATGACGGGGCAGGCTCATGGACGACAGCGGTCAAGCATTGCGGGATGCAGATGATACGCTGCGGCGCGGCGCGCTAAACTCCGGCTTTGCGCCGCATCTGTAATCTTTCATGAAATCCTCGCTTCACCTGCCCCGCGAGGGGCTGTTGCTTCTGTTGATCGTCGTGCTCGGCTGGGGCCTGAGCTGGACCGTGATCAAGTATTCGATTGCCGAGATTCCCCCGCTCAGCTTCCGGGGCGTTTCGGCCGTGTTCGGTGGCTTCTGTCTGCTGATGCTGGCGCGGCTCAACGGGCTCTCCGTGCGTCTGCCGGCGGGCGTGCTGCCCCGCCTGCTTGTTCTGGCGTTCATCAACATCACCGGCTGGAACGCGCTCTCCACTTACGGCGTGCTCTATCTGCCGTCCGGCCGTGCCGCGCTGCTGGCCTACACCATGCCGCTGTGGTGCGTGCCGCTGTCCGTCTGGTGGCTGGGCGAATCACTCAGCGCGCGGCGCATCGTCGCCTTGCTGCTCGGGCTGGTGGGTGTGGCTGTGCTGATGGGAGAGGGGGCGCACGCGATCATGGCGTCCCCCGTCGGCGTGCTGCTGATGGTTTCCGCCGCCTTGTGCTGGGCCTGTGGCGTGGTGCTCTTCAAACGCTGGAATCTGCGAGTGCCGACCCTGGTCCTGACCGGCTGGCTGCTGATGCTGGGCGGGGTGCCGCTGCTGCTCGCCGCGCTGGTCGTGGATGGCCTGCCGCAGCGCGTGCCGGGGAACGGGGCGCTGTTCGGCCTGTGCTTCTCGGCACTGATCACCTTCATGCTGTGCAACTGGTCGTGGAACCGGCTGGTGCTGCTGGTGCCGGTGTCCGTGTCCTCGCTCTCGTCGCTGTTGGTGCCACTGGTCAGCGTGGCCTCGGGGGCACTGTTTCTCGGTGAGCAACCCGGCTGGCGCGAGGCGCTGGCGGCGCTGCTGATTCTCGGCTCTGTGGCGGTGATCAACAGCAGTCCGCGTGGCGCCCGTCATGGCTGATTCATCGCACCGCCTGCCCGTGCGGATGGCCGCTGTGGCCTGGTTGTGGGGGCTGGCCGAGGCGACGCTGTTTTTCATCGTGCCCGACGTGCTGCTCAGCGTGCTGGCCTTGCGCCGGCCCTGGGCGCAGGTCTGGCGTGCTTGCCTGTGGGCGCTGGCCGGGGCCTTGCTGGGCGGCGTGCTGATGTATGTCTGGGCAGCGCGAGCCGAGTCGTCCGCACTGGCGATGCTGCAGCAGATCCCGGCGATCAGCGCCGCGATGTGTGATGCGGTGGCCCGACAGCTTCACGAGCAGGGCGCGCTGGCGCTGTTCATCGGTCCGCTGACGGGCACGCCGTACAAGATCTACGCGGCCCAGTCCGGCGCGCAGGGAGCCAGTCTGCTAGTGTTTCTGGCGATCAGCGTGCCGGCGCGCCTGCTGCGGTTCCTGATCGTCGCCGGGCTGGTGCGTCTGCTCTGTGAGCGTTTGCCCGGCCTGTCGCTGCGTTGGCGCGTGGCGGTGTGGGCGCTGGCCTGGGGCGGATTCTATGCCTGGTATTTCTGGGAGTTTTCCTGACAAGACATGCCTGCAGAGCCGCTTTTGGCGGTCATCTTCAGGCATGCGTGGTGGATAAGCTCGCCAGTATTAATTCTGCAGGCAGCCTGTCTGAAGAGGTCCGCTGCAAGCGGCTCTCCAGCCTATGCCGTAAAGAAATAGCGCACGAGGTGGAAGAACACCGGCGCCGAGAAGCACACCGAATCCAGCCGGTCGAGCATGCCGCCGTGGCCTTCGATCATGTGGCCCCAGTCCTTCACGCCGCGGTCGCGCTTGATGGCGGACATCACCAGCCCGCCGGCAAAGCCCATCAGGGTGATCGCCAGCGCCATGCCGGCCGCCTGCAGCGGCGTGAACGGCGTGATCCAGAACAAGGCGGCGCCCAGCCCGGTGGCGCTGGCAACCCCGCCGAGGAAGCCTTCCAGCGTTTTCGAGGGCGACACGTTCGGCGCGATCTTGTGGCGACCCAGCAGCTTGCCCCACACGTACTGCAGCACGTCGGAGGACTGCACCACGAGGATCAGGAACACCACGAGCAGCAGGTTGCGTTCCTCGTAACCGGCGATGTTCAGTGCCAGCAGCGCCGGCACATGCGAGATTGCATACACGCAGATCATCAGGCCCCACTGCGTCTGCGTGGCGCGCGCCAGAAAGTTCTGCGTCTCGTGGCCGAGGCAGGCCAGGAAAGGCATCAGCAGGAAGGCGTAGACCGGGATCAGGATGCTGAACATGCCGTACCAGTGTTGCCATACGAACACGTACTGCAGCGGCAGGAACACGAAGAAGCAGGTCAGCAGCGCATAGTGGTCGCCGCGCCGGGTGCTGGTCAGCGTGATGAATTCGCGCAGCGCAAAGAAGGACACCAGCCCGAAGAGGACGACCACGCCCGTCTGCCCGCCCAGCAGCGCGATGCCGATCACCGCCACCATCACCCACCAGGCATTGGTGCGCGCGACCAGATTCGCCACCACGCCGTTTTCCCGCCCCAGCTTCCAGCGCAGCAGCCAGCCCACGATGCTGGCGAACAGCAGCACCGCGCCGATGCCCAGAAACAGGTGAAAGGTCGCCTCGCGTGCCGCTTCGGGGACCTGGTTCGGAATGCTTTGCAGGGAGTTGGTCAGGTTCATGCTCAACCTTCAGTGGGAGCGGCCCTGGGCCGCGTGTGTCGTGTGGGAGGCGTTCAATGCTTCGGCATCATGTCCAGCACCGCCTGGCGGGCGCGGACCAGAAAGTCCGGCTTGGCCTCGTCAGCACCCAGCCCCACCGGCGCGCCAAAACTCAGGATGCACACCAGCGGCACCGGCAGCAGATTGCCCTTGGGCATCACGCGGTTCAGGTTTTCCATGCGCACCGGCACGAACTCAACCTGCGGATTGTCCCGCGCCAGGTGATACAAGCCGCCCTTGAAGGCCTGCATCTCACCATCCAGCGAGCGCGTGCCTTCGGGGAAAAAAATCAGCGAATCGCCCGCATCGAGGGCCGCCTGCAGCGGCGCCAACGGGTTGTGGCCGGCCGAGGGCCTGGCGCGCTCCACCAGTACGCCACGGAACACGCGATGGATCAGGTAGCGCCGCAGGCTGGATGCGCCCCAGTAATCCGCGCCAGCCACCGGCCGCGTCTGGTAACGGATCGAGGGTGGCAGCATCGCCCACAGCAACAGGAAGTCCAGATGGCTGGAATGATTGGCGAAATACAGGCGCTGGCGCGGCTCGGGCCTGCAGCCCAGCCAGTTGGCGTAGGCCCCGGTCAGAATACGGGCCAGAGCGATCAGAAAGCGACCAACAAGACGATCAAACCATTGCATAGAGGAGACAGACGCCGGCCAGCAGCAGAAGAAGTTGCCCGCATACTACCGCAGCCAGCCGCTGCACGAGCCCCTTCGTCGCTGCCGCCCGCTGCGCCAGATCGCGCGCATCCGCCCCCTTGCGCAAGCCGAGTTGCCTCAGCGCTGCATCGAAATCCTGCAAGCCGGTCTGCTCATCCGCTTGCGCGGCAAGCAGCGCGAAAGCCGTTGCATCAAAGTTGATGCGCAAGGCGTACCAGGCCAGCGGCAGGCCCAGTGTCAGTGCCGCGCCGAAAAGCCACACCGCGAGCGGCCCGCCATGCAGGATCGCGAGCAGCAGACCGCCCGCCGCCGTGGCGCACAACAGCCCGCCGAAATATTGCAGCGGGCGCGTGCTGCGCAGGAAGGCGGCGGTGAGGGGGGCAAGTCGATGATGGTCTGGCACGAAATGCTACCGAACTGGCAGAGGGATCAATCGGAGAGTCGGTCTTGTGGCCGCTGGTACAAGCGAAGGTTAGTGTGAGCGGTGTCTATCAGTTTCGTTATGTGCTCAAACCATGAAGCGTTCTTCGCATAAAGGTGGTTTCCAATCCCTATCAAATTTTGTGCGCCAGCATATAGATTGTCTTTTTGCGGCAAAAAGAAAATCCACCGAACGATCGAATAACAAGGAATCAATGCCATATCAGAGTGAATCTGGCCGCACAGTGTTCGAAGGCGTGACCTCAATTCATCCTTTTGTTCTGTTGAAATCACGTCGATGTTGCAAAGCAGATCGGCATGCACAACAAATGTGTGTGAAATATCAGCAAGTGTCCGTTTGAGTTGATGAACCGGCTCAATCAATAGCTTCAAGACAAGTTGGCCGAAAATGAATACGCATGTGCCTGAGATTACCGTCGCAAACACGGAGTCCATGGGGCTTCCTTGGGGATTGGCAAGGTATTTATGGTAACTGGATTAAGCACAATCTGCGGCCTTGCCTGCCTGATCGTCGCAAGCGCTTGCTCCGGCGTGTGGCCGCGATGGCGCACCAGCCAGGCCGCCACGCAGGCGGCGCTGCGCGAGAAACCCAGCGCGCAGCACACCCACACGCGAAGCCGCTTCTGGTGGGCGTCTTCAATGGCATCGGCCGCGGAGGCAAGCTGGGCGAGGCTGGGCGGGATGAGGTCTTGCAGAGGCAAGCCAGATGCGGATTTCGGGCATGCGGCCAGCGGCAACTCGGCGGCGAGGTCGATGACGTGATCAATCTCATGCCGGGTCAGTGTGGCGGCGTCCGGCTGGCGGCCGAGGAAGACGCCGTCCAGCACTTCGGCGCCCACCGGCAACTTGCGTGTCCATAGCCAGACGTTGAGACGCGCGCCCAGCAGATAGGGGCCGAAGAACATCCAGCTGCGCCAGGGCATGCCGCCGTCGCGTTTGCCGAAGTGCGCCCCTTCGCCGAAGAGGTAGATGCCTGCTACACCGGCCAGCGCAGCGGCGGTCCAGTACAGCAGCCAGGCGAAGGCTGACGGGAAGAGCAGGGCTCCGAATCCCGCGCAGAGCAGGGCGCCGGCGAAGTAGTACAGCGCGAGACGCAGACGGCCCGGCTCATGCCCGCGCCAGCGCCATGTCGCGTCAGCGTCCGGCACCAGCAACAGGCACAGCGCGCCGGCCCAGAAGCCGGTCAGCAGGTCGATGAAGTGGTGCTGGTAAGTCGTGAGTACCGAGACGGCGATCATGGCGAACCAGAGGTGCAGGAGGCCGAGCATGCCAAGGGTGGGCCATCTTTGCGCAAGACCACCGACAAACCGTTCGTGCTGAGCGTAAGGAGCGAAGCGAGTGAAGTCGAAGCACTGCGCGCCCGCCGTTCCACCCTTCGACTTCGCTTTGCTACGCTCAGGGCGAACGGATTCAGAGAGCGGGGGTCTCAGAAAACCGGCATAGAACCGCCACAGCACGATCAGCAAACAGATGTGCAAGGACGGCGCCTGGTTGTAGGGCAGGTCGAAGCCGGTGAGCGCATCGAAGAGCGCACCGGCCCAGCCGTGGGTTTCCGGCCGGCTGAAGGAGAAGTGCAGCGGCCAGAGCAGGAAGCCTGTGATGCAGATGACCTGCGCCGCGAGCAGGCGTTTCGCGAGCCTGAAAAGCTCATCCCGGCTGCGCGCGGCAAACAGCGCGATGCCGTAGAGGAAATCGATGCTCCAGTAGGGCAGGATGGTCCAGGCGAGGAAGGGAATGTGGAGCTCCCAGCCGAACACGTACACGCCCACGTCGCTGCGCTGCGCCGTGAAGTGGTTGGCCGCGCTGTAGCTGCCGAAGAACAGCACGCCGAGAAAAGCGCCCCAGGCGAGGGCCTGGGGCCAGGGACGTTCGGGTTTGGCGGTGGAGGGTGTGGTCATGTGTGCGGGGGGCTACGCTCGAATGTGCCGTCATTCCGGCGCAGGCCGGAATCCAGTGTTGGTGTGTGCGACTGGATCCCGGCCTGCGCCGGGATGACGCCATTTGAATAGTCGTGTTTTACGCCGGATTCCTTCTGGCAATCGACACTGTAAAAATCCCCCATTCATCCGCCAGCGTATGCAGCTTGGTGAAGCCGGCGGCTTCCACCAGCTGATCCATCTCGGCCTGCACGCGGCGGCGCATCACCCAGGGTTTGCCGTCGCGGTGACTGCTGAGCACGCGGGCGATGAACTCCAGCTGTGGGTGCCAGGGCTGGCCGGTGTAGATGAGGTAGCCGCCGGGCTCGACGGCATCGGCCATGCCGGCCAGCGACGCCTGCAGCATCGCGTTGTCCGGGAAGAGCTCATACAGCCCCGAGACCACGCCAATCGTGGGTTTGGGCGATACGCTGGTGAGCGAGGCGCGATTGAACGCATCACCCTGCACGAAGCGGGCGATGCCTTGCAGACCCTTCTCGGTGATCAGCTTGCAGCCTTTCTCCACGTTCAATTCCGAAAAATCGCGCAGCAGGATGCTGTCTGGTTTCTGGGCAAGCTTCTCGATGCCTTCGAGGATGTAGCGCCCGTGACCAGCGGCGATGTCCAGCACATGCACCGGGCGGCCTTCTGTGCGCAGCTTGCCAATGGCCTCCTGCAGCAACTGTTCGGCGTGCAGCTTGCGCTGGCGGATGCCGCGCCAGCCGATGGCGTCCAGATAATTGCGGTCGATCAGGCGGCCGAAGAGGCTGCAGCCTCGCGCCTCGTTGCGATAGACGTAATCGAGCGTGCTGCCCGAGTCGAAACCGGTGGCAAAACCCAGGCGCACACCCTCGGAGAGACGGCCGATGGTGGCCATTGAGGCGCGTGCGAGCTTGAACATCCAGCCTTTGGGACAAAGCGGACTGCGTGGCTGGCTGAGTTTCTGGAATTCATCGAAGGTGTAGCCGTGCTGATGGGCGTTCAGCAAGTCCGGCCTGACCGGTGCGGCGTCGAATCGCGCGAGCAGGAAGTTGCGCAGTTTGGCAATCGCCAGATGACGATCCTTCTCGCCCAGGGTGTCATGGTAAAAGCCGTCGAGCACGTGCTTTTCTTTCACGCTGCTGCCCAGGCGCGCGAAGAATTCGTGCTGCGGGCCGTGATGCACCACCCAGTCGGCGCCGGAGATCAAAAGCTGGGTCGGCACGTGGATGGCGCCGGCATCCTTCACCACGCGTTCGGCGACTTCATACAAGGCCAGCAGGATGTTCACCGAAATCGGGCGCGCGATCAGCGGGTCCTTGTTGAAGGATTCAATCCGTGCCGGGTCATGCGTGAGGTAGTGCGCCTTCACGTAGGAATTCACGTAGAAATTGCCGAAGAGCTTGTGCATCAGGCTCAGGCCGGGCACGGCGAATGGCACGTAGAGCTTGACCTTGAAGGCCGGCGAGGCGAGCGACATGCAGCGGATCTGCGGGGCGTGGTCATGCACCCAGGCGCTCACCGTGACGGCACCCACGCTCTGCGCGATCACGCCCACATCCGACATCGGCAGTTTCTGCTCGGCCGCGGCAAAGCGCACGAATTCATCCACATCGTGCACCGAGCGGCCGAAGCTCGGTGAAAAACCGCGCGCTCCGCCGGTGCGGCCGTTGCCGCGTGCGTCCCAGGCGTAGAAAGCGAAATCTGGCAGGTCCAGCTCATCGACCACATGCGCCATGCGTCCGGAGTGCTCATGCCCCCGGTGGAACATCACGATCACACCGCGTGGCTGGGCGCTCTGGGCGGGCCAATGGCGGTAGAACAGCGATTCGCCATCGCTGGTGGTGAAGCTGCTTTCGATGACCTGGCGACTCATGAAACCTCCCGAAGGAAACGGCGTAATGCCGCGAGCCGTTAATATATCGACAAACTTCGATATGTTGTAAAGATTTTTACGAGCGGTATGAAAACGTGGTCTGGATGAAAGCTCGCCTCACCCCGGCCAAGCCCGCTCGATGCAGGCTTGGTCGGGCGCCGGGCGCCGGGTGGTTTCAGGCCTTTGCTGCGGCCTCGCGCAAGCCCTCGCGCACGCGACGGGCAATGGTCCACACGCACAGCAGGCTCAGCACCGGGAAGACCCATTGCTGCCAGGTCTGTGCAGGCAGACCGAGCCCGACGCCGAGGGCGAGCGCGCCGATCACGAAGGCGCGGTCACTCTTGCCGAAAGGGCCGTCGTAGCGGCGCGAGGCGCCTACCATCAGACCGATCACTCCCGTCATTTCGACAATGATCGAGAGCGCAATGAAGACGCTGACCCACAGCAGGTCAAAATAAGCGAGGAAGGCGAAAGGCAGATAGAGGCAGGCATCCGAGATCACGTCGGTGAGCTCGTTCAGGTAGGCGCCGAGCGGGGACTTCTGCCCGAATTCGCGCGCCAGCATGCCATCAATCGCGTTGAAAGCCATGCGCAGGAACATCCATAGCGGAATCAGCAGGAACAGCGCCGGCTGAGGAAACAGGCTCAGCCCGACGCCCAGCGCAACGGAAACGATGCAGGCGGCCAGCGTCACCTGATTGGCCGTAACGCCGGCATTGAAGAGGGCACGCGTGAGCGGGCGGAGCAGGTTTTGGAATTTTGGCTTGAGTGCGTAGATGCTCATGGTGTTTTTGTCGTTGTGATGATCGCTCCCGCGCTCAGCGTGGGAAAGATCAAACTGGACTCAGTTTGGATTGTTGCTTTTTTGAGGCATCAAAAGGTTTCTGAGTCGTTCGTTTGATTTTTTGATTTCTATTTTTGCTTTCGTCATGGTCAAAGGATCAACGCGGACCTCTCTATATATTCTTTCTGCAGGATGGCTGACAATGAATTTTCCAATAGGCTCGCCGTTTTCTATGTCGAATGTTTCGAAAGCGTACAGTCCTGGCGACTGTGTGGAGAGTAAGACTTTATACTTTCCAAAGTTGGGGTGGCTGGTTATCCCTTCGGCAACAAATACTTTGCCAACATCTTTTTCGGAGAGAAGACGGTTTTCCGAGATGATTTTGATTTCAGCTCCTAGGGCCGTATTTGCGGCAATAGCAACCAGAATAAAACTCACAAATTTTGTAAATGAAATCATGTGAAATGCCCTAACGAATAATATGGTTGCCGCGTAACTCGAATGGTCCAGCACGATTTGTAGGGCCTCAATGAGCAAGGCGAATTGCGCCGCATGTCACTGATTTTTCGCCTCGGCTTTGGCGCAATTGACGTCCTGTACTCCTGCATCAAGCCGCCTCAAAATACTCCAGCATCAACTGTACACTCGCCACACCTTGATATTCGTTCACAGATAGCCGATAGGCTGCACGGATCTGGCTGGGCACGGGATCGTTGCAGTTGAAACGGATCGCTTCGAACACTGCGCCGGGTTTCGACAGGGTCAGCTTGAGGTGTTTGTCCTTGAGCAGGCGCTGCTTGTCGACCTGAAATACGTCTTCAAAAAGCGGCGCTGCAAATCCCAGGCCCCAGATTTCGGCTTCGAGCAGGCGGGCCATGTCGAGATTCATGTAGCCGGTTTCCAGCGCGCCATCGGTTTCGAGCGTGCGTTGCAGGTCTTCGGGGCTGAGCAGCTCGGCGACGGTGCTGGCGAAGATCTGGCGGAAGCGTTTGAAATCCCGTTCGTGGATGGTGAGGCCAGCGGCCATGGCGTGACCACCGAACTTCAGGATCAGATCCGGGTGGCGCTTGGTGATCAGGTCCAGTGCGTCGCGCAGATGCAGTGCCGGGATGCTGCGACCGGAACCCTTGATCTCGCCATCACCCTCATGCTCACTGGCGCGGGCAAATGCGATGGTCGGGCGGTGGGCCTGATCCTTGATGCGTCCGGCGACGATGCCGATCACGCCCTGATGCCATTCGGGTTCGAACAGGCTGATGGCGGGGCCTTCGTCGATGCGTGTGGCATCCAGCGTGGCCAGTGCGGCGTCGCGCATCTCGCTCTCGATCTCGCGCCGTTCGCGGTTGAGCTTGTCGAGTTCCTGGGCGATGTTGAAAGCGCGGGCGTTGTCGTCGGTGAGCAGGCATTCGATGCCCAGGCTCATGTCCGACAGACGCCCGGCCGCATTCAGGCGCGGACCTAAGGCGAAGCCCATGTCGAAAGTGGTGGCACGCGCCGGGTCGCGCCCGGCGGCGCCGAACAGGGCGCGGATGCCGGCATGCATGCGTCCGGCGCGCATGCGCGCGATGCCCTGGCGCACCAGCAGGCGGTTGTTGGGATCGAGCTTGACGACGTCGGCCACGGTGCCCAGCGCGACCAGATCGAGCAGATTGGCGAGATTGGGTTCGGCCCGTTCCGGCGTGAACCAGTTGCGGCGGCGCAGTTCGGCGCGCAAGGCGAGTGCCACGTAGAACATCACGCCCACGCCAGCGAGGTTCTTGCTGTCAAACGTGCAGCCCGGCTGGTTGGGATTGACGATGACCTCGGCGCTGGGCAGTTCATCTCCGGGCAGGTGATGGTCGGTCACCAGCACGCTCATGCCCAGTGCTTGCGCCGCGGCGACACCGGCGACGCTGGCGATGCCGTTGTCCACGGTGATCAGGATTTCCGCTTCGAGCCGGGCGACCTCTGCCACCACGCTGGGCGACAGGCCGTAGCCATGCACCACGCGATCCGGCACGAAATAGTGCACGTCGGTCGCGCCCATCGCGCGCAGGGCGCGCACGCCGACTGCACAGGCGGTGGCGCCGTCGCAGTCGTAATCGGCGACGATGACCATGCGTGCGTTCGCTTCGATGGCGTCAGCCAGCAGGAGCGCGGCGGCGTGGATGCCCTTGAGCCCCTCGGGCGGCAGCAGCGTGGAGAGATCCGTCTTCAGCTCGGCAACCGAGGCGATGCCACGCGCGGCATACAGGCGGGCCAGCAGCGGGTGCAGGCCAGCTTCGGCGAGGCGGCGGGCAACGCTGGGAGAGGCCGGGCGCTGGGTCAGTTGGGTCATGCGGTGGTTTCGGGCTGAATCCCGGATGCCTGCAAGAGCGGCGCCAGACGGTCGTTTGCGAGAGGGCCGCGCCAGAAGGCCCAGCGGGAGCGGGTTTTCAGGGTGGCGCCGAGGAAAGCCTTGTCAGACGGCGCTTGCAGACGGATCTCGTGGAGCCGGCCGGCACACCAGGCCTGCCAGAGAGGTTGCAGCAGTTCGGCATCCAGCTCTTGCAAGCCCTCCAGCCAGCCCATGAAATCCCCAGCCAGTGCGGCGTCCTGCAGACGGGTGTCGTGCCACCAGCTGTGGCCGGCCTGCCCGCAGGCGGGGGAGTCTGCCGCATCGCTGGAGAACCATGTGGCACCGGTTGCCGCCGCGAGCCCGCGCAGCATGGGGTCGTCGCCGATCAGCGTGCCGGCCGGCCGGTGCAGCGTCGGGGCGCTATTGCCTTGACCCCAGAACCACAGGGCGTTGGCGGTGAGCTGCCCGAGTTCGCCGCGCAGACGGTTGAGCGGATGGTTGTAGAGCATGACCTGGATTTCGTTGGCCAGCCGTGCCCAGTCGCGCGCTTTTTCGCCTTCGGGCTGGAACAGTTCCACCGGGCGGCCCAGCACGTCGGACAGCGGGTGAAAGCGGGTGCTGACCGGCTCGCGCAGGTGCAGGTACCAGTGCTCCGGGCTGGCAGCGCGGAATTCGCCGATGTGGGCGAATTCGGTATTCAGGGCGTCGATCAGCGCGGCGACCTCGTCCGCTTGCAAGGCCAGCTCACGCGGGCCGCGCAGGATCAGCGAGGTGCTGGTGAACGCCAGTGACACCGGGTCGGCGCAGAGAATGCTGGCGTAGGGCGTTTCTCTGGAGGCGAAGGGCTGCTCGCGCCCGGTTGCCGCGCCTTCGGCCTCGCCTTCCCAGCGCAGCGCTCCCCAGGGCAGCTCTTTGGCGCCGAACTGGTGCGCCAGCCAGTTTGTGTAAGGCTCTCCGGCTTGCTGCTGAAGGCGGCCATGCCCGAGGATCGCGGCCAGACCGGGGAGCTTCAGTTCGTGCAGCGTCGCCGTGATGCCATGACCGGGCCAGACCAGTCCGGGCAGGACACAGGTGGCGCGGCGGGCAAGCCGGGGTTGGGCGCGGGGGCCCATGCTGGGATGAAAACTCACGGGATTCAGGCTTGAAATTGGAGGGCGCAGGGTGCGTCGAAGGCCGCAGCAGTGTAGCATTGCCGCGCCATGAAATTTCCTCTCCTCGTCGGCCTGCGTTATGTCCGGGCCAAGCGTCGCAATGCCTCCGGCGGCGGCTTCATTTCCTTCATTTCCTTTGCCTCGATGGCGGGTATCGCGCTGGGCGTGATGGCGCTGATCGTGGTGCTGTCGGTGATGAACGGTTTTCAGGAAGAACTGCGTAACCGCATTCTCGGAGTCGCATCGCATGCGCAGATCGTGTCCTTCGAGGGCAATCTGCAGAACTGGCCGGCGTATGCCGCGCAGGCTCGCAAGCGCTCCGATGTGCTGGCGGCCGCACCTTTCGTGCAGCAGCAGGCGATGTTTGCGATGGATCAGTCCGTGCGCGGCAGTGTGATTCGCGGAATCGACCCGGCGCTGGAAAACACCGTGGCGGATTTTTCGGAGTTCATGAAAAAAGGCAGCGGTGAGCTGACAGATCTGGTGCCGGGCGAATTCGGCGTGATCCTTGGCAAGGAACTGGCCGCGGCGCTCAGCGTGCGCAAAGGCGACAAGGTGACCCTGATCGCGCCGCAGGGGCTGGTGACGCCCGCGGCGGTGTTGCCGCGCGTTAAGCAGTTTCGCGTGGTCGGCATCTTTGAAGCCGGCATGTTCGAGTATGACTCCGGTCTGGCCCTGATCCACCTGAAGGATGCGCAGACCCTGTACCAGATGGGCGACGGGGTGAGTGGCGTGCGTCTGAAGCTGGCCGAGCTGTTCCAGGCGCGACGGATCGCGATGGAGTTGAGCAGCCAGATGCCGCCAGATGTGTATGTGAGTGACTGGACGCAGAGCCACGCCAATTTCTTCCGTGCGGTGCAGATGGAAAAGACGGTGATGTTCATCATCCTGTCGCTGATTGTGGCGGTGGCGGCCTTCAACATCGTGTCGGCCCTGGTGATGGCGGTGCAGGACAAGAAAGCGGATGTGGCCATTCTGCGCACGCTGGGCGCCAGCCCGGCCTCCATCATGGGCATCTTCGTGATTCAGGGCGCGGTGATGGGCCTGATCGGTCTGGGAGTCGGCGTGATCGGCGGCGTGACGCTGGCCCTGAACATCAGCACGGTGGTGCCGTGGATCGAGCGCACCTTCCATGTCCAGTTTCTCGCCAAGGATGTGTATTACATCTCGGATCTGCCCTCGCAATTGTTGTGGGGCGATGTGATCGGGGTGCTTGGCATTGCGTTTGTGCTGACGCTGGTGGCGACGCTCTACCCGAGCTGGCGCGCTTCGCGCATCAATCCCGCGGAGGCTTTGCGCTATGAGTGATGCAGCAATGAATGGCGGTGAAGTGATTTCGGATTACGTGCTGGAGGCCAGTGGCCTGTCGAAAACCTACGGCAGTGGCTCAACCGCCGTGCGCGTGCTGCAGGACGTGAGCCTCTCTGTGGGTCTGGGTGAGACGCTGTCGATCGTCGGCTCCTCCGGCTCCGGCAAGAGCACACTGCTGCACCTGCTCGGCGGGCTGGATACGCCGAGTGCCGGGACGGTCGAGTTGCTGGGCCGGCCGTTGACGAAAATGGGTGAAGCCGAGCGCGGCCGCATGCGCAATCAGGCCATGGGTTTCGTGTATCAGTTTCACCATCTGCTGCCCGAATTCACCGCGGTGGAAAACGTGGCGATGCCACTGATCATCCGTGGTCTTCCCCGCAGCGAGGCCCACGGTCGTGCGGCCCTGATGCTGGATTCGGTAGGGCTGGCGCACCGCATGGAGCACACGCCGGGCGAGTTGTCCGGCGGCGAACGTCAGCGTGCTGCGATTGCCCGGGCACTGGTGACCGAGCCGCGTGTGCTGCTGGCCGATGAGCCCACCGGCAATCTGGATCGGCAAACGGCGGCAACGGTATTCGAGCTGATGCTGGATCTGAACCGGCGTCTGGGCACCGCCCTGATCATCGTCACCCACGACCCGGAGCTGGCGCGCAAAGCTGCGCGGGTTCTCACCTTGCGGGATGGCGTGCTGCAGGACTGAAGGACTCCGGAGAGCCACATCCAGCGGGCCTCTTCAGGCAGGCATGCTGAAGATGGTTTGTTGATGCGGGTCTTGCGGCATCTGTGCCGGAGACCCTTTTCAGAAGCGGGTCTCCAGCTGCCGCACTGAACTCGTCAGTCCCCGAGAATTCCGTACCAGCCGAAGCCGATGCTGAAGCTGCTGGAATCCTTCACGCCGGCCACGCGGGCGGCGGTGAAGTCGATGCCGAGTTTTTCCGGAATGGCCCACAGGCGCAGACCGGTGGCTTGGGTTGTGCCGGCGCGCTGCGTGTTCTGTGCTTCAGCGAACAGCTGGATGCGTTCGTGCGGATCCCAGGTCAGCGCGAGATTGGCGAGGCGCACGTTCTGGTGTTCGATGCGGTCGCGTGCGTTACCCAGATTGGCGTGGGCCGTGAAGCCGGCGCCGATTTTCCAGCTGGCCAGCGCGAGCAGGCCGTTTTCAATGGGCTGCCAGCCATCTTTCTCGTCTTCACCCGCCGGGCTGAGACGCGAGCGGCTTGTCCAGGTTTTGGCTCCCAGACCGAGCGGACCGAACTTGAGCACTTCGGGTGCCCACTTCAGCGCCAGTGTCTGGCTGGATTCCTTCTGGGCCTCAGGCAGCTTTGCCCAGCCAAACTCCACACCGAGTTCGAATTCGCCCAGTCCGCAGGACGGAGATACGACCCAGCCACGGGTTTCTTCGCTGCGCTCGCGCCAGGCTTCCAGCTGGCATTGCCTGTCGCCCACCGTGCCGGCATCGTCCGTGCCGAGAGGACGACCGGCAAAGGCCGGCGTGGCAATGCTGAACAGCAAGGGCAGAAGGATCTTTTTCATGGTGTTCCAGTGCATGGGTGGGCAAGAGCACCGATCTTATCCAGTCAATGAGAACCGTTCTCAAGTAAAACAAGAGACCTTGATGAAAGTCAGGTTTTTGGGGGTCGTCGCTTTGCGGCCGCCGTGCGGCGCTGCTTCTGCGCGCGGCGCAACCAGAACTCCCATGCGTATTTGACGATGAAAAAACTGCTGCCGGCGAGAAGCAGAGCAAGCAAGGGCAAGCCGATGAGCAGCGGTTTGCCCAGCGCTTCCATCCACAGCCACCAGGCATGCAGTGTGGCGCCGAGCTCGTGCGGATTGATTTCCGGAGGGGAGAGGAAGCGTGCGTCGCTGCCGGTCACAAAGCGGCCGATGAAAAATGCAATCGCATACAGTGGGGCAATGGTCAGCGGGTTGGAAAACCAGGTGCCAACCAGTGCCAGGGGCAGATTGACGCGGAAGAATATGCACAACAGTGCAGCGCCGGCCATCTGCAGGGGCCCCGGGATCAGGCAGCAGAACAGCCCAACAGCAATGCCGCCGGCGGCGGAATGGCGGTTCAGGTGCCACAGGCGCGGGTGCAGCAGGGTGTTGCCCAGCAGGGCGAACACCTTGTGCTCGCGCAGCTTGTCAGGGTGGGGCAGGTGATGACGAATCAGTTTGCGCATGAGTGCATTATGGCTGAGTGGGCAGCTGCATTGACTGCTGACAATGCGGGTAGTTCAACGCGTGGAGGCCGACGGGCTGGCGATAATCCGTGGCATGCGTGCATGCGTGCTTGTTTTCGCTCTGGGGATCTGGCTGTGTCAGCAGCAGGCGCAGCTGCTGGCGTGGGCACCTCTTCTGGTGGCCGCGCTGGGCGCGCTTCTTGCCGCAGGCATGCTGAAGAGCTGCGCCAGATGGGCGTCATGGAGCATGCTTTGTCTGGCGGCTCTGCTGACGGGGCTGGCCTACGGGTGCTGGCGCGCGGAGCTGCGACTTGCCGAGCGACTGGCCGAGGCGCTGGAGGGGCAGGATGTGACGATCACGGCACGCATTGTCGATCTGCCACAGCCTTTCGAGCGTGGCTTGCGCTTCCAGGTCGATACGCTGGATGCTCCGCCGGGCATTCCGCCGCGACTGGCGCTGGCCTGGTACGCGAAAGGCAACCCGATGGTGGCGGAGCAGGATGCCTCGAGCATTCCGGCGCTGCATGCCGGTGAGCGCTGGCGCTTGACCGTCCGCCTGCGCCAGCCGCACGGCAGCATCAATCCGCATGGTTTTGATTACGAAGGCTGGATGTTCGAACGCGGCATCGGCGCGACCGGCTATGTGCGGCCCAAAGGGAGCAATGAGCGCCTTGCCGCGTTTGATGCCACGCCGATGGCGTATGTGGATCACTGGCGCGAATCGATCCGTGCCCGCTTTGGAAAAGCTCTGCCGGATTCGGAATGGCGTGGCGTATTGGTGGCACTCGTGGTGGGGGATCAGGCTGCGATTCCGAAAGCGCAATGGACGCTGTTTCGCCAGACCGGAGTCACTCATTTGATGAGATATTGGTGACTAGCAAAACATAAATATCGTCCCCATATCAGCATTCGGAGGTGCTCATGAACCGGGCTATTTCATACCTGCGGTGGTCTTCACCTGAGCAGGCCAAGGGTGACAGTCTTCGTCGCCAGCTTGAAGCTACGCAGCAATACTGTAAGGAACACGACCTTGTCTTGGATACCACGATCCGAGATGAAGGCATTTCCGCATACGACAAGTCGAACCTGAACGGTGCTTTCGGGTCTTTCCTTGCTGCTGTGCGGGCTGGTCGGATTCAGGTCGGCACAACGCTGATTGTCGAGTCTTTGGATCGCATGAGCCGTGCGAAGCCCATCGACGCTTTACACATTTTCTTGGAGATTATCCGAGCAGGCATCCGGGTTGTTACGCTGACCGATCAGCAGGTCTACACGACTGACACACTCACCGATGACTTCTCGAAGCTCATCATTTCCATCGTCGTGATGCAGCGAGCCCATGAAGAATCAGCAACCAAGTCCAAACGGGTCGGTGCTGCTTGGGCCAACAAGAAAAAGCTGGTCAAGGAGAACGGGAAGCTCCTGACTCGCCGTTGCCCGAACTGGCTGAAACCCAATGCCGACTTCACGGCTTTCGAGTTCGTGCCTGGACGCAAAGAGACTGTCGAGTTCATCGTTCAAGAGTCCTTGCGTGGCGTAGGCAATAACTCAGTCATGAGGCAATTGAACGAAAAGGGTGTCCTCCCGTGGTCGAAGTCTGGGATTTGGCAGCAGTCCTATGTCCAAAAAATTCTGAGTAGTCCAGCCCTGTACGGGGCTATCGACATCGACGGCGAGCTGATCGAGGACTACTACCCGCATGTGATGACGAAAGATGAGTGGCATCACATGCGGGCTGATCGAGATACCCGCCGCACAACCAAGGCCAACAACCGCAAAGGGACTCTCCTGACCAATCTGTATTCAGGGCTGCTCAAGTGCGGGTATTGCGGTTCCACGATGTCTGTTGCTGGGTACAAGGAGCGCCGCAATGGGTACGAGCGCAAGTATGTAGGCTGCAGGGGAGCACGAACCGGCAATACGAAGTGCAAGCACCACAGTTGGTTCATTGACGAGTTCGAACGGTCCTTCCTGTTCCACATCAGCAGCCTGGACTACACCCGCGTCTTTGGGCAGAACGACCAGTCACAGGAGCTTGAGGACGCCAAAGTGCAGTTGGCTGGATTGCTGGCAAAGCAGGCTGATATTGCAAAGAAGATCGAGAACCTGATCAGCATGATAGAGGACGCCCCGAACAAGACGCTGCTGACTCAATTGGCGAAGCGTGAGGAAGAGCAGGCCGATGTTGCGACAGCCATCAAAACGCTGCAACAGCAGGTCAATACGCTGCAGAGCAGGGTAGCGAACCGTGCAGGCCGTATGCAGATTCTGGTGAAGCTGTTCAAAGAGCTTCAACACCCCAAGTCGCATGATGAGCTGCGGGTTCTGCGTGAAACGCTCTTCACCGCCATTCATGACATCGTGAAGCAGATCGACATGTACCCATCAGGCAACACTGTGGATGGAACTAAAGATGACCGTTATGCCATCATCACGTACTTCAGTGACTATCAACAGCGACTTGATGCTGATCAGTTTGTCCGCTCTGGTAGCTGATACCGTTTTGCTAAGAGTATTGTCCAAATATATGTATTGCACGTTATCTGGAAGATACTCTTAGTAAATCCGGCGGGAAAAAGACAAGGGAGGGTTGTCTGTGAGTACACCGAAGAGTGTCAAGAATGCTGTGTTGGTTGTTTGGGGAACCCTTGCTGTATCGGCGATCAGCGCCTTGATTGCGAAAGTGGCTGGCCTAACGACTGAAGGCGAGTTCATCGGAAATCTGTTTGTCTATGCGCTGTTCTGCATCATCCCGTACAAGCTCGGGAACAGAAGCAATGCTGCTCGCTACGTCTATGCCGTCCTGTTCGTGCTTACGCTTGCCGTGATGCTGGGTAGCTCTGTGCATATCAACAAGATCGACTTCGTTGTTTCGATCCTGATGATCCCTGCTGAGATATACGTGCTGATGATGCTGTTTGGTCGGGAAGCGTCAGAGTGGTTTTCGGCGAAGTGAGGGATGAACGCGATGCATATGTATTTTGTTCGTTTAAACCCAGGATATTTAGGCGATCAGTTAGCCAAATTTTATGAGAACGTTAGTGAGCTTGGTGCCGTTAATCCTGGTGTTTCGGGTAATTTGAACCCATGTTTGGTTGCTTATTCTGGCTCAGGTGACCAGCTTGCTAAACAGTGCTTGATAGACGTTAAGAATGGAGCCGACCTTCTGTTTGTTGAAGAGATTACTGATCATTCTTTGAGCGCTGGTGCAGGTCATCGCGTTTATGCGGACAAGATTAAGCGCGTTTTTTTTAATGGGAAAAGTGTTCAGTACAAGAATTTGCAGGCATTTCAGGCTGGTAAGTTAAAGTTCTGATCATTCACCTGCCTGAATAGCTGCGCAATCGGATCGTGTCTTTTCGCAGTCGTGGTTCGATTGCCTCGCTTCCTGTTCTGTACCGGATGGCCGATGGCGATGAACTCTGTCAGCCAGTAGTCCTCCCACCGTTCAGCAACCTCATCATCCCCTGCCTGTTCTAAGACCTCGCAGTAAAGCTGAGTGGTGTAGCCACGCTGACGGCAATAGAAGTACAAGTCCTTCGTGGTTGAGGTGTCCCTGACCCCTCTCATGTGTTGCTTGAACCTGCGCTCCGGGTCAGTCGTGGTCCCGATGTAGAGACAGGTTGGCTCCGGGTCATTCACGAAAATTCCATAGACGTACTGCACAGCTCACGCCTTCTTGCGCTTGCTCGCTTTGAGCTGATCCTTGGCCGCCTGCAGATTGACTGAGTCGGCATAGACCTTCAGCGGAATTCCCAACAGCGACTGCTTGCTCATGAATGCCTGAAACTGATTCAGTGACAGGTTCAACTTCGCCACTGCTTCACGAATCTGTGCGTGCTCGCTTTCGAGAAGTTCGATGTATTCGATTGGCTCGCCATCGCTGATGCGTGCGAGAATCTCTTCAATCAGTTGTTCGCCAACTGTTTTTGTTCGTGTGTGAATGAACATCCCCAACCTTTGAGTGAAATGATGACGTTCATATTTATCGGGAAGCGTGGTTTCGTCAGGGTTTTGCTGATCCTTTGCTTGCTGTCTGCAGGAGCTGCATGTGCTGATGTCCTTCGAGGCATGGTGGTTGGCGTGCACGATGGCGACACGATCACCGTCTGGAATGGACAGGCCAATGAACGAATCAGGCTGTCAGGGATAGATGCACCGGAAACCAAGCAACCGTTCGGGGCTGTGTCGAAGCGCAACCTGTCCGATCTGGTGTTTGGCAAAGAAGTTGATGTCGAGTGGTCGAAGCGGGATCGCTACAAGCGGATCGTCGGTAAAGTGATGATTGCCGGTAAGGACGCATGCCTTGAACAGATCAGGGCAGGGGTGGCTTGGTGGTATCGGGAGTATGCGAAGGAACAGCCTGTTGCTGATCGTCGCTCATACGAAGATGCTGAGAACTCCGCAAAGAGTCAGAGGCGTGGTTTGTGGGTTGATGCGGACCCCACTGCGCCTTGGGATTGGCGCCACGCTAAACGTCGTTGATCTGCTTGATCAGTAGGTCGATGCGAAGCTTGCTCTCCGCTGCTTCACGGTCATTCTTGCGCTTTGTGAACCATGCCTGGACACACAGGCCGATTGCACCGACAAGAAAGCCACCAACTGCGCACCACTCCGTAACTGTCAGCCAGCCCCATATCGCTGACATGCTGCCTCCAAAGGTGGCTGTATAGATGGCGAACTCTTTGCTCATGGGCTGAGTGCTTTCAACTGATCAAGCGTGGTGCACTCATCCACCAATTCGGGTAGATCGCGTAGTCGCTGCTTCTCTGCAACAATAGTCGATGTGTTTGCTCCAGTTTCCAGTGCACGCTGGAAGGCAACATCCAGCTCAGCAAGAAGCGGAGTGCGCTTTTTTCTGAGTCGAGCTTTCGTCAGCGTTTGTGCGACAGCGAAGTCGATGACGATTACGCCATCATCGACTCTCCATGTTAATGGCGGCCATCCATCCGGTGCTTCTGCGTTCTCTAGCTTTGACCACGAAGCATCCACAATGCCTTTCGTGATCAGTTCTTCATCAGAAAAATCATCAATCAGTTGAACGGTTGAAACGTATGCGCCCGGAGTTTCGTAAAAGATAGTTTTCATGATTTTTACCCCAAAATTTCGAAGATAAAGGAATCGTTTGTGAAGTCTGGAGGGTCTTGCTCATCACGTTCAGAAGAAGTAAATCGAATTGATGTGGTTGTCTTGGTGACACCCCATCCAAGACCATCACTAGGCGATGCGTCAGGCAATGTCATCAGCACTCCGTAAGTGTTGTTCGCCATTGGGGTACTAAAAGTAAAAGTGAATGAGAGCGTATAAGGGCTTTCAGAGCGAGTGACGCTTGCGATATTGATCCCCTTGTACAAAGACCCTGTGCCACCTGTATCCCTCCAGTCGCAAAATGCTTTGACGTACTGAGGTGGAAGAGTGAGTGTTTCCCACCGAGCTTGTCCGATGGCGTCAGATGTCAGGATTTTGCCGACTCCCGGAGTACCGCCAGAGAACTGAAACATTGTTGTAATCGTGACTCTTCCAGCCGTATCGATTACCAATCTGTTTGCACTGCCTTGTGAGTCATAAATGCGGAATGAGTCGGCAAAATCCGTTCCAACAAAGTATCTGTCTGCAGAAGATGTCGTTGATAGCCATACCCCGGCACCTGATCCCTGCATTGCGATGTGCATGTTGTTGGTGAGTGAGACTTCCCCGACAGGATTGATCCGCATCCTTTCAACATTGCTTGTTCCGAAGATCAAAGGTATCGCTGCATGGCTCTTGATGGTGAATGCCCCTGCAGTGCAGTCTGTGTAGATTGTTGATCCGCCGCCGCTGCTTGTTGAGCTTGAGAACGCGTACAGGTTCCCGTTGTTAGAACCAGCTTGGAAACCAGCCAAACTAGCTGATCCCGCGTCGGTGTTGGCTATGCCAATCCATCTTGCACCTGCCGTAGGGGTAACAGTTCCAATCGCTACGTCACCGGTTGTGGTGATACGCATACGCTCAGATCCGCCTGCATAAAAGGCCAGCGGTAGATAAGCCCCTGTGCCACGAATCCCAGAGATGAGCATCACTGTGCTTCCGCCCGTTACAGCCAACTGAGCAAGCGACGAGTTCTCTGCGTCTGCACTAGAAAAAGCGGTAAATTGAGATGCGTAGCCAGTGCCGTTTGGTATAGCGCCAACATTGGTGCTGCTGTTGGCGATGCTGGTTTGGAACAACACACGCGAGCTTGCTATTGAGTTGCTGAAGTCACCAATGATCCGCTGACCTATCGATGTGAAAGACAGATTCCCGCCAACTTGCGCACTGCCTGCGTAAGGGGTGATCCGATCTGCTGCTGCAGTTGCTATCGTTGCGCTTGATGCAGCCGAACTTGCTGAGGCGGAAGCCGATGATGCGCTTGAAGCCGCAGCAGACTGGGAGGTTGCAGCAGCTAAAGCACTAGCTGCTGCAGCGTTCTGAATCGCGGTGATCTGGGGCACGTACTGCGCATCGTGGTACCCCTTGGTGATGGCGTCATGTGCTTCAACCGGGTCAGCGACATTCTTCATCCGGCGATTGCCCACATCGAATGTCCCGTCTGACACCTCCTTAAACGAGATGGTGTTCAAGTCCTGAAGCATCATGATGGTTCGGTCGAAGTCGGCGTCCATCACCTCTGCATCCAGTGGGCCGCCATTGATGTAGTCGGTGGTTCTGTCCAGCGCGACTCTGCGCTGAAGGCGAACTACCGTTCCGTCAGGAGGGGCGACAGTGAAGGTGACGTTTCCGCCTGAGCTGTACCCGTAGCCGCTGACGGTGAAGCCAGATGTCTGCTGTATTCCGTTGAAGTACACGAACAGGTCATTGGCTGAAACAACCTTGAAGTTGAAGGCGAATGCCTTTGATGCACCATTGGCGGTGTGGGTAGTAACGGTGCTTTGTACGGACATTGTCATGGAGGTTGTTCCTCTCTTTTTGTTTGCTGTATTTAATGATTCGTCGCCGATTGCCTCTTAAAAACTGAACCCGTCTAGCGCCATCTCGTGTTCGCCAGCAGTGCCGGTCCAGTTCATGTTTCGCTTACCTGAGCTGACGCCCTTCGTGATTCGGATTGGCTCGTTCAGGATGGCTGTGGCTACTGCGTCGATGTAATCGTCCTTTGTCGCTGCGCTGCCTTGGGTCACATGGAGCTTCGGGTTGAAGTCGCGGAGCTGGACGAAAAACGGGGATGACATGACCGAGCTATGGCAATGGATCACTTGTGCCGACAGGCGGACCTCGATGCCTTCGATGATCTTCTTGACCTTCGCTATGCTGGAGTGACGACCGACCACAGCAATCCCAGAATCTGCCGCTGATTTTCGGAGCAGGGCAGGAAGGAATGCACCGACACCGTTGTCCTCAATCGTGACCTGGGGCACTTTGAATTCCTTGGCGTAACCGACCACCTGGCTACATTGCTCTTCAGCTTCGCCGGTCAGGCGGAATGTCCTATGCACGTAGTAGTGCCCATCCATCGTTGTGAAAACGATTGCCAGTACGCTGTCGTCGCTGTTCTTTCGGTTGGTGGCTGGGTCCCAGATGCAAGAACAGGACACCATGCGCTTGCCGCCGATGGACAAGACTGTCTCGCCATTGGCGGTGTAGTAATCAATCTCGCTGCGGTACTCGATCAGGTTGGCTGCATCGAAGAACACGTCATCAGCGTTCATTGGGATCAGCTGTTGCTGAGACATGAACTCAGCCCGTGATTTCGACGTGCGCTGCTTCTTGAGAATCTCTTGGAGTGGGAAGCGCTCAGGCCATGCTGAGATGCCTGTCAGCGTTGGGAACTCGCCTGCTGTTTCAGTGAGCAGCGGGATTTTCAGACTCGATGAACCCTTGTCGATTTGCTCTGGGTAGATCGAGTCGAAAGAGTGAGGCGTTCCGACAAAGAGCGTGCGGCCACCCGGATTGAGCAGGTTGTGTGCTTCGGCGATACGAGTGCGGAGCATGTCTCGCAAGCGTTCGTTGTGAGCGTTCTTCGGGACTTCCACGTCATCGAAGATCAACCAGTCGCAACGTGAGCCGGTGACGTTTGAGAGGATGCCTTTACACCAGCAGCTCGGATTTCTTGGGTCGTCTGATCCCGTTACCCAGAACTGATCTTCACGCCACATGTTGTCCTTGCCACGAAGGTGCTTGGCAAGTGGGTGATTGGCGATGACGTTCGATACGTCACGGACGATCTTTACAGCAGTGTCGTGGTCAGCTGACTGCACAAGGATGCGCAGCGTCGGGTCTTTGACCAGAAGGTAGGTGATGAGCAGGGCAAGGATTGTCGACTTGCCTGCGTTTCGGAAAACCTGAAGGACAGCTTGCCCATCGTTCCATGATGAACTGTTGTCAAGGAACTGCAGGATGAGTAGGTGAAGCTGTGGGATGCACCACCCTTGCTGCTGTGCCCAGACTGCAAAGAAAACCTTGAAGTCGAATTCGGCGGTAGGTGCTCTGCGTCTTGGCTGGCCTCTAGTCTTGCGGCCTGCTATTGCCTGTTCTCGTTGTCCTTGGGCCATTGCGCCTCCACGGTGTATTGCTCCGTGTCAGCGCTTGGGCTCATCAGTGCTTCAAGCTGAAGATTGGCTTGGTCAATGATGTTCTGAGTTTCATCGGTTAGAGCTAGGTTGTTGGAATGATCGGAAAGAAGTTCGTCGCCATACTGGTCATCTGCTTCCAGTGTTAGGGCAACAGTTCGGGAGTTGTTGATGACTGCGATAACCCGACTGCAGTAGGTAAGTCGGTTTTCGTTGAGCTTGCGTTCGTCATTGGTCTGAAGCGCAAGGGGTGGTGCTTTGGATAGCACGCTCATTTCGACAGCAAGACGTTCGGCGAGCTGGCGCATCGACCTGATCATCTTCTTCTGCACCCGGTCAGGATTCGCTAGAACCTGATCGTGTGCCTTCTGCAGAGCTTTTCGCTCGGACTGTGTTGCCTTCAGTATTCGTGTCGCTGTGACGACTATTTTTTGTTCTTCTTCAAAGTTACTCAACGCTTCTCCTTTTCCTGATCTTCTCTCTCATGGCCGGGGTCGGTGCTGCTATGTCGTTTCTAGCAAGTGGTGGGCGCTTACCCTCTCGCTGTTGCTTGATGACATGTTTATGGTCTTGGACGACTTCCCTGAACAGCCTTGAGACGATATCTATATTTATTCTGGGTACGCGTTCCAGCCCACCGTAAGGCTTACGTTCTCGGCCTTTTGCGGTTTCTGTCGTGCGGGGCTGGATGTTCCAGTCTGTCTTGCGGGTGTACTTCGATGGCATGGGTTACTCCTTGATGGCTTGTTCTGCCTTGTCCAGCACTCCACGTAACCAGAGCAGGTTCTGAAGTGGCAGAAGCTTTCTGGCTCGATGCACGTCAGAGTCTTTCCATTCGCCGTGAGTGGCATCCTTGATGATCGTCGAGACGTCTTCGAGATGGCCCCAGCCCGGACCCAATATCTGACCTGTCAGGTTCACATCCCTGAATCGCTTCTGCTGATCGGTAATGCCAAGCATGGTTTGCGGTGTCTCGCCTGTGATGGCTAGAGCACGCTTGCCGACTTCGTAGGGCAGACCAAAGATGTTGGTGGCGTCTACTGCAGCCAGGACAACAGATCGTGGATCGGAATCGACTTCACCTTTCGACATCAGTTGCTTGAGCTGGTATTGCACAGCCCCAAGGAAGCCAAGAGCAACCAAGCCTTGCGCTTCTCGTGCTCCGAATCGCTGCCCCAAACCCGCAACCAGAAATTGCTCATGGCCAGCGAAGGTGAAGCTCTGGAATTGCCCAAGCAATGACCCTGTAGCTGTCCTCATCCATTTCGGTAGGGTGGCGGCATGAGGGGCAATCACGTAGTTGTTCGTGGCCTTGTACGCAGCATTGGCGAAAGCGTTGCGGGCTACTTCGTCATCCCATTGACTAGTGTTGGCGAAGCGGAAACCGTCTCGTGTTTCACCGTGTTTTGCGAACTGATCTGCAACCCGTGATGCCATGTCGCTGTCGATGCCGTGGCTGGCAAGGAAGGCCAGCTCGTCCTTCGGAAGCTGCGCATAGGACTGGATGCCACGTATCAGGCGGTTGGACAGGATCGTGCCTGTCAGGTCTTTAGAAAACGCCGTGTAATACTGCATTAGGGTCAGCTTGCCGAAGCGTTGGGACACCTGATCGAGCCCTTGAGCGACCATGCCTTTCCTCGCAAAGCGGTTGTCTAGGCCGTAGTCGTATAGGCTCTGAATGCGGGTGCTTAACGCTGCTTCGAAGCCGACACCAAGCTCCTTTGCTTCTTCACGGGTGATCGAGCGGAATTCCTTCGAGGTCGTGTAACGGACGAATGCTTTACCCCACGGTGCAATGCCATCAGCAGCAATCTGACGTGCAATATCCGACAGGTTCGAAATCAGCATCGAGCCAAGCTGGGTGACGGCGTTGTAGGTCTTGATGGTTGCGCTGGTCTTGGTCCACCAGTCGGCGTCTTGTAGCGGCTTCTTCTGCACGACCTTGTTTAGCCAGCTCAACTCCGCTTTGGCTTCCTTCACTCTGGCTGTGATGCCTTCCAGTGCTGCGTTGATTTGTGTGGCTGATTTGCCTTGCGACTTCAACAGTGTTTCAAGTTGCTGCTGGTATGAGCTGTGCAGCGTGTCGATGTGGGCAAGGTCTGTCGTCAGGTTGTTGTCGCCGAAGACGTCCTTGAAGGTGATGTCGTTGATCATCCTGCGGGAGTAGGTGTCGAGCACGTCGGTCGATGAGTTCACCAAGAAGGGAGCCAGCTCGTTGTCGGGGATTGCGAGAATCCGTTCCTTTAGCGGAGCTGCCTTGCCGATGAGATTTACGTCTCGTGCGCTGACCAGACTGTTGGTCATGCCCATGATTTGCGTGAACACGTCGCTTGCTACTTCCTGCGGATTTTCTGCACCGAAGTGATCAGCCCACCTTGCGACTACAGCTTTGAAGTTGGCTTCATTCGCGGCGATGCGGTCCTTGTCGTAGATGCGGTGCATGTAGGAGTCAGCAGCCTTTGTGGCGATGTCGCCTTCAGCCGTGGCCTTCTGAACTGCTTCATTGAACATCCCACGATCCATTGCTTCTTTGCCGAGTGGGGTGAGGATGTTCTGACGTGCCCAGCCAGCAAGGTTCTTTACCTGTGTGATTGCGCTTTCATCGCCATTGCGTAGGGCTCCTGATACCAACCGATCCAGATAGCCAGGTGTGAGGTACTTCGATGGGTTGGCTGCTACCTCTGCATCGGTGACATTCTCACCAACACGTCGAAGCTCTGCAGCTAGATCAGTTGGGGCAATGGACAGGTTTGCCTTGAAGTTCTTTGCTTCCTTGTTGAACAGATCACCAAAACTACCCATCAGCGTGTCGTGCTGTCGGTTGATGATGGTTTCTGCATCGTGCGGTGTGGCAATGCCGTCGAGGTTCTTGGCTCTGGTGTAGGGATCGACTGCCAGCTTTTGCTTCAGCTCACGGAGCTTGGCGAACAGCGGATTGGTCTTGTCGATTTCTGCGTGGCCTTCGATGAGGGACAGCTTTTCGTTTGGGGAAATGCCGGTGAGCGTAGAGTTACCGGACAAGGCTCTTTGCGAGTTCTTCAGAAAGCCTTCGCCTACCAGACGCTCTGAAGCCAGATCAGTTTGCTGAACGCCAGCAGCACCCACAGAGCCGAACTGTTTGTCAGGTGTAATGGCGTCAGCCAAGTGCTGCTCAACTGCGTCATGGGCGTGTGAAGCCATCTCCGCAGGCATGGTGTCTGCTGTGCTACCAATCATTTTTCTGGCAATGCCTGTGGCTGCGTTCTTTATGATCCACTTGGTGGCGTCCATTCCAAGAGACATACCAGCACCACCAAGGCCAGCGCCGACGATGTTGCTGACGGATTCTGATGTGGTGCGTTCTGCTTGGTTCTGGTGAAGTAACAGCTCTTTGCCTGTCTGGCCTGCGGCCATAGCGCCACCAACACGAGCTGCACGGAGCAAGGCATTGCCTTCACCACCTGTTGTCAGCAGCAGAGCAATATCGATTGGGTCTAGTGATCCTGCGACAAGGGTTGCTCCGAGCTGAGTCATGGTGCCTGCATTGGCGAGGTCTTGTCGTGCTCGTTCCCGCATGTGGAAATTCGACAGCAAGTCGTCTGCTTCATCCTTGTTGCGGGCCTTTGCGACGATGTGCTCGACACCCTTGTACTCGTCTGCGAATGGATCGAAAGATAGGTCTAGCTTTGGCCTGACACGGTTTGTGGTTGGGTCATTCAGCCAGTTCGTGATCGGGTTATTCAGCATGACTGTCGCCCCGATGGCGTCACCCATTGATGTCTTCTCGATAGGCTTTTCTTCACTGCGCAGGTTGATGCCGTGTTTTGCTGTTTCTGCAGTCGATTGCTTTGAGGTCAGAAGCTGGGCGTCGTAACTGGTGTCCTCATTAGATGAGTAGGTAATTGGCATTATTGGCCTCCCATGAAAGTGTCAGACTTTTTACGCTGACCGTGCATTGCCTGCCGCAGCTCATCCAGATTCCTCTGTTGTGTTTCTTCAGCCAATGCTGCCGCCGCTGTGCGTGCTTGCTGCTTTCCTGCGCTGGAAAGTCGCTTTGCTTCAGCATCTACAGCCGCCTTCACCTGATCAGGCGTTGGCGCGAATGTCCAGTTGGCTGTTGGGCTGAGTGGGTTGGCTGGATCTTGTCGAAGGCGTGAGTACAGATTCGTGTCTGGGTCTTTTACCCAAAGCTCGTACTTCTTGTTCTGCATCGTGGCCTGTGTTGGCACGAGCTGGACGTTCTCGCTGCGGAGTGCGACAGACTTGCCTGATCTCGTGATGAAGGACTGGCCTTTGAGGTCGTGATCTAGACCTTGCTGAACGAATGGCTCATCTACACCGAAGACTTTGCTGGGTGCTGCAAACGTCCATGCCTCTGTGCCGCCGTTGGTTAGCTTCGATTTACCGAAGCCCTTGCTGTTCTTGAGGTCGGCAAAGGCTGCGTGTTCCGCTGTGTCCTTGTCCATCCCTGCGGCCATGTTGTTCTTCACGGAAGATGCGAAGGCGTCAGCCATGAAATCAGGTACTGCACGCAGGCCACCGAAGCCAAGGATTCCATCACCGCTTTCTGTTCGTGCCAGTTTGGATAGGGCTGTTGAAGCCTTTTCTCTGACCTTTACCGGGTCTTTCGAGTACGCATCCTTGAACCTATCGTCAGCGATTTTGAGCTGCTCTGACGTTGCTTGCGCACGTGATGCACGCTCTTTGTCGAGGGTCGCAAAGTCCTTACCTTGTCGAGTGACGCCGAAGTAGTAGGCTTGGTTTTCTGGTGACAGGGCAGAGGTGATGAGTGGTGACACACCTCGTGGGTCTGACTTCTTGTCAGTCTGCTCGATGGCCTGAAGCTGTGCGATTGCACGTGCCTTGATGTTGGGATCAGCGGAACCAAGGGCACGATTCAGGTCAGATGCTTTGGTTGGTGGGATGGTCCCCGCCTGGACGTACCATTGAGCACGAACACCAGCCTGTTGCTCTGGCGTCAGAGCTTTGAAGTTGGGGTCACGCTCTTGGTAGTTGAACAGCGTGTCGAGCTTCTTCTTGTCTTCACCTGATGCATTCGCATAGCTTTGGCCGAGAGCAATATTTCCCTGAACTTCTTTTGCATCTCGAACATTGCCGATGTCGCGTTGAACGGCATCGAACGTGAGTGTCTGTGCGTGCATCATCGCTTCTGGGCTAGTAAGGCGCTTTTGCCACGTAGGGTCAGAAACGAATTTGCTGTCAGCTCCGTTCATGTGGATATCGAAGCTGGCATGAGCGAGTAGCTGAGCATCAGAGCGTTTCTGTGCGGCTTCCGCCTTGCGCTGCATGAGGTCAGCTTTGCGGAGCTGAAGGTCTTCGTAGTTGCGGAGCTGCTCATATGCTCGCTTTTCGACAGCATCGACCCGCTGTTGCATTTCATCGAGCTTTGGGCCTAGTGCCTGCTGGAAACCGGGTACTTGCAGGAACTCCTTCAGCAGGCCTGCATTGGCCGCATCCTGCTTCAGTTGCTTCTGGTAATACGCTTCGTCGCTCTCGCCTTTGGCTCGTGGTGCTTGGCGAGCGATGATGCCCGACACAACTGCAACAGCATTGTCGGTAGTAGCCTTCTGCAATCCCTTCACTCGATCTTCCTGACTGAGTGCGACCGCCGCTTGTGGTGTCGAGAATGCATCGAAAATGGCTTTGTTGTTCGACATCCAATTCTTGAATATCTCTTGTGGGTCTGTTCCTGTGGCCGATATCTGGGTGGTTGATGAGACTGCTGAACTGGCAATGCCGGTGACGCCAGCCTTTGCTTGATCCGTTTGGTGGGGGATCAGTACGTGTTTGGCTAGATCCTCGTTGTCGGTGTAGTCGCGGCCCTTGATCCAGAGGTTGGCTGCAGTTTGGACACGAGCGTCTGTGTGCTTGTAGAAGCCTTCGTCGTCGATGATCTGCTCACGCCCTTTATCGAACTCTGTCTTCGCATCTTCGACGGAAAGCGAGCCATCGTTTAGCCGCTTGCTGATATCAGCCCTCAGACCAGATAGCTTTGCCGTGTAGTTGATCTGCGCCTGTTTGAGCATCGAGTCATTGACCCCGAAGTTCAGGGCTTCTTCTTTGGCTTTCGTGTCTTCCTGCATCCTGCGCAGGGTTTCAGCCTTGTACTGATCGACACGCATGGATTGATCTGCAGCAGCGAAGCCGATGTTTGATGCCTGATCCAGAGCTTGTGCCGCAGCCCGACCAGCAACAGCTGTATCAGCCACTACGCCGCCATAGCCTTGAGGAACACGGATTGGTCCAAGGGCTGGGGCCACCGCATTGCCGAACTGGCCCGATGGGTCTGTGATCCTGCCTGCCGTTTGTTGGGGTAGGGCTGATCTGGTTTCTGGAATGAATAGTTGTCCTGCCATGTGCGACCTCAGGTTGTTGTAGTTGTTGTGGTCTTGGCCGTTGTCGATTTCTCGTAGAGACCGTATGAGCTGGCTGCCGAACTCAGCAGGGAAATTCCTGCCTGCCAGTTGGTGGCTGACTGATGAGCACGTGCTTCAACTTGCATTGCACGAGCCCGATTCGTACTCGACACTACTGCCATCTCACCTTCAGTTTTGTACTGCCAAGCTTTGTCGATACCGGAGTACAGAGCGGCGAGGGCGTCTGATGTGGCAAGGTCGGTGGTTTTGTCGCTCATGATCTGCGCTGAACCTGCGCCAACTACCAATCCTGATGCAGCAGCTTGTGAGGCTTGTGCTCCACGCATTGCCATCGCCTGCGCCTTGATCTTGTCCGCTTCGATCTGTGCTGATCGCATTGCATCGGAAGCAGCCAGGTCGTTCAGGTCGTTTTGTAGGTGCCCCTCGTAGGCTTGGTTTTCTGCAGCGATCTTGGCGTTATGGGTGTTTGTCTTTGCCGCTTCGGTGCTGGCGTAGGCGCTTGCTGCCGCAGCTGCTATTGCGGCGATTGCGAGATAGGTTGCTGTTGCGTATGCCATCGGTTCTCCTTAAACGAATTTCGAAAAGACGTAACCGACATGCTCAAAGCCAACACGTGCATACAGTCCAGCCGTTCTGTCTGTATTTACGTTGGTGCTGTTACTGATGATGATTTGTGTCGCACCTAGCTCGCGTGCCGTCTTCTCATAGGCGATGATCAAGCGGGCTCCTGCCATGCCGCCTCGTTTCTCTTTGCTGATGAACAGCGCTTGATCGCAGGCCATCAAGCCACCGCCAAACCAGTGCTGCATGACAAACCCGACCATGCCGCCAATCACTTCGGCGTTTTCTTCTGCGACCAACACGATGCCGGTGCCGACCTCAGGATTTGGATTGGTGATGCAGATTCGGAGGAAGGCGGCAGTGCCGACAGGGTTGTAATCCAGCCTGCTGTACTGGCTTTCGCTGTGCATTTCATGGCCGAGTTCAACCATGCGAGGTATGTCAGCAAGGGTGGCTTTTCTAATCAATTTTCTTCTCCTTAAACTTCCGCTACTGCTGCTTTGACGATCACGCCGAGCAGCGTGAATGGCTGCGCCGTGACTTGTTCGATACGAATGGTTTGTGGCTTTCTCCAGCCGGTGGCCTTGACCATAAAGTCACCAGTGAATGGCGGTATGGCCTCGCCGAGAGGGACAGCGGTTGTCCTGAATGGGTGGTCGTGCCCATTGACCCTGCAGTTGATTGAGTCCTGGACACGCAGCACGATTTCCGTAATGGACAGAGCCCGACCTTGGGTTGAACCCATGCCGCCATCGCCAAATTCAGGGTTCAGCGTTTCGATAACGGTTGTGTAGTGAGTGCCGACTTTGACGGTGCGTGCTGCGTAGTCGAGGCTGATGCTGCCCGTGGCATCGACTGTTCTTGATGCATGAACGTGGCCGTCAGCAACAACATCGACCGTCTCGCCAATGAGATGGTTAAAGCCGCTGAATGCTTTCGTTGGGCTTGCTGCGGTGACAACCTTCGAGCTGTCGGTGTAGATGCCGGTGTAGTCGAGTTTTTCGATGAAGCGCTTCAGGATTCCGTTGATCCAGCGGGAAACGACGAAGTACACGTCATCGTTCTTCGAGTTCTGCAGCGACACGACATTTTCGAAGAGGCCGTCAGTTGCGTGCCTTGCCCAGCCTGTAGATTGGAAGTCGCGGGACAGGGTGAGTGAGATGAGCTGGCCGTCTGATCGCACCATCCATGCGATGTAATCAGGGTCTTGAGCAAAGGCCATGTCGATTACGCCAGAACCTGTGATGTGCTCTGCGAACATCGTCAGGTCAGGTGCTACGTTGGCGTCTTCTGTCACCGAGTAGCTGATCGCACGCACCTTCTTCATGTCACGCTGAAGGAAGATCACTTCAGAGCCGATGCGGATTGGACGAACGCTGGATGTGCCGTGGAAGGTCTGTGGCTGAAGCTTTACGCTGGATGGAGTGATGCCGCTTGTGCCGCCTGCTGCGCTGAACTCTCCTGAGAAGGTGAGGGGCAACATGTTGCGGGCTGATACAAGGTGTCTGATCTGGTCGTAGCTGTTGGAAGCAATCGTGAACTCGATGCCGTCTGTTTCCAGTGAGCCTTGCGTAAAGGTCGTGTAATCGCCGGTAGCTGATCCCCACATCGTTTGCGGGTAGAGCGGTGCGCCTGCGAACCAGAGGCGCTGTTCGAAGAACGTGACAGCAGCAGGGTAGTTGTTGGGGCTCCACTTCAGATGAGGTGAGCCAGTTACGCTGCCGCTTACTGACCACTCTTGCCGATTCGAATCTGAGTACACGCACGTGATGGTCCATGTCTCGTTCGGAGCTATGTCGCTTGCCGATATCTCGACCAGCGTGCCATTACCTGTGCCTGTCTTTGTTACAACACCACACACCCCACCAGTTACCGTGAAAGTGAACTTGTCCCCGATTACGAACTTTGTTGAGCTGCTCAGAATCTTGAAGCTGATATATCCGCTTTCGTACCAGTAGTCGGTCAGGGCACGATGCGTGACTTCGCACTCGGTCAGCAGCCAAACTGCATCGCTGACCCGCTGCAGTTGCATTGGTGGGTACTTCGGGTGCGCAAAGAACAGCGTATTGCCTGATTGCGCATATGAGAGCTGGGGCAGGTCGTCTTCGGTGTATGGGCAGACAAGCTGGTAGTTGTTTGCGCCGTTCTTCACGAATGAAGAAGTGTTGTTCTTGATGAACTCGATCTTGCCGCCGTTGAACACGAGCACGTACGCAATGGACTCGTTGTAAACAAACGGGATCAGCTTGCAGGTCTGGTCCGAGTTGTAGACCTCATCAATGAATGTCGTGCCCGGTCTGCGAGTGCAGCCGCCGTGAAACAGCGGGTAGGCGTTGAGCATCGTGGATGTGGCACGCTCGTACTGCTGAAGGTCTGACCGTGCGAGTAGCCGTGGTGAAATCTCGCCCCACTGAAAGGCGTTCTGGAATTTCTGAAGATTCGGCATTGCTCAGTACCTCGCCGAAAGGAAGGTGCTGGGCTCCTGACCGAAGCTATCTGCTGTGTCCTCTGTGGAGTCGATGAACTTCGCCGCTTGAAACTTCTGGGAGAACGTGGCGAACAGCGCTTCACGGTATGAATTGCTCTTCGTGAAGGTGTAGGCCAGTTCGTAAGCGATGCGCTCAGCAAGTACATCGGCGAAGGCTTCATCCCATGACGCCGTGTCGATGTTGTCGAAGACGTAGCGAAGGGTGATGACTGGCACATCGGTGTAGATGCTCCTGCCTTCGAGCTTGTAGATCGGATTGCCTTCGATGCGCAGAACCCGGATGCAATCAGCAGGAAGAAGAAATGCGTACGTGTAGAGCGGGTGATCGTGTTGGGACAGGCGAGGCAGAATTGCCGTCTTGATGGCGAAGTTCCACGGATGCAGACGCAGCAGCGATTTGCGTACGTTGTCCCAGACGAGATTGACCTGTTGGGACTCGATGCTCCCGTCGTTCAAGCTGGTGATGGTGTTTGCACCAAGCTTCGATAGGGCGGTGTTGATGATCGTGATCTGAGACATTGGCTGTCCTCTTGTTCTTGTTTTGACTATTTAAGCCAGGGCAAGAAAAAGGCGACCCGAAGATCGCCTTTCAAAGAACTGCTCAGATGGATTACTCGACGCAGATGAACTTCGTCACGCCTGCGTTTTCGATGACGGTTGCCCCAAGGGAAACGTAGCTGTTGAACAACGTCGATACCTTTTGTGGCACGTAGTTAACTTCGGTTGTGATGTCCTTGCCGACAGCGATACCCAGAGCCTTCTTGCTGAAAGCGAAGCAGGTACGGTTGTTGGTTGCGATAGGCAATCTGGTCGACATGACCCAGTTGAAGCCGAAGACGTTTCCGATTGAACCTTGCTGGATTGCGTTGAGGGCGTTGTAGTCAGCGCTGGTGAGTTGCTGGATTTGAAGAGCTTCGGAAAGCTGCTTTGCACCGATCACGATCACTCGATCTTCTGGCTCGACATCGCTGCCGTTCAAGTAGGTCAAACACTCTGCGATCTTTGCGAGGGTGAAGCCGCCAGTAACGGTTGCCGTGGTGTTGGTTGCTGCAGCTAGGGCTGTGATGATTACGTCGTCAACCTTGCGACCGATAGCGCCGACGATTGAGTTCTTGTAAGCCTCTGCAAGGTTTGCATTGGTCTTGATCTCGTCGAGCTTGTCGAGGTACACGCCAGCGTAGTAATCGGCCAACGTGACTGAGACGGTTGATGCTGTTGGGTCCAGAGCCGTGATGTCTGAATCACGAGTCTTGGTGTTCGCTGTGATCGCAGCGACTTTAGGGAAGTTGTAGGTGGAGCCGACAACACCACGAATGGTGAGTCCTTGGTCCATCAGCTTTGTGCCTTTTTGCTGGAAGGCCAGCTTTACCTGATCGGACCATTGCTGAATGAATGCATTGGTTACTGAAGTTGCCATTTGTCATACCTCCGTGTTGGGGTTTTTGTTGTTGTTTTTCTGTCTTGTTCTGCTTGTCTCCCAACACGGGAGGGCACTGCTAACCGGCGAGCTGTGGGGTAGGCGTACCTGCTTGTCCGCTCGTCAGTTGATGACGATGTATTTATTGACGGGCAAAGAAAAAGGCCCCGAATCGGAGCCTTTGGATGGGTGCTGAACTGGTCAGCGGAAGTTGTGTTCGTACCAAGCTGTTACGCGGGCTTGGGCGTCAGAGTCGTTCTTGTAGTTAGGGTCTGACTGCATCTTGAGAACGTCGGCGTGGGTGAGTCCTGCTGCTGGTGATCCACGACCTGGCGCGTTGTCTTCCTTCAGCTCACCGCCGATCTGTGCAAGTAGCTGCATCACAACGGGGTGGTTCAGGACTGGATGGTCTGGGCTCAGGCTGGATGGTGCGAAGTTGTCGAATGCTCTGCGAGCAGCCTGCAGGTTGTCGTTGAACTGATCACCCCAGATTTCCTTGAGCTGGGCTGCTGCGTGTTCTGCCGGTGGGGCAAAGTTGGCAAGGGCTTGCTCGTATCGCTGCATGGCGAACGTGAATTGCTCTTTGGTGAAACCTGCAGCCAGTGCTTCCTGCTTGAAGGCTGATAGCTGCTCGTCGTTCAGCGAGTAGCCAAGTGTTGATTCAGGGGCTTCGTATTCGTCAGGTGCGGAGACAGGTACGCCTCCACGACTGGAGAATTTCTTTTCGAGTGACTGGTAGCTTTCAGCCAAGCGCTTGAAGTCTGGTTTCCCATCACGCACGAATTTGGCGGGGATGAACGAGTAGTCTTCCGCTTCGGGTGCTGGTGTTTGGGCTGCGCTGGTGTCAGGTGTGTCGGCTACTTCGGGTACTGGCGCTTCAGTGATTGCCTGTTCTGTAACGTTATCAGTCGTCATTGCTTGAATCCTCTTCTTGTTGTGGTTGTTGAGCACGAGCAAGTTGCCGGATGACAAACCTCAAGACAGACCGTTGGCCTTCACGGAAAGCGGTTTCGTATGAATCGCCGGGTGTGTGGGATTGGATGTCGTAGAAGCGACTGGTCAGCTCTTCAAACACCCGACTGCCGTCAGGACTGATCTGAAAAACTGCTGCGTAAAGCTGTGGGGTGATGCCTTGCGTCATGTTGTCTCCTGCAAATCGCGTGCTGCTTATTTAGTGATTTGCGGGCTTCTCATAGCGCTGGCTCTAGCTTTTGCTGTTCGGTCGGTGGCGGTGTCGCAGCCTGTGCTTCCTGAGCAGCTTGGGTCGCAGCAAGTTGAGCTTGGGCCTCTGCTTTCTGACGCCTGATCTTGTCGACAGCCTTTGCATCCCTGATCGTCGATACCGGAACGCCGAGAAGCTCAGCCTGCAGTCGGGTGGCCGCTTCGATGTCGTAGAGGTCTAGGATTTCGGTAGCGGCCTGCGCCTTGGTGGCAAGCCTCTGTTCGAACTGATCCATAGCTTGCAACTGCTTCAGCTTCTGGGCGTTGGCGAGTGGTGAGCTGTAGGTGACGGTGGCGCTGATGCCGCTGAGAGATTCAGGTGGTGTGCCCAGGTCGCCATCACGGAGCAGCAAACCGAAAATTCGTGTGATCAGTGGTAGAAGGAATTCAGCCTGCAGTCGCCCGAAGATAGGGCCAAGGATTTGCTGGATTAGGTTGGTGCGTGATGCCACTTCCGTAGCGGTCATGATCTGCTTGTCGGTTGGGCCAAGCTGATCAGCCAACAGGACTCTGCGAATCTGACCTTCGAGCCTTGCGATTTCGTTGATAGCGAACTGGATGTTGCCGCCTGTGGCGAGTGGCTTGATGCTGTCCGTATCGGCGGCAAAGATGATCTTCCTTGGCCCGATCTTCAGACTGCTCGTGCTGATCACACCATCGTCTTTGGCGACGAAGGTGCCAGCAATCGCCAGTTCAGCGTTCTGCATCATGAACTGCGTGACGGAGTTCAGCGTCTTGGCGTCTGGTAGTGCGTCATACATTGGCCCGACTGCGTAGTCAGTGTCAGGAATGCAAGACCAGCGGGGCACGATGACAGGCATTTCGTGGAAGCCTGACTCGTTGATCACGCTGCCTGATGCCTTGAGAACGTAGATCGACTCCCACGGTAGGTTTTTGTTCAGCTTGCCGCCTTTAACCTGCTTGCCGTTCTTTGACAGGCGAGGGCGGATGGCATGAATGACTTCATGCTGCTTCGTGTCGTATGGGTCGTCGTTGTAGCTGCGCTGGATTGGCTCAGGAAGGTTCGCAAAGCCGAAGCGTGCTACCAGTTCCGATGCGGTGAACAGCACCCTGCGGTAGATGGTGTCGATGTAACCTGAGCCGAGCGAATCAGCGCAGTACAGCGACTTGAGCGGCCATGCTTCAAAGTACAGCCTGCCATCACGCTTCTCGACATACAGGCCAGCCATGCCGCCGACCATCTCATCGACGAAGAACTCCAAGGCCACCGAGTCGTAATTCGAAACACGGTGAACCTGCTCAAACATCACTTTCGAGGATGTCTCAAGCCACTGCTTGGCGTCGTATTGGATAGAGTCGGATGCGACACCCGGAATGGCGAGTGAAAACCACTGCTGATTTGATGGGGTGAGGGCTCCCAGGACTGATGACGCTAGGAGCCTGACGCTGTCGGTGACTACCGAGCTAAGGCGCTCTGCTGTCTCTCGGGCTGCTTGCTGGGCTGCTGCGTACCCGTCTGAATCCTTGGCGAGGAAGCCGCCACGAAGCGGGTAGGAGTGCCTGAAGCAGTCGTCCCAATGCTTTTCTAGTGGCTGGCGCTGGGCGACAAGACGCTCGTAGGTCTTGATGAGTGAGGTTGCTCGCTGATCCATCCGTTAGCCCCCAAGCAGCGAGGCGTTTCTCTTACGGGTGGTCGGGTTGAGAGCATCTTCACTATCGTTTATGCCGTCGCCTTCTGCTGCTTTGGCGAGCAGGGACTTGCGAGCCTTTGCGGCGTCAGCTTCCTTTGCTGCCCTTGCTACCTTGTCCGACAGAACCTGCTGATCAGCTTTGTCCTGATCTGCCTTTCTCTGTGCTTCGATCCTTGCGGTCTCTGCGTCTGCCGCTGCCTTTTGTGCGCCGTAATCCGTTACTGGCGCCTTACCCCCTCCGCACATACCTGCCTCCGTTGTTTTTGTTTGGAGGTATTTATGAAAAAGGGTGAGAAAGTTGGCAGTTTGTCGTTTGCCTAGACGAGTGTCATGTCTCAGAATGACGCTTTAGGCGTTGTGGGTATTTTGGCGATGGTCGAAAGAAAACAACCTGTTGCTATTTTCGAGCAGACTGAAATCAAAAGCGTTACCGAGCTGGTCGAGCGAGTCTCGTCAATTGAGCTTTTTGTCGGAGATATGGTGCTTTATCGCGGTCAGTCACGCCAAGGGAACCTTCTGCCTGGGGTTTGTAGAAATAATCCGGATACCAATACAACCTCATTGGAGTGGAAGGCTCTCCAGCAGTTAAAAATTTTTGGCGCGGCTATTCATTCTGATATGAATACAACAAACCTTGACTGGCTTGTTTGGGCTCAACACTTTGGCATGAAAACAAGGCTACTAGACTGGACTAGCAATCCTTTGGCTGCACTTTGGTTTGCTTGCAACAGTAAGGAGTCTGGTGATGTTTGGCTTTACGCGTGGGATTTCTCAAGGCTTCATGTAGAGGATTTTTATAATCATGAATTGGTGGTTGAGGAAAGTAGCTCGTTTGTAAAAGCTGTTGACGACCCGTTTTCCCTCAAGAGTACTATGGTGTTTCAGCCTCGACTAAGCAATAAACGGGTTCAAGCGCAGCATGGTTGGTTTTCGATCCACCGGTTTAGTCAGAAACATAACCGGTTTATTTGTCTTGAAAATAATTCAGAAGCAGAGAATACGATGGCTGAATTCAAAATCCAAGGTAGGTCAAGAGTGAATATATTGTGGGAGCTAGATAAGCTTGGTGTGAATGAGCGAACGTTGTTTCCTGATGAAGACGGTCTTTGTAGCTACCTGAATTACAAGCTCAAGTTGGGGAAATAGGCCCGATACCGCCGGATTCCGAAGGTCATTGTTTTCGCCCACGTGCCCGCCGGTTCCCATATATGTGGGTTTTTCAAGATTCAGGTCGGAAGTGTCGGAAAAAGGCTGAGTTTCGATGATTGTGGGGCGGTTGCGAAATGCGATGCCCCCTGACCTGCGGTAGCCTCCGGGCCAGTCGTAACGGTTTCAATAACTTAGGGACACTCGACAACTTCTAGCAGTTTTTGTCGAGCCTAGTTTTGAATGCCGATGAGTATTAACGGATTTTATTGGGAAGACCCGTCTGATTAACTTTTTGTATAGTCTGAATCAGACGGTTTTCTCGAATCAGAGTGGCACATAAACGATAATCATTATCGTCCGTCAAGGGTTTAAGTGAGCGAGGATATGGAAGAAGACTCAAGCGATAAGGTAAGACGGAATTTGTTGGTCTATTCGTCGGTGATCGTGGCGTCAATTTCTCTTGGAATAACGCCGAGTATGCTAATTAAGCGATTGCTGGGGGATGAGATTAACGTTGGCTCGGATATTGGGACGGTTTGGTTGGTGCTGTTGCTTGTGCTGATCTATTTGTTCTTCAGGTTTTGGAATGATGTTGAGGCCAATAAGAGAAAGCAGATTTTTCTTGGGTATTTCAAAAACGGTTCAGGCGATGCTGCTAAACAAATAGTTCAGGAGGTTCTTGAACAGTGCGTATTGACTCAAAAGCTGCCGCGGATGGCTAATCTTGTTAAAGAGCCGGTGGCTTCTTCATTGGGTGTTGAAGTTTTGCAAGATAGTTTTTCGCGTACGCTTGGAGCCGCGTTGGATGATGGATTTTGGCGAAAGCACTTCCAGTGCGAATACACTCATAGCAGGATTCGTGTTGAAGTGTATGGTGCTGCTAGAAACTCTGATAACCGTAATTGCTGGGTTTGCCCCGCGAAGGTTACGGTTTTGGATGTCGGCTGGAAGGAGCGCTTCCCAGAAGAGTTCAGCGTTTTTGTGAAAATTGGATGGGTTAGGCTGTTTTTAGGAATGGCTCGGAGGTTGTTTGCAATATTTGTTTCTGAAGGGGCTTTAACTTTCTTGCTGCCGTCTTTCATGGCGGCGACCGCTGCGATTGTTTGCAGTATCCACGTGGTGTTGGGTAAGTAAATGGCTGATGAGGACTCAGGTTTGGACGAAGATGAAAGCAAGATCAGGCGCAACCTAGTGTGGCTGTCGTCTCTAATCGTCGGTTGGTGGTTCATTGGCTTGGACTTGTCTGAGGTCGCCAAGAAGCTGATTGGCACTGACAAGATTGACCATCCCGCACGTGTCTGGATCGTCATTGCCGTGATGCTGTACTACGTTGTGGCGCGGTTCTGGAATCAAGAAAAATCTACTGCATGTCGAAATGCTCTCATTGGCCTTCGTCGAGATGAAATTAAATCATCAGTTAATAAGCTGATAGGTCTGGAATGGAGTCATTCTGGAAGCGGTAAAAATCTAAAATATATTGGAAATAAGGTAGACAATCCGTCTAACACTATCCATGGACTTCTCGATAACCCTTTGCTGTTGGAGTGCTCTTTCTTCTATCGAAAAGGGCGTATCCAGATAAGCTCGGGTGGTGTATATGAAATTCGTACGTATGAGCTGCCGTTTGTTAGGCATTCTTGGTCTGTTTTTAAGCGTGTGTCTAAGCTTGTCTTCTGGGACAACGAGACTACGTACTTCGTGTTCCCGATGATCCTCTGGCTCGGTGCTGTCGCTATCACTGTTTGTAACCTGTGGAAGCTTGGCCGAGTTTGGCTGGGTGTTTGACGGCTTGCGTATGCGTGCATGTGCCCCAGGTTCGGAAGTTATTCTTTTTCCGGAGGTGTGCCGGAAAAGAATACGGAAAAGAAGTATGTGTTTACCTATGGGTACCAATGCTTTGGCTGCTTTTTATTCTTTTATTACTTTTAATTTAAAAAGAATAGAGTAGAGGGTGGTGGTGTATACACACATGCAGAGCCATTGCAGTAGGGTGCTGCTGCGCTGCAGAAGAGGTTGTTGCAGGAAAAAGAATAAAGAATAAATTCTGGCCTGTCGGCGGAATTCTATGCAGAGCAAGCATCCGGCACACATGCGAATTATTCTTTTTCCGGGTGCATCACGATAAGCGCTGGAAAAAGAATAAATCTGGTCGGCTTGCCGCTCACTCTCCGACCCTGCCTCGGCAGTTTCGAAATATGCTCACTCGCGAGCACTTACCAAGTCAGCTTGATCGCGCAGCTAGCGGAACCAGAGCAGACGACTGAGCCAAGCGCACCAGACACCCTAGTTAATTTAATGGTACGGATGCGAATGATGGACTTTGACTACGACGTCATCGAACCTTCACGACTTCGACGGAGTCGTCCATGCCTTCGACCTCCAAGTAGTAGCCGCCGTTTCGCTGAACGACTTTAGCGTAGGGCATGTAGGCGTAGTGGTAGAGGTACTTGTATTCCTTCTGGCGCCAAATGCCGGCATTGCCGCGAAATTCAAACAACGTATCCCGGTTCTTGAAGCCTTTGAAGGAGCCTCGTAGCTGTCCCTCTTGAATGATCATTGGCCCAACTCCGAAAAAGTTGCCCTGCTTGATATCGGGAGACAGGTTCGCTGTTGATCAGCGTCGAGGTCTACCTGCATGGGGCATGATTGACCAGCACACTGACATCATAGCAACAGCCCCGTGATCATGCCGCCATCGGTGATCAAGTTGTTCTGACCCTGTCAGCGCTGTCAATGCCCCGAGGCTATCACCTCAATCGAAACGTTCAATTGGCCTTTTTGATCAGGGTCTGGCACAGTGATACCCAGATTCAGTTCTTTGTTGAGGGGCTCTCGCACCTCAACCGCATAGGTAGTCCGCAAAAGACTACCGCAGCATCGCCGATGCGCAGTGCCAGTTTTACCTCAGTGCCGCCCTGACGGGAGTCGTCAGTTTCGTAGGCATCTGAGCAAACCCAAACTTTTTAAACAATTCGCCCTCGGCACCGGCTTTGTCACGCCTGTCGACCTGTTCTGGCCCTTTCGGTCTGCGCCTTCGTGCGTCTGCCGTTCAGCCCGGAAGGTCTTCGTGCGTCCAAAAATCGTCGGGGGAGGGCATCAATTCAATTAGGAGAATATTTTGATTAAACAATCCAAAAGCGTAGCTTTCGATCTTAAAAACGCTGTGCCCCTCTGGGCTGACCTGAGCAAAACGCCGGACGACTTCTTCGACTTTTGTGCTGAGAGCCAGACCATTCTCGGAGTTGCTGGCCTGCTCAAGGAGCGGGGTGATGTAGCACTTCGTGTCCAGACAGCTGTTGGCGATGCATTCGTCTGCCTGCATTACGACCCGAATGAGTCTTTTGCACGCAAGCGGTACGTTGCTGGCGATCCAGCCAGCCTGAACTGCAAAAAAACGAGTCTATGGGACGTCGGCGATCAGTCGTCTCCCGGACCTAGCCGCACCGACTACAGCGGTGTCCCAGGTAGTTTCGACATGTTTGCCCAAAACATCCTTGAGCTGGTCTTTGTTGATCTGGTCAGCCTTGAGGCCATTACACCTGCGGCGACTGCTCAACTGGCAGAAGGTAAGGTGGCCTAAATGAGTATTACATCCAACATCGGTTCACCGTCCGCACTTGAACTGAACGGCATCGTCCGTCAGCCTGATCAGGCCGGCCTTCCTGAGCACGAACTGCTCTTTCAGCACTTCACGGACACCGACAAGGTCATCATGCCGTTTTGGCATGATGAGCACGGGCCGTTCATGTGTGAGTTCGTTCTGACGGCTAATCCGGAATTTGTCCCTATGGATGAAACGGTTGGCATCAAGCCCATCTGCTCGCTTGACCTCTCCGCAGAGGACGAAGAATGGCTTGCATCGTGTGCTGAGTCGTTCTACTGGGGCTGGTCGAACTGGTCGGAGATGGAGCTGCCTATCTGTGCGTCCTTCTGGGTTAACACCTTCAACTCTGCTGGTTCGATTCGGGATTTCCTCGCGGACTTGATGCATCCCAGTTCGGACGTTGAACTGACGAATGTCTTCATCGCGCCGTTCGAAGAGGGGGGTGAAGGGGTTGAGGAAGATGGCGCCATTACCTTGGCGCCACATCTTCACTGCATCGTTAGTGCGCCTTCTCGCGATTCTCTGATCGAGGCCAGGATGCAACTGGCCCTTGATCACCCTGAAGTGTGCTTCAGCTTGAGCTTTTTCCAGCCTTGGCGTCAGGCTTGATTAAGTAGTGCTGTCGGGAGCGTCCAACTCTGAACGCTCCCGTTTTTTCAAGAGATTGCTGGATTTTTATATATACAGCTGTCATTTGAAAGCGTGGGTGACGCCACGCCACAGCACGGAGATTACACATGAATTCACACACCAAAACCACCACCACCCCAGCTCAGCTGCTTGCCCAGCTTGAGGATGTCATGCAGGTCGTGTCCGAGACCCTTTGGGTTTCGACCGGCTACCACCATTGGTTCCACTACGCACTGCTTCAGTTGCGCAAGCGGATCGCCAAGGGCCAGCTTCACCCTGACACGCCATACACCTACAGTACGGCTGCTGACGCTGAAGCCATCAAGGCAGCACACGCTCAGCTCGTCGCATCCAACCTGGCTCACACCGCCGCTGCAGAGCAGCTCTCTCAGCTTTTGAAGAGGGAGGTGAAGTGATGGGCAAGCACGAACACATCGAAGGGCCATCCATCCCTAACCCTTGGAAGGATCTTGCCAACCTGCAGCTCGAAATCGCTGAGCTTCGGTTCAAGGAATGCAGGTGGGGCAAGCTCACCGACTTTCTGCTGGCCCATGTCGAAAAGCTTGAGCAGGAGCTGGCCGAAGTAACCCAGAACTGGCATGCGGTTGTCGATGCTCACACCGAGTTGCTGCGTGAAAAGCTGAAGGCCGAGAGGGCGGCAAAGGATGCGCTGACTGACAGCGAAGGCGGTGAGGCATGACTGACCGCACCTTTAGGTTCCAGTTTTTCCAAGACCGTCACGACAACATCGTCCGCGATGAAGGCGCCTACTGCTTCACCTGGGCTGAGTTGATCGAGCTCTTTGGCAAACACCAGCCGACGGTCAATAAAGATACGGCGCTGTTCATCGCCGGTAGTTTCGATACCGGTTCAACGGCTATCCCTGCCACCCGAAAGCATTACGGTGCTGGAGGTAAGTTGGTTGCTGAAGCTCCGATTCTTGATGCAGGGATGCGCCGCCAAGCTGGCCGACTCGCTGCGAATGTCAGGACTGTCGAGGGTGTTGTTCTCGACAGCGATCAGGGCTGGTGTCTGGCGGACGCCAAAGTTGAGCTGCAAGGGCTGACACACTTGGGCTACACAAGCTATTCCCACCAGCAGCAAGACGAGTCAGGCCAATCCAAGGGTGATCGCTTTCGGGTGTTTATCCCGTTCAGCACGCCGTGTCCGGTTGATGAGTGGGTTTTGCGCCGCCAAGCCGTAACCGAACTGTTTCCGAAGATCGACCATTCCACCACTGCTCTGGCTCGTGGCTTTTACATCCCCTCATGCCCCCCAGGTTCTGAAGCCTTGGCGGATGTGTGGAGCGATACGGGCGATTGGCTGGATTGGCGTGACCTTGATCGCCGTAGCGAGCCAGCCATTGTTGTTCCGGTCGATTTGAAGCGCCTTACGCCGAAAGGCACGGGCAAGGTCGTCTGGGAGTCTTTTGATGCTGTGACCTTCATGCGGGATCGGGGGCTCTACATCCGTCAGTCCAGTGGCTTTAAGCACGACGTGGTTTGCCCCAACCATGCAGGCCATTCTGGTCAGGTCACGGCTGGAAGCGTGCTGTATGCGGAGCCGGGTCACTGGCCGACCTTCTATTGCTCGCACTCGCATTGCGCTGACTTCAATTTCTGGGAGCACTTCAAAGCCTTGCTCGGTCCTGGCTGGATGGCGGACTACTGCCTCCGTGAGCCTGAGATCGACATTGCCACGCTGGTTCCTGCGAATGCTGGTCGCCAGCCGTTTTCGCTATCCAACAAAAAACACGTATGACAGGAGGGCACATCATGTCCAAAGAAAATTCGCCCGAGGAACGAGACGCCATTGAGGCGAAGTACCGGGAACTCGCACGCAGCTTCATCAAAGACCACGACCTTTACTTCATGGCTCCCGAGGGGCGCTACTACATGTGGCTACCATCAAGCCTAAAGTGGTCGAGCTTGCCCGAGCAAAGCCTTCGGGCTGCACACCCTGAGTATCTGAGCAATGACCGCTGGCGGATTCTGCTGGGCGAGATGAAGGCGGCAAAGCGCAACCGGCACATCCAGAGGTGCACGTTTCTTCCGGTAACTGACGATGAGATGAACATCATGAAGTGGGACCACTGGTTGAAGCCAATCGAAGGGCGGACCGAGAACACCAAGTGGTTTGACTACCTGATCCAAGCCCTCGGAAATAGTACGCCCGACAACATGCTGCACATTCGGCAGGTTCTTGGCTGGAAGTACATGCACCCCGAAGACACCCAAATTCCTTGCCTGTGCTTCTATGGTGAGGGTGGGGCAGGTAAGAATCTTTTGGCTGACAAGGTCCTCCCTGTGGTTTTCGGTGCGGGATCGACGTGGTCAGGCCTGTTCGAGGCCGTGAAGAGCTTCAATGGTCAGTTGGCAGGCAAGGTCATCGTGAATTTCAACGAAGCCGCAGACTCCAAGCTTGATAACGATTACCTGAAGAACCTTGTTGGGGCGCCAGTCCTGCAGGTCAACGAAAAGCACCAGCGGGTGTATTCGGCTGACAACATCGCCCTCTACATGATCTCGACGAACAATGTCACCGGGGCAGTGAAGGTTGAGAACAACTCGTCAAATCGGCGCTGGAGCCTGCTGAAGATCAGCCGTGCGCTGGTCGCAATCGTGGCTGAGGCGGAAGGTGTTGATGTCACAACCGCCAAGGCGATGATCAGCAGCGCCGTTTCGACGGTTTGGACGAACCCGACAGAGGTTGCCCACTTCCTTTACGACTGCGTTGTTGCTGCAACAGGGCTTGGCGTGTGCCCACCAGCGCATCAGCCAGAGGCAGAAATGGCTGCATTGCGCACGTGCGATTCGGCAGACGAAATCATTCAGTCGGTGTTTGTCGATGACTCCCGTTTCGAATTCATCACGGTCTCAATGCTCTACGACCTCTATAAGCAGCATTCGGCGGACTCCTCGCCGGGTGCAACCCCACGGGGCAAGCAAAAATTCAACGCGTACGTGAGTGCCTACATCGAGCAGCACGGTCTGCCCGTTGGCAAGGCTGAGAAGGTGAACGTCAAGATGAGTACCGGAGGGTTTCAGACAGCCCAAGTCTGGTTCAGCAAGACTCAGCATGCCGGTGGCCCCACCAAGCTCAAGGAAAACTCCGGGTACTACGAGCAGGGCAGGTTCCGCTACGTCGATACAGAAATTGCTGGTTCGGAGCGGATGTTGTCGCTGGTGATGAACTTTGCAAAAGAGGGAGGTCCGATGAACGCAGCTCCGGCTAGGCAGTCGGCGGCTGGCGTATAAATACGCATGCCGAGTTCCATCGGTATTCTCCTGTGATGGGCCAGTCAATGGATCGACTGGCCCATTTTTGCTGCCTTGCGCTCTACTTGAGCTGAGTGTTCAGCTGTGGTTGAGTGCTTTGGATCAAGTCTCGCTCGATGCGATCACGCTCCGCTTGTTGTCCAACAACGGCTGCGAGAATGTGGGTTGCGCCAAGCCTTCGAGCAGACGGCCACTGTTCATGATTGGACAGGCGATCTTTGAGACTCTTCGCTTGCCCAATGTAGAACGGGTGCCAGCCGCCGCTAGGTTGCTTCTTTGCCATGATGTAAATTCCGCCAACGTCGTTCCAATTAACGTCAGGGGCGTGTGCGTCAAAGTTGACGCCTTTCCAGTGTGCATCAGCCATTTCGGGCTCCATAAAATTTTCACTTGCGTTGCCGTTGGTGCTCCAAAATGGCCGAAAGTGAAGTAAATTTAGAGCCAGCGAGCGACGTGCTTAGAGTACGTCGCTCGCCAGCGTTAACGTCGCTACCTGGACACCGTGCGCTGACCCCGCCAAGAGTGGCGCACGGCTTCCTCCCATCTCACCCGCAATCGGCAGCCTACTGCGGGTCTGTCAGTCTTATCTTCATCGCAATACCTCCCTAGTTTTACTTTTGGCTTTTGAAGCCATGCACGCCGTGAGTTTTTTCAGGCGGCGAAATCGTCACGCGTCTACAACCTGTAGTGGTTGCTTGCTCCCTAAGCCACTACATCTTGTATCGTTGGTCCCACTTTACCCGAATATTTGTCGTGCGGCAAACCGTTCGTCGGCTATTGTATTGACGTTGTCAATAAATTGTGAGCGCGTATGTGTTTCTGTGTGTTCCTATGTGTTTCTACGTGTTCCTGTGTTGCCGTAGTTACGAAGCCGCATCGGCATGCAAATTACACGGGCATTGATGTGCTGTTAAGTTAGAACCTGAAGATGGCTGCTAACTAACAGCAGCGTTTCAGGTTCCTGCTTGATATCCAAAAAACCAGCTGTGTACACCGGTCAGACCCCTGAATAAAATGTAATTGGCATTTTTGCCGTGCATTTTTCAGGTGATTCCATGACCTACGATCTTGATTGCCGCGACTCGTTTGCCGCCTTTCTTGGCGATGCGGCGGGTAACGCTGATCCCATCCCTGCATCAATCCTCTTCGACCTCATCGCCGCTGTTGAAGCTGGCTCAATCTCTGACGCCCAAGCCTGCTGCGATGAACTCCTTCGCCACGCTGAAATTGCCGACTACGGGAGCGAATCATGAGATTCCCGCATGGTCGTGTAGTCACCACCGCCAACTGCATGCGCTTCGCCGAAGAGAACGGGATCGACCTGCTGGCCGTCCTGGCTCGTCATCTCGCTTGCGATTGGCAAGACCTTCCGCCTGAAGATCGAGTCGCCAACGAGCAGGCTCTTGTCTCAGGTGGCCGAATCTTCAGTGCCTACAAGCTTCCGCAAGGTCGGGTCTGGGTCATCACCGAGGCCGACCGAGGCTCAACTTGCATCCTGCTTCCCGAGGACTACTGAAAACCCGGCAGAACTCGACAACGCAATAAATACGTTGTCGCTACGGAAAAGGAGACCGAGATGTTCAAGAAGGGCTATGACTCAAACCGCAATAACAAGCACGACCTATCAACCGTTGAGCCCATCAGGGAGCTTTCGGCCATTGCTGCTATCAAGGCATTGGTGGCTGACTCGCCACGGGAGTTCGCACTGTTCGTCATCGGGATCAACACGGCTTTCCGTGCATCCGATCTTCTGCGCCTGAAGGTGGGGCAGGTGAGGGGGCTTCAGGTGGGTGACGACATGCTGTCTAGGGAGCGCAAGACTGGCAAGTCTCGTCGGATCACGGCGAATCAGTCCGTGGTCGATGCAGTTGCGAAGCTGCTTGCCACAATGCCCGATGCTGAAGACCACGACTTCCTGTTCCAGTCGACACGGTGGGCTGATTGGACGAAATCCATCGAAGCCGGCAAACGGATCAAGGATCACCTGTCGGTGACGTTCCTCGCCCGGTTGATCAAGGAATGGTGTGCCGCAGTCGGCCTGACTGGTAACTACGGCACACACACTTTACGGAAGACTTGCAGCTATCACGCCTACAAGACGTTTGGGGTTCCGCTTGAGACGATCATGGAAATGCTCAACCACTCATCCCCGAAGACGACCCTTGGCTACCTGTGCATCCAAGACGAAGAGGTCAGGGCTGCGTATCTGAATACGCTGTGATTATTTCTTCTTGGTATCTGCCTTCGGGTCGTAGGATTCCATGACGAGCGTGCTTTTTGGAAAGCTTGGCTTTGCAAGCTGAGCGTTGTGTGCAGAGTCAAAGACCATCGTGCTCTTCGGAAAGGCAGGTTTTGCAGACTGCGGAACAGGTTGTGCTGGCTTTGCCTGATTGGTCGTTTGTTGCACAGGTGGCGTGGTTTTGGGTGTGGTGGCCATTAGATGTGTCCTCGTTAGCGACAATTTTTATTGTTTGTGGTTTTACATCGACCTGAGTGTAGTTGTAAAGCCATTTGGGTATGCATAAGAAAACCACAACAAAGGATGTGAATGCATAACGCTGCGCCCGCAAAAGCTTACTTTTTCTGTGTTCGTTTTGTTTGAAGTTGTGGTCAAAAGATTCTGTGTACTCTGTTAGTAGCCCGAGCTGTGCTTCTTTTAGGGCTTCCTCATCGTTTTGATAATTTTTAAAGAAATCCCATATGGCGGATGGTGCAGGTATTCTGGAATACCTGAAGTCGGTCAACAAAATATACGAAAGGTCTCGTGCAGCTATCCCAACCCCAATAATGGCTATTGCGAGAGGGGCCCAGAACAGTAATAGATTCCATTCCGAGAACGCACTTCCTCGCAAGCTGGTCATTAAGTAACCTGCTGCTGCCAAGCTTGGCGTGACCGCGACCGTAAATACAAAACTAATACGTGCTCTCAGTTTCTCTGTATTGGCTAATTCTGCTTCATATGCAGAGGCGGCGTGGTCGAGCAGCCATTTTATGGTTTCGTCGTTATGCCCCGGAGGCGGGGGATTGAGCGGAGGTATAGAGGAATTTCCCTGCTTTTTCTTCTGACGAGTCATGTGGTGAAGATACCCTCAGTGAGTCTGCAAAACAACTGTGTACACCGCCTTGGGATCAGGGTTCAATAGCCTTACGTTCATGTTGAACGCATAACCAAGGAGTTGAACCATGAGTCTCGAAGCTACCCTGCAGCAAGTCGACAAGCAAATCGCTGATGAGAAGACTGACCCTGTTGTTAAGGAAGCCTTGATTGCTTCCCGTGCGAAGGTCATCCGTGCCCACATCAAGACTCTGATGGATGAGGTCAAAGCTGCCCGTGCTTTGCTGCCGAAGCCTGTCAAGAAGGAGCCTGCACCTAAGCCCGCCAAGAAGTAAGCAGTGACAGTCGCACCTAGCTAGGATCACAAGTCCGTTTGCGTGCCCGTTACTGTGGACAAAAAACTTGGAAACAGGGCACAACTTTAGAGGTGGTATCCGTTTGGACCACCTCTTTTTTGCCTCGGGATCGGGTGCGTTCTCGGGCAAGCCTTGGTTTGATGCACATCCAGGCACCGTTCCAGCACCCAGCTACATCCGCATATGCCCAGAGGGGTCCAGAGCGCCTCTGAGGTGATGAAATCCGGGCCAAATATGGTTTCTTTGCCCAACCATCGGATTTCACAGAACCCCTCCAGACCCCTCAAATGCAACTGTGTACACCAGACGGCCAGCAGGGTAAGTTATGTTTTGCTAGACACGTTATAAGCATTTCAGGACTGCACGTGACCCTGATTGCCGCACTGCTGGCCTGGGCGGCAGGGGGCATCTGGCGGCGCGTGCCGCGGCTGGCCCTGCGCCTGCCGGCGCAGAAGGTGGCGTTGCTGGCGGGTGTGCTGGCAGCGGCGGGTTATGTGCTGCTTGCTGGTAGTGGCGTGCCCGCGCAGCGCACGCTCTACATGCTGGCGGTGGCAGCGCTGGCCCTGTGGCTGGAGCGGGGTGCCGGGGCCACGCGGGTGATGGCGCTGGCTCTGCTGGTGGTCTTGCTGATCGACCCTTGGGCGGTGCTGGCTGCGGGTTTCTGGCTTTCCTTCGGCGCAGTGGGGGCGCTGCTGCTGATGGCGAATGCGGTGCCGGAGCAGGCCGGTGTCGGGCATTGGCTGCTGAACTGGCTACGTGCCCAGTGGGCCGTCACGCTGTTCACGCTGCCGATGTTGCTCGGGCTGTTCCAGCAGTTTTCGCTGGTTTCTCCACTGGTCAATGCCATTGCAATTCCGTTGATCAGCATCGTGATCACGCCACTGGCGCTGCTTTTCGCGCTGCTGCCGCTGCCTTCCCTGGCGGAATTTGCCAACTGGCTGCTGGGCTGGCTGATGGGTTTTCTGCACTGGATGGCGCAGCTGCCGCTGGCCGTATGGCAACAGGCTGCGCCACCCTTCTGGCTGGTGGCGGTCTGCTGCGTGGCAGCCCTGTGGGCCTTTCTGCCGCGCGGTGTGCCGGCTCGCTGGATCGGTCTGCTGAGCTTCCTGCCATTGCTGGCGTGGACGCCGCTGCGTCCGGGCGCGGGTGAGGTTCAACTCACGGTGCTGGACGTGGGGCAAGGGCTGGCGGTGCATGTGCGCACCGCTGGCCATGATCTGCTCTTCGACACGGGGCCACAGTATTCGCCGGAAACGGATGCCGGCGAGCGCATCGTGATCCCTTATTTGCGGGCGGTCGGTACCCCGCGTCTGGACCGGCTTGTCGTGTCGCATGACGACAATGATCATGCCGGTGGCGCCGATTCGCTTCTGGCTGAATACCCTGTCGCCTCCTGGCGCAGCAGCTTGCCGGATATGCATGCCTTGCGGATGTTTCCCGTGCCGCACCAGCCTTGCCGGCGTGGTGAGCGCTGGGAGTGGGATGGCGTCGGTTTCGAGCTCCTGCACCCCTTCGATGATTTCAGCGGGAGCGATAACGAAATCTCCTGCGTGCTGCGCATCGAAACTGTTGCAGGCGCCATCTTGCTGACTGGCGATATCGAACAGCGTGCTGAAGCAGCTTTGCTGGCGCAGGGGCCGGGCAAGCTGCAAGCAACGCTGGTCGTCGCACCACACCATGGCAGTCGCAGCTCTTCCACGCCGGATTTCGTGGCCGCCACCGGGGCCCGCAGCGTGGTGTTTACGGCCGGTTATCGCAACCGCTTCCATCATCCGGCGCAGGAAATCGTTGCCCGTTACGTGCATGGCGGAGCAAGCCCTTATCGCTCGGATCAGGATGGTGCGATAGTCTTCAGCTTCGGCGTCGCAGGCATTGCCGTGCGGCGTGAACGCAGCGTGCAACAACGCTACTGGCATGACCGTACCGATTGAAAAGGAATTGACATGGAATGCTGCTGCCTGAGTAGATTGAAATCGCTGTTCAGCCCCCGATCCGCCATGCGTCGAGGCAAGGTGCAATGCCTGACCGGTAATCAGCTTCATCAGATGGTGTATACCGAGTGGGGCGAGGTCGATAATCCGCACGTGCTGATCTGCGTGCATGGCCTGACCCGCAATGGCCGTGATTTCGATGCGCTGGCGCAGACGCTCAGCCGTGACTACCGGGTGATCTGTCCTGATGTGGCGGGGCGGGGCCAGAGCGACTGGCTTGATGACGGGGCAGCCTATGTCGTGCCGATCTACATGCAGCACATGGTGACGCTGATCGCGCGAATGGGGGTAGCCAGGGTTGATTGGGTCGGCACCTCGATGGGCGGGCTGATCGGCATGGGCCTTGCCGCGCTGGCGCATTCGCCGATCCGCCGTCTGGTCCTGAACGATGTCGGCCCGCTGATCAATGCACAGGCCATCTGCCGCATCGGTGAATACGTCGGGCGTGCCCCGCGCTTCGAGTCCATCGAAGCTGCCGAGGCCTATGTGCGTGGGATCAGCGCTGGCTTTGGGGCGCTCTCTGACGCGCAATGGCGTCACCTCACCCTGCATTCCCTGCGCCAGGATGGGGATGGCTGGCGCATGGGCTACGACCCGGCCATCGGCGACACCATGCGTTCCACATTGGGCAATGCCAATGTAAATTTGTGGTCGGTGTACGAACAGATCCATTGCCCGACGCTGGTGCTGCGCGGGGCAGAATCCGATCTCCTCGGCGCAGCCACCGTGGCCGAGATGAGCCGGCGTGGGCCGTGTGCGGAGAGTGTCGAAATAGCCGCCGTGGGACATGCTCCGATGCTGATGGATCCGGCCCAGATTGCCGTCGTGCGGGATTTTCTGCTGCGGCCGTGAATGCCGGCAGGCTTCGGGAATATGCGCATTGCGATCAAGTGACGGCGGTACGCCGGAGGTATGCTTGCCCATCCGCCAACCATTACAGTCCGGTTTCGAGTTTCCATGCGCATGACGGTCGAACTCTTCTCGCTGCAAAGTCGCCGCGTGCGCAGCGTGATCGAGCATGTCGGCACGCATCTCGATGAAGATATTTCTCTGGCACGACTGGCGGATCTTGCCTGTCTGTCGCCTTCGCAGCTTGAGCGCCTGTACCGCAGCAAGGTAGGTGAAACGCCGCTGGCGACCTTGCGCCGTCTGCGCCTGGCCCGTGCCATGGAGCAGATCCGCAGCGGGCATGGCGATCTGCAGGATATTGGTCTGGCGGCAGGGTACGGCTCGGGCGCGGCCTTCACGCATGCCTTCGTGCGCCAGTTCGGATTTGCGCCCTCTCAGGTCCTCGTGCATGCGCCCGTCGCCACTCCCTTGCCAGCGCTGTATCTGGAGCGGCTGCCCGAGCGGCCAGCCTATGCAATGAACTACCAGGGCTGCGTGCGCGAGCAGCACACGGCCGCCGTGCCGCTGGTGGGCAATCTTGCCATTGCCGGGGTGCGCCGCTGGCGCAACTGGATCGCTCTGGATCGGGATTGCCCGCTGGGCGGCGCGCCCGAGCGCATCGTTTCCGTGCAGCACTTCGTTCCCGCGCTGGGGCTCACCCAGCCGGTTGCGCAGATCGACCGGATTGTGCAGGAAGAGGCGCTGTATGCCGTCTGGCACACGCTGCGCTTTCCACGCGCAGCCTTGCTGCCGGGCGTGCTCGAAGAAGTGCGGGCGACGCTGGGCTGCGTGCTGCGCGGGGACGCCCGCATGCTGCTGCGCGAGATCACGGTGAGTGGGTATACCGCACCGCAGGAGCGGCGCTTTGCGGTCTATCTGCCGGTTGAGCCGCTCAAACGCCGATCCTGATCAAGTCTTGCACTTTGCACAGAGCATTCTCGGTCTGCCGGCGATGGGCCGGTTTTCATCGAGAGAATAGATATGCTTCTGAGCTATCCATTGCGGAGCCGTCTTTGTCACGGTGCACTGGCGATGATGGCCGTCTTGGCCAGCCTGAACAGCCAGGCTTTCAGCGAAGCTCCCGAACTCGCCGCAAAAGTGGCGTCGGGCGATCTGGCGCCCGTGCAACGGCGCTTGCCGGACGCGCCGGAAGTCGTGCAGGCGCGTGAGAAGAATGGCCGCTATGGCGGCACCTTGCGCACGGCATTGCTCGCTACTGGTGACGAGAACGGTGTGTTGCGTTTCATCGCGCAAGGCATGACGCGCTGGGATGAAAAGTTCGACCGCATCCTGCCCAACATCGCCGCTGGCTGGACGGTGAATGCCGACGCCACCGAATACGTTTTTCAGTTGCGGCGAGGCATGCGCTGGTCTGACGGAGCTCCCTTCACCGCGGACGACGTGGTCTTCGCAGTGAATGATGTGATCGGCGTGCGCGAGGTGTTCGGCGCACCAGCCGACCGTTATCAGGCCGCCGGGCAAATCATGCGTGCCGAGAAGATCGACCCCTGGCAGGTGCGCATCCGTTTCGCCGCCGGCAACCGCATGCTGCCCGAGGAGCTGGCCGGGCCCTACGGCCATCATCCGGTGATCTATCCGAAGCACTACTGTGCGCAGTTCCACGCCGCCCACAATCCGCAGGCGGACGCCGAGGCGCGCGCGGCAGGTTTCACCGGCTGGGTCGCGCGCTTCAACCGTGAATGTCCGGCCTGGGGTGAGCGCTGGTCCACAGTCGCCAAACCGACGCTGGACCCGTGGCTCGTCAGCGAACCGATGGGTCGCGGGCTTGCCGCCGTGGTGGTGCGCCGCAACCCGTATTTCTGGCAGGTCGATCAGGCCGGGCGGCAGTTGCCGTATCTGGATGCCATCCAGTTCAATCTCTACAAGGATGCAGCCGCCATTCAGGCCGTCGCTGTGGCAGGGGATCTCGACCTGCAGATTCGTCACGTCAGCGGTGTGGCCCTTCGCGCACAACTGGCACCGCTGGTGGCACAAGGTCGTCACGTGATGTTGCGCCTGCCGGATGTGAACGCCTCGGCGGTTGGCCTGTATCTGAACCACACCACGCCGAACGAGGCCTTGCGCATGCTGTTTGCTGACGTGCGCTTCAAGGCCGCGCTGTCGCAAGCCATCGACCGCGAAGCCATTGCCAAAACGGTGTTCCTCGGCGAGGTCACACCCTGGCAGGTCGGCCCGCCGGCCGGACACCGCTTCTACAACCAGAAGCTGGCCGCGCAACACACGCAATTCGACCTTGCAGCCGCAAACCGCGCGCTCGACGCGCTGGGACTGGCGCAGCGCGACAGTGAGGGCTATCGCCTGCTGCCCGACGGCAAGCGTCTGAGCCTGCGTGCCATCGTCAACAACTACTCGAACCAGATGGTCGATACGCTCAAGCTGATCCAGCCTGCCTGGAAAACAGCCGGCATCGAGTTGCTGATCGAGGCGCAGGACCGTGTCGTCGTCGCCAACCGGGCACGCGCCAACGACTACGACATCGGTGTGGATGTCGTCTCCGGCGGCATCGACCCGACCCAGAACCCGCGCGCCTATCTGGCCCAGCACCCGGCCGATTCGCGCCAGAGCCTGCCCTGGGTGCTCTGGTACAACTCCGGTGGTCAGCGCGGCATCGAACCGTCGCCTGCCATGAAGCGCCGTCTGCTGTTGTGGGATCAGTGGAAGGCGGCCAAGACCGATGCCGAAGCCGACGGATTATTCCGTCAGATTCTTGTGATTGCTGCTGACGAGCTCGAAGTACTCGGCACGGTAAGTTCTCCCGCGCAGACCGGCATTCGTGCTTCCCGTCTGCACGGCGTGCCGGACAGCATGCCCGGTGCGTGGATCTGGCCGACGCCGAATCCTTCGTTGCCGCAGCAGTATTTCATGACCGAGTAAGACGTCCTCGAGAGGGGCGGGGTAGGGGACGGCGGGTCACCGGGGCCGGCCGTCCCCAAGCTCTTTCAATGTCTGTCTGTAGAGTGGCTTCTGGCGGTCCTCTGCGAGATGCCTGCCTGAAGATTAAGTCCGGGCGCGGCTTCCCGGACAGGTGGCTTGCAGACCAAGCCCGCATGCGGCTCGTCAGGCAGCCGATCAGTGCTGCTTGCGCCGCCCCGGCGGCTCGGGCATGCTTGCCCGATTGTCATCCGGGCGTGCAAACAATGCAGTTCTTCAGTTTCTTCTCCCAGTTTTCATGGGTGGACTGGGTCTCGCTGGGCTGGTTCCTGATCTGCTGGTTCGGCTACGAGCGGCTCGTGGAAAAAGGCTGGAAGGGGCATTCCACCCTGCTCGTCGAAGGTCATCGCCTGCGCGTGCAATGGGCGCGCCAGATGCTGACGCGCGAGAACCGCATCGTGGACTGTGCGCTGGTCAGCAATCTGGTGAGCAGCGTCAATTTCTACGCCAACACCTCCATCTATATCATCGCCGGCCTGTTTGCCACGCTCGGTACGCTGGATCGCTTCATGGACGCCGCTGCCGAGCTGCAGTTCGCCCGCAGCTTCTCGCGTGAGGCGATGGAGCTCAAACTGATCCTGCTGATCACCATTTTCGTGGTGGCCTATTTCAAGTTCACCTGGGCATTGCGCCAGTTCAATGTTCTCTCGATCACCACCGGTGCCGTGCCGCCCAAGGAATCCGACCCAGGCGAACTGGAGCGTTTTGCCCAGAAACACGCGGCGGTAAATACCTGCGCCGGTGATGATTTCAATCGTGGCCTGCGCGCCTATTACTTCGGCCTGGCCGTGCTCGGCTGGATGCTTTCGCCATGGCTGTTCATCGTCGCAACGACGGTGGTGGTGTATGTGCAGGCGCGACGTGAATTCGATTCGCCGGTGCTGCGGGCGCTGCGCGAAGCGGATGAAATGAAGGGCTAGGAGCGCAGAAAAAATCGGTGATTCATCGCTCCGCTACACTGCGCGGAGCCTCTTTTTTCCTTGCATTCTGCACTCATGTCCTACAGCCTTGCCGCGCCTGTTCACAGCGAACTTCTGATCAAGAAAAGCCGTTTTCTCGGCTGTGTCGAGAGTGTGCCGGACCGGACCGCGGCCCAGCAGCGTGTGGCGGAACTGTGGGCGCAGCATCCGGCCGCCTCGCATGTGTGCTGGGCGCTGCTCGCCGGTGGTCAATCGGCGGCGGTGGACGATGGCGAGCCTAGCGGCACGGCGGGTCGCCCGATGCTGGAAGTCTTGCGGCATCAGGATCTGGAAGGTGTGCTCGCCACCGTCGTACGCTACTACGGTGGCACTCCGCTGGGAGCGGGGGGGCTGGTGCGCGCTTACACGGGTTCTGTTGCAGAGGCGCTTCGGGATGCCAGAAAGGTGCCTCTCATCCGGCTGCGCAGCTTGCGATGCCAAGCGCCTTACGCACAGGAAGGCATGGTGCGCAGGGCGGTCGACAGCGCCGGTGCGACGCTGCTCGAAGTCCGGCATGGTGCGCTGGTGGAGTTCATCATCCGTCTGCCGGAAACGCAGGCCGATGCCTTCATCGAGCGGCTGAACGAAGCAGGGCAGGGGCGTATCGGGGTGAGCGCCTTCACCGGATAGGGCTGCGTTTTTGAAAACCCGCGATTGCCCTCATTCTGCAGGCGTTGCCTTGAGTACGCGCACGCACTCTTCCATGATCGACGCCCCCAGCTCGGAGACATGCCGCGGGTCCAGGGATTCCATGAGTTCGTGTGCCGTGTACAGGCCGGCTTCGCGTGACAGACCATTCCGGATCTGTGTGGCGACCTGATCACTCAGATCCGACAGATGCCGGCGCTCGCTCAGTGACAAGCGTTGCTTCGAGCGCATCAGCCAGTCGTTGCAGAGCGCTGCACCTTGCGCCTGGGTGATCCAGTGTGCGTGATCGTAGAAAGCCTCAAGCCGGTGAGCAACGAGAGCGTAAATCGCGGCTGCACGAATGCCCACTTCCGGTGTTCCTGTGCCCGGATCGAGCGTTGCTGGAGATGCGTTATCGGTCATCGTGATTCCTTGCTGCATCTGTCTTCATGCCGGATCCGTCCGGAGTGAATATGAAATCCGGGCGGCCTGTATTGACTCCCGTAGCCGAAGGACTTGAGAGATTTTTTCTCTGAAAAACGTTGTACTTTTCATTTCAAAGTACTAGCCTGAAATCGTGGTACAGCAAGTTAATGATTTGTCCGGAATGGTGCATTGCAAGTGAGAGGAGGCCCTATGCTGGGTAGTCCGCCGCAGTTTTTCAAGAGTGCCGGGTAAGACCTCAACGGCTTAAGCCGAATACCCGGGCCATGTGTGCCCAGGGTCTGGATTTACGAAGCCCATGCTTGAAACGCATGGGCTTCTTGCTTTTGTGCCGGAGAATTTGCATCCGGGCCCCTGCCAACGCTCAGCGTGGCAGGCCGGACGCTTTCCGGCTCAGGCCTTTTTCTCCAGCCGGATTGATGCTGAATTGATGCAGTAGCGTTGTCCAGTGGGCTCCGGGCCGTCATCAAAAACATGACCCAGATGCGCGCCGCACTGCTGGCAGATCACCTCGGTGCGATACATGCCGTGACTGAAATCCTCGACCTGACCGACATTCTCCGCTGCGGCCACACTGTGGAAGCTCGGCCAGCCGCAGCCGGCATCAAACTTGGCCTCTGAATTGAACAACTCGGCACCGCAGCAGCGGCAGTGATATTCGCCGGCATCCCATACGTTCCAGTATTCGCCGGTGAACGGTCGCTCTGTGCCTTTCATGCGAGCGACGCGGAACTGCTCCGGGTCCAACACTTCGCGCCATTCGGCGTCGGACTTCTCGATTTGACGGGGCATGTGTTCTCTCTGTGGGTGTGATTGTTCTATCTTCAAGACCTTACGGCATTTTGGCGGGGTTTTGGAGGGGCGCTTCCGGTATAATCGCGCCTCCCTCAGACCGGGTCTTGCCGGTTTCACTCCAGAGTATCCTTCATGTCCGAAATTCTCAGCCTTCGCGGCGCACCGGCCTTCTCGGCTTCGCGTCTGTCCCGTCTTTCCGAATCTCTGACCAGCGCTGGCGTGAAGCTCAGCGGGCTGGCCGCCGAGTTCTGGTATTTCGTGGAGATCAAGGAAGCGCTTTCGGCGCAGGAACTGGAGCGTCTGGTTGATCTGCTCGATGCCCGCCCGGCCACTGCTGCTGCGCCCGCCGGCACGAATCTGCTGGTGACGCCGCGTCTGGGTACGATCTCGCCCTGGTCCTCAAAGGCCACCGATATTGCCCACAACTGTGGCTTCGCCAAGGTGGTGCGTATCGAGCGTGGTATCCAGTTTTCGCTGAATGGCAAGTTCGCGCGCGAGGCCGTGCTGCCGCTGCTGCATGACCGCATGACTGAATCGGTGCTGGACTCGGTGGATGCCGCCGCCGGCCTCTTCGCCCACTACGCCCCGCAGCCTCTGACCAGCGTCGACATTCTCGCTGGCGGCCGTGCTGCCTTGGTTGTCGCCAATACCGAACTGGGTCTGGCCCTGTCGGAAGACGAGATCGATTATCTGGTCGAGAACTTCACGAAAGTTCAGCGCAACCCGACCGATGTCGAGCTGATGATGTTCGCGCAGGCCAACTCCGAGCACTGCCGCCACAAGATTTTCAATGCCGACTGGATCATCGACGGCCGCAAGGAAGAGAAGTCGCTCTTCGGCATGATCAAGGATACGCACAAGGCCCACCCGGAAGGCACCGTGGTGGCCTACGCGGATAACGCCTCGATCATTGAAGGCTTCGAAATTGACCGCTTCTACCCCGATGGCGAAGGGCAGTGGAAGTACCGCAAGGAACTGACCCACATCCTCGCCAAGGTGGAAACGCATAATCACCCGACCGCGATTTCACCGTTCCCGGGCGCGTCCACCGGCTCCGGTGGCGAGATTCGCGACGAAGGTGCCACCGGTCGCGGTTCGCGTCCGAAGGCCGGTCTGGCGGGCTTCACCGTGTCGAACCTGAACATCCCGGGCGCCACCCAGCCCTGGGAGAAGCAATACGGCAAGCCCGAGCGTATTGCCTCGGCGCTGGACATCATGATCGAAGGCCCGCTCGGCGCAGCTGCTTTCAACAACGAATTCGGCCGCCCGAACCTGACCGGCTATTTCCGTACCTTCGAGCAGGAAGTCGAAGGCGAAGTGCGCGGCTATCACAAGCCGATCATGATCGCTGGTGGCCTTGGCAGCATTCAGGCCGAGCAATCCTTCAAGACCAGGTTTGCCCCCGGCACGCTGCTGATCCAGCTCGGCGGCCCCGGCATGCTGATCGGTCTGGGCGGTGGCGCGGCTTCCTCAATGGCCACCGGCAGCAATGCGGCGGATCTGGACTTCGCCTCGGTGCAGCGTGGCAACCCGGAAATGGAGCGTCGCGCCCAAGAGGTGATCGACGCCTGCTGGCAACTCGGCGACAAGAACCCGATTCTGGCCATGCACGACGTGGGCGCGGGTGGCTTGTCCAATGCGATGCCGGAGCTGGCGGATTTTGCCGAGCTCGGCGCGCATTTCGAGCTGCGCAATATCCAGATCGAAGAACCGGGCATGAGCCCGCGTGAAATCTGGTCAAACGAGTCGCAAGAGCGCTATGTGCTGGCGATTGCGCCCGAGTCGCTTGGCCTCTTCGAATCCTTCTGTGCCCGCGAGCGTTGTCCGTTTGCTGTGGTCGGCACCGCGACCGGTGACGGTCGCCTGCAGGTGACCGATAGCCACTTCGGCAATCACGCGGTCGACATGGACATGCAGGTGCTGCTCGGCAAACCGCCGAAGATGACCCGTGACGTGGCCACGCGCCCGATCTACCTGCCGCCTTTCGACGTGAGCGAGATCGATGTGGCTGACGCCGCGCTGCGCGTGCTGCGCATGCCGGCCGTGGCCAGCAAATCCTTCCTGATCACCATCGGGGACCGCTCGGTGGGCGGCCTGACCGCGCGCGACCAGATGGTCGGCCCCTGGCAGACCCCGGTGGCCGATGTGGCCGTCACTGCGATGAGCTTCCACGGCTACACTGGCGATGCTTTCGCGATGGGCGAACGCACGCCGCTGGCCTGCGTGAATCCAGCCGCTTCGGGTCGCATGGCCGTGGGCGAATCCATCACCAATCTGCTTGCGGCAGACGTGGCGAAGATCGGCGACATCAAGCTTTCCGCCAACTGGATGGCCGCCTGTGGCCAGCGTGGCGAAGATGCGCGCCTGTTCGATACGGTCAAGGCTGTGTCCGAATTCTGTATCGGCGCCGATCTTTCGATTCCGGTCGGCAAGGATTCACTGTCGATGCGCACGACCTGGAAGGACGGCGAAGAAGCGAAGTCCGTGACCTCGCCGCTGTCCATGATTTCCACGGCGTTTGCGCCGGTGCAGGACATCCGCAAGACCCTGACGCCGCAGTTGAAGATCGAAGCCGGCCTCGAAACCGAACTGGTGTTGATCGATCTGGGCAAGGGCAAGCATCGCCTCGGCGGTTCGATCCTCGCGCAGGCCTACAATTCGGTCGGCGAACACGCGCCGGATATCGACGCAGCGACCATGAAGGCTTTCTTCAAGGGCATCACCGCGCTCAAGCAAGCCGACCTGCTGCTGGCCTACCACGACCGTTCCGACGGCGGCTTGTTCACGACGCTGGCCGAGATGGCCTTCGCCGCTCGCACTGGCATTTCGATCGAGCTGGATTCGGTGTGCTACGACGACATGGTCAATGACATCGATGGCGCGGAGAAGCGTCCGGACATGCTCAAGGGCCGCTTCAATGATCGCGTCTTTGGCGCGCTGTTTGCCGAAGAACTCGGCGCCGTCGTGCAGATCCGTCGCAGCGACCGCGAGCGCGTGCAGGCCATGCTGCGCGAAGCCGGGCTGGGCGCTGAAACCCACTTCATCGGCTTCCCGAATGATCGCGGCGCGTTGCGTATTCGCCGTAACGCCAAGACCGTGTTCGAAGCTGATGTGCACGAGTTGCTGCAGGTGTGGAGCGAGGTCAGCCATGAAATCGCCCGCATCCGTGACGACGCAACCAGCGCCGATCAGGAATTCGCCGCGCTGGCCGACAAGGTCGATCCAGGCCTGTCCGTCGCGCTGAGCTTCAACGCGGCTGAAGATGTGGCAGCGCCGTATATTGCCAAGGCCAGTGCGCGGCCGAAGGTGGTGATCCTGCGCGAGCAGGGCGTGAATTCGCAGAACGAAATGGCTTCGGCTTTCGAGGCGGCCGGCTTCGCGCCGTTTGACGTGCATATGTCCGACCTGATGGCCGGCCGCGTCAATCTGGCGGACTTCCATGGCCTGGCGGCGTGCGGCGGCTTCTCGTATGGCGACGTGCTCGGCGCGGGGCAGGGCTGGGCCAAGTCCATCCTGTTCAACGACAAGTTGCGTGAGCAGTTCGCCGGTTTCTTCCAGCGTAAAGACACTTTCGCACTGGGCGTGTGCAACGGTTGCCAGATGATGAGCAACCTCGCCGAGATCATTCCGGGTGCGGATGCCTGGCCGCGCTTCCAGCGCAACCGCAGCGAGCAGTTCGAGGCACGCACGGCGATGGTCGAAGTGCTGGAGTCCCCGAGCATTCTGCTCGCCGGCATGGCTGGCAGTCGCATGCCCATCGTGGTCAGCCACGGCGAAGGCCGGGCGGATTTCAGCCAGCATGGCGCCCAAGATCAGGCTCTGGTGTCGCTGCGCTTCATCGCCAACAACGGCGAAGTCGCCAGTCAGTACCCGGCCAACCCGAATGGTTCGCCGGCCGGCATCACCGGTCTGACGACTGCTGACGGCCGCTTTACGATCATGATGCCGCACCCGGAACGCTGCCGTCGCACGGTGCAGATGAGCTGGGCGCCGGATTCGTTGGGAGAGGATTCACCGTGGATGCGCATGTTCCGCAACGCGCGCGTCTGGCTGGGGTGATCTGGCTGCAAGTTGCCGCAAAAAAAGGGACCGTGAGGTCCCTTTTTTACGTCTCCCTGCAGAGGCGCTTGTGGCGGACGTCTCCGGCATGCATGGCTGAAAAGGCTTGCCGGGCTTGAGTCTTCAGAAGACCTGCCCTCTCAGGCCCGCCACAAGCGGCTCTGCGGGCAGGGCTCATTTTTTCGGCATCACCGGCCAGATCAGCCGGTCGATGCTGTTGAGCGTGGTGGGCGGCGGCGTGCCGAGCAGCTTGCTCATGGCGATGATTTCCTGTGTGTTGAAGCTGCTCACCGGCAGCTGGGCCACCACGTTGGCGTAGCCACCGCCGCCGTAAGCGCGCTCGGCACGCAGCATCACGCCCAGGGCCAACTCGGTTTCCGGCTTGCCTTCCAGCTCCGGGTAAGGCCAGGTCTCCGGTTGTGCGGCAAATTTGGCGAGATAGTTGATGCCATTCTTGATGCCGCGCGTCTTGTCGCGCTTCTTCCAGACATCCACCTTCACCTGCTCGCCATAGCGCGCGAGATTGCTCATCGCCTCCAGATTGAAGGCCGTGTAGTGGAAGGGCGTGGTGCGCTCCAGCTCGGCGTACTGCTTGCCTTCCAGTGAAATCTGGCTGGCGATGCGCAGGTCGACACCGCGTTCTACCGCCTGCTTTGCGGTTTTCATGTCGCCGGCAAACAGGGCGTAGTTCGCCACCTGCATGTCGTAGAAGGTGCCGTGGTTGTTGTGGGCGTTGAATTCCTCAATGCCGGTGTCGCTGGTCAGCATCCAGGTATTGAAGTCCTTGAACCATTTCTTCAGCTCGGTGATTTCCGCCGGAGTCAGCACGCTCGCCGGCTCCAGCAGGGCCACGGCGTCGATCACCATCCACAGGTTGCGGGTGTCGATCAGACCGATGCCCCGACCGTCGACCCGGCCCATCACGGCCTGGCCGTAACGCAGGTTCGGGTTCATGCGGGTCTGCGGATCAAGGAACCAGGTGCGGATGAAGTCAGCGGCCTTTTTTGCGTACTTCGTGTCGCCGGTGAAGTAATAGGCCAGCGACAGGTTCTGGGTGCCCAGACACATGATCTGCATGCGTACCGAATCGGTATCGCCGTTCTTGGACGAGGGGTTGAACTGACCATCTTTCTGGATGTAGGGCAGGCCGTCCGGTTTGGTCGGGTCCGGCCACCAGTAGGGCGCGAGGCTCATGTAGTCGTGCTTGTCGCCACTGGGCGGCATGATCTTCTTGTAGGTCACGGCTTCCGGTGTCACTTTCAGCAGGGCGCCGGCATCCTCGATCAGCTTGGCGTGCGCCGGCTTCAGGATGGCTTCGCCCGCGGCCACGCGCTGTCTGGCGTATTCAAGGTAGTGGCCATCCATGGTGATGACTTGCGGGGGTGCAGCCAGCGCGCCGCCGGCAATACCCACGGCGCAGGCTGCGCTGGCGAGCAGGTGGGGAAGCTTGAAACGGGCCGTCATGGTGTGTCTCCAGAAGTGTGTCCGCGGCGCTCAGCGGAGTTGCTAGGATCAATGCTGCGCTCGAGGTTAAACGATTACCTTTGGGTTGTGCAAGCTGGGCGAACCCTGATCCGGGCGCATGCAGCAGTGGCGCCCCGGATTGGGCTAGACTTCAGCTGTTTCCCGATGCATGGAGAGAGCGATGCGAGCAAGCACCCCGGCCATGGTTCTGGCCATCCTGATGTTGTGTTCCCCCTTGGCGCAGGCCAAAAAGGATGGCGCTCACGGCAATCCGCATGGCTTTCAGCAGGATGAGGAACGCCCTGGCAAGCCCGACAAGAAAGGGCGCGCGGACAGGCTGCAGGCTGAAGAGCCGCGTGCAGCAAGCATCTCCATCGGCATCACGCTGGGAGGCGCGCGCAGTCTGGTTCATGAGGCAGGCATCCCGCAGGGCAGCTTCCAGCCTTTGCCTCCGGGCATGCGCAATCGCCTGGCCAAGGGCAAGCCGCTGCCGCCGGGTATCGCGAAGAAGCAGGTGCCACCGGCCATGCTGGCCCGGTTGCCGGTGCATGCAGAGCATGAGTGGCTGGTGATCGGGGTTGATCTGGTGCTGGTGAACATCAGGACGAAGATTCCTGTGGACATCCTGCCGGGGGTGTTCTGAAAAAATACCCCTTGGTCTGGCTGTGTGCTGCTCACGTGAGCGCTTAAACTCGGGCCACATGCTTGAAGCCTTCACAGCCTGTGGTGGCTTTTCCAGACCCGAATCCAGAGAGGACCGAACATGAAATCAGTTTTGTTTGCCGTCATGCTGACGCTGCTGGCCGCACCGGCTTTCGCCATGAAATCCTGTGAGGAGCTGAAGTCCGAAATCGACGCACGCATCCAGGGGCACGGCGTGAAGAGCTACAGCCTGGAAATCGTGCCCAAGGGCGAGGCCAAGGATGCCAAGGTGGTGGGCACCTGTGAAGGTGGCAGCAAGGAAATCGCCTACAAGAAGCAGTAATGGCGACTGCGTGAAATGAAAAAGGGCCGCGAGGCCCTTTTTTCTTGTTTCACACTCATTGATCCACTTATTCGGCGGCGCGTGGATAGCCTTTGAAGCCTTCCAGCAGGATCACCTTGGCGTGTCGCTTGAGACCGGGTTCGACTTCGATGTTGATCAGCGCCAGCGCTTCCGCTTTGGTAAAACGCTCGCTGATGGCATTGAAGTCATCGTCCTGTGTTACCAGCAGCAGCGGGCGGCTGCTCGGCTCCTCGGTCAGGGGTGTGGTGAGCTGGTAATGATCGCCGGGGTGCTGATTGGGTGCCCAGGCCAGATGGTCTGTCTGCAGGTCGCGCAGTTCGTACAGCAGATGCGCCATCATCGTACGGTCGCTGGTCAGCAAGATGGCTCCGGAACGCGAGACCAGCAGCGGACGCACCTGGGCGGCAAGCTGGCTCCAGCCTTTTGCCCGTTTCAGCGGATCCAGTCGGGCCGGCTGCACCTGACTGGTGAGCCTGAAGTAATCGCCAAGATGATAGGCGCCGAACATCAGCACGAGATTCAGCCCCAGCGCTGCCATCCACCAGCGCGAACGCATGCGCGAGAGCTGCACCACGCCCAGCAGCAAGGCGGTAAGCAGGGCTGGCGCGGCCCAGTTGCCATTGGCTTCGGAGCGTAGCGCCTGGGCGAATACCAGCCCCAGCAGTGGCAGGCTGAAGCACAGCAGGAACTGGTAGCGTGGGTCGCGCCATTTGCGCGTGGCAAGTACCAGTCCGCCGAAGAACGCCAGCGCAAAGCCCGGGCCGAGCGAACCGATCTGGGCGAGCAGGAATTCACCCAGGTTGCCGCCCTTGTCATTGGAACTTACGTGGGTGATGTCGGCGGTGTGGCGCAGGGTCGGGAAGTCATGCGCCCAGTTCCACAGGATGTTGGGCAGCACGATCACGCAGGCCAGCGCGATGGCCGCCCACAGGCCCGGATGGGCAAACAGGTGACGGCGACGACGGTCCAGCAGCAGGTAAAGCACGGCAGACGCGGCAAACGCCGCCATGGTGTACTTGGCCATGATGCCCACGCCGACGGCCGCGCCCATCCACAGCCAGTCGCGCATCCGGTCGCGCTCGATGGCACGCAGCAGACAGAGCATCGCCGCCGTCCAGCAGAACAGCAGCGGGGCATCGGTCGAGATGGCCAGCCCCAGCGCCGAGACGATGGGGATCAGGGCAAAGGCCAGTCCGGCACGGAAGCCCACGCGCACATCGAAGAGCTTCTGCCCGAGCAGGAACAGCAGCCAGGCGGTGGCGGGATAGAGCAGTAGCGCCGGCAGCTTCACGGCCAGCAGGCCGTCGCCGAAGATAGCGGTGCTGGCTGCAATCAGCCAGGCAATCACCGGTGGCTTGGAGAAATAGCCCCAGTCCAGATCTTGTGCCCAGGTCCAGTACTGTGCTTCGTCGATATACAGCGTGACGCCCAGACGCGGGATCACCCACAGACGGTAGGTCGTCAGCAGCACCAGCAGGAGCAGCAGCAACAGTGGCTGCGGCAGGCTGGTGCTGGGTTCGGGCTTCTCGTTGCCCATGCGGATGCGGGTCCAGTCTTCCATTACTTCACCTTCACCAGCACGACGCCGCCTTCCTTGTACAGCACGTCAACATTCGCGTCAGCCGGCAGGCGGTCCACCCGCGTCAGTGCAATCTGACCCGGCTGGGCCTGCACGGTGGGGCTGACCTGCTGGCGATAGACCGAGAAGCTCGGCGCATGGAAATTCCACAGCACAGTCGGCTCCGCATACTGGCGTGCGGCCAGACCAGCGCGCTTCACCGGCCCCTGCAACAGATCGCCGACAAAGGGCGCGACCGAAACGGCCAGCAACACCGTCGTCGCACAGGCGATGCCCAGAGAGGCGCACCAGGCGGGCATCTGCAGCTTGCCTGCGCGCAGAAGAAGGACTAGAGCGGCTGTCAGCACCAGTGCTGTGAAGACGTAGTAGCCATGCGGGATCGCAGCCTGTACGCGTTCGAGCTGCGCGAGGTAGTAGGCATTCTTCACCCAGCCTGCCGGCGTGGCGTAGGCGGCCAGCGCAGGAAGTGCGAGGAAGAAGGCCAATAACACCAGCAGCGGCGCTGCCGCCAGCCAGACATTCGTGACCCGCTCGCGGTGGATCGCCAGCAGTGCGAACAGCGGTGTGCAGCCATACAGCGCGTAATGTGGCAGCTTGGTGCCGGAGAGCGAGAAGAACACCGTCACGAACAGGAACCACAGCCACAGGAAACGCCGTTCCGGCAATTTCCAGTCTGCCGGCAACTGGCGCACGGCGGCGATCAGCCAGGAAAGCCAGGGCAGCAGCAGGGCCGGGATCATCAGCACGTAATAGAACATGCTGCCCGAATGCCCCTCCAGCGAGCCCGAGAAACGCTGCACGTTGTGCTTGAGGATGAAGCCGTTGATGAAATCCTGACCGTGAATCGCCAGCGCTGCGGCATACCAGGGCACCGTGATCGCCAGCAGGATCACCCAGCCAAGCGGGTTGAACACGCTGCGCAGCCAGTCCTTGAAACGATGCGCCGTCAGGCAGTAGATCAGCGTGGTGGCGCCCGGCACCAGCAAGGCGATCGGTCCCTTGGTGAGCACGCCCAGTCCGATCCAAACATAGCTGCGCAAGAGCGGTGTGCGCTGGCCGGATTCCAGATGGCGCCAGCCATCCAGCAGGGCAAGTGCGAGCAGCATGTTGAGCAGCGCATCAGCGGTGGCGGCACGGCCGATCACATGCACGCCCAGACTGGTTGCGGCGATGCCGCAGGCCAGAATCCCGGCAGTGCGGCCGAAACGTTGCCAGGCGAACAGGCCGACGGCATAGCACCAGCCCGAGGCAGCCAGTGCCGAGGGCAGGCGGAAGCTCCACTCATTTGGCCCGAACAGCCACACGAACACCGCCTGACACCAGTAAATCAGGATCGGCTTGTCAAAGCGTGGCGCTCCGTTGAGCCAGGTCGACAGAAAGTCGTGGCGCACGAACATCTCGCGCGTCGCTTCCGAGAACGCGCCTTCGTCCACGTCGAACAGCGGCGCCCCGCCGAGGTTCATCAGGAACAGGACGGCGGGCAGGAGAAAGAGAAGCCAGCGCGCTGAGGACGAAAGAGAGTTGCCGGTTTGATCCATTGCGTGCTTCAGGCCTTATGCCAGGCCTCATCCGCCGTCAGGTTGTCCGGGTTGCGCACCTGATAGAGCTTGCCGGCGCCGGACTCGAAGTAGATGCGGGCCAGCGTTTCGGCCAGCACGCCGGAGAGGATGAACTGCACGGCCATGATGATCGAGAAGAAGCCGACCATCAGCAGCGGACGGGTGCCGATGGACTCGCCCATCACGAACTTGAGCACGGCCATGTAGCTGAGGATCAGGCTGCCGATGGCGCCGAGGATCAGGCCGGCACCGCCGAAGAAGTGCCCCGGGCGCGCACGGAAGCGCATGAAGAAGTACACCGAGATCAGGTCGAGCACTACGCGGAAGGTGCGCGAGATGCCGTACTTGCTCTCGCCGAACTGGCGGGCGTGGTGAGTGACGACCTCTTCGGCAATGCGCCGCGGGGTGGTGACGGTGGCCAGCCAGGCCGGGATGAAACGGTGCATTTCGCCATACAGGCGGATGTTCTTGAGCACATCGGCGCGGAAGGCCTTGAGGCTGCAGCCGTAGTCGTTCAGCGTCACGCCGGTGATGCGCGCGATCAGGCGGTTGGCGATGCGCGAGGGAATCTTGCGCAGGACCAGCGCGTCCTTGCGGTTCTTGCGCCAGCCGGCAACCATGTCCAGATCTTCATTGAGCAGGCGGCCGACCATGCGCGGAATGTCTGCCGGGTCGTTCTGCAGGTCACCGTCCAGCGTGACGATCACGTCGCCGCGGGCAGCGTCGATGCCTGCCTGCATGGCGGCGGTCTGCTTGAAATTGCGCATCAGGATCACCGGGCGCACGTGCGGGCCGAACTTGGCGCCGACGCGGCGCAGCTCGTTGGGCGTGGCGTCCGAGCTGCCGTCATCCACCAGGATCAGCTCCCAGGGATGGGCGTAGCCGGCCAGGCCTTCATGCACGCGGGTGATCATCGGCTCGACGTTTTCGGCCTCGTTGTACATCGGGATGACGATGGACAGGGTGTGCGCCGGGACGCTGATGACGGGAGTGGTTTCGCTCATGGTTGCGGACTTTCAAGTTTTGAAGCGGGTTCGGCGGCGGGCAGGAAGGCCAGCGCCAGACCGCCGGCGACAAGCGCGCTGGCGATCACGAAAAGATGCAGGGCCAGCGCGGCGTTCAGGCCGGCGGCAAAAGGAATGCCATGTGGGGCGAGCAGGGCGGCGCCACCGGCTTCGTAGGTGCCGAAACCGGCCACCCCCTGAATCGGCAGGATGGCCGCCAGTTCCACGCCCAATGCGCCGGAGAGGCCCGTCCACACTGAGTCTTGAAGCAGTGCCCCGAGCAGCCAGGCTTGCGCGGCAAGTTTCAGCGACCAGTTGGCGATGGTCCATAGCCAGCCACGGCCGTGGTGGCGGGTGGATTCGGCGAGTGCCGCGCGGATACGGTGTACGGTGGTGGCGAGTTTGCCTGCGCGGGCTTCAAGCTCCGGGTGGCGTGCGGCCCACACCGGGATGAGCCAGGCCGCGAACACGACGGCGGCAATCCACGCGGCACGTAGCGCCGGGTGCAGGTTCGGCCAGACGAAGGCGGCCAGCGCCAGCACCACGAAGGCATCCTGAATGCGCAGCCACAGCAGCGCCACGACGGCGCGGGTGCTGGGTACGCCGAACCAGCGGTTGAGCAGGATCGGGAAGGTGGCCTCGCCGCTGCGGAAGGGCAGGATGTTGATCGAGGCGTTGTGCAGCAGGGTCAGGCGCAGGATGGCGACGAAGCGGGCGCCGGTTTCCTCGGCAAACTCATCGTGTACGCGGGCCGCACGCAAGAGGTAGCTGGCGGCGAAGGCGGCGATGGCCAGTGCGAGTTCAAGAACGCTGATGTGCGCCAGACTGGTGCCCACCTCCTGCCAGCGCGCGCCGTGCAGCACCCAGGCGAGCAGGCCGAGCGTGATGGCCAGACCGGCGCCACGTTTGAGCCAGGTTTTCAATGTGCACACCCGCAGATGTGCCGAAGGACACTAAAGACAGGTAGCATCGCGCCGTGACTGAATTGCAGGAACATCGTGATTCGGAAGCCGTAGGTCCGGAGATTGCTTGAATCAGCAAGTCTACCATCTGGCTGCGGCTCACGCCCCATCGGGCAGATCACTCGCAGCAACTATTCACCACAGAAACTTCATGAGCGACACCTATATTTCTTCCTCCCCCGAGGCCGCCAGCAAGCTGAGCCACGAATCTGACGAGTTGCGTTTCATCCAGCGCGTGGCGCGCCTGCTGCTCCAGTACAACATGCGCACGTCGTCCCTGCGCGAGCGGCTCGAAGAAATCGGCCAGGCCTTGTGGCTGCCGCTGCAGGTGCAGGTGGGCTATCGCACGGTAACGGTTTACACGCCAGACGGCCTGCATGTGCATGCGCAGGCACCGGAATTCCGCATCAACATTGCAGTGAGTGCCGAAGTCAATCGCACCATCGACAAGGTCTGTGCCGGCAAGATGCTGCTGCCTGAGGCCATCAAGCTGCTGGACGAGGTCGAGCAGACGGCCGGGCGGCACAGCCGCTGGACGCTGTCGCTGATGTTCGGGCTGGCCGCTGGGGCTCTGGCCTGGCTGCTGGCAGCGGACTGGGCCGGCATGGCGGTGATCGCACTGTCTTCGGCGCTGGGCATGCTGGCCCGCCAGGAAATGCATCGTTATCACCCGGTGCTGTTTGCCATGCCCTTCGTGGCGGCGTTGATCGGTTCATTGCTGGGCGGCATCGTGATCCTGCTTGGCTGGACCCAGACGCCGGGCATCTGCCTGATCGTGCCGGCGCTGATGCTGGTGCCGGGGCCGCACCTCATCAACGGCCTCTACGACATGCTGGAAAACAACATGCAGACCGGCATTCCGCGTCTGGGCCTGTCCGCCGGGATTCTGGTGGCAGCGGCGATGGGCATCTTCCTGGGTGGCTGGCTCACTCTGGGCATGACCACCGTGCCTCCTTCGACGGTGGCGGCCCAGCCGATCCCGCTGTGGCTGGATATCGTTCTGGCCGGTGTGGCCTCCTGCGGCTTCGGCGCTTTCTACAACGCGCCCTGGCGAGTGCTGTGGACTTCGATAGCCTGCGGCATGGTCGGCCACGGCATCCGTTACCTGTGTCTGGCCAATGGCATGCAGCTTGAAATCGCCACCTTGTTCGCCTGTGTAGCCATCGGTTTCATGGCGATCCGCTGGGTCAGCAGCATGCGCATTCCGTTTGCGGCCGTGGCCTTTGCCGGGGCCGTGCCGATGATGCCGGGCGTGCTGATGTTCCGCAGCATTGGCGGAGCGATGGATATTGCCTTTGCCGGCCCGTCTGCATCCCTGACGCTGGTGGCCGGCACGCTGGCCAACATGTTCAAGGCGGCTTTCGTTGTCGGCTCGATGGGCATGGGGCTGCTGGCCGGCGCCTGGATCGGATCGCAGGTATTCCGCTTGCTGATCAAGGTGCGCACGTGAAACACCACATCAGCCTGATCGGCGCGCCCACCGACATCGGCGCAGGCATGCGCGGCGCCTCCATGGGCCCTGAAGCCCTGCGTGTGGCCGACCTTAAACCCATTCTGGAAAGCCACGGTCTGGTGGTGGATGACCGGGGCAATCTGACCGGGCCGACCAATCCCTGGCTGCCGCCGGTAGAGGGCTACCGTCATCTGGCAGAAGTCATCCACTGGAACCACTGCGTTCATGATGCGGTACTGGCCGAACTGCAGACAGGGCGCCTGCCGATCCTGCTGGGCGGTGACCATTCCCTGGCCATCGGCTCGATCAGTGCCGTGGCACGGCATTGCCGGGCGCAGGGCAAGCATTTGCGGGTGCTGTGGCTGGATGCACACGCCGACTTCAATACCTCGGTGATCACCCCCAGTGGCAATCTGCACGGCATGCCGGTGGCCTGCCTGTGTGGTCATGGCCCGGCGGAGCTGACCGGCCTGTCGGGGCAGTTGCCCGCGCTGGCGCCCGCGGACATCCGGCAAATCGGAATCCGCTCGGTGGATGAAGGCGAGAAGACCTTTGTACATGAGATGGGGCTGGACGTTTTCGACATGCGCTACATTGACGAAAACGGCATGCGTCACACCATGGAGCAGGCCCTGTTCGGGCTGGATGAGCACACCCATCTGCACGTGAGCTTCGACGTGGATTTTCTGGACCCCGAGATCGCTCCTGGAGTCGGGACGACCGTGCCGGGCGGGCCGACCTACCGCGAAGCCCAGCTGTGCATGGAAATGATTGCCGACACGGGCTGCCTGGGTTCGCTGGACGTGGTAGAACTCAACCCGGCGCTGGATGTGCGCAACAAGACGGCTGATCTGGCTGTCGACCTGCTCGAAAGCCTGTTCGGGAAATCGACCCTGATGCGCCGGAAGCCCTGATTTTCAGGGTGTTGGCGGCCCCGGCCCTAAAGCTTGTGGGCCATCTGGCCGAAAACAGATGAAGAATACCCTTGTGGCATGACGGTCAGCGTCGTGTCTGACACGTACCGGCGCTGTGGCCGGAACAATTGAACTGAGGAAGTACCGCCCCCGATGAAAGCCCTGGTGATCGACGATACGCTGACCAGCATGGCCGTGATCTGCGCCCAGCTGCGCAAGATCGGTATTGAACCCCTGTCGGCAACCGACGGCGCCACCGGCATCGAGATGTTCAAGGAACATCGGCCTGATCTGGTGCTGCTGGATGTGCTCATGCCCGGCATGGATGGCTATGAAACGGCCAAGCGCATCCGTCAGCTTGAACGCGACGGAGAATGGACGCCGATCCTGTTTCTGACCGCCCGTACCAATGACGAAGATCTGGAGCGTGGCATTGCGGTCGGTGGCGATGATTACCTGCTCAAGCCGATCTCGGAAATCGTGCTGACCGCCAAGGTTCGCGCCATGCAGCGCATTGCCCAGATGCGCTACTCGCTGGTGGTGCTGACGCGGCGCCTGGATGAAGCCAATCGCGAGCTGATCCGCCTGTCGTCCGTTGATGCCCTGACCGGCATTGCCAACCGGCGCCAGTTCGATGAATTTCTGCCGCGCGAGTGGGCGCGTGGCGTGCGCAGCGCCGCACCCATGTCGATGCTGATGTGTGATGTGGATTGTTTCAAGCAGTACAACGATCACTACGGACATCCGGCAGGTGATGAATGCCTGAAGTCGGTCGCCCGGGTGCTGCAGAATTGTGTGCGCCGCCCAGCCGATCTGGTCGCGCGTTATGGTGGCGAGGAATTCGCCGTGATTCTGCCGGACACCGGGCTGGCCGGCGCCGAGCGCGTCGCCGAGGACATCCGCCAGTCGCTTGAAGCGCTGGCCATGCCGCACGCCGGCGTGCCGCTGGGGCGGGTAACGATCAGTGTCGGCGTCGCCTGTACGGTGCCCCGGCGCGAGAACGGTTCAGCCGAGCAACTGGTGGCGGATGCCGATGCGATGCTGTACCGTGCCAAGCAGGCCGGCCGGAATCGTGTGCTGCTGGCCAGTGAGGATCTGTTGTGATGAGTACCTACAGCCGTTTCGCCGGGGTCAGCCTGATCATCATTGATGACAACGACACCACGCGTGCCATGTTGCGCGCGATCCTGCGTGCCGAGGGGATCGAAGTCGTGGCGGAAGCCAAGGATGGCGCCACTGGTCTGGCCCTGATCCGCAAGCTGCGTCCGTCGCTGGTGTGTCTGGATGTGATGATGCCGGACATGAGCGGCATCGAGGTGCTGGCCCAGATCAAGACCGAAATGCCCGACACGCGGGTGCTGATGGTGACCGGTTCGACGGACCGCGATACGGTGCAGGCAGCGATCTCCGGGGGCGCGCGCGGCTATCTGGTCAAACCCTTCAATGGCGCCAAGGTGATTGCCGCCGTGGAAACGGCGCTGGGGCGCAAAAAGCAGGACTGAAGCGGCCGCACCTTGCGTGCCCGAGAGCCGCTTCCCGCGGCCTTCTTCAGGCAGGCATGCGGAAGCGCCTTGCCCGGCAAGGGTCTTGAAGCAGGTGCACCGGAAAGCCTTGTCGGAAGCGGCTCTTCAGCCACCTCACTCGGCACTCAAAACGAGTCTTTCCACTGGCGCAATGCCGTGAAAACTTCCAGCGGGCCACGCAATGCGTGGCCTGCGTGCTTTTCAGCGGCCGCGATGACGGCCGGCTCGGTGCAGCGCAGGAAGGGATTGCTGGCCCGTTCCTCGGCCAGGCTGGAGGGCAGCGTGGAGCGGCCTTCTTCGCGCAGGGTCTCGCAAGACGCGCGTCGCGCCTTGATCTGCAGGTTGTCCGGTTCAACCGCCGCGGCAAAAGCCAGATTCGAGAGGGTGTATTCGTGGGCGCAGTACACGCGCGTCTCTGCGGGCAGGGCAGCCAGACGCTGCAGCGAGGCGAACAGTTGCGGTGCCGTGCCGCCGAGCAAGCGCCCGCAGCCGGCGGCAAACAGCGTGTCGCCGCAGAACAGGGCGCCATTCCACAGGCAGGCAATGTGCTCTTCGGTGTGGCCCGGCACGGCCAGCACGCGCCAGGGCTGGCTGAAGCCGTCGAGCGCAAGCTCCTGCCCATCGACGAGAACCTGGCTGACCTGCGGCATGGCCGGGCTGGCAGGGCCATAGACCGGCACGGCGCGGTGGGCGAGGAGTTCCGCGACGCCGCCCTGATGATCGGCGTGGCGATGAGTGAGCAGGATGGCCTCAAGGCTCAGTTTCTCCGCCGCAAGGAAAGCGAGCACCGGCGCCGCTTCACCCGGATCGACGACCACGCAGCGCGCGCCTTCGATCAGGGCCCAGATGTAGTTGTCGCGCAGGGCGGAAAGAGGAACAATCCGGAAGTCGGTTTTCATGACCGGCATTCTACGGAATCCACAGCATGTCCATCACCAATCTTGCGCAATGGCTAGGCACGCCTCGCGGTCAGTATCTGCTGGCCTGGGAGCAGCAGCGTGTCGACTTGGTGGTGGCCGACATCTTCGGTTTCAACGCGGTGCAGATCGGCTTGTGCGGGCATGATTTCCTGCGCGCCAATCGCATGCCTTACCGCCTGTGTGCAGGCGCCTGTCGCGAGGCGGAAGAGCCTGCCGCCGGCCTGCATCTGCTGGCCGAGGAGTTGCCGTTTGCCACGCAGAGCCTGGACCTGATCGTGCTGCCGCATGTGTTGGAGTTCGCCGCGCATCCGCATCAGGTGCTGCGTGAAGTCGAGCGCGTGCTGGTGCCTGAAGGCCATCTGGTGATCACCGGCTTCAACCCTTTCAGCATGTGGGGCCTGCGCCGCGCGCTGGCCGGCAATCTGGGTGAAATGCCCTGGCGCGGGCAGTACCTGTCGGTGCCGCGTCTGAAGGACTGGCTCAGCCTGCTGGGTTTTGAATCCCGCGCGGGCGGCTTTGGCTGTTATGCTCCGCCCGCCGCGAGCGCGGTGTGGCTGCGCCGCTGGTCATTCATGGAATCCCTCGGCGCCCACGGCTGGCCGATTGCCGGCGGGGCGTACATTCTGCAGGCGGTCAAACGGGTGCAGGGCATGCGCCTGATCACGCCGAAATGGCGCGAGCAGAGGGCACGCAAGAAAGCCATGGTGCCGGTGACCCACAAAACGCGCGAGTGGTAAGTCGCACGGCGCATTTTCCAATTTGATTCGAGTTTTCATGGAACAGATCGAGATTTTTACCGACGGAGCCTGCTCCGGTAATCCCGGCCCCGGCGGCTGGGGAGCCATTCTGCGCGCCGGCAGCGTGGAGAAGGAACTGTGGGGCGGCGAGCCCGCGACCACCAACAACCGCATGGAAATGCTCGCCGTGATCCGCGCGCTGGAAGCGCTCAAGCGCCCGCTGGCCGCCCGGGTTCATACGGACTCACAGTACGTCGTGAAGGGCATGAGCGAGTGGCTGCAGGGCTGGAAGAAGCGCGGCTGGAAGACCGCCAGCAAGGAACCGGTGAAGAACGAAGACCTGTGGCGCCAACTCGATGCCGAGGCCGCCAGACACCGGATCGAGTGGGTCTGGGTCAGGGGCCATGCCGGTCACACCGAAAACGAGCGCTGCGATGAACTCGCCCGCCAGGGCGTGGATGCCGCGCGCAAGGCGGGTAAACCGGTGGAGTTTTCAGGAACGGCCGCCTGAACGCAGATGTGCTGGAAAGCCGCATGCAGCGGACTTCTCCAGCATGCTCAGCCTGTCAGGCAATACCTGCGCGGCGGTGCGGCATGCCTGCCTGTAGCGTCTTGCTGCTGGCGCGTCTTCAGGCCACGATTTCGATCCGGTTGCCTTCCGGGTCCAGCACCACGCTCTCGTAATAGCCGTCGCCGGTGCGCCTCGGGCCGTCCAGGCGGGTGATCCCCGCCGCGACCAGCTCAGCCGTCAGCGCGTCGACGTTTGCCTCCGAACCGACGCTGACTGCCAGATGCGCGTAGCCGATGAACTGCTGGGGCGGAAAGGCCGGCGGGCGGTCGAACACATCCGGCCGCTGCATCAGCTCCAGCCGTGCGCCATCGGCAAAGCTCAGAAAGTACGACTGGAACTGTTTCGCCGGATTTTCATAGCGGGCATTGGCTTGCGCGCCAAAGTGCTGCACGTAGAAATCGCGCAGCACCTCGATGTCGCGCGCCCACAGGGCGATGTGTTCGATGCGCATGTTCGTCTTCCCGTTCAGTGCATGTGCTGGCCGCCATTCACATCCAGAATCTGCCCGGTGATGTAGCCGCTGCAGGCGTGCGAGGCGAAGAACAGGAAGCTCGGCGCGATGTCTGCACCCTGGCCGAAACGGCCCATGGGGATGCCGGCGGCAATGCGCTGGCGCACTTCTTCGCTCTTGTCGGCATGAAAGGCTGTATCGAACACCCCGGGCGAGACGATGTTGAAACGGATGCCATCATTCGTGTGGTAATCCACCCAGTTTTTGTGGATGTTGTGCAGCCAGGCCTTGGCCGCGCCGTACAGCGAGGCGCCGGGGCCGCCGCCGGTGTGGCCGGCTATCGAACCGACGCTGATCACCGCGCTGGTCTCGCCGCTGGCGGCGGCTGCCGCCTTCAGATGGGGCAGGGCGGCTTGCGTGCACACGAGGGCAGAGCGCATGTTCAGATCGCCCACCGCCTTGTAGAAATCATCGTCGATGTCGGTCAGCGCCTTGCGCCCGACCAGCCCGCCTGCGTTGTTGATCAGCACATCGATGCCGCCGAAGCGGGCCACAAAATCCGCCACCAGCTGGGTACAGGCCGCGCTGACAGACAGGTCAGCCGCGAAAAATTCGGCCTCGCCACCGTCCGCGCGCATGGCGCCGAGCAGGGCGTCCAGATTCTGCGGAGCATGGCGGCCGTTGATACCGACTTTCGCGCCACAGCGGGCGAAGGCCTGCGCCGCAGCAAGGCCAATGCCCATCGTGGAACCGGTGATGAGAACGCGCTTGCCTTTGAGATCGTTGAACATGGAGTGTTCCTGAAAAAATTTTGGGGGAGACAAGGATAGCTTGCATGCAAGCAGTACACCACGAGAAGCATGGTCGTCCGCCTGACCGTATTGATCAAGGCCCGTTGCTTCAGCGTGATGTCTGCGTGGCAACAGGCCTTGGCCTACTCCTTTTTCTCGTTGTCAGACAGTGAAACCCGCTGCTCGCCGAGACTGACTTCAACCTTGTCACGGAAAAACAGGATTCCAAAACGGAAGATGAAGGCTGCAACCGCATAGCCAACAATCGCCGTGAGCAACACCCACGGGAAACTCAGCAGATCAAAATAAACGACTTTTGCATACTCGCTGAAAAAAGGCAGTTTCAGCAAAACACCTTCTTTGCCGGCGAACTCAACGGCCAGGGAAATCACGCTCATGGTGACGAAATTCAGGCAGAACGCAGCCGAAAAGCCCTTGCGTGCGCGCAGACCGCAGCGACGCGTTGCCAGATGCCACGAAAGAATGAAGGTGCCCAGACCTGTCAGCGCCATGAATTCGGCCAGACTTCTTGCCAGAAGGATCTGCAGCGCAATCAGTGCAGCATAGATATTGATGGAGGAAGCCAGAGGGTCGCGCAACCTTTCGACCAGATAGCCCTTGAAGCGCCCCTCGCGTCGTGCCTGATTCATCTCCCTGAACACGCCAAACGAAACCTTCGCAAACTCCTTGGGGATGGCTGTCTTGATAAGCCGTGCCGTCATCATCGATGGTGCGTAGTGGCAGACGGCATCCAGAAATGACTCCTTGAGCAGTGACCAGTGCCTGAGCCCGGTTTTGGCTGCCCGCACGCCTTCATTCACCGATACGGAAGCCGGGACAATCCGGTTGTCGAGACTTTCGCCAATCTCGCGCCTGCGCGACAGGTAATGTGCGCGGAAGACCTGAATGAAACGGAAGACTCCGAATAGCCAGAGGAGCGTGCAGGTTATCCCCAGCAGGAACGGCACAGAAAGCCCCGGCGATCCTTTTCCAGCTACCGGCTCTGAGTACTCCGGACAGGCAGAAACGACGATCATCGGCATCTTGACGGTGAAGCCCGCACGCACCAGTTCCTTGAAAACATCATCATCACTCAGGGATTTCGCACAGCCCTCCAGCTCCGTGGGTACGATCGACTCGACCAGCTTTTCGAGGTCGGCTTCCTTGGCTTCCTGGCTGAAATCGGCTGCATAGAGAATCCGTACGGTTTTCTCGTCGCTCAGGTAATTTTCAGGCGTCATGAAGGGCAGATACGCCGAGTAGCGGCCCCAGTGCTTGAAGGGCAAAAAGGCTCCGCTCCACGCCCATTCATCGAAATGGATCTTGCCCTCGGGGAAAACGCCGTCCTGTTCAAGCTGCGCGAACGCAACCTCTTTCACGGTATCGCTTGCCGTGCTGTCAGCCGTTGCGGGCACAGGCTGATCCTTGCTGACGGATGCGGACGCAATCCACAAGATCGACACGACAAAGCACAGCGCAAAAACATAAACCCTGAATCTCATCAGATCTCCCTGTAGTTTTTTGTCATGGAGGCGGCGACGCGTGCGCTTGCTAAGCCGTGCGCGACGCATTACAGCACCTCTGATGCAGAAGTTGCTCCGCCTGGATCAAACGCTGCCGCCTTTCGGCAATCCCGGGAGCTCGGCGATGCCTCACCCGAGCTGCTTGCGGGGCCTCTCTGCCCTCCGTCCGAAACTGAATATTTGTCAGACAACTTTGCCGGGTAACGCTAAAATCCCGCCATGTCTGCAAACAAACTCCGCCTCTTCGCCATCACCTGGCCGATCTTTGTCGAAAACCTGCTGATGGTGCTGATGGGCCTGTTCGGCCTGTGGCTCACCAGTCGCATCTCGACCGGCGCGGTGGCGGCGTATGGGCTGGTCAACCAGATCCTGGGGGCGCTCCAGATCCTGTTTCGCGTGGTCAGCATCGGCACCAGCGTGGTCGTCACCCAGCATCATGGCGCGAATGACGAGGCCGGTGCCCATCAGGTTGCCAAGGCCGGTCTGGCCGCCTCCAGCTGGGTCGGGCTGGCCACGCTGGCCTTGCTGGCGCTGGACTCAAACTGGATTCTGGCCGCCATGCACCTGCCGGCCGAGCTGATGCCGCTGGGCATGCCCTACATGCAGGCGCTCGGCGTGGCACTGCTCTTCGATGCCGTGTCGATGACCATGATTGCCACCTTGCGCGCCTACACCTTCACGCGCGAATCGATGAAAATCGTGCTGGTGATGAACCTGGTGCAGGTCGCGCTCTCGGTGCCGCTGATGCTGGGTGTGGGGGATTGGCCGGGCTGGGGGCTGAACGGGCTGGCCGTGGCGATGGCGCTATCCCGCATGCTGGCGATTGCACTCGCCTGGCGGGTGTGGAGCCGCAAGCTCGATATCCATATCCACCTGCCGGACTGGCTGCGGCTGCGCTGGCGGCCGCTTTCCAGCATTCTGCACATCGGTCTGCCCGGTGCGGGCGAGAAGGTCGCCTTCCGCGTCAGCTTCATCATCAGTGTCGCCATGGTCGCCAGCATGGGCAAGGCCGCGCTGGCCACCCATGCCTACGTGTTCCAGGCGGTGCAACTCGTCACCCTGTTCACCAACTCGGTCGGCTTCGGCACCGAGATCGTCGTCGGCCACCACGTCGGCGCTGGCCAGTTGCACCGTAGCAATCGTGTGCTGTGGCAGGCGATGGCCTGGGGCATGGCGATCATGGTGACGTGCACGCTGGCGAGCTACATTTTTACGCCGCTGGCCGTGGCGCGAGCCACCAGTGACGCCGAGATCCTGCGCCTGGTGGGCCTGATCGTACTCGTCGAACTGGTGCTGGAGCCCGGCCGCGCGTTCAACATCGTCGTCACCAGCGGCTTGCGTGCAGCCGGTGATGCGCGCTTCCCCGTCAAGGTCAGCGCCGTGTCGGTGTTCCTGTTCGGCGTCGGCCTGGGCTGGCTGCTCGGCGTGTATATGGGCTGGGGGCTGGTCGGTATCTGGATCGGTTATGCCGCGGACGAATGCTGCCGCGGCCTCGCCATGGCCGCTCGCTGGGTGTCGCTGGGCTGGGTTCCCTACGCCCGGCGCACGCGCAAACGGATTCTTGCGCATATGCAGGCAGGCTGAAGAGCCGCGACTGGCGGGTTTCTTCAGGATGCTTGCCTGCAGACGAAGGCGGGGGGCGGTTCTTGGGACAGGGCGCAGTGCGCCCTGTTTTTTATTGCGCCGTACGTGGTATCCAATACGAGTCATGTTTATGTGGATACAACTAGAGTTTCCAGACATCCTGATCCACGAGGCAGCTGAGAAGCACTTGGCCGTCGTTCGTGAAACGTCAAATAGCTCAAGAGCATTTCTTCTAGTGGGCAGGCTCATGTTGGAGACGGGGAGACAAGGCTAATGACGCCCAATCCTTCCCTCGAGAGGACGCTTTCCGGTCTTCGGCCTCCAAGTGTTTATCATGTCAATGTTGATTTTTCTCAAAACGAATAACCCAAATGGGTTTGTCGTCAAGGATGATCGTTGTTATGTTCTGGGAAGGGGTGCAAGCGGGCTGTGTGGCCTGGCCCAAAAGCAGGTAGGCAGCCCGGCATATGAGGGCAGACAGGGAGCGTTGCATGCAGAAAGAAGTCATGGCCAGGGCAGTGGCCGCGGTTGGTCTGGGCTTGGTTGCGGGGGCTGCGCAGGCGTCGGGGTTCCAGTTGCAGGAACAGAACGCCAGCGGGCTCGGGAACGCGTATGCGGGGTCTGCGGTTGTCGGCGAGAACGCCAGCACGGTGTATTTCAACCCTGCCGCCATGACCAGGCTGGAAGGCAGTAACGTGTCGACAGGTTTGGTCTTGGTGAAGCCGAGCTACAAATTCAAGAACGACGGTTCCAGAAACACCCCGGCTTATACGGGGTCGGATGGCGGCGATGCGGGAAGTCTTTTTGAACTGCCCAACCTGTATGTGACGAGTCAGATTGATGGCAAATGGGTTGCCGGGATCGGCATGAATTCGCCTTTCGGCCTGCACACCGAATATAGCGGTGATTGGGTTGGGCGCTTCCAGTCGAAGGTCTTTGATATCGAGACCTACAACATCAACCCTTCGCTAGCCTATAAGGCAAACGAAAAGTGGTCGTTTGGACTGGGTTTGAACTGGCAGCGGATGGCGGCGCAATATGCGCGCGCTGCGGCGACAGTCAATTCGGCCTTCCAGAACACAGACATCAAACTGGACGTGGAAGGCGATGCCTGGGGGTGGAATACCGGGCTGACCTACAAGCCGAGCGAATCGACGGACATCGGCTTCGCCTATCGTTCACGCGTGATCCATCACCTGAAAGGAACGCTTTTCTCCAGCACACCGGCGGTTGCGGCGGGCTCTGCTGCCAAGGTCGATATGGCCTTGCCGGACACCTTCACCCTGAGCGTCTCCCAGAAGCTTGACGAGCGTTGGACGATGCTCGGCGATATCTCTCGCACCAACTGGAGCACGCTCGACAAGGTGCTGGTCAAGCGGGGTGACAATTCGGTTGTTCAGGTGCTGAATGCGAATTTCCGCGACACCTGGCGCGTGGCGTTGGGCGGCACCTGCACGCTCAGTGATCAGTGGAAGTGGAAGTACGGGGTGGCCTACGACCAGAGCCCTGTTCGTGGCGAAGAAGAACGCCGGGTGTCTTTGCCGGACAACAATGGCTACTGGTATTCCACCGGCGCGCAATGGAACCCGACCAAACAGTCGGCGCTTGATGTGGGGCTGACTTACATCCACATCCCGAAAGACCGGATTCACGCCAGCACTTCGACCCAAGGGATTGTGGAGGGTACCTATAAGGGGCACATCATCCTGCTGGGAGTGCAATACTCCGCGCGCTTCTGATCTGGCTTGTCTGACATCGGAACGGGGGGCTCCTTTGCGGGAGTCCCCGTTTGTGTTTATGGGGAGCCAAGGCCTCAGCGCAGATAATTAATGGTGTCGGGTTTGAACTGATTTCGTATGATCTTTCCTCGGCTTCGCGAACTGCAGCTTGCTCCTTCACCGTGCGTTGCAACGCGACCGACGGTGATCGCGGTGGCGAAAAAAGGGGGCTTCGTCCTAAGTCCCGTTTTTGAGGCTGTCGCAGGCGCTGATGTCGACGGTATCAAAGCCGGCGCGGAACCACTTCACGCGTTGGCCGCCGCCGGGGATGCGGTTGCCGCGGCGGTCTTCGAGGTTGCGGCTCTCTTCGTCGTCGAAACGCCTGCCGTGTCCTTGCCCTGAGGTTTGCGCCACATTCTGCATGGCTGGCGCGAATTGCGGCAGCGCTCCGGTATCATGGCGGCCTCGCACCTTCAGGCTTTGCCATCGTATGGAACTCTTCGCGCAATTCATCGGACTGGTCTCGCAGTTCTTCGACATCGTGCTGCACCTGGACAGGTTCCTGCCGCAGCTGGTGGCCGAATACGGCAGTTACATCTATGTGATCCTGTTCGCGATCATCTTCTGCGAAACCGGGCTGGTGGTGACGCCCTTCCTGCCGGGCGACTCGCTGCTGTTTGTCGCGGGGGGGGTGGCGGCAGCCGGGGGCATGGATATCACCTTGCTGTCGACGTCACTCTTTGTGGCGGCCGTGCTGGGTGACAACCTGAATTACTGGATCGGTCGCAGCCTCGGGCACCGCGTCTTCAAGTGGGAGCACTCGCGCTTCTTCAATCGTGCGGCGTTCGACAAGACTCACGGCTACTTTGAAAAGCACGGCGGCAAGACGATCATCATTGCGCGTTTCATGCCCATCATCCGTACCTTTGCGCCTTTCGTGGCCGGCGTTGCCGAGATGAGTTACCGCCGCTTCCTGCCGCTGGACATTCTGGGCGGCGCGATCTGGATTTTCTCGCTGACTTTTGCCGGCTATTTCCTCGCCAACATTCCTTTCGTGAAGAACAACCTGATGTTCTTTGTCGTGGGCATCATCGTGGTGTCGATGCTGCCGGTGTTCATTGCCTGGCTGGGCAGCCGCAAGGCCGCCGCGCAGCAGTAAGCTGCCGGCCCGACTGGCCCGAATCGAGTCCTGAATTGAAATCATGAAAAACATCGTCATCCTCATCTCCGGTCGCGGCAGCAACATGGAAGCCATCGTGCGGGCGGGCATTCCCGGCGCGCGCATCGCGGCGGTGATTTCCAACCGGCCGGACGCCGGAGGACTGAGCATTGCCCGTGGTTTCGGCATCGAAACCGTGGCCCTGGATCACAAGCTGTTTGCCGGGCGCGACGAGTTCGATGCCGCGCTCGCCGCCGAGATCGACCGCTTTGCGCCGGATCTGGTGGTGCTGGCCGGTTACATGCGCATCCTTACGGATGGTTTCGTGCGCCGTTACATGGGACGCATGCTCAACATCCATCCTTCGTTGCTGCCGTGTTTCACCGGCCTGCACACGCATCGCCGGGCCATCGAGGCGGGCGTGAAGGTGGCGGGCACCACGGTGCATTTCGTGACGCCCGAGCTGGATTCCGGCCCCATCGTGGCTCAGGCCGTGGTGCCGGTGCTGCCGGGCGATGATGAAGAGGCTCTGGCGGCGCGCGTGCTGAAGCAGGAGCACCGCATCTACCCGCAGGCGGTGCGCTGGTTCGTGGAAGAGCGGCTGATCGTCGAGAATGGCCGGGTGACGCTGCGTGACGCACAGAGCGGGCCGGAAGGCTGGTGCGTGCCACCGGTGGACGCATGAGATGAGGCCGTGCGACGCCCGCGCCCGCTGACCGTCGCCCTGCTGGGCTCGCTGGCCCTGCATCTGGCCGGGCTGATTGCGCCGGGCTGGAATCTGCCTGAAATGCCCGCCGAGGCGCCGCGCCTCGAAGCTACCCTGAGTGCGCCGCCGGCGCCTGCTGCGAAGTCTGCGGCGGGCACGCCCAAACGGCGGCCACGACCGGCGCCGGCGCCCTTGCCGGCGGATGCGCCGACCGCCCGCCTGCCGCCTGACACAACCGCTGCGGCTGAACCGCCTGCCGCACCTGAAACGCCCGAGCCTGCTCAGAGCCTGCCTGCAGAGCCGCCTGTGGCGGACTTCTCCGGGCAGTCTTCGCCAGCAGCCACGGCCAGCGCGGCTGCTGGCGATGCCTCCTCGCAGAGGCACGTCGCACAACGCTTGCCGAGGCAGGGGCGGGTGCTTTATAGCGGCACGGCGGGGGGCTTCATTGCGCTGAATGCGAATGGTCAGGCCAGTTGGGAGCATGACGGCGAACGTTTCCAGAGTCGTCTTTCAGCCGGTCTTGCCGGGCCGGATACGGCGCTGGATTTCCGCTCGACCGGGCGCCTGGCGGGCAGCCAGATCATCAGTGAGACCAGTAGCGATCAGCGCATGAGCAAGCATTCCACGAGCCTCATCGATCAGGCGGGTGGCAAGGTCATGATGCAGCGCGGGGCGGATACGCGCGAGCGCCAGATCAAGGGGCTGGCGGTGACGATTTCGGCGCTGCCGCAACTGCTGATGACGCTGGACGAGACGCTGGACAAGGCCGCGTTCTTCGTCGTGGGTGATTTCTGGGTGGCTGATTCGGTGCTGGTGGCTGCCGGCCGCGAGTATCTGCGCCTGCCTGCCGGGCAGATCGAGGCGCGGCGCTTCACCACGCGCGCCAACAACGGAACCCTGATCGAGGTCTGGCTGGCACCGGCCTGGCGCAACGCGCCCGCGCGGATTCGCATCGAACTGGGCGGGCTGGTGGTCGACCTGAAGGCGGCAGAAGTGGAAATCGACGGGGTCTTGCTGGCGCGGACGAAGGATGTGGCGGAGGGGCATTAACGCCCTTTGAAACTCCTTTTGGCGCTCGCGTGCCCAGAGCTTGCATGATCCGGTCACCCCGCGGCGGGGCTGCTTGCGGCTGTTCTGCCGCCTGAACCCGTGACGGATGGGAATTGATTGGCGGCAAACCCCGCACAAATGGGATAATCGCGGGATGACTACGAACATTACCTCCGCTCAGCTCGAAGCCGCCTCCGATGTACTCGAAGACGTGCTGCGTTTCCAGTACCCCGCCGATAGCGTGGTGTCCTCCTTCTTCCGCCAGAATCGCAATGCCGGCGCGCATGACCGTGCCTTCATCGCCGAAGCCGTGTATGGCGTGCTGCGCAATCTGCGCCAGGTGCAGGCCATCGTCGGCGAATCGGTGCGGGCGCGCAAGCTCGTGCTGGCCTGGCTGATCCGCGTCGAGGGCTACTCACAGCGCATGCTGGCGCCCTTGCTGTCGAAGAACGAGCTGGACTGGATCGCCGAGGTGAAGGCCGCGGCGTGGACGCCGACGACGCTGGGCGAGCGCACCAACATGCCGGACTGGCTCGCGGCGCGGCTGGCCGGGCAATTCGGCGAAGAGCGTCTGCTCGAACTGGCCGGTGCCTTCAACCGCCCGGCACCGCTGGATCTGCGCGTGAACCCGATGAAGGTCGAGCGCGACGCGGTGCTGGAGCGTTTCAAGATCGAGGGGATTGCCGCCAGCGCCGGGCTGTATTCGCCGCTGTGCATCCGCCTGGAAAACAAGGTCTCGCTGCAGAAGCATCCGCTGTTTCTCGATGGCAGCATCGAGGTGCAGGACGAAGGCTCGCAGCTGCTGGGCTTCCTCGTCGCGCCCAAGCGCAGCGAGATGGTGGCCGACTTCTGCGCCGGTGCCGGCGGCAAGACTCTGCTGCTGGGCGCGCTGATGCGCTCGACCGGGCGTCTGTACGCCTTCGACGTATCCGAGAAACGTCTGCAGAAGGCCAAGCCGCGGCTGGCGCGTGCCGGCCTGTCCAACGTGCATCCGGCGGCGATCGATCATGAGAACGACGCCCGCATCAAGCGTCTGGCCGGCAAGATGGATCGCGTGCTGGTCGACGCGCCGTGCAGCGGCTTCGGTACGCTGCGCCGTAATCCGGATCTGAAGTGGCGCCAGACCGAACCCGGCGTGATCGAACTGACCGAGAAGCAGGGCAGCATTCTGGCCTCGGCTTCGCGTCTGGTGAAGAAGGGCGGGCGCCTGGTGTATGCCACCTGTTCGCTGCTGGAAGTGGAGAACGATGTGATCGTCGACGCCTTCCTGGCTGCGCATCCCGAGTACAGACAAGTCCCGGCCAACGAAGTGCTGGCGCAGAGCAAGATTGCGCTGGATACCGGCGAGCGCCTGCGGCTGGACCCGCTGACCCACGGCACCGATGGCTTCTTCGCAGCGGTGTTCGAGCGGATTGCCTGAGGACTGTCGCGCATGGATGGTTTGCTGACCGATGTGCTGGTGCTGCTGACAACCCCCGCATCCCTGCGCGAGCTGCTGGTGCTGGCGGCCTTGCTGGCGCTGGCGGTGTTGCTGGCGCGTGGTCTGCGCAGCAAGGTCAATCGCGAGTCGTCAGTGGGCGGGCTGCGCTCGCTGGCGTTTCCGCTGCTGGCCATCCTGCTCTTGTCGGCCTTGCGTTTCGTTGCCCATCACAACGGCTGGAAGCTGCATTTCGTGGCAGTGGCCGTGCAGCTGCTGTGGGCCATGGTCGGCATCCGCATGGTGGTGTTTGCGGTGCAGCGCGCCTTTCCCAAATCGCCCTGGGTGACCAGCTTCGGGCGCAGCATTGCGGCGCTGGTGTGGCTGGGCGTTGCGCTCGATCTGCTGGGCATCCTGCCCGAGCTGATCCAGTGGCTCGACACCTTCGTGCTGCCGCTGGGCAAGACGCATATCACGCTGTGGGGCGTCTGCCAGGGGCTGGCCTCGGTACTCGGCGCGCTGGTCTTGGCCCTGTGGCTGGGCGGGGTGATCGAAGCGCGCCTGCTGCAGGTCGTGGGCATGGATCGCAGCGTGCAGATCGTGCTTTCGCGGGTGGTGAAAGCCCTGCTGATCCTGATCGCAGTGCTCGTGGGGATGGAGCTGGTGGGGCTGGACATCACCACCCTGTCGGTCTTCGGCGGTGCGCTGGGGGTCGGACTGGGCTTTGGCATGCAGAAGATCGCCAGCAACTACGTGTCCGGTTTCATCATCCTGCTCGACCATTCGATCCGGCTGGGCGACGTGATCCAGGTGGGCTCCGACCGTGGCGAGGTGATGCAGATCACCACGCGTTACACCGTGCTCAGGGCGGGCTCGGGCTCGCATTTCCTGCTGCCGAACGAGACGCTGGTGGGGTCGGTAGTGATCAACGACAGCTTCGCCGATCCGCGCGTGCGGGTGGCGGTGAAGGTTCAGGTGGCCTACCAGAGCGATGTGGAGCGTGCGCTGCAGATTCTCGAAGAGCTGCCCCTGCAGGAGGCGCGGGTCATTGCCGACCCGGCGCCAAAGGCCTTTCTCGTTTCGTTTGACGACAGCGGCATGACGCTGGAGCTGGGCTTCTGGATCAATGACCCCGAGAAGGGCAGCCTCGAAATCCGCTCCAACATCAACCGGGCCATCCTGCGGCGCTTCCGCGAGGAGGGCATCGAGATTCCCTTCCCGCAGCGCGAGGTGCGTTTGCTGAATCCGGCCTGATTCGGGCCTGATGCTGGTCTGATTCCGGCTTGAATTGCGGGCTTTTGCAAGGAGGCATGAGCATGGATAAATCGCTGGCTTTGCTGGATCAGGCGCAAACGCTGGTTGTGACCCAGGCGGTGAGCTTCGGGCCAAAACTGCTGGTGGCGCTGGTCATTCTGGCTGCCGGATTCTATGCCGGGCGCTGGGCGGGCAAGATGCTCAAGCGTTCATTGAGCCGCCTGCATCTGGAGCCGGATCTTGAATTGCTGCTGGTGCGCGTGTTGCGCATTCTGGTGCTGGCGCTGTTCGGCGTGATTGCCCTGCAGAATCTGGGCGTCGAACTCCTGCCGCTGATTGCCGGGCTGGGCGTGGCGGGGGCCGGCGTGGCACTGGCGATGCAGGGGCTGCTGTCGAATCTGGTGGCCGGGCTTACCATCATCCTGACCCATCCGTTCCGCATCGGCGAGTACGTCAGCATCATCGGCGTGGAGGGCGTGGTCAGCGACATCAGCCTGTTCAACACCGTGCTGCTGCATGCCGACAATTCGCGTGTGGTGGTGCCCAACCGCAAGATCGTTGGCGAGATCCTGCACAACTATGGCCACATCCGTCAGCTTGATCTGCGTGCTCAGGTCGCTTACGACAGCGACCACAATCAGGCACTGGCGACCGTGCTGGAGGTGCTGCAGGCGAATCCGCGCGTGCTTGCCGAGCCGGCACCGCTGGTGCAGATCACCACGCTGGCAGACTCCGGCGTGGTGATTGCCATCAAGCCTTGGGTGAGCGTGGCCGACAATCCGCAGGCCATCGGTGAGATCAATCAGGCCGTGCTGGAGGCCTTCCGCGCCCGCGGCATCCGCATGCCTTTCCCGCAGCGGGAAGTCCGGCTGCTAGGACAGGGCTGAAAAGCCGCTTCCCGCCTTGGTCTGCAGATAGCCTGTCTGTATAAGCGCGTCTGGCGGACTTCTTCAAGCAGGGTGCCCGCAGAAGTCCGCCGGATGCGGGTCTTCAGCCTGCCGTGACGCCGGAACGATTCAGTGCCGAGACGAGGGCGCGCAAGGATGCTTCCATGATGCTGGTCGAGCAGCCGGCGCCGAACACGGTGCCGGGGCGACCGGGCACCGTGATCTCGACGAAAGCCACGGCGCGGGCATCGCTGCCGGTGCCGAGGGAATGCTCCTCGAAACTGTGGATCGCGGCCTGTACGCCCAACGCGGCCAGCGCAGCAGCGAGCGGCCCGTTGCCGGTGCCGGCAAGTGTGCGGGGCATGCCGCCAGCTTCCACCTCCAGAGTGATGCCGTGGCGCTCACGCGACTCGTCGAGACGGTGGTCGATCAGGCGCAAGGGGCTTTCGGCGGTCAGGTAGGCCGATTCGAAGAGCTGCCACAGATCGCTGGCCGTCATCTCGGCGCCGGTGTCGTCCATGTGCTGCTGCACTACGCCGGAGAATTCCACCTGCATGCGGCGTGGCATGCTCAGGCCGTAGGCGTTTTCCATCAGCCAGGCGATGCCACCCTTGCCGGACTGGCTGTTCACGCGGATCACCGATTCGTAGCTGCGGCCAAGGTCGTGCGGGTCGATCGGCATGTAGGGCACGGCCCACTGTGCGTCCGCCTGCTGCACGGCAAAGCCTTTCTTGATGGCATCCTGGTGCGAGCCGGAGAAGGCCGTGAACACGAGGTCCCCCACGTACGGATGACGCGGATGAATCGGCAGGCGGGTGGCCTCTTCCACCACGCGGGCCACTTCATTGATGTTCGAGAAATCGAGGCCGGGATCAACCCCCTGGGTGTAGAGGTTGAGGGCAACCGTGACGAGGTCCACATTGCCGGTGCGCTCGCCATTGCCGAAGAGGCAGCCTTCGACGCGGTCCGCGCCGGCCATCAAGGCCAGTTCGGCGGCGGCGACGGCGGTGCCGCGGTCGTTGTGCGGGTGTACCGAAATGAGCGTGGCGTTGCGGCGCGTGAGGTGGCGGCTCATCCACTCGATCTGGTCGGCGTAGACGTTGGGTGTTGCACCTTCCACGGTGGCGGGCAGGTTGAGGATCATCGGCCGCGCGGGCGTGGGCTGCCACACGTCGGCAACGGCCTCGGTGATTTCGAGGGCGAAATCGAGTTCGGTGGCGCTGAAGACTTCCGGGCTGTACTGGAACACCCATTCGGTTTCCGGATAGCGCGCAGCCTGCTCGCGCACGCGGGTGGCGGCGTCCACGGCAAGACGGATACAGCCGGCGCGATCGACGCCGAAGACGGTGCGACGGAACTCCGGGGCGGTGGCGTTGTAGATGTGCACGATGGCGCGGCGGGCTCCGCGCAAGGCTTCGAAGGTGCGCTCGATGAGGTGCTCGCGCGCCTGGGTGAGCACTTCGATGGTGACATCATCGGGGATGCGCTTTTCCTCGATGAGGCGGCGGACGAAATCGAATTCGGTTTGCGAGGCGGCGGGGAAGGCGACCTCGATTTCCTTCAGGCCCACGCGGGTGAGCATCTCGAAGAAGGCGAGCTTGGTCTCGATGGACATCGGCTCGAACAGCGCCTGATTGCCATCACGCAGATCAGTGCTCATCCAGATCGGTGCGTGCTTGATGGTCTTGCCGGGCCACTGGCGGTCCGGAAGATTGATGGCGGGGAAAGCGGCGTATTTGCTGGCGGGATTCTTCAACATCGACATGATCGGGTTCTCCATTGCATTCGGAATTTGCTGGGTGTGGCCGAAGCAGGGGCAGCGGGCAACCACGAAATCATGGCCCGGTGCCCGGGGCGCAGTCGCAGCAAAGTGGTCAGCAGCATGATCATGTGGAATCTCCCTTGGGATGGATGCGCCAGACGCGCAAACGCTCAAACCTGCCTGAGGGCAGGGAACACAACAACCGGAACGAGGGGGTGGGGGTTTTATCTGCGCGTGCGGCGCAGCAGACGCTGCGATTGCAGACGCAGGGGCTGCAGGCGACGAGCCTGCAGTGCGCGCTTGGCGATGAGCACCAAGGCGAGGGAGAGAGTCAGAGCGAGGGCGGACGTGAACGTAGCCATGAGACGAACCTTACTGCCCGTGTCGGGGGTGCGTCAAGCACTGCAAAGCAGGATTTTGCAATCTGTTTGATTCGTCGGCTGGACAAATTGTCTGCAAGCAATATAATAAGCATTGCTTACTATATTGGCTGACGGCAATGAAGACGTCTGAGGAACGCTTGGGATTTCTGGTTACGGATGTGGCGCGCCTGCTGCGTCAGGCCTTTACCCAGCAGTTGCAGGCTGATGCCGGCGCCGGCCTGACGGTGGCGCAGGTGCGTGCGCTGGTCCAGTTGGCACGCCAGGAAGGCCTGCGTCAGGTGGATCTGGCCGAACACCTGGATATCCAGCCGATCACTTTGGCCCGCCTGCTTGATTCGTTGCAGGAGGAGGGCTTGATCGAGCGTCGCGCCGATCCTCACGATCGTCGGGCCTATCAGCTTTACCTGACCGCTGCCGCAACGCCTTATCTGGAAGAAGTGCGCCGGCACGGAGAGTTTCTTCAGCAGGCCGCATTGCGTGGGCTGGATGCCACGCAGGTCGCTGTGCTGCATTCCGCGCTGATCCAGATGCGCGCCAACCTAGCGCAGATGCGCCAACACTCACGAGAAGATGTTTCATGAGCAACACCGATGTGACCCCGACACCGCAAGCCACGCCACCTGTTCAAGTGCGCAACAGCCGTCTGCGCCTGATCCTGCTGCTCGTCGTTCCGCTGCTGCTGGCGCTGGGCGCCGGGGTGGTCTACCTGCGTGGCGGGCGCTCGGTGGAGACCGACAATGCCTATGTGAAGGCGGACAAGCTGTCGATCAGCGCCGAGGTGGCCGGGCCGGTGAAAGAAGTACTGGTGCAGGAGAATCAGGCTGTCACGGCCGGGCAGCCCTTGTTCAGCCTTGATCCCGAGCCCTTCGCGGTGGCGGTGGCCAAGGCCGAAGCCAAGATGGCGCAGGTACGCACTGATCTTGCGGCACTGAAAGCCAGCTATCGCGGCAAACAGGCCGAAATCACGGTAGCGCGTACACGCTCGAGCTTTGCCGACAAGGATCGCGCGCGTCAGGCCGATCTGGCCGCCAAAAATTTCATCCCGGTCTCCAAGCTGGATGACTCGAAACAGGCTTCCGAACTCGCCGCGCAGCAGGTGCTGGCACTCGAGCAGGATCTGAACCGCATCGCGCAGAGTCTGGGCGGCAGTGTGGATCTGCCGGTGGAGCATCACCCGTCCTGGCTTTCTGCCAAGGCCGAACTGAAACAGGCCAAGCTGAATCTGGCGCGTGTTGAAGTACGCGCACCGGTGGCCGGTACCGTCAGCAAGCTGCCCAAGCCGGGTCAGTATCTGAGTGCCGGCACGACCGCCATGTCGCTGGTTGCAGGGGGCGAGTTGTGGGTGGAGGCCAACTTCACCGAAACCGACCTGACCTTCATGCACCCCGGCCAGCCGGTGAAGATCCATATCGACACCTTCCCGGATCAGGTCTGGCAGGGCTCTGTCGACAGCTTGTCGCCCGCCACCGGAGCCGAGTTCTCGGTGATTCCCGCACAGAATGCCACTGGCAACTGGGTGAAGATCGCCCAGCGCGTGCCGGTGCGCATCCGCATCGAAGCCAAGGCTGAGCAGCCGCCACTGCGTGCCGGCCTGAGCGCGGATGTGGAGATTGCTACCGGCCACAAGCGCCGCCTGCTCGGTCTCTCCTTGTAACAGGCCGGTTTTCGGGACTCTTTCAAACCGTTCGTGCCGGGTGGCGCGCGGCGCCATATCGAGGCCACGGCCCAGTCCTCGATACACCGCGCGAAGCGCGGCACCCGGGCCGAACGGATTGTCACTGGATCAATCGCATGAGCAGCAACACTACAACCACTGCCGCGCCGGAGAAAAGCCATCGCGGCGCCATCACCGTTGCGGTCATGCTGGCGACCATCATGCAGGCGCTGGACACTACCATCGCCAACGTCGCCCTGCCGCACATGCAGGGCGCTTTGGGCGCCACGCAGGATCAGATATCCTGGGTGCTGACCTCCTACATCGTGGCCTCGGCCATCTTTCTGCCGCTGACCGGTTTTCTGGCTGCACGCTTTGGGCGCAAACGCATCTTTCTGTGGTCGGTGGTTGGTTTCACGCTGACTTCGATGTTGTGTGGTGCCGCACAGAACCTGACCCAGATCGTGATCTTCCGCCTGCTGCAGGGCGTATTCGGTGCGGCGCTGGTGCCGCTGTCGCAATCCGTGATGCTCGACACCTATCCGCGCGAGAAGATCGGCGCGGCGATGGCGCTGTGGGGCATGGGGGTGATGATCGGGCCGATCCTCGGCCCCAGTCTGGGGGGCTGGCTTACCGAGTATTACAACTGGCGCTGGGTTTTCTACATCAACCTGCCTTTCGGCATCCTTGCATGGCTGGGCATTGCAGCCTACGTGAAGGAAACCACCATTGATCGCAGCCGTATTTTTGATCTGCTCGGGTTTGCCTTGCTGGCAATATCCATCGGAGCCTTGCAGATGCTGCTGGATCGCGGCCATTCGCTGGACTGGTTTGCCAGTACCGAGATCATTGTTGAAGCGGCTCTGGCCTGCCTGTGTTTTTATCTGTTCCTTGCCCACATGTTCACGCATGAGCATCCCTTCATCGAGCCGGCGCTGTTCCGCGATCGCAATCTGAGTGTCGGGCTGATTTTCGTGTTCATCGTCGGTGTGCTGCTGCTGTCCACGATGGCTTTGCTGCCACCGTTCATGCAGAACCTGATGGGCTATCCGGTGATCGACGTGGGCCTGCTGCTTGCGCCGCGTGGCTTCGGCACCATGTTTGCGATGATGATCGTTGGCAAGCTTGTCAGCCGTATCGATGCGCGGGCTCTGATCCTGACCGGGCTTGGCCTGACCTGCCTGTCGCTGTGGCAGATGACCTGGTTTACCACCGAAACGACCGGCTTCACCATCGTCAGTACCGGCGTCGTGCAGGGCATGGGTTTCGGCTTTATCTTCGTGCCGCTGTCCACGCTGACCTTTTCGACGCTGGCACAGCGCTATCGCACCGAAGGCACCGGGCTGTACAGTCTGATGCGCAATATCGGCAGCTCCATCGGCATCTCGGTGGTCATTACCGCGCTGGCCCAGAATACCCAGCGCAATCATGCTGCCTTTTCCAGCTACATCAATCCGTTCAACGAATCCCTGCAGCGTGCGGTCGAGGCGGGCGTCTACAACCTGAGCACGACAAGCGGGCTGGTCAGCCTGAATGCCGAAGTCACCCGCCAGGCGGCTACTCTGGCCTACCTGCAGGATTTTCGCCTGATGATGTGGGTCACGCTCGTCGCGGCGCCGCTGGTATTGCTGCTGCGTGCGCCCATGAAAAAGGCCTGAAGCACGCCGGATCAATCCGGTGTGCTGCAGGCCTTGTGCCGAGCTGGTGAGGCTTACATGGCCACCAGCGTTTGGCGGCCCCACCAGCTTTCGGCGGGAGCCAGTTGCACCGGTTTCTGGATTGCCCCGGCCTCGACACACAGGAAGCGACGGAATCCGTTGGCAGGCAGATCGGCAATGGTGGCGCAGGTGTGTTCCCAGGGATTCCACACAACGGTATCAGGCATGCTTTCGGCATTGATACCGAGCGAGCGGCGGTGCTCGCGCAGCAGCAGCGGATTTTCGGTTTCGTAGTAGAGGCGGGTGGTCTCGCGGTCGATGACCACGGCAGTGCCGGTATCGACGACTTCTTCTATCGCATCCTTGTTGAGCAGGTTGCGGTAACGCTGGCCGCGCAAGCCTTCAAGGCTGACTTCCTCGACCTCCTTGACGCACAGGTAGGTGTGCAGGGCGGCGGCGAATTCAAAGGCCTGATCGCCGGTATTCTCGACTTCGAATTCGATATCGATGCGGGCGTTGGTCACGCCGATGCTCAGTTCGGCCTGGAAAGCATGCGGCCAGATCGCCCTGGTTTCTTCGCTGTCGGTGATGCGCAGGGCGGCCATGGCGAAATCGTCGCCAGCGCGGGCTGCGACCTTTTCCCACATGCGGGTGCGTACGAAACCGTGCTGGGGCAGCGGACCGGTATTGCCGAATTGCGGGAAGCAGACGGGCACCCCGCCACGCACTGGCGTGCCCAGCTGGAAAATTGCCTTGTCAGACATGTACAGGCGTTCTTCGCCGCCCGCCGGTTTCCAGGAAACCAGATGGCCGCCGTACAGCAGCACGATGGCCTCGGCGCCGTCGGGCGCGCGCAGATGGATGGCAGGGAGACCGTGGTAGTCGATGTCTTCGGCGATGGGAGTCGGCATGATCTTTGTCTGGCAAATTTTGAAGTTGCAAGAATACTGCTGCCGGAAGCCAAAGCCAATCCGGGTTTGTATTGAAGACCTCAGCGTTTCGACAGTTCGGCGTAGCGGTAGCAATCGACGGTATGGTCATTGACCATGCCGGTTGCCTGCATGAAGGCGTAGCAGATGGTGCTGCCGACGAAGCGGAAACCGCGCTTCTTCAGCGCTTTCGACATGGCGTCGGACTCCGGCGTGCTGGCCGGAATCTCGCCCATGCCGCGCCAGGCGTTCTGGCGTGGGCTGCCGCCGACAAAGCTCCACAGCCACGCGGGCACGTCGCCCGTTTCGGCTTCCAGCGCCAGCCAGGCGCGGGCGTTGTCGATGGTGGAGGTGATCTTCAGGCGGTTGCGCACGATGCCGGCATCCTGCATCAGGCGTTCAACATCGGCATCCGTGTAGCGGGCAATCCTGCGCACGTCAAAGCCCTCGAACGCACGGCCATAGTTGGCGCGCTTCTTCAGGATGGTGATCCAGGCAAGCCCGGCCTGTGCGCCTTCCAGCGTGAGCATCTCGAAGAGCCGCACCGGATCCCGCTGTGCGACACCCCACTCGGCATCGTGGTAGGTGCGGTACAGCGGGTCGGCAGCGCCGGCCCAGGTGCCCAGCCAGGCACAGCGGCAGCGCCCGTCACCGGACTCGTGTGGGTGTCCGCTCAATCTCTCATCTCGCTGACAGGCTGCAGGATGCGGATATCCGGCAGGCCACGCATCTTGCCGATCAGCATCAGTACGCTGCGGGTGACCAGCGCCGAATTCAGATGGCGCTTGTGGGCAGCGAGGCTCTCCCACACCTCGATGGTGTTGAAGCGACCCGGGCGTGCGGCATCGGCATACACATCAAAGCGCATGCAGCCTTCTTCCTGACGGTGAAGATCGGCCATCTCCTGCAGGATCTCGCGCACGGTGTCGACATGTTCCGGCTCGGCGTCGGCAAGGGTGATGACGTGAATGGAATGGGTAGGCATGAAATGACCGGGTCAGGCGGGCGCAAACGGGATTGTCAGTTGCGGGCGTTCGCTTTGGCAAGGTCCAGTGTACCGTGTTTCAATGTTTTATCTTCGGGGTCGGTGTGCAGCACGAAACCGATGCGTTCGACAAAACGCAGCATGCGTTCGTTGCTGGTGAGAAATTCACCTTTCATGCTCGTCAGGCCGCGTGCGTAGGCCGTGCTGATGATGGCTTCCATCATGCGTCGCCCCAGCCCGCTGTGCTGGTAGGCATCCGCCACAACGATGGCAAACTCGCAACTCGTGCCGTCCGGATTGGTGTTGAAACGGCTGACGCTCAGCTGTTTTTCCTGACCGTTTTCGAGGCAGGTCGCGATGAAGGCCATCTCGCGGTCGTAGTCGATCAAGGTGAGTTTCGAGAGCAGTGCCGGCGAGAGCTCGCGCAGCGCGCTCATGTAGCGGAAATACTTGGTTTCCGGCGAAAGATCGCGCACGAAGCCCTGGTTCATTTCCGCGTCTTCCGGCTTGATGGGGCGGATCGTGACCGGGGTGCCATCCTTGAGCTGCCAGCTCCACACCAGATTGGTGGGGTAAGGATGAATGGCCATGTGCTCGTAGCGTGCACTTTGACGGGCGTTGCGCCCGATCTCGATGCGCGCCTCGGCGGCAAGAATCCCGCGATCATCGATATACAGCGGATTGATTTCCAGCGAACGCAGCATGGGCAGCTCGCAGACCAGATCGGAAATGCGCAGCAGCAGATGCTCCAGCGCGTCGAAATCTGCCGCTGGCATTCCCTCCAGCGGGCCCAGCAGGCGCTCCGCATGGGTGTCGTGCAGCAGGTCACGCACCAGAAAGGCGTTCAGCGGGGGCAGGGCCACGGCACGGTCTGGCCAGTAGTTCGGGTCAAGACTGCGTTCGCCGAAACCGATTACCGGCCCGAAAACCGGATCACGCCACACACGCAGCATGAGCTCGCGTGCATACGGGCTGTGCCAGGTCGGTTCCACGCACAGACCGGCACCGAGCGCCTCGGGCAGGTGCTGCTCGATCTGGCTGGTGAGCTCTTCCCAGGCCAGATGCAGGCCCACGCTGCTGGCCAGATCATGGCGTGCGCTCAGGTGCTGCAGGCGGGTGCCATAGAGCGCCGCATTCGGCCGCAGGCTGACCGGGTAGCCCATCTGGGCTGCCGCTCTCTCCGCATCGCTGATCGAATGCACCACGCGCATTGCCGCCACCGGCACGTGAAAGGCGGCCAGCAGTCCTTGTGCCTCATGCCGGCGCAGGATGGTGCGACGATCCTTCAGGGCGCTGTCGATCAGGCCGATGGCCAATTCGCGCATCGGTGCTTTTTCGTATTCGAGCGGACCGGGCACCTGGGTCAGCAGCTGCTGGTTGCGGTAATACGAACTGATGTGCGAGAACAGGTCGACCGCGCTCTCCGGCGTGCGCAGCGACGGAATTCTGGCCATGCGAAAGATCTCGCGCGCTTCCAGACAGGCATCGTCACCCAGCCAGCAGGTGACGATGGGTTTGTCGGAAGTCTTGCTCAGTTCGACCACGCGGCGCGCCACTTCGCTCGGCTGGCTCATTGCCAGGGGCGAAAGCAGGCACAGCACACCATCCACGTTGTCATCCATCAGCAGCGCTTCGAGTGAGCGGGCGTAGCGTTCCGGGCTGGAGTCGCCTACCAGATCGACCGGATTCTCGCGTGACCAGTGGGTCGGCAGCACTTTCTCCAGGCGGGCGATGGTTTCAGGCGCCAGTCTTGCCATAACGATGCCCAGATCGCCGGCGCGGTCTGCCGCCATCACGCCGGGGCCACCGCCATTGGTGATGATCGCCAGGCGGTTGCCGCGCGGGCGGAAGTGTACGAACAAGCCTTTCAGATTGCTGAACAGCTGCGTCAGCGTGTTCAGACGCACCACGCCGGAACGCCGCAGCGCCGCGTCGAATACCGCGTCATCGCCGGTCATTGAACCCGTGTGGGCCTGCGCGGCACGCGAGCCGACCGGGTGACGGCCAACCTTGAGCACCATCACCGGTTTCACGCGGGCCGCCGCTCGCAGCGAGCTGAGGAAGCGGCGCGCATCGCGGATGCCTTCGATGTAAACAAGGATGGCTTCGGTGCGGAAGTCCCACACCAGATAATCAAGGATCTCGCCAAAATCGAGCTCGGCTGAAGAGCCCAGCGACACCACCGTGGAAAAGCCGACCTGATTGGGCCGCGCGTAATCCAGCACCGCGGCGCACAGCGCGCCGGATTGTGAAACGAAGCCGATCGAGCCATTCAGCGCGCCGCTGGAGGCAAAGGTCGCGTTCAGCCCCAGCAGCGGCCGTGCCACGCCCAGACTGTTCGGTCCCAGCAGGCGCATGCCGTAGCCACGGGCGATGCGCACGGTGTCGATTTCCAGCTGGGCGCCCAGTGCGCCACTCTCGCCGAAACCGGCCGAGAGCACGGCGGCGACCCGGACACCGGCCTGGCCGCATTCATCGATCAGCCCGGGAACGGTACCGGCTGGTGTGGCGATGACGGTCAGATCGACCTTGCCCGGCACTTCCCGGATATCGGCGAAACAGGGAACTCCCTGCACCGATTTGTATTTTGGATTGACCGCGTAGAGCGTGCCCTTGTAGCCCGCCGCCAGCATGTTGGCGACCAGGATTGCACCAAGGGCGTTCTCACGCTCGGTGGCTCCGATGATGGCCACACTGCGTGGCTCGAAAAGCGGTGACAGGTAGTGTTTTTCGTCCAAGGAGGCACCCCGGCGAGGCGGCTGACAGGCGGCTGCCTGACTCAGCTCAGTATGCCGTATCCGGGGCGACAGTAGGGCATTGGCACGCCCATCCGGACGGTGCGTCCTACATCTCGATGACGGTCGGTGGTTCGTCGTCGATGCTTTGCACGAAGCCTTCAGCCAGCAGGGTTTGAACTGCTGCTTCGGCCGCTTCTCCGATCATCAGCCGTTTGCACAGCTCGTTCCACGGTGTGTGGCCGTCGATCAGGATCAGGGTGCTGCGCAAACGCGAGGGCAGATGATGAGCGCGCGTGGCAATTTCTTCGGCGCCCTTGTGTGTCTTGCAATAGATGGCAGTTTGCAGCATGGCCATTCTCCGGTTGGGAATGGTTTGAAACTAGCTGTATACAAGGCTTGCAGCAATCCGGGAAAGACCGCGAGAGCGTAGAAAAGTGTTAATTCTGTGCATATGTCACGAAAAATGGGGCGCCCTGCCTGCGCAGCGGCGCCCCGTAAGGGTCTTCAGCAGTGCTGTCTGAAGATCCGCCTCAGGCGGCCTTCTTCAGGGCAACTGCGGCAGCGGGCTTGTTACCCAGCGGCAGCAGTTCGTAGCCGTAGATTTCGTTCAGGATCTGGGCGGCGGCGGCATACATGGCCGAAGCGCCGCAGAAGATGCCTTCCCAGCCGGCGATGTGGCTGATGGTCTCGTTGCCGGTTGCGTCGCCCAGTGCAAGCAATGCGAACAGCAGGGTCAGCGAGCCGAAGATCACCTGGGTGGCGCGGTTGAGCTTGAAGGTGCCGACGAACAGGATCGCGGTGAAGATGCCCCACATCACCAGGAAGGCGACCAGGCCGCCGGTGCTGGTGGCTTCCATCAGGCCGGTCTTCGGGAAGCTGACCAGGCCGACCAGCGCCATCCAGAAGAAACCGTAGGAAGTGAAGGCGACGGTGCCGAAGGTGTTGCCCTTCTTCCATTCCATGACGCCGGCGATCACCTGGGCGATGCCGCCGTAAAAAATGCCCATGGCGAGGATCATCGAATTCATGCCGAACAGACCGGCGTTATGCAGGTTCAGCAGGATGGTGGTCATGCCAAAACCCAGCAGGCCCAGCGGGGCAGGGTTGGCGGTGAAATCGGCGTGGTTGGCGTGATCGGCCATCAAAAAACTCCTGGAACGGTAGGCGGTGTGCAGCGGCAAGGGCTTCGGCAATCCGGAGCCGGCGCGGAGTGTGCCATCGATTGTTTTGCGTGCAATTCGTCTGGATCAAATTTAACAGGGCATTTCCCAAGAGCCTTTTTATGGATCCGTTAATAGAATTAATGGAGATCTGTTGCGTGTTGTTCTCCCGATGAGGTCAATATGAACAAGGAAAGTGCGAAGCCCTCTGTCTGGCATGCACAGACGGCTGACGCCGCCATGCAGACCCTTGATGCCACCCCGTCCGGCTTGTCCGCCACCGCCGTGAGCGAACGCCTTCTTGTACACGGCCCCAATCTGCTGCCACCGCCGCTGCGGCGCTCCGCCTGGCTGCGCTTCTTCGCCCAGTTCAACAATGTGCTGGTGCTGGTGCTGCTGGGCGCTGGCGTAGTCACCCTGCTGCTCGGGCACTACGTTGATGCCGGTGTGATTGTCGGGGTGACCATCCTCAATGCGTTGATTGGCTTCATCCAGGAAGGCAAGGCCGAAGCCGCGCTGGAGGCCATCCGCTCCATGCTCACGCCCACGGCCGCAGTGCTGCGCGATGGACAGCGCCAGAGCGTGGATGCGGCTGATCTGGTGCCCGGTGACATCGTGTTGCTGGCTGAGGGGGATCGTGTGCCGGCCGATCTGCGCCTGCTCGAAGCGAAGAACCTGCGCATCGAGGAGTCCGCCCTGACCGGTGAAGCCATGCCCGTGGAGAAGAGCCTGCAGCCTGTGTCTGCCGAGAGTGTGCCGGGAGACCGGCTGTGCATGGCCTTCTCCGGCACCCTGGTGGTGTATGGCGCCGGCCGGGGGCTGGTGGTGGAGACCGGCTCCCGCACCGAGATCGGCCAGATCAGCGCCATGCTCGCCAGTGTCGAGGAAATCGATACGCCCATGCTGCGCAAAATGGCGCAGTTCTCGCGCGTGCTCACCGTCGCCATCGCGATACTGGCCGCGGTGGCCTTCGTCTGCGGCGTATGGCTGGGGCATTACAGCTGGGGCGAGATGTTCATGGTGGCGGTGGGGATTGCCGTGGCGGCGATTCCGGAGGGGCTGCCGGCCATCGTGACCATCACGCTCGCCATCGGCGTACAGCGCATGGCGCGGCGTAATGCTATCGTGCGGCGCCTGCCGGCGGTCGAAACGCTGGGTTCGGTCACGGTAATCTGCACCGACAAGACCGGAACCCTGACCCGCAACGAGATGACCGTGCAACGCGTGGCCACCAGCGAGCATCTGTTCGAGGTCGGTGGCGTAGGCTACGGGCCGGAGGGCGGTATCCATCTTGACGGCCAGCGCATCGAGCCACGTGAATACGCCGTGCTGGGCGAACTGGCGCGGGCCGGGCTGCTGTGCAACGACGCTCAGGTGCATGCCGACGGCGCGCAGTGGCGTCTGCAGGGCGACCCGACCGAAGGTTCGCTGTGTGCCCTGGCGATGAAGGCCGGCTTGCAACAGGCGGCTGAAGACGCCCGTGCTCCACGCCGCGACGTGATCCCGTTCGCCGCAGAAAACCGCTTCATGGCCACCCTGCATGACACGGCGATTTACCTGAAGGGCGCACCGGAAGCCGTGCTGGCCCGGTGCAGACTGCAACGCACGCTGGCCGGTGATGTGCCGCTAGATCTGCCGCGCTGGGAGGCGCAGAACGACAAGCTCGCCAGTCAGGGGCTGCGCGTGCTGGCGCTGGCCAGTGCGATGCCTGATGCAGCACAGGCTGAACTGCCGCTCGAAACACTCGGCAATGACTTCGTCCTGCTCGGCCTCGTTGGCATCATCGACCCGCCGCGCGAGGAGGCGCAGCGCTCCGTGGCGCTGTGTCGCGACGCCGGCATTCGCGTCAAGATGATCACCGGCGACCATGCCATCACCGCGCGTGCCATCGGCCAGCAGCTCGGGTTGGGCGAGCCGGAATTCCGCAGCCTGACCGGCGCCCAGATCGAGGCCATGAACGACGAAGAGCTGCGCGACGCAGCCCAGCAGACGGACATCTTTGCGCGCGCCAGCCCGGCGCACAAGCTACGTCTGGTCGAAGCGCTGCAGGCGCGCGGCGAAGTCGTCGCGATGACCGGAGACGGCGTGAACGATGCGCCGGCGCTCAAGCGTGCCAGCGTGGGCGTGGCAATGGGGCAGAAGGGTACCGAGGTGGCCAAGGAAGCCGCCGAAATGGTGCTGGCTGACGACAACTTCGCCTCCATCAGCCATGCCGTGGAAGAAGGGCGCACGGTCTATGAAAACATCCGCAAGGCCATCCTCTACATTCTGCCCACCAACGGTGGCGAAGCCGGCGCCATCCTCGTGGCGATGCTGCTGGGCATGCAGATGCCGATCACGCCGGTGCAGATACTGTGGGTGAACATGGTCACCGAAGTCACGTTGTCGCTGTCACTGGCCTTCCTGCCCGTGGTTGCCGGCAGCATGCAGCGCCCGCCGCGTGATCCGGCCGAGCCGCTGCTGACCGGTTTTCTCGGCTGGCGCATCCTGATCGTTACCAGTCTGATGACGGCGGCTGCACTGATCCTGTTCCGCTGGGAGCTGGCTGCCGGAGCCAGTCTGGCCAGCGCACGCACGGTGGCGGTGAACATGGTCGTGGTGGGTGAGGTTGCCTACCTACTCAACTGTCGTGATCTGGAGCGCAGCGTACTGTCGCTGGAAGGCATTTTCGGCAACCGGCCAGCCTGGATCAGCATCGCCATCGTCATGAGCCTGCAGCTGGCCTTCACCTATGTTCCGTGGCTGCAGACCTGGTTTGGCACCGGCGATGTGTCGCTGGCCAGCTGGGGACGCATTGCGCTGGGCGGTCTGCTGATTCTGCTGGTGGTGGAAAGCGAAAAGGTCCTGGTGGCACGCTGGCGTCGATGACTGCCTGAAGAGCGGCCCCGGACAAGGCTTTGCGGGCAGCATCCCGCTACAGCCGCATGGGGCTTGCGGGTTCAGGAGGTACGCCTCAAGACGCCCGCCAGAAGCGGGTCTCCAGCAGGGTGCTGCGCTGGCCGAATCTGCCCGGAAGAGCCCTTCGCACCGGTTCCGGCGTGTGTCTGCCGTGTGTGCCGCCAAGTTTGTATGCACCTTTGGACATAAGGGGTATTGACAATGATCAAACGCCCGGCGGTGCGCTAGCATCGCTGCACCTCTCAGGGTCTACGCCCGCGCGATCCCGAGGGAAGCACGCACAAAACCCAATGGAGACACAGAGAGATGAGCGCAATCAATTCCGTGATGCAGGAAACCCGCGTATTCCAGCCGTCCGCAGAGACGGTGGCGCGCGCCACGATTTCCGGCATGGCTGCTTACGAGGCCTTGTGCAAGGAAGCCGAAACCGACTACGCCGGTTACTGGGCCCGTCTGGCCCGCGAGCACGTGAGCTGGAAAACCCCGTTCACCCAGAGCCTGGACGAATCCGAAGCGCCGTTCTATCACTGGTTCGCCGATGGCACGCTGAATGTTTCGTACAACTGTCTGGATCGCAACCTTGAGAACGGTAACGCCGACAAGGTCGCAATCATTTTCGAGGCCGACGACGGCACCGCCACCAAGGTCACCTACCGCGAGCTGCACACGCTGGTCTGCAAATTTGCCAACGGCCTCAAGTCGCGCGGCATCAAGAAGGGCGACCGCGTCATCATCTACATGCCGATGTCGATCGAAGGCGTGGCGGCCATGCAGGCCTGCGCGCGCATCGGTGCGGTGCACTCGGTGGTGTTCGGCGGTTTCTCCGCCAAGAGCGTGCATGAACGCATCATCGACGCCGGCGCGATTGCCGTGATCACCGCCGACGAGCAATGTCGCAGCGGCAAGAGCCTGGGCCTCAAGAGCGTCATCGACGAAGCGCTGGCGATGGGCGGCTGCGAAAGCATCCATACCCAGATCGTGTATCGCCGCACCGGCGCGCAGATCCCGATGCAGGAAGGCCGCGACGTTTTCCTCAACGAGCTGATCGCCAACCAGTCGGCGAGCTGCGAGCCCGAATGGGTCGGCGCCGAGCACCCGCTGTTCCTGCTCTACACCTCCGGCTCCACCGGCAAACCGAAGGGCGTGCAGCACTCCACCGGCGGCTACCTGCTGCATGCCATCCTGACCATGAAGTGGACCTTCGACATCAAGCCCGAAGACACCTTCTGGTGCACCGCCGATATCGGCTGGGTCACGGGTCACACCTACATCACCTATGGCCCGCTGGCCTGCGGCGCCACCGAAATCGTGTTCGAGGGCGTGCCCACGTATCCGGATGCCGGGCGTTTCTGGCAGACCATCGAGAAGCACAAGGTCAGCGTGTTCTACACCGCGCCCACCGCCATCCGCGCGCTGATCAAGGCGTCGGATGTTGATCCGAAAGTGCATCCGAAGAACTACAAGCTCGATTCCCTGCGCCTGCTCGGTTCGGTCGGCGAGCCAATCAACCCCGAAGCCTGGATGTGGTACTACGAGCAGATCGGCGGCTCGCGCTGCCCGATTGCGGATACCTTCTGGCAGACCGAAACCGGCGGCCACATGATCACTCCGCTGCCCGGCGTCACGCCGCTGGTGCCGGGCTCCTGCACCCTGCCGTTCCCCGGCATCCAGGCCGCCATCGTGGATGAAACCGGCCACGATGTGGAATGGGGCAAGGGCGGCTTCCTCGTCGTCAAGAAACCCTGGCCGTCGATGATCCGCACCATCTACGGCGATCCGGACCGCTTCCGCAAGAGCTACTACCCCGACGACCTCGGCGGCCGCCTGTATCTGGCTGGCGATGGCGCCATGCGCGACGCCAAGACTGGCAACTTCACCATCATGGGCCGCATCGACGATGTGCTGAACGTTTCCGGCCACCGCATGGGCACCATGGAAATCGAATCCGCGCTGGTAGCCAATCCGCTGGTGGCAGAAGCCGCGGTAGTGGGGCGCCCGGACGACCTGACCGGCGAGGCCATCTGCGCCTTCGTGGTGCTGAAACAGGTCCGCCCGACGGGCGACGCCGCCAAGGCCATGATCAAGCAGCTGCAGGACTGGGTGGCCAAGGAAATCGGCCCGATTGCCAAGCCCAAGGACATCCGCTTCGGCGACAACCTGCCCAAGACCCGCTCCGGCAAGATCATGCGCCGCCTGCTGAGGGCGTTGGCCAAGGGCGAGGAAATCACCCAGGACGTTTCCACTCTCGAGAATCCCGCGATTCTGGAGCAGCTCAAGCATTCGGCCTGACCTTCTGTGGTCGGATACCGGCGGGGCAAGGGCGGAAGCGCTTGCCCCGCTTTCCATTGCGCAGACCTGCGGGCTGGTTTGTGGCATGCCTGCAGAGCCGCTCCCGGCGGCACTCTCCGGAAGGTGTGCCTGCAGAGCCGCGCCCTGTGAGGCCCAGCGGGCAGGGTGGCTGCACAGGCCCGCCCCATGCGGCTGTGCGAGGGGGCTGCGCGCACCTGTGGCGCGCTTGCCTATACGCGCCGGCTCAGGGCAGCGCTGCTGCGAAATCGCTCATCACGTCGCTGAGTGCGGTGTGGTTCGGGCCTTCGCCAAAACCGTAAACCTTGTAGCGCGGCATGTAACGCAGCATGTAACGCTTTTTCATCGGCTGACGTGCCGCGCCTTCACCCTCGGCGAGCACTTCGATGTCATGGTAGCCGTGGCTGATCGAATCCAGCCTGTTGACCTGCAGGCTGGCCTTCACGCACCAGAAATCCGGTTCGGTTTCGACCATGCCTTCTTCGTCCTCTGCCTCTGCGTTCTCCTCGCTTGCCGGCGCAGAGGCCGCTTGCCGGGCTTTCTCCGCCGCGCTTTCGCTAGCCGCGGTTTCCTCCGCGCGTTTCTCGCTGCGATAGGCGAGGCAGCTGTCCAGATCGTCGAGTCGGGTTGTAAGGTGCAGCACGCTGACGAAGTCCTGCCCCTGCCGCTGGTAATACTGCTCTTCGCCGCTGCTGTTGCGCAGGCTGAAGCCCGCCTGCTTGGCCGACAGTTTCGGAAAGCTCACCACCGGCGGCGTCTCGCCCAGCTCGCCGGGGAGGATGCCGCTCTGGCTGGCGACTTCGACCCATTCGCCGTTCTTCTTCTCGCGCAAGCTCGCCATCACGTACCAGGCGGTATTTTCCACATCGACCAGCATGTCCAGCGTGCCCGCTGCCGCCATTTTGGCGATATCCACACTGCCGGTTTCAATCTTGGTGCTGATCTCCGGGCGCATTTCGCGGTAGCCGATCACCAGCAGCTGGCGCTTGCCGTCCGGCGAATCCTCGTGCGCCAGCAACTGCAGCAGCTGGTGATGCACGGTCGGCCGGTTCATCACCGTGTCCACATAGCGGGAGACCAGCCCGAAGCGCGTGCCGGTGCCGGCGTAAATGTCGGTGAGCAGGCGCGTGTCAGCATCCAGCTCGGCGGACTTGTTTCGGTCGCTCAGCATGGCCAGTGCGATCACCACGCACAGGAAGATGCCAATTGCGGCAAAGGCGATGGTCGCCACTTTCAGGGTCTTGCGAAGCTTGGGATTCATTGCGGGCACAGGGGCAAAAAGAGGGGGCTGAGTCGGGGCCGCATTTTACCCGGGCTGGCCCGCAGCGTGCCGCCACTCCTCGGCTGGCGCGGCGAAACATCCGGCCACCCAGCCACGTCTGGCGACTGCGGCCCCAAACAATCATCTGTCTCGGGCCCGTCATGCCCGCAGCAGGCCCTGCGCAGCGTGATGCAATTCACGTTCCCGCGCATTTATCCGGCATTCTTGATCTGGATCGGTATCCATCTTCCCCGCAAGACCTTGCGCAGTCCTAGAATCCCGTAAGCATTCGCAGCGCCCGCTGCGCGATGGCAAGCAACCGGCCGCAGAGCCCGCGAACACAACTGCAAGGAGACGCCGCATGGGAATCCTGTCTGGCCTGCTCGGCAATGCCGGCGTCGTGCCACCCGACAAACTCGCCGCCGACTATGGCCGCCTGCTGGTCGAGAATGAATCCATCGAAATCGGTTTCGTCGTGCTGCGCGACACCTTCGTGTTCACCAGCAAGCGCCTGATCCTCGTCGATATCCAGGGCTTCACCGGCAGCAAGATCGATTACCTGTCCGTGCCCTACAGCAAGATCACCAAATTCAGCATCGAAACCGCCGGCACCTTCGATCTGGATGCCGAACTGAAAATCTGGGTCGGCAGCGACCCCGAGCCGATTTCAAAGAAATTCAATAAGAAAGTGAATATCTACGACCTGCAGCAGGTGCTGGCTACGCATGTGCTGGGGTGAGCTTAGGGACGCTTTGATTTAAATGGGTTAAAAACCATTTATATTTTGTCGATCGCGGTCTAGCAGGTGTCGGCCAGGAGCGGACGGTTTAGGCTGGCGCTCAAAAGCTACCGTTCGCCACTGCTGCTTTTTCTGCCGGTTTAGTAAGTCGAAAGAGATGCGGCAGTATTGTGGAGACGCAGACGCAGACGCTGAGCGGGTCTCCATGAGTTTACGCTTGGCAGGTTGTACAACAGATCGGCAAGCTATGGCGCAATATTGCTGTTCAAATTTAACGTTAGCCCTCTTACTAAAGTGCCTCTATGAATGATCTCGCTCACGAAGATGTCGGATTCATCAAATACTCAGGAAGCGCTGTGCCGCATGGCGTCATAGACGCCGGAAGCGCAGGCATGGCACTAATTGGGCTTGACGAGGCACTACGTTTTTTTAATGAAAAACAATCGACCGAGTTCGCAAAACTGGACTACGAAATTCCGGTTAGAACCGAGGGCGGATCGTGGATTGCAATTGTTCTTGGTGCCATGGGGGCCGGAGCAGGTACGTTTGCGCTCTCCTATCTCAAAAAGGCCGGAGAGAAAATGGCTGAAAACGATTGCAAGGATATTGGCCTCAAAGATGTCCTAAAAAAATCCATGAGTGCAATGCAATATCTTGTGCGCTTGGTAAAGCACACAAAAAAGTCTAAAGGATGGGAAACACAAAATGTCCTTTGGCGGGAGAATGGAAATGAAGTTGGAATCCCAAACGATGCAGGAGAAGTTTTATTTATTCCTACAGAGTTCTTCAATTGGTACGCATCGATACCGCAGCGTTTGATCGTAAAAATGACGACGGTCGTTAGAGCCGAAAGAACTTTATCAATTGGTGTAATGAAGGGCGGAGTTTGCGAAGAAGTAACTGTGGGCGAAATCGACAAAATTTTGTTCTCAGAAGATACCTTAGATGCAGATGAGGACTTCCTGTTTCCGGAGCTGGAGCACGGGAAGACGGTTAAACTTGAAGGAAAGTTGATCCGTGGTAGCGAAGCGTCAAATTCAGTTGGCTTTGAGTACGAGGGCCATGTTCTTAACTGCATTCCAGATTTCGGCAATGTAAGACGTTTCAAATATGCCCTTTTTCTCAAATGCGTCATCGAGGGAACAGTAAGCCGCCTGACAAAGCAGCGTCTGGTCGCAGAGAAGCGACCAACGATCATTATTCACAAAGCGACTCCATTGGAAGATGACGGCCAATATAGCCTCAAGTTTCCGGGCTAACCCGGCAGTCGAGAGGGACGGCCACAAGCTGCGCTTGTGGTTCCCTACGCTTCGCTCCGGCCGCCCCTCACTTCTACGCTAGGCCGCAGAAAATTTGCAACAGCCTCACCTACAACAATGCAAGGGAGAAACAATTGTCAAACTACGCCAATCACTCTGTTTTAAAGAAAATTGAGCCGACGCAGCCATGGTGGAAGAGTACGTATGAGCCAGGTGACACAGTTCCTGTCTCTGGAATTTATATTTGCCTAGGCTGCAATCGGGAAATTACTTCCAATGAAAACGATCCATTTCCCCCGCAGAACCACCACCAGCACACCCAGGCTCAAGGGAGGATTCGGTGGAAATTGAACGTAAGGACCAACACTAGCGGTGAGTAGTGATCAATCTAAGGCCTAACCATTCAGTAGAGAGGGACAGCCTGCAAGCTGCGCTTGCAGGTTCCCTCCGTGCTTCGTGCTCCGGACGCCCCTCACTTTCACGTTGAACGTCCGCTTTCTCAAAACCTGGTAGGGTGCGCACCGCGCACGCTGACCCCGCGTCCGTTCTCGCACGATGCCCTTCAAGCGACCCGACGGTGGTTGGATTGTTGGGATTGGTGCGCAATGCGCACCCTACAGATTGAATCGATTCGCGCCAGCCAGGTAGGGTGCTCACCGCGCACGCTGACCCCGCGTCCGTTCTCGCACGATCCCCTTCAAGCGGCCGACGGTGGGTGGATGGTTGGGATTGGTGCGCAATGCGCACCCTACGTTTTTGGCATGTGCTGCGTGGCGTCCTTCCGGACGGCTTGCGAGAGGGCGTGTGGGTGGCGATGATCGGCGCTTTCCGCGTTGCGGCTGATCCATGTCGAGCTACCGTCGTTCAAATGCTGCCGGTGCTACCTTCTTCTTCACGGTGGTGATGCACCGCCGCCAACGCATCCTTACCGATGACCCTTTGCGTGTGGCTTTGCGCGATGCCGTGCGGCGGGTGCGGGCGGATATGCCTTTTGCCATTGATGCCTGGGTGCTGTTGCCGGATCATCTCCATTGCATCTGGACGCTGCCGCCGGGTGACGCGGATTTTGGGCGGCGCTGGGGGCGTATCAAACTACTTGTCACCCGCGCCGTGGCGACGGATTACGAACGGGCCGAATGGCGCAATGCCTCGCGCATTGCCCGACGCGAATCGACGCTATGGCAACGCCGTTTCTGGGAACACCAAATCCGCGACGATGCGGATTACGCTGCACACATGGATTACGTGCACATCAATCCGGTGAAACACGGCTTGGTGGGCGCCGTGGCGGAATGGCCGCATTCCACCTTTCACCGCCTCGTGCGCGCCGGGGTGTATCCGGTGGATTGGGCGGGCGGCGATGCGGAGTTGCCGGAATATCGGTTCGACGAGTAGCGCGTCACTTGATTCGCGCGGGCAAGCGAGCCGCGTGTAACCGGGTAGGGTGCGCACCGCGCACGCGGAACTGGCGTTTGCATCCGCTTAACATCCTTAACCAGTCCGTTTGGGGATGAAATTCTGGATTGGTGCGCAATGCGCACCCTACAGATTGAATGGATTCGCGCCAAGCGCATGACCTTGAATGAAAAACCGCCACTCCGGCGGTTTTTTGTTAGTTTCTCAAGACCCGCATCCGGCGTGGCCTGCAGGCCGGCCTGCCTGAAGACCCGCTCCCATCCTTGATTACCAGCCTGCCTGCCCGCAGAGGTCCGCCAGTAGTGGCTCTACGGGCAGGCAGGTGCAGAGCGTCCCAGGCTGCGCGCCCACGCAGGGCGTGGGTGCGATCAGCCGGACAAATCAGGCCGGGACAGCTTCACCTGCGCCAAGGAAGAGGTTGGGTGTGCTGCGTGCATAGCCTTGCTCGCCAACCAGCACGTCCAGCGCCAGGGTGGCGAGGTCGTCGGCTTGCGGGTCGATCTGGCTGTCGTGTTTCGGGAAGAAGGTCTTGATGTAGCTGTGGCAAGTGTCGCAGGCTTCGGCGCGCACGGCTTCGCTGCCGCCTTCGAGCCCGAAGTACTGGACGACTTCGCCCGTGTCGCAGTGGGTGCAGCGTGCGCGGATGGCGTTCCAGCGGGTGGCGCACAAGCTGCATTCGAGGTAGCGCAGGCCGTCCTTGCCTTCGCCGGCGTAGACGAGGCTGGCGTGCGGCGCGCTGCCGCAGCAGGGGCATGCGGCGGCGGGCACGGCCGTGGGCTGGCGGAAGCCGGGCAGGGCCTGGTGGGCGGCGTCGGCCCAGACCACTTGCAGGGCGGCTGCGATGATGAAGTCGCACGCTTCGGCGGGGGCAGTGTCAGGCTGGGCCGCGGCGCGGCTGAGGCCGGCGGCGAGCCGTGCGTCGAGTTCGTCGCCTGTGGGCATCGCTACGGACGGGAAGCTTTGCGCGAGCCGGGGAAGGATCTCTTTCGCGCGGGCGAGCAGGGTGGCCCGGTGCGCGGCGAGCAGCGGCATCTGCGGTGCTGAGACGATGGGCAGGGTGAAGGCGGGCAGCTGTTCCGCGAGGTTTTGTTGGGCCTCGAAAAGCCGGGCCAGCCAGGCGAGCCAGTCACCCAGCGCATGCCCACTGGCCAGCGCCCGCATGCGGGCGGCGCGGGTGGAGAAGAGTGTGGTGGCGGGGGCCAGGATGGCGGGCGGGGTGAGGGCGGAGGAAAGCGGGGTGTGCGCTGGCGTCATCGGGTGGGGGAACTGGCGTGATGAGTGGTGAGGGGGCTGGCATGGGGCGGGCGGCGAGGCCGGGGCGCTCATGCCAGCGGGGTTTCGGATGTCGTTGAGTGATCGGGTGAAACTTTGTTTGAACCTGGCGTGCGTAGTGCCGTTCGGGCCGAGAGCCGGGCTTTCGACAATCTCAGGATAAACCAGACTGTGTCCGGCCCGGTGCCGGGGCTCGGACCCCGCCCTCGATACACGCCCTGCGGGCGCACTCGGGCCGAACGGAGTTCGAACATCACCGGCCGGATCAATGCCTGCCTGCTTGTCGCCTATTTGCCGGTGACCTGCCGGTACCAGGCACGATGGTGCTGCTTGGCCCAGGCGCGGGTGACGGTGCCGTACCACATGGCGCGGATGGTGCCTTTCACCCAGATGGCGGCATACACGTGGACGAAGATCAGGGCGATCATCACGGCGGCCACGCCGGCATGCACCACGGCGCCCAGGCGCACGGCGGTGATGTCGAAGTGGAAGTACGCACGCCAGATCAGGACGCCGGACACCGTCATCAGCAGCATGCCGACGGCCAGCACCCAGAACAGCGCTTTCTGCCCGCCGTTGTATTTGCCTTGCTCGGGCATGTTGTGGTCGTCGCCATTGACCATTTCCTTCGCGCGCTTGAGCCACTCGATATCCGCGGAATTCATGATGTTGAGCTTGCGGAAGCGCAGGAAGATCGACAGGAATGAAACCGCCATCAGGATGCCGATGAAGGGGTGCAGGATGCGCGCCCACACCGGCCCGCCGAAGAGCTGGGTGAGCGGGAAGAAGGCCGGATGGAAGAAGGCCAGTCCGGAGAGCGCGAGGAGGATGAAGCAGATGCCGACCACCCAGTGGTTGGCCCGCTCGGACGCGGTGTAGCGTTTCAGGTCTTTCGGGTCGCGGATCATTTCGCACCTTCCTTCTCGTTGTCTTCCCGGTCAATCTCGTCTTCGGTTTCCTTTGAGACTTCGTTCGGGCCCATGGTCACGTAGTGGAACAGGCTGCCGAGTGCGACGCCGGCCAGGGCCAGCGTGGCCAGCGGCTTGGCGAAGCCTTTCCACAGCGAGACGAGTGGGCTGACCGAGGGGTCTTTGGGCAGCTTGCTGTAGAGCTGGGGTTTGTCGGCGTGATGCAGCACGTACATGACGTGGGTGCCGCCCACACCCTGCGGATCGTACAGGCCGGCGTTGGCAAAGCCGCGCTGCTTCAGGTCGGTGATGCGGGTGGCGGCGACTTCCTTCATGTCTTCCTTGCTGCCGAACTGGATCGCGCCGGTCGGGCAGGTCTTCACGCAGGCGGGCTCCTGGCCGACGGCCACGCGGTCCGAGCACAGCGAGCATTTGTAGGCCTTGCTGTCGAGCTTGGAGATGCGTGGCACGTTGAAGGGGCAGCCGGTGACGCAGTAGCCGCAGCCGATGCAGTTTTCCTGGTGGAAATCGACGATGCCGTTTTTGTACTGGATGATCGCGCCCGGCGACGGACAGGCTTTCAGGCAGCCCGGGTCGGCGCAGTGCATGCAGCCATCCTTGCGGATGAGCCATTCCAGTTTGCCGTTCTCTTCGGTTTCGGTGAAACGCATCACCGTCCAGGCTTCGGCCGAGAGGTCGGTCGGGTTGTCATACACGCCGACGCATTCGCCCACGTCGGCACGGATGTCGTTCCACTCCGAGCAGGCGACCTGACAGGCCTTGCAGCCGATGCAGGTGGTTACGTCGATGAGCTTGGCCACTTCGATGGGCTCACGCACCTGGGTGGAGGGCGTGGTGGTGGCCGAGCGGCGCAGGATGTCTAGCGATTGCAATGCCATGATCGGGCCTCCTTACGCTTTTTCCAGATTGACGAGGAAGGCCTTGTACTCGGGCGTCTGCGTGTTGCAGTCGCCCACGGCCGGCGGCAAGGTGTTGGTGAGGTAGCCCTTTTTGGCGACCGTCTCCCAGCCCCAGTGCAGCGGAATGCCGATCTGGTGCACGGTCTGCTTGTTCACCGTGAGTGCAGCGATGCGCTTGGTGACTACGGCGCGGGCCTTGATGAAACCGCGCTTGGAGCTGACCTTGACCCAGTCGCCCTGAACAATGCCTTTGTCTTTCGCCAGCGCTTCGCCGATTTCGACGAACTGCTCGGGCTGGGCAATGGCCAGCAGGCGCACCGATTTGGTCCAGAACTGGAAGTGCTCGGTGAGCCGGTAGGTGGTCGCCACGAAGGGGAACTCGGTGTGGGTGCCCAGACGCTCGCGGTCGCTCTTGAAGATGCGCACGGCCGGGCTGCTGACCACCTTGGGGTGCATGGGGTTGGTGCCGAGCGGACTCTCCATCGGTTCGTAGTGCTCGGGGAAGGGGCCGTCGACGAGCTTGTCGACACAGAACAGGCGGCCAACCCCTTCGGGATTCATGATGAAAGGATTCATGCCGGCGGCAGGGGCTGAGTCAACCTTGAAATCCGGCACGTCGCCGCCAGCCCAGCGTTCGCCATTCCAGGCGATGAGCTTGCGGCTGGCATCCCACGGCTTGCCGGCAACATCGCAGGAAGCGCGGTTGTAGAGGATGCGCCGGTTGGCAGGCCAGGCCCAGGCCCAGCCGGGGGTGTTGCCCAAGCCGGTGTCGGTGTTGTCGCGCCGCGCCATCTGATTGCCGGCCTGCGTCCAGCAGCCGGAGAAAATCCAGCAGGCACAAGCGGTGGAGCCGTCGTCCTGCAGGGTGGCGAAGCCGGGCAGCTGCTCGCCCTTTTTCACCAGCACCTTGGTCTTGTCGGCGGGGTCGGGAATGTCGGCCAGCGCACGGCCGTTGAGTTCCTTGGCCAGCTCTTCGGGCGTCGGGTTCTTCGGGTCGCGATAGGCCCACGAGAGGTTGAGGATCGGGTCGGCGAGCTTGCCGCCATCCTTGCGGTACAGTTCGCGCAGGGCCACGAAGAGTTCGCCGATGATCTCCTGATCGGACTTGGCTTCACCCGGCGGCTCGGCGCCCTTGAAGTGCCACTGCAGCCAGCGTGAGGAATTGACGATGGCGCCGTCTTCCTCGGCAAAACAGGTGGAGGGCAGGCGGAAGACTTCGGTCTGGATCTGGGCAGGGTCGACGTTGTTCGCTTCGCCGTGGTTCTGCCAGAACGTGGAGGTTTCGGTGGCGATCGGGTCGATGATGACCATGTACTTCAGTTTGGAGAAGGCGGCGGACACCTTGTTGGCGTCCGGGAAGGAGGCCAGCGGATTGAAACCCTGCACGATGAAGCCATTCATCTTGCCCTGATGCATCAGCTCGACGATCTGCAGCACGTCGTACATCTTGTCCCACTTGGGCAGCCAGTCGTAGCCCCAGTTGTTTTCGCGGGTGGCCTTGTCACCCCAGAACCACTTCATCAGGCTGACGAAGAATTTCGGGGTGTTGCTCCAGTAATTGAGCTGGCCTTCGGCAAGCGTTTTCGGGGTGGTCTGCGCCAGATAGGTGGCGAGATCCGGGTGGGCCTTTTCATTCGGCAGGGTGAGGTAGCCGGGCAGGGAAGTCGACAGCAGGCCGAGATCCGACAGGCCCTGGATGTTCGAGTGGCCGCGCAGGGCATTCACGCCGCCGCCGGGCATGCCGATGTTACCCAGCAGGAGCTGGATCATCGCCATGGTGCGGATGTTCTGCGCGCCGGTGGTGTGCTGCGTCCAGCCCAGTGCGTAGAGGATGGTGCCGACCTTGTCGGGTGCAGCGGTCTCGCCTAGATGTTTGCAGACCTGCAGGAAACCTTCCTGCGGGCTGCCGGTGAGGTTGCTGACGACCTCCGGGGTGTAGCGGGCGTAGTGCTGCTTGAGCAGTTGCCATACGCAACGCGGATGCGCCAGGGTCGGGTCGGTCTTGATCTGCCCTTTGCCATCCAGTTCGTAGTTCCAGCTGGCGCGGTCGTACTTGCCTTTCTCGGCGTCATAGCCGGAGAACAGACCTTCTTCAAAGCCGTAGCCTTCCTGGATGATGGCGCCGACGTTGGTGAAGGCCTTGACGTAATCCCACTGGATCTTGTCGTTGGCAATCAGCCAGTTGATGATGCCGCCTAGGAAAACGATGTCCGAGCCGGCGCGGATCGGCACGTATTGATCTGCCACCGAAGCGGTGCGGTTGAAACGCGGGTCAACCACGATCAGCTTGGCGCCGCGCTGCTTCTTGGCCTCGATGGCCCAGCGGAAGCCCACCGGATGCGCTTCGGCGGCATTGCCGCCCATGACCAGGATGAAGTCGGCATTCTTGATGTCGACCCAGCTGTTGGTCATCGCGCCCCGCCCGAAGGTGGAGGCCAGCGCCGACACGGTGGGGCCGTGGCAGACACGGGCCTGCGCATCGGTGGCGATGATGCCCAGTGAGCGCATGAATTTCTGGGTGATGATGCCGGTTTCATTCGACGAGGCAGAGGCCGTCAGCATCGCGGTGGACACCCAGCGATTCACCGGCACGCCGTCAGCGTTCTTGTCGATGATGTTGGCGTCGCGGTCGGCCTTCATGTGGCGGGCCACGCGTTCGATGGCTTCATGCCAGCTGATGCGTTTCCATTCCTTGCTGCCGGCTTCGCGTACCTCCGGGTATTTCAGGCGGCCTGGGCTGTGGATGAAATCCAGCAGCGCCGCACCCTTCGGGCAGAGTGCGCCGCGACTGACCGGGTGATCCGGGTCGCCCTCGATGTGGATGATTTCGGCTTTCGCGTTTTTCGCCCCGTCGCCTAGGCTGTACATCAGCAAGCCGCAGCCGACCGAGCAGTAGGTGCAGGTGTTGCGGGTTTCGCGGGTGCGGGTGAGCTTGTACTGGCGGACTTCGGCGCGGGCATCGGTGGGGGCCAGCCCCACCACGGCGAGACTGGTGCTGCCCAGCCCGGCTGCCGAAATCTTGAAGAACTGCCGCCGGTTGACCTTCAGGGCGGGCGCGGAGGTTTTTCTGGTATTCATGACGTTCCCTCTTGAATGAGCTTCGGCATGCCGGTCTGGTGAGGCCGGTCGTTATCCGGCGCCGCCAACTGCCTGCTTATATGCCATCGAACTCGTCGCGAACAGGCTGGTTAACCCGGAAAACCAGAAGGCGTTGCGGACCTGCGCGCAGGCAGACGAGGGTCTTTGAAAACGAGCAAGCCGTCACGGTTTTTGCCCGAATGGAGCCATCGGATGTTGGGGGGAGTTGCGGCGGCTGAATCGAGGGAGATGCCGCGAGCCGCCTTTGTGGCGGACGTTTCGTGGAGTTGGCTGAATAGGTCTGGCCGTGCTCTCAAGACTCGCATCCAGCAAGGCGTGCAGGTAATCCTGCCTGAAGAACTGCGCCCGTCCTTGTTCGCCAGCCTGCCTGCCCGAAGATGTCCGCTGGGTGCGGCTCTGCGGGCAGGGTTTGGTGAATCATGTTTAGGTCGGCATCACTCCGCCAGCGCCAGATTTGCGTACGGCACCGCGACAGGATCAGTGCTGCGCCAATGCAGGTGGGCGCTGGTGGCGGCTTCGATCAGGAGCTTGCCGGTACTGCGCAGCATGTGACTCTCGCCGGCCTCAAGGATGATGTCGACGGGGCGACCGGCTTCAGTGAGCCAGACCCGGCCGGTTAGAACATGCAGGCTCTGGCCTGGCCGGGCCGTCAGCACGCAGAGTCGGCCGGGGGCGATGTTGAGAGTTTGATTGACGAGTTTATCTTGCATGTTCTGCGCCTCTTGTGTCTTGCTTGAGTGGCATTCTGCGTGGTCAAGGGGTAGAGTTCAAACGAGCAAATTTCAACTACTCATGAGCTTAATTCACCTATGGATGCACCGGCCAGACTTCCGCCTTTGGGCATGTTGCGGGTCTTCGAAGCGGCTGCGCGCTTGGGCAGTTTCAGTGCGGCGGCGCAGGAATTGAATGTGACGCACAGTGCGGTGAGCCACCAGATTCGTGCGCTGGAGGAGCAGCTGGGCTTTGCTTTGTTCCACCGCGAGGGGCGCGGCGTGCAGCTCACGCTGGTCGGGCTGGAGCTGGCTGCGCGTGTGAACCGGGCGCTGTGCGAGATCGGCAGCACGGTGGCGCTGCTGCGCCAGCGGGCGAATCCGCGCCGCCTGACGGTGACGACGATGCCGTCGTTTGCCGCGCGCTGGCTGGCGCCGCGCCTGGGCAGTTTCCTCGAGCAGGAGCCGGATATCGAACTGAACATCGTGACGACCTCGACGGTGCTGGATTTCGCCCGCGATGGCATCGACATTGCGATCCGCTTCGGCTTCGGCGAGGCGCCGGGCCAGCAGGTGGAATTGCTGATGCGCGACGAGATGCTGGTGGTGGCGAGTCCGCAGTTGCTGGGCGATTCGCCGCCGGCCGTACCGGAAGATCTGCGCGATCGGCCGCTGCTGCGCTCGGACGGCGAATTCTGGCGCGGCTGGTTTGAATGCGTGGGGCTGGACTGGTCGGAGCCGCAGGGCGGCCTGTATTTCAATGATTCGGCCATCGTGCTGCAGGCGGCGCTGGATGGGCGCGGCTTTGCTCTGTCGCGGCGCAGCCTGTGCCAGCAGGAACTGGATGCCGGGCGTCTCGTGCAGGTCTTTCCGCAGACCTTGCCGAACACGCGCGCCTACTGGTTCGTGAGCCCGGCCGGCGTGGCGCTGACGCCGTTGGCCCAGCGCTTCCGCGCCTGGATCTTCGAGGAGGCCAGCCGCTGTCCGCCGGTGGCGGAAGATGCAGGGTCCGCTGCGCGCGTGAATGTGACGGCGCTGGAGCGCTGCGTGCATTGAGGCGCACGGCGGCTATTTGCCAGGGGATGGGCTGAAGAAGCCCGCGTGACAAGGGTTTGGCCGGGTTCTGCCTGCAGAGGTCCGTGCCGTGCGGGTCTGCGGCTGGTCAGTGCTCAGGCCTGTGTGCCGTGCCTGAATCCACGCAGGAAGTTTTCAACCAGCATGTGCGCCATCGCTTCTGCGTTTTGCTCGCCGGCCAGGTCCATGCGCTGGCGGATCTTCAGCAGACAGATGCCGTGTACGCCAGCCCACAGGACGCGTGCTGCCTGCTGGACTTCGCTGATGGAATTCTGTCCGGCCAGCGGCGTGAGTGAGGCCTCGACCAGGCCGAAGACCTTCTCTGCTTTCACCAGGTAGCCCGGAGGCAGGGTGCTGCCGTTGTCCGCCACGTACTCGAACAACATGTTCCAGCGGGCTGAGCGGGTTTCTGCATAGGCGATATAAGCATTGGCCAGGGCCAGCAATGCCTCTTCCGGCGTGACGGCGTCTTTCGCATGCGCGCGCAGCCAGTCGTACAAGGCATCCAGCGTGCGTTCATTGACCTGTTGAACGATGTCATCAAGGTTCGCGAACACAAGGTAGAGCGTGCCGACGGTGTAGTTGATCGCGGCTGCCAGCTTGCGCGCCGAGAGGCCCTTGAAGCCTTCCTCGGCGACGATTTTCTCGGCGGCGTCCAGCGCCATGCTGCGGATTTCTTCCCTGCTGTGATCGTTGCGTCTGGCCATGACGGTCTCCAATACCGGTTTCCAGAAAGTTTAACCGATTATTGAACGTTGTTTATTTGTGTGTTACAAAGGCAACTAAACGCTGTTCAATTGTTGTTCAGGCAGAGCATCTAGATGCTGCCGAATACGGGAACAGGTTTTTTTGCAGCATTAATTGAACGTTGTTTATTTGTGAGGCACAAAATGAACGCATTCCGGAAGAGTCCGAGTTATCTGGCGCGGCTGGCCCTCATGCTGATCGGCCTGCTGGCTGGCGCGGTGGCGCAAGCCGCGGGCTTGCTCACACCGAGTGACGGCAGTCTGCCGTCGCTTGATCTGCGCGAGCAGCATGTGAAGGTGGTGATCGAGGATGGCTACGCGGTGACCACGGTGGAGCAGGTGTTCCACAATCCGCACGACAAGGATCTCGAAGCGGTCTATTCCTTCCCGGTGCCCGCGCATGGCGCCGTTGGCGAATTCACGATGTGGATCGACGGCAAGCCGGTGACCGGCGAGGTGCTGGAGAAACAGGCAGCACGCCAGCTCTATGAGCAGGAGAAGAAGGCCGGGCGTGATGCCGGCCTGACCGAGAAGGACAGCTACAAGACCTTTGATATCAGCGTCTCGCCAGTGCGCGCAGGCAAGGACACGCGCATCCGCCTGGTGTATTTCCAGACCGCTGCGGTCGACACCGGCATTGGTCGCTATGTGTATCCGCTGGAAGAGGGCGGGGTTGATGAAGAGAAGCTGGCGTTCTGGACGGCCAACCCCAAGGTCAGTGGCAGCTTCAGCTTTGATCTGCACCTGAAATCCAGCTACCCGGTGGATGGCATTCGCTTGCCAAACCAGAGCCAGGCTCAGGTGACGCAAGTTGGCCCGGGCGAGTGGAAGGTGAGTCTCGCCAGCCAGGGCGCGGCAGGCCCTGCTGCCAATGAAGGCGGCAAGCAGTCTGCCCCGGCCTTCAACCCGACAGCCTCGAATGGCGCGGCTTTCACGCTGGACAAGGATCTGGTGGTGTACTGGCGTCACAAGGCCGGCCTGCCGGGCAGCGTGGATCTGGTGACCTACAAGCCGGATGCGAGCAAGCGCGGTACTTTCATGCTGACCGTGACGCCGGGTGATGACCTGAAACCGATCACCGAAGGCAGCGACTGGATCTTCGTGCTGGATATGTCCGGCTCCATGACGGGAAAATACGCCACGCTGGCGAACGGCGTGCAGCGCGCCATGGCCAAGCTGCGCCCGAATGACCGTTTCCGCATCATCCTGTTCAATGATCGCTCGACCGAACTGACCAAGGGTTACGTCAATGCCACGCCGGACATGGTTCAGCGCTATAGCGCCGAAGTGGCTGCCATCAAGCCGAGCAATGGCACCAATCTGTATGCCGGTGTGCAACAGGGGCTGGATTCCATCGAGGCGGACCGCACCAGCTCCATCGTGCTGGTGACCGATGGTGTCGCCAATGTGGGCGAAACCGCGCAGCGCAAGTTCATCGAACTGGTCAAACAGAAGGACATTCGCTTGTTCACCATGATCATGGGCAACAGCGCCAACCGCCCGCTGCTTGAAGCACTGACGCGCGCCTCCAATGGTTTTGCGATCAGCATTTCCAACAGTGACGACATTGTTGGTCAGTTGCTTACCGCAGTGAGCAAGGTCAGCCACCAGGCGCTGCATGGTGTGCAGGTGAAAATCAATGGCGTGAAAACCGCCGACCTGACGCCGAAGGAAATCGGCAGCCTGTATCGTGGGCAGCAACTGGTGCTGGTCGGCCACTACTGGGGCGATGGTCTGGCCAAGGTGGAGCTGACGGGCCGCATCTCGGGCCAGCCGAAGACCTACCGCACCGAATTCGCCTTCCCGGCGAAGACGACAGCCAACCCGGAGCTGGAGCGACTATGGGCCTACGCGACGATTGAGGAGTTGCAATCCGACATGGCTGACTTCGGCGAGAAGGCTGACCTCAAGCGCGCTGCCACGGATATCGCGCTGGAATATTCGCTGGTCAGCGATTACACCTCGATGCTGGTGCTGCGCGAAGACCAGTTCGCGGCTAACAAGATCGAGCGCCGCAATCAGGCGCGGGTCGGCATCGAAGAGGCTGCTCGCCAGCAACGCGCCCAGACCGCGCCGGTCGCGCATCGGGTGGATACACAGAAGCCGATGAGCAGTGGCAGCCGTGCGAGCCACAGCAGCGGTGGTGGCGCGCTGGATGGCTGGAGCGTGCTGGCGCTGCTCAGCCTGCTCCTCACCACCTTGCGCCTGCGTCGGGCGGCATGAGCGCACTGACGCAAATCCGTAGCAGCCATGGCAGCGTGGAGCTGCCGTGGCTCACCGGACTCGCGGTGGCTCTGGCCATCCTGCTGTGGGCAGGCTTTGGCCCGGCCCCCGCAGCGCTGGTCTTCGACCGAGCAGCCATCGCCTCCGGTGAAGTCTGGCGCCTGCTCACCGGTCATCTGGTGCACAGCGATGCGGGTCACGCACTGTGGGATATCGGTGCATTGGCGATCATCGGCTGGCTGATGGAGGCGCAGGGACGCAGGCGGATGCTGCTGGCGGCGCTGGTGGGTGTCGTGGCGGTGGATGTGTGCCTGTGGTGGGCCATGCCGGGGCTGGAGTTTTACTGTGGTCTGTCCGGCCTGCTCAACACCTTGTTCGTGGTGGCGCTGGCAGGTCTGTGGAAAGCGCATCGGCATCCGGTTTTTCCGCTCGCCGCACTGGTGCTCGGCGTGAAGCTGGTCGCCGAAATCGTGGCAGGGCAGTCACTCGTTGTCAGCACGGCTTGGCCCAGTGTGCCACTGACCCATCTGGCAGGGAGTCTGGGCGGACTGTGCTGCTGGGCAATGGCCGCAACATGGAACCGGAGACGGAGGAGGGATGTGGAAGGCCGGGGATTGCCTTCCTTTCACGAGAACGATGAAAAAGCCGTGGAGTGATGCCTTGATGCAACAAAACGAGCGGTTTCTTTGTTAAAGAAGGATTAATTTGAGTTAATTTCTGTAAGAATTTGCGGCTTTGTTGATTTTGAAGCGCCAGCGCGGCGCTTTGTCTGGCAAAAAACAAATTAACCGGGGGTTATCGTGAATTTCAGGAGAATGCTTGGCCTTGGGGTCTGTCTGGCCTTGAGTGCGCTGCTGGTTGCATGTGGTGGCGGAGGTGGCGGAGGCGGTGGTGGTGGCGGAGGTGGGGGCGGTGACAGCGGTTTCAGTTTTACTGCCGACAAGAGCAGCATCGCGCTGAGCTATGAAGAAGGCGATATTTACGGCGCCTCTACGTCCGTGACCGTTACGGCGCATGGTACCTATGCAGGCACCCTTTACGTCGGAGCGGTTGTTGACGGGCAGGGGATTTCGAACAGCATCCCGTTCTCACAGGTTTCTCAAACTCAGGGGGTTTTCACTCTCTCGGCGATGAGCGGGCTCGCGGCCGGCACTTATACCGGCAAGGTTCAGCTTCTGGCGTGCAGTGACTACTACTGCAACAACCTGATCGGTGGCACACCCCTTACGGTGAACTACACGGTAACCGTCAAGGCGGGCATGAAGGTGACACCTTCGCCGCTGACGATCAATGCGGTGAGTGGCCAGACTGGCAGTGGCCAGCTTGACGTTACCCTGCCGAGCGGCAGCTCCGCATTTACGGCAACGGCGGTCAGCGGCGACTGGCTCGAGATCGGGACGCAAACAGCTACGTCTGTCACCATCAAGACCAAAGCGTGGCGTTCAGGCAGCTATTCGGGCTCGGTCCGCATCAGTGCAGGCAGCAAGAGCACTGTTGTGCCGGTTAGCTACGTCGTTTCGGCACCTGTCGGCGGCGAACAGGACCTCGCTGTGACACCGTCCTCGCTGAGCTTCGGCCTCGTCGAGGGCGCGACCTCGGCGCCCAGCAGTCTCGCCGTCACGCTGCCCAGCTGGAATAGCTCAAGCGATGTGACGATCAGTACCGCATACACCTCCGGCAGCGCCTGGCTCAGCGTTACGCGTACCGCAAGCGGCGCCAATGTGGTGGCGAATGCGGCGCAACTGAGCAAAGGCACCTATTCAGCGACAATTACCTTCACGCCCGTTGCGCCCGGCACTGCTGTCAGCGTGCCTGTCGTGTTGACGGTCGGCAGCGGTCTGGCCCAGCCGGCGGCTGTTGATATCAATGTGAAGGCCGATACCGTAGCGTCAGCACTGCTTGGCAGCGTTCCCGTGCAGTCCAATGGCGTTGCGACTACCTGGACGGCCAGCTCGAACCAGTCCTGGTTGAGCCTCACGCGTGCGGCCGGCGCCACTGGCAGCAACATTGAGTATTCGGTCAGCAGCAGTGACGTGACGGCCTGGGACAATTTTTCCAGCAAGACCGCCACGGTTACCGTCACTCCCGCATTGGCGAACATGTCGCCGGTGAGTTTTACGGTCAAGGTCAGCAAGGCTCTGCCTGAGGTGTACTACCTCGGTCCGTATTCCGTGGTCTCAGGGAAGGAAACCCTGGTCCACGTCTATGGTCGTGGTTTCTCCGGCATTGCTGATCTGGCCGCGCGGACAAAAGTGGGCAGCCTCACGCCGACCCAGATCACGCTGGTTGATGACGCGCACCTTACGTTCAAGGTCACGCCGTCCGCAGCAGGCAACCATGTTGTTGAAGTGCCCAATGCACTCGGCACCCAGGCCGTGTCAGCCAAGCTGCGCAGCCTGGCTCCGGTTGATTTTTCTGAAGCCGTTGTGCCGTCCACTGGTGTCAAGCGCGCCATGGTCTATGACGCCGAGCGTCAGTCCGTCTATGCCGTCAATGTCACCGATAACGCGATTAATCGTTTCCGCTTCAACGGCAGTGCCTGGGTTTCTGATTCTGCTGCAGTAGCTTCGGTGCTGGATGCCGGCCTGAGCCCTGATGGCAACAGCCTGATGGTCACTGCCACGCCCGGTACGCTGCGCCTGCTTGATCCGGACAGCCTTGCCAGCACTTTCTCGCTGACCCACGCTGATGGTTTCGCCCGTAACTTTACCTATGTCAGCACAGGGATTGCGACGACCAATAATGGCTGGTCGTGGCTGATGACCAGTTCGGGGTGGAACCAACTGGCCTATTTTGATCACCGTACCCGCACCATGCAGCCACGCCCGGTACAAAGTGATCTGATGACCAGTTTCTACGGTGGCCCATGGATGGCGACGTCGCGCGATGGCGAACGCATGGTCGTCACGCAAAGTGCGAGCATTTCTCCGCTGCCGAAGCTGCTGTATCTGGATGCGACGAATCCGCTTCTCAAGTCGAACCCGGCGGGTGTGGATTACTCCATCAGGACGAGTCTGTCTGATGATGGTCGTCGCATGATGCTCGACCAGCGCGAGGTGCGCGATGCTTCCTTTGCTCTGGTGGGTAATGTGGTACTGCCCGACAGCGGCTACTACGCGATGGCTGGAGCGATGGCCCCTGATGGCTCCCGTGCGTATATCCTCGCCTATCCGGACAACACCAGTGCGCTGCCGCGCGTCTATGCCTTCGATTCGAGCGTGGCAGCCGGGGGCCAGACCAACCTGCCGGTTGTTGGCTACAAGACCCTGACAGCCTACCCGGGATGCACGGATTCTTCCTGCGAGACTGTGGTGGTTCATGCGGCGATCAGCCCGGACGGCAAAACGCTGTTCTTTGCAGGTGCTAAAAACCTGATCGTGACGTCCACGACTCTCAGCACGCTCGTTGCACCGAACAATGTCGTGAATGGAGTTACACCTCGCAAGAGCGTGCGCACGCAGGTATTCAACAGAAACTGGAATCCGGCAATGAACTGATGGCCGCATGATGGCTGCGCGAGTCGCGCAGCCTGTTGCAAATCCAAAAAGCCCGCCACCCGGCGGGCTTTTTTCATGGCATGCCCTGCGTCTGCGTGCATCCAGCCTGCTTTTCAGACGTGCATGCCTGAAGACCTGCGTCCGGCGGGCTTGTTCGCCTTGGCTGCCTGAAGATGCCCGCCCGGTGCGGGTCACAGGGCAGGTGTCGGGCGGTGCATGTGTTGCGTCAGTACATCCGGTGGTATTGTCGGTACTCTCAACCTGACGCCCGCCAGAACAGGAGTGCTGCCTTGAAACCACATCGTCCGCGCATCGGTCTTGCCCTGGGGAGCGGCTCCGCGCGGGGCTGGTCGCATATCGGAGTGATCCGCGTGCTGGAGCAGGCGGGCATCCGGCCCGACATCGTGTGTGGCACTTCGATCGGCGCCATGGTCGGGGCCGCGTATGCGGCGGGCGAGATGGAGCGCTTCGAGAGCTGGGTCAGTCAGCTGAGCTGGCAGGGTGTGGTGGGGTTTCTCGATCTGAAAATGGGCGGCGGCCTGATGGCAGGCGGCAAACTGGTGGAATTCTTCCGCTCGCGCTTTGATGATCAGGGAATCGAGCTGCTGCCGAAGGCATTCGGTTGCGTGGCTACCGATCTGAGTAGCGGCCGCGAGATCTGGTTGCGGGAGGGGTCGGTGGTGGATTCGGTGCGGGCTTCGATAGCCTTGCCGGGAATCTTCACTCCCTCGCTGTGTGATGGGCGGCTGCTGGTGGATGGCGGGTTGGTGAATCCGGTGCCGGTATCGCTGTGCCGGGCGATGGGTGCGGATATCGTGATCGCCGTGGATCTGAACTGGGATCTGGTCGGGCGCCGCTATCGCGTGCCGAATGCTTCACAGGCCGAGGCGGTGCCGGCGGGGAATGGCCTCGTCGATAGTTTCCTGTCGCGCTTCCGCCCTGCCAGGCCGGCGGCGGATGCGGCCGGGGCTGCGCCTGCCGCACCGTCGATGCTGGAAGTGCTGGCCACCAGCCTGAACATCATGCAGGTGCGCATCACCCAGAGCCGGCTGGCCGGCGAGCCGGCGGATGTGCTGATTCGTCCGCGCCTGTCGGACATTGCCATTACCGATTTTCACCGTAGTGCGGTGTCGATTGCCGAGGGGGTGCGGGCAGCCGAGCACGCCTTGCCGATGATCCGTGAGATGCTGGATTGAACGGGGGATCGTCTGCAGGAAAGTCCGCATGGTTTCAGACAAAAAAGCCCGCGAGTTCGCGGGCTTTTGCATGCTTGCCGATCGGGCCGGATCAGAATGCCTTGACGTCAGTCTTGGAAATGTCGCAGTAGGCGGTGTTCCAGAATTCGCCCTTGTTGACCTGCTTTTCGCCGGGCTGCACGCCGATGGCCTGCACGCAGACCTTGGGCGAGCCAAGCTTGTAGCCCTTGATCTTCATGCTGCGCACGGTGGCTTTGTCGCCGTAGTTCTGGTTCAGGCGCAACACATAGCCGGCGGTCACGCCATCCGGCTTCACGACCGGGCCATTGATGGTCACGCCGGTTGCCACCAGATAGCGCGGACCGCCGTTGCTCGAGCAGTCACCGCACGACGCCCACAGACGCTGGATGCGGTCGTAGGTCTGGAAGTCGCTCAGCTTGATGGTGCTGCCTTTGCCGTTGTGCTGGAAGACCTTGTCATCGGCTTTTGTGGCCGAACCGCCGACGACGTTCATGACCTTGCCCGAGCCGCCCTTCATGGTGGCGGCATCTTCGCAGACGCCGTCCCAGACGACATTGGTCAGCGTGCAGTTGCCCAGACAATGCACGCCGTCGGCCGCAGCGCCTTTCTTGAGGTGCACGTTCTTGAGGCTGGCGCCGTCCTGCAGGACGAACACCGGCTGTTGGGATTCGGATTGTCCGTCGCAGGAGGTGCCGACGGTGGCGCCGCCGTAATCCTTGGTGCCGGAAATCGTGGTGGTGGCCGAAGCCGAAGTGAGCGCCGTGGCGAGGCACAGGCTCAGAAGAAGCTTGCTGTACATGGTTTGTCTCCAGTGAATGGGTCTGTTCTTGTGTGTGCAAGAGGCTTGCACCGCGCATTCTCCTGCCAGAAATGGGCATTCGGCAAGTTGATTCGATTGTTTTAATAATTGACGAATTCACCGAAATTTCCTTTCAAACCAATTGCTTGTGTTCGTTCCCGGGGTGCTGGCTGGATTCCATGGATGATCCCGTCCGGAATTCCGCTCTGGCGCTGACGATTGCCAGGTGGAGGCTGTCTGAAGACCCTCTTCTGGCAAGGATCGCGGCGCGTCCGTTCTGAAAAGCCGCTGCTGGCGGACTTCTTCAGCCTGCCTGTCTGCAGAGGCCCATCCCATGCGGTGCTCCGGGTTGCCGGGCCGTGCGCGTCTGCAATAGTGAGGCAGGCCTTGCCCGAAGAAGGGCTTTTCCCCATGCGCTGACCGGGTTGACAGGCCTTGTCACGCAGACTAATTTACCAACTGGTTAAATAATCTTTCCGTGATCATGCCGCGTGATGAACTGAGTGCCACCTTTGCTGCTTTGGCAGACCCGACGCGCCGCGCCATCCTGGCCCGGCTGGCGCTGGGCGAGAGCAGCGTTTCGGCGCTGGCCGAGCCGTTTGCGATGAGCCTGCCGGCGGTGACCAAGCATCTGAAGGTACTGCAGCGCGCCGGGCTGGTTTCGCAGGGACGGCAGGCGCAGTGGCGACCGTGCAAGCTGGAGGCCAAACCCTTGCAGGAGGCGGCGGGCTGGATCGAGCAGTACCGGCAATTCTGGGAGCAGCGCCTGGACCGGCTGGAAGATTATTTGCGGGATTTGCAGGCTGGACAGACAAGAACGTGATGCAGATCGGCGACATGCCGGAACTTGAGGGAGCTGTGAGCATGAATACGACAGAGAGCAGGGAGCTGACCGGAGCGCCGAACGAAATCCGCATCGAGCGGGTGCTGGAAGCACCGCGCGAACTGGTGTGGGCCGCGATGACGGACCCGCAGCAGGTCGGGCACTGGTGGGGGCCGAACGGCTTTACGATGACGATCAGGAAAATGGATGTGCGTGTCGGCGGTGTGTGGGACCACACCCTGCACGGGCCGGATGGCACGAACTATCCGAATAACAGCGTTTTCAGAGAGGTCGTTGCGCCCGAACGAATCGTCTACGCTCATGAAGGAGTCCGGGAGGATGGGCCTGCGGTGAACTTCGTCGCCACCTGGACTTTCGAGGATCTTGGCAACACGCAGACACGCCTGACCATCTGCATGGTCTTTGATTCGGCACAGGCGCGCGAGCTGGTGGTGCGCGAGTTCGGTGCCATTGAAGGCGGCAAGCAGACCTTGGGGCGTCTGGCGGATTACCTTTCACGCGCATCGCGCCAGCCGGCATAGAACGGCGGCACGTTTGCGCTATCAACCCAATCTAACCCAATCCGAATAGAGAGAGAAAACATGCCAACCGGAACTGTTCAGCTTCACCGCGTGCTGCGTTGCAGCCCGGAGAAGATCTATCGCGCCTTTGTGCACGCAGAGGCCCTCGCCAAGTGGATTCCACCCTACGGCTTTGTCTGCAAGGTGGCCCACATGGATGCGCGTGTCGGCGGTGGTTTCAGGATGTCCTTCGAGAACTTCACGACCGGGCAGACACATTCTTTTGGCGGCGAATATCTGGAGCTGCGGCCCGGTGAGTTGCTGCGCTACACCGACAGATTTGACGATCCGAACCTGCCCGGCGCGATGCTGGTGACGGTGACCCTGAAGCAGGTGGCCTGCGGCACCGAGCTGCAGATCGTGCAGGAGGGGATTCCCGAGGCGATCCCGGTCGAGATGTGTTACCTGGGCTGGCAGGAATCGCTGGCGCAGCTGGCGAATCTTGTAGAGCCCGATATCCAGGGCTGAAACCAGGCAACAGGAGTGCGACATGAAATACACAGGGAGCTGTCACTGCGGGGCAGTGAAATTCGAGGTGGAAGGCGAGCTGACCGGGGCGATGGCCTGCAATTGCTCGATCTGCACGCGCAAGGCGGCGCTGATGTGGTTCGTGCCGCGCGCGAACCTGCACGTGCTGACGCCGGAAGATGCGTTGAGTACTTACACCTTCAACAAGCACGTCATCAAGCACCGCTTCTGCAAGACCTGCGGCATTCATCCGTTTGGCGAAGGCGTGGCGCCCGGTGGCGCAGCGATGGCTGCCATCAACATCCGTTGCCTGGAAGGGGTCGATACCGATGCTTTGCCCGTCAATCATTTCGATGGTCGCTCAAAGTAAGCGCCCACTGCCTTCAACACCCATACAGAGAGAAAAGATCATGACCAAGCTGAATACCTATCTGAACTTTCCCGGCAATGCCGAGGAAGCCTTCAATTTCTACAAGTCCGTTTTCGGTGGCGAATTCTTCATGCTGCAGCGCTACAAGGATGGCCCCGGTTGCCCCGATAGCGGGCCGCTGCCGCCGGAGATGGGCGACAAGATCCTGCACATTTCCCTGCCCATCGGCGCGAACATGCTGATGGCGAGCGATGCCATTCCACCCATGTGCCCGGCCGTAACCATGGGAACCAATGTGTCGCTGTCCCTGCACCCGGACAGCGAGGCCGAGGCGCGTCGCCTGTTCGCCGCGCTGTCTGCCGGCGGGCAGGTGCAGATGCCGTTCCAGCCGATGTTCTGGGGCGCGCTGTTCGGCATGTGCGCGGACAAGTTCGGCATCCTGTGGATGGTGAACTACGAACTGTCGAAGGCCTGACGATGAACATGCCTTTGCCACAGGCGTCGGCAGACAGTCTTTGCGATGCCGTCATCACGCGCGTGCTGGATGCTCCGCGCGAACTGGTGTTCCGCTGCTGGACCGAGCCTGCGCACGTGGCCCGCTGGTGGCTGCCGCCGGGCTTCATCTCGACCGGCTGCGAGATCGACTTGCGCGTGGGCGGGCGCTTCTTTCTCTCCATGCAGAGCCCGCAGGGCGAGGACTTCCCGTGTCAGGGCATCTACGAAGAAATCGTGGTGCCCGAGAGGCTTGTGTTCCAGGGGCTGGGTGAAGAGTGCCACGCTTGCGGCAGCGGCTTGCCGCCGCGTGGCCGGGTGAGCGTGCATTTTGCCGGGCAGGGCGCGCAGACGCGACTGACGATTCACGCCCGCTTCAGCTCGGCTCAGGCACGCGAGGCGGCGATGGTGATGGGCTTTGATACGAGCTGGCAAGGCGCGCTGGAGGGCTTTGCCGCGTATCTGAGCTCGCTATGTTGAAGATCCCGCCCGGCAACAGGCTGAAGAGCCGCTTCTGGCGGGCCTCTTCAGCTGGTATGCCTGAAGAGCATTGATTGGCCGACGTTTTCAACGGTGATGCCTGAAGAAGTCTGCTGGATGCGGCTTTTCAGGCATCAGGGGATTTATCGGGTTTTCCGCGCAGAGCCGTGTACCATCCGCCTTCGCCCAATTCGTAGAAGCCATCCCTGAATGCAAGAAGAAGTGAAAGACAAGCCGCTGCGCGCAGTCGTCGCGGCCGTGCAGTTGCCCACCGTGAGTGATGTGGAGTTCGAGGCTTCGCTGATGGAGCTGCGCGAACTTGCCAAGACCCTGGGCTACGTGGTGGTGAATACCTTCGTGCAGAAGCGCACGGGCTTTGATCGAACAGGCTATCTGGGGATTGGCAAGCGTCAGGAGATCGCTGAATACATCAACGGCCAGGCCGGTTTCGACGAGCTGGATGGCTCGCCGGTGTATGCCGAACCCGAGTTTGGCGAGATCGACGCGGTGCTGGTCGATCACGAGATTTCGCCCTCACAGGCGCGCAATCTGGAGCTCGAAGTGGGTGCGCCGGTGATGGACCGCACCATGGTCATCCTCGAAATTTTCCATCGCAACGCGCGTTCGCGCGCCGCCAAGGCGCAGGTCGAGATCGCACGCCTCGGCTACATGGCGCCGCGCCTGCGCGAGGCGGCCAAACTGGCCGGCCCGCAGGGGCGTCAGCGCAGCGGCGTGGGCGGGCGTGGCGCCGGTGAATCGCATACCGAGCTGGATCGCCGCAAGATCCGCGACCGCATCGCCGAGCTGCAATTGGAAATCGTCGCGATGGAAGCCGAGCGCAAGACGCAACGCGCGCGTCGCCAGGAACGTCAGGGGCTCGCCGGCGTGGCGCTGGTTGGCTACACCAATGCCGGCAAGTCGACGCTGATGCGCGCGCTGACCGGCAGCGAAGTGCTGGTCGCCAACAAGCTTTTCGCGACCCTGGATACGACGGTGCGCACGCTCTATCCGGAGAGCGTGCCGCGTGTACTGGTCAGCGACACGGTGGGCTTCATCAAGAACCTGCCGCACGGGCTGGTGGCTTCGTTCAAATCGACGCTGGACGAGGCACTGGACGCCGAGCTGCTGCTGCATGTGATCGACGCCAGCGATCCGGGCTGGCTGCGTCAGCTGGAAGTCACGGACCACGTGCTGGCTGAGATCGAGGCCGACAACGTGCCGCGCATCCGTGTCTTCAACAAGATCGACTTTGTGGGCGACGAGACGGCGCAGGCCGAGTGCACCGCCATGCTGCGCGCGCAGTACCCGGATTGCGTTGTGATGAGCGCGCGCAACCCGGCGGACGTGGCGCGTTTGCACAAGATCATCGTTGGCTTCTTCCAGCGCGATCTGGTCGAGGCCGAGCTGTTCCTCGGCTGGAGTGCCCAGCAGTTCCGCAGCGAGATCTTCGAGCACTGCGAAGTGCTGGCGGAGAGCGCCAGCGAGGACGGCGCGACCTTCCGCGTGCGCGGCGAGGCGGAGATGATCGAACGCCTGCGCGAGCGCTTTGCGCTGCAGGGCTGACGCGGGTCTTCGGGGCCGGACAATCCAAGGGTGCTGAAGGGATAATGACGCCCATGCCGAACGCCCCGACTATTTCTCCCTCAGCGCCGCGCATCATCCTGTGCACGCTCAACGCCAAATACATCCATGCTTCGCTGGGCCTGCGCTATCTGCTGGCGAACATGGCGCGGCATGGTGGCGAGGATCTGCGCGCACAGACCGTGCTGCGCGAATTCACCATCGCCCGCCCGCCGCAGGAAGTCGCCGACGCGTTGCTGGCGGAGCTGGGGGAGGGCGAAGGGCCGCAGGTCATCGGCTTTGGCGTTTACATCTGGAATATCGCGCAGACCACCGAACTGGTGCGCCTGCTCAAGGTGGCGCGGCCCGGGCTGAAAATCGTGCTGGGCGGGCCGGAAGTGAGCCACGAATGGGAAGGCCGGCCCATCGTGCAGCTGGCCGATCACCTGATCACCGGCTGGGGCGATGTGAGTTTTCCGCGTTTGTGTCGCGCGATCATCCATGGCCCGCGGCCGCTGATGAAGGTCATCACCGGCGAACAGCCGCCGCTCGATGACATCGTGATGCCCTACGCGGAGTACAGCGACGCTGATCTGGCGCATCGCCTGCTGTATGTGGAGGCTTCGCGCGGCTGCCCCTTCAAGTGCGAATTCTGCCTCAGCTCGCTCGACAAGACCGCCTGGGCCTTCGATCTGGATGCCTTCCTTGCCGCGATGGATGGGCTGTACCGGCGCGGCGCGCGCAATTTCAAGTTCGTCGATCGCACCTTCAACCTGAAGATCGATGCCTCGCTGCGCGTGCTGCAGTTCTTCCTCGAGCGCCTGACGGGTGAGGCTAGTGAGGCGCTGTTCCTGCACTTTGAAGTGGTGCCGGACCATCTGCCTGATCGCTTGAAAGAAATGATCGCGCGCTTTCCGCCCGGCGTGCTGCAGTTCGAGGTCGGCATCCAGAGCTTCAATCCGGTCGTGCAGCAAACCATCTCACGGCGTCAGGACAACGCCAGGTCCGAGGCCAATCTGCACTGGCTGGCGAATGAGAGCCACGCTCACCTGCACACTGACCTGATCTTCGGCCTGCCCGGCGAGACGCTGGAGAGCTTTGCCGAGGGCTTTGACCGTCTGTACGCGCTCGGCCCGCACGAAATCCAGCTGGGCATTCTCAAGCGCCTGCCGGGCACGCCGATAGCCCGCCACAGCGCGGCCTTCGGCATGGTGTATGAGGCGGCGGCGCCTTACATCGTGACGCAGACCGATGCGGTGGATGCGGCGACGATGCTGCGCTTCAAGCGTCTGGCGCGTTACTGGGACATGCTCGCCAACTCCGGCCGCTTCCAGCAGGCAATGCAGTGGCTGATGCAGGGCGAATCGGCCTTTGCCGCGTTCTGGGCTTTCTCCGACTGGCTGTGGCAGCGCAGTGGCAAAACCACCGGCCTGACGCCGGAGATGCTGCTCGATGCGCTGTTCGACTATTTTACGGTCGAGTGTGGGCACGAGGCTGATGCCACGCGTCAGCTATTGCTCGCTGATTATCTAGCCAGTGGCGCGCGCTCCAACCCGGCATGTCTGCAAGGCTTGCTCGCGGAGCGGGGGGCACCAGCGCGTCGTGGTGCGTCAGCACTGGCGCAGCGGCAGGCGCGGCATGGTGGATAGCCGCCGGGAATGGACTGAAGGCCCTTGAAAGCCCCTGCTGCACGACGGGGCTGCAGGTCTGGCCTGAAGCAAATTATTTGAAATTGTCGTTTCATCAATTCTTTTGGCATTGCAGGGTGTTTCAGGTTTGAAAAGGGATGGCTGCTGCCATCCCTTTTTTGTATGTGCTGAGCGGGGAAAATCACAAAGCTCATGAAGGGTGGTTGCGGTAACATCGTGCGGTTTCGCAATGTCGGTGTTCTGCCGGCACTGATCGATCACCTGTTCCGGCCTGCCGGATCCAATCGAGGGAGAGAATATGAGCGTGATGCGCAAGAGCATGCTTGCCGCCATTCTGGCGGCAGGCGGTGTGCTCGCCGCCTGTGGCGGCAACAAGGCGACAGCCCCGGAAGCGGCGGCACCGCAGGCGGCCATGCCGCCTGCTGCCAGCTGTGCGCCGGGGATCTGGTTCTGCGAGAACTTCGAGAGCGGCTCGCTGGCACGCTGGGATCTGCTGCCCGCCGGTGGCGCTGCAACCATCGGCGTGGCGGATGGCGTGGCCGGGATCAAGAAAGAGGGGGCGAACAGCTACCTGCAGTACGACGCCGGCAAGAGCAAAGGTGTGGTGGCTGCGCTCAAGGATGAAGCTTTCGCCAGCGTGAAGACGGCGGATTACTTTGTTGAAGCGCGCATCAAGCCGATCAACAACAACACTTCGAACAAGTTCGTCTGTCTGCTTGGTCGTTACCAGAGCGTGAATGACTGGCTCGGGGCCTGTCTCAACGTGCAGAACGGCGCCAGTTCCAAGGTCGAGTTCCACAAGGCCAATGGTGGCAAGTGGCTGCGCGCGCGCCAGTTTGCTACGCGCACCATCGTCAACGAGCAGTGGTACAAGCTGCGTCTGGAAATGCAGGGCGACACCCTGAACTTTTATATTGATGATGACTTCGCCGGTTCCTTCAAGGATGCCAGCATTGCGGCGCGTGGCAAGCTCGGCCTGTGGCTCGACAACCGCTCGTTCGCCATCGACGACATCGTCGTCGGCGACGCCAAGGTCAAGCCCGTGCTGATGGCGCTTGATCAGACTGGCGACTGGAATTCGGAAGTCGGTGGCGCGGATCGCGAGATCACGGTTGCGGCGACCAAGGCCGACACCACGCCGGACAGCTTCAGCGTCGCCTCCAGCGACCCGAAGGTGGTGAGCGTGGCGCAGAAGGGCGACAAGGTTGTGCTGCACGCCGTTGGCGCCGGCTCCGCGACGATCACCTTCACCAGTGGCGCCAATCCGGCGTTGAAGAAGACGGTCAAGGCCAACATCGAGCCGGCGTTCGTGCTCGCGACGGCGAACTACGGCGCGCTTGCCAAGCGCACCCGTCCGGCCGCCGGCATCAAGGGTGCCTACGTCGATGGTGAGCTGGCGCTGAGCTTCGATGCGGCGCCGGTGCTGACCGGCATCGGCTCGCTGCGCATCTTCGAGGCGAAGACCGACAAGCTGGTCGACGTGATCAAGCCCAAGGGCGAGAGCAATATTTATGGCCCGAGCCCGGATGGTTTCTATCGCGGCGTGAACCAGCAGTTGATGCGCGTGGTCGGCAAGCAGCTCATCGTGCGCCCGCACACCGGCAAACTCGAATATGGCAAGGCCTATTACGTGGCGCTCTCCGACAATCTGCTCAAGGACGCGAAGCTGGCTGGCAAGCCCTTTGCCGGTCTGGGCAAGAAGGCAGGCTGGGGCTTCACGACCCGCAAAGCACCGAAGGCGAGCCTGAGCAGCGTCGTTGTCGATGACGACGGCAGCAAGGCCGACTTCCGCAGCGTGCAGGGCGCACTCGATCACGCCATGAAGCTGCCGAAGGAAGCGCCGGTGAAGATCAGCGTGAAGAAGGGCGTCTATGAAGAGATTCTCTTCCTGCGCGGTAAGGACAACGTGACCATTCAGGGCGAGAGCCGTGAGGGCACGGTGATCCAGGGCGAGAACTACGAGTCGCTGAACACCGGCCTCTCGATTGGTGCGAACAAGCCGCTCGCTTCCGGCGGTGGCCGTACCGTGTTCGCCGTGGGTAACGCCGACATGCTGGTGCTCGACCGTCTGACCCTGAAGAACACTCACCTGAAGAAAGTCGGTGTGAACGGTCAGGCCGAGACGATCTACTTCGCAGGTGAAAAAGAGCGTCTGATCGCCAAGAACGCCAACTTCATCAGCCGTCAGGACACGCTGCAGCTCAATGCCTACAGCTGGTTCTACAACACCCTGATCGCAGGTGACGTGGACTTCATCTGGGGCAGCTCCAAGGCCGCGCTGTTCGAGAATAGCGAGATCCGTACCGTGGTTGACTCCACTGATGCGACCAAGGGTGGCTACCTTGTGCAGGCCCGCGTGACCGCTGCGGCTGACAAGGGCTATGTCTTCCTCAACAGTCGTATTACCCGCGAAGAGGGCGTGCCGGATGGCGCCACTGTGCTCGCACGCAGCGCTGGCAGCCCGGCTTATTTTGACAACGTGGTGTACGTGAACAGCAAGATCGACAAGCACGTGTCTGCCGAAGGCTGGTGGACCAGTCCGGTCTCCAATCCGGCCAAGGCCACGGCACTGGCAGGTTGGCGCGAGTTTGGCAGTACTCGCCCTGATGGAACGCCGCTGAGTCTGGCCGGGCGCGTGCCGGCGGCACGCACCATGACGGCAGAGGAAGCCGCGCCTTATCTGTCACGTGAGCAGGTGTTTGCAACGATCGGCTGGAAACCCCAGCCCTGAGCGATCCGGATCGTGGCCCGGGCAGTGCTGTCCGGGCCACGATTTCGCTGTAACAGACCCAGCAGGAAATACGCGTAAAAACAGCAGGCACCCGCTTGCACAGATGCTGGAAAAAGGTATTATGTTTCCGGTAACATGTTTCGATTCTCTGCTTCGGGATTTCTCCCTGAGCGTGAGTCAAACTGTGTTGTTTCCTGGCTGTTCCTGTTCAAGCCCGGCTTCGCGCCGGGCTTTTTTTATCCGGTATCGGTACGTGCCAATGCCTGAAGACCCGCATGTGTTGGGCTTCTTCAGGATGTTAGCGTGCAGATTAAAGCCTGACGCCGGTTTTCGGCCTGCCTGTCTGGAAAGCTAATGTGGATGCGGCTCTTCGAGCATATGTACTTCCTGCTCAATCGTGAAAGCGCGTGAAGTCAGCCGACGGAATCCGTGGCAGTACCAAGGCGTTCTCCGGTGCATCCGGATCGGCGTAGCCCAGCGACATGCCACAGACCACCATCTGCGTGTCCGGAATGTCCAGTTGAGCTTTCACGATCGGATGGTATTCGCAGAAGGCGGCCTGCACGCAGGTGTCCAGACCCTGCGCACGGGCTGCCAGCATCAGGGTCTGCAGAAAGCCGCCATAGTCGATCAGGCTGCCTTGGCCAAGCACCTTGTCGATGCTGAAGATCAACCCGACCGGTGCATCGAAGAAGGTGTAATTGCGCGCCCACTGCTCGCGCATGCGGGTGGTGTCCTTCTTGTCGATACCCAGCAGGGAATACAGGGCCATTCCGGTGTGGCGGCGGCGTGCCAGATAGGGCTCGCCCCAAGCCTCCGGATAGTAGGCGTATTCGCCCTTGTGTTCGAAGCTGGGCGTCGCGCTGGCGTATTCGGCGAGGATGGCGGCGCTGAGTTTTTCCTTGCTGGCGCCACTCAGTACATGTACATGCCAGGGCTGGGTATTCACGCCGCTGGGTGCGCGGGCGGCGAGGTCGAGAATGGCAAGAACGGTTTCGCGCGCTACGGGTGTGGGCAGGAAACGGCGAATTGAGCGGCGGCCGTGGGCGATGTCGCTGAAGGTGGTGAACGCTTGATTCATGAGGCAGGTCCGGCAAGGAGAAACGAAGCCCGGAAGCCTAGCAGTTTTGAACCGGCTCGCGCTTGATCAAGCTGCGCTGTCGAGTTTGATGTGCGCGCGGCTGGCCGTGCGCGAGATCATGCCTTGAGCCATTTCCTCGGCAACGACAGGGTTTTTCATGCGGATCATGTCGAACAGATCGCTGTGTTCCTTGATCGTCAGCGCCATGTGATCCGGCTCGGCGAGATAGGTATGGTCAAAGATCGCGCGCTGCAGGGCGCTGATCGCATCGGCCAGTTGCTGGATCACGAAGTTGTGGGTGGCGGCGACAATCGCACGGTGGAAGGCAATGTCGGCTTCCATGAAGGCCTCGCGCCGGGTGGTGTTGGCCTTCATGCCATTCAGCGCTTCCTCGATGGCGACAAGATCCAGCGCGGTGGCCCGCTCGGCGGCCCAGCGCGAAATGGCCGGCTCGATCAGGCTGCGGACCTCGATCAATGAGGCGATCAGGATCGGGTCGTCGGCGTTCTCCAGTGCCCACTCTAGTACATCCGCATCAAGATAGTTCCATTGCGTGCGCGGCATCACGAACAGACCGCGATAGCGCTGCGCATCAATCAGGCGTTTGGTGGCGAGTACCTTGATGACTTCGCGCATCACATTGCGCGAGGTGTCGTACTTCTGGCACAGGTCTGCTTCGGAGGGCAGGGCACTGCCGGGCGCATGTGCTCCCTGCACGATATCGCGCCCGAAGGCGTGGATCAGGCGCTCTGTCTTCGTCAGTTTTGTGCTCACTGCGGTTTTCCCGGTTTTTTGCGGCAGCCGGTATCCTAGCAGGGAACCGGAGTGCCATCGGGCCGCATGGCGCGGTCCGATGGCAGATCTGGCTTACTTGCGCAGTTTGGCGAGCTCGGCCTGCAGATCCTTCACCACTTCGGCGTGGCCAGGCTGAGCGGCGAACTTGTCGACGGCTGTCGTGGTCGTGGCGCGCATGCGGGTCAGCTCTGCATCACTCAGCGTGGTGATCTGCATGCCCTTTTGCTTGAGCACTTCCATGGCCTTGGTGGAAGCGGCACGGCTGTCCTTGCGTTCAAAATCACGCGAGGCGACGGCTGCCTGCTGCAGGGCCTTCTTTTCGTCGGCGGAGAGGCCGTCGTACCATTTCTTGGAGACGGTCACGATCCAGGGACTGTAGACGTGACGGGTCATGGCGAGGTACTTCTGTACTTCGTAGAACTTGGAAGACTCGATGGTTGTGACCGGGTTTTCCTGACCATCCACGGTACCGGTTTCCAGCGCGGTGAACAGCTCCGAGAAGGCCAGCGGCACGGCGTTTGCCCCGAAGCCCTTGAACATGTCGATGTAGACCGGATTCTGCATCACGCGCAGCTTGATGCCGGCCATGTCTTCCATCTTGTTGATCGGGCGCTTGGAGTTGGTCAGGTTGCGGAAACCATTTTCCCAATACACCAGACCGACCATGCCCTTGGTCTGCAACTTGTCCATCAGCTTCTGGCCGAAGGGGCCGTCAAGCACCGCGTCAGCCTCCTTTTCGTTGGCAAACACGAAGGGCAGGTCATACACGCCAAAGTCGCTGACGATGCCGACCAGCGTTGCGGTGGAGCCGACCATGACTTCCTGGGCGCCGCCGATGAGTGCGTTCTGCATCTGCGGATCGCTGCCCAGACTGGCTGCGCCGAAGCCCTTGACCTTCCATTTTCCGCCGGAGAGCCTGGTCATTTCGTCGGCAAAGTATTTCACGGCCCGGCCCTGATTGCTGTCTTCTGCCAGACCGTAGCCGAAGCGGACGATGCGGGGTTTGAAGTCGGCAGCATGGGCCGAGGCGAGGCTGCCGGCGACAGCCAGACTGATGACAATGGATTTGAAAAGACGTTTCATGATTCCTCCAGCGGATGCAGCGTTGATGGCAAAGCCGGGATGCGGCTTCTTGAAGCGCCCCTCTTCCCGGCGGGAAGAGGAGTGAAGGGAAATGGATGGGTGACGCATTCGAGGCTAATCAGCGGAACCAAGTCACTGGCGCGGTGATGATGCCGGGGAAGGCAACGAACAGCGCGATCAGCACGAGGTAGGCGAGCAGGAACGGCCAGATGCCCTTGGTCGCACTCTCAAGCGAGATCTTCGAGATGCCGCAGACCACGTTCAGTACGGTGCAGACCGGCGGATGGATCAGGCCGAGGGTGCCAACGAGGACGAACATCACGCCGAAGTAGGTCGGATCAATGCCGGCCTTCACGGCGATGGGCATCAGCACCGGAGCCATGACCAGAATGGTCGGGGTCAGATCCATCACCGTGCCTACCGCCAGCAGAAGGAGCATGATCGCCGCCATCAGAAGGCGTGGGTCATGCATCAGCGGGCCGAGGAACTCGGTGACCTGCTGTGGCAGATCGGCCAGGGTCACCATATAGGAGGACACCAGTGCGCCGGCACACAGGAACATCACGGTGCTGGTGGTGCGGGCCGCGTCGACCAGCAGTTTGACCAGCTGGGTGAATTTGACCTCGCGGTAGATGAATATCGCCACGAACATCGAGTAGGCTGCCGCGACCACGGCCGCTTCGGTCGGGGTGAAGAACCCCCCGCGCAGGCCACCGAGAATGATTACCGGCAATATCAGTGCCCAGATGCCCTTGACCACAGCCTGACCACGTTCCTTCCAGCTGCATTTGGGCTGGGGGGTCACGTCCATTTTCTTTGCCAGGCGGGTCCACACGAAGATCAGCGCGAGGCCCATCAGCAGGCCAGGCACGATGCCGGCGAGGAACAGGTTGGTGATCGAGGTGTTGGTGGTGACGCCGAAAATGATGAAGGGCATGGATGGCGGAATGATCGGGGCGATGATGCCGCCGGCGGCGATCAGCCCGGCCGAGCGTGGCACCGAATAGCCGTGGTCACGCATCATCGGGATCAGCAGGGTGGCAAGCGCAGCGGTGTCGGCAATCGCGGAACCGGAAAGGCTCGCGAGCAGTACTGAAGCCGCGATGGTCACGTAGCCGAGCCCACCCTTGATGTGGCCGACCAGTGTGACGGCCAGATCAATGATCCGCCGAGAGATGCCTCCGGCATTCATGAGTTCGCCGGCAAGAATGAAGAAGGGCACTGCCATCAGCGGAAAGCTGTCGGCGCCTGATAGCAGATTCTGGGCGACCAACTGGGCATCGAAGAAGTCCAGATGGAACATCAGTGCCACGCCGGTGAGCACCAGCACGAAAGCTATCGGCATGCCCAGCAGCATCAGGCCGAGCAGGGAGCCGAGAAATACAACGAGCGTCATGATCGGCGTCCTTTATTGGCTGACTTCGGGTTCGGAAACGGGAGCTTGCTTGTGCGCCTGTGGCTCGCCAGGGATGCGGGCGGCCGGGTGGCGGGTCACGATGTGCCACAGGTTGAGGCCGACCATGGGCAGCATTGCCAGCGCGCAGATCAGGCCGCTGCCGGCCATCAGCGCAGTCGGGAAACCCAGTACGGTGGAGTAGGTGTCCAGGCCGATCACGGTCTGCGCCCAACTGCCTTCAAGGAAGAGCCACAGTGCATAGAGCATCAGCAGGTGGCTGACAATTGCGCAGCTGCGCCGCAGGCCGGCGGGCAGATGGGCCTGGAGGATTTCCATACCCAGATGCGAGCCCCGGCGCAGAGCCAGGATCGCGCCAAGGAAGATCATCCACACGAACATCAGGCGGGCGACTTCTTCGGCGGCAGGGATTCCCGTGTTGAAGACATAACGCAGCACCACATTGCTGCCGATGGCCAGAACCATTACGGCCAGTGCCAGTGCCATCAACCACTCAACGGCGGTTTCAAGGCGCGGTATCAATAGTTTCAAGTCAGCTCTCCTCGTGATCATGCCGACACGACAGCGAAAAAACGTTGCGCCCGGGTTCGGCTTGGACTGAAATGTAGGACAAAAAACACTTATGCACCCATAGGTGTTTTCCATGATACGTCAATTGTAGATTTGTTGTACTACAATTACCTCGAACGCAGCATTCCTGAGCACGTTCGCTCTTGCTGCACCGCTGGATGGAAGCACCATGGACAACATTGCTGTCGTGAATCCCGAGTTTGCCGATCTGTATATGGAAGAGGCGTACAACCCCTATCGCAGTTGTATTCAAGGGTTGGCCAACGAGCCGATCACGGTGCGCGGGCTGTTGCGCCGGGCTGATGATTTCCTCTGCAACGAGGCGGGTTTTGCAGGGTTGGGGGATTATTCGCTGGATGCAATCGTGGCGCGTCTGGCCGCCAATCGCCCCCGCGTGGTGATCATTCAGGGCTCGCCGGATCACCCGGCACACATGTTCGATCACGAGCACACCCTGAGAGCCGCTGCGCGTATCTGGCAGAACGGCGGCGTGCCTTTTACCTTCGGTATTCCGGTGATCTGTGACGGCACTGCGCAGAGCAATATCGGTCAGAGCTATTCGCTGGCCTCGCGTAACCATACGGCGATGGCTGTGAACATCAATTTCGAAGGACACAGCTATCACGCGGCCTATGTGTTGTCGGGCTGCGACAAGACTCCGACCGGAATCCTTTCCGGGCTTGCCTCGGCTGACCGGGCCCGGCGCCAGCCCGCGCGGGGCACCGCTCCTGTGTGGGCGATCTTCGTGCCGGCGCATGTGCTGAAGGGTGGTGCGATCCCGAAGCGTACGCGCCAGAAACTGCAGGCTATCCAGGATGCAGCGGTAGCGGCAGGCGACTCCCAGCTCGCCGACGACATCGAGGAAAACTGTCACTACATCCTGCAATGTTCGTCGGACGAGGCTTTCCTTGGCCTTCTCATGCGTGCCGAAGAATATGGCTTGATCAGTCATCCGGAAGCCGAACAGATCCTCAACGAACTGGCCGCCGCCACTTGCGACGACAAGGGCGGTATCTGCGCCTTCAACGGCACCGGCAATTCCTCGCGTACGCTCGTCGCAGCACTGGGATTCGTGCCTGCCGAAGCTGAACTGCTGACCGACGAGGCCAGTACCGATGTGGTACAGCACAACGTCGACCTGCTCTTCCGCATGTTCAACAAGCCCGAATACGCGGTGTGCAACCTGCTCGAGAAAAACTATGCCAACGCGATCCGCATTCACGGGGCGACCGGCAGCTCGTCCAACCTGATGTTGCACATGCCTTGCGTGATGCGTCATGCCGGTTTCGACGTCTCGCTCTTTGATTACGCCCGCGTCCGCGATGCACATGCCGTGCCGGACGTGTTTGCCCACAGCCTTACTGAGGGGCGTGATACGTTTGTGTTGGCCCAGCAGGCGCAACAGGGTCTGCATCACGGCATGACCAGCCTGTTCAAGGTGCTCTCCGATCTGGGCGTACCGATGGATCTGGACGCACCGACCGTGGCCGGCCTGACGTGGCGCCAGCGTGTGGCGGCCATCCCGGCTGCCGTTTCACCACAGCTGCCGCAGGAAAAATCGGTGATTCGCATCCAGCCGATTCGTGCCATTTCCGGCACCGACGTGATGCGCGGCAACTTCTTCTCTTCCTGCACGCTGAAGGTGGCGGGCATGTCGACCGAGTCGTACAACCGCTTCAACGGCCGCGTCTTCCTCGTGCGCTATTACGAGAACGAAATCGACTGCAACGAGGAAATGCGCGCCACTAATTTCATCGAGCGTCTGGCTGCGTTGCCTGCGCTCACGCCGGAACTTCTCGCCGCACTGCGCCGTTTCAATGGCGCACCGGAGGATCAGAGTGTGCACGCGATGATTGAGCAAGGTAGCCTGTCCTTCGCCTTCGTGATTGCCGGTCAGGGGCCCAAGGCATTCGGCATGCCCGAGATGTTCGCCCCGAGCCAGAACCTGCGCCACCACGGCGTGGTCGAGAAGACCTCGATCATGATTACCGACGGCCGCTATTCCGGCGTCACCAAAGGGGCCTGCGTGGGGCACATGGTCCCGGAAGCCTATGAAGGTGGCGGCATTGGTGCGCTGGTAGATGGTGATCTGTTGTGGGTACAGCTCTCGGAGCGCCGCATCGACCTGCTTGACGCCCGGGTTTTCGTGGCAGGTGGTCTGGAGGTGCTGTCCGAGGCTCCGCTCGTGGCTCGCGCCAGTCTGGTCGCACAGCGTCGCGATCGTATCGAACAGCGTCAGCTCCAGGTCGCTGCCTGCAGCATGATGGATAACGTGACCGACGCGGAATACGGTGTCGTGCCACTGGCTGTTCACAAGCGGGCCCGATTGCCCTGGCCAGTACCCGCCAGTGTTTGAGTGACAACCGGATTGAGTGGCAGACCTCAAGAGCATTGAGGTCGCCTCTCCGGAAAGCTGGAAAACAATGTGGCAATTTCATCGCGTCAGGCCAAGGGCTATCGCATTGCCAGATTGTTTTTTTCTTTCGGGAGCAAGCATGATGGCCATCACGAACAGTACGGAGCTCAATGAGTTAGTCAGCAGAGTCAAAACCGCCCAACAGATCTTTGGCCGTTTTACACAGGCGCAGGTCGATCACATCTTTCGCTGTGCGGCCTTGGCCGCCGCCGATGCTCGTATCCCTTTGGCTCGCATGGCCGTTATCGAGACCGGCATGGGCGTGTTCGAGGACAAGGTGGTCAAGAATCACTTCGCCTCTGAATACATCTACAACAAGTACAAGGATGAACGCACCTGCGGCATCCTTTCCGAAGACGACAACTCCGGCACGATCACGATTGCTGAGCCGGTTGGAATCTTGTGTGGCATCGTGCCCACGACCAATCCGACATCGACGGCCATCTTCAAATCCCTGATTGCATTGAAGACCCGCAACGGCATCATCTTCAGTCCACATCCACGCGCCAGGCAGTCGACCTGCGCTGCCGCCAGGCTGGTGCTCGAAGCCGCCGTAGCCGCCGGCGCTCCTGCCGACATCATTGGCTGGATCGATGAACCCAGCGTCGAGTTGTCCAACCTCCTCATGTGCCACCCCGACATCAACCTGATCCTCGCCACCGGTGGGCCTGCCATGGTGCGCGCAGCCTACTCATCAGGGAAACCGGCAATCGGTGTGGGCGCTGGCAATACTCCAGTGGTGATCGACGAGACGGCGGATATCAAGCGGGCAGTGGCCTCCATCCTGATGTCCAAGACATTCGATAACGGGGTGGTCTGCGCCTCCGAGCAATCGGTGATTGTCGTCGACGCAGTCTATGAAGCAGTCAAGGAGCGGTTTGCCAAGACTGGTGGCCATCTTCTTGGCAAGAAGGAGGTGGAGGCTGTTCGCAAGGTGATTCTCGTCGAAGGTCATCTGAATGCCGATATCGTGGGTCAGTCCGCCAGCCGAATTGCTGACATGGCCGGTATCAAGATTGTATCCAGTGCCAAGGTGCTGATCGGCGAAGTCAGCTCCGTGGGGAAGGAGGAAGCTTTTGCTCACGAGAAGCTTTCACCCACATTGGCAATGTATCGCGCCCGCGACTTCCTGGATGCCGTGAGCAAGGCGGAAGCCCTGGTGGCGCTGGGCGGCATTGGTCATACATCGGTGCTCTATACCGACCAGGATCAGCAGGTCGAGCGCATCCGCCATTTCGGAGACCGCATGAAGACGGCCCGCATCCTGATCAATACTCCTTCTTCTCAGGGAGGGATAGGCGATCTCTACAATTTCCAGCTCGCGCCCTCGCTGACGCTGGGTTGTGGGTCGTGGGGCGGCAATTCGATCTCCGAGAACGTTGGCCCGAAGCACCTGATCAACAAGAAGACCGTTGCCAAGAGAGCCGAGAACATGCTGTGGCACAAGCTTCCCAGGTCCATCTATTTTCGTCGTGGTTCGCTTTCTTTTGCTCTGGAGGACCTGGCTGGACGGAAGCGCGCGGTGATCGTCACCGACACCTATCTGTTCAACACCGGCTGCTGCGATGAAGCGATCCGCATTCTCAAGCAGCTGGGCATGACCGTGGAAGTATTTTATGAAGTGCAGGCCGATCCCACCCTGGAGGTTGTGCGTCGAGGCGTGCATATTCTGGAGGCCTTCAAGCCCGATGTGATCATCGCGATCGGTGGAGGCTCCCCCATGGATGCGGCCAAGATCATGTGGGTGATGTATGAGCACCCTGACGTGCATTTCGAGGATCTGGCCTTGCGTTTCATGGACATCCGCAAGCGGATCTACAAGTTCCCGCGCATGGGTGACAAGGCTGTGCTGGTCGCGGTGCCGACTACCTCGGGCACAGGTTCGGAGGTAACGCCGTTTGCTGTGGTCACCGACGAGAAGACCGGCATCAAATACCCTATTGCGGATTATGAGCTGACACCGCACATGGCCATCATTGATGCCAATCTGGTCATGAACCTGCCCAAGAGCCTGACGGCCTTTGGTGGCATCGATGCGGTTACGCATGCACTGGAGGCCTATGTGTCGGTGATGGCCAATGAGTTCTCGGATGCCCAGGCCCTGCAGGCTTTACATCTGCTCAAGGAGTATCTGCCGGCTGCCTACGGTGAAGGTGCGCGCAACCAGAAGGCTCGCGAGCAGGTGCATAACGCTGCCACGCTGGCCGGCATGGCCTTCGCCAATGCCTTTTTGGGTGTTTGTCATTCGATGGCACACAAGTTGGGAGCCCGGTTTCATCTGGCCCATGGGTTGGCCAACGCTTTGCTGATCAGCAATGTGGTGCGCTACAACGCCGTGGATATCCCGACCAAGCAGACCGCTTTCAGTCAGTACGACCGGCCGCAGGCCAAGTGTCGCTACGCCCACATTGCCAATCATCTGGAGTTGGGGGGGCATAGCGATGATGAACGGGTGACACGTTTGATTGCCTGGCTGGATGAGTTCAAGGCGGCACTGGATATTCCGCTCTCCATTCAGGCCGCAGGCGTTCCGGAAACGGATTTCCTGGCTGCTGTTGATCATCTGGCCGAGCAGGCCTTTGATGATCAGTGTACCGGGGCCAATCCACGTTTCCCCCTGGTTGCCGAACTACGCCAGCTCCTCCTCGACAGTTATTACGGTCGCGCTTATCAGGCGCTTTGAGTGGCATGACGGCCAGATCCGCAGGGCATTGATGCGACAGGCAGGCCAATGACAAAGCCACGCCCCGGACTCCGGTGCGTGGCTTGCGCGTGAAACTGTCCGGGCCAGAGATCGCTGCGCATTTTGCGCAGGATCCTGTGTCTCATTGCAGAGTAGATTTTTTGATCTGCTGAACCACTGCGACGACCTTGCTTGCGTCATCGTGGATTTTCTTGATTGTGTCGCCCGCTTCGGAAACCATCTTTACTCCGCTTTCAACTCCTTTGAGGCTCGTATCCATGTTGCCGATAACGAGCATGGTTTCGTCCTGGATTTCCGCGATCATTCTCGAAATATCTGCTGTCGACAGGGTTGTCCGTTCGGCCAGCTTGCGAACTTCGTCCGCCACGACGGCGAATCCACGGCCGGACTCTCCAGCACGCGCGGCTTCGATAGCCGCATTCAGGGCCAGCAGATTCGTCTGGTCTGCGATTTCCTTGATGGTGTTGACGATGGAGGTGATCTGACTGGTCTTTTGCCCCAGCCCGGAAACCTGCAGGGAAGAGGCTCCCATTTGAGAAGACAGTTGATCCATCTGGCTGATCGTGTCGCGGATGATGATCTCCCCCTGAGCAGAGAGAGCTTCTGCTGCCTGTGAAACTTCACTGGCGGTTTCGGCACTCTTGCGCTCAGCCTGGGCACGAAGCACACGAGCGGTCACGTCACTGGCCATCTTCACCACCCGGCAGGGTTTGCCCTGTGCGTCAAAAATCGGGTTGTAGCTTGCTTCGAGCCAGAGCGGTGCATGTTGCTTGGTGACCCGCTCAATCAGTCCGGACACGAATTGACCGTCATTGAGCTTGCGCCAGAGGTCCGTGTAACCGGTGCTTGCGGCGAAAGCCGGAGGGCACAGGATCCGGTGGTGCTGTCCGACCAGCTCTTCGCTGCGATAGCCGGTCGCGCCGAGGAATATCGTATTCGCCTCGATGATCGTGCCATCCATGTCGAACTCGATGACCGCAGTGGAACGGTTGATGGCCTCGATCAGGCCGCGGCTACGATCTGCTTCCTCGATGCGCTTGGTGATGTCGTTGGCAATCTTGATCACATGGCTGATGCGGCCTTGGGCATCGCGCACCGGAAAGTAGGTGGCCTCCAGCCAGGCAAGCTGACCGTTCTTGCGCCGGCGCCGGAACTTGCCGCTGAATGTTTCGCCCTGGCCCAGACGGCGCCAGAAATCCTGATATTCCGCGCTGCTCGCGAACGCCGGATCGCAGAACATGCGGTGGCGCTGGCCGACGACCTCCTGTTCGGCATAGCCCATGGTACGGCAGAAGATCGGATTGGCGCGCAAGATGCAGCCTTCCAGATCGAACTCGATTTCGGCCACGGCCTGATCCAGCGCCTGCGTAACGCTTTGCAGACGCTGCAACTCTGCACGCGTGGAAGCGAGCTCAAGCTCGCATTGCCGTTTGCCAAAAAACATCTGCGTTCCCCTTTTTGCCTGAATCATGCCGGAGCTTCGATCTGGCGTTCGGCCTGACCGTTCTGCCGCTGAGGTTATCTACGGCATCTGACAGTTAGGCTCTGAGCGCTTTTTACAGATGCTTGCACACCCATAAAGGCGGGCGGGCCCGGGGAGGCCGGCCCGTCGCTCGCGGCCGGTTCAGCTTCCGCTCGCCAGGGCATGCCTGAGCGATTCGACCAACGGCGTGGTGGGGCGGCCGATCAGTTGCGACAAGCTGCGGCTGGTGTCGAACAGGCCGCCTTTCGAGGCGCCCACGTCCGAGCTGGCCAGCAGCCCTGCCAGCCAGTCGGGCAGGCCTGCGGCGATCAAGGCGCCGGTGTAGTCGGCTTCTGGCAGATCGGTGTAAACCACCGATTTGCCCGCCTGACGGCCGATTTCGGCGGCTAGCTCGGCCAGCGTGTAGCTGCCGTCGCCCGCCAGTTCATACACCTTGCCGGCCTGATCCGAGGTCAGCAATACGGCTGCTGCCGCTTCCGCATAGTCGGCACGGCTGGCCGAGGAGATGCGGCCTTCGCCGGCGCTGCCGAAGACTGCGCCATGCTGCAGGGCCACCGGCACGCTGGCGAGATAGTTTTCGGTGTACCAGCCGTTGCGCAGCAGCACGTGGGGCAGGCCGGATTCGGCCAGCAGCGCCTCGGTGGCCTTGTGCTCGGCGGCCAGCGGCAGCGGCGAAGTGTCGGCATGCAGGATGCTGGTGTAGGCCACCAGCCCCACGCCGGCGGCTTTGGCGGCTTCGATCACGGCGCGGTGCTGGGGCAGGCGGCGGCCCACTTCGCTGGCCGAGATCAGCAGCAGCTTGGCCGCACCCGCAAAGGCGCTGGCCAGCGTTTCGGGGCGATCGTAGTCGGCGATGCGCACCTGCACGCCGCGTGCGGCGAAATCGGCCACTGACTCTGGCTTGCGCACGGTGGCGACGATTTCGCTGGCGGGAATCTTCTTGAGCAAGGCTTCGATGACCAGACGGCCAAGCTGGCCGGAGGCGCCGGTGATGACGATCATGATGTTTTCCTTTGCTTGGGGATTTGAGGAAAACGCAGGATAATATTTATACTTACTAAAAGTAAGTACATACAAAAAGGTAAGTGTCGTGTCTCCTGATCAAACCGCGCCGCCTTCACTCGGCGAATTCCTGCGCAGCCCTTATCCCAAGGGCAATGTGTTCGCCGAGCAATGCCCTTCGCGCGAAGTGCTCAACCATGTCACCAGCCGCTGGGGCGTGTTGCTGTTGCTGGGGCTGCGCGGCGGCACTTTTCGCTTCAGCGAGTTGCGCCGCAAGGTGGGCGGCATCAGCGAGAAGATGCTGGCGCAAACCCTGCAGACGCTCGAATCGGACGGCTTCGTCGAGCGCATCGCCTATCCGGTGGTGCCGCCACATGTGGAATATCGCCTCAGCGCCAGCGGTGAGGAAGTGGCGCTGCGGGTCGAGGCGCTGACCGACTGGATCGAGCAGAATCTGGCGACGATCCTGGGCGCGCGCTCCGCCCGCGAAGCCGCCTGAGCGTTCTTGCCGATTCGTATCAGCGCTGGATGCCGCGCATGGCACGCGGGGTGAGTAGCGCCACCAGTACGGTGAAGAAGGCGACGACCAGCAAGCCGCTGGTGAGGCTGCTGTGCTCGGCGATAGCGCCGATCAGCGGCGGGCCGCACATGAAGCCCAGATAGCCGATGCCGGAAACGCCGGCGATGCCACTGGCCGGTGATACGCCGGGTACGCGCGCGGCGGCCGAGAACAGCACCGGGATCACGTTCGAAAGCCCTAGCCCAACCAATGCAAAGCCGCCAATGGCGGCCCAGCGCTCACCGATCAGCAGGGTCAGCAGCATCGCCGCGCCGGCCATCCAGGCCGAACATTGCAAGGTGAGGCTGGCGCCGAGGCGGCCGCGTAGCCAGTCGCCACCGAAGCGGCCGGCCGCCATCGCGCCGGAGAAGGCGGCGTAGCCCAGCGCAGCAATGCTGGCCGGGCTGGCCAGCTCCTGGCTCATGTAGAGCGTGCTCCAGTCGTACATCGCCCCTTCGCTGACCAGTGCCAGTGCGGCCAGCAGGCCCAGAAGCAGCAGCACGCCATGCGGCAGGCGGAAGCCTTGATGCTGTTCATCTGGCGAATGGGTGGCGTGGGTGGGCAACATGGCGCGCGCGGCAAACCACACCAGGGCGAAGCCGGCAGTGCAGGTGAGTACTACGTGCAGCACCGGGCGAGCTCCGGCCCCGGCCACGAGGCTACCGATCAGGGCGCCGGCGAGTCCGCCCAGGCTGAAGAAGCCGTGGAAGGACGACATGATCGGCTTGCCCATCTCGCGCTCCACGGCCACAGCCTCGGCATTCATGGCCACATCGAAGGCGCCGCTGCCCAGCCCGAAGGCGAACAGCAGGAGCATGAGCACCACATAGCCGGGCGCGAAGAGCAGGGCCGCGAGGCTGGCACTGACCACGCAGGCGCCACACAGCACCACCGGACGCGCACCGTGGCGCGCGACCCAGCCTCCGACGCGGGTAAGCGTGATCAGCGAGCCGATGCCGGCGGCCAGCATCAGCCAGGCCAGCTGGGCCTCACTGAGGCCGAACTGCGCCTTCACGGTGGGCACATGCACGCCCCAGGTGGCAAAGAGCAGACCACAGATGAAGAAGTGGGCCTTGGTGGCGATACGCGCGTGCAGCAACCGGCGCGCTGGCATGCGCGGGGGCTCTGTGGGCGTCACTGTCACAGAGCTTTGCGCAGCGCGTAAAGCGCTTCCATGGCTTCGCGTGGGGTCATGCTGTCCGGGTCCAGCTCGGCCAATGCCGACAGTGCCGGATGGCTGACCTGCGCTGGTTCCGGCTCGGGCAGGGAGGCGAAGAGATCATCCTGCGGGCCGCTCGCCACTTCGCGGTTTTCCAGCGCCCGCAAGCGGCGCTTGGCGTCGCGCACCACGGCCGGCGGAATGCCCGCCAGCGCAGCGACTTCGATACCGTAGCTCTGCGAGGCAGGGCCGTCCTGCACCGCATGCAGGAAGACGATGCTGTGGCCATGCTCCACCGCGCCCAGATGCACGTTGGCGCACTCCGGGTAGTCCTGGCCCAGGCGCGTGAGTTCGAAGTAGTGGGTCGAGAAGAGCGCGTAGCTCTGGTTCTTGTCGAGCAGGTGTTTGGCGATCGAGTAGGCCAGCGCCATGCCGTCGAAGGTCGAGGTGCCGCGGCCGATTTCGTCCATCAGCACCAAGCTCTTGTCGGTGGCGCCATTCAGGATCGCCGCCGCTTCGGTCATCTCGACCATGAAGGTCGAGCGGCCGGAGGCCAGATCGTCTGATGCGCCGATGCGGGTGAAGATCGCATCGACCGGGCCGATCCGACAGGCGCTGGCGGGCACGAAGCTACCGCAGTGGGCGAGCAGCACGATCAGCGCGACCTGCCGCATATAGGTCGATTTACCGCCCATGTTCGGGCCGGTCACGAGCAGCATGCGGCGCGTCGGCGCCAGGCGCGTGTCATTGCTGATGAAGGCGTCGACCTGCCGTTCGACTACCGGGTGGCGGCCGGCCGTGATCTCGATGCCGGGCTCGTCCGAGAGCTCGGGCGCGCGGTAGTCGAAGCGCGCGGCGGCCTGGGCGAAGGCGTTCAACCCGTCGAGCAGGGCGACGGCGTGGGCGATCTGCTGCAGGCGCGGCACCTGCGGCGCGAGCTGGGCCACCAGCGCCTCGTAGAGCATCTTCTCGCGCGCCAGCGAGCGGTCCTGCGCCGACAAGGCCTTGTCCTCGAAAGCCTTCAGCTCGGGCGTGATGTAGCGCTCGGCGTTCTTCATGGTCTGGCGCCGGCGGTAGTCCTCCGGCACCTTGTCGGTGTTGGCGTGGGTGACTTCGATGTAGAAGCCATGCACGCGGTTGAACTCGACCTTCAGCGTGGCGATGCCGGTGCGCTCGCGCTCGCGGGCTTCCAGCGCAATCAGGAATTCGCCGCAGTTGTTCTGGATGTCGCGCAGCTCGTCCAGCTCCGCGTCATAGCCGCGCGCGATCACACCGCCATCGCGCACCTGGGTGGCGGGCTCTTCGGCAATCGCGGTACGCAGAAGCATCAGCGTGTCGAGCGGCGTCTCCAGATCCAGGTGGATATCGCGCAGCAGGCTGGAATCGGCCTGCGGCAGTGGGGCGCGCACCGAATCGAGCGCGCCAAGGCTCTCGCGCAGGGCGGCGAGCTCGCGCGGACGCACGCTGGTCAGCGCAATGCGGGTGGCAATGCGCTCGATGTCGGCGATCGGGCGCAGGGCCGCAGCCACCGCATTCAGCGGGCCATCGCCGGCGTCGCCGAGCAGGGCGCCGACCACGGCATGGCGCTCGCGGCAGGCATTGCGCGAAGCGAGCGGGTGATGCAGGGCATGGCGCAGCCAGCGCGAGCCCATGCTGGTCTCGGTGAGGTCCAGCAAGGAGAGCAGGGTGGGTGCGGGTTCGCCACGCAGGGTCTCCGATATTTCGAGGTTGCGCCGGGTCTGCGCGTCCATGCGCAGGTAATCGCCCTCGCTCTCCACTTTCAGCGTGGTGATGTGGGCCAGGGTCTGGCGCTGGGTGCTGCGCGCGTAATCGAAGAGCGCGCCGGCTGCGGCCAACGCCACATTCAGGCCCTCGGCGCCGAAGCCGGCGAGATCGCGGGTGCCGAAATGGGTAGTCAGGAGTTCCTGCGCGGTCTTGGCATCGAACTGCCAGTCGGCCAGACGGCGAATCGCCGGCACGCGCGCTTCGAGCGCAGGCAGCTTGAGCGATTCGGGAATCAGCGCTTCGGCCGGGCGCAGGCGCTCCAGATGGCTGATCAGGTTCTCGGGTTCGGTCTCGACTAGGCGGAAGTCGCCATTGGCGAGGTTCAGCCACACCAGGCCGAGCACGCCGCGATTGAGCTGCACCGCGAGCAGCGGCGCTTCGGCACGCTCGTCGAGCAGGGCCGCGTCGGTGAGCGTGCCGGGGGTGACGATGCGGCTCACGGCACGCTCCATCGGCCCCTTGGTCGCGCCGGGTTCGCCTACCTGCTCGGCGATCACGGCGGATTCGCCCAGCTTCACGATCTTCGCCAGATAAGGCTCCAGCGCGTGATGCGGTACGCCCGCCATCTTGATCGGCATACCGCCCGAGGCGCCGCGCGTGGTGAGGGTGATGTCCAGAATTCGCGCGGCCTTCTCGGCGTCGTCGAAAAACAGCTCGTAGAAGTCGCCCATGCGGTAGAACAGCAGGGTGTCCGGATGCTCGACTTTGATGCGCAGGTACTGCTGCATCATGGGTGTGTGTTTTTCGATTTCGGCGGCAGTGAACATCGGGCTGTGAGGGGCTGGCTTTATGCGAAGGCGTATTGTCGCCGAGAGCGGGCATGCTGTGTGGCGTGCCGCAACAACACGGTGATTTCAATTTTCCGGGAGTGGTTTCTCGATGTTCCTGAGAGCCGCTTGCAGCCGGCGTCTTCAGCATGCATGCCTGAAAGATCGCATGAATAAACATTCTGCAGCATGTCTGCTTGAAGAAGCCCGATGCAAGCGGTTCTCCGGCAGGTCATGAAAAAGCCCGGTCACTTGCGTGACCGGGCTTTTTGCCGTGCCAGGAGTGCTTACTTCAGCTGCGCAGCCAGGGGCAGCTTGGCTTCCCTGATGCCGGCTGCGACCAGCCCGCCAATGGCTTCGGCGCCTTTTTCCTGCAGGTGGGTGTTGTCCGGCTTGGTGCGGCTGCCGGTGTTGGTGGCGTAGTACGGGTACTTGGCCGGATCCACCGCGAGGTAGTAATCCAGCGAGGCCTGTTCACCCATCTTGTTGAAGAACTCCATGCTCTTCACGTCCAGATCGACGAGTGCCACGTTGTTGGCCTTGGCTGTGTCGCGGATGGTCTGCGAGTAGTCGCCCGGCACCTTGCCCTTGCCCCAGGTATGGGTGGTCGCGCCGATCTTGCCGTCCTTGAAGGAGCGGCGGGTCAGCGGAGTGACCAGTACCGGTGTGGCACCGACGCTCTTGGCAATCGCGATGTACTTTTCCAGGGTCTTCTGGAAGGACATGTCTGCCGGTACGCCGGCTGCGGCACCCGGATAGGTGCACAGATTGGCGATGTCGATCACGTCGCGGGCCGGAGCCGGGCGGGCAGGCTCTTCGCCGCACTTTTCGTCGTTGTGGCCGAACTGGACCAGCAGGTAATCACCCTTGCGGATGTCGGCCTGGATCATGTCAAACCAGCCCTCGGTGATGAAGCTGCGCGAGGAGCGGCCAGACTGGGCGACGTTAACCACCTGTACCTGCTTGGCATCCTTGAACTGGCGGTCAAAGATCTGGCCCCAGCCCATGCGCGGAAGAACGTCTACGTCATAGTTGCTGGCGGTGGAGTCGCCGGCAACGAACACACGAGTGACCCCCGGCGCTGCGATTGCAGCAGCTTCAGTGCGGGCGTGGGCCAGCGAGAGCGGCGAAAGCTGGGTGATTTCGTGGTAATTGCTGTCGAACAGGCTGGTGGTGCCGAGCACGCCTTGTGAAGACAGGTAGCCGCGATTGTGGCGGATGTACTTGACCAGCTCGCCGGCATTGCCGCTGGCTGGATCAAAGCTGGCGGCGTCGATACCGGCATCCTTCAGGGCGCTGCCCAGCAAGGGTTGCAGGCCGGCTGCCTTGGCCTTGAGCGCGTCGGCGCTGACCGCTGGAGCCTTGCCGGACTGGACCATGCCGACCGGGCCCTGGAACTTGGCGTCCTTGGCAACGCCGGAGGCGACGAAATCGGTCAGGGCATTGATGTGAGCGGTGACCTTGCCGGCGGGGGCGGCCACGAGGCTGACGAACTGGATGCGCCCGGCTTCGGCGACCAGCATCAACGGGGCGACCAGACCATCGGCGGAGAGTGTGTAGGCGCCTTTGTCATCGGTGGCGACGGACTTGCGGTTGCCCTGGGCGTCATACACCGTCACGTTGGCCTTGAGGTTGGCCGCAACGATGCCACTCAGCGTGACTCCTGTCAGCGGTTTGACGGCGGAAGCCGCAGCGACCGGTGCAGCAGCGGGGGCGGAGCTCTTCGGCGCATTGCTGGCACAGCCGGCAACGGTGACACCAATTACGGCAAGAACGGACAAGCGCAAGGCAAAGGTTTTCATGCTGTCTCCTGATTGATGCGGTGGGAGTGGGTAAAAGCGAGTCGTGATTGCGCGCCGGAACCTGCGTGCAGCACACGGCCAACGGGTGATTTTGCCCGGTCAGGTGAGCGTGGGTCTTGATCGGAATTGCGGAATCGGGTGCTCATTCCCAGGTGGCGTACATTCAGCGGGTGACAGGAACGTACAGATCAAATTGCCGTTCGAAGCTCGCCGGCAGATAGCTGGAATTGTGGAAGCAGCGCAGCAGCGGCGCGTCGCGCCGCATCTGCCAGCCGGTTTCCGCAGCGATGCGTTGGGCGAGCGTGTCCTGCTCCGGTATTGAAAAGCCGCCGGCCACTCGCAACACGGCGTAATGTCCGTCGGGCAGGGCGCCTTGCTGCAGACCGGGAATGCACTGACCAAGCCTGTCAGACTGCAGGGCCGCCTGCAATTCGACTTCGCTGTCTGCATCACTCATGTCGCCCGCCAGTTGCACACACCAGCCCTTGCGCCGTTCGCGCGGGATGCCGGCCAGCAAGGCATGGGCGCGCAATTCGTCAAACGGGGTGATGCCGTTGCCGAGCTCGCCACGGAAGGGGATGTACTGGATTGCCTGACCCTGCAGCAACTCGATGCGCATCGGTCTGGATTCGCTTGCCTGCACATGCACACCGGATGGCGAAACGCCATGCGCCGTGCGGAAGGCGCGCGAGAAGGCTTCCGCCGAGCTGTAACCACTTTCAAGCGCCAGATCGAGGATCGAAGCAACTTCCCCGGCGGCAATGCGCCGGCGCGCCAGTTCCAGTCGCAGCCGGCGCACGCGGGCGACCGGTGTCTCGCCGGAATACTCGTTGAACACCCGCTCGAAGTGGAAACGCGAGAGGTGGGCAATGTCTGCCAGTTCATCGAGGCTTATGGGCTGGCCCAGATGTGCGTCGACATGGCTAGCCACCCGCCGCAGGCGAGTGAGTTTGCGCGTGTAGGTGTCGACTTTCATGGGCTGGCGACAGGCATCTCGGAAAATTTTTCGAGAGTGTGCCACCAATTGCCATGGCTTAGATAGAACTCTGTTTGCGGTAACAATGGTTTCGTCTGCACATCCCCGGTCAGGTTTGCGGTGTGTGCCTGATTCAAGCGCTGCGGACGAATAGCCTGGGGAATGTCGAGAGTTCCGGAACCCGAACCAGCTGTTGTGGTACTGCAACACTCCGGTTCTCCAGTCTCGTTCACAACTTGTTTTCCGGTTGCGCATTCACCCTGCGACCCGTCTGGGAAAAAGGGTTTCTCAGAATTGCAGCCGGTCCGCCGGGCCGGATGTTCCGGCCTGTTCGATCCTCTTCACGGTCGGGCGCAGATCAAGTCCGGTGCTGGCCTTGAGTTGCACGGCGCGCTCGCGCAATCCGGCGAGCGTCAGGCTGATTTCCTCGCCTCGCGTGGCCAGCGCCACGACATTGCCGCTCGCACATTGGGGCAGCGCGAAAGTGCGTCCCCCGAAGGCTTCGGACAGGCGCTTGAGCGGTGCGGCGTAGCTGCGTGAACGACCGAAGAGATTGGTGGCGAGCATTCCATTTTCATTCAGTCGCGCCCAGCAGGCCTGATAGAAAGGCAGGCTGTCGAGAAGCCCGACCTTGGCGTCTTCGTCGTAGCCGTCGATGAGGATGTAGTCGAATTTGGGGCCGGGGCGGGTCATGTAGTCCACGCCATCGTCAATCACGATGGACAGGCGCTGATCTTCGGCTGGCAGCTTGAAGTGGAAGCTGGCTGCTGCCCACACTGATTCGTCGATTTCCACCGTGGTGACGCGCGCCTGCGGCAGCTTCCAGTAGCAGAACTTGGTCAGCGAACCGGCCCCCAGGCCGACCAGCAGGATGCGCTTGGGCCACTTTGCCGTATCGGTGAAGCCGTCACGCAGGAGAAGCCCGGTCATCATCTCGCGGGTGTACTCGAGTTGCAGGTCAACCGGGCGACGGATGCGCATCGCACCTTGCACCCATTCCGATCCGAAATGCAGGTAGCGGATGCCGTCTTCTTCACTGATGTCGATGGAGCTGTGGTGCATGGCGTGGAACACTGGAAACTGGATTGTTGGCGAGCCTACCTGTGGACAAGCGCTTCGCCAAGTCTGTGGGAAGAAGCCTATCCACACAAAACGTGGAGAAGTCTGTGGATGAGTGCCGGATAAGCGGCCTAAGTGCCTGAGCGCAGGGCAAAAGATGCTGCCGTTCAAAAAGTGAGCATCGTGGAGATCGGCCATGGGCGCGGGTCTTCGCGGCATGCACGGGGCTCTCTGTCAAGACGGAGAACAAGGTTTATTTGGTCTTGCAGAGGGATGTCGTGAGCGCAATTCACAGAATGCGTGGAGAAGCCTGTGGATGAGTTTGGGGAAAGTGGGCTAAGTGGCTGATGCGTTGACGAAAGCCATCGCTGCGCAGAAATGAAGCAAAATGCTGATGGCGTGCGATTGTCTGGCGTTCGGCATTTCAGGGCAAAACTGTCAAGGAAACAAAGCGGTTTTACGCAGAAAATTTTCGGTGCTGGCGCGAAGCCTTGCGCGCTGTCCACAGAAAATGGGGAGAAGCCTGTGGATGAAACTCCGCAAACCTGCTCAAGTGATTGAGCTGAAAGCAGAATTCCGTGTTGCGCAAAAATTGCACGCGGATTGCAATTGAATGCCGCCTGCGTGACACAGTGCACACTGTTTACGTGCCGTACATGTGGGCCAAATTACGACTCCGGAGTGTGTCATGCGTCTGTTATGTGTACTGGGCCTGTTGCTGTGTTCGGTTTGCGCTCTGGCGCAAGAAAGCGTGCCGCGCTGGCAGCCGGCGGAGGACGATCTGGTGCGTTTGCGCACTGCGGTCGATGCGCGCTATCAGCGCTTGTTCGTCGCTGGGAAGTTGCGTGAGCGCATGAGTTCCATCGATGCGGCTGCTCTGGCACTGGATGCGGTGGCGGCGGATTACGACGCTACACGCATCGTGCAGATGCTGGCGGCCTTGCCGCCGCTGCTGGATGGCGACCCGGCCAGCAAGACCTTCAGCAATATCCACTGGTATCAGGGCGACACCAAGCTGGTGGATCGCAACGGTATCGAATTCGTGACCCGCAAGGCAGTGCTGATCTGGCTGCTGTATGCCGATCGGCTGACGCCGGCGCAGCGCGAGCCGCTGCTGACCTTGCTGACCCGGGCGAAAACCGGCGTCAGCCGGCATGCTGTGGCGATCAGCTATACCAACATCTGGCTGATGAAAACCTGGAACCTGATTGCGCTGGGTGAGAGCCTGCAGGATGAGGCCCTGGCCGCTTCCGGCTGCCGGATGCTGGCCGACTGGCTGAGCTACACACGGCGCACGGGGATCAACGAATATCTCAGCCCGAGCTACTACGACGTGGATCTGGAAAGCCTGGCCCTGATCCGCAATCTGAGTCGCGATCCCTCTGCGCGTCAGATGGCAGGCGAAGCGCTGGACATCTTCTGGCACGACATCGCACTCAACTGGTATGCCCCGGCCGAGCGTCTGGGCGGCACGCACAGCCGGGATTACAACCGCCTATTCAATGTTGGTGGCGTCAATCACTGGGTGGCGCGGGCCGGCTGGACAGGTGTCCCGGAGAGCCGCATGCAGCAAGGCTCTGCAGACAGGAGTCCCTACGAGGCCGTCGCATGGGCGTCTCCGCCAGTGCAGGCTGGAGAATGGCTTCAGGGGCCGTTTCCCAGATGGGTCTCGGCGCGCTGGGGCGAAGCGCCCGAGAAACGCCATACGCATTACATGGGTCGCAATTTCAGCATTGCGTCAGCAGAGTCCGGCTACTACGCCGGGCATGACAATTCGCCGCTGGTGATCAATCTTGGCGCCGGGCAGGATGTGCCGATCATCAATTTCTTCATGGATGGCCGGCGCGACCATTACGGTCAGAACAAGACCCTGGAGGCCGGCTCCGGGCACATGAAGGCACTGCATCTGCGGCCTTTCCTTGCCAGCGTCCAGCGCGACAATGAAGTGCTGTTTCTGGCCTCGGTGCGTGAAGACAAGCCTGAATACACGGCGCTGGAATCTGTTGTGACCCTGCCGGCCGACGCCGAATACTGGCTGGATGAAACGAAGCTTGAGCTGTTCACCGCGCACAGCCGCTGGAGTGCGGATTTCGCACCCAATGGCCAGAGCACTTTCATCGACATCACGGCGCGCAATGGCCGCGACGAGCTGGTGCTGACGGATCGTGATGACAAGCTCGGCGTTGGCGTGTCGCGCATCTTCCCGGTGCAGGCCGGCAGTACCTACCGGCTGGCGGCCAGCCTGCAGGGCGGCGAGGTTTTTCTGTACCTGAATTATCTGGATGCCTCCCGCCGCCTGATCGGCAGCGAACATGCCAGCAAGGTAGCCGGCGGGCAGGGCGGGTTTGCCGAGCGAGAGTCCAGTTTCACAGCCCCCGCTGGCGCGGTGTGGTGCAAGGCCTGGCTGTATTCCACCAGCACGCTTCGCACCGAATTACGGGTGGCGGATCTGCGCTTTGAAGAACTCACGGAAACCGGGCCCCGCTTGCTGGGAGGCTTCGATTTTCGTCCCTACGTTGCGCAGAAAATTGACGTTCCGGCCGGCGCCACGCTTTACGTGCGCCGGGGGGACGCGGTGGCCGCATTGCGCCTGCTGGGGGCATGGGATGTGCAGGGCGCGCCAACCGGATTCAGCCTGTACAACGACGGTCTGGCGCAGGGCGCCCTGCGCCTGACTGCCACCCATGCAGCCACGCACAGCGATCAGCGCGCCTCGCTGGCCATGTGGGCGGTGGCGACCGAGGGCATTGCCGATGACGCCGCGTTTGCCCGGCTGCGCCGGCAGCTGGGTGCCGTGAAAGGCGTCGCGACGCTGGACGGGGCCGTGCTTGATGCGGCGGTTCAGCGTACGCAGGGCGCGCTGCGTCTGCAGGCGGATGTAGTTGCTGGTCGGCGGCTCGTGCGTGCAGGCCAGAGTCCCGAGCCGGCGGATGCCGCCCTGTCGGTGAACGGGCAGGCATTCGACCCGCAAACTCCCAAGTTGCGGTCAGGGCAGTGATGCTCAGCCCTTGAGAATCCGTCTGAGCACCGCGGTATTCGCCGGACGTGCCTCGGCTTCACCGGCCAGCGCCCGGGCACGCAGCTGACCGCAACCGCCGTCGATATCCTGCCCGGCAGAGTTGCGCAGCTTGGTGAGCACGCCGCGCTGATGCAGCGTGCGGGCAATGCGGGTGGCGTGTTCCCAAGAGGGGCGCTGGAAGTCCAGCCCTTCGTTGGTGTTGTACGGAATCATGTTCATGATCGCGTACTTGCCCTTGAGCAGGCGCACGATGCCATCGAGTTCGGCTTCGCTGTCGTTGATGCCGGCGAGCAGGGTCCATTGATACTGGATGGGATAGCCGGTATCGCGGGCATAGTGTTCGCCGAGCTCCACCAGTTCGTCCGGCGACATGCGCGGCGCCCTGGGCAGCAGGCGGGCACGTAGGTCCGCATCGGTGGTGTGCAGCGAGAGTGCCAGCGCCGGTTTGACCGGACCTTGCGGCAGGCGCTCGAAGACCCGGTGATCACCGACGCTGGAGAAGACCAGATTCTTGTGACCGATGTTGCCGACCGTGCCCAGCAACTGGATCGCTTCCAGCACGTTGTCCATGTTGTGAGCCGGCTCGCCCATGCCCATGAACACGACTTTTTTCACCAGCCGGCGGGCGCGCCCGAGCACCACCTGGGCGACGATTTCGGCGCTACCGAGCTGGCGCAGGAGGCCGTCGCGCCCGGTCATGCAGAACACGCAGCCGACCGCGCAACCGACCTGGGTTGATACGCACAGGCCGTCGCGCGGCAGCAGCACGCTCTCCACGGTCTGACCATCGGCCAGGCGCACGAGCAGGCGCTCCGAGCCGTCTTCGCCCTGATGCGCCGCACTCAGGCTGGCCAGTGTTTGCAGGTCTGCACTCAGCGCCGGCAGATCATTGCGCACGGCCAGCGGCAGCACGTTTTCTGCAAGACGCCGGCCGCTTTCCAGCGGCTGCGCCAGCACCCAGGCACGCAGCACGCGCTGGATGTGGGCGGGCTTGGCGCCGTGACCGGCCAGACGCTGGCGGAGATCTTCAATCAGCATGGCTCAGCCTTCGCTGGCGAGGGGCTGCCCCGCTTTTGCCCTGGCTTCGCGGTGCATGCGCCAGATGGTGTGGCCGTTGACGGCAAGGATGACGATTTCCAGCGCGCTGCCACCGATCGAGCCGGCGATCAGGTTGTTGGCGATCCACAGCAGGGTGCCGAAGAGCATCACCACGCGCATGCGGATGCCATGAAGCAGGAACAGGGCAAGTGTGCCGATGCACGAGGCGATCAGCGGGAACCAGTTCCACCAGTGCTCGACCAGCCCGATGCCGAGCCCCAGATTGACCAGCACCACGGCGATGGCAATCCATACCGAGCGGGTGTACAGCGAAAGCACCGAGCGGGTGGTGGAGACCAGCGAGCTGGCCATGGCCGTCGGGTTGCCGAGCAGCCAGAAGTGGAGGACGTAGGCGATGCACTCGCCAGTCATGTAAAGCTTGAAGTGGCGATCGTTCTTCTGCAGGAAGGAGCCCACGCCGAGGACGAAGGCGACGTAGCCGAAAAGCTGGGCGGGGGAGAAAGCGTCGGAAAACATGGGTGCTGCGATGGCGGGCCGGGGGCGCCACTTTAGCGGGGATTGGGCAGGGCGTCGATGCCTGCGGAGCCGGTCCGGAAAGGGGCGTGCAGTGGACTTCTGCAGCATGCCTGCTTGCACAGCCATGCAGAACGGACGTTTCCCGGCCAGGTGGCTGCAGAGCAAGGCTGGGGGCGGCTCTTCAGAGGTCTGTAGCACAGCGCAAAACGGCTTTGGTGTGCTGAAAGCTGGTCTACTGGTTGACTGAAAGAGATGAGAGTTGCTGGATCGCTAAAGTTGATTTATGTGATCAGTTTTATTGATCAAGCGAGCCGTGCTGATGCCTGAGCTTCAGGAAAATCATCGCGGCCAGCAGCGCGTCATTGACCGGGTCGTGGCGTGGCAGCAGGGGCAGGGCGAGTTCGGTGAGGATGGTGTCCAGACGCAGATCGACTTCGGGCCGGTAGGCAGTGACCTTGCGATCGTAATAAAGCCCGGAAACCTCGATGGCCGGGTTGGGCAGATGGATGCCCAGCCAGGATTTGAGCTGACGGTTGATGACGGCAAGATCGAATTCCAGGTAGTAACCGATCAGGGGGCGTGCGCCGATGAACGTGAGCAGCTGGCTCAGCGCGTCTTCCACCGCCAGGCCGTTGGCCACATCCTGCTGGCGCAACTGGTGGATCGGGATGCTTTGTGCGGCAATCGCGTGGCGGGGCTTGAGGATCAGGCGCAAGGCCTGCGAAGTGAGGATGCGATCGCCGCGCACCGGCACGGCGGCAATACTGAGGATTTCGGCGGATTGCGGATCGAGGCTGCTGGTTTCGCAGTCGATGCTGATCCATTCTTCTGCGGGGGGCTGGTCGAACAGGAAACCGAAGCGTTCATCCTGCAGTGCACGACGCGCCTGCCAGCGCCGGAGGTTCTGCCACAGGCTCATGAGATGCGCGCGAGCTGGAAGTGATGCTCGATCAGCTGGCGGAAACGCTTGACCACGCCGAGCGCATCCTTGAGCAGATCGCGTTCCAGTGTGGACAGCGCCGCTGGGTCGATCAGGTTGTCGGGAACGCGGCCCTGCGCCAGCGTGTTCAGACCGTGCTGCAGGCGCAGGCCGTGCAGGAAGACCAAGGTTTCGCGCAGGTCCTGCGCCAGTTCGGCGGGCAGCAGTTGCCGGGCGAGCAGTTCGTCAACGCGCCGGTAGGTATTGCTGGTGCGGATGCCGGCTTTCACGGCCATGCTGCGGATGCCGTGTACCAGCGGAAAGATGCCGCCTTTCTTGATGTCCAGCCGGTCACGCTGGGCGCCCGCATCGAGCACCAGACGCGAGAACAGACTGAGCGGCACGTCGAACTGCATCACCGGCAAGGCGAAGCGCGACAGGAAGGCACCGTCCAGCTCCGGCAGGCTTTGCAGCTGCACCGATTCAAGCAGCGCCGCCTTGCCGGCGACGGGGCGTGCATCGGCCCAGATGGCCAGGCGCATCACGTTCTCGGCGTTGGCGCTGCGAACCCAGCCGAGCAGGCGGCTGCGCATGGCGCTGAGCTCGCAACACCAGTCCGGCTGATTGAGCATGATGCCGCCGGGGCAGGGCGGGTAGCCGAAGCTGAGCAGAGTCTGACTGAAGCGTTCGCAGATGGCCTGCAATTCTGGGTGCATATAGCCATCCTCGATCAGCAGGGCATTGTCCTGATCGGTCTTGAGGATCTGTTCGCCACGACCTTCCGAACCCAGCACCAGCAGACACACATGCTCGAGCATTTCGGCCGGAGCCAGCAGCGTGAAGGCTCGGCCCAGCAGGTGACGGCGCAGTTCGCAGAGCAGATCGGCAATCAGCGTGACCTTGACGCCATTGCCGTGCAGCAGCTTGATCAGTTCGTCCATGCTGCGGTTGGCCGCCATCAGCTCGACGATGCTCTCGGCGCGCTCGATCTGGGCCAACACGATATGCGACTGATTGCTCAGGAAGGACAGCAGTTCGACCTGTTCGAGAATGCCGATGACTTCTGCATCGCGCGTGACGACGACTCGCTGGATGGTGTGCTGCGCCATCAGCAACTGGGCGTGGTAGAGGTAGGCGTCCGCCGCGATCGTGATCAGCGGCGTGCGTGCCAGCGGGCCGACAGCCGTGCTGGCGGCGGAGGCTTCGCTGATGACGAAATCGCGCAGCTCGCTGCGCGTGAAGATGCCATCGCCGTTTTGTGTGTGCACCAGCACGCAGGTGGCATGATGCTTTTTCATCAGCCGGGCGGCATCCAGTACCGAATCTTCCGCATTCAGCCACAGGGCACGCGACAGATAGGCGGACTCCACCCGGCTCATCAGCATGGCCTGCAACTGGCCTTGCAGCGGGCGATTGGCGAGTACGGCGAAACGGGCAGCGACATCCTGATAGAAGAAGGCGCCGAAAACCGGATTGCGCTGGGTGAGATCCAGCACCAGTTCGCGCGGCAGGCAGAACACCAGCGTGTCCTCTACGGCGAGCAGACGGTGCTGGGCGCGGCCACCGAGCATGGCCCGCGAATCGAAACTGTCCTGCGGGCCGTAGTAAGCGAGGGTTTCGCCCTCGTTATGCTCGGACACCATGCCCTTGATCACCACGTACAACGTGTCGACCGGGCTGTTGGCCTCGTGCAGGCAGGCGTTTTTCGGGAAATAGGCTACATCCACACGCTCGGCCAGACGCTGGCGCTCGGCGGGATCAAGGCAATCAAACGGAGCGTGGCTGAAATCGAACGGGGTCACAAGCGGGACCTTGCGTAAAAAACCCCGGACCGTGGTCCGGGGCAATTGCTACGGGGGAAAATCAGTGTTTGCTGTTGACGCCTTCGGCTCCCACGCCGGTCATCGAGCGGATGAACTGGGGCAGGAAGGCCGCACGTTCCTTGTTGGCCGATTCGCTGTTGTCCATGATCGAGAACAGCCAGGTGAAGAAGAAGGCTGCGGTCATCGAGAACAGGGCCGGATTCTTGTAAGCGAAGATCGCTTCCTTGTTCTTGAGCACATCCACCCACACGGTCGGGCCCAGCACGATCAGGGTGACGGCCGTGATCAGGCCGATCAGCCCGCCGAGTACTGCGCCACGTGTCGTCAGTCCTTTCCAGAACATGGACAGGAACAGCACCGGGAAGTTGGCCGAAGCCGCAATCGAGAAGGCCAGACCGACCATGTAGGCGATGTTCTGCTTCTCGAAGGCGATGCCCAGCAGGATGGCGACGATGCCGAGGAATACCGTAGCTATCTTCGAGACCCTGATTTCATCCGCTTCGGTTGTGCGACCATGCCGCCAGACGCTGGCATACAGGTCATGCGATACGGCGGAGGCGCCCGAGAGCGTCAGGCCGGACACTACGGCGAGGATGGTGGCGAAGGCAACGGCCGAGATGAAGCCGAGGAACAGGTCACCGCCCACGGCATTGGCCAGATGGATGGCCGCCATGTTGGCTCCGCCGATCAGTCCCTTGGCGTCGGTGTATTGCGGCTGGTTGAGCACCAGCATGATGGCGCCGAAGCCGATGATGAAGGTCAGGATGTAGAAGTAGCCGATGAAGCCGGTGGCGAAGAACACCGATTTGCGGGCTTCCTTGGCGTCAGACACGGTAAAGAAGCGCATCAGGATGTGCGGCAGGCCGGCCGTGCCGAACATCAGGCCGATGCCCAGCGAGATGGCATCGATCGGGTTCGATACCAGCCCCCCCGGCGACATGATGGCAGCGCCCTTGGGGTGCAGTTCGATGGCTTTGCTGAACATGTTCTCCAGGCTGAAACCGGAGATTTTCAACACCATGAAGGCCATGAAGGTGGCGCCGGAGAGCAGCAGCACCGCCTTGATGATCTGTACCCAGGTGGTGGCCAGCATGCCGCCGAACATCACGTAGAGCACCATCAGGATGCCAACCATCACCACCGCCGAGCTGTAATCCATGCCGAAAAGCAGCTGGATCAGCTTGCCCGCACCCACCATCTGGGCGATCAGGTAGAGCGCCACGGTGACCAGCGTGCCGACTGCGGCGAAGGAGCGTACGGGGCCTTGCTGCAAGCGATAGGACGCCACATCGGCGAAGGTGTATTTGCCGAGGTTGCGCAGGCGCTCTGCGACGAGGAAGGTGATCAGCGGCCAGCCGACGAGAAAGCCGATGGAATAGATCAGCCCGTCGTAGCCGCTGCCGTACACCAGCGCGGAAATGCCGAGGAAGGAGGCGGCCGACATGTAGTCGCCCGCAATGGCCAGCCCGTTCTGGAAGCCGGTGATGCCACCGCCTGCGGCGTAAAAGTCCTTGGCCGAGCGGGTGCGCTTGGCGGCCCAGTAGGTGATGAACAGCGTCGCGGCGACGAAGATGAAGAACATCACGATGGCGTGCATGTTCAGACTGCGCTTGGCGACTTCACCGCCAATGGCATCGGCCGCCCATGCCGGCAAGCTGAGCAGCAGGCCGGTGAGGATGAGGGAAAGACGCTTCATTGCTGTGCCTCCTCGACCACTTCGCGGGTCAGTTGGTCAAACTCGGTGTTGGCCCGGCGCACATAGATGCCCGTGAGGACGAAGGCTGACAGGATGACTCCGACACCGACCGGAATCCCCCAGGTGATGACGGTATCCGGCCCGAGCGGCGTGCCGAACAGTTCCTTCTTGAAGCCGATGATCAGGATGAAGCCACAATAGATGGCGAGCATGATGATCGAGAGCGTCCATGAGAACACGCGCTTGGTTTCGATCAGCGCAGCAAATTTCGGATTATTTTGTATCCGTTCAATGGTGGGTGAAGTCATATCTCTCCTCCAGGGCAAGACCCGACTAGTTGTCGGGTTGCGGCGACTGTATTGGAACTGGCTGGCTTGAAGCCAATGACAATTCCTGATGGCCGGCATCAGGCCTGGTTATGCTGTATGCTCAGTCCTTGCACATCAAGGCCCGGCGGGCGATTGCGGCCATTCGGGCAATGCCGCGGAGTGGGTGTTTACCCTTAGTGAATCGTCATGGAAATCTATCAGCTGCGCACCTTTCTGGCTGTTGCCCAGCAGGGTCATCTGACCCAGGCGGCCGAACAGCTGCACTTGTCCCAACCGGCTGTCACCGCACAGATCAAGGCGCTGGAAGAAGAGCTGGGCGTCAGTCTGTTCGATCGCGTTTCCAGTGGTGTGCAGCTCACCGATGCGGGCAAGCGCCTTGTGCCGGATGCGGAAAAAGTGCTGGGGAGCGCGCGTGGCCTGATTGATCATGCCCGCAGCCTGCAAGGTGAATTGCGGGGCCGTATCCGCATCGGCACCCTGGTCGTCCCGGCGCGGCTGCGTCTGGGCCAGTGGCTGCGTGATGTGCAGCGGCGTCACCCCTTGCTGGAAGCGCAGACCCGGCTGGGCTTGTCCAGAGACATCCTCGCCGAGATCCGTCGCAACAATCTGGATTGCGGCTTCTTTCTCGGCCGCGACAGCTTTGCCAACGTGACGGCCATCACCCTGACTGAAATCGGCTTTTGCGTGGCGGTGCCGGCCGAACTGGCTGATGCCCTGAATCATGCAGACTGGCAGCAGATGAATGGCACACCCTGGCTGGGCGTGTCGCCGCGCTCGACGATTGCGACGATGACGCAGGAATTGTGGCGGACCCATAACATCGCGCCGCGCATCGTGGGCGAATTCGATGACGAAGCAACGCTGGCAGAGCTGATCAAGGCCGGATTGGGCATGGCCCTGCTGGCCGAACGAACCGCCAAACGCTTCGCTGCCGACGGCGCTTTCGTGCTGTGGCGGGGCGGCGAGGTGGTGATCCGCGCGCCGCTGCAATTCATCTATCCTGCCGAGCGCGAGGGCGATCCCCTGCTGATGGCCTTGCGTGAATCGCTCAAGACCATCTGGGATCTGCCGTGACGGACGCCGCACAGCCGACCGCCAAACCACGCCTGTGGGTGGATGCAGATGCCTGCCCGGTGGTGATCAAGGAAATCATCTTTCGCGCTGCCACGCGCAAGCAGATGGCGACCGTGCTGGTCGCCAACCAGATGCTGCGCGTGCCGCCGTCGCCCTTCATCCGTGCGGTGCAGGTGCCGTCCGGTTTCGATGTGGCCGACAATTACATCGCCGCCCAGGTGCAGAAGGGCGATCTGGTGGTCACCGCCGACATCCCGCTGGCGGCACAGGTGATCGAGCGCGGCGCGAGTGCCATCAACCCGCGTGGCGAGTTGTACACCGCCGCGAATATCCGCGAGAGTTTGTCGATGCGTGATTTCATGGAAAGCCTGCGCTCCAGCGGCGTGCAGACTGGCGGCCCGGCCGCGTTCAGCCAGGCAGACCGGCAGGCTTTTGCCAATCAGCTCGACCGCCTGCTGGCACGCCTGCCCGGATAGCCTCATGGGGCGGGTCTGTGCAGGCAAGCCTGCTGAAGAAGTCCAGCCGGCGCGGCTAATCAGGTATGCAGGCTGAAGAAGCCCGCCAGATGCGGCTTTTCAGGCATTCAACTTACAACGCACTCCAGATCAGCTTCGCGCCAGTGAGCAGCAGGAAGATGTAGCTCAGCCGGTAGAACAGTTTCTCGTCGATGCGCTTGTGCAGCCAGATGCCCAGATACACGCCGATGGGCGCCAGCGGCGCCAGCACCAGCGCCGTGCCGAGGTTGCGTGCATCCAGCAGGCCCAGCTCGGCGAAGGGCATGAGCTTCAGGTAATTCACCATCGCGAAGTACAGCGTCAGGTTCGCCACCAGCACCGTCTTGTCCAGCTGCTTGGGCAGCAGGTAGATCATCATCGGCGGCCCGCCCGCGTGTGCCAGCGTGCTCGTGAAACCGGAGAGGCTGGTCCACCAGCCCGCGCGCAGCCATTCCGGCAGGCGCGAGGTGTCGCGTAGCTGCAGGCCCGTCAAGCGCTGCAGCGCGAAGAGGATCGCAATGCTGCCGATGATCAGGTTCAGCGCCGTGGGTGAGATATGGCGGAACAGCAGCCAGCCCACGCCAATGCCCAGCAACGCGCCCGGCATCAGGCGGCGCAGCAGCTTGTAATCCCAGTGCGGGTGATACGACCAGCTCCCCACCAGATCCATCAGGCACAGGATCGGCAGCATCACGCTCGCCGCCTGAGGCGCCGGAATCGCCAGCGCCATCAGCGGCACCGCCAGCACGCCCAGCCCACCGGCGAAGCCACCCTTCGAGATGCCCGCGAGCAGCACCGCCGGCACGGCGGCGAGGTAGAAATACGGATTGGTGATGAATTCCATGGGGGCGAGCGGTGTGGCGGGCGGGGAGGGGATTATCCCGCGAATTGGTGAAAATGCAGGGTGCGCATTGCACACCAATATGCCTGATTGAGCGCGGCGTGCAATATCCGTGGCTTGCTTAAAAAAGTCTATTTCGACGGATCTGAGAAAGACGCAAACGCAGTTTCTTGCTCGCATCCATTGCCAAATCCGGCTCCTGCTTACCGAATAAGTCGTCTAGTTTGTCAGGATTGTCGACACACTGTTCAATGAATTTGGCCAGTCTGTGTCCGCTGACATTAAGCCAATACGTGTCTACGATAAAACTGCGGCCAAGCCAATGATTAACCAGAACGCCATTTATGTGGGAAGTATTTTGTAGTGATGCTGGAAGAGCGTCCGCATCATAAAGTGTGATCACTACCTCGCGTATATTAGCGTAGCGTGAATTGGAGATGCGATATTTAGCGTTGCTAATTAACTTCCAAGGAATTCTTCCGGTGCTCACTCTGAAGTCAATTATTCCGTCTCGATTTATATCGACCATGTTGGATCTGTCAAAAATTCGTGAAACAGAAATTTGAATGCAAATTAGTCCAAGCACTGTTCCAAAAATCCAAACCAAAAAAAGGAAAGATCCTCCATGTGTGGCCAGAAAGAAAACTTTGGCTATTGAAATTATGAGCACACCCCCAACTCCTAAAAGAAACAATCCTTGAGGTATTGAATTTCTGAAAATTATTGAATTTTGCATGAGGTTAAAGGCTCTGTCTGATATTCAACAATCACACACCCATGATAAGCCCATACCGTTGAGTGCGGTATGCCGCCATCTTGCGGTGCAGGTGGTGTGCAGGTGGTGTGCAGGAGCGGCATCTGGTGCCCGAAGAACAAGGTTGAGCCCGGCTCTTTGGATGGCTCTCATGCTCCCGCGCGGGAACCCGGTCTGAGACGCTCCGCGTCGACTTCTACTGTCATTCCAACCAAGGGACGCACCGCGTACGGCGCAATAAAGTAGGGCGCACTGAGCGCAGCGAACTGCGCCGAATGTATGGGCGCAAAATCCGGCGCAATTCCGCTTTGCTCCATTGTTCCTGCTGCGCCCTACGTTTCGGTGCTTCGCCGCAGCTAAATTGGTTGCCCGAAGAACAAGGCTGGACGAGGCTCTTCAGGCAGGTTGCAGCATCACGAGCTTGATGTGCTCCTGCTCGACCGGGCGCAGGGTGACCTGGCGGTAGTTGAGCGGGCCACGCTGCGGGTGGAGGAAGCCGCGCTCGCCGCCCTGGCGCTCCAGTACGTCGTGCTGCTTCCAGAAGGCGGCAAAGTCGGCGCTGCCGGTTTCGAGTTCGTCAACGAGGCGGAGCAGGGCGGGTTCGTCGAGGCGGGTGCGGCAGTCGGCGCGGAATTCGGCGCTGATGCGGCGCGCGCGTACTTCCCAGTCGACGAGAAAGCTTTTGGTTTCCGGGCGCAGGAAGACGAAGCGCAGCATGTTGGGCGGCGGGGCATTGGCGTCCTGCGGCTGATCGAGCCAGCCGGTGAAGAGCTCGGCGGCCGGGGCGTTCCAGCCGAGAATGTCCCAGTAGCGGCCCATCAGGTAGGCGGGCACGCGGATGTCTTCGAGCAGGGTGCTGAAGAGCGGCGCTGCGTCATCGTCTTCAGGCAGGCTGGCCTGCGGGTCGCGCCGGTCGGCCATCTCGAAGAGGTAGGCGCGCTCGCTGCGGGTGAGTTTGAGGCTGCGAGCCATGCGGTCCAGCACCTCGGCGGAGACATTCACCTCGCGTCCTTGCTCGATCCAGGTGTACCAGGTGGGGCTGATGCCGACAAGCTGGGCCATCTCTTCGCGGCGCAGGCCGGCGGTGCGGCGCCGGCTGCCGCTGGCAAAGCCGAAGTCGGCGGGCTGGCTGCGGGCGCGCAGCACCTGCATGAATTCACCTAGTTCCTTGCGGCGGGTGTCCATCGGCCTATCCTGAGTGATCGATCCTGTTAGTGTTGGTACTAGTATAAGTGCTTGCCTTGTGCGGGTATAGAACCCAGCCTAGTATCCGCGTCACAAACCGGGCTGTGCGCCCGGAACCCAGATCCGCGCTGAGTTTTCAGCGCCCAGGCAAGGAGTGATTTGAATGGCCAAGACTCTCTACGACAAGCTGTGGGATTCCCACGTTGTCCGTCAGGAAGAAGACGGTACCTGTCTTCTCTATATCGACCGTCACCTGATGCACGAAGTGACCAGCCCGCAAGCCTTCGAGGGCCTGCGTCTGGCCGGCCGCAAGGCCTGGCGTAACACCTCCATCGTGGCAGTGCCGGATCACAACACGCCGACCAATCACTGGGATCGCGACATCGAAGACCCGATCTCCAAGACCCAGGTGGATACGCTGGACGCGAACATCAAGGAATTCGGTTCGCTGATCTACTTCCCGTTCAAGCACAAGAACCAAGGCATCATCCACGTGATCGCCCCGGAAAACGGCGCGACCCTGCCGGGCATGACGGTGGTGTGCGGCGACAGCCACACCGCGACCCACGGCGCGTTTGGCGCGCTGGCTCACGGCATCGGCACCTCGGAAGTCGAGCACGTGCTGGCGACGCAAACCCTGGTGCAGAAAAAGAGCAAGTCCATGCTGGTCAAGGTCGAAGGCGCGCTTGGCGCTGGCGTGACCGCCAAGGACATCGCGCTCGCCATCATCGGCAAGATCGGCACCGCCGGCGGCACGGGCTACTGCATCGAGTTCGCCGGTTCGGCGATCCGTGGCCTGTCCATGGAAGGCCGCATGACCGTGTGCAACCTCGCCATCGAAGCCGGTGCGCGCGCCGGCATCATTGGCGTGGATGACACCACCATCAATTACCTCGAAGGCCGCGAGCATGCGCCCAAGGGTGAGCAGTGGAACAAGGCCGTCGAAGTCTGGAAGACCCTGCACACCGAAGACGGTGCGAAGTTCGACGCCGTGGTCGAGATGAATGCTGCCGACATCGAGCCGCAAGTGACCTGGGGCACTTCGCCCGAGCAGGTGCTGGCAGTGGGCGGCAATGTGCCGAACCCGGCCAACGAAGCCGATCCGGTGAAGCGTGCCGGCATCGAGCGCGCCCTGCAGTACATGGGCCTGCAAGCCGACATGCCGATCACCGACATCCAGATCGACAAGGTGTTCATCGGCTCCTGCACCAACAGCCGCATCGAAGACATGCGCGCTGCCGCTGCCGTGGCCAAGGGCAAGAAGGTCGCGGGCAATGTGAAGCTGGCGCTGGTGGTGCCGGGCTCCGGCATCGTCAAGCGCCAGGCTGAAGCCGAAGGGCTGGACAAGATCTTCATCGAAGCCGGTTTCGAATGGCGTGAGCCGGGTTGCTCGATGTGTCTGGCGATGAACGCTGACCGTCTGAGCCCGGGCGAGCGTTGCGCTTCGACCTCCAACCGCAACTTCGAAGGCCGTCAAGGCCCCGGTGGCCGTACCCACCTGGTGAGCCCGGCCATGGCCGCTGCTGCCGCGATCGCCGGTCACTTCGTCGATATCCGAGATTCACGCAACTGAGGCCTGAGGAGATAAACCATGAAAGCTTTTACCCGTCTCAATGGCCTCGTGTGCCCGATCGATCGCGCTAACGTCGATACCGACGCGATCATCCCGAAGCAGTTTCTGAAGTCCATTAAGCGCAGTGGCTTCGGCCCCTACCTGTTCGACGAATGGCGCTACGCCGATTTCGGCGAGCCGGGCATGGACTGCACGAACCGCCCGAAGCGTCCGGAATTCGCGCTGAACCAGGCCCGCTATCAGGGCGCGCAAGTGCTGCTGGCGCGTGACAACTTCGGCTGCGGCTCCTCGCGCGAACATGCGCCCTGGGCCATCGAGGATTACGGTTTCCGCGTGATGATCGCCCCGTCTTTCGCCGACATCTTCTTCAGCAACAGCTACAAGAACGCGATCCTGCCGATCGTGGCTTCCGCTGAAATCGTCGACCGCCTGTTCAAGGAATGCGAAGCGACTGAAGGCTACAAGCTGGATGTGGATCTGGAATCGCAGACCGTGACCACGCCGGGCGGCTTCTCCTTCAAGTTCGAGATCACCGAGCACCGCAAGCACTGCCTGCTCAATGGCCTCGACGACATCGGCCTGACCCTGCAGCACGCAGGCGAGATCAAGGCCTTTGAAGAGAAGCACAAAGCCGCGCAACCTTGGCTGTTCGGCGCTTAATTTTTCAAGCCGTCATCCCGGCGAAGGCCGGGATCCAGCCGCCGCAACGCTCTGGATTCCGGCCTTCGCCGGAATGACGCCAAACAAAGAGAATTGGATCAATCATGAAAATCTGTGTTCTGCCGGGTGACGGCATTGGTGTCGAAATCATTGCCGAAGCGGTGCGCGTGCTGGATGCGCTAAAGAGCGACGGCCTGAAGATGGAAATGGAATACGCTGAGCTGGGCGGCTGCGCTGTGGATTCCACCGGTTCGCCCTATCCGGAAGCCACCCAGAAGCTGGCACGCGCGGCTGACGCCGTGCTGCTCGGCGCCGTGGGCGGCCCGAAGTGGGACGTGTTGCCGCGTCCGCAGCGCCCCGAGCGTGGCTTGCTGGGCATCCGCAAGGATCTGAACCTGTTCGCCAACCTGCGTCCGGCCGTGCTGTATCCCGAACTGGCCAACGCTTCCTCGCTGAAGCCTGAAGTGGTGTCTGGCCTGGATATCCTGATCGTGCGCGAACTGACCGGTGACATCTACTTCGGCGAGCCGCGTGGTATTAGCGTGGAAGATGGCAAGCGCGTCGGCCGCAACACCATGATCTACAACGAAGACGAAATCCGCCGCATTGGCCATGTCGCGTTCAAATCTGCTCAGAAGCGCAACAAGAAGCTGTGCTCGGTCGACAAGATGAACGTGCTGGAAACCACCCAGCTGTGGCGCGATGTGATGATCGAGATCTCGTCCGAGTACCCGGATGTGGAGCTCTCCCACATGCTGGTCGACAATGCGGCCATGCAGCTGGTGCGCGCACCGAAACAGTTCGACGTGGTGGTTACCGGCAATATTTTTGGCGACATTCTGTCCGACGAAGCCTCGATGCTGACCGGTTCGATCGGCATGCTGCCGTCTGCCTCGCTGGATCAGAACAACAAGGGTATGTACGAGCCGTGTCACGGTTCTGCACCGGACATCGCCGGCAAGGGCGTGGCCAATCCGCTGGCAACGATCTTGTCCGCGGCCATGATGCTGCGTTACAGTGGCAATAACGAAGCGGCTGCTGTCCGCATCGAAGCTGCTGTGAAGAAGGTGCTGGCCGCTGGCCTGCGCACCGGCGACATCTGGGAAGAAGGCACCAAGCGCGTCGGTACGCGCGAAATGGGCGACGCGGTGATCGCAGCCCTGTAAGAACGGAAACGTGATGCAACGGACACAAAATACATTCGGGCTTGAAGCATTCTGCGTTGCAGAGGCTTCCGCTCGCGTGTCCGTTGCCGTCACGACCACCACTACGACCAAAAAAACCACCACGGTTTAGCCCTGTCACGCCGCTTGATGTCTCCGCGGTGGCGGAGACAGGCTAAAGTGAGCGGAGGCAGTTCAGGCAAAAGGTAATCACGATGAAGAAAGTTGGTATTGTCGGCTGGCGCGGCATGGTCGGCTCGGTGCTCATGCAACGCATGCGCGAGGAAAACGATTTCGCACTGATCGAGCCGGTGTTTTTCACCACCTCGAATGCGGGTGGTGCTGGTCCCGCCGAGAGTGGTGGTGCACCGCTCAAGGATGCCAAGTCCATCGCCGATCTGGCGAAGATGGACGTGATCATCACCTGTCAGGGCGGCGACTATACCAACGAAGTCTTCCCGCAACTGCGCGCTGCCGGCTGGAATGGTTACTGGATTGACGCGGCTTCAAGCCTGCGCATGAAGGGCGACGCGATCATCATCCTCGATCCGGTCAACAAGAACGTGATCCAGGACGGCCTCGCCAAGGGCGTCAAGAACTACATCGGTGGCAACTGTACCGTTAGCCTGATGCTGATGGGCTTGGGTGGTTTGTTCCAGAACGACATGATCGAGTGGGCGACCTCGATGACCTATCAGGCTGCGTCCGGTGCGGGGGCACAGAACATGCGCGAACTGATCGCGCAGATGGGCAAGATTCACGCGTCCGTGGCCGATCTGCTGGCTGATCCGGCTTCCGCGATTCTTGAAATCGATCGGAAGGTCGCCGAAACCATGCGTTCGAGCGATATGCCTGTGCAGAACTTCCGTGGCGTGCCGCTGGCTGGCAGCCTGATTCCCTGGATCGACGTGCCGTATGAGCACGGCCAGAGCAAGGAAGAGTGGAAGGGCGGCGCCGAGTGCAACAAGATTCTCGGCAAGCCGGCTTTCCGTACGGCGGGCTCGGTGCCCATCGATGGCCTGTGTGTGCGTATCGGTGCGATGCGCTGCCACAGTCAGGCGCTGACCATCAAGCTGCGTCAGGATGTGCCGCTCGATGAGATTTACGAGATTCTTGCAGGCGCCAATGACTGGGTGCGGGTAATCCCGAATGAGCGTGAGCGTAGCGAGCGCGAGTTGGCGCCGAATGCCGTGACAGGCCATTTGCATGTGCCCGTTGGTCGCCTGCACAAGATGGCGATGGGCGGCGAATACCTCGCCGCCTTTACCGTTGGCGACCAGTTGCTGTGGGGCGCAGCCGAGCCGCTGCGGCGTATGCTGCGTATCCTGCTTGAGGCTTGATAAGCATTTTATGCATGCGTGACAAACGTCCTTGCATGCTAAGAAATTGATCTGCAAGGGAAATGGTGTCGGCGGTGTTGCGTGAAGCAACCCGCCGAAGTTTTATCCGGGATTTGTGATGCATGCTTGGCGGGCTTGTAGTGAAATGCCCGTCCGTCCGGCTTGGCGCGGGTTTGCGCAGTGTTGTATTGCTGATACTCAGGTAATAGGTTAGCTTGCGGCGATAACTCATTGATGTTATTTTGAACTTACATCTCTAACCCTAAGAGACGGTGGCTTCCTTCATGCACCGCGCGTAACCGATATGAAAACTCCGATGCTTCGTACCACCCTCGTTGCAGCGATGATGTTGGCTTTTTGCGGAAGTGCCGGCGCCGCCGGTCTTGGCCGCATCAATGTGCTTAGCACGTTGGGCCAGCCATTGCGCGCCGAGGTCGAACTGACCGCCGCAACTGATGAACTGGATAATATGGTGGCGCGCATGGCTTCGCCTGAGGCCTATAAGCGCGCCAATATCGAATATCTTGGCGTCATGAGTGGCGTGAAGATGTCGATTGAACGGCGTGGCGGCGGTGCGGTGGTCAAAATCGTGTCTGACAAGCCGTTTGGCGAGCCCTTTGTTGATCTGCTGATCGATTTGAACTGGGCTGGCGGCCGTTTGCTGCGTGAATATACCTTCCTGCTCGATCCGGCTGAAGTTTCCGGTCCCCGCCCTGTTGCTGCCGCGACGCAGCCGGTGTCCCGTCCGATTGAGTCCCGGCTCGAATCCAAACCAGTAAGCCCGAGTGCTCCGGCGACAGCGAGCAAACCGGAGTCTGCTCCTGTTTCCGCTCCGGCTGAACGGGAGAGGCCGCAGCAAGCTGCTGCGGGTGATTACACCGTTCAGCGAGGGGACAACCTGTCCAAGATTGCCTCTGAGCTGAATTCTGGTGAGGTGACTCAGGAGCAGATGGTTGCTGCTTTGTATCGTGCCAATTCAGATGCCTTTGTCGGCGGGAATATCAATCGCTTGCGTGCAGGCCGGATTCTTAAGGTTCCAGAGGCTGGCGAAGTGGTTCAGATTCCGAAGTCCGAAGCGCGCCGGATTATTTTGAAAGCCTCGAATTTCGAGCAATACCGTCAGACCGTCGCTTCTGCAGCAGCAGAGGCTCCCGCCAAGGAAGCCAGTGCCGGGCAGACCGCTTCGGGCAAGATTGCTCCGAAGGTGGAAGACAAGATTGCTCCTGCGCAGCAGAGTCGCGACAAGGTGAAGGTCACTGCAGCCGAGACGGGCAAGTCCGGGGCTCCGGCGGCGACTGATGCTGCGAGCAAGGCTCGCATGCAGGCTTTGCAGGACGATATTGCGTCGCGTGAGAAGGCTCTGAAAGAAGCCAATTCCCGCGTTTCTGATCTCGAAAAGAACGTCAAGGAACTGCAGAAACTTATTGATCTGAAGAACAAGGGGCTTGCTGATGCCCAGGCTGCCGCAAAGGCTGCTGAGTCCCGTGCGGACAAGGCCGAGAAAGATAAGGCGGGAGCTGCGCTGAGCAAGGCTGAAAAAGCCAAGGCTGAAAAGGAACAGCTCGAAAAAGACCGGCTTGAAAAAGAGCGCCTGGAGCAGGAGCGTCTCGAGCAGGAAAAAGCCGCTGCAGCCGCAAAGGCTGCCGAGGCCGCAGCAGCTGCGGCCAGCTCGCCGGTTGAAACGCAGGTTCCGGTGACGGAGGCCTCGCCTGTGGCTGAGCAGTCGCCTGTAACGGCTCCGGTTGCTGAAGCGAGCGCGGTGATCGAGCCGCCAAAACCGGTTGTTGCTCCGCCTCCACCGCCTGTGGAAGAAGAGGGGTTGTTCAGTAATATCTGGGCCCTGCTGGGGCTTGGAGTTGTGGCTGCCGGGGTTGGATATGTCGTAGTCAAGCAGCGTCGCAAGCAGGCGGCTGCCGGGACAGGCAATACACAGATGACTGAGTCTTCGACAGTGAGCCCAAACTCGGTTTTTGGTAACGCCGGTGGCCAGACAGTGGACACCGGCGGAACCAGCTTGCTGCACACAGATTTCAGCCAGTCCGGCATGTCCGCGATCGATGCTGACGAAGGGGTTGATCCGGTAGCTGAAGCCGATGTCTACATGGCATACGGCCGCGATGCCCAGGCAGAAGAAATTCTGCTGGATGCTCTGAAAAACGATCCGTCGCGCACGGCCGTATATGTCAAGTTGCTGGAGATCTATTCGCAGCGCCGTGCCTTGAAACAGTTCGAAAATATTGCGACTGATCTGTATACCCAGACCGGTGGTGTTGGTGACGACTGGAGCAAGGCTGCTGCGCTGGGCATGAAGCTGGATCCGAACAATCCGCTCTACAAATCAGCCCGTGCTGGTGAAGAGAGTGCTCCGGTCATCGCCGTGCCTGTTGAAGCTCCTGCTGCAGTGCCGGAAATTCCGGTGGTACAGGAAGCGCCTGCCGTGAGTTTTGGCACCAACAACATCTCACAGGTTCGTTCTACCTGGACGGTGCCGGGTGAAATCAATCAATTTACGTCCGGTGAAGGTGCTGTCCCCGTTCTGGTTGAATCTGCTCCGGCGCCTGTTACGCCGGTGCCGGAAGCATTGAATCTGGATTTCAATCTGGATCTGGATACTCCGTCCATCGAGGATCAGCCGACCCAGATCGAATCGCGTGAAGAAGATGATCTGCTGGCGTCGATGGAAGAAGCGGTGGCAACCCAGCCTGGTGGTGATGGAGCTCCGCTGGAGTTTGATATCGGCCTTGATGACGATGTCGCCTCTGTGACCACGGCAGGTGTGGATACTCCTCAGCGCGTGCACTCCGCAGAGTCCGACTTTGATATCGGCATCGAGGCTGATGGTGGCCATGATGCCTTGTCGGAAGTGGATCTGGAGAAGACCAACTTCGAAGGCAGCCTGCTGGACTTTGACTTTGAGCTGGGTGATGAAGCAGAGAAGCCCGCGCTGGATCTGTCCAATGTGAATCTGCGCACCGTCGGATCTGTCGAGCCTGTTACTGCCGTCGTGCGTGCGCCGGTAGCTGCTGAGCCCATCCAGGACAATATCGACGTGAATGATGAAGTCAGCACCAAGCTCGAATTGGCCAAGGCCTATGAGGAAATGGGCGACATGGAAGGTGCACGCGAGTTGCTTGAAGAAGTGATCTCGGATGGTGCCGACTTCCAGAAGGAACAAGCCAAGACCATGCTCGGCCGGATCGGCTGAAAAACTTCCGGCAGCGTTTCGTTGCCTGAGGAAAGCAGATGCTGAAAGTGATCCACCCGGTCGTCCATGTGACGGCCGGTTTTTTTTTGATAATCCTGCTGCAAACAGCGGGATTCCATGTCTTGCTCGCCGGGGCAGTGGCGACCGTGTCGTGCGCTCTGTGCGCGGCGACCGGAGACTGGCTGCGCATTGTGCGGCGGTTACGCTATATCTTTCTGGTGCTGCTGATCCTGTTTGCTTGGCAGACGCCCGGAACCCTGATGTTGCCGCTAATCGGTGTCTTCAGTCCGACCTGGGATGGCCTGAGCGCGGTACGCGAGCCCGCCTTGCGATTGCTGGCTGTGGTTTCAGTGGTGGCTCTGATGCTCAAATATCTGTCGACAGACGACTGGGTGAGCAGCTTGTATGTGCTGGTATCTCCCTTGCGGGTGGCAGGGGTCAGGCCGGAACGGTTTGCCGTTCGTTTGCGCCTGGTTCTTGATTACGCCGGACAGCGCGATTTGAACTGGCGTCATTGCCTCGATGTTGCGGAACAGGATTGGTCCGATCCGCAAGATGAGGCGTGGCCGGTACGGGCTGTGCAAATTCATGATGTTCTGGCGTTGTTGGGCTTGATTGCGGTTGCAGGCGGGTACTGGCTGTGGTGAGAATCGCTTTGGGGGTCGAGTATTGCGGTGCCGGCTTTGAGGGGTGGCAGAGTCAGACGCATGGTCGTACGGTGCAGGATGTACTGGAAACAGCGATCGGCAGCATCGCGAACGAGAAAGTTGGCGTGGTGTGTGCCGGACGTACCGATACCGGAGTGCATGCCGCGGTGCAGGTGGCGCATTTTGACACCCGGGCTGAGCGCCCCGTGACGGCTTGGGTGCGCGGTGTCAACGCACACTTGCCGGATGGAATAGCGGTGACCTGGGCGCGTGAGACTGATGAGCGTTTTCATGCCCGCTTCTCGGCGCTGTCGCGACGCTATCGGTATGTGCTGCTGAATCGGCCTGTACGCAGCGCGTTGCTGAACGGCAGGGTCGGCTGGTTTCATGCTCCCCTGGATATCGCTGTGATGCAGCAGGCTGCACGCCTGCTGGTTGGCAGGCATGATTTCTCGGCGTTCCGCGCCGCACAGTGCCAGGCCAACTCACCGGTGCGTGATCTGCGTGTGGCTTCCGTGCTGCAGCATGGTGAGTGGTTTGTTTTTGATTTCGAGGCGAATGCTTTTCTTCACCACATGATCCGCAATCTGGTCGGAGCCCTGATCCATGTTGGCAAGGGGGCGCAGCCGCCTGGATGGATGGGAGAGCTGCTGGAGCAGCGGAATAGGCGCCTGTCACCCCCGACGTTCATGCCTGACGGGCTGTATCTGGCCGGTGTCGAGTATCCTGACGGCTTGGGATTGCCGGATGGAGGGCGCATTGCAGCCCCCTTGTTTCTGCCTGCGGGGATGTAGGGCGAGTGTCCATGGCTTGTAGAGCCGCTCCTGAAAAGGGTTTTCGGCATGCCGTGCTGGAGATCCGCGCGCGGTGGATATTTGCGGGCAGATGGTCTGGAGAGTAAGGCCGGGAGCGGGTCTCCGGACGTGCATTGGAGAGGGCGCTTAGGCTGATGCGCAGGGCAGGGCAGGGCAGGGAGAGTAACCCTTCCTGCTGAAGATGCGGACGTGCCTGTCTGCATCGTTCTTCTGCATGAAAAGGTTTTGATCATGAAACGTACCCGAATCAAGATGTGCGGTCTGACGCGGCCGCAGGATGTACTGGCCGCGGTGGCGGCCGGCGCCGATGCCATCGGTTTCGTGTTTTATCCGCCCAGCCCGCGCGCTGTGAGCATTGCACAGGCACGTGAGCTGTGTGCGCTGCTACCGCCCTTCGTTACCAGCGTGGGGCTGTTTGTAAACGAATCCGCCGAGCAGGTGCGTGAAGTGCTTGCGGCCGTACCTTTGGGGCTGTTGCAGTTTCATGGCGAGGAAGATGCAGCGTATTGCGCCAGCTTCGGGCGCCCCTGGATGAAGGCCGCGCGGGTCCGGGCGGGCTTCGATCTGGTAAACTACGCGGCCCGCTTTCCGGGAACGGCCGGTTTGCTGGTGGATGCTTGGGTTGAGGGCTATGGTGGGGGGGGCGAAGTCTTTGACTGGAGCCTGCTGCCAGAGCACTTTCCGGTGCCGCTGGTGTTGGCGGGCGGGCTGACTCCGGAAAATGTGGCCGGTGCCGTGCGTACGGTAAAGCCGTGGGCGGTGGATGTAAGCAGTGGTGTCGAAGCGGCCAAGGGAATCAAGGACCGCACCCTGATGGAAGCTTTTGTTGCTGGAGTACGTGAAGCAGATGGCTGAAAACATGTCGTACAACTTCCCTGATCAATCGGGCCACTACGGCCAGTTCGGCGGTATCTATGTAGCCGAAACCCTGATTCCTGCTCTGGACGAACTGCGTCTCGAGTACGAAAAAGCGATGCAGGATCCTGATTTTCTTGCCGAATTCCACCATGAATTGAAGCATTACGTCGGACGGCCGAGCCCTCTCTATCATGCCAGGCGCTGGTCGGAGCTTCTGGGCGGAGCGCAGATCTACCTGAAGCGTGAAGACCTCAATCACACCGGCGCGCACAAGGTTAACAACACTATCGGACAGGCCCTGCTGGCTCGCCGCATGGGCAAGAAACGCGTAATTGCCGAAACCGGAGCCGGCCAGCATGGCGTGGCCTCGGCAACCGTTGCCGCGCGTTACGGTCTGGAGTGCGTGGTGTACATGGGCTCCGAAGACGTTGCCCGTCAGGCGCCCAATGTTTTCCGCATGAAGCTGCTCGGCGCAACCGTGGTGCCGGTTTCCAGCGGCTCGAAGACCCTCAAGGACGCCATGAACGAAGCCATGCGCGACTGGGTCACGAATGTCGATTCCACCTATTACATCATCGGCACCTGTGCCGGGCCGCACCCTTACCCGCAGTTAGTACGCGACTTCCAGTCGGTAATCGGTGAAGAGTGCAAAGTTCAGTGTGCCGAGCAGCTTGGCCGTCAGCCGGATGCTGTCGTTGCCTGTGTGGGCGGCGGTTCTAACGCAATCGGCATTTTCTACCCGTACATCGACGTTCCTGGTGTGCGCCTGATCGGCGTGGAAGCGGGTGGTGATGGAGTGGAGACCGGCAGGCACGCTGCGCCCCTGACGACCCATGCCCGCCCTGGCGTGCTGCATGGCCAGCGCGTCAATCTGATGCAGGACGAAAACGGCCAGATCATCGATACCCACTCGATCTCTGCCGGGCTGGATTACCCCGGCGTCGGTCCCGAGCATTGCTACCTCAATGAAATCAAGCGCGCAGAGTATGTTGCCGCGAATGATGATGAGGCGCTTGCCGCATTCCATGATCTCTGTCGCTATGAAGGAATCATTCCTGCACTGGAGTCCAGTCATGCCCTGGCACATGCCTGCAAAATGGCTCCGACCATGAGCCGCGATCAGATCATCGTGGTCAATCTGTCCGGCCGTGGCGACAAGGACATTCCGACCATTGCTCGTCTCGACGGCATCGAGTTGTAACCTTATTTACCGACCGGATTCCGTCGCAATCATGTCTCGCATCCAGAACGCATTTTCCCGCCTCAAGGCCGAAGGCCGTCAGGCCCTGATTCCCTACATCACTGCTGGCGACCCGACGCCGGCAGCTACGGTTGGCCTGATGCACGCATTGGTGCAAGGCGGCGCTGACATCATCGAACTTGGCGTACCGTTTACCGATCCGTCGGCTGATGGCCCTGTCATTCAGCGCGCTGCCGAGCGCGCACTGGCGCATGGCACCAGTCTGCGCAAGGTAATCGCAATGGTGGCGGAATTCCGCCAGACCAATGTCGAAACCCCAGTGGTCCTGATGGGCTATGCCAATCCGGTCGAGGCGATGGGTTACGAAGCGTTTGCTGCTGCAGCACAGGCTGCAGGCATTGATGGTCTGCTGACTGTCGATTTGCCGCCCGAAGAAGCGTCGGAGCGCGTGGCCGTGCTCAAGCGTTTCGGCATTGCCCCGATTTTCCTGCTGGCGCCGACGACGCCGGCTTCGCGCGCTCAGGCCGTGGCAAAACTTGCGGATGGTTATGTGTATTACGTGTCGCTCAAGGGGGTCACGGGTGCAGCCAATCTGGATGTGGCGAATGTCGCGGCCAAGCTGACCGAGTTGCGTCAGCATATCCAGCTGCCGATCGGTGTCGGCTTCGGCATTCGCGATGCCGAATCGGCCCGGGCCGTTGCCGCTGTGGCTGACGCTGTGGTGATCGGTTCGCGCATCGTGCAGGAAGTTGAAAACGGCGAAACGGGGCTGGCCGAGCGCCTGACGAATTTCCTTTCCGGCGTACGCGCCGCCATGGACACGGCTCGCGCCTGACCGAATCTGAATACGAGGACTATCTCATGAGTTGGCTCACCAAACTTCTGCCGCCCAAGATCAAACGCGACCAGCCTGCACGCAAATCGATTCCCGAAGGTCTGTGGATCAAATGTGATGCTTGTGAGGCCGTGCTGTACCGTTCCGATCTCGAGGCCAGTGAGCATGTGTGCCCCAAGTGCGGGCATCATAAACGCGTCAGCTCGCGCCAGCGCCTGGACTTGCTGCTGGACCCGGAAGGGCGTTTCGAAATCGGTGCAGAAGTGCTGCCGGTGGATCCGCTCAAGTTCCGTGACAGCAAGAAGTATGTCGATCGTCTCGCAGCGGCCAACGAAGACACCGGGGAGTCCGATGCGCTGGTAGTCATGCAGGGCTCTATCAAGACCGTTCCTGCTGTCGTGGCTGTGTTCGAGTTTGAATTCCAGGGCGGCTCAATGGGCTCGGTGGTGGGCGAGCGCTTTGTGCGGGGCGTAAATGCTGCCGTGGAGCAGGGGCTTCCCTTCATCTGCTTCACTGCTACGGGCGGTGCCCGCATGCAGGAAGGCCTGTTCTCGCTGATGCAGATGGCCAAGACTACGGCGGCCATTACGCGCCTGTCGAGCAAGAAACTGCCCTTCATTACCGTGTTAACGGATCCGACCATGGGCGGCGTTTCTGCCAGCTTCGCCTTCATGGGCGATGTGGTGATGGCCGAACCTGGCGCCCTGATCGGGTTCGCCGGGCCGCGTGTGATCGAGCAAACCGTGCGCGAGAAGTTGCCGGAAGGTTTCCAGCGCTCCGAGTTCCTGCTGGAAAAGGGAGCCATCGACATGGTCGTTGATCGGCGTGAATTGCGTGATCGTCTGTCGCAAGTCATTACCCTGCTGTCCCGCCAGCCGGCGGTTGCCAACGCCTGACCCATGCGCGTCGAGTTTGCCTCGCTGGAGGCCTGGCTGACCCATATAGAGGGTCAGCACTCACGCCCGATCGATCTCGGGCTGACCCGGGTGCAGGACGTACTTGTCGCGCTGGCGGCACAGACCAGCGCGGTAGTCATTACGGTTGGCGGCACCAATGGCAAGGGTTCCACCTGCGCCATGCTGGAAGCGATTGTGCGTGCCGCCGGCTATTCGGTTGGCCTGTACACCTCGCCGCATCTGTTGCGCTACAACGAGCGGGTGCGCATCAATCTGGCGGAGGCCAGCGATGCGCAGCTTTGTGCCGCTTTTGCTGCAGTAGAGGCGGCACGGGGCGCAACATCCCTGACCTATTTCGAGTTCGGAACGCTGGCCGCCTGGTGGCTGTTCTGCCAGCAATCGCTGGACGTGATCATTCTGGAAGTGGGGCTGGGCGGGCGTCTGGATGCGGTCAACGTGATCGAGCCGGATTGTGCGATTGTCACGGGTGTAGCCATGGATCACATGGATTACCTGGGCGATACCCGTGAGAAGATCGGTTTCGAGAAAGCCGGCATTTATCGTGCCGGGAAACCCGCCATCTGCGGCGATCCGCAGCCTCCCCTTACGCTGATCGAGCATGCACGCGCGATTGGCGCCGACCTGCTCGTACAGGGCCGTGATTACGGCTTCTCCGGCGACAAGCAGCAATGGAAATTCGTCGGCCGCCGTACCAGTCGTAACAGTCTTGCGTATCCAGCCTTGCGTGGAGCTAATCAGTTGCTGAATGCTTCGAGCGTTCTGGCTGCGCTGGAAGCCCTCGAGGAACGCTTGCCGGTGCCGATGCAGGCCGTGCGTCAGGGACTTATGCAGGTTGAACTGCCGGGGCGTTTCCAGGTCTTGCCAGGGCGCCCGAGTGTCGTGCTGGATGTAGCCCATAACCCGCAGGCCGCTGCCGTGCTGGCTGACAATCTGGCCAACATGGGCTTCTTTCCGGATACCTGGGCGGTGTGCGGCATGCTGGCCGACAAGGATATCGAAGGCACGCTCAAAGCCATGCTGCCACGTGTCGATCACTGGCTGCTGTGTGATCTGCCGGGGCCGCGTGGCGCCCGTGCCGCCGAATTGAAAGCGACCCTGCAGACATTGGGAGCCAAGGGGCACATCGAGCTGTTTGCCGATCCGCACAGCGCCTTCGCATCGGCACGAAGCCGGGTTGGCGAGGGTGATAGAATCGTGACCTTCGGATCCTTCCTGACCGTGGCAGATGTGATGCAGGTCGTCACCAGAGCCACGTAATCCCGGTAAGCACTCATGGCCGACAACGACGTTCAGCTCGATCTCAAGAAACGCGCCCGCCGCCGTCTGGTGGGGGCTATTGCCCTGGCTTTGCTGGCCGCCATCATCCTGCCGATGATCATGGATAGCGAGCCCAGGCCTGGCAGCAATGAACTCCAGATCCGGATTCCCAGTCAGGAGGGCAGCAATTACGCGTCCCGGCTGATCACGGGAACGGCGCCGCCTCCTGCCAGCCCTGTCCTGCCTGTGCAATCGGCGCCTGTTATGCGCGCCCCCGCACAAAGCGCTCCGCTGCCGGTGGCGTCAGCCCCGGCTGGAGTCCAGTCAGCGCCGAGGTTGGCTGAGAAGCCGGTCGCTACGGCGCAAAGTGCGGCTCCTGCTGTACCTGAAGTTGCCGCATCAAAGCCTGTCATTGCACCCAAATCCGTCAGTGAAGCGCAGCGCGCGCGTGAAATCCTCGAAGGCAAGCCGGCTGCTGCGCGCGAGCCTGCGGGTCAGAAATTCTATGTCCAGCTTGGCGTCTTCCGTGACGAAGCGAATGCCCGCGAAGTGCTCAATCGGGCAGGCGCAGGCGGAGTGAAGGCCGGGACCCAGAAAGTTGAGGACAAGACACGTGTGCGTGCGGGGCCATTCAGTGATCGCGCGGCGGCGGATGTCGTGGTGGCCAAGCTCAAGAAGGCCGGTTTGAACGGGATCGTGACGAGCAAGTGAGCGGGTTTGACTATGTGTTTCTGGGTTTCCTCCTGCTGAGCGTACTGCTTGGTTTGTGGCGGGGGCTGATCAGTGAAATATTCGCTCTGCTGGGCTGGGTTGTGGCGATTGCCGTGGCCTGGCAGGCGGCAAAGCCACTGGCGCCGTTTCTTGACGGAATCATCCAGACTCCGTGGCTGCGCTGGCCGCTGGCGTTTCTGCTGGTTTTCATCGCCTTGCTGATCGTGCTGGCGGTATTGCGCTGGATTTTGCGCAGTTTGCTGGCGGCTTCGGGGCTGAGCCCGGTGGATCGTTTTCTTGGCGGCTGTTTCGGAGCTGTGCGTGCTCTGGTCGTGGCCGTGCTGCTTGTTGCCGCGGCGGGCATGAGCAGCCTGCCCAAGGAATCCTGGTGGCGCGAAGCGGTTTTCGCGCCGCCGCTGGAAACGGCAGTAATCGCTGCCAAACCCTGGCTTCCCAAGGAGCTGGGGCAACGTATCAAGTATCGAGACAGGTGAGAAGGTATGTGTGGAATTATCGGTGTAGTGGCAAAAACCCCTGTCAATCAACTGCTGTATGACGGTCTGCAGGTTCTGCAGCACCGTGGTCAGGATGCGGCAGGGATTGCTACGGCAGAAGGTGGGCGCTTCCACATGCACAAGGGCTCCGGCCTGGCGAGCGAGGTGTTCCGCACCCGCAACATGCGCAATCTGGCCGGCAACTGGGGCATCGGCCACTGCCGCTACCCGACTGCAGGCTCGGCTTTCAATGCCGCCGAAGCACAGCCTTTCTACGTGAATTCGCCCTTCGGCCTGATGCTGGCGCACAACGGCAACCTGACCAATTCGGACGAACTCAAGCGCGAGATGTATCTGGGCGACCTGCGCCACATGAACACCAATTCCGATTCGGAAGTGTTGCTCAACGTGCTGGCGCACGAACTGCAGGTGGCTTCAAACGGGGCTTTCCGTCTTGATGAGGAAACCATCTTTGCGGCGGTTGCGGGCACCCACAAACGTGCCAAGGGCGCCTACGCTGCCGTGGTGATGATTGCCGGCTACGGCCTGCTGGCCTTCCGCGATCCGCATGGCATCCGTCCGTTGATCCTTGGCAAGCATGAAACGCCGGAAGGCACCGAGTACATGGTGGCGTCCGAATCTGTGGCGATCGACGTGCTTGGCTTCAAACCGGTGCGTGACATTGCTCCTGGCGAAGCCGTGCTGATCGATACGCAAGGCAATCTGGCGGTGCGTCAGTGTGCCGCTGCACGTCCCTACGCGCCATGCATGTTCGAGTACGTCTATCTGGCGCGCCCGGATTCGATCATCGACGGCATCTCCGTTTATGAGAGCCGCGTCAAGATGGGTGTCTATCTGGCCGAGAAGATCAAGCGCGAGTACTCACACCTGAAGATCGACGTGGTGATCCCGATTCCGGATTCGAGCCGTTCCGCAGCGATGGAGTTGGCCAGCCATCTGGGCGTGGCCTATCGCGAGGGCTTCGTGAAGAACCGCTATATCGGCCGTACCTTCATCATGCCGGGGCAGGCAGTGCGGCGTAAGTCGGTGCGCCAGAAACTCAATGCGATGCACCAGGAATTTGCCGGCAAGAACGTGCTGCTGGTGGATGATTCCATCGTGCGTGGCACGACCAGTCGCGAGATCATCAACATGGCCCGCGAAGCCGGCGCCACCCAGGTGTTCATGGCCTCGGCCGCGCCGCCTGTGCGCCACGCCAACGTGTACGGTATCGACATGCCCAGCCGCACCGAGCTGATCGCGGCCTTCCGTGACGCCGATCAGGTGGGGGCCGAGATTGGGGCTGATGCGATGATCTATCAGGATCTGGAAGACCTGAAGAAAGCGGTCGGCGATCTCAATCCGGCGGTCGAGCAGTTCGAGTGCTCGTGTTTCGACGGTATCTATGTGACGGGCGATGTGACGCCGGAGTATCTGGACGCTGTTGAAGGTGGCCGTGGTGCGGCCAGCAAGGCGGCTGATGAAGACGGCGAACAACTGGATCTGAACCTGATGGCTGGTTCCTGAGCTGAAGCCTGGTTCGGCATGAAAAAAGCCTCCATAGCCTGGAGGCTTTTTTTATTCAAGGGTGCTTGAAGAGCGGCTTCCCGCCTTGATCTTCGGGCTTTCTGCCGGGACAGGCAGCCGTCATGAGGATCTTCGGATGGGGGATCTGGAGAGGCCCGTCAGTAGCGGGTCTTCAGACAGGCGTTAGAAAGAGGCTGCAGCCACTTTCATTCACTCAAGGCAATGATGCCGTCCGGCCCTGCTTGCAGCCAGGTGGCCTGGTCGTGCCAGTCGGCCAAGACCCAGCGCTGGCGTTCACGACCATCGACATTGAGGGTATGGAGTGCCGGGCGGTGGGTGTGGCCGTGAATCATCCAGTCGGCATGGGTCGTCCGGAAAAGTGTTTCGACAACCTGCGGGTTCAGATCGAAAAAAATCCCTGCCTGATAGTCGCGCGAGTTTTCGCTGTTGCGCCGGATGCGTTCGGCCAGTACACGACGGAATCTGAGTGGCAGGCGGCGCAGCAGGGCGAGACTCAAGGGCGAGCGGATGCGGCGACGGAAACGCTGATAGGCGACGTCATCGGTGCATTGCGCGTCGCCGTGCATGAGCACGACGCGATGCCCGTTTAGCTCGATAAGGGCGGGCTCCGTGACGATGTGCGCGCCACAACGAGCCGCAAAGATGCTGCCGAGCAGGAAGTCGCGATTGCCGACAATGATCCGGATGTCGACGCCGCTGTGGCTCAGTGCCGCCAGTGCTTGGGCTATACGGGCGTGGAAAGGATCGCCGAGATCATCGTCGCCGACCCAGAATTCGAACAGATCGCCAAGAATCCACAGGGTTTTCGCCTGACGCGCCGGGCCATCAATGAAGCGCAGGAAGGCTGCGGTGGTTTCCGGCCGCCTGGCGCAAAGATGAAGGTCCGAGATGAAGAGAATCAAGACAGGGCGTCCAGCGGATTTAAGAACGCCGGCGCGGGGCCGGCGTCATTGATGGCAGTCAGTCTGGCAATCAGACGATTTCAGCCTTGTCGATGACCACGGCCTCGACCGGTACGTCGGAGTGATAGCCGCTCTTGCTGGTCTTGACTGCGCGGATCTGATCCACCACGTCCAGACCTTCGACAACCTTGCCGAACACGGCGTAGCCCCAGCCTTGGGTGGTTTCGGCGCGGAAGTTCAGGAAGTCGTTATCCACGGTGTTGATGAAGAACTGGGCAGTCGCCGAATGCGGGTCCGAGGTGCGGGCCATGGCGATGGTGCCGCGGTCGTTCTTCAGGCCGTTGTTGGCTTCGTTCTTGATCGGAGCGTTGCAGGACTTCTGGCTCATGTCCGGCAGCATGCCGCCACCCTGGATCATGAAGTCCTTGATGACGCGATGGAAGATGGTGCCGTTGTAGTGGCCGGCCTCGACATAGGCGAGGAAATTCTTGACCGATTCGGGGGCCTTTTCGGCATCCAGTTCGAGGGTGATGACGCCGAAGCGGGTGTGCAGCTTGACCATGGATAGGCTCCGTAAAATGCGGGCCACAGCGTGCGGCCCGGCTGAAAACTAAAAAAGGGAGGGGTTACTTCTTTGCGGCGGGCAACAGTTGCACGCTCTTGATGATGATCGCCTGGGCCGGAACGTTCTGATAGGGCCCTGCGTTGGTAGTGGCAACGGCGCGGATCTTGTCGACCACATCCATGCCGGCAATCACTTTGCCGAACACGCAGTAGCCCCAGCCATCCTGGCCGGGATAGTCCAGAAAACTGTTGTTGACCGTGTTGATGAAGAACTGGGCGGTGGCCGAATGCGGGTCGCCGGTGCGTGCCATGGCGATGCTGCCGCGCTCATTCTTCAGGCCATTGCTGGCTTCGTTCTTCACCGGAGGCTGGGTAGGTTTCTGCTCCATCTGCTGAGTGAAACCACCGCCCTGGATCATGAAGTCCTTGATGACGCGGTGAAAGATCGTGCCGTCGTAATGCTTGTCTTCCACGTATTTGAGGAAGTTGGCAACTGTCTGGGGGGCCTTGTCGGCATTCAGTTCCAGTGTGATGTCGCCCATCGAGGTGACGATCTTGACCTGCGGTGCGGCCTGGGCTGCCGCATTCAGCGTCACCAGCAGCAGGGCTGCACCAGCCAGTTGCATGAGGCGGCGGAGCGGATTTTGCATCGAGAGTTTCATGTTCAGAGGGTTCCTTCGTAAATGATTTTCCAGCGCCCGCCTTCCTTGGCCCAGTACTGGCGCTTCTTGGCGACGTTGCTCAGGTTGCTGCTGCGGTAATCCTGTTCAAAGCTGACCATGACCAGATCTTCCTTGCCGGGGTTGCGCAGCACGCTGAGGTTGCGCACATCCACCTTGATCCAGCTCTTGCCCGTTGCAACGTCCCGCTTCTGTTTGCCCCAGGCTTCCCGATTCTGGTTGCCGGAGCGGAAACGGTCCGAGTAGTGATCGAGATATTTGTTGATGTCACGGCTTTCCCAGTCGGCGCGCCAGCTCTCGATCTCCTTGTTGAGGGCTGTGCGTTCGTTCTGCCAGTCGTCCAGCGACAGCCATTCGACACCGTTGCTGATGATGACCGGCGTCACCCCGATCTGCAGATAGCTCGACAGGGCGTCCAGATCCTGATTGGCCAGCACGACACAGCCCTCGGAAGCCTTGGGCGGGCGGGCGAAAGTGTCTTTGGGGACACCATGCAGCCAGATGCCGTGACCATTACGACCCTGCATCTTGTCCCACTCGTTTGGATAGTTCAGCGGGAAAGCGCGTTTGCCATAAAAGTCGCCGATTTTTTCCGGTGGCATCACGCCGGTGACCTGATAGACCCCGACCGGGGTCTTGTTGTCACCTTCGCGCTGTTTCTCCGCGCCCGCCTTGCCCTGGCTGATGTACCAGTCTGCCACGAAGATCGGGCGACCCTTGTCGTTGCGGTACAGGTACAGACGCGACTGCTGGGTGTCGACAACGATCGCGTGGTTCTGATCTTCGCGCATCTGCAGCAGGTAACGTGGTACCGCATCTTTCGCCGGCCGGTTCTTGTAACCACGCAGGCGCATGACAGCTTCATCGCGCAGATCAGCCAGGCGGTCTGCCGGAGCATTGGATGCATTGCCGAAGGTTGTCAGTGCTTGCGTGCGGGCGAGCAGCAGGTCGCCACGGATCAGGTGAGCCAGACGGAAATTGGGATACAGACGCAGCAGGTTTTCGGTGCGGGTCAGCGCAACGTCCAGCTTGTTCTGATCGATATCCCGCATGATCAGGCTGATGGTTGCATCCGGGCCGGCGTCGGAGACACCAGCCATGATTCCCACAGGAGCGCCTGCTTTTGCGGATGCCGCAAGTGCTGCGCAAGCAATGACGCGGTGCAGCCTGCTGCTGAACAGTTGTATCAGAAGCTTCTTCAACGGCCGATCCGCTCTTGCTGGATTTGCCAACGACCATTGCGTTGCACCATCGCCAGGGTCTTGCCGCTGGCCGAATTGAAGGTGGACGAGTCGTAATGCTGCTTGAAGCGCACCGTGGCTTCGCTGCCTTTCACTGCTATGTCGATGTCTGACAGGGAAACCTTGATTTCCCCGGGTTTGGTGACGCGCTGGGTGCGTTCCTCTTCCCAGGCCTTGCGGGCCTTCTTGTCAGGAACCTGAAAGTCCTTGGCGTAATAGGACAGATATTCCTTGGCATTCTTGTTTGACCAGGCTGCGGCCCAGGCCTGGATGGCCGTGCGGATCGCTTTCTTGTCGTCTTCTGCAGGCGCTGCTGTCGTTGTTGCGGGTTTGCTGGCCGGCTGTGCTGCGGCTGGCGTGACAGGCGTGACGGGTGCTGTTGCAACCACGGTGACAGGCGGTTTGGCGACCGGGGCGTTTGCTGCCGGCGGCTGGGATGCCGGTTGCGGATTCAGTGCAGGGGCCGGCGCTTTCGTGGCAGGCGTTGCCGCGGCCACGATGACCGGTTTGCTGGCTGCCGGGGGAGTGCTTGCCGTAGTGAGGTCACGCAGCAGGTTCAGTTTCGCCTGGGCGTTGGTGTTTTTCGAGTCGATCTGCAGCGCCCGGTCGTAGGCCTGACGCGCCATCTTGGCATACAGGTCGCCCAGATTCTCATGCGCGACAGCATAGGACGGGTGAGTGCGGATGGCCATTTCGAGCGCGGCCTTGGCCTTGTCGAATTGTTTCTGCTGGGCGTAGATCACGGCCAGGTTGTTGTAGGGCTCGGGCAGTTCCGGAGCTTCTTCGGTGAGTTTGACGAATACGGCGGCCGCATCGTCGAGCTTGTTCATTTCGGCGAGAATCACGCCCTTGAGGAAGCGGGCCTGGCGATCTTTGGGATTGGCCGCCAAGGCGCGTTCGACTTTGTCCAGGGCCTGGCTCTGCTGACCTTGTTGCAGCAGGGTCTGAGCTTCAGCCAGTGGATTGGGTGACTGGGCCTGTGCCGTGGTGGCGAGGATCGAAGTGGACAGAGCCAGCAGCGCGGCGACACAGATGCGGAAGCAAGGGGAGTTCGAGCGGCGCATTATGGTAGAGTCGTTCCAGTGCGTTGATCGGCAGAATCCTGCGGATTTTACTGTACATCTGCCTGTAATCCCAATGCCTTGAATAATCTTGCCCATCTGCACACCGACGGATGAGCACGAGACCTTACTTGCCCGAAGTTTGACACCATGATCCGGATCCATAATTCGCTGGCCCGCGAGAAGCAGGCTTTCAACCCCATCGAACCCGGCAAGGTGCGCATGTATGTGTGCGGCCTGACCGTGTATGACTACTTCCACATCGGCAATGCACGCACCCTGACGGTTTTCGACATGGTGTATCGCTGGCTGAAGGTTGCCGGCTATGACGTGAAATACGTGCGTAACATCACCGACGTGGACGACAAGATCATTGATCGTGCGAACAAGAACGGTGAGCCGATCGAGGCGCTGACCACCCGCATGGTCGCGGCCATGCATGAAGACTGTGACCGCCTGCTGCTGTTGCGTCCGGATGCCGAGCCGCGTGCTACGCAACATATCGATAACATGCTGGGTCTGATCGGCGATCTGGTCACCAACGGCAAGGCCTATCCGGCCAGCAATGGCGACGTGTATTACGCCGTGCGCGAGTTCCCCGGCTACGGCAAACTTTCTGGCAAGTCCATCGACGATCTGCGTGCCGGCGAGCGTGTGGCGGTGGATGGCCACAAGCGTGACCCGCTCGACTTCGTGCTGTGGAAGGCGGCCAAGCCGCAGGAGCCGCACTGGTGCTCATGCTACGGCGAGGGGCGCCCCGGCTGGCATATCGAGTGCTCAGCGATGAGCAAGGCCGAGCTCGGTGAAACCATCGATATTCACGGTGGCGGCTGGGATCTGCAGTTCCCGCACCACGAGAACGAGATCGCCCAGAGCGAGGGCGCATCGAACAAGCCTTTCGTGAACTACTGGATGCACGCGGCCTTCCTCAACATGGACAACGAGAAGATGTCCAAGTCGCTGGGCAACGTGTTCACCACTCGCGAAGTGCTCAACAAACTTGATGCAGTGCAGGGCGGCGAGGCTGTGCGTTTCTTCCTGCTGCGCGGGCATTACCGCTCCGAGATCAACTACACCTGGGACATCCTGCAGGACGCCCGCGGCGCGCTGGTCTCGCTCTATACCGCCTTGCGCGACGTGCCACCCGAGGTGCCGCCGGCCGAGGTGGCGCTGGACTGGAACGAGTCGTGGGCAAAGCGTTTCTTTGACGCCATGTGCGACGACTTCAACACGCCGATGGCTTTTGCCGTGTTGTTCGAGCTGCGCAACGAGATCAACCGCACGCGTGACGCGAAGCTCTCGGGTTTGTTGCGTGCGCTGGGTGGCACACTGGGCTTCCTGCAGGCCGATCCGGCAGCATTCGTGCAGGGGACGGTGAGTGACGATGCGGCAGAGATTGATGCCTTGATCGTCGCGCGCAATGAAGCCAAGAAAGCGAAAAATTTTGCCGAGGCTGATCGCATTCGCGACGAAATCAAGGCGCGTGGCATCATTCTCGAAGACGGTGCCGGAGGTACGACCTGGCGTCGCGCCTGATGTAAATCTGCTGTGTGGGGTAATCTCGAAATTCAGGTACTCAGCGTACGCCTCTGTACGCTTCGGCGCTTCATTCCGGCCTTGCCCCGCTTGTGACGATTTCCATCCAGGCGCGGATCGGCTGCGTTTCAAGTCTGGAGACATGTCATGCAGGTCTTTCTGATTGCCAACCCCAAGGGGGGCGTGGGCAAAAGCACACTGGCGACCAACCTTGCCGGTCTGCTGGCGCAACGCGGGCGGAGTGGGGACAACATCCGGGTGATGCTGGGTGACGTAGACCGCCAGCAGTCTTCGCGTTTGTGGCTGGATCGACGCCCGGCCGTTTTGCCGCGGATCGGCTCCTGGGAGCTGCATCCTGGCAAACCGGCCAAGCCACCACGTGGCACTACGCATGTGGTGCTGGACACGCCGGCCGCCATGCATGGCGACAAACTCAAGGAGTGCCTGAAGCTGGCGCATCGGGTGCTGGTGCCGGTGCAGCCTTCGATGTTCGACATCCTGGCGACGCAGGCGTTTTTTGCCGAACTGGCCGAGATGAAGGCCGCACGCGGTCTGCCGGTCGTGCTGGTCGGCATGCGGGTGCATGAGCGCACGCGTTCGGCCGAAGAGTTCCTGCGTTTCATCGAAACCATCGGCCTGCCGCTGATTACCTGCCTGCGTGACACACAGAACTACGTGCAGCTCGCGGCGCATGGCATGACGCTCTTCGACGTGGCGCCCTCGCGCGTTGGCAAGGATCTGGCGCAGTGGAGCGCGATTGAAGACTGGCTCGGCCTGCGTTTGCCGCCGACGCTGGATTAGCCACTGCCTGTACCCTGAAGAGCCGCACGTAGCGAGGATCTTCAGGTGCTCGCCTCGCTAATCAAGGCTGCGTGCTGGTCTACGGGCAGGTATGCTGCAGAGCAAGGCCCACGCGGCTCTGCGGGCAACCATAAAAAAGCCCCGCACGCGGCGGGGCTTGGTCATGCAATCCGGGAAGGGATTCAGAACTTGAAGTAGGCTTCGGCGTTCTTGTAGCAGATGCCTTCGATGATCTTCTGCAGCTGTGCCCAGTCCTGCGGGTATTCGCCGTTTTCGACCCAGCCGCCGATCATGTTGCACAGGATGCGGCGGAAATATTCGTGACGGGTGTAGGACAGGAAGCTGCGCGAATCCGTCAGCATGCCGATGAAGGCGCCGAGGTTGCCCAGTTGCGACAGCGCGGTGAGCTGACGCTTCATGCCGTCCTTCTGATCAAGGAACCACCAGCCCGAGCCGAACTGCATCTTGCCGACGACCTTGCCGTCCTGGAAGTTGCCGATCATGGTGGCCAGCACTTCGTTGTGGATCGGGTTCAGGTTGTACAGGATGGTCTTGGGCAGCTGATCGTCGCCATCCAGCGTGTCGAGGAAGTGGGCGATCTTGGCCGAGATCAGGTCGTCGCCGATCGAATCGAAGCCGGTGTCCGGGCCCAGATTGCGGAACATGCGCGCGCTGTTGTTGCGCTGCGCGCCAATGTGCAGCTGCATCGCCCAGCCACGCTGCGCGTACTGACGACCCAGATGCAGCATGATGCCGGTCTTGTAGGCATCGGCCTCGTCCTTGCTCACCGGCTCGTTGTTCATGGCCTTGGCGAGAATGCCTGACAGTGTGGCGTCCGAGGCTTCGGTGAAGAAGGCTACATCGATGGCATGGTCCGACACCTTGCAGCCATGCGCTGCGAAATAGTCCAGACGCAGATCCAGTGCCTTGAGCGCGTCGCCGAACGTGTTGATCGACACGCCCGACACGACGGAAAGCTTGCGGATGTAATCTTGGAAGCCTGCGCGGTCGATGTTGAAGGCCTTGTCAGGACGGAAGGTGGGCAGCACCTTGACTTGGAAACCGTCGGCGGCGATCGCCTTGTGATGCGCCAGATCATCGACCGGATCGTCGGTGGTGCAGACCGCGCGCACGTTGGAGCGCACCATCAGGCCACGGGCGGACAGTTCCGGCGTGCCGATCAGGCTGTTGCAGTGTTCCCACAGTTCGCCCGCCGTTGCGCCGGACACCAGCGTCTTGGTGCCGAAATAGCGTTGCAGCTCCAGATGGCTCCAGTGGAACAGCGGATTGCCCACGCCCATTGGCAGCACTTCGCAGAATTTGCGGAACTTGGCTTCATCCGGCTGATTGCCGGTCATGAAATCCTCGGTCACGCCGGAGGAGCGCATGAAGCGCCACTTGTAGTGGTCGCCACCGAGCCAGATTTCGGTGATGTTCTTGAACTGCTTGTTGCCGGAGATCTGTTCGGGTGGCAAGTGACAGTGATAATCGATGATCGGTTGCGGCGCGGCGAACTCGTGGTACAGCTTTTGCGCGGTGGCGGACTCGAGCAGGAAGTTCTCGTCCATGAAGGTCTTGGCCATGCTGTGATCTCCTGAAGTACATAAGGGCGGCTCAGGATTGTCTGAGTGCCACAAGCAAAAAGCTGATTATGTTGTCAGACCAATTATGCCATAAACAGGGATTTACCCTAAGTTGTCAGACGAAGTGGCTTGACACTGGGCTGGCATCCTTGCAGAAACGGCCTGTCAATCCACTTCTGGCGTGCCCCTTCAGGCTGGCTGTCCGGAGAGCCAATCCGCAAGCGGCTCTCTGGGCATATATGTTTCAAACCCCGGCGTATGCGGAAAAACCGCCGTCGACCGCAATGATTGAACCGGTGACAAAACCGGATGCCTTCGGCTCGACCAGCCAGAGCAGGGCGCCGATCAGCTCATCGGCTTCGCCAAAGCGGCGCATCGGGGTCTGGGCGATCACTTTTTGGGCGCGCGGCGTGTAGTTGCCGTCCTCCTGCAGCATCAGCTTGTGGTTCTGCTCGGTGATGAAGAAGCCCGGCGCAATCGCATTCACACGCACACCGCTCTGGCCCAGATGCACGGCCAGCCACTGGGTGAAATTGCTGACCGCAGCCTTGGCGCCGCTGTAGGCGGCAACTTTGGTCAGGGGCTTCATCGCCGACATCGACGAGATGTTGATGATCGAGCAGCCTGGACGGCCAAGCATCTGTTTGGCAAAGACCTGACTGGGGAGCAGGGTGCCCATCAGGTTCAGGTCGAACACGAACTTGAAGCCTTCCATGTCCAGGTCAAAGAAGTTGCTGCCGCTGTCCGCGCTATCCAGATATTCCTGATCAGTGATGCCTTTTGGGTGATTGCCACCGGCACCGTTGATGAGAATGTCGCAGGGACCGAAGGTGCTGGCGATGTGGGCGGCAGCGTTTTCCAGCGCGGTGCGGTCCAGCACGTTGCAGGACATGCCCTGGGCGATGCCGCCTGTTGCTTCGATTTCGCTGGCCAGCGCTGTGGCCTTGGCCAGATCGCGGCCGATGATCACCACCTTGGCGCCGCAAGCTGCCAGAGCGCGACACATGGCCGCACCGAGGATGCCGGCACCGCCCGTGACGACGGCAACCTTGTTGTTCAGATCAATCGAAAAGGGAAGCATGGTGGTCATTCCTGAAAAGTTTTACCGCAAGGACGCGGAAGAAAAAAGCGGGGTTTCAAGATCCTTTGTAATGCGCATGCGACAGGGATACCCCTTGTAAGCGGGACAGGCTCTGCTGCGTTTGCGCCGAAGGATTCTGCGACCGCGGTCTGGCTGTATTCGCGGTATTGCCCTGTGTGGCGCCGCGCCATCTGTGCAGGCGAGGCCGGGCAATGCCTGGGATTAAGCTTGGCCGCTAAATCCAATCGGTACTTGTATGGTAGTATAGAAGAAAGGTTTCTGTCAAAATGAATCCAGGCAAGATAAGGTGACAAGCATGGAAACGATTCCTCTCAGAGCGGCGTCCATCGGCGCGCAGGTGCATCAGCAACTGCGTGACGCGATCGTGCGCACCGAGCTGAAGCCCGGTACTGCCTTGTCAGAGGCCGAAATTGCAGCACGCTACGAGATCAGCCGCCAACCGGTGCGCGAGGCTTTCATTCGTCTGGCGCAGGAATATCTGGTCGAAATCCGTCCGCAGCGCGGCACCTTTGTACGGCGTATCGTGGTGTCCGAGGTGCTGGATGCCCGTTTCGTACGTGAGGCCATCGAGGTGGCGGTGGCACGCGAGGCGGCGAGCCGGGCAGACGCAGCAGGCATTGCACGTTTGCAGTCTGCCGTGGCAGCGCAGGGGCTTGCCCGGAACAATGCGGAGTTTCTCGCCGCCGATGAGGCCATGCATCGCGAGATCGCGGTGATCGCCGGGCGGGAGGCCGCCTGGCGGGTGGTGGATCAGGTCAAGGCACAGATGGACCGGATGCGCTATCTGAGCTATCAGGATGTGAGCCCGACGGACCGCCTGATCAGCCAGCATCGCAGCATCGTGGAGGCCATTGCTGCGCACGATGCGGAGCGTGCCGAGGCCGCCGTACGTGAGCACATGGCCGACATCCTGCAGCAGCTGCCGCAGCTGGCACAGCGTTATCCGGAGATGTTCGAGGGCGCGTGAGTACGCATGCTGTACACCCGCATGCAGCAAGGTTCTACACGCAGGGTGGCTGAAGAAGCCCTGTGGGTCTAGCTCTCCAGCCGGGCCTCGCGGGTCATCAGTTGCTCGACGGCATCGCGCGGATTGAGGCGACCACAGAGCACTTCCTGTACGGCCCAGGTGATCGGCATGTCGACCCCGAGTTCGGTCGCGCGCTTGACCACGGTTTCAGTCGTCAGCACGCCTTCGGCAACGTGGCCGAGTTCCTTGAGGATTTGCGGCAGCTGCTTGCCTTCGGCCAGTGCCAGACCGACACGGCGATTGCGCGAGAGGTCACCGGTGGCGGTAAGAATCAGGTCACCCATGCCAGCGAGTCCCATCAGGGTGTCGCGGCGGCCGCCGAGTGCAGCGGAGAGACGGGCGATTTCTGCCAGCCCGCGGGTGAGCAGGGCGGCGCGGGCGTTGAAGCCGAAGCCCAGTCCGTCGGAAATGCCGGCAGCAATCGCCAGCACGTTCTTGACGGCACCCCCGATCTCGGCGCCGACGATGTCGTCATTGGCGTAGAGGCGCAGGCGTGGATGCATCAGCTGGCCGGCCCAGTAACGGGCGAATTCGATATCGGCCGAAGCCAGGGTGATCGCACAAGGCAGACCGGCTGCGACTTCCTGGGCGAAGCTCGGGCCGGTCAGGGCGCCACGGCCCACGGCGGGAGCCAGGAATTCGGCGGCTACTTCATGCGGCAGCTTGCCGGTACCGGCTTCAAAGCCTTTGCACACCCACAGCGCGGGCAGGGCCGGGAATTCGGCGGCAACGCGTTTCAAGGTGGGGCGCAGGCCGGCGACCGGAGTGGCAATCAGAACCAGCTCGGCGTCACGGCAGGCGTCAGCGAATTCGTGGGCGATTACCAGGCCGGCTTCCAGCGGAAAGTCCGGCAGATAGCGCCGGTTGCTGCGTTCAGCGCGCATTTCCTCGGCGTGATCGGTTTCGATGGTCCACAGGGCGATCTGGTGCCCGTTGGCGGCATAGGTGTTGGCCAGCGCGGTACCCCAGGCACCGGCGCCGATCACGGCGATACGAGACACGTCAGATTCCCCAGACGGATTTGAGCGGAACGTAGCCGGTCTGGCCGTCCCGATGTTTGACTTTTAGCCAGGCGCCAGCGGGCTTTTCGATCACTTCGAGCAGCACGTCCTTGCTGGCGGAGAACACTACAGGCGCGGCCTCTTCGGCACGCTGGCGTACATCAGCACCAGATGCTGCCGTGACGATGACCTGACGGGTGTCGCTGAGCGCACCGCGCTCCACCCAGCCCAGCCCGCCGGACTGTTCGCGCACCTTGGCCCATCGATCGACAATGACAATGATCTCTACCGGCGTGCCCTTGAGCAGGATGAACTGCGGTTGAGCCTTGGTGGAGCCTGCGTCATAGACGATGGCGTTGTCGGCGAGCGACTTGTAATCGAGCGCACTGGCAAGCCCTGGAGCTGCCAGTGCGATCAGTACGGAAACGCGCAGGAAAAAACAGCGAATCATCGCATTCCGGCCTGTGGTCAGTTACTGGATGGGAACTTCAATCTTCGGCTGCTGGGCGGCCAGCTCTTGCTGACGTGCCTCGTACATGCCTTCAAAGTTCACCGGGGCGAGCAGCACAGGCTGGAAGCCGGCGCGGGTGATGGCGTCGGAAATGGTCTCGCGGGCGTACGGGAACAGGATGTTGGCACAACCGATCATCAGGATCGGCTCCAGTTCTTCAGCCGGAATGTTGCGAATCTGGAAGATGCCGCCTTGTGCCGCTTCGACCAGGAACACGACCTTGTCGCCTTCTTCCAGCTTGGCGGTCACGGTCACCGTGATGGTCACTTCAAAGAAGCCTTCGCCCACGGCGGCGGCTTGGGTGGCGAGTTCGACATTGACGGCCGGCGAAGCGGGTTCAAGGAAGATCGCCGGTGCGTTGGGCACCTCCAGCGACAGGTCCTTGACGTAGAGTTTTTCGATCTTGAAAACGGGTTGCTGGTTCTGGTCCATGTTGCTTTGATCCGGTTGGATTGAAAAAGAACTCACTCGCCTGCCAGCAGGGCGTCGAGCTTGCCTGCGTGGTCCAGCGCATACAGGTCGTCGCAGCCCCCGACATGGGTGCTGCCAATGAAAATCTGGGGAACGGTGCGGCGACCAGTGATTTCCATCATGTGATCGCGCTGGGCTGCGTCAAGGTCGATGCGGATCTTTTCGATCTCGGCAACACCCTTGCGGCGCAGCAAGGCTTCGGCGCGAACGCAGTAAGGGCAGACTGCGGTCGCATACATCACGACCTTGTTCATGCTTTCTTGCCGCTTACAACAGGTTGTCCAGCGTCTTTCCAGCCCTTGATGCCGCCGTCCAGATTGAAAACCTGCTCGAAACCGGCCTTGCGCAGGACTTCCACTCCTTTGCCGGAGCGTGCGCCGCTGGCGCAGACCAGCACGACCGGGCGGGACTTGTTCTTGCCCAGTTCGGTCGCGCGATCAGCCAGCTCGGCCAGCGGAATGTGCCGGGCCTCGGCAATCCGGCCTGACTCCAGCTCGGCGGCATCGCGTACATCAACGATTTGTGCGTTCTGACGATTGATCAGCATGACCGCCTGACCAGGCGTGACCGCATTGGCGGCACGTGCATCGCGCAGCACCGGCAGCAGCAAGGCAGCACCACTGATGAGAGCAATGGTGATCAAAAAGAGATTCTGTGCAACAAATTCCATGGTTTCGCTTCAACAAATCGGTTTAGAGGATGAACCGTATCAAAAAGGCCGCCGAAAGGGCGTAGTGAGCGCACGAGCAGCGTAACTGATCCGATACAATAACACTTTTGCCGCGACACGCGCTTTGCGCCGGTCGAAGCAATTTCCCTGAATCCGTTTTCTCCTCCTCTTGATAGGCTTACGTCATGTACAAGATTGTGTTGATGCGCCATGGTGAATCCACCTGGAACCTTGAAAACCGCTTTACCGGCTGGACCGATGTGGATCTGACTCCGCGCGGTGTCGAAGAAGCGGTCACTGCCGGCAAGCTGCTGAAAGAAAAAGGCTTTGAATTCGATCTGGCCTACACGTCGATGCTCAAGCGCGCCAACAAGACCCTGAATGTAGTGCTCGAAGAGCTGGATCAGCTGTGGATTCCGGTTGAGCACAGCTGGCGTTTGAACGAGCGTCACTATGGTGCGCTCCAGGGGCTGAACAAGTCCGAAACCGCCGCCAAGTTCGGTGAAGATCAGGTTCTGGTATGGCGTCGTTCCTACGATGTGCCGCCGCCCGCACTGGATCTGGATGATCCGCGCATGGAAGACAAGGCGCCGCGCTACGCAGAGATGAAGCCGGGCGAGTTCCCGCGCACCGAGTGCCTCAAGGACACAGTGGATCGCTTCGTGCCCTACTGGCTGGAAACCATCGCTCCGGTCGTGAAGAGTGGCAAGCGCGTGGTCATCGCTGCTCACGGCAACAGCCTGCGTGCGCTGGTCAAGTATCTTGACAACATGAGCGAGGAAAACATCCTCAAGCTCAACATTCCGACGGCCCAGCCGCTGGTGTATGAACTGGATGCTGATCTGAAGCCGATCAAGAGCTACTACCTGGCTGATCCGGAAGTCATCGCCGCCGCCATGAATGCGGTGGCCAATCAGGGTAAGGCCAAGGCCTGATGGTGAAACGGGCGGCTCTTGCACTGTTTCTTGCAGGAGCCTGCCTGCTCTCCATTGGTGCGCATGCGGCACCAGCCGACAGCAAGCGCGGCGAATTGTCTGCTCTGCGTGAAAAAATCCGCAGTCTGCAGGACGAGGTAGCGCGCAGTGAAGAAAATCATGTCGAGGCGGCTGATGAACTCGCGGCGTCAGACAAGAGCATCTCCGGTGCTCAGCGCCGTTTGCGTGAAATCAGTCGCTTGCGTGATGAAGCAGAGGCTGACGTCGAGCGCCTGACCGAGCAGCGCTTGGCGCTGGAAAACGAAATCGCCATCTTGCGCAAGCAGCTGGGTGATGCCGTATTCCGCACTTATGTAGAAGGTGGACAGGCGGGAACCCGACGTTTCCTGAGTGGGGACAATCCGAACCAGCTGTCGCGCGACGCCTATTATCTGGAGCAGATCGCGCGTCAGCGCATCGCTTCCATTGAGCAGGCACGCGTGGCGATGCAGGCCTTGCAGGACGTACTGCGCGCTGCCGAGCAGCGGCGTGCCGAGCTTGTCGATCTGGAGAAGCAGCGTCGCCGGGAGCAGGAGAATCTGCTTGGCGAGCGCAAGAAACAACGCGAAGTGCTGGCCCAGATATCCAGCCAGTTGCGCAGCCAGCGCAGGCAGATGGCCAACCTGCAGCGTGACGAAGCACGCATGGAAAAGATCATCAAGGGACTGGAGCGGATTACGCGCAGTCTGCCCCCCAAGCCTTCCCGGAACGTAAGTCTACCAGCGCTTTCTTCGGCGCCGGTTTCGCCTGGCAGGACTGAGCCTGGCATTGGCCGGGCTGACAATGTGGCCGGAGCCGAATCGGTGGAGCTTGCTTTCGGTGAGCGCAAGGGGCGTCTGCGCTGGCCGGTGAAAGGTGAACTGACAGGGCGCTTTGGCACTCAAAGAGCAGAGGGTGCAAGCGCCTGGCGCGGGGTTTTCATTCGCGCCGGTAACGGCGCCGAGGTGCGCGCCGTGGCTGGTGGCAAGGTGGTTTTCGCAGATTGGTTGCGTGGTTTTGGCAACGTCGTCATCATTGATCATGGCGACAGCTACATGACTGTCTATGGCAACAACGAAGCCATCTTCAAAAACCCCGGCGATGACGCGAAGACAGGCGAGGTGATTGCCAGCGTGGGCGTCAGCGGTGGGCTGGATGAATCAGGTTTATACTTTGAAATACGTCATCGCGGCCAGGTGCAGGACCCGGTCCGCTGGGTCGCCGCAAAATAGTGGAATCTCTGGAGAAGTAATGAGCAGACTGAAGCAGGTTGGATTGGTTCTGAGCGGAGTGTGTCTGGGCATTCTGGTCAGTCTGCATTATGCGGCTAACGCCAATCGGGACAGTACGGCCGGACAATTGCCGGTCGAGGAAGTACGCAACCTGGCCGACGTATTCAATGCGGTCAAGCAGTACTACGTTGAACCGGTTGACGACAAGAAGCTCATCAACGATGCCATCAGTGGCATGGTGGCAGGGCTGGACCCTCATTCCACCTACCTTGATGAAGAAGCGTTCAAGGACCTGCAGGTTTCAATCAAGGGTGAATTTGGCGGTCTGGGCATCGAAGTGACGATGGAGGACGGCCTCGTCAAGGTCGTCAGCCCGATTGAGGACACTCCTGCGTTCCGTGCCGGAGTGAAGTCTGGTGATCTGATCTTCAAGATTGACGATACTTCGGTCAAGGGCCTGTCCATTTCCGAAGCCGTCAAACTGATGCGTGGTGCCCCCAAGACCGCTGTGACCCTCAATATCTTCCGCAAGGGTGAGAGCAGGCCTGTCGTGGTCAAGCTCACGCGCGAAATCATCAAGGTGCGCAGTGTCAAGTCCAAGATGATCGAGCCGGGTCTGGGCTATGTGCGGATCACTCAGTTCCAGGAGCAGACCACCGCCGATCTGGCACGTCATCTTGAACAGCTCAACAAGGAAAGCCCGCTCAAGGGGCTGGTGCTTGATCTGCGCAACAATCCCGGCGGCCTGATTGATTCGGCGGTTGGCGTTTCGGCGGCTTTCCTGCCGCAGAAGAGCCTGGTCGTCTATTCCGAAGGGCGTACGCCGGACACCAAGCGCAAATATCTGGCCATTCCGGATGATTACTCGCGTGATGCCGGCGATCAGCTCAAGAATCTGCCGAAGAACATCAAGACCATCCCGATGGTGGTCATTCTCAACGGCGGCTCTGCCTCGGCGTCTGAAATCGTTGCGGGGGCCCTGCAGGATTACAAGCGCGCCAAGCTGCTGGGCATCCGCAGCTTCGGCAAGGGTTCCGTGCAGTCGGTAATCCCCATCGTGCCCGGCAAATCGGGCGTTAAGATTACGGTGGCCAAGTATTTCACGCCTAACGGGCGCTCGATCCAGGCCAAGGGTATCGATCCGGATTACGTGGTGGATGAAACGGCGAATGGCTCTTCCGAACCCTTCATGCGCGAAGCCGACCTGAATCGCCATCTGGCCAATCCGAATGAGCAATCGGCCCCCGCCGCTGCCGTTTCAGCTCCCGCGCCCAAACCCGTGAAGCCGCGTGCCACGGATGATGAAGGCAGCGAGTTGCCGCGTTTCGAGCTGGCAGGCAAGGGCGATCTGCAATACGAGCAGGCTATCAATCTGCTCAAAGGTTTGCCGGTTGCTGTACGCAAACAGGTTGAGCAGAGTGCGCCAGGTGCTGCTGCTTCGGCGCCGTGATCTAGAATCAATCAAGAGCGTGCTGGCCCCCACCGGGGGCGGCACGCTGCAGCGCAAGAGGGGGTCACATGATGCGTCGTGAAACTGCCTACAAACTGGCCGGCCGCAAGCACCAGCATGGTAATGCGCTGGATGAAGCCCATTGCCACCATGAAATGCGCTTTGCCGCCGAGCCCGCCGACCAGGCCGGGCGTGCGCTGACCGTGTTGCAGCAACTGGCCTGGTTGCGTGTCGAGCACAGCCGTCAGGCTGATACCCTGAGTGTTCGCTACGATCTGTCTCACCACAGTCTGCGTGAGCTGGAAGCGTATCTGGAAGAGCAGGGCTTCACGCTCGACAATTCCTGGGTCTCGCGCATCCGTCGTTCGCTGGCGCATTTCTGCGAAGACACCCAGACGCGCAATGCCGCATCGCCGCAGCGCCTGATCAAGCAATCCAATCAGGTCTACGTGAAAGCCTACGAGCAGCACCCACACGGTGATCATGACGATACGCCGGTGGAGCTGCGCGAGATCAAGTAACGCGGAGCCGGCACAGCGCTGGTCGCTCCGCCTTTGCTCTCACATTCTCAATGCACCGTAGGCCCGTCCGGGCCAAACAGCGCTCGCGCCTCCTCGGCGCTGAAGTGGTATTCGTGATTGGACAGGTCGTCGCGGATCAGCACTTCACCGTGTTCGGCAAGGATGTGTTCGATCTCCGTGGTGCCGAGACCGCGCAACATGGTGGCGATCTTGTCGCGGTCGGGTGGAAAATCGTGATTGACCTTGCGCGGCTCGAAAACCCGCACGGTTTCTTCGGCGAACAGACGCCCCAGTACTGCATGAGCATCCAGCCCGAACAGTTCCTCCGGTTTCACGGTTGAAGCCAGATGTGCGGCGCGGTTCCAGCCGTCAGAATCCTTCAGTTCGGCGCCGGGCAGCTTCTGGAGGAACAGCCCCGCTGCCTGCTTACCGTTGGCGAACAGATGCAGTACTGCGGGTTGCTGTTCGGATTGCGCCAGATAGTGTTCAAAAACGGCGGCAATCGATTCGCCTTCTACCGGCACGTAGCTCTGATAGGGCTGGCGCGCATCGGCCATGTCCAGCGACATGAGCAATTGTCCGTCGCCCAGCAGGCTGGCGAGCGGCACCGGGTCTTGCCCTTCAAGGGTGTGCCGGGCGTAGCCACGCAGATTCAGGTTCTCCGGGCAATCAATGACCAGCAGCGAGAGTGCTCCCTTGCCACTGAGCTGGAAGGTCAGGCGTGCCGGCTGCTTCAGGTTGGTGGCAATGATGGTGGTGACTGCACACATCTGACCGAGCACGGACTGTACTGCCGGCGGGTAGCTGCGACCGGCGCACACGGCCTGCCATACCGTATCAAGCTGAACAATGGCGCCGCGGATGTCGAGATTTTCAAGCAGGAAACGGGTGACCTGATCAGACATTGCGGGCTCCAAGCACCTGGGCATAGCGAGCGGCGTCGAAACCCAGCAGGGGTTCGTTGCCGCCAAGAATCAGCGGGCGTTTGATCAGGCTCGGGTTGGCGACCATCAGGCGGATGGCCCTGGCCTGATCGAGATTGCTGCGATCCGCTTCCGGCAACTTGCGCCAGGTGGTGCCGCGCGTGTTGACCAGTGCCTCCCAGCCCAGGTCTGCGCACCAGACGGCAAGTGTTCCGGCGTCGATGCCGAGTTTCTTGTAGTCGTGAAATTCGTAGGGAAGGTGCTGTGCATCGAGCCAGGCGAATGCCTTGGCCATGGTGCTGCACTGCTTGATGCCGAATATCTTGATCATTATGTGGGCTCTGGAACTTTCTGAGACCGGGATTTTCTCATTACCAACTGCATCGTGCACCTGATTGCGTGCCCGTGGGGGCCGAAGAGTGCGAAAATGATCCCGATCCGGTCTTTGCAAAACGAAACGATTCGCCGATGAAAAAACTGATGCGTTGTCTGGGGGCTCTTGGGCTGGGGGTTGCCGTCCTGATGGCGGTGCCCGCACAGGGCGCTACCAAGAAGAAAGCCGTCAAGAGCACCGAAGCCACCACCAAACCTGCCAAGAAGGCCACCAAGGCGCCGGCCCGCAAGGCAGCCGCTTCCCGCAAATCCACGGCCAGCACGGGTCAGCAGTGTCGGGTGCAGAAACTCAAGGGCGGCAAGACCCGCCGGGTCTGCAAGGGTGCCGCTGCGGATCCCTTGCTGACCAGCCCGATCCAGGGCAATGCCCTGAACAAGCCGGCTCCTGCCGACAGAAGCCCGGAGATCAAGGCACGCTCGGCGCCTGATCGCGCCTATGCGGTCGATGGTGAAACCTTCTTCTTCCAGGGGCGCAAATACCGCGTGGCAGGCCTGGAGGGGGCTGATAACAGTGACATGGCCACGCAGCGGCTGCAGAAGGCGCTGGAGAGTGGGAGTCTGTCGATCGACCCGCAGAGTACCGATGATGCCGGTGTTTCGAGTGCGCTGGTGCGGATCAACGGACGCAATCTGGCGGATCAGCTGCACTGAGTGCAGGCGTTCCTGCGGACATAAAAAAGCCCGTCGCCTGACGGGCTTTTTGCTGTGCGACCGGATCAGTGCAGGTGCTTCGGGACCTGCTCGGCCTTGTCTTCGGGCAGTTCAGCATGCACCGCTTCGCCTTCCGGCGAGGGGTACATCGGCGCGCCGCAGTCGTCACAGAATTCCAGCGGAAAGCGGTTGTCGAGATGCTCGATGCGGGTGATGCCGCTGTCTTTGAGCGTGGCGTCGATCTGGGCGGGGACGTCGCCGGCATCATCTTCTGGTCCGAGCATCGGCCAGACCACGCCGTGTACGACGGCAGAGCTGTCCGCCGTGGTGAAGCCGATCCGGTATTCCTCGATCTGGCGCTCGTAGAAGGGAGCGACGATGGCGCGCAGGTCGCTCGGCGCGATGTCCAGCGTTGTGCTCAGGAAGGCGGTGGAGGCGCGGATTGAATACGGGCGCGAGGCACGGTCGGCCTGACGGCAAGCGGCGAAATAGGCGTCCGGCAATTCCAGCTCCATGGCACAACCGGCCAGCATGGGCTGCAGGCAGGCGCCGCCCTGGGCGCGCCATTGCTCCAGCGCCTGTTCGCGTGAGCAGCCGTTTTCCTGCCAGCGGAAAATCGGTGCGCCGGGCTGGACGTGCACGGCGGCCAGCACGTAGCGCAGATCAGAGAGAAAGCGCGAGGTCTCCGGCAGGGTTTCCGCATCAAACATGACGGTACCTTCGGCGAGTGTCGCCTCGGTCATCTGGGCGGTGAAGCGCGCCGTGTCGCAGTAGCCCTGCGGCAACTGGTCCGGGCTGAACAGCACATTCGCGATACCCAGTTTCACATCCCTGGCCAGCACATGCGCCTGCAGATGCACGCGCAGATTGTTCAGGGTCTTGGCCGGGATCGTACCGGCGGGAATCGTGAAACGCGACCAAGCCAGCACCGGTGCGGCGATCAGCAGGATCTCGCCATGTTCGTTGGCGCTTTGCTCGGCGCGCGTCTCGATGGTGTCGGCGAGTACATCGTAGGCGCGCTGATTGGAGGCCTGCAGCTGATCCAGCAGAGTGATCAGCGTGTCTTCGTTTTCCGAGTGCAGCAACTCATCCACCGCGCTGGCCAGACGCAGTTCCCAGAACGCATCCTCGGCGCGACTGCCCGATTCGGCCAGGCCATTGACCAGCCACAGGATATCGTCGGCATCGTGGGGAAGGCCGCTGCGGCGGCTGAAACGGGAACGCTTCATGGTGTCGGATCAGGGTTTTCGGAAGGCGTGAAGTCTAGCACCGCCGGACCGGGGCCGGCCGTTTCAGGTCAACACCCACGACCTTCCCGAAGAGCCTCTTCTGGCATGGCTTTGCGCGAGGCATGGTCTGGGAGTCGCAATCGACCTTGTTCTTCAGGCAGGGGGCGTGCAGATCCTTGCTGCATGCGGCTCTTCAGGATGGGCTTGTCGGGTGCTCAGATCCGGTGCTGCAGGGCTTCCCACAAACCCACTACGTCATCCGTGCCGAGCAGGAAGCTTTTGCCACTTTTCTGGGTAATCAGTATCGCGTCGCGCCCGGATACGTTGTAGAGCCAGCCGCGCCGGGTGTAGTGGATGCCCCAGCCCTCCAGCCAGGTGGAGCGGGTCATTTCGGCGCTGGCGATTTCGTTCAGGGGCAGTTGCTTGCGGATCAGGCCGGGGCCGAAGCGCCAGTGCAGGGTGTCCGCCGTGACCGAGATGCTCAGCGAGGCAAACAGGTAGGCCCCGATGATCATCAGCACGCAGAGGGATATCAGGCTGCCGCGATAATCCGCGTGGTTCCAGGCGGAAAGTGCGCAGACCAGCAGGGGAATGCCGATCAGGCTCAGCAGGGCGTTTGCCGGCTGCTTGTGCTGATAATCCGCAAGACTCTGCGGACGTGAAGCCAGCTTCTGGCGGGAGGGGCGTTTGCTCGGTTTGCTCATGGGTATCGGCAGTGGTTCAGGAAGTGGTGAGAATGGCCCCGGCCAGGCTATCAACGCCGGCTTCCGACAGATCGTCTGTCGTGAAACGTGCGGCACTGCCAAAGCGGGTGAAGTTGCGGTTCTGCGAGCGGGCGTAGAGCGGATCGTAATGCCGCTCGATCAGCTCGGCATACAGTGCGGGCAGGGCCCGGGCGCGCGCCCAGTCCTGCCAGCGCGCCAGGGTTTCATTATCGAGGTGACCCTTGAGGTAGCCCAGCTTTTCGGCCAGCCGCGCGGGCTCATCCCCCAGCCAGGCATAGTCGCGCAGCAGGTAGGCGATTCGGGCCTCGCGCGTGGCGCTGATTTCGATGCAGGTTGCCGCACGCATCGCAGCGACCAGCGCTTCAGGCACGAACAGTGCGCCGATCTTGCGGCTTTCGGCTTCGACGAAGACCGGGCGGGCCGGGTCGAATTCCTTGAGGGTCTGCTGGATCGTGGTTTCAAACCATTTCTGCGCCGGCTGGGGCTGCTCGGGCAGACCGCCGAGCACCGAGCCCTTGTGTGCGGCGAGCCCTTCCAGATCCAGCACCTGCGCGCCCTGGCGGGCCAGCGCCAGCAGCACGGCGGTCTTGGCGCTGCCGGTGGCGCCGCACAGCACACGCAGATCCAGCCTCGCGGGAATCGCGGCGAGATCGTCGATGACGTGCTGACGCCAGGTCTTGTAACCGTTTTCGAGCTGGCAGGCCTGCCAGCCGACCAGTCGCATCCAGGTCACGAAGGAGCCACTGCGCATGCCGCCGCGCCAGCAGTAAAGCAGCGGGCGCCAGTTTTTCGGGCGGTCGGCGAGGGTGGTTTTCAGGTGACGGGCGATGTTCTCGGCGACCAGCGCACCGCCCAGGCGGCGTGCCTCGAAAGGCGAGTGCTGCTTGTACAGGGTGCCGATCAGGGCGCGCTGTTCGTTGTCGAGCACAGGGCAGTTGATTGCGCCGGGGATACGATCTTCGGAATATTCGGCCGGCGAACGGACGTCGATGATCTCGTCGAAGGCCGAGATATCTGCTAGGGTCACCACGGCTTTGGACATTAGGGTTTGACGATGCAAGAAATCAGATTGACGCAATTCTCCCACGGCGGTGGCTGTGGCTGCAAAATCGCGCCCGGCGTGCTCGCCGATATTCTCGCGCGGGCGCCGCAGGGGATCATTCCGCCCGAATTGATGGTGGGAATCGAAACCTCGGACGACGCGGCGGTGTATCGCCTCAACGACGGTCAGGCGCTGATCGCCACCACCGACTTTTTCACTCCCATCGTCGATGATCCGTATGACTTCGGGCGCATCGCCGCGACCAATGCGATCTCCGACGTGTACGCCATGGGCGGCACGCCGATCATGGCCCTGGCGATTGTCGGCATGCCGCTGGACAAGCTGCCGCCCGAGGTGATCGGCAAAGTGCTAGAAGGCGGCGCCAGCGTGTGTCGCGAAGCGGGCATTCCGATTGCCGGCGGACACTCCATCGATGTGCTCGAACCTATCTACGGTCTGGTTGGGCTGGGGCTGGTGCACCCGGACAAGGTGCGGCGCAATGCCGATGCACGTGCCGGTGACGTACTCATTCTGGGCAAGCCGCTGGGTGTCGGGATCCTTTCCGGCGCGCTGAAGAAGGGCGTGCTGGATGCGGCCGGGTATGCCGAAATGATCCGCCACACGACCCAGCTCAATCGCGTCGGCCCGGCGCTGGCAGCACTGGATGCCGTGCATGCCATCACCGATGTGACGGGCTTCGGCCTTGCCGGTCATTTGCTGGAAATCTGCCGCGGCTCGAAGCTGGCGGCGCGGATCGAGTTCAATGCGGTGCCGCGGATTGCATTGGCCGAGGGCTTTGCCCGTGAGGGCACCCGCACCGGTGCCAGCCCGCGCAACTGGAAGGCGTATGGCCCGGAAGTGACGCTGCCATCAGGCTTTGCCGACTGGCAGCAGACTCTGCTGACGGACCCGCAAACCAGTGGTGGGCTGCTGGTGAGCTGCACGCCGTCCGTCGCCGGGGACGTTTTGCGCCTGTTCCGTGACAACGGATTCGGGGCCGCAAGCGTTATCGGAGAACTGATGCCGGGGACTCCCGGAATAACCGTGGTTTGAGTGCATCATTGTTGTAGCCAAATGAATCGAGCGCCCGCAGATGGCGCCAATCCTGGGAGCTGTCCATGAAACGCAGTCTGTTGCTGATTGTCCTGTGTGCCTGCGCACTCAGCGCGCAAGCCGAGATCTACAAGTGGGTCGATGCCGATGGCAAGATCCAGTACGGCGATGTGCCACCCAAAGGGACTCAAACCAAGAAAGTGTCGGGGGGTGTGACGGTGGTGCCGGCCATCGTGGTGCCGCCGCCGGCTCCGGCCGAACCTGCGGCACCCCGCAAGAGTGTGGCGAAGGATGAGGCTGGCGAGGTGCGCGGTGGCGGCATCAGTCCGTCAGCCGAGGCGTCTGAACCGGCCGATACCCGGGTCAGTGATCCGCGCGCCGAGCGCCGCAAGCAGCTCATTGAGCAGTGTCAGCGGGAGCGGCGCGGCAATTGCGAGAACGAGGCCGACAACCAGCTCAACAATCCGCCGGTCGTGATCCCCGGCTGGAACCAGCCACCGATCCGCCCTGCGCATCGGCCGGTGCCGCCGCCGCGGCCGCAGCCAGCGCCTCAGCAATCGGAACCGGCGGCCAGCGTCAGCAGCGACAGCCCGAAAGCCGGCAAATCCGCCTTCAAGCCGATCGGCAAGTAGCTCCCCGCACAGCCGCATGGGGCGGGCATCTTCAGGATGCCTGCCGTCAGAGGCTTGTGCAGAGGGGGTGAGCGAGCAGGGCGGCTGGAGAGGCCCGCCAGACGCGGCTCTTCAGGCCTCGACCTGACGTCCCCAGAGGCGTAGCGAACCCGCCGCCGGATCGGCAAAGGTCCAGTAGATCGTTTCGTGGTTCCACACCGGCGCCACGGTATAGGCCTCCAGGCAGCCCGCTTCAACGGCAGCGGCACTGGCTCCGACCAGCGGCTGCAGGGCGGTCATCAGGTCATCACGGCGGCGGCGCGAATTGCGCAGCAGGTTGCTGTGCTCCCAGCCCTCCGGCGGCTCCGTTTCATACGGCGGGCTGTTTTCACTGGCAAACGGCCCGGCCGGATCGAAGTGGTTGGTCTGCACCAGCAGGCCATCCTGCGCGTAGCGCACGTTCTGGCGCCCGTCGTGGGCAATCTCGACGACGGCGGCATTGTCCGAGGTGTCGCTGGCGAGGCTGATGAATACCGGGCTGGATACGCGCTGCCGGCTGATGAAGGCAATTGCGGCTTCCAGCGTGTCGATGCGGGTGTCCTCCACCAGATCGCGCAGCACGAACAGCGGATCGCTCTGGAAACGCGCGGGCGCAAAGCTGCGTTGCTTGGGCGCGAAATTGATGGCTCCGCACAGGCCGGGGCGCGCGAACGTCAGCACCCCCACCATGCCCTGTACGCCGGCCGTATGCGTCACCTTGCCCTGGGCATCAACCAGATCGTAAGCGCGCACGGCGGGTGCCATCACCGGCACATTGCCCCAGTCCAGGCTGCGCATCATGCGCCAGCCCTCACTGCTGCGCACGCAACTGGTAGTGCAGCCGGGGATGAAGTTGTAGGCCACATGCGCCCAGGTGTACTGACGCTGCATGATCGCCATCTGCGCCCGCGAAATCACTCCGGTGGTGTCCGCCAGGTAATCGCTGCAGCTGATGTAGCGGCCCGAGTGGCCATACACCAGTCGATACACCAGCCAGCACAGCAGGCGCGCCGTGAAGGTGCCGAAATAAGCCTTGCGCAGCGCCAGACACATGGTTTTGAAGGCGGCCCAGTCGTCCGGCGAATTCACCAGCGCGACCCAGCGACTGGCGGCGTCAGCGTGCTGACAGGGGATGCGCAGGGGGCTGCGGTGGTCTTCGAGCATCATGCCAGGCGTCCTTGTTCTGGGTGGTGTTCAGCGGGTGGCGTCACGGAAAATCCGCTCGCCAGTTCGGCCAGCTCCGGCAGCAGCGCCTCGATCAGCGCCAGCTGGCGCAGCACGCGCCGGGTGGTTTCGCTCACGTCGGTGGAGAGCGTTTCCGGGCGGGGTTCTGCAGCAGGCATGTCGTGTATGACAGGGCTGCGTGCGGCCAGCGCCGCAGCAATGGCTTGGAGTCCTTGCTGGACGCGGCTTTCCAGGAGCCGGACCGGTTCGGACTGGATTTCGCTGTCGCGTTCGCGGTGAGCCCCCAGCGCCGAGACATAGCCGAGCAGGGTGTGGCTGGCGCACAGGAAACGGTAGGCCGCATCGGGCGGCAGGCTGTAGCGTTCCGGCTCCGTCAGCATGCTGGCCAGGGTGCTGGAGAGTTCGGCGTCGGCGTTGTGGGCGTCGCGCCGGGCGATGCGGTAGGGCAGATCGTCGCGCGGGCCGCTGCGGTATTGGTCAAGAATTTCGGCCAGATAGAGGGCGCTCAGGCTCAGGCTGCGGGCCATGGCGTGGTGCACGCGCTTGCCATGCCATTCGGGCAGGATGAAGGCGACTGCCCCCATCGCCAGCGCGCAGCCCAGCATTGTGTCGAACAGGCGCGGGCCGATCAGCGCATAGCTGCTGCCGAACTGGTTGAAACACAGCATCACCAGCACGGTGATGAAGGTGGTGGCCAGCGTGTAGCGTTCGTGGCGGAAGGCAAAGAATGCCACACCGGCGGCGACGATCAGGGCCAGCTGTGCCAGCGGATGCGGAAAGGCCGAGATGAACAGCGTCGCCCCCAGCAGGCCGGCCAGCGTGCCGACCATGCGCTGGCCCAGGCGCAGCCAGGTGCTGCTGAAGTTGGGCTGACAGACGAAAACGGTGGTGAGCATCACCCAGTAGCCCTGTGGCAGATCGAACAGGGAGAGCAGGGCGTAGCCGGCCGTCAGCGCGGCAGACAGGCGAAGGCCGTGGCGAAAGCGGCGGGAGGAGGGGGTGAATTGCTGGCGCAGGCTGCGCCACATTTCGCCCAGGGTTTGCGGATCGCTGTCGCGCAGCGTGCTGTCGTCCAGTGCCGCCAGTTCGCTGGGGCGGGCAGCGCGGGCCAGACGCAACTCGATGGTGCTGATGTTGCGGCACAGATCGGCCAGCGCACCGATCAGGGCCTTGTCCTGCATGCCAGCGGCCTGCACGTGACCCAGCGCACCGCCGAGTTCTTCCAGTGCCAGCGCGCCCTCGCTACCGTAGTCGAACATCTCGCCCTGGGCGATGGCATCGCCCAGCCGGGCACAGGCTGCCGCCTGCAGGCTCATCAGGCGCTGGCAGCGGAACAGCACATCACTGCGCGCAAAGGCCTCGCTCAGCGCTTCATAGGGATGGTGGGCAGAGCTGGCACGCTCATGTACCTCCTGCGCCAGAAAATACCACTGCAGATAGCTGCGACTGCCCTTGGCAGGGTCCGCCGATTTCGTCCACAGCAACAGGATCTGGCGTGCCCGGTTCATGTCGCCGACGACCCGGCCGTTCTGTGCGGCCAGCGCCAGGCGCAGGGCTTTCACATCGCGTCCGCGCACCGGTTCGAGCAGCGCAGCCTTGATCTCCAGATAGTGCGCCAGACCATGAAAAACCTGCGCCACCACCTGGCGGGCCGGGCGGCTGGCGAAGAATCCGGCGGCCAGCAGGGAAATGGCGCCATACCAGCTCGCCCCCGCCAGCAGCAGCGCCGGCTCCTGCCAGAAACTGCCTGCCGCCGTGCCATGCTGATCAACGCCCAGCATCGCGTAGATCGCCAGAATGACCGATGCGGTGGCGATGGTGGCATAGCGCTCTCCCACCGCGCCGAGCATCACGAAGCCGAAGGTCGAGCAGGCCAGACCGACAGCGAACAGCCAGGGATAGGGAAAGAGCAGGCGCACGGAAACCGACGCCACCCCGAAGCAAAGCAGGGTGACCAGCAAGGCCTTGAGGCGACCGGCGAAGCGGTCTGGCGTTTCAGCCAGTGCCGCGGCAATCACGCCGAGGATCAGGCCGATCAGCCAGTTTTCGTGATCGTTGCCGAAGCAGAACAACAGGATGCCCCCGAAGGCCAGCGCGACTTTCAGGCTGTCGAGAGTCTTGTCGTGGGACCAGAAGCGGCGCAGGGCGGCAGAATCGAATTGCATGAGGATCAGGGGGCCAGGTGGATGCGTTCTTTGACGTGCTTGAGTGAGCAGATGATGGCAAAGCTCATCATCGCCAGCATGGTCCAGGAGGACCATTTGCCCAGCGATACCGTGGCCCAGGCGCCGAGCTGGTTGGGGTAGCGCCAGATGCCGAAAAAGGTGCCCATGTTTTCGGCCAGCCAGATGAAGAAACCGACCAGGATGAAGCCGAGCAGGAAAGGCATGCGCCGTTCGCGATCCAGGGGCCGGAAGGCGAGATTGCAGCGGGCGTAGATGCCGAGCGCCAGGGCGGCCAGATACCAGCGGAAATCGCCGATGTAGTGGTGGGTGAACAGGTTGGCGTAGAGCAGCACGGCCAGCGTGCTGGTCATCCAGTAGGGCGGGTGATGCAATACCCGCAGATCAAGAATGCGCCATGCCTGCATGATGTAGCTGCCCACCGCGGCATACATGAAGCCGGAGAACAAGGGCACGCCGAACACCTTGGTGAGCGCCGGATCGGGATAGGTCCAGGACGGGTTGGCTCCCGAGACCTTGAATACCTCAAGCGCGAAACCGGCAAGGTGGAAAATCAGGATAGTGCGGGCTTCATCCGGCGTTTCGATCTTGCGCCAGATCAGCCAGGCCTGCAGGAGCAGGGCGATGATCAGCAGCAGATCGTAACGGGCAATCCCCGCCAGGCCGGCGCGGGGCACGAGGAATACAGCGAGGAAGAACAGGCCCGCAAATAGGCAGGCGCGTGCTTCCTTCAGACCGAAGAACCAGAATTCGTGCAGGAAACGGCGCAGCCCCGACAGGGTTTCGCGGGGCGAATCGTCAGCCAGATGCTGGTCAAGGCGCAGGATCAGTGAGTGAACAGGCATGCGCCGATTATACGGGCATCATCCCGTACAGCGCCGCCCCGGGCGGTCCCGCGCGATGGGTGTCTGTAGAGCCGCGCCAGACGCGGCTGTACAGACTGGCACTGAAGCAAATATCAGGGCTGTGCCGCTTGCGGCTTCACGTAACCGGCCAGCTCCGGCACGGTGCGGGCCATTGCTTCCGCCACCATGCGGCCAAGCACATAGGAGCCCTTCTGGTTGAAGTGAGTCTTGTCCGGCACGATCGTGCCGTTCGGGCCGGCCTTGGTCGCGCCGAGCTTGTGTGCTTCGGTTTCGCCGAGCGACTCGAAGTAATCCTGGCTGATCTGGTGCAGGTCGATCAGCGGCACCTTCATCTCGGCAGCCACCACCTTCATCGCCGCGACATGGCCCGGCAGGTCATCAATGATCTTGCCATCGGGCTGGAAGTAGCGGCGCGCGATCGGCGTCACCAGAATTGGCTTGATCCCGGCTGCACGGGCTTCCGTCACATAGCGGCGCAGGTTGGCCGGGTATTCGGTGGCAAGGTCGGTTTCACGGTCGCCGTGCGAAGCAGTCTGCACGTCGTTGTGGCCGAACTGGATCAGCATGTAGTTCGGTTTGGGCCATTGTGCCGTGTCCCACAGACCATCGCGGCGATAGGTCTTGGTGCTCGCCCCGCCCTTGGCGCGGTTGATGCAGTCCGCCATCGCGGTCAGGTTGGCGCAGAAACCGGTGCCGTAGCCTTGCTTCTCGGTCTGGGTCGAATCGCCCACCAGCGTGATGCGCACGCCTTCTTTGGGCGGGGACGAGGCACAAGCGGCAAGGATCAGGCCCAAGGCGGCCGAAGCGATGATTCTGGAAATCTGCATGATGGAATCCGATGGTTGGGCGAAAACAGGCGGCAGTCTAGCCTGCCTGTGTGGCAAGCCGGATGATAGTGATTGCGAATTTTTCCGGCGCAGGCGCGGGAGCAGAAACTGGCCGACTTGATCAGCGTGCTGGAGGTATTGATGCGCTTCGCTGAAATGCTGCGTAACAGCTTTCGACCCAGAGGGGATGGTCAGACTTTTGGAAAGCCGACGTTCAAAGCCCTAGTTAACCGGCGCCGGTGTCCTCCGCGTTGAACGACCAGTTAGGCTGGGGAGCGAAGGAATGGTGCTCCAAATGGAAAATTCTCGGTTGTGCTTCCATGTTCAGATTCCCTGCGCTGCATCAATGCCGTTCTCTGCCAAAAAACCTTTCAATGCCAGATATTTCTCCCTATAAGCTAGGCTCTTAACTTCCTTCGGACTGAACCACAAACTTATTTCGTGGACCTTTTCAGACCCCTCACGCCAGAACAGAGGAGCGAGTTGAGCGAGGATGTTTTTCGCGGTTTGCATGTGCTGCTCGTTTTTTTGAGTGAACGCATTAATGGCAAATCGTAGTGACCCGAGCATGACGTCGACTATGCTGCAGAAGTGAGATTGACCTATGGCAGTCAAGTGATAGCCGACGATGTGCTCAATTTTTAGTTCTCCGCCGTACGGCAGCTTGCCAGTCAGTCCAATTGCGAGCTTCTCCTTGAGTTGTCCATCAATTTGCTTGTCATCAAATCTGTCGATGAGAACAAGGCCAGCGACTTTGGGGCGATTCAAGAAGCAATCAAAGTGGTAGCAAAGCGTGTTGACGCCAAACCTGCGGGCATCCTCGGATGAGGTCGCAATGTCATGGAGCAGTAAGTTGATCAGCAGCTTGCAGTCGTGTTCTGCCACCACTTTGATTATTGAGCTCTTTAGTTCGATGAACTGCTCATGAGAGAAGTTCTTTGGCCCGGGGTTGAACTTGAAGGTGTAATCGCGAGGAACTCCGAGCTCTTTGCGAATTTTTTCGACCGCATGGGAAAGACTTGCTGCGTTGCTGGCATCAATGACAATGCCGCCGTAAACGAAGAAGTCGTTGGCGTTCTTGCCAAAATTGGTTTCATCGCAGTAGAGCAGCTTCATCGCTTCCTCGCGTGTTTGTTTTGATGAGGCCTAACGTCCAGCTAACCGGCGTTGCGCGGCTTCATCGCGCAGCGTCCAGAGAGCAAAGCGAACGGGGTTCAGCGCCGGGTTAGGGGCGTAACGTTTGGTATGCATCACTTAACTCTTGAAAGAATAGTTCTCTTGCTGATAGCAGGCGGCTACGCCAAAGCTGAAGCTCCTCCTCCGACGCGAGCGGACCACCAATAAATAGTGCCTTGCGAAGTTCAGTGATGACTTCGCCATATGCACGAAGCGCTTGCTGTGGCTTTTTTAACCCAAGTAGCAGTAGCTTTGCTTCTCCGCTTGTTACTTCCTTAAATGAGTCGAAGAGAGCGTCTCTGGTTCGTTCGAGATCCTTGCTTCGATTTTCTGACATTGAGCGACTGTCACGTTTTGAGCGAATCCAGTCACCGATGAATGCCCAGTATCGAAGCGAGAGATGCGTAAAACCCTCGACTTGTTCAGCCACTGACTCAAGCAACTCGCGTTTCCGGCGTATGTGATCCTTTTCGAGGTCTCGCGAATGATTGTGCTTAGCCAATAGGTAGGAAGAAAAAGCAGCGATCAGCGCGCCAAGTCCGATCTTTACTGCTGAATCGATAATTTCGAGATAGCTAACCATTTTTCCGTATGAGGCCCCTAACTATAAATTTGGGCAGCAATTTTTCTGTATAACTCCGGGCGCCGCTGGATAACATCCCGGCAAGGAATTCACGTAAAGCCGCTCCTTGCCTGTTTTTCCGTCAAGTAAGAACGGTTTCCTACCAAAGTAAACGCCGACGAAAAGCAACAGCTGACCTGAATGGTACAAAAGATCTGAGTGACTGCTTTGCGTTCGGTAGTTGTCTGTCTGCTCCTGGCCGATATCGGCCAAATGATCATAACGATCCGCAAGCCGACATGCCAGCCACCGTGTCGTGATCAGGCTGGTCCTGCATGCAGGATCAAGTCCGCCGGGTTGCGCGACGGGCTCAGTGGCGCTTGAACCAGAACCACCACAAGCCGAGCATGAAGAGTCCGCCAAACATCCATGGTGCGCCGAGGAATGTTTTCGTGAAGCTTGTCTCGGCCATGCCGGACCAGATTTCCACGCTGACCGATTCGACTTCCATGTTGTCGATGCGGTTCAGGGTGAGCACCGGCGTCATGCGGCGGTTCTCGGCGACGCTGACCGGTTTGGCGCTGGAGACCAGGGTGAAGCTCTCGCCGCCGCGTGCATCGGGCTGGCTCAGGCCGGTGACCGGATTGAGAACGCTTTTTTCTTCTCCCTTGCCGTCAACAAAGGCGAAGCCGCCCAGCCACATGCTGGCGGCGTTGCCATCGCGACGGGCCTTGCCGCTCAGGCGAACGACCAGCGTGTAGGGGTTGTCGATCATCATGAAGTACTGCTCGGTGCCGGCCCATTCAAGCACTTCATTACCGAAAGCGGATTCCAGCGCAGAGGTGTTCGGTGCCCGGCGGCTGGTCTTGGCCTGCCGGATGGCGTCGATCTCGTCGGCGGGGATTTCGAAGCTGGCGACCAGCCTCTTGCCGAATTGGCCCGGTTTGCTTGCGGCCTGGAGCAGGGGGGATGTTGCGAGCAAGGTGCTCAGGAGGATGGCGTGGAGGATCGAACGCATGGGGCCGCTTTCTGTAAATGTCGCGGGCATTCTAGTCGGAGTTGCCCGATCCGTGGCCTTAGTCCGATGGCGTGCGCATGCTCACTCGAAGAGCGGCAGCCCGCCTTGCTCGCCGGGCCGATGCCCCGCAGAGTCAGGGTGGGCGGGGCTTTCCAGATGCCCTACGCGCACCCCCAGCAGGCGGATCTTGCGTTGCAGCGGCACGCGCTTGAGGCATTCGCCGGCGGCACGGCGGATCACGCTGGCATCGCAGGTGGCGTCCGGCAGGGTGAGGTCGCGGGTGACAGTGGAGAAATCATCAAAGCGCAGCTTGATGCCGATGGTCTTGCCGAGCACGCCCTTGCGCACCAGGTCTTCGGCCACGCGCACGCACAGCCGGGTGAAGATTTCGGTGAGCTGGCTGCGGTCCTGCCGGGCGTGCAGATCGCGCTCGAAGGTGGTTTCGCGGCTGACGGATTTCGGCTCGGAATAGGTCACCACGGGGCGTTCGTCACGCCCATGTGCCACCTCGTGCAGCCAGGCGCCGTAATTGCGGCCGAACTGCTCCTGCAGCCACAGCGGTTCCGCCGCTGCCAGTTCGCCGATGGTGTGGATGCCCAGCGCGGCGAGCTTTTCGTTGGCCTTCGGGCCGATGCCGTTGATCTTGCGGGCGGCCAGTGGCCAGATGCGGCTGGGGATTTCCTCCATGTTCAGGATCGTCAGGCCATCGGGCTTGTCCAGGTCCGAGCAGATCTTGGCCAGCAGCTTGTTGGGCGTGACGCCGATCGAGCACGACAGGCCGGTGGCGGCGCGCACCGCATCTTTGATGCGCTGCGCCAGTTCGCGCGTCTCGCCGGGCACCTCGCTCAGATCCAGGTAGATCTCGTCGATGCCACGATCCTCCAGCGCCGGCGCGATTGCGCGCACGGCGGCCTTGAAGAGCCGCGAGTAATGCCGGTAGGCATCGAAATCTACCGGCAGCAGCACCGCATCCGGCGCCAGCTGCGCAGCCTTCATGATCCCCATCGCCGAGCCGATGCCCAGCGCGCGCGCTTCGTAGGTGGCGGTGGTGATTACGCCGCGCCCCACGTAGTCGCGCAGCCGCGCATAGCGCCAGCTGCCGTCAGCCGATTGCACCGGCGCATCGACGCTGCGCCCGCCGATCACCACCGGCTGCCCGCGAAATTGCGGGTAGCGCAGCAGTTCGACCGAGGCGTAGAAGGCGTCCATGTCGAGGTGGGCGATGCGGCGGGGTGAAGACACGGAGCAGGCGCGAGCAGGAAAGACGAGTGCAGAGTGTAGCCCGGACGCAGGAGACTGGAACGATGGATTCGACCGTCTGTAGAGCCGCATGGGGCGGCCATCTTCAGCCGGCCTGTCGGCAAAGCCTCGTCAATCATGGCTGGGAGGGTATGGTGCTTGAAAACCCTTGCTGCAAGCGGCTTGGCGGGGGGCTCAGGACAAACTCTGCAAGGCGCTTCTCAGCTCCGGATGGCGGAATGCGTAGCCTGTGGCGAGCAGACGATCCGGCAGCACGCGCTGGCTGTCCAGCAGGAGGCCGGCGCGCTGGCCGAGCAGGAGGCGCAGGACGCTGGCCGGGGCGGCGAGGTGTACGCGCCGCCCGAAGCAATTGGCCAGCGCGGCGCTGAAGTCGGCGTTGCGAACGGGCTGTGGCGCGGTGAGGTTGCAGGCGCCGTGGGCATCGGGCTGCGCCAGCAGATGCAGGACGGCGGCGACCCAGTCATCCAGATGAATCCAGCTCATCCATTGCTGGCCGTCACCGAGACGGGCACCGAGGCCGAGTCTGAACGGCAGACGCATGCGGGCGAGCAGGCCGCCGTGCGGGGCCAGCACGAGGCCGGTGCGCAGCAGGCTGACGCGCGTGTCCGGGGTGGAAGCCTGGCGGGCGGCAGTTTCCCAGGCGGCGCAGAGCTGTGCGGCGAAGTCCGCGGGCGCCGGATTCGGTACGGCGGCGCTGTCGCTGCACGGCGCCTCGGCACAATCGCCATAGATGCCGATTGCCGAGCCGGAGAGGAGCACCGCCGGCTTGCGTTCGGCGCGCTGCAGGGCCGTGACGAGCTGTTCGGTCAGCGTGATGCGGCTGGCCCACAGGGTCTGCTTGCGCGCGGTCGTCCAGGGCAGATCGATGATGGGTGCGCCGGCGAGGTTGATGACGGCATCGAAATGCATGTCGGGCAGCCAGTCATCCAGGCTGACCAGTGCCTGCACGCCGGGGCCGCACAGGGCGGCGACCTTGTGCGGGCGACGGCTGAGGACGCTGAGCTGATGACCGTCAGCGAGCAGGGCGGCGCACAGGGCGCGGCCGAGCAAGCCGGTTCCGCCGGTGAGCAGGATGTGCATGATCGGTCTCTCCTTGAGGCGCTGACGCTGCATTCAAACAGAAAAGCACGACTGTCGGGGTGGTGCCTGCAGAGCCGCATCCGGCGGACCTGACAGGGTACCCATTCTGCACACCGGCTGTGCTCGCCGCTCTCCGCGATGCCATGCCGGAGAGCGCCGCTGCGTGCGGCTCTTCGGGTGGCGATATTTCTCAGGCGGGCAGGTCAGCCAGATACAGCGCCGGTTTGCCGTCGCGGTCGCTGGAGAAGAGCACGCGCTTTTCGTCCGGCGTGAAGGAGGGGTGCGGATGCGTGGCCTGGGTGTTGCCCTTGTACTCGGCCCACGAACTGTCATGGCGGCAGACCTTGCGATGCGTGCGCCGGGTGATGTCGAAGAGGTGAATGTACGGGTCCGCCTCGAAGGCGTGGCCGTCCTTATCAGCCACGTCGCCCAGCTGACCGGCACCGTCACCGACCACCAGGGAGCCGTTGAAATTGCTCATCAGGTGCGCGCAGGGCGGCATGGCCATGATGTTCTCGTTGGCGAGCGTCACCGGGTCGGCCGCCCAGATGAAGCGGTCCTGATCGCCCTTGGTGTAGCTCACGTACATGAGTTTCGAGCCATCCGGCACCCAGAATTCGTGCATGCAGGATTCGTGCGGGGCGTGTTCCTTCACGCGGCGCAGAGCCGTGCCGTCGGCGTTGATGAACCACATGCGGGCATCCACCAGATCGTGCGGGCCTTCGTGACAGAAGCCCATGATGCTGTCGTCAAACGGGCGGAACATCGGATGCCCCATGTAGCGCTGCTGATCAAGCACCACCCGCGCCTGGCCGGTCGCGATGTCGATGTCGATCAGGCGTTCGCGTGGGTTGGCTTCGAACTGCTTGCGGAAGCGTTCCCAGCCGCTGCTGGCGGTGACCTGGTCGGCCGCCAGCATCTCCATGCCAGCGATGCGCGTGCAGTCCGAGTTGGGCACCCAGGTGCCGGCACCTTTCCAGCCCTCCGGCACGGTGTAGATGACGGACTCAGCGAGCGTGGCCAGATCCACGCGGCGATGTTCGCGCCCCCCCTTGGTGTAGAAGATGGATTTTTCGTCGGGCGAAAGGTAGGCGCCGTGGTAGTTGTCGCCCTTGCCTTCAGTGATCTGGCGGGCGACGCCGCTGGGCAGGTCGAGCAGCCAGATGTTGAACACGTCTTCGAACTCGCCGCCGAACAGCAGTTTGCTGCCGTCGTCCGTGAAGCACTTCTGGTAGAAGTAATTGCGCGGGCAGGCAACATCCGGGGGCGACAGGCGCGTGACGCGTACGCCGGTGTCAGGGTCGGTGGTCTCGAGATACTCGAACTGGATCGTACTGCCTTTGGCCATGGCTCATCCTTTGTCAGACAAGTCCCGATTTTACGCGCAGCACAGGTCGCAAAAGCCTGATCCCGCTAATGATTTTTGCGCAAGGGATGCTGCCGGGCCGCATGTGGCGTGGTTCTGCAGACGGGGTGGGTGGACAGGCCCGGAGCACGGCGCTGAGCGCGTGGGTATCGCCCGGAGTGCCGCTGGGCGCGGCTCTCCGGGGAGGGACTTGATTCAGTGCATGCCCAGCAGGTTGGGCAGCCAGAGGGTCAATGGCGGCCAGTAGGTGACGACCAGCAGGAAGCCGAGCATGGTCAGCAGCCAGGGCCACACGGCCTTGGTCAGTTCGGTGATGCCCATCTCGGTGATGCCGGAGGCCACGTAGAGATTCAACCCCACCGGTGGATGGCACATGCCGACCTCCATGTTCACCACGATCAGGATGCCGAAGTGGATCGGGTTGATGCCCAGCTGCACCGCCACCGGGAACAGGATCGGCGCCATGATCAGCACGATGGAGGAGGGCTCCATCACGTTGCCGGCGATCAGCAGCAGGATGTTGACCGCGAGCAGGAAGGCCACCGGGCCGAGCCCCTGGTTCAGCAGCCAGTCCGCAAGCTGCTGCGGGATCTGCTGGTCGGTCATGATGAAGCTGAACATCACCGCATTGGTGATGATGTAGAGCAGCATCGCGCTCATGTTGGCCGAGCTCAGCAGCACCTTGGGCACGTCACTCAGCTTCATGTCCTTGTACACGAATACGGCGACGAAGAAGGCATACACCGCGCTCATGGCGGCGGCTTCGGTCGGCGTGAAGATGCCGGTGTAGATGCCGCCCATCACCACCACGATCAGCAGCAGGCCCCAGATGCTTTTCCAGTAGGCGCGCCAGACTTCCAGTGACTCCCACATCAGCTCGAATCTGAAGGTCGGGGCGATCTTCGTGTAGCTGCCGCAAGCCTGGATCAGGCTCAGCCAGGCCAGCATGACGATGACCGGCACGAAGCTCGCATACAGCGGCGAGAGTGCCGCAAAAGGCTCGATGAGCAGGAAGCTCACTCCCATCGGCACGCCGATGACGATCAGGCCGACGTAGACGAAACGGGTGATCCATTTGCTCTTGGTCGTCCACGGTGCCAGCCCCAGCCAGAACGCGCCGGCGAGGAAATAGGCAAAGCCGGCGTTCGGCAGCCAGGTGGCGAGTGCTGCGCCCAGCAGCCAGGGTGGCACGGCGGTGAACACCAGCGCGTAGAACGCGCCGAACAGACAGCCGATGGTCGCCTGCAGGCTGCTCCGGTCCGCAAACAGCATGACGCGAGGGTAGTTGTTCTTGCGTGCCCGCCACCAGGTGGTGAGCCCCAGCAGGGTTGCCAGCGCGAGGCCCGGAATCACCCCGGCCATGAACAGGGTGCCGACCGAGGCATTGGTTGCTACCGAGTACATCACCATCACGATGCTGGGCGGAATCAGGATGCCCAGCGCGCCCGAGGTGGTGATCACGCCCGCACCAAAGCGTTTCGGGAAGCCTGCTTTTTCCATCGCCGGCAGCAGGATGGCGCCGATGGCTACGACTGTTGCCGGGCTGGAACCTGACACCGCCGCGAACAGCGCACAGGCCATCACCCCCGCCAGACCCAGCCCGCCGTGCCAGTGGCCGACCAGCGAAGTGGCGAAGTTGATCATGCGTTTGGCTACCCCGCCGTGGGTCAGGAAGTTGCCGGCGAGAATGAAGAAGGGAATCGCCATGATCTCGAACTTCTCGATGCCGGTGAACAGCTTCATGGCCACTGACTCGATGGGCACTGTGGTCATGGTGTACAGGAAGGTCAGCACGGTGAGGCCGAGCGCGATCGAGATCGGCATGCCGGTGAGCATCAGGGCAATCAGCAGCCCGAAGATGATGAGTGCGTTCATTTGGCAGCCTCCGCAACTTCTTCATCCAGCCCGTCGACGTGTGCCTGGTTGTGGCGGGGCAGTTCGCCGGTCTTGTGGAAATTCCAGGCCACCTGCAGGAAGCGGAAGCACATCAGGCTGGAGCCCAGTGGCACAACCATGAAGACCATCCAGGTCGGCCATTCCAGATCCGGCGTGACCGGGCCTTCCGGCACGAACTCGGGGCTGCCGATCCACTGGTTGAAAACATGATGAAAGCCGTTGCCCCACACCAGGATGCCGCCCAGACAGGCGACGATGGCGGTGAAGAAGGCGCCCGCGAGCAGGCCGAAGATCACGAAGCGTGCGCGGTTCTTCGGCGCCAGCTGGTTGATCACGACATCGACCCCGACGTGGATGCCGGTGCGCACGCCGTAGGCCGCGCCGAATTTGGCCATCCACACGAAGAGGATGATGGTCAGCTCCTGCGCCCAGCCCATGTTGAGGGTCAGCAGCCAGTCCTGCACGCCGGGGATGGACAGGCCGGCGAGGTAACGATGTACAACGGCGACGAAGATGATGGTGGTCGCCACACCCATCAGGGTTGCGATCAGCCATTCTTCCAGATGGTCGAGAATTTTCATGCGCGGCTCCAGCAGGCAACTGCAGTCAGCAAAGCTCATGTGCAAAGGGGGCTTGCGCCCCCTTTGTGGTCAGGATTACAGCTTGTTCGGATCGAAGCCGGTTTCCTTGTACACGCGTTTGATCAGGTCGGCACCGATGCGTCCTTCCTGTTCCTTGTGCACCTTGATCAGGACCTTTTTCAGCTCGCTGCGCTCCGCCGGGGTCAGAGGCACGACCTGAGTCTTGCCGGAGGCTTTCACCGCATCGGTGGAGTCGGCATTTTCCTTCTGGGCGATTGCGTTGGCATAGCGGGTGGATTCTTCCATGGCGGTCACCACGATCTGGCGCAGATCCGGCGGCAGACCATCCCAGAATTTCTTGTTCACGATCACCGCGTAGCCCAGATAGCCGTGGTGCGACTGCACCATGTACTTCTGCACCTCGTGCATCTTCTGCGTGTAGAAGTTCGACGGCGGGTTTTCCGTGCCATCCACCACGCCCGTCTGCAGCGCCTGATAGACCTCGGAGAAAGCCATCACTTGGGGGATCACGCCCAGCGCGCGCATTTCGGATTCCAGTACCTTGGAGGACTGGATGCGCATCTTCAGACCCTTGAAGTCGGCCGGTGTCTTGGTAAGCTTGTTGGCGGAGAAGTCCTTGAAACCGTTGTCCCAGTAGGCCAGTCCGGTGATGCCCTTGGGTTCGAGTTTCTTGAACAGCTCGGCGCCTAGCGGGCCGTTGGTCACGCGGTGCAGGGCGGCATAGTCGTCAAAGATGAAGGGCAGGTCGAAGAGTTCGAACTCCTTCACCCCCAGTGGCCCGAATTTCGCCAGCGAGGGTGCGAGCATCTGCACGGCGCCCATCTGGATGGCGTTCATTTCCTCGCCATCCTTGTAGAGCTGGCTGTTCGGGTAGACCTCGACCTTGATCTTGCCGGCGCCACGCTCATTCACCAGTCTGGCGAACTGATCTGCAGCCTTGCCTTTAGGGGTGTCCTTGGCCACCACGTGGCTGAACTTGATGATGACCGGGGCTTGCTGGGCTTGGGCCTGCGTCTGGACCAGCGAGCTGAAGCTCAGACAGATCAGGCCGAGCAGGATGTTGCGGCGGGTGTTCATGATGAAGTCTCCTCTGTGGGTATGGTGTCAGGGGCGCCTGTATTTGTTATATGCCATGCTCGCGACAGGGCCAAACGCGAATGCAGCATGGGTGGGTCTGATTCTGGTACCGATTGTATTTTTGGGAATGGTCTTGAGACAAATGCGGTTTACCTCAGGGTCTGTAGCCATGTGTGTCAACGCGACCTCTCGAATATCTGTCGACAGGGCTCGCACAGCGCTTTCCGCAGATCATCTTTCTTCGGGCGTGATAGCCGTTTTGCACCTGTCATCCAGACGGAAGGCGGCTGGGTTGAGTCTGGCTTGCCCCGAAGATTGAATGACAGCAGTGTTCTGGCGACACGGAATACGAGAGGTCGCGGCTGTGCTGTGCGATGGGGCGTGTGTTGCCGTTCATGCCCGTTTATGGCGCGCTGGTCGTGCGTGGAGCATCTTGTAATGCCATGTTGGTGGCTCGCAGTGACCTGATATAAAAGGATTTTTCCTCGTTTTTCAGAGCTGGTTCAGTTTTTGCGTAGGAAATCTTCGTGCGGGGGCACACCTACGGAGACTGACATGAACAAGACCGAAACGCCGGGGTTGCAGCCCGGCAAGTACCGCGAGATCGTGCTGGCTGTGGCCTGCTTCCTGATCTTCGATCTGGCGGTGTTGATGCTGAATTTCTACACGTCCTACCAGATCTCGGCGGATGCCGTGGCCATCAATCTCGGCGGGCGCCAGCGCATGCTCAGTCAGCGCATGGCCAAGGCGGCGCTGATGCTGGAAACCGCTCAGCGCAACGGTCAGCCCGAAGCGGCCGTGCTTGAAGAACTGGATGCGGCGGTGACGCTGTTTGATGCGAGCCTGACTGCTTTCATCGCCGGCGGGCCGGTCAAAGGTGCTGATGGCCGCATGGCCAGGCTCGACAAGGTTCAGGATGCCGGCGGGCGCGAAATTCTCGGCAAGGCCAGCGAGTTGTGGCAGTCCTACCGAGAGTCGCTGCGCGCTGCCGTGAAGCAGCCGGGTGACGAGGCGCTGGTGGCCGCTGCTGCTGTGGCCGCGCGAACCTACAACATCCGCCTGCTGGGCATGATGAACGATCTGACCGTGCGTCTCGAAAGCGTGGCCTCAGCCAAGGCCGAGCGCCTGCGTCAGGTGCAGACCGCCGGCATCGTGCTGGCCTTGCTCAACTTCGGCTTCATCCTGCTCAAATTCATCCGTCGTCTGCGCGAGAGCGACGAACGCTCGGCGGCGGCGCAGCGTGAAACCTCGGAAATTCTCGGCACGGTGCGCGAAGGCCTGTTCCTGATCGACCGCCATTTCCGCCTGGGCTCGCAGTACTCCGCCTCGCTCTCCGGCCTGCTCGGGCGGCAGATCGCGGCGGGCGATGATTTCAGGCCCATCCTGCGCGAACTTATGGGGCCGGACGATTACGAGCAGGCCGTGCAATATGCCAGTCTGTTGCTGGGTGAGCGGGTCAAGGAAGTGCTGGTGCGCGAGCTCAATCCGATGCGGGAGGTCGGCGTGATCACCGACAAGGGAGCCAAGTATCTGAGTTTTGAATTCAACCGTGTGCTGGTCGACGGCAAGCTCACACACCTGCTGGTCACGGTGGGTGATGTCTCCGAGCAGGTGGCCCTGCGTAATGCACTGGATTCGGCGAAGAGCCGTGCCGACGAGCAGATGAACGTGATGCTGCGGCTGTTGCAGATGCAGCCCGCTACCCTGCAGGAGTTCATCAACGAGGCCAGTGCCGGTCTGTTCGAAATCAATGATCGCCTGAAAGCCGTCACGGGCAGGCCCGGCGAGTACCGCGCGATGATCGGCCATGTGTTCCGCGTGGTGCATTCGATCAAGGGCAATGCGGCCATGCTCGGGCTGGATTTCATGGTCACTGACGCGCATGTCTTTGAAGACCAGCTGGAGAAGATGCGTGGGCGTGATCAGCTCAGCGGCGAGGAACTGATCAGTCTGTCCGTGTCGCTGCAGAAGCTCTTCGAGCGTCTGGGCTGGTTGCGCAGCGTGGTGGCAAAGTATGCCGAGCAACCCGAGCCGGTGCCGGTGCGGGCCGACTTTCAGCAATCCATCGTCGATCTGACGCGCCGGGTTGCCGATGACCAGGACAAGCGTGTGCTGACCCACGTGAGTCTCGATCCGTTGGAGATGCTGCCACCCGCTGCGGCCAGCACGCTACGCGTGATTGCCGCGCAACTGGTGCGTAATGCCGTGGTGCATGGCATCGAGAGTCCGTCCGAGCGGGTCGGCTCGGGCAAGCCGGTCGAAGGGCTGGTGCAGGTCGAGCTTTCCAGCAGCGGACCGGACCAGTTCATCCTTAGCGTGCGTGACGATGGCCGCGGCCTGTGCGCCAAGCGTCTGCGCGAGGTGCTGCGCGAAACCGGGCGCATGGATGAAACCATGCTGGCACAACTGTCTGACCGGCAGATCATCATGGAAATTTTCAAGCGCGGGTTCTCCACGGCCGGAAAGGTCGACGATCACGCCGGTCGTGGCGTCGGCCTGGATGTGGTCAGTCACGCCGTCAAGCGCATCGGTGGGCGCGTGCGCCTGCTCAGCCAGCCTGGCCGCTACACCGAATTCCGCGTGGAGTTTGCCGCATGAAAATGCTCGTCGTTGATGACTCTTCGGTGATCCGCAACCGCATCGTGCAGGTCGCACGTCACCCCGATCTGCCGGACCTGGAGGTGGTCGCCACTGCGCGCCATGGCGGCGAGGCCCTGCTGATGGCGAAGGAATACCTGCCGGATGTGGTGACCATGGATCTGACCATGCCCAACGTGGATGGCGTGGCCTGCATCAAGGGGCTGATGAAGATTTCGCCGGACATGCGCATCCTCGTCGTCTCCGCCCTGGGTGACCGCAGGACCGCACTGAACGCGATGAGCTGCGGCGCCCACGGTTTTCTGCACAAACCCTTCACCAGCGAGGAGTTGGTTGAAGGCCTCAAGGAACTGCTCAAGGATTGATATGCGCGCACTGCAGGAACAGGAACTCGGCGCTTTCGTCGCATCGGTGAATCACTTCTTCAAGCACGCCACGGGCGATGCGGCCGAGGTACGCTCGGCCTACCTCGCTGAAACCGGCGAATACCTGCCATTTTTTGACTTCTCCGGCATCGTCGATGTGAGTGGTGAGTGGCGCGGTTCGCTGTACTTCTCCGCCCCACGCGGCATGCTCTCGCATCTGTTGCTCAGCTACGGTTCGGAGAGTTATACCGATGCCGACCACCTTGATCTCATCGGAGAGATCGCCAACATGTTTTCCGGTCAGGCCCGCCGCGAGCTTGGCGAGGGGCTGGAAATCTCCGTTCCGCGCCGCTGCACCAGCATCGCCATCAAGCCCGGCAGCGAGCCCCGCCCGTACGTCGTGCCGCTGGCCTGGCGCGGCTTCGAAGCCATCGTAGTGGTGGATCTGAAGACTTCGCGCAGCCCGGTGAGCTGACTTCAATAGCCTGCCTGAAGAGCCGCTTGTGGCGGACCTCTCCGGGCAGGGTGGCAGAAGAGTAAGGTGGCGCGCGGGTCTTCGGGCTGCTCTCTGACGCTTTTCATGTTCTTTCGCCGGTCAGCAAACCTCTCTTCATCCTTCACCTTGTCAGGGCCGGGCGCCCCGGCGTCTGGTGATGGAGTCCTCCTTCGCTGATCAGGGAAGCTCGGGCAGGCTTGCAAAACCGTAGTCCGGATGCCGGCCGAAGACGAGAGCCCGGCGGCTCTGCAACGCATCTCCGGATTCCGCTGCGCTGCATCCGGGCTACAATTCGCCCCCTGATTCACGCTTCCTCCCCGCCGCAATGAGCCTTCCCGTCGATCCGGAAAACGATCTGTTTGGTGATGAACCTGTGCAGGAAACCCTGCCGGCGAATTTGTCTGAAACGCCTGCCGAGCCCGTCGCTCCCTCCCCCCCGCCGGCGGAGCCGACGCTGACCGAGCTTCCGGACGACCATCTGCCCATCGCCGCCTTTGCCGAACGTGCCTATCTGGCCTACGCCATGAGCGTGGTGCGTGGCCGCGCGCTGCCGCAGGTGGAAGATGGCCTGAAGCCGGTGCAGCGCCGCATCCTGTACACCATGCATTCGATGCGCCTGGCGCCGGGCGCCAAACCGGTGAAGTCCGCCCGAGTGGTCGGTGATGTGATGGGTAAGCTGCACCCGCACGGCGACTCGTCGATCTACGACGCTTCGGTGCGTCTGGCTCAGGATTTCTCGCTGCGCTACCCGCTGATCGATGGGCAGGGTAACTTCGGCTCGCGCGATGGCGACGGCGCCGCCGCGATGCGTTACACCGAAATGCGCATGACGCCGATTGCCGAGCTGCTGCTCGCCGAGATCGACATGGGCACGGTGGATTTCGGCCCGAACTACGATGGCAGCTTCGAGGAGCCCAAGCTCCTGCCGGCGCGCCTGCCGATGTTGCTGCTAAATGGCTCCTCCGGCATCGCCGTGGGCATGGCCACAGAATGCCCGCCGCACAATCTGCGTGAAGTCGCCGCTGCCGCCCAGCTTCTGATCAAGAAGCCGGAGGCTACGCTGGAAGAAGTTCGCGCCGTGCTGCCTGCGCCGGATTTTCCTGGTGGCGGCCAGATCATTTCGCCGGATTCGGCGATCCGCGATGCCTACGAATCCGGCCGTGGCTCGATCCGCATGCGTGCGCGCTGGCGTGTCGAGACGCTGGCGCGTGGCGCCTGGCGCGTGATTGTCGACGAGCTGCCGCATGGCGTGTCGAGCTCCAAGGTGCTTTCTGAAATCGAAGCGGTCACCAACCCGCAGCCCAAGACCGGCAAGAAGGAAATCACTCAGGACGAAAAGAACAACAAGGCGCTGGTGCTCGGCGTGCTGGATGCCGCGCGTGATGAATCGTCTGATCTTGCCGCCGTGCGTCTGGTGCTGGAGCCGAAGAGCCGCACCCAGACACCGGAAGAGCTGATGCGCGTGCTGCTGGCGCACACCAGTCTGGAGGCTTCGGTATCGATGAACTTCACGGTGATCGGCCTCGACGGTCGTCCGGCGCAGAAGGGCATCCGCGCGCTGATCCGCGAGTGGATCGACTTCCGCTTCACCACGGTTGAGCGCCGCACGCGCCATCGTCTGGGTCAGGTCGAGCGGCGCATCCACATCCTCGAAGGCCGCCAGATTGCCTGGCTGCACATCGACGAAGTGATCAAGGTGATTCGCGAGGCGGACGAGCCCAAGGCCGAGCTGATTGCGCGCTTTGGCCTGAGCGAAATGCAGGCCGAGGACATCCTCGAAATCCGTCTGCGTCAGCTCGCCAAGCTCGAATACATCGCCATCGAGAAGGAACTCGCTGGCCTGCGCGAAGAGCGCGCCGGTCTGCTGGAACTGCTCGAAAACCGCAACGCGATGACCAAGCTGATCCTCAAGGAAATCAGCGAGGACGCGAAGAAACACGGCGACGATCGCCGTACCCTGGTGGAAGCGGCCGTGCCGGTCGCAGCCGTCGAAGCGCCTGTGCTGGACGAGCCGGTGACGGTGCTGCTGTCGAAAAACGGCTGGGTGCGCGCGCGGCAGGGCCACGGCGTCGATCCGCAGTCGGTGAGCTGGAAGAGCGGGGACTCGGCCATGCTGGTAGCCGAGGCGCGCACGCCCTGGCCGCTGATCCTGATTGATACCACTGGCCGGGCGTATTCGATCCGCATCAGCGATCTGCCGGGCGGGCGTGGCGATGGCGCTCCGATCACGTCCTTCATCGAACTGCAACCCGGTGCGCGCATTGCGCAGGCGCTGGTCGACGAGCCGAGCCGTGATTATTTCTTCGCCAACTCCGGCAGCTACGGCTTCATCACGAAGCTCGAAGAACTGGTCACCCGTCAGCGCGCCGGCAAGGCCTTCATGACGCTGGAAGACAAGGAAACCGTGCTGACGCCGGCGCTGGTGCAGGGCGAGTGGCTGGCAGCGGCTTCGGGCAACGGTCGCTTGCTCTACTTTCCGCGCGCCGAGATGAAGGTGATGCCGCGCGGCCGCGGCATGATCGTGATGGGGCTGGATGAGAAGGAAGAACTCTGCGCGATTGCTTGTCCGCCGACGGATGCGGTGGTCGTCGTCGGTTCTGGCCGGGGCGGCAAGGAAGTCGAGTTGCTGGTCAAGGGTGTGGCGCTGGAAGCCTGTCGGGGCAAGCGCGCGCGCAAGGGCGGCACGCTCACGCCGCGCGTCAAGCCGGTGGCGGTGAAACCGCAAGCGGCCTGAGTAATCTGTGTGCCATTTTCAATGACAGAAGATTTAATTCCATGGCATTCATCTGCGGTCTAAAGTCGTTGATTGTCATTGCGCTGATTGCGATAACGCCGTTCGCCTGGGGGGCGAATGAAGATCCTGCTGTATTGGATGCCAGGCTTCGGTTAGCGGATGCTTTCGCCGCCAAAGACAAAGAGGCTGTGCATGCCCTGATCAGCGATCCATTGAGCGGCTTTCGGTTTTATGAATCTCAGGCCGACGAGTGGTGGGTGGCGGCCGGCAGGGCTATCCGTGAAGCCAGGCTGATCTCAGAGGACGAGGCCGAGAATATTTCGCGCTCTCTGATGCCTCATGACAGGGATCGGGTTATTTACTCCATTCTCTGGCATGGACAGATACGCCCGATTGCTTTTGTCTTAAGGCGTTCTGTCTGGGCACTTGATCTGAACTCGTTTCTTGGGCCATTTCCCACTGGTTTGCGTTAGCCTGATTTGGGGCGTTCCCACGCTCCGCGTGGGTGCGCCGCTTTCGGCGCTCTGCGCCAGATTTTCACCGTTCGCTGCACCCGAAAAAACCGGACGCAGGAGCGTCCAATACGGCATTCCCACGCAGAGCGTGGGAATAATCGAAGACGTGGAAAGACCGCCGTGTTTCCACAAGGTGCCGCAGCGCTGCTGCGGTGTATCGAGGGCAGGGCGGCAAGTCCGCGTGCCCCGGTCTCGATACCCCGGCATCACCGGCTACTCGCCCCGAATGGGTACGCGTTTGCGTCAAATCCACAGCTTCGTTCCTGATCGCACCCATGCTCCGCGTAGGACGCCGCTTTCGGGCGTCTGTATCCGCGCATAGCGTCACAAACGTGCTTCCACGCGAGGTCGCGGGAAGGACCAAACAAGCTCCGGAACTTGCGGCGGATTCCGTCATGTGCATTGACGCCGGATGAATGCGGGCGGAATATCCGGGTTCGTTTAGTTGTTTGCTTTTGGCAGGGTGCTTTGCGGTACGGCGGGGTGGCTAGATGACGACGCTTTACATAGTTGGAAATGGTTTTGACCTTTGGCACGGATTGCCCACCAGATACTGCCAGTTCAATGAATTCGCAGAAGAAACCTTGAGTGAAGTTGCAAATTTTTATTCGGTCGATCTCGCGAATGCCGGACCATGGTGCGATTTTGAGAACTCTCTCGGTCGCTTCAATTGGAGGGCGTTTTACAACGCCCATAACTACATAGATGTTGAAGCCGAGAGCTTCAGGTGTAGTTCCGTTTACTCATTAGAAGATGATCTTGTTGAACAGGCGGATCAACATGTCAGTGAGATTAGGGATTGCTTTCAAGCATGGGTGACTGAGATCGACATTTCTATGGTTGAAAGGAAATTGGTTCTAGTAGAGAACGCGAAATTCCTGACTTTTAACTACACGTCGACGCTCGAATCCGTATACGGCATAGCGGATGAGCAGGTGCTGCATATTCACGGGAAGGCAGAAGCGTTTGATGAGCTGATCTTTGGTCATGGAGACTCCATGGAAGAAGAGCCTGAACTGGACGGAAATGGTGATAGCAACCGGACGATATTCTCGGATGCCGAGGGCTCGGCCAAATACCCCTTCTATGCGTTGCAAAAGCCCGTGGAAAAGGTATTGAAAACACACACAAGCTTCTTCGACTCTCTTGGGGACACGAGCGAAATTGTTGTAGTTGGCCATTCGCTTAATAAAATTGATCTGCCGTACTTCAAAAAGGTGGTTCAGCGGGCTCCGGCTGCTCAGTGGAAAGTCTGCTGCTTCACCGAAAAGGAGAAGTCTCATTACGTTCAGACGCTGGTCGAGTGTGGTGTTCCGCAGAGACAAATTCATGTCTGCGGATATTCAGATCTTGAGTCCGTGCTGCATCAAGGACTCACCTGACAATGCCTCTAGTTGGATACCAAACCCGCGCTGTGGCTTCGTCGCCCTTGATCGTAGGCGCTGGGCTGCTACTTCCAATGACTTGACGGTCAGGCATGGTCGAAAACCGCTGCTCATCAAACCAACAATGCTGAAAAAACTCCTCCCCATCCTCCTCTGCCTGCTCTTCACCAGTCCCGTGCTGGCGCGCGACTGGCTGGGCTGCTGGCATGAGGACAAGGCCGAGGGGCTGACGGGGCTTGAGCGCTGCGCCTGGCGCGAGGGTGAGCGTTTGCGGCTGGCGCCGGCTTTCATGCGGCGGACGCGCTTTGGCCGCGACGGGCTGGGGGCGCTGGTGATAGCGGGGCAGTGGTATTACGTGAAGCGTGATGGTCGCCTGTTGCCGGTGGTGACTTTCGATAACGGGCCGGATTACTTCGAGGAGGGGCTGACGCGCTCGCTGCAGTCGGGCGGCATTGCCTGGTATGACCGGAGTTTCCGCCAGGTGATTGCGCCGCGTTACGACTGGGGGGCGCCTTTCTACAAGGGCCGTGCGGAGGTGTGCCGGGGCTGCGTGGAGAGTGCGCCGGATGGTGACGGACACCGGAGCATGGTGGGCGGTGAGTGGGGTGTGATCGATCGGCATGGGCGGGCAGTCGAGCCGCTCAAGGCGCTCAAGGCCTCGTCGCCCGGCGCCGCATCGTCCGGGAATCCGTTCCAGCTGCCGGCTGCCCGCTGAGGCGCAGGGGGCGGGGCTTGCCGGGTAGGCGGTCTGCGCAGCCGCATCCCGCCTTGTTCTGCAGGCTACCTGCCTGGAGAGTCCCGCTGTGCGCTGATTCCGTTTGGTTCGGTCTTTTTCATCCTGTTTTGCAAGCCCCGGACATAGATTGGCGAGTACATGCATCCATTGATGTCGTCATCCCGGCGCAGGCCGGGATCCAGAAGGATGCGAGGGACGGCGGACTCCATATCGATGCCGTGGCGCCGTTTTGCGGCCCCTGGTCTTTTGCGCTTGAAGGCCGCATTCAGGCGCGGCAGGCCGACTCTGGATCCCGGCCTGCGCCGGGATGACGCCAAGTGGAGGGTGCGTTGGCGTTTAACTAAACCGCATTACCCGCCGTGCGCTGCTCTTCAGGAGGGTATCAGGGCGTGTGCGGGGTAATTTCCAGCTTGCGGATGTCGAAACCTTTGTTCTTCAGGCGTTCGAGCAGGGCGGCATAGGCTTGCGGGGCGGGCTGCGGGCTGCGCGAGAGAATCCACAGGTATTCGCGACCGGGTTCGCTCACGGCGGCGAGCTGGTAGTCTGCATCCAGATCGATGACCCAGTAGTTACCCCACACGGCGGGAATGAACGACAGCCAAGCCGGCGCGAAGCGGACCTTGAGTTTCGGCGAGCTGGCGTCACCGATCTGGCGGGCGGCGCCCAGGGCTTCGGTGATTTCGCCATCGATCTGCCTGCAGCGGTTGAGCACCTGCAGCGTGCCGTCAGGCTTGAGGCTGTAATCCGCGCGGGTATCGCTGGCGCACTTGCGCTGGAACCAGTTCGGGAATTTGGCGATCTCGTACCAGGTGCCCAGGTAGCGCGGCACGTCCAGCGTGGCGATGGGGATCAGGGGCTCTTCTGTTGTCGGGGCACTGGCAAAAGTGCTGAACGAGCAGAGGTTCAGGGTGCCGAAGATCAGGGCGCTGAGGATCAGGCGGATTTTCATGTTGGCGGGCTCAGGTGATGGATCATGGTTTGAGCGCAATGCTGGCAAGCGGAACGAGCGGGATCACTGCTGGAGGTGCATCCAGATGGGCGCGCTCCTCGCGGCAGGCGAGCCCGCCCATGTCGTATTCGCGGCACACGCCCGGGCGACGTTCGTAAATGGTGCACAGCAGGGTGTCGCGGTCGAGCGCGACACACCAGCCGTCTTCGAGCCGCCGCATGACTTCACCGCCCCATTCGTCTTCCAGCGTCAGGTGGCGTGGCACGCTGTCGTCACCCATCAGGATGACTTCGAGCTGACAGCAACAGGCGCGGCAGGTGCTGCAGGTGACCTGAGGGTCGATGAAAGCGTCGTCTGAGGGGCTGGATGTGCTCATGGCGGGCATTGTCCCATGTCGGCGGCGATGCGGCAGAAGCCCTGACAGGGATCAAGCGTCTGGAACGCCTTGCGTGACATCATCTTGCGGCTTTTGGTCGTGCGTTTTTCTGCGGTTTCGCTGGCGAATCTGAGGCTTTGCCTTGATAGTTGGCCGCTATTGCGGGAAAATCACGGGCTTGCTGGACCTCGTGTCGCACCCCCTGCGGCGCAATTCAATACTTATCAGGAGATTTGCAATGGCTGCAAAAGACCGTATGGCCGTACTGGCTGCGATGATGGACCAGGCCGTGATTCCGGTGTTCTACGATCCGGACGTCGAAGTTTGCAAGAGCGTGATCCAGGCTTGTGCCAACGGCGGCGCCAAGTGCATCGAGTTCACCAACCGCGGCGATTTCGCTTCGCACGTGTTCTTCGAAGTCACCAAATACTTCGCCAAGGCTGACCCGTCCGTGATCATGGGCGTGGGCTCCATCGTTGAAGCTCCGACCGCCGGCATCTATATCGCCAACGGCGCCAAGTTCATCGTCGGCCCGCTGCTGAACGCTGATGTGGCCAAGGTTTGTAACCGTCGCGGCATCCCCTACAGCCCTGGCTGTGGCTCCGCTACCGAAATCGGTGACGCACAAGAGCTGGGCTGCGAAATCGTCAAGGTGTTCCCGGGTTCCTCCGTTGGCGGCCCCGAGTTCGTCAAGAGCGTCATGGGCCCGATGCCCTGGACGCGCATCATGCCCACCGGCGGTGTCGAGCCGACCGAAGAGTCCCTGCGCAAGTGGTACGGCGCCGGCATCGTGGCTTGCGGTATCGGTAGCAACCTGATCACCAAGAAGCTGCTCGACGCCAAGGATTACAAGGGCATCGAAGAAAATGTTCGCAAGACCGTTCAGCTGGTCAAGACCATCAAGGCCGAACTGGCTGCGAAGTAATCTGTTTTGAATCCTGTCGGGCCGCTCAGCGCAAGCTGTGCGGCCCGCAGTTCAAGAAAATCGACTCCATCCACATCCACAGGATTAGAAAATGTCTGAACTGATCATCAAATCCGTTGCTGAAACCAAGTGGGACTGCGTGTCCTTCGGTGAAGTCATGCTGCGTTTCGACCCGGGCTTCGGTCGCGTGCGCAATTCCCGTTCCTTCCAGGTGTGGGAAGGCGGCGGCGAGTACAACGTCGCTCGCGCCATGCGCAAGTGCTGGGGCAAGCGCGCTGCTGTCGTCACGGCTCTGCCGAAGAACGATCTGGGCTGGCTGGTTGAAGACTTCATCATGCAAGGCGGCGTGGACATGTCCCACGTCATCTGGCGCGATTTCGACGGTCTGGGCAAGAACACCCGCGTCGGCCTGAACTTCACGGAAAAAGGCTTCGGCATCCGTCCGGCACTGGGCTGTTCCGACCGTGGCCACTCGGCTGCCTCGCAAATCCGCCCGGGTGAAGTGAACTGGGAAAAGCTGTTCGGCGAAGAAGGTGTGCGTTGGTTCCAGACCGGTGGCATCTTCGCCGCACTGGCCTCGAACACCGCTGAAGCCGTGATCGAAGCCGTTGAAGTTGCCAAGAAGTACGGCACCGTTGTGGCCTATGACCTGAACTACCGCGCTTCCTTGTGGAAGAGCCAGGGTGGCAAGGAAGGCGCACAGAAGATCAACCGCAACATCGCCAAGTACTGCGATGTGATGATCGGCAACGAAGAAGACTTCACCGCCTGCCTGGGCTTCGAAGTGGAAGGAGCCGACGAGCACCTGACCAACATCGAAACCGACAGCTTCAAGAAGATGATTCAAGCTGCCGTCGCTGAATTCCCGAACTTCAAGGTCGCTGCCACCACGCTGCGCAAGGCCACCACGGCCACCCTGAACGACTGGTCCGCACTGTGCTACTACCAAGGCGAGCTGTATCAGTCCATGAAGCGCGAAAACCTGGAAATCTACGACCGCGTCGGCGGTGGTGACGGTTTCGCTTCCGGTCTGGCCTATGGCTTCCTTGAAGGCAAGGGCCCGCAAGCTGCCGTCGAATACGGCGCAGCCCACGGCGCACTGGCCATGTCCACCCCGGGCGACACCTCCATGGTTCGCGTGGAAGAAGTTGAAGCAGCCATGAAGGGCAAGGGCGCTCGCGTCATTCGCTAAATTTACGCATAAGGCTACTGCGCGGGCGGATCTCGAAACTCCGGTGCTCAACGTACTATCCGTACGTATCCGCTCCTCGTTTCGACCTCCACCCGCTCGCTACGCCTTCTGCGCAAATCTGACGGTTTGCTTGAAAAGCAAAAACCCGGAGACGCAAGTCTTCGGGTTTTTTGTTGGAGCGGCCAATGGCCGCGAAGTCTTTCCGGATTTTTGAAACCGTTCGACCCGAGTGCCGCGCGCAGCGCGGTGTATCGAGGGTGGGGCGGCAAGGATCGGGCTTTTGCCTCGATACAGAGCTTCGCGCCACTCGGCACGAACGGATGTGGGGCGCATGAAAACGTAGAACACGCATTCAAGGACTACCTCGCATGACCTGGCAAGAATTCAAACAGAACTATCTGGTGCGCTTCTGGGCGCCGCTGCCGGCGGTGCTGGCCGCCGGGGTGCTCTCGGCGTATTACTTCGGCATCACCGGCACCTTCTGGGCGGTGACCGGCGAATTCACCCGCTGGGGTGGTCATCTGCTGCAGTTCGCCGGCTTGCATCCGGAGAACTGGGGCTACTTCAAGACGATCGGGCTGGCTGGCACGCCGCTGGATCGGATCGACGGCATGATGATCCTCGGCATGTTCGCGGGTTGCCTCTCCGCCGCGCTGTGGGCCAACAACGTCAAGCTGCGCCTGCCGCAGCACCGCATCCGCATCGTGCAGGCGGTGGCGGGCGGGATGATTGCGGGTTTCGGTGCGCGTCTGGCGATGGGCTGCAATCTCGCGGCTTTCTTCACCGGCATTCCACAGTTCTCGCTGCACGCCTGGTTCTTCGCGCTGGCCACGGCGGCAGGTTCCTGGTTCGGCGCACGCTTCACCATGCTGCCGGTGTTCCGCATTCCGGTGAAGCTGCAGAAAGTGTCCGCCGCGCAGCCGCTGACCCAGTATCCGGATCACGCCGCGCGGCGCTTCCGTTATGGCATGTGGGTTTTCGTGGCCTTCGCGCTATGGGCGCTGGCCCAGACTTTCAACGCACCCAAACTCGGCCTGGCGGCGCTGTTCGGCCTGGCTTTCGGTCTGATCATCGAGCGTGCGCAGGTGTGTTTCACCTCGGCCTTCCGCGATCTGTGGCTGACCGGCCGCACCCAGATGGCCAAGGCCATCATCATCGGCATGGCGGTGAGCACCATCGGCGTGTACAGCTATGTGCAACTGGGCGTGCCGGCCAAGATCATGTGGATGGGGCCGAATGCCGCCATCGGCGGGCTGCTCTTCGGTTTCGGCATCGTGCTGGCCGGGGGCTGTGAAACCGGCTGGATGTACCGTGCCGTGGAAGGGCAGGTGCATTACTGGTGGGTGGGCTTCGGCAACATCATCGGCGCCACCGTGCTGGCGGCTGTGTGGGACGACATTGCCCCGGCACTCGCCACCAGCTATCCGAAGACCAATCTGCTCGAAGTATTCGGTCCGCAAGGCGGCCTGATCGTCACCTACCTGCTGCTTGCCGCAGCCATGCTCGCCGTGCTGGCCTGGGAGAAACGTTTCTTCGCCCGCAAGGCTGCCCGTGATAACGCCGCCCAGGAGGCCGCATGAACAAGCCTGCTACCCCCGTTTTCGTTCCGGATTATCGCCTCGACATGGTCGGTGAACCCTGTCCGTATCCCGCCGTTGCCACGCTCGAAGCCATGCCGCAGTTGAAGCCTGGCGAGATTCTGGAAGTGGTGAGCGACTGCCCGCAGTCGATCAACAACATCCCGCTGGATGCGAAGAACCATGGCTACGAAGTGCTGGAAATCCAGCAGGATGGCCCGACCATCCGTTACCTGATCCGGCGCTGAGGCTTCTGCCATGACCCGAATCCTCCTGCGCGGCCTGCTTGGTTTGCTGGTTCTGTCGACGTCTGCGGTTTTTGCTGCGGACGTTCCGGCCTTGTCCCGGCAGACCGGTCTGAGCGTTGCGGTGATCGAAACCGCGGCATCCTTCGGCCGGAATCCGCGTCGCCTGATCGGCATGAACGACAAGGGCGATGAAGCGCCGGCCAAAGGCGTGATGATCGATGTGCCGGCCAAAGATGCTTTTCCGGCGGTAGAGAAGATCCGGGCGGCGCTGGGCAAGGGCTACGTGGTGTTCGTCTCGGAGCAGAACTTCAACATCAACAACAAGCCGGACCAGGTTGCGGTGATCCGTTCTGACGATCAGCTCGATGCCTTGCGGATCATGGGCACGAATGGCATCAATTACGACCTGGAAACGAAGCACGTGCTGCAGCAGCTCAAGCGCTGGGACAAGAAGTATGGCCTGACGATTGTCGGTGCCGGCATGGACTGGGTGCAGGCCAGCTTCAAGATGAAACCGAGCCCGATGCTGCCGTTTGCCAGAGAAGTCTACAAATTCTGTCCGGACGTGGTGGATCAGGGCACGGATACGGTCGAGAAACTGGCTGAGGAAATGGCACGTGGCAACACTCTGTACCTGTGGTGGGACTGAGCAGATCGAAGCCTGAAGAGCCGCGTGTGGCGGCGTTCTTCAGCACGTCAGGCCTGTCGTCATTATCTGGCGAGGGCCTTGCGGCATGTTGCCTGAAGACGCCCGTCGGACGCGGCTCTCCGGCATGTTGGCCGGGGCGTCCTGGCTAACAGGTATCATCGCCGCGCATGAGCACAGCCCATTCCTCTCCACTTCCGATGCGGGACGGCGTCAGCCCGAGCTGCGTCGTGCTGCCGTCCGGTGACTGGCCGAGCATTGCCGCCTTCCTGTGCGCACGCTTTCCGGCGATTGCGGCGGAGGAATGGGCGGCGCGGATGGCGGCCGGTGATGTGGTTGATGAGTTCGGCCAGACGGTGAGCGCCGCGCGGCCGTTCCAGGCCGGTTTGCGGGTGTTCTACTACCGCGCGCTGGCGGCGGAAACGCCGATTCCATTCGAGGAGCGCGTGCTGTTTCAGGACGAGTTGCTGGTGGTGGCGGACAAGCCGCATTTCCTGCCCGTTACGCCGGGCGGACGCTATCTGCAGGAAACCTTGCTGGTGCGCCTGAAGCGCAAGCTGGGCATCGCCACGCTGAGCCCGATCCACCGCATCGACCGTGAAACCGCTGGGCTGGTGGTTTTCGCCGTGCAGCCCGCCACGCGCGGGCGCTATCACGCGCTGTTCGCCGAGCGGGCGGTGGAGAAATGCTACGAAGCGGTGGCACCGTTCCGCGTCGATCTGGCCCTGCCGTGTACGTATCGCAGCCGGCTGGTGGATGCAGCCAACTTCATGCAGATGCGCACGGAAGCCGGTGAGCCGAACGCCGAAACCCACATCGAACTGCTGGAGCAGGCCGGCGCGCTGGCGCGTTACCGGCTCAGCCCGCTCACCGGGCGGCGCCACCAGCTGCGCATGCACTGCGCCGCACTCGGCATGCCGATCCTGCATGACCGCATCTACCCGGAACTCCTGCCGGAAAACACCGACGATTACGCCCGACCGCTGCAATTGCTGGCGCGCCGCATCGCCTTTCGCGATCCGGTAAGCGGCGTGGAGCGCTGCTTCGAGAGTCAGCGCAGCCTGATGCCTCTGGCCGAGGCCGGCCTGTAAGCCGCACCGGGCGGGCTTCTTCAGGTGGTGTGGTTGCAGAGGCTTTTTCGGCGCGCGCCTTCATGAGACATGTTCGCAGAGGTCCGCTGCATGCGGCTCTTCAGGCTGGGGTTTCAAGCTGATTTGTCAGGCCAGCAGATTTTCGCGAACAGGGTTTGCAAACGTGCGCCACGTGCCGGATTGACGTGTCGGACATGTGCAACGCGTCCTTGCAGATGGGCACGAAAATCCAGATGGGCCTCGCGATTCTGTTCCGTCGGTCCATGCCGGATGCAATTGTTCAGGATGGCTTTGAGGAGATCGAAGTCCTTGCGTGCAACATTGGGTTTCTGGTTGACCAGCACCCCTGTCACCCACTGGGCCTGTGCCTGCGTTGCGATGCGGGTCTTGTGTGGGTGGGGAGTGAAACCTTCTTCCAGCGCGATGCTGGCAGCCATCAACGCAATCCGGCGCGCGTGTGCCGGCGAGTGAGCCGGGCAGGAGAATACGAGATCGTCTACGTAGCGGGTGTAGCGTGCGCCGGCCTCGCGTGCGGCGCCATCCAGACGCAGATCGAGTCGCCAGGCACACAGATTGGCCAGCGCGGCAGAGGTGGGGGCGCCTTGTGGCAGGTGGCGTTGTCGCCACGCTTCCTGACTCGCGCGGGTTGCCCGCTTGGCGACGCAAGAACACAGCGATTCCTGTGGCTGTGCGCGCAAGGCGGCCGGTGCAGTTGCGTGGGTGGTCAGCGCGGTGAGATAGCGGGCGACTTCAAGGGGGTAGCCCAGGCTGCGGAACAGGGCGTGAATGCGGGCTGCGGGGATCGAGGTGAAGAAATCGCGCAGATCCAGCTTCAGGACCAGTGGCGTGCCTGCGTGAATGTGTGCGTTGCTCACGATTGATCGGCCCGGTACGCAGCCATGGGCTGCGGCGTGAACCGGTACCTTGTCGAGCATCCCTCGCAGGATCTTGCGTTGCACGCTGCGCAGAAGCGGCTTGGGGCTTTCGATCAGGCGTTGGCCCCCGCTGGCTTTGGGCTTCCAGTGATAACGGTAATGACGGCGTGGTTCGATCTCTGATTTGCCTCGCCAGGCGCCGATGTCCGCCAGCCAGTCCAGCTCGTCGATGCTCAAGCCCAGCCAGGCTGCCAGATCTCCAGCGGTGTGCAGCACGGGCAGAACGAGCGTCGACAGGGCTGAAGCTGCCGCAGCCATCCGTGGCTGAAAGCTGAAGTAGCGATAGATGCGTGGCTTTTCTCTGCCAGCATGAAACGCGGCAATGAAGCTTGGCTGGGCAAGCAGCCAAGCGACGATGTTTTCAAAGTCATCCGGGCGCAGCGGTAAACCGAAGCGCTCATCGAGTTTGCGGATCAGGCGCGCCAGCCAGGGCCATTTGCGGCCCAATGCAGCAGCGGCATTTTGCTGCAGCGTCGAGAGCCCGCCCGCTTCATCACTCAGCAGCGCACGCGCCAGACCACGTGCGACGTGGCGCATGTGCCGGCTTGGTAAGCGTTCCGGTGAGTCCGAGGCCGACGTGTCCACAGTGGTTGCGGGAGAAAAGAGGGGTGACGTGCTTGCCCAACCTGTCGTGTCTGGCATGAGCTGCCTTGCGCTGCAAGCGCAAAAAGGCTCATGCGAGGAAGTGCCCGAAATGCTGCGCCCCGGGGTAACCCCGGAGGGGCTGATGTGAGCCAGGCAAACATCAGCGCATGCTTGGGCAAGCGCGTCGATGCGGAGCCTACGACGCCGGCATGGATCTGGTCAAGCGGCGTTGTGCCTGCCCGGCGGAGAGTTCAGAGCCGGCGCTGGTGTTTCTGGATGACTTCGAGGAAAGCCATGCCGTAGGCGTCGAGCTTGCGGTCGCCTACGCCGGAGAGTTCGTACATGGCCTCCAGGCTCATCGGGCGTTTGTCGAGCATCTGCTTGAGGGTAGCGTCGCCGAAGATCATGTAGGCGGGCACGTTCTGTTCTTCGGCCAGATCGCGGCGGCACTGGCGCAGCGCGGCCCACAGGGTGCGTGCCTCGTCGCTCTCGAACTCGATCTCGCGGCGCACGCTGGCAGCCGCCTTGGGCGCGGCGGCGCGTACGCGTTTGGCCATGAACGGGGTTTCGCCACGCAGCACCGGGCGGCAGGCATCCAGCAGCATCAGCCCGCCGAATTCGCTGACCCCGAGCAGGCCTTGGGCGACGAACTGGCGCAAGAGCGAATTCCATTGTGCGTCGGGCAGGGCCTTGCCGATGCCAAAGGTGCTGAGCTGGTTGTGTGCGCGCTCCACTACCTTGGGCGTGGCCTTGCCCATGATGATGTCGATGATGTGACCCGCGCCGTAACGCTGACCGCTGCGGTAGATGGTGGATAGCGCCTGCTGGGCGGGCAGGCTGGCATCGAAGGTTTCCGGCGGCGTCAGGCACATGTCGCAGTTGCCGCAAGGGGTGGATTCTTCGCCGAAGTAGCGCAGCAGCACTTCGCGACGGCAGGCGGGAGCTTCGCTGTAGCCGAGCAGTGCATCAAGCTTGCGGCGCTCGACGCGCTTGATTTCGTCGGGCGCCTGCGATTGCTCGATCATCTCGCGCTGCAGCACCATGTCCTGCAGGCCGTAGGCCATCCAGGCATTGGACGGCAGGCCATCGCGGCCGGCGCGGCCGGTTTCCTGATAGTAGGCTTCCAGCGATTTGGGCAGATCGAGGTGAGCGACGAAGCGCACATCCGGCTTGTCGATGCCCATGCCGAAGGCGATGGTGGCAACCATCACGATGCCGTCACCGCGCACGAAGCGGGTCTGGTGATCGGCGCGCACCGCCGCGTCCAGCCCGGCGTGGTAGGGCAGGGCGCTGATGCCTTCGCTGCGCAGCCAGGTGGCGGTTTCCTCAACCTTCTTGCGCGACAGGCAATACACGATGCCGGCGTCGCCGTCGTGATGGGTGCGGATGAATTTCAGCAGCTGCTTGCGCGGGTTGTCCTTCTCGACCACGGTGTAGCGGATGTTCGGCCGGTCGAAGCTGGAGATGAAGACGCGCGCTTCTTCCAGCGCCAGGCGCTCGATGATTTCGGCGCGGGTTGCCGCGTCGGCGGTAGCCGTGAGCGCAATGCGCGGAATCTGTGGGAAGCGTTCGTGCAGCACCGTAAGCTGGCGGTACTCCGGGCGGAAGTCGTGGCCCCATTGCGACACGCAGTGCGCTTCGTCAATCGCGAACAGGGCGATGCGGGCAGATTCGATCAGGGCCTGGCAGCGGCCGTTGAGCAAGCGCTCAGGGGCGACGTAAAGCAGGTCCAGTTCGCCAGCGAGGAGCTGACGCTCGATGGCGCTGGATTCTTCAAAACTCTGCGTGGAATTCAGGAACGCGGCACGCACGCCGAGCTGGCACAGGGCCTGCACCTGATCCTGCATCAACGCGATCAGGGGGGAAACGACGATACCGCAGCCGTTCCGCAATAAGGCCGGAATCTGAAAGCACAGCGATTTGCCGCCGCCGGTGGGCATCAGCACCAGCGCGTCGCCGCCTTGCCAGACGTGGTTGACGATGGCCGCCTGTTCGCCGCGGAAGGCCGGGTAGCCAAAAGTGTGACGCAGGACGTGCAGCGCCGGATCGAGTGCTTCGGGGGAATTCATTGCGGGGCGTATTTTGCCAGAGGAAGCGGGCTGGCTCGGGGGGGAAACAAAGTAAACTCACAAACTGCTGGCTGACATGATCTGCAAAATTTACCAAAATCAAACAAATGCCCTATCGAGGACTCGGAATGGTTTCAAGGCGTGAGGTAGGTGCCGTGCTGGTGCTGGGTCTGCTCGGGCTGGCTTGTCTGCTGCTGGGTACGCGCGTGGCGCGGGCTGACGATGTGATGGTTCGCGCCCGTCCGGCAAGCGGCGTGGAGCGGCGCCTGGAGTTTTCCGATCTGGTGCTGGAAGAGGCGCTGCGCCGTACCGTGAAAAAATACGGGCCGTATCGCATCGAGTGGGTGACCGCCGTTCTGGCGCGGGAACGCATGTTGCTGGAACTGGTCAGTGGCGAGGTGTACAACACCAGCGTGATGGCCAGCCAGCCGAGCTGGGAAGCGCAGCTGCTGCCGATCTGGATTCCGCTCGACATGGGCTTGTCCAACTACCGCATCGCGCTGACTCATCGGGATGCGCAGGAAAAAATTGCTGCGGTACGCACGCTGGACGAATTGAAAGCCCTGCGTGTGGGGCTCGGCGCCGGCTGGTCCTCGCGCCGGGTGATGGATTTCAACCAGTTCAATGTCGTGCTGGGCGAGAGCTTCGAGCCGCTGCTGAAAATGCTGATGGCCGGGCGTATCGACTACTTTCCGCGCGGCATGAATGAAGTCTTCGTCGAGTTTGATGATCGTGCCAGCGCCAATCCGGATCTGGTGATCGAGCGCAGCGTGGTGATCGACTTCCCCCTGCCGGGCTATGTGTTTGTGTCGCCCAAGGCGCCGCGCCTGCACAAGCGCCTGACCGAAGGCATGGAGGCCATGGTGCGCGATGGCTCCCTGCGCAAGATGGTGAGCGAATACCACGCAGAGATGATCAAGCGTGCCAACTTCTGCGAGCGCCAGGTCTTCCGCATCGAGAATCCCTTCCTCTCCGAGAAGACGCCGCTCAAACGCAAGGAGCTGTGGTTCAACCCCTACGATCCGAAAACCGGGATCTGCGCAGTCAAGGTACGCAAGCCCGTCAAAAAATAAGACTGGCTGGAAAGCGGCATCCGGCGGACTTCTACAGGCAGAGAGCCTGCGCCGCCGCACCTGTCCTGCCTGAGCGGCCTGGCGTGCTGCAGATCAAGGCTGCAGGCGGCTCTTCAAAGGCTTATCCGAGAATCTCGGCGAGCGTTGTGCTGAGGATGGCGCATTGCTCGTCCGTGCCGATGGTGATGCGCAGGAACTGGTCGATGCGCGGCAGCTTGAAGTGGCGGACGATGATGCCGCGGGCCCGGAGCGCCTGTGCCAGCTCCAGACCGTCGCGTGCCGGGTGGCGCGCGAAGATGAAGTTGGCCGCCGAGGGCAATACTTCAAAACCGAGCGCCTGCAGGCTGGCCGTGAGTGTGTCGCGGCTGGCGATCACGCGCTGGCGTGTGGCGTCGAACCAGGCTACGTCATCCATCGCAGCGGCGGCGCCGGCAATCGTCATGCGATCCAGCGGATAGGAGTTGAAGCTGTTCTTGACGCGCTCCAGCGCCTCGATCAGCGCCGGATGGCCGATCGCAAAGCCGGCGCGCAGGCCCGCCAGCGAGCGGCTCTTGGACAGCGTCTGGATCACCAGCAGATTCGGGTGGCGCTGCGTCAGCGGCACGGCGGACTCGCCGCCGAAGTCGATATAGGCTTCGTCGATGACGATCACGCAATCCGGCTTGCCGGCTGCCAGGCGTTCGATATCGGCCAGCGGCAGCAGGCGCGAGGTGGGCGCGTTCGGGTTGGCGAGAATGATTGCGCCTGCGTCTTGCGCCAGGTAGTCATCAATACGGATGCCGAACTGCGCATCCAGCGGCACAGTGGCGTAGTCGATTTCGTAGAGCCCGCAATACACCGGATAGAAACTGTAGGTAATGTCGGGGAAGAGCAGGGGCTTGTCGTGCTTGAGCAGGCCGAGGAAAACATGGGCCAGCACTTCATCCGAGCCGTTGCCGACAAAAACCGAGGCGGGCGTGACGCTGAAGAAGCGCGCGACGGCCTGTTTGAACAGGTCCGAATTCGGGTCCGGGTAGAGCCGCAGCGTGTCATTGGTCTCTGCGGCAATCGCGGCCAGCGCTTTGGGCGAAGGTCCGTAGGGGTTCTCGTTGGTGTTGAGCTTGACCAGATTGGCCATCTTGGGCTGCTCGCCCGGCACATAAGGGGTCAGGCGATGAACGAGATCGCTCCAGTAGGCACTCATCGGGAAACTTTCAACAGTGTTTCAGGTAGGGACTGTTACGTGGCATTCGTGGCGCTGCCCATGGTGCAGAGCCGCACCAATGCTATCATAGGCCCTCGCTGACGCGCTCTGGCGCCTAGGCTTACCTTCATCGACATAGGCTTGTGCCATGAGGCAATCCGAAGTTAGCCGCAATACGCTCGAAACGCAGATCACCGTGCGCCTGAATCTGGACGGCTCCGGTGTTTCAAAGCTCGATACGGGCGTGCCCTTTCTGGATCACATGCTGGAGCAGATTGCCCGGCATGGCCTGATTGATCTGGATATCAGTGCCAAGGGTGATCTCCACATCGATGCACACCACACGGTTGAAGATGTCGGCATCACGTTCGGCCAGGCGTTTGCCAAGGCGGTGGGCGACAAAAAGGGCCTGCGCCGCTACGGCCACAGCTACGTGCCGCTGGATGAGGCGTTGTCGCGTGTGGTGATCGACCTTTCGGGTCGCCCGGGGCTGGAGTTCAACGTGGACTTCACGCGTGAGCGCATCGGCGAATTCGATGTGGATCTGACCCGCGAATTCTTCCAAGGCTTCGTCAATCATGCTCTGGCGACCCTGCACATCGACAATCTGCGCGGCATCAATTCGCATCACCAGTGCGAAACCGTATTCAAGGCTTTTGGGCGTGCGCTGCGTGTCGCTGCTGAAGTTGACGAGCGGGCTGCCGGAGCGATGCCGTCGACCAAGGGTTCGCTCTGATCGGGCAGGCAGCGACCGCTGCTTGCGTATCGTTTGTCACGAATCACGTTGATCTACTGAAATGAAAATCGTCGTTGTCGATTACGGCATGGGCAATCTGCGCTCGGTTGCCAAGGCCATCGAGAAAGTTGCATCCGCCAGTGCTTCGGTACTGATCTCCAGTTCTGCGGCAGATATCCAGGCTGCGGATCGTGTGGTGGTGCCGGGTCAGGGCGCCATGCACGACTGCATGCACGAATTCCTCTCGCGCGGCTTGCGCGAAGCGGTTTTCGCAGCAGCCCAGAGCAAGCCCTTTCTCGGGATCTGTGTGGGCATGCAGATGCTCTTCGATCACAGCGAGGAAGGTGATACGCCCGGGCTGGGATTCATTCCCGGGCAGGTCAGGCGCTTTGCGGATGGCATGGCCGGGCAGGATGGCGCGCGCCTGAAAGTGCCACACATGGGCTGGAACGAAGTAAACCCTGTGTTGCCACATCCACTGTGGCAGGGGATCGAACCTGGCGCCCGTTTCTACTTCGTGCACAGTTACTACTGCCAACCGACGGATTCCGCTGCGACGGCGGCAACGACCGATTATGGCCTGCGCTTTACCTCGGCAGTGGCCCAAGCTAATATCTTTGCAGTACAGTTTCACCCGGAAAAGAGCGCTACAGCAGGCTTGCAGCTTCTTTCCAACTTCGTGAGCTGGCAACCCTGAGCTTCATTTCAACGAGTCATTCGGAATTTCCGATCCACTCCGCCCCCAAGACCCTCTAGCACTCATCCATCATGCTGCTAATTCCTGCGATTGATCTCAAAGACGGCCACTGTGTTCGCCTGCGTCAGGGCGAAATGGAAGGCGCCACCGTGTTTTCCGAAGACCCGCGTGCCATGGCCCGGATCTGGCTGGACAAAGGCGCTCGTCGCCTGCATCTGGTTGACCTGAACGGCGCCTTTGCGGGCAAACCGAAGAACGAAGCGGTGATCAAGGCCATCTGCGAGGAAGTCGGTGACGACATTCCTGTTCAACTGGGCGGCGGCATCCGTGATCTGGATACCATCGAGCGCTATCTGGACGATGGCATCAGCTATGTGATCATCGGCACTGCCGCGGTCAAGAATCCGGGTTTCCTGCACGATGCGTGCAGTGCCTTCCCCGGTCACATCATCGTTGGCCTGGATGCCAAGGATGGCAAGGTGGCGGTGGATGGCTGGTCCAAACTGACCGGGCATGATGTGGTCGATCTGGCCAAGAAGTTCGAAGACTACGGAGTTGAATCGGTGATCTACACCGATATCGGCCGTGACGGCATGCTCAGCGGCGTGAACATCGAAGCCACCGTGAGGCTCGCGCAGGCGCTGCGCATTCCGGTGATCGCCAGTGGCGGTATTACCGATCTGAAGGATATCGACGCGCTGTGTGCGGTTGAGTCCGAAGGCATCATGGGCGCCATCACCGGTCGCGCCATCTACGAAGGCACGCTGGATTTCGAGGCCGCTCAGGCCCGTGCTGACGAACTCAACGGCGAGGCCGACTGATCCAATGCTTGCCAAACGCATCATCCCCTGTCTGGACGTTACCGCCGGACGGGTCGTCAAGGGCGTCAATTTTCTGGAGCTGCGTGACGCCGGCGACCCGGTCGAAATTGCCCGTCGCTACGACGAGCAAGGCGCTGACGAACTGACCTTTCTCGACATTACCGCCAGCTCTGATGCGCGCGACATCATGTTGCACATTGTCGAGCAGGTGGCCAATCAGGTCTTCATCCCGCTGACTGTGGGCGGCGGTGTGCGCAGCGTGGCTGACGTGCGCCGTCTGCTCAACGCAGGCGCTGACAAGGTCAGCATGAACAGCGCGGCAGTCTATAACCCGGAACTGGTGGCGGAAGCCTCCGGCAAGGTCGGCAACCAGTGCATCGTGGTGGCCATCGACGCCAAACGGATCGCTCCGGGCAAGTGGGGGGTGTTCACCCACGGCGGACGCAAGCTGACCGAGCTGGATGCGATCGAATGGGCACAACGCGTTGAAAAACTGGGGGCTGGTGAGATTCTGCTGACCAGCATGGATCGCGACGGCACCAAGATCGGCTTCGATCTGGCGCTGGTTCGGGCCGTGTCGGATGCGGTGAATATTCCCGTGATTGCCAGTGGCGGCGTGGGGAATCTGCAGCATCTGGCCGATGGCGTGATCGAGGGACGTGCTGATGCGGTGCTGGCGGCGAGCATTTTTCACTACGGTGAACACACTGTCCGCGAGGCCAAGGAATACATGCGTTCACATGGAGTCGAGGTACGTCTGTGAGTGAAGAGTCGCGCTGGTTGAATGAGGTGGTGTGGGACGAACAGGGTCTCGTGCCGGCGATTGCGCAGGATTTTGAAACTGGCGAAGTGCTGATGTTCGCCTGGATGAATCGTGAGGCGCTGGGGCTGACGGCAGAGAAGGGCGAGGCCGTTTACTGGTCACGTTCCCGTCGCAAGCTCTGGCACAAGGGCGAGGAATCCGGCCACATTCAGAAAGTGCGTGAAATCCGCATGGACTGCGATGGCGACGTGATCCTGCTGAAGATCGAACAGGTAGGGGGTATTGCCTGTCACACCGGGCGGCGCAGCTGCTTCTTCCAGCGTCATCTGGATGGTGGTGGTTGGGAAGAGGCGGATCCTGTGTTGAAAGATCCGGCCGAAATTTACCCCAGGAAATAATCCTGCAAAGGAAGTCTGTAATGATTGATCCCGAAGTGCTGCAACGCCTTTCAGCGACGCTCGAAGCGCGCAAATCCGCGCCGCCCGAGTCATCCTATGTATCCAGCCTGTACGCCAAAGGCACCGACGCGATCTGCAAGAAGGTCGCCGAGGAGGCAGCAGAGACCATCATGGCCGCCAAGGATGGCGACCTGCGCCACATCGTGTATGAGGTGACGGATCTGTGGTTCCACTCGCTGATTCTGCTGAGCCAGTTTGGCCTGTCCGCGGACGATGTACTGGGTGAGATGCGTCGGCGCGAGGGTATCTCGGGTATCGACGAAAAGAATTCCCGCAAATCATGAGCGACTGCATTTTCTGCCGTATCGCCAAGGGTGAGATCCCCTGTGCCAAGGTGTATGAAGACGACGAAATTCTCGCCTTCAAGGATATTCATCCGCAGGCACCGGTGCACTTCCTGATCATTCCGAAGAAGCACATTGCCACGCTGGCGGAGGCGACGCCGGAAGACGCTCCCGTACTCGGGCGCATGCTTGAACTGGCACCGCGGCTTGCCGCGGATCAAGGAGCTGCGGAGGGTTTCCGCAGCATCATCAACACCGGACGGCATGGTGGTCAGGAGGTGTATCATCTGCACCTGCATGTTCTTGGCGGGCAGCCGATGCCGGCCATGCTGAAATACTGAGGAGAGATTCACATGGGTTCGTTTAGCATCTGGCACTGGCTGATTGTTCTGGTAATCGTGATGCTGGTGTTCGGCACCAAGAAACTGCGCAATATCGGTGAAGACTTGGGTAGCGCGGTCAAAGGCTTCAAGCAGGGCATGAAGGATGGCGCGGACGACAAGCCGGCCGAGAAAATTGCGGCGGCTGATACGCTTGACGGTCAGGCTCGCGAAAAGAAGGACTGAACTGCGCAGCGGTTTGGACAGGGGCGCCGAGGTTCGCGCCCCTTTTGTTTTTCTGACAGCTCTCAGGAACGTCGCCGGCTTGCCCGAAGGCTTTCCTGGCCTCCGCCGGAGGACGGTTTGGGCAAACCGGGAGCCTGCTTATCGGGCGGATTAGCATGTTCGACGTTGGTTTTTCTGAACTCATCCTCATCGGCATCGTGGCGCTGGTCATTTTCGGGCCGGAAGATCTGCCGCGCGTGGCACGTATGGCGGGTCATTTGCTGGGCAAATTCCGACGCTATGTGGCCGATGTCAAATCCGATATCAGCCGCGAGATGGAACTGGCTGATGTGAAGCGCCTGCACGACGAGCTGAAGGACGGCGCACGCAGCCTGCAGGACACGCTCAACGAGCAGGCTCGCTCGCTTGAGGCGGATTTCCAGAACTCCATCGGTAATCTTCAGCAGGAGCTGGCATCCACTTTGAGCTTGCCGCCAGAGCCGGTCTCCGAAGCCGTGCCTGAAACTGCACCGACGTTTGAGCCGGCAGAGGAGGTGCATGCTGTGGCGGAAGAAACCCCCGCCCCGCCCGAAGCCGATGAAAATCAGCTCGATCTCTTTGGCGCACCCGCTGTGCCGGCACGGAAGGCTTGATACATATGGACGGGCAGGAATCCTTCATTTCCCATCTGGTCGAGCTGCGTAACCGTCTGGTAAAAGCCTTGCTGGCGGTGCTGATCATCTTTCTGTGTCTGGTGTGGTGGGCCAAGGATCTGTATGCCTTGCTTGCTCATCCGTTGATGCAGGTGCTGCCGCAGGGGGGGCAGATGATCGCTACCGATGTGGTGGGCGTGTTCCTGGTGCCAATGAAAGTGACGGCATGGGTGGCGCTGTTGCTGGCCATGCCTTTTGTCCTGTATCAGGCTTGGGCATTCATCGCGCCCGGTCTGTATGCCCACGAGAAGCGCCTGGCCATTCCTCTGCTGGTGGCCAGTTGTCTGCTGTTCGTGTGTGGCATGGCTTTCGCCTATTTCGTCTTCTTCCCCGGCATGTTCCGGGTGATGGCCAGCTTCACTCCTGAAGGAGTGGCCTGGATGACGGATATCGACAAGTACCTCAGCTTTGTAATGGGGATGTTCCTCGCCTTCGGCCTGACTTTTGAAGTGCCGGTGGCAGTGGTGCTGCTGGTGCTGATGGGCGTGATGTCGGTTGAAAAGCTGGTTGCCATCCGGCGCTATGTGATCGTTGGCGCCTTTGTCGTGGCGGCCGTGGTAACCCCGCCTGATGTGACGTCGCAGCTGGCCTTGGCGATCCCGATGTGTCTGCTCTACGAAGTCGGCATCCTCGTGGCACGCATGCTGGAGCGTAAGCCTGCGGCCTGATTGAAAGTGCAGGGCGGGATGCCCTGTGTGCCGCATGCAGCAAGCTTCTTCGGTAGCTATGCCGGAAGAGGCCCGCGCCTCAAGGATCTGCAGGGCAGGGGCCTGAAGAGCAAGGCCGGGTGCGGCTCTTCGGGTGGGGGCTTATTCGCGTGGGGCCCACTCGGGAGCCCGCAGGCGAAATGCCATCGCGGCGAAGCGCAAGCCTGCCGCCGCCAGAAAGCCGCCGATAGCTGCCAGTTCGTGGCTCAGGCCGATGGCCTGCATGCCGACCACGACGCCCGCGCCAGCCGTGGCGGCGATGGCATACAGCTCGCCGGGCAGAAAAATCAGTGGGATGTCGTTGCACAGGATGTCGCGCAGCACACCGCCGGCAACCCCCGTGATCACGCCCATCAGGCCTGCGACCAGCCAGGGCGTGTCGGCGGCCAGCGCGATCTGGGTGCCGGAAACCGTGAACAGCGCCAGTCCCAGTGCATCGGGGATCAGGAACAGGCGCGCCGGCAGCTTGATGAAACGCAGCAGGAAGAATGCTGCCAGTGCGGCGCCAAAGGCTGCCAGCATGTAGGTCTGGTCGCTGATCCAGAAGACCGGCCGACCGATCAGTACATCGCGCACGGTACCGCCTCCGGCGGCGGTGGCCAATCCGACGGCACAGGCACCGACCACATCCATCCCCTTGCGCCCGGCTTCCAGTACGCCAGTGATGGCATACAGCGCCACGCCCGCGAGCATGATCCAGTAGAGCAGGGCGGCGCTGGTCACCATGTGTTCAGCGCGTCTTGTCGCGCATCAGGCGCTGCTTTTCGCGATCCCAGTCGCGCTGCTTTTCGGTTTCGCGCTTGTCGAACTGTTTCTTGCCTTTGGCCAGACCGATCTCGACCTTGATGCGGCCCTTGGTGTAATGCAGGTCGAGCGGCACCAGTGTGAAGCCTGCGCGCTCGACCTTGCCGATCAGCTTGTCGATTTCGTTGGCGTGCAGCAGCAGCTTGCGGGTGCGCGTGGGATCGGGCTTGATGTGGGTCGAGGCTGTCAGCAAGGGGCTGATGTGCATGCCGATGATGTACAGCTCGCCGCTGCGGATCAGCACGTAGGCTTCCTTGATCTGGGCGCGGCCGGCACGAATGGCCTTGACCTCCCAGCCCTCCAGAACGAAACCGGCCTCGAAACGTTCTTCGATGAAGTAGTCGTGAAAGGCCTTGCGATTGTCGATGATGCTCATATCGGCTGTTGTTGGTGGCCGCTGCCGGGCCGCAATCCGCTAGAATCCGTCATTCTAGCAGTGCCGCGCAGTGCGGCTTCATCTTGCGTATGGCTGAAATCAGGAAGTCCGTGCTCATCGAGCATTCTGCCGCGGAAATGTACGCGCTCGTTGAGCGCGTCGAGGATTACCCGGCATTTTTGCCCTGGTGTGGTGGTGGGGAAGTGCTTGAGCGCACACCGCATTCAATGCTTGCAACCCTGCATGTGAACTATCACGGCATCAAGACGAAGTTTTCGACGGCCAACGTGAATGAACCGGGCCGCCGCATTGCCATGCAACTGCACGACGGCCCGTTCCGCATGCTGGAGGGCGAGTGGCGCTTCACCCCCTTGACCGAACGTGCCTGCAAGGTCGAATTCCAGCTGCACTACGAGTTTTCCAGCCATTTGCTGGAGAAGGTGCTGGGGGCCGTTTTCAATCACATCATCGGCAGTTTTGTCGAAGCTTTCGTGCAGCGCGCCGATCAGATCAACAGGGAGAAACAGCGATGAGCGAGCAAATCAGCGTGGAGGTGTGCTACGCACTGCCCGAACGCCAGGAACTGAGCAAGGTGAAACTGGCGCCCGATGCGTCTGTGCAGCAGGCGCTGGAGGCTTCGGGTCTGCTGGCAAAATTTCCGGAAATCAGTCTGGAGCAGGGCAAGTTCGGCGTGTACGGCAAGCTGGTACGACTCGATACCACGCTGCGAGAGGGCGACCGGGTGGAAATCTATCGCCCCTTGATTGCTGATCCGAAGGAGGTTCGGCGCAAACGTGCCGAAGAGGGCAAAGCCATGAAAAAAGGCGGCGGCGAACTTTGAGCCTCGCCTGCATGAAAAAAGGCCGTTCAGATGAACGGCCTTTTTGATGGGGCTGATGACAGTCTATTTGCAGTCTTTGGCAATCTGACTTCGAACCCGATCGGCTTCACTTTTCAATTGGTTGTCAGAAAGAAAATTGGGTTCACCGTTTGCATCCGGCTTGCTGACGCGTCCGCCGCGTTCCAGCATGGCCAGATTGCTGCGCAAACTGCTGCAATACTGATCCTTCTGGTTCTTGGCGTCTTTTTCCTTCTTGGCCTTGGCATCGGCTTCGGCTTTCTCTGCCTGGCGCTGCTTGAAGTCGCGATCCTGATCTTCCCAGGTCTTGGGGCCGGATGCCTTGGCATCCTTCGGGGCCGAACTGGCCGTACGCGGAGTTTCTTCGTCCAGTGGAACGATGTTGCCGCGGACTGGTTTTGCGTCCGCTGCAGCCGAGGGCTGGTCCGAGAAATGAGTGCGCCCGTTGGCGTCCTTCCAGGTGTAGATCTGTGCTCCGGCTGCCAGTGGCAACAGGCAGGCGACCAAGGTTGTAATTAGTCTGGACGCTGATTTGCAAGCCATGAATGCTCCTTTGTGTTTCCTTGAAGTGCCGGGCGGATTCACGCCGCGCCACTCCGCCTGTATAATGCCGATTTGCCGGTAAGGATTATAGACATGCGTTTGATCCAGAAGGCGCTGACGTTCGATGACGTTCTGCTGGTCCCCGCCCATTCCAACGTCCTCCCGCGTGATGTCAGCCTCGCAACGCGCTTGACGCGCAACATCACCCTGAACCTTCCGCTGGTATCCGCTGCCATGGATACCGTCACCGAATCCCGTCTGGCCATTGCGCTGGCACAGGAAGGTGGCATCGGCATCGTTCACAAGAACCTTACACCCAAGCAGCAGGCGCAGGAAGTGGCCAGGGTCAAACGGTTTGAATCCGGCGTCCTGCGTGACCCGATCACGATTCCGCCGACCCTGACCGTGCGTGAAGTCACTGCGCTGACGCGTCTGCACAAGATTTCCGGTCTGCCGGTGGTCGAGGGCAAGAAGGTTGTCGGTATCGTTACCAACCGCGATCTGCGCTTCGAGACCAATCTCGATCAGCCGGTCTCCGCCATCATGACGCCGCGTGAGCGTTTGATCACCGTGCAGGAAGGCGCCACGCTGGACGAAGCCAAGGCCCTGATGCACAGGAACCGCCTTGAGCGTGTGCTGGTGCTCAAAGCGAACGGTGACCTGTATGGTCTGATCACCGTGAAGGATATCCAGAAAGCTACCGAACACCCGCTGGCAGCCAAGGATGCGCAAGGTCGTTTGCGTGTTGGTGCAGCGGTTGGCGTGGGTGAAGGCACCGAAGAACGTTGCGAACTGCTGGCTGAAGCTGGCGTGGATGTGATCGTAGTGGACACCGCGCACGGTCATTCGCAAGGCGTGCTGAACCGGGTCAATTGGGTCAAGAAGAATTTCCCGCAGGTTGAAGTGATTGGCGGCAACATCGCCACCGCTGCTGCCGCGCTGGCGCTGGTGGATGCCGGTGCTGATGCGGTCAAGGTCGGGATTGGTCCGGGTTCGATCTGCACCACACGTATCGTTGCCGGTGTGGGTGTGCCGCAAATCACGGCCATCGACAATGTGGCCAATGCGCTTGCTGCGCAAGGCATTCCGTTCATCGCGGATGGCGGCATTCGCTATTCGGGCGATATTTCCAAGGCCATCGCGGCCGGTGCCAACTGCGTGATGCTCGGCGGCCTGTTCGCCGGTACCGAAGAAGCGCCGGGTGAAACCGTGCTGTTCCAGGGCCGCAGCTACAAGTCCTACCGTGGCATGGGCTCGCTGGGCGCAATGCAGCAGGGCTCTGCGGATCGTTACTTCCAGGACAACGAAGGCGGCAACGCCGAGAAGCTGGTTCCCGAGGGGATCGAAGGTCGTGTCGCCTACAAGGGGCCGGTCGGTGCGGTGATCCATCAGTTGATGGGGGGGCTGCGTTCGTCCATGGGTTATGTGGGGTGCAGCAGCATCGAGGAGATGCGCGCACGCGCCGAATTCGTGGAAATCACTTCGGCAGGCATCCGTGAATCGCACGTGCATGATGTGCAGATCACCAAAGAAGCTCCCAACTATCACCACGTAGACTGAGTCGTCCGGGCCGCTGCAAGAGCGGCCCGGCCTCACGAATCCCGGAACCACGCTTGATGAACCACCCCGCACCGGTACCCGAGCAGAACTCCAAGGGCCGCAATGCGGGGATCGGTTTCATCATGATCACCGTGCTGATCGACATGATCTCGATCGGTCTGATCATCCCGGTGCTTCCCGCACTTGTCGGCAGTTTCACCAGCAACCCTGCCGAGCAGGCCTGGTGGTATGGAGCGGTAGCGTTTGCCTTCGGTTTTGCCAACTTCATCGGCTCGCCGATCCTAGGCGCCCTGTCCGACCGCTATGGGCGTCGTCCAGTACTGTTGCTGGGCTTCTGTGGTCTGGCGCTGAATTTCTTTGCGACAGCCATGGCGACTTCACTGGCCATGCTCATCGGCGTACGCCTGGTTGGTGGCGCCATGCAGGCCAATGCCGCGGTCGCGAATGCCTATGTAGCAGACATCACTCCGCCCGAGCAGCGTGCGCGGCGCTTCGGCATGCTGGGGGCCATGTTCGGCATGGGCTTCATCCTTGGTCCGGTGATGGGCGGCATCCTCGGGGCCATCAACCTGCACCTGCCGTTTTTTGTGGCAGGCTCCTTGGCAATCATCAACTGGCTGTACGGCTATTTCGTGTTGCCGGAGTCCTTGCCGGTCGAGCGTCGCAAACCCATCCACTGGCGTTCGGCCAATCCGGTTTCATCGTTGCGCAAGCTGAGCCAGCTCAAGGGTGTCGGGCCACTGGTGGCTGTCGTGGCGCTGGCCTCCCTGGCGCAATTCACCCTGCACACCAGCTGGGTGCTGCACAACAGCTTCCGTTTCGGCTGGGGGCCGGGTGAGAACGGCTGGTCGCTGTTTGCGGTTGGCGTCATGTCAGTGCTGGTGCAGGGTTTTCTGCTCAAGCACTTCCTGCGTTGGTTTGGCGCCCGCAAACTCGCCGCCATCGGTCTGGCTTCCGGCGCCGTCGCGTATTTCCTGTGGGGCATGGCGACCGCTGGCTGGATGATGTACGCCGTGATCGCCTGCAATGTGCTGGCCTTTGGCGCCACTGCTGCGGTGCAGAGCCTGATCTCGAATTCTGCCGAAGCCCACAACCAGGGACAGACCATGGGCGCCGTGTCTTCGCTCAACAGCCTGATGGCGGTGCTGGCACCGATACTGAGCGCCCCCTTGCTGGCAACGGTTTCACATTTGCCACCGCAAGATTGGCGCGTCGGTGCCCCCCTGTTTTTCTGTGCGCTGCTGCAAGCTGCGGCTGCGTTTCTTGCCATGCGTTACCTGATGACGCACAAAGCCAGTCTGGCTGTCGCCACTTCGGCAGCCTCCTCCGATTCCGCCACGCCCTGATCCATCATGCACAAGATCCTCATCCTCGATTTCGGTTCCCAGGTCAGCCAGTTGATCGCCCGTCGCGTGCGCGAAGCACACGTCTATTGCGAACTGCATTCCTTTGACGTTTCCATCGACTTCATCCGCGAATTCAACCCGACCGGCATCATCCTTTCAGGCGGGCCGAATTCGGTATACGAGTCTGACTATCAAGCCGACCCGAAGCTCTTCGAGCTGGGCGTGCCGGTACTGGGCATCTGTTACGGCATGCAGTGGATGGCACAGGCGCTGGGTGGCAAGGTTGAGGCCGGCAAGGTGCGCGAATTCGGCTTTGCCGAAATCCAGACGCAGGTCAGCCAGTTCTTTGATGGTCTGGAAGACCGTGTCGGCGATGCCGGTGAGAATTTCCTCGAAGTGTGGATGAGCCATGGCGACAAGGTCACCCAGCTGCCTGCCGGCTTCAAGATCATCGCCAGCAACGAAGCCTGTCCGATTGCCGCCATTGCCGACGAAGCACGCGGTTTCTACGCCGTGCAGTTCCACCCGGAGGTGACGCATACCCTCAAGGGGCGCGACATGCTCAATCGCTTCGTGCTGCAGATCTGCAATGCCGAACCGTCCTGGACCATGCCGAACTACATCGAGCAGGCCGTGGCCAAGATCCGCGAGCAGGTCGGCTCGGATGAAGTGATTCTGGGCCTGTCCGGCGGCGTCGATTCTTCCGTGGCCGCCGCACTGATCCACCGTGCCATTGGCGATCAGCTCACCTGCGTGTTCGTCGATAACGGTCTGCTGCGCCTGAACGAAGGCGAGCAGGTCATGAACATTTTCAACAAGCATCTGGGCGTGAAGGTGATTCACGTGAACGCCACCGAGCAGTTCATGGGTCATCTGGCCGGCGTGACTGATCCCGAGGCCAAGCGCAAGATCATCGGCCGCGAGTTCGTTGAAGTCTTTCAGGCCGAGTCTGCCAAGCTGCCCAGCGCCAAATGGCTGGCCCAGGGCACGATCTACCCGGACGTGATCGAATCCGCGGGTGCCAAGACCAAGAAGGCCCACACCATCAAGAGTCACCACAATGTCGGCGGTCTGCCGGATACCTTGAAGCTGAGCCTCTTGGAGCCGCTGCGCGAGCTGTTCAAGGATGAAGTCCGCGAACTCGGCGTGGCGCTGGGCCTGCCGCACGAGATGGTCTATCGTCACCCCTTCCCGGGTCCGGGCCTCGGCGTGCGCGTGCTCGGCGAAGTGAAGAAAGAATACTGCGATCTGCTGCGTCGCGCGGATGCGATCTTTATCGACGAGCTGCGCGCCTTCGACTGGTACGACAAGACCAGCCAGGCCTTTGCCGTGTTCCTGCCGGTCAAGAGCGTGGGCGTGATGGGTGATGGCCGCACCTACGAATACGTCGTGGCCCTGCGTGCCGTGTGCACCTCCGACTTCATGACTGCCAAGTGGGCCGAACTGCCCTATGAACTGCTGGGCAAGGTCAGCAATCGCATCATCAACGAAGTGCGCGGCATCAACCGGGTCGTGTATGACGTGTCCGGCAAGCCGCCGGCAACCATCGAGTGGGAATAAGAACCGCATGGCCGTTGCGCGTCTGATCGCGAAAGTCCTGCCCGGCGCCTTGCTGGGCTTTGCGCAGCGGCTGCGCTTTCCGCATCTGTTCCTGCTGGTCTTGGGACTGTTTGTTTTTGATCTGTTCCTGCCGGATTTCATTCCTTTTATCGATGAAATCCTGCTGGGATTGTTGACGCTGCTGCTGGCCGCCTGGAAGCAGCGCAAGGAGCCGCGATGAGCGAGCGTGACGAAGCGTTCATGCGCGAAGCCCTGATGCTGGCGCGCGAGGCCGGTACGCTTGATGAAGTGCCGGTCGGCGCGGTGGTTGTGTTCGATGGGCAGATCGTCGGGCGCGGCTTCAATCACCCGATTGGCCGGCACGACCCGACCGCGCATGCCGAGGTGATGGCACTGCGCGATGCGGCGAAGAATCTGGGCAACTATCGTCTGCCCGGCTGTGAGCTGTATGTGACGCTGGAGCCCTGCGCGATGTGCAGCGGCGCTATCTTCCATGCGCGGATTGCGCGCGTCGTGTACGGCGCGAAAGATCCGAAAACCGGCGTCGCCGGCAGCGTCTTCGATCTCTATGCGAACGAACGCCTGAATCACCATGCCGGCATCGAAGGTGGGGTGCTGGCCGATGAGTGCAGCCAGTTGCTGTCCGCCTTTTTCGCTGCCAAGCGTCAGCGCGTGATGACAGCCTGAGGAGTCATGGCGTGGAGATCCGCATCGGTATTGCCTCGCAGAGCATGATCCTTGCAGACGCAAGCGGGACGCCGATTCGCCGCTATGCCATCTCGACAGCCGCTCTGGGGGCGGGGGAACAGGCAGGCAGCTTTCAGACGCCACGCGGGCGGCACATCATTCGGGTAAAAATTGGCGCGGGCCAGCCGTGCGGGGCCGTATTCAAAGCACGCCGCCCGACCGGTGAAATCTGGACGCCGGAATTGCATGAGCAGTTTCCCGGCCGCGACTGGATTCTCAGTCGCATCCTCTGGCTTTCGGGCTGCGAGCTTGGCTGCAACCGCCTCGGCGATGTCGACAGCATGCGCCGCTACATCTACATCCACGGCACGCCAGACAGCGAGCCGATGGGCGTGTCCGCCTCACATGGCTGCATCCGCATGCGCAATCGGGATGTGATCGAGCTGTTCGATCTGGTTGCAGCAGGAACACCCGTGCGCATCGAGGCGTGATGCGGCGCTGAGTCAGCGCGCTGCAGCAATGTCACATTAAAAAGGCCGGAGAGCCGCATGCTGCGGGCTTCTCCGGCCTTTGTGCGTGCCCAGCAAGGCTCTGTGCGGCTTTCCGGCAGGGCCTTGTTGCGAGGCTTACTCCTTGCGGATCTTGGGCAGGATCAGGTTCAGCAGGATGGCGACCACGCCGCACAGACTGACGCCCTGCAGCACGAAACTGCCGAGTTCGATGTTCAAGCTCAGCGTGCTTTGCAGCCATTGTGCGACCGACTGCAGGTTGATATCGACCACGAAACCGCCGATGCCCAGCACCAGTACGGTCGAGACAATCACCAGATTGCGCGGCTGTTCCAGATCGGTACGGTCGCTGACCAGCGTCTTCAGGCCGATGGCGGCGATCGAGCCGAACAGCAGGATCATGATGCCGCCCATCACGGGGGTCGGGATCGATTGCAGCACGGCGTTGAACTTGCCGACGAAAGCCATGGCCACGGCAAAGACGGCCGCCCAGGTCATGATGACCGGATTGAAGTTGCGGGTCAGGGTCAGGGCGCCGGTCACTTCGGCGTAGGTGGTGATCGGGGGGCCGCCGACCATGCCTGCAAAGAGTACGCCGAGGCCGTCGCCGGCCAAGGTGCGGTGCAGACCCGGCTGGGCGGTGTAGTCCTTGCCGGTGAGGCCGCCGACGGCAATCACGTTGCCGACGTGCTCGATGGCCGGGGCAAGTGCGACTGGCAGCATGAACAGGATTGCGGAAATGTTGAACTCTGGGGCCACGAAGTTCGGCATGGCGAACCAGGGCGCAGCAGCGACCTTGCTGAAATCAATGTAACCCAGCACGGCGGCAAGGATATAACCGACGCCCACACCGATCAGGATCGGGATCAGCTTGAGGAAGCGGTGCGCGAAGATCGATACGATCACCGTGGTGGCAAGCGAAACAGAGGCAAGCAGCAGCGAGGGGCCGTAGCCGATGGTGGTGCCGGCCTTGCCCATGGCCATGTTTACGGCCACGCCTGCGAGCGACAGGCCGATCACCATGATGATCGGGCCGATGACCACCGGCGGCATGAATTTGTGCACGATTTCCACGCCATGGCGGGCAATGACCCCGGCGAAGACGAAATACATCACGCTGACACAGGCCAGCGCGCCCATGGTGGCGGGCAGGCCCCAGTGCGAGGTGGCATAGATGATCGGGGCGATGAAGGCGAAACTGGAGCCGAGAAAGATCGGCACCTGACGTTTGGTGACCAGCTGGAACAGCAGGGTGCCGACACCGGCACCGAGCAATGCCATGCTCGGGTTCAACCCGGTGAGCAGCGGCACCAGCACCAGCGCGCCGAAGGCGACGAACAGGATTTGTGCGCCGGAGATGGCCTGGCGCCAGACGGGGCCGGACGAATTGCCGGCCTGGATGGGAACTTCGTGCATGTACATACTCCCCGAGAGCGGCATGATGTGCCGCGATGTTGAACTGAAGACGGTATGATCCTGCCGGGGAAGGTGACGACGCGCTGCCTGGCCGGCAGTCTTCGGACGAACGGCAGTTTATTGGAAAACAAGGGGTCTGAGGACAAAATAATTAGGCTCGAGCGTGAAATGCTTGGCCTTCCGACCCGAGTGTGCGCACCTATAACCTTCGTACTAGCCTACAATTTGTGTAAGAAAAAATATTACATGGGTGGAGACAAGGTTTGATGGCGATTACCGGCGATCAGCGTTTGCTCAAACGCATCAATCGCATGGCGCTGGTCCGGCTGGTTCGCAGCCAGCCCGGACTGTCACGCGCTGAACTTTCAATAGAAACCGGATTGACCAAGTCTACGGTCAGTCTGCTGGTCCAGGAGCTCATCGACGACGGCTGGTTGCGCGAGGACACGGTGCTGGTCACCGGCGCGATCGGGCGACGTCCCACGCCCTTGCGCCTGGATGGGCGGCGCCTGGCGATGATTGGCGCCGAACTCGGTGTGGACCATCTGTGCGTGACCAGCATGAGTCTGGACGGCGAAGTGCTTGAGTGCGTGCGCGCCGGTTTCTCGCGTCAGGCGGCTCCTGAAAAGGTGCTGCAACAACTGGCAGAGTTGATTGTTACGCAAGTGGCCAATCTGACGAGCGCCCGTCGCGAGTTGCTGGGGGTTGGCGTCGGGGTGCCCGGTGCTGTGCTCGAAGCCAGTGGCGTGATGGCTGTGGCGCCGAATCTGGGCTGGCGCAACGTGCCGGTGCGCGAAGCACTGGGCATGGCTCTGGAGGCGCTGGGCGCTCCCGGGATTGCGCTGTTCGTGCAGAACGATGCCGACGTGGCGGCGCTTGGCGAGGTCGAATTTGCCTCTGTCCCGATCGGGGATCCCTTGCTTTATCTGAGCATCGGCGTGGGGGTCGGCTCGGGGGTGGTGGTTGGTGGGCGCTTGCTGCTGGGCGGGCGTGGTTTTGCCGGCGAAGTCGGCCATATCCAGTTGCAGGCGAATGGTCCACGCTGCTCCTGCGGTCGCTCAGGCTGCGCCGAGGCATTCATTGGTCTGCAGGCCATGGCTAATGGTCTGGGCTGCAGTATCGAAGAACTGGAAGCGCGGACACGTGCAGGGGATCCGGCAACCCTGGCTGGGCTGGCAACGGCGGGAGAGCGTCTTGGTGTGCTGTTGCATAACCTGTGGGCGACCCTTGATCCGGCGCTGATCGTGCTGGGCGGGGAAAGCTGTCGTCTGGGCAGCGCGCTCATGGGACCGGCTCGCCAGACCTTTGCGGCGCTGGCGCAGACGGCCAATCTGGACATTCCGCCGATTACCGAATCGCGCTTCGGCGAGCTGGCAATTCCTGCCGGCGGTGCGGCGCTGGTGTTGCACAAGCTCTTGCTGCCGATCTAAGGGCGTGTTCGCAATAGGCGAGGGAATGCCACCACCCCTGGGATCCGCTTCCACAGGGCTTCTTCAGATGGCATGACCGGAGAGGCCGGCCGCGTAAGCCTCTTCGGCATGCCTGCCTTCAGTGCAAGGCGGGGGGCGGCTCTTCAGGAGGGCGGGCGCTGGTGTGGAGCATCGTGACCTCGTGACCGAGCAGGGTCACGTAGCCGGGCTGACGGTCGTCGCCGCTGAAGCTGTATTCAAACGCAAAGCTGCGTTGCAGGCGCATGCGCCCATCCTCCCCGCGCAGCAGGCGCAGGCCGCTCTGTGCCACGGTATCGTCGAGAAATTGCAGGCCTTCGGCGGCACAGGCTTCGCGCGCGGCCGCTACGCCGACTTCACGTGCCTTCAGGCCATCCTGCCAGTACCAGGCCAGAAGGGCCAGCAGGATCAAGGCCAGCAGACTTTCCATCATCCCGTTTCTCCCGTTGTCTGATGTTGAAAGGCACGCACGCCGAGCAATACGCCTGTAATCAGCAGCAGGATGCCTGCAGCCACCGGCAGTGTTGGCAGACTGCCGCGCCACAGGAAGGCGTAGCTCAGTGCAGCAAGGGTTTCAAACACGATCATCTGCCCGACCAGTGCCGTGGGCAGCAGGCGGCTGGCCCGGTTCCACAGCAGGGTGCCCAGCCAGGAGGCGAGCAGACCGATCGCCAGCATCAGCCCGGTGTAGACGAGCGGTCGTGGTCCCAGCGGAAATGCAAAACCTGCCTCGCCGGCAAACCAAAGCCCGGCGCCGGACATGCCGATCAAGGACAGCGGCAGGGTCGTCAGGCCTTGCGCGGTGGCCCAGGTGCTGGATGACAGGCCGGGATGCAGGCGCAGCCAGCGCGCGTTGCGCACCGGATACCAGGTCCAGCAGGCCAGTGCGGCAATCGCCAGAATGGCGCCCAGACCATAGTGTGCCGTGCCGTGCAGCTGAGCGAGCTCATGCTGGTTGACCAGAGCGATACCCAGCACAATGACCGCCAGCGAGGGCAGCAGGTGGCGCCAGGGCAGGGGATTGGCGTGGGTGTTGGAAACAATCGCGATCACCACCGGCAGGGTGCCGATGATCAGTGTGGGCAGGGCACCGCCGGCGAGCTGGATGGCGGCGGCGAGACTCAGGTAATACAGGATGTTGCCGATCAGGGAGAGTTCCAGTGCGGCCAGCCAGTCGCGCCGCTCCAGCAGGGCCAGACGACGGCGGTCGCGCCATGCCAGCGGCAGGCAGATCAGGCCAAAGGCCAGATAACGGCCGAAGGCCAGCATGGCAGGCGGATAGTCGGACAGGATCTGCGGGGCCACGAAGACCAGGCCCCAGACAACGCCGGCGCCCAGTGCACTGAGGACGCCCTGGAGAAGGGTTTGAAAAGGCATGCGGCAGTTTAGCCCGGATCTTTCTCTGGCCGGCCTTTTGCCTGGGGGCGGGTCAAAATTCTGCGCTTTCCCGCGGGGAGCGCGGGGGCGGGAAGCTGCCATGATGCAGGGTGTGGAATAGTTGGCAGCAATACAACGAAGGGGCTGGTCATTCGCTGGAAACGCAGTAGAGTGACGGCCGCATTCCGATTGTCTGGCGGTTGTACACCATGAGCGATTCCATTCCCTGCGGCACCAAACAGATCATTGACGGCGTCGAGCGCGTTTATTACTACGGCTACTGGATCAAGACCTACGAGGCTCCGGCGAGTACGCTGGAAGCCAAGAAGCGGCTGATCGAGGCGCTGACGCGACGCCTGTTCAATCACGTCGAACACGGCATCAACATTCCCGGGCGGCGTCTGGGTGAGGCACGTGCGGCCTACGATGAGGAGCTTGATCCGGAGCTGAAACGGGTCAAGGGCGCGATGCTCGCCGGGGCGCTGTTCAACCGGGCGACGGATATTTTCACCAAGCTGGTCGACCTGCAGGCGCTGGGGGTGGAAATCGCTTCGGACAATGCCCTGATGCGCGAGTGCGGGCGTTGCCTGCAGGAAGCGCTGACTCTGGGCAAGTCGGTCCTGCATCGCAGTGGTGACGAGGGGATTGACGAGCTGTGGGGCGAGCCTTTCAAGGCGTTCTCGATTCCTGTCGAGGCGTTCTACGAAAGCCGTTACAACAAGATTGCCCTGGCCATGCGCGACATCGACACGGTTGCCGATGCATTGGTGCGCACCTTTGAACACCATCCGATGTTTGATCGCGTGGCCGATCTGACCCGCGAATTTGCCCGTACCGCACACATCAAGAGCGAAGTGCTGCGTACCGATGCGGACATTTTCGATGTTTGGGCACGTTTCTCGGTGGCGGGCGAGCGCCTGCGCAACTACGTGCCGAACTTGCCGGAAAACCCCGATGAAGCCCAGATTCGCGAGGCTGAGCACGGGGTCCGCCTGATCCATCAGGCGCGCGGGTTGATTTCCGACGTTACCCGGGCCCGGGTGTCGATGCCCAAGAGCTGCGCCGAATTCGTCGAGCGCTGCGAAATTTTCAGCAAGACTTACGGACGCTGAATCGCCGGCGCTGAAGGCGTGTTCCGCAAAGCCGCCTCTGGCGCCACTCTGCGGGCATGCCTCGTGGAGATCCTTGCCTGACGCGGATCGGCGGCTGGCCTGGCTTGCGAGGCAGCATGCATGCGGGTGACAGGAGGCATGGCCTGCATCATGCCTCCGGCGTGACTGGCGAGGCGTCGCTCGTCTGGGCGCGCTGTTCACCCGGCAGCCTGACCGTGAAAACGGCCCCTCCATCCGGGTGATTGCTGGCCAGGATGCTGCCGCCGTGGTCAAGCATGATGCGCCGGCTGATGGTCAGACCCAGCCCGGTGCCGCCGACCGGCTGGCTCTGCGAGCTTTGCTCGAAGCTGTCGAAGATCCGTTCAAGTTCGGCTTGGGGAATTCCGGGACCTTCGTCACGCAGGGTGAAGCCGACCCAGGACGTGCCGTCGTCGGCCGTTTCGTGCAGGCCGGCAATGTGGATGCACCCCCCGGGCGGGCTGAAGCGGATGGCGTTTGACAGCAGGTTGATGATGACCTGGGTGATGCGTACGCGGTCATAGACGGCGGCAATGCGTGGCAGCTTGTCATTGATCTCGATGCTCAATCTCTTGGCGCTGAGCAGCGAGGAGACTTCGGTCGCTGCGGCCTGCAGGGTGTTCTGCAGGAAGTGGCGAGCCTTGTCGTAGCGCATCTTGTCCGCTTCCATGCGCGACATGTCGAGCAGGTCATTGAGCAGGGTCAGCAGGCGCTTGCCCGAGTTCTGGATGCGCTCGAAATAGCGGGCCAGATCGGCCTCCTGTGGCACCTGGGTCTTCTGCAAGCCCATCTCGGAGAAAGACAGGATGGCGTGCATCGGCGTGCGCAGCTCATGCGACATGTTGGTCAGGAAAATGCTCTTGGCGTGGTTGGCGGTTTCCGCGGCATCCTTGGCTTCGACAAGCGAGCGTTCAATTTCTTTCTGGTAGGCGATGTCCGTGAGAAAGGCGAAAGTGTGCTCGATTTCGCCACGCTCGCCATGGATGACACCATGGCTGACCAGGAAGGGATGTTTCTGGCCGTCATGTACCGGCAGTTCAACTTCGAGTTGGGCGGGCTGTTCCTGGCGGCCCGGCTGTTTCGGAAAAATCTGGCTGGCGAGGGGCTCGCTCCAGATGGTTTCGGGCGTCTGCCCGAGCATGGTGATGCGGCTGATTCCGAGCTGGCGGCACAGGGCCTGATTGACGTCGACAAAGCGACGCTGATGATCGATCAGGGCAAAACCATCGGTGGTGGTGTCGAGCACCGAGCGCTTGAGCTGTTCGGACTGGCGCAGGGCCAAGGCCGCAGCGCGCTGGGCGCTGACATCCTCGATGATGAAGATCACGCCGCGTTCGGGTTCATCCGGCTGCACGGCACGGGCGAAAAGCATCGCCCAGAACAGCGAGCCGTCGCTGCGGCGCAATTCGGCTTCGCCACGATAGGTGCCACCCAGTGAAATGCGGCTCTGGATGGCGCTGCGCACCGTGCTATGGCTGGCGGCTGAGGCATGGATCAGGCTTTCGGGCAGGCCGCTGATGCTGTTCATGCTGTAGCCGAACAGGGCTTCGAATGCCGGATTGACCAGCTGCATGTGGTCGTGCACGCTGAGCACGATGGCCAGCGGATTGGCGTCGAGCATGGTACGGATTTCGGCAGTGCGCTCGGCCACCAGATCCTGCAGGTGGTCGCGATGACGGCGCAGCTCCTGCTGGGCCGCGTGCCGTTCCGTGATGTCGCGCGCCGTAATGCACAGGTATTGACGTTGCTTGTCGGCAATCAGCGAAAGGGTCAGCTCCACCGGCACCAGTGCTCCGCTCTTGCGGCGCAGCACACTTTCCAGATTCAGGCGTTGCTGCGCCTGTAGTTCGGCGTGAAGTTTTTCCCAGCGCAGATCGCCATTACCGATCAGGTCGGCAAAGGCGAGGCCCAGCAACTCGGTGGGAGTGTGCTGGCTCAATTCGGCCAGGCGCCGGTTGGCGTAGCGCACACGACCATTCTGGTCACACCACAGGATCATGTCAGGGGATTCGTCGACTGCAAACTGGGTCAGATGCAGGCGCGATTCGGAATCCTCGACACGATGGATCTGCCGCAACAGCAGGAACAGCATGCTGGTCATTATCAGCAGCACCAGCGTGGCAGATGCGATGCGGACGCGGGTGTCCTGGGAGAATTTTGCGAGGACATGATCGCCGTCGGTGATGATGCGCACGACAATCGGCATGTCCGCGCTGGCCAGCTGGGCAATGAACTGCTTGCCACTTTCGCGGGGTTTGGGCAGGAACGCGGTGTTGCTGGCTTGCAGTCGCGCAAAACCATCCGGGTCGTTGTCCCGGAGGTTGGTGCCCAGCAAGGTGATGTCCAGCGGGTAGTTGAGCAGCAGGATGCCGTCGCTGCGCATCAACTGGATGCGGGTCCCGCGATCCAGATGCAGGGAGTCGTAGAAGTGCAGGAAGTAATCGGGCTCCACACCCGAAAGCATGACACCGCCGAAGCTGTTGTCAGGGGTGTTGATGCGTCGGGTGACCGGAATCAGCCACTTGTAATCCGTGCGGCTGATGATGGGCTCGCCAATGCGCAGGCGGATGTCGTTCCTGTTCTGGTGATAGGAGAAGTAGGTGCGGTCAGAGAGGTTGACCCGTCGGGTCGGATATTCGAGGCCATGTGCCTGCAGGATGCCTTTTGCATCCATGGCGATGATGGCGCGGATCTGTGGGGTCAGCTCGACCTTGCTCTTGAGGCGCTCGTGAGCCCAGTGTTCGTCCATGCGTTCGACACCACCGGCACGGCCAAAATCTTCCACCAGATTCTGCATGGCCTGTTCCACAGAGACCAGCGAACGGGTGGTGTGCTCTTCCAGCGAACGGGCCAGCGAGAGGGATTGGCGCTCTGCTTCCTGCAAGGTGTTGCGATAGTCCTGCAGGCTGAGCCAGGCGGTTGCCAGCAGCACCATGAGCAGCGTGAGGAAATAGAAAAACAGTACACCATGGCGCAGGCGACGCAGGAGCAGAGGTTTGCCGCCGGCTCTGACATGCTGGCCGGACAGATTCTTGATCCACAGCAGATTCATCATCGAATGGCTCAGGGCGCCAGCAGGGGCCGGGCAGTAGCAGGTTCTACGGAATTAAGGTGTTGACGACATCCGGGCGGGATTCGTCATGGTACTTGTGGGCAGAATCTGACAACAGGGGGCTTGGCGCCCCCTGTGCGGGATGATTTACTTTGCGTCAGCCACGCATTTTTTGACAAAACTGTTCTTGGCGGCGCCAGCCAGCTTCTTTTCTGCGGCCTGGGCTTCGCAGGCGCTGCTGGCTTCTGCAGATTTGCCATCGGCTTCACATTTTTTCAGGAAACTGGTCTTGGCCGCGCCGGCCAGTTTTTTCTCGGCAGCCTGGGCATCACAGCCGCTGGCGGCGGATTTGCTGTCGGCTTCGCACTTCTTCAGAAAACTGGTCTTGGCTGCTCCCGCCAGTTTCTTTTCGACGGCCTGTTCGTCGCAGGTGGCGGCGAAGGCTGCATTGGCGACAAACAGGGTGCTGAGGGCAACGATCATGGTCTTGCGCATGGATAACTCCCTTGAGTGCTGGTGCGAGGTTGAAAAGCCCGGACAACGGGCTGGACGGCAAGGTGATTCTAGCCTGTTCGCATGTCGGCTTGTCAGGCTGATTCGTGTTCCAGAGCAAAGCTGGCGCCAGGATCGGTTGCCAGTGTTTCGACCAGCCAGGGCATTGCGCTCTGAAGCGTTTGTGCCAGCGTCCAGGGCGGGTTGATGATGAACATGCCGCTGCCATGCATGCCGATGCCGTCTGGCGAGGGGTTGCGTACCGACAGGGATACGTGAAGCCAGTTGGCAACGCCAAGCGCCTTGAGCTTGTGTGGCAGTTGCTTTGATTCCGGTTTGGCCAGCATTGGATACCAGATCGCATACATGCCGGTAGGGAAGCGCAACAGCGAGTCCTTCAGTACCTGGATCAGCCGGGCGTAATCCTCACGCAGCTCGTAGGAGGGATCGATCAGCGTCAGGGCTCGTCGTGGAGGCGGTGGCAGCAGGGCTTTGAGGTGGGCAAAACCATCGTCGGCATACACCATGGCCTGTTTGCCGTGCTGGCCAAAATAGCTGTCGAGGGTGCGGAAATCGGTGCCATGCAATTCAAACAGGCGTAGTCGGTCCTGCTCGCGCAAAGCCCGTTGCGCCAGCCAGGGGGAGCCGGGATAGGCGCGCAGCGGGCCGTCGCCGTTGAGGGCACGGACCTCGGCGACATAGTCCGCAAAAATGGGGGGCAGATCCTGACGCTCCCACAGGCGACCGATGCCATCGCGGTATTCGCCAAGTTTCTCGGCGTGGATGGAGTCAAGCGCATAGATGCCGGCGCCGGCATGGGTGTCAATGACCCAGAATGCCTTGTCCTTCTGGCCCAGATAGCGCAGAAGCTGGACGAGGATGGCGTGCTTGAGAACGTCGGCATGATTGCCGGCGTGATAGGAGTGACGATAGCTGAGCATGGGGCGGGAGGTCTGCGGAATCCAGCCCGGATTGTAGGTGTTTCGTTGCCTATCGCGCGGAGATTTTGCCGTCTGCCCAGAGTTTGTCGAAGCGCTGACGCTCGCGGATGTAATGATTGCCGCACTCGACGATGATGCTCTGGTCGCTGGCGTTGTCGCATTTCTTCGGCTTCTTGTAGAAGCGTGTCCAGGCCTGATCGATGCGTTCCTGATCCAGGCGGGCAATTTCGGCCGCCTGGTCGCGGCTGGCGATGGCTTCCTGGAGTTTCTGCTCGCGACGCAAACGGTTCTGCTCGATCAGTTGTTTTTCGCGCTCCAGTCGCTCCTGGCGGGCCCATGCCACGGCGGGGTCTTCCTCCTGGGGGTCGGTGAGGGAAGAACTAGGCTGACTGGCCGCGACGCTTTGTGGTACAGGCGCGGTGACGACCGGGTGGGGCGGGAGCAGGCTGTCGGTGGCCATGCGTGCCAGCAACACGAGCAGCGCCCCCGCGGCGATGGCGACGACGATATGCAGGCTGCGAGAGGGGTGAGAAGTTTGATCTGCGTTGGCGTTCATGGAGAGCCCCAGAGGGTCGTATCAGCCGATGCGCAAGTCTAGCGCCCGCAAGAGAAGGGGATTCCGCCACTCGTCTGAACACCTTCACCTGCAGGCCAGGGTGTCGGCGCCAACTGTCTATCATGCGGGCATGAATAACTGGAGTTCGAGGGAGACAGTACATGCCAGCAACCCGTTTGCATCCGGCTGATCCGGGTCCGCTTGCGCCGCTGTGGGGACTGTCCTGGCAAGCTGCTGCCTGGCGGGCCTGTGGCGTATTTCTGCTGGGCTATGTGCTGCCGCGCCTGTATGCAGGGCATGCGGTGGCTGGCGTGCAGTGGCTGGCGACGATTCTGAGTTTCGGTCTGGCTGCACTGGCCGTGTTTCGTTATCAACAGGCGTACGATCCCGCGCAGGCTGGCGATGAAGAGCCGGTGGTGCTGCTCTCCGATGCTGCAGCAAGCCCATCGACGCTGGATGCAGTGGTCAGTGCGGCTGCGCCGCAATCAGCAAGCAAGCCGCGCAAATGGACTGTTGAGTTATTGCACGTGCTGGAGTGGCGGCGCATGGCTGATGTTTGCCTGGCGTTCTACCGGGAGCGTGGGCTGACTGGTGAGCTGGCCGGAGTGGGCGCAGATGGCAGCATGGAGGTGCGCCTCTATCAGGGCGCACGCACGCCGGATGATGAACAGGCGCCTTTTGCGCTGCTGCATTGCAAGGCTCGCGGTGAACAGGAAGTCGGTACTGAAGCAATCGAAGCCTTGCAGCGACGCATGGTGGAGTCGGGCGTGAGTCGCGCGTTCTTCATGGGAGCGTGGAGTTTTGATGAAGCGGCCCAGCGTGCCGCCAAATCAATGCAGATCACCCTGATTGATGACCGCATGTTCCTCTCGATGATCAACCGCCTGCCGCATGACGAAAGCCAGCGCTTGCTCAATCTGGCTGTGGAGGGGGACTACACCACGCCTTCCTGTCCGACCTGTGGCCTCAAGATGATTTCGCGGCAGAACGAGCAGGGGCGCTACTGGGGGTGCCGGGCCTTTCCGCGATGCAAGGCAACATTGGGCATGCAAAGCTGAGACCCGCCTGCAGCCTGCTTCTTCAGTAGGCATGGCCGGAGAGCGGCGTTGCGCCTTGTTCCTGCTGGGGTGTGATTGAAGAGGCCCGCTGCAAGCGGCTCTTCAGTCTGCCCCTATTTCATTCTCCAGTAGCGACTGGCCGGGCCGGATCACTGCACCACTCACTCCACGAGCCGGGGTACAGGGCCGCACCGGGCAGCCCGGCGATCTGCATGGCGAGCAGATTGTGGCAGGCCGTCACGCCGGAACCGCACTGGGCGATCACTTTGCTGGCCGGAGTGTCCTGCAGCACGGCTGCAAATTCGTGGCGCAGGACGTCTGCCGGCTTGAAGCGATTGTCGGCCTGCAGATTGTCGCGGAAGCAGCGATTGCGCGCACCAGGGATATGACCACCCACCGGGTCCATGGTCTCGTTTTCACCGCGGAAACGATCCGGCCCGCGTGCGTCGATGACCTGCCGTGCTTGCGTGTCCAGATTGGCGAGCACCTCGGCTGCGGAGGCGGTCGTGACCAGCGAGGCCTGCAGTTGCAGAGTGCCTGTCGGGCGAGCGCCGGGGGACGCCGCTTCCAGCGAGCCGCCGAGCGCTTGCCAAGCGGGCAGGCCGCCATCCAGCATGGCCACTGCTTCATGCCCCAGCCAGCGCAACATCCACCACAGACGCGCCGCAGTCATTCCGCCTTGTGCGTCATACACCACGACCTGGCTGGTGGCATTTACGCCAAGTTGCGCAAGCCGGGCGGCGAAGTCCGCGCGGTCCGGCAAGGGGTGGCGACCATTCCTGCCGGTTTTGGCTGCGGACAGATCTTCGTCCATGTGCAGGAACAATGCACCGGGAATGTGGCCTGCCGCATAGGCCAGACGGCCGGCGGCCAGATTGCCCAGATCGTGGCGGACGTCAAAGACGATCCAGTCCGGGTTGCCCAGATTTGCCTGCAGGGTTTCGGCGGAAACTAGCGTGGTGAAAGACATTCAGATCCCCATGTAACGACCGGGTTTGTGATTGACGGCGATCACCAGGTTCAACGCGACGGCACCCAGGATCGAGAGGGTGACGTGCCAGGGATCGACGACGAAAAAGGCGGCTAGCACGATGGCGCAGTCTGCGCCCATCTGGAATTTGCCGGCACTGATGCCATAACGTTCCTGCAGGAAGATGGCCAGCACGCCCAGCCCTCCCAGGCTGGCCTTGTGGCGGATCAGGATCAGCAGGCTGATGCCGGCCAGCAGACCGCCCATGATGGCGGCGAAAACCGGATGCAGCAGATCAAGCTGAATCAGCCGGGGCAGGAATTCACTGTAGAGCGAAAGCAGGGCGATGGCGGCAAAGGTCTTGAGTGTGAACAACCAGCCCAGCGAGCGGATCGCAAAGATGTAGAAGGGGAGATTGAGCAGGAAAAAAAGCAGACCAAAGCGCCAGCCCGAGAGGTAATGCAGCAGAAAGGCCAGACCGGCGCTGCCGCCAGTGAGCAAGCCGGCCTGACGGAAAAAGACCACGGCCAGCGCCATGAACAGCGGAGCGACCAGCAGGGCCTGGATGTCTTCGAAAACGGTATGGGCGATCGGCCCGGGAAGGGTGTCGGACATGGAAATGATCTGATTGCAGCAAGCCCGAAGTATCAGCCATTTGTTGCCAGGCGTACAATCCGCGCTCCTCAACCGCAGGCCGGGTGGCAGCATGGAAGACCGCATCAATCATCTGGAAGGCAAGCTGTGTTTTGCCGAAGATTTGCTGGATGAACTCAACCGTACGGTCTATCGCCAGCAAGCCCAGATCGACCAGTTGCAGGCACAGATCCGCTTGCTCTATCAGCAGATGCAGGGCAGCAGTGCAGGGAGCGCCGAGAAGCGTGATTTGCGTGAAGAAATTCCTCCTCACTACTGATTTCTGGAGATCCGGATGCGTAACGTCTGGCTGGTGCTGTGTGCCGTCCTGCTGTCTTCACCCTGCATGGCCTGGAATGGGCGTGGGCATGCCGCCATCGCTGCGCTGGCACAGGCCAATTTGAGCCCGGCGACTCTCGCGCAGGTGGAAGTGCTTCTGCGTGACGATCTGGATCGCTACGAGCAGCCCTCGGGGCGCAAGAGCCTGGCGGCGGTCGCCTCATGGCCTGATGAAATCCGCGACGTAGCCGTCAAGACAGACCCGGCGGCCTACAGGGGCTGGCATGTGCGCAGCAATCAGGTGTGTGGCCAGAAACTCGGGAGCTGCAAGGATGGGGCATGTGTTGACCAGCTGATCATCCGTTATGCGGCTGTTTTGCGTGATCATCAGCAATCGCCGCGGGCGCGGAACGAAGCCCTGAAATGGGTGGTGCATCTGGTGGGCGATCTGCACATGCCCTTGCATTCAGGTATCAACCGCAATGGTGGTAGCGCAAAAGTCGTGCTTGAAGGGTTTGATTTGAAGCCTGACGCCACTTTTCATACCGTGTGGGATGGGCAACTGCTGGACGCCGCACTCAAAGGCTGGAAATCCGGGGCGCGGCTGGAGAGTGTGGAACGCCTGGCCGCAGATGCGCCGACGCAGTGGATGATCGAAGCCCGTGATGTAGCCCTGCATGACAGTTACGAACCTCTGGCAGGATTCGTTTGCAGCGATGTCAGGTTGCCTGAGCCCTTTGTTCTTGATGCGGCCTATCAGCAGCGCAGTGTGCCGGTTGTGCGCCAGCAGGTCGAGCGCGCAGGCCTGCGGCTGGCTCAGTTGCTCAACGAAGCCCTGCAATAGACAGGCCGCGCGCGGGAACCTTGTCAGTTCCCGCCATGCGGATCAGTGATGGGCTGCCGTGGGTGGCAGCAGGGACGGAACGTCACGCGCGTGTTTCTTGGCGTGTTTGGCCTCGCGTTTTTCCTTCAGCGACATGCTCGGCGCTTTCTTCGCTTCCTTATTGCTTTTCTGGGCTTTGCTCATGGAGATCTCCCAAGTAGTGGGTGCCACTCACATTGCGTGTCTGCCATCTGGCAGAAGGGCACCACTGCAGCCAGTATAGACCTCGTTTCTGCCAGAAACGGTGTGCTTCCGGAATCCCGCTGGAAGGTTGAGCGGGGCAGGGCCTCTCTCCCGCTTCTTCTGTCTTCTGAATAACCGTATCAAAGGAGCTGTGCCGCCGGCTCACCTTATCGGCTACGGCTGGAACCTGCCTGCTCTTGCCGGTAGGGACAGAAGCCGGGGCGCGGACCGATTTTCTGCGGATGGTTGCGGCAGGTATCCGGGCGTTGTTCATAGATGGTGCAGCGGCGCGTCCGGGTGTCAAGGAAGCTGCAATCGCCATTGGCGCGACGTGCCAGCGTGAACAGGCCGTGGCGGAAATTGAAGTGCTCGATCACCCCCTGTTTCTGCAGGCCGCGGGCAAGCTGCTTGAGATCGGTTTCCAGATCAAATTCGCTCAGCAGGCCCATGCGCACCAGATCGCGTGCCCGGATCTCCGCCGGCATGGTGCAGCAAACGGCATGGCAGCTGTCACAGAGCCCGTTGCTGTATTTGACCCAGGTGTCGAGATTGTCGGGGTCGGCGCTGTGGATGACGATTTGCTTTTTCATGGGTTCAGATCAGTGACGGACCTTTTACGATGGCCTCGGCCTCATGCGGGGTAAGGCGAACAGATGCGCCACAAATCACGATGACGGTCAGCCATTCCTGCAAGGTCTTCTGTTCAGTTTCGGTCAGCGTCAGGAATATGCAGCCACTCTGCCCGCTGCTTGTGTCCCCGACCATGTTCACCGCCCGGGCGCGACCGCGGACCTTGTCGCCAAAACCGTCGATCAGACGCATCTCGAAATCGAATTCGTCGCCGTTTGCGACCAAACCGGCCGGGATGCTGAATCCGTCAATGGATAAATCGATCACCGGCAGGCGTTGTTCATTGATGCGGACATCGATGCAGGGTTTGCCTTCACGCAGGGCTGCGAAGCGTTGGCGCTGACGGCGCTCGGCATAAGTCTCGGAGTGGGTCATCGAACAGAGGCTTTCTTCAGGCAGTGCCAGTTTGTTTGGTGGTTGAACGGGAGGCTCCGGCGAGCAGGCGACCGATGCGGGCTTCTATGCCGTAGTAAAACAGGGCTCCTGCGCCGATGCTGAGCAGCCAGGCCAGCCCCATTCCCATCAGGTTGAGGGCTGGCGAGTGTGGCGCAAAATGAAACATCAGGGCATTTACCAGCAAGCAGACCGGGAAATGAATCAGGAAAAGCGAGTATGAAATCCGCCCAAGCCATGCCATGAGACGAAAGTCCGGCCATCTGGCATTCAGCTTCTGGTGTCCGCTGACAACCAGCAGCAGGGCCGTACCCAGCGCTATGCCGATACGCAGGCGGAAGTCCAGGAGCAGTGCGATGACGGTCAGGCTCAGGATCAGCAATGACCAGCCTGTTGCGCGCCGGGGCTGACCGACCCATGCTGCGGCGATGCCAAGGGCGTAGGAACCAAAGAAATACAGCCCCCAGTTATCCCAGTTGTCCTGCCGATTGAAATGCAGCAGAGCTGCGGCAGCGAGCACCGTTATCAGAAACGGCGCCATGAACGCCGGATTGGCCCTTTTCCGGGCAAACCACAGGCTGACTATCAGTATGACAAAGAGCTGGAAATCAATGGCGACGTACCAGACTCCGGCGGACAGTGCTTCATGATCCAGCAGGTTCTGCAGCAGCAGGATGTGACTCAGCACTTGCCATGGCGTGGGGGCTGCGGAAATTGACGGATGGTCCATCAACTGGCGTGCAATTGCGGCACTGATAATGCTCAGCAATAGTGCAACAAACAGGGGCAGGGCGAGACGGCAGTAACGGGCCCAGATCTGTCTGATCGGTGCAATGTCTGCCGGAATGCCAGCTGGCGCCAGGCTGCGGGCGGCCAGATAGCCTGCCACCACCAGAAACACCTGCACTGCCATGCGACCGTATTCGTATAGCCAGTCGATGCTGCCTGCCGCCAGTGGATAGGCGATATCGGACATCGGTCCGTAGAACGCAAGGTGATGAAGCACGATCAGCTGAGAAGCAATAGCTTTGAGCGTGTCGACAAATGGCATGCGCCGCGTCGAGGCACTCATGAGGTGGATCCGCCTGGGAAATGCGGCCCCCGAAGGGTCATGAAAAACATTCTGGGTGTTGCAAGCTATTGAATAAATGGATTTTATGGATTTGTCCGACGAGTGTCCAGTGCGGTGATGACCGCAAGGAGCATTGATTTGGCACAATGCCACCGTTCAATGCGCCTCAGTGGGAGTATTTCTTGATCGACAGCAAGCGGCAAACTTCATGGTTACGGCGTTTCGTGCCGGTGCTGGCGCAGCGTTTCTGGCTGAAGTGTCTGGGGACGCCGGCTTTTACGTTTGTATTCTTTCTGGCCTACATCCACCTTCTGAAAAACCCTTATCGGCCGGTTACGGTGATGCCAACCGGCGTGCTGGATGATCTGATCAGTTTTCAGCCCCTGGCATTGCTGCCCTATGTCTCGTTGTGGCTGTATGTTTCGCTGCCTCCCACGTTCATGGTGCGCAGTCGTGAAATCGTCCTGTATGGCATCTGGGCGGCGGTACTGTGCCTGAGCGGGCTAGCCATCTTCTTCTTGTGGCCGACAGCGGTTCCACCCGCCAATATCGACTGGGCGCAGTATCCCGGGGTGGATTTTCTCAAGGGAGTGGATGCTGCCGGGAATGCATGTCCCTCGCTGCATGTCGCCACTGCCGTATTTTCCGGAGTCTGGTTGCATCACATCCTGCGTGCATTTGGTACAGGACGAAGAGGTCTCCTTCTGAACTGGCTGTGGTGTGCCGCGATTGTTTATTCGACCATGGCGACCAAGCAGCACGTCGCCATTGATGTGGTTGCAGGAATTGCTCTGGGAGGTGGCGTGGCCTGGCTGTCCTTGATCCGGCGGGATGGTTTTACGGTGTTGGCCCGCCCCCAGGCCCTGACGACGCAATCCGTCTGAGCAAGGAAGAGCGAAAAATCTGAAAAACCTGTCAACCGGATTCTTTCTGCCTCGTTATTTGCCTCATGGAGGAGGCAACACGCTTGTTGCAGCACTGAAAGGACGATTGAGATGGGACAACAGATTTGTGATCAAACCTACGCCGAGTTTCTGGAGTCGTTGAAGGCTGCAGGGGTGGCGATCACCAATGAATCGCAATTGCGTGAACGTCTGGCTGAAACCTGGCGCTGGCGTTTTGCCTTCATGACGCTGGCTACGAATGGCCGCCCGCTGGGGATCAATTTCCTCAACAAGGACGCCAGTCAGCACATGGACGAAATTCGCGGCGCTTTCGCCCGTTATCAGTTCCCCGATAACTCTGATGCAGTATTTGCCTCCACGCTTGCTGCTGAATGATTCGGCCGGCCTATGGCCGGTTTGTTGAAAAAAGGGCCACACCTTGGGTGCTGGCCCTTTTTTTGTTTGCAGGCTGGCCGTATTTGCTCTGGCTCAGTGCCTAGCGTAGAAATCAGTCAAGCCGGCCAATAAAACTGCGCCGGGATGCTTTGGGTCAACCCGCACATTCTGGGGCCGGCAATCATTGACGAAAATTTTGCAGGTGCCTTTCCGGTGCCTCGCGACTACAGTCTTTTTATTCAGGCATCACAAGGAGCAAGCATGAACCTCTTGAAATGGACAGAAGATCTCGCCGTGGGAAACCCCCTGATCGATGAAGATCACCGCAATCTCTTCAATCTGCTCGAGCGTCTGCATCAGGATATGGGCAGCGGCCAGATCAACCAGGAAACCCAGAGCATTGTCGATGCCCTGCGCGAGTATGCCGAGGCGCATTTCTCGCGCGAAGAGGAGTTCATGCGCAAGATCAGCTATCCGCACTATGTCGTGCACAAGGCTGAGCATGATCGTTTCGTGAGCGAAGTCTGTGCGCTGCAATCACGCATGGCACGTGGTGCTCGTACCGCTCAGCTGGATATTGATCAGTTTCTTGCCAGCTGGCTGCGCGAGCATGTGCTGGTACGCGATATGGCGTTGGCTGCAGCAATTCGTGGCGAAGGCGCTACAGTCGCCGCTGCCTGACACGATTCAGCAGGAGAAAGCCCGCCCGGTCCGGGCGGGTCTTCAAGCGCGCCGCAAGGCGTTTGTCGACGGCAAGATCAGGCTGCTGGGCGGGCGTGAAATTTCCGGGCGCTCCAGACGGCTGCCCGGAGCGGCCGGAGCCGCAGACAGCAGCAAATCCAGCCAGTGCGTGAGGCCCTGCCATTCCTCACGATACGCAGCTACTTTTTCAATCGGGAAGTCGAAGATCGACCATCCCCGCTCCATGCATTTGCTGTAGGCCTGCGCCAGACGGATCGTGCCCAGATGAGGTATGGCCTGCGTTTCGGCCCATTCGTGCAAAGCAGTTCCGTTTCTGGTGCGCCCATCAATCCGCATGCCCATGCAGCCAAGCTGACATTTCCCGGTTGCGATTCTTGGCAGGGTGCGCAGCTCACGCAGGGTTTCCTGAGCCGCTTCCCGATCGAATACACCAGAGGTGACCGGGATCAGGATCGCATCAGCGTACATCGTTACCTTCATCAGGTTGAAACCGTGAAAACCGCCGGGCGTATCCAGCACCACGTGCTTGACGCCTGCCGGAGGGCGGGCGAAATTGTTTTCGTCGATCGACCAGCCGTGAATTTTCGGTAATTGCTGCGTGCGCAGGTTCAGCCACAGCCGTGAGGATTGCTGACGATCCACATCTCCAAGCATGACCTCCTGACCCCGCGATGCGAGATAGGCTGCAACATGGGTAGCCAGCGTTGATTTGCCTGAACCGCCCTTGCGGTTGACGATTGCGATCACGGTCATTGAAGGAAATCCCCGGTCGTGTGCGGATGAGAAGATTATTTCAAACAACCAGCAAAGTGGCGCCGTTTGTCATGAAGTTTCATTGTAGGAGGGGTTTCGTCCCCTGCAAGGGGGCATTTCCTGGAAGAAAAGCCTTGCAGGGCGTGGCTTTGAAAATACTCCACGAAAATCTGAAGGGGCGTCACCCTGCTCGGCGTTGTGATACAGAACGGTCAAAAAATGCTCGTTGCGGAATAACCGCGCCGTGGCGATATAGCACCAAAGTAATAAGAGAATTTGTTGACAGAGATGTCTTCATTGCCTAATTTGACTAAATCCTGCCATTGCCGCGTAAGTTTTTTTCTTACTTTGCGAAAAATCAACAGGCAGGAGGAGGGAGGAGGGCTTCGATCCTTCTCCCACAATAACAGCCAGGAGACACAATAAATGAATCACAAACTGCTCGGCGGCTTGGCCGTCGTGTTGCTGGCGGCCAATGTACAGGCCGCTACAGACTATCCTTCCGGTTACACCAAGTGCGCCCAGGTTGGCAGCGCTTGCAGCATGACCGGTACCCACAAGGTTGCTCTCGGCAAGTCCGGCAGCTTTGTCTATGCCAATCTGACAGGGAACTTCACCTGTCAGCTGTCGCTGTTTCCGGCGAATTCCTTCACGACATCCGCCTGGTGCTCGGTGGGTCCGGTGGTGAGCAGCTCCTCGTCTTCAAGCTCGAGCAGCTCCTCCAGTTCTTCGTCCAGCTCGTCTTCAAGCAGCTCGTCTTCCTCGTCCAGCTCATCTTCGAGCTCCAGCAGTTCGTCGAGCAGCTCTTCTTCAAGCTCCTCTGGCGGCAGCTCTTCTTCATCCAGCTCCTCGTCTTCGGGTAGCGGTATTGATGCCAAGAGCCTGACCGGCGCCAGCACCCCGTTGCAGAACGTGAATGGCAGCTATACCTATGGCGTGCGCAACTATCTGGCGCCTGCACTCATTGACAAGCTGCACAACCCCACCAACTACAAGGCTGCGCCGGCGCTGCCCACCTGGCAGTTCGCCACGGTTGATCCGACCAAGGGTGTGCTTTCTTTCGAGCGTGCGACAGCCCCGCAAGATGGCTGGCATACCTGGTCGCGCAAGGGCAAGGTCATCGTGACTGGCGGTTCTGCCGCAGCCACGAACCGCGTCTACACCGTGTTCAACGGTCAGCAGCTGGTTGCTGCGCTGGCTGAAGCTGGTCTGGAGCCGAAGATCGTGCGCGTCGTGGGGCACATTGACCTGCGCTGGAGCAGCAACAACACGGTCTTCAAGGAATACACCGGTTACCTCGACCAGAAATTCGGTGGTTCGATCATGGTCCCGTCCAACACCACGCTGGTGGGTATCAATGACGCACAAGGTCGTCCGGCCCGTATCACCGGCACTTCGATCCTGATCGGTGGCGAACTGGCCAACGGTGCGGCTGATGCCCAGGCTGGTTACACCGCCTGGGTGAACGCTGGCAAGGATCCCGAGGACTATCCGACCTGGACCCGCAACATCATCATCCGCAATCTGGTGATCGATGCGCCGTGGGACGTGAATCCGGAAGACTCCGCCAATGCCTACGCTGACGGCATGACCCTGTCGCGCGCGCAGAACATCTACATCGACCACGTGTCGATGAGCGATGGTGATACCGGCGACTCTCTGGCCTCCGATACGCGTCACGACGGTCTGCTCGACATCGTGCGTGGTTCCGACTATGCGACGGTGACCAACAGCTATTTCTTCAAGCACCACAAGGTGACCCTGATCGGTAACGGTGACTCGGGTCGTGCCTGGAGCGATGCGGGTCGTCTGCACGTGACCCTGTCGAACAACTTCTATGATCGTCTGGGCTCGCGTCTGCCGCTGAACCGTTTTGGTCAGGTGCACATGTTCAACAACTACATCTACGGCCGCACTGACAGCGCCGTGAGCGATGAGTTGAAATTCGGCAGTGGTGTGGATCCGCGTTATCAGTCCAACATGCTGGTTCAGAACATGTACTTCGAGATCACTGGCTTGGCGACCGACAGCTTCTGCAAGAAGGGTATCGATGGCGGCAATGGTACCAACCCGATCGGTTTCCGCTCCTCTGGTCACCTGATGCTCACCGACAAGGGTGGCAACACCACACCGGTGGCCTGGGATGGTCAGTGTGGCTATGCCGTGCCGACTGGTGCCAATGTGTGGACGCCGCCGTACAGCTACTCGCTGGTGACGGCAGCAGCAGCCAAGAGCAATGTGACGGCCAATGCCGGCGCAGGCAAGCTGAAGTAAGCGCAAGAAAGTCGCCGGGTCGCCCCAAGACTTTCTTGGCCCCCTCGGGGGGCGGCTTGGCCCACAGGACCAAGCCGGGGGCCCACGTGCTCACCGTCGGGCCGGTCTCTCGCAGGCCGGTCCGATGCACAAAAGACAAGGCCCGTCACGCAAGTGGCGGGCCTTGTTGTTTTGGAGTGTAGAGAGCTAGAAGGGAGCGAAGCGCCGCTGACGCTGGCCGTCGATTTCGATCTCTTCCACGAACATGGAAAACGGCCGGACCCACCAGCCCGTGTCGTTGTAGAGCGGGCGATAGATCACCTGCGGTTCCAGCGTTTCGCTGTGGCGCGCCACGCCGATCACCTCGTATTCGCCGCCCTTGTAGTGACGGTATTTGCCCAAAGGCAGGCTGGGAAGTGGCGGCAGATCGGAACTCATGACAGGCGGCTTTCGGTCGGAATGCGAAAGCGCGATTGTAACCGTCAGCGCTGCGCCAGATGTGCGGCGAAGCCTTCCGGATCGCTCAGCCAGCGACCGGTTTCGAGCAACTCGCTGCCTGTCTCTGTTTCCAGAATGAAGCCCGGAAAGCCGCGTCCACCGTGCTTCTCCAGCACGGCCAGGCTGTCAGCGATGTGGGACGCGGTTCTCCGGTCTGTCATGCTGGAGAAGGCCGCCCGAAGCGGCTCTCCAGTATGGGGCTCTTATGCGTAAGCCACTGTGGCGATGGTTTTCGGATATTGCGGCACTTCCAGCTCGGCGACGAAGGCTTCGGCGTAATCCGGGTAATGGATGCTGCTCTGGCCGGCGGCGTTGCTGATCAGCGTGGCGCTGCCCGTGCGGTAATTGCCGAGCTTGTCGCCGGGGCCGATCATCGCTGCCGGGGCGTAAAAGGTCCAGTCGATATCCGTTACGGTGCGCAGGTATTCGTATGCCTCGCGGTGAGCCAGGGCGATGGCTTTGTAGGCTTCCGGAAATTGCGGCACATCCACCAGCTGCACGCCGGGCGCCACTTCCAGACTGCCGGCGCCGCCTACGAGGACGACGCGATTCACGCCTGCGCTGCGGGCGGCGGCGATCAGGGCGCGGGCAACTTGCGTCACCTCGCCCAGGTTTTCCGAGCGCGGGCCAAAGGCGCTGGCGATCACGTCGGCGCCGCGCACGGCTTCGGCCAGCGCAGCCGCATCCGTCAGCTCGACCTGCTGTGCCGTGGCGCCGGCCAGTTCGGCGGGCAGCGGTTTGCTGGAGCGAACCAGTGCCTTGACTTGATGGCCGCGGGCCAGTGCGTTGCGGGCGATATGGGAACCGATGTTGCCGGTGGCTGCGATGAGAGCGATTTTCATGATGCATTCCTTGGGAGAGGTGAAGGTGTGCTCACTTTAATTGCTCGAATCGTGTATAAAAACTGCGCAAAGCGGGTTTGACTGTTGCGTAATTCGATCAAATGAAGGGTTCGAAACGGACCGCCTGACCTCCATGCGGGGGCGAGGCGGCGGATTACGCGCGCCGGCATTGCCAGCCCGGCTCGGCACGGGGCTTGCTGATTTCCCTGTGGAACGCTTCAGCGCCGAGCCACCTGACGGGCGCAAGAGGGCTGGAGAGGCGCTTGCAGCATGCTTCTCCAGCATGCCATGTGCCCGCCCCGCTTCAGGCGGACGTTTCCAGCATGTCTGCCCGGAGAGGCTTGCTGGAGGCGGCTCTTCAGACGCTGGCCTGGCGTGCCAGCCATTCCTCCATGAAGCTTACGAAGCTGCGCACCTTGGCCGAGAGATGTTTGCGGCTCGGGTACACCGCGGAGATCGCCAGCGAACGCGGGCGCCAGCCGGGCAGGATTTCCACCAGCCGCCCTTGCGCCACCAGCGGGCCGAGGATGAAATCCGGCGCATGTGTGATGCCCAGCCCGGCAGCGGCCAGCTCGCCGAGCAGTGTGCCGTTGTTGGCGTGAATGCTGCCGCCGATGCGGATCTGGCGCGAGCCTTCGCTGGCGTGCTCGAAGCTCCACTGATTGCTGCTCGAGGCATAGGCGTAGGTCAAGCAATCGTGACTGGCGAGATCCTCCGGCGTTTGCGGTGCGCCGCGCGCCGCCAGATAGGCCGGGCTGGCGCAGAGCAGGATGCGTGTGCTGCCGATCTGGCGTGCGACCAGATTTTGTGTGCCCAGATTGCCGACGCGAATGGCCAGATCGAGGCCATCTTCGATCAGATCCACCGCCCGGTCCGCCAGCACCACATCGAATTTCATGGCGGGATGCAGGCGCGCGTATTCGCCCAGCGCCGGGGCCAGATGGCTGGCGCCGAAGCTGATTGGCGCGGTCAGGCGCAGGGTGCCGCGCGGACTGGTAGTGTGGGTGCCGACCATTTCCTCGGTTTCTTCAAGGTCGGCCAGCAATTGCAGGCAGCGTTCGTAATAGGCACGACCATTCTCGGTCAGGCTGATGCGTCGGGTGGTGCGGTTGAGGAGCCGCGCGTCGAGCAGGCCTTCCAGTTGCGCGACCTGACGTGATACGGCCGAGGTCGACATGGCCAGGCGCTCCGCAGCGCCAGCAAAGCTCCCCACCTCCACGACTTTGCAGAAAACCTGCATGGCTTCAAAGCGATCCATCGCACATTCCTTTGTCCCTTTTTTTGCAACAAATATTTCTTGAATGTCTAGTTTATCTCTTTTGTCGGGATCTTCAGAATGCATCCATCGCATCTGCGAACAGACTCACCCCACACCCACACAGGAGATTCATCATGAACGAACAAAAACTCGGCGCCCACGGCGCCTTCGTCCTCCGCCTCACCCTCGGCGTCGTCCTGCTGGCACACGCAGCGCTGAAGGTGTTCGTATTTACCGTGCCCGGCACCGTCGGCTTCTTCGCCTCGCTCGGTCTGCCGGCGATTGCCGCCTATCTGACGATTTTCGGCGAACTCTTTGGTGGTCTGGCCCTGCTGGTCGGTTTCCGTACCCGTCTGGTTGCGCTGGCCACCTTGCCGATCCTGCTCGGAGCGACCTGGGCGCACTCCGGCAAGGGCTGGAGCTTCAGCGCCCCTGGCGGTGGCTGGGAGTATCCGCTGTTTCTGGTGCTGGCTGCAGTGGTTGTCGCTTTGCTGGGCGCGGGCAGTTTTTCGTGGGACCAAGCGCGCAGCAAGACGGCCTGAGTGCGTCGTGCCGCGGCTATCCACCCGGCTTGCCGCGGCGCTATAACTAACTGAACCCGGAGATCATCATGAACGCCCGTCTGCCCGTCCTGTTCCTCTCGCATGGCTCGCCCATGCATGCCATCCAGCCCAGTGCTGCGGCAGATGCCTGGGGGCAGGTTGCGGCCGGTCTGCCCCGGCCGCGTGCCGTGCTGATGGTCTCCGCACACTGGGACAGTGGCTTGCCACTGCTCGGCGGCAGCCCCCAGCCTGAAACGATTTACGATTTCGGTGGTTTCCCGGACGAGCTCTACCGCATCCGTTACGCAGCTCCCGGCGCGCCGGATGTTGCGCAGGAGGCCCAGGCCCTGTTGCGCGAAGCGGGGTTTACTGCGGGCATCGACGGTTGTCGCGGGCTGGATCATGGCGCCTGGATTCCGATGCTCAAGATGTATCCGCAGGCCGATGTGCCGGTGCTGCAGCTCTCCGTGCAGCCTGCGCTGGGCGCGACGCATCACCATGCGCTGGGGCAGGCACTGGCAAGCCTGCGCGATAAGGGCGTGCTGATTGTTGGCTCCGGTCACATGACCCATAACCTGCGCGATGCCTTTGCTGGCATGCGTCAGTCTGGCGAATTGCCGGTGGCAAGCTATGCCAGCGAATTCCGCGACTGGATCGACGCACATGTTCGGGATGGCCGGACCGAGGCATTGCTGCAATGGGAAACCCTGGCGCCGCAGGCGCGGCGCGCTCACCCCACACCGGAACACTTCCTGCCGCTGTTTGTGGCGCTGGGGGCGGCCGGGCCGGGATACAAGGTGGCAAGCCTGTGCGCGGGTTACGACTTTGGCGTGCTGGCGATGGATGCCTACCGGTTTGACTGAGGCGTGTGCGTGAAGCCGGGCAGGCCGGGACTTGCATCTGCCACGGCGGGTTGCGATGAAGGCCTGCACGCTCTGGCTCGCTGGCGATGGCGGTCAGGTCTTTCGCTGCGGTAAGCTGGCGGCTCCTGCTTGCTGCTGAATTCCCGTCATGCTCCAGTCCGCCGACCTGACCGTTTCTCCTGCGCAGATGCGCCGTTTCCTGGTGAGCTATCAGGGGCTGGACGGCGATACTTTCGCCGGACCACAAGGCGTGCTTGATTACGTGGCGAGGGTGGGCTGTATCCAGTTCGATCCGCTCAATGTCGTTGGCCACAATCAGGAACTGGTCCTGCAGGCACGTTTGCGTGGTTTCTCACGTGACTGGCTGCGTGATCTGCTCTATACGCAGCGTGCGCTCTTCGACGGCTGGGACAAGAACATGTCCATCCTGCTCACACGTGACTGGCCTTGCTTCGCGCGGCTGCGCACCGCGGCGCGACAGCGGTTTGATCGTCCTGAGCGGCCTGCGGCGGCCATTTTTGAAGATGTACGGCAGGCGCTGCGTGAACGCGGCCCCTTGTGTTCGGCAGATATCGAAGCGGGTGAAGCTGTGACCTGGTCGTGGGCACCGACACGCATGTCGCGTGCTGCGCTGGAGAGCCTGTATTTCTGTGGCGAATTGCTGGTGGCCCGGAAGAAGGGCACGCGCAGGTATTACGATCTGGCCACTCGCCTGCTGCCGGCGACACTGCTGGAAGCGCCCGATCCGCACCCCGCTGAGTCCGCGTACGACGACTGGTATGTGATGCGTCGCATCGGCGCCGTCGGCGCGCTGTGGAATCGCCCCGGTGGCGCCTGGCTGGGAATCGCCGGATTCAATACGGCACGGCGCAAGGCCGCTTTTGCGCGGCTCGAAGCGGCCGGGCAGATCCGCCCCGTCAAGGTGACGGGGCTGGCGCATCCGCTGTATGTACGCAGTGAGGATGTTGCCCTGCTTGATGGCGTGGCCGAAAGAGAGGTGAATGCTGCAGCGATTCTCGCCCCGCTCGACAACCTGCTGTGGGATCGCGATCTCATCGCCAGCCTGTTCAACTTTGAATATCGCTGGGAAGTCTATAAACCGGCGGCCGAACGCACGCATGGCTACTATGTTCTGCCGGTGCTGCTGGGGGACGGCCTGGTGGCACGCTTCGAGCCCGCGCGCTATCGCCCCGGCGAAGTCCTGCATATCGCCAACTGGTGGTGGGAGACAGGCTTTCGTGCTGATGATGTAGCGCAGGCGCAACTTGCGGCAGCCTTCGCCCGCTTCTGCGACTACCTTGGCGCGAGTGCGATCACTGTGGATGCGGCGCTCAGTCGTCGCTGCCATCTGGGCTTTCTGCGCCAGGGGTGAAGCTGTGACGCCGGTGTGCCGGTCATGGAGGCCTGCCGGTGTGACTGAACCCGCCAACATGGGCGGTCCGGTCAGCATGCGATGCCTGTCGGACCATACTTCAGACATTCCGTTTGCTGCCGCAATAAAGCGACATGGACTCTCAAACGCCCCATGTGCCAAAAACCGGGCTCGCCGCTGGAAAACGGGTCCGCTGGCCGCTGTTGATCGAATATATCGGCTCGCTGCTGCTGTTGATCGGCATCGGTATCGTGCTTGTATGGGGCGTGTGGCAGCAGAAGCGCTCCATTCTGGCCCAGAGCCAGCAAGCACAGACAACCCTGGCACGTATCGCCGAAGCCCAGCTGGTGGGGACAACCCGGTCGGCTGATCATGTGCTGATGGAGCTGGCCGAACTGCATGCAGCCGGCCAGCTGGTCGGAAAGGCCCGGGAGGCTGATTTCTGGCAGGAGTTCTGGCGGGAGTTGCCTGAGTCTTCGTTCCAGTTTGCCACCGATGCGCAAGGCCGGATTGTTGCCGCCTCGCGGAGTTATCTGCTTGGAAAGGAGCTCGATACACACCCGCTGTTTAGCGTGCCCCGGGCATTCCAGAACAGTTCGCGTCTGTTCATCTCTTCGCCGGATCAGGTGCTGGACGATGAGCGCGCCATAGTCCTCAGTCGTCCGGTGATCAGTGCGCAGAACGAATTGCGCGGGGTTGTTGCCGTTGTGCTGCCCTGTGCCAATCTTGGACGCGTGCTGGAAAACTTTCGTATCAGTGCCACCCAGACGGCAACCCTGATTGACGAGTCCGGCGCGCTCATCGCCCGCGTGCCGCTGCCGACCAATTATGCCGGGCCCCTGTTCATCAGCTCCAGCGATTCGATGTTCATGCGCCATCAGCGCAGTGGGCAGCAGGTCTCCTTCTCCGAGTTCGTCTCGGAGATCGATGGCCAGGAAAAAATCGGTGCCGGACTGAGCGTCAGCACGCATCCGATCCAGACCAATCAATCCCTGACCGTCGTCGTCTCGGACCTCAAGGAAGTCGTACTGGCCCCCTGGTACCACATGCTGCTGGTGCTCTGGGGCTATCTGGTGATCGCCCTGATCGCCATCTGGTTTGGCGTCGTCAGCTATCAGCGCCGACGCGACAATGAAGGCGCCCGGGCCCTGATCGAAGCCTTGCTGGCCAATCCCAAGCTGATCGTTCTGGGGATTCGCACGGACGGCACGATCAGCTTGTTCAACCCTGCTGCCGTAGCCCTGACCGGTTACGCCGAATCCGAAGCGCTGGGGCGCGACTGGCTTGATCTGTGTGCACTGCCGGAAGACCGGGAGCGTGTGAAGACGTATCTGAAGCAGCTCGGGCCCTCGTCATCCGTACCAAACGAATACGCAAGCAGCATCCGGACTCGCCTGGGCGAAATCCGCGCCATTGCCTGGCGGACCTCGATGATCCGGGATCGCAAGGGTTTGTTGCTCATTGGTCTGGGAACCGACATCACGGAGTTTCGCCTGCAGACGGCCGAGCTGGAAACGCAGGCACAGATCGATGTGCTGACCGGTGTGCCCAACCGCCGCCATTTCCTCACGCTGGCCAACAAGGCCTTGTCGCAGGCGCGCCGGCATGGCCATGCCCTGTCATTGCTGATGCTGGATATCGACCATTTCAAGGCCGTCAACGACAGCTACGGCCACCATGCCGGCGATCTGGTGCTGCAGGGCTTTGCGCGCACCTGCGAGCAGGCCTTGCGCACCGAGGATCTGCTCGGTCGTCTTGGCGGTGAAGAGTTCGGCGTGCTCCTGCCGGAGACTGGCAGTGCCGCTGCGCTCGTTGCGGCAGAGCGGATTCGTCAGGGGTTTGCCGATATCAGCGTGGCCCTGGAGGAGGGCCGTGTGATCCGCTGCACGGTTTCAATCGGGGCCGTCACGCTGGGCGTCAATGAGCCCGACTGCGAAACGCTTCTGCAGCTGGCGGACAAAGCCCTGTATGCAGCGAAACGTGGCGGGCGCAACCGGGTTGTTATGGCCGAACCCGCCGTTTGAAATCCGATGTAATGTCGCTTTCTTCACTGCCAAGCGGAATAGAGACCAGCCCGAAGAGCGGATTGGGTTTTGCGGCACAATACAGCCATGCATATCGCCATCCTGACTTTCGACGGTTTCAATGAGCTCGATTCCCTGATTGCGCTCGGAATCCTGCATCGCATCAAGATCTCTGGCTGGCGAGTGTCGCTGGCCTGCCCGACGCCAACGGTAACGTCCATGAACGGCGTCACTTTACATGCCCAGGCCACGCTGGCCGAAGCCTGTCTGGCGGATGCGGTCATCATCGGCAGCGGCATGCAGACCCGGGACATTGCCAACACGCCGGAATTGATGGCACAGCTTCGGCTGGATCCTGCGCGGCAACTGATTGGCGCGCAATGTTCAGGCACTTTGCTGCTGGCCAGACTCGGTTTGCTCGACTCCGTTCCTGCCTGTACCGATCTGACTACCAAGCCGTGGGTGGAAGAGGCCGGGATCAAGGTTCTGAATCAGGCCTTCTATGCCAACGGCAATCTCGCCACGGCGGGTGGCTGCCTGGCCTCGCAATATCTTGCGGCCTGGATCATTGCGCGCCTGGCAGGAGAGGATGCCGCCCGCAGCGCGCTGCACTACGTTGCTCCGGTTGGAGAAAAGGACGTCTACGTAGAACGCGCGATGCAAAACATCGCGCCGTATTTGCCGTAACCTGCCGTACTCTGCCCGGAGAGGCGCTTGTGGCGGGCTTCTTCGGCAAGTCTGCCCGCAGACGTCCGCTGCATGCGGCTGTGCAGGCAGGTGCCCGGCAGCGCTCAGTTCTTCGGCAGCAGGCCGGCGGCCTGCATCCTGGCTTGCCAGGCCGGGTATTCCACGCTCAGCAGCTTCTCGGCCCACAGGCCGTACCAGGCGTAGCCGGTGCGGCGTTCGTGGTGGATGTCGCTGTACTGTCTGGCCCGTACGCTGTCGCGGTTGGCCAGCACCACGGTGTTGTCATTCAGGTCATAGAAACGGCCCCACATGCGCGGTGCGGCGGGGTCCTGCACCAGGCGGCGGTCGGTGCTGGCGGTGTGGTATTCGTACTTGATCGGCGGATCGATCTTGAAGGTTTCGATCTTCCAGCCGGTAATCGCCGAGCGTTTGAACCAGTCAATCGCCCCTTCGATAGCGGCGATCTGCTCCGGCGTCGGACGCTCGATACCCATCAGGTAGCGGGTCATCTCGACGGATTCCTGCGAGACGATGGAGGCCAGCTCGAAGGAGCGGCCCATCGCAGGTTCCAGCGTATCCGGCTTGTACTGGCCGGCCCAGCCAGCGAGCTTGCCGTTCTGGCGCACCTGCAGTTTCAGCACGCAGGCGTCGCCCTTCTTCAGCGCGTCGGCCGCGGCGGCACGCAGCCAGCCTTCGGTCCAGCCGAAAGGTTCGGTGCCGTCACTGATGCGGCGCAGGGTGCGCAGCACGCCGGAGGTCACTTCATCCGCCATCGTGATGTAAGGGTGGTAGGTTTGCTCGCCGGGCACCGTGTGCGGCCAGCCGCCACACTTGGGGTGCTGCATCTGCAGGGTGTAGTGGATGCCGCGCAGGGCTGCATCACGATAGCGGGTGTCGCCGGTTTGCAGATAAGCGGCGGAGAGGTATTCAACCTGGGAGTAGACGTTGCGGTTGTCAAAGCTGCCGGTGGGGTTGGCTTTCTCAAGGGTGATGGCGGCGATTTCTTCGGCAGTGAGAATGCGGGTCGGATCGCGGTTCTCCACCCAGCCGCCATTATTGCGCTGGTAGAGCAGCACGTTGTTGGCGATTTCAACAATCTGGTCGTCAGCATATTTCGCGTACTTGTCGCCATAGCGGTTGCGCCAGTGCTGGATGCTGTCGGACATGCCCTTCAGCGAAATGGCAGTGTAAGGCCCGGCACTGCGCGCGGGCTGCTGCGGCAGCGCGCTGAAGAGGGAACAGCCGCCGAGAATGGCGACGGCGGCAAGGCTTGCGAGCAGTCGGCTTGATGCGTGCATGGAAGCTCCGGAAACGGGTGGGTGAAAAGCGCAGAAGATTTTACGCTGTGGTTTCAATGGCGGTGGGATAGGTGCGCGCCGCGTCGTTTTTTAGCGACGTGCAGCTTCCAGCAGTTTCGAAGTTTCGTTGCCCTCGGTGCGGCCGTCTGGAAACACCCGCAGATAGTCGAACAGCTCGGACTGGCGCACCTCGACCATCTGGCCCGCCTTTAGCCCCGGGATCTGGCGCGGGTCGCTGCGCAGCATGCCTTTGATCTGCTCGCCTTTCCATTCGGTGATTTCGACCCACATCCATTCTCGCCCGCCGTCGCGGGTGGCGAAGGGCGCCTTGACGTGAATCTGCTCGGCCGGAGCCAGCCCCCTGGCGAACGCTTTCTGCAGGGCCGGCAACTGGGCGCGGGCCCGTTCGCTGGCGGCTTTCAGGGCTGCATCATGCTTTGTGTAGATCACCTCGTCCGGCTGGGCGCCGAAGATGCTGCGCACGAACTGGACCTGACGCGCCGTGTTGTCCGGCCCCGTCTGCAGGCTGAAGTCGAAGGCGGCCAGCGCGTTGTCCGGGTCGCCTTCCTCGGCCGGGGTTTCGAGCAGGCGCAGACGGGCTTCTCCCTTGCCGCCGCTGAGAACGCCGTTGTTCAGGAGCTTGCGCACATTGGTGTGGCGCAGGCCGGCAAGCTTCAGGCTGAGTTCGCCTCTGGCGTCCGGCGGGCCGGATTCCACCAGTTGCTGGGCCAGCGCATTGATGGCGCTGCCCAGCGGGCGATTGAGTGACCACACGCTGTCATTGATCACCAGATCGGGCAGACCGAAGCGGGCCATGCCCAGAGTGATGGCGCGAGTGTGGCCGTCATTGTTGTAGGCATGGATGACGATCTGCTTCGAGACATCCGGCAGCGTGTCCTGCCAGGTTTTCAGACGGGCGTTTTCCCAGGCATCCGGCGTGAAGGCTTCGCGCGTCTCGTCGTCCCAGATGATGGCGTTGTCACGCCGGGCCAGCACGAGTACGAACTCTTCGGCGCGGCGCAAGCCTGCGATGCTCTGGCTGGCCGGATGTGCAAAACCCAGGATCAGGGCTCGTGGCGCTTTCTGCAGGGCTTCGGCTTGCTCGCGGCTGAGTCCGCGTCCGAAGTAATGCAGCATGTCCAGCGAAGGGGGTGCATAGTCGGTGGCGACCTTGCTGCTGTAGTTCAGCGTCAGCAGGGCCTGGCTCTGGGCACTCTTGTCGAGCGTGTCACTCAGCCTGAGACCGAAGCGTTTGTCGGCTGCCAGACTGCGGGCGGCCTTGGCGGGGTCACTCGCCGGGGTCTTGAGGTAGTACAGACCGATGCCGAAACCTACCGCCTTGCGTTGCCAGGCTTGCGCCGGCAGGGGATTGGCGCTGGCGGCCAGTGCACTCAGCGGGGCCTGGGCCAGCAATACGGCAAGCAGCAGTTGGCGGAGAAGGATTTTCATGATGGCGCGATGGAGAGGCGTGAGGACGAACTCTCGCATATTCCGCGACCGGCCGGGCACGTACAATCGCGGCATGTCCGCGCCTGTCATGACTGATTCCGTAACGCTCGCCTATCTGGCGGGTTATCCGCCGCATCTGCTTGAATCGGTGCGCCAGATGATAGCCGCCGGCACGCTGGGCCCAGCCTTGCGCAAGCGCTATCCGCTGGCGCACGCGGTGCGCAACGAGCGTGCCCTGCAGGATTACGTGATGGAGCTGAAAAACCGCTATCTGCGCAGCGCGCCGCCGCTGGCGAAGATCGGTTTCGACAATCACATCCATGTGATCCGCAATGCGCTGGGCACCCACACGACAATTTCGCGCGTGCAGGGCACCAAACTCAAGACCAAGCGCGAGATCCGCATCGCCACGCTGTTTCGCGTGATGCCCGAGGAATTCCTGCGCATGATTGTGGTGCACGAACTGGCCCACATGAAGGAACGGGATCACGACAAGGCCTTCTACCAGCTGTGCTGCCACATGGAGCCGGATTACCACCAGATCGAATTCGATCTGCGTGCCTATCTGTGCTGGCTGGATTCGGGCGGTGCGCCCGTCTGGGAGTAAGCGCACCGCAGCGCCGCATGGGGCGCGGTTCTGCAGGCTGGGTGTCTGGATCGGCCCGCTGGATGCGCTTCTGCGGGGCAAAGAAAAAGAGACGCCGCAGCGTCTCTTTCGGGGTACTCAGCAGCCGCAGCCGCCGGAGCCGTCGCCACCACAGCCGCCGCTGCGCGGCATGTCTGCCTCGCTCAGGGCGTGGATGTGGAAGTCGATCACCACCGGGCCGCTGCGATCCACGTATTCCGGCACAACCTGACTGCCGTAGCGCGTGGCGATCTGGGCCAGCAGGGGCAGCGGATCGTGGTCGTTGATGAAGCGCATGGTTTCGCCGTCTTCCAGCGATTCGATGGCACCGAAGATGGCCGAGTGACGGAAGCGCTTGCTGATGCCGCGGGCGTCAAAGATGTGGGTGTCGAGATGATTCTGGCTGCTGCAGTCCATGGGGGGCTCCTTGTGTGTTGGGGGAAACAGAACCCGGATGCTAGAGGGCCACATCCTTCACGTTCCTTGATCCGGGACAGGTTTTCAGAATCACCCAGGGCATGCCTGAAGACCTGCTTGCAGCGTGGTTTTCCAGCAGGCCTGCCGGAAGAAGCATGCCCTGTGGGCCTCGGCGGGCGAGGGGGCTGCACAGCGCCACCACATGCGGCTTGGCGGCAGGCCTGCGGTCCGGGATGGATTCGCCGGGCAGGGCCCGGATTGCCTGCCCTGTGAATCGGTCGCGGTGCCGAGCCGGGATGAAATTTTCTTCCGGGGCTTGTATTTCGTTAATTGACGATATATGTTTCGCTACAAGACGAAACAAGATTCGCTCCACAACGAAATCATGACCGCACCCGCTACCCCTCCTGTCACTGATCTGGACGAAATCATCAAGGCGCTGGCCAGCCCGGCCCGGCGCGAAATCCTGGCCTGGCTGAAAGATCCGGCGCAGCAGTTTCCGGCCCAGGAGCACTCCTTCGAACTCGGCGTCTGCGCCGGCAAGATCTACGAGAAGGCCGGCCTGTCGCAATCCACCGTCTCGGCGCACCTGGCCAGCCTGCAGCGTGCGGGCCTGGTCAGCACACGCAAGGTCGGTCAGTGGATTTTCTATGCCCGCAACGAAGCGGTGATCGCCGCCTTCCTGCAGCAAATGCAGCACGATTTATAACAAGCCCCGCCCAACCCCTACGGAGAACCCGCCATGACCACTCTTTTTGATCCGATCCAGGTCGGAGACCTGCACTGGCCCAACCGCATCGTGATGGCGCCGCTGACGCGCTGCCGCGCCGATGCCGGCCGCGTGCCCAACGCCCTGATGGCCGAGTACTACGCCCAGCGCGCCAGCGCTGGCCTGATTCTTTCGGAAGCCACCTCGGTCACACCGATGGGTGTCGGCTACCCGGACACGCCCGGGATCTGGTCGGATGAGCAGGTGGAGGGCTGGAAGCTCGTCACCCGTGCCGTGCATGCTGCCGGCGGGCGCATCTTCCTGCAGCTCTGGCACGTCGGGCGCATTTCGGATCCCGAATTCCTGGATGGCGAGTTGCCGGTGGCGCCCAGTGCGATTGCCGCCGAAGGCCACGTCAGCCTGCTGCGTCCGATGCGCGATTACGTCGTGCCGCGCGCGCTGGAAACCGCCGAAATCCCGGTGATCATCGAGGCCTATCGCAAGGGCGCCGAGAACGCCAAACGGGCCGGTTTTGACGGCGTGGAAATCCATGGTGCCAATGGCTATCTGCCGGACCAGTTCCTGCAGGACAGCACCAACCGGCGCACCGACAATTACGGCGGCAGCATCGAGAACCGCGCCCGTTTCCTGCTGGAGGCGACGGACGCCGCCATCAGCGTGTGGGGCGCCGGCCGTGTTGGCGTGCATCTGGCGCCACGCAGCGATTCGCACAGCATGGGCGACAGCAATCCGCAGGCGACCTTCGGCTACGTTGCGCGCGAACTGGGCAAGCGCAAGATTGCCTTCATCTTCGCGCGCGAATCGCAGGATGAGCCGCGCCTCGGCCCGGCCCTCAAGGCCGCATTTGGTGGCGTGTACATCGCCAATCAGGGCCTCAGCATCGAGACTGCCCAGCACCTGCTGGCCAGTGGCGAGGCCGATGCGGTCAGCTTCGGCAAGGACTTCATCGCCACGCCGGATCTGCCGCAGCGCCTGCTGCAGGCCGCACCGCTCAACGCCTGGCGCGCGGAGAGCTTCTACGGTTATGGCCAGCCCGATCCGGTCGTCGGCTATACCGACTACCCGGCCTTGGGCTGATCGCTGCCGGGGCAGGGGACTGCCCGGTTCTGCCGGGATTTCCCCTGCCGCGCGCGTTCGTGGAAAATGGCGCGTCGTACTCTCCCACTCACCCCTTTCAACAGGTTTTACCCATGAAAATTACCCGCAACACGGCCGTCACCATCAGCCTCAAAGTGAGCGATGAAAAAGGTCTGCTGATCGACGAAGGCAAGAAGCCTTTTTCCTACCTGCACGGCGGTTACGACAGCATTTTCCCCAAGCTCGAAGAGGCGCTGGAAGGACAGGAACCCGGCTTTGCAACGAGCCTGGCGCTGAGCGTCGAGGATGCTTTCGGTGCCTACGATGAGGCGCTGGTGCAGACCATGCCGAAGAGCGAATTTCCCGCCGGCGTGAAGGTGGGTGGGCAGATCCAGCGTCTCGATCACGCCGGTGAAGCGCGCTATTTCTTCGTCACTAAGATCAAAGGCCCGGTCGTGATGCTCGACGGCAATCACCCGCTGGCGGGCAAGGCCCTGCGCTGTGCCGTGAAAGTGCTGGACGTGCGCGAGGCCAGCGCCGAGGAAATTGCCCACGAGCATGTGCACGGCGAACACGGGCATCAGCATTGAGATGCCTGAAGAGCCGCGTCTGGCGCGGCTCTTCAGCCGGTCTGCCGGGACAGCTTCGCCCATCCTGCCTCGCCGGCTTGCCTGCCTGAAGATGTCCGCCGGATGCGGTTGTGCAGGCAGGTGGATGTCGGGGGGCAGGGCGGTGGCGTAAAGCAGCGCCTCCCTTTCGCGCAACCGGTGTCGTGCTCATGCCGTCTGCCGTGCGCAAGCGCGTTCGCGGCACATGAGGCTTCATCGCAAGAGGGGTGGGTATACACTATGCGCCTGCCGGATCAACATCCCCAAAGTCGCAGTCTATGAGTGCCCTGGAAAAACTCTTTGCCGATCTGCCACGCATTCCCAGCATGCCGCGGGTGGTGCAGGATCTGATCGCCTCCCTGTGCAAGGAGGATGTCGACATCGGCTCGCTCGTGGCTCAGGTCAAGCTCGATCAGTCGCTCTCCGTGCGCGTGCTGGCCATGGCCAACTCCAGCGCTTTCGGTGCCAGCAAGCGGATCGGTGCGATTGATCAGGCGGTCACCATGATCGGCCTCGTGGCTTTGCGCTCGCTGGTCATCGCCTCCGGCATCTCGCGCGCTTTCGCCAGCGTCGAAGGGCTGGACATGCCGTCCTTCTGGCGCCAGTCGATGATCTGCGCTGGCGTGGCAAGGCAACTGGGCAAACATCAGGGTGTCAACCGGGAATTCGCCTATACCGCTGGGCTCATGGCCCGCCTGGGACAGATCATCATCCATCTGGGCCTGCCGGATGTTGCCGCCCGGCTCGACAGCAGCGCTGCAGCCTGCAGCAAGGCTCTGTTTGAGCAGGAGCGCGCCCTGCTCGGGCTGAATCACTGCGAGGTCGGTGCCGAACTGGCCCGGCGCTGGAATTTCCCCTCCACCATCCAGAATGCCCTGCGCTGGTGTGCCGAGCCTCTGGCGCCCGAAGCAGGGCCGCTGGCCGCCATCGTCAATCTGTCCTGCGTCGTGACCCAGGGGCTGCTGGAGGGGGATGACCCCGAAAAAATCAGCGTCCTGCTGGATCCTGCCGTGCTGGCCCGCTTGTCCTTCAGCCGTGTGGACGCCCAGAAGCGGATCGAAGCCTGTGTTGATCTGCCTGCCTCGGTCGAGCCACTGCTGTAACCTGGTCGCCCTGTCGGCAAGGGGCTTTGTCCGGGAGGTATGAGCTCCGGGCGCGCCGAAGACCGTTTCGCAGCCCTGCGCCGGCGGTGCGCGGATAGTCATGATCCGCGCTGGAAGAAACCCCGGTTCCCTTGAAAACCGGGTGTGCCCGTCCTGAATGTATTACGAAAGTGATAGTTCAGTTTCTTGACAGGGCTTCATTAATTACCTATTTTGACCAAATGTTGCCATATTGCTTGTAGGTTTTTATCCTACGCGTGGCGGCTATGTGCTGCAGAAATAAACGAAAAGAAGGCGAAGCACATGTGCCTATCGCCATCACGATCAGGAGACAAATCCATGAAAAGCAGATTTATCGGCGGGCTGGCCGCCTTGTTGCTGTTTGCCAATGCCCAGGCAGCAACCGACTATCCTTCCGGCTACACGAAGTGCGCCCAGGTCGGCGGTACATGCAGCATGACCGGCACCCACAAAGTGGCGCTGGGCAAAGCCGGCAGCTTTGTTTATGCCAATCTGACCGGTAATTTCACCTGCGCGTTGTCCGCGTTTCCTGCGAACACTTTCACCACTTCCGCCTGGTGTTCCGTGGGGCCGGAAGTGAGCAGTTCCAGCAGTTCGTCGAGCTCTTCATCTTCTTCCAGCTCCAGCAGCAGTTCGTCGTCTTCGTCCAGTTCCAGCAGTTCGTCTTCGTCGAGCAGCTCTTCGTCAAGCTCTTCATCCAGCAGTTCGTCGAGTTCCAGCAGCTCTTCTTCCGGTGGCGACCCCTATGTAACGGGCTGTGGCACTGAAACCAGCAACCTGACGGCATCCAAGGTCTATTACGTCACGCCGACCGGTTCAGCCAGTGGCGCTGGCACCAGCTTTTCGGCGTCAATGAGTCTGACTGCGGCGCTGTCCAAGGTGACAGCCGGCCAGATGATCCTGCTGCAGCCGGGCACCTACACCGTGCCTTATACCGCAGGGGCGAAGAACACCATCACGCTCTCCAAGTCCGGCACGGCCAGCGCGAAGATCTACATGGTGGCGGCCAACTGCGGTCGCGCCGTGATCGACTTCTCTTTCCCGACGGGCGCCTGGGTGCAGGATTCCTATGGTTTCTACCTGACCGGCAGCTACTGGTACTTCAAGGGTATCGCCGTGACGCGGGCGGGTTATCAGGGCACTTACGTCACCGGGGCCTACAACACCTTCGAGAACGTCGCCTTCTACAACAACCGCAACAGCGGTCTCGAAATCAACAAGGGCGGCTCCTACACCAAGGTGATCAACGTCGACGCCTACAACAACTACGATCCGAAGAAAAACGGCAGCATGGCCGACGGCTTCGCCTCCAAGCAGACCCAGGGCGCCGGCAACTTCTTCTACGGCTGCCGAGCCTGGAACAATTCGGATGACGGCTTCGACACCTTCGACAGCCCGCAGGCCGTGACCATCGAGAAGAGCTGGGCCTTCAACAACGGTATCAACCTGTGGAGCGACAGCGCTTTCGCTGGCAACGGCAACGGCTTCAAACTGGGCGGCAACGGTGCGGTGCAACGCAACAAGATCAGCAACTCGGTGGCGTTTGGTCACCCCGGCAAGGGCTTCGACCAGAACAACAACACGGGTGGCGTGACGCTCTACAACAACACCGGCTACAAGAACAAGATCAACTTCAGCTGGGGCGGTACGCTGGCCTCGGGCGAGAAGAACATCCTGCGCAACAATGCCTCCCTGTCCGGCACCAGCGCAGACGTGATCGCCAATGCCACCTCGACCAACAACACCTGGAACAGCATTGCGACGGCCAGTTCGGATTTCGCCAGCCTGGATACCAGCCTGGCGACGGCTGCGCGCAACGCGGATGGCAGCTTGCCGAACAACAGCCTGTTCCGCCTGTCTTCCGGCAGCAAGCTGATCAACAAGGGTGTCAATGTCGGTATCGCCTACAAGGGCACGGCACCGGATCTGGGCGCTTTCGAGCGCGAGTAAGGCTGTTTGCGGGGCGCTCTGCCGCCCCGGTCGCAACACGACGCACGCCGTGACCCGGCGTGCGTTTTTCATTGTGCTTCCCCGCGAGCTGCATCCAGCGGGCCTCTTCCGCCTGCATGCCGTGACAAGGCCGCTGCATGCGGCTTGGCGGGCATGGGGCTGGCATAGTGAATGCCGGCGCGCTCAGATGCGGTGGCCGGGGATGGCACGGAAGCGCTACAATGGCGGACTAATTTGATCCTGCCTGAGACGTCTGCCGTGACCGCAACCATTCTCCAGAAAATTCCCGCCGGCGAGCGCGTCGGCATCGCCTTCTCCGGCGGCCTTGATACCTCCGCTGCAGTGCACTGGATGCGCGGCAAGGGCGCCGTGCCTTGTGCCTACACCGCCAACCTCGGTCAGCCGGATGAATCCGACTACGAAGAAATCCCGCGCAAGGCCAAGGCCTACGGCGCCGAGATCGCCCGCCTGATCGATTGCCGCCCGCAGCTGGTGGCCGAAGGCATTGCGGCCATCCAGGCCGGCGCTTTCCACATCAAGAGCGGCGGCGCGACCTACTTCAACACCACCCCGTTGGGCCGCGCCGTGACCGGCACCGCGCTGGTGGTGGCGATGAAGGAAGACGGCGTCAACATCTGGGGCGACGGCTCGACCTACAAGGGCAACGACATCGAGCGTTTCTACCGCTACGGTCTGCTGGCCAATCCGGCGCTGAAGATCTACAAGCCCTGGCTGGACCAGCAATTCATTGACGAGCTTGGTGGCCGCAAGGAAATGAGCGAGTACCTCATTGCCAACGGCTTCGACTACAAGATGAGCGTGGAGAAGGCCTATTCGACCGACTCCAACATGCTCGGCGCGACCCACGAAGCCAAGGATCTGGAATTCCTGAACGCCGGCATGCAGATCGTCAAGCCGATCATGGGCGTGGCTTTCTGGCGCGATGACGTGGTCGTCAAGTCCGAGACGGTGAGCGTGCGTTTCGAAGAAGGCGTGCCGGTGGCTCTGAACGGCCGCACCTTCGCCAACGCGGTCGAGCTGTTCAACGAAGCCAACATCATCGGTGGTCGTCACGGCCTGGGCATGTGCGACCAGATCGAGAACCGCATCATCGAAGCCAAGAGCCGCGGCATCTACGAAGCCCCGGGCATGGCGCTGCTGCACATCGCTTACGAGCGTCTGGTGACCGGCATCCACAACGAAGACACCATCGAGCAGTACCGCATGAACGGCATGAAGCTCGGCCGTCTGCTGTACCAGGGTCGCTGGTTCGACCCGCAATGCCTGATGCTGCGCGAAACTGCCCAGCGCTGGGTAGCCCGCGCCATCACCGGCGAAGTCACGCTGGAACTGCGTCGCGGCAACGACTACTCGATCATGAATACCGAGAGCCCGAACCTGACCTACGCGCCGGAGCGCCTGTCGATGGAGAAGGTCGAAGACGCCGCCTTCACTCCGGCCGACCGCATCGGCCAGCTGACCATGCGCAATCTGGACATCAGCGATACGCGCCAGAAGCTCGGCATCTACAGCCGTAGCGGTCTGCTCGGTGCGCAATCCGAAGGCAGTATTCCGCTGCTGACCGGCGACGGCAAATAAGCCTGAATCAACGGCTCCCCAAAGCCCGCCCGCCTGCCAGGCGGGCTTTTTCATGGGTGCGAGCCTGGTGTTCTGCGGCACACTACGGCCTAGAATGAAGAGTCGTTCCCGGCAAGGAGGCTCAGGATGGAAGCGCCCGTACACTCAATGAACGCCCTGTTTGCGCAACTCGGGCTGGCTGCGGATGATGCCGCCGTAGCAGCCTTCATCGCCGCGCATGCCCCGCTGGACACGGCCATCCGGCTGCAGGATGCGCCGTTCTGGAGCTCCTCGCAGCGCGCGTTGCTGCAGAATGAACTGTCTGCCGATGCGGACTGGGCCGGTGTCATCGACGCGCTTGATGTTTCCCTGAGACGCGCCTGAGCGCACAGCCCCGCGCAGTTCAGGTCTTTGCTGCGTATTCTGCGGCGGCGGCTTCCATGGCCTCGGCCAGATCGAAATCCAGCGTGGTGAGGCCACCTGCATCGTGGGTGCTGAGTGCTACCTGTACCCGGTTGTAGGTGTTGTGCCATTCAGGGTGATGGTTCAGTGATTCGGCACTGTCGGCCACGCGGGTCATGAACGCGAATGCCGTACGGAAATCCTTGAAACGGAACGTCTTCTGCAGCTTGCCATCCTGCAGTGCCCACGCTGTGGCGATGCGCAGATTCAGCGCTTCCAGCGCGGCGTTTGCAGCGGAATCGTCGAGACGGGCAGGGCGCATGGCGGCCTCCGGAGCGGATGGAGTGAGTTCAGCCTAGCTGACGCGCACACCGGTGTCAGCCTGGAGGTGTGGCGAGAGCGCTGCTCCGACACCCGCTTGCCGCGGGCGTCTTCAGGCATCCTGCCGCAAGAGGGCCGCCAGATGCGGCTCTCCGGCAAGCCGTCGCGCATCACTTCAGCTTCAGCAGATAGACATTGCCATCGCCGCCGCGATTGCTGGTGAATACCACCTGTTTGCCGTCGGGCAGGAAGCGCGGGTGTGGATGCCATTCCTGTTTTGCCCAGGATCCGTCGTGGCGGAACAGCGGGCCGCCCTCCAGCTTGCCCTCGTGCAGCGCATACACGTTGATGAAAGGCGCACGCGGGCTGCCGTCGCCCACAAACAGCGTGCCTTGGGCATTGGCATGGGTGTGCATGTTGCCGGCAGGCGTCACGTATTCCCTGTACGAGCCGTCACGGATGTCGGCCACACCGATGAAGCTGCGTTTGTCTGGCGCCGCGTAGTTTCCGTGGTAGCCCACACGCACGCCATCCGGGAAGAAGTATTCGTGGCCAATGGACAGCTCCGGCGTCTCTTCTTCGCGCAACTTGCGCTTGCCTGTGTCGTCGCGACTGATCAGCCACATGCGCTGCTCCACGCGATTCCAGCGCCCCTCGTGGCAGTAGAGCAGGGGGTAAGGCGTTTGCGGGCCAAGCAGTACATGGCTGATCCATTTCTGCTGCCCGGCCACCATGTGCCAGTCCGTGCCATTGCCATTGCCGGTGAATATCTGGCTGAAGGGCCGTTTCTCGAAGCGCTCGTCCATGTCGGAATAGATCACATCCGTCTTCGTGGTGATCGGAATGTCCTCCACCTGGGACAGCGCCACAACCTTGCCGTCCGGCGAAGCCGTTACGGCTGCCGAGATGATGAAGCCCCTGGGCAGGTCGGTCAGCACGCGTTCAGCCAGGGTAACGAGGCTCAGCGCCTTGATCTGGCTTCCCTCCTTGTAGAACACCTCGCGGGAGCCGGGTGCCACCACCGCGCCAGTGCCGGAAATGCGTCTGGAATCCGTGAGCTGGATGATCGCGTGGCTCGTCAGATCAATGCCGTAGAGATTCCAGCTGCCGTTACGTTTCGAGGTGAAGACCAGCAGATTGTCGGCCGGCGAAAACGCCTCGTTGGTGAAGTAGAGGCCGGCATCGTCGGCAGCATGCGTGGTGAGCTGCAGTACCGAATACGCCGGCTCGTCGGTGACAGTCCTGGCTTCGGCCGGAAAGCGTTCGCCCTTCACGGCCAGTGCCAGCAGAGGAAAGAGCAGCAGGCCAGCGCATGCAAAACGTTTCATGTTCCGTCTCCCCGGATATTTTGGTGTGATCGCCCTGCTGCACGCGGCATCTAACCGGTGTGCGCAATATCGGCTGGAGTCCACTTCAAATGCAGCATCTCCCAGTCTTTCATTTGTCACAAAAGCGTCACTGCAGGTTCAAGTTTGCACCATAGCCTCACGCATTTCACAAAACCAAGAGAAAGAACAGACACGATGAAGCAGCTCACCCTGAGGCCACTGGCCTGGTCGTTGGCTCTGATTGGCACGCTAACCCTGGCTGCTTGCGGAGGCGGCGGAGGAGGCGGTGGTGATAGTGGCAACAGCAATGCGACAACGCCGGTCACCAGCGAACTTGCTGCTCCGACTTTGTCCTTCATCGCGCCGGGCGAGAGCCTGGATCTCGCCAACTACACGCTGGTGGGCAAATACAATCTGCCGGTGGGGTCGGGCAGCAATCTGCTGGCCTCGGAAGTTTCTGCCATCACCTGGAACAAGGATACGGACACCCTGTTCATCGTGGGCGACAACGGTACGTCCGTCACCCAGATTGGCAAGACTGGCGCGCTGATCGACACCATGACGCTGCCGGCAGATGCCACCAAACCCCAAGGTACCTATTACTACGATACGGAAGGCATTGCCTATCTTGGCGGCGGGCAGTTCGTGATGGTCGAAGAGCGTTATCGCCAGGCAACCCGCTTTACCTACACGGGAGGTACGACCCTGGACCCGGCCAATGCGAAAACCGTCAAGCTGGGTACTACCATTGGCAATGTTGGTCTGGAAGGGGTGAGCTACGACCCGGTTAGCAATGGCTTCATCTTCGTGAAGGAAAAGACGCCACTCGGCATCTTCCAGAGCGGCATCGATTTTGCTGCTGGCACGGCCACCAATGGCTCGCCCACCACCACGGATTCGAGCAATCTTTTCAGCCCCGCACTGGCCGACAACGTCGCCGATTTTGGCGACATTTCTGTGCTGGCCAACGTGCTGCCGGCAAGTGCTGCCGACCGCGAGCACCTGATCGTGCTGAGCCAGGAGTCGGGCCGCCTGCTCAAGATGGATCGCGCGGGCAAGATCTACAGCAAGCTGGGCATCGAAGTCGCCGCACAGCATGAAGGCGTCACCTTCGATGCCGATCTCAACATGTATGTCACTAACGAGCTCGGCTCGGGCGGCACCAGCGGCGAACAACTGTGGGTGTACACCCCGACCCGCGCTGCCACTGCGGTGGGCGTGGGCAGCAATCTCTATCTTAACTTCGGCAGTGTCATTACCGCCGGCAGCGGCAGTATCGAATTGGACAATGGCGCGGGCGACAAGCGCAGCATCGCCATCACCGACAGCACCCAGATCAGTTTCAGCAACAGCAGTGTGGTGATCAATCCTGCCACTGACCTGAAACCCGGCAGCACCTACACCGTGCGCTTTGCGGCCGGTCTGGTCAAAGATGCCGGTGGCAAGGCCAATGGCGCGGGCAGTCTGAGTTTCACCACGGTGAATGACATCACGGTGCCGCAGCTGGTGTCTGCCACACCGGGTGACGATGCCCTGAATGTGACTGGCAGCCGCGTCGTACTTAGCTTCAACGAAGCCGTTGCCGCTGGTTCCGGCAACTTCACCCTCAGCAATGGCAGCGACGATGTACGGGTGATCAAGGCCAGCGATATCACCCAGGTCACCATCAGTGGCAACACGGTCGATATCAACCCGAGTGCCGATTTGAGGCCTGGCAGCGCTTACCATCTGCTGGTGGACGGCACTGCGCTCACCGATCTTGCGGGCAATCCTTTCGTTGGTTGGAACGTCACGACACGACTGAATTTCACCACGGCGGCATCGTCGATTCCGACCACGCTGGCTGCTGGCGACATCCTGTTTGTGGGTGCCAACGCCGATGCAACTGATGCCTTCGCTTTCATCCTCATGAAAGGGATCAATGCCGGCACGACCATCTTCTTCAGCGATCGTGACAGCCTTGCTGCAACCAATGAGTCGGCCTTCCAGTGGGTGGCTGACAAGGCTTACCCGGCGGCTACCATCGTGACCATTCAGACCGATGCTCAGCCCCTGATCGCCGACAAGGGCAGTGTGCTGGGCAAGGATGGCGGCATCAGTACCAGCAGCGAAACCATCTTCGCTTTTCAGGGCAGCATCGACGGCTTGGCAGCAGGCGCCGCCGGGAGTCTGACGGTTGACCGCTATCTTGCCGCCATCAATATCGGCGGTGCGGCAGGCCCGATGGATGTCACTTTGCAGACTGCCTTGGCGCCCGCCAGTGCGTACATTTCGCTGCTGATCGACAACGCCCGCTACAGTGGCGCGCTGAGCGCCAGCGATCTGGCTGCATTGCGTGCCCTGGTTGCCAATCCAGCCAACTGGGCTAGCAGCGATACGGTAGCTTTTCCGCTGACCAATAACAGCCTCTTCTGAACCTTGTAATCCATCGCCGGCCATGGCTGGCTCTGGCTCTCGGCCACCTCTCGGGGTGGCCTTTTGCTGCCAGTCCTCTCCGCCAATGAGTGTCCTGCAGGGCAAGTCCGAGCTGTGGAGGGGCCATGCTGCGTGCGGGAAAGAGCGCAGGATGATTGTCCGCCTCAATGGCGAAGATTGGTGGTGGGGGCTGTAAACAGCACTTACACTTGCGGCGGCAGCCTGTGTTGCCGGGCCCGGCCGCCAGGTTCGATCAACCCTTTTGAGGAGTGCATGAGATGAGTCTGATGTATGGAAAGAATCTTGCGAAGTGGGTCGTGCTGGGGCTTGCTGCGGCAGGGGCTGCCCTTTCTGGTTGTGCGACGAACGCGCCGCGCACCACCGTCGTGGCAGAAGGGGTGACGCGGGTCGAGCTGGGCTCGGTCAAGGTCACCATGCTGCGTGACGGAGCCGGTTCTCGCGTGCTCGACGCAAACTTCGTGCGCAACGCAGCACTTGCCGACGTGCAGGCCGATCTGAAAGCCGCCGGCCAGCCTACCGACAAGCTCGAAGTGCCCTACACCACGCCGGTGGTGGATATCGGCGGGCAGCGCGTGCTCTTCGATACCGGTAATGGCGAGTTTGGCGGGGCCAGTGCGGGCAAGTTGCTGGAAAACATGCTCAAGGCCGGCATTGATCCCCAGTCGATCACTGCGGTCGTGATTTCGCATTTCCACGGAGATCACATCAATGGCCTGCGCAACAAGGCCGGCGCAGTGGCATTCCCGAATGCGAAGATCTATGTGCCCAATCCTGAATGGAACTGGTGGATGGATGAGGCTCGCTATGCCGCTACCCCTGAAGCTTCGCGTGGCGGCCTGAACACCGCCCGCCGTGTGTTCACGCCGATGGCTGACAAGGTGATCCGCTTCGAGCCGGGCAAGGAGGTGCTGCCGGGCGTGCGCTCGATTGCCGCCTTCGGCCACACGCCGGGGCATACCGTGTTCATGATCGAAGGCGGTGCGAAGAAACTGCTGTACTGGGCGGACACCACCAATGTCGCCATGTTCGTGCGCAATCCGGACTGGGCGGTGAGCTTCGACATGAATGCTGAAGAGGCGCGTGCCACGCGCCGCCGCATCGCCGAGCTGGCGATTGCCGAAAACGCGCTGGTCGCGGGCTTTCACCTGCCGGGTTCAGCCATCGGCACACTGAGCGTGCGTGACAAGGGATACGATTTCACACCCCTGCAGTAAGCTGAAGACCCGCTTCTGGCGGGGCTCTGCAGGCCATGTGCCTGCAGACCATTGTCCAGAAGGCCTGAGCGCCAAGGCATGCTGAAGATCCTTTCTGGATGCGGCTCTTCAGAGATGTTAAAAAAGAAAACCCGCCAATCGGCGGGCTTTCTACTGGGCAGCACCCGGAGCTTCCGATGATCTCCGGTTTGCTCAGGCTTGCTTCAGATCGAAGCGGTCCAGATTCATCACCTTCACCCAGGCGGCAGCGAAATCGCGTACGAATTTTTCCTTCGCGTCATCCTGTGCGTACACCTCGGCCAGCGCCCGCAACTGCGAGTTCGAGCCAAACACCAGATCAACCCGGCTGGCGGTCCACTTCACGGCGCCCGTGCTGCGGTCGCGCCCTTCAAAACGCTGCGCCGCTTCATCCACCGGCCGCCACACGGTGCCCATATCGAGCAGATTGACGAAGAAATCATTCGTCATCTGACCGGCCCGCTGGGTGAATACGCCATCCCTGGATGCACCGTAGTTGGCGCCGAGGGCACGCAGGCCGCCGACCAGCACCGCCATCTCCGGTGCGGAGAGCGTCAGCAACTGGGCTTTGTCGACCAGCAGCTCTTCGGCCGGCATGCGGTACTGCGCTTTCTGATAATTGCGGAAGCCGTCGGCTTGCGGTTCCAGCGGCGCGAAGGAGTCCACGTCAGTCTGGGCTTGGGAGGCATCCATGCGGCCGGGCGTGAAAGGCAGCTCCAGCGCAAAGCCGGCAGCCTTGGCAGCCCTTTCTACGCCCACGCCACCGGCGAGCACGATCAAGTCGGCCAATGACACCCGCTTGCCCTCCGCCTGCGCCGCATTGAAGGCCTGCTGGATGACTTCGAGCACGCTCAGGACCTTGCCCAGCTGCTCAGGCTGGTTTACTTCCCAGTCCTTTTGCGGTGCGAGGCGGATGCGCGCGCCATTGGCGCCGCCACGCTTGTCCGAACCACGGAAGCTGGAGGCCGAAGCCCAGGCGGTACTGACCAGTTCGGCCACGCTGAGGTTCGAATCCAGGATCGAAGCCTTGAGCCCGGCAATATCCTTTGCATCGATCAGCGCGTGATCCACTGCCGGTATGGGGTCTTGCCAGATCAGCTCTTCGGCCGGCACGTCCGGTCCGAGGTAGAGCGCCCTGGGCCCCATGTCGCGGTGAGTCAGCTTGAACCAGGCGCGTGCGAAGGCGTCCGCAAATGCTGCCGGGTCCTTGTGGAAGCGGCGCGAGATCTTTTCGTAGATCGGGTCAAAGCGCAGCGACAGATCTGCCGTGGTCATCATCGGTGGATGCTTCTTCGCCGGGTCGTGCGCATCCGGGATCAGGTGTTCCGGCTTGCAGTCCTTGGCGTACCACTGGTGGGCACCCGAGGGGCTCTTCGTCAGCGCCCATTCGTAACCGAAAAGCATGTCGAAGTAGCCGTTGTCCCAGGTTGTCGGGTTCGGCTTCCACGCGCCTTCGATGCCGGATGTGGTGGTGTGCACACCCTTGCCCGTGCCCAGCTTGTTGATCCAGCCCAGGCCCTGTTCCTCGATCGGTGCGGCCTCGGGTTCGGGCCCGACCAGCTTCGGGTCGCCCGCGCCATGCGCCTTGCCGAAGGTGTGGCCGCCGGCGACCAGCGCGACAGTCTCTTCATCATTCATCGCCATGCGGGCGAAGGTCTCGCGCACGTCGCGGCCGGAAGCCACCGGGTCCGGATTGCCGTCCGGGCCTTCCGGGTTCACGTAGATCAGCCCCATCTGCACCGCAGCCAGCGGATTCTCCAGATCGCGCTTGCCGGAGTAACGGCTGTTGGGTTTGTCCGAGGTGGCGAGCCATTCCTTCTCGGCGCCCCAGTAGATGTCTTCCTCGGGTTGCCAGATGTCGGCACGGCCGCCACCAAAACCGAAGGTCTTGAAGCCCATGGACTCCAGCGCCACGTTGCCGGCGAGGATCATCAGATCAGCCCAGGACAGCTTGTTGCCGTACTTCTGCTTGATCGGCCACAGCAGGCGCCGTGCCTTGTCGAGGTTGCCGTTGTCCGGCCAGCTGTTGACCGGGGCAAAACGCTGGTTGCCGGTGCCCGCGCCACCGCGCCCGTCAGCCGTGCGATAGGTGCCTGCGCTGTGCCAGGCCATGCGGATGAAGAGGCCGCCATAATGTCCCCAGTCCGCTGGCCACCAGTCCTGCGAAGTCGTCATGAGTGCGGTGAGATCCTGCTTCACCGCGGCCAGATCCAGCTTCCTGAATTCCTCGGCATAGTCGAAATCGGCACCAAGCGGATTCGAGGCTGGCGCGTGCTGATGCAGGATGCCCAGATTGAGCTGGTTCGGCCACCAGTCGCGGTTGGACTGGTGATTCGCGCTGGTACGGCTGCCGTGGCCGAAGGGACATTTAGCTTCGCTGCTCATGAGTGCTTTCCTCCTTGGTGATGTGCTTCGGGATCGTGCTGGATTCAAAGCTTAGAGGGTGCTGCGCGCATCGGCTATTGAATTGCCTCCATGAACATGATTGCTGCTGGCTATTGATATGTTTTGTAGCGATAGATTTGCTCTAAAAAATAAATGCCGGCCCCTCAGGGCCGGCAGGCTGACGTCATCGTGCTGTTTGCTGCCTACTGTGGCAGCGGCGACGGGCTTGGCGTCACTGTTTTTGTGTCAAAGCTAATGCCGGGATTGGTCGCCGAGAAAACCCACCAACTGGCCGGTGCGGTGGCGCCGGAGAGTGTGACGCTGAAGTTGGAGAACGTGCTGTTCTTCATGCGTGCGATGCTGGTTGGTTTGGCATCCTTGATTCTGACGTTGTCGAACACGAAGCCGGTATGGAAGGTTTCCGCATAAGTCATGTCTGAAGATTTGCCGTCGTAGGAATCCATGTGAATTGCTTCGTTGCCCTTGGCGGTGCTGATGTTGTCGAGCGAGACATTGCGCACCGTGATGTCGAGGAACTGTGCCGGCTTGGCTGACTTGTCGAAATTGACGGTGTTGCTTGTTGCGCTGTAGCCGACGGTGAAGATGAATGCCTGACCGTTGTTGCCCGCATCGGTGAAACTCTTGCCGCCAGCGATGCTGGTGTTGCCCTGAGCGCCGACGCTGCGCATCGCATTGTCACGGAAGGTGATGCGTCGCGCGCCGCCGCCGTTGTAGGGATTGGTTTTCAGGCGCAAGCCGTTGTCGGTAAGGTAGGCAACATTGTCTTCACACAGGATGTCCTGAATCCAGGCGGCGGTGTGGCTGCCCAGAGCGAGCATGCCGTGCCCTTCGCGCATGTAATTGTTGAAAATCCAGCCGTTTTGTGACGGATTGGCTCCTTCGTAATCGGCGCCCTGGCCGGCTGCGAAATTGACGTTGTCGTCGCCCGTATCAAAGAAATTGTTGAAGGCCATCATGTTGTCACTGTTGCCGAATTCGACGCCGTCACCGTTATTCACGTCAAAGGTCTGCGAGCTCGTTCCCGCCATGACGATATTCTGGCTTTCCAGAAACATGACGCCGTGGTTGCCGGGATTGGTCAGCGTGAGCTCGCCAACATAGATATTCTTCACCCCGCGGAAGGTTGTGAGGCTGGAGCGACGATAGCTGTAGGCGTCTGCCGCATTCATGGCAGGGGTTTCGGCAACGCCTGCGGCGACCTGATTCTTGACCAGAACCCCCTGGGTGTTCCAGGTGCTGGAACTGGAGTTCTTGAACTGTGCAAGCGAAGCGCCGGCCTCCGAGACGAGATCAGTGCTGGAGCGTATCCAGCCGTTCCCGTCCAGACGGCCTTTGCCAACGACGAGGACGTTCGTGAATGCTTCGCGGGTATCGTCGTAGCCTGCGCGCAGGCCGACGACGCTGCCATTCAGATGGTCTGCGGTGAGCAGGTTGAGCAGCGATGGTGCGCGGCGGTCATCAACCGAAGCGCCGGACGAGTTGTAGCTGTAAAGCTGGTAACCCTTGGCGATGGGAAAGTCAGCGGTGTTCGGTGAAGCCTTCAGCGCGGCGCCCGCGGCGATTTCCAGCGTCATGTTGCTCTTGAGGAAGAGGGCGCCTGTCATGTAAACCCCGGCCGGCACGAGCACCTTGCAGCCGTAGGCGCTGGTGGAGCTGGCCGCGCAGCTGTCGATGGCTGTCTGGATTGCCGTGGTGTTGGCAGCCGTGATCGTTGCGTCGCTGGTTTCGCCTGCGGTGGCGATCTTCGAGATATCCGTGATGTTGATGAAGGCCGATGCAGTTTTGGCCGTAATCGCGGCGCTGTCGCCTGACTCCGAGCCGTTACTGTAAACCGCGCGCACGGTGAAACTGTAGCGGGTATCGGGCTTCAGGCCGGTGACGAGGTAGCTGTGTGCTTGCACCTTGACGTGAAAGCCCGCCGTATCGTCCGCGTAGAACTGGTCGATGTAAGGCTTGGCTGGAGAAAACTGCGTGTTGTTGGCATTTGCCGTACCGAGCAGCTTGCCATCCTGATAGACCCGGTAATCCACAACATTGGCGTAGTTGTCAGGCTTTTTCCATACCAGCGTGATGCTGGTGTCGTCAAAGGCCAGGGTTGGTACCTGCAGCGACTTCGGTGCGTTGGTGTCGACTGCCGGGGTGCTTGCCTGCGTGTTTGAAGTTGTGCCGCTGCCGCCACTTCCTCCGCCGCAGCCGAGAAAAATGGATGTGCTTGCCGCTGCTGTCGCCAGGATCAGTGCCCGGCATGCAAATTGTCTATGTTTATTTTTCATTGTCTCTTCACCTGAAATATGTGCCGCGTATGTGCGAATGCTGCATATGTCTTGATGTCGACGGGATGAATGCCCGTATCGTCATCAGTGGATGAAGAGCGTATTGCGCATGTCTGGTCGCACACAATTTCGAAACCAGACGAACCGGCTTGCTTTTTTTATGGGGCCTCACGTGAAAAGTGCTTGCCCGCGGTCATGTCATATCGAGCAATACGGGGCAGCGTGTGGGCCTGCTCTTTCGTTGTTGTCCGGAAAGTGGCTTTCCGTCACGCTTTCCAGCATGGCATGCCCGAGATCAGCATTCCGCGCGCATCTGCAGCCATATCGCCTGCAGACGCTTGCCACGAGCGGCTGTACGCAGCCCTGTGTCGCAACACTATTGAAGACAGCGTAAGGTATTCAGCGCAATGCGGCGGTATATCGTCGAGCTGGTGATTGCCGAAAATTCACTGCTTGCTGGGATTCATCTGCCGAGCAAGGTCGCCTGAGAGGCTGTTCATGATCTTTCTTGCGTCATGAAAAACAGGAAAGCAACCCCTCCCGACCTCCCCTTGACAGGGGAGGAGCACCCCAAGCTGGGCCGAATATACCTCCCTCCCCTGTCAAGGGGAGGGCTGGGGAGGGGTTCGCATCGCAGACAGTCTCTGAGAGCACATGACAAGGGCTGTGGACCTGAGGCGTGCGCTCATCAGGAAAGTCTTCCTGTTACACCGCCGAGGCCGGCGCCATTGTTTGGGCCCGCCCTGAAGGTCCTGCCGGGGAGGCAGGACCTTGTTCACTGTTTCATCCGTGAACCTGTGCTGATTTACTCAGCGGCAACGGCTGCGGCTGTCACGCCGCGCTGCATGGACAAGGCATCCCAGGAGCAGCAGTGCGAGCATGTCGGACAGCTCGATCGCACCTCCGCCGCCTCCGCCGCCTCCGCCTCCACCACCGGACGAACCGGAGCCGGAAGAACTCGAAGAGCTTGAGCTTGAAGAGCCGGAGGAACTGGATGAGCTGGAGCTTGAAGAACTCGAAGAACTGGAGCTTGAGGAACTCGAAGAGCTGGACGATCCTGTGTAACTCTGGGCTGCGCTGACTGCGGCGGCGGCATTCAGCATTCCCGCGCCACAGGTGCTGGTGGTGCACAGACATTCTGTGCCAATACCTGTGGCCTTGCCCGCGCAGCTCGTCGTGACTCCCGTAACTGAGACCGGAAAGGGGGTCGCTGAGGATTTGAGCAGCGAGATCAGTTGCGCAGGGGTCAGCGAGGCATTCACCGACGACATCAGGGCGGCGACGCCCGACACCAGCGGCGCCGAGAAACTGGTGCCGATTTTGCAATTCGCTTGCGTTGAATAGGTGTCGCCGTTCGAATCGGGTGCTTCGCTGCCAGTATTGAGCGTGGAATAGATCGGGAAGGTGCAGATGGATTTTGCCAGGTTGGGATTGCCACCGGGTGCCGAGATGCCGACCGCGCTGCCGTAATTGCTGTAGAAAGCCTTGCTGCCGGTATTGCTGACAGCGCTGACCGCCAGCACTCCCGCGCAATTGGCTGGCACGCCCGGCGCGGCATCCTCATTCCCGCTCGCCGCGACGATCAATGCTCCTTTGGCGCTGACTTGCGCGATCACGTCGTTGTAGGAGTTTGTACAAGAACCTGAGCCCCCCAGACTGAGATTCAGCACCTTGGCGGGATGAGTGTTGTTAGGAACTCCCGCCTGGCTGACACCTGCGGCCCAGAGCATTCCGGCCATGATGTAAGAATCATAGCCGCCGCACTTCCCCATGACGCGCACGGGGAGGACCTTGGCTCCGGAGGCGACGCCGGCTACCCCGGCGCTGTTGTTGGTCGTGGCGCCGATGATGCCGGCGGTGAGGCTACCGTGCCAGCTGCTGTTTGTTACCGTGCATCCATAAAAAGAGCCTGGAGTGGTCGACTCAGCGAGCGTGACCCAGTCACCGGGATCGGAGGGGTTGGCATCGCGCCCGTCACTATCATTAGAGATGGCGGTGTCCGTTACGAAATCGTAGCCATACACGCTGCCGCTGCTCGTCAGCAGGCTGCCCTGCAGATCCGGATGGTTCGGCAGTATGCCGGTATCCAACACCGCGACCACCACGCTGCTGCTGCCCAGCGTGGTGTCCCAGGCTGTGGTGGCGCGGATGGCGGAGGTTTCTGTCGTCTGCAGATACCACTGGCTGGCGAAGTTGGTGTCGTTTGGCACAAAGTAGGGTTTGCGGAGCTGGTCGAGTTCGACATATTCCACGTCGCCGCGGCCCATCAGCTTCAGCGCGAGATCGGTGGAGCTGATGCCATCGGCCTGCACGGCGTGCATGCGCGAGATGATTTCCCCGCTGCCGACGACATTCACGCCGAGCTGGATGCTCAGCGCGGTCTTGCGGTCGGTGTTGTTCGACAGGGCCTGGATGTTCGATGTGCTGCGGTATTTGACGATGACGCGGCCGGTTTCGGCCTGAGCGGGCAGTCCTGGCAGTGCCGCACACAGGCAGGCACACAGCGAAAGAATGGTCCGGTTCAGCATGATGCTTGTCGAGCTCCTGTAAGGAATGGCAGGGCATGCAGCGCAGACGGCAGACGCAGCTTTTTCCCCGAATTAATGAAGCGCGCACAGCATATCTTTTGTTGGCCTCGTCAGGGTGAAAAACAGGGTTTCCAGCGGCCCGTATGGCTTGAAATCCGTGCCAGATCGAGAGGCAGGCTTTCCTAGCTAAATTCGCGCAATGCATTATGAATACGCGGGGTTGACGAGCATCAAAACCGGCGCACACAAAAGGAGCTGCTATGCAGGAATTTGTGGGGCCGATGCTGGCGGAAAGTGTGTCTGTAGCATGGTCCGAGAACAAACCGACGGATGTCTTTCAGGGTATTCCATCTTGCCGCCAAACCGCGTCTAATCACGCTCTGCAGGCAAGGTCCTTCGCAAGCCTTATTTGACGGCCATCTTCAAGCATGTAGCCCGAAGATGCCCGTCAGGGGCGGTTTGCCGGCGGTGATTCCCTGACGGGAGCGGGGTTTGAGTCAGTGCTGTGTTGGCCCGATTACTTTACCGCCATGATCCGCACAATCGTTTCAAGATCCTGAGAACTCTTGATGTACTTGTTGTAGGTCTTGATTGCCTGCGCTTCGATGCCGGTCATCGAGATTTGTGCGCGAGGAATCACGCTTACGCCGGCCTTCTTTGCCGCTACAAGCGCATTGTTTTCCTGATCTGCCCACAGCTTGGTCATGTGAGCTGTTGCTTCTTGTGCGCTTTGACGGATGGCATTCTGCTGTGCGGTGCTCAGCGAGCTCCAGGTTTTCTTCGAGATCAGAAGCACTTCAGGCAGCAGCAGGTGCTCGTCCTGCATCAGCCAGGGGGTGATCTTGTGATGGTCGGCCGCGACGAAATTCACGGTGCCGCCATCCACGCAATCCAGTGCGCCGGCACGTAATGCTTCCGGGATCTTGTTGAAGGGCAAAGGCACAGGTGTGCCACCCAGATTCCGGATCAGGTCTTCAAACACGCGGGACGGCAGGACCCGGATCTTGCGACCTGCAAAATCTGCCTGCGAGCGGATCGGTTTCATGCAATAGAAATTGCGCGGAGCGCTTTCGAAATACGCCAGGCGAATCAGGCCTTTCTGCTCCAGCTCCCGATCCAGGCGCTTGCCGAAGTCTCCCTTGAGCACTTTCCACATATGGTCGCTTGAGCGGAACAGATAGGGCAGGCTGGCCAGGGTGGCAGCAGATGACTGTTCGCTGAGTGCGCCAAGATTGAGACGGGCAAGGGCCTGGTTGCCGTTTTGCAAAGCCTGTATCGCGTCCTGCTCGCTGCCTGTCGAGCCGCTGGCTTTTACCGTAACGGTGAGATCACCGCGAGTGGCTTGCGTCAGCCGCTGGCCGAAAAACTCCAGACTGCGCACAACCGGATGATCGGGTGTCTGCTGATCGGATACGACCAGATTGACGGCAGCATTGCCTGCTGCGGACCATGACAGGATGAGGGTGAAAAGGGTAAGGGCAGAAAATCGCCATGTGAGTTTCATCAAGATCTTTCTGTTGAATTTCCAGGAGGAAGGGGAGAGGGAAACGCCTTGCGTCTGGAAAACTCTAGGTGAAAGCGCGGAAACTCTTGAAAACAAAGGTGAATTCCGTGAGAAAAAGTGTTTCGTGCTTGCGTGGCCGTGCGAGGCCGACTGATGAGAAATCAGCTGGAATGGGGTGTCGCCTGCCCTGGAGTCGCGAGAGGCTTACGCGAGCGTCGTGAGCTTATTTGTCTTGCGGGGGGAGGGCTGTTCAGTTCATTTCTCAATCTGCCAGGCATGCAAACAGGAGGACGGCTCCTTGCCGCTTGGCGCATGGGTGTGCGGACTCAAATGCGCGGACTGGCTGTTGGTGGGCCGGCAGCCTCTGCAACCACGCCAGTGGCGGGCTTCTTCAGGCATGGTGGGCGGAGAGTAAGGCTGCCAAAGCCTCTTGCGGCATGTTGCTCCGGAAGCAACGCCAGACGCGGCCTCGCGCAAGTCTGTACGTCAGCATTCTTTCCCCGGCAGCACGCTGGCGGTGAGTCTGTTCTGCCCTGTTCTATTCAGGAAGCGCGTTCAGGGTGCCGCTGCCGGCTTCAATGCAGTTCCTGAATCGCGCGCAGCAGCGCCTTCTGCTCGGGGCTGGTGACGAACTGGGCGTAAACTTTGGGCATCGCACGCTGGAACGCAGCTTTGTCGACATCCGTGATGAACTGCGTACCGGCATCCATCGCACGTTTGCGGGCGCTCTGCTCCCGCTCCTGCCAGTATCCGCGCATGCGGGGCACTGAATCCCTTGCTGCAGCGCGGATCAGCTGCTGATCTTCAGCACTCAGTTTCTGCCAGCGCGCTTTCGAGAACACGATGATCTCCGGCACCATCGCGTGTTCGGTGTGCGAGAAATACTTGAAGGCTTCGTACTGCTTGTAGCTGTCAAAGGTTGGAATGTTGTTTTCCGCACCGTCGATCAGGCCGGTCTTGAAGCCGGCGATGATCTCGTCCATCGGCATCGGCGTGGCGATGGCTCCCATCGCACGCGCCACGGCTACCCACAGATCGGACTGCATCACGCGCAGTTTCATCTCGTGCATGTCGGCCAGGCTGCGTACCGGTTTCGTTGCGTAGATCGAGCGTGCGCCACTGTCGTAGAACGCCAGGCCGATCAGGCCGGCAGCCTCGCACGCAGCGAGGATCGAGTCGCCCGGCGCTCCATCCATGGCCTTGTGCAGATGCTCGATGTCGCGGAACAGGAAGGGCAGGGTGGGCACCACGGTGAGTGGGCAATCCTTGTTCAGCGAGGACATGTTCACTCGCATCATGTCGATGTTGCCGGCGCGGATCTGCTCGGACACCTCTTTTTCCGTGCCCAGCGCACCTTCGGCATGCACCTTCAGCGTGATGCGTCCGTTGCTGCGCTCCTGCAGCAACTCCGCGATGACCTGTTCGGCCCGCACGGCCGGATGGTCCGTGCCATGAATGTCTGCCAGGCGCAGAACGATACGTCCGCCGCCCGCCGAGCCGAGATTGAAGCGCCCGACCACGTCGCCAATCTGCCGGCCCTGGGTGCTCAGACGCGTCAGCGCATCAGTGGTTGAATTGGTGGCAAGCGAGTTCTGCTCGCTCATCTGGGCAACCTGTTCAATGTTGCGGGCAACCGCGCCGCTTGCCTCGCGCTGCTCCTGGATCAGGGACGCGATTTCCGCCACCAGACTCGCCGCCGAGCTGCATTCATGCTGGATGCGTTGCATCGAATTCCCCGCCCGCTGCGCACTGACCACGCCTTCGTCCACCGCCTTGCCGGTTTGCGCCATGCCATCCACCGCATGGTGAGCGTGCTGCAGCATGCGTTGCACCAGCGAACCAATCTCCTGCGTGGCATGGGTCGTGCGCTCGGCCAGCTTGCGCACTTCATCCGCCACCACCGCGAAGCCGCGCCCCTGCTCGCCGGCCCGTGCCGCCTCGATGGCCGCATTGAGCGCCAGCAGATTGGTCTGGTCGGCAATTTCCCGGATCATCCCGGCCATGCCGGCAATGCTGTCGCAGTCATCGCTCAGGCTGCGGATATGCCCTGTGGCCTCGGTCACGAAGCCGGAAACCCGCGTGATGCCGTCCACTGTTGCCAGAATGTCCGTCGCACTGTCCCGCGCGATCTCGGCGGACTGGCCGGTATGCTCCCGGGCGGTGGCAACCTGCTCGGCTGCCATCGAAATGCTGACGCTCATTTCCTCCACCGCCGCCGCCATGTTCGACGCCGCTTCGCTCTGCAGGCGGGAGTTGCGGGTCACGCGGCGCGAAGCAACCCCGGCTTCCTCGGCTATCTCCAGCAAGCGCTCGGCATTCTCGTGCAGCTCGCCAAGCGAGGTCGCGACAAAGCCGACCAGCTCCCGATGCAATCCGGAAAGTCGTGCCGCCTCCCCGTCGCCGGCCAGTGCCGCGGGCGCAGCAAAGTCATGTTGCCCTGCAGATCGGCCCAGATCTTCCGCCAGCTGCTGCAGGGGTGCGAGAAAGCTGCGTTGGGCAAGATACGCGGCATAGCCGAGGATCAGCGCCGCCGCGATTGCCAGGGCAGACATCAGCGCCGGAGAAGCACCGGAAAACCCGAGAACCCCGACCAGCAAAACCAGCAATACACCGGCTGAAGCCAGCCCTCTCAGCGTACGGTAAGCATTCATCCGGCCCCTCCTGACGACAACGGGTTTGTGTGGCGACACCTGCGGCGGAATCTGCGTTCGGCCTTCGATCAGGTACAGAAAGGTATTTCGGATTTGGCATGAACATTCTTTAGAAGAAAAAAACGGGCCTTTGCGGAGAGCTCTGCCCTCGGGGGTGGCGGCGGATGCTGGTCAGCCGGAACGTGACGTGCACATTCAGTGGTGGTGAATGTCGTTTTTGTACAAGACGGAAGGGTATGGCGTGCCTATGCTCCTGCCACCAGGGAGTCGGGCATGAGCCGCATTGCCCGATGACACAGCAGATGGCCGGTCAGTCGCAGAAGACTGTCATCGACGAGGCTGATATGCCGTGCGTGAGTCGTCCGCGGTGTGCTTGCTTTGCCGCTTGACCCGGTTGCTGTGCAAGCCTGAATACAGCGGCAGTTCAAACAAAGGAAGAGCATGTCAATTTCAGATCTGGCCAGGCATCGTCTGGCGCCCGTTGTCCTTTCGCTTTCTCTGGCGGGGCTGCTATCCGCTTGTGGCGGTGGCGGCGGCGGCAGTAGCAGCAGCGAGCCGACTCCGACTGCACCGGAGCCCACAATCGCCGTAGTCAGCGAAGTCAGTGGCTGGGCCAGCCAGGGGACAGGTACGACTGGTGGCGCCCTGGCGCCAGCAACGAATATCTACAAGGTGACGAATCGCGCCGAACTGCTGGCTGCGCTGGCCAATACGAGCAGTCCGACCTATCTGACGAATCAGACGGCGGCCAAGAGCGAGCCGAAGATCATCTACGTCTCAGGCAGCATCTACGGCACCGATCTGGGCAATGGCAGCAAGGCCGATCTGGCGTACTACCGCAGCCTGTCGGCCAATGCAGCGAAGTGGGACTGGGATCTGTACATCCAGAGTCTGGATAAGGCCTATATGGCAGATCTGGACGCCAAGGTGGCCTTGGGTGACGCGGCTGCGATTGCCACGAAAGCAAAGATTGCCGACCTGTCGTCTGGCCGCACCACGGTCATGAACCTGCAAAAAGCGCAGATCCAGTTTCCGGTGCCGTCAAATACAAGCATCATCGGCGTGGGCAAGGATGCCAAGCTGATCGACGGTTATCTGGCGATCAGTGCGGTGAACAACGTGATCGTGCGCAACATGGAATTCGAAGCGCCGACCGATCTGGCGACCGCCTACCAGGATGGCGACCATCCGGAGTGGAATGCGCGCTACGACGCGATTTCGCTGGGCACGGCGAAGCAGATCTGGATTGATCACTGCACGCTGAGCGACGGCAAGAACCTCGATACGGAAGTGCTGACCATCAATGGCGTGACCCTGCCGGTACAGCGCCACGACGGCCTGCTCGACATCGAAGACGGCGCGGACTATGTAACGGTGTCGTACACCGAGTTCAAGAACCACGACAAGACCAGCATGGTCGGTGGTTCGGGCGACTCGAATGGCTTCAAGGAGCGGGACGTCAATCGCCTGACCTTCAGCTACAACCGCTACCGTGATTCCGTCCAGCGCTCGCCGCGTGCACGCTTTGGCAAGATCCACGTCTACAACAACTACTACAGCGGCAATACTGACGACGCTGTCTATCCGATGTTGTATTACATCGGCATGGGTGCGGAATCACGCATTCTGTCTGGGACCAATGCTTTCGATATTACCGGTAGCAAGGCCTCCGCCAGCCGGGTGATCTCCAACCTGAACGGTTACCAGTTCAAGGACGTGGGCTCATGGTTCAACGGCACACCGGCCTCGACCGAGCTTGAAGCTGCGGCCAAGGCTGCGCTTGATGCCCGCTGGTCCGACGCTCAATCGGAAGCAGCCACGAAGGGCTTCACGCTGGCCGCCTACACCAACGTGCTGGGCTGGACGCCGACTTACGCTTATGCTCCGGCGCCATCGGCCGCAGCATTGCGCACGCACGTCGATGCAAATGCCGGCGCAGGCAGGCTGGCGATTGATGCGCCAGCGGGTGCAGCGGCGCCAGGCCCCATTCTGCCGGCTCCTCCGGCAACCAACGTGTGCCCGGCCGAGTGGAGTTCGCTGGATTCCGGCATCGCCAACGGCACACCTTTCCCGGCCGTGTATGGTTTCCTGCGTGATACGACCGAGTTGCCTGTCACGGTGGGCGCTTCCTACAGTGCCGGCAAATACACCCTGGTGTCTGCTGGCTCGCTGGCAGGAGCGGGTGACGGCCTGACGCTGGCGTACAAGAAGGTGAGCGGCAACTTCACGCTGGTCGCCCAACTGGAATCGATGGAAGTGCCGGCAACGCTGAACAGTGGCAACATCGTGGCAGGCATCATGCTGCGCAACGACGCCAATCCGCGCTCGCTGTACTACAGCATGATGTTGCGGGGCAGCAAGAGCCTTCGCACCAACTTCCGCGATGTCGTCTGTGGCAGTGCCGGCAACACGGCCATTGTGAACGTTCCCAGCCTGCCCACGGCTGCAGCACCGCTGTGGATGAAGATGCAGCGCACCGGCCAGGTCATGCAGGTTTCTTACTCGTATGATGGATTGACCTGGGTTGACCAGCCTTCGAAGGATTTCACGGCCACGCCGCTGGCCACCGAGGTCTACGTCGGCTTGGCTGGTTCGTCCGGCACCTTCGGTACCAGCTCGGTCACGACCTCCAGTGTGTTCAGTGGTGTCAGCCTTACGCAGTAAGTCTGACGCTGGATGACCTGTCCATGCCCGTCGTGATGGTGGGTGTTTGTAAAGCAAAAAGCCTCCGTGTTCCGGAGGCTTTTTTATTGGATGTGTCCGGCAAGCGCAGAGGTGCTCTTTGAAGAGCCGCATCCGGCGGGCTTCTTCAGGCAGTCGCCGCCAGACGTCAAGCTGCTGGCGGCTCTTGCTGAAGGGGGCTTCAAAAGCCTTGTCCGGCGCGGCTCTTCAGGCTGATCTAACCCAGACAATACAGCCACAGGGCCGAGAAGGGCATCACCAGCAGGAGGGCGGGCAGCATGTTGACGATCGGGAAGATCTTGATGCCACAGATCCGCAGGCCGGTTGCCAGCATGATGATGCCGCCACAGGCAGAAAAATCGGCCTGCATCGTCGGCGAAATGAGCGGAATCAGCAGCGCGCCGCTGAAGAACAGTGCGCTCTGGATCAGGATCTGCGGCACGGCGATCAGCACGACCGAGAACCCCAGCTCGGTGGCGAAGATGGCCGCGGTGAACAGGTCCAGCACCGATTTCGTGAGCAGGATATTGGCATTGCCGCTCATGCCTTCGTGCATCGCGCCGAAGATCCCCATGCCGCTGACACAGAACAGCACCAGGATCGTGACGTACTTGAGCACGAAGCTGTTGGCGCCGAGGTCATTGCTTTCGGTGGGAATGAAGCGTTGCGCCTTCTGCTGCAGCCAGCCGATGGCCTGTTCCAGTCTGCGCTCCAGAAACAGCAGTTCGCCAATTAGGGCGCCGGTGAGCAGGGCCAGCGAGATGGCTGGAATCGTGTGCGCCTTGTTCATCATTACCGCGCCGACGGCGGCCGAGATGATGCCGCAGCTCAGCGGCAGGGCGTCTCGCACGCGTTTCGGTACCCGCTGGCTCAGCGCCGCACCCAGACCACCACCTGCCAGCAGTGCCGCACTATTGATCCACGGTCCCAACATGCCAATTCCTTGTCCAGTACAGCCGCAGCGCATGCCGAGCGACCCGGGGGAAGCGGCGCTTCGAGATTAAAGTGTGCTGTTTTGATATGAATACGAAATGCTATCCTTGCCAGAGCTTCGAGTGAAATATCGTTTTGATTTCTAATTGATTGTTTTTGATATACAAGGTGGCCGGTATGGATCTCAAGCGCTTGCGTTACTTCTGCACGATTGCCGAGGAAGGGCAGGTCAGCCGGGCGGCCGCCGTGCTGCACATGGCCCAGCCGCCGCTGAGCCAGCGCTTGCGTGAGCTTGAACTCGAACTGGGCTGTGCGCTGTTCTTGCGCAAAGGGCGGACGCTGCAACTGACCGAGGCAGGGCAACTCTTTTACCGACGTGCGCGCGAGATCCTGCGTTCGGTCGAGGAGGCGCGCGATGAGGTGGTGCGCCTGGCCTCGCAGGACGGCCCGACCCTGAGACTGGGGCTGTCACCCACCGGGCGGAATTTCTGGCTGTCAAATTTCCCGGCGCTACGCACAGCTTTTCCCGGACGGCAGATCGGTCTCATCGTCGGTGATTCGAGCTATCTCGAATACCTGCTCCAGGCGCGGCAGCTGGATGCCGCGCTGATGCAGGCGCCATCGCATCCGGAAAACTTTCACATCCACCGCCTGAATACCTGCAAGACAGTGGCGGTGGTGCCGGCAGGAATGCTCGGGACAGAGCGGCGAGCATTGTCACTCGCCGAACTTGGCATGCACCCCTTGCTCCTGTTGCGCCGCTCTATCGGTGTTGGCAGTTACGAGCGCCTGCTCAAGGCTTTTCACGAAGCCGGCCTGCAGCCGAACATTGCCCTTTACAGTTCGGACGTGGAGATCCTGCTTGACCTGCTTGAACAAGGCTTCGCCGGCATTGCCGTGGTGCCCGAAACCGAAACCCGCCAGTTGAAGGGTGATAGTGAAGTCTGGCCGATCGCGCTGGAACTACCTGACTATGAGCTCTCGCTCGTATGCCGCAGCAGCGACCCGGACGAGGCCACGATGAGCTTGCTCATTCAGGTTTTGCAGGGTTCGGCGGACTCGCCGTGAGCCTTGCTGATGGCATGATCCTGAGTACGCAGCCAGCTGCCCCGCAGCACACCTCCCGTCGTTGCGGTCGTCTGCCCGCGCTGAGCCTCCGGCACGTCCGCTCCGCAGGGTGTCCGTGGAGGCAAGCGCCGCCCGGCGATCCACGCAGGTGTGATGCAAATCACATTTCCGCATGAAATATGCAAGTCCGGTCGCAGTGCTTGCCCAAAATAACAGCCGGGCCCTTTAGAATCGTTTCGAACAAAAGCATACGGAGACCGATGGCATGGACGGCTGGAGTGGTTCGATGCAGCAGCTTCACGAGCACGTGCAACGCGAGCTGGCTCCCGATTCGCCTCCGTCCCCATCGCCGGAACCGGCGTCTGCCGACAACCCTCTGGCTGCCATCTGGTCCGCTCTGCTCAAATGGAGTGCCGCCCTCATCACCTTTGGCGGCCTGGCCCTGCATGTGGCCGGTTACATCTATCACAGCGAATACGTTAAAGCCTTCGGGTTGGATGCTGACCTGTTCCCCAAGTCCGTCGAGTGGATCCTGATTTGTGGCTACAAGGTTGTCCTGCTAGGGCTGTTCAAGCTGTGGGTCTTTTTCACAACGGAGTGGTGGAAACTGGCTGCTTGGGGGCTGGTCGTTGGAACGCTGGCATGGATTGGTGTGTGCGCGCTGGTCTATGGGCAGGAGCAAATCCCGAAACGGATTCTGCGGCGCGCGGTAAAGGGCTGGCCGAAATGGCTGCTCGCCGGGGTGTTCAGTTACGGCTATATGGCCTTCGTCTGCCTGAGCATTGCTGTTGCTCCCATTGTTGCCGTGGCATTCATCTTTCTGCCGGCGCAGCTTGCCATTGAGCAGGCGGCAGAGGATGCGCAGAGCCAATTGGCGAAATACACAGAAGGTTGTCCACTGGCCGAGCCAGCGCGTCGATGCGTCACGCTCAGGCGCGAAGGCAAGCCCGAGTTGCAAGGCTTTCTGATCGACAGCTCAGACAAGCTATTGGCGCTGTACCTGCCGGCACAGAATCAGGTGCAGGTAATCGAGCGGGACAAGGTGGAAATTTCGGTCGGGTTGGCGAAAGGCAAGACGTGACGCTGTTGCCAGGTCTTCGCACGCGAGAACCGGATCGAACTGATCGACGGCCCGCGCCTGCTGGGCCTGATCGGCCTGCTGGCGCCGGACGCGGCAAAACGCCTGCTGGAACTCGCCACCGAGGGCGACTGGACCACGCCGACCTGCGGCCATTGCGGCATCAAGATGGTGGCGCGGGAAGGGAAAAGCGGGAGCTTCTGGGGCTGCCGGAATTTTCCAAGGTGCCGGCAGCGGATCGGGATGCGGAGCTGTTATGGGTTTTCGGGGAACGGCAAGACTTGATCGCGCAATTTTTATGCTGTGCCGTACATGTACGTTTATCTGTTCTGAATTGCAATTGTGTGTTAAAGCTTCGGTATTGCCGATAATTTCTGACCCATCTATATGACCTTACAAATTTTTCCGAAGGAGTCCGTTGTCCGTGCTAGTCCGGATGCACGAACCTTGGTCGATTTTCTGCAGGAGAATCAGCAAGATCTGGGCTTGGATCAAGGGGTACTGTTTTTTTCATTTCCTTTGTTTCGAGAGGAAGAAAATCTTCTTGTTGCAGATTTAGTGGTTGTAAGTCCTTTTCATGGCGTTTGTCTTATTTCATTTTCATCAAGTCCAGATGCTGTTGGACGACTGGAGGGCGCTTTTAGTCAAATATTTTCAAGACTAGTGAGATATCCGAGGCTTCGTTCGGGTAGAGCGAGTCTGAAATTTGATTTAGACGCAAAATTATGGGCTCAAGAAGGTGAAGGATCGGATGATTTATTGGTTGGGGTTAGGGAGATTGCCGATTATTTTAATTCTAAACGAAGAGGGGATGCGCTCCCTAGTGACGCCTATGATGAGCTGATTTCTGTTTTGGATGGTTCCAAAGCTCTTGTTAAACCAAAAGAAAGAAATTTGGCGGGCTTTGAGGCGCAAAGTCGAATATCGATTATTTCAAGGCTAGAAGAGGAAATTAGAAGGTTTGATCGAGATCAACGTGTTGCTTACATGACCGAGGTTTATGGGCCGCAGCGTATTAGGGGGCTGGCTGGGTCAGGGAAGACAGTGGTTCTTGCACTTAAAGCTGCAATGACAGCAATTAGAAATCCAGACGCAAAGATCGCTGTAACTTTCTACACAAAGAGTCTTTATCAACACATTAAACAGCTGATTACGCGTTTCTATAGGATGCACGAAGATAGAGACCCTGATTGGCAGAGAATAAGGGTTTTACACGGCTGGGGGGGGGCGACGACAGATGGCTTGTACTATTCCGCAGCGCGACAATTTGGAGTCCCTGCGTTGTCGCTTAGTCAAGCACAAGCAGGTGATATGAAGCAGCCGTTTGCTTTTGCTTGTCGTCAGTTGCTTGAGTCGCCATGTTCCCGGAGTTCAATATTTGATTACGTCTTTGTCGACGAAGCCCAAGATTTTCCTCCTGAGTTTATGAGGCTAGCATTGCTTCTTGCAAGGGAGGAGCAGCTTGTTATTGCATATGATGTTTTTCAAACAATATTTGATGTTGAAACACCTACAGCGTCATCTTTGTTTGGTACAGACGCAAGAGGTGAACCATCAATATCCTTTGAGGAAGATATTATTCTTCACAAGTGCTATCGAAATCCTAGAGAAATTCTTGTGTGTGCCCACGCTGTTGGATTTGGCGTCTATGGGAAAAGGATGTCACAGATTCTGGAGTCTAAAGAACACTGGGAGGATTTTGGGTATCAGGTTGTTGATGGTGAATTAAATCCTGGCGAGGCTGTTTGCATAACGCGGCCTCAAGAAAATTCTCCTTCTACAATTAGCTCTTCTAATAATATTGATCAAATTGTGCAAGTTCGGTCTTTTAGGTCTGCGACTGAAGAGGTTGGATTTGTGGTTGATAAGATTTGTGCGGACATTGGTGTTGAAGGGGTTTCTGCTGAAGATATTTTGGTGATATGTGCTGATGACAGAAACTCTAACGGATATTTTAGTTTGGTGACACGAGGGTTGCTTGAGCGTGGGATAGGCGTTAACAATCTACAGTCAGCGTCATTTGGTTTGACGGATTTTCAGATAGATAAAAGAGTTACGCTTTCAACTATATATAAAGCAAAAGGCAATGAGGCTTATGTTGTATATATTATTGGAATAGATGCGCTGTTTTTGTCTCCCTCTCCTAAGTCTAGGAATAAGGCGTTTACTGCGATGACTAGAGCGAAGGGGTGGCTTTGTGTTACTGGGCTCGGTATGGCCGCCGAAGAATTTGCCAAGGAGATTGATTTGGCAAAAATTAATTATCCGAATCTTAGGTTTAACTATCCGACTCAGCCTGAAATTGATTGCATGAAGCGAGATTTGATACGCGTTGATATCGAAGGTGTTGAGGATGCAATTTCAAGACTGGCTAACGACATGGAGCCAGACGAGCTTGAGTATGTTTTGCGGAAAAAATTGAGAGAAATACAAGGAAGGAAAGTGAAGAGGAAGACGTTGGAGTGATGGTTTTATGTACAAAAAAATGCTTCAGCCGTTATTTAGGTTGTCTAGTTTTCCTGTTTATGATTATGGCTTTGATGGCTGGAAAATTACGGATGGCGTAATACGCGAGCTTCGAGAGCTTTCGTATTTTGATCAATGGAAAGCGTGTATAGAAAATTCCTGGTATAACGTTAGACTAGAAGATCATTCTTTATTTGTATTTAATGATTCTGGCGAGCCTAGTTATAGTTATATTCAGGCGCCAGTTGTGGCGGAGACCTTTAGAGGTTTTTTGAATAGACAGGGGTTTGATTATAGTCAAAGAAATAGGAGTGAGTTTCTTGACGATTACGAACTCGAATTGGGAACTGCCGGTGTTCGTTTGAATGTAACCCCTTTTAGGTACGATGTGGATGGGGGATCATATATGCAAGGGCGCCATCCTAAAGCCCATCTCCATATCGGCTTGGATAATCAAGTTCGGCTGGCGCTTAGGCGAGAAATGACTCCGCTTTCATTTTCACTTTTTGTTATGAGGCAGGCTTATCCGGATTGCTGGAGTAAATTGATGGAGAAGTCCGACCAGATTTGTTTGCGCAAAATTGTAAGAGATGGTTTGAAGCTTGTGGGGGAAGAGTATTGGATGGCTCACGATCAGATTGAACTTCATCTTGTCTGATGGTGGATTAAATAGATTTGTGCGATTTGAATTCCCAATAAAGTTGTTTGTTTGAGCCAAGGTCAGTCCTACCTTTTGCCCAATGAAAAGAGCCGCACTCGCGGCTCTTTGCATTTCTGCTGCCTGAAGAACGGCGCCTGACGCGCCTCTCCAGCCTTCCCCCCCCCCGCAAGCCCGTCCAGCGGGCTTCTGCAGGCAGGGCGGTTGAAAAGGTTTACAGCGCTGGGCTGGCGGCGGGGTTCGGGGCTGTAGCCGGGGCCGAGGCGGCGGGGGCGGGCGCAGAGCTGGCGGGTGCCGGGGCGCTGATCGGTGCTGTCGGCTCGGCCGGGGCGGAAGCCTCTGCAGCGGGGGCTGAGGCGGGCACCGAGGCTTCGGCCTGCGGGGCGCTGGCGGCGGGTGCGGCCAGGCCTCGGGGGCCTGACGCGGCGGCATCGGGCGCTTCCTTGTCGCCGAAGAGCGAGTCGTACCAGTTGTTCAGGCGGCCGAGCAGGGTGTCGTCCACAGCCCTGGCGAAGCGGGCGTCGGTGTCGATGAAGCGTACGCCCTGGGCGCGGGCGAAGACGTCGCCGACGATGGGCAGTGCGCTGTGTGCGCCCTGGCCCCAGTAGTCGCTGCGCAGGGTGATGCGCGCGTCGTTGAAGCCGACCCAGGCGCCGCCGATGAGCTGCGGGTGCATGAGGATGAACCAGCCATCGGTGTTGCCCTGAGTGGTGCCGGTCTTGGCTGCCAGATCTCCCTTTACACCCCAGGCGCGGATGCCGGCGCCGGTGCCACGCTGCACCACGCCGCGCATGGCGTCGAGCAGGGTGTCGAGCGGGGCGGCGGCCAGCGCGCGCTCCGGCTCGTTGGGCTGGAATTCGGCGAGCACTTCGCCCTTGCGGTTCTCGATGCGTGCGACCATGTACGGGGCGCGGTAGCGGCCTTCGTCGGCAATCGTGGCGTAGGCCGAAACCATTTCGTAGAGCGTGACGGGGCTGGTACCCAGGGCGAGCGAAGGCACTTCGTCGAGCTTGCTCTCGCGCACGCCCATGGCGCGGGCCAGCCGCGCGACGCGGACAGGGCCGACCTGCTGCATGACTTGCGCGGTGATGCGGTTGCGCGAGAGAGCCAGCGCGGTGGCGAGGGTCATCGGTTCGTTGGTGGGAGGTTCGCCGTCGTCCGGCCGCCAGACCTCGTTGCCGCCGAGCGGGATCTCGACCGGCGCGTCGGGGAAAGTGTCGTCCGGCTTCATGCCCTGGGCGAAGGCCGCGCCATACACGAAGGGCTTGAAGGTGGAGCCGGGCTGGCGGCGGGCCTGATGGACGTGGTCCCAGGCGTCGTCGGTGTAGTCGCGGCTGCCGACCCAGGCACGCACCGCGCCGTCGCGCGGGTCGATGGCGAGGAAACCGGCCTGCACGCGGGTCTTGTCTTCGCGCAGCTGGCGCAGGAAGGTGGCGTCGCGCGTGAGGCGCTTCATGGCGGCCTCGGGTGCTTCGCCGGCCTGCACGGCTTCGCTGAATTCCTTGCTCTCACGGATCAGGGCTTCGACGAGGTGGTTGCCAGCGTGCCACTGGCCGGCCCAGGCGCCATTGGCGATGCCTTGCAGCTGGCGGCCGCGCTGCTCGACGGCGCGCGTGGCGTATTTCTGCAGGCGCGAGTCCAGCGTGGTGACGACCACCAGACCATCCGTGTAAATGTCGTAATCGTTCTGGTCCGCCCAGTCGATGAGCCAGCGCTTGAGCTGGGCGGTGAAGTGCGGGGCCTCGCCGGGCTCCACGCTCTGGCGCTCGAAATCGAGCTTGAGTGGTCGCTTCGCCAGCGCTTCGTAGCGTGCGGCTGAGAGCTTGTCCTGCTGCGCCATCAGCGAGAGCACGAGATTGCGGCGTTCGCGGGCGCGCTCGGGATTCTGCACCGGGTTGTAGTACGCGGTGCCCTTGAGCATGCCGATCAGGGTGGCGCTTTCCAGCAGATCCAGCTCGCGCGCGGGCTTGCCGAAGTAGGTGCGCGCGGCCATGTCGATGCCATAGGCGTTGTAGAGGAAGGGCACCGTGTTGAGGTAGGTCTCGAGGATCTGGCGCTTGGAGTAGAGCGCTTCGATCTTCAGCGCGGTGATGGCTTCCTTGAGCTTGCGGTTGAGGTTCTGGCGGCGGCCGATGTCTTCCGGGAAGAGGTTGCGCGCGAGCTGCTGGGTGATGGTTGAGCCGCCCTGGGTGTCACCCTGCAGGGTGGCGAGAACCGCGCCGCCGAGGCGGTAGAAGTCGATGCCGTGGTGCGTGTAGAAGCGCTTGTCTTCGGTGGCGATCAGCGCGTCGATGACGCGTGGCGAGATGGCGTCCAGCGCGACCCAGTCGCGGTTGCCGCGCTTGAAGGTGGCGAGCTCCTTGCCATCCAGCGTGAGCACCCGGGTGGGCGACTCGTCGCGCGCCTTGCGGATATCCGAAATACCCGGCGTGAAGGGGATCAGCAGCAGCGTCCACAGCAGCAGCAGCGCGGGCGGCACGGCCAGCAGACCGAGGATTTCGCGCCAGCCCGGGTGGCGCAGGCGTTGCAGCAGGGCTTTGAGTTTGCTGGTCAGCGCGGACCAGTCGGGTTTCGGCAGAGGCAAGGGCACGGCAGCATTGGCGTTGAAGCGGCCCGCGTATTATGCGCGCCGGGCGGGCTCTTGAATTGATGGAACACGCTGCAATGGGCCATCCGATAGCGGGTGGACACCGGTTCTCTGAGGACAGGACGAGTGAAAGGAAGAGAGCCCGGGCGTGCCAATACGGGATAAAACCCGCCAATCGACGGGCTTTATCCGCGGCGCTGTCGGAATTAGCTGTTGTGGCCCCGAAGTCCGTTCGGCCCGAGTGCCGCGCTTGCGCGGTGTATCGAGGGCAGGGCGAGAGGTACGGCCCCGGTCTCGATACGATGGGCTGCGCCCATCACTCGACCCGAACGGTTGGAAAAGGCAACGCCCGGCGATGAGTGTTGCAACACTTGACGCATACTGAGCCTTATCCGCTTGCGCCCGGCTTTATTTGACGCGCTGGATGGCCAGAATGGTGTTCAGATCGTCGGCATTGGTCACGTATTTCGTGTACAGCTTCACGGCAAAACCTTCAATGCCGGTCATGGCGATCTGGGATTTTTCCGTGATCGTGACTCCATCCTTTCTGGCTTGAGCGAGGGCCTGGACTTCGCTGTTGGCCCACTGCTTCTGCATGTATTCGGCGGATTCCACGGCCGAGGCCTGAAGCGCCTGCTTGTCGGCAGGACTCAGGCTGGCCCAGGTTTTGGCGGAGATGACGAGTACCTCCGGAACGGTGCTGTGCTCGTCCCGGCTGAAGTATCTGGCCGTCTTGCTGTGGCCGCTGGATACGTACGAGGGAATGTTGTTCTCGGCGCCATCGATCTGACCGTTCCTGAACGCTTCATCAATCTTCTCGTAAGGGACGACGACCGGCGTGCCGCCCAGCATCTTGATGAGGTCCTGATACACCGGTGAATCCTGCACCCGGATGCGCAGACCGGAGAAATCGGCCAGGCTGCGGATGGGCTGCTTGGTGGTGTAGAAGGACCGCGTGCCGCTGTCGTAATAGGCCAGGATGACTGCGCCTTTTTTCTCGGCCTCGGAGTTGATGCGTTTGCCGAAATCCCCGGCGAGAACGTGCCACATGTGGTCGCGTGAGCGGAACAGATAAGGCAGGCTCACCAGCTTGACGGCCGGCAGATCGTTGGACAGTACAGCCAGATTCAGGCGCGCAACATCCAGTGAGCCGGCCTTGATCTTCTCCCAGCAGGCAGCTTCGTTGCAGAGCTGGCCTCCTTGCTTGATCTGCAGCTGCAGGCTGCCTTTGCTCCGGCTGGCGAGGCGGGTGTTCATGAATTCCTCGGTCTGCACGAGGATGTGCCCTTGCGGCTGAACTTCAGCCAACACCAGATCTCTGGCATGTGCGGTCGACATGCCTGCCAGGCTGGCGAATGCACCAACCATTCCGAATGCTTTTGCTGCGCGAATCACGTTATGCACCTTTGTTGTCAGTTGCCCCGAGGATGTCCTCCGGGCAGGGAGGGGCGAGATCGTGACAAATTTCACGCTTCTCTGAATCGGGATATTCCCTATCGGGCAGCAACAGAACGTCATTTTTCCGGATAAGGGCGTGCTGGAGAGCCGCGTCGGGCGGTCTTCTTCAGGTAGCTGTCACGGGGAGTCAGGCTGGGAGCGCATCTTGCGCCATGCCCTTTCAAAAGTCTTGCCGGGTGCGGCTCTTCAAGGGATGTGATTGATCCAGATCGATGAAGTTTGAACTTTCCGTTCGTGCCGAGTGCCGGCCGCAGGCCGATGTATCGAGGCGTGGGCCCCACCCTCGACTTGGCCTGTCCTGAGCTAGTCGAAGGGCGCCCTGCGGGCGCACTCGGGCCGAACGGACTTCAAACAAAACCTGGCCGGATCAATGGCTTGAATCACATTCCTCCGTGCGCCTTCGGGGGCGATGCGGGGTTTGATGGTCTTTAGAGAAGAAGTGTCCCTGCGAGCCCGGCAAGGGATTGCGCCTGCCGGCTGATTGCACTGCGCAGCGCCTCGTCGATACGCGAGTCGGCTGCGACGCTGGCGGCCCACTGGTGGGCGAGCGGCAGCATTTCCCGCCAGGCCTCCAGCGCAGGCGGGTTGCGGAAGCGGATTTCCGGTGGCGTGTCGTTCATCTCGCCGGAGGCGCGCGGGGCGTAGTGCATGGGCAGCATGTCGTAGGCGGGAGCCAGATCGAGAATGCCTCCGGTATGCAGGAAGGCGAGGTTGCCACGGTGCATGTCGGTATTGCCGATCATGAGGCCAAAGGCGAACAGGCGCTCGGCAAGCCGATGCGATTCGGGCGTGATGCGGCCTTGCGCGGCGAGCTGGGCGGTAATCAGCGGCCAGGGCTGTGCTGCCTGGCCGACGAAGGCGTCGTCCAGCGCGGCGAGTGAGACCACGCCACGCCGGCCCAGGCGTGAGTCTTCGTCTGTGGAGGCCAGGCGGTCAAAGCGTTCCACCTGCAGGAAGGTCTGGCCGTTCGCCTGCAGCAGTTCGCTGCGGCTGGCCGGATAACCCGCTGCGTGCAGGGTTTGCAGTGCGTGATGCTCTGCCACCAGCAGGCTGGCCCAGCGCTGGCTGATGGGGTTCTGCATGGCGCTGCTGAACTTCACCAGCACGGCGCGCTGCTGCAAGCCTTCATCCAGCACGGCGCTGAATTTGGGCTGCTCGCCCCCGGCCGAGGAGCCAGGCGCTTCGCCTGCCAGCGCGGCGGCGGCGAGTGCCGGGTAACGCGTGACACGCTCATCCAGCGCAATCGCCGGCGCATGCGCGCTGCCAAGGTAGTGCGCCAGCGCCGTGTCGCCGACCAGCAGATTGCCCGGCGTGTCGTCGCCCAGTGCGGTGATGGCGATGAGCGAATGATCGTCGTTCCACAGGCCGAGATTCTCCGGCAGGGCCAGCGCAAGGGCGTGGCCACGGGCGAAGGCGCGGCCGAGGAAGCCTTGCGGGCGCATGTCCTGCAGCCACCAGGGCAGGGCTTCGCTGAATTCGTGGCGGCCTTCTTCGGTGAGTTCAGCCAGATAGCCTCCGCCCACGGCATGCAGGGTGGCAATGCGCTGGCTGGCGCCACGTTCATCGATGCGGTAGATCGGCCAGTTTGCGTGGCCGGCGATGCTGCGGGGCGCGGCATAGGCGGTGGCGCGTGCCGCGCCGTAGCGGATCACCCGGCTGCCTGCCGCTGCGATCAGGCGTGATAGCGTCGGCCGGCTGATGCTCAGGCGCTCGACCAGTGCCGCCGCCGGCACGGGGCCGGAAGCGAGCAGGGTGAGCAGATCAGTGGGCTGAGGCATGGTGGCGTGTGAAACGATTCATGAAACGATAGTTTGCGCTGAAGAATGCCGGGGATGCAATGGCAATTAATTGTATATGAACGGATATCCTGTTTTTTAATGATGTTTTATGAAGCCATTCTGGTATGGAGTTGAAACGATTCTTGTGGCCAGAAACGGCGCGGCTCTTGCAAGCAGTTTCGGGAGGGCGATTTTGCCTATTGATCCGGCCAGATTTTGTTTGAAGTCCGTTCGACCCGAGTACGCCCGCAGGGCGCCCTTCGACTAGCTCATGACAGGGCCAAGTCGAGGGTGGGGCCCACGCCTCGATACACCGGCCTGCGGCCGGCACTCGGCACGAACGGTTTTTAGAGTACAGAGTTCAAACTTCATCGGGCCGGATCAATATGCTGCAACGGATGGCTGGAGAGGCGCGCCGGACATGCCTCTTCAGGCTAGATTGCCGGAGACCGTTGCCCGACAAGCATTTCCGGGGGCGATACCTGAAGACGCAGGCGGGAGGCGGGTTCTGAGAGGCTGTTCATGATCTTTCTTGCCTCATGAAAAGCAGGAGAGCAACCCCTCCCGGCCTCCCCTTGACAGGGGAGGAGCACCCCAAGCCGGACCGGATTTACCCTCCTCCTCTGTCAAGGGGAGGGCTGGGGAGGGGTTTGCATGACAGGCAATAGATCGCAGACAGACTCTGAAGGGTGCGTCGGACCGATTAAAAACCTGGACAGCCGCGCAGCCGTAATCCGGAGCCGGTTGTTTGGGGGTCGTGCTCAACAGGGTGCTGCGTGCGTCGTGATGAAACATTCCATCTATATTTTATTCCGGAGGGTGTGCCAGCAGGCTGCGCCTGCAGATTCCATCACCCGTGATCCGAGCGCAGTCCCATCTCGCGGCACACCAGCCTGGCAAGCGCAGCGTCAGGCCTTTTCGAAAGGAGCCACACATGTCTGACGATTTCCAGATTGTCGCAAGCAACGCCAATGCGCCATTTACCCTGAAGCTGCATCGTGGTGACGGCATGACGCTTCTGGCCATGAACTGGAAGGCGGCGAAACCACCGCGCGATTTCGTCGGGTTTGCCATTGAATACAAGGAGCCCGGCGGCGACCGGTTCTGGGCGGTCAGGAACCGTATCAACTTTCCGGGGCCGGATGGCAGCGTGAACCGGGCGCGTACGTCGAGCCGCCTCTCACCGATCCAGAAATTCCGCTGGGTGCATTTCCCGGTGAATGCCGACATGGCGGGCGAATTCCTGTACCGGGTCACGCCGGTATTCATGAGTGCGTCGGGCGAACTCAGCTACGGCGAAGCACAGGAGGCAGGCATTGTGCTGGCGCGCGAAACGTATCCGGGCAAGCTGAACGTTGCCTTTACACGCGGGTTCGTGTCGTCGCAGGCATTCGTGGATCGTTACGTGACCGACACCGACGGAATGGACACGCTGATTCCCGCTACCGCCGATGAAGGCCTGCAATTCGTGCCGACGCACCCGAAGGCGACCGAAGCACTCCAGTGGATGGGTTTCGAGGCCCGCAGCGCGATTCTCGAACTGCTGGATGCCGCGATTGCCGACAAGACCGCTGCGGTGTGCGTTGCCTGTTATGACCTGAATGACCCGGCCATCGTTTCGCGTCTGGAGAAGCTCAGGAAGCGGCTGCGCATCATCATCGACGACAGCGCGACGCACAAGCCGGAGAGCGCTGCCGAATCACAGGCCGCCGCACGTCTTGTCGCGTCAGCGGGGGCAGGGCAGGTCAAACGTCAGCATATGAGCAATCTGCAGCACAACAAGGTCATCGTCGTCGACGGCAAGGATGTGAAAGCCGCGATTTGCGGGTCGACCAACTTCACCTGGCGCGGGCAGTTCGTGCAGTCCAATAACGCCATTGTCGTGCGGGGCAAGAAAACCATTCAGCCCTTCATCGATGCGTTCGAGAATTACTGGGCACACGATTTCGCCAAAGGCTTTGGGCCGACGCCCTCGACGGAATGGCAAAACCTGCAACTCAAGGGCATTGACGCCAGCATCACCTTCTCACCCCACGCCAAGGATGAAGGCGTGCTGCAATCGATAGCGGACGACATTCTGGGGGCGAAGTCCTCGGTCTTCTATTCCCTCGCCTTCCTGAATCAGACGGGGGGCGCCGTCACCGAGGCCATCAAGGCGGTGACACGCAAGAAAGGCATCTTCGTCTATGGCATTTCGGACAAGCGAACCGGGGGGCTGGACGTGCAGCTGCCCGATGGCAAGGTTGCGCCGGTGTTCGTGGCCAACCTCAGCGGCAATCTGCCCGAGCCCTTCAAGAGCGAGCCGACCGGTCTGGGGGCGAAGGGAGGAGGCACGCGCATGCACCACAAATTCGTTGTCATCGATTTCGACAAGCCCAACGCCCGCGTGTACATGGGCTCCTACAATTTTTCGAAGCCCGCCGACAACGAAAACGGGGAGAACCTTCTTCTCATCAAGGATCGCCGGGTCGCGGTGTCTTACATGATCCAGGCATTGACCCTCTTCGATCACTATCACTTCCGCGTCAGTCAGGCCAGAGCCGATGCGTCCAGCAAGCCGATTCAGCTGCAGAAAGCGCCGAAGTCCGGGCAGAAACCCTGGTGGGATGAAGATTACACAGACCCGCGCAAGATCCTCGACCGCAAACTCTTTGCCTGATTGATTCCGGATTGCGTCGCCCGAAACGAACAGCCCGCCAATCGGCGGGCTGTTCGTTTCGGGAGCTGATTCAGCCGTCGATCAGGGACGCCAGGTCAGCGTGGTCTTGCTGTTGATGTCGGTAGCGGAGCCCATCGTGGAGGCGCTGTCGACGAAGCCACTGCGGTTGCCGGTGCTGAGGTTCAGGCCGCTGCCGCGGTATTCCACATCGCCGTAGAGATTCAGACTGCCAGAGGCGCCCTGATTGGCCTCGAAGAAGCCCAGCGGGTAGAAGGCGGTTCGCACCTGGGCCGAGCCCGACACGGTGAAGGCATTGTTACCCCAGGGGCTGCCGGTTTCACCAATGATGCTCAGGCCGCCCACGATGCCACCGCTGATCGAGCCATTCGCAATGATGGCCTGGTCTTCGATACGCGCCGTGCCGGTGGCGCTGCCACCCGCCAGAATGCTGGCATACGGGCCCACATACACTGTTGCAGGTGTGCTGCTCGGGGCGCAGCCACCGCCGTTGCTGTGGCGCACCGTGCCTGCAGGGCAGGCGTCGCGTAGCCCGTTCTGGAAGCCCTGCGGCCAGGCGTTTGCCACTTCGATCATGTAGCGGTAGCGCCAGATCGTCGCGTAGTCCTGATCCCAGACGATGGTCTTGAAGACCGAGGGCGTGGCTGTGACCACCAGGAACAGTGGCTCGCCCGCATTCACCTTGAAGCTCAGATCGGCGTCCAGACCCTTTTGCAGCGCGCTGTAGCGGGCCGATGTGAACGCCGTGTTGGTGGCCACCAGACCCCAGCGGAAATCAGCGTCGGAACCCGACGCGTTGATGCCGCGGAATTTGACGGTCACGGTGCTTGCTCCGCTTTCCGGGTACAGGCGCACGACGTTGTAACCAAAGCGCTGCGGCGCCCCGTAGAACGGCGATACAAAGCGACGGTTGGTGGTCCAGCTGCTGTCGAGCGCTTCGAGCGGCATCAGGCGGCGCATGCGTTCGGCGCGGTCCGTCAGCGTGATGTTGCCGTAGTTGCTGCGGAAGGCGCCGGGTGTGGCCTTGTAGTCCCACACGACATTGTGCAGGGCCCAGTCACCCATGAAATCATTGAGCTGCGCAAGGCTCCAGCCGCGCGATTTCTGGATGTTGGTCAAGGGGTCAGCGCCGGCCGTGGTCCAGATCTGCGTCACCGCCTCGGGGCCGTACTTGTCCTTCAGGAATTCCATGAACTGCCAGTTGCAGTACCGGTCGCGGGTCGAGCCGAGGTACAGATGCGGCACATTGCCAAGCATTTCCGAGCAATGCACGGTGTTCTGGTACTCGGGCAACTGATGCGGCGTGAAGTTGGCATGGCTCTCGAAAATCCAGCCGCAGGTGTTCGATTGGTTGCAGGCCAGGCCGCCGTTGCTGGAGATCCACGATTGCCAGCCGTGGGTGAATTCGTGCGTGAGGCCCCAATGATCCTTGAGGGCTTCCGGCGCAATCCACATGCCCAGGCGCGTTGTGCTCCAGGCGCCACCGGTCAGGCCCCAGCCTGAATGGATGTGAATCGCTGGCTTGATCTTGTCGGTCTGATTGAAGAGCGGCTCGGGCATGAACAGGTTCGCATTGAACAGATTCTCCCAGACCGTGTTCTCCAGCGTATCCGCCGCCAGAGTCAGATCGGCGTCGGAGATTGTCTCGTCAGAATAGAAGGCGAAGTGGGCGGATTCCTTGACCAGCTTGAAGCCGGAGTGATCCGGATCAGGGCCGCCCGCCCGCCAGGTGCCCGCGGTGACGGCAGGTTTGGTGCTCGTGCCGGTCGCCCAGGTGGTTGTCGTGCTGCCCTGGTCGACCACCGTTGGCGTACCTCCGCTGCTGCTGCTGGAGCTGCTCGAACTACTTGAGCTACTTGAGCTGCTGCTACTGCTGCTGGAACTACTCGAACTGCTTGAGCTGCTCGAACTGCTGGAACTGCTGGAACTGCTACTGCCTGTTGTGCCCCCGGAGCCGTTGCCTTCGCTGCCACCACCTCCACCTCCACCGCCGCAGGCCGCAAGTGCAGCACTGAGCATCAAACACAGAAGAGCGTTCGCCCCGTAGCGGGAATTCTTTTGCATGCCGGATATCCTTGTTTTCTTTGCCTGATCAGCGATCTGATGAATGGTGTCCTGGCAAGATGCCGGCCCCTGTTAGCTACCGGATCTGCTCCTTGAAGGTGACGTTAAGCTTTCCTTCGCGGAGAGTCCCGCGCTGGATGGATCGGTGGCGCGGTATGGCGGCTGCATGGCTTTTCTGGCGGAAAATCTTCCTGCCTGCGCAAAGGAAAACTGTCGAACGGTGGCTCGGGAAATTCCGCCTGCAAGGATTCCTGCTCGCTGGCTGATGAAGCAAGAGTTCCCGCGTTTACCGCATATGGGCCGGCTGGAGAGCCGCACCGGACTTGGCTCTTCAGACATGCCTGCCGAAGAGGCTTGGCTGTCGGTCCAGTGCGGGCAGGGTGGCTGGAGAAGTCCGCCAGGAGCGGGTTTCTGGCGACGCCAGCTTAGCGGCTATTGGCAGAACAATGCTTGATGGAAAAATCCCGCCGGTATCTGGCGGGATCTTTGTGGCCTGTACCGAAGCCGGTGCTGCCCCGCGTTGCTGCGAATGCGTTTGTGCGGGGTCGCCTGCGTGACCTTACAGTTTGCAGGCCGCCACGCGATTCACCGTGATGGTTTTGCCGCCGGCGCTGTGTGCCCACACCACGTCACCATTCGGAGCAGGGATGAACTCCTGGAAGTTGCTGGCGGACGTCGCGGTTGTGTAGGGGCCTTCGAGAATCGCGCCGGTGCTCGCACTCGCCGTGGCGATCACCATCTTGCCGCCGGCTTTCCAGCCCAGCAGCAGCTTGTCGGAGCCCAGCGCGGCCATGTAGGGGCGGAAGGGATATGTCGCATCCAGCCCGGTGGCTCCCGCAATGGCCAAGTCCGTGCTCAGCGTCGTGCCGCTGTTGCCGAGCTTTGCCAGTTTCAGCACAAGGGTGCTGTTGCTGGTCTGGATGTAATTCATCCAGAAGCCGGATCCGCTGACCGGCACCAGCCCGCCCAGTGCCCGCGTGGCGGCATCCGTGCCGGACAGCCAGCTCAGATCGCTGGCCGTTGCCGTGCTGGATGAAAGTCGCGACAGTTTCATCGCGTTCGGATAAGCGTCGCCGTGGCAGGCGGCACCCCAGCTGCCGTTGTAGCCAAGGCGCACGGACCAGCTGTGGCTGCAGCCCCAGTCCCAACCGCCGCTTTCCACCGCGCCGGCGCTGCTGACGAATTTCAGCGTGTCGCCAGCGTGGATATCCACTTCGCCGGCCACTCCGTCTCGTGCCGTCGACATGGCGCTGCGGTAATACACGCCGTAGCGGCTGCCATCCGTGGCGATACGCGCGGTGTGGCCATACCACCAGATGAACTGCGCACCGACGCTATCGGCATTGCCCTTCTTGGTCAGCGTGGTGCGGAAGCGGCTGTTGCCACTGGCATCGATGCCCACCAGATCCATCTTGCCGCACACGTTCTTGTCGGTCGTCGTGGCGCCGTAACAGTATTTCGACGAATAAATGTCCGGGTCGTTCGAAACCACCGCCAGCACACTGCCTCGCGAATCATTCAGCACATCGTGCACTTCAAGGCCGGCGATATCCGGCAGATAGCTCTGCAGCGTGTCCGTGCTGCCGAGCTTGGCGAGCTTGATGATGCTGCCGGAGGTATCGCGCCAGGCGAGCAGGGAGCTTCCGTCAGCCTTCGGCGCGATGATCGTCGGGGTGTATTCGTCATTGATCGCTGCGGCGCTTACCGTGACGGCGGTGCTGCGCACGCGCTGCGCCAGCGCATCGCAGCTGCCTGAGCCGCCGGACGAGGAGCTTGATGAGCTGGAAGAACTTGAAGAGGAGCTGGAGGAGCTTGAACTGGACGAACTGCTGGAGCCAGAACTTGAGCTGGACGAAGAACCACTCGCTGCAGACGAAGCATCGCTGCTACCTCCGCCGCCACCTCCACCACCGCAGGCCGCCATCAGCGCCGGCAATACCAATGAAACCAGAAAGACTGATCTGCGAATCGTGAACACTGTTGCTCTCCCTGCTGTTTCTGTCCGGCAAGACCTGCTCGCAGATCTGACTGCTCACGCTTCGTGCCTTGCTACAGGCTTCGCGCGCACCCCGGTATCGAAAATCCCCGCTTGTGCAGACAGCGGGTGTTAAGCAGAAAGTCTCTCACGTCCGCATTCCCGATCCGGATAAAGCACGATGAGCGGAGTGACAGCCCAAGCGGACGGTCAGGAGGTGGTTTAAAGACCGGCTGAAGAGCTGCTTGTGTATTGATTCTCTGGCAATGTGCCTTGCACAGGCCCGCCGGATGCGGGTTTTCGGGATGCAGGTGCTGTCAGGCTTTCTGGATGGGTCTTTCCCGGCAGGTAACAAAAAACCCGCCAATCGGCGGGTTTTTTTGTTGTCGGTGCCGCGTCAATGCATCAACGCGAAATCGGCTTGTAGCGGATGCGCTTCGGCTTGGCCCCTTCTTCGCCCAGACGCTTCTTCTTGTCTTCTTCGTACTCGGTGTAGTTGCCGGCGAAGAAGGTCCATTGCGATTCGCCTTCGCAGGCCAGGATGTGGGTGGCGATGCGGTCGAGGAACCAGCGGTCGTGCGAGGTGACCATCGCGCAGCCGGAGAACTCCAGCAGGGCGTCTTCCAGCGCACGCAAGGTTTCCACGTCTAGATCGTTTGACGGCTCATCGAGCAGCAGCACGTTGCCGCCTTCGACCAAGGTCTTCGCCAGATGCAGACGGCCGCGCTCACCACCGGAGAGCTTGCCGACGATCTTGGCCTGATCACCGCCCTTGAAGTTGAAGCGGCCGATGTAGGCGCGGCTGGGCATTTCGAACTTGCCCACGGTCAGCACGTCGGCGCCGTCGGCAATGGCTTCGAACACGGTCTTGCTGTCGTCCAGACCTTCGCGGGTCTGATTCACAGCAGCGATCTTCACGGTCGAGCCGATATCGATCTCGCCCGAATCCGCCTTCTCGGTGCCCTGGATCATGCGGAACAGGGTCGATTTACCGGCACCGTTCGGGCCGATCACGCCGACGATGGCGCCGGGCGGAATCGAGAAGCTCAGGTTGTCGATCAGCAGGCGATCGCCGAAGCCCTTGGACACGCCCTTGAACTCGATGACCTGATTGCCCAGACGCTCGCCCGGCGGGATAAAGATTTCGTGGGTCTCGTTGCGCTTCTGGTATTCGACCGCGCTCATTTCCTCGTAGCGGGCGAGACGCGCCTTGCTCTTGGATTGGCGCGCCTTGGCGCCTTGGCGCACCCACTCCAGCTCTTCCTTCATGGCCTTGCGGTGGGCGTCTTCCTGCTTCTGCTCCTGCGCCAGACGGGCGCCTTTCTGCTCCAGCCAGCTGGAGTAGTTGCCCTTCCACGGGATGCCTTCGCCACGGTCGAGTTCGAGAATCCACTCGGCAGCGTTGTCGAGGAAGTAGCGGTCGTGGGTCACCGCGACCACGGTGCCGGGGAAGCGCACGAGGAATTGCTCCAGCCATTCGACGGACTCGGCGTCGAGGTGGTTGGTCGGCTCATCCAGCAGGAGCATGTCCGGCTTGGAGAGCAGCAGTTTGCACAGCGCCACGCGGCGCTTTTCACCGCCGGACAGCGGGCCGATCTTGGCGTCCCAGGGCGGAATGCGCAGGGCGTCGGCGGCGATTTCGAGCTGGGTTTCGACGTCTGCACCGCTGGTGGAAATGATGTTCTCGTACTTGGCCTGCAGCTCGGCCAGCTTGTCGAAGTCGGCATCCGGCTCGGCGTAGGCGGCGTACACCTCTTCGAGCTTCTGCTTGGCTTCCATGACTTCGCCCAGCGCGGATTCGACTTCCTCGCGCACGGTCTTGTTCGGGTCGAGCTCGGGTTCCTGCGGCAGGTAGCCGATGCTCATGCCCGGCATGTGCTGGACTTCGCCGTCGTATTCCTTGTCGACGTTGGCCATGATGCGCAGCACCGTGGATTTGCCTGAGCCGTTGAGGCCCAGCAGGCCGATCTTGGCGCCGGGGAAGAAGGAGAGGGAGATGTCCTTGATGATCTGACGCTTGGGCGGAACAACCTTGTTCACGCGCAGCATCGACATGACGTATTGAGCCATTGGGATTCCGGGGATGGGGATAATTGTGAAGGGCGGAGTTTACCTTGTTGGGCGTGAGGGCGGGTGAAGACTCCCTGCTCTGCAGGGCCAGCGCTGGAAGGCGTCGCCCTGAATGCAGCGTGTTCCCGAAGAGCCGCGTGTAGCTTGGCTTGCAGCAATGCCTGCCCGGAGAGGCGCATGCGGATTGGTTTTGGGCTATGCCTGCCCGAAGAAGTCCGCCGGATGCGGCTGTGCGGACTTTGAGAAAAAGTAGGGCAAAAAAAGGCCCGACCGGGGGATCGGGCCAGAACGCAAGCGTGCAGATCGTTGTCAGGCCTTTGCGGCGCAGGGCGCGCTCCACACGCTGTCCGCAGGGCCGCTGCGGACCCGTCGTGCCGTGGCGCGTGCGGCCCAGAGCAGCATGAAACCGCCGGCCAGCGCGGTGAGGTCTACCCCCAGGGTGCTGGTGTGTGCCCACATGCCCAGTGCCGGGCTGAGCCATGCCAGCAGGCTGGTGAGCGGGATGGCGAAGGTGCATAGCGCGGTCAGCCACAGCAATTCGACTGCCGCACGCCCTGGCCCGCGCAGGAAGGCCCAGGCGAGGCTGGCGAAGAAGATGGCGTAATAGACGTACCAGTGCCAGGCATTCAGGTCTGCCACATGGCCGTTCAGCCATTTGCCGGCAGCGATGGTGAGCGATATGCCGCTGATGCAGCCAAAGCACACGCCAACCGTGCCGGCAGCGAGCCAGCGTGTGTCGCGGCGCTGCTCCGGGATGCTGCCAGACTGTTGTGCCTTCTTGCGACGCGATTCGATCCATAACAGGTTGCCGCTATAGAACAGCCAGGCGCCGGCAAGCCCGAGCAGGAAATACATCCAGCGCACCGGCATGCCGCCAAAGGTTGCCATATGCAGGGCGAAGAAACTTGAAATGGTGAGGTTGGCGCCGTTCTGCTTGCCGGGCATGAAATCGCTGTTCAACACTTTGCCGCTGAACGGATCCAGCGCCACGAAGCCACCCAGCGCACGGGGGGCCAGCGAGGCGGGGGTGGTTCCCCAAACCCTGACCATGGCACGTGGACTGCCGAGGTTGACGTACTGCAGGCTGCTTGGCATGAAGTCTGGCGCAAGTGCACTGGCACGGGCCAGCAACTCGGGTGGAGGCAGCATGCTGGCCGGATCGCGCGGGGCTGGCTTGGCCGTTGGCGAGCCGACGAAGGCCCCGGCAAGATTTCCGCTGTGGATGAGCCGGTTCTGCAAGGCGTAAATGCCGTCGTGGTAGGCAAAGACCACGGCCGTGATGGCCATCACGATGTGAAAGGGCAGGCTGACAATGCCTACGATGTTGTGGGCGTCAAGCCACATGCGTTTGAGGTTTTTGCCTGCACGCAGGGCGAAGAAGTCCTTCACCAGTGAAGGCAGCAGCACGATCACGCCGGAGAACAGTGCCAGCGCGTAGAGACTGGCGACGATACCCATGAACCAGCGGGCCGGGTCGTTATCGAAGGGCAGGCCCACCACGCGATGCAGGATGTCGATGAATTCGGCGAGCTGCGAGGGTTGTGCCTCTTCGATGCGGGCGCTGCCGTTGGTGCTCAGGGTGGCGGTGTAGTGGCGTCCGGCCAGGGCGTCATGGTCGTCCTGACCTTCTTCCCGTTCATGCCAGCTCATGCGCGCGGGTTGATGTTCGGCCAGCTCCAGATTGAGCTGAAAACCCTTGGTGGCTGCCGGGTGGGCCGCCAGCGTACGCTCGATCAGCACCTGGCTGTCCGCCAGCGACACAGCCAGGGCGGCCGGTGCTGGCGGCGACACCCAGCGTGCCAACGGCTCCTTGAACACGGTCAGGGCTCCCGCGTAAAAGGCAATGAACAGGGCCAGACCGGTGAGAATGCCAGTCCAGGTATGAACGCTCTTGTAGATGCGGATGTAATCGCTGCGCATGCAGTTTCCAGTCAGATCAGGCGGGCAGCGCCGAGCACGCCCCAGGCCAGCAGATTGGCGCCGCCAAGCCAGAGCCAGGCACGCAGGCCGCTGGTGAAGAAATAACAGCCAGAGAACACGCTCAGCCATACCGGAACGACCAGCCACATCATGAGCTGGGCGCGGGCGCTCGGAGCGAGTCCGCTGGCAACAAGTGCGAACAGGCCGCTGCAGGCGAAAGCCAGGGTGAGGCCCAGCAGAGCACCTGCCAGCGATTTGACGAACCAGTCGCGGCGGATTGGCGCGGGCTTGACGGTGGAGACTGAAGTCATTCCGCATTCCCTTCTTTTCTCTTTGCAACGTGCGGCGAGTACAGGGCGCCGATGTAAGGCAGAGCGATCCACAACAGCATCAGCCAGGTGAGCAGGGTGAAAGCGGCCACCACCCCCTGCAATGGCTGGCTCAACGCGATGAAAGCTATTGCCAGCAGCACCGAGCCGCCCACCCGTGCCGGGCGGGCGGGCAGGGGCCGGGCGCGCCATCGCTGATGTGGCGAGGCGAGGTAAATCGCCAGGCCGCCAGCCAGGGTCAGAAGCAGACCGGGCAACAGCGCTGCAGTCATCAGAAGTCCACCGTGGCCGAGAGCTTGTAGGTACGTGGGGCGCCCAGGGTGGCCATGCCATCTCCAAAACGACCGGACCAGTAGTGCGTGTCAGTCAGGTTCTCGACCGCCATGCGTAGCACTACAGGTCGGCCCCCTGCGCTGAAGCGGTAGTTGGCTCCCGCATCCCAGCGTGTCCAGGATGGAAGTTCGAGCGTGTTGGCCGCATCCAGGTATTGCTCGCCGGTGTAAGTGACACGTCCGTTGAAGCTCAGGCCCTGCACCCAGGGCAGGTCCCATTCACTGCCGAGGTTGGCTGTCCAGGCCGGTATGCCTGGGGCTTTCTTGCCGTCATTGGCAGCACTGGAGGCGCGAACCTGTTCCCCCACCGTGTAGGCTACGCCACCCAGTACGCGGACCTGGCGGTTGAGCTGGCCGGCGATGCTCCACTCGATGCCCTGATTTTCCTGCTCACCGTCCTGTGCCAGCGTCTTCGACGCTCCGCTGCCGACGTCGATGGCCGAAGGCTTGAGGATGCTGAACAGGCTGAGGGTGTTGATATAACTGCCGGATTCCCATTTCACGCCGATTTCTTTCTGGCGGGTTTTGTAGGGCGCCAGGGTGTCGCCCTGATTGGCGTATCCCACTCCAACGGTGATCCCTGAGCTCAGGCCTTCGATGTAGTTGCCGTACAAGGAAACGTCAGACCCCCAGGGTTTCACGACCAGTCCCAGCATCGGCGTGACAGCGGTCTCGTCATAGGCCTTGGGGCTGGCCATCTTCTGGCGTACATGCTGGGAACGGGCGCCCAGGGTGAGCAGCGTCGTGTCTTCAAACAGGCTCAGGGTGTCAGCCAGCGCAACACTGGTGTTGTGGTTGTCCGCCGAGCGGGCGACTGTGCCATGAGCGCCGGCGATGGTCGGACTTTCGAGCGGGTCGTAAATGTTGGTGGTGTAGCTGGCGCTGGTCGTGACTGGCGCAATTCCTGTGGTGGTTTTGTGGGAGGAGAAGCTGGCTACGAGCTGGTGGGCAATGCTGCCGGTGGCAAGATTGGCGCGCAGGCCGGTCTCGGCTGAGGTGCCGCGAGTGTAGCCGCCCTGGTTGTAGGTCTGTCCGGTGGCATCTCCACTGGCATTGGCTACCACTACCCGGGTGCCATTAAGGAAGCCGTCGTAGTTGTAATTGGCGGTGCCGACGGCAGCGTAGGCACTGAGCTGGCGAGTGAGTTCAAGTTCGCCACGCAACATGGCGCCATCGGTTCGCTGGCGGGCAAACGTGCCGCGCAGGGCGTTCTTGTCCGGGTCCGGGGCGTCTAGCACGCGGCCAAGCTTGCTGAAGCCGATCATCAGCGGACTGCCGTTGTATTGGTTCTGGTGTGCCGAGTAGGTGTCGAATTCCATTTTCCAGCGATCACCACGGTAGTCGACGCCGAGGGAGAAGAAATTGTCGCGTTTCTTCTGATCTTCCAGTCCTGTCTCGCCGTAACCCAGCGAACCGTTGAAACGCACGCCGAGCCGTTTTTCAGAGCCGAAACGGCGGCCGATATCTACTGCCTGGGAAAGGTGGGATGCTGATGTATAACTGCTTGTGGTGCGGGTCAGATCCTGGTCGGGAGCTCGCTTGGTCACCAGATTGACAACGCCGCCAACGGCGCCGCTTGGAGAAATGCCGGAGAGCATGGCGGCTGGGCCTTTGAAAACTTCCACGCGTTCGATGAATTCGGTTGGCACGTGGGCACCGGGCAGCATGCCGTACATGCCGTTGAAGGCCAGTTCGGAGGAATTGACTTCGAAACCGCGAATGGTGATGTTCTCGGCGTTGTGGCCGTCACTGGTGGTAAAGCGGACTGAAGGGTCGTTGCGCAGCACTTCACCAACGGTCGCACTTTGCTGATCTGCGATGGTTTGGGCGGTGTAGGCTGTGACATTGAAAGGGGCGTCCATGACGTCAACATTGCCCAGTACGCCGAGCTTGGCGCCGCGCGCCACCTGGCCGCCAGCGAAGGATGCAGGCAGATCGGTAGGGGAGAGGGTGGTGCCGGTGACTTTGACTGGTGCCAGGGTCGCTTCCCCGGACGGACTCTGACGCGGCTCGTTGGGCTTGACGAGGGTGTAGCTTCCATTGCTCTGGCGGCTGGCATTCAGGTCATGGCCGCGCAGTAATTCGGCAAAGCCCTGCTCGACCGTGAAGATGCCGGACAGGCCACGGCTGCTGCGGCCTTGCAGCAGGCTGGCATCTGCGCTGAATTCGACGCCAGTGACGGCGGCAAAGCTGTTCAACACACGATCCAGCGGTCCTGCCTGGATGTTGTAGCTGCGCGCGGTGCTGCTAGTGGATGCAGTGCTCTGTGCGTAAGCAGCGGGCAGGGTGAAACCGATGGAGCCGAGAACCAGCCCCGTCATCAAGGTGGTGCGAACGGCGATGGTTGTAGCGTTCAAGGTAAGCGCGGCAATCCTTCGTTCGCTTTGCGCGTTGTGGCACACGACGGAGGGAGGGAATGTGTGGCGATTTGCCATGTTGCAGTCCTTTGGGCTCGAGAATGTTGATGGGCTTCATCAGGTATTCCGAACGAGACCGCAAAACCCTCAATGACGATCTGAATTTTTTTGACAGAGCGCTGCTGGCCTGCGATGCAGGTGCAATTTCTGCATGTTCACCGCGTCGACGGATGATCTGTGTGAGTGGGTCACGCCGCCTGCAATGTGACCCAGTAGCGCGTGCGATAAACAGGAGTGACGGGCAAGGCGAGGGAGATGTTTTTCAGTGAGCGATCAGTGTCGCGCAACGAGAACACACCGCTGACGCGCAGATCCGCAATAGCCGGGTCGCACTGCAAAAGCCCTTGGCGGTATCGACCCAACTCGGCGACAAAATCTGCGACGCGCATGTTTTCGGCCAACAAGACGCCATTACTCCAGGCGGCAGCGCTTTCCTGAATCCTGCTTACGGGAGCTATCTTTTCGGAGGAATAATTACTGCCTTGTCCGGCACCGACCTGCATGACCATGCCGGGTTCGCGCGTCGTGCGCAGTTTGACGGAGCCTTCAAAGACGGCGATGCGTGATGAGGTTTCGTCCTGACGTACGCTGAAGCGGGTGCCCAGTGCTTCTACGCAGCCATCGCGGCCATGGACACGGAATGGACGGTGCGTGGCTGCCGGATCCGGCGCGGTACTGATCAGGATTTCGCCTGCACGCAGGGCAATGCGACGCTCCTGCGCATTGAATATCACGTCGATCGTGGTGGCACTGGCTAGTGTGATACGTGTGCCGTCCGACAGTTCAATCTCCCGGATATCGCCCGTTGCCGTCGTGTAGTCCGCCATGCTTCTTTGCCAGATACCGGTGTTGCGCAGCATGCAGGTTGCTCCGCCCACTACGATGCTCAGACCAAACAGGCGACGTGTGTTGCGACGCCTCTTGCAGGCATGGTCAGCAGGTTCTCGCAGTACATGGCGTGCCACGCTGCGGGGCAGGTTGTCGAGCTTGCCTTCGAAGATCTGCAGCTCTTTCCATGCGCGCTCGTTGTCGGGATGGGCTGCCCGCCAGTGGGCGCAGGCTGTTTTCTCGTCTTCGCTGGCTTCACCGGACCACAGGCGCGCCATCCATTCAGCGGCCCTTGTGACGACGTCTTGGGGAATGGTTTCGGAGTCGGGGTTAGGTTGGCCGAGGCTGACTGGGGCGTTCATGAGAGCCTCTGCTCAGCTGTCTTGCCGATGCTGCGCCCGGTAACAGGCTAGAAGCCCGGCGGCGACGTACTTCTCGACAGAGGATGGTGACACTTTCAGGTGATCAGCGATCTCGCGGTAGCTCATGCCATCAAGACGGCACATGAGCAATGCCGTGCGTGCCTTGGGTGCAAGCCCTTGCAGGATGGCATCGATTTCAAGCAGTGCTTCGATAATCAGTGCGCGAACTTCTTCGGAAGGCGCTGTTTGCTCTGGTTGCAGGGCAAGCGCTTCAAGGTAGGCGGCTTCAATCTGCCGACGGCGATACAGATCGATCACCAGACCGTTGGCAATCTGGGTCAGGTGACGGCGGGACTCTCCGGTTTCTGGAATTCGCCCCGTCGCCATGATGCGCAGATAGGTGTCATGGGCCAGATCGGCGGCATCGAAGGCATTGCCCAGTTTTTTGCGAAGCCACCCACGCAGCCATCCGTGGTGCTCGGCGTAGAGGGCTTCAATCTGCTGGTTGAGGGGGAAGTCGGCAATGGTTGCAGCGGTGGCGGACACGATGAAGCTCCTTGTACCCGACAGCAAGACATGGGTACAACATAATCAAATGAGAATGATTATCATTTTATATCTTTCCAAAAAGATGTGCCAGAGCCGATTGACCTGAATGCCTCGGTACGTCTTGGCTATGTGACATTGATCAATGCAGCATCATCTGCATGCGTTTGTGCTTGTCTGACGGACAAAAAAAAGGCCCGACCGGGGGATCGGGCCTGAATGTAACGCTCGTAGATCGGTGACAAGTGCTTTGCCGGGCGGGTTCGGGAGGACGACGGTCCACCCGGCGTGTGCGTTGATCAGCAATGCGACGGAGCGGGCCGGAAGCAGTGTTGCAGCACCGCCGGCCGGAATCGCTCCCGCGCCTTGCTGATCGCGGCGCGAGCTCAGGCCACCGAGGTAATCAGAGATGTGACTTTGCTTCGTTCGACCTCCTTTCCTGGATTGCGCAGTTCACCGGAGCGGGCTTGCTCCAGTGCTTGTACGTCGCCGCAGATCTGGCCGCCGGCTTCGATGAGGATGCTGCCGTAGCGGATCGTGCCCTTGACGCGACCGGTGGCATGAATGACGAGCTTTTCGCGAACGGTGAGTTCGCCTTCAAACTGGCCGTGGATTTCAGCCACATCAATGCCGACCTTGCCGGAGAAGGCGCCTTTCTCGGTGATGCGCAGTACGCGGCTGTCCATGGTGGCTTCGACGCGGCCTTCGACAATGAGGGTGTCGCAGTCCTGGATCTCGGCGCCTTTCAGCTTGACGTCCGGCCCGACGACGAGGCGGCTGGGGGATTCGTGTTCGGGTGTGGTGGCGTGGCTGACGGGCATGGTGGTCTCCGCTGGGGCGATGGGCTGAGTGGCAAGCAACTGGGCTGCCTGGGTTGCGTTCAGTGCTGATGTGTCACGCGAGCGGCCAAGCGGAGGGTAGGCGCCGGGAGTGTGGGTGACGCGAGGCTGGGGCTGGCGTTCCGGTGCAGGCTCTGGCGTGCGGGGCAAGGCTTTGTGAAACATCTCGACTCCTTAAGGGACCGGGGCGGAGCTCTCAATGCGGCTCGCCGACACGGAGACTCTTTGCAGGCAGCGTGCCAGTTCACGAAAACCCTTTTGAAACATGAGCTTGAGCGTTTCGGGGGCATGACGGTGAGTACGTCAGGTGTCGCCGTCCGGCGACAGGAAATGAGCGGTATTGCAGTCGCGGTAGGCGCTGCGGGGCAAAGCACTGTCGCGGATGAGCGACAGGCTGAAGAGCCGCGTGTGGCGGCCTTCTTCAGGCAGCGTGTGTGGAAAGGCGCAGCAGGCGGGCGTCAACAGGCAGGCAGGCCGAAGAGGTCCGCCGGGGGCGGTTCTTCGGCCTGCCTGCCTGCCAGAATGATCTGGGCGCGAAGTGGGGTGACTGGCGCGTGCGCGATCAGTCGTTGCTGCTTTCCTTGAACGCAGCAGGCTCAAGGTGGTAGCGGGCGAGCAGGCGATAGAACTCGGTGCGGTTGCGCTGGGCGAGCCGGGCTGCCTGAGCAGCGTTGCCGCCGGTCAGGCGTAGCAGGCGCACGAGGTAGTCGCGCTCGAAGCGGTGACGGGCTTCTTCGAAGGATTCGATGGCGCCCCCGTCGTCCTGCAGGGCGCGCTGGACCAGTGCGGCAGGAATGACAGGGGTGGTGGTCAGAGCCACGGTCTGCTCGACCACATTCAGCAACTGGCGCACGTTGCCGGGCCAGGGGGCGGCGAGGAGCAGCTCCATGGCCTCGGGCGAATAGGTGGTGACCGGGCGTTTGTAGCGCTCGGCCAGCCGCTGGAGAAAGTGCTGGGCGAGCAGGGGAATGTCTTCCCGGCGCTCGGCCAGCGAGGGGATTGCCAGACCGACAACGTTCAGGCGGTAGTACAGATCGTCACGGAAGCGGCCCTCGCTGCGGGCGGCGTTCAGATCGCGGTGGGTGGCGGAGATGATCCGTACGTCAATCGGGATGCTGCGGGTGGCGCCGACCGGGCGCACTTCGCGTTCTTCCAGCACCCGCAGAAGCTTGACCTGCAGCGGTGTGGGCATGTCGCCGATTTCATCGAGGAAGAGGGTGCCGCCGCGTGCGGACTGGAACAGGCCGTCGTGGTCGCGGTGAGCGCCGGTGAAGGCGCCTTTGACGTGGCCGAAGAGTTCGGATTCGAGCAGCTGCTCGGGGATCGCGCCGCAATTGATCGCCACGAAGGGCTTGTCGGCGCGCGGGCTGGCCTTGTGGATGGCGCGGGCGAGCAGCTCCTTGCCGGCGCCGCTGGGGCCGCTGATGAACACGCTGACTTCGCTGGCCGCGACCAGCTCGGCCTGGCGCAGGAAGTCTTCCATCAGTGCGCTGCGGGTGAGGATCTCGTGGCGCCAGGCGGCGGGTACGCGCACGGTGCTGACCCCGCCGGAATTGCCGATGGCGCGGCGGATCTGGGCGATCAGCTCGGCCGCGTCATAGGGTTTGGTGAGATAGCCGGAGACGCCGCGCTGAGTGGCTTCGATGGCTTCGGGAATGTTGCCGTGGGCGGTGAGAACGATCACCGGCAGGGAGAGATGCTGCTGGCGCACTGCGTCGAACAGGGCGAGTCCGTCCATGCCGGGCATGCGCAGGTCGGTGACGATGATGTCCGGCCGCTGCGAAGCCAGCGCGGCCAGCGCACCGGGGCCGCTGTCCGCACAGCGGGTGTCGAAGCCGCTGGCCTTGAGGCGGATGGAAAGCAGGCGGAGCAGATCGGGGTCGTCGTCAACCAGCAACACGCGGGTGTTGATGACGGGGGCGGCACTGTCTGGGGTGATGGCGGTCATTTGGCTTTCGGGCGATCCTGCATCTTCAGTTCGATGTCGCGCAGGGCTTCAAGCTTCTGGCGCATCTGGTCGTTGGCGAGCTGCGCATCGCGCAGCTTCTGCTGGGCACCGCTGTGGGCTTCTTCGAGCCGGCGGAGGTCCTGCAGCATGGGCAGCAAGAGTTGGGCCAAGGGGTGGTTGCGGCCGCGGCCATTGGCCTCATTGGGGGGCAGGTCCAGCAGGCTCAGGGCGCGGGCGCGGTCGCCGGGTGGAGTCGGCGCGATGGCGAGAAACAGGGCCAGTTGCAGGCGCCGCTCTTCGCTGCGACGGCTGGCGTAATGCTTCTGCAAGGTTTCGGCTTCGGCAGAGAGTTCTGCCGGGCTCATGGCGCGGATGCGGGTGCTTTGCTGCAGGATGTCGGACTCGGTTTCGGCGCTGGTATGCAACAGGCCGACACGGGTGAGCTCGGTGGTGGTGCAGGCGCTGGCGAGCAGGATCAGGCCGGCTCCGAGAATGAGGCCGCGCAGGGTCTGGGTGGTCATGAGGTGATGGGCTCCGTAAGGGGCAGGCGGATGCAGGCGCACGTGCCGCAGGGATGATTGGCTTGCAGCGAGATATCGCCGCCATGAGCAGTAACGAGCTCGTGAACGATGGACAACCCCAGCCCGCTGCCCTTGACCGGGCTGCCCTCGGGCGGCGGCCCCTGGACGAAGGCTTCGAGCATCGCCGGGGCCAGCTCGGCGGAGACGCCAGGGCCACTGTCGCATACTTCGATCATGGCGTAGCGACCTTCAGTGCGGGCGTTGATGAGGATGCGGCTGTGTGGCGGAGCGTATTTGAGGGCGTTGGAGAGCAGGTTGTCGAGGATGACGCGCAACTTGTCACGATCTGCGTGCAGGCAAAGGCTTTCGCCGGCAGCCTCGATGGTGATGCTGCGAGCGGCTGCGGCGAGTTTCTGGTCGGCGACGACCTGTTCGATCACGCTGGCCAGCGCCACGGCTTCGCGCCGCAAATCGCCCGGGGCGAAGCGCAGGGCGCTGTAGTCGAGCAGGTTTTCGATCAGCTTGCGCAGGCGCTGGCAGTTGCTGGCAAGGATCTGGGTGACCTCTTGCTGCTCGGTGTTCAGGGGGCCGGTCACCTTGTCGAGCAGCAGCGCGGTGCCTTCATGCAGGGCGGTGAGCGGGGTCTTGAGTTCGTGCGAGACGTGATGAAGGAGGCGGGTTTTCTGTGCATCCAGCGCCTGCAGACGGGTGCGCAGCCAGTCCAGACGCTGGCCGAGGAGCGCCATGTCGCGGGGGCCGGCCACCCGGATCGGTATATCGAAGCGGCCTTCACCCAGCCCGCGCATCGCCGCCTCAATCTGGCGGAAGGGGCGGCGGATCAGGGCGGTCAGACCCAGCGCCAGGATCAGGCTGATGGGGATCAGCACCCACAGGCGTTGCAGCAACTGGCGGCGGGCAGCGGCGGCCTCGATCTGCAGGGCGTGGATGTCCGCCTCGATGCGGGCATCGGCCTGGCTGACGATGCTGCTGGCGGTATCGCTCATGGCACCAAAGGCTTCCACCAGCGCCGGACTCTGGGACTGGCTCAGGCCGGGCTGCTGGAGGTTTTGCCAGATGGCTTCCTCGGCGGCGCGCAGACTGTCCAGACCGCTGTTCGTATCAAGGATGTCGGCATGCAGCCCGAGGCGGTCTGCCGTCTCGATGAAGGTTTCGCGGCGTCGGGCGTAGGCCGCGAGACCTTGCTCATCAGCCAGAACCAGTTGTTGGCGTGCGAGGCGCTCTAGTGCGGTGAGATGTTCGCTCAGCGCGCGGCTGTCGCGGGTGATGGCCGTGGCACGGGTGATGGCAATTTCGCTGCGGCGACTAAGCTGGTCCAGCGAGAAGTAGGCGCCAAGCAGGGCCAGCACCGGCGGCAGGGCGACCAGCGCAAAGCCAAGCAACAACAGCTTGGGCAGGGATACCGGATAGGGCAGACGCATCAGAAGCTGGTACAAGGAAGGTAAGTTCTTTGTACCAGTTCGTTTGTCGAGGTTCCCGTCAGGGCGACGGAAGGCCGGGTTCGGGCGGTGGGAGATTCAGTCTTCGCCGACCCACAGGTCGGCATTGGGCAGGGCTTCGGCAGTGGTCTGGAAGCTCGGCTCAAGGCCTTTTTTCTGCTGGGCCTCGTAATCCTTGAGGGAGTCGAGTGCCGGCTTCTGCAGCGCCAGGATGGCAATGATGTTCAGCCAGGCCATGATGCCGACGCCGATATCGCCCAGCGTCCAGGCCAGATCGGCCGCCCGCACCGCACCGTAGAGACTGGCGGCCAGCGAGGCAATCTTCAGTGCGAAAACCAGCCAGGGGCGCCCGATCTTGCGGTTGATGTAGGCGATGTTGGTTTCGGCAATGTAGTAGTAGGCGACGATGGTCGTGAAGGCGAAGAAGAACAGGGCGCCCGCCACGAAGATACTGCCAAAGCCGGGCAGCACGGATTCCACGGCGGCCTGGGTGAAGGCCGGGCCGACTTCGGCGCCAGGCAGGGCATTGGTGAGCATGCTGCCGTCAGCGCCCTTGACGTTGTAAAGGCCAGTGATCAGCAGCATGAACGCCGTGGCCGAGCAGACGAACAGGGTGTCCACATAGATCGAAAAGGCTTGCACGATGCCTTGCTTGGCCGGGTGGCTGACTTCGGCGGCGGCGGCCGGGTGCGGGCCGCTGCCCTGACCGGCTTCGTTGGAGAAAACGCCGCGCTTCACGCCCCACTGGATGGCTGCGCCGATCATTGCGCCAAAGACTGCATCAGTCCCGAAGGCGCTGCGGAAAATCAGCGAGAGCACGCCTGGCAGCTTTTCGATGTTCAGGCCGACGACCACGCAGGCGATCAGGATGTAGCCCAGCGCCATGAAGGGAACAACGATCTCGGCGAAGCGGGCGATGCGTTTGACACCGCCGAAGATGATCAGGCCCAGCAGCACGACGATGACTGCGGCCGAAACTTCCGGCGCAATGCCCAGCGAATTCTTGAGGCCGGAGGCGATGCTGTTGGCCTGCACGCCGGGCAGCAGGAAGCCCATTGAAATGACCGTGGCGACGGCAAAGACCCAGGCGTAGCGTTTCCAGCCCAGACCCTTCTCGATGTAATAGGCCGGGCCTCCGCGGAACAGGCCGTCGTTGCGTTCCTTGTAGATCTGCGCCAGGGTGGATTCGACATAGGCGGTGGAGGCGCCGAGGAAGGCTGTCATCCACATCCAGAAAACCGCACCCGGCCCGCCATAGGCGATGGCGGCGGCTACGCCGGCGATATTGCCGGTCCCGACACGCCCGGAAAGTGACATGGCCAGCGCCTGGAAGGATGAGACTCCCGCATCGGAACCCTTGCCATCGAACATCAGACGGATCATTTCACCCAGATGGCGAACTTGCATGAAGCGGGTGCGGATCGAGAAATACAGCCCGACTGCGAGGCACAGGAAGACCAGTGCGGGGCTCCAGATGATGTTGTTGATCTGATTGATGAAAGCGTGCATCGGCAAGGTCCCCGTGTTGTTATGTGCCTGATATTGGCGAAAGTGTGAATGCCTGCGCGCGGCCTGTCAGGCCAGCGCGGCGGATTCGGGTGTACAACCGTAAAGTACGGCGAAAAAGTGACAGATAGTGCCGGCAAGCACGAACAGATGCCAGATGAAATGGCCGTAGCGCAGCTTGCCATCCAGCGCATAGAAGGCCACGCCGCCCGTGTAGGCCAGACCGCCGGCGATGAGCCAGAAGGTCCCTGCCGTGGAAAGATTGGTGAACAGTGGTACGGCCGCAACAATGACCAGCCAGCCCATCAGCAGGTAGATGCCGTTGGAAAGCCAGGGGTTGGATAGGCGGTTGCTGAACATCAGGATCAGCCCGGTGATGGCAAGCAGCCAGACCAGGCAGAATAGCGTCCATCCCCAGGCGCCAGCCAGCACGCTGAAAGTGAAGGGCGTGTAGGTTCCGGCGATCAGCAGGAAAATCGCGGCATGATCAAGCTTGCGGAAAATCTGCTTCAGGCGTCCCTGGGGGACCGCGTGATACAGCGTGGAACTCAGATACATCAGCACCATGGTGCTGGCGTAAATGCAGGCTGCAGCAATATTGACGGCCGTGCCGGCACGCGCCGTGGCGATCACCAGGATCGGAAAGGCGGCCAGCGTGGCCAGCAAACCGATGCCATGGCTGGTGACGTTGGCGATTTCCTCGCCACGGGTCTGAGGGCGTTTGATCTTCATGGAGTGCTCTCTGTCGCTTGGAACTGCCGGATGCCGGGATACGCATCCGTATGGGGTCGGTACTTTAACCCGAGGCGCCCGACAGGGGGTGTGAAATCCGGGCTACAAAACCTGTAGCGCCTCTCATTTGCGATTTTGCACTCTTCCGCATCTTTAGCGCGTGATTTTCGTTTGCTAGAAGGGTGGTTTCTTCGTCCTTGGCAAGAGTCTCCGACATGGAGCTTCACTAGAGCAGAAGGAACCCGAAAACAAACCGATGGTCAGAAGGGAAGGCATGACGATGAGCGTGCTGGCAAAGCCTCATGATTCACCATCAGGCGCGGCTGTCTGTGAATGACGCTGCCCTCAAGTCACGCTCATGCCATGCGGTTTGTCTTCATTGGACTAGCATTCAGACATGAGTTGTACCCTTTTATTTGTGTGCAAAAGGAGCATGTAAATGGCTGAGAACACTTCTTCTACCCTGCTTGATGAATCGCAGGACATCCTCCACAAGACCGAAAAACTGATCTGCGATGCGGCTGCGGCGACTGGCAAGGAGGCTGAAGCCCTGCAGGCACGCATCATTGCCGGCTTGCGCGAAGCCAAGCAGCGTCTGACGAGCGCCGAGGAAATCGCTCTGGAAAAAGCCAAGGTGGCAGCCAAAGTGACCGATGAGTATGTGCACGAAAACCCATGGAAGGCGATCGGTATTGGTGCAGCACTCGGCATCGTGGTTGGCATGCTGATAGCCCGTCGCTGAGATGGGTTTTCACCTCTTTGAACGGGCCCACCGGTTCGCTGACAATCTTGCGGGGTTGCTGGGGAATCGGCTGGCCCTGTTCGGGCTGGAGTTGCAGGAGGAACTCGACCGGCTGCTTGGACATCTGGCCGTGCTGCTGGTGGCGGGCGTTTGCGCTGCGTTTGCGCTGCTTTTTGCAACACTGGCCGCGCTGGTGCTGGCTGCGCGCAATGATTGTCTGCTGGGCGCAACGCTGACTGTCGCATTCGTCTATGCCCTGGCGGCACTGGGCTGCGGTTTTTGGCTGCGCCGTCGTCTGCAAGTGGCTCCCACGCCGTTCGCTGCGACACGTGAGGAGTTTGAGCGCGACCGTGCAGTGTTGCGCAGCCATCCGGAGAGTGACGCATGAGCCATCGCCAGATGATGCGATCCTTCCGCAAGGAAATGCTGCTTCTGCAGGCAGAACAGTTCCGCATGGCGCTGCGTCAGGATCTGGGGGGGCTGAGCCCGGAGCCGGCGCCAGCGATGCCTTCCGGTGCATGGCTGGAGGCACTCGCCGGCGTGTTGGGGGCAGTGCTGCCGGGACGCTGGGGACGCTGGTTGAATCTGGGCATGAGCGCCTGGAAGATCGGCAAACGGGTGTTGGAGAAGGCCGATACACCTGCCTGAGAACCCGCTCCCCGCCGGCATCTTCGAGGGGGTGTTCTGAAACTCCTTGTCTGACGGGCTTCTTCAACATGCCTGCCTGAGAAGCCTTGCTGCAAGCGGCTCTGCAACGGGAGTTTGAAAAAATAAAACGCCGCATTGCGCGGCGTTTTGTGTCGGTGGACCCACCACCGGCTCCGGGGATTGCCCGGTTGGAACTACCTGATGCTGTGATGTACTGCTTTCACTGTTGCGATAAGGTCTTCCTTGTGATGTGCAGGGGATGCCTGCACTTTCTTTGTATGTCCTGTCTTGCAGGAATTCAAGGAGAAAATGTGGCTGCTTCCTGATGCTGAAAGCTGAGCCAGAAGCGCCTGACGCCCGGAGGTCACGACAAGGGGCGGACCAGTGCGTAGAGCGCGCTGGTTGCTGCTCCGAGCGCTACCGCGTTGGCATCCTGCCGAACGACCTCAATTCGTGGAGGGGTCAGACCTGATGGTTCGTAAAGGCCATTGAAGGTTTCCCGGGCCGAACTCAGAAACTCCTGTCCCGACTGGAAAGCCGGGCCGCCAACGAACAGGCGCGCCGGATCAAATTGCATGCTCAGATTATGTAGCAGGGTGCCGAAGTGCTTGCCAGCGATACGCAACTCCCGGGACAGGACCGGATCCCCGGCAAGTGCCGCTGCACGGAATTCACTGGCCGGGCGGCCCGTTGCATCCTGCACGGCCCGCAGTGTGGCCAGCATGTTGGCACAGCCACGCTTGCCACAATTGCAGAGCGGGCCTTGTGGGTCCATGGTGACGTGGCCAATCGCGCCGGTCATCCCTCTGTGCCCCTGGATCAGGGTATAGCGGGTGGCAAGCGCTGCGGTCACCGCGTGACCCACATGAACATAGAGCAGTGGCTCTTCTTCTGCCCGTCGTTCGTATTCAAAGTGATACAGGGCGACACAGCCGACTGCACGCTGCACCAGTACCGGAAAGGCGGGCATCCCGGCCTGCTTCAGGCGCTCTTCCAGCATGAAGCGTACCGGCAGGTTGCGCCAGCCGGTGTTGTCTGAGTAGCGGAGCGTACCGGACTCGGTATCGACGGGGCCTGGTACTCCGATGCCCATGGCGGAAACCCGGCAGTTTGCTGCGCTCAGGCGTTGCCAGATGCTGCTTGTCTGGCGAGCCAGGATGTCAAGCGCCACCTCTGCCTGGTCGGAGTGGGTGGGTGTGACACTCATTTCGCGGATTTCGCCGCCCAGAGTGGTTGCGATGCAGATGACCCGCTGATTGTTGATGTCTGCGCCAACAAGAATGCGACTGGCATCGTCCATGTGCAGCGCTACGGGTCTGCGTCCCAAAGCTCCTGTGGGGCCAAGCTTCTCTTCGCTGAGCCAGCCGTCGGTGATCAGCTCATCGACCAGATTGCCGATGGTCGGGCGGGTCAGGCTCAGGATCTCGGCCAGCTTGACCCGTGAAATTCCCGCATTCAAGCGTACCGCGCGCAGTACGGCAAGGCGGTTGATGGTACGGAGAAATTGCTGATTGCCGGAGATGACCATGATCAGTTGTTCCGTAATGGGACCGCTCAGTCTTTGCCCGGATCATTTACGCTGCGGTCGATTTCACATCCTTGGTCAGAGCACACTACACCGTAGACGAAAACCCAGTCGGAATAACGGTGTTTCCCTTTGAAATGAAAGAATTCATCGGGGAAGTTGTCGATGCGGATCGGCGACTCTTTTGACCGGCTATGCACGCCAAGCAGCCCTTTTCCGTCCGGGGCGCGGATCAGAACCCAGTCGAGTTTCCCGGTCAGAGGATCGGGATAGAGTTGCCGGAGATGGCGCCGAACGCCCGGGAAACGGGGATCACGAATCAAGTCTTCCAGCTGGTTTGGAGCGGCCGCAGGGGCGCCGGGTGGGGCTGCTTCGAAGTAACTGCGAATTGCACGTTTGTATTGCAAGCCAATGAACAGCAGTTCTTCCTCTGCCTGCCGTCGATGGGCAATCGCTCCCAGTTGCACGGTGGTGGTGGCCGCCAGACTGATGATGGCGATCACGATCAGCAGGCCGACGTAGCTGAATCCTGTGCGGCAGAAAGGAGCGGATCGTGTCGGCATTACCATCGGCGATAGGGAATGCCGTTCATGCCGACGAGCGGCGAGCGACTGAACACATCGTACACATCGCTGCCTTCGCGCGGGTCGTCTGCCTCACTCGCGTAGCTGCGAATACCCCATGTTTCGGCGTCCGGAAGCTGGGGGTCGTCATTGAACGGGTCGCGAGGAATGCGGCGCAGGAAGAACAGTTTCTGGCCTTTTGCATTGCGCTGATCAATGGCGCCGGTCACCAGTTCTGCAAGGTCTTTCGGGTAACCGGACGAATCGATGGTACGCTGGATTGCTCCCTGATCAGCGGCAAGTTTGTAGGCATCAAGCGCGCTGCGAATCTCACGCAATGCCAGACGAAGCTCCTGTTCCTTGCCCCGCTGAACGGTTACTTGTGCGATCGGCACCACGATGCTGGCGAGCAAGCCCAGAATGGCCAGCGCGATCAGCATCTCGATAAGGGTGAAGCCCTTGCGACGGGGACGGTGAGCTTGCATGATTGTCTTTGTACGGAATTGGGGCAGAGGTTACACCTTTCTGCTTATGCCTTGCAGACTGTGGGGTGAGCGGTGTGTTGCTGCAGGCGCAGCAATTTTGCCGTTGGTGCCTTTCCTTGTGCATTGCCGATTGGAAGTCAAGCTGCTTTGTGGCAGTCTATCGGGCATGGAGACAGCGGGCGTAACTGCCTGCACACAACAGACATTCGACAGGATGCAAAAATGACTCAAAAAGTAGCAACGACCGGGGTGAGTTCTGTTCGCTCGCGGGGCTTTACCCTGCTTGAACTTCTGGTGGTGATGGCCATCATCGGTTTGCTGGCCGCTTACGTTGGCCCCAAGTATTTTTCCCAACTCGGGAAGTCCGAGCACAATGTCGCCAAGGCACAGATTGAATCGTTTGCCAAAGCGCTGGATGCGTTCCGGCTGGATGCCGGACGTTACCCGACGACAGCCGAGGGGCTGAATGCCCTGATGGCGAAGCCGGTCAATGTGCGAACCTGGAGCGGCCCGTATCTTGCCAAGGAAATTCCTCTCGATCCTTGGGGCAAAACCTACATCTACAAGAATCCGGGTACGCGTGGCCGGGATTTCGATATCGTTTCATACGGCAGTGATGGTCAGCCTGGCGGCGCGGATGCGGCCGCCGACATCTTCAACTGATCCCGAGCCCGACACCCATCGGTACAGGTAATCGGCGATGCAGTTTGAAGTTCGCGCGCTGACAGTCGACAATCGTCTGCAGACTCTGTTGATCGAGGCTGCGGACCTTGCTGCTGCGCGCAAGACTGTTGAAGCTCAACGGCTCAAAGTGGTCAGTCTCAAAGCCCGCGGTGGCATGCGCAGCGGGTCGCGGCGTGGCACTTTCTCGCTGGTCATGTTCAGCCAGGAAATGCTGGCATTGCTTGAAGCTGGTCTGAGTCTGGTTGAGGCGCTCGAAGGACTGATCGAGAAGGAAAGCTCGCCGGTTTCCCGGGCCGTCATGGAAGCCATGATCAACCGGATTCGTGAGGGGTCCCGTTTGTCGGATGCTGTAGCCATGCAGCCGGAGTTTTTTCCGCCGCTGTTTGTCGGCATCGTGCGTGCCGCAGAACGCACCAGTGACCTGCCTCAGGCCCTGCGTCGTTTTATTGACTACCAGACCCGTCTCGACATGGTGCGGGGCAAGATCATCAGCGCCACGATCTATCCCGCCGTGCTGTTTACCGTGGGTGGTCTGGTCGGGCTTTTCCTCATGACCTATGTGGTGCCGCGCTTTGCTGCGGTCTACAAGGACAGTGGTCGTGACATGCCGTGGATGTCACGCCTGCTGCTGTCCTGGGGCGATCTGCTGGGGCAGCACACCATGCTGGTCGGCGGCATGCTGCTGGCTCTGGTCGCCGCCGCTGTATGGTACGTTCGCCGCAACTCCCGCGAAGGGCGCTGGGCGCAGCTGGCCAAACGGATTCCGGGGATTGGTGAACGGGCGCGGATTCTCGAACTCTCGCGCCTGTACATGACGCTTGGCATGCTGCTTGAAGGGGGTATTCCGATTGTCATGGCCCTGGACATGATCGAAACCTCTGTTTCAGCGGAAACCCGTCTCAAGCTGGCCCTGGCGAAATCAGAGATTTCGAACGGAGAGCAGGTTTCACATGCCTTCGAATTGCATGATCTGTCTACCCCGATCGCGTTGCGCATGCTGCGGGTGGGCGAGCGCTCGGGGCAGCTGGGCACCATGCTGACGCGCTCGGCGCAATTCTATGAGGGTGAAAGTGCACGCTGGATCGAGCGTTTCAGCAAGGTTTTCGAACCGGCCCTGATGGCTTTGATCGGAGTGGTGATCGGAGTCATCATTGTTCTGCTGTACATGCCGATTTTCGATCTGGCGGGATCTTTGCAATGAATGGGGTAGCAGGCTTGATCGAACAGGAAACCATGCGTCTGGCACGCAGTTCTGCACTCAAGTCCGGTCGGCCGGTGATGGCCGAACTGGAGGCGATGACGCAACTGGATCAGCGCGAGGTGCTGCGTGCCGTGGCCGATAAGTTTCATGGCAGGGTGATTGAAACCGCCCAGATGCTCGACATGCAGCCCGCCTTCGATATCCTGCCCTTGGCGCGTGCCCAGCAGCGGGGCTGTGTGGTATTGCGCAATCAGCAGGATGGGGTCGGGCCGGTGGCTGTGATCGCGGACCCGTTTGATGCAGATTTGCAGGTCTGGCTGGAGAGTGTGGCAGGCGTGGCGCTGGAGTACCGGCTGGCCCTGCTTTCGGATATTCAGGCCTATCTGGCACGGCAGGAAGAATCAATCCGGGCTATCGACAGCATGATCAACGATGGCTCCCTCGGGCATGCTGACGGGAAAACGCTGGAAAGCCTGACCTTCGCTTCGGTCAGCGACGCGACCAGTCCGGCAGTGAAACTGGTGAACTCGACGCTTTACGATGCGCTCAAGCAGGGTGTGAGTGATATCCACCTTGAGAGTACGCCGGGTGGCATGGTCTCCAAATATCGCATTGATGGCGTGCTCGATCTGATCGCCAATATTTCCGGCGGGGCGTTGGCGGAGCAGGTGATCTCGCGTATCAAGGTGCTGGCTGAACTGGATATTGCTGAAAGACGCGTACCGCAGGATGGCAGTTTCCGCGTCGAGGCGATGGGGCGCGAAATCGACTTGCGCGTTTCGATCATGCCCAGCATTCATGGCGAAGATGCGGTGATCCGGATTCTCGACAAGCAGGCGATGGTCGAAGAGCATGGCGGCCTGACTCTGGATGCTGCCGGCTTTGATCCGCAGACTTTGGCGACATTGCGCAGGCTGGTGCAGGAGCCCTACGGCATGGTGCTGGTGACCGGCCCGACCGGTTCGGGCAAGACCACCACGCTATATGCGGCGCTGACCGAAATCAATCATGGGCGCGACAAAATCATCACGATTGAAGATCCGGTCGAGTACCAGTTGCCCGGCATCCTGCAGATTCCGGTCAATGACAAAAAGGGCCTGAGTTTTGCGCGCGGCTTGCGCTCGATTCTGCGTCATGATCCGGACAAGATCATGGTCGGCGAAATCCGCGACAAGGAAACCGCCGAAATCGCCGTGCAGTCTGCACTGACCGGTCACCTTGTGCTGTCAACGGTGCACGCCAACAACGTGTATGACGTGTTCGGCCGATTCCATCACATCGGCGTGGATCTGTATTCCTTTGTTTCGGCCCTGAATGGCGTGATCGCCCAGCGCCTGGTGCGTTTGAACTGCAAGCATTGCGCGATCTCCTATCGGCCCGCCGACGCGGAACTGGCTGATGCCGGTCTGAGTGCCGAGGCGGTGAAGGACTACCGCTTCATGAAAGGGCGCGGTTGTGGAGATTGTCGTGGCACGGGCTACCGTGGTCGCAAGGCGGTCGCCGAGGTCCTGACCATGAATCCCGAGATCGCGGAACTGATCGTTGAACGTCGTTCGGTCCGCCAGATCATGGAGGCGGCCCGCCGCAACGGAACGCGCAGCCTCTACGAAGATGCCCTGAGCTTGGTCGCCACTGGCCAGACAACGCTTGAGGAGGTGCGGCGTGTCACGCTTGCGGCATAAGCGCTTTTCTCTGGGTGTGGGCAGCGATGATCTGAGTGTCGTCGACGCTGCCAGCATGCGTTTGCTGACGAGCTTGCCGCTGGCCGAGTATCTGCCAGGTGCGGCATCTCCGGCTACGGCGGACTGGACTCCCTCAATCGAAGCTGTTCTGGCGCAAGCCAATGTTCCCGAGGGCGGTGATCTGACCCTTACCGTAGCAGACGCGTGGGCTCGCTATTTCATGCTGACGGTGCCCGCTGGCGTAGGCAGCCTGAGCGAGCTGCGCATGCTCGCTGCCGGGCGTTTTGAAACGCTGTTTGGTACAGCCCCCGAGGGCTGGCAACTGGCGGCCGACTGGAAGGCAAGTGGCCGTACGCTGGTGTGTGCCTTGCCGGCGCGGCTGGTCGAAGTGGTGCAGGTGGTTGCCGAAGCCAGCAACTGGCGGGTGCGCTCCATCCAGCCCTATGCCCTGCGGCTGCTCGAACTGTTCCACAAACAGGTCCCCGATGCTTGCTGGCTGTGCTGTTTTGCCTCACGCGGGATGGTGGCTTTGCTTGTGTCGGGCGGCGAGGTCCAGCACGTGCGGCGTTTTCCGTTTGCCAAGGCGCCCGATGCTGCTGCCTTGAGCGCCATGCTGGAAGCCGAAGTCCTGCGCGCCGGGCTGGAGATGCCCACCCAGCTTTGTGCCTTGGGCGTGCTGCCGGAAATGCCCGTCGATGGGCGTGTGGGCTCCATGCGTCTGGTGCTGCCACAGGGGCCAAAACTTGCGCGGGCAAGACCGGGGCAAACCTCGGAATCAGTTAGTCTCGCCATGCAGGGAGCCCTCGCATGAAGCCGGTGCATATTGAATTCTGCCGTCAGGGCGAAACCGGGCGCAGCAGCTTGCCTCTGTGGGTGTTGCTGGGGCTGGGGCTGGGGCTGACCGTGCTGGGCCTGGTGGTGGGCAGCGGATTTGCCGAAAAGGCCGAGGCCCGCAGCAGCCAGGCCAGCCAGTTGCAGGACGAACGCGTCAGTCTGAATGACGCGGCACGGGCGCAGGAGCGGGTACCGGCGGATGTCGTCGATTCAGTCAACAGCGCAATCCGCATGCTTGATTATCCGAGCATTGAATTGCTTACCCAGCTGGAGCGTCATGCACGTCCCGACGTGACCGTGGTTGGAATCGAAATGGGGGCAGTGCGCACCACCTTGCGCGTGATCGTTCAGGCTTCGTCGGCGCCCGCTGTGCTTGATTATCTGGATGCCATCAAACAGGAACCGGGTTTCCGGAGCGTTGCCCTGACTCGCCAGGAAGGTGCCAATGGTGGTGACGGCTCCGGTGGCTGGCGCTTCACCCTGGAGGTCCCGCAGATTGATGCCGTGCCTCGCGCTTCGGCCCGCATGCCGCGAGGGCAGGAAGGATGATACGCGTGAAATTGCCGGATGTTGGCCAGTTGCGGCTGGATCTTGAAATCGCGTTCTGGCGTCATGGCTGGCGTCTGCCGGTGGCCCTGCTGGCCCTCGGGCTGTGCCTGGTGGTCTGGCTGTTCTGGGTGCCGATGCAGGTGGCCAGTGCCAGCCGGGCGTCCGAGCAACTGAAGCGTGCGCAACTGGAAGCCCGGCGCCCGGTCGGAAATACAGCACAGGAGCCGCCGTTACAGGCCTTCCAACACCAGCTGTTACCGCAGGCGGAAACAACCCTGCAGTTGCGTCAGATCTTTCAGCTGGCGGCCAATGCCCGGCTGACCGTCGCACAAGTGGATATGCGTCGTCAGATCGATGCGGCAGGAGCCTATTCCCAGTTGCAGATCGTGCTGCCCGTGCGGGGCGATTATCTGAGTATCAAGCGTTTCTGCTCTGATCTGCTGCAGGGGCTGCAGGCTCTGTCGATTGACCAGATTGTGCTCAAGCGTGAGCAGCCGGGGCAGGGACCGGTCGACGCACAGATTTCGCTGTCTGTCTGGCAGGAACCAGGCGAAGGAAGCGCGCGATGAGTGGGAATCGTCGCTTGCTGATCATGCTTCCCGTGTTGCTGGGGGCTGGCTGGCTGGCCCTGTTTGGTGACAAGACGCCATCGGATGCTGCGGATGTCGTCGCTCCGGTTGCTGCGGTGGTGCGCCCGGCAGAAAGCGCACCCGAAGCGCCTGTTGATAATCCCGCTATTACCGGGGAAACGGACAGCTCCCAGGTAAAGCGCGTGCGGGATCGTGTCGGGCTGGCGGATCTTGAGAACGGGCCGCAAGTGGATCTGTTTGCCGGTCAGGGTGGGGCTGCACCGCCACCACCGCAGGCAGAGGCGCCACCCCCACCGGAAATTCCGGTACAGCCTTTCGTGCTGATCGGGCGGATGCTCGATCATGATCAATGGCTGGTTTTTCTGGAGCGTGGCGGTAAAACCCATGTAACCCGCGCACGCGATGTTGTTGATGGATTCAGGGTTGATGCAGTGACCGGAACGGAGATCCGGCTGACGCAACTGACCGATAAATCAAGATTTGTCATCCCGGTGGGTGGCGAGAAGAAAGAACCAGGAAATGACTAGGCGATCACGAACCCCTCTGATCCGGACTTGTATGTGCCTGCTGGCAATCCTGTTGCTTGGCGGGTGCAGTAGTGCCGAGAAACGCGCAAAGCGTAATGAGGAAGTCGGCGCAGCGCCCTATGAAGCGCTGATGAAGGCTTCAGGCGGTGATTCTCTTGGCAATCCGAATCCGCCGAATACTACGGTTAGCGGTCGTGACCGCTATGCGGCGTTCCTGATCGAGCGCGCCGAAGCTGCGCTTCAGGCCGGGCAATACACGGAGGCTAGCCGTCTGTTCAATCAACTCGGACGAGTTCCCGGCTACGAATCGCGTGGTCAGGAAGGCGCCGCTCGCGTTCCGCTGCGTCCTGCAAGCACCACGTCTTGTTCCCCGACAGATCCGAAAGCGCTGGTGCAGGTTTGCCAGCGCCTGAGCACAAATGAACCGGATGCTCCGGTTAGTCCCGGCGATACGGCTCTGGGCCGCACCATCTTGCTTGAAACCTCGTCCCAGCCAGCGCAAGCAGCTGTCAGCCCGGGAAATGCTGCGCCCGCTGCATCAGCGTCGGCTCCTGCTGCACAAATTCTGCCTGTGGAAAAGAATGCCGTGCCGGTGGCCGTGGCAGAAAGCCCGGCAAAGTCCGCAAACGCAGCCGGGCCGGCAGACAAACCTGCCGCCAAGCCTGCAGTCTCCAGGACCGATGATCCATTCAAGAAGCGGGTGACCCTTGAGTTTCGTGATGCATCGGTGCGCTCGCTGTTCGATGCCATCACCCAGGCCTCCGGGCTCAATGTGATTTTTGATCGCGATATTTCGCCGGATCTGAAGACCACGGTCTATCTGCGCAACACCACGATCAAGGCCGCGCTGGACAAGATCGTGCTGACCAGTGGTCTCGCCTGGCGCAACCTCGACGAGAACACGCTGCTGGTCTACATGGACGACGCCAACAAGCAGCACGACTATCAGGCCCTGACGATCCGCAGCTTCCAGCTCTCGAATGCCGATGCCAAGTTCGTGGCCAACAGCCTGAAGACCGTGCTGAAGTTCCGCGAGTTGATCGTGGATGAAAAGCTCAACATGATTGTCGTGCGGGATACTCCGGAAGCGATCGCCATGGCCGAAAAGTTGGTTGCCATGCACGACGTGGCCGAGCCGGAAGTGATGCTGGAAGTGACCATTCTGGAAGTCAACAAGGGCAAGCTGCAGAACCTCGGGGTTGCCTGGCCGGGTTCGATGAGCCTCGCCCCGCTAGCGCGTACGGTGACTTCGACGGCTAACTCGACGACCGATCTCACTACTGGTCTTTCGTCTTCGACCACCTCGAATGTTCTGACTTTGCGTGATTTGTGGAATCTGACTCCGGGCAGCCTCACGATGGGACTGGGAGCCACCACGCTGAATTTCAACGCCACCGACAGCGATATCAACGTGCTGGCCAACCCGCGCATCCGGACCCGGAACAGGGAAAAAGCCAAGATCATGATTGGCGAACGTGTGCCGCAACTGGCTTCCAACACCACCTCCACCGGGGTGATCGCCCAGAACGTGACCTATATCGACGTGGGCATCAAGCTGGATGTCGAACCGCAGATCTACCCTGGCAATGAAGTCGGCCTGAAGATCGCACTGGAAGTCAGTTCCATCAACGGTACCGAGAAAAGTGGCACTACGGTGGCTTATCGCATCGGCACCCGCAATGCGACGACCATGCTGCGCCTGAAGGATGGCGAGAATCAGGTACTGGCCGGCCTGATCCAGGATAGCGACAAGAAAAGCGTGAACAAGGTGCCTTTGCTGGGCGATATTCCCATTCTCGGCCGCCTGTTCCGATCGGACAGCGACGACAAGGCCAAGACCGAACTGGTGCTCTCGATCACGCCGCGCCTGATCCGTGGCAACCAGCGCTTCAGCCCCGAAGCGGCCAGCTTTGACGCAGGGACCTATAGCAGTGTGCGTGGCCGTCGTGGTGAAGGCTCCGATCCAGGCGTGTCGGTCGAGCCAGGAAACTCTCCGCAGCCCGTGCAGGTTTCGCAGCCCACCGACCCGCTGCGGCAGGCCGGCGAGAGCGGTTCGCGCATGTTTGGTGGTTCGCGTGACTGATCGCCGCGCCAGCCGCGCCCGTCGCGGCTTCACCCTGATCGAGATGCTGGTGGCCATGGCCATTCTGGCGCTGCTGCTATCGCTGGTGGTACCCAAATACTTCGACAGTCTGGATCGTTCCAAGGACGCCGTGCTGATGGAGAATCTGCGGACCACCCGTGACGTGATCGACAAGTTCTATGGCGACAACGGACGTTACCCGGAATCGCTGGCTGAACTGGTGGAAAAACGCTACCTGCGCAGCCTGCCGATTGACCCCATTACCCAGAGCAGCCGGACTTGGGTCATCGTGGCGCCCGACGCACCGATCCGGGGTCAGGTGTACGACCTGCGCAGCGGCGCCAAAGGCCACACCAAGGACGGCCGGGCTTACGGCGCTTTGTAGCCAGTTTGAAATCAACCGTTCGGAGAGCCGCATCCAGAGCGCTTCCTCAGCATGGCTCGGTGAAGATCCGCGTGTTTCAAAGCTGAGCGGGGGGCCTGCCTGAAGAGGTCCGCTGGATGCGGCTCTTCAGACAGGCGAGGGGTCGGCTTCAGTCCGGCCCCGGTTTGGTCTTGGTCTGGCCTGTTCTGGTCTCAGTTCGGTTTATGAAAGCTGATCCCGCCCGTTCCCGCATCCACCACGACCGTATCTTTGGCCGCAAAGCGACCTTCTAGGATCTGTTTGGCCAGCGGGTTCTCGATGTGCTCCTGAATCGCCCGCTTGAGCGGCCTCGCGCCGAAGACCGGATCGAAACCTTCCTTGGCGACTTCTGACAAGGCTGCGTCGGTCACGGTCAGGCCGATTTCCAGCTTGCTCAGGCGTTTCTGCAGGTTTGCCATCTGGATGCGCGCAATCGACTTGATGTGCGCGTCGCCCAGTGCGTGGAAGACCACCACCTCGTCGATGCGGTTGATGAATTCGGGGCGGAAGAAGGTCTTCACCTCGCTCATCACCGCAGTCTTGATCGCAGGGTAAGGCTCGCCGGCCATCTGCTGGATCATCTGGCTGCCCAGATTCGAGGTCATCACGATCACGGTGTTCTTGAAGTCCACGGTGCGCCCCTGTCCATCGGTCATGCGTCCGTCGTCCAGCACCTGCAGCAGCACATTGAACACGTCCGGGTGCGCCTTTTCGACTTCGTCAAAGAGCAGCACGGAATAGGGTTTGCGCCGCACCTGCTCGGTGAGATAACCGCCTTCCTCGTAGCCCACGTATCCCGGCGGGGCGCCGATCAGGCGGGCGACAGAGTGCTTCTCCATGAACTCGCTCATGTCGATGCGGATCAGGTGTTCCTCGGAGTCGAACAGGAAGCCGGCCAGCGTCTTGCACAGTTCGGTCTTGCCCACCCCGGTGGGGCCGAGGAAGAGGAAGGAGCCATACGGGCGGCCTTCTTCCGACAGCCCGGCGCGCGAGCGGCGGATTGCGTCACTCACGAGGCGCACGGCTTCGTCCTGGCCGATCACGCGTTCGTGCAGTTTCTCTTCCATTTTCAGCAGCTTCTCGCGCTCGCCCTGCATCATCTTGCTGACCGGGATGCCGGTGGCGCGCGACACGACTTCGGCGATTTCTTCGGCGCCGACCTGAGTGCGTAAGAGCTTGTTGGCCGGCTTGCTGGTCTCCGCGCCCTCGGCCGCGTGCAGCTGGGCTTCCAGCTTGGGCAGTTCGCCATATTGCAGCTCGCTCATCTTCTGCCAGTCGCCCTTGCGCCGCGCTTCTTCCATCTGCTGCTTGAGCTGTTCGATGGCTTCCTTGATATGTTGCGAGCCCACCACCACGGCCTTCTCGGCTTTCCAGACTTCTTCCAGATCGGTGTATTCGCGCTCCAGCCTGGCGATCTCGGTTTCGATCAGGTCCATGCGTTTTTTCGAGGCTTCGTCCTTCTCGCGGCGCACGGCTTCGCGCTCGATCTTGAGCTGGATGATGCGGCGCTCCAGCTTGTCCATCACCTCGGGTTTGGAGTCGATTTCCATGCGGATGCGCGCGGCGGCCTCGTCGATCAGGTCGATGGCCTTGTCCGGCAGGAAGCGGTCGGTGATGTAGCGGTGCGAGAGCTCGGCGGCGGCGACGATGGCCGGGTCGGTGATGTCCACGCCGTGGTGCAGTTCGTATTTTTCCTGCAGGCCGCGCAGGATCGCGATGGTCGATTCCACCGTCGGCTCATCGACCAACACCTTCTGGAAGCGGCGTTCTAGTGCCGCGTCCTTCTCGATGTACTTGCGGTATTCGTCCAGCGTCGTGGCGCCGATGCAGTGCAGCTCTCCACGGGCGAGTGCGGGCTTGAGCATGTTGCCCGCGTCCATCGCACCCTCGGCCTTGCCCGCGCCGACCATGGTGTGCAGCTCGTCGATGAAGATAATGAGCTGGCCTTCCTCCTTGGCGATATCGTTGAGCACGGCTTTCAGGCGTTCCTCGAATTCGCCGCGATACTTGGCGCCAGCGAGGAGCGCTGCCATGTCGAGTGACAGCACGCGCTTGCCCTTCAGGGTTTCCGGCACTTCGCCATTGATGATGCGCTGGGCCAGACCTTCGACGATGGCGGTCTTGCCCACGCCGGGTTCGCCGATCAGCACCGGGTTGTTCTTGGTGCGGCGCTGCAGGATCTGGATCGCGCGGCGGATCTCGTCATCGCGGCCGATCACCGGGTCCAGCTTGCCCTGACGGGCACGATCCGTGAGGTCCAGGCAATATTTCTTCAATGCTTCACGTTGAGACTCGGCTTCGGCGTCATTCACGCTGGCGCCGCCGCGCACGGCTTCGATGGCGGCTTCCAGGGCTTTCTGGCTGGCGCCGTGCTCCTTGAACAGCTTGCCGGTGTCGCCCTTGTCCTTGGCGAGTGCGAGCAGAAACATCTCGCTGGCGATGAACTGGTCGCCGCGTTGCTGGGCTTCACGGTCGGTCACGTTGAGCAGGTTTGAAAGATCGCGCCCGACCTGTACTTCGCCACCGTGGCCCTGCACCTGAGGCAGGCGGTCGATGGCTTTGTCGAGTGCGGTTTTCAGGGCCGGCACGTTCACGCCGGCGCGGGTGAGGAGCGAGGCGGTGCCCCCGTCTTCCTGCTGGAGCAGGGCGGCGAGCAGGTGCTGCGGCTCGATGTACTGGCAGTCGTGGCCCACGGCAATGCTCTGGGCATCGGCAATGGCCTGCTGGAATTTGGTGGTGAGCTTGTCGAAACGCATGATCTGGCTCCTGCGGACGGTGTTCTTCGGGATTGACGAATAGATGGGGCTGGCCTTTCGGGCTTTCAAGTCCGCTGCCGGGCCGCCGTAGGAGGAGTGAGAGGTTTTTGTTTCGCCGGGTCTGCGCGTGTGAGGCTACGGCGGTGTGTTTGTGCTGGCTGGTCTTCCGAGGAGGATGGTATGGCAACGAAACCTGAGCAGACTGTGGCGGATCTGCAGAAGAAAAATCTGGCGGCAGCAATGAAGCTGGCCCAGCTTTCCATCGAGAATTCACAGCGCATCCTGCAATTGCAGGTGGATGTGGCGCGCGATATTTTTGATGATGGCGTGGCCAGCGCGAAAACGCTGGCGCAGGTCAAATCGCCGCAGGACGCGATGGAAATGCGCTCGCGCTACGCCCAGCAGGCGGCCGAGAAGATGTTTGCCTGTAGCCGCACGATTGCTGAAATCACGGCGGATATGCAGGCCCAGATGGGCAAGATGGTCAGCGACCAGCTCAATACCGGCGGACAGGAAATGTTCGACGCCATGCAGCAGATGCTGCAAGGCATGCCGTTGAACAGCCACGCCGCTGCCGAAGCCCTGCAACACACCTTCGACAATGCACGCAAGACGCTGGAACAGGTCTCCAAGGCCTCGACCGACGCGTTTGCCAGCTTTGCGCAGATGCCGGGCAAGAAATAGGCGCTGCCGGGTGGCGAACGCCGGGTTTCGGCCCGGCCTGCGGATGAGCCTGAAGACCCGCGCCTGGCGGGTCTCTTCAGCATGCCTCTCTGTAGATCCTTGCTGAATGCCCCTGTGCAGAACGGGTGTCTGTAGACGCCCGCCAGAAGCGGTTCTTCAGCTTGCCGGAGGGGTGGCTGTGCGCAACACCTGCCGTGCAGCGGCAAGGCCCGAGCGTACGGCGGCCTCAATGGTCGCCGGGTAGGGTGAATCCACGTAATCACCGGCCAGCAGCAGGTTTTTGACTGGCGTGATGCCCAGCGGGCGGATCACCCCCGGGCGGCAGGCGAAAGTCGCACGCTTCTCGGTGATCACCTGGCTCCAGCGCGGTGCCTTCAGGCTCTTGTGCGGGAACAGGGCTTCCACCGCCTGATGCGCCTGCAGGCCGATCTCTTCACGCGAGAGTTCCGTGTGCGGCCCGCTCGCCGAAATCACGCCCGCCAGCAGGCCTTTTTCGCCGGTGCTTTGCCCTTTGTCGAAGAGCCACTGCACGATCGAGCCGGAGAGCTGGACCATCGGCTCGGGCAGGCGCACGTCTTCGTCGTAGGCCAGATACACCGAGGTGATGGGCTCGTGCGGCAGGGCGTCAATCTGGCCACGCAGATAGGTCAGCTCGGCAAAGTCGCCGAGCAGGCTGCTCACGTGATAAGGCGCCGTCGCCACAATCACGTGGCTGAAATGCGAACCCTCGATGGGGTCGCCCTCCAGGAAGAAGCGTCCGTCAACCTGGCTCACCCGCTTGATCGGGTTTGCCGTGTGAATCACCGTGCCGTTCATGCCCAGATACACGCCTGCCTGCACCGGCAGCAGCTCGGTCAGATCCACGCGCGGAATCAGCATTTCGGAGGCCGACGCCGAGGCTCCCACCGAATCGCGCAGCACATTCGCAAACACCTGGGCCGACGCCTCTTCGGGTGGCGTGTTCAGCGCCGCTACGCACAGCTGATGCCACATCAGCTCGCGCAGGATCGGCGTCTGGCGCGTGCGATCCAGCAACTCGCTGACCGGGTAGTCCTCTCCCAGTCTCCAGTTGCACTTCTTCAGAAAGCGGATCAGGCGCAGCGCCGCGAAGCGGTCCGCCCAGCTCAGTTCGTGGCTTTGCAGCAAGCCCAGCGCCAGATGAAAAGGCGCCGGCAGATTCGCCGCACGCAAGGTCAGCCGCCCCGGCACATGCAGCACGAAGGGCAGGGCCAGCAGGCGCTTGGGATTTACCTTCAGGAAGCGCAGCAGCTTGAGTGTTTCGGTGTAGGCGCCGAGCAGGATGTGCTGGCCGTTATCCAGCCGGTAGCCATCCTTCTCGACCACCCTGGCGCGCCCGCCCATTACGCGCGAGGATTCGAATACGGTCACGTCCAGCCCCGCGCGGGTCAGCTCGACGGCGGCGGCCAGGCCGGCATAGCCGGCGCCGATGATGGCGATGCGTGGCATGGTTTGTGGACTAACTTCCACTTTGCTTGGCTTTCCTTGCATTTTTTGGCGGGATTTTTTGCGCAAGCACTTTTAGTTTTTCGCCATGCAAATATACGGTTTCAACAAGGTGCTCGGCTATGTCCATCAAGCAATAAATATCATCTTTACTTGGTCTGAATCCTCTGTGGATTGCAGCATGTCCGGCTTCGAGAGTTGTTTCGACTCTTTCCCTTTGAACGCTCGAGATGAGGCCTTTGGTTACAAAAGCGTTCAGATTTTGGGCGAAGGTTCCTTGATCCCCGGTTTCAGAAATCATCATTGTTTCGATTAGTGCGCGGATGCCCATTGCGGCTAGTCTTCGCTGATCGTTTCGCAGCGCAAGGTAGATTTCCTTGAGCAGCGGTTCAACAAATGTATTTGTTCTAGGTAACTTTTCCCATATATCTGGAAGCCATGTTGGTTCCGGACGGACTGTCGCCGGTGGGAAATAGGTGACGTTTGACTCGTCGGGGAAGTCCGAGCATTCAGCTGTATGGCGAAGCTTTATTTCGGAACATCCTAAGCACTTGAGCGTCTCGTAGCGATCAGCCCCCCAGATTCCTGCTTCGTCGCTTCCCCAGTCGAGGCTTTCCCGATGAAGGATTTTGTGGTTCCTGTCCCCACCGCATTTATTGCAGTGCGCGAGAGAGTTTTCCATGTCTAGCTCTTAACCCACGCCTTCACCGCCAGCCACAGCTTGCGGATCGGAGTCAGAGAAACACGGTGGGTCAGCACGCGGCAACCGTCGGCTTCGACTTCGCGCAGGGTCTGGCGGTAGATCGCCGCCATGATCAGGCCGGCGCGCTGGCTCTTGCGGTCTTCCTTCGGCAGCAGGGCGAGCGCCTGGTCGTAGTATTTCTGCGCACGTTCGATCTGGAAGGCGATCAGGCGCTGGAAATTTTCGCTGTCGCGGGCGTCGAGCAGATCCTTGGCCGGCACGTTGAAGCGCTCCAACTCATCTACCGGCAGGTAGATGCGGCCGCGGCGGGCGTCTTCGCCCACGTCGCGGATGATGTTGGTGAGCTGGAAGGCGATGCCCAGATCATGGGCATATTTCAGCGTCTGGCGGTTGGTGTAGCCGAAGATCTCTGCGGCGAGCAGGCCCACCACGCTGGCCACGCGATAGCAGTAGAGCTGCAGCGCCTTGAAATCGGCGTAGCGCGCCTGTTCCAGGTCCATCTGCATGCCGTCGATGATTTCCAGCAGCTGTTCCTGCGGCAGGCGGAAATCCTTGACCACCTGTTTCAAGGCCTGGCCGACCGGGTGCTCGGGTGTGCCGGCGTAGATGGCCGCCGTTTCACCGCGCCACCAGTCGAGCTGGCGGGCGGCGACTTCCGGGTCGTGCGTTTCGTCCACCACGTCATCCACCTCGCGGCAGAAGGCGTAGAGCGCGGTGATGGCGCGCCGGCGCTCCGGCGTGAGGAAGCGGAAGCTGTAGTAAAAGCTCGAACCGCTGGCGGCGGCCTTCTGTTCGCAGTATTCGTCGGGGCTCATTGTCTATTCATCCTTATCGCTCGCAGCACAAGCCGCAGCCAGTCCAGCTTGCCCAGTACCGGGCGGTGTTTGAACACATCGTAATCGGCGGCTTCGATCTGCTCCAGAATCCGCAGTCCGCCTTGCACCACCAGACGCAGCTCCCAGCCGACGCGGCCGGGCAGGGCCGTGGCGAGCGGGGCGCCTTCCAGCATCATGGCACGGGCGCGTTGCACTTCATGCTGCATCAGGGCGCGGAATGCAGCATCGACCGTGCCGGCCGCGATCTGTGCTTCGCTCACGCCAAAGCGCACAAGGCTGTCCTGCGGCAGATAGACACGGTCTTTCGCCCAGTCCACGCCCACGTCCTGCCAGAAATTGATGATCTGCAAGGCTGAGCAGATGAGATCCGAGCGGCGCAGATTCTCCGGCGTGGCTTCGCCATACAGGTGCAGCAGCAGGCGGCCGACCGGGTTTGCCGAGCGGCGGCAGTAATCGAGCACGTCCGGAAAATCCGCGTAGCGTTTCTTCACCACATCCTGCGCGAAGGCGTCGAGCAGGTCGCGCAGGAGCTGGATCGGCAGGCTCCACTCACGCACATTGCGGGCCAGTCGGCTGAACATCGCATCGGATGGCGTGCCGCCCGCCTCGATCACGTCCAGCTCGCGCTGATACGCGGCCAGTCCGGCGAGGCGAGCCTCGTTCGTGGCATAGCCTTCGTCGGCAATGTCATCGGCACTGCGGGCGAAGGCGTAGATGGCTTCCACCGGCTCGCGCAAGCGGCGGGGCAGCAGGACGGAGGCGACGGGAAAGTTCTCGTAATGATCGACGGGCATAAGGGCTGTGAGTATACCGGCGCCGGGCGCTCGCAGGCGCCCGTGCTGCGCTATAATCCGCGCTCCTTTCGGCACGGACTCTGGTTCTGTGGTCGATGGGCCGGAGTGGCGAAATTGGTAGACGCACCAGATTTAGGTTCTGGCGTAGCAATACGTGGGGGTTCGAGTCCCTTCTCCGGCACCACGGGCAAACAAGGGCTTTCAGCGATGAAAGCCCTTTTGCTTTCTGCCCGCCCGGAGCATTCCGTGTGCTGCATGGCCGGTTTTTGCCGGAGCTCACGCCAAAAGGGGTAGGGTCCCGGTAAAGCCTGCCTGCCTGACATACGTTCAGGAGACGCATTGCCGGGGAGACCCACGTGGAATTCAAGGACTATTACCAGACGCTGGGCGTAAGTCGCACGGCGTCTGCCGACGAGATCAAGAAGGCCTTCCGCAAGCTGGCGCGCAAGTATCACCCGGATGTTTCGAAGGAACCGGACGCAGAGCGCCGCATGCAGGAGGTCAACGAGGCCAATGCCGTGCTCTCGGATACCGAGAAGCGCGCAGCCTACGATCAGCTTGGCAGTGCCCCGCCACCAGGGCAGGAGTTCCGCCCGCCGCCGGGCTGGGACGCCGGTTTCGAATTCTCCAATCGTGGTTTCTCATCCGGCGAGGCGGCGGATTACAGTGATTTCTTCTCCGAACTCTTCGGGCGCATGGGCGGCGCTCCGCGGGCCCGGCAAGGCCATGGCGGCAGCGGCAGCCTGCGCGGTGAAGATCATCATGCCAAGGTCGTATTCGACCTAGAGGATACCTTTGCCGGTGCAACCCGGCAGATTTCCTTGCGGGTGCCCCGGCTTGACGAGCAAGGCCGCGTACGGCTCGTCAGCCGTACGCTGAATGTGCGGATTCCGCAGGGCGTGCATGAGGGGCAGGTGATCCGGCTGGCCGGGCAGGGCGGGCCGGGCATCGGTGGCGCGCCTGCCGGTGATCTGCTGCTGGAGGTGCATTTCAAGCCGCATGCTCGGCTGCGCGTGGAAGGCCGCGAACTGCATCTGACACTCCCCGTGACTCCTTGGGAGGCCGCACTGGGGGCGATCGTTAGCGTGCACCTGCCGGGCAGCGAACTGAAAGTGCGGATCCCTCCGAATTCCCAGAGCGGGCGTCAGTTGCGCGTGCGTGGACGCGGTATTCCCGCCAGCCCGCCGGGCGATCTGCTGCTCAACATTCAGGTCGTGCTACCGCCGGCAGATAGTCCGCAGGCAAGAAAGGTCTATGAAGACATGGCGCGCGATCTGGCTTTCGACCCGCGTCAGGAGGTGCGCTCATGAGCACGCATGATGATGAAGTCCTGATCGGCTGCTTGCTGGATGATTCCTGGCTCACGCTGGAACAGGTGGCGGCTGCTTGCACCGTGGAGCCGAACTGGCTGATCCTGCGCATCGAGGAAGGTCTGTTTCCCCGTGTGGAAAGCATTGCTGGGACATGGCGCCTCTCTAGTGCCTGCCTGTTGCGTGCCCGGCGCATGCATCAGCTCGAACGCGACTTTGACGCCGGCCCGGAGCTGGCCGCGCTGGTGGCCGACATGATGGAAGAGATGGACGTGCTGCGCGCACGTGTGCATCAACCGTAGTAAGGATGATGCACAGCACGTGCCCGGAGAGCCTTGCCCGGCGGCTCTCTTCAGACAGACCTGCTCCAGAAGCTTGTTCGGTGCAGGTCTTGAGCTGAAACGCCTTGTCAGGCGAGGCTCCCCAGGTGTTCCCAAGATGCCCCGGTCCAGCAGGGCCGGATTCATCCAGACACCGTCGGTGTTTGGGGAACAAAAGCCGGAAAAACAAGGCGTGCGCGACAGGTTGATACTACCTGCGCGCACAGACGTCCCGCACGAAGGGATGAGAACACGAAGTGATCATCCACTGGTCACGAACGCGCCCGGCCCATCCCGTCCCGATTGCTATGCTGAAGCATGAATCCCCACGGCATGCACATCGCGCAGCAATCGCCCGAGGCCGCCCTGGCGGCGCTCGGCAGTTCTGCACAGGGTTTGAGTGCTGCGGAGGCGGCGCGGCGGCTGGCGGAGTTCGGGCCGAATCAGGTTACTGCGGTGGCGCGCGAGCCGCTGTGGCTGACGCTGGCCCGTGAGTTCTCGCATTTCTTTGCGCTGATCCTGTGGCTGGCAGCGGGGCTGGCGTTCTTTGCCGAGCGCTTTCAGCCTGGCGAGGGCATGGCCACGCTGGGCTGGGCGATTGTCGGGGTGATTCTCGTCAATGGTGCGTTTTCGTTCTGGCAGAGCTATCGCGCCGAGCAGGCGCTGGCGGCCTTGCGCGAGCTCTTGCCACAGCAGGTGGAGGTGAAACGCGGCGGCATGACGCTGACGCTGCCTGCCTCCGCGCTGGTGCCGGGCGATATCGTGCTGCTGGCCGAAGGTGCGAAAGTGCCGGCGGATTGCCGGGTAATTGAGGCCTGGAGCCTGCGCGTGAATCTGGCCACGCTGACCGGCGAGTCTTACCCCAAGGCGCGCGAGGCGGCGGCTGACACCAACGCCGATCCGCTCGCAGCGCGCAACCTGCTGCTGGCTGGCACGCTGGTGGTGGCAGGCGAATGCACGGCGCTGGTGTTTGCCACCGGCATGCGCACCGAATTCGGCCACATTGCGCATCTGACGCAATCGGCCGGCGAAGCCGAGTCGCCCCTGCAGCGGGAGATTCGCCGTGTGTCACGCATCGTGGCGCTGCTCGCGCTGGGGCTGGGCGTGGGCTTCTTTGCCATCGGCCAGTGGGTCGGCCTGCTGTTCTGGGCAAACTTCATGTTTGCCATCGGCATCATCGTGGCCAATGTGCCGGAAGGCATGCTGCCAACGGTGACGCTGGCTCTCGCGCTGGCAACCCAGCGCATGGCGAAGCGGAATGCGCTGGTGCGTCATCTGCCTGCGGTGGAAACGCTGGGCAGCGCGACGGTGATTCTCACCGACAAGACCGGCACGCTCACGCAGAACCGCATGGTGGTGCGGGAGGTCTTTGTGGTGGGCCGTCACCATCTGGCGGCAAAGCACTGGCCGCGCAGTGACGACCGGCATCTGCGAGCGGTGGCGCGCTTCTGCCAAAGCCTGAAATTCCCGGCGGGCGTGCCGGTGGGCGACCCGATGGAAATAGCCCTGTGGACTTTTGCTGGCGAGCTGCCCGAGGCCGGGCAGCGGGTGAGCGAGATTCCCTTCGACAGCGAACGGCGGCGCATGTCGGTGATCACCCGGCACCCGGATGGCAGTGGTGATTTGTGGTGCAAGGGGGCGCCGGAGTCCGTGCTGCCGCTGTGCACGGCCTGGATGCAGGGCGACGCGGTGTTGCCGCTGGATGAGGCGGCACGCCGGATGTTCGAGCAGGCGCAGAACGACATGGCTGACCGGGGCCTGCGTGTGCTGGCCTGTGCCTGGCGGCAACTGGATAAAACCGAGGCAGAGGGCATGCCTGCAGACGAAGGCGGCATGCGGCTGTGCGGGCTGGTCGGGCTGGAAGACCCGCCACGCCCCGATGTGCATGAGGCGGTGCACCGCTGCCACGGTGCTGGTCTGCGGGTGATCATGGTGACCGGCGACCATCCGCACACCGCGCTGGCCATTGGCCGCGAGATTGACATGATCCACTCTACGCAGCCGCTGGTGCTGACCGGCGAGGCGGTGCGCGCGATGAGCCCGGCGAGCCTGCAGCTGGCGCTGGAGGCGCCGGAGATCCTGTTCGCGCGGGTCACGGCCGAGCAGAAGATGCTGATCGTGCAGGCCTTTCAGCGCAAGGGCGAGATCGTCGCAGTGACCGGCGACGGCGTGAACGACGCGCCAGCATTGAAGACCGCCGATATCGGCATCGCGATGGGCCTCTCCGGCACGGATGTGGCGCGCGAGGCGGCCGACATCGTGCTGCTGGACGATCACTTCGCCACCATCGTCAATGCCATCGAAGAGGGGCGCGCGGTGTTCGAAAACATCCGCAAGTTCCTCACCTACATCCTGACCTCCAACATCCCGGAGATCGTGCCTTATCTGGCTTTCGTGCTGGCGCGCATCCCGCTGCCGCTGACGGTGATCCAGATCCTTGCCGTCGATCTGGGCACCGACATGCTGCCCGCACTCGCGCTGGGTGCCGAGCCGCCGCATGCCGAGGTGATGAACCGGCCACCGCGCGCGCGTGGCGAGCGTCTGCTGTCCTGGCCGCTGCTGGCGCGCGCCTACCTGTTTCTCGGCCCACTGGAGGCACTCGGTGCGATGGCGGCTTTCTTCTTCGTGCTGCAGGGCGCCGGCTGGCAGTACGGCGAGCTGCTCGCGGCGCACGATCCGCTGTATCTGCAGGCGACAACGGCGTGCCTGGCGGCGATCGTGCTCGCGCAGATGGTCAACGTGTTTGTCTGCCGTGACCCGCAACTGCCGCTGTGGCGATTCCCGCTTTTCGGCAATCGCCTGCTGCTGGCCGGGCTCGTGCTGGAGCTCACGTTGCTGCTGGTGATCGTGTATACGCCCTGGGGCAATGCGCTCTTCGGTACTGCGCCGCTGGCGGCAGCGGTGTGGTGGTACGTGCTGCCGTTTGCTGTGCTGCTCGGGTTACTGGAGGAGGCGCGCAAGGCCTGGGTGAGGCTCTGGCTGAAGAGCCGCTCCCGGCGGGCATCTTCAGGCAGCATTCCCTGAACGCTAGGCGCCACGCCGCTCTGCCGGCAGGATGGCTGGAGAGGTCCGCCAGATGCGGCTCTTCAGTCAGCTCAGTTGGCCGATCCGCCCAGCGCGAGGCTTAGCGTGGCGTGGCTGGCGAACTGGTTGTAACGGTTGTCGGCCAGCGCGGCTTCGGCGCTGCGGCGTGACTGCTGCGAATCCAGCCAGGTCTGCAGCGGAATGCTGCCGGCGCGGTAGCGGAGCTCGTTGATCTTCTCGGCAGCCTGGGCGGCGGCGAAGGATTTTTCGAGCTGCTCGCCTTGCAATACATACTGGCGGCGGGCAGAAAGGGCGTTCTCCACATCGCCCAGCGCGGTGTAAAGCGTCTGGCGGAATTCGACGACGGCCAGATCGTAATCCGCCCTGGCGATGCCATTCTTCAGCTTCATCTCCTTGTATTGCAGGAAGGGCAGGGCCAGATCGGTCGCCAGTGCGGCGACCGGGTTGTTGAGCACCTGGCGCAAGGTCGTGCTGCTGCTGCCGAGCGAACCGGTCAGGCTCAGGCTCGGGTAATAGCTGGTGCGGGTTGCGTCGCCCGTGGCCAGGGTGCTGCGCAGGCGCAGCTCGGTGGCGCGCAGGTCGGGGCGATTGCCGAGCAGTGCGGCGGGCAGACCGGCGGCGACTTCCGGCAGGGCGCCGGCGGGCAGGTTTTGCGGTTCTTCGAAGCGCCGCTGCGGTGCGCCGTCAAAGAGCAGGGCGAAGGCGGTGCGAGCTTCCTCGCGTTGCTGTTCAAGCTGGGTAGCGCTGGCGCGCTGGCTGGCGAGATCCTGCTCGGTCTGCAGCACGTCGAGTTTCGACACGGCTCCGGCGGCGAGCTTGTTCTGCGCCAGCAGCAGCGTGCGTTCGGCATAGGCGATGTTCTGCGCCGAGAGGGCGATGCGCTGGTTCAGCCAGGCAAGCTTCCAGTACAGGGTGGCGGTGCTGCCGGTCAGCGACAGGGCGCTTGCTTCGCGGTCCTGCGCGGTGGCCTGGGCTTCCCATTGGGCGGCGTCGCGGGCGTGGCCGAGATGGCCCCAGAGGTCGGCCTCCCAGCTCAGGGCGGCGCGCGCGCTGTTGCTGCGGGTGATCGTGCCACCGTTCTTCAGCGTCCGGCTCTGCGTGTTGCCGAGGCTGGCGCTTGCGGCCGGCAGCAGGGCGTCTTCGGCCAGGCCAGCGTTGAGCTGGGCGCGGCGGAGCTTGATCGCGGCGGCGGCGAGGTTGGTGTTTCGGGTCAGCGCCTCGTCGATCAGGGTGTTCAGCTGCGCGTCATTGAACGCCGACCACCATTGTGCGGGCGCCGTGCTGCCTGGCGTGGCGCTGTGTGACCACGCGGCGGGAGTGTCGGCGGCCGGGGTGGCGTAGTCGCTGCGGGTCAGGCTGGCGCAGCCGGCAAACAGCGTGGCGGCGAGCAGGAGGGGGAGGAGGCGGAGTGTGTGGCGTGAGTTGAGCATGGTCATTCCCGTGCCAGCGCATCGACAGGGTCGAGGCGGGCGGCGTTGCGTGCCGGCATGAAACCGAAAATCAGGCCGATCAGGGTGGAGCAGGCGAAGGCCGCGGCAATCGCTGCTGTCGAGTAGATCATCTGGAAGCTCGGGGCGAACTCGGTGACGACGAGGCCGACGCCACGCGCCAGCAGCACGCCGAGCACGCCGCCAGCGAGGCAGACCAGCACGGCCTCGATCAGGAACTGCTGCATGATGTCGCCCTGCCGTGCGCCGACCGCCATGCGCACGCCGATCTCGCGAGTCCGCTCGGTGACCGACACCAGCATGATGTTCATCACCCCGATGCCGCCGACGATCAAGGAAATGACCGCGATGGATGAAATCAGCAAGGTCATCGTGGCGGTGGTTTTCTCGATGGTCTGGCGCACGCTGTCGGAGTTGAATAAGTAGAAATCCTCGCGGCCGTGGCGCAGCAGCATCAGTTTCTTGATGCCCTGCTCGGCGGCGGCGGTGGAGACACCATCATTCATCCGCACGGTAATGCTGCGCAGGTTGTACTGGCCGAGGATGCGGCTCTGAGCGGTGGTGTAGGGCACCCACACGTTGAGGGCATCGTTGTTGCCGAAGCCGCTGTCCTTCTTTTTTGTCACACCGACGATGCGCGCCGGCAGGCTGCCGAGCAGGAGTACCTTGCCCACGACTTTGCGCTCGTTTGCGAAGATGGCCTTGCGGGTGTTCTCGTCGATCACCACGTCCTGGGCCAGTTCGCTTTCGCTCTGCTGGTCGAAAGCGCTGCCCTCGGCGAATTCCAGACCACGCACGCGGAAATACTGGTAACCCACGCCAGTCACCGTGCCGGTGGCGGAAACATTGTCGTAGCGCAGGGTCTTGGAACTCGATATCTGCGGCGTCACGCTGTCGACGTAAGCCTGCCCGGCGAGAGCATCGGCGTCGGCCGAAACCAGTGTGCGCACGGCTCCCGAACGTGTGTCACCGAAGCCGGCGCCGGGATACACATCGATGGTGTTGGTCCCCATTCCGCTGATGTCCTTGAGGATGCTGGCCTGGGTGCCCTGGCCCAGCGCCACCACCGAGACCACCGAGGCGATGCCGATGATGATGCCGAGCATGGTCAGGAAGGTGCGCATGCGGTGGGCTGCCATGGCAACCAGCGCCATGCGCAGGGCCTCGCCGAGGCGGTCGCGCAGGGCCAGCCAGGGGCGGGCGGTGCGGGTGGCTTCGGCGGGCTTGTGTGCCGGAGCCACCGGTGAGGTGCTCGTGCTGCGGTCTGCCGTGATGCGTCCGTCGCTGATCTCGATGATGCGCTGGGCGTTGCTGGCGACCTGCATGTCGTGGGTCACGATGATGATGGTGTGGCCTTCGGCGTGCAGCTCCTTGAGCACGGCCATGACTTCCTGGCCGCTGTGCGTATCCAGTGCACCGGTCGGCTCGTCGGCGAGGATCACCTGGCCGCCGTTCATCAGGGCGCGGGCAATCGAGACGCGCTGCTGCTGGCCGCCGGAGAGCTGGCCGGGGCGGTGATGCAGGCGCTCGCCCATGCCCAGACGCTCAAGGATCTGCCGGGCGCGGGCGTGCCGTTCCTGACGGTCCTTGCCGGCATAGATCGCGGGGATTTCGACGTTGCCCTGCGCATTCAGATCAGCCAGCAGGTGGTAGCGCTGGAAGATGAAACCGAAATGTTCGCGGCGCAGTTCGGCCAGTTCGTCCGGCTCCAGACTGCCGGTTTCGCGGCCGGCGACGCGGTAACTGCCTTCGGAGGGGCGATCCAGACAGCCGAGGATGTTCATCAGCGTGGATTTGCCGGAGCCCGAGGCGCCGACGATGGCAACCATTTCGCCGGTCTGGATCGTCAGGTTGACGTGGTCGAGTACCCGCAGCGTGGCTTCGCCGGCCGGGTAGTCGCGACACAGGTCGCGCAATTCAAGAAGGGGTGTGCTCATGCTGATAGCCCGGGTGTGCTCAGGGTGTGCCGCAAAATGAAAGGGTGTGAAACGAAGCGGTTCTGTCGAGGCGCTGCTGCGCAGCCAGACGCTTTTTCCGGACATCCTCTTACATCGGTGGCGGGCCCATGCGGCGGCGCGTGGTGCTGGTTGGGGTGTCGGCGGTGGCTTCGCCGAGCACGACCTGGTCACCCTCGCTCAAGCCTTCCAGTACCTGGGCGCTGGTCTTGTTGTTGATGCCGATCTTGATCCGGCGTTCTTCAGGCGTGCCGTTTGCGCCGAGCACCCGCACCAGGTAGCTGCCGTCGCGGTCACGTTCGCCAAGCGCTGCCGAGGGAATGCTGAGGGCTTTCTCGGCTTCGGCCAGAACGATGTAAACCTGGGTGGTCATCGAGATGCGCAGCTTGTCATCCGGGTTGGCAATGTCCAGCAGGCCGTTGTAATAGATCGCGGTGCTGGTCGAACTGCTGCTCGTCGAGCTGCTGGTCGTCGAGTCGGTGCTGATCGAGTCCGGCGCCGGTTCGACTGCGCGCAGGGTGGTCCTGTAGCGTTTGCGGGGCTCGCCGAGAATCGTGAAATACACCTTCTGGCCGGGCTTGACCCGGGTGACGTCGGCTTCCGAGATCTGCGCCTTGACTGTTACCGTGTCCATGCGCGCGAGCTTGATGATCGTCGGCGTGCTCTGGTTGGCATTCACGGTCTGGCCTTCCTGCGTGATGAGGGCGACCACCGTGCCATCCATGGGCGCAACGATGCGGGTATAGCCAAGATTGATCCGGGCGGTGTCGACGCTGACCTTGCTTTGCGCGATCTGGGCTTCGAGCGCCTTGATCTCGGCGCGGGTGGCATTCAGGGTGGCTTCGGCCGCCTCGAAGCTCTCGTGCGAGCCGGCATCCTGGCTGAGCAGTTGCTCGGCGCGTTTGAAGGCGAGTTCGGCCTGTTTCAGCGTGGCCTGTTTGGCGGCGAGTTGCGCCGTGATGTTCTGCAGCGCGGCTTCGGCGTTGCGCAAGGTGTTCTGCTGGGTCAGGGATTCGATCTCGGCGATCAGGTCTCCGGCATGCACCTTGTCACCCAGTTTCACTGCCAGACGCTTGATCTGACCGGAAACCTGGGCACCGACGCTCACCTGCTTGAATGCCTGCACGGTACCGGTGGCGAGAACGGAGTCTTCCAGATCAGCCAGCGCAACAGGAGCGGTCAGGTAAGACGGTTTTTCCGGCGGTGCCAGAAACCTGTAAGCCCCCGCCAGCAAGGCGGCCAGAACGATGAGTGCCAGCGCTACATTGCGCAGGCTGAACCAGGATTTCTTGGTGGATACCATGATGGGCGGCCTCTGCTTTGGCGAGGCGGTGTCGGAAAGGATGATTGGCATTCTCCGCCTGCGCCGGTAAAGCGGGGTCAGCGGACCGTAAAGTTGCGTAAGCACTTGGTAAGGGAAGTCAAAATACCTGAAGACTCTCCGGAAAGGGGCATGTGGCGGACTTCTTCAGCATGCCGTGACGGAGAGGCTCATGGATTCTCGATTTGCGGCAGATCGTGCTGAAGAAGGCCGCCAGTAGCGGCTGTTCAGGGTAGAGAATTCAAGTTTCATCCGTTTTCTACTGGACCTGGTGGAAGACCAGGCACGGTTGCACGCCGACTGTGTCGTAAAGCCTGCAAGGCTGTTTCGTGCCTGTCCGGTTTGGTGCAGGCGCATACCTGAGCTTCGGGCGAAGAGGTGGTTTGTGGTAGCATCGCCGGTTTGTTAGTTTTCTAGCCGGGGCGCCTCTGCAGCGCTGCGAATACGGGGTGTGCCGCAACAGGCGGCGTGTTCTTTCGCTGGATGGCCCCACCGTTCTGAACCAAGGAAATTCCGCATGCAAACCAATGAAGTGACGCTTGGCGCGCTCGAGCGCCGCATCGATGTATCTGTCTCTCAGGCCGAGTTTGAAACGCAGGTTGCTGCGCGCCTCAAGCATCTGGGCCGCACCGTGAAGATGGCGGGTTTTCGTCCCGGCAAGGTGCCGACCAAGATGGTCGAGCAATCCTACGGCCCCCAGGTACGCAACGAGGTGCTGGGTGAGGCGGTTGAAGTCGCGTTCAATCGCGCTGTGCAGGAACAGAAATTGCGTGTTGCTGGCTATCCGAACATCGAACCGAAGGTGACTTCGGCTGAAGGCGTGATGGAATTCGTGGCCACGTTTGAAGTTTTCCCGGAAGTGGTGGTGGGCGACCTGTCGGCTGCCGAGCTGGAGCGTCCGGTGCTGGCTGTAGGCGACGCTGAAGTCGACCGCACCATCGAAGTGCTGCGCAAGCAGCGTACGGCGTATGCCAAGGCCGAGCGTGCTTCGCAGGAAGGCGACCGCGTGCTGATCGACTTCACCGGCCGCAAGGATGGCGAGATTTTTGAAGGCGGCCAGGCAAGCGATTTCTCGGTGGTGGTTGGCGGCGGCCAGATGCTGCCGGATTTCGATGCAGCGCTGCGTGGCCTGAATGTCGGTGACAGCAAGACTTTCGATCTGACCTTCCCGGCGGAATACCACGCCAAGAATCTGGCGGGTCAGACGGTGCAGTTTGAAATCACGCTGAAGGGCGTGGAAGCCCCGATCCTGCCGGAAGTGGATGCCACTTTCGCTCAGGCGCTGGGTGTGGCTGACGGCAATATCGACACGATGCGCGCCGAGATCAAGGCGAATCTGGAGCGTGAAGTGGCACGTCGCATTCGTGCTCGTGTGCGCGACCAGGCGCTGGAAGTACTGTCGAAGTCGGCAACTTTCGAAGTACCCAAGGCGCTGGTGGATGGCGAGTCCGGCCGCATGGCTGAAGCCGCCAAGCAGGATCTGGCGCAACGCGGCGTGGATGTGAAGAACGTGCCGGTGGAAAAGGGCTGGTTTACCGAACAGGCTGCTTCACGCGTCAAGCTGGGCCTGCTGGTGGCTGAAATCGTCGGCAAGCATGATCTGCAAGCCAAGCCCGAGCAGGTGCGCGCCCGTGTGGATGACATGGCTCAGACCTACGAACAGCCGTCGGAAGTGGTGCGCTGGTATTACTCCAAGCCGGAAAACCTGCGCGACATCCAGGATGCCGTGGTGGAAGACAACGTGGTCGAATGGGTGCTGGGACAGGCAAAGGTCAGCGAAAAGGTGTTTACTTTTGAAGAGCTGATGGAGCAAGGCCAGCAGGCCTGATGAGTGGTGGTGCCGGCGCAGGCCGGCACCGTTTGCAATACTGATGGAGAGCGCTTTGAAATTCTCGAACACACAGCATTCTGATTGGGATCCGGTCGGCCTCGGCCTGGTACCGATGGTGGTGGAGCAAAGCGGTCGTGGCGAACGCTCCTACGACATCTATTCGCGCCTGCTCAAGGAGCGCGTGGTATTTCTGGTCGGGCCGGTCAATGACGTGACGGCCAACCTGATCGTGGCGCAATTGCTGTTCCTGGAGTCCGAAAATCCGGACAAGGACATCTATTTCTACATCAATTCGCCGGGCGGATCGGTGACTGCCGGCATGTCGATCTACGACACCATGCAGTTCATCAAACCCAATGTGAGCACCCTGTGCATTGGTCAGGCGGCCAGCATGGGCGCCTTTCTGCTGGCGGCCGGCGAGAAGGGCAAGCGTTTCTCGCTGCCGAATTCGCGGATCATGATTCACCAGCCGCTGGGCGGTTTTCAGGGGCAGGCTTCGGATATCGAGATCCACGCCCGTGAAATCCTGTCATTGCGTGCCAAACTGAACGATATGCTGGCGCATCACACCGGCCAGCCGGTGGAGCGTATCGAAAAGGATACGGACCGCGATAACTTCATGTCAGCCGCTGAAGCGCAGGCTTATGGTCTGATCGACAAGGTGTTGACCAGCCGCGCTGACGTGGCCTGATCGACTCAATTTTTCAAGGAAGGCTGAATATGACGGACAAAAAGTCTGGCAGCGAAAAGCTGCTCTACTGTTCGTTCTGCGGCAAGAGCCAGCACGAAGTTCGCAAGCTGATCGCAGGGCCCTCCGTATTCATCTGCGATGAGTGCATTGACCTGTGCAACGACATCATTCGCGATGAAATCGGCGGCGATGCCGCTGCGCGCCTGGACAAGGGCGATCTGCCTTCGCCCAAGGAAATCGCCGAGATTCTCGATCAGTACGTGATTGGCCAGAAACCGGCCAAGCGCATCCTGGCCGTGGCGGTCTACAACCACTACAAGCGCCTGCGCCATCAATCGCGCACCGCTGATGACGTGGAACTGGCCAAGAGCAACATCCTGCTGATCGGACCGACCGGTTCCGGCAAGACGCTGCTTGCGCAGACGCTGGCGCGATTGCTTAATGTGCCGTTCGTGATGGCCGATGCGACCACCCTGACCGAAGCCGGTTACGTGGGGGAAGACGTCGAGAACATCATCCAGAAACTGCTGCAGAAGTGCGACTACGACGTCGAAAAAGCGCAGCAAGGCATTGTGTACATCGACGAAATCGACAAGATCTCGCGCAAATCCGACAACCCCTCGATCACTCGTGACGTGTCGGGCGAAGGCGTGCAGCAGGCGCTGCTTAAGCTGATCGAAGGCACGGTGGCTTCGGTTCCGCCGCAAGGCGGGCGCAAACATCCGAATCAGGATTTCGTGCAGGTCGATACGGCCAACATCCTGTTCATCTGCGGCGGTGCTTTTGATGGTCTGGAAAAGGTCATCCGCAACCGTACCGAGACAGTCGGCATCGGTTTCGGTGCCGAGGTGCGCAGCAAGAACGACAGCAAGGTTTCCGAAACCCTGCGTCAGTGCGAGCCGGAAGATCTGATCAAATTCGGTCTGATCCCCGAATTCATCGGTCGCTTGCCGGTAGTCGCCACCCTGCAGGAGCTGGATGAAGATGCGCTGATCCAGATCCTGATCGAGCCGAAGAACGCACTGGTCAAGCAATACGCCAAGCTCTTCTCGATGGAAGGCGTGGAACTGGAAGTGCGACCTGCCGCCCTGCAGGCGATTGCCAAGCGCGCCATCAAGCGCAAGGCCGGAGCGCGCGGTCTGCGTTCCATCCTTGAACAGGTGCTGCTCGACATCATGTACGAGCTGCCGAGCATGGAAAACGTGGAAAAGGTCGTCATCGACGAAAATACCATTGATTCCGGCGCGCAGCCCTTGCTGATCTACGCGGATCAGCCGAAGGTGGCAGGCTCCAACTGAGGTTCGGGATTCTTGCCCCGACAGGCTTGAATCCCGTTTCCCAGCCCCAATGTAGTGTGGGTCAGCTCATCAGGAAATAACATGTCAAACAAGCCCGAACTCCCCCCCGAGAGCATTGAACTGCCCCTGTTGCCACTGCGCGACGTGGTGGTGTTCCCGCATATGGTGATCCCGCTCTTCGTGGGTCGCCCCAAATCCATCAAGGCGCTGGAAACAGCGATGGAATCCGGCAAGAGCATCCTGCTGGTGGCACAGAAATCGGCTGCCAAGGATGAGCCCTCAGCCGAAGACGTCTACGACATCGGTTGCGTCGCCAACATCCTGCAGATGCTCAAGCTGCCCGATGGCACGGTCAAGGTGCTGGTTGAAGGCACCCAGCGCGCCCATGTGGACAAGGTGGAAGACCAGAAAACGCTGTTCGTGGCACAGGTCACGCCGATTGCTGGCGATGAAAAAGGCACGCACGAGATCGAAGCGATGCGTCGCGCGATCATCAGCCAGTTTGACCAGTACGTAAAACTGAACAAGAAGATCCCGCCCGAGATTCTGACTTCCCTGGCGGGGATCGAAGAGGCTGGCCGCCTGGCTGACACCATTGCCGCGCACCTGCCGCTCAAGCTTGAACAGAAGCAGGCCGTGCTGGAATTGTTCAATGTCGGCGAGCGCCTGGAGCGTCTGCTGGCCCAGCTCGAAACCGAACTCGACATCCTGCAGGTGGAAAAGCGCATCCGTGGCCGCGTCAAGCGCCAGATGGAGAAGAGCCAGCGCGAGTACTACCTGAACGAACAGGTCAAGGCGATCCAGAAGGAACTCGGCGAGGGCGAAGAGGGGGCCGATCTCGAAGAGCTGGAAAAGAAGATCAAGGCTGGCGGTCTGTCCAAGGAAGCCCTGGCCAAGGCCCAGAGCGAGCTGAAGAAGCTCAAGCTGATGTCGCCCATGTCGGCTGAAGCCACGGTGGTGCGCAACTTCATTGAAACGCTGACCGGCCTGCCCTGGAAGAAGAAGTCCCGCATCAGCAAGGATCTGGCTGAAGCCCAGAAAGTGCTGGACCGCGACCACTTCGGTCTCGACAAGGTCAAGGAACGCATCCTGGAATATCTGGCCGTGCAGCAACGCGTGGACAAGCTCAAGGCGCCGATCCTGTGTCTGGTCGGACCTCCTGGCGTGGGCAAGACCTCGCTCGGCCAGTCGATTGCCAAGGCCACCAATCGCAAGTTCGTGCGCATGTCGCTGGGTGGCGTGCGTGACGAAGCCGAGATCCGTGGCCACCGCCGTACCTACATCGGTTCCATGCCGGGCAAGATCCTGCAGAACATGACCAAGGTGGCGGTGCGTAACCCGTTGTTCCTGCTCGACGAAGTCGACAAGATGGGCGCAGATTTTCGCGGCGACCCGTCTTCGGCCCTGCTTGAAGTGCTGGACCCGGAGCAGAACTCGACTTTCGTCGATCACTACATCGAGGTGGAATACGATCTCTCCGAAGTGATGTTCGTGGCGACTGCCAACTCGTTCAACATTCCGGCTCCGCTGCTGGACCGGATGGAAATCATCCGTCTCTCCGGCTACACGGAAGACGAGAAGGTGCACATCGCCCAGCGTTATCTGCTGCCCAAGCAGATGAAAAACAACGGAGTGAAGCCCAACGAGTTGACGGTGACCGAAGAAGCGGTGCGCGACATCATCCGCTACTACAGCCGTGAAGCCGGCGTGCGTTCGCTTGAGCGCGAGGTTTCGCGCATCTGCCGCAAGGTGGTGAAGGCGCTGGTGCTGAAGAAGCGCGAGAGCAAGGTCATCGTCAATGCCAAGAATCTCGACAAGTATCTGGGCGTGCGCCGCTACTCCTTCGGCATGGCCGAGAAGGACAATCAGGTCGGTCAGGTAACAGGGCTGGCGTGGACCGAGGTTGGCGGTGAGCTGCTGACTATCGAAGCAGTGAACCTGCCGGGCAAGGGCAAGATCATTACCACCGGCAAACTCGGTGATGTGATGCAGGAGTCCATCCAGGCGGCGCTGTCAGTCGTGCGCAAGCGCGCCAGCCAGCTGGGGATTGCGGCAGATTTTCACTCCAAGAGTGATCTGCACATTCACTTGCCGGAAGGGGCGACTCCCAAGGATGGCCCTTCGGCGGGCATTGCCATCGCAACCGCGCTGGTCTCTGTGCTGACGGGTATTCCGGTGCGTGCTGATGTGGCCATGACGGGCGAGATCACCCTGCGCGGCGAGGTACTGCCGATTGGCGGCCTCAAGGAGAAGCTGCTCGCCGCCGTGCGCGGTGGGATTCGCAAGGCCCTGATTCCGCAGGAAAACGTCAAGGATCTGGCGGATATGCCGCCGGATCTCAAGGATCGCATCGAGATCATCCCGGTCAAATGGTTTGATCAGGTGCTTGAGTACACCCTTGAGCGTGCTCCGGAGCCTTTGCCCGAAACGACCGAAGTGGCCGCCGCAGCTCCGTTGCCGGTTGAAGCGGATGCGGATGAAGGCAATAACGGCCTGATCAAGCACTGATCGGACGTCAAAGGGGGAGCGCGATGAAACCGTCGGCTCCCCCGTTGCATTCATTCGGCCAGAACGGGCTGGCGTGATTTCCCCGTTTGCCTTTAGCATTCAGGCCTGATCTTCAATTTACGGGAACGTGCATGGAACCCAAACAACAGGCTGCTGTTCGTGCCGGTGTTCTCTCGCTCAACATCAATTCCAAGTCGGCCCTGTACGCGGCCTACATGCCCTTCATCAAAGGCGGCGGTCTGTTCATTCCGACTAACCGCAATTACGCTCCTGGTGATGAAGTCTTCATGCTGCTGCAATTGATGGATGACCCGTCCCGTCTGGCCGTCAAAGGCAAGGTGGCCTGGGTGACTCCGGCGAATGCCCAGAACAGCAAGACCCAGGGGATTGGTGTCCAGTTCGCGCCGGATGAAGGTGGGAACGTCGTCAAGGTGAAGATCGAGCAGGTGCTGGGCGGGGCCATTGGTTCCAGCCGTCCCACGCACACGCTTTGACTCCGCCCAGAAACCAAAATTGCCTTTGTCGATTTCGACTTGCCGTGCTCCAGCACTGTCGGCGTTGTGTCTTCGCGGCACTTTCGATTTCTGAACGGAGTATTCATTCCAGACCGGGCGCAAGCCCGGTTTTCATTTCAGGTGCCTCATGTTTGTAGATTCACATTGCCACATCGATTTTGAAGACCTCGCCGTGCAGGGCGATTCATTGTTCGAACGCATGGCGGCCGCGCAGGTCAGTCATGCAGTCTGCATCGGTGTAAGCATCGAGAATCTGCCGCGCGTGCTGGCGCTGGCCGAGAGCCGCGCCAACCTGTTCGCCACCGTGGGTGTGCATCCCGAGCATACCGAGGGAGAAGATCCGGACGTGGCGCGCCTGCTCGAACTCGCCGCGCATCCCAAGGTGATTGCCATCGGTGAGACCGGGCTGGACTACTACTGGCACAAGGATCAGCCGGAATGGCAGCGCGAACGCTTTCGCACGCACATCCGTGCGGCACGCCAATGCGCCAAGCCGCTGGTGATTCACACGCGGGATTCGGCCGCCGATGTGCTGCGCCTGATGGCCGAGGAGGGGGCTGCCGAAGTCGGTGGCGTGATGCACTGTTTTACCGAGACGCTGGCGGTGGCCGAAGCGGCGATTGCCCAGAACTTCCACATCTCCTTCTCCGGCATCCTGACTTTCAAGAACGCCGCCCAGATCAAGGAAGTGGCGGCGAGCATCCCGCTCGAGCGCATCCTGATCGAGACCGATTCACCCTATCTGGCACCGGTGCCTCATCGCGGCAAGCTCAACGAGCCTTCCTTTGTGCCGCATGTGGCCGCCGAAATTGCGCGTCTGCGCGGGATCAGCGTGGAAGAGGTGGCAGCGGCGACCTCCGCCAACTTCTTCCGGCTGTTCCGTCACGCGCAGGCCTAGCCTGAAGAACCACGCTGCGCTTTGCTGCGTGAGTAGATGCCTGAGGTGTCCGGCTGACGCGGTTCTTCGGGCGGGTGCTGCGCAGCGCCCGCGGGCATTGCCGAAGCGCTCCCGGTCGTGTGCCGCTGGCATACAATCTACCGGGTTCCGCCTGATCATGCACGACCGCTCCGGTCCCTGCGCGATTCGCGGGGGATCCCGGAGGTGCATGCGTGCAGCCGCAAAACCAAATCACCGCCCCGGTGCGTGAAGTCATCCGCGATGGCGAGAACGGCGAACGAGGGGATTTCTTCGATCCCGTTGCGCTTAGTCGCAAGATCCTTGCCGCCCTGAATGATCCGGGTTGGGGTCAGGCCCTGCGTGTGGCGGCACAGGCTAGCGCTCAGGCCTACCGGCTCGATGCCGGATTGCAGGGGTATGAGCTGCTGCTGGACCTGCCCCCGGCCGCGCCGGATCGTGCGCAGCAGGCCGCATGGAAGGTGGCGTCAGTATGAGCTCGCGTGTCGCCTCCGTTTCGGCAAGCCGCTTGCAGGCTCGCGCGGTGTTCAAGCGGCAAAGCTTGTCTGCTGAAGACCCTCTCCCCGTGGGCATCAGCAGCATGGCTACCGTGAAAGCCGCGTCCTGCCTTGCGCAGCGGGCAGCCTGCCTGAAGAGGTCCGCCCCATGCGGCTTATCAGGCCACCACATAGCCCAAGGCCTACACCCCATTCATCATTCGGCGCAGGCCCGCTCCATCCGGCAGCCTGCCTCAGCCTCACCCCTACACCTCTGTTTCAAGGAGATCGCAGCATGACTCGCCTTTCCGTTTTTCCGCGCCGCCTGCTCGCCCTGTTCATCGCCGTGCCGCTGCTCGCCGCCTGCGCCAGCAGCCCCACGCCTGCGCAGCAACGCGCCCAGGATGGCCACGCCCTGTTTGAAGACCGCTGCAAGAACGTGGCCGGCATCAAGATCTACAAGACGGTGGCGGAGGTGGAGGGCATCGTGCTGTTGAAGGTGAGGCCCAAGGCGAGCGACCGGGAATGGGCTGACCCGATGTGGGGCGGCGTTTGCGTTAGAGCGTGAGCAAGAGGGCTATATCTCGTCGTTTCTGGCGTATGAGCATTCGAGTTCCGACAAGCCGGTGACTCCGCGCACACGCGGCTATATCACAACGGATTATCAGCCGAATAATCCTTCTAATCTTCCCGGCTACCGCTACGTGGATGTGGTGGAGGAAGGGACGGGGAAGCGGGAGAGGTATTCGGGTTCGATGAAGGCTGATGGCAAGAAGGATATCAATGCCCCGGCAGTTCAGATTTACATGGCGCGCGATCCGAATTACGACCTGAATATTTATCGCTGGAAGCTTGAGCACAAGCCGGCGCCGGCGGACGGGCCGCGCTATGGGGTGACGTATGAGGATCACGTGATTCCCGAGGAACGGGCGCTGGGGCTGGCGAGCAGCACGGTGAAGGTGCTGGACCTCAAAACCAATGAGGTGTTGGGCGAGATGACACGTTACGCGTGGACCCCGGCCAAACCCAACTCAGCCAACCCGACGCCGTGGCTCGCCGCATACAAATGCCCCGGAAATCCCGTCGGTGCCGATACGGCAACCCGTACTTTTGTTGATCAAATTCTGCTGCCGCGCAAGGACAAGTAATCATGAGCACTCTCGATATCGCTACCGCCTATAAATACGTCAACTTGCAGATGGCGGCGGAAGCTTTGTATGGATTTGATGCAACTAAGGAGAATGCCAATCTGATTCCCGGCAAAACAACTGATGTGCCGGATATCGATGAAAGCATGCTGAAGTTGGGCAACCTCCACGCCTCCAAATTCACCGAAACGCAGGCGGCGGAGTTTTCAGAACTGTGGGAAGTCGTCGAGCATAAATCTAATACCACCACGGGCTTCTCCGGCACGCTGCTGCGGGCCAAGCAATCTCGTCCCGAACTCGGTATCGTGAAGGACGAACTCGTCCTCTCCATGCGCAGCACCGAATTCATCGACGATTCGGCGCGCGATAACAAGGCCACCAACGATCTGGAGATCTCCGGCACGGGCTGGGCGATGGGCCAGATCGCCGATATGGAGGAGTGGTACCAGACGAGCCTGAAAGACAAGATCGGCACGAGCCAGCTCTCCGTCACCGGCTACAGCCTGAGCGGCCATCTGGCCACCGCTTTCAATCTGCTGCATCAGGACGAAGCGCTGGTCAAAGAGGTCTACACCTTCAACGGCGCGGGGGTGGGCACGCTGGCTGGCATCACCGGCTCGCTCGCCACGGCCGATGGGCGAGCCGCGCTCACGGCGATGGTGACGTGCTTCGACGCCCTGCGCGGCAACAGCGGTAACACAGGGGTCATGCATTTGATCGTTCCCACGCTCTGCGTGGGAACGCCAGACCCGGCGCTCCTGCGCCAGCTTTTTCGTTCGCCGAACGGCGCATAGCGCCGGATGGCTGCTTTCGAACGGGCTTCCGGGGGCGTAAAAAAGCGGCCCGCAGGCCGCGTTTGCGTGCTGAGGTTAGTGCTCAGGCTTGCAGTGCTTCCGTGCGGTGGGATTGCACCACTTGCAGCAGCTGGGTGAAGACCTTGGGCGTGCCGGCGACCAGATTGCCGGTCTTCAGGTAATCACCTTCACCGGCGAAATCGCTGGCGAGCCCGCCAGCTTCGGTCACCAACAGGACGCCGGCGGCCATGTCCCACGGCGCCAGACCGATTTCGAAGAAGCCATCGGTGCGGCCGCAAGCGGTGTAGGCCAGATCCAGAGCGGCGGAGCCGGGGCGGCGCAGGCCGGCGGTCTTGCCGGAGAGTTCCTTGAACATGGCGAGGTAGGCGTCCATGTTGTCCATCTGCTTGAACGGGAAGCCGGTGCCCAGCAGGCATTCCTGCAGCTTCACGCGCTTGCTCACACGCACGCGGCGGTCGTTCAGGAAGGCGCCACGGCCACGGCTGGCGGTGAACAGTTCGTTGCGGGTCGGGTCATAGACCACGGCCTGCTGCACGATGCCACGTTCGGCGAGCGCGATGGAAATCGCGTATTGCGGGAAGCCATGGATGAAATTGGTGGTGCCGTCGAGCGGGTCGATGATCCACTGGAACTCGCTCTCACCGCCTGTGTCACCGGACTCCTCTGCTAGAATCGCATGCTCCGGGTAGGCGTCGCTGATCACCTCGATGATGGCTTGTTCGGCGGCGCGGTCGACTTCAGTCACGAAGTCATTCGGCGATTTGCTGCGCACCTCGATCTTGTCCAGATCCATGGAAGCGCGGTTGATGACAGTGCCGGCGCGGCGAGCGGCCTTGACGGCGATATTCAGAATTGGATGCATGAGCGTCGGGTCTCGTGAAGGCGGCAGGCAGATTTCTGCGTGCGCCACAGGAAACCGCGCATTATATATGGCTGAAGCCCTCTCTTTGAACCGATTTCGTGTGGTTTTGTCACACCCCAGCCATCCCGGGAATATTGGTGCGGTCGCCCGCGCCCTGAAAACCATGGGTTTGAGCCGGCTTTATCTGGTCAATCCACGCAGTTTTCCCGACCCCGAAGCGGAAACCCGGGCCTCTGGCGCCACCGATGTGCTGGCCAATGCCACGGTCTGCAACTCGCTGGAGGAGGCGCTTGCCGGCGTCAGCATGGCGGCAGCCTTCACTGCGCGCCGCCGCGAGCTGGCCCTGCCCATGCAGTGGGCTCGCCAGGCTGCCGGCACGCTGGCCGAGGCTGCACAGCAGGGGGATGTGGCGCTGGTCTTCGGCAACGAAACCTATGGCCTGTCGAACGAAGAGCTGGCGATCTGTCAGCTGCCGGTGATGATTCCGGCCAACCCTGAATACAGCTCGCTGAATCTGGGTGCAGCGGTGCAGCTAATGTGCTACGAGCTGCGCATGGCCACGCAGGACCTCGGCGAAGCTCCCGCCAGCTTCGGTGAACTGGCGACGGTGGACGAGGTGGAAAACATGCTCGGCCACTTCCAGACCGCCATGACGGCCAGCGGCTTCTTCAACCCGGAGAATCCCAAGCGCCTGATGCCGCGCCTGCGCCGCATGTTCGGGCGCATCCATCTGGAGCGTGACGAGGTCAACATCCTGCGTGGCATGCTGGCCAGCTTCCAGTTCCCCGAGAAATTCCGCAAACGGGACTAGAACTTGCCTTGCAACGCTTAGAATCCGTTTTCTGTCGCATTCCCTCCACGAAGAGTCCTTTCATGTTTGCCCACCTCCGCGAAGACATAGCCAGCGTACTCCAGCGCGATCCTGCCGCCCGCAGCAAGCTCGAGGTGCTGCTGTGTTATCCGGGCCTGCATGCGCTGGTGCTGCATCGGCTGGCGCATCGCTGCTGGCGGGCGAAGTTCTTTCTGCTGGCACGCTTCATCTCGTATTTCTCGCGCTGGCTCACCGGCATCGAGATCCATCCTGGTGCGAAGTTCGGCCGGCGGGTGTTCATCGATCACGGCATCGGCGTGGTGATTGGCGAGACGGCTGAAATTGGTGACGACTGCACCATCTATCAGGGCGTGACCCTGGGCGGCACCTCGCTGTATCGCGGCGTGAAGCGTCACCCGACGCTGGAAGCCGGGGTGGTGATCGGCGCCGGCGCCAAGGTGCTGGGCGGCTTCACGGTCGGCGCGGGGGCCAAGGTCGGCTCCAATGCGGTGGTGATCAAGCCGGTGCCCGCGGGCGCCACGGCAGTGGGCAATCCGGCGCACGTGCTGGAACCCAGGGCCGAGCGCGAGGACAAGCCGGATTTCTCGGCTTACGGCGTGACGCGCAACATGGATGATCCGGTCTCCAAAGCCCTGCATGCACTGCTCGACCATGTCGCCGAGCAGGACAAACGCATCGATGCGCTGGCCACCCGGCTCAAGGATGCCGGCCTGTGCGTCGAAGGCGATACCAGCGCCAAGACGCCGCTGGACTGCGACTACCTGAACAGGATTGTGGATTGAGCATTCCGGAGACCCGCTTGCAGCCTTGATCTGCGGGCAGGGTGGTCTGACAGGTCCGCGCTGCACAGCTCTTCAGGCAGGGTGCTTGAAGAAGTCCGCTGGATGCGGCTTGCAGGGCCATTCATGGATCAAGGTCCAGCACGCCCATTTCGATCTCCTGAGTGCCTTGCCAGGTGCCGGTGAAGGCCGGGCTGTGGATCTCGCTGGCGGAGCTGACTACGCGCGAGAAGCGCTCCACCTCGATGGCCGTGCGCCGGGCGTTGAGCCGGAGGCCCGCCAGATCCAGACGCGCCTTGTCGGCGTGGATGGCGATCTCGCCGCTGATTTCGCCGGCGGTGGCAATCAGCTCTGAATTCACCACCTCCAGCGCGCTGCCTTGGGTGGCCTTGCTGCCGATTCGCACGTTGAGCATTTGCGTGATGCTGTCGCGGATCACGATGCGTTCCGCACTCAGGTTCTGCAGCTTTACGGCGTTGCAGCCATCAATGATCACTTCGCGGAAATGCCCGCTGTAGAGGCGATCGGTCTCGCCGCTGCAGCGCAGATCGGCCAGCGCGCCGGAGGGCGCTTCAGGCAGGCGTGCGGGCTGTGGCTCGGCGCTCAGCGCACGCTCAAGCTGGGGAATGAAAATCTGCACGGTGGCCAGATCCATCGGCGTGTGCTCCACGCCCGGCATCGTCAGCAACTGGGCGCGTGGCAGGCGCCAGGCGAGCATCTGGCCGGTGCGTAGCGGGGCGACGGGGTCGGCTTCACCCCAGATGATCCAGGTCGGGGTCTGCAGTTTCGGGATGTCGGCGCTGAAGTCTTCCTCCACCAGTGCCATGCCGGCATTGGCATTGGTGCGCTTGGCCATCACCGAGCCCCAGACGGTTTCATTCACGCTGAGAATGCGCGTCGGGTCGGGAAAGCTAACGATCTTCTCGACCGCGGCGTTGCCGAAATCCTTGATCCGGGCCATCGCGCCTTTCAGAAATGCCGGCATCTGCTCGACCGCCATCGGCACCCGCGCACTGTATTTGACGAAGGCCGTGCGGTGCAGGATGCCGGCGGCATCGACGAGGATGAGCTTGTCGAGCTGTGCCGGGTAGCTGGCGGCAAAACGCAACGAAACCGCGCCGCCCATGGAGTGCCCGACGACGATGGTACGCCCCCTGGCGTGACGGCTGATCACGCCGCTCAGCACGCGCGCATAGTTGCTCGGCGAATACTTGCCGTTCGGGCTGGTGGAGTAACCAAAACCGGGAAAATCAAAGCTGACGACGTGGTAGCGCTGTGCAAGCTGTGGCATCACGCTGATCCAGTCGGTGAAACCGTTCTGGCCAAGGCCGTGCACCAGCACCAGGGTTTGTGGATTCTGCCGGCCGGCTTCCACAACCAGCATGTCGCCACCGAAGACCGGATCGTGCTCGGTGGTGAGCAGCCAGTCCGCCGGCAAGCGCTGGCGCAGGGCGTCCAGCGTGAGGAGCTTTTCCTTGCAGTAGTCGCAGGCGGGGGGCGGCAAAGCCGGAGCGGACTGGGTCTGGGCATACCCCTGACTGGCGCAGAGCAGGGCGGCTGACAGGATCAGACAGCGCAAAGACGTCATGGAATGAGCATTTCGTGCGGCATGGAAACGCGATAGTAGCGGATCCATGCAACCCGGGGCTGCGCTGGGTCATGCCCGTAGACCCGCGCACGGCAAGGCTTTTCAGCCTGCCTGCCCGGAGAGACAGGTGGGCGGCGGCAATCCGGGCATGTGCCTGAAGCCTTGCATCTGGTCTAATAGCGCGCCTGAACCCGCACATCATTCCTCTGCAGCGATGCCAGCAGTTCCTTTCCGCCGCCTCTCGGTCTACTACTTCTTCTACTACGCCTTCATCGGCATTTTCATGCCGTATTTCGCGCTGTATCTGCAGAGTCGCGGTTTTCCTGCGGCGCAGATCGGCCTGTTGCTGGCTGTGATGCAGTGGATGCGCCTGCTCGCACCCAATCTGTGGGGCTGGCTGGCAGATCGTCTGGGGCGCCGCATGCCGGTGCTGCGTATTGCGGCACTGATCTCCATGCTCGGCTACATGTGCATCGGAGTATCGGACAGTTTCTGGGCCATCGCCGCTGCGCTGGCGGTGATGGGGTTTTTCTGGACGGCGCAGAGTCCGCTGGCCGAAGCCACCACCTTCGGGCACCTGAATGGCCAGCCCGGTTATGGTGCGATTCGCGCCTGGGGCTCTTTCGGCTTTGTGGTGTCGGTGCTCGGCACCGGCTGGTGGCTGGAGCGCGCCAGCATTGACTGGGTGGTGCACGGCGGGGTGGGCATGCTGCTGGCGATCGTGGCTTCCTCACTGCTGGTGCCGGAGGCGCCGCGCCGCGATGGTGAACGGGTGACCGGCGGTCTGTGGCCGCTCGTGCGCCGGCCGGAGGTGATGGCCTTGCTCGCCTCCTGCATGCTGATGACCGCAGCGCATGGCGCCCTGAATGTCTTCTACTCGATCCATCTGGTGGCGGCCGGGTACAGCAAGAGCCTGGTTGGTTTGCTGTGGACGCTGGGGGTGCTGGCCGAAATCCTTGTGTTCATGCTGGCGCCGCGCCTGATGGCGCGCTTTGCCCTGCGTCACCTGCTGCTGTTTGCGCTGGCCGTGGCGGCGCTGCGCTTCGCGCTGATCGGCTGGGGCGTGAACTTCATTGTCATCGTGCTGTTGATGCAATTGCTGCACGGGATTACGTTCGGTGTGAATCATATCGCCTCGGTGTCGGCGATCAGTCGCTGGTTTGCGGGGCCGCATCAGGCGCAGGGGCAGGCGCTGTATGGCAGCATTTCGTTTGGTGCCGGCGGCATCATCGGCAGCCTGGTCAGTGGCTGGCTGTGGGATAGCGTGGGCGCCGGCTGGACCTTTACCGCCAGCTCCGGTTTCGCCCTGCTGGGGTTTGGCGTGTTGTGGTGGGGCCTGCGCGCCCATCCGGAAAACCGTGGAGAGAAAACTCATGCGTAAGAATCTTGGCCCGTGGACCTGGGCCGTCACTCTGGCGTGCGCCGCCGTGGTGGGGTGCCAGACCGTGCAGACCACCCAGCCTGGCGTGGTGGGCGTGTCGCGCGAGCAGCGGGTGTCGCCGCTGATCAATCGCGCTGAGCTCAACCAGCAGGCGGGCCTGCAGTATCGTCAGGTGCTCGGCGAAGCGCAGAAAAAGCAGACGCTGAACAGGGATGGCGAGGATGTGGCACGAGTGCGGCGCATTGCTGACCGGATCATTCCGCAGACCGCCGTATTCCGCCCCGAGGCAGTGAACTGGAAGTGGGAAGTGAATGTGATCAGCTCCAAGGAGCTGAATGCCTGGTGCATGCCCGGCGGCAAGATCGCGTTCTACACCGGGCTGATTGACGGGCTGAAAGCCACGGATGACGAACTGGCCCAGGTGATGGGCCACGAGATCGCCCACGCCCTGCGCGAGCACGCCTGGGAGCGCGCCTCGAAATCCGCCACCGCCGGACTCGGTCTGTCCATCATCGGTATCGCTCTGGGCGCCGATCAGGGCCAGATGGATCTGGCCGGGCTGGTCTACAACGTGACCTTCGAGCTGCCCAATTCGCGCGAGCACGAAACCGAGGCGGATCGCATCGGCATCGAGCTGGCCGCCCGCGCCGGCTACGACCCGCGTGCGGCCGTGACACTGTGGCAGAAGATGGCCAAGGCCAACGATGGCGCGCCGCCGAAATGGCTGTCGACCCATCCGGCGCACGAAGATCGCCAAAGCGACCTGAAAGTGTACGGTGACAAGGTGATGCCGCTGTACGAACAGGCCAAGCGTAGTGGGCGGGCGGTGCTCTGAAAGCCGCATTCCGCCTTGCTCTTCAGTGCTCATGCCTGAAGAGCCTTGCTGCAGGCGGCTCTCCGGCTACTTCCTCAGGAGAGGTTTGAGCACCGGCCAGAGATTCTGGATGATCAACGGCTGCGCGGCGCTGGTGGGGTGCAGGTTGTCGCCCTGAAACAGTTCGTCACGCTGCGCGAAGCCTTCCATCATGAAAGGCAGCAGGGCGGTTTTGCGCTCTTTGGCGAGTCCGCTGAAAGTTTCCTGGAACTTTGTGGTGTAGACCGGGCCGAAGTTTGGCGGCATGCGCATGCCGATCAGCATGACCTTGGCGCCCGCACTCTGGGTGGCACGAATCATGGCGTCCAGATTGCTGCGCATGGCAGGCACCGGCAGACCACGCAGACCGTCGTTGGCCCCCAGTTCGATGATCACGACGGCCGGCTTGTGTTCGGCCAGTGCTGCGGGCAGGCGGGTCAGGCCGCCGGCGGTGGTTTCACCGCTGATGCTGGCATTGACGAGCTTGTACCGGTAGCCTTCGCCTTGCAGTTTCTGCTCGAGCAGAGCCGGCCAGGCGGTTTTCTGATCGATGCCGTAGGCCGCCGAGAGGCTGTCGCCCCAGATCAGCAGGGTGGCTGCAGAAGCGCTTTGAATGGACATGATTGCGAACAGGATGATGATGCTGCGAGCCATGCAGGAAAACTCCGGGCCGGTACTGGCCGTCAAGAATATCGGTAAATCCGTGGCGCTCGCCGATGGCGGCACGCTGGACATATTGCAGCAGATCGACTTCAGCGTCGATGCGGGAGAAACCGTGGCGATTGTCGGCGCCTCAGGCTCCGGCAAATCCACCCTGCTCGGACTCCTTGCCGGGCTGGATGTTCCCAGCTCTGGCAGCGTGCATCTCGGAGGCGTGCCGATTTTCGGCCTCGACGAAGACGCCCGCGCCGCACTGCGCGGGCAGATGATTGGCTTCGTGTTCCAGTCCTTCCAGCTTCTGCCCGCACTGACAGCGCTGGAGAACGTGATGATGCCGCTGGAACTGGCCGGCCGGGCTGGCGCGAAAGATATCGCGCAGCAGTGGCTTGCCCGTGTCGGGCTGGCCGCACGCCTGAGCCATTACCCCAAGCATCTGTCTGGCGGCGAGCAGCAGCGCGTCGCGCTGGCAAGGGCTTTCGCCATGCAGCCGGCGGTGCTGCTGGCTGACGAGCCGACCGGCAATCTCGATGGTGCCACCGGGCACCACATCATCGAACTGCTTTTCGAGCTCAACCGCGAGTCTGGCACCACGCTGCTGTTGGTGACGCATGACGAGGAACTGGCCAGCGCCTGCGGGCGCAGCATCCGGTTGCGTGAAGGGCGAATGATGACTGCCTGAAGAGCCGCGCGCAGCCTTGTTCTTCAGCCCTGGATGGTACGTATCAGGGCGGGCAGGCTGAGTGGCAGGGCTTGCTCGGGCAGGATGGCGTCGGGGTCGGGAATGGCGGGTTCGGTGGCGAGCACGACAGCGTGCTCGCGCCAGTCGATCAATTCCATGCTGCCGTCGAAGTGCTCGACAATCGCGGTACAGCTATCCACCCAGTCGCCGCAGTTGATGTATTCGATGCCTTGAATCGTCTTGATCGTAGCCGCGTGAATGTGGCCGCAGATCACGCCATCGACACCGCGTTCGCGCATGCCGCGCACCACCGAGTCCTCGAAGTCGAAGATGAAGCTGACGGCGGTCTTGACCTTGCGCTTGGCGTAACCGGCGAGTGACCAGTAGCCGGGGATGTTGAGCCGGCGGCGGATCATCGACAGCCAGCCGTTGATGCGCACCAGTGTGTTGTAAGCCACATCGCCGAGCACGGCGACCCAGCGGTGGTGACGGGTGACCTGATCATATTCGTCGCCGTGGATCAGCAGATAGCGTTTGCCGTTGGCCGTAGTGTGGAGGTATTCGTGGCGCAGCTCGATGTCGCCGAAGTTGATGCCGCAGTGTTCGCGCAGCGCCTCGTCGTGGTTGCCGGGCACGAAGACGATCTTCACGCCCTTGCGGGCGCGGCGCAGGAGTTTCTGCACGAAAGTGTTCTGCAGGTTGCTCCAGTGCACCCCGCGGCGCATGGCCCAGAAGTCGATGATGTCGCCGATCAGGAAGATGTTTTCCGAATCATGATGCCGCAGGAAAGCGAGCAGGGCGTCGGCCTGGCAGCCACGGGTGCCGAGGTGGATGTCGGAGAGGAAAATCGAGCGTACTTGGGGCATATTGTTTTTGTAAGCAGGGCGGTTTGCCTGCCTGCGGACATTACGCGGCCGATGTGACAGAACAATGACAGCTGTCATCGGGCTGACTTATAGCCAAATGTCACGTCCGGAAGGTTTGGCCTTCGTTTGCTGCTAGCATCGAAAGAGATGAAAACAAAGGAGTCAGCATGAATCCCCCAGCCCCCGAGAAATTCCTGAAACCAGGCCTGTTGTGGCAGCAGCGGCGTGTGCGTATTGTCGTCAAATCCTTGCTGGGGGTGTTTTCCGGACTGATTCTGCTGGGTTTCTTTGCCGTACCGCCGGTGCTGCGCTGGGCTGTTGAAAACCAGGGCAGCAAAGCCTTGGGGCGGTCGGTGACGGTGCAGGGCGTGAGCTTCAATCCGCTTGCCCTGAGTGCGCGAATCGAGGGGCTGCGCATCCTCGAGGCCGATGGCAAGAGCGAGTTTCTCAGCCTCGGCCTGCTGCGCGCGAATCTGTCGACAGCCTCGATCTGGCAGCGTGGCGTGGTACTGGATAGCCTGCGCGTCGAGCAGCCCGCCGTGCATGTGGTGCGTCTGGATGACAACCGTTTCAATTTCAGCGACATCCTTGAGCGTTTTGCCAGCCCGCCAGCGCCCAAGGAAGAGCCCGCGAGCGAACCGGCGCGCTTTTCGCTGAACAACATCGAACTGACCGGCGGTCGCATCGAGTTCGATGACCGCCCGGCGGCACGCGTGCACAAGATCGAACAGCTCAATATCGGCGTGCCTTTTGTTTCCAGTCTGCCCGCCAAGGTTGAAAACTTTGTCCAGCCGAAGCTGGAAGCGAATATCAACGGTAGCGACTTCCGCCTGCTGGGTCAGGTGAAGCCTTTTTCCGATCATCGCCAGGCCAGCTTGGAAGTGGTGTTCGAGCCTTTCGACATCACCCAGTATCTGGGCTATGTGCCGGCCAAACTGCCGGTGAAGATCGAGCGGGCGAAGCTCGCCTCGGATCTGAAGCTGGTGTGGACCGAAGCCTCGGCCAAGGTGCCCGCTTCGCTGGTGGTGAGTGGCAAGCTGGCACTCAATGATGTGCTGTTGAAGGATGGAAAAGGTGGGCCACTGTTTGATCTGGAGGCTCTGGGTGTAGAAATCGAGCGTATCGAGCCGCTGGCCAATCCGCTGGTGCTGCGCCTGAACCGGGTGCAGATCGACGGGCCGGGCGTGGATTTGCAGCGTGCAAAGAACGGCACACTGAATCTGGCGACGCTGACTGGAGAAAAAACTGCGCCGGCAGGCGCTGCGCAATCTGCCGGCAAGACCGAGCCAGCCAAGGCCAATGCGCCCCGGATCTACGTCGACAAACTGGTACTCAGCAAGGGCAGCGTTCGCTGGCAGGACGATGCGGTGCCCGGGGGCTATCGTTTCGCCCTGAGCCCGCTTGAGATACAGCTGGACAAGCTGGATCTCGCGGGTAGCCAGCCGGCCACGCTGCAACTCAAGGCACAGGGCGCGCAGGGTCTGCAACTTGCTGTCGATGCACGTCTGGCGCTCAAGGACGAAAGCTACAACGGACATTTCGCCGTATCGGGCGTCGCACTGGAGCCGCTGCGCCCGTATTACGCGGCGGCGCTGGACCGGGCGATATTCCGGGGCGAAACCGTGCTGGAAGGCGATTTCAAGGTTGAGCCGGGCAAAGATGGCAGCGCGGTCAGCCTGGACAAGCTGGTGCTCGATACGCGGAATTTCAGTCTGAGCGAGCTCAAGGCGAAACAGCCACTGGTGAGTGTGCCGGAGTCACGTGCCGAAGGGGTAAGTGTCGACCTCGCCCACCGCGAGGTGAAACTGGGGCGTTTCACCAGCAAGGGAGCAAAAGTCAGCCTGTTGCGCGACAAGGATGGCGGCATCAATCTGGCCCAGCTGTTCCAGACGCACAGTGCGGCAAACGAGAGTGCCAAAGAGGCCTTGCGCGACAAGCTGGTGGTCGTGGCGGAAACGGCTGTGGCGGTCGCTCCACCGGCGGCGCCTGAGCTGCCCTGGCGCCTGAGCCTGGAAGACGCCGTGCTGGGCGGCTGGGCGGTGCATTTCGATGACCGTTCAGGCAGTGCTCCGGTGGCGCTGGATATCGCGGATTTCGGCTTGCACCTGAAAGGCTGGAGCAATCAGCCGGGTGCGCAGACCGATGTAAACCTGTCCGCGCGCGTGAACAAGGCCGGCAAACTGGCGATTGGCGGGCGTTTCGGGACGGAGCCTCTGAAAGGCGCGCTGCGCCTGGATCTACGAGCCGTCGATTTTCTGGCCGTGCAGCCCTATGTGGATGATCTGTATCGCATCCTGGTGACGCGCGGCAATCTGTCCGCCAAAGGTAATCTGAGCTTTGATCTGAGCCGTGCCGACCAGCCTGATATCCGCTACGCCGGCTCACTGGCGGTGGATGACTTCAATTCGCTGGATCGTCTCAACGACGCCGATTTCATGCGCTGGAAGCATTTTGCCTTTGCCGACGTCAAGCTGCAGACCCGGCCACTGGCCTTTGCCACGCGCGAAATCCGGCTGGAAGACTTCTATACGCGCCTGATTCTGGATGCACAGGGCCGCCTCAATGTGCGGGAGCTGGCGGCCGACGAGGAGGCGCCCGGTGCTGCCGCCCCGGCGGTTGCATCGGCGCCGTTTGCCACGGGTTCGACGCCGTCGCCAGCGCCCAAACCAGCCGCGCCGCTGCCGGAGGTGAAGATCGAGCGCATCGTGCTCGTCAATGGCAATGTCAATTACACCGACCGTTTCATCAAGCCGAACTACGAAGCCAATCTGCTGGCGCTCAATGGCACGCTCACCGGTCTGTCCAGTGATCAGGCGTCGGTCGCAGCACTGGATCTGAAGGCCAGCCTGGATGGCGCAGCGCCGGTGACGGTGGGCGGCGAACTGAATCCTTTCCGCCAGGACAGCTTCCTGGACATCAAGGCCGACGTGCGCGACGTCGATCTGACCGGAGTGTCGACCTACGCCGCCAAGTTTGTCGGCTACGGCATCGACAAGGGCAAGCTGTCGATGGCCGTGCAGTACAAAATTCGCGAGCGCCAGCTCAGCGCCGAAAACCGGGTGACGCTTGACCAGCTTACCTTCGGCAAGAAGGTCGAAAGCCCGGATGCAACCAAGCTGCCGGTGCTCTTTGCCGTGTCCCTGCTCAAGGACCGCCACGGCGTGATCGACATCAAGCTGCCGATCGCCGGCTCGCTGGATGACCCGCAATTCTCGGTGGGCGGGATCATCCTCAAGGTGATCGGCAATCTGATCGGCAAGGCGGCGACGGCTCCCTTCGCGTTGATCGGTTCGATGTTCGGTGGTGGCGAGGAACTGGCGTATCTCGATTTCGCGCCGGGTTCAGCGGCCATTGCGCCGGCAGGGGAGGAGAAGCTGAGAAATCTCGTGAAAGCGCTGACCGATCGGCCCGCGCTGAAGCTGGAGATTGCCGGCCGCGCTGATCCGGCGGGCGATGTCGCGGGTCTGAAGCGGACGCGTCTGGATGGCAAGCTGCGCTCACTCAAGGCTGCGCAACTGGTCAAGCGTGGTGAGGCGGTCAGTCAGGTTGATGAGCTGAAAATCGACGCGGCCGAATACCCGGCCCTGCTCAAGTCCGTGTACGAGGCGGAGAAGATTGATGGCCGCCCGCGCAACGCGGTGGGAATGCTCAAGAGCCTGCCGGTGGAGGATATGGAGAGGATCGTGCTCGGCAGCTTTCTGGTCAGTCCGGCCGATCTGCAGGCGCTGGCTGCCCAGCGTGCGCAGGTGGTGCGTACGCGCCTGCTTGACCAGACCGGCGTGGCACCCGAACGGGTATTCCTGCTGTCGTCAGCCAATGCTACCGAAGGCAGCGAAGGAAAACCGCCCGCGCCTCGTGTGGAGTTCTCATTGCGCTGATGCCTGTCAAGCCGTGTGCAGCCTTGCTGTGCGCGGTGCATGCCCGGAAACTCATGCAGCGTAAGGCTCTTCAGGCACGGGGTCCATAGATCGCCTGCCCGTGCGCCCCTCCGCGACCCGCCGCCCGTTAGGGCTATGGTGTCCCGCGTGCTGATCCGCGAAAGTCGGAGCACGGCTCAAAGGCCGGTTTTCCTCAAAGTGACCCGCAAGTTTCTGCATTCACTGCCGTTACTCTGAAGGTAGGCCGCGTTCAGGTGTCAGCCCTGCGCGGAATGTTGGCAAACCCCGGATACACAAAACGGGGATGTTTCACAAGGAGGCCTGGTGAGTCTGTCGGTCGATCAGCAATCTGCGGGAAATGTCGCGCAAGCCGAAGAGGCATTCCTGTTTGCAGATGATCTGCCGACAGCGCTCTCTGCGGGGAATGAGCGCGCGCTGCGGCCGTGGCGTGTGCTGATTACCGATGATGATGAAGAGGTGCATCGCGCGACCACCTATGCGTTGCGGGGCGTCGAGGTGGATGGTCGTCCGCTGGAGTTGCTGCACGCCAGCAGTGCCAGCGAAGCCGTGGCCTTGCTGCAGGTCGAGAAGGATATCGCCGTCGGCATGCTCGACGTGGTGATGGAAACGCCGGACGCGGGCTTGCGTCTGGTCGAGACCATCCGCAATGAGCTGGGTCTGCGCTCGATGCGCATCGTGCTGCGCACGGGCCAGCCTGGCTACGCGCCGGAGCTGGACGTCATCCGGCGCTACGACATCAATGATTACCGGACCAAATCCGAGCTGACCCAGACGCGTCTGATCACCACGCTGACGGCGGGGCTGCGCGCCTATGAGCAGCTTGAACTGGTTCGTGCAGCGAACCGGGGCATGGAAACGGTGGCACGGGCGTCCAACGAGATTTTCCGGTTGCGTTCCACGCAGGAGTTTTCACGGGTGCTGCTGCAGTGTCTGGCCGAGTTGCTCGGGCGTGACATGGACGCGGTGGTCTGTCTGGAAAAGAGCAGCGCAGAGGCTCAGCGCGACCATGGTCTGTACATTGAGTCGGCAGCAGGGCGCTACGTTGCCATGCAGGGCTGTGCAGCAGAAAAGGCGCTGGATGTGGAAATGCTGCGTGCTATCCGGCGCTGCACGGCGGCGCGGAGCTGTGTATTCGAGCCCGGGCGTTTTGCGATGTGGCTGGGCTGCGGATCGCGTGATGCGGTGGTGGTGGTCGATCTGGAGCAGCCTCTGCATGAGATTGAACACCGGCTGGTGGAAATGTTTGCGTCCAGCCTGGCCGTGGGTTTCGAGAATGTGGATCTGATCGAGCGCCTGGATTTCTTCGCCTTTTTTGATCCCTTGACCCATCTGCCGAATCGCACACGCTTCATTGCCGATGTGGATCAGGATCTGTTCAGCCGGCAGGGCGGCACCCGCTGTCTGGCGATTGCCGACATTGTGCGTTTCTCCGAGGTGAATGATGCGCTGGGCCATCGCTGCGGAGATTCGCTGCTGGTCGCCGTGTCCAAGCGCCTGCGCGTGGCCCTGGGGACCGGCGTCACGCTTTCGCGCATCGCGGCCGACAGCTTCGGAATTTACGGACCGGAAAACGCCGTGGATCCAGAGTCCGTTCGCAAGGCCTTCGAGCTGCCTTTCTTCGTGCATGGGCACGCACTGGCGATCCAGATGCGCATGGGGCTGGTGCAGGTCAGTCAATGCAAGGGCAATGCCGTGGAGCTGCTGCGCAATGCCAACCTGGCCCTGACGCAGGCACGCAGGGCCGATGGCGGCTCGTTCTGCGAGTTCTCGGTGATGATGTCCGAAGACGTGCAGACCCGTGTGAGCATGCTCCACAACCTGCGTGCAGCCATCGATTTCAAGCGCGGCTTGTCGGTGCATTACCAGCCGCTGGTCAATGCCGCGAGTGGCGAGGTGCTGGGCGTAGAAGCGCTGCTGCGCTGGCGCAATGATTTTGGCGAGATGGTGCCGCCGCTGCGTTTCATCCCTCTGGCCGAGCGTACCGGGATGATCAATGAACTGGGACTGTGGGTGCTTGAGCAGGCGCTGGATCGCCTGGCCGCGTGGCATCGACAGGGGCATCGGCAATTGGGCATTGCGATCAATATTTCACCAGTGCAACTGCGCAGCGAAGATTTTGTCCCCAAGGTTCGCCGGATCATCGAGTACTGCGATGTACCGCCGGCGCAGATCTGCTTCGAGTTTACCGAGGCAGTCGGGCTGGAAGATCCGGTGCTGCTGGCGGCCCGGCTGGGGGCTTTGCGCGAACTGGGCATCCGCCTGGGCATTGATGACTTTGGCACCGGCCATTCCTCATTGCGGCAACTGATTGGCCTGGCGACCGATGTGGTGAAGATAGATCCGACGTATATCGAACAGATAGCCCACTCCGCTGAAGAGCGGGCCTTGGCGGCCTCGGTTGTCGAACTGGCCCGCAGTCGCTGTCCGCGGGTGGTGGCCGAAGGCGTGGAAACCGCCGAACAGGCGCAGGCGCTGCTGGCGATGGGCTGCGAGCTGATGCAGGGATTCCACTTCGGCCGGCCGATGGCGGCGGATCAGTTTGACGCCTGGTTGCGTGGAAACAGGCAGGGCTAAGCCCTCACGCGGACAATCCGGCGCGATCTGCGGAGGCTCCCAGAGAGCCGCATCCATTGACCTTCTTCAGACAGGCATGCTGAAGAGACTTGCCCGGCGTGGGTTTCGGTAAAGATCTCCTGCAAAGCCACGTCGGGAGCCGCTCTTCGGGCGTCAGCTCCATCCTCAGGGGGCAACGCCTACCTCGACCAGACCACGCAGAGCGTTACCCAGCCAGATGCGGCGCGCCTTGAAGAGATCTTCCTGCCGCAAGACCGCCTCGATGGCACGACCTTCGTCGAGCAGCTGTGCCCGCAGTACACCGGGCAGCAGGCCACACGCTTGCGCTGGCGTGCGCAGCGGGCCGTCATCCATTTCCAGAAACAGGTTGCTGCGTGCGCCCTCGCACAGCTCGCCGCGTTCGTTGCTGAAGATCAGATCAAACAGCCCGTCTGCCATCGCTGCGCGTAGCGCCGTGTCGTAAAAACGGCGGGCGGTGGTCTTGTGGCGCAAGCGCGGGTCCGTCGAAGCCAGCGTGAAGGGGGCGAGCGCCGCACGCTGGCCGCTGGGCAGTGCATCCTGTACAGCCGCTTGCAGCGTGGGTTTGCCGTCACGTGCCAGTGTCAGCCGCACCCGCTGTGCCTCTGCGGGCAGGGTGGCTGCAAACTCAAGCAGGGTGCGGCTGAGCGAGGCGGGGTCGCAGGCAAAGCCGAGTTCCCGGGCGGAGCGCGTCAGGCGCATCAGGTGCCTGTCCAGGAGCGGATAGATGCCTGCCTCACATCTGAGGGTTTCGATCAGTTGCAGATCGCTGCCAAGCTGGCGGAGGAAACTGGCCTTGCTCAGGCATTCGCGGTATTCATCCGCGGGGCTTGAATCGGCGACGATGCCGCTGCCGACATCCAGGCGCAAGTGGCCTTCCTTGTCGAGCAGCAGGGTGCGGATCGGCACGTTCAGGCTGAAGTCGCCATCGGGCGCCAGCCAGCCCAGCGCGCCACAGTAGAGCCCGCGTGGCCCGTCTTCGAGCGCGTGGATGATCTGCATGGCGCGGATTTTTGGTGCGCCGGTGACCGAACCGCAGGGAAACAGCGCGGCAAGGGTTTCGGCCAGCGTTGCGTTGACCGGTGCGGCGCTGACCGTGGAAGTGAGCTGGTAGAGGCTGCGATAGGCTTCCAGTTCAAACAGGCGCTCAACCCGCACCCCTCCGGCCGGTGCCAGGCGCCCCAGATCGTTGCGGATCAGGTCGACGATCATCAGGTTCTCGGCGCGGTCCTTGGTCGAAGCCTGCAGGGCTGCTGCGCGGGCGGCATCCTCGCGCGCATCCGCACTGCGTGCCGCCGTGCCCTTCATGGGACGGCAGGTCAGCTGTGCCCCTCGTCGTGTCACGAACAGCTCCGGCGAGCGCGACAGGATCCAGTCCTGGCCGTCGAAAATCAATGCTCCGTGAGTGACCGGCTGGGTTTCCCGCAAACGGGCAAACAAGGCCAGAGGATGCCCGCCGGCCTGTCCGGACAGGGGAAAGGTCAGGTTGACCTGATAGCAGTCGCCGGCGTGGATCCAGTCGAGAATGCGCCGGCAGGCCTCTGCATGACGAGCTGCATCCCAAGCGGGTTGCAGGCTGAGCAGGCAGGCCTCCTGCTCCGGTGGGGTGAGATTTGCCAGTGCTGCCGCCCAGAACGGGGCAAGCGCATCGCGCTCAAGCAGGGTGCGGCGTGCAAACACCCAGGCCCGCAAGAGCGGCGTCGTTCCTGCGTCGGCTGGCAAGGTGGCATGGAGAGTCGCTTCCAGCGCGGCTCCCAGCTCGTAGCTGGACGCCAGGGCAAGCCAGTGGCCGTTCTTGCGAGCGGCTTCGATGGCGGCTAGTGCCAGAGGCACTTCCTCCGGAGTGTATGCACAGATGCAGTCCAGCAAGCCTTCCAGTAGGCCGAGCTGAGCAGGCTCACCGAGGTTGTCTTCAAATAATGCGAAAGGGCGGTCGAACCACCGTCCGGATGCAGGATTCAAGCGAATGTGTTCAGCTGCGACGACGGGGTTTGTCGGCGTTGGCGACCGGGCGGGTGACCGACTTGCTCAAGGCGCGCGGCGGCGGATTCTTGCTGACCTTGATTGCTCGGGTCTGGGCCTTTGGCGCAGGGGCCGGGGCGGCGGCCAGCGTGGTGTCCGCATCCTGCGGGATGAGCAGGGTGTAGCCAGCGGCCAGCCTGGCGCGTGGCGCCAGACCATTGGCTGCGCGCAGGGTGTCGGGCGACTGACGCAGTCGCTGGGCAACCTCTTCAATACGGCCGGCGCGTGGCACGGTGTAGGTCTTCCAGTTGACCAACGGCTGGCCGGCATGGGCTGCCAGATTGTCATTGAATTTGCGGGCGTTTTCGACCGGCAGGACCAGATCTGCATCGTGACTGCCCGGGATGACGGGGCGGTTGTAAGCCGGGTTCAGCGCCTGGAATTCGGACAAAGGCATTTCAGCCAGGCGGGCAGCGACAGCCAGGTCCATCCCCTGATTGCGCTCGACCGTGACGAAATAAGGCGTATTGGGAATGTCCGGCAGCTTGATGCCATAGCGTTCCGGGTGTGCCACGATCATCTTGATGGCCTGCAGCTTGGGCACGTATTGTGCGGTTTCGCGTGGCATCTTCAGGCTGTTGAAATCGGTCGGCTTGCCGGCGTTGCGGTTCGAGTTCACCGCCCGCAGCACGGCGTTTTCGCCCCAGTTGTAGGAGGCCAGAGCGAGATGCCAGTCGCCCTGCAGTTCATAGACGGCCTGCAGATATTGCAGGGCGGCATTGGTCGAGGCAACGACATCGCGACGCTCATCCACCCACCAGTTTTGCTGCAGCTGGAAATCCTTGCCGGTGGAGGGGATGAACTGCCACAGGCCGGCAGCCTTGGCGGGCGAAAAGGCCATCGGGTTGTAAGCAGACTCTACCAGCGGCAAGAGCGCCAGTTCGGTGGGCATGCCACGTTTTTCGAGTTCGGTGATGATGTGGTAGAGGTACTTGCGGCCGCGCTCAAGGATGTTGGTCACAGCCTGCGGGCGGGCGGTAAAGGCAGCAAGGTGCTGGTCGACGACCGGACTGGCCAGGTCGGGCATGCCGAAACCGCGGCGCATGCGTCCCCAGACATCGGCGCTCTGCCGTGTCAGGTCCATGGTCTGCACACTGCTGCGCTCGCCTGGCAACTCGGTGCTGAATACAGGGTAGGCCGGTTCTGACAGGCTCGGGCTGATCGCCAGCGAATCGGACTGCGCGCCGGCCAGGGAAGTGCAGCCCAGCAGCAATGCAGAAAGCAGGCTTGGCAGGATTCGCTTCATTGATGTACTCCGGTGTCCACGAAGGACTAAGCCGGCATTTTAAGGGCTGGTCATCAAAAGGAAAGCAGATGTTTTTTATACGTTAAGTCTGGCCCGCCCGTAGCGGACGAAAAAAAGCCACTCGAAGAGTGGCTTTTCCGGTTAGCCCTTGGCGGCAGCGCTGAATGCGCGTTTGCGTTCGTGCTCCTTGAGGAAACGTTTGCGCAGTCGGATCGACTTGGGGGTGATTTCGACCAGTTCGTCATCAGCGATGAATTCGATCGCGGATTCCAGCGTGAGCTGGACCGGCGGCACCAGACGCACGGCTTCGTCGGTACCCGAGGCACGCACGTTGGTGAGTTGCTTGCCCTTGATGGGATTCACCACCAGATCGTTGTCACGGCTGTGGATGCCGATGATCATGCCTTCGTAAACCGGGTCGTTGTGGCTCACGAACATGCGGCCGCGATCCTGCAGCTTCCACAGGGCGTAAGCCACAGCGGCGCCGTCGTCCTGGCTGATCAGCACGCCATTGCGACGCTCACCCATGTTGCCGGCGACCGGTGCGTAGTCGTCGAACACGTGGCTGGCCAGACCCGTACCACGGGTCAGGGTCATGAATTCGCCCTGGAAGCCGATCAGGCCACGTGCCGGGATGCGGTATTCGAGACGCACGCGGCCTTTGCCGTCCGACTGCATGTCCTGCAGTTCGCCACGGCGGCGACCGAGTTCTTCCATCACGCCGCCCTGATTTTCTTCTTCAACGTCGACGGTGAGCATTTCGTACGGCTCGCATTTCACGCCGTCGACTTCCTTGAACACGACGCGCGGGCGACCCACGGCCAGCTCGAAACCTTCGCGACGCATGGACTCCAGCAGAATGGTCAAGTGCAGTTCGCCGCGACCGGAAACCTCAAACACGTCAGCATCCTCGGTGTACACCACGCGCAGGGCGACGTTCTTGAGGAGTTCCTTTTCGAGGCGTTCGCGGATCTGGCGGCTGGTCACGAACTTGCCTTCGCGGCCGGCCAGAGGCGAAGAATTGACCTGGAAGTTCATGGTCAGAGTCGGCTCATCCACTGCGATCGGCTTCATGCCTTCGAGCTTGTCAGGATCGCAGATGGTCACGCCGATCCCGACCTGATTGATACCCGAAACCAGCACGATATCGCCTGCTTCGGCCATTTCAGCCGAGCTGCGCTCCAGACCACTGAAGGTCAGGATCTGGCCGATCTTGGCCTTGCCCTTGTTTTCTTCGCCATACATCACGACGACTTCCTGGTTCGGGCGGATGCGGCCGCGCTTGATGCGACCAATGCCCAGCTGGCCGATGTAGGTCGAGTAATCCAGCGAACAGACTTGCAGTTGCAGCGGGCCTTCAGCATCTACTTCGGGTTGCGGCACATGAGTCAGGATGGCTTCAAACAGCGGCTTCATGTCGGTGCCGGGCTTGTCGGCGTCGAGCATGGCAAAACCGTTCAGGGCCGAGGCGTAAACGATCGGGAAGTCCAGCTGCTCTTCGGTCGCACCGAGCTTGTCGAACAGGTCGAATGTCTGGTTGATGACCCAGTCCGGGCGGGCACCAGGACGGTCGATCTTGTTAACCACGACGATGGGCTTCAGGCCCATGGCCAGCGCCTTGCGGGTCACGAAGCGGGTCTGCGGCATCGGGCCTTCGACGGCGTCAACCAGCAGCAGTACGGAGTCAACCATCGACAGGACGCGCTCCACTTCACCACCGAAGTCGGCGTGTCCCGGAGTGTCGACGATGTTGATGTGGGTTTCGCCGTACTGGATGGCACAGTTCTTGGCCAGAATCGTGATGCCGCGTTCTTTTTCCAGGTCGTTGCTGTCCATCACGCGTTCGGCAACCTGCTGGTTCTCGCGGAAGGTGCCGGATTGGCGGAGAAGCTGGTCAACCAGCGTGGTTTTGCCATGGTCGACGTGGGCGATGATGGCGATGTTGCGGATGGCGCGGCTCATGATTTATTGGCTCTGCAGGGGAGGGTGGTTCGAAATATCAAGACCGGCTTCTGGCCGGATTGTGTAACTGCTTGATAGAAAAGCTTTCAAGTATAGCACGCCCATGCGGAGACGCCCGCCCTGATGTGCTGTCTGAACCCGATGGAGGCTCGTGCTAACATCCACAGCAACTAATTTCCAATGTACTCCGACATGATTGCAATCATTGGTGGCAGTGGTCTCAGCCAGCTTTCCAACCTCGACATCACTCGTCGCGAGGTTGTGCGTACGCCTTATGGCGAGCCTTCCGGGGCGCTGCAATTCGGCCATCTGTGTGACCAGCAAACCGTGTTCATTGCCCGTCATGGCTATGGCCACACGATTCCGCCGCATGTGGTGAACTATCGTGCCAATATCTGGGCGCTCAAGCAGGCCGGTGCCCAAGCCATCATTTCGGTTGCCTCGGTAGGAGGGATTTCTGATCACCTGGGGCCGGGTGTGATTCTCGTGCCAGATCAGATCATTGATTACACCTGGGGGCGCAAGTCGACATTCTTCGATGGAGGTGACAGCCCGGTTGTGCACGTCGATTTTACCGACCCTTACGACGCCGGTTTGCGTCAGCGCATTCTTGTTGCGGCGCAACAAGCCGATGAAGAAGTCATTGATGGCGGCACTTACGCCGCCACTCAGGGGCCACGGCTGGAGTCTGCCGCTGAAGTGGCGCGCCTGGAGCGGGATGGTGCGCACGTAGTCGGCATGACGGGCATGCCCGAAGCTGTCCTGGCCCGCGAGCTGGAAATCCCGTACGCGGCGATTCTTGTGGTGGCAAATCACGCTGCCGGGCGCGGCAACAGCACTCACGGCATCCACATGGAGTCAATTGAAACGACGCTTAAGCAGGCCATGAACCGGGTGCACAAGCTGCTACAGCATTTTTGTAGTACTTGCGCATGATCCGGCCTGTTTTGCGCATGGGGGACCCCCGTCTGCTGCGTCAGGCTGCAGAGGTAAGCGCCTTTGATACGCCGGAGTTGCACGCCCTGATTGCTGACATGTTTGAGACAATGGAGCACGAAGGCGGTGTCGGATTGGCGGCCCCGCAGATTGGCGTGAATCTGCGTGTGGTGATTTTCGGCTTCGAATTCAGTGAGCGCTATCCCGATGCGCCGGAAGTACCTTTGACCGTTCTGATCAATCCGGTGCTGGAGTTCATTGGAGACGAGCGGGAGGAGGGCTGGGAAGGTTGCCTGTCAGTACCCGGTCTGCGTGGTGTTGTGCCGCGCTATCTGAATTTGCGATATGGCGGATTTGATCCGTTCGGTAGCCGCATCGAACGCGTGGTAGATGGGTTTCACGCTCGGGTTGTGCAGCATGAATGCGATCATCTGGATGGCGTGCTCTATCCGATGCGGGTGCAGGATTTCCGGCGTTTCGGTTTCAGCGATGAGATTTCTCTAGCGGCTGAAAGCGCCTGAACTTGTTATTGAATGTGGACAACAAAAAACCGGCTCTCAGGCCGGTTTTTTGTTGTCTGTCACGCGCGCTTACTTGGTCAGGAAGTCTTCGCGAATCGGCGTGAAGGTGTCCAGCAGCACGCCAGCTTTCAGGCACTTGCAGCCGTGCATGATGTTCGGTTCCTTGTACAGGGTGTCGCCGGTCTTGACGATCTTGGTCACATCACCGATGGTGAATTCGAACTCGCCGGAAAGGATGTGAGTCAGTTGCTCATGCGGGTGGTTGTGCATGTAACCGATAGCGCCATCGGCGAAGTGAACTTCCACCTGCATCATCTTGCCGCCATGGGCGAGAATGCGGCGGCTGACACCATTGCCCAGATCTTCGAGCGGGCAATCTTTGCTGAATACGAACATTTCTGAAATCCTCCAAGTGACAGCCCGCGATTATACGTAGTCACTCCTCTGACGCAAGCACGGGGCCGCCATTCTTGCTTCGACAGTTCATTCAAGAACGGTTGTCAGCCAGATCACCAATGCCAGAAGGGCTCCGCCGCCCAGAGTGATCAGTAGCAGCTGGCGTGTCGAGGACAGTGCTGCAAAGCCTGTTTTGGCCTCTTCACGATCATTTTCCGCATCAAGTTCAGCCCGGAGTTGCCCGGAGCTTGTTATGGGCGTCTGAAAAGTCTGTAGCGGCACGCCTTGTACTGCGGGCGCAGACTGTCCGGCCAGAATCTGGTCAGCAGGGGTGGGAGGCGTGGTGTGTGACAGGATTGCCGCTTCGGGGAGTGGTGGGTGGCGGGGCGGCACTGGAGGCGTTGTCTGCGCAGCCGGCGACGGTTCGTTTCCCTGTTCCTGCTGCACGGCGGGTTGCTGGATGTCGGTGCTGGTCATGTTGCCCATCGGGCTGGCGCCTGTATTGGCGGCCAGGTAGGCCTCCAGCGCTCCTGCGTTGGCGATCAGGGTGCGTTCGGGATCGTGCTTTCCTTCGCTCCCCGTCTTGTTGCGCAGGTGCTCGGCGCCCTGCTGGACGACTACTGTCCCGCTGACAGTCTGTTTGCTGCGCGGGACGATTACTGTTGGCGCGCTGGATGGATCGCCTTGTGCCGCCAAGGCCTGCTCAAGATGGCGACGGGTTTCTGTCAGCTGATCACGTGGGACGATCAGGGTTGGCGCGCTGGATGGATCCTCCGCTGCGGCCTGTGCGGCTTCCATTTTTCGCCGGATCTCGGCCTGACGATCACGGGGAACGATCTCGGTGGGGGCGCTGGAAGGGTCTTGTGCGTGGGCTGGACGGGAAAGTTCCTGAACGCGTGTGCGTGGCACGACCAGCGTTGGAGCGTTCGACAGGTCCGGCTCATCATTCAGATAACGCGCCAGCGCATCAGGCGTGGCTACCTGGGTTTTTTCGAGGTCGGAAGATGGGGCAGGACGGGGCGGAGCAGGCGGCTGGATGACGGGGCTGGCTGCCGTTGTCAGAATGGTGGCTTCGAGCTTGACCTGCATGCCGAGGCGAGTCAGCTCGGCTACATAGCGCGCTCCCGTCTCGCTGTTCAGGCCTTTTTTCAGCACTGCGGTGCGGCCAGAGAACAGGCGTTCGAGCTGCTCCGGCGAGGCTTTCAGGCGCGAACTGGCTGCATGCTTGACGACCTCGGGGTCAAACCCTTCCAGCACGACGCCTGCAAAAACCACCCGGTATTCCGTTTCCATCAATAGATCTCCCCGCTCGTTCTATCTTGCGCAACGCCAGTGTTGACGCGGACTTATACTTGTATTGCGATGATAACCCGGAGCACGCTGCATGCATGCTGTTCACATGGGAATGTGGCAAATTTGCAAAATTCGCCGTCTGATGACGCTAAAAAGAGCCTGATTAAGTCCAGACGGAGGGCTGAGTGCCACGGAGCCTCCCGCGTCAGCGTCTGTTTTTGTGACTTCAGGATGCGGAATGAGGCGGGTACAATCCGGCGTCTGAGCAGTGCCGTGAGTCCCCCCGCCCGGAGGCACGCACTTCGTGCAGCTTCCTCGCCACAAAATGATGGAGTAAATAATGCAGATCGATATCCGCCAGTCCGTGAATGCCGCCTACAGCAAGACCCTTGATACCGAAGGCTTGCGCAAAGAATATCTGGCCGAGCAGATTTTTGCCGCAGACCAGATCACCATGACCTATAGCCACGTCGATCGCATCGTCTTCGGCGGCATCATGCCGGTGGCCGGTGAGGTCGTCATGCCGGATCTGGGCAAGACCTACGGCACGGCCTATTTCCTGGAGCGCCGCGAAATGGGCGTGATCAACATCGGTGGTGCCGGTGTGATTGTCGTTGACGGAGTTTCGTACGACATTGGTCATGAGGAGGCGCTGTATATCGGCAAGGGCTCGAAGGAGCTGGCATTCAGGAGCGTCAGCAAGGATGCGCCGGCCAAGTTCTATTACAACAGCACCCCGGCCCATGCCGCTTACCCGATCAAGAAAGTCACCCGGGATATGGCCAGCCCGCAGACCATGGGCGACGCCAAGACCTCCAACAAGCGCACCATCAACAAGTACATCGTGCCTGGTGTGGTGGATTCCTGTCAGCTGATCATGGGCCTGACCAAGCTGGAAGAAGGCAGCATGTGGAACACCATGCCTTGCCACACGCACGAGCGTCGCATGGAAGTGTATTTCTACTTCAACATGAGCCCGGACAGCGTGGTTTTCCACATGTGTGGCGAACCGACCGAGACCCGCCATATCGTGATGCGTAACGAGCAGGCCGTGATTTCGCCGTCCTGGTCGGTTCATACCGGCGTAGGCACGCAAGCCTATACCTTCATCTGGGGCATGGCGGGCGAGAACCAGACCTTCCCGGACATGGATCACGTCGCCATGACCACCCTGAAGTAATTCGGCTCAGGTTCGACAAATACAAACGCCGGCAGGGAACTGACCGGCGTTTTTGTTGGTTTGGCGGAGCAAAGCAAAGCATTGCATTGCCGTATTTCTTGGAGGCGGATGAAGAGCCGCTTGCAGTCTCGCTCTACGGGCTATCAAGCCGGAAATGCCCTGTTCATGAGCTTTGCCGGCATGCCTATCTGAAGATCATTGCTGCATGCGGCTTGCCGGGAAGCCTGCTGCGGGTGTTAATGCACCAGATTGAAGGCGAGTGCCCCCATGCCCACTCCTACCAGCGCATCCAGCACGCGCCAGGATTGAGGTTTGGCGAACAGCGGCGACAGTTTGTGGGCACCGAAACCGAGCAGGGTGAACCAGGTTGCCGAAGCAGTGATGCAGCCCAGCCAGAAAATCAGGCGCTCGCCATTGGCGAGGTGGGCGCCGATTGAGCCGATCAACACGACAGTGTCCAGATAGGTGTGCGGGTTCAGGTAAGTGAAGGCCAGAATCATCAGCACGGCAGCGCGCAGACTGGTGCGAGGGGTGTCTCCGGCGGTTTGCAGACTGCGCCGGGTAAACGCCGCGCGCAGCGAACTCAGGCTGTACCAGAACAGGAAGGCGGCGCCCGCCCAGGTTGCCAGTCGCACGGCTTGTGGCCATTGATCGAGCAGGGCGCCCATGCCGCCGATGCCCAGGCCGATCAGCAACGCATCGGAAATGGCGCAGATCAGTACCGTTGGCAACACATGCTGGCGGGTCAGGCCCATCTTCAGCACGTGCGCGTTTTGTGCCCCGATGGCGAGGATCAGCCCGCCGCTGACCGTAAATCCCTGAATGAAGCTGTTCATGGTGTTCTCCCAGATGGAAGCCCTTGAGCGCATGGATCAGGCCGGGTGCGCAGTTCCTGTCATGAGCGGCACTGTTGCCTGAAACTCCGCGCGCTTTTCTGCGGGCATTCCAGTAAATGACTTGCAGCGAATGTAGCGGGACTTGCTGTGTTGCATTAGCATCCTGAATAACTTTCATGTTTATTAAGGATCTCTAATGAATGTGGATTTCTCGCTCCTTGCCTGCCTTGAGGCTGTCGTGACTGAAGGCAGCTTCGACAAGGCGGCCAGCGTGCTGTCGATCACCCAGTCCGCGGTCTCTCAGCGCATCCGCGCGCTGGAGTCGCAAATCGGCTTGCCCTTGCTGTTTCGCACTCGCCCCGTCAAGCCCACGCCTGCTGCCCAGCCCTTGCTGCGCTTTGCGCGACAGACCCGCCTGCTGGCCATGGAGGTGTGGCCGGAGGTGCTTGAAGGGGCCACTCACGGGCAGCTGCGTCTGGCGGTGAATGCCGATAGCTTGGGCACCTGGGTGCTCCCCGCGCTGACCGAGTGGATGGATCAGCATGCGGTGACCCTGGAGTTCGTCGTCGACGATCAGACGCTGACCCAGGCCCGCCTTCGTAATGGCGAGGTAATCGGCTCGATCGGTTCGGATCCGGTTGCCGCCAAGGGTTTCAGTGTCGTGCCGCTCGGCGAGATGGCTTACGTCTGTGCGGCTGCACCGGCCTTCGTGCGTCGTTACTTCCCCCGGGGGCTGGAGCTCGCCGCAGCGCGCAAGGCTCCGGCACTGGTCTTCAATCGCCGTGACGCCTTGCAGGCGGATCACCTGAGCCGCTGCCTGAACTGGCATGAGCCACGTTTTCCGCATCACTTCGTGCCGGCATTCGAGGCTTATCTGCAAGCTGCCGTACTTGGCTACGGTTACGGCATGATGCCTTTGCTGCAATGCCAGAGTGCGCTGGATGCCGGTTTACTGGTGAATGTGACGCCCGATGTGCCGGTCAGCGTGCCGCTCTACTGGCACACCTGGCAACTGGAGTCAGAGCTGATCGGCAGCCTGGGCAAGGCACTGGTCGCGGGGGCGATGCAAGCGCTGGCGCCGATTAGCGGCGATGCCTGAAGATCTGCTTCTGGCTTGGGTCTGCAGGAGGCTTGCCTGGAAAGCGTTTCAGACGGTGCAGCCTGAAAGATGGCTTCCAACAAGGCGCTTCGGGCATCTCAGTGCAAATATCCATTTGGCGTTTCGTTGCCGGTCCTGAATGGAGGAGCAGGGCGTGCATCAGGCGTGTCGTAGCAACGCAGACAGCGGTTTTTTCGCCAGACAGCAAGATTTTGTTTGCAAAAAGCCGGTTTTCAGTGCAGAGTGCGCAGGCGATTTTCAAGTTGTGCTGTTTGTTGTCCGGCGTAAGTGCCCGGTTCCCTCCGGTAATTTCCTCCTTCATCACCCCGCTGTCTTGAGCTTCGCAGAGCCAAAGGGTTTTTACCCGGCTCTGGGGGCATCCCCATTTTTTAATTTTTAAGGATATACAAGATGGCAACAGGTACCGTGAAGTGGTTCAATGATTCCAAGGGTTTCGGCTTCATCACTCCCGATGGCGGCGGCAAGGATCTTTTCGCCCACTTCTCCGCAATTCAGGGCTCGGGCTTCAAGACGCTGCAAGAAAATCAGCGCGTGACGTTTGACGTCATCACCGGCCCGAAGGGCGAGCAAGCGGCCAACATCCGCGAAGCCGAGTAAGGCAGGGTTGTACGGCTGGCAATGCGTTTGTGCGTTGCCTTGGCTGCAATCCCTCCCTACCGGAAAGGCCCGGCTCTTGCCGGGCTTTTCTTTTTTTAAACTCTTGCTGGAGTACGCATGGCAAAAGAAGAACTGATTGAAATGAACGGCGCGGTGGACGAAGTTCTGCCGGATTCGCGTTTCCGTGTGACCCTTGAAAATGGTCACCAGCTGATTGCCTACACCTCGGGCAAGATGCGCAAGCACCACATCCGCATTCTCGCTGGCGACAAGGTGTCGCTGGAAATGTCGCCCTATGATCTGAGCAAAGGTCGCATCACTTTCCGCCATATCGAAGGCCGTGGTCCTGGTCCCGCAAGTGGTGGCGCTGCGCCGCAACGTCGTCGCTGATCAGTACGCTTGCATCCGGTAATTCCTTAACTTCAGTTTCCGCTTTGCGGACTCTGATGTCGCTGGCCGGTTAGAATGGCGCCCCTTGCCTGATGGCCTGACTGGCGCGCCGTTCGATGTCTTCTCCGGATTTGTCCGACCTGCTGAACCTTGTTTTGACGCGTGACCGTCCGGCATTGCGTCGGGCTTTGCGTGAGCTGAAGACTCGCCCGCAAAAGCTTGCTGATTTGCCGGAGGCGCTGCGCGAGCGCATCGAGAAATCCATTGCGATCCGCGCCGCGCGGCGTGAGAAGCTGCCGCGACCGACTTTCCCGGCCGAGTTGCCGGTCAATCAGCGCCGTGACGAGATCGCTAGGGCGATCCGCGAACATCAGGTCGTCATCATCTGTGGCGAAACCGGCTCCGGCAAGACTACCCAGCTCCCCAAGATCTGCCTCGAACTCGGGCGCGGCGAAGCCGGCCTGATCGGCCACACCCAGCCACGGCGACTGGCTGCGCGCGCCACCGCTACACGGATTGCCGAAGAGCTGGGCAGCGAGCTGGGCGGCACAGTCGGCTTCAAGGTGCGTTTTACCGACCACGCCAGTGCCGACAGCTACATCAAGCTGATGACCGACGGCATCCTGCTTGCCGAGACGCAGGGTGATCCGCTGCTCTCAGCTTACGACACGCTGATTATCGATGAGGCACACGAACGCAGCCTCAACATCGACTTTCTGCTCGGCTACATCCGTCAGCTCCTGCCGCGCCGGCCGGACCTGAAGGTGATCGTCACCTCCGCCACACTGGACGCCGAGCGCTTCGCCAAGCACTTCGCGCAGGGCGACAAGCTCGCACCGGTGCTGGAAGTCTCTGGCCGTCTTTATCCCATCGAAGTGCGCTACCGGCCAATCGAGGATGAAGAGGAAGTCACCTCCAAGCCATTGCTGCGCGCCGGTGTGCGCACTGCCGCGCCGAAAAATCGCAACCCGAATCGCGATCTCTACGAGGGCATCGTCGAAGCCGTGAGCGAGCTGCAGCGCGAAGGGCCGGGTGATGTGCTGGTCTTCCTGCCGGGCGAGCGCGAGATTCGCGAAGCCGCCGAAGCCTTGCGCAAGGACCATCTGCCGAGCACCGAAATCCTGCCGCTGTTTGCACGCCAGTCTGCGGCCGAGCAGGCACGCGTGTTCTCGCGCTCGAACGGGCGCCGCGTGGTGCTTTCCACCAACGTCGCCGAAACCTCGCTGACCGTGCCGGGCATCCGCTACGTGGTGGATGCGGGCTTGGCGCGCCTGAACCGCTATTCGCACCGCAACAAGGTCGAGCTGCTGCAGATCGAGAAGATCGCGCAGAGTGCGGCCAAGCAGCGCGCCGGGCGTTGCGGCCGGGTGCAGGACGGCATCTGCATCCGCCTGTATAGCGAGGACGATTTCAATCGCCGCCTCGCGCACACTGAGCCGGAAGTGCTGCGCTGCTCACTGGCCGGCGCGATCCTGCGCATGAAGTCGCTGCGCCTCGGTGCGGTGGAAGACTTCCCCTTCATCGACAAGCCCAGCGGCAAGATGATTGCCGATGGCTACCAGCTGCTCAACGAGCTGGGCGCGGTCGATGATGACAATGAACTGACTCCCATCGGCCGCGAGCTTTCCAAGCTGCCGCTGGACCCGAAGATCGGCCGCATGATCCTCGCCGCGCGTGATCGCGGCGCCTTGCGTGAGGTGCTGGTGATCGCTGCGGCCTTGTCGGTTCAGGACCCGCGTGAGCGCCCGCCAGAGCAACCCGGCACCGCCGATCAGGCGCATGCGCGCTTCCGTGTTGCGCCGGATGACAAGGCCGAGCCGAAGAGCGAATTTCTCTGGTACTGGAACCTGTGGCAGGCCGCCGACGAGGTCTGGCGTCACGAAGGCTCCAGCAAGCAGAAGACCTGGTGCAAGACGAATTTCCTCTCCTGGCTGCGCATGCGGGAGTGGCGCGACATTCACACCCAGCTGCATGAGTTGTGCGCTGAGCATGGCTGGATTCACAAGGAGCCGAAAGCGGGGGCCACCGACGCTGCTGAAACTGCCAAACCCGCCAAGCCGAAGGCCGAGAGCAAGCCATCAGCACAGGCGCAGCGCGTCAAAACTTTCGACAAGCTGCAAGGGAAGATCCAGCCGGCCGAGGCAGCCAAGCCTCCTGCAAAGTCAGGTGGGCAGGGTGCTTCCTATGAGGCCATCCACAAATCCTTGCTGGCCGGACTTCTCGGGCATGTCGGCGTGAAGATCGAGGATGCGAGCGGCCCCTGGGTCGGTGCCTTCAACGGCGCGCGTGGCATCAAGTTCTGGCCGCATCCGGGCTCCTTCATGGCCAAGCGTGTCGGCAAGTGGCTGATGGCCGCCGAGCTGATCGACACCAGCAAGCTCTTCGCACGCTGCATCGCCAAGATCGAGCCGGAATGGCTGGAGGAGGTCGGCGCGCATCTGGTGAGGAAGAGCGTCTACGAGCCGCACTGGGAGAAGGCCAAGGGCGCCGTGCGCGCCTGGGAGCGCGGCGTGCTCCACGGCATCACGCTCTACCCGCGCCGCCCCTGTGGTTTCGACAAGGAAGGTCCGGCGCTGTGCCGTGAGCTCTTGATCCGCGACGGCCTGGTTGCTGGCGAGATCGATGAAGCGGCCGCGCGCAACATGCCCTTCTTCCAGCACAACCGGCGCCTGATCGCCGAGATCGAGCGCCTCGAGCAGAAGATGCGCCGCCCTGATCTGCTGGTCGATGACGCGCTGATCGAATCTTTCTACGACGCCCAGATCCCGGCTGAAGTCACCGATCTGCGCATGTTCGAAGCCTGGCGCAAGCAGGCCGAGCGGGCGAATCCGAAGTGCCTGCATCTGGAACGCGAGCAGCTGATGCGCCACGAGGCGGCGGGCGCGACCAGCGACAAGTTTCCGGCCGAATTCGAAGTGATGGGCCAGCACCTCAAGCTCACGTATGTGCATGAGCCGCGTGCCAACGATGATGGCGTCACGCTCACGGTGCCGGTGGCGATGCTCAATCAGGTGCCGGCGAACCGCTGTGAATGGCTGGTGCCGGGCATGCTGGAGGAGAAGGTCACCGCGCTGCTCAAGACCGTGCCGCAGCGCCATCGCCACCGCCTGCAGCCGATAGGCGAGAGCACGCGCGCCTTTCTCGATGCGATCGAGGAGGGCGAGTACAAGCAGGACGAGCCGCTGGTGAGGGCACTCCAGCGTTTCGTCGAGGAACGCGTGAGCTACAAGCTGGACATGGCCAGTTTCCGTTTCGAGAACCTGAATCCGCACTGCTTCATGAATTTCCGCGTGATCGACCAGCACGGCCGCGTGCTTGATCAATCGCGCGATCTCGCCGAATTGCGCCTGAAGCTCAAGGATATGGCGGCGGCCGCCTTCCGCGCCGCCCAGATCGAAGGCTCGATGGGTGCCCAGCTTGCTGCATTGAATGTGCAGGGCAAGGAGACGGCATCTCCGCAAGCCGCGCCCGGCAAGGCTCCGCAGGCCGGTGCCGTGGAGAGCCGCGATGCGCCTGCCTCTGCCGACATGCGCGATGCAGACGGCCAGCACACGGCCTTCTCCGGCATCACCAGCTGGAGCTTTGGCCCGCTGCCGGAATTGCTGGAAGTGAAGATCGGCAAGCGCAACCTGATCGGCTTCCCGGCGCTGCACGACGATGGCGATTCGGTCAGCCTGCGGCCTTTCGATACTGAAGAGGAAGCGGCGCGCGTGCATCGCAAGGGCTTGGTGCGCCTCTTCGCGCTGAATCTCAAGGATCAGGTCAAGGCGGTAGAGCGTCTGCCGGGCCTGCGTGGCCTTGCTCTGCAGTTCATACCCTTTGGCACCGAGGGCGAGCTCAAGGAGCAGCTTCTCGAAGCCACTCTGATCCGCACCTGCCTGATGGCGCCGCTGCCGGTGAATGCCACCGACTTCAACCAGCGCGCGCTGGAAGCCAAGACCCGCGTCAGCCTAGTCGCGCAGGAGCTGATGCGCCTCGTGCAAATGCTGCTCACCGAGCACGCCTCGCTGCAGAAGCGCTTCGCCAGCCTCAAGGGCTTCCCGGACTTGCTGGCTGACGTGCAGGGGCAGGTAGGCAAGCTGCTGCCCAAGAACTTCCTGATCGCCTATCCCTTCGAGAAGCTCGCGCTCTTCCCGCGTTATCTCAAAGCTATCGACGTGCGTATCGAGAAGATGCGCAACAACCCCGCGCGCGACACGCAGCTGATGGCCGAGTGGAAATCACTGGCCGGGCCATGGGAACGCGAATGGATCGCCATGCAGCGCGGCGGCCTGATTGATCCGCAACTGGAGGAGTTCCGCTGGCTGCTGGAGGAGCTGCGCGTGGGCCTCTACGCGCAGGAGCTGAAGACGCCGATGCCGGTGAGTGTGAAGCGCCTGCAGAAGATCTGGGACTCGCGGCCACGTTAACCGGAGCGCTAGCCTGAGCGAACGCTTCGGGTCGCAGGCGAGATTGAAGCCCGACAAGTGCCTTGGCGAATGCCGGGCCTGGCGGTGCTTGAAGTCTTCTTTGCGTGAATATCTGTCTGAAGAGCCGCATCTGGCGGGCATCTTCAGGCAGGCGGTCTGATCTGCCTTGTCGTGCTTGTGTGGTGGGCAGGCATGCCTGAAGAATGGCTATGCAGGCGGTTCTTCGAGGCATGCCTGCTGCACTGACGGTATGGATGGTGGGCTCTGAAGGGAGCCGGGCGCGTCCCGGGCTGCGCGTCATCGGGTCCGCCATGTTCGGCCCCGGCAATTCTTGCCGGCCAAACTGGAAGGAGTCGATCCGGGCTTCGTTCGGCTGGTTTTGCCTTTTGAGTTTGTTTAATAAAAACAAAGGCTTGCTGTTTGTTTTTTGGGTGACGGGCGCTTCTGGCACCAGAATTGCGATACATGGTCGTAGATAGCAGCAGGAGCGCTCGATCATGGCAGGCCTACTCAGTATTTCCCTCACCGGTCTCAATGCCGCCCAGGCAGCATTGAACACGACCAGCCATAACATCTCGAATGCGAGCGTGTCAGGCTATACCCGGCAACAGGTTGTGCAGACCACCGCCGACCCGATGTTCACCGGGGTCGGTTTTTTCGGTCAGGGCACCGAGGTTGCGACGGTCAAGCGGGTCTACAGCCAGTTCCTGACGGCGCAGGTCATGGCGGCCGATACGACGCGGGTGCAGTACGAAACCTATTACAACCAGATTTCGCAGGTGGACAATCTTCTGTCCGATGAGACTGCAGGCCTGAATCCGGCGCTGGAGGAGTTCTTCCGCGGAGTGCAGCAAGTGGCTGCAGACCCGAGCAGCGTGCCGTCGCGGCAGTCGATGCTGTCTACCTCAGAAGCGCTGGTGACGCGTTTTCAGGCCATGCAGACGCGACTTGAGGAAGTTCGCGCGGGTGTGGAGACCCAGATCGGCAGCGCTGTTACCGACATCAATTCCCTGGCTGACAAGATTGCCAGCCTGAATCAGAAGATCGTGACCGCACAGGCGGCTGGGCCGAATGTCCCCGCCAACGACCTGCTGGACATGCGCGATGCGGTGGTGGCTCAGCTTAATCAGCAGATCAAGACCACAACGACGGCCAACAGCGATGGCACGATCAACGTATTCATCGGGTCAGGCCAGCCACTGGTGATGGGCGCGGATGTCTTTTCGCTGTCGACGGTCGCTTCTTCAACGGACCCGAGTCGTTCTACCGTGGGGGTCCAGCTGGTGGGCGGCGGGGTAGTGCCGATTCCAGAGAATCTCCTTACCGGCGGTAAGCTGGGGGGCTTGCTGAGCTATCGCTCGGACTCACTCGACTCTGCACAGAATGCGCTGGGGCGGATTGCTATCAGTCTGGCCACCGAATTCAACGCCCAGCATCGACTGGGGCAGGATCTGACGGGGCAGATGGGCGGCAATTATTTCACCGCAATGGCGCCTGCCCAGCAAAATTTGCCGAATCTGGTGACCGGTACGGCATCCACTGCGGCGATCACGTCTTCGATCAGCAGTGTGGCGGGTCTGACGACCAATGACTATGTGCTGGCCTACGATGGAACCAATTATTCGCTGACGCGCACTTCAGACAGTGGCGTGGTGTATAGCGGCGCGACCCTGCCGACGAATGTGGACGGGTTGAGCTTCACCGGTACGATGGCGGCAGGTGATCGGGTGCTGATTCAGCCGACGCGCTTCGCTGCGCGTGATATCGGTGTGGCCATCAAGGATACGAGTCTGATTGCAGCGGCCTCGCCGGTGCGTGCTGCAGCAACAAGCACCAACACGGGTACGGGTTCGGTAACGCAGCCTGTTGCCAACAGCCTAACCGGCATTCTGGCCTCGCCGGCAGCGCATATTGCAACGCCGATCACCCTGACGTTTGACTCTGCCTTGAATCAGTTCAACGTCACCGGCGCCACCCCGGCGACGATTGCCTATAACCCGGGCAGCAACGCTGCAGGCACCAGCGTGACGCTGACCAATCCGGATCTGACTTTCTCGATTGCCGGTCGGCCGGCCAATGGCGACTCCTTCACGATCAGCACCAATGTTGGTGGCACCAAGGACGCGCGCAATGCCAGCGCCTTGTATAACCTGCAGTCAACCAAGAGTCTGCTGGGCGGGACGGCTACTTATGGCTATGCCTATTCGCAGATGGTCAGTGATGTCGGCACCAAGACCAGCGAAGCCAAAGTGAATGCAGAAGCCCAGCAGGGCTTGCTGGATCAGGCGACCGCGGCACAGCAAGGGCTTTCCGGTGTAAATCTGGACGAAGAAGCGGCCAATCTGTTGCGCTATCAGCAGATCTATCAGGCGGCTGCGCGCTGCATCGGGGTGGCCAACTCCTTGTTTGATGACATTCTTTCCATCATGGGGTGACGTCATGAGAATCAGTACATCCATGATCTATGACACCAATGTGTCGACCATCGGTCGTCAGCAGGTGGATCTCGTACATACGCAGCAGCAACTCTCCACCGGCCGCAGGGTGGTTTCGCCCAGCGACGACCCGGTTGCCTCGGCGCGTGCTCTGGAGGTATCCCAGTCCATTTCGCACCTGGCTGTGCAGAAGGAAAATCAGGGCGCGGCCATTGATGCGCTGAAAAACCTGGACTCCCAGCTGGGCGCCATTCATGACGTGCTTGATTATGTGCGTGAGCGGGTCATCCAGGCAGGCAATCCTTCGCTGTCGACCAGTGACAAGCAATCGATCGCCACCGACATCCGTGCCCAGTTCGACAGCCTGCTCAGTCTGGCCAATACACAGGACTCTCAGGGCGAGTATCTGTTTTCGGGCTACGTAGGCAACACCGCGGCCTTTACCGGCAATCTGGCGGGGGTGAACTATCAGGGGGATCAGGGAACGCGCACGCTGCAGGTCTCGAACACACGCCAGATTCCGGTCAGTGTGAATGGCAACGAGCTGTTCATGAATATCGATTCGGTCAACGGCGCCTTCACCAGTAGCACGAATTCGACGACAGCAATCATCAGCGACGGAACGGTTTCCGGCCCTGCACCGTACACCGGTGACCACTACGCCATCCGCTTTACCAGTGCCACGACCTATGACGTGTTCGACACTGTGGCAGATCCGGGCATGAGTGGGGCGCCACTGGCAACGGGAACCTATGTGGAGGGGCAGGCCATCGGCTTGCCAGACCCGGCCAATGCCGCAACTACCGAAATCCAGGTCACGATTTCCGGTGCTCCGGTCGCGGGCGACACGTTCCAGACCGTGCCAGGCTCTACCAGCGATATGTTCAGCACGCTCAAGCAACTGGTTGTTGGTCTGGAGAACGCCAATGGTACTGGCTACACGGGGATGATCGCCGACACCCTGGGGCGGCTCGACAACGCGATGGAAAATGTACTGCGCCTGCGCGCGCAGGAAGGGTCGCGTCAGGTGGAGGTCGAGGCCCTGCAGAATGTCGGTGAAGATCTCAAGATCCAGTATGCGGATCGTCTGGAGCGTCTGGTAGGCCTCGATTACGTCGAGGCTATCTCGGATTTCCAGCAGCAGCAAACTTATCTTGAGGCCGCGCGCAGCACCTTTGCCAAGATTTCAGGCCTGTCGTTGTTCAACTTCATTTCCTGAGGGTGACGTCATGAGGTTGTCCGCAAAACTCTGGCAATTGCCGATTCTCATCGGGCTGAGCGCGTGCAGCAGCCTTTCAGGCGACATTCCGGGAAATACCTCCATTGTTCCCAAGGGCTCGCTGCACATTTTCCCGAAATATGCCGTGACGCATGCGGACATCGTTCAGGTCGGGCTGCTGCTCGCAGCCGTCTACATGGTGACAGATCCAACAGCGCCCAACTGGGAGATTGTCGAAACCCGGCTGCCGGATAACCGCGTGCTCTATAAGCTGAGCATGCAATACCTGCATGTCGGCGGCGATGGTGAAGCACGCTACGTGCTGGCGCGGCGTGCTGAAGCGCTGGCTCGCGAGCAAGGCCTGGGCGGCTATCAGATCCAGCGCTACGAGGAGGCGGTGGATTCACGGATCCTCCTGCCACAGCGTACCGCCTACGCCGAAGTGCAGTTGCTTGCAGCCAGATAGGGCGGGCTTCTCCGGTCGGCATGCCTCGACGCCCAGGATTGGCGCGCCTGTTCGGGGAATCACCCTGAAGAACAAGGTGGCAAGCGGGTCTCCGGGTAAGGCTTGATAGAGAAAAAAACTTCTTGCGCAACTGGTGAAAAGTACAGTACTGTACGGCCATACAGTGCATGAAACGAGTTTGCCATGAGCCTTGAACTGACCCGCCGCCAGCAGGAAATACTCGACTTCATCCGGGATCGCATCGCCGCTGATGGCATGCCGCCAACCCGGGTCGAAATCTCGGCCGCTTTCGGTTTTGCCTCTCCCAATGCAGCAGAGAGTCATCTGCGCGCGCTGGCCCAGAAAGGCGTGATCCGCCTGGAGTCTGGTTCGGCACGCGGCATTCGTCTGACGCAGGAAATTGCTTCCGCCGAACCGGCAGGTCTGCCGCTGGTGGGCCGCGTGGCAGCCGGCTCGCCGATCCTGGCACAAGAGCACATCCAGCGTCATTTGCCGATTGATCCGGCCATGTTTTCGCCGCGTGCTGATTACCTGCTGACCGTGCGCGGCCTGTCGATGATCAATGCCGGCATCCTGGAAGGTGATCTGCTCGCCGTCCATCGCTGTGCCGATGCGCGCGATGGCCAGATCGTGGTTGCACGGGTCGAGGATGAAGTCACCGTCAAGCGCCTCAAGCGCCAGCCGGGTGGCGTCGTCGAACTGATTGCCGAGAACCCCGATTTCTCACCCATTCTGGTTGATCCCCGGCGCAGCGCGCTGGCGATCGAAGGCATTGCCGTCGGCCTGATCCGCGACGGCTTTACGCGAATCTGATCCATACGTCTTTTTCCCGAAATCCTCGAACTGCTCCGGAGTCCAGCATGAAAAATCACTTTCACAACGCATTTCCGCAAACCTTGCAGCTTGCACAGCCGGCTGGCCGGCCTTCACGTGGCCTGAGCATCAAGCCCATGGCTCTGCTGGAAGTTGTGCGCCGGCGCGGGCGCAGTTGGGGTTTGCTGGCGCAGTACGAAGAAGGTCGTCTGGGACTGCTGCGCTGATCCGAAGCAAGCTTGCCAATAAAAAAGCTGCCCGCAGGCAGCTTTTTTATTGGCAAGGCACCGATGCGACGATCAGACTTCTTCGTCGGTACCCAGTGCAACAGCATTGAAACCGCTGTCCACATACATGATCTCGGCGGTCATTCCTGACGCCAGATCAGAGCAGAGGAATGCGGCGGCGTTGCCGACTTCGTCAATCGTTACATTGCGACGCAGTGGTGCATTGCGCTCATTGAAAGCCAGCAGTTTGCCGAAATTGCCAATGCCCGATGCGGCAAGGGTGCGGATTGGCCCGGCAGAAATTGCGTTAACACGCGTGCCTTCCGGACCGAGAGCGACAGCCATGTAGCGGACAGCCGCCTCCAGACTGGCTTTGGCCAGCCCCATCACATTGTAATTCGGCATGGTGCGTACGGCGCCGAGGTAACTCAGCGTCAGCAGGCAACCGTTGCGCCCCTTCATCAGCGGTTGAGCCGCCTTGGCCAGCGCGGCAAAACTGTAGCTGCTGACTTCGTGCGCGGTGCGGAATGCTTCGCGTGACAGGCCTTCCAGAAAATTGCCCTTGAGCGCTTCACCAGGGGCAAAGGCAATGGAGTGAACGAGACCGTCGAGACCATCCCAATGCTGGGCGAGTGCGTCGAACAGGGTCGTGATCTGGCTGTCGTCCTGCACATCACACGGGAAGACCAGCGTGCTGTCGAAATCCTTGGCCATTTCAGTGACGCGGTCTAGAAAACGTTCGTTCTGGTAGGTGAATGCCAGCTCGGCTCCTTCGCGATGCATGGCTTTGGCAACGCCATAGGCGATTGAGCGATTGCTCAGCAGCCCGGTAATCAGGATGCGCTTGCCTGACAGAAACCCCATTTCGGTATCCCCATTTTAAAAGTGCGTGATTATAGCCATGTGTTGAGCCGCCGCTCCGATTACGGAGCGTGCGGCGCAGAGAACCGTACCGGATAGATTCTCCGGTGATCCGGGGACGGTGTTTATTCCACCTTGGCTTTTTTCAGCAATTCGTTGACATGCGTACTCAGGGCCTGCTGTTCAAGGAACTGACGCAGTTCATTCTTCTTGTCTTCAAAGCTGGGCGGAACAGCCTTGCGGGTTTCATCCACCATGATCACGTGATAACCATACTGGGTCTGTACCGGCACAGTCGTGAATTTGCCGGCTTCGAGCTTGCCCACGGCATCACCGAACTGCTTGGGCAAACCCTGAGGTGCAACCCAGCCAATATCGCCACCCTTGTCACGAGAACCCGTATCGAGCGAATCCTTGGCCAGATCGGCAAACTTGGCACCATTCTGCAGCTTGGAAATCAGGGCTTGTGCCTCTTCGAGCTTTTCTACCTGAATGTGGCGCGTCTTGTATTCGGTGCTGGACATTTCGGCCACGCGGCGATCATATTCGGCGCGGATCTGGGTTTCGGACACTTGATTCGTCTTGGCCCACTCGTTGATGTAAGCGCCGATCAGGATGCCCTGGCGAGCCATGTCAATGCGGGTCTGGATCTCTGCTTTCTTGTCCAGTCCGCGTTTTTTGGATTCCTGGGCCAGAACTTCGCGGCGTACCAGTTCGTCCTTGACGGCGCTACGCAGTTCTTCATTGTTCGGCGCCCCCTGGGCAATCTGCTCGTTCATCATCAGCTCCGCTGCTGCGGCTGAAACGGGCGAACCGTTAACCTTGGCCAAGGGCTTGGGATCTGCTGCGAGGACGGTAGAAGACGCCAGAACCAGCGCCATGGCAAGGCAACTCAGCTTCAGTTTCATGATATTTCCTGATCGAACGGTGGATGGGTGGAGCAGATTCATGCGGTCTGATCCGGCTGATTTTCTTCAGGCGTCAGAGCCGTAATGCTCAATGCGTGTACTTCGCCACGCATCAGCGTACCGAGACTGGCGTACACCAGTCGGTGACGGGCGACTGCAGATCGTCCGGCAAAGGCTTCCGCAACGATTTTCAGGCGGTAGTGACCGCCTCCCTTGGCGCCTGCGTGGCCGACATGGAGGTGGCTCTCGTCGGTCAGTTCGCACAGCACAGGCTGCAGGCTGGCAAGATGTTCAAGAAGCAAGTCGCGAGTCAGCATGCGGCACACCCTCAGGAGGGCGTTTCATCCTTGACGTGGCGTGAGATCAGCACCGCTTGCGGAATGATGAACAGGATCATCAGTCCCATGCAGCCGAACACCTTGAACTTGACCCAGATTGATTCGCTGAAGTTGCTGGCGACGTAAATGTTCAACACGCCCAGCGCAGCAAAGAAGCCGGCCCAGGCAAGGTTGAGCCTGTGCCAGAGGATGTCAGGAAGTTTGACCTGTTCTTCCAGCAGTTTGCGGATCAGGTTGCGCTTGAGAAAAAATGCGGAGACTAGCAGAACAAGAGTGAACACCCAGTACAAAACGGTGGGTTTCCACTTGATGAAGGCGGGATTGTTCAGATACAGCGTAAGGCCGCCAAAGACCACGATGATCACTGTACTGACCCACAGCATCGGTTTGACGCGCTTGAGGACGTACCAGGCGTAAGCAAGCTGAAACAGGGAGGCCGCAATAGCCACGCCGGTTGCCACATAAATGCCGGCAAACTGGTACGCAGCGAAGAACAGCGCAATAGGGAAAAAATCGAAGAGCAGATCCATAGCGACAAGGATTATAGACGAGTTGGGTGGCCACGGCTTTTCAGCACGTGATGTACGGCATCAAGCTTGTGTAAAGAAAGATCAGCATTTCAAATGCAGCGACGCACGCAAACCACCATTCTCTCCCGGCAGCAGATCCAGGTGGCCTCCATGCAGGCGGGCTACGCGATCCACTATGGCCAGCCCCAAGCCGGATCCCTGGGCGTTGCTGCGGGCATTCTCAAGACGGGTAAAGGGCCGCTTCAGTCGCTCGACCTGATCAGCAGGGATGCCTGGTCCGCGATCAGTCACTTCGATCTCCAGATCTTGTGCATGGGCTCGGACGCTGATTTCCAGCGATAGTTCCGCACCTGCATAACGCAGGGCGTTATCGACAAGATTGATGATGGCGCGGCGCAAGGATTGCAGACGGACTGGGGCCAGCGCTTTTTCCGGCAAGGTCAGGGTGATTTTCGTTCCACGTGCCTGATAGCTCCGGGCAAGTTCCTGTACGAGGGAGACAACATCGCACTCTTGGGGCGACTCGGTCTGGCCGCCCCGGGCAAAATCGAGAAACTGACCGATTATGCGGTCCATTTCTTCTATATCCTGACCCATGGCAGCAACATCGTCGGCGTGCGCCCCTGACATCTCGATGCCCAGACGCAAGCGGGCCAGCGGGGTGCGCAAATCGTGCGACACCCCCGCCAGGATCAGGGCGCGGTCTGACTCCAGCTCGGTCAGATCATGCGACATCTGGTTGAATGCCTGTGCAACGGAGGCAACCTCGCGGGCTCCGTCTTCCGGAAGGATCGGCACAGGGGCGCCCCGCCCAACGGCGCGGGCGGCTCCTTCCAGCGCCTTCAGAGGGCGGGTCAGACCCAGCACCAGCAAGTAGGCGGCGAGCAGGGCGATCAGAATCGCTGCGCTTCCCCAGCCCAGCCACTCAGCGGCAGCCGGGCCGGCAATGCGTTCCCGGGGCAGCATGATCCAGTATTCATCCTCGGGCTCACTTTCATCCACGCGGAAGCTGACGAAGAATCCCTCCAGCTCGTTCATTCCTGCCGAAAAACGGGTGTAGCTGCCCAGCCGGGTGCGTACGGATTCCTGCAGCTTGCGCATCAGGGCCGTATCGGGGAGAGCAACCAGACGATCATCATTTTCGGCAGGCAGAACCCGGATGCCTTCAAGACTGTTCAGATCGTGCAGCAGGGCAAGCCGTTGTGTATCGTCTGCAGCAAGCAGAGCCGAACGGGTCAGATTGACCATGCTGACGACCAGTTGGGCGGTCTGCGCAGCGCGCGGGCGCAGGGCGTAATAGTTGTAGATCTGCAGCCAGGCGAGCAGAGAGCCGACCAGCAGCAAAGCTATCAGCAGGAAGCTGCGCCAGAGCAGGGTGCGAGGCCATGGGAAACGGGGCATGCGGAGCGGGCTCAGGTGGCAGTTTTGGCGCTTGAGCCGTCGGGTACGAAAACATAACCAAAACCCCAGACTGTCTGCAGATAACGCGGCTTGGTCGGTTCGTCTTCGATCAGTTTGCGCAGGCGGGACATCTGTACATCAATCGAGCGGTCGAAGGCGTCATATTCACGGCCCCGGGCCAGCTCCATCAGGCGATCCCGTGACAGAGGCTCGCGCGGGTGCTGCAGCATCACCTTGAGCAGGGCGAACTCACCGGTTGTCAGAGGCAGGTCTTCGCCCTTGCGCGTCAGTCGCCGGGCGCCCAGATCGACCTCGACCTGACCAAAACGAACTACCGAAGCGTCCTCCGCTGGCGCCCCGGGCAGACTGCGGGGCTTGCGACGCAGGACGGCGTGAATGCGGGCGACCAGTTCGCGCGGGTTGAAAGGTTTGGGCAGATAATCGTCCGCACCCAGTTCCAGACCGATGATGCGGTCAACTTCGTCGCCACGCGCAGTGAGCATCACGATCGGCAGCGGGTTGTCGCCCCCGCGCAGACGTCTGCAGATGGAGAGACCATCCTCGCCTGGCAACATCAGGTCGAGTACCAGCAGGTCGAAATGCTCGCGAGTCAGTGCCCTGTCCATCAGTGCTGCGTCAGCCACGGCCTTGACGGCAAAGCCCTGCTCATCGAGATAACGCTCCAGCAAGTTGCGCAGGCGTGCATCGTCATCAACGACGAGAATGCGATAACGTTCTTTTTCCATGACTTAATCCTAAGGGCTTGAAGGCACAATGTCAGCAGTTGTCTGGGGCAGGCGATGAGATAAATGGTGAGCAATTGTTGGGATCTGCCTGACTGGAAACATGTGCTTACAACTCGCTGCGGCCATTGCACCTTCGTCTGGGCAATACTTCAGGCATGGAAAACCCCGAGACGTATTGAAGCGATCATGAAGCATGTCCTCACCCTGTTGTTTGCCGGCCTTCTCTCGGCATCCGTGCTGGCTCAGCCGCTTGAGCGCGGCCCCATGCGCGGACCAGGGCGTGAAACACGTCAGGACGATGAACTGCGGCAGCGCCATGAGCGCATGCAGGAATTTCGCCAGGAAATGCGCCGTCAGCGGCAGGAAGGGCGCGAGGAGCAGCGTGCGATGCGAAATGCTGATCCTGATGAGCGTCCGCGTGGCTTGCGGCGCCTGAATGCCGAAGAGCGCCAGCGCCTGCGTCAGGAAATGCGCGAGGCCTTTCGGCGCTGATCCCCGATCCGCCCCGGGGCAAGCGCTGTGCTGGGGTAGAATTCGCGCCATGAAAATTCTGGCACTGGAAACCTCCACCGACATTGCTTCGCTGGCCTTGCTGTGCGATGGCGAAGTACGTTCGATCAGACTGGCGAGTCCGCCGGCACATTCCGCAACGCTTCTGCCGGCGCTCAGGCAATTGCTGGCAGAGGCACAGCTGGATCTGGCCCGACTCGATGTGATTGCCTGTGGCATCGGTCCGGGTGCCTTTACCGGGGTGCGTCTGGCTTGCAGTGTGGCGCAGGGCCTGGCGCTAGGCACTGATCTGCCGGTGGCGCCGGTATGCAGTCTGCTCGCGCTGGCGCAAGGCCAGACTGCGGACAAGGTGTATTGCGCGATGGATGCGCGCATGAACGAAGCCTATGTGGCCGCCTATCAACGGGAAAATGGACGCTGGCTGGAAGTCCTGGCGCCGGCCTGCGTGACACCGACAGCCTTGCCACAACCCGCATCGGACGGCTGGTTCGGGGTGGGCACCGCGTTCAGCGCCTATCCGCTTGAGTCTGCCGGCAGCCTGGCTGGAAAGCTATGTGCAGAGCCGCTCTCCGCTGTGCCTTCGGCGCAGGCCGTGGCGGAACTGGCTGCACTGACGGGGCCGGCTGGCTGGTGCGATGCGGCGCTGCTGGCGCCACTGTATGTGCGCGACCGGATCGCCTTGACCGTGGCTGAACGTCTGGCTGCCGGAGGCAAGGCGTGAGCGGCGAGCTGTTGTTCGCTCCGATGTGTGCGGGGGATCTTGATGAGGTGACCAGCGTCGAGCGCGAAGCCTCGCAGTTCCCGTGGAACCGTGCGCTGTTCGCCGACTCGCTGCACGCCGGCTACAGCAGTTGGGTGATGCGTCGCGACGGCCAATTGGTCGGGCATGCCGTGCTGCTCGCCGTGCTTGATGAATCCCATCTGCTGGTCATCTCTATCCGGCCGGCCTGGCAAGGTCAGGGGCTGGGCTCGCAGTTGCTGGAATATGTGACCGAACGCGCGCGTTTTGCCGGGGCAACGCAGATGTTTCTGGAAGTACGCGCCTCCAATCGCGTGGCGCAAACCATGTACAGCCGCCACGGCTTTACCGAGATCGGCCGCCGGCGCGGCTACTATCCCGATGCTGATGGCCTGCGCGAAGACGCGCTGGTGATGCGGCGAGAACTGAGTCGAGTCGAGGCCAACGCATGAGTGAACAGAGCGGACGGATTCTTGCTGAAATGGGCATCACGCCCGCATGGCGCTTGCGTGACGCTGCGCGGGTCGAAACATCCAGCCCGGAGCCTGCGCCGGAAGTGCTTGCCACGGTGGAGGCGACACCAGCCATTTCCCTGACGCGGGCAGGCGATGAAATTTCCGTCATTGTCGAACCTGCTTCTCTTCTGCCTGCAGAGCCGCTCCTGGAGCCGGCCTCCGCGATGCCTGCTGCGCAAGCCCCGTCCGGCGTGGCCTGCATGGACTGGCCTGCGCTGAGTGAGGCGGTGTCTGCCTGTCGCGCCTGTACGCTCTGCGAACGGCGCAAACAGGCTGTTCTGGGCGTGGGCGATGTGCAGGCCGACTGGTTGTTCGTGGGCGAAGGCCCTGGCGCGGACGAAGATGAACGCGGCGAGCCCTTTGTTGGCCAGGCCGGCAAGCTGCTGGATGCGATGCTGGCGGCAATCCAGCTGAAGCGCGGTGAAAACGTTTATATCGCCAATGCGGTGAAGTGTCGTCCGCCTGGCAATCGCACCCCCGAAGCAAATGAAATCGAGGCCTGTCGTCCCTTTCTGGAGCGGCAGATTGCACTGATCCGGCCGAAGCTGATCGTGGCGCTGGGCCGGCCTGCGGCACAAACCCTGATTGGTGGCGAGGTGAAGATCGGGGCCGCGCGCGGGCGCCTGTTCAGCTATCTGGACGTGCCGGTCATCGTGAGCTATCACCCTGCCTATCTGCTTCGCAATCTGGAGGACAAGGCGCGCGCCTGGGAAGACCTGTGTTTCGCGCAGGATCAGATGCGGCGCCTGCTGACCGCCTGAGCGGCCAGCCTGTCAGTGGTGGTGCTTGCTGTCGAGCAGTGCGACGGAATCGAATTCGCGCTGATTGGCTTCGTGCCAGCGCTTGATCAGCAGCATGCTGCCGGCCATGAACAGGCCGAAGATCACGATCACGATATTGACCGGCAGACCTGATTTGACCAGCACTGCGTACAACCCGGTCATCACCAGAATGCTCAGGTTTTCGTTGAAATTCTGTACGGCGATGGAGTGGCCGGCCCCCATCAACACGTGACCACGATGTTGCAGCAAGGCATTCATCGGTACGACGAAAAATCCTGCCAGAGCGCCAACGCTGACCATGAGAACCCCGGCCACGACAGGGCTGTGGATGAAGACCATGATGAGCATGCACAGGCCCATCGCAATCCCCAGCGGAATGACGCTGGCTGACTGGCGCAGGCTGATGAATTTTGCCGCCAGTACGGAACCGACGGCGACTCCGAATGCCACGCCACCTTGCATGTTGGTCGCTTGCGAGAGCTTCATGTCGAGGTTGGCAAAGGCCCAGTCCAGCACGATGAACTGCAGGGTCGCGCCGGCCCCCCAGAACAGGGTGGTGACCGCCAGCGAGATCTGTCCGAGCTTGTCGCGCCAGAGCAGGGCGACGCAATGGCCGAATTCGCGAATGAGAAAAATCGGATTGTTCTTGAGGGGTTTGTGATCAACGCCGGTATCCGGCACGTAGTAATTGAAGATGGCCGCCAGCAGGTACAGGCCGCCAATGAGCAGAATGCTGATGTCGGTCGGACTGTCGAAAATGGGACCAAAGCTTGGCAGGCCATGGCCGAACGCCCATTGTGTCAGTTCCGGGCGGATCAGGATGCCGCCCAGAAGCGTGCCGAGGATGATGGCGCCGACCGTCAGTCCTTCAATCCAGCCGTTGGCGACAACCAGCTTAGAGGCTGGCAGCATTTCGGTCAGGATGCCGTACTTGGCCGGGGAATAGGCTGCAGCTCCCAGACCAACCACAGCGTAGGCGGCCAGCGGGTGCAGGTCGAGAAACATCAGGGCACAGCCGAAAATCTTGATCGAATTGCTGATCAGCATGACCCGCCACTTGGGCATGGAGTCAGCAAACGCGCCAACGAAGGCCGCCAGAGCCACATAGGAAACGGTGAAGAAAAACTTCAGCAGAGGCACCTGTTCAGCAGGCGCTTGCAAATTGATCAGGACCGAAATTGCGGCGATCAGCAACGCGTTGTCTGCCAGCGCGGAAAAGAACTGCGCGGCCATGACGATGTAAAAACCCCTGCCCATGAAAACCCTTTTGCGACTGGCAAGACAACCCCGGGCGGCCTTTATACCACACCGCTCTGACAGCACGTCCGTGCTCCGGCAAGCCGGTTGAGTGCGGTCAGGCAACACTGGCTCTCTGCCGGTGTTTTTTGTAGAATGATAAATATCCTTTATTCAGGAGCGTGTAATGGCTGATCGCAGATTGCAGGTATTTCACGCAGTAGCCCGCCACGGGTCCTTCACGCGCGCAGCAGAAACGCTGTACATGACCCAGCCGGCGGTCACCTTCCAGATCAAGCAGCTGGAAGAGCAGTTCAACACCCGGCTGCTGGATCGGGGACATGGCAAGGTCACCCTGACGCCGGCGGGTGAAATCGTGTTTGCCTACGCCGAACGGATTCTCGGGCTCTCCGATGAAATGGAGACCCGCATTGCCGAATTGACCGACGAACTTACCGGCGTGCTCACCATCGGCGCCAGCCAGACCATTGCGGGCTACTGGTTACCGGTGTTGCTGGACAAATTCATCAAGAAGCACCCACGGGTGATTCCACGTGTGTTCGTGGCCAATTCGGAAAACATCGAAAACCGGGTTGCTGCTCATGAGCTGGATGTCGGGCTGGTCGAGAAGCAGTCATCGGACCCGACGCTGGAATGCAGCCTGGCCTGCCAGGACGAACTGCGGGTAATCGTGGCGCATGGGCATGAGCTGGCCAAGGCGACCTCGCTCAAGGCCGCGGACCTTCAAGGCTATGCTTTTGTCGATCGTGATCCGGGCGCGGCAATTCGTGCTCTGGCCGAGGATTTTTTCCGCAGCAACGGCGTTTCACCTGAGTCGCTCAATCGCCGCGCCGAACTGGGTTCGCTGCCCAGCATCCTGCATCTGGTCAAGCAAGGGCTGGGCTTCGCCATTGTGGCCAAGGTGGCATTGAATGATTACAACAATCGTGGCCTGGTTGGCATTCCTCTGGAGCCACGCCTGTATTCATCGCTGAATGTGCTGGTGCCCAAGGACCGTTTCCGTGCCCGCCTGCACTCGACCTTTGCCGAATTTGCGATCGGTCTCTTTACCGACATGGAACGCCATGACATGCCACCGGCAGAAGTGGTCGCCCACTCTTCTCCGGATTCTTCCCGCACATGACCCGACCGATCCTGGCGCGCATCGAACCTGCTGCCTTTCGTCACAACTACCTGCTGGCGCGCCAGCAAGCCGGCGGGGCGCGCGCCTGGGCGGTGGTCAAGGCCAATGCTTACGGGCATGGCCTGCTGTCCTGCGCGGAGGCCGTACGTGATTGCGTTGATGGTTTTGCGCTGCTGGAAATCGGCGAAGCGATGCGCCTGCGGGCTGCTGGCTTCACTCAGCCCATCGTGTTGCTCGAAGGTTTTTTTGCCGAGGATGACTTGCGTCTCGCAGCGGCCAACGCCATCAGTTCGGCAATTCATTGCGAAGAGCAATTGCGCCTGCTTGAGCTGGCCGAGCTGGAGGCGCCACTGGATGTTTTCATCAAGCTCAATACCGGTATGAACCGGCTGGGCTTTGTGCCCGAGCGCTTGCCTGAGGTGCTGGCGCGTTTGCGCGCCAGTGGCAAGACAGGGCAGATCAGCGTGATGACCCATTTTGCCTGTGCGGATGGTACGGGTATTGACGAGCAGCTGGCCCGTTTCAATGCGGTCGCTGAACCGACCGGCCTGCCACGCAGCGTGGCCAATTCGGCAGCTTTGCTGCGTTATCCGCACGCGACATATGACTGGGTCCGCCCCGGCATCATGCTTTATGGCGGTTCACCCATGCCCGACATGCAGAGTGCCGCCGATCTCGGCCTGCGTCCGGTGATGACCCTGGCCAGCCGCATCATCGGGGTGCAGAACCTGCGTTCCGGCGATTGCGTGGGCTATGGCGCCAGTTTCACGGCAGACCGTCCGATGCGTGTCGGCACTGTCGCCTGTGGTTACGCCGATGGTTATCCGCGCCATGCTCCCACTGGCACACCGATTCTGGTCAATGGCCAGCGCACGCGTACGCTGGGGCGAGTGTCGATGGACATGCTGGCGTGTGACCTGACCGGGCTGGATGCCGGGCTCGGCAGCAGCGTCACCCTGTGGGGCGAAGGCATGCCGGCCGATGAGGTCGCGACGGCTGCAGGCACCGTCAGCTATGAGCTGTTCTGCGCCTTGGCGCAACGCGTGCCGGTTGTGGAAGGCTGATGGCCAAGGCGAAGACGGTTTACGTCTGCACCGAGTGCGGTGGGCAGAGCCCGAAGTGGCAGGGTCAGTGTCCGGGGTGTGGACAGTGGAATACGCTGGTTGAAGGCGTAGCCGAGTCGGCCGCACCAGGCTCGCGCTTTGCAGCGCTGGCGGCGGGTGTGGGCAAACTGCAGAAGCTCTCCGAAATCGATCCACGTGAATCGCCGCGCGTGCCGACCGGCATCGACGAGCTGGACCGGGTCCTCGGTGGTGGCCTGGTGCCGGGCATGGTGGTGCTGATTGGTGGAGACCCCGGCATTGGCAAGTCGACTTTGCTGTTGCAGGCGTTGGCAAGTCTTGGGCCGCAGCAGAAGGTGCTTTACGTCAGCGGCGAAGAATCCTCAGAACAGATCGCGCTGCGCGCCCAGCGCCTGCAGCTTGAAGCCAGCGAAATGCCTTTGTTGCCGGAGATCTCGCTCGAAAAGATCATTCCGACCCTGCGCGAACACAAGCCCAATGTGGTGGTGATCGACTCGATCCAGACCATGTATTCCGAAGTGTTGCAGTCGGCGCCCGGCTCGGTGGCGCAGGTGCGTGAGTGTGCCGCACAGCTGACGCGTCACGCCAAGTCTTCCGGCATGGCCATGGTGCTGGTGGGCCACGTCACCAAGGACGGCGCGCTGGCCGGTCCGCGCGTGCTGGAGCACATTGTCGATACCGTACTGTATTTCGAGGGTGACACGCACTCCAGCTTCCGTCTGGTGCGGGCGATCAAGAACCGCTTTGGTGCCGTGAATGAACTGGGCGTTTTTGCCATGACCGACAAGGGCCTGCGCGGGGTGAGCAATCCCTCGGCGATGTTCCTGTCGCAGCACGCCCAGCCGGTGCCGGGGTCCTGTGTGCTGGTGACGCAGGAGGGCACGCGTCCGCTGCTGGTCGAAATTCAGGCGCTGGTTGATAGTGCTCACAGCAACCCGCGGCGTCTTTCGGTCGGGCTGGAGCAGAACCGCCTGGCCATGCTGCTGGCGGTATTGCACCGGCACGCCGGCATCCAGTGTGCGGATCAGGATGTGTTCATCAACGCCGTGGGTGGGGTGAAGATCACCGAGCCGGCCGCCGATCTGGCCGTGTCGCTGGCGATTGTCTCCTCGCTGACCGGGCGCCCCTTGCCCAAGCGCCTGATCGTGTTTGGTGAAATCGGCCTGGCGGGGGAGATCCGGCCAGCCCCGCGCGGGCAGGAGCGCTTGAAGGAAGCGGCCAAGCTTGGTTTCGATACGGCGCTGATTCCTGCAGCCAATGCACCAAAGCAGGCCATTGCTGGGATGCGGGTGATTGCGGTGGAGCGGATTGAAGAAGCGCTCTCGGCCTTACGCGAAATTTGACCTTGTTTGTCCCGCGGTCGGCGGGTAAGCTCGCGCCGCATCAATAATTCAGATTGACTCTGTGGAAAGCTGAACATGAAAAAGCAATGGCTGATCGGCAACTGGAAGATGCACGGCAATCTGGCCAGCAACAAGGCCTTGATCGATGGCATTCGCGCCGAATTGCCCCAGCCCGACGAGCGCGCAGCACTGGTTGTGTGTCCGGCTTTTCCCTATCTGTTCCAGCTGGCTGAGCTGACCCGCGACTCCGGCATCGGCGTGGGCGTGCAGAACGTTTCCGATCACCTGCAGGGCGCTTACACCGGCGAAACCTCGCCGCTGATGGTCAAGGAACTCGGCGGCAGCTACGCCATCATTGGTCACTCCGAGCGTCGTCAGTATCAGGGCGAAAATGATGGCCTGATGGGGCGCAAGGCGCTGGCGGCGATTGATGCCGGCCTGATTCCGGTGATCTGCGTCGGCGAAACCGCCGAAGAGCGCGATTCCGGGCGCACCCACGAAGTACTGGCGCGTCAGCTTGATGCAGCCTTCGGTTACATCCGCACGGCGCACGACAAGATCATTCTGGCCTACGAACCGCGCTGGGCCATCGGTACCGGGATTGCCGCCACGCCCGAAATCGTGCAGACCGAACACGAGTTCCTGCGTCAGCGCATCGCCATCCGCGACAAGGAGTTCGCCGCCAAGCTGCCGATCATCTACGGCGGCTCGGTCAAGGTCAGCAATGCGGTATCGATCTTCTCCATGCCCGACGTGGATGGCGGCCTGATCGGCTCTGCAGCACTGAACGCCAAAGAGTTCATTACCATCTATCGCGAACTGCTGCAGACCATTCCCGCAGAATGAGCCGGCAGATATTCCTCGATACCGAAACCACCGGGCTGGACTGGCGCAGCGGCGCCGACCGCGTGGTGGAAATCGGTTGCGTCGAGATGATCGACCGGCGCCTGACCGGCAATCGCTACCACGTCTACCTGAATCCAGAGCGCGAGGTTGGCGACTCCGAGCGCATCCACGGCCTGTCTGACGATTTCCTGGCGGACAAGGTGCTGTATCGCACGATCGCCGAAGAGTTCGAGGCCTTTGTCGCCGGTGCCGAACTGATCATCCACAACGCTAGCTTCGACACCGGCTTCCTGAACATGGAGCAGGAGCGCATCGGCCGCGAGAAGATCACCGTGCTGTGTCCCGAGGTACTGGATACGGTGAAGGTTGCCAAGGAAATGTTCCCGGGCAAGAAGGCCTCGCTGGACGCGCTGTGTGATCGCTACGGCATCAACAACGCGCACCGCACCCTGCACGGCGCCTTGCTGGATGCCGAGCTGCTGGCCGAGGTGTATCTGGCCATGACGCGGGGCCAGGAAAGCCTGACCATCGGGCTGGATGATGCGCCGGGCAGTGCCTCGGGCTTCGGCGCCACGCTGGCTGGCGAGCGCCGCCCGGTGCGCGTGCTGCGCGCCTCGGACGCCGAGCTGGCCGAGCACGACAAGGTGCTGGCCGAGATCGCCAAAAAGGCCAAATGTCTGTGGTTGCCTCCGGCGGCGGATGCCGGAGCGAACTGAACATCAGTTCTGAAGCATGCCTGCGAAGCCGCATGTGGCGTGCTTCTTCAGCATGCCATCCTGAAGAGGCAGGCGCCGCCTGCTTCCTCCTGAAGGGGCGCTGCAGATCAAGGCTGCAGGCGGCTCTTCAGGCATGCGCTACTCCGGACGCCAGATCCGGCTGACGTTGATTTCCACCTTGAGCTGATCGCGCGGGATCACCCCGGCGACTTCAAAGCCCTTGCGTTCGGTCATGCGCGTCAGCGGGGCGGCGTAGGACATGCCTTGCGGGCTGATCAGGCTCAAGACTTCCGGCGTGTTGGCGCTGGCGCCACGTCGGGTAACCAACCCGGTCTCACCGTTGGCCAGGCGCACGAAAGTGCCGGGCGGGAAAATGCCGATCTCCTTGATCAGCACCGCCACGTAGGGATTACGCTCGCCCCCGCCTGAGGCCAGATACAGCGATTTCGCGGCTTCCTGCGGGGTGATCGGCTTGCGTGCGGCGCGCGGGCTGACCTTGGCGGAAAACACATCCGCCGTCTGGATCAGCAGGGCTTCTTCACTGGGCTCGACGATTCCGAAGGGATAGCCGCCACCGCCCACGATTTCGTGATGCTCCAGCACCGCCCGCAACCAGCGCGGATTTTTGACATCGGCGGCCATCAGCATTTCGTGGGCGAGCTTGGGGTGCCGCTGGATTTCGGCTCGCTGGGCCAGCGACGGAGCGATGCGCTGGGTGCACAGCGTCATCTGCAAGTCGATCATGGCCAGATTCTGGGTCAGGGCGGCGCAGATCAGGCTGATCCGTCGATCCGGCAGCCATTCCAGGCGGGCGGCAACGAGTTCGACAAGCACCGCAACGTGAATGCTGTGAATGATCGGGTAACGGCGCTGATCGGTGAGGATGATGGCCGCCAGCGCCGTGTCCGGGCTGCGCCGGGCCAGGGTCTGGATCAGCTTGGCCAGGCTTTCGATCTGGCCACGGAAGTCCGGCTCGCTGCGGATATTGCGCAGCAGCGCTTCCAGTTCGTCGATTACGCTGTCCCACAGGCGAAAGGGATCGTACTCGCGCGTCTCGCGTTGCGGCCTGCTGACCGTGCTGAGCAGCGACTCATCCACATACAGCCCGCGTGCCATCAACACCTCGCGCTGTGATTCACGGCTGATCACGTAACCTCGGCACAGCAGGAGGGCACCAGATTCGTCGAACACATCCCAGGGCAGGGGCTCATTGATCAGCAGTTGGCGGGCGGCGATGCGGTGTTTGGCCATGATGGGATGGTTGCGTGGGTGTCTTTCTGTCTACGTGCAGGCGGGCCGAAACTTGAGCCGCGCGGCGGCCGAGCGAAAAGCCGCGCGATGTGAAAGAATTCGTCCCTCGAATTCTGCTTCAGACCGCATCATCATGGCACAGCCGCACTACGACGAATCTTCCTTCCGCGTTCTCAAAGGCCTGGAGCCGGTGCGCGAGCGCCCCGGCATGTACACCCGCACCGATTCGCCCTGTCACATGATCCAGGAGGTCATTGACAACGCCGCGGACGAGGCGCTGGGTGGCTTCGCGAAGAACATTCACGTGCTGGTGCTGCGCGATGGGTCGATCACCGTGACCGACGACGGGCGAGGCATTCCGGTTGGTTTGCACCCGGAAGAGAAGATTCCTGTGGTGGTGCTGGCCTACACGGCGCTGCACGCCGGCGGCAAGTTCGACAAGAAGTCCGGCAACTCGGCTTACGCCTTCTCCGGCGGTCTGCACGGCGTGGGCGTGGCGGTGACCACCGCGCTGTCGCTGCGAGTGGAAGTTGAAGTGCGCCGCGAAGGCAATATCTACGAGGTCGCCTTTGCCAACGGCGGTCGCGAGATCGGCCAGATCAACGAAGTCGGCACTTGCGGCAAGCAGAGCGGCACCCGCGTGCGCGTCTGGCCGGATGGTAAGTATTTTGATTCGCCCAAGGTGCCGATGAACGAGCTGGAGCGCCTGCTGCGTTCCAAGGCCGTGTTGCTGCCTGGCGTGCGCGTGTATCTGGAAGTGGAGCAGGCCGATGGCACATTCACCAAGCAGGACTGGCGCTACCAGGAAGGCCTGCCGGGCTATCTGCGCGAGATGATGGTTGGCGCCGAGCCGGTCGCGCCGATCTACTCGGCCGAGAAATACGCCGGGGATGAAGAAGATTTCGCTGTGGGTGAGGGCGCGGCCTGGGCCTTTGGCTGGTTCGATGGCCAGCAACTCGGTGAGAGCTACGTAAACCTGATTCCTACTGTGGCCGGTGGCACCCACGAATCCGGCCTGCGTGCCGGCGTGTTCGAGGCGGTGAAGAGCTTCATCGAGCACCACAGCCTGCTGCCCAAGGGCGTCAAGCTGCAGCAGGAAGACGTGTGCGGCAAGATGAGCTACGTACTCTCCGCACGCATTCTCGATCCGCAATTCCAGGGGCAGGTGAAGGAAAAGCTCAATTCGCGCGAAGCCGTGAAGCTGGTCTCCAGCATGTTGCTGCATCCTTTCGAGGCCTGGCTGAACCAGAACGTCGAGCATGGCAAGGCGATTGCCGAGGTGGCGATCAAGCAGGCCCAGTCGCGCCTCAAGGACGCGCAGAAGGTCGAGAAGAGGAAGAGCAGCGGCGTGGCCGTGCTGCCCGGCAAACTCGCCGATTGTGAGTCCGAGAATATCGCTGACAACGAGCTGTATCTGGTCGAAGGCGACTCCGCCGGTGGCTCAGCCAAACTGGCGCGCAACCGCGAAACACAGGCCATCCTGCCCTTGCGCGGCAAGGTGCAGAACTCTTGGGAAATCGACCCGAATCGTCTGTTTGCCAACGCCGAAATCCACGACATCTCGGTGGCGCTGGGCGTGGACCCGCACAAGCCGGATGCGCCGGACGCAGTGCTCGCCAACCTGCGCTACGGCAAACTGGTGATCATGGCCGATGCGGACGTCGACGGCTCGCACATCCAGACCCTGATTCTCACGCTGTGCCTGCGCCACTTCCCCAAGCTGGTGGAGGCGGGGCACGTCTATATTGCCTTGCCGCCGCTGTATCGCATCGATGTGCCGGCGCAGGGCAAGAAGCGCCCGGCGCGCCGCTTCTATGCGCTGGACGATGGCGAGCTGCAATCCATCCGTGACCGCCTCGCCAAGGAAGGCTTCCGTGATGAGCAGCTCGAAGTCGGCCGTTTCAAGGGCCTCGGCGAAATGCAGCCCGCCCAGCTCAAGGAAACTGCCATGGACCCGGCGACCCGCCGCGTGCTGCCGGTGACGATGGAAACCAGCACTGCCGCCGCGACCGACAAGCTCTTCGACCTGCTCATGGGCAAGGGCGAAGCCTCCGGGCGGCGGGCGTGGATGGAGCTGAAGGGCAATCTAGTCGAGGCTGATCTCTGAGTGTCTGTTGAGCGAATCCCCGCCGAGTTCTCCGGCCGCCGTTACCACGTCTACAACGACTGGGTGCGGCGTACGCATGGCGGGCGGCTGCAGAAGATTTCGATCGACGCCGGCTTCACCTGCCCGAATCGGGATGGCACGCTGGGGCAGGGCGGTTGCAGCTTCTGCAATAACGAAGGCTTCTCGCCGAGTTATCTGCGCGAACAACCGAAGATGGCAGACCAGATCGCGACGGGCGTGGAGTTCATGCGCCGGCGTTATCCGCGCACGCTGAAGTTCCTCGCCTATTTCCAGAGTTACTCCAACACCTACGGCGATCTGCCGCGCCTGAAGGCGGCCTATGCCGAAGCGCTGGCGCATCCGGACGTGGGTGGGCTGGTGATCGGCACGCGGCCGGACTGCCTGCCGGACGAGGTGCTGGATTATCTGGCCGAGCTGGCGAAAACGAATCTGATCGAACTGGAAATTGGCATCGAGTCCTGTTCAGATACGGTGCTGAAAGAGTGTTTGCGCGGCCACGATTTTGCCTGCGCGCAGGACGCCATCCGCAGAGCCGCGTCCCGCGGGCTTTTCGTGACCGGGCATCTGCTGATCGGCTTGCCGCTTGAGTCTCGGGAGAGCCTGCTTGAAGGTGCCCGCCAGTTGGCCCTCTTGCCGCTGGATGCCTTGAAATTCCACCAGTTGCAGATCGTGCGCCACACGCGTCTGGCGATCCAGTACCAGCGCGATCCGGCGAGCATTCCCTTGACCGATCCCGACACCTATCTGGATCAGGTGATCGACATGCTGGAACTGTTGCCGCCTTCGATCAAGATCCAGCGCCTGGGCAGTGAGGTGCCGCCGCCGCTACTGCTATCGCCAGACTGGGGCATGCGCCTGCATGCTTTCCCGGCGAAGCTGGAGGCGCGACTGGAGGAACGCCAGACCTGGCAGGGGCGACTGTTCGCGGGCTAGACGAAAGCGGCCAGCCAGGGCGCCAGCAACACCATCAGGATGCCGGCGATGATCATGGTCAGGCTGGAAATCACGCCTTCTTCCGTATCGCGGCGGTGCGCCGTGGCGGTGCCCACAGCATGAGCCCCGGCGCCGAACAGTGCGCCTTTGGCAAGTTTGGAGCGCACCGGCAGCCAGCTCAGCAGCCATTCTCCCAGCACCATGCCGATCAGGCCGGTGATCACCACGAACACGGCGGCGAGTTCGGCTTGCCCGCCCATGGCCGGTGCGGCTGCGATCGCAAATGGAGTGCTGATCGAGCGGACTGACAGACTGCGCTCCAGCAGTTCCGGCAGACCGAGCAGACGACAGAACCAGACGGTGCTGACGACCGCCACGCTCATACCGACGATGACGCCGACCACCAGCGGAAACCAGTGGCGACGGATTGCCGAACGATATTCGAAGATCGGCACGGCAAAGGCGACCGTGGCAGGACCGAGCATGGCGGAGAGCCAGTGGCTTTGTGCGTTGTAGGCGGCGTAAGGCACGCGGGCGAGGAGCAGGATGGCAATGAGGATCGCCGGCACGGCGATGATGGGCGAGAGCCACACGCGTGGGAAGCGGCCATGCAGGTGGCGCAAAGCGGCATACAGCAGCACGGTCAGGGCAAGCCAGAACAGACCGGAAAGCAGAGTCATTCCTTGTTCTCCGTTGGTTTGCGCCAGCGCGCTTCCAGTCGCCAGGCCAGATCGACGGCCAGCGCCGTGGCAATCATCACGCAGGCCGTGCTGCCGATAATCACCAGCAGGATCGAAAGCAGCTTGCCGTCGAGCATCTGCTGATATTGCAGCACGGCAATCACGACGGGAATGAAGAACAGCAGCATCTCGCGCAGCAGCCAGGCGGAGCCGTCGGCGAGCCATTCGCGTTTGAGCAATCCCAGCCCGAGCAGCGCCAGGGCGATGGCAATGCCGCTGACCGTAGGCGGGATCTGATGCAGCCAGCGTGCGGAGAGTTCAACTGCGACCAGCCAGATCAGGATCAGCAGACCGATCTGGAACAGGGTACGAAGGAATGGTTTGAAGCGTGGGGGAAAGGCGAACATCGGGGTGCTGCATGACATGAAAGCTCGGTCATGATACGGCGAAGCGCAAGAAAAAACCCGCCGGAGCGGGTATTTTCTTGCGGTGCATCAGAGCACTCAATCCGCGAAGAAATCCTTGACCTTGTCCATCCAGGATTTGGCGCGCGGATTGTGGCTGTCGCCACCGTCCTTGCAGGTGGACTCGAACTCGCGCAGAAGTTCTTTCTGACGTTCGTTGAGCTTCACCGGTGTTTCGATCACCACATGGCAGTGCAGATCGCCATGGTAGCCACTGCGCACATTCTTGATGCCCTTGCCGCGCAGGCGAAAGATCTTGCCCGTCTGCGTTTCGCTGGGGATCTTGATCGACGCAGCACCATCCAAGGTCGGAATCTTGATCTCGCCACCCAGGGCTGCAGTGACGAAGCTGATCGGCATTTCGCAATGCAGGTCGTCGCCATCGCGCTGGAAGACTGCATGATCCTTGATGTGGATCTCGACGAAGAGATCTCCCGGAGGCCCGCCATTCACGCCCGATTCGCCGAAACCAGCGTGACGCAGGCGCATGCCGGTGTCTATACCGGCAGGAATCTTCACTTCGAGCGTCTTCTGCTTCTTCACGCGGCCCGCGCCGTGGCAGTCGCCGCAGGGATCGGTGATGACGCGACCCGAGCCGTGGCACTTCGGGCAGGTCTGCTGAATCGAGAAGAAACCCTGCTGCATGCGCACCTGACCAGCGCCGCCGCAGGTGCCGCAGGTCTTGGGCTGGGTGCCGGGTTTGGCGCCGGAGCCTTTGCAGGTGCCGCACTCTTCCTGCACCGGAATGCGGATGGTTTTCTCGACCCCGCGCGCAGCCTCTTCCAGCGTGATTTCAAGGTTGTAACGCAGATCGCCGCCACGATAGACGCGCGAACCGCCACCACTGCCGCGACCACCACCGAAGATCTCGTCGAAGATGCCACCAAAGGCATCACCGAAGCCCTGAGCTCCGCCAAAGCCACCGGCTCCTGCGGACTGATCCACGCCAGCATGGCCGTAGCGGTCATAGGCCGCACGTTTCTGGTCGTCGGAGAGCATCTCGTAGGCTTCCTTGGCCTCCTTGAATTTCTCTTCCGCGCCCTTGTCATCCGGATTGCGGTCCGGATGGTGTTTCATGGCCAGTTTGCGATAGGCCTTCTTTATGTCGTCGTCCGAAGCGTCGCGGGCCACACCCAGCACTTCGTAATAATCTCTTTTTGCCATGAATCGTCCTCAAGGCAAGAGCGCAAAGAGCGCCAGCAACATATTCATGGGCTCTTTGCGCTCCTGGCGCCTCTACGGTGAAGGGAATTACTTCTTGTCGTTGACTTCAGTGAATTCCGCATCCACCACGTTGTCGTCGGCTGGCTTGGCCTCACTCTGAGCGCCACCTGCGGCAGCGCCTTCGGCAGCTTGCTGCTGGGCGTACATGGCTTCGCCAAGTTTCTGGCTGACGGTCGCCAGAGCTTGGGCCTTGGCTTCGATCTCCGCCTTGTCATTGCCCTTGATGGCTTCTTCGGCTTCCTTCAGTGCGGCCTCGATCTTTTCCTTTTCATCGGCAGCCACCTTGTCGCCGTGCTCGGTAAGAGCCTTGCGCGTGGTGTGGATCAGGGCGTCGCACTGATTGCGGGCGTCGACCAGTTCGTGCTGGCGATGATCTTCCTCGGCATGGGCAGCGGCGTCGTTCACCATCTTCTGGATTTCATCTTCCGACAAACCGGAGTTGGCCTTGATGGTGATCTTGTTTTCCTTGCCGGTTGCCTTGTCGGCGGCCTTCACGTGCAGGATGCCGTTGGCGTCGATGTCGAAGGTCACCTCGATCTGCGGCATGCCGCGCGGGGCAGGGGCAATCCCCTCCAGGTTGAATTCGCCCAGCATCTTGTTGCCGGCCGCCATTTCACGCTCACCCTGATAGACCTTGATGGTCACCGCGGGCTGGTTGTCGTCAGCCGTCGAGAAAACCTGCGAGTGCTTGGTGGGGATGGTGGTATTGCGCTTGATCATGGCGGTCATCACGCCGCCCAGGGTTTCAATACCTAGCGACAGTGGCGACACGTCCAGCAGCAGTACGTCCTTCACGTCACCCTTCAACACGCCGCCCTGGATCGCGGCACCGACGGCCACGGCCTCATCCGGGTTCACGTCCTTGCGGGCTTCCTTGCCGAAGAACTCCTTGACCTTTTCCTGCACCTTGGGCATGCGGGTCTGGCCGCCAACGAGGATCACATCGTCGATGTCGGACACCCCCAGACCAGCGTCCTTCAGCGCCTTGCGGCACGGCTCGATGGTGGCGTTGACCAGTTCCTCGACCAGCGACTCGAATTTGGCGCGGGTGATCTTCATGGTCAGGTGGGCGGGAGCACCGTTGGCCATGGTGATGTAGGGCTCGTTGATTTCGGTCTGCTGGCTGGACGACAGCTCGATCTTGGCGCGCTCGGCAGCCGCCTTGATGCGCTGCAGGGCGATGGCATCCTTGGACAGGTCGATACCGTTGATGGTCTTGAATTCAGCAACGATATAGTCGATGAGGCGCTGGTCGAAGTCTTCACCGCCCAGGAAGGTGTCGCCATTGGTGGCGAGCACTTCAAATTGCTTGTCGCCATCCACGTCAGCGATTTCGATGACGGAGATGTCGAAAGTACCGCCGCCCAAGTCGAATACGGCGATCTTCTGGTCCTTCTTGCCGACCTTGTCCAGACCGAAAGCCAGTGCAGCGGCGGTCGGTTCGTTGATGATGCGCTTCACGTCCAGACCAGCGATGCGGCCTGCATCCTTGGTGGCCTGACGCTGGCTGTCATTGAAGTAGGCCGGCACCGTGATGACGGCTTCGGTCACTTCTTCGCCAAGGTAGTCTTCGGCCGTTTTCTTCATCTTGCGCAGCACTTCAGCCGAGATCTGTGGAGGAGCCATCTTCTTGCCGCGCACTTCGACCCAGGCGTCGCCGTTATCGGCTTTGGTAATGGCAAAAGGCATCATGTTGATGTCCTTCTGCACTTCCTTTTCTTCAAAGCGGCGACCGATCAGACGCTTGACGGCGTAGAGCGTATTCTTGGCGTTGGTCACGGCCTGACGCTTGGCGGGTGCGCCGCACAGGATTTCGCCTTCTTCCATGTAGGCGACGATGGACGGGGTGGTACGTGCACCTTCCGAGTTCTCGATTACCTTGGGCTGGCCGCCTTCCATGATGGCCACGCAGCTGTTGGTGGTGCCGAGGTCAATACCGATGATCTTTGCCATGTTTAAAGCTCCTTGATTGCGTTCCGGGAAGCGCCCGGAGACGCTTCGTATTCATTTCTGATGACTAAGTGGGGACAAGCGCAGGGTTTTCAAGCTGACTGGGCTACGGCAACCAGAGCCGGACGCAGTACGCGACCTTCCAGGGCATACCCCTTCTGGAATACCTGAACGACGGTATTGGCAGGCTGCTCGGAAGGGACTGCGGAAATTGCCTGATGCTTGTGCGGGTCAAACTTTTCGCCAACCGGATTGATCTCGGCCAGACCGCTTTTCTCGAAAGCCTTGGCCAGATTCTTGAGGGTCAGATCTGCACCTTCGCGGATGGCTTCAAGGCTGGCGCCTTCGACGGCCAAGGTCTGCTCAAGGCTATCTTTGACCACCAGCAGTTCATTGGCGAACTTTTCGATGGCGAACTTTGCTGCCTTGCTGATGTCTTCCTGAGCACGGCGGCGCATGTTCTCGGTTTCGGCTTTGGCGCGCAGCCAGGCATCGTGGTGTTCGGCAGCCAGCAGTTCCGTCTGGCGCAACTGTTCTTCAAGGCTGGGCAAGGTATCTACGGTTGTGGCCTCGACGCCTTCAACAGGCTCCTGTGGGCTGTCTGGGGCATGGCTATCGGTGATGAGGCTATCCTGAGGGTGCGACATGAAGCAGGCTCCTGAATGTGTCTGCCCCGCATTTGGGGTGCCGCCTGTCCTTTTCAAGAGGCATTCTTCATTTTTTTCATGAACTTCGTCACACTGGCGCTAGAATCGGTCAGACGCCAGCGTAAATAAAAGGCAGTGAAATAAATGGCAGACGCGCCAACCCAAGTCGGCAAATACAAAATCATTCGCGAGATCGGTCGCGGCGCGACGGCTGTCGTCTATCTGGCGGAGAATCCGTATTACCCCGAGCCCGTGGCGCTCAAATACATTTCGTTCCGCGACAAAGCCAAGGATGAGGCCAAGTGGAACCGGCGCCTGCTCAAGCTGTTGCGGGCCGAAGGCTCGGTTGCCCGCAGACTGGATCATCCGCATATCATCAAGATCTACGAAGCCATCATCGAAGCCGAAGAGGCCTATGTGGTGATGGAGTATTTCCCCGGTGGTTCACTGGAGGATTACTGTAGCTACGAGAAGATCCTGCCGGTGCATCGCACCACCAGCATCATCTTCAAATGCTGCATGGCGCTGGATTACGCCTATCGCCAGGGCATCGTGCACCGTGACATCAAGCCGGCAAACATCCTCGTCAACGCCGAGGATGAGGTGAAGATCACCGACTTCGGGCTGGCACTCAACGTGAACAAGAAGAGCGCCGAGGATTCGACCTTCATCATGGGGGTGGGATCGCCTGCCTACATGTCGCCCGAGCAGATCAAGAATTATCCGCTCAACCAGAAAACCGATCTGTATTCTCTGGGCGTGGTGTTGTTTCACATGCTGACCGGGCGCTTGCCGTTCCGGGCCAAAAATCCGGCACAACTGGTCTACAAGATCATCAATGCCGACCCTCCGTCGGCCAGTACGCTGAATCCGGATGTGCCCGAGCCGATGGACATGGTGATCCGCAAGGCGCTCGAAAAGGATCTGTATTCACGCTACAAGAACGGTGCCGAATTCGCCAAGGATCTGTCTGGCATCCAGTTCAAGATCTTCGACGAAAATGACCGGATCCCTGATGGTTCGCGTTTCTCGCAGTTGCGCAAACTGCCTTTCTTTACCGAATTCGAGGATGTCGAGCTCTGGGAAATCGTGCGTTTCTCAGCCTGGCGCATGGCCGAACCGATGACCCAGATCATTCGCGAAGGCAATACCGATCAGCGCTTCGGCATCATTCTCGAAGGCGAAATCGAGTTGTCAATGAATGACAGGGTGATTTGCAACGCCGGGGTTGGAGAGTGTTTTGGCGAAACGGCGTATCTCGACAAGGTTGATCACCGGCAATCTGCAACCGTGATCAGCCGGACGTTCCTGCGCTATGTGGAGATCACTCCGGCCGCTCTGGCTCTGGCGTCCGAAGAGTGTCTCGATCACTTCCGTGAGACCCTGAGCACGGCCGTCGTGCGGCGTCTGGCGCGGGCAGAAGAGAAGCTTGCCGCGAATGGAGTAAAAGCAATCCGGGCCGCGAACATCACGGCTTCCGGGATGGAGCTGCAACTCATCGACGACTGAACAGGTGGCCTGACGGCCTGCTGAATCCAATCATGCCCAACGAAAAAGGCTTGCTGCACGGAGACGGACAGCAAGCCTTTTGCGGTTTACCAGCCCTTTTTCGGCTTTCCTGCAAAGCCGCCTTTGAACCCGGTCTTGGGCTTGTCGCCGGCTTTGAATGCGGGCTTGGGCGCTCCGTCGCGTGAGGTGGCCGGACGCTCATCGAAATTGCGGCGCGGGGCTTCATCACGCGAGAAGCTGCGTTTGGGCGGGGCATCGCCAAAGCTGCTGGCCGAAGGGCCGCTGAAACGCTTGCCGGCACCTTCGTACGGGCGACGCTCGGCACTGTCACGCGGCGGATAGGGGCGGCGCTCGTCACGACCTTCCTGTGGACGCGACGGGCGGTCCGAGAAGTCCCGGCGCGGTTCGTCCCGGTTGAAGGGGCTGCGCGGGCGCTCATCGAAACTGCGCGGTGCCGGGCGGCTATCGCCTTGCCAGGGTTTGCGTGGAGCGCTGTCACGGTAGTCCGGACGGGAATCAGGGCGGAAATCGCGCGAACCGCTGCGACCTTCGTCGTACACGCCACGCGGACGTTCTTCAAAGCTGCGCGGTGCGCGGCCGCCGCCATCACGATTCTTTTCAAATACTTCGCCTTCCGCCACCGGGCGGATGCTCAGCGGCTGCTGGCGTACACGGGTGCGCTTGAGCACGTTGAGCAGTGGCTCGGGCAGGGCCGGCAGTTCCACCGTACTGAAGTCGCCGTAAAGATCGATCTGACCGATCTGGCGTCCGTCGATGCCGCCTTCGTTGGCGATTGCGCCGACGATTTCCTTGGGGGTGACGTTGTGATTGCGGCCGACTTCGATGCGGTAGCGCTGTGGCTTGGTGTCGCCGCCAAAGTCGTATTTGGGGGCGCGTGGCTGACGGTCTTCACGGGAGGGGCGCTCGCCGCGATCAGCGTAGCTGCCACGCTCATTGCGGTCCTCGAATCGGCGCGGGGCTTCGGCTACGGCCGGTGCCGTCGCCACATCCCAGCCATGACCATGTTCCTCGACCTTCAGCGGACGATCCTTCTGCGCCATGAAGAGCAGGGCAGGGGCAATATCTTCGATGGAAAGATCATTTTCGTCGGCCAGCTGATCCAGCACCTCGGAGAAATACTGCATGTCCTCGGCTTCGATGGCATCCAGCACCTGCTGCTTGAGTTGCGAGATGCGGTGGCCTTCCACGTCCTCGCGGGTCGGCAGTGAAATCTGTTCGATGGGCTGGCGGGTGGCGCGCTCGATGGCGCGCAGCATGCCGCGCTCGCGCGGGGCAACGAAGAGAATGGCGTTGCCCTGACGACCCGCCCGGCCGGTACGTCCAATACGGTGCACGTAGGCTTCGGTGTCGTAGGGGATGTCGTAGTTGATGACGTGGGTGACACGTGGCACGTCGATGCCGCGCGCGGCAACGTCGGTGGCGACGAGGATATCCAGCGTGCCGGTTTTCAGCTGCTCGATCACGCGTTCGCGCATGCCCTGATTCATGTCGCCATTGATCGCTGCAGCGGCGTAACCACGGGCTTCGAGCTTGTCGGCAAGCTCTTCGGTGGCAATCTTGGTGCGCACGAAGATGATCGCAGCGTCGAAGCTTTCTTCGACTTCAAGAATGCGGGTCAGAGCGTCAAGCTTGTTCACGCCACGCACCTGCCAGTAGCGCTGGGTGATCGTGGCGACCGTGCTGGTCGCGGCCTTGATCTTGATCTCTTGCGGGGATTTCAGGTACTTGTGCGCCACGCGACGGATGACGTCCGGCATGGTGGCGGAGAACAGTGCCGTCTGGCGTGCTTCCGGGGTGTGCTCGAGAATCCATTCGACGTCGTCGATGAAACCCATGCGCAGCATTTCGTCGGCTTCATCCAGCACCAGCGCCTTCAGGTTCGAGAGATCCAGGCTCTTGCGCTCCAGGTGATCCATGACGCGGCCTGGCGTGCCGACGATGACCTGCGCGCCACGTGAGAGCTGACGGAGCTGCACGACCATGCTCTGCCCCCCGTAGATCGGCAGCACGGTGAAATCGCGAAGGTAGCGTGCGTATTTCTGAAAGGCCTCAGCCACCTGGATGGCCAGCTCGCGCGTGGGCGTGAGCACCAGAATCTGCGGGCGGCGATCGCCGGCTTCGAGACGCTCAAGCAGCGGCAGCGCGAAAGCGGCCGTCTTGCCGGTGCCGGTCTGGGCCTCGCCGAGGATGTCATTGCCACCCAGCAGGATCGGGATACAGGCGGCCTGGATCGGCGATGGTGTTTCGTAGCCCACATCAGACAGGGCTTGCAGCAGCGGCGCGGAAAGGTTCAGCGCGGCGAAATTTTCGACGGTGTCGGTCATGTTCTGGTACCGGAATCGGGTGCTCGAATGGCGCCCTGAGAAGGGGAATCCCTATATTGTCGTCTACTTATCGGATTATTCCGAATTGACTGAAGGTGGCGAGGCGTCAGTCCTGCGGTTTTTGAGGCTGCGAACGCGCCAGAAAGTCCATAAACCGAGCCCGCCGGTGATCAGGTAGCCAAGGGCCGGGGCAATCGCCAGTACGCGTTCGGTTGGCCAGTGAAAAGCCAGCCAGATACGCAGCGTGGCTTCAAAAGTCAGACCCAGCCCCCATACGCCGGTGATGCCACGGATGGCGCGCTGAGCAGGCGGGTTTTGCCACCATGTGTGAAAGCCTGTTGCGCCATTCTCAGCGTTCTGGCGGGTGACCGTAGCGCGGGCAAGGAAGTACACCAGCGGGCGCTTGAACAACAGAGAAATCAGGAAGACCAGCCCGATTAGGCCGGAGATCAGGGATTCGCGAACGAGCAGCAGGCGTGCGTCCCCGCCCAGTGCCATAGCCAGTGCAGAGAGAACGATGCCCGCCAGCACCAGCATGCTGAGTGCGTCGATACGCCGATGCCAGGCAAGCTCGCCAAGACTCCACAGCAGGGGCGGGATGGAGGAGATGAGCAGGGCGCCAAATTCACCGTAATGTGGTTCTGCCAGGGTGTAGCTCAGCCAGGGCAGGCACAGGTTGACGGCCAGTTCAGCGGCGATGCGCAGATGTTGTTTCTTCATACGGCCAGATTGGAAAGGTGGCGCATTTTCGCCTGTCAGCGGAGCATGGTGGGTGATCTGGATCAGCCGGCAGGCAAGAGGTTTGCAAACGGTGATGTGTGGCGCCCGGCAAGCCGCGTCGGATCTGCCTCTTCAGAGGAGATGCCTGTAGAGCCTTGGGAGCGTGCGTGTCTGGCATGCCCGCCTGAAGAAACCCGCTACATGCGGTTCTCCAGCCGGTTGTTTCAAAATTCTGCAGCAAGCTTGAATTCGCAATGTCCGCTGTCGAGAGGATGGGGGAAAGCCAGCCACTCGGCGTGCAGCAGCAGTCGTGGTGCCTTGTGCAAGGCGGCAGGCGGAGCGTAGAGCGCGTCGCCCAGAATGGGGTGGCCCAGTGCCAGCATGTGTACGCGAAGCTGATGCGAGCGGCCGGTGACAGGCTCCAGAGCCACCCGGCTGCAATCTCCTGAAGCATCGTAATGCAGGCGTTCGTAGCGGGTCTGCGAGGGCTTGCCGATCTGGTGATCAACCATCTGGCGCGGACGGTTGGGCCAGTCGGTGATCAGCGGCAGATTCACTTCGCCGCGCTCCGGCAGCAGCTGGCCGTCGACCACCGCGACGTAGCGTTTGGCGACCTTGCGTGCCTCGAACAACATGCTGAGCGCCCGCTGCGCTTGCGGGCCGCGGGCCATCACGATCAGGCCGGAGGTTTCCATGTCGAGCCGGTGGACGATCAAGGCTTCCGGAAAGTGTTGTTGCACGCGGCTTGCTAGGCAGTCTGCCTTGTCGGGGCCGCGTCCCGGTACGGACAGCAGGCCGGCAGGCTTGTTCAGCACCAGCAAGGTCTCGTCTGCATGGACGATTGGCAGGGTATCGAAAAGTGCAGGCTGGTAGGGCTGGGCGGGCGAAAGCATGGTGGCGGATTCTATCGCGGCAATAGCCGGAAACCATGCTGGAAAGCATGGGATAAATGTTGACCGGATTAGTCGGAAATCGTATTCTTGATAAAAACAATCAAGTATTACTCAGCCCCGGACTGGCTACATGCCAGAACAGCCACTACAGCAGAGATTGGAGCATCCAGATGCGCCTCACCACCAAAGGCCGTTTCGCCGTTACTGCCATGATTGATCTGGCCCTGCGTCAGGACAAGGGGCCGGTCACCCTGGCCGGGATCAGCGAACGCCAGAGCATTTCCCTTTCCTATCTGGAGCAGCTTTTCGGCAAGCTGCGCCGTCACAATCTGGTCTCCAGCGTACGTGGGCCGGGCGGTGGTTACTGTCTGGCGCAATCGCTGGGACAGATTTCCGTGGCGGACATCATTGTGGCCGTAGATGAGCCGCTGGACACCACCCAGTGTGGCGGAACCGAGGATTGTCAGGGACAGCCGCACAAGCGCTGCATGACTCACGATCTGTGGAGCAACCTGAACCGTCGCATGTTCGAGTACCTCGAATCCGTGAATCTGGAAACGCTGGTGGCGGATATCCGCGCCAAGTCGAATCCGCACGAAGTCGTGGTGCTGTGCGACGAGTTTCGTCGCTCGACCAGCAAGACCGAGGCGGAAGCCGCTGCCTGACCGGGGCTGACCATGTTCGCGCCGACCTATCTCGACCATAACGCCACCACGCCGCTCGATGAGCGTGTGCTGGAGGTGATGCTGCCGTTCCTGCGGGAGCGTTGTGGCAATCCGTCGAGCCGGCATGAATATGGTCGTGCCACCCGTGATGCGGTGGAACGTGCACGCCAGCAGGTCGCCTCAGCCGTGAATGCGCACCCGACGGAGGTGATCTTCACCAGCGGCGGGTCGGAAGCCAACAACTTGTTCCTGAAAGGGGCAGCGAGCAGCCTGAAGCCGGGCGTGCTGGCTATCGGAGCGAGCGAGCACCCTTGCGTGCATCAGCCGGCGCTGCAATTGCGTGCGCAAGGCTGGAAACTCCTGGAGTTGCCGCTTGATGCCGACGGCGTGGTGGCAGACCGGCGTGATCTGATTGCTCAGGAACGCCCTGCGCTGGTCTCCGTGATGCTGGCGAACAATGAAACCGGTGCAATCAACGATATTGTGACTTTGGCCAAAGTCGCTCGGGCCGCGGGCGCTTACATTCACAGCGATGCGGTGCAGGCTCTGGGTAAGATTCCTGTGGATTTCCGGGCTTTGGGCGTGCACGCACTGAGCCTGTCGTCGCACAAAATCTATGGTCCGCTGGGGGCCGGGGCCTTGGTGCTGGACAAGCGCGTCGAGCTGCAGCCCTTGATCGCCGGCGGCGGTCAGGAGCGAGGTTTGCGCTCCGGCACCGAAAATGTGGCCGCCATCGTCGGTTTTGGAAAAGCCTGTGAGTTGCTGATGGCCGAGTACGCGCAGCGCGCAGAGTCCATGCAGCGTCTGCGTGAATTGCTGGAAAAAGGTTTGGCTCATCTTGGCGCCCGGATTTTTGCCGCCAATGCGCCGCGTCTGCCGAACACCAGCTTTTTCGCGTTTGGCGGAATTGATGGTGAGACGCTCGTTGGCAAGCTGGATCGGGCGGGTTTTGCGGTGGCCAGCGGAGCGGCTTGTTCGTCGGCCCATCCGGAACCCTCGCGCACCTTGCTGGCCATGAGCGAAAATCCCGAAATTGCGCGCGGAGCGGTGCGCATAAGCGTCGGACGCACGACGCAAACACAGGATGTCGAGAAATTTTTGCTGGCTTTGCGCCAGACCGTGAGTGAATTGAAACAGCTGACCGCGATGGCGGTCTGACTAACAAAAGCAGTCCCCCTGGAGCCTTACATGAAGTTTCCTATCTACCTCGATTATTCCGCGACCACCCCGGTTGATCCGCGCGTGGCCGAGAAGATGATTCCCTGGCTGACCGAACATTTCGGCAATCCGGCCAGCCGTTCCCATGCTTACGGCTGGGACGCTGATGCGGCCGTTGAAGAAGCCCGCGAGCAGGTCGCTGCGCTGGTCGGCGCCGATGCCAAGGATATTGTGTGGACCAGCGGGGCGACCGAGTCGAACAATCTCGCCATCAAGGGAGCCGCCCAGTTCTACAAAGGCAAGGGCAAGCACCTGATTACCGTGAAGACGGAGCACAAGGCGGTGCTCGACACCATGCGTGAGCTGGAGCGCCAGGGTTTTGAAGTGACTTATCTGGATGTGCAGGAAAATGGCCTGCTGGATCTGGATGTGTTCAAGGCGGCCTTGCGTCCCGATACCATCCTCGTTTCGGTGATGTTCGTGAATAACGAGATCGGTGTGGTTCAGCCCATCGCCGAACTGGGCGAAATCTGCCGCGAGCACGGGATCATTTTCCATGTGGATGCGGCACAGGCAACCGGCAAGGTCGACATCGACCTGGCTGTGCTCAAGGTCGATCTGATGTCCTTCTCGGCCCACAAAACCTATGGCCCCAAGGGGATCGGCGCCCTGTACGTGCGTCGCAAGCCGCGCGTGCGCATCGAGGCACAGATGCATGGCGGTGGCCACGAGCGCGGCATGCGTTCCGGCACCTTGGCCACGCATCAGATCGTCGGCATGGGCGAAGCCTTCCGCATTGCCCGCGAAGAAATGGCTGAAGAGAACAAACGTATCGGCGCTCTGCGCGATCGTTTGCTCAAAGGGCTTTCAGATATCCCGGAGACTGTTGTCAACGGCGACATCACGCACCGCGTACCCCACAACCTGAATATCAGCTTCAACTATGTCGAAGGCGAATCCCTGATCATGGCGGTGAAGGATATCGCTGTTTCCAGTGGTTCTGCCTGCACCTCCGCGTCGCTGGAGCCTTCCTACGTGCTGCGGGCGCTGGGACGCTCCGACGAACTGGCACACAGTTCGATCCGGTTCACGATCGGGCGTTTCACGACTGCAGAAGAAATCGATTTCACCATCGACTTGCTGCACAAGAAGATCGGCAAGCTGCGCGAACTTTCGCCGCTGTGGGAAATGGTGCAGGAAGGCGTTGATCTGAATACCGTGCAGTGGGCTGCACACTGAATCTGGCAGGAGCGAAAAAATGGCATATAGCGAAAAAGTTCTGGATCACTACGAGAATCCACGTAACGTTGGTTCCTTCAGCAAGGATGATGGCGCTCTGGTTGGCACCGGTATGGTCGGAGCTCCGGCGTGCGGCGATGTGATGAAGTTGCAGATCAAGGTCAATGAGGCTGGCGTGATTGAAGACGCCAAATTCAAGACCTATGGCTGCGGTTCGGCCATTGCGTCGAGCTCGCTCGTCACCGAATGGGTGAAGGGCAAAACCCTTGATGAGGCGCTGAACATCAAAAATACGCAGATTGCCGAAGAACTGGCACTGCCGCCGGTTAAAATCCACTGTTCGATCCTCGCAGAAGACGCGATCAAGGCGGCAGTAGAGGATTACCGCAAAAAGCACGACAACAAGTGAGCTGAATCATGGCTGTTACCCTGTCTGAAGCCGCTGCGCGGCACATCAACAAGTTCCTCGCCAAACGCGGCAAGGGCATCGGCATTCGTCTGGGGGTCAAAACCTCCGGATGCTCGGGCATGGCTTACAAGCTGGAGTACGCAGATGCTGCCGAAACTGACGATCTTGTGTTTGAGAGTCAGGGCCTGAAGGTCATGGTAGATCCGAAGAGTCTGCCTTATCTTGATGGAACGGAACTCGACTTTGCTCGTGAAGGCCTTAACGAAGGCTTCAAGTTCAACAATCCGAACGTCAAGGATGCCTGCGGCTGCGGCGAGAGCTTCAACGTTTAGAAAACGCCTTGGGAGCAAGGCTTGAAAAGACCTTGTCGCCAGGGGCGCAAAGGAGTGCTGCACATCGCAAGGGAAGCCAGTACAAGGCTTTTCATTAGCGGACCTTTACGCAACTCTGCGTCCTTTGCCGTAAACAGAACCCGTGCTTGCCCCGACTTCCCTTATGCAAGAGTACTTCTCGCTTTTCGGATTGCCTGAGCGTTTTGCCATCGACCCGGCTCAGCTGGAAGTCGCTTACCGGAACGTACAGGCACAGGTCCATCCTGATCGCTTTGCTCATCGCCCAGAGGCAGAACGCCGTGTAGCCATGCAATGGGCTACGCTGGCCAATGAGGCTTTCCGTACCCTGAAAAATCCACTGGCACGTGCCCGCTATCTGCTGAGTCGGCGTGGCGTCGAGATCGACGCCGAGCGCAACAATGGCATGTCGCACGCTTTCCTGATGCAGCAGATGGAGTGGCGCGAATCGGTCGAAGAGGCCGCTGACGACGCCGAGGCCTTGCAGCGTCTGGAGCGGGATCTGGCACGCGACGAACGCGTCATGCTGGACGACGTGAAGCATGCGATCGATGAAGAAGTCGATTTGGTTCAGGCTTCGGAGCTGGTACGTCGCCTCATGTTCATGGAAAAATTGCGTCGCGAAATCGACGAAGCACTGGCTTTACTGGAAAACTGATGGCTCTTCTGCAGCTCTCCGAACCGGGAGAATCCCCTGATCCGCATCAGCAACGGCTGGCGGTAGGTATCGATCTGGGTACGACCAATTCACTGGTGGCGACCATCCGTCATGCCGTGCCGGAATGCCTGGCCGGTGATGGTTGCGGCATCATTCTGCCCTCCGTGGTGCGTTATCAGAAAGATGGCTCAACCATCGTCGGGCAGGCCGCCCTGGCTGCCCAGACAATTGATCCGCGCAACACGATTGCCTCCGTGAAGCGCCTGATGGGGCGTGGTCTGGCGGATGCGGATGCGGGGATGCGTGGGCGCTATGACCTGGTCGATACCGGCGACATGGTGCGCATCAATACCGTCGCGGGGCAGCGCACGCCGGTAGAGGTGTCGTCTGAGATTCTCAGGGTATTGCGTGAGCGGGCAGAAGCTTCGCTGGGGGATGAGCTGGTGGGCGCCGTGATCACGGTGCCAGCGTATTTCGATGATGCCCAGCGCCAGGCGACCAAGGATGCGGCGCGTCTGGCTGGCCTTAATGTGCTGCGTCTGCTCAATGAGCCGACTGCGGCAGCCATTGCATACGGTCTGGATGAAGGCGCAGAGGGCATCTACGCAGTCTATGATCTGGGCGGAGGAACCTTCGATTTCTCGATTCTGCGTCTGTCGCGTGGGGTCTTCGAAGTCATGGCGACCAGTGGCGACTCCTCGCTTGGCGGGGATGATTTCGATGAGGCACTGGCCGCCTGGCTGCACAAAAAAGCCAGCGGTGTGGATCTGGATTGCTCCAAATCGCGCGCCTTGCTAGTTGAGGCACGCCGCGTCAAGGAGGCGCTGACGCTCTCGGCAGAATGCGTGGCACGCGTACCGGTGGCTGCCGATGGCATCAAGGATGTCACGATTACGCTTGGCGAATTTCATGAACTGACGCAGGCACTGGTCGAACGGACCCTCCAGCCGGTGCGCAAAGCCCTGCGCGATGCCGCGCTCAAGGTCGCAGACATCCAGGCTGTGGTGCTGGTTGGCGGCGCCACGCGCATGCCGCATGTACGCAGCGCGGTGGCAAAGATGTTCGGGCGCGAGCCCTACACGGATATAGACCCGGACAAGGTCGTGGCGATTGGAGCCGCAATCCAGGCCAATGTGCTGGCCGGCAACCGTCGCCCCGGCGAGGACTGGCTGCTGCTGGATGTGATCCCCTTGTCGCTGGGCCTGGAGATGATGGGCGGACTGACCGAAAAGATCATCCCGCGCAATTCCACCATCCCGGTTTCGAAGGCGCAGGATTTCACGACCTACAAGGACGGCCAGAGCGCCATGGCCATTCATGTGGTACAGGGCGAACGCGAACTGGTGCAGGACTGCCGCTCGCTGGCGCGCTTCGAGCTGCGCGGCATTCCGCCCATGCCGGCAGGCGGCGCACGCATTCGTGTGACCTTTCAGGTTGATGCGGATGGATTGCTGTCGGTTTCGGCCCGTGAACAGACTACCGGCGTGGAATCCCACGTTACGGTGAAGCCCAGCTATGGTTTATCGGATGATGAAATCACCGGCATGCTCAAAGCCGGTTTCGAACACGCCGCGGAAGACATGCAGGCCCGTGCCCTGCGCGAGCAACAGGTTGAAGCCGAGCGTCTGATTGAAGCGGCCCGCCAGGCACTTATTGAAGATGCCGGGCTGCTGAGCTCCAATGAGCAGGCCGGCATTGAAGCCGCCATCAAGCGGCTTGGCGAGTTGAATCTGGGTAACGATCACCTTGCCATCAAGGCGGGGATTGATGCCTTGTCTGCCAGCACCGGAGAGCTTGCTGCGCGCCGCATGGACAAGGCGATCCGCCAGGCACTGACGGGTAACCGCATTGATGCCTTGCCATTGTAGGAGAGTACCCATATGACCCAGATTGTCGTTCTGCCCAATGTCGATCTCTGCCCCGATGGCGCGGTGATTCAGGCCGAGCCGGGCCAGACCGTATGTGACGCCTTGCTGGCCAACGATATCGAGATCGAGCACGCCTGCGAAAAATCTTGCGCCTGCACCACCTGCCACGTCATCGTGCGCGAAGGCTTCAATTCGCTGGAGTCCGCCGACGAGCTGGAAGAAGACATGCTCGACAAGGCCTGGGGCCTTGAGCCGCAATCCCGCCTGTCCTGTCAGGCCGTGGTGACGGACACCGATCTGGTGGTCGAGATTCCGCGTTACACCATCAACATGGTCAGCGAGGGCAAAAAATGAAGTGGACCGATACGCTGGAAATAGCCATTGCGCTGGTCGATACGCATCCCGATGTCGATCCGGCACGCATCAATTTTGTCGACCTGATGAACTGGGTGAAAGCCTTGCCCGGATTTGACGACAAACCCGAGCATTGCGGCGAACGCATCCTGGAGGCGATTCAGGGCGCGTGGATCGAAGAGCTTGAATAAGTCATTCGCCGCTGCGTGAGGGCATCCCTTCGGGAAGCCGCTACTGGCATGGATTTCAGGGCGCTCCCATCGAAGACGCGCGTGAAACAAGCCTCCCGAAGCATGCTCCTCGCAAAGCAAGTGTGCATGCGGCTTTTCGGGCCTAGCCGAATCAGTCCGGGCGGGAGTCAGCCAGCTCGTTGAGGCTGAGCCAGTACAGCCCGAGTTGCCCGACCGTAAACAGGAAGCGCTCGAAATCCACCGGTTTGCGGATATAGCTGTTGGCGCCGAGGCTATAGGCCTCCTGAATATCCTGCAACTCACGCGAAGTTGTCAGGACGACCACCGGGAGCAGGGCGGTGCGTGAGTCGGCGCGGATACGGCGCAGCACTTCGAGACCGTCGATGCGCGGCAGCTTCAAATCGAGAAATACCACCGCGGGCTGTACGGAGGTGTCGCGGCCAGCGTGCCGCCCCATCCCAAACAGATACTCGACAGCATCAATCCCGTCGCGCGCCACGACAACCTGATTGGTGATCTTGTTCTTGCTGAAGGCCCGCAGGGTCAGCGCTTCATCATCCGGATTGTCTTCAACCAGCAGGATCGGTCTATCGGTAGCCATGTCATTTCACACGTGTTTGTGTCAGTCCTCAACTCTTATCGGCAGAAGAACGCCCAAATAAAGGTTTGCTACATCGCTGCGCTTGCCGCCAGTCAGGATTGTTCAGCGGATGAACAATCCTGACTGGCGGATTCTACGCGATTTCACGAAGCAGGCTGCCGGGGCAGTCCTCAAGCCTCGATTAGTTGATCCGCGCGCAAAAGGAAAACTTTTTCCTCTTCGCTGGCGTTGGTGAGCCAGACGAATTCGAGTTGCGGGAAGGCCGCTTCAACCAAATCACGGTTGTGCCCGACTTCAACGACCAGAATCCCTTCACTGCTCAGATGACGCCGTGCACCGCCAATGATGCGCCGCACGATGTCCATGCCATCGTCACCGGCGGCCAGGGCCATGCGTGGCTCGTGCAGATACTCATCCGGCAGGGCTTGCATGGATTCTTCAGTCACGTAGGGCGGATTGCTCAGGATCAGGTCGTAGCGCTCATCACCCAGCGCGTCAAACACATCGGATTTGATCAGGCGTACCACGTCCTGCAATCCGTAATCCGCTACGTTCTGGCTGGCTACGTCCAGTGCATCATCGGAAAGGTCGATCGCATCAATCTGCGCATTCGGGAAGTGATGCGCGAGCAGGATCGCCAGGCAGCCGCTCCCGGTGCACAGATCCAGTGCGCGGGTAACTGCCGCTGGTTCGCGAATCCAGGGCTCGAATCCTTCTTCGAGCAGTTCGAAGCAGAAGGAGCGTGGCACGATCACCCGTTCGTCCACGTAGAAGCGGAAGTCGCCCAGCCAGGCTTCCTTGGTCAGGTAAGCGGCCGGGATGCGCTCATTGACCCGGCGTTCAATGATCTCCAGTACCTCGGCGCGTTCGGCCGTCGGAATACAGGCGTCAAAGAAGGGCTCCAGCCTGTCGATCGGCAGGTGCAGGGTATGCAGAACGAGATAGACCGCTTCGTCAAAGGCATCGGTTGTTCCGTGCCCGAAGAAAAGATGGGCCCGGTTGAACTGGCTGGTGGCGTAGCGGATCAGATCGCGTACGGTGACAAGCTCCTCAAGCGGGGAGTGTTCGTGATGATCATGATCACAATTTTCGTTACAGTCGTGCTCGTGCATGCAGGGCTTTCAAATGCGCGCGGCGCCCGGGGCGCCGCAAAAGTCAGTGACAGGAAGGCGTTTCAGCCCGCTTCATCCATGTGCAGGGTGAATGAACTGAAGGAGGCTCCATCATCTTCGGCAGGTTCAAACTCGACGATGCTGTCCAGTTGTGAGGGCGCTTTGGGAGCAGTGCTCTCACCTTCAGCGGGTGCGTTGTTGACCAGCCATGAGAAGTTTGTGGGCGAATCCGAGTTGGCCAGCGCCTCTTCCAGGGTAATGACCCCGGATCGGTACAGACGGAAAAGATCCTGCTCAAAGGTCTGCGAGCCCGGTGCCAGCGATTTTTCCATGGCCTCGCGCACATCGCCGAACTCGCCGCGCTCAATCAGCTCGGCAATATGCCGGGTGTTCATCAGGATCTCGGCTGCCGGCACGCGCGCACCGTCGGGCTTCTTAACCAGGCGCTGCGAGACGACGCTGCGCAGGGACACGGCGAGGTCAAGGAAGAGCAGGGGGCGGTTCTCCAGCGGAAAGAAGCTGGTGATCCGGTTCAGGGCATGGTGTGCATTGTTGGCGTGCAGCGTGGCCAGCACAAGGTGACCCGACTGCGCATATGAAATGGCGGCTTTCATGGTTTCCAGATCGCGGATTTCGCCGATCAGGATGCAGTCCGGCGCCTGACGCATGGCGTTTTTCAGCGCGTCATTCCAGGAGTGGGTGTCAAAACCGACTTCGCGCTGATTGATCACCGAGCGTTTGTGGCGGAACAGATACTCGATCGGATCTTCCACGGTCAGGATATGACCCGATACGTGTGAGTTCCGGTAGTCCAGCATCGACGCGATGGTTGTCGACTTGCCGGAACCGGTGGCACCTACAACCAGCACCAATCCGCGTTTCTCCATGATGATATCGTAGAGAACCGGCGGCAGACTGAGGGACTCCAGTGCCGGGATCTCGCCCTGGATGTAACGCACTACGATACTGACGCTGTTGCGCTGCCAGAAAAAGTTGATCCGGAAATTTCCCAAACCACGACGGCTGAAGGAAATGTTGAGTTCCCGGGCGCGTTCAAAAATCGCGATCTGCTCGGGATTCATGATCTCGTAAGCCATGCGCTGGATTACGGCGGGATCCATGACCTGCTGATTGATTGGCAGAACAACACCGTCGATCTTGATGTGGATCGGCGCACCTGCGGACACGAAAATGTCCGAAGCGCGACGCTCGGCCATCAACTGGAACAGCTTGTCGAAAATCATGAAGCGTCTCCCGGATTCAAGAGGGGGCCTCTCGGGCCCCCTTCATTCTTAAGCTTAGTCGCGCAGCAATTCGTTGATGGAGGTCTTCGAACGTGTCTGAGCGTCGACCTTCTTGACGATCACGGCACAATACAGCGAATACTTGCCATCTGCCGAGGGCAGATTGCCAGAGACCACAACCGAGCCTGCCGGGATACGGCCATAGCTGACTTCACCGGTGGCGCGATCGTAGATCTTGGTGCTCTTGCCGATGTAGACGCCCATCGAGATCACGCAGTTGTCTTCCACAATCACGCCTTCCACCACTTCGGAGCGGGCGCCGACGAAGCAGTTGTCGCCGATGATGGTCGGATTGGCCTGCAAGGGTTCCAGCACGCCGCCGATACCGACGCCGCCAGAAAGATGCACGTTCTTGCCGATCTGGGCGCAGGAGCCTACGGTGGCCCAAGTGTCGACCATGGCTCCGTCATCCACATAAGCACCGATATTCACGTAGGAAGGCATCAGGACCACGTTCTTGCCGATGTAGCTGCCTTTGCGGGCGACGGCATTTGGTACCACACGGAAGCCGCCGGCGCGGAAGTCAGCCTCGGAGTAATCGGCAAACTTGGTCGGCACCTTATCGAAGTAGCGCACCGAACCGCCTTCCATCACTGCATTGTCATGCGTACGGAAATACAGCAGCACGGCTTTTTTCAGCCACTGATGGGTCACCCATTCGCCATTGATCTTTTCGGCAACACGCAGACGGCCAGAATCCAGCTCGGCAATGACTTCCTCGATGGCTTTGCCCAGAACCGGGTCAAAGGAGGTCGGAGTAATGTCAGCACGACGTTCAAAAGCTTCTTCGATAAGGGGCTGCAGCGGGTGTTGGGACATGTTGATTCCTGATGAAATTAACGAACTGGAAAAATCACTTCAGATGACCGACGATTCGCTGGGCTGCAGTCAGGCATTCCTGCCTGGAAGCAACCAGCGCTATACGGATGAAACCCTGCCCAGGGTTGCGCCCATGCGCTTCGCGCGCCAGATACTGGCCGGGCAACACGGTGACATGGGTTGCGGCCAGAAGATCACGGGCAAAGGCGGTGTCGTCCCCGGCAGTCTTTGCCCACAGATAAAAGCCTGCGTCCGGTCGCGAAACGCCCAGCACGGGCGAGAGCATCGGCACCAGTGCGTCGAATTTTTCGCGGTACATGGCACGATTGGCTTGTACGTGCGTCTCATCCTTCCACGCTGCGATACTGGCGGCCTGCACCGTCACACTCATCGCACAGCCGTGGTAGGTGCGGTATTTGAGGAAGCCGGCGAGCACCTTCGCATCCCCCGCCACGAAGCCCGAGCGCAGGCCCGGCACGTTGGAACGTTTGGACAGGCTGGAAAACACCACCAGTCGCGGGAAGCCCTTGCGCCCTAGCTTGTGGGCTGCTTCCAGCGCGCCCAGCGGAGGATTCGCTTCGTCGAAATAGATTTCCGAATAACACTCATCCGAAGCAATCACGAAGCCGTACTTGTCGGAAAGCGCAAACAGTTCGCGCCATTCATCCAGACTCATGACCCGGCCGGTCGGATTGCCTGGCGAGCAGACAAAGAGCAGTTGCACCCGGGCCCATTCGGCTTCGGAGAGCGACTCCCAATCGAAGCCGAAGTTGTTTTCCGGCGTCTGGTTCAGGAATACCGGCTGTGCACCACCGAGAAAGGCTGCGCCTTCGTAGATCTGGTAGAAAGGGTTGGGGCAGACCACCAAGGGCGCCGGGCGGCTGGCGTCCAGCACGGCCTGGGCAAAGCTGAACAAGGCTTCGCGCGAACCATTCACCGGCAATACTTGAGTAGCCCAATCGATTTCCGGCAGCGCATAACGACGCGCAATCCAGCCGGCAATGGTTTGACGCAACTCGTCCGAACCTGCTGTGGTCGGATACACCGCCAGCCCGGAAAAAGCTTCAGTCATCGCCTTGAATATCAGATCTGGCGTGGCGTGCTGTGGCTCCCCTATGGACAGGCGAATGGCCGGCAAATCCGGCGTTTTTACGCCTGAAAACAGGGCGCGCAGCTTCTCGAAAGGGTAGGGCTGAAGACGGTCAAGCAACGGGTTCAAGATCAGTTTCGCTTTATCGTTGTGTTGCCGCTGCTGCGCTTGGTTGCGGGCAATGACGGCCGGATCAGGGGTGGTATTATAGCCCGCCCTTAGCCGGGCTGTCCTTTCGCCCTGAACCCTGTTTCCGTTTCGCAACGTGCGCCTTTCCAAGCTCAAACTCGCCGGATTCAAATCCTTTGTCGACCCGACCACGGTGCTTACGCCGGGTCAACTCGTGGGCATCGTCGGCCCGAATGGCTGCGGCAAATCCAATGTGATCGACGCCGTTCGCTGGGTGCTGGGCGAGTCGCGCGCCTCAGCCTTGCGTGGCGAATCGATGGCGGACGTGATCTTCAACGGCTCCACCACGCGCAAGCCGGTATCGCGCGCCAGCGTCGAGATGATCTTCGACAACGCCGAAGGGCGCGCTGCCGGGCAGTGGTCGCAGTACGCCGAGATTTCGGTGAAGCGTCAGGTCGACCGCAACGGAGGTTCGGACTACTTCATCAACAACGTGTCGGTGCGCCGCAAGGACGTGATCGACCTCTTTCTCGGCACCGGCTTGGGCCCCAAGGCCTACGCCATCATCGAGCAGGGCATGATTTCGCGGGTCATCGAAGCCCGCCCGGAAGAGGTCCGCGCCTTTCTCGAAGAGGCCGCCGGCATCACCAAATACAAAGAGCGCCGGCGCGAGACGGAAGGGCGCCTGTCGGACGCACGTGACAATCTGGCCCGCGTCGAAGATATCCGTGCCGAGCTCGGTCAGCAGATCGATAAACTCGCGGCACAGGCAGAGATTGCCTTGCGTTACAAGGATCTGTCCTCGCAGCTCTCGCAGAAACAGGTGCTGCTCTGGCGTTATAAGCACACGGCAGCACAACGCGAACAGACTCAGCTGCGCGAAGCCATCGCCCAGACCCAGACTGCGCTGGAAGAGAACAACCACAAACTCATCGAAGCCGAAACGCACATCACCCTGGCGCGTGAGGCGCATGTGGTGCACACCGAAGCGGTCAGTGCGGCGCAGGGCGACGTGTTCACGATCGCCAACGAAGTTACGCGCATCGAAAGCGAGTTGCGCAGCCTGCGCGACACGCACGCCCGCATCACCCAGCGCGGCAGTCAACTGCTGGCCGATGAAACGCTGTGGCAGGAACGCCTGAATCGCTCGCTGGCCGAGCAGGAAGCTCGCATCGAACAGGGGGCGATCGCCCATGAAAAGCTGGAATTGAGCCTGCTGCAGGTGGCGGAAGCTGAAGAGCGTCTGCCCGAAGCCGAGGACGCCTGGCGCGACGCGCTGGCCGCCCTGGAAGAGACGCGCCGGTCGCTGAGCCAGATAGAGCAGCACGTTCGCGTGGAAGACACCAAGCGCATCGCAAGCGAACGTGCGCTGGAAGCGCTGGCCCAGCGCCGCAGCCGCATGGAAGCCGAGCGTGCTGGCCTGCGCCCGGAAGATGAAGCCGCCCTTGCCGCGCTCGAACTCGAAGTTGCCGAGCTCGTTGCCCAGCAACAGGAAGCCGAACTCCTGCTGGGCAGCCAGCAAGAGCAGCTCGAAGAAGCGCAAGCAGCCTTGCTCTCCGGGCAGGCTGCCCTGCAAGCCGCGTCCAGTGCGCTTACGCAGCAACGTGCCCGGCTCGATGCCCTGCGCGGGCTGCAATCCAGCTTGCGCGACCAGGGCGACCTGGCCGGCTGGTTGCGTGCCGCCGGGCTGGCCGATGAAGCCCGGGTCTGGCAATCCCTGCAGGTTGATGCTGGCTGGGAGCTGGCGGTAGAGGCTGTTTTGCGCGAACGCATTGCCGCGATCGGTCCGCTGACAGGCGATCTCGCTGCCGTGACGGCGCAGGCCGCGCCGTCGAGCATTGTGCTGCTGCGCAAAGGTCAGCCGCCCGCGCCACGGGGAACGCCATTCACCGCTAGCTTGCTGGAAGAACATGTCCGCTGCCAGCGCGCAGAGCTTGCGCCACACCTCGCGCACTGGCTGGATGGCGTGTATGCCGTGGATGACATTACGCCCTGGCTGGACGGCGAACGTGAATTGCCTTCGGGCGTGCTGCTGGTCAGCCGCAGCGGCCAGATTCTCGGCGCCAGTTCCCTGAGCCTGTTTGCGCCGGACGCCGGCACGCACGGCGCGATCGAGCGTCAGCGCGAGATCGAAACCCTGGAGCATGCCATCCTGCCTGCGGAAGCGGCGCTGGAAGAGCTCCACAGCCGCGTTGCTGACGATGAGGAAGACGTGAAGACGCTACAGGCCGCGCTGGGTGACACACGCCGCGTGCAGCAGCAACTCCAGTCCCGTCTGCATGAACGTCAGCTGGCTTTCGTCAAGGTTCAGCAGGAGCAGGCACGTCACGTCGAGCGTATCGAGCAGCTGGCGCGCGAAGCCGCCGAACTGTTGCGCCTTGAAGGCGTGGAACATGCCCACCTCGAAGAGGCTGAACTGGCGCGCCTCTCCGCGGAGGAGCGGCTGGAAGCCTTGCAGGACGCCGCTCTTCAGGCATCGGCCCGTACAGCCAATACAGAAGCGGCTCTGCGGACTGCTCGCGAGGCATTGGCAAGCTGTCAGCACGCCCGCCATGAGGCCGAACTTGCCGTCCGGGAAGGCAACGCCAAGCTCGACGAACTGAATCGTACGGCAGCGCTGGCGCAGGCTCAGCTCGAAAAATTAGCCGTCGAACGCAGCCAGCTCAGCGAGGAGCAGGGCGCGCTGGATGACTCAGCCTTGCAGACCTCGCTACAAACCGCGCTGGACCTGCGCCGGACGCGTGAAGCTGTTGTTGCCCAGCGGCGCGAAGAACTGGAAGCAATCGGCCAGCAGCTCAAGGCCCTGGAGGCCAGTCGGCATGCCAGCGAGCAGACGCTGGCGCCAATGCGTGATCAGCTCGCCGACCTGCGCCTGAAACTCCAGGCCGCCGAGCTGGGCAGCGCCCAGGCCGCCGAGCGCCTGGGCGAACTGGGGGCTGAAGTGCTTGCGCTGGATGAGGCGGTGATGGCCGAGATCCGCGAACTGGCACTGTCCCGCGAGGTCAGTCGTTTGGGCCGTGAGATCGCCGAAATGGGCGCGGTTAACCTTGCCGCACTTGCCGAGCTGGACTCCGCCAAGGAGCGCAAGAACTTCCTCGACATGCAGTTCGATGATCTGATGCGCGCCATCGACACGTTGGAAAACGCCATCCGCCGCATCGACAAGGACACGCGCGAGCAGCTCAATGAAACCTACGCCACGGTGAACCGCCATTTCAGCGAACTGTTCCCGCGCCTCTTCGGTGGCGGCCGGGCCGAGCTGGTGCTGACCGGCGACGACTTGCTGGATGCGGGCGTGCAGATTGTCGCGCAGCCGCCGGGCAAGAAAAACAGCTCGATCCATTTGCTCTCCGGTGGTGAAAAGGCCCTCACCGCCATCGCGCTGGTGTTCGCGATGTTCCAGCTCAACCCGGCTCCTTTCTGCATGCTGGACGAAGTCGACGCCCCGCTGGACGACACCAATACCGAGCGTTACTGCGAGATGGTCAAGCACATGTCGGCCGTCACCCAGTTCATCTTCATCAGTCACAGCAAGATCACCATGGAAATGGGCCAGCAGCTGATCGGCGTGACCATGCAGGAGCAGGGGGTTTCCCGTGTGGTTGAAGTGGATATTGAAGCTGCCCTTAAGCTGGCACAGCCCGAAGCGGCTTGATGCCATAATGCGCTGCCTTCCTTTGCGAACTCATACTGACGACCACACATGATGTCCGGAAACGAATTGCAATACAGCCTGATCGGTCTGGGAATTCTCGCCATCCTCGGGCTGGTGATCTACAACCTGTGGCAGGAGCGCAAGGCACGCAAGCATGCCGAACAAGCCTTCCGCTCAAATCATCATGACGTGTTGCTCGACGGTGATGTAGAACCCGTCATTCCTCCCGCGCCGGGAGGGCGCATGGAACCCGGCTTGCGTCCGCTCCAGAGCGATCCGGCTCCGGCCATTCCACTGCCCGTCAAGCCGGTACGCAGCAGCCAGAGCTCCCAGCGGGTGCAGGAACCCGTTCTTGGTTTCGAGGATCAGGCCATTGACTGTGCCGTGAGTATCGAAGCTCCTGCCGGCGTGTCTGCGGCAGCCTTGTTTTCCGCCGCACAAGAGGTCTTGGCCGGGGTGACTCGTCGCCTGCAGTGGTATGGCTGGAGTGACCTTGACAGCAACTGGTTCCTGATCGATGCACGCACGCCCGGCAGCATCAACCGCGCTTGCGTCACGCTACAGCTGGTCGACCGGCGCGGCTCCGTCAGCGAAAGCGAACTGGATCGCTTCTATCAGCAATTGCAGCGGGTCTGCGAACAGTTTCTGGCCGTACCGCGATTGCCTGCACGCACGGAGGTTCTCGGGCATGCCGAGGAAATTGACCGGTTTTGCTCTGAAGTGGATGTGCAGATCGCGGTTAATGTCATTGCCCAGAAGACCAGTTTTGCCGGAACCAAACTGCGCGGCCTGGCAGAAGCTGCTGGCTTGCAGCTAGGTACCGACGGGACTTATCACGCACTGGATGAAGCGGGGAAAACCCTGTTCGTTCTCGCCAATCAGGAATCAGTGCCGTTTTCCGGCGAGCAACTGCGGCATTTGCAGACGCACGGCTTGAGTCTGGTGCTCGACATGCCTCGCGTTGCCGCCCCGGTACTTGCTTTCGATCGCATGGTGACCCTGGCGCAGCATCTCGCCGATTCGCTTGACGGTGCTGTGGTGGACGATAACCGTTCCGCACTGTCAGATCGCTCCATCGGTCTGATCCGCAGTCAGCTTGCCCAGTTCGAGCTGCAGATGGAGCGCCAATCAATGCCGGCGGGTGGCGAAATCGCGCTGCGGCTATTTGCCTGACAGGCTCTGGTATGGATCTTTTTTCGCAGGCGGATGACGTGGCTCGCACCAATGAGTTGCGGGCTACGCTGAATCATTACGCACATGCCTATTACGTGCTTGATGCACCCCTGGTCCCGGATGCTGAATACGACCGGTTGTTTCGTGAGCTTCAAGCACTCGAAATAGCGCATCCCGAGCTGATCAGTCATGACTCACCAACCCAGCGAATTGGTGGCGAACCACTTGCAGGTTTTAATCAGCTGACGCATGTGGTGCCAATGCTGTCGTTGAATAATGCATTTGAAGAAGAAGATCTGATCGCTTTCGACCGGCGCTGTCGCGAAGGGCTGGGCGCGGTCGAGCCGCTGGCCTACGCCGTGGAGCCGAAGTTCGACGGGCTGGCGATCACCCTGATCTACCGCGACGGCGTGTTCGTGCAGGGCGCGACGCGCGGCGATGGCGTGAGCGGCGAGGACGTGACGCAGAACCTGCGCACCATCGGCTGCATCCCGTTGCGCCTGCAGGGCGAAAATGTGCCGAGCCTGTTGGAGGTGCGCGGCGAGGTGCTGATGTTCCGCGCGGATTTTGATGCCATGAACGCACGGCAGCTAGAGGCGGGCGAGAAGACCTTCGCCAACCCGCGCAACGCGGCGGCTGGCAGCCTGCGCCAGCTCGATTCGCGCATCACGGCCCGCAGGCCGCTGCGCTTCTTTGCCTACGCGGTGGTGCGGCTGGAAGGCGCGCCAGCATTGGCTTCCCACGGGGCCACGATGGAGATGCTTGCTGCGTGCGGCTTTCCGGTGTGCGAGCTGCGCGATGTGGTGCGCGGCGCCGAGGGGCTGCTGGCCTATTACCGCCGTATCGAGGCGGCGCGTGACAGTCTGGCCTTCGACATCGATGGCGTGGTCTACAAGCTCGACAACTTTGCGCAGCAGGAGGAACTCGGCTTCGTGTCGCGTGCGCCGCGCTGGGCCATCGCCCACAAATATCCGGCGCAGGAAATGCTGACCGAGCTGCTCGACATCGAGATTCAGGTAGGCCGCACCGGTGCGCTGACGCCCGTGGCGCGGCTCAAGCCAGTGTTCGTGGGCGGCGTGACGGTCACCAACGCGACCCTGCACAACGAGGATGAAATTCGCCGCAAGGATCTGAAGATCGGATGCTCCGTTGTCGTGAGAAGAGCAGGGGATGTCATACCCGAGGTTGTTGGGCGCGTTATTACGCTCGACAGCATTGGCAAAGAGTTCCCTGATTTTGTGATGCCAACCGTGTGCCCGGTGTGCGGCAGCCACGTGGTGCGCGAGGAAGGCGAAGCCGTGGCGCGCTGCTCCGGCGGGCTGGCCTGTCAGGCGCAGCGCGTGCAGGCGCTGATCCACTTCGCCGGGCGCCGGATGATGGACATCGACGGTCTGGGCGACCGCTACATCGAATCGCTGGCCGAGTTCGACTACCTGAAGAGTCCGGCCGATCTGTACCGCCTCAAACTGGACGATCTGCTGGAAATGAAGCGCCGCGCCGACGAGCGCGATGGCGTGGTGCCGGAGACCGTGCAGCAGGGCAAGATCGCCACCAAGTGGGCGGAGAACCTGCTCGACGCGATTGCCGCCAGCAAGCGCCCGCCGCTGGCGCGCCTCTTGTTCGCGCTGGGCATCCGCCACGTCGGCGAATCCACGGCGAAGATGCTGGCGGACTGGCTGGGCAGGCTGGACTTCATCCGCCGCGCGCCGCTGGCGCTGTTCGCCGCGCTGCCGGATGTGGGCGCGGTGGTGGCCGAGTCGCTGCATGAATTCTTCGCCGAGCCGAACAACGAAAAGGTGCTCGACGATCTGCTCACCGCCGGCGTGACACCGGCCGATGAACACGCTCCTGTCGCGCGGCTGGCCGAACGCCTGAGCCCGGCCGCGTTGCTGGTGGGCCTGCGCATTCCGAAGCTCACCCAGATCCGCGCCCAGCAACTGGTGGAGCAGGGGCTCGACCTCGCCGCGCTGGCCGAGTTGCCAGCCGATCAGGCCGCCGCGCGCGGCCTGCCGGCGGAAGTCGGCGCGAGCCTGTCTGCCTGGCTGGCGGAGGAGCAGAACCGCGCGCAGTTGCGGGCGCTCGCTGCCTTCCGCGCCGAACTGCTGGCCGCGACGCCGGCGGCTGAAGCCGGCGCCGCGCTGCCGTTTGCTGACAAGACATTCGTGCTCACCGGTACGCTGCCGACGATGAGCCGTGACGAGGCCAAGGAACTGATCGAGCGCCACGGCGGCAAGGTCAGCGGATCGGTGTCGAAAAAGACGCACTACGTGGTGGCGGGCGCTGATGCCGGCTCCAAGCTGGCAAAGGCTGAAGAACTTGGCGTGACGGTGCTCGATGAGGTTGGGCTGCTGGCGCTGCTTGGCGGGTAGGCTGACTCTCAAGGAACGCAAACGAAAATCTGGAATGCCCGCTTGAAGAGCTTCTGTAGGCGGGCATCTCTAGATGGGCATACCCAGAAACAAGGATGGCGGCAGATATTCAGCCAAGCGTGCTGGAAAGCAAGGATGGGCGCAGATCTTCGGCTAATACGGTTTGTGCCATGTGAGCTCAGGATTCAGTGAGGCGCACTAAACAGTAGTCCGTACTGAATCTTGAACTGTTCTCTTTTCCTAAGCGACTGATTCCTGAGACCCGTTTTCAAAGCGAGCATGTTTCAGTGCATGAGCATGCTCGATTCTGCACGCATTCAGATTCACGTCGGTACTGAAAAGTAAACTTTGTGCGCGAGCCAAACAGGGGCTTTGCACTAAAAATGTACTTTGTCAGCAGAGCCAAGCCTACTAAGACAAAAAGCTAGCAGCGAGAGTTACGCATATGAACTCTCACGGAAAGCTATAGGCAGGCTAAAAGTTCAACTGCGCAAAGTGCGTCTGTGGGGCGTGCATTAGCGATCGAGCCCCTCTCTTGCTTGCGAGACGACGCAGCAATACATCAACAAAAACGGCATCACCCTTTGCGGATGATGCCGAAACAATACTTTTAATCAGCTTACGGCGCACGGGCCCTGGAAGTTCGGACGCCAGCTGTGCTCCCAAGCGAAGACCACGAGGGGCAGGCAGAAGCTGAAGACGCTAGGACGTATCTGTGACAGCAGACCGACGAGCTTCGTCTGTTGTCTTTATGGGGCTAAGTTGATAGCCATTTCGCCTCGAAAGTTTCCCGCCTCTCGACGCTTCTTTGATTTTCATCCAAAAAACATTAAAAGGCAAAATTGGCATCCACGCCTAGTTTCACGTCACGACGACAAAAACGCTACGGTGCGGTTTGTGTTCGCCATTCCGAAGTCTGTAAGGTCGTGAGAGTTCATATGCGTAAGGTGCGGGTTGTTATGCGGGGCGTGCATGGAGACCCCAAATATGCCTCAACCCTGCGCCTGCTGCGGAAATCCTTTCGAACCCCGTCCGCAAATTCCGGATCAAACGTACTGCTCTGCGCCCGACTGTCAGCGCGCCCGAAAGCGCCAATGGCAGCGGGCCAAACTCCAGTCTGATCCCGATTACCTGGCAAACCAGCGTGCCGCTCAGCAGGCGTGGTCGCAGCGTAATCAAGATTACTGGCGCAACTACCGGAATGATCAGCCCGACTATGCGCTGCGCAACCGCGAGCAGCAGCATCGGCGTGACGCCAATCGGGCACGCATCAATCTTGCAAAGATGGACGTGTGCGCACTGCCAACCGGGCTGTACCGCATCAAGCTAAACCCAGCGTTTCCAAGGAGGAGCGCCGATTCCTGGATCGTCGAGATCGCGCCGGTCTGTGTGACGTGTCCGTGCAAGATGGACGTGTCAAGAGAGGACTTGATCGACAACCCGGCGACCCGTTCCTAATTTCAATTTCGAACTGGCTCTCGCATGTTCTGCATGACAATGATTCCGGCTGTGTGTTCCGCCTCCGTGGCGTGGCTCCGCGTTCATTGAAAAGCGTGACGGACCTGAGAGCTCCAATTACAGAGTGACCGGGCCTATGCAAACGAGCGAACCTTCTCCATACCCGCCGGGGGCTGGCTCGGTGTTCCGGGCCGCACAGTACGTGCGGATGTCGACCGAGCACCAGCAGTATTCAACGGAAAATCAAGGCGACAAAATTCGAGAGTATGCGGCACGGCGCAACATCGAAATCGTTCGCACCTACGCCGACGAAGGCAAGAGCGGTCTGAGCATCGATGGTCGGCTGGCTATCCAGCAGCTGATATCGGATGTTCAGTCCGGCAAGGCCGACTTTCAGATCATCCTCGTCTATGACGTGAGCCGGTGGGGGCGCTTTCAGGACGCGGACGAAAGCGCCTATTACGAATATATCTGTCGCCGTGCCGGGATTCAGGTCGCCTACTGCGCCGAGCAATTCGAGAACGACGGCTCTCCTGTGTCCACCATCGTCAAGGGAGTCAAGCGTGCGATGGCCGGCGAGTACAGCCGCGAATTGTCGGCAAAGGTTTTCGCGGGGCAGTGTCGCCTGATCGAACTGGGTTTCCGCCAGGGTGGGCCGGCAGGCTATGGCCTGCGCCGCGTACTCATTGATCAGTCTGGCTCCGTGAAGGGGTTTCTTGCGCGTGGCGAGCAGAAAAGCCTGCAAACCGATCGAGTGATCTTGCAGCCTGGTCCTGACGAAGAGATCGCCGTCGTCAATCAGATCTACCGCTGGTTCGTCGAGGATGGTCTGTTCGAGTCGGAGATTGCGGACAGGCTCAACACCACGGGCATTGCCACTGATCTGGGTCGGGCATGGACACGGGCCACGGTGCGCGAAGTACTCTCCAACGAAAAATACATCGGCAACAACGTCTACAACTGGCGTTCATTCAAACTCAAGAAAACAAGGGTTGTGAACGACCCGGAAATGTGGATCAAGAAGGAAGGCGCGTTCGAAGGCATTGTCCTGCCAGGCCTGTTCTACACGGCGCAGGGCATCTTGCGCGAACGGGCCCACCGATTTAGCAATGAGGAGCTAATCGAGAAGTTACGGCGCCTCTTTCAGCAGCACGGCTACCTTTCTGGCCTGATCATCAATGAGGCTGAGGGCATGCCCTCGGCGGCAGCCTATGCTCATCGACTCGGCAGCCTGATTCGTGCCTACCAGACAGTGGGATTTACGCCGGATCGGGACTATCAGTATCTCGAGGTCAATCAGTTCTTGCGTCGCCTGCATCCGGAGATCGTCAGCCAAACAGAAAGGATGATTGCTGAGGTGGGTGGCTCGGTCGTACGTGACCCGGCAACTGACCTGATCACCGTCAATCGCGAGTTCACCGTCTCGCTGGTGCTCTCCCGATGCCAGTTGCTGGAGAACGGCCGGCGCCGATGGAAAGTGCGCTTTGACACCAGCCTGACGCCCGACATCACGGTAGCGGTTCGACTCGACGAGACCAACCAGGCCGGACTCGACTATTACTTGCTGCCTCGTCTGGACTTTGGCCAGGCCGGCATCCACTTGGCCGATCACAATGGCCTCGAATTCGAGAGCTACCGCTTCGATAGCCTGGATTACCTTTACAGCATGGCTGCCGTTGCAAAAATCCATCGAGATGGGGGCGTGCCTTGGTTCGGCCACGTTGGTCGCTCCAATAACGGTGGAGCTAAGCCAACCACCACTTCGAATAATGCAAAGGAGAGAGAATGCTTCCCTGGCAGAGAGCTGCCAAGGCGAGACGTTTTGCTCTGAGTACTCCCATCTTTGCAAACAAAACGCTTTGACAGCCTCACTTCGTTTCTTGACTGCAAGTTGGCGGAGAGCATCTCGGCGTTCAACGCAGTGGATGCAGGCGCAGTCATTGGCATTCAGATGTGCGCAATTTCTGCATCGAACTATTGGCTTTCGATAGCGGGATCCCGTAGATCGCCCTTGAAACTGCTCGACCAGCAGATATCCGCATGCTGGGCAGGTTTTTCCTGTGGATCTGGGCGGTAAAAGCCTCCAAAGCTGTCCTGGCCGGCAGCTTATTCTGTATTCACAGATGAAGGATGTTGCGCGCTGGCTGGCTGAACAGCAACGAGCGGCCGTCGTCAATCTGGACGGCATAAATTCTGATGCATCAGAAACGAAAGGGGATGCGTAGTTTCCGGAGTTGAAAAGGAAAAGGCCTGCGAGCGCCAACTCACAGGCCTTTTGAAATTGAGCGAACGATCTCCCATCCGCTTGGCTCAAGCTTCGTCTTTTCACTCCTCGATGTCAACTGACTTCAGGAGCTATCTAACTCGTCTGAACACCTTGTTCTGACCGGTTGTGACTGCACCTGTGAAGTCTTGTCGCTGATCGAAACAATACTCGATTTCGACTAACACATGAGCGGAGCAGAAGATGAAAGTCCAGACTGAAAGAACAGTAGCAAAGTCACTTACGCTGAGACAGCTAGTAGGGGTATGACCGGGATGAAGCCGAAATTCCACCATTCAGCCACCTAAGTGATTGATTGGATTGGAATTGCAGTCACCGTGCTGGCGGCTTTATGATGTCGCTTCCACCCGTCCAGTGAGAAGCGGAAATGGCACAAATTGAGCGAACAGCTTATCCGACGTTTGCCAGCAACTATGGCACTGCAGAGCTTCTTCGCTATTTCACGCCAACCGAGGCCGAGATAGCTTGGGGTGCAACGCGTGCCAGAAGCGCGCAATTGCGGCTTGGGCTAATGGTGCTTCTTAAAGTTTTTCAGCATCTACGCTATTTCCCTGCCCTCTCGGCAATCCCTCCGGAGGTTGTTGCACACATTCGGGCCTCGCTTGGCATGGTTGAGCGGGTGTTGATCGATTACAGCGCCAAGCACACCATCTATCGACACATGGCCGCTGTTCGCGAATATGAACGTGTCACGCCAGTCTATGGCGAGGACGGCCTGAGAATCGCTGAACAGCTTGCTTCTGAGGCGGCACTCCTGCTTGACCAACGCGTAGATATCATTAACGCGGTCATAGAAGACCTGGTTCTCAAACGTTTTGAGCTTCCTGCCTTTCGTACCCTAGATGAGATAGCCGAACGTGCCCATGCAGATGTGCAGGCAAAATTGTTTGCAGTCGTGACAGAACGATTGACCGTTGCACAACGGCAGGCAATTACAACGCTGTTAGATACAGACTTGGAACATCGTCAGAGCGAATTCAACGACCTCAAGAAATCGGCTCGCCGCCCTACACGCAAACATTTGGAAATCCTGGTCGATCATCTCGAGTGGCTAGAATCCATTGGCGACATGGATGTTGTGCTTGCAGGATTTTCGGATACAAAAATCCGTTTTTTCTGCGAACAGGCCATGAACTACGATGTTTCTGAGCTCAAAGAGTGCGCAGAGCCGAAGCGCTATACCTTGATTGTCGCCCTTATCCACCGCATGCAGGTTCGGGCGCGTGACCAGCTCGCCGAAATGTTCCTTCGGCGTGTGGCAACGATTCATAAGCGCGCTAAAGACGACCTCGAACAGATTCGCTTCAATCAGCGTGAGGAGGTCGAGCGCCTGATTTGTACGCTTGACGACGTTCTGACCATTCTGGAGTTGGAGCCAGACAATGCCGCAGCGGGAGGGAGGATACGTGACTACCTTTTGCCTGAAGGTGGTACCGAACCAATCCGGCAAAGCTGCGCCAAGGTACAAGCCACGAGCGGCAACAACTACTTACCCCTTGTCTGGAAGCAGTTCAAAAGCCACCGCTCCATCCTTTTCCGCTTGGTGCATTTGCTGGACATCCAGCCGACCAGCCAGGATCGCACGCTTATTGACGCGCTGGATGTCATCAAGAGCTATCAGGACAAACATCGCATCGAGTGGATTGATGAACCCCTCAACCTCACCTTTGCGTCTGATCGTTGGCGCAAATTGCTGCGTGATGGGAATGATGCCGAAAGCTTTGGCCTGGGGGTCAGTCGGCGAAATCTGGAAATCTGTGTATTTTCTTATTTGGCTGAAGAGTTGCGGTCGGGAGATCTCTGCATCGAAGGCTCCGAGGAGTTTGCTGATTATCGCAAGCAACTCCTGTCATGGGAGGAGTGCCAAGCGTTACTGCCGGCCTACTGTGAAAAAGTTGGCTTGCCGGACACTGCAGCGCAGTTTGTGGAGACCCTGCGCAATGATCTGACAAAAACAGCTGAGCATTTGGATGCAAAATTTCCAGAGTGCCATGGAGATATTGCGCTTAATGCGCATGGGGAGCCCGTATTGCGCAAGCCTATTGCGCGGGAAATCCCAACCCATGTCATTGCGCTTCAAAACGCACTCAGTCAGCGCATGCCCAGCAGGCATGTACTCGATGTGCTGACCAACATTGAGCACTGGATGCGTTTTAGTCGGCATTTTGGCCCACTGTCTGGGAATGAGACAAAGCTCAAGCAACCTGTCGAACGCTATCTCATGACGATTTTTGCTATGGGCTGCAATCTAGGCCCCAGTCAGGCCGCTCGGCATCTTGCAAAGAGTAAAAACAGCGCCGCTGAGGTCAGTGCGCACATGCTCTCCTTCGTGAATCGGCGCCATTTTTCATTGGACAGTCTAGAGACCGCCCTGCGGGAACTGAATGAGGTTTATCTGCGACTTGATTTGCCGAAGGTCTGGGGGGATGGCAAGACCGTTGCGGCAGATGGTACGCAGTACGACTTCTATGATGAAAATCTACTGGCGGGTTATCACTTCCGTTACAAAAAGATGGGCGCTGTCGCCTATCGTCACGTGGCCAACAACTACATCGCTCACTTTCGCCATTTCATTCCACCTGGCGTATGGGAGGCCATCTATGTCATTGAAGGTCTCCTCAAGGCTGGATTGTCGGTAGATGTGGATACCGTACATGCCGACACGCAGGGGCAGTCTGCAACGGTTTTTGCCTTTACGCATCTGCTGGGCATCAAACTGATGCCGCGCATTCGCAACTGGAAGAATCTGATTCTTTACAAGCCGGACAAATCGGTGAAGTACGAGCACATCAATCGACTGTTTGGCGATAGTGTGGATTGGAAGCTGATCGAGCGGCATTGGCAGGATCTGATGCAGGTGGCGTTATCCATCTACGCCGGCAAAATTTCGTCAGCCACGCTATTGCGCAAGCTGGGCTCCTATAGTCGCAAGAACCGTCTGTACTTCGCTGCCCATGAATTGGGGAATGTCATCCGCACCGGCTTCTTGCTGGAGTGGGTAGGCAGCCGTGAATTGCGCCAGGAGATTACCGCCAACACCAACAAGATCGAGTCCTATAACGGCTTTGCCAAGTGGCTGTCGTTTGGCGGCGATGTGATTGCGGTGAACGAACCCGACGAACAGCAGAAACGTCTGCGCTATAACGATCTGGTCGCTTCATCCCTGATCTTGCAGAACACAGTCGACATGATGCGCACGCTCGGCAATTTGCAAAAGGAAGGCTGGAAAATCACCGAAGAGGATGTGTCTTTCCTGAGTCCCTATCAGGTCGCCCACGTGAAGCGTTTTGGTGAGTACAACCTGAAGCTCAAAGACAAGCCTGAAGCGTGGATCAAGGATGAAACCTTTCAGCAAGCCGCCGCGTCGGTGCAAGACATGCAGCGACCGACACGGAAGGCATGAGCATGGAGATTCCGACGCCTGATTTTGCCGTCACGCCTTATGGTGATGTCGATGCCGCAGCGCTCACGCGTCTGCGGCAGGATTTCGATACGGCGCTGTTGCTGGAGCTCGTCGAACGACTGACGCCTGTTGCACAACGCTTCAAGGCGCATGGCGGACTCAGGGATGACATACTCCGCTTGCATCGCATGGCTCACACAGTCATCAATGGCGCCAATTTGAGCGAGCCGACGTCTGAAGATTTGTGGGAGGTTGCTGCGGAACTCATTGACGAGCTGCGGCAAACGGCCGAGACCTGTCTGGAGATCGCTTCAGCGCTGCAACCCTTGGCCGACCTGCAGCCGAATCAGGACTGAGGTGTCCGCAATGTAGGTGATCGGAACCCTGGATTACCAGTTAATCTCGGATGCATGTTTTTCAAACCTGACAGAGAAAGCCATCATTTCCTTTCTGTTGTCTTGTGGGCGCAGGCAGGCACGAGCACAGGAAGCAACGATGTCCTGATAGATGTGAGTCGGAACCTCTTGTGATCCCCTGAAGTTCATGAAGCTGGTTTTGTCCATTCTGGACGCAATGGCGCTCCCACGCGGCACCATGATGATGCTGATTTGTTGGCCATGCGCACCAAAAACCAGATATCGCCAGCTTGGGTCAGCCAGCCCCTTGCATGGAAGGGCTTCGAAAGAAAATTTTAAATCACCGCCGCATGAAAGATCTTCATAGGCCTCCGTGACCGACGGACTTTTGGCGACCAATACGCAAGGCCCGACACAATCATAATAAGCGTGAAAATTTCTCCTTTCGACGCCCAGCATGGACAACAGCCGGGTCCGCTCACTCTGCGCAAGCGGCGCTTCGGCGCCTGCAAACCAGTTCAACTCACGCAAGGTAATGCCTAGCGCCTTGGCTATTTCGACCGGTGGATTCGGCCAGTTCGCGACAAGAAGCTTGACCTTCTTCGCTGCATCGTAGAAATCCTGAGGAAGAAACTCATCCTCATCGAGGATTGGTTCTTCATCATGGATCATGAACTTGACGCCATTGGAATCAAGCATTTTCAAAGCGGGCGCAGGCGGCAAATCGTTTTCCCATGCGTGTAACCATTTCCCGCTTAACCAAGGGACATCATGAGGCAACGTGGTTGTGAGCGGACGTACGGGCAATGCCATCCACGCCTGCGCCTGTTCAGCAGCTTCGTGGCCTGAGCGATGTCGTCCTTGAGAGCGATACAGCGCATCGCTTGCGGCGTGGCTCGATGCGGCAGCATCCAGGTCGGCCATAGAGGTCAGAATCGTTCCTTTGGATAAGCTGACCGACCAGAAAATCTCCAGCACAGTTTGGTGCGTGTATCGCAGAACGGCTGCAAATTGCTTGTCCTTTCCGTCAGCCACGGCCAGTTGAACGCCGAGCTTTTTTATGTTGTCGACAAGCTCAGGGCATGCGCGATCAACATTGCGACTGATCTTCAGCACATCAGGCCTGCCTCTCAGTACCGGAGATGTGCGCCACAGATTCTGCAGCATGGTCAAAAATGATAAAGGCTCGTTGGCCGGCGCAAAGACCAGATGACGGAGCCCGGCGCCGGCCACCGTAACGCCGTAAACGACAATCGGCCGCAAACCATAACGCGCAGCAGTCGTCAGATCGAAAGTGTCACGTGCGAACACAATCCCGAAATCAGGGTGTTCAAACACATGTCTTGCAATGGCAACAGAGAACCAGTGTTCCCTTAATGCAGACCCTGCAGGGGTGGCATTTGGCATCAGATCATCTTTTTTAAATGCAGAAGGCGTGGGCGCATCAATCCGCTCAAGACCTATGGGCGCCATTGCTTCCCATTCTTTCAGAATTTCAGGTGCAGCACTGCCGTATTCAGCCAAGATCTGTTTACGCATTCGCCTTCTGGTTTCAGGCGAGGATGGCTTTGGAGCTGAATCCTCATCTCTGTCTCGGTCGTTCATTGCAACCTTTCCCTACCGAGATCCCGACTCGCAAGCGTCTGACAGTGCCTGCTCGATACGCTGCTGTCCAAAGGAGTCTGCCGTATCGATGTAACGCATGGCTGACTTCATATCCCTCCAGCCAACATACTCCATCAGGCTTCTCACATCCCAGCCGTTGTCATTGGCCCAGGTTGCGAAGCCTCGGCGTAAGGAATGGCTGCTGAACTCTCCTGAGGACAACAATCCAGCCTGCTCCAGAATGCTGCGTAGCAGTGGCGTAATACTGTTGGCGTGCAGGCCCTGGGTACTGATGTGGCCCCAGCGATTCACCCCACGAAAAACCGGTCCATCCTCAATCTCGGCCAAGTCTGTCCATGCTGTGTAGGCCGTGACGGGGCACAGACGGGACAAGGCGGGGACTTTGAAGTGCTGCCCGACCAACTGACGATCCGCCTTCGTACGTGGCAAAAAACAGATCATGCCCTGGCCAGAAACGAGCTCGACATTTTGCGCTTCCAGGCTGATCAGTTCATCGCTGCGGAACCCTCGCCAGAACCCCAGCAGCAACAAAGCCTTGTTTCGCGTGAAACGTAATCGTTCCGCTGGATCGCACGTAAGCATGGCCGTATCTAGCCAGGCTACGGCGTGGGTCAATTGGTCAATCTGCAGTGGCACGGCCTGCTGTGGCTTTGCAGGATGCAGTGCCGAAATTCCCTTCAAGGTCTTGCGTACCAGAGGAGCCTTGGTCGGATCAGCAAACCCCTGATCCTGATGCCAGTGTGACAAGGCCGCCAGACGATGACGTAACGTGGCAATAGACAACTGTTCGGCATGCTGGGCCAAATAACGGGCAACGCTATCCGTCGTGGCCGGCAGAAACCCACCCCATTCCACCTCGAAATGACGCAAGGCCGATGCGTAACTGCGACGCGTGTTGGCACGCGTTGCTGCCAGCACATAGACATCGACATCGTTCATGGGGCTCTCGTAATAAAGACACGCTCAGCGTAACTTTGGCACGAATTTATTTCGAGAGCCACCAACCCAAACGAATGCAGGCGATAAGCACTTCGTGACAGCTCAAAATCGCTGACCCGCATGAAACTTGGCGGAGTAGCCAGAGCTGAGAAAGCACTCCTCATAAGAGGTTATCTCGGGCTTTCTTTCCGCAAGCCATATTGCTTGACCAAGCCATAGATTGCCGGAATCACGCACAGCGTCAGCAGGGTCGAGGAGATCATGCCGCCAACCATAGGTGCTGCAATGCGACTCATGACCTCTGATCCGGTGCCCGTGCTCCACATGATCGGGAGCAAGCCCGCCATGATGGCCACCACAGTCATCATCTTCGGACGAACGCGCTCTACCGCACCTTCCATGATGGCGTTGTAGAGGTCAGGCAGTGTGGGCGTTTGTCCTTGAGCCAGGCGCTTGGCGCGGACATCTTCCCAAGCATGGTCAAGGTAGATCAGCATGATCACGCCAGTTTCAGCGGCCACGCCAGCCAGCGCAATGAACCCTACGGCCACGGCTACGCTCATGTTGTAGTCCAGCGCCCACATCAGCCACACGCCGCCTACCAGGGCGAAAGGCACCGAGAGCATCACGATCAATGTTTCGGTCAGGCGTTTAAAGTTCAGATAGAGCAGCAAGAAAATAAGCAGTAGCGTCACCGGCACGACCACTTTCATCTTGGCGATGGCGCGCTCCATCGATTCGAACTGACCGCTCCAGGTGGCGTAGTAGCCGGCAGGGAACTGAACCTGTTCGGCTACCGCCTTGCGGGCTTCATTGACATAGGAGCCGATGTCCCGGTCACGGATATCGACATAGATGTAGGCGGAAAGCAGTGCGTTTTCGGTACGAATGCCGGGTGCGCCTTTGGCCACCTCCACCTTGGCCAGTTGCCCCAAAGGAATCATGGCGCCGTCCATGGTGGGAACCAGTACGTTGGTGGCAATCGATTGCGGATCGGATCGCAACTCGCGCGGATAGCGTACGGTAACCCCGAAGCGCTCACGCCCTTCCACCGTCGTGGTCACCATTTCTCCGCCCAGGGCCGTTGCGATAACATCCTGCACCGCGCCCACACTCAAACCATAACGTGCCAGCTGCTGCCGGTCAGGTTCGATGTTCAGGTAGAAGCCGCCGGTAATTCGCTCAGCAAAGGCGCTGGTTGTACCGGGAACGGTTTTCACGACTGCCTCAATTTCCTTGGCCAGGCGTTCCATCTCATTCAGATCTTTGCCGAAGACCTTGATCCCGATGGGGGTGCGGATACCCGTTGAGAGCATGTCGATGCGTGCCTTGATCGGCATGGTCCAGGCATTTGAAACCCCAGGGAATTGCAAAGCCTTGTCCAGTTCGGCGATCAGTTTGTCCGTCGTCATGCCGTCGCGCCACTCTGCTTCCGGTTTGAGGTTGATGACGGTTTCAAACATCTCGGTGGGCGCCGGATCGGTTGCGGTGTTGGCGCGTCCCGCCTTGCCATACACCGAAGCAACTTCCGGGAAGCTCTTGATGATCTTGTTCTGTGTCTGCATCAACTCGGCAGCTTTGGTGATCGACATGCCTGGCAAAGAGGCCGGCATGTACAGCAAGGTGCCTTCGTTGAGGGTGGGCATGAATTCACTGCCCAGCTTTGAGGCGGGCCAGATGGTTGCCAGGAGCGCCAGGGTAGCGATGGCGATGGTTGTTTTCTTCCAGCGCATCACCAGGGCGATGACGGGGCGATAGATCCAGATCAGGAAGCGATTCACTGGATTCTTTGACTCCGGCATGATGTGCCCACGGACGAACAGCATCATCAGCACAGGCACCAAGGTCACGGAAAGAAAGGCAGCGCCCGCCATGGCAAAGGTCTTGGTGTAGGCCAGCGGCGAGAACAGGCGTCCTTCCTGAGACTCCAGCGTGAACACGGGCAGGAACGAGACTGTGATGATCAGGAGCGAAAAAAACAAAGCAGGGCCGACCTCCTTGCACGCGGCAATCAAGGCCTCCGCACGAGACTCGCCGGGCTTGAGGCGCTCGATATGCTTGTGCGCGTTTTCGATCATCACGATGGCTGCATCGATCATCGCGCCGATGGCAATCGCGATTCCGCCAAGGCTCATGATGTTGGAGTTCATGCCCAGCAATCGCATCGCCAGGAACGCAATCAGAACGCCCACCGGCAGCATGAAAATAGCGACAAGTGCCGAGCGAACATGGAGCAGGAACACGATGCACACCAGCGCAACAATGATGCTCTCCTCAACCAGTGTTGCTTTGAGCGTTTCAATGGCACGATGGATCAGGTCTGAGCGGTCATAGACGCTTTGCACGCTGACCCCTTCCGGCAGCCCGCTGGAGACCTCTGAAATCTTCTCCTTGATGTTGTGAATGACCTCCAGGGCGTTCTGCCCATACCGGGACATGGCGATGCCGGACACGACCTCACCTTCACCGTTGAGTTCGGCAACGCCCCGGCGCTCGTCAGGCACCAACTCGACGCGCGCGATGTCGCGGATAAGGACCGGCGTTCCCTTTTCACTTTTGACGACCAGGTTCTCGATGTCGGAAATACCGCGCAGGTAGCCCTTGCCCCGGATCATGTATTCGGTTTCGGCCATTTCAACTACCCGGCCGCCCACATCCCGGTTGGATTCGCGGATCACCTTGGTAATGGTGTCCAGCGGAATCCCGTATGAACGCAGCCGGACTGGATCTACGGTGACCTGATAGGTCTGGACGAAACCACCAATGGAGGCGACTTCCGCCACGCCGGGCGCTTTGGCGAGCTGGTAACGCAAATACCAGTCCTGAATCGTGCGCAGCTCGGCCAGGGACTTGTTCTTCCCTTCAAGCACATACTGATATACCCAGCCCACGCCTGTGGCGTCAGGTCCGAGTTGCGGAGAGACATCCTTGGGCAGACGGCCGGATGCGAAGTTGAGATACTCCAGAACGCGGGAGCGTGCCCAGTAGATATCAGTGCCATCTTCGAAGATGACGTAAACGAAGGATGCTCCGAAGAAGGAGAAGCCTCGCACCACCTTGGATTTCGGCACTGACAGCATCGCACTGGTCAGCGGATAGGTCACCTGGTCTTCGACGACCTGAGGTGCCTGACCAGGGTATTCGGTATAAACGATGACCTGAACGTCTGAGAGGTCAGGCAAGGCATCCAGCGGGGTTTTGAGAACCGCCCAGGCGCCCGCCACGATGATGAACAAAGTGCCCAGCAGCACCAGAAAACGATTGCGTGCCGACCAGTCAATAATGGATGAAAGCATGCTTGCCTCGCCTTAGTGAGCGCTATGGGAATTGCCGGGGGCTGTCTGAGGACGCTTTGCTTGCGCCTTCATCCCGGTAATGACGTACTCCCCTGGAGCACGCTCCACGAACTCGAAATCCACGCCTTGGCCGGTCTTCAAGCCTTGGACGAGCGCTGGATTGGCAAGCTTGAACTCCATGCTCATGGCGGGCCACTTGAGCGAAGCAATGGCTTCATGCTTAAGCATCACAGTCATATTCGCCGGGTCCATCGACTCGATTTCGCCGATAGCTTGATGCACAACGGCTTTGGCTTGCCCGGTCTGCTTGGTCGCGTCAGCGGGGGCTGTTGTCGCGCCGGGTGCTGCAGCTCCATGCGCTGCGTGGCCAAAACCACCAATCGCCGCCTTGAGGTTGCTTTCTGCATCGATCAAGAAGTTCGCTGCTACCACGACCTCTTCGTTCGCTTGCACGCCTTCCAGCACCTGAGTGTATTGCTCGCCTCTAAGCCCAAGCTTCACTTCGCGGGGCTCAAAGCGCCCTTCAGCACGCTGTACAAGTATGAGCGCTCGCTTCCCGCTGTCGATCACAGCGCTGTTGGGCACCGTCAGCACAGGCGTACCTGCGCCCGTACTGACTTCTACCTGGGCAAACATTGCGGGCTTGAGCAGCAACTGTGGGTTGCTCAGCTCCACCCGGACCGGGATGGTGCGGGTTTCTGCATTCAAGCTGGGATAGATGTAGGACACCGTCCCCTGGAAACGTTTGTCCGGGTAAGCCGGGATACTCACGGACGCCTTGCTGCCAAGCTTGAGCTGGCCGATATCCTGCTCAAACACATCGGCAATGACCCATACCGAAGACAGGTCGGTAATCTGGTAGAGCGACTCACCCGGCTCGAAGCGCATGCCCTGGATGGCCTTCTTCTCCGAAACGATGCCCGACACCGGGGAGCGGAAGGTCAAGGTGCGGCGGCTCTCTTGCTGACTGGCCAGTGATTTGATCTGCTCTTGCGAAATATCCCAGTTCTTCAGGCGTGCGAGGCTGGCATCAGCCAGTGACTGCATCCCGCGTCGGGTTTCTTCGTTTCCGTCCTTGAGGGCCTGCACGCCTTGCGCGGCAATCGCGTATTCACGCTGTGCCGATACCAACTCAGGGCTATACACCTCAAACAAGGGCTGTCCTCGGCTGACCGCTTGCCCTGTCACATTGACATGCAGTTTTTCGACGTAGCCCTCGAACTTGGGGGAAATGGAGAAAGTCTTGCGTTCATCCGCTTCCACCCGGCCTGCCGCGCGTAGCTGTCGATCCAGCGCACGCATCGCAGCCGCTTCGGTGCGCACGCCCAATTTCTGGACTTTCTCTGTGCTGATCTTCAGTTCAGTGGAAGATCCCGCCGGCTCTTCCCCGTCATAAACCGGGATGTAATCCATACCCATAGGGTCTTTTTTGGGGACGGGAGACGTATCCGGCAGCCCCATGGGGTTGCGGTAATACAGGATCTTGCGCTGAGCCGTGGCGGACGAGCCTGCGGCAGTCTGGCCGATTTCTGCTGCGGGTTGCCCGTGTCCGGCAGGGCGAGCCCCCAGCCAATACCCCGCCCCCAAGGCGGCGAGCGTCAAAGTGGCAAGACCAAACGTAAGCGTGCGATTCATAGTGCTTCCCCAATCAGTTTCTCGATATTGGTCAGTCTGAGGTGTTGCTCTGCCTGTGCTTTCAGCATCGAAACGCGGGCTTGTGTGATCTGGCGCTGTGCCTCCAGCAGGGTGGCGAAATCGACTTTCCCGTTTTCATAGCCAGCCAGTGCAGATTTGAAGGAGAGTTCGGACTGCGGTAATACGCTGCCGCGCACCAACTCTTCTGACTGCTGGGCTGTTTCATAAGCGCTCAGGTTTTCCGCCAATTCGCCAAACAGGCGCTGGGTGGCTGCTTCCTGTCGCGCCCGCGCTGCGGCCAACATTGCGTTTGCTTCGCGCTCCTGGCTGCGACGTGCGCCTTGTTGCAACGGAATATTGACCTGCAGCATCAGCTCCCATTCATTGATCCGGTTGCCGGACTGAATGGGTGAAACCCCGAGACTTATGTCGGGGTAACGGTTCTTGTAAGTCAGCTCCCGATTTTGCTCAGCGGCTGTGATGCGATGACTTTCGACAACAACCTGCGGGTTGTTGCTGCGTAGTCGCTCGATCAACTCGCCCATGTTGAGCTTCTCTCGGTTTGGCGTGGCGGGCAGTTCCCCCGGGGCTTCCAGAGGGGCTGCCGTTGGCCGGTTGAGTACAGCGTTGAGCTTGGCGCCAAGTGCACGCCGCTCCCCGCTGACGCCAATGAGTTCGGCCCGCATGGCGTTCTGTTCAAGCTGAGCGCGAATCACATCCTGCTGCGGCGTCAGCCCTCCGGCGTAACGCGCCTGGGCGATCTTCTCCAGTTGCGCCATCTGTGCCAGCTGCTCTTGCACCAAGCGTTCGTTGCGGTCCAGGAAATAGCGTTGGAGAAAGGTCTGCCGGATCAGCGCGGAAAGCTCGGTCCAGTTGCTTTGCACCAAGCCCTCGGCCGCACGCGCCTCAGCCGTTGCCACACCCGTGCGCAGATCACGCTTGCCGTACCAGGGGAAGTCCTGCATGAGCAGGTAGCGCGTACTGCCAACCCGAGAAGGATCGAGCGTCGGATTCTGCTCACCCATCTTGGTAATGTCGCGCAACTCGACTTGAAGTTTTGGGTCAGGCAAGGCCCCTGCGGAGCCTATCCGTTCTGCGGCAGCCTCCGCCTCATGACGCATGGCGGAATATTCAACGTTGTGGGCTTTTGCGTACTCAAGCAAACCGTTCAGATCCGCTCCGACCGGTTTCTCTTGTGCTTGCGCATTGAATGCCATCGCTTGCCAGAACAGCACAATCAGCAAGGCCAGGGGGCGAACAGGAAATGAGTGTTTCACGCCATGCTCCACTTGATTCAGTGCTTGGCAAAAACGGAGGTGCTGCCATCCGCTTTGACCAGCAGTGAGTTATAGGGAATGGATTGAGGCCCATCCATGCCGGGCGAACCCGGCGGCATGGAGGGAACGGCTAAACCGAGTGCAGCGGGTTTTTCTGCCAGCAAACGCTTGATATCCTCAGCCGGTATATGGCCTTCAAGCACATATTTGCCCACTTGGGCGGTATGGCATGAAGCCACCGAAGTGGGCATGCGCAGGCGCTCTCTTTGCGCGATGACATCCTTGACTTCCGTGACCTTCATCTTGAATCCTGCCTGGCGCATGTGTTCGACCCATTTGCCACAGCAGCCACAGGATGGGCTCTTGAAAACCTCAACCGTTTCGCCGGCAGCCTGGGCAGGCAAACTTCCGATCAAACTCATCATGGCCATTGCGGCAAGCAGCAATTTGCGAGCGCTTGTGTTTCTGACAGCGTTTCTCATGGCGGACTTTCTTTAAAAGTGATGGGCTCATCATGCGCGGTGCTCTCTGTCAGCAAGCTGTCCTGAAGATTACGAACTTGTAAGGAAGTAACTGAATGAGTCGGAGTTGACGAACATCAAACCGAAGGAGTTGCGACAGAGAGGAAGAATGCAAAAAGGCCTGCGAAATATTTCACAGGCCTTCATCAGCTTATTTCCGCAATGCGCGTGTTTTAGGTGTTGCCGGAGCCTGCGCGTTGATAAAGCATCGCGCGGCTCACTTTTCCATCCGCGCCGAAATCCACGTCGAAACGCTGCGTCCAGTTGTCCGTATCGTAGGTCCAGGTTGTCGTGCCATTGAGCCAGACCGGCTTGCTGGCAGGTTTGCCCAGCGCATGTTCGACCTCCGCCGCGCTCACGCCAGATTTCACCACGGGCAGTTGAGCGAGTTTGATGGTCGGCGCGGGCGTTCCATCCTTGGCAAACAGTGCGGGGCTTGTTGCGAGAAAACCGGTGGCTACCAACGCGGCAACGCTTGAACGGATGAGGGTTGAGGCATTCATAATGATCTCCTGTGGATATTGGGGAGGCTTGTGGGCAAATGCCCTCAAGCACACGATCAGTATGGAGTTCATGAACTGACGACGCGGTGACCCGCGCATTACATTCACGTCACCTCGTCATGCGGTGACGAAATACTTTTCAACGCTTGCCCGAAGCTGGGTGCTCAATGTCTCTCCCGCCAGGCACGCCGTCTGTGCGTGCCATGCGTGCGCCCCCTGTTCGAAGACGGCGACGATGACAGGATCAAAATGCGTACCGGCATCTCGCTTGATGATCGACAGGGCGGTTTCAAAGTCCATTGCGGCTTTATAAGGGCGCTCGGAAGTCAGCGCATCAAACACGTCCACGACAGCAAAAATTCTCGCCAGGATCGGGATGTCGTTTCCGGAGAGTCCATCCGGATAGCCGCTACCATCAAAATGCTCATGGTGGGATCGAATAACTGCCGAAGCCCCTGTCAGCCAAGGGTTGCCGGCTACGATTTCAAGGCCAAGCAGAGGATGGCGTTTCATGACTTTGAACTCGGCCGAATCCAGCTTCCCGTTCTTGAGCAAGATGGCATCAGGAATCCCAATTTTCCCGATGTCGTGCAGAAACGAACCGACGATCAGATCCGCCATCCTGACGTAGGGCAGGCACAGTTTTTCAGCAAGAGCCACGGCATACAGCGTGACGCGGTAATTATGCAGGTCGGTGTCGGAATCCCGTTTGGCCGTAGCGCTTCCCAGTGCATGCAGCAGAGACAGATTAGCATCCAGAATGCGCCGGGATTGCTGGGACACTTGCTTCAGCAAGGTCAGGAATATCGGGAATAGCAACGCCGAGGTGCCGAAGACTGCGGCTATGGCCAGTAGAACACTGCGCCATACCTCCTGTTCCAGTTTTGAAGCGTCGAAGCGATAGACGCCCTCTAAATATCCGGAGAGGGCTCCGTCCCGTCCCGGCAAGGGCAAGACAATCAGAATTTGACGTTCGTTGCCAGCGCCGACCCAGCGTGCCACCCGCTCTCGCTGAGCCGGCCATGGATGAGCTTGCAAGAGAACCGCTCTTTGTGCAGAAGACGAAGCCTTCGCCCAGGATTCGTAAAGCAGCAACTTCTGGCTGCTCAATACGCGGACTCCGAGCAATTTTTCCGGATCAAGCAAGCGCTCAATCTCTGGGTGAATCGTCGTGGAAGGTGCAAGCAGTGCGGCCTGCATCGAGGGCGATTCAAAGTGCCTCACCCCTTCGAGAGCCCGCTCCAAGGCGGCCTGTTCGCCCTGACGGGTGCCCATGACATACACCATGGCGCCCGTCAGCACGCTGATCGAGACGGCAGCAACACTGAGCCTGAGCGCAAGTGAGCGCCTGAGCTGTCGAGGGGATTGAAGGCCTATACCGGCAGCGTCGGACATGTTCAGTGCGCCGGGAGCAGGCTCATAGCCGCTCCGGCGGTACTTGAATCACATGTCATTCATTTTCCATCGCGCGGATGGTAGTGCTTGCTCATGTCCTTGGCCGGGTTGGATTGCCCAACCTTGGGCTCGGCAGGCTTGGGCGCCATTCCGCCTTTTTCTTCCATGTGAGAATGCTTCTTCATGGCGGGCGCAGCTTTCTCTGCAGGCGTGCTGGCGGCAACTTTGGGCTCCTGCGGCTTGTCCGCGTCGGCGGCGTTAGCACCCATGGAGATCGCCATTACAGCAGCCGCCAAGGCCGGGTAGAGGATGGTTTTCAGTGTCATGACAGTTCCCTTCGTGATGAAATGAACGCGCAATGCGTCCGGATGTTGATTTGAAAACTTAATTCGCCCCGATTTTTGGCGGTTTCGCGCCGGCTCCCGCTGGGGCGTGAGAACAGCACCCGCCGCCCTTTGCATTCGCATGAGACGCTACATTGGTCTGCTGCCAGGCCCGAAAACTGGAGGCCCACCCTTTAAGCGCGGCACGGATCCCATGCCAGAATCTAGCGATGGCCATGACGTTGCTCTGCGGCCCGTGAGCTGGCGCTTGAGTTTTGCTCTGTCGGACGCTCTTCGCTGTTTACACAGCCGGCCAGAAATGCAGCCACAAGCAATGCCGCAATCCAAGATTTATGTTGGCTCATGACGACTTCCTTTTCCGTGGTTGAAATTGCTCTGGTTTCGCGTGCATCACCCTCTCGGGGAAATTTCACACTACTGTCAGTCCGTTACTTGGCAGGCTGAATGTCGGTGACGATCATTTTGCCGGCCTCATTCACGACCATGAACTTGACCTTGTCTCCCGGCTTCAGATTGTTCAGCAGGGCTTTATCCTTGACTGCAAACACCATGGTCATGCCGGGCATGTCCAGATTCTTGATCTCGCCATGCTTGAGCGTCAGCTTGCCGGCGGCCTGGTCGATCTTGCGCACCTCACCGTCGGTCATCATCGATGCCTCTTGCGACATGCCCATCTTGCTGTGATCCATGTTGGCCTGTGCCAATGCGGGCATGGAAAGGACAACACCCCAAGACATGGCGGTCAGGGTCAGAACGGTTTTGATGCTGTTCATAGCTACCTCGCGAACTAAAGAAAATACGTTTAACGATGGATGGGATGGCTTCGACATTCAGGAAATGTGCGCCTTGGTCTGCTTAACGCTTGACAACGCTCACCGCGCCTTTCATGCCTGCTTCGTAATGGCCGGGCATCAGACAGGCAAAGTTCACAACCCCCGCCTTGGTGAACTGCCAGATGATTTCGCCTTGCTTGCCGGGTGCCAAGGTCACCTTGCCGGGCTCGTCGTGTTCCATGTCCGGAAATTTCTTCATCGCCTCCAGGTGCTCCAGCAACTCCTTTTCGGTGCCAAGGCTCAGCTCGTGTTTGATCTGCCCCTTGTTCTTGACCACGAAACGGACGGTTTCACCTTGCTTGACCTGCACCTCGGCGGGCGTATAGCGCATGTTGTCGCTCATCTCGATAGTGATCGTGCGATTGACCTTCGCTTTTACGCCCGGCTTGCCGATGGCAGTTTCTTCGGCGCCGTGGCCGCCGGCATGACTGCCACTGGCCAGAGCTGTGCTCGACATGAATAGAACAGCCAGTACTGCGAAAATTTTCTGGCCGCTAAACAGTTTGTGTTGCATAACAGGATCTCCTGAGTTTGTTGGGGGAAAGGTGCTCAGTGACCGGTATGCGCATTGGGTTTGCGCACCCGAACCTCTGTGGGGGAGCTGGGTTGCGTGACACGTGGCATGGCCTGGTTGCCGGCGCTGTGGGCGCGATTGGGTTCAGCCAGCGAGCCCTTGAATTCATAAGCCACCGTGCCTGCCGGATGCTTGAACCAGCCGGGGTCTTTGTAATCGCCGGGTTTCTGGTCTTTGCGCACCTTGAGCGTAGTGAACATGCCACCCATCTCAACCGGTCCAAACGGCCCCTGGCCCGTCATCATGGGCAGCGTGTTATCCGGCAAGGGCATTTCCATCTCGGCCATGTCTGCCATGCCGCGCTCACCCATGACCATGTAGTCCGGGATGAGCTTGCGGATCTTGCTGGCGATGCCGGAATGGTCGACGCCCACCATGGTCGGCACGTCATGCCCCATGGCATTCATGGTGTGGTGGCTCTTGTGACAGTGAAAGGCCCAGTCGCCTTCTTCGTCTGCCAGAAACTCGATCTGGCGCATCTGGCCGACTGCGACATCGGTCGTCACTTCATACCAGCGGGTGCTCTTGGGCGTCGGGCCGCCATCCGTGCCAGTAACCAGAAACTCGTGTCCATGCAGATGGATCGGGTGATTGGTCATGGTCAGATTGCCAATCCGGATCCGCACCTTGTCGTTCAAACGGACATTGAGCGAATCAATGCCAGGGAAGGAGCGGCTGTTCCAGGTCCACAGATTGAAGTCGAGCATGGTATTGACCTTTGGCGTGTAACTACCGGGCTCCACGTCGTAAGCATTGAGCAGGAAGCAGAAGTCGCGATTCACTTCATCGATCAGCGGGTTCCGGATCTTGGGATGGGTTACCCAGAAGCCCATCATGCCCATCGCCATCTGCGTCATTTCATCGGCATGCGGGTGGTACATGAAGGTGCCGGGGCGCCGAGCGACGAACTCGTAGACAAAGGTCTTGCCCGGCTGGATTTGCGGTTGATTGAGCCCGCCGACACCATCCATGCCATTGGGCAGGCGCTGACCATGCCAGTGAATGGTTGTGTGCTCCGGCAGTTTGTTGGTAACAAAGAGCCGTACCCGGTCACCTTCCACCACTTCAATGGTCGGGCCAGGACTCTGCCCGTTATAGCCCCACAGGTGTGCCACCATGCCCGGCGCGATTTCACGCACCACAGGCTCCGCTACGAGGTGGAATTCCTTGACCCCGTTATTCATGCGCCAGGGGAGCGTCCAGCCGTTGAGGGTGACTACCGGGTTGTAGGGGCGACCGCTATTCGGAACCAAGGGCGGCATGGTGTCCGGTGTGGCCTGAATGACGGGCTCCGGCAATGCAGCCATGGCCACTCGGGAAACACTTGATGCAGCAACCACAAGACCTGCGCTGGCCAGGAAATCTCTTCTTTTCATCATGATCTGATCCTCGGTTCTGCGATCAATGTCCGCCATCGCCACCCGCGACACCCGCCACGGCAGGTTCACGAGAAGATGAGGCATTGAGGGGACGGCCAAGCACGGCGGCCTGCAATTGGGCGTCAGCCAGCCAGAAGTCGCGTTCAGACTCCGTGGCAGCCAGCACGCTGGCGACTTGTTCACGGGCATCGGCCAGCAGCTCGAAAACCCCGATCAACATGCCGTTGTACTTGAGCATGCGTTCATCGGAGATGGTCTTTCGCAGAGGCACGATTTCATCCCGATAATGGCGCGCCAATTCGTAGGCGGTTCTGTACGCCGAATATTGTTGGCGCAGTTGCGAGGCCGCGCTGACCGCCGTCTGCTGCGCCCGATGCACTGCGGCCATGTACTCGGCCTCAACTTGGGAACGTCGGGCATCACCGAAATCAAAGAGGGGAATCGGGAACTCCACCTCATAACCGCGTTGCGTGGGTTTGCCGCTTTCGGAATTGCTCACCAAGCCCACGTGAAGCCCATCCACAACGCTTTGCACGCGTGTCAGGCCGCGATTGCGCACCACGGTATCGAGTTCGAAACGCGCCATGCGCACATCCAGCCGTTCATCCAGTCCTTGCTGGAGAATGGAGGCCTCATCCTTGAGCGCCTTCGGAAGGTCCGGCAATCGATCCGGCAGCTTCAGCCTCTGCGCTTGCAAGGAGGTCAGCCCCAGAGCGCGCACCAGCGTTTCCCGTGTCTCCATCTTGCGCTGTTTCGCACGCTTCAGTTGGGCGGCGGCCTCGGCATAGAACTCATGTTCATGCGCCCGCTGCAGACGGCTGAAGTTACCAGCGGCCTGCATCCGGCGCGCCAGTTCGGCTCCCGCATCGGCGGCTTCGTACACCCGCTCGAAGTACGCGACAGACTGCTGCGCCGCCACTGCATTGACCCATGCCTGGCGTGTTTCGCTGATGGCCTGCACGACATCTCCGGCCGATTGCAGACGCAGGCGCTCCTGCGCGCTCTTGGCTATCCCGATCCGACTGGGCAGGAACAGCAGATCGAGCACGGAAAACGCCAGTGTTCGACCGATGTCCAGATCCCGTACGCCCTCTTCATTGCGCACCAGCTTTTCAAAGGAAAAAACGGGGTTGGGCAAGCGCGCTGATTGCGTGACACGCGCCGAAGCAGCGGCATTCTCCGCTAACAGGATCTGGAAGGCCGGGCTGTACGCCAAGGCCAAACGCTCTGCATTCGCTTGTGTCAGCGTTTGCTCCAGAAGGGTGTCTACCTCAGTCTGAGCCTCGCGCCGGGTCTCATCAGAGTCGAGCCTGCGCAGCTCATTCCCGTAGTTGCTTTTGGCAAACGTCGAGGTGTCCGACAAGTTCCGATCCACATCCAGGCTTGCGCAGCCCGACAGCACGAGAACCCCAAATAACACCCCCAGGCGGCCGACGGGCTTCATTTCCGGACCCCTGCGTTTGCGGGCGTTGCGTCTTGCGAGGTGGCCGGCCTTTCTGAAGGTAGCTGTTCGCGGGCATACACCTTCCACCCGCCAATGCGCTCAACCGCATCATTGAGCGCCCGCCAGTTCGCAGCAGGCTCGTCCTGAAACACTCGATAAACCTGCGAAGCGCTCTGGCTTGAAGCGTTCACAAGTGCTTGAGCTTGGGCCAACATTGGAAACGTCAAGACCGATATTGCGATACCAAAATTCCTCATGAAAACTCTCCTGCCGGGGTTGAGGGATACATCTCTATTCTTGTTAAATGCTTTTGCAGGATGTTGCAGCTTCGCGCCCGTCAGTCTGCTGACACTAGGATTACATGTTTGTAATCTGCAGTCCGGGCATGCTTCGTGGCGCACAATTGCGTTAGTGCCTATGAGGAAACAATATGAAAATCCTTGTCGTTGAAGATGAAACCAAGACCGGCGACTACCTGCGTCAAGGCTTGATGGAGGCCGGCTTCGTTGTCGACCTGGCGCGAGACGGTCTGGATGGCCTACATCTGGGGATATCCGAGGAGTACGACTTGGCGATCCTTGATGTGATGCTGCCGGAGCTGGATGGCTGGAAAGTTCTTCAGGGAATACGCAAAGCGGGCAAGCAGATGCCTGTGCTTTTTCTGACGGCACGTGATCAGATTGATGACCGGGTCAAAGGCCTGGAGCTGGGGGCCGATGACTATCTCGTCAAACCTTTCGCATTTGCCGAACTGCTGGCGCGCGTCAGAACCTTGCTGCGCCGTGGCAAGGGCAAAGAGCCTGAGTTACTTGAAATCGGTGATCTGTCCCTGGATTTGCGTCGTCGCCGAGTCACACGCGCAGGGGTGCGTATCGATCTGACCGCCAAGGAGTTTTTGCTGCTGGAACTGCTGATGCGCCGCCAGGGAGAAGTGCTGCCACGATCCCTGATTGCCTCTCAGGTCTGGGACATGAATTTCGACAGTGACACCAACGTCATCGAAGTCGCCATGCGGCGCCTGCGCGCCAAGATTGACGATGGTTTCGAGCCGAAACTGATCCGGACTGTGCGTGGCATGGGATACGTCGTGGAGGTTGGCGAATGAAGCATTTACTGCGTAGATCCCTGACAGTCAGGCTTACGCTGCTGTTCTCCTTGTCCGCAACCCTGGTGTTGCTGGCTTTGGGCTTCACTGTTGCCAGAGCCGTTGACCGCCATTTCGTCGAGCAGGATCTGGATGCCTTGAATGGAAAACTGACGCTGGTCAGCCACGCTTTCGCCCAGCTCCGGACAGAAGAAGATCTGGCCAAGCTTCCCGCTTTGCTCGACAGCTCACTGGTTGGACACCATGGCTTGGCGGTGGCAGTGATTGATCCTCAAGGCGAAGTCTTCTTTCGCACGTCCGGAGTGAGCTTTCCCAAGACCCTTCTAGAGAAGCCGCAATCTGCAGACCGTCGCGGGCCAGTCGTCTGGCAGACGGGAGAGGGGCACTTCCGAGGCATCGCAGGGCAGGTTACGACGCAGCTCCCGGGGTGGCCTGAGGGAATCGTAGCCGTCAGCACGGAAATATCAAATCACGAAGCCTTCATGCAGGCGTTCCGGCAAACCATGTGGATCATCGTCGCACTTGCCGCCGTACTGCTGGGATTTCTGGCCTGGGTTGCAACACGGCACGGCTTGAACCCACTGCGACAGTTGATTGCGGGAGCTTCAGAAGTCACAGCCAGTCGGCTGGATTACCGGTTACCGACTGAATCAATTCCTATCGAAGTGGCGGAACTTGCCAGCACCCTGAATGACATGCTCGCCAGACTTGAAGAATCCTTCAAACGCCTGTCGGACTTCTCCTCAGATCTTGCCCATGAGCTGAGAACGCCGATCAGCAACTTGATGACGCAGACGCAGGTTTCCTTGTCTCGTGTTCGCAGTCCTGAGGCGTATCAGGAAGTTCTCTCATCCAACGCAGAAGAGCTGGAACGTTTGGCTCGAACCGTTTCGGACATGTTGTTTCTGGCCAAAGCCGACAACTGTTTGATTGTGCCGACGCAAGAGCCCGTCAGGATGGAAGACGAGGTTCAAGATTTGTTTGATTTCTACGAAGCGCTGGCCGAAGCCAAGGGCATCCGGCTGGCTCGACAAGGACACGGGCAAGTGTGTGGGGACAAGCTGATGCTGAGACGTGCGATCAGCAACCTGTTGTCCAATGCCGTGCGATACGCAGACGCGGACAGTACTGTTTCAGTCACGATCAGTGAAAAAGTCAAAGTCATTGATGTGTGTGTGCAAAACACAGGCCCGACGATCCCTCCGGCCCAACTCCCACGGCTGTTTGATCGCTTTTATCGGGCGGACACTTCACGTCACCGCACGACAGAAGGGGCTGGGCTGGGATTGGCAATCGCGGCGTCTATAGTCCGAGCACACGGAGGCTATGTCGGCGCCTCTTCGGATTGCGGGACGACTCGTTTTACGCTGTCATTCCCGGAAAGCCCTTCTGGGGCAACAGATCAAACGTGAGGCTAAAAGCCTCGCTTATGCACCTCACCATCAGCCACGCGATTGGCCCTGTTGTCAGTGCCAGCCCCTCTAGGGTATCTGAGTCGAGGTAATCAAATCGCGACAGCAACAACATCCGAGATAGTATTTGCCACGATGCCACTCCATACACCAAGTTTTACTGAAGATCTGATCGAGCGCTACAAAGCCGACCCTGAGTCGGTCTACAACACTTGGTTTATCGGCAGCGAATCAAGGATGAAAGCGTTTCGAGCCATCCGACGTGGCGTCAAAGACACCGTGGACGCGATTGCGGCTCGCCGCTTTGGGAATGATTTCAAAGGCTCCTTACTGGAGATCGTGCTGAATGCGATCACAGAACAGAAGCAGGTTTTCGAAGGGGCGGCACATCCGTTTTACTGGAAACCCAAGTTGCGCATCCCGGATATCTACGAAAGTGACGCGAATCAACAGCGTTTCGGTGCATTCCTGAATGCCTGTATGGGAGCGACCACAGAGGCCCAATTGCTCAAGGAAATCGGCCTGTTGGCTGCAGCCAACATCAAGGGACTGGGTCCAGCAGTCGCCAATATCCTTTACTTCCTGCACCCTACGCTGATTCCGCCTTTCAATACCGCGATCCTCAATGGCTTCAACGCCCTTTACGGCTCACGGCAAAAGCTAGGCTCATGGGACTGCTACCTGTCGATGCGCGAGACGATACTGGAAACCAATGCAGCGCATCGCAATGCATTGTCCAAAGACTTGGGGGCAATTGCAGGCCTGCTGTTCGAGCTTGGCAATGGTCGCTTGGTCATCCCCGGCAATGCCGAACGTGTACTGGACGGGCTGGCGGAAAAAGCCGCCAAGCTCGCCACGCGGCGACATCAACAGGTGCAGTTAGACGCGAAGGAGGAGTCAGAACACACTCAAGTTCAGCACATGCTGATACGGATCGGCCGGTCAATGGGGTACGAGGTGTTTGTGGCACGCAACGACAGGCATCGCTCTTGTCATGGCAAGTCCTTTGCATTGCTGACTATCCCGGAGCTTCCCGCGCTCCCGGCGACAGCCGATGTGTTCGATACCATTTCGCTGATTGACGTGATCTGGCTCAAGCGAGACCTGACGATGGATACTGTCAGTATCACGTGTGCCTTCGAAGTTGAAAAGAGTACGTCGATCTACTCCGGCATGCTGCGGATGAAAGATCTCGCGCGCTCACTGACACAACCAGACTGCCACTTTTATCTTGTGGCTCCGGACGCGCGCGAACAGGAAGTAATGGCCCAGATGAGTCGTCCCTCTTTTCGCGATGACGCCAAGGATTTTCCACTGGCGTATTTGCCTTTTAATGCACTCCGACAGCACTGCGACGCAATGTGCGCCTTGGGTGACGATAGGCGCATGCTCAAAAAAATTGCACGTTTCGGGCTGCAATCAAGCACGGTTATTTAGTGGCAGATGCCGAGCCCGGAGCTTCGTGCGCGCACGCAAGGCCTCTTTTTTGTTGCATGTAGTCGCAGGTGCGCTTGACCAGGTCCAGAACGAAGGCGCGTTCTTCTGGTTCCAAGGGGCGCATCCAGGCCAAGACCGTTTCTACTTGGTCTGATGGCGATGAAGATCCTTCTGAGAACAGATCCGATATCCGAAGGTTTAACACTTCGGCGAGTTCCTGCAACTTCGAAAGTGAAGGCACCGTTACGCCACGCTCGAAGCGAGAGATTGTGTCAGGCGCCAGAGCCACTTTCTCGGCAAGCTGACCCTGACTCCACTGCAAAGCCTTACGCCGAGTGGATATCTGTTTTCCCACGTGTTTTGTTAGTGCTTTTGAACGCTTACTCACACAAGCCCTCGAATGAATGATGTCTTGTCCAGGTATTTTCTAAAAGTCAAAAAGTCGGCGCACACTCATCAAGAATGCACGCCGGAAAAACGTCTTATATAGAAACAGACTGATTAAATGGGGTCAAGTGTTCCCAGAATTGGCACGCTTGAAAATGATGGTCCCCTTGACTTTGCCATCAGCCCCAAAGTCAACGTCACAGCGCTCTGTCCAGTCATCGGTTTCATAAGTCCAAGTACTCGTTCCATCTAGCCACTTAGGCTTGGCTGTTGGTTTTCCCACCAAGCGCTCAACCTCCGCGCCAGACATGCCAACTTTGATGACGGAAACGTGAGCGCCGTGAATGGTTCCCGGATTCTTTGCAAAGCTGGCCGGACTTGCTGCAAGAAAACCAAATACAGCCAGAGCTATGGCGCTAGAACGTATAAATGTTAAGAGTTTCATTCTATTCTCCTTCGTCCGTTGAATAAATGCTTGTAGGGTTTTTCCTTCAAACATACAAACAATGGTAGATCACGAAAACCACCTTGTTGATTACAATTTTGTCATGTATTTGCAAGCTTTGTTCTTTGATGCCACGAGAGGCCTAGCCATGCATTTCCACGACAAGCGGCATACAGTCTCTATGAAAATGTAATCTCTACGTCATGTAAATGACAGCTGCCACGATGCAATCTGTCAATGCTGCACTCGCTTAATAAAGGTGCTGGATCTATGCTCAAAATCATCTTGAACCGTGGAACACTCATCCCGTCGGCGGTTGAAACTACGCTTTCGTCAAAATGGATTCACGCGCTCAGCTCCCTGCAGAGGAAGACGCCATATGCCGCCGATTTCAGTATCTCCTCTCCAGCAACCTGGTAGCAGCGGGCAAGGTGAACGTGGTGGTCAGCTTCCCGCCAATACCGCTACAGGACCATCCTTTGCGTCCGCATTAGCCTTGGCCTCGGGGCAAGCAAGCACCGATGACGCACATGCGGGGCATGGCAGCACTGCCGGAAATTCAGTCGCGTTATCGAGTGCAAGCGGTGGATCACATGCATCGGGACATAGCTTGGGTGTCAGCCCTTCCGGTGGAGGCTCTCACTCAGGGGAAATGCCCGCAGGTGGTGCAAAACATGGCAGCGAGCACAGTTTTCAAGAAACAGCGTTAGGGTTGCGAGCTTATCGTCAACAACTGATAGCTTCCAATATTGCAAATGCTGATACACCGGGCTACAAGGCAGTAGATATCGATTTTCAAGAAGCACTTCGGATCGCGCAATCTGGTGGAACGCCACTACCGATGGCAACGACCTCTGCCAGCCACATCATGGGGCAAACGCCGAACGCCTCCTCATATCCGCTTAAATACCATGTTCCATCTCAAGAAAGTGTTGATGGGAATACCGTGGAAATGGATGTAGAGCGCGCAAAATTTGCTGAGAATTCGATCATGTATGAGTTCACGCTGGACCGTGTGAGCGGTCATTACAAAATGATGTCGGAGTTGTTTCAAAGTCTGAAATAAATATTGTTTAGTACTGGCCTCAGCTATATCAAGCAGAAAAATCGCGGCATCGGCGCATTACTTGTGCCAGGAGAGTTGATCATGTCCGGCCTTCTCAGCATTTCCCTTACTGGGCTCAATGCCGCTCAAGCAGCGCTGAACACGACCAGCAACAATATCGCAAATGCCAATGTCACCGGTTATAACCGGCAGCAGGTGGTTCAGACCACAGCTGATCCGTTGTTTACGGGAGCGGGTTTCTTTGGTCAGGGAACGGAAATTTCGACCGTCAGGCGCATATATAGCCAGTTTCTGAGTGAGCAAGTACTCGCGGCGGACACCTCACGGGTACAGTACGACACGTATTACAACCAGATCAAGCAGGTGGACAACCTGCTGTCTGACGCTACTGCTGGCTTAAGCCCGGCACTGGAAGAGTTTTTTCGCGGTGTGCAGCAGGTGGCTGCTGACCCGAGCAGCGTGCCTTCGCGTCAGTCCATGCTATCGACCTCCGAAGCCTTGGCTACGCGTTTTCAGGCCATGGATGCGCGCTTTCAGGAAATTCGCGGCGGTGTCGAAACGCAGATTGGCCAAGCGGTGAATGACATCAACACCTTGGCCAAGCAGATATCCAGTTTAAATAACAAAATCGTTAGTGCCCAGGCTGCCGGACCAAATGTGCCAGCCAATGACTTGCTAGACAAGCGTGATGCGGTAGTTGCTCAGCTCAACCAGCAGATCAGTGCAACGGCAACCACCAATTTAGATGGCACGCTCAATGTGTTCATCGGTTCCGGGCAGCCATTGGTGATGGGTAGTGATGTTTTCAAATTATCAACTACCGCTTCGACGACCGATTCGAGTCGTTTTAGTGTCGGCATCAAGTTACTGGGCGGCGGGGTGGTGCCGATCCCGGAAAACCTGTTGTCCGGCGGAGTTTTGGGAGGGCTACTGGGTTACCGCTCTGATTCGTTAGATAGCGCCCAGAATGCCTTGGGACGCATCGCGTTGAGTTTGGTGACCGGGTTCAACGCGCAACACGCATTGGGACAGGATCTTGATGGGCAGATGGGAGGCAATTATTTCACAGCCTTGGCCCCCGCCCAGCAAAACTTGCCGAATCTGCTGACTTCAGCGCCATCGGCTGCGACGATCACCACAACGGTCAGTAGTGTGGCCGGACTGACGACCGATGATTACGTGCTGGCTTACGACGGGACGAATTACGCGCTGACGCGTACTTCCGACAGTGGTGTTGTTTACAGCGGTGCGACGTTGCCGATCAATGTGGGTGGCCTGACCATTACGGGCACCATGACGACAGCGGGTGATCGCGTACTGATCCAGCCCACGCGTAACGCTGCGCGCGACATATCCGTCACGATAAAGGACACCCGTCTGATTGCCGCTGCTTCACCGGTCCGTTCAAGTGCCGCCAATACCAACACCGGTACGGGCGCGGTAACACAGCCCGTGGCCAACAGCCTGACCGGCATCCTGGCGAGCCCGGCCGCGCATATCGCCACGCCGATCACCCTGAGCTTCGACTCGACGCTGAACCAGTTCAACGTGACGGGCGCGACGCCAGCGACGATTGCCTATAACCCGACGAGCAATGCCGTCGGCACGAGCATTACGCTGACCAATCCGAACCTGAATTTCTCGATTTCCGGCCGGCCGGCCAATGGCGACACTTTCACGATCACCACCAATGTCGACGGCACTAAGGATGGTCGCAATGCCAATGCACTGTATTCGCTGCAATCGGCCAAGGATCTGCTCGGCGGCACAGCAACCTTGGGCTATGCCTACTCACAGCTGGTCAGTGATGTGGGCAGTAAGACCAATGAAGCCAAAGTTAATGCCGACGCCCAGCAAGGTTTGCTGGACCAGGCTACCGCTACGCAGCAGGGGCTTTCCGGGGTGAGTCTGGACGAGGAAGCTGCAAATCTTTTGCGATTCCAACAAATTTACCAAGCATCCGCTCGTAGCATCAGTGTGGCGAACTCCCTTTTTGAGGATATTCTCGCCATCATGAAGTGATGCAAAAGCATCACTTCACTGAACTATGGATCTAGTCAGGAGCGCGAGGTGCCATAGGTTCTTCACACTTCAGAATATTTGCGTAAACGAGATCGCCTTTCTTTACGGTTCTCTCTTCGGGTTGCAGCATTAGCTGACTACGCCAACGCCCACCATTTGAGTAACCGACAATTGCGCCCTGCTTGCCTTCGATTTTTTCGGGAGATTGCCGGCAGGTATAGCCATAGTTTTTGGCAAGCTTGTTAAACGGACCAATTTCCTGGACGCGTGCTTTGCGCCAGCCATCATGAAAGTCATAGCGTTGCTCATAAACAGTCGCGCAGGCTGAAAGCAGCAAGACAGCCAAAAACATAGAGATGGTTTTCATCATCTGTTTTCCTCTTCGCCCATCCGTCATGGAGTGAAGGATTGAGAGGCAGCGCTTCAAGTTTTGGTATTTATTGTTAACCGAAGCGCTGCGCCGTTTTACTTGACGACGTCAATCGAGGTGATCGTTTTCGCTCAGGTATTTCCAGTGCTGTAGACTTGATAAAGACCAGCCCTTGTAACTTTACCGTCTGCACCGAAATCCACATCGTAGCGTGTGGAATAGCCGATATCCGTTGAGTAGCCCCACGTACTGCCGCCACTCAGCCATTTTGGAGTATTTGCGGGCTTGCCAAGCACGTGCTCAACCTCTGATTTAGTCATGCCAAGCCTAATGTCGGGTAGCTTTTGAGCTTTGACGAGGCTTGCGGGCATGCCGTCCTGGCTGAAACTGACCGGGCTAACAGCAATGAGGCCGAGAGCCAACAGGCTGCTGAGTGCAATACGTGAAATGTTTTTGAATTTCATGGTGTTTCTCCTGGATGTTAAGGGGGAAAGGGTTTACTTCGTGTCACGCGGACGAGCCGGGCGTTTTTTCATCATGTCCCTGTCTTGCTGCGTGATTTCTGCGGCAAATAGAGGTGATGAGACTCCCATATAGATACTGACGGGTTTAGTCAGCATGGCATTAGGACTGACTGTCTCAGGCACAGAAACCATCGATCCCACAGCCCATGAAGGTGCGGTTAGCGCAATGGAAAACATTGCAGCAATGAATGCAGATTTCATGATCTCCTCCTTTGTGGATTAAGGTCGTGAGTGGAGCTCGTTCAGATGACGCCCCATTCACAACTTCATTCTGGAAGATGAACGTCAACGCAACAGTGACGCGGGGATTACATCTCTGTCAGCAATGACGATTTGCGCTTCATTCCGTCGTTTGTTTGACTGTGCGCTGACGAATTTCTTGTTGGGGTCGCCTCAGAAAACGGAAAATAAAGCACGCTAAGCCGGTTGCAGCGGTCGTAGCGGCCTGAACTTGCCCGCGCCGATCTTGGCGCTGCTGCGCCAGAGGTAATCGCCGGTGAGGTTGATGTGCTCCCAACCGAGCGGCGACAGGTACTGCAACAGCGCGTCATCAACGGCATGGCCGTTGCCACGCAGCGCGTGCGCAGCCCGTTCCAGATAGACCGTGTTCCACAACACGACGGCAGCCGTTACCAGATTGAGGCCGCTAGCCCGGTAGCGCTGCTGCTCGAAACTGCGGTCGCGGATTTCACCCAGGCGGTTGAAAAACACTGCCCTGGCCAGCGCATTGCGCGCCTCGCCCTTGTTCAGGCCGGCATGCACGCGGCGGCGCAGTTCCACGCTTTGCAGCCAGTCCAGGATGAACAGCGTGCGCTCGATGCGGCCCAGCTCGCGGAGCGCCACGGCCAGGCCGTTCTGGCGTGGGTAGCTGCCGAGCTTTCGGAGCATCAGGGAGGCCGTCACCGTGCCCTGCTTGATCGAGGTGGCCAGCCGCAGGATTTCGTCCCAATGGGCGCGGACGTGCTTGATGTTGAGCGTGCCGCCGATCATGGGTTTCAGCGCGTCATAGGCGGCGTCGCCCTTCGGGATGTAGAGCTTGGTGTCGCCCAGGTCGCGGATGCGCGGCGCGAAGCGGAAGCCCAGGAGGTGCATCAGGGCGAAGACGTGATCGGTGAAGCCCGCCGTGTCGGTGTAATGCTCCTCGATCCGCAAGTCGGACTCGTGGTACAGCAGGCCGTCGAGCACGTAGGTCGAATCGCGCACGCCGACGTTCACGACCTTGGTGTGAAATGGCGCGTACTGGTCAGAAATGTGGGTGTAGAACGTCCGCCCTGGGCTGCTCCCGTATTTCGGGTTGATGTGGCCGGTGCTCTCGGCCTTGCTGCCGGTGCGGAAGTTCTGGCCGTCCGACGATGAGGTGGTGCCGTCGCCCCAGTGCTCGGCGAAGGGATGGCGGAACTGTGCGTTGACCAGATCGGCCAGCGCCGCCCCGTAGGTTTCGTCGCGGATGTGCCAGGCTTGCAGCCAAGCCAGCTTGGCGTAGGTCGTGCCGGGGCAAGACTCCGCCATCTTGGTCAGGCCCAGGTTGATCGCGTCGGCGAGGATCGTGGTCAGCAACAGGTTCTTGTCTTTGGCCGGGTCGCCCGATTTCAGATGCGCGAAATGCCGAGTGAAGCCCGTCCATTCGTCCACCTCCAGCAGCAGTTCGGTGATCTTGACGTGCGGCAGGATCATTGCCGTCTGGTCGATCAGCGCTTGGGCGGTGTCGGGTACCGCCGCGTCGAGCGGCGTGATCTTCAAGCCTGACTCGGTGATGATGGCGTCCGGCAGCTCGTTGGCCGTCGCCATACGGTTGACGGTGGCAAGCTGTGTTTCCAGCAGCGTCAGCCGGTCGTTCAGGTACCGGTTGCAGTCGGTGGCCACGGCCAGCGGCAATTCGCTGGCCTGCTTGAGGCTGGCGAATTTCGCGGGCGGCACCAGGTAGTCCTCGAAGTCCTTGAACTGGCGCGACCCCTGCACCCAGATGTCGCCGGAACGCAACGCGTTCTTCATCTCCGACAGCGCGCACAGTTCGTAGTAGCGCCGGTCGATGCCGGTGTCGGTCATGACCAGCTTCTGCCAGCGCGGCTTGATGAACTCGGTCGGCGCGTCGGCGGGCACCTTGCGGGCGTTGTCGCTGTTCATGCCGCGCAGCACCTCGATGGCGTCGAGCACGTCCTTCGCGGCGGGAGCGGCCCGCAGCTTGAGCACGGCAAGGAATTCCGGCGCGTAGCGGCGCAGCGTGGCGTAGCTTTCGCCGATGCGGTGCAGGAAATCGAAGTCCTCGGGCTGCGCAAGCTTCTGCGCTTCGGTGACGCTCTCGGCGAAGGCATCCCAGGACATGACGGCCTCGATGGCGGCGAACGGATCGCGGCCCGCCTGCTTGGCCTCGATCAGCGCCTGGCCGATGCGGCCGAACAGCCGCACCTTGGCGTTGATCGCCTTGCCGGACGCCTGGAATTGCTGCTGATGCTTGTTCTTGGCGGCGTTGAACAGCTTGCCCAGGATGCGGTCGTGCAGGTCGATGATTTCGTCGGTGACGGTGGCCATGCCCTCGATGGCAAGCGCCACCAGGGTGGCATAGCGTCGCTGCGCCTCGAACTTGGCCAGGTCGGCGGGCGTCATCTGGCCACCCTCACGGGCGATCTTGAGCAGGCGGTTCTGGTGCACCGACCGCTCGATGCCAGAAGGCAGGTCGAGCGCCTGCCACGCTTTGAGGCGTTCGATGTGTTCCAGCATGTGCCGCGAATTCGGTTTGACGGGCGATTGGCGCAGCCAGGCCAGCCAGGTCGTTTTGCCGTTGTCCCGACGCTTGAGCAGATCGTCGAGGCGGCGGCGATGCGCGTCCGACAGCGGTTCGGCCAAGGCATCGTAGATGCGCCGGTTGGCGCGGGTGATTGCTTCGGCGCTCGCCCGCTCGACGGCGTTGAGGGCAGGCAGAATGACCGACTGCTGCCGCAGGTGCTCGATCAAGGTGCTGGCCAGCACGATGCCCTTGTCGGTCTGCAAGGCCATCTCGGTCAGCAACTGGACGGCCTGCCGGTAGTGGCCCATGGTAAAGGGCTGGAAGCCGAACACCGTTTGCAGTTCGACCAGGTGCTCGCGCCGGGTCTGCTCCCGCTGCCCGTATTCGTCCCAGCTTTCGACGCTGACCTTGAGCTGGTCGGCGACCAGTTTCAACAAGGGCGGAAACGGCGGCTCATCGACGCCCAGGATGACACCAGGAAAGCGCAGGTAACAGAGCTGCACGGCGAAGCCCAGCCGGTTGGCCGGGCCGCGCCGCTGCCGGATGATGGAGAGGTCGGTTTCGCTGAACGTGTAGTGACGGATCAACTCATCCTTGGTGTCCGGCAACGCCAGCAGGCTTTCGCGCTCGGCGGCGGACAGGATTGAACGACGTGGCATATTTACTGATCCGTTCTCAAGTATTGATACAGGGTTTCGCGACTGATTCCGAATTCACGAGCCAGCTTGGTCTTTTGCTCGCCAGCCTCGACACGTTGGCGCAGTTCGGCAATACGCTCAGACGACAGGGATTTCTTCCTGCCACGGTAGGCCCCGCGCTGCTTGGCGAGCGCGATGCCCTCGCGCTGCCGCTCGCGGATCAAGGCGCGTTCGAACTCGGCGAACGCGCCCATTACCGACAGCATCAGGTTCGCCATCGGCGAGTCCTCGCCGGTGAAGGTCAAATGCTCCTTAAGGAACTCGATGCGTACGCCGCGCTGGGTGAGGCCCTGCACCAGGCGGCGCAGGTCGTCGAGGTTGCGCGCCAGACGATCCATGCTGTGCACCACGACCGTGTCGCCTTCGCGCACGAAGGCGAGCAGCCGTTCCAGTTCGGGCCGCCGTGTGTCCTTGCCCGACGCCTTGTCGGTGAACACTTTATCCACCTGGATCTGTTCGAGCTGCCGTTCTGGGTTCTGGTCGAAGCTGCTGACGCGGACGTAACCGATGCGCTGACCGTGCAAGGTATCCTCCTGAGGGAAATGTGTCAGGAAGAAATCTATGACCCTTGACGGCGTATGTCAATCAATTCGGAAGGCAACTCTATTCTGACGATTTAGCGCCGGATGGTCTGACGCCAAGTTAGGGTATGCCTCAATCTGACGGTAGCGAGTCGCAGGCGTTCGGATCGGCATCGGTTTCGTTCCCTGTCTTGGCACGCGCTTCGAAGCGTTGATAACACTCCAACCCGCAGAAGTGCTCGACGTATTCCGCGCCTTCCGGGGTGAAGGCGGCATCGAGCGGGATTTCCTTGCAGCACACGCAGCAACTGGTGGTGGTCGAGTCACTTGCATTCATGGTGGCACCCCTCCATTGACTGACGAAGACGGCGAATGCCGCCGCCGGCATTGGCTTCGCGAACAGGAAGCCTTGTCCTGTGTCGCAGTCCGCTTGTCGCAATAGATCAAGACTCGCCGATGTTTCCACGCCTTCAGCCACCACATCCATGCCCAGCCCGTGCGCAAGCTGAATCACGGTGTGCACGATGGTTTGGTCGCGGCGGTCGTTGGCGAGCCCGGCGACAAACGATTGGTCGATCTTGAGCGTGCTGATTGGGCAGCACTTCAGATGTTGCAGACAGGAATACCCCGTCCCGAAGTCATCGGCGGCGAAGCGCACACCGATCTGCCGCAAGGCGTCCAGGGCGGGGAAGATCGCCGGATCACCAAACGCGACCGATTCGGTCAGCTCGATTTCGAGATACTCGGCGGGCAACTCGGCATCAGCCAGCACGCCCTTTACCCACCCGTCGAAGTCCGGTCCCACTTGGCTCGCCGAAACATTGACGGCCAGCCGGAACGGTCGCCATGCCAGCATTCGCCAGTCACGCATCTGGCGGCAGGCTTCGCCCAGCACCCAAGCGCCGATTTCAGGCATCAGGCCGGACGATTCGACCACGGGCAGGAACTGGCCCGGTGGCAATAGTCCAAGCGTCGGATGACGCCAGCGCAACAGGGCTTCCGCGCCGACAATCCCACCACTGCGCAGATCGACGACGGGCTGGTAGTGCAGTTCAAGCTGCCCGCGCTCGACCGCTTGGGCCAGTTCCGGCGTCGTCCATCCATCCGGCCGGAAAGCGCTCATTCTCTTTCCCTGAATGCCCGCAACGCCCGCGACAGGGACAGAAGGAACAGGCCGGTCAAACCGAGCGCCGCGATGACCCAATGCTCGCCGAGGAAAGCACCGGCGGTTGTGCCGGCCAGCACGACAGCGAGGATGGGCAGGTGGCAGGGGCAAGTCAGCACAGCCAGTCCGCCCCACAGGTAGCCGGTGATCGGTTTGTGCGTCTCGGACGGCAAGCGCTCGGGGTTGTTCATGGCAGACTCTCCGCGTGCTGTGCCGGCTCGGTCGGCAGGGTGGCCAACTGCACTTCCAGATCGGCCAACGCTTCGCGCCGACGCTCGACGAACTGACGCAGCAGGGCAAGCTGCGCGGCCGCTTCGTCGCCGTCCGCCGCATCCAGCGCCCGGCACAGCCGCGCCAGCGCGTCGAGGCCGATGCCCGCCTCGAAGGCCGCCCGCACGAAGCACAGCCGTTGCAAGGCGGCGTCATCGAACAAGCCGTAGCCGCCTGGTGTGCACGCCACCGGGCGCAGCAATCCGCGCAGCAGGTAGTCGCGCACGATATGCACGCTCACCCCGGCATCAAGAGCCAGCCGGGACACCGTGTAGGCGTTCATTGAACACCTCCTTTTTCTCACCCGGCGCAGCAGGAAAGCTGCTTCACATCCTTGTTGAAGGTCTGCGCCGCGAGCTTCAACCCCTCAACCATCGTCAGGTAGGGGAACAACTGGTCGGCCAGTTCCTGCACCGTCATGCGGTTGCGAATGGCCAGAGCCGCCGTCTGGATCAGTTCACCCGCTTCCGGCGCGACCGCCTGTACGCCGATCAGCCGATGGCTGCCTTCCTCGATAACCAACTTGATGAAGCCGCGTGTGTCGAAGTTGGCGAGCGCACGCGGCACGTTGTCCAAGGTCAAGGTGCGGCTGTCGGTCTCGATCCCGTCGTGGTGGGCTTCCGCCTCGCTGTAGCCCACGGTCGCCACTTGCGGATCGGTGAACACCACGGCCGGCATTGCGGTCAGGTCGAGCGCCGCATCGCCGCCGGTCATGTTGATCGCGGCACGGGTGCCGGCCGCTGCCGCCACATAGACGAACTGCGGCTGGTCGGTGCAGTCGCCGGCCGCGTAGATGTTCGGGTTGCTCGTGCGCATGCCTTGGTCGATGACGATGGCACCTTGCGCATTGACAGTGACCCCCGCTGCGTCCAGCGCGAGGCTGCGCGTGTTCGGTGTCCGACCGGTGGCAACCAGCAGTTTGTCGGCGCGCAATTCACCGTGCGTGGTGGTCAGCACGAATTCACCGTCCATATGGGCGACCTGGCTGGCTTGCGTGTGCTCCAGCACCTCGATGCCCTCGGCACGGAAAGCGGCTGTCACCGCCTCGCCGATGGCCGGGTCTTCACGGAAGAACAAGGTATTGCGCGCCAGGACCGTGACCTTGCTGCCCAGCCGGGCAAAGGCTTGCGCCAGCTCCAGCGCCACCACCGACGAGCCGATTACGGCAAGGCGTTCGGGAATGGTGTCGCTCGCCAGGGCCTCGGTGGAAGTCCAGTAGGGTGACTCTTTCAAGCCCGGAATCGGCGGGACCGCCGGGCTGGCACCCGTGGCGACCAGGCAGCGGTCGAACATCACGACGCGCTCGCCACCCTCGTTCAAACGGACGGTAAGGCTCTGGTCGTCCTTGAAGCGCGCCTCACCGTGCACAACGGTGATGGCCGGATTACCGCCCAGGATGCCTTCGTACTTGGCGTGCCGCAGTTCGTCGACGCGGGCCTGCTGCTGGGCCAGCAGCTTACTGCGGTCAATCGTAGGCACAGTTGCCGCAATACCGCCATCGAACGGGCTTTCCCGGCGCAGATGGGCGATGTGGGCGGCGCGGATCATGATCTTGGACGGCACACAGCCGACATTGACGCAGGTGCCGCCGATGGTGCCGCGCTCGATCAGCGTGACCTGCGCGCCTTGCTCGACGGCCTTCAGCGCCGCCGCCATCGCGGCTCCACCGCTGCCAATGACCGCTACCTGCACCGGGGGCTCGTTGCCACTGTGCTTTTCGGCGGCGGCCATCCATCCCCGCACCTTGTCGAGCAGTCCGACGCGGTTGTCCGCCAGTGGCGCATCGGCTAGCGTTGCCTTGTAGCCCAGTCCGGCCACGGCGGCAGTCAGCGCGTCCGGCGATGTGCCCGGCACGATGGCGAGTTGCGCTGTGCCCTTCGGATAGGACACCAGCGCCGACTGCACGCCTGGCACTTTTTCCAGCGCTTCCTTGACGTGCGCCGCGCACGAGTCGCAAGTCATGCCGGTGATTTTTAGATGGGTCATGCAACAGATCCTTTATCGTTTGTGGCGCCAGACAATGACGTCCGTTGTGCTGCGGTGCCGTTTTCAGTGACTCACTGCTTGACGCTGGACGGATAGCCCGCGTCTGCGGTTGCCTTGGTCAGCTTCTGCACGCTGGTCTTGGCATCGTCGAAGGTGACGACCGCTTGGCGTGTCTCGAAAGTCACGTCAACTTTGCTGACGCCTTCGACCTTGGAAATCGCCTTCTTGACAGTGATCGGGCAGGCGGAGCAGGTCATGCCCGGTACGGACAGCGTGACGGTCTGGGTGGCGGCCCAGACGGGGGCAACAACGGCGGCGAGGGCGAGGGAGGCAAACAGTTTCTTCATGGTGAACTCCGATCAGTAGAAAAATGGCATGACGTAGGGAAATCCGAGCGCGACCAGAACCAGCGCGGCCACGATCCAGAAAATGAGCTTGTAAGTAGCTCGCACTTGGGGAATCGCGCAGACCTCACCCGGTTTGCAGGCCGCTGCCTGCCGGTAGATGCGCCGCCAGGCGAAGAACAACGCCACCAGCGCCACGCCGATAAAGATGGGGCGATAGGGTTCCAACACCGCCAAGTTGCCGATCCAAGCGCCGCTGAACCCCAAGGCGATCAGAACCAACGGCCCGAGGCAGCAAGCCGAGGCGAGGATGGCGGCAAGCCCTCCAGTGAAGAGCGCGCCGCGCCCGGTTTTTGGTTCAGACATGCGCTTGTCCTTTCGAATTGAAATTGGATAGCGTAACCTTACTTCCGTACTCATGTACGGAGTCAAGCGATATGGAAAACAATTTGGAGAACCTGACCATTGGCGTTTTCGCCAAGGCGGCCGGGGTCAATGTGGAGACCATCCGTTTCTATCAGCGCAAGGGCTTGTTGCTGGAGCCTGACAAGCCCTATGGCAGCATCCGCCGCTATGGCGAGGCGGATGTAACGCGGGTGCGCTTCGTGAAATCAGCCCAGCGGCTGGGCTTCAGCCTGGATGAGATCGCCGAGCTGCTGCGGCTGGAGGATGGCACCCATTGCGAGGAAGCCAGCAGTCTGGCCGAGCACAAGCTCAAGGACGTGCGCGAGAAAATGGCTGACCTGGCGCGCATGGAGGCCGTGCTGTCTGAGTTGGTGTGCGCCTGCCATGCGCGAAGGGGGAACGTTTCCTGCCCGCTGATCGCGTCACTACAGGGTGGAGCAAGCTTGGCAGGTTCGGCTATGCCTTAGCGTGCTTTATTTTCCGTTTTCTGAGACGACCCCTTCAAGGTCTTACGTACCAACGGAGTCTTAGTCGGATCAGCAAATCCCTGATCCTGATGCCAATGTGACAAGGCCGCCAGACGGTGGCGTAACGTGGCAATGGACAGCTGTTCGGCATGCTGGGCCAAATAACGGGCAACACCATCGGCGCTCGCGGGTAAAAAGCCACCCCATTCGATTTCAAAATGACGGAGCGCAGAAGCGTAGCTACGGCGCGTATTACTACGCGTTGCGGCTTGCACATACACGTCAACGTCGCTCATGGTTCCCCTTGTTCAAACAGGAATTTGTATAGTCGCAGCATGGATCAATGGCGTCATTTTCGCACGCAAACCAGACGTGTTTCGTTCATGCCGCTGCAACGAGAGTCAGGCCCGCAGCAGCCGGAGCCCGTTTGCAACAACCAATAAGCTCGCCCCAACATCGGCAAACACCGCCATCCACATGGTGCCGGTGCCCGCCAGGGTGAGGACGAGAAACACTGCCTTGATGCCCAGCGCCAGCACGATGTTCTGCACAAGCAAGTTGTGGGTGTGGCGTGACAGGCGCACGAAGCGTGGCAGCTTGCGCAGATCGTCGTCCATGAGCGCGACGTCGGCCGTCTCTATGGCTGTGCCGGTTCCTGCTGCCCCCATTGCAAAACCGATATCTGCTCTGGCCAGTGCGGGGGCATCATTGATGCCGTCGCCGACCATGCCGACGGCTGCGCCTTGTGCCAGGCGTTCTTCGATCAGGCGGAGTTTGTCTTCCGGTAGCAGGTCGCCACGGGCTTCGTCGATGCCGACTTGCTGCGCGATGGCGCGCGCCGTGTGGGCGTTGTCGCCGGTCAGCATCAGGGTCTTGATGCCCAGAGCGTGGAGTTCCGTGATGGCCTGACGGCTGCTGTCCTTGACGGTATCGGCAACGGCGAAGAGTCCATGCACGCGCTGCTCGTCCGCCAGCAGGATGACGGTTTTACCTTGCTCTTCCAGAGCGCCCAGGCGGGCTTCCAGCTCATTGGAGCACAGGCCTCGCTCATGAATCAGGCGATGGTTGCCCAGACAATACCGTTTGCCATCGATCAGGCCTTGCGTGCCACGCCCCGGCAAAGCTTCAAACCCTTCGACTTCCATGAGCGGAATGCCGTCCCGTCCGGCCGCTTCGCTGAGCGCGCGGGATACAGGGTGGTCCGAGCGCGCAGCCAGGCTCGCGGCCAAGCTGCGTATCGTGGTGGCCTCAAAATCATTCAGGGCAGCAAAATCAGTCTGCGCGGGTTTTCCGTGCGTGAGGGTGCCGGTCTTGTCCAGCGCCAGCCAGGCGAGCTTGCGTCCTTCTTCCAGATACACGCCACCCTTGACGAGGATGCCATGGCGCGCAGCGGCGGCCAGGCCGCTGACGATGGTGACGGGGGTCGAGATCACCAGCGCACAAGGGCAGGCAATCACCAGCAGCACGAGGGCCTTGTAGATCCACGCGAACCACTCACCGCCGAAGAACAATGGCGGCGCAATCGCCACCCCCAGCGCGATGGCAAACACGATGGGCGTGTAAACGCGGGCGAACTGGTCAACGAAACGCTGCGTCGGTGCGCGCGCACCTTGTGCGGCCTCGATGGCGTGGATGATGCGCGCCAGCGTGCTGTCGTTCGCCACAGCGGTGACGCGGTACTCGAAGGAGCCTGATTCGTTGATGGTGCCAGCGAAGACCTGATCGCCTTCTGCCTTTTCCACCGGCAAGCTCTCGCCAGTAATCGGTGCCTGGTTGATAGCCGAGCGTCCGCTGACGATGCGCCCATCGAGCGCGATACGTTCGCCGGGTTTGACGCGCACCCGCGCATCGAGCGAGACAGTTTTGGCTTCAGCCGTAAGCCAGCTTCCGTCTCCCTGCTGCACCATTGCCTGTTCGGGAGCCAGTTGCATCAGCCCGGCAATCGCATTGCGGGCGCGATCCAGAGACTTGGCTTCAATCAGCTCGGCAATCGTGAACAGCACCATCACCATTGCCGCCTCCGGCCACTGCCCCAGCAGCAGCGCGCCGGTCACGGCGATGCTCATCAGTGCGTTGATGTTGAGATTGCCGTTGCGAACGGCGATCCAGCCTTTCTTGTAGGTGGTGATGCCACAGGCCAGCACGGCAACAAGCGCCAGTGATGCTGCAACCCATCCAGGAAGGCCAACCCATTGCACGGCTTCGGATGCCAGCGCAGCGAACCCGGCCAGCATCAGAGGCCACCACGGTTTGGCGGGCTCTGCTGCAGGTTCGGCTGTAACCGAAGCTTCGTCAGCCAACTCTGGCGTGAATCCCAGCGAGCGGATAGCAGCGAGAATGTCATCCAGCGTTGCCGGTGTGTGTGTAACCGTCAGGACACGCTGCATCAGATTGAATTCCATGCCAGACACCCCGGCCATGCCGCCCAGCTTCTTGCGTAGCAGGCCCTCTTCGGTTGGGCAATCCATCTGCATGATCCGGATGGCTGTCTGCAGCCCTGTCGCACTGGTGACAGACTGAGGCAAAGTCATCATTGCGTCGCCTCGACCGGAAGAACAGCTCCCACTACCGCAACAGGATATTTCCTGTTCGACCGGCGCGCAGCAACTCTTGGCGGCAGGTTCGGCGTGATCGTGATCATGGCTGCAGCCGTTGGCGTGATGGTGTTCGTGATCTGAATGCTTGTCGGTGGCGGACATAACTCACTCCTGATGGGGGTTAAATATATTCAACACCCTGAAGCAACTACAGAGTCAACAGGTATTAAAACAGGCGTGGCGCCATTACAAATGCGCCACGCCCGAGTGCTGCTTTACTCCGCTTTGCGTGGAATCATGGGCTCGGCACACTGCTTGATATTTGCGTACACGAGATCATCCACTTTGAAATCGGCCTTGTCTGCTTTCTCCTTCTGATCGGTTTTGTCCGACAACAGCATGAGCTGAGTGCGCAGTCGCCCACCCCCTTGATAACTCACGACCGCAACGGGCGTCTTCTTGTCTGCCTTATCGGCCTGGGGGCAGGTATAACTTGTGCTCTCCAGTCGTTCAAGTGAGCCGACAGCCCGAACGCGTGCCTTGCGCCAGCCGTCTTCGTGGCGGTACTTGCCCTCGTAAGGGGCGATGGAGCAGGCGCTGAGCAGTGCTAGTGACAAAGCTGCGATGAGGCTTAAGGTCAAGTTACGGGTTTTCATGTTCATTCTCCTTTTCAATCAATACGCACCGCCGAAGCGATATCCACGACATAAATCCAGCCCGCTTGCCGGCTGCCGGTATGGGCGGCTTGCCGAATGACGGCCACCAGCGCATCGACGTGTGCGTCTTCGCACAGCATTTCGAGCTTGTACTCATTGATGACTTCCTCACCCAAAACCATCGAGTAGTGGCGTTCGCTGGAGTCGAGCGCCAGCAACGAACCCTTCACGACGTAAGCAGTGAGGTTGTGGCGGCAGGCGCCATCGTCGCCGCCAAAAGCCTCGGACTCCTTCAGTGCCTGAATGACCGCAGCAACGCGGTTTGCATGCACATAGGCTTTGATCTCCTTCATAGGTCTTCTCCTTCTGAGTTGTTTTCAAGTGCGAGCTTGCGTGCGGCGCGTGTTTCAGCCCACTCATACATAAGTGGCAACAACAACAGCGTCAGCAAAGTAGAGGTGATGAGGCCACCGACGACGACGGTCGCCAACGGCCGCTGCGTTTCAGCACCGACGCCAGTTGAGATCAGCATCGGCACCAGGCCCAGAATGGCGACCGAAGCGGTCATCAGCACGGGACGCAAGCGCAGTGCTGCCCCCTCAAGTACAGCTTCTCGTATAGATCGCCCCTGTCGCTGTAAGTCATTCAGGAAAGTGATCATCACGATGCCGTTAAGCATCGCCACACCAAACACTGCGATGAAGCCAATGGCTGAAGGAACGGACAGGTACTGCCCGCTGATGAATAGCGCAACAATCCCTCCGATGATGGCGAATGGCACATTGGCGATGATCAGGGTGGCGTGCCTAACAGAGTTGAACGCGGTGTATAGCAGGATGAAAATCAGGCCGATGGTTAGCGGCACAATCACGGCAAGACGAGCCATGGCGCGTTGTTGATTCTCGAATGCACCGCCCCATTCCACCCAGTAGCCTGGTGGCAGCTGGACCTGCGCCTTGATTGCTGCGGCAGCATCTTTTACGAAGCTGTCGACGTCCCGTCCTTTTACGTCCATTTGCAATACGGCATAACGTTGTAATTGTTCGCGACGAATGAAAGAGTAGCCTTCCTCTATCGTGATCTTCGCGACTTGCGAAAACGGGATTTGCGCTCCCTCGCTGGTCGTTATTGGAATGGCGCCGATGGCATCGGGGTTGTTTCGGAACTCATCAGCCAAGCGTACGGCGATGTCGAAGCGCTTCGTTCCGTCTATGAGTGTCGACACTGAGCTGCCGCCAATACCCGACTGCACGACCTCAAGGATGTCTTCGGCATTAATGCCATAGCGTGCCGCAGACTCCCGGTCTACTTTGATAACCAGCTGTGGTTTGCCGATGTTTGCTTCGGCAGAAAGGTCAGCAACTCCGGGCACCTTGTCGAGCACACCTTTCAATTGTGCAGACAGCCTGTCCAGGGTCGCGAGATCTTCACCGTAGAGCTTGAGTGCCAGCGTTGCTCGAACTCCCGATATCAACTCTTCCACGCGAGACTGAATGGGTTGGGTCGGGGTAAAGACAGCGGTGGGCACAACTTTTTCAAGCACTTCTTGCATCTCGCTGGCAAGCTCAGGATAGGTGATCTTCTTTGCCCACTCGGACCGGGGCTTCAGGTCGAGAAGCACCTCCATGTAGTTCACATCTGTCGTCTCGCCTCCCTCGGCGCGGCCGATTGTGGCCAGCACCGAATTGACCTGAGGAAACTGCTTGCGTAGCGTGGCATCCATGAGGTTAGAGACCCGGACCGACTCTGCAAGAGAAGTCGATGGAATGCCGGTTACGCGGAACATGACGGTACCTTCCTGTAACTGCGGCATGAACTCGGTGCCTAGCAGGGGGAACAACGCCAGCGAGACGGCGAGCGAAACGACTGCCATAGAAATCACCAGCGCCTTGCGGGGCAAAGCCCAGTCGAGCAACGGTAGATAAACCCGTTTGGCATGTCGGATGAGGAAAGTGTCGCGCTCTTCCTTTGGCTTAAGGATAAGTGAAGCTAGAACCGGAACCAGCGTCAGTGATAACAGGAGAGATCCTGCCATCGCAAAAGTGATGGTCAGCGCCATCGGCTTGAACAGTTTTCCTTCCAGTCCAGTGAGCGAAAACAAAGGCAAGAAAACAACGATAATGATAAGAATCGCGAACGCGATCGGATTAGCGACCTCGCAAGCAGCGTGCAGGATGATGTTCGTGCGATGGATCGGCCGGCCTGATTCTCTCGCATGAGACAAAAGGCGAAAGGCGTTCTCCACCATCACGACCGCACCGTCCACCATCATGCCGGTGCCGATTGCCAAACCGGCCAGCGACATCAAGTTGGCCGACAAGCCAAACTGTTGCATCAACATGAATGCAATAAGCATAGCCAAGGGCAGTGTGATAACGACGACAATGGCCGAGCGGATTTCACCGAGAAACAGAAAGAGGATGATAGCGACCAGTATCGATCCTTCAATCAGCGCACTTTCCGCAGTCTTCAGCGCTTTGGCGACGATATCCGTGCGGTCATAGACCGGCTTGAGCGTGACTCCTTCTGGAAGGGCCGCTTGTGCAATCGAAAGCTTTGTCTTGACAGCGTCAACCACGTTCTTCGCATTTTCGCCAACTCGGGCTAAGGCCATGCCAAGCACGGCTTCGCTGCCATTGCGCGTTACGGCGCCGAAGCGGAATGCAGGAGCTTCCTTCACCTCAGCCACGTCACGCACGTAAATCGGCGAACCCTTGCGTTCCGCCACAACAATCAAGCCTATATCTGCGGTATTTGTGACGAGACCGAGGCCTCGTACAAGGTACTGTTCAGCGCCCAAATCAATGGACTGGCCTCCCACCTGGCGGTTATTGGCTGTCAGCGATTCCATGACTTGCTTGAATGTCAGGCCATATTTGATAAGTTTGCGTGGATCAATTTGCACTTGATACTGTTTTTGATCCCCCCCCCACGAGATGACATCGTCAGCACCCGCTGCTGTGCGCACAATCAAGCGCACTGACCAGTCATGCAAGGTGCGTAGATCCATCGCGGAAAGCTTTTTGTCGGCGGACTCGACTGTGTACCAAAACACTTGGCCCAAACCTGAACTGTTAGGGCCAAGTACCGGCTCGCCGTAGCCTTGAGGAAGTCGTGCCTTGGCTTCCTGAAGCTTTTCACCGACAAGACGGCGGGCGAAATATATGTCAACGTTATCCTTGAAGTTGATGCCGACATACGACAGACCAAAAAGCGAAACTGATCGGACTGCCTCAACGCCTGGCAAACCTGCCATGGCGCCCTCAATAGGCGTGGTCAGTAATCTTTCAACATCCTCTGCAGCAAGGCCGGGGGACTCGGTATAGATATTCACCTGAATCGGCGTGACGTCCGGGAAGGCATCTACCGGCACCTGCCGGAACGCCTGAATCCCTAGGCCGATCACTACCGCGAAAACTACGAGCACCAGCACTTTGTAGCGCAGGGCCGCATCAACAATTGCATTTAGCATGTTATATATCCCTTATTCGCTGCTGATCTGTGACTTGAGCATGCGTGCCTTGAGCTCGTAGCTGCCCGCTATCACGACTGAATCGCCTGCGACTAGCCCCGATTTGATGACGGTGCGCCCGCCCAGTTTCTGTCCTGCCTCTACGGCCTTGGGCTCGAAGCCGCCATGCTCGGATACGAACACCGTCGGCTGCCCTTGCAGCAGAACAATCGCCTCATCTGGCACGATCAGGGCTTGACCTGACTTGGCTCCAGTTTCGATCATCGCGGTGGCGAACATCTCGGGCTTCAGGCGCCCATCTTTGTTATCGATTTCGATGCGCGCCTGAACCGTGCGGGTTTCCTTATCGAGCACGCTGGCGATGTAGGTCACTTGACCCTGAAATTTTTCGCCCGGATACGCCGTCACTGTCACGCTCGCCTTGTTGCTCGTGCGAACCTTTGCCAACATCGCTTCAGTCAAGTTCGCTTCGATCCACAGCTTCGAGAGATCCGCCACCGTAAATAGAGCGTCACTGGGCGTTGCCAACTCACCCAGCGTAGCTTTCTTCTCGATGACAGTTCCGCTAAACGGAGCCGTCAACGAAAAGATCGAAGCTGTGTTCGCGTCCCCCGATTTTGGGGCCGCTCCAAGCAAGCGCAGCTTGCCTTCCGCTGCGCGCAACTCTGCCGAGGCTTTTTCGAAATCGGCCTTCGCACGCAAGAAATCCTTTTGCGAAATAATTTCGTCGGCACTCAGGGCTTCGGCACGTTTGAAGTCAGCTTGCGCGACACGGTGTGAACTCTGTGCTTGCATCCAGACCGCCTGCGCTTCACCCAGTGCGATGCTGTCGAGCGTGGCTAGCGCCTGGCCTGCGCTGACTTGTTGTCCCAGACTGGCGGTAACACCAACCAGTCGCCCTTCAACACGGGGGGCGACTCTGGCAATACGATCCTGATTGGGCCGAATCGTTGCTGTCACGGTGAGGGTTTCGCCCAGATCCTCTGGCTGGATCTTGGCAATGTGCAGCCCTGCGCGTTTGGCTTCGTCCTCGGAGAGTTTGAGTCCGCCTTCCTGGTGTTCGGAGGACGCCTCAGCGGTTGCCTTGCTTGACTCAGCAGGCGCAGCCTCATTTTTGTTGCAGGCACTCAGCGCCAGCACGCATGCGCCGAGCATGAGCAAGCGCCCAAGTGCGGGGCTTGTGGCAATGTTTTGCGAGGATTGGGGTTTCATGTTTTTCATGATGATGGGTCTCATGGCTGCACGCCCGCAGCCTGTTCCAGGGCGGTACGGGTGATGATGTAGTCGGATTGCGCATCCAGCAGGTCGCGGCGCGCATCGAGGGTTTGACGGGTGACGACAATCATTTCAAGCAAGCCAATTTCACCTGCTCTTTGCGATTTGCCGGCGAGATCCTGATTGCTTTCCAGCGCAGGCAATACTGTGCCTTGCAGGCGCTTTACCCGCGCCTCCACACTTTGCAGCTTTACCCACAGCCCTCGAACCTGAGCAGCGCTATCGCGTACAGCGGCCTGTTGTTCGATTTGCGCCTGGGTCAGGTCGCTGGAGGCTTGGCCAATCCCCGTTGCGTTGCGCCGAAACAGCGGCAGGGGCAGTGATACCGAAAGCATGGTGACTTTTTCCCGGGCATCCATTGCGCCCTCGCGGGCGACGCCCAAGCCAACTGTCAGGTCAGGATAAACACTGGCTCGCTGGAGTTTCAAACGGGCACTGGCTGTATCCACGCGCGCGGACAAGGCGCGTAAGCGCGGTTGTGAAGGAAGCTGCTCAAGTAGTTGGCCCAAGGTGAAAGGCATGGCTTTCATTGCCAACTCGCCAAGCGCTTCCGGCACACTGCTAGAGGGTAGTTGCAGACTGGCCGCCAGATCATCGCGCGCGCTTGAGAGTTCTTCTCGCACTTGTGCCAGTTGGTTGCGCGCTCTTTCAGCTTCGACCAGTGCTACATTGGCATCCAGACGCGTGTCCTCGCCTGCGGCTCTGCGTTTCTGCATGGCATTGGCTGTACTCTCAAACAAGCTCAGGGCCTGTGCTTCGATTTCCAGCCTTTTTTGCAGTGCCAACACTTTGAAGAAGCGTTGTGAAACGTCGGCTCGCGTTTGGCGCTGGGCTTCATCTATTTCTGCCTGGATCGCATTCAAGGCGGCATCAGCAGCATCACGACGATAAGTACCCTGGCCGGCAATTTCAAAAGTCTGTGAGAGATTTGCCCCCCATTCTTTCTGGCGGTCTGAGGGTGACTCGGCAGAGGGGATCTGGCGTCTGGCGCGCTCCAGCGATAGTGTGGGGTTGTTGTAAAGCAGAGCCCCTGCATCGGTTCGCTCCCCCTGCGCGGCGTCCAGCAAGGCGCGCTTGCTGCGCAGAGCCGGGTTGGCTTTTTCAGCAAGATCCCAAGCCTGAAGCTCTGTCAGTCGAACGGTTAGTGTGTCGGGAGCATGGACTCCCACTGAGCTATTGCTGGCCTGTATGAGTGGCGATTGCGCCAATACGGGCGTAACAAATAACGCGCCTGTTGCCAGTGCGCAAGACAAAATGAGTCGCATCGAACATTCCTTACATGTTGAAAAATCAAGCGAGGTAATGTCCGGCGGAATGTGCCGTGTTGGGAACTACGGGAAAGAATGGAGGGCACCCGCCGGACTAGCCGACGGAACGCCAATTGGGCTTGTCAGGCCCATCGTGGAAAAGAGATTGCAACTCAAGAGAAGTTGGAAAATCAGGTAAAAAAACGGGAGGGGATATTGTCAAAGAGGAGTCCAGCCAAACCACATCAGCAAGATGCTGATGGCAGGAGTCACAATCCTGATGCTTGGCCGTTGGCAACAGACCATCCGAAGACTGGTCACTTGTAGCGCGGTGCTGATGGGAGTGATGCCCCAAGTGCTTTGCTGTACTACCTGTTTCATGCTCGCAATACGCACTGGCCAACACCCAAGACGATTGGAATGGCACGCATAGCAAGAGGAAAATGAACAACAGGCGGCGCATAAGTTGCAATATTAAAACGTCTACTTTTAGTGGCTCTGAGAAATGAGAACCGTCATTTCTGACGGTTCTCACCTGAATGATTATTAAATAATCAAAGTAATGAAGTACCCATCACGGATGATCAAGTGTTGCCAGTCTCATTAACTCGATAAAGCCCGGCACGAACCACTTTTCCATCGCTGCCAAAATCCACGTCGTACCGCATGCCGGAATCGAGGTCTGTCTGATAGGCCCAAGTGCTAGCGCCACTCAACCATATCGGTGCGGCGGCAGGTTTTCCCAGGATTTTCTCCACGTCAGCTTTTGTCATTCCAGATCTGATGTCAGGAAGTTTTTGTGCCTTTACAACCTGATGTGCTGCCTGGCTTTGCGCAAAAAGAGAGGGGCTGGCCGCAACCAAACCGAGAGCCAGAAAACCACTGAAAGCAATCTGTGAGATTTTTGCAAACTTCATATTGAATAACTCCTGAACAATTCATTATTAAATTAAGGCGCTGGAGTATCTCTCAGCTAGGCCTTGAGTGTGGTTTTTCAAGAAGTGTCCTTGCTTGATTGAAACTTGCCTCAGACACTCTTGAAATAATTTCAAAATAAACATGCGTATCCAGAGAGTTGACGCCACAACTAATTCAGTATGCGGCCACTTGCTGGATCAAGGCTGGCAAGCCATTTAGGTCGCTCAGGGCCGGACTGAAAGGCGGACTCAGGTTCATGAGGAAAAAATTTCACCATGCCCGAGAGCCGATTGTTTGAAGCCAAATCCGATTCAGGAAAAAGTACGCCTGTCAAATGAGAGTGGCATGCCTCACAGTCCTGATGATTCAGACTTTGTGAAGACTTCTCTGTAGAAGGATCATTGGCGTCACGATGTTCATGAGTATGGTGGCCAAGGTGTTGGGCGACACGTCCCGTTTCGTGCTTGCAATAGGCACTGACCGCAGCCCAAGACGACTGGAGCGGCAGGCACAACAAGAGGAAGATAAACAACAACCGGAGCATGAGGCGAATTCAGAATGAAGGTTGTAAATCGGACTAACCGCAAGCACGGACTGTATGCGTCACATTTAAAACCCTGAAGCTGCTACAGAGTCAACCCTGTCTTTGTTAAAAAAATCGGACAAGAGGTCTAGGATCGCATCCTAATAAGCTTTTGTTACGCACATAACGCGCCACTAATAGGCCGCGCCAATTTCTTCGCGTAGCTGAGATCTCAAGCCCTCCTGACCAAAATTGCGCAATGGTTTGCCGTTGATGAAGAAAGTGGGCGTCTGGCGCACGTTGAGTGCCGCGATGTCTGCGGCGTCTTGCTGCAGTCGCGCGACAATTTCCGGGCGCTCCATGTCGCGTCGCGCACGTTCAATGTCCAGACCTGTAGCCGCGAGGACGCCCCACACTTTTTGCGGCTGCGGGCGCCCATGCTCCGCCCACACCGGCTGCGCGTCGAGTGTCGCTTCCAGCGCTTTCTGGTAGACATCCTGACCTTGCAGACGGGCCGCTTCAAGGATCTTGACCACGTAGTCGGAGCCGTCATGAAAGGCCGCGTAACGCAAGGTTAAACGCACCTTGCCAGCGTGCTGAACGATCAGCTTTTTCACTTCGGGATAAAAGGCCCGGCAGGCTTCGCAGGCGGGGTCGAAGAACTCCGTGATCTCGACCTTTGCAGCAGGGGTCCCCATTGAAGGGGAGTTTGCTCGTTTGAAAGGCGAGTCGACTGATTGCACCGCCTGTGTGACTTCAGAATTCTGACGAGAGGTGTAGACATAAGCGCCCGCGATAAACGCGACGACCAGGGCTACTGCCGCACCTGCGACGATAAGAGGCTGTTTCATTTTTTGATGCCTTTCCGCACTGCCCACAGCAGCGCAATGATGAGAGTAAAAGCGAAGAGGGATAACAAAGGAATAGTGACGAAACTGAACAGCTCCAGTTTCACGTCAGCACACGAGAGACCTTGCGTGCAGGGCTGCAAACTCTTGGGGATAAAGCCGATGTAGAGCAGGCAGTGATAAAGCGCGAAGCCCCAGCCGGTGACAGCGAGCGGCAAGGCATACCGCACGCTGCGTGGGTCAAATGGCAGCAGGCCGACACCGAGAACAAAAACCAGCGGGAACATGAAGATGCGTTGATACCAGCACAGCACACAGGGTGTTCGCTGCATCACTTCGCTGAAAAACAGGGCGCCCAGGGTTGCCACACTGGCCATCAGCCAGGCAGCGAACAGCAGGTTCCAGTGAAAGGGTTTGGAGATGGGTTCCACCTCATCGGCAGTGCTCATGATTGCTCCATTTTGTTCAGGAAGGCGCGCTCGGCAATCGCGTTGGATGACAGCGCTTCCATGGCGTGCTTGATATCTGCAGAGAGTGGCAGACCGAGGCCGTGCTCAATCAGCTCAACTAGCCGCGCATGGTTGCGCAACATCGCGCGCACGTAGCTTTGCTCGTTATCCGGAGCAATGGCCAGCTGACGTACCGGCGGGACTTGCTCGGGGATACGTTTGCCTAATTGCTGCAGGCGCGAACGACTTTTCTTGAGCTCTTTGTCTGCAAACTTCCGCAGTGCCGGGCTGCGCCCCTGAAACTGCTCCGAAGTGGTGATGGCATGCTGCAAGGTCAGCGCGACGGCCTTGATCAGATCAGCTTCCGCACGTAAGGACACCGGCTCCTCAAGCACGTCACGTGCCGCGCTCAGTGGCATGCTGGCCAACAGGCAAAGGCTGACGAAAAACCAGGAAAGTTGTCTGCTCATGCAGCCTCCCCGCCACGGTCTTGTCCAAACCGGCTCTGGCGCCAGATCCCCAGCAGCATCGCCAGCACGCCGATGTTGATCGCAATGTCGGCAAAGTTGAACGCGGGCCAGTGCATGCCTTGCCAGTGAAAGTCGAGAAAATCCGTCACCGCGCCACGAAAAACACGATCCACGACATTGCCCAGCGCTCCGCCAATGATCATGGCGTAAGCGAAACATTCCATGCGACTCGTTTGACCTTGCCGGATCTCACGCGCCATCCAGACGCTCACCGCGATGCCCAGCACCGAAAACGCATAGCGTTGCCAGCCTCCTGCATCGGCAAGAAAGCTGAACGCCGCTCCGGTGTTGAGTACATGAACGAGATTGAAGAACTCGGTCAGCGCGATGCGGTCGCCCAGCAACAGGCCGGATGAGACCCATGCCTTGCTGCCCTGGTCGGCCACCAATATCGCCGCCGCCAGCACAAACCACGGCCATGTCGTGCGCGGCATGGCCGCAAACGCCTGTATCAGATTTTCTTTACGGTTCATTCCCACCCCTTGCACGCGAATGGCGTGCAGATGAATGCAGATCTTCCAGCACCATGCTGGAAGCTGCCTTTTCAAATGGGCGCTACGGGAATTGTCCGCGCGCCCGCTCAGGCGAGCGCGTACCAGTTAGGCCGTTCAGGCCGCGCGGTAGGAGAAAGGAGGCTGGGGAAGTGCGCGAACGCGATGGGCGGTAGGTCTGCTGTCGCAAAGCCCAGCACATACAAGCCGGACAATGCCAAGGAGTGGCCGGCATGGCAGGGCGAGCAATCTCCGTCGTGAGAGACGGAGTTCTTGCCATCAGGACTGGATGAATCCGACGCTTGCTTCAGCAGACAGTCGTCGGCGCAGTGCGCGCCATTGCTTGTCACCTCGGACTGACAATAGATATCCACTGCCGCCCAGACGGACTGGAGCGGCAACAACATCACGAAGAGGATCAGCAGAAAGCGCTTCATCGGGGGCGGAGCCTAACAGAAAAATCTGACACGCATCAACTTGCGCGCGGCGCGAAATAAATTAACCCCGCACCGACCAGAACCAAGGCGCAGCCCGCTAAATCCCAGCGATCCGGCACGATGCCGTCGACCCGCCACAGCCATATCAGGGACACCACCACATATACGCCACCATAGGCGGCATAAACGCGTCCAGCAGGGTGAGGGTGCAGGGTCAGCAGCCAGGCGAACAGGGCCAAGCAGGCTGCAGCGGGAAACAGCCACCATGCTGACACTGATTTCTTGAGCCACAGGTAGGGCAGATAGCAGCCGAAAATTTCGGCAACGGCGGTCAGAGCATAAAGCGCGAAAGTTTGTAGTGTTGTCATGGTGAGAATGCTTTGGCTGGTCAGCGGGCGGCCGCTGAATGAACGTCAATGATTTGCAGCAACACAGCACAACACGTTACTCAGCCTAGATGTGTATGCCGCTCATGCCGGGCCTCTGTCTCCATTGCAGCCAGGCCCTGCAAGATGCCACAGGTATCAACGGCTTGCTCTCCTGCGCAACGCTGGCGCAAGGCGCTGAGCTGTTCCTTGAGCTGCGCCAACTCGCGAATACGCTCATCCACATGGACGATGTGCTGGTCAAATACGGCATTGACCGCACCGCATCCCTCAGCAGGCCGGTCTGCCAGCGCCAGCAGGTTGCGGATTTCATCGTGGCTCATGTCCAGCGCTCGGCAATTGCGGATAAAGCGCAGGCGTTCGATGTGCGCAGCTCCATACAGCCGAAAATTGCCCGCCGTGCGTGCGGGTGCAGCCAGCAAGCCTTCTCGCTCGTAGTAGCGCACGGTCTCGACCGTGCATTGCGCAAGCTGCGCCAGTTTGCCGATTTTCATACCGATCTCCAGAGAACACTTTTCTCTATAGTAACTTCAGGTTGTACCTATGTCCCTAGCAACGACTCACCTAACTGAGATGAGATGTCGCGTACTGCAAAATGACTTTTTGCGAAACAAATGAGATATTACGCGTGATAACTCCCTATTATCGATCTTTATATTTACCCATGATTTAGACTTGTCTTGACTCCTTGTTAGTATGTACTAGCATGGTACGTATATAGTACGAAATAAACAGCAAGGGATCAGTGCAATGGCTAGAAGCGGGCTATACAAGTCAGAGGTGAAGAAAGCGCGTGACGCACTGATCGTTCAAGGGAAATACCCCTCAATCGATGCAGTACGGGCTGAGCTGGGAACAGGCTCCAAAACCACCATCCATCGATACCTGAAGGAGCTGGAAGAGGAGGAAGGGGGCGGCGTCGGCGGAGGAATCGCGATTAGCGAAGCCCTGCAAGATCTCGTGGGAAGGCTGTCAGCACGGCTGAACGAGGAAGCGGATGCCCGTATCGCCGAGGCTCGTGCAACATGGGATGGTCAGCGTCAGCAACAAGCGAGCGAGATAGAAAAACTCCAGCAAGAACTTGGCGCCACAAAGGCTCGATTGGCGAAAACCGCCCAGTTACTTGCCGATGAGCGCGAAGCCCACGCGAAGTCTGGCCAGCTGTTGACTGCCGCGCGCATGGAAGGCGAAAGGCTGACGCAGCAAGTCCAAGACATGGCGGAGCGCCTGCGCGACAACGAAGCACACAGGCAATCCCTCGAAGAGAAGCACCAACATGCTCGCACAGCCTTGGAGCACTACCGGGAATCCATCAAAGAGCAGCGCGATCAGGATCAGCGGCGCCACGAACAACAGGTTCAGCAAATTCAGGCCGAACTTCGGGCGAACAATCAATCACTGTCGGCGAAGCAGGGCGAAATCACAAAGCTCTACGGCGAACTAGCCAAAACCACAGCCGAACTGGCCGCAGCCACAAAATCTCTGCATCAAGCCGAAAACCAGTTGCATCGAGCTGAGAAGCTAACGGACGAACTTCGTCAGGCTATTTCAGAGCGTGAACATGCCGTAGCCACGCTGACAGAGCGCGCTGACCAGGCCGCTACTGCCAAGCAACAGCTTCACGAGGCGCTGGGACAGCGTGATGAGCAATTGCGGCAGCTGGACATCGAGCGAGCTCAGCTTCTGGCCATTCGAGACGGACAGGACACTTTACTTGCCGGGTTGCGCACGCAATTGGCCGAGTTACAGCAATTCAAGAACGAGTCGTGACGTTGCATGAGAGTTCATATGCGTAACCAGAGCTAAGTAACAACATAAATAAAAACAGATGGTTACGGATTTAAAGTCCTAATTTTTGCTTCACCCCGATCACACCACAGGTTCGCCGGCAGCGAGGTCCCTCGCCATCGGCCGAACGGCCACCTCAGCGCAAAAGGCCACTGCGCTGAAGCGCCGCCGCGAAAGCCAGGGCAGGCGACGACTCAAGATCGTCGGTGATCTCCCTTAGTGTCTGGTTCAGGTGGTGTGACAAGCAGGGCAGCAGTACTTGCAGCCATTGATCCGCGCATTCCCGTACTTGGCCTTGGCGAGTGCCACGGCGCCGGCACAGCTCGGATGTTCTCCGAGATCGATCTGGTTTTCCAAAGCCGGCATGTAATTGCAACTGGTCGTTTTGTTGTGGACTTCGTTGTCACCATTCGGCTGCTGCTTCTGGTTCAAGATGAATTTGGGCATTTGCTCCTCCGATGTATGTGGCGTGAGCTGGGTCGTTACAGACGAAGCGCCTGTGTGGACTACAGCCGTTGGCCAGCATAGGCAGCAATTTAGGGCGCAAGAACCCGGACAAGAGGGCGGGTTTGCGATGGGTCAAGATCACCAAGTCGCCACGCAGTGGCGACTCGCGAGCCTCGGTTTTCTATTCATCGCAGCAACACCACAGCCCAAACCACGCTCAACAAATCAGATACTTAGGGTGGTGTATGGTGGAATTCCGGCTTCATCCCGGTCATACCCCTCTATCGCACACCCAGTGCCTTATCTGGCGCGACACGCGCAAGGCTTGCCCGTAGCGCGTGGCCGCGCCAGCGGCCGGCAGGACGGCGAAGCCGGCCCTAGATTAATACTAAGGACACAACTCAACCAATCAGCCCCGCGTGCCCATCCCGTGGGGCTTCCCGGTTGGTGTCAGGGTCTTTAAACTCCGGTTTTTCTCCGTTTGGGGGTGGGTCGTGGATCTCGTCTTGGCGTGGTTTGCTGTAGCCCTCGGTCTTTTTCTGATCCTTCTTGCCGTTTGGCTCTCTCGAAGATCTTCGCCCGCCGTTTTGCCTTCGGGTTTGCCGTCGCCGGACACGTCCTCTGATTTTCGTGCCTTGACGGTCGCCTTGCTGGGCGACGTAGAACAGGCTGAGCGTCTTGTGGCTCATGAATTGGACCGTGACGCGTCGTTGTCCCGATCCGTGGCTGTAGAGCGCGCTTTATGGCGTCTGGAGCATGACAGGGCGCGTGACTGGTGACGGTGCTGCCTCAATCCATGCTGGATAGGGCGTGGCGGCTGGCTCACGCTGAGTTTGCGAGCTGCTGGCGTCTTCGTGGGTATTACTGGCGACTCAGGGCGTCTAGGTGGCCTCGTCAGCGGCGCATGTGGTATCGCCGTGTCCAGGGCGAAAAAAAACGCCTGCAGGCTGCAGGCGTCGATTTTGAGGGTTTGCGTTTGTACTGTCGCTGGCTCTCAAACCCCAAGGATGAGGGCAGGTTGTCGAAGCTTGGCCAGTATCTCGCGCAGGGCCGCCTTGATCTTCGATAGCGCCTTACGCAACTTGACATAATAAAAATTATGGTTGATTGTGCGGATAGACTGCATGACTTTTCCCCCTCAAAAATGGTTTTGTTTCCAGAGTTCCCGGCTATAACGCTTGGCCTGCTGGTTGCATGGCTTCGCGCCGTACCGAAGATCGAGCCCGAATCCCCACGATTCGGGTACTACTGCCGCTACTGGAATGTGCCTTGGAAAATCCAGAGACGCACCGACAGTCGCAACATGCCACCCGAGGTACTCACTTGCACCGTCACCGATGCCGACCTAAGTACCGCGCTTGATTCACTTACTCACTGCGGCCTGTTTCCAGACCTTGCACACGAACCAGAGCAAGGCGATCTGTTCGCCGCGCCCACAGCCACGCCGGCAACGGCGCGACCAGACATTACGCCCAAAACACCGTTTGAGCCCACCATGGCATGAAATATCGCGCCACGACAAAAACCACCGGGGCCGCCCACCTGGCGGCCGCAAGCCGCTGCACGTTTTCCGGCGCCACGACCCGGCGCAATTGCTTGACCACCAGCCCGACAAAAAACCAGACGAGCCACAGAATCGAAAAATGGAAAAGAGCCCATGGCACCAAGAACACCAACGTGACCATTGCCAACGATACGCCGCCGCCAGCACCAAACAAAGCCCCCGCCAATTCAATCATGGCGATCGAGAAAATAGCCACCAGCGCAACCGGCCAAAGCGGCTTTTCCTTGCGCTTCCAGCCCCAAAACGCGACCGATGCAGCGGCCAGCAGGTACAGCGCATCAAAGATCCAGTCAGCCATGACCAATTCCTCCAAGTCGCGAGTGTAGATGATGCGTCATTCAAAAAACAAAAAAACCACAGCTAAACGCGCGTGAATTTATTCTTTGGGGCTTTTTTTGATTTCAGATGATGCGTCATCTGAAACCGGAATTTTCGAGAGCCCTACCAGCTGCGTAACTATCTGATGTCCCGGGCGTGGGGGCACTTGAAACGTTGAGGGCGCGGAATTAACTCTCGCAGCTTGAGTAGCTCCTACGCATATGAACTCTCACGACCTTACAGACTTCGGAATGGCGAACACAAACTGCACCGTACCGTGTTTGTCGTCGTGACGTGAAGCTAGGCGTAGATGCCAATTTTGCCTTTTAATATTTTTTGGATGAAAATCAAAAAAGCGTCGAGAGGCGGGAAACTTTCGAGGCGAAATGGCTATCAACTTAGCCCCATAAAGACAACAGACGAAGCTCGTCGAGCTGCTGTCATAGATACGTCCTAGCATCTTCGGCTTCTGATTACCCCTCGTGCCGTTTTTGTTGATGCATTGCAGCGTCGTCTCGCAAGCAAGAGAGGGGCTCAAACGCTAATGCACGCTCCGCAGACGTACTTTGCGCAGTTGAACTTTTAGCCTGCCTATAGCTTTCCGTGAGAGTTCATATGCGTAACTCTCGCTGCTAGTTTTTTGTCTTAGTAGGTTCGGCTCTGCTGACAAAGTACATTTTTAGTGCAGAGCCCTTGTTTAGCTTGCGCACAAAGTTTACTTTTCAGTACCGACATGAATCTAAAAGCGTGCAGAACCGATCGTGCTCATGCACTGAAACATGCTCGCTTTGAAATCGGGGCTTAGGAATCAGTCGCTTAGAAAAAGAGAACAGTTCAAGATTCAGTGCGGACTACTGCTGAGGCTGAGTCGGGCTCCCGAAAGGGTTTGAACTCGCTCTCGACCTTTAATGCATTGCCTTCCACACGAACCACACGCGCCCGGCTGCCTGCATTTAACTTTGCATCAGCTATACACATCCAGCGATCAGAACCCATAAGCGGACGCTGGAAAAGAATCTCGCCAGGAGCAAAAGGCATTACGTCTCGTACCAGCAAACCGACTTCACCGATGGCTGCATCAGAGATTCCAATGCGCATGCTTTGGTCTTTGTCGCGAAAAATACGCAACCACAAAAAAACCAGTGCTGTAGATAAAACGATCCAAACAAGCAACTGTGCTGTCAAGGACAACGGCACAAGCAACAGTAAAAGTCCAAGCAAGAGAGCGGCAAGCCCAAGCCATACCAACACAAAGGCAGGCACCACCAACTCGCTGAGACACAGAAAAAGACCGATTACCAACCAATGCCACCACTGCATACTTAAGACCCAAGGTGAGCTACTTGCTGCCTGTTGCAGCAAGTTCAACAACGTTTGAGTGCTCTCCCGAATCACCAAGTCGAGTCAGCTTTCCATCCACTGTCGCACCACAATCCATTCTCAATTGGTAATAGCTGATATTTCCCGTAACCCTTGCACTTGCTTGCAGTTCCAAAAAGTGTGCCACTTCGAGATCCCCGACAATGTGCCCGTTGATCACGGCATCATAGGTGCTGACATTTCCAGAGATACTGCCTTGATCGCTGAGGACAAGAAGACTTTTTGTTCCAGACTTAGAAAGAACGCTGCCTTTGATATGGCCATCCACACGCAAGCCATCCAAAAAATGCACATCACCGCTCACTTCCATATTGTTTGCAATCAGACTGGAAAGCTTGGTGAGTTCAATCTGCGAATCTTTTTTCTTGCCAAACATTTGCTTGTCTCCAAAAATCTTCATTGCCCTTGACGAGCGGCATTCTCACGATAAAAAGATAAATCCTTACGTGCTTTCTTGAGCTCCTCGCCTTGCATGGCAAGCTGACGCTCCACCGACTCACGGGTCGCTTGCTCATGCTGAAAGCTCATGCCCTGCTGCTTCAACTCCTGAGTCAAGCGCAGGTTCTCCTGCTTGAGATTTTCGATGGTGGTGCGCAAGGACAGCTCTGGGGAGGCCTGACTGGGCAAAAAAGCGTAAACGGCACCAGATAGAATTAGTGCCAACAAGGGGATAATCCATAATTTCCGACGCTTGTCCGAGACGACCAATGAATACGAAGCGCCAGAAAGAGTTTTGGTAATCGACGACTGGCTGTTCTTACGCATTGGGTTGCAAAGCTCCGATACTCAGATAGTGCATCGGATCAACAAAACGTCCGTTGTGCAATATCTCGAAGTGAAGGTGCGGGCCAGTTGAACGTCCAGTCGATCCAACTGCTGCGATTAGTTGGCCCGGCGTAACGATATCACCAGCCTTGACATACATTTTTGACGTGTGAGCATATCTTGTCATCAAGCCATTTCCATGCTCAATTTCTACAACAAAACCCAAGTCCGAAACCCAGGCAGCGGTTTTTACGCGCCCTCCCCCAGCAGAGCGAATTGGTGTCCCGGTAGATGCGTCGAAATCTATGCCTGAATGAAACGCCAAATGACCGTTGAAGGGATCTGCACGATTGCCGAACGGCGAACCGATTCTGGTGGCGTCAACCGGCTGTTGCGTTGGGATCGCCATATATGCAACGCTGCGTCGAGATGCGGCGGCCTCTACCCGACCCAATAGTTCCTGGAGACAAACAAGAGATTTTTCGGTGCTATCGATTTTCTGCCCCTCAACGCTACCATTCTTGATTTCGTCAGAGGAACATCCTTGAGGCGCCAATACTCGCCCTCCTGCCGCGCCTGAAAGAGATGGAGAGGAAACGACTGGGCTGCCTGCCGTAACGGGTTTGCCAGCATTAAGCTTGCCAAGCTGGCTTTCGAGTGCTTCAAGCGCGCTTAATTTCTTGACCAGTGACCGTGCGTCAGTTTCGAGCTTGACCAAGCGACCGGCCATTTCACCAAGACGGTCAAAAGTGAACCGTTCTTTTGCTGGATCTGCATGCGTTACTGGCAAGTCGCTTCCCTGCCCTGCCTTCAGATATTGGCCAGCAATAACGCCAGCCCCAAAAGCCAGTAATACCAGCAGGATGCCCCCTGAGATACCCGCCAATATCAACTGACGCAATGAAAGCATGCGCACACCTGATCGCGAAATCGAGCGGGTTGTATGCAGAATGAAGGCCATCGGGTCTCCTCGTGGTTGGCACTACTACGTGTAACTAAATCAGGTACACGCAATCGTGCCCACTTATCCGGTTATGCCAAATCGTAAATTTAAACCAAAAAGCAAGATAGATCCTTGCGAATCAGCTTAAACTAATATAGGCATGTTGGCGGATAGTAACACCTCAAGAGCGACTTTCGGCAAGCGCGAGCTTCCCAATGGAAGTCCTGATGAAGAGAAAAGGGGTCAGTTCAGGGGAGGCTTGGTAAGATGCCGGGCCAATTTCAACCATGTATCAACCACGGTATCGGGGTTCAGTGAGATGGTTTGAATCCCTTCATCCATCAACCACTCTGCAAAATCGGCATGGTCCGAAGGGCCTTGCCCACAAATTCCTACATACTTCCCCAGGCGGTTGCACGTAGAAATTGCTGCGGACAACAAGACCTTGACCGCAGGATCTCTCTCATCAAAAGCATGCGCTACAAGTCCTGAGTCTCTATCAAGGCCCAGCGTCAGCTGGGTCAGATCATTGGATCCAATCGAGAAGCCATCAAAATACTGCAAAAATTGTTCCGCCAGCAACGCATTGGACGGGATCTCGCACATCATGATGAGCTTCAGATTATCAACGCCACGTCTCAGGCCACTTTCGTCAAGCAATCGCACTACTTCACGCGCTTCCTCCACGGTACGCACAAAAGGAACCATCAACTGTACGTTGGTCAGCCCCATCTCGTTTCGTACCTTCTTCATTGCCAGACACTCCAGCTCAAAGCAATCGCGGAAGCTGTGCGCGATATAGCGGGAAGCCCCACGAAACCCAATCATGGGATTCTCTTCCTCCGGTTCGTAAATATCCCCCCCGAGGAGCTTTCTGTATTCGTTTGATTTGAAATCAGAAAGCCGAACAATGACTGGCTTCGGCCAGAATGAAGCCGCAATGGTGGCTACACCCTCAGCTAGCCGATCTATGAAGAAAGTGCGTGGAGTGGCATAGCCACGGGATTTTCGGAGAACCTCTTCGCGCATGCTGGCCGGCAACTGGTCGACTTCCAGCAGTGCCTTGGGGTGAACCCCGATCATGTTATTGATTACAAACTCCAATCGCGCCAGTCCAACCCCCGCGTTAGGAATCTGAGCAAACTCAAAAGCCAGCTCCGGATTACCGACGTTCATCATGATTTTTACCGGAATATCGGGCAGATTCCCCATGTCAGTCGTAACGATTTCGTACTCCAGACGTCCCCGATAAACATAGCCGGTATCGCCCTCGGAACAGGACGCCGTTACAGAGTCCCCTTCCAGCAAAACGTCCGTTGCATCTCCGCAGCCAACTATTGCCGGAATACCCAGCTCGCGGGCAATGATTGCCGCATGGCAAGTACGACCACCGCGGTTGGTGACGATGGCAGAAGCCCGTTTCATGACAGGCTCCCAATTTGGGTCTGTCATGTCTGTAACCAGAACATCTCCCTCTTGCACCCGATGCATCTCAGAGGCATTACTGATAATACGAACCGGTCCCTGTCCGATTTTTTGACCGATAGCTCTTCCCGATGCAAGCATGCGCCCGTGCTGCTTGAGACGGTATTTCTCTACAACAAGGCTATGTTCGCATTGCGACTTCACGGTCTCGGGTCGAGCTTGCAGGATATAGAGTTTTCCGTCATGTCCATCCCGGCCCCATTCGATATCCATGGCTCGGCCATAATGCTTCTCGATGATGCACGCGTATTTCGCGAGTTCAAGAACATCTGAGTCAGTGATTGAAAACTGGTGACGTTCTGCCTCGGAGACTTCTTCCATGCGTGTCGAGCGTCCGGCATTCGTAGACTCGGAGAAAACCATTTTTATCAGTTTCGAGCCGAGATTACGCCTGATCACCGCATTTTTACCCTCAGCGAGCATGGCTTTGTGAACAAAGAACTCATCGGGATTGACCGCCCCTTGAACAATTGTCTCACCCAGCCCATAAGACGACGTTATGAAAACAACATTCTTGAATCCGGACTCTGTATCCAGCGTAAACATCACCCCCGACGTACTCTTGTCAGAGCGAACCATGCGTTGAATGCCTACTGACAACGCGACATCAGCATGTGTAAAGCCTTTATGCACCCGATAGGCTATTGCGCGGTCGTTATATAGCGACGCAAACACTTCTCGTATTGCATGCAGCAAATTGTCGAAACCACGGATATTGAGAAAGGTTTCCTGCTGCCCGGCAAAAGACGCATCAGGCAAATCCTCCGCTGTTGCAGAGGACCTAACGGCAAAGCTGCCATCCCCTTCTGCAGCCAGCGGCTCGTAGTGAGCGCGGATTGCCGCCTCAAGGGCTGCCGGAAGCGGAGTTTCAATAATCCACCGACGAATCTGGGCGCCAACGCTGACAAGTCTGGTTACATCATTGATGTCCAGCAAAGAAAGTTCGGCATTGATCCGCTGGGCGAGCCCTTGATGGGCCAGAAAATCCCGGTAAGCATCCGCGGTTGTAGCAAACCCTCCTGGAACACGTACGCCAGCACCCTGCAATTGGCTGATCATCTCGCCCAAAGAAGCATTTTTTCCCCCAACGTTTGCCACATCGGTCATGCGCAAAGCATCGAAAGGGATCACATATTGGCTCATGGAACTATCTCTCTGTGGTTGATTGTTGGTGTTTTGCGAGTCATTCTATAGAGCAATATGTTGCGCCGCATCAGAAACAACCCGTACGACCAATCACGCAGACAAGTGTTTGTTAGAAATGGATTTATTCATGCAAAAAGCTCCATTGAGAACGGTGTTTTTTATCTCGGACGGAACGGGAATAACGGCTGAAACGCTTGGTCACAGTCTGCTTGCACAGTTTCCCGACTGTCGTTTTCGTCAGGTACGCCTCCCCTTTATTGAAACCATCGAAAAGGCACAGGACTGCGTCCTTCAGATACGGGAAGCGGCAAAGCGGGATGGTTGCAGACCTATTGTGATCAGCACCCTGGTTAATGGCGTGATCGTTTCAGAGCTACGTCAGGCTGATGCACAATTTCTGGATTTGTTTGAGCAGTTCATCGGACCGCTGGAAGCAGAACTAAGCGTCAAATCCACACATACGGTCGGACGCTTTCATGGGATGGCTGAAAGCGAAGACTACAAATCACGGATTGAAGCGATCAACTTTACGCTTGCACACGACGATGGCCAGAGCAACGCAAAACTTGAAGAAAGCGATGTCATTCTGGTGGGAGTGTCACGATCAGGAAAGACTCCGACCAGTCTCTATCTTGCTCTGCAATTTGGTGTCAAAGCCGCCAATTATCCGTTGATCCCGGAGGACTTTGAACGCAACAGATTGCCCGCAGACCTGATCCCCCACCGCAGCAAGCTGCATGGCTTGACCATCACCCCGGAACGGCTTTCCCAGATTCGCCAGGAGCGGCGCCCGAACAGCAAATATGCGGCAATCGACAATTGTCGATACGAAATTGATGCGGCTCAGCGTTTGATGCGCCGTGAGGGGATTCCTTTCATTGAGTCCACAGCACGTTCCATTGAAGAAATCTCCGCGAAAATCCTGCAGGAAATCCGCATTCCTTACACCGGCTATTAAGCCTGACTACATTCCTTCGAGGGTGCTCTGTTGTTTTGGGGCGCCCTTCTTCTTTTGTGCACCGCACTCATGACAGGAGTTTGAGCCCCGTCAACCCTTATAGGCAGATGCGTAAGAACAATGCGATTTCCCGGAACGTTGACTTATTTTTTGGACTACGCCGGATAACAAGTAGAACGCATGGTTTTTGTTGAACGAAGCATCTATCAGGAGGCGGTTATGTCATTTGCAAGTATGGCCCGCAGTGCCGGCGCATCGTTGTTTGCGCCTGGAAGCAAGGGCTTTGTCCGTCGTTTGCAATGTCTTTTGACGTTGGCACTCGGCACAGTATCTCTTCCCAGCCTTGCAAATGGCGGAGAAGCGAATCTCGTTCTGCCCAACCTGAACGACCCGGCGCTGGCCACGTTTTTTGGTGGACTGACGGGCAGTACCCTTCTCAGTTATGGCCTCATCATCTGCGTACTGGGTCTCGCCTTTGGCGCGGTCATCTATGCACAAGTAAAGAAAATGCCCGTGCATCGTTCAATGGCAGAAGTCAGTGAACTGATCTACGAAACCTGCAAGACCTACATGCTCACGCAAGGCAAGTTCCTGCTGGTGCTGGAAGCCTTTATTGCTGCAGTCATCGTGGTTTATTTCGGTTTTGTGGCACAAAATGCCCAAGGCGGCGCAGGCCTTCCCGCAAGTGAAGTCGCGCTGATCCTGGCGTTCTCGCTGGTCGGTATCGCCGGCTCTTACGGCGTAGCCTGGTTCGGTATCCGCATCAACACCCTGGCCAACAGCCGCACGGCGTTTGCTTCGCTTGAGGGCAAAGCTTTCCCTGTGTATGCGATTCCGATGAAGTCGGGCATTTCGATCGGCATGCTGCTGATTTCGACCGAACTTCTGATCATGCTGTGCATCCTGCTGTTCATTCCGGAAAGCTTGGCTGGCAAGTGCTTCATCGGCTTCGCCATCGGCGAATCCCTGGGTGCTGCAGCCCTGCGTATCGCAGGCGGCATCTTCACCAAGATCGCCGATATCGGCTCTGATCTGATGAAGATCGTCTTCGGTATCAAGGAAGATGATGCACGCAATCCTGGCGTGATCGCCGACTGCGTGGGCGACAATGCCGGCGACTCGGTTGGCCCGACTGCTGACGGTTTCGAAACCTATGGCGTAACCGGCGTTGCCCTGATCACCTTCATCATGCTGGCTGTGCCCGAAGCTGCCGTTCAGGTGCAGTTGCTGGTGTGGATCTTCGTGATGCGCGTGATGATGATCATCGCATCTGGCGCTTCCTATATCGGCAACGAAATCGTCATGAAGTCCATCTACGGCGCCAAGGATCGCTTCAACTTCGAAGCACCTCTGACTTCGCTGGTATGGGTGACGTCGATCGTTTCCCTGATCCTGACCTTCATCGTCTCCAAAGCCCTGATCGGCAACATCGCCATCGCCGGCAAGGTTTATGGTGATCTGTGGTGGCAACTCTCCCTGATCATTACTTTCGGCACGCTGGCTGGAGCCATCATCCCCGAAGTCGTGAAGGTCTTCACCTCCACCCACTCGCGTCATGTGAAGGAAGTCGTGACGGCTTCCCGCGAAGGCGGCGCCAGCTTGAACATTCTGGCGGGTCTGACGGCAGGTAACTTCTCCTCCTTCTGGATGGGCGTGATCATTGTCGGTCTGATGACCGGTGCCTATCTGGTGTCGCAGGCGGAACTGGCCCAAGTGATCAACCCGGATCATGGAGCGACCATGGCCGCCGTGTTCTCCTTCGGTCTGGTGGCTTTCGGCTTCCTGGGGATGGGGCCGGTAACCATTGCCGTGGATAGCTATGGCCCTGTGACGGACAATGCCCAGTCGGTGTATGAGCTGTCGATGATCGAAGCCATTCCTGGCATCGAAGAAGAAGTGAAGAAAGATTTCGGCGTTGCCCTGAACTTCGACAAAGCCAAAGATCTGCTCGAAGAAAACGACGGCGCGGGCAACACCTTCAAAGCGACTGCCAAGCCGGTGCTGATCGGCACGGCCGTGGTTGGTGCGGCAACGATGGTGTTCTCCATCATCTTCATGCTGACAGGCGGTCTGGTCAGTGATGTACAAAAGCTGTCGATGCTTTATCCGCCCTTCCTGCTCGGTCTGATCTCTGGTGGTGCAACGATTTTCTGGTTCTCCGGTGCTTCCATGCAGGCCGTGTCGACCGGTGCCTATCGTGCCGTGGAATTCATCAAGCAGAACATGAAGCTGGATGCCGGCGCAACCAAGGCCTCGCTGGAAGACAGCAAGAAGGTTGTAGCCATCTGCACGCAGTACGCGCAAAAAGGCATGTTCAACATTTTCATGGCGGTGTTCTTCGGTACCCTGGCTTGTGCTTTCGTTGAGCCTTTCTTCTTCATCGGTTACCTCGTGTCGCTCGCCATCATCGGCCTGTATCAGGCTGTGTTCATGGCCAACGCCGGCGGCGCCTGGGATAACGCCAAGAAGATCGTCGAAACCGAACTGCGCGCCAAGGGCACGGAGTTGCACGCTGCAGCCGTGATCGGTGACACCGTGGGTGATCCTTTCAAGGACACCTCATCGGTTGCCATGAACCCGATCATCAAGTTCACCACCCTCTTCGGTCTGCTGGCCGTGGAAATGGGTGTTGGCATGGTGGCCCACGGGCAACAGACGCTGACCTACGTCATGGCAGGCGCTTGTCTGCTGGTCAATTTGTACTTCGTGTATCGCAGCTTCTACGGCATGCGCATTGAAGTTCTGGAGGCCTCTTCGGACAGCAAGTAAGGGTCTGAAGCTCTATGAAAAAGCCGGCCGATGTGCCGGCTTTTTCTGTTGACGCGCCCACTTATCCTTGCTCATCGGCTACATTGGCAACGATCATCCGGACTCACACTCATGCCTAGCAACTCATCTCTTTCGCCGTTCCCGATCTGGCCCGATAGCCCCCCCGGCAAGCAGGCTTTGCAGCTCACAGAAACCGCCAGTCAGCGTCCTGGCGGAGATCTCTCGATCACGGGAGTCAGCACCCCGACCCTGACTCCGTTTTTACCCGCACACCCCAACGGAACAGCGGTAATCGTTCTGCCCGGCGGAGCCTACTCTCAACTGGTTTTCGACAAGGAGGGGAGCGAAATTGCCGAGTGGCTGAGCCGGCAAGGCATCAGCGCCTTCCTGCTCAAGTATCGTCTGGCCGTCGAAGGGCACGAAGCTCCTCATCTGGTCGCGTTACAGGATGTGCAACGAGCCATACGTCTGATAAGGGCGCGCAGCAAGGATCTTGGGCTGGATCCCGCGAAGATCGGCATCCTTGGCTCGTCTTCAGGGGGGCACCTCGCAGCGACTGCGGGGACGGCCTTATCCAGACAATCCTATCCCAACCAAGATACGACAGATCAATGCAGCGCACGCCCTGATTTCATGCTGCTGCTGTACGGCCCTTACACGGGCAACATGCATTTCAACCATGCCAGCAAAGAGCAATTGTTCTTCCCTGACGCGGCCAAAAACCAGCTCTATGCAACGTTTCCGGCGGTCCGGCAGGTCACTCCTGAAACACCACCCACGTTCATGGTCGCCGCAGGCAACGACATGCGCGTGAGCGCCGAAAACAGTTCTGCACTTTTTCTGGCCCTGCGTAATGCCGGGGTTCCTGTACAGATGCATATATACGATGATGGTGGCCATGGCTTCGCCTTGCGAGCACCAGAAACCCAGACCATCGCAGCCTGGCCGAGTGCCTGCCGGGACTGGCTGCAAAGGCACGGCCTGCTCAGTGCTCCTGATTCGACCGAAAGAGGGACATGCCCTAAAATGGCGCCCCACGCCCTTTCCGGTTCACGTCTTGATGTCTCGCGCCCCTACTGCGCAACTGGCCCTGCAGCAACAATTAGCCGATCTTGACGCCAGAGATCTGCTGCGTCGTCGTCGTGTGCAGGCACTCCCCTGCAGTCCGGCTACGCTCAACGATGGCAAGCCGTTGCTGGCGTTTGCCAGCAACGATTATCTCGGGCTGGCAAATTCTCCCGAACTGATCGCTGCCGCACAGGATGCTGCAATGCGCTGGGGGGTGGGCTCTGGCGCATCACATCTGGTCAGTGGCCACACCGAGGCGCACGAGGCACTGGATCAGGCTCTGGCCGATTTCGTTGGCTGCGAGGCCGCTCTGAGCTTTTCCACCGGCTATCTTGCCAATCTCGCCGTCATGCCTTCACTGCTCGGGCGGGGCGATGCCATTTTCGCCGACAGGCTCAACCATGCTTCGCTGATCGACGGCGCCCTCCTCAGCCGGGCTGATCTTCACCGTTATGCCCACCTCGATATGTCCATGCTGGCAAGTCAGCTCGCAGCCTCAACGGCCAAACGCAAACTGATCGTCACTGACAGCGTGTTCAGCATGGACGGTGACATTGCGCCGCTAAAGCAATTACTTGCGCTGGCCGAATTGCACGATGCGTGGTTGCTTGTCGATGATGCGCACGGCTTTGGCGTACTCGGCCCACAGGGGCGCGGAGCTCTGGCGGAAGCCGAGCTTCAATCCGCGCGTCTGATCCTGATGGGCACCTTGGGCAAGGCTGCTGGCGTGGCCGGAGCATTTGTCGCAGGAACCCGGACTGTCATCGACTGGTTGATGCAAACCGCGCGCCCCTACATCTTTACAACAGCCGCCCCACCCTTGCTGGCTGCGACATTGCTGCGAGCGCTTCAGTTGATCGAGCACGGAGACCGGCGCCGCGAGCATCTCCAGTCCTTGATCGGGGCGCTGCACACAGGTCTGGAAGGCACCCGCTGGCAACTGCTCTCATCGCGTACGGCCATTCAACCCATCCTGATTGGCGACAACATGCAAGCTTTGACTGTGGCACGCCAGCTTGAGGCACGCGGCATTCAGGTGCCGGCTATCCGGCCTCCCAGCGTGCCGGCGGGGACTGCACGATTGCGTGTATCCCTGTCGGCAGCTCACTCATTGGACGACGTACAGGCGCTGTGCACCGCCTTGCGTGCAATCGCCCCCGGACAGGACGCAGAATGAGTCAAGCGCTGGTTCTGCTCCACGGCTGGGGGTACACCCCAGGCTTATGGGACACACTGCAAGCTGAGTTGCCGGAGTTGGCGATCACTGCTCCTTTTGTTTGCCCAACCAGCCCTGATCTGAGGTCGTGGACGGCCGACATCTCGGAAACCCTGCCTGACAATGCCTGGATTCTTGGCTGGTCACTCGGCGCCACGCTTGCCATCAGCCTTGCAGCACACCATCCAGAGAAGGTCCGAGGACTATTTTTGATCGGTGCGACACCGCGTTTCGTCGCTGACGAATACTGGAAAAATGGTCTGGAAAGCGAAGTGGTAGAAGCCTTCCGCACGACACTCCGCCGCAGCCCCGAGCGCATCCAGAAACGATTTCTGGCGTTGCAGTTACTGGGAGATCGGCAGCCCGACGGATTGGTTTCACACCTTGGCAGCGCATTGGCGGATATCAAGGATCATGTCACTGAGCTGGAAGCAGGACTGCAGATCCTGGCCGAAACAGATCTTCGCACTCTTGCCCTGCCTCCCGGTTTACCCGTGCAATTTCTGCATGGCCGCCATGATGCGGTGACCCCGCTCGCTGCTGCACAGTACTTGCATGCGTGCCTGCCCGGTGCGGGTCTGCATGTTTGCGAAGAAGCCGGGCATGCGCCACTGCTGGCTCAGCCCGTGGCTCTGGCCGCATTGATCCGCGAGTTCGTCAATGCCCGGCAAGATTGAAAAGCAGGCTATACGTGCAGCCTTCGGGCGCGCGGCTACACGTTACGACACGGTTGCCGAAGTACAACGGCGGATCGCCCGTATCCTGGTCGAACGCACCCCTGTGTTGTGCGCGGGCAATATCCTCGATGCAGGTTGCGGTACGGGTTTCGGCGCCACGCACTTGCGCCGGCAAGCAGCTGCGGGACGCATTTTCACCCTGGACGCGGCGCACGCCATGTGTGTTCAGTCTGCCAATCCACTGACGGTATGCGGTGACATTGAAGCCTTGCCACTGGCGAACTCCAGCATGGACCTTTACTGGTCGAGTCTTGCATGGCAATGGACCCGTCCGGTGCTGGCAATAGCCGAGGCCGCACGTATACTCAAGCCTGGTGGCTTGTTGCGGGTCGCAACCCTTGGACCCGAAACCCTTCACGAACTGCGATGTGCTTTCTCCTCCGTAGACGAGCATCCGCACGTACGTGATTTCGACGCACCAGAACTGTACGCCGAACTGCTGGCCTCTCACGGTTTTCGCGCCATCACGCTGGAGCGCTCGCGCGAGCAAACATTCTCTTCTGATCTGGCGGCCCTCCTGCGCGACATCCGGACGCTTGGCGCTCACGAATTGGGGCGATCACGTCGTCCAGGCCTGCTGGGGCGTCGAGCATGGATGCGTCTGCTTTCAACGTATGAATCCTTCAGAGAGGCGGCCGGTCTGCCTGTCAGTTACGATGTGATCATGCTTTCTGCCACACGTATTTCTTGATGAATCACGCCTTCTTTCTCACCGGTACCGATACCGAAATCGGTAAAACCTTTGCCAGCTGTGCCTTGCTTCATGCATGGCGCTCGCAAGGTTTGCGGGCGGTTGGCTACAAACCCGTGGCGGCCGGGGCAGATCTGATTGACGGGAGATTCTGCAACGAAGACGCTGTGCGCTTGCAACGTGCCAGCAGCACAGGCTTCGAACTCGACGAGATAAATCCCTTGTGCCTGCGGGCCGCCATTGCCCCCCATCTGGCCGCACAGGCAGAAAACCGTAGCATTGAGCTGGCGCCACTCCTGCAGGGGTTTGCTCATCTGCGTGCCAGCGCTGAACGCGTGGTCGTCGAAGGAGTCGGAGGCTTTCGTGTGCCACTCGGGGCTGATTTTGACAGTGCCGATCTCGCAGCCAGGCTGGGTTTGCCGGTCATTCTGGTCGTCGGAATGCGCTTGGGCTGCATCAATCATGCATTACTGAGTGTCGAAGCCATCGCCGCCCGCGGACTGACGCTGGCGGGCTGGATCGGCAACTGCCTTCAAGTGCCGATGCCATCTCTGGCAGAAAATCTGAAAACACTGAACGATGCACTGCCCGCTCCCTGCCTGGGGGTATTGCCGTATATTCCGACAGGAGATGCCGCGAAAGCCGCGCCCCACCTCGCTCTGCCATGAGCATGCCTGAAGAGGTCCTGCAGAAGCCGCTCTTCAGGCACGCATGTATTCAGGCCATGCCACACGCGCCAGAGCGGACAACGCGAATCCGGTGATAGCCAACCGTTGTAAACTGACTTCCATCATCACCCCGCCACCATGCAAGTGAATCCGCTTCAGCCCACAAGCCTTCAGCTCTCGCCAGAGGGAACCCCATGGTCTGATACCTATGGCGACGTCTATCACACGGTGGCCGGTGCCCTGGCCCAAGCCGAGCACGTTTTTCTGCGTGGCAACGGTTTGCCGCAGCGCTGGCAGAATCGCGAGTCTTTTGTCATCGTCGAAACCGGGTTTGGTCTTGGTCATAATTTTCTGGCCACCTGGGCGGCCTGGCGCGCAGACCCATCGCGCAGCACACGCCTGCATTTCATTTCAGTCGAAAAACATCCATTTTCTGTGGCCGATTTGGCTACGGCCCATGTGGCTTCTCATGCTCCGGAAGACTTGTCAGCCGAGCTACGGGCCGCATGGCCCCCATTGTTGCCGGGCTTTCATCGCCTGGAATTTGACGCAGGGCACGTTGTTCTGACACTGCTTTTCGGTGAAGGCCATGAGCTTCTGGGGCAGACTGTCGCGCGCGCGGACGCAATCTATCTGGATGGTTTTTCCCCTGCCCGCAATCCTGAACTCTGGTCTCTTCCCGTGTTCCGCGCACTGGCGGCGCTCTCGGACACCGACACAAGCCTGGCCACCTGGTCGGTATCTTCTTCAGTGCGCGAGGGACTCGTAAGCGCCGGCTTTGCGGTGCAGAAAGCCCAGGGCTTTTCAGGAAAACGTGAAATGCTTCGCGGCCATTATCGCGGAGTGCGGTCGCGCGCCCATCCATTGACAGACCGGCGTGTAATCGTCATTGGAGCCGGCCTGGCGGGAACCGCAATTGCTGAACGTCTGGCGATCCGTGGCATGCAGGTAGAGCTCCTGGAGGCGCAGGAAGATGCGGCTCAAGGTGCTTCCGGCAATCTGGCAGGCGCTTTCCGCCCCATGCCGAGCAAGGATGACAATCGACTGTCACGCATCACCCGGGCAGGCTTCATATATGGCTTGCGTCACATTGCTGCTTTGACCGGCGATCACCATGAAGTGCTGTGGGAGGCTTGCGGCGTGCTGCATCTCGCACGAAGTCAGGATCAGGAGCTGAAGCAGCGTCAGGTTGTCGAAGCCTTGCAGTGGCCTGATGAGTTTTTGCGCTGGGTGGACGCTGCACAGGCCACTCACCAAGCCGGACACACGGCGAGTTTTGGGGGCTGGTGGTTCCCGCAAGGAGGCTGGATTCAGCCGGCGAGCCTGTGCACTGCAAATCTGGCCCGCGCAGGAGAGCGGGTTCATCTGCGCACAGGTGCGGCCGTCGCCAGTATCCATCGTGAAGCAGATCTCTGGCAGGCATTGAATCCCGCAGGGGAAGTCATTGCCAGTGCACCACAACTGGTTCTGGCCAATGCGCACGATGCACGTCGTCTGGCTAACGCAGATTGGCTTCCCCTGCGTGCCGCACGTGGTCAAGTCAGTCATCTGCCGATGGCTCAGCTGGCGCCGCTGGGGGTTGTAGTCTGTGGTCAAGGCTACATTACGCCCGGTATTGGCGGTCATGCTGCACTGGGGGCCAGTTTTGTCGTCGATGATTTTGACCTGAGCTTGCGTGAAGACGAGCATGCGGAGAATCTTCTCAAACTCGAACGCATGCTGCCCGGCTTTGGTAACTCCCAGATAGCGGAAGGTCTCAGCGGGCGGGTCAGTCTGCGCCCTGTCACGCTTGATCGTTTGCCAGTGGTTGGGCTGTTGCCAGCCCTGACAAAGGGAGAGGGCTACAACCTTGATACATTGCCTCGGCAAAACGGCTTGTGGGTTCTCACCGGCTTTGGCGCACGTGGGCTGGTATGGTCAAGTCTATGCGGAGAACTGCTGGCTGCGCAGATGTGCAACGAGCCCCTTCCTCTGGAGCGTGATCTGGCCGCATCCATGGACCCGGCCCGCTTCATCATTTCACCCCCGAAAACCCTGAAATTCTCTGCTGAATGAAGGCGTGACCGTTAACGAAAAATGGCGCGAGAGCTCTGACTCCCGCGCCATTTCTGATTCGATGCCCAAGTCTATTTCTTGGCTTCGTTGATTTTCACTCCCAGGCGGGTGCGGACACCGCTGATGAAAGCGCGAAGATCCTCTTCACCCAAAGCCATGGCGTAGCGCTGGCGAATTTCCTTGATACGGGCAGCGTCTTCATCGGCTTTCGGAATATTGACCGAATCAATCCGGTAGATCACATAATCCTGATCATGAACCAGTCCTGCGTAGACAGGCAATTTGTCAGCCTTGGCACCAAAAATTGCTTTACGGGCACGTGGGTCAAGCTCGCGGCTTGAGCGTTTGACACTTTTCCCTGCTCCCCAGGAAATCCCTTTGAGCTCTTCGCCAGCCTTCAGCTTGCCAAGGGTCTCCTCACCCTTGGTACTTGCCAGCTTTGCCGCTTCTTCAGCCTTGGCTTGGGCTTCTGCCACCGCAGCAACCTCCTCAAACGGCCGAACGCTGGCTGCCTTGTAATCAAGGATCCTTGCCGAAGCAACGGTGCCATCTCCCAAGTCAATGGCTTCCGTGTTGCGGCGATTCGTCAGCGAATCACTCGAGAAAAGCGCTGCTTGCAGTTTGGGGTTCTGCAATACACCCGTAGACAGCGCATTGCGCGGCAGCCAGTCGGTCTGAACCAGCTTCAGTCCAAATTTTTCAGCGGCGGGTTTGAGAGAGTCAGGCTGCTCATACACCAAGTCACCGAAGTTGCCTGCCAGATCCGCGAAGCGCTTGTTAGCCGCCTGTTTACGGGCATTTTCGAACGCCTCAGCCTTGAAGTCTTCAAAGCTCTTTGTCTTGCCACCATCGGTACGCATGATGATGTGATAGCCAAACTCGGACTCCACCACACCGGAAATTTCCTTGTCTTTCAGCGCGTATGCCGCGTCAGAGAATTCCTTGACCATCAAGGGGTAGGTGAACTTGCCAAGATCTCCGCCCTTTTCAGCGGAAACCTTGTCATCCGAAGACTCCTTGGCAATCGCTGCAAATTTTTCAGGCGATGCTTTTACGCGGGCCAGAATGTCTTCTGCTTTCTTGCGTGCTGCTGCGCGCTCTTCAGGTTTTGCGCTGGCATCGACCTGCACCAAGATATGGCTGGCGCGACGCTCTTCGCTTTGCTCAAGATTTTTGACGTTCTCGGCATACCAGTTGCGTGCATCTTCTTCACTAACCTGAACCTGCTTGCTTACATCGCCAACGCTGAGAACGACATACTCAAGTTTCACCTGTTCGGGCGACTGAAAACCCGCTTGATTCTTTTCGTAATACTGCCTGGCTGCATCTGCAGGCAGCGTCACTGAGCCCGCCAGACTTTTTGCATCAAAAACCAGCTCGGAGATACGTCGTTCCTCACCATCCAGAGCAATCCAGCGTTCAGCCGTTGCAAGAGGGGTCACAGCAGACTGAACAATTGGAGCCAGCAGCTGATTCTGGGCAATACTCTCACGCACGGTCTGCTGAAATCCGTCACGGGTCTTGCCCTGGCTGGCAATGATTGCGTCATATAAACGCAGGGAAAACTGCCCGTTTTCCTGAAATTCGGGGCGTGCCTTGATGAAGTCCTGCACCATCGCGTCAGGTACAACCATCTTGCTTTGCTGAATTGTCGTCTTCACTGCGGCTTCATTGATCAGACGATCCAGAACGCTGCTACGAAACTCGGGAGACTCAAGCACGGCACGATCAAAATTGGCCCCCATCTGTTCGCGCAGCGAACTCTCCTGTTCACGAATGGCAAGATCCAGCTGTTGATTCACGATTTCGACTGAACCGACTTGGGCGGCGACATTCTTGCCTGCGCCGTTGTCGCGGAAATAGGAGTCAATGCCGAAAAGGGCAAAGGGAAGCGAGATCACCACCAGGAAAATCTGAACAAATTTCGGATTGTTTCGAACAGCATCAAACATGATGAGCGACCAGTATTTGAAATTTTATATATGAAAAAGGCGAACCAACGTTCGCCTTTTTGCATTCTGGCGGAGTGGACGGGACTCGAACCCGCGACCCCCGGCGTGACAGGCCGGTATTCTAACCGACTGAACTACCACTCCACTGAAGCCAAGCAACTCGGCAGATCTCTGGTGGGCGCTGACGGGCTCGAACCGCCGACATCCTCCTTGTAAGGGAGGCGCTCTACCAACTGAGCTAAGCGCCCCCTACCAGAGCGCTGCCGCGCCCGGAAAGTCGATTAGTTTACCGCATCTTTCAATGCTTTGCCAGGGCGAAACTTCGGCACCTTGGCAGACTTGATCTTGATAGTAGCGCCGGTACGTGGGTTGCGGCCATTACGCGCGGCCCGCTTGCCAACCGAGAACGTGCCGAAACCAACCAGCGTTACATCATTGTTTTTCTTCAGTGATTGCTTGATTGCAGCAATCGCTGCATCCAGAGCACGGCCAGCTGCTGCCTTTGAGATTTCTGCTTGCTTCGCGATAACTTCAACCAGTTCGGATTTGTTCACAACAACCCCCTCAGTGTTATCCAGCCTTGAATAGACGAATGCAATGCACTCAAGCGCCGGGCTGCCTTATGTGCACCCAAAGCCTGCGTTGTCTGCGGAAAGTTTTATAACAAGCCCCATTTGATTGGTCAAGCGGCTATGCAGCGTAGTTGCGGGTTTCCGGCACAAAGCACGAGCTCAGCCGAATTTGCGTTGGAGAAAAGCCACAGTTCAGCGTATGGCGATACGCCGATACACAGACAACAGCATCTCTTCAAGGAACAGACGCTGATTGAGAGGGTGACTGGCCATGCGTCGATGCGTTTCGATTTCACGATATGCGTTCAGCCAGGCCTCACTTCGTCCCTTTGCCTGGCGAGTCAGATCTGTCGTGTAATCAGCAAAGAAACGTGCAGGATGCCCTCCTGCAACACGAACACCGTCACTAAGCCACCGCTGCAACCAGTTGATAAGGATCGGCATGGTGAAGCCTCCTTCCTGCGCCCCCTTGGCTTTCAGGCTGCTTTCCCAGTCAGCAGAGAGCTTCAACGGATCACGCACACCAAGCGTAGCCAGGTCCGAAGCCACTTTTCTGCGAGCCTCAAACAAAACGCCTTTGGCATAATTCCGCGCCGCAAGCGGAAGGCCGCTGACGAATCCAAGCAGAGCCTCATTTTCTATACCTTCACCTCGCATCCACGCAACAGCTTGCCCGGTGTCGGGACGGGGGAAATCAAGCACCTGGCAACGACTGCGAATCGTGGGCAGCAGGCGGCGAGGAGCATTGCTCAACATCAAGTACACAGTGCTGCCGTTCGGCTCTTCCAGCGCCTTGAGCAGGGCATTCGCAGCCGCCATGTTCATTGCTTCAGCCGGATCCACAATAACCAGCCGCCGACCTCCCGCATGTCCTCCAGCACCTACTTCCAGCGAAGCCTGAAGGCTGCGCACTTGATCAATGACGATCTGTGTCGATTTCGCCTTCTCTTTCTTGCCAGACTCAGCGCCACCATCTCCCTCCTCCTCTGCCGCAGCTTCATCCGCAGCCGGAATCAGCGTGAACATATCCGGGTGATTGCCAGATTCGATCCACTTGCAATCGGCGCAGGTTCCGCAAGAAAATCCCCGGTCATCCGGCGACTGACATAGCAGCGCCCGTGCCAGATGTTCGGCAAAAAGGCGCTTGCCGCTGCCTTCCGGACCGGAAAGCAGCAAAGCATGTGGCAATCGCGTGCCACGCTTGTGCAAATCCTGCCACAGCGGCAGCAACCAGTCTGGCAAGGTTTCCAGCCTCATGCGAAACGATCCTCCAGTTGCTTCACCACATCCTTGCAAATAGCCTGAATGTCGCGTGCTGAATTGATGACCGCAATGCGCCCGGCGCTGGCTTCAGCACGTTCGAGATACGCGCTGCGCACCCGCTCGAAAAAATCGCGTTGTTCGCTCTCGAAGCGATCCGCCTGCTCGCGCCCGCGAGCCAGACGCTGCGCAGCCATTTCCGGCGGTAAATCAAAGAGAAAGGTCAGATCGGGTTGCAAGCCTGGGTGCACCCAGGCTTCAAGTGCGCGGAATTTCTCGGCAGACAAGCCACGTCCGCCCGATTGGTAAGCGAACGTGGCGTCACTGAAGCGATCACATACCACCCAGCAACCATCCTTCAGCGCGGGTTCAATCACTTTTGCCAAGTGTTCGCGGCGCGCAGCAAACATCAGCAATGCTTCGGTCTCCAGATGCATCGGTTCATGCAATAGCAATTCGCGCAGTTTCTCACCCAAGGGGGTGCCGCCAGGCTCCCGCGATTGCACAACCTCCAGACCACGCTTGCGCACCCAGTCGATCGTTGCCGCAATCTGGGTACTCTTGCCGGCCCCGTCGATGCCTTCAAAAGTGATGAAGCGTCCTCGTAAACTCATTGCTTTCTGCCTGCTCGTTGATATCGCGTCACTGCACGATTGTGTTCTTCAAGTGTTCGCGAAAACTCGCTGCTACCATCACCGCGCGCTACAAAATAAAGATAATTGCCTGGCTCAGGATGAAGTGCTGCCTGCAGCGCAGCAGCGCCAGGCATGGCAATCGGCGTAGGTGGCAAACCACCGCGCGTATAGGAATTGAATGGTGTATCCGACTGCAGATCCCGTCTACGGAGGTTTCCATCGAAATCGGCCCCCATTCCGTAGATAACCGTCGGATCGCTCTGCAACGGCATCCCGATACGCAGACGATTGATAAACACCGACGCGATCCGCCCCCGATCTTGGGCTTTCCCTGTTTCCTTCTCAACCACTGACGCCAGGATCAGTGCCTCATAGGGCGTTCTCAGGGGCAAATCAGAAGCTCTGCCCTGCCACTCTCGCTGCACGATCTGAGCCATGCGCTGCTGAGCACGCCGCAAGACATCCAGATCACTGCCCCCGCGAGAAAAACTATAAGTATCAGGCGCGAACATCCCTTCAGGCGGCACTCCCGGCAGATCAAGTCTTGCCATCAACTCTTCGTCACTCAACGCCTGCGTATCATGAGTCATGTCCGGGTGGGTATTGAGCGTCGAGCGTACCCGCGAGAAACTCCAGCCTTCAATGAAACTGATGTCGGCATAGGCATTCGCACCGGTCGACATCAGTGCAACCAGATCCCAGGCCGCAATAGGCTTGTCGATACGGTAACTGCCTGCCTTGATGCGAACGGAGTGGCCGGAGAGGCGAGCCAGCCAGATCAGCGCAGGTGGCCATACATCGACTCCGGCATCTGCTACCTTTCGTGCAATCTGCTTCATCGATTCGCCACGCGCCACCTCAAAATCGACCGTGGGTTGGCGCAAGGATAACGGCTGCAGCACATACCAGGCCCCGGCTGCCACCGACACTATCAGCAAAAACAGACTCAGCTTGAACAGACGGGAAATCGTGCGCAGCATCGGCAAAATGGATTCAAAGCAAAGGCCGGACAAAGCCGACGGCGCCCTATAATAACGGAAACAACAGCCCCCTCGACAGGACCCTGCAATGAGCACTCCCTGGATCAATTTTCTGCAACAACACGGCGCCAGCATCGACGCGACACAGCCTGCTCGGATCTGCTTCAAGTCCCCACGCGAGGAGGCGGTGCTCGCCGCGAGTTCAACAGTAGTGGTCCCGCTCACACATCTGGGGCTTATTCATGCAAGTGGTGATGAAGCCTCCAGCTTCCTGCAGAACCTGGGCTCGAACGACATCAAGAAACTTGCGCCTGATCGTGCCCAGCACAACAGTCTGAACAGTCCAAAGGGCCGCATGCTGGCAAGTTTTATCGTCTGGCGAAGCGATGGGGATTACCTGCTCGCCTTGTCGGCCGATCTGCACGCGAACATCCTCAAGAAGCTTTCTATGTATGTATTACGCGCCAAGGTCAAGCTCCGCGATGGTGGTGATGAGCGCTTGCTGCTCGGGCTGGCGGGCACTCACGCTCTAATGGCATTGGAAGCCGCCGGGCTCTCCGCGCCAGCAGAAACCCTGGGGGTAATACAGGGCCAGACACGCGTGATCCATCTGGATGGCGAGCGCTATATCCTCGACTGTGCTGCCGACACCGCTCCGCAGGTCTGGACAGCATTGGTCGACGCCGGCGCACAGGCTGCAGGAACTGCCGCTTGGCGTTGGCTCGATATTCAGGCAGGTTTACCGTTGGTGACAGCACAAACCCAAGACGAATTCGTCGCACAGATGCTGAACTTTGAATTGCTGGGCGGCGTAAACTTCCAGAAAGGCTGCTACCCCGGTCAGGAGATCGTCGCCCGCACGCAATATCTCGGCAAACTCAAGAAACGCATGTTCCGGGCACACGTAGCAGATGCCGGTGCGGCACAGGTAGGGACAGACCTTTATGCTCCCGAATTCGGGGCGCAATCCTGCGGCAAAGTGGTTGCAGCCGTTGAGTCTCCCGAGGGAGGGGCCGATCTGCTGGCTGTAATGCAGATTTCTGCCCATGAAGCAGGGGAAGTGCATCTGAATGGAGTTGATGGTCCCAGGCTGGTTTTGAGCACCCTGCCCTATGCTGTGGATTAGATTGGCAAACGCTCTTGAATCAATAAACGCCGCCCCTGAAAATCAAAAGCCGCACAATGTGCGGCTTTTGATTTTCAGGAAACAGTGGCAACTCAGCCCAGATTTTTTTTGAGAAAATCCAGCGTGCGCTGCCAGGCCAGCTTCGCAGCTGTCTCGTTATAGCGAGCCGCATTAGTGTCGTTATTGAAGGCGTGATTCACATCCGCGTAGATAAATAACTCATAAGGGGCTCCTGCAGCCTTGAGTGCGGCTTCGTACGCAGGAATCCCCGCATTGATGCGCTCATCAAGCGAAGCGTAGTGCAGCTGCAGTGGAGCCTTGATCTTTGCGGCATCAACTGCGTTTGCCTGCATTCCGTAAAAAGCGACCCCTGCATTCAGATCGGGAGCCAGCGTCGCCAGTTGGTTAACTGCGGCCCCACCCCAGCAAAAACCTACAACCCCGACCCTGCCAGTTGATTGCGGATGATTCTTGAGATAGCGCAGAGCGGCCAGTGAGATCGCACCAATGGACTTGGCGTCAAGTTTCGCAAACATGTCGCGGGCTTTGTCTTCATCAGCCGGCGTCCCTCCTAGCAAAGAGAGATAGTCCACGCCCAAGGCAAGGAAACCCGCCAGCGCAAGGCGACGGGTAATATCTTCGATATGTGGATTGAGGCCCCGATTCTCGTGAATCACGATCACGGCCGGCAACTTCCCTGTCGCGCCTTTTGGAGTAGCCAGATAGCCTTTGATGTCACCGCCCTCACTGGGAAAGCTGAGACTCTGGGCACTGATGCGGGCATCATCTGCTGCGAGCATGGCGGCCTGCGCGTAATTGTTCTCCAGTACAGGCAACAGCGCGCTGGCTGCAACCGTGCTGCCGGTAATAGCGGTCAGTCGCTTCATGAACACACGGCGCGGCAATGGCGCGTGCGTATATTCGTCGTACAGCGCGATGATTTCCTGGTTGATGACGGGCATTCGGCCCTGCTGCTTGCTCATGGCACTTCCTCTCTTTTTGGGGTTATCTGGGTAGGACAGCTGGTCACCTGAGGATGACTCTCGCCTGATATGGATACACCCGGAGGCCTAGAAGTTCAAGCAAGCAGTTTCAAACCTCGGAAGCAGCCTCCAATTCATCCCAGTCCACATCGCCGCAGACTACAAACGGCCGACCATCGACTTCAACCTGAATCGAGACCGTCACGCAGATATTACCGGTCGCGACCGACAGGTAAGGACGCGTAGACTGCGGCTTGCCCGGATCATGCATGGCGCGGATGAAGTAAGCCCGCCGGGACCAGCGTGCACCAGACATATGCCCCAAACCCAGGGTCACCCGTCGGCGGCTTGTGGTCGGAGCATTGAGATTCCGCCCGACCTGCAGACCCGCATCATCCAGCATGTAAAGGCAGGCCACGTGCGGCAAACCAAGGTAGGCATCCGCCGCATCTTCGAGCGATGCCCCTTCGGCGATACGCTGCGCCGTGCAGGAAATTGCCTCAAGATACGGCGCCATGATGCGGCGGCGTGCATCCCAAGCCTGATCGGCACGTTTGCTCTGCTGATCCCACACGGCGTCCAGCGTGGGCTTAAGCACAAGAGGATCCTGAAGCGGCGCGGGAGCCGGGCGAGCAAAGTACCATCCCTGGCCGAAATCAATGTTTGAGTCCATGGCAATACGGGCCTGCTCTAGGGTTTCAATACCTTCAAGCAGCACGAGCGTACCCGCCTCATGAAGGATCCCCACGATTTGAGGCAACAGACGACGCACCGAGCGATCAGCCTCGGCTCGTGCGGCAAAGGAGCGGTCCAGCTTGACCACATCCGGACGGATTTTCCAGACCCGATCAAAGTTGGAATGGCCCGCGCCAAAATCATCCAGTGCCACGCCCAGGCCCAGAGCGCGCAGCGCCGCAACGCCCTCTTCAAAATGGATGTGATCCGTTATTTCTTCCTCTACAAGTTCAATGACGAACTGGGAAGGCGACACGCCCACAAATTCACCGATCGCTTGCGCGATAGGCAGGGAGTCCTTGTTGAGCAGGCTGCCAAAAAGCTCCGGATGCAGGTTCAGAAAAAACCAGCCGGGCGAATCGCAAACATTCAGGATGTGCATCATGCGGCTGGTGCGGTCCAGACGCAGCACATCCTCGGTTGTCTCCAGCGATCCAAACAGTTCTGGCGGAGATACAGGCCTGCCAGAAGGAGCGACGGCACGCAACAAAGCCTCGTGCGCCACGATACGGGAATGACTGAAGCTGACAATAGGCTGGAATGCGCTGGATAGACGGTGCTGCTGCCAATTCAATTGCAGCTGTCCGTCGCGCCATTCGCTGTTTGCGAGATAGGGTTTGAGAATTTCGGGAACATCATCCATGCGGGAGTTCCACGCCCTGGCAGGCGTGCGTGCCGCCTGCAAAAACTCGTTGCCCATGAACATGCATCCCCCGAACCCGTTTTTTTGAAAAATCCGGGAGCGCCGCACTCCGTCGGCAAACCCGGCAAGCATCGACCCAATACAGGCCTATCCGGGATTACGGCAGGAAATTCTAAGACTTTAGTAGCAAAGTAATAAAAATTCACGCTTTCAGGATAAACAGAGGCTAGTGCATCAGCCCTTCGGGAAGCCGCGTGTAGCCTTGATCTGCAGTGCAGGCGCCTAAAACCCAAGCGCAGCGCGGGCGTTGGCGCTGGTTGCCTCGGCAATGGCTCCAGCAGCCTCTTGGCGAAGCACGGCCAATTCCTGGGCAAACCGCGCTACGTTCGCCGGCTCATTGCGAACACGCGGAGCCCAGGCTGGCGGGATATCCGGTGCGTCAGACTCAAGCACGATGGTGTCGAGTGGCAGATGAGCAGCCAGGGCTCTTATCCGCGTGGAGCCGGCATAGGTCATCGCTCCACCGAAACCGAGCTTGAAACCCAGTTCGACGAAAGCATGCGCCTGCTGTTCGCTGCCGTTGAAGGCATGCGCGATACCACCGCGTACGGGATGGCGGCGCAGGTATTTGAGAATGCGGTCCTGGGCACGGCGAACATGCAGGATCACGGGTAGATCGAATTCCCGGGCAAGTTTGAGCTGTTCAACAAAGAACCACTCCTGACGTTCGGGGTCGGTTTCTTCCTCGTGACCATCCAGACCGATTTCACCAACAGCAACGGCCTCTCGCGTCGCCAGCAAATCGCGCAGGCGGCCAATATCCTCGTCACTGGCTCGATTCACATACAAGGGGTGAATGCCGAAGGCGCACACGCTACCCGGCAGTTGCCGCGCCAGATCGCGTACCGCTCCGCAGTTGGCGATCTCGACAGCTGGCAGCACGAACCGGGTGACACTCGCGGCCTGAGCCGCACGAATAACCCATGCCCGGTCAGCGTCAAATTCGGCAGCATCGAGATGAAGGTGGGTATCGATCAGCATCAGAACGGCTTACCTGGTCGCTTACTGCTGCAGACAGAATTGCTCGATATCACCCGCAATCCAGCTGGATGTCAGATCAGCCAGCTCAGTCACTGCTTTGCGCAGCCCCATGGCCTCACCTGCTGGATCGACGCTGCTGACAGGAACGCGTACATCCACGATGCGCTTGAAAACAGAATTCCTGCCATCCAGAGAAATGCGCAAGGTGCCTGCCAGCAACGCAGAGCCTGCACCCTGTTCATTGATGTCGAGAATGAAGTCGGAAAGCAGGAAGCTCAACCGGCAGCGTCCCGTTGGTTCCACCGGCAGCAGTCTGCTCAGGGCTTGATCGACAAGGTTGGCAGGCGGCGCAGCCCAGCGATTGTAAGTATAGGAGCCACGCATGGTTGGACGACTGGCTTCGCGGTAATGCATGTTCAGCCCTGCAACCACAGGTGTGGCCGAGACGCTGAGCGTACGCAGCGGTAAAGGCTTGCGCGCCAGAGTCCGGAAGCCGCTGCCCAGATCATGCTGCACCAGCGCCGGCGTAGCCTGTGGTGCAATGCTGCAGCCAGACAGCAGGAGGACTGAAACCCGGAATATGGACAGGATTTTCATGGTCTGGCGGGAATGGTTTCGCCCGGTCCGGGCGTTTGTTGGCGTTTGCCCAGCAGCAGGAGCTGGGGCGAACGTTCGATATCATCGAGTACACGACTGAGTTGCTGGGTATTGGTCTGCAATTCAAGCATCAGCTGATTGACGCGAGGCAAAGTGTCCGCTGTCAGACTGGCCTGTACGTCACCACCAAGCTTGTCGATCCGGGTTCCAGCTGCATCCACTTTGGCCAGAGCCTTGCGGAAATCATCCACAGCCGGGCTGAGCTGCTTGCTCATGGTCTGAATCTGTTCCAGTGTCGCCGTCAGGCGCTCGGCATTTTCCGGTGAGGAGAAGCGACGCATATCGGCAGCCAGTCCGGCGGTCTGGCTCAAGGCTTTTTCCAGACTGGCAGAACTGGCCGCCAGATTTTTCAGAGTCTGATCGATGCGTGCAACGTTCTCGGGACTGAGCACCTGCTCCATGCGCTCGGACGACTTGCGCAGTCTTCCAATGATTTCCTGAGCACTATCCGTGGCCTGATCCATCAAGCCGGGCTGCATGGGGATGAGTCCGGGTCCCCCGGCAATGATGCTCTTTGGGGGGGCCGGGTCGCTGCCATCGTCGTCGAGCTGGATGAAACCTTGCCCGGTCAGACCCTGAGTGCCGATTCTGGCACGCGTTCCACGGGTAACCGGCACATCGGAATCTATGCGGATGAGAATGCTGACTTCACGCGAGTCCTGCAGGTCGACATCGATCACCTTGCCTACCCGCACGCCACGATAACGAACCGCAGCCTGGGGATTCAGACCAGTGACGCTCTTGGGCGATATGATCAGATATTTCGTAGTGTCCTGAGCTCCACCCGACACCCACCAGAATGCCATGATGGCGGCAGCACCAAGGCAGATCACAAACAGGCCGACCATCAGCGGGTATGCGCGGTTTTCCATATCAATGGCTAATCAGCGGGCTGTTCATCTACCGTGGTCCGGTAACGGAAGAATTTCTGAATGAAAGGATGTTTGCATGCATGGATTTCATCCAGCGTGCCAATGGCAAGTATACGGTGTTCAGCCAGTACCGCAATGCGGTTGGCCAATGCAGTGAGCGTATCCAGATCGTGGGTCACGAACACGACTGTGAGCCCCAGACTGGCGTGGAGTTCCCGGATCAGGCGCACAAAACCGGCGCTACGCTCGGGATCCAGCCCGGCGGTTGGTTCATCGAGGAGCAGGAGTTCAGGCTCCAGGGCCAGGGCTCGCGCCAGCGCTGCACGCTTGATCATCCCGCCAGAGAGCTGTGCCGGCATCAGACCGGCGTGCTGCGGCTTGAGTTCAACCAGTTCCATTTTGGAGAGGACCAATGTCCGGATTTCCTCTTCATGCAAACCACCAAACTCGCGCAGCGGGAAGGCAATGTTGTCGTACAGCGTCAGCGCCGAATACAGGGCACCCTGCTGGAACAACACCCCCATGCGGCGCAGGCGGGCAAAACGTTCAGCGCGCCGGCCCGCGCGCAGGTGCTCCCCAAACAGCAGCACGTCACCCAGCGTAGGCTCCTGTAAGCCAATCATCTGACGTAACAGTGTGGTCTTGCCTGCCCCGGAACCACCCACCAGCGCCAGCAGGTCGCCGCGCTCCACCTGCAGGTCAACATTCTGATGAATCCACTGTCCGCCCAGACGGGTGCATACATCGCGTAGTTCGATAACAGGTCCCGCAGTCATCGCAGCGGCACTCCGATGCCACGGGTCAGCATGGCAAACACGGCATCCAGCAGGATCACGGCGGTAATTGCCGTCACAACCGCCGCCGTGGTGTTGCGCGACAGACTTTCAGTGTTGGGCTTGATGCGCAGACCGAAGTGGCAGGAGATGAGTGCAATCGCCACACCGAACACAGCCCCCTTGGCAAAGCCGATATACAGATTCTGGACTGGCACGACATGCGGCAAGGACAAGGCAAAGAAGCGCCAGTCGATCTCGAGTTGCAGCTGTGCTGCAAGCATGCCACCTGCCAGTGCGGCAGCAGAGGTCCACAGCACCAGCAAAGGCATGGCAATCGACATGGCCAGAACCTTGGGCCAGATCAGACGTTGATGGATGGAGACGCCCATCGCCGCCAGCGCATCGATTTCCTCGGTGACACGCATCACCCCAAGCTGGGCAGTGATCGCCGAACCTGAGCGTCCGGCAACGAGGATGGAAACCAGCACCGGCCCCAGTTCTCGGATGATGCCGATGCCGAGAATGTTGATGATCAATGCATCCGCGCCAAAGTTGCGCAACTGCAGGGCGGAAAGATAGCTGAGCACGATCCCGATCAGAAAGCCGACCAGTGCTGAAATCGGCATGGCCTGCACGCCGGTCTTGTAGAGCGCGGCCGAGAATTCCTTCATCGGAATGCTGCGCGGCTCGACAAACAGGCGCGCAGCCTCAATGCTGACCATGCCGAGCATGGTCGCAAATGCCCGGCAATGCGCGACAGTCGCAAGTACGCCGCGCCCCAGTTGCTCAACCGGCTGCAGCCAGTCAAACCGTGCCGGCTCGACCTGAATTCCAGCTACGCTGCGCACCCGCTCGAAAGCTGGATGCAACTGCGATGCAAGGATCAAGCTTTCGGGCTCCTGCAGCCCCCAGGCGCGCCACAACAGCAAGGCTCCGAAAGTGTCCATGCGAGTCACCCGCGACAGATTCCATGCTTTGGCGGAATGCCCGTGGAACAATAGTTTGGCCCGCAGCATGATCAGGCGCGGCTTGAGTGCAGACAGCGTCCAGTCGCCAGACAGCACGCACAGATCTCCTTCGTACAGCAAATGCGGCGGTGGAGACTTTGCGAGCTCGAGCGCGTGAGCCTTGTCCTGCATGCTCAATCCTCGCCACGCATGGCACGCGGGGCCTTGACTCTGAGCACTCGATCCAGGCGCGCCCATTGCTGTACTTCGTCGTTCAGGGCTGCTGCAGTCAGCGGCGCATCCTGCAACCAGCCCGGAGGCAGCATGATGGTGAATGTTCCGCGCTTGTCATGTTCCAGTTGAACGGGCAATTCTCCACGTGCGGTACGCGAGCGGCGCAGGATTGCGGCCAGACGCAAACACAGGATCAACTGCCAGTCGTGACTATGCGGATCCAGCGCCTGTACGCGCTCCAGCTTGCCGCGATGTGCCAGCGCAATGCGGGCCAGACGCCCTTGGTCCATGCGCGAGAAACCTGGCATGTCAGCATTGGCCAGGATGTAGGCAGTGTGCTTGTGGTAACTCGAGTGCGCCACTGACAGGCCGATCTCATGCAGCAATGCCGCCCACTCCAGAAAACGGCATTCAGCGGTTCGCAGCGCATCATCTTCATCGGCCAGCAGCGGTGCCAGCAGTTGTAAAGCAGTGTCAGCGACACGTCGCGCCTGGGCTGCATCAACCTGATAGCGGCGCATGAAGTTGTTGACCGTCGCATCACGCAAATCGTGGCGGTGGTAGCGTCCCAGCAGATCGTAAAGTACGCCCAGGCGGAGTGCCCCGTCTGAAAACACCATGTGCTCCAGATCGAACTCCTTGAACAGGGCGGACATGATCGCGAAACCGCCGGCAAAAACCGGCAAACGGTCAGACTTGAGGCCCTCAAGCTGCAGGTTGTTGATATGACCGGCCTTGAGCAGCAATTGACGCAACTTCTCCAGCCCCTCGCGCGTGATGCCGGAATGTGCCAGACCATTGAGTTCCAGCACATCGCAAAGCGCCTTGGCGCTGCCGGACGAGCCCACAGCCAGATCCCAGCCGGTTTCACGGTAAGCGTGCGAAATGGCTTCGAGCTGTGCGCGCGCGGCCAGCTCGGCTTCCTTCATGGCACTGCGCCCGATCAATCCGTCCGGGAAGTAGCGCATGGTGTAGCTTACGCAGCCCATGTACAGGGATTCCAGGTGCAGAGGTTCAAAATTGCGGCCAATGATGAACTCTGTGGACCCACCGCCAATATCCACCACCAGTTGCTGCAACCCCGGATCAGGCAGAGTGTGAGCCACCCCGACATAGATCAGTCGCGCCTCTTCACGCCCGGCGATCACCTCGATAGGGAACCCCAGCGCTTCTTCGGCCCGGATCAGGAACTCCGGCGCATTCTTGGCCACTCGCAGCGTATTGGTGGCCACCGCCCGCACGCCATCGGCCCGAAAACCACGCAGGCGCTCATTGAAACGTCGCAAAGCCTCCAGCCCGCGCGTCTGGGCGGCCTCGTCCAGAACCTTGTCCACGCCCAGACCTGCGGCCAGGCGCACGGGCTCCTTCAAGCCATCGAGAGGATAGATCTGGTCTCCCTGGACCCGTCCCACCATCAGGCGAAAGCTGTTGGAACCCAGGTCGACGGCACAAACGAGTTCTTGAGGCATGAAAGCTACGCAAGTGAAATAAGGCTGAAGCTGGTGGATTCTAGCCGGTCTGGGCAAGAAGCAGTGTGACGATACACCCAGAGCCTGCCCGGACAGGGCACTGCCCTTGTCATCATCCTGTCACTAAAATGTCACATCATCAGGTGATGCAAAGTACATCGCCCCCATCCGGTGAAGCCACCATGTATTCAAATCAGCCCTACCCTGTCGCCCCCCCCGACACTCTCCTCAATCGAGAACTGGCCATTCTCGGCTTCCAGCGCCGCGTGCTGGCTCAGGCAGCCGATACAAATGTGCCCCTGCTTGAACGGCTCAAGTACCTGTGCATCGTTTCGAGCAATCTGGATGAGTTTTTTGAGATACGCGTGGCGGGACTCAAGGAACAGGTCAAACAGGGCGTCAACGCCCTTGGCGGCATCCAGCCATTGACCCTGTACAGACAGCTCGGTCGCGAGATACACGGTGTCGTGGCGGAACAATACCGCCTGCTCAATGACGAAATCCTGCCCGCACTGGCCGCCGAGAACATCGTTTTCCTGCGCCGCTCACTATGGACCGAGGCACAGTCCGCCTGGATCCGCGAATATTTTGAAAATGAAGTCATGCCGGTTCTGACCCCGGTCGGACTGGACCCGGCGCACCCATTCCCGCGCCTGCTGAACAAGAGCCTGAACTTTGCCGTCGAACTTGAAGGCAAGGATGCCTTCGGGCGCAGTTCCAATGCGGCCATCGTTCAGGCTCCACGTGCATTGCCCCGCGTCATCAAGCTGCCGGCCGAGCTGACCGGTGTGGAGCATGGCTTCGTGTTCCTCTCCTCCGTCCTGCACGCCTTTGTCAGCGAGCTGTTCTCGGGCATGAACGTTCTGGGGTGCTATCAGTTCCGGGTGACTCGCAACAGCGACCTGTTCGTCGACGAAGAAGAAATCAAGGATCTGCGCAAGGCTTTGCAGGGGGAATTGCAGCAGCGCAACTTCGGTGGAGCGGTACGCCTTGAAGTCGCCGAGACCTGCTCACCGCAGATGTGCGAATTCCTCATGCAGCAGTTCGGCCTTGAGCGCGAAGAAGTCTACCGTGTCCCTGGCATCGTCAATCTTGTCCGCCTGATGCAGGTGCCGGACTGGGTCGATCGCCCGGATCTGAAATTTCCGGCTTTCCAGCCCTCCCTGCCGAAAAGCCTGGACAAGCGTGCCGATCTGTTTGCCGAAATCCGCACACGCGACATCCTGCTGCATCATCCCTTCCAGAGTTTTGCGCCGGTCATTGATCTGTTGCGCACAGCAGCGGATGACCCGCAGGTCGTGGCCATCCGCATGACGGTGTATCGCACCGGCACCGATTCGGTGCTGATGGAAAACCTGTTGCGTGCCGCACGCAAGGGCAAGGAAGTCAATGTCGTTGTCGAACTGATGGCGCGCTTTGACGAAGAGGCCAACATCAACTGGGCCGCACGCCTGGAAGAGGCCGGTGCGCATGTCGTATATGGCGTAGTCGGCTACAAGACGCACGCCAAGATGCTCCTGATCGTGCGTCGCGAAGAAGAGCGCAACGGTCACTCCATCCTGCGCCGTTACGTGCATCTGGGCACTGGCAACTACCACCCGCGCACAACCCGCTTCTACACTGATTTCGGACTGCTCACCGCCAACGAAGAAATCGCGGATGACGTCCATGAGATTTTCAAACAGCTCACCGGTCTGGGGCGCGCCGAAGAACTCAAGCACATCTGGCAGGCACCTTTTTCGATGCAGTCCAGCGTGATCGCCGCCATCGATGCCGAGGCTGAAGCCGCTCGCCAGGGCCGCAAGGGACGCATCATCGCCAAGATGAATGCCCTGCTGGAGCCACAGACCATCCAGGCCCTTTACCTGGCATCGAACTCCGGCGTGGAGATTGACCTTATCGTGCGCGGAGCCTGCGCCTTGCGACCCGGCGTTGCCGGTTTGTCAGAGAACATCCGGGTCCGCTCGGTCGTCGGACGTTTTCTTGAGCACTCGCGTATTTTTTACTTCTACGCCGATGGCGAGGAAAAGGTTTGCCTGTCGAGCGCAGACTGGATGGACCGCAACTTTTTCCGGCGCATCGAGGCCTGCTTTCCGATACTCGACGCCAAGCTCAAGCGCCGCGTCATCCGCGAAGGTCTCAAACCGTATCTGGCCGACAATTGCCAGGCTTGGGAAATGGATGAAAACGGCGATTACAAACGTCGTTCTCCACGCACGGGTTGCGCACGCCATAACGCCCAGGACATGCTGCTGACCGAATTCGGTTCCTGACTCATGACCTGAAGAGCCGCCTCTGACGGGCTTCTTCAGGCATGCCACAGGCAGAGCCAGGCGGGAAGCGGCACTCCGACCCTGCTCCTTGAAGAAGGCCGCCAGAACTGGCCTCTGGAGCAGGCTGCGAAAACCGCCGCCCTGAACCATCTCAAATCGCCGTGTCTTGTATGCCCGAAAAGGCAGGCAAGGCCGTTGATCCAGCCAGTCCGGACGCTTGGCGCCAGTCACGAAAAACCGCGTGCCAAACGCGGTCAATACGCTTACGAAAGGCTCTCGCCGGAGCCGCCGCTGTCGGCATCATCTTGCGCAGTGCAGCACATCGGAACCTATCCGGTGGCGCACTGCCGCGAGCGGCCATTGGCCATCGCGCCATCTACCAATAAAAGACTAAGGAGACATGATGAATCTGCACAAACCAGCAATTGCCGCCGTACTGTTCATTGCCCTGACGGGTCTTGCTCAGGCGGCCGACTTGCTGTCGGCCTCGTTTACCACCGACAAGGTCTTTTCCCCGGCATTCAAGGCCTTGCCTACGGACGCCAGCAAACCCTTCTTTGCCGTAACGTTCGGCGAACCGAAGGTCGAGGCGGGAAAATTACTGCTTGCGAATGGACGCATCACGCTGGGCGCTGTCGCCGACGCTGCAGGCGTGATTCCTGAATCCACGGCCTCCAGTCGTCCGGAAGGCGTGCTTGACCTGAGCAAACCCTACAAGATCACGGTCAAGATCAGCGAGGCCAGCACGACGATTGCAGGCAAGGACACGTTCTTCATCTATGTGAACAACAGTACCGCCAAGATGGTCCAGTCCCCACTGGGTGAGGCGTCGGTCATCGTGCGCGCGCCGGTCAGCGAACTCAAACCAGGCGAGAACGTATTCACCGCCACACTGGGTGACGCCAAATCGTTCCTGCAGATTCGCGCCGAATCAGGCGCTGTGCTGAAAATTGAATCGATCAAGGTCGAGTCGATCTGAAGCATCGCCAACCAGAAAAGCCGGGACAACCCGGCTTTTTTTGCGTCCAGAATCCATGAACGCTTGTCTGATCATTTGCAGGACAAGCCGCGCGGGAAGAAGATACCGGTCTGGTTGAACCGGTTCGGAGAGCCCGCATGGAGAACACGCCTTTTCAACGCATCATTCTGACCGGCGCCGCCGGGCGACTGGGCAAGGCACTACGCCCAGGCTTGCGCGCACTATGCGAAACCCTGGTGCTGTCAGACCGCATTGAACTTGATGAAGCTCCTGCAGCCGGCGAAGAGTTCATTCCCTGTGAGCTTGCCGACCACCCGAGCGTCAGCCATCTGCTCGAAGGCGCAGACCTGGTTGTACATATGGGCGGCATTTCACAGGAATGCAGTTTTGACGCGCTCCTGCACAGCAACCTCATCGGGCAGTTCAACCTCTACGACAACGCACTGGCGCATGGGGTCAAACGCATCGTGCTGGCCAGTACCAACCATGTCACCGGCTTCTATCCGGTGGAACAGCTCGTCACCCCGCACATGCCTGTACGGCCTGACAGCCTGTACGCCATCAGCAAATGCTATGGCGAAACCTTGGCGCGCTTCTTCCATGATCGCCACGGGCTCGAATCGGTGTGCTTGCGCATCGGCAACTGCAGCCCTCGACCACTCAGCCTGCGGGCCCTGAGTTGCTGGCTGAGCCACGCAGATCTGTGCGAACTGGTGCGTTGTGCCGCCCTCACCCCACACGCTGGTTTCGCCATCGTTTACGGCACCTCCGCCAACGCAGCAACGTGGTGGGATGGCGATGACGCAGCTCGCATCGGGTACCGGCCGCACGACAGTTCCGAAATTTTTCGTGCCGAGCTGCTTGCGACGGCCGGCAACCAAGCAAAGTGCGTTCATCAGGGAGGCAATCCCCTGAATGTGGATTATCGCCAGCCTGCCACCTGGAACAACCGGCGATTGAGCAGATGACGCTGCCGCCACGAATCAGCTAAGCTCAGCCCATGCTGCAGCAAGGAGCCCAAACCGACATGCCTGACTCAAGCCCCACCAGTCCATCCGTCCGTTACACGCCAGTATCGGCGCGCATCCGCGAGCGCATCCAGAAAGCACAGCAGCGCTTCCACGCCAACGACAACATCTCCGCGTTCATCGAAGCCGGCGAGCTGGAAGCCCTGCTTGATGAAGTGGAAGGCAAGATGAAAGGGGTGCTGGAAAGCTTGGTTATCGACACGAGCAGCGATCACAACACGCAAGACACCGCGCGCCGTGTAGCCAAGATGTATCTGACCGAGGTATTCCGTGGTCGTTACGTGCAACAACCCCCGGTCACCGAGTTCCCCAACGCTGAGCATCTCAATGAACTGATGATCGTCGGCCCGATCACCGTGCGCAGCGCCTGCTCGCACCACTTCTGCCCGATCATGGGGCGCTTGTGGATCGGCATCATGCCCAACGAACACTCCAACCTGATCGGCTTGTCAAAATATGCCCGTCTGGCTGAATGGGTGATGAGCCGTCCGCAGATCCAGGAAGAAGCCATCGCCCAGGTCGCCAATCTGCTGATGGACAAGGTCAGCCCGGACGGGCTGGCTGTGGTGATGGAGGCTGACCACTTCTGCATGCACTGGCGGGGCGTGAAGGACAATGACAGCAAAATGATCAACAGCGTGATGCGCGGCTCTTTCCTGAAAGATGCCTCGCTGCGTCGCGAATTCCTTTCGCTTATCAACCTGAAACCCTGACGGAGCCAGCCATGCTCGTTCGATTGCTCTACGCCAGCCGTGCCGCCCAGACGCTGACTCCGGACCTGATTGATGCGATCCTCGTCCAGTCGCGCACCCACAACGCCGAACTCGGCATTACCGGCATCCTCTGCTACAGCGGCGATATTTTCATGCAGGTCCTCGAAGGTGGTCGCGATGCCGTCTGCGATCTCTACAACACCATCGTGCGCGATGATCGCCATCGCAATGTCCGCCTGCTGTCTTATGAGGAGATTCGCGAGCGGCGCTTTGCCAGCTGGACGATGGGTCAGGTCAATCTGGCCAAGGTGAATCCATCGCTGATGCTCAAATACGCCGAGAAGCCTGAACTCGACCCCTTCAATTGCAGCGGAGCCGCCTCAATGGCGCTGCTCGATGAGTTGATTGCAACCGCCTCGGTTCTGGGGCGGGCGGGCTGAGTCCTTGGCTTCTTGAACGCACTGCATTACAGCGCGCGTCAGGAGGTCTTGGCCTTGGGGGTGTGCAGGTGTCTGGCGGTCAAAACATCACCAGCGCAAGACCAGATCCGGCCCGGTGAAGTTTGAACTTTGCGCCCTGAAAACCTTTTGTGCCGAAGGGCGCCTTCAGGGCACTCGGGCCAAGCCGACTTCAAAAAAACCTGGCGGGATCGATAGCTTCAACAGACGCCAGATGCTTATGCATTGTTTTTGTTATTAGCAATTCTGTTTTTATTCGTTCTCCTGATAAGCAAGCTTCCATAGAGTGTCCCTGTCGCTTCACCCCAATATCGAAAGGACACTCAAATGAAATTCCCCTTGCACAACAAATGGATCGCGGCAGCACTGCTGGGCCTGCTCAGCACGAGCCACGCATTGGCCGACGTAACCCTTCTCAACGTCTCCTACGATCCGACTCGCGAGTTCTACGAGGACTTCAACAAGGCGTTCGCGGCTGACTGGAAAGCCAAGACCGGCGAAACCGTTACCATCAAGCAATCTCATGGCGGCTCAGGAAAACAGGCACGCGCCGTGATTGACGGGCTTGAAGCCGACGTCACCACTCTTGCGCTTGCTTACGATATTGACGAGATTTCAAGCATCAGCAAAACCATTCCGGCGGATTGGCAAAAGCGCCTGCCGCACAACGCATCGCCCTACACCTCGACCATCGTTTTTCTGGTTCGCAAGGGCAATCCTAAAGCCATCAAGGACTGGAACGACCTGACCCGCAAAGGCGTCGACATCATCACCCCCAACCCCAAGACTTCCGGCGGCGCCCGCTGGAATTACCTCGCCGCCTGGGCCTATGCCCTGGCTCAGCCAGGAGGCAATGACGCCAAAGCCAAGGACTTCGTGAAATCGATTTTCTCGAACGTCAAGGTTCTCGATTCCGGCGCGCGAGGCGCCACCACCACCTTCGTTGAGCGTGGCATCGGTGACGTACTGCTGGCTTGGGAAAATGAGGCTTTCCTTGCTGTGAAGGAACTGGGTCCGGACAAGTTCGATATCGTCGTTCCCTCGCTTTCCATCCTGGCCGAGCCTCCGGTTACGGTAGTGGACAAGGTGGTTGATCGTCGCGGCACCCGCAAGGTTGCCGAAGCCTACCTGAAATTCCTCTACACCCCGGCTGGTCAGGAACTCGCCGCCCAGAACTACTATCGTCCGATCGATCCGGCCATTGCCAAAAAATACGAAAAGCAATTCACCAAGGTAAAACTGGTCACCATTGATGAAGTCTTCGGCGGCTGGCAGAAGGCCCAGAAGACCCACTTTGCGGATGGCGGAGTGTTTGATCAGATCAGCGTGCGCTGAGCGCTCCCCTCTCGCCTGATAACGGCAATCCAGAAAGAAGGGCTGCGCGAACGGAAGTTCATGCAGCCCTTTTTCCGGACTTTGTCGCAGCACAGCAAACGATACAAAGATATCAAGAGCCGGATCCGGCAGACGAAACAGATGGTTCGCAAGGCCTTGCATTCTTCATCTCGCAAGCCTGCGCTTCGACCAGACCCGGCTGAATGCTGAACAAGCCCCAAACAGGAGTCTTTCCTATGTCAAAAATACTGATTGTTCCGGGCCTTTACAGCAGCGGAGCGTCTCACTGGCAAAGCTGGTTTGAGCAAAAACTGCCGAACACCTTCCGTGTCGAGCAGGATGACTGGTCAGACCCCTATCTGCCGCGCTGGGCTGGAGCAATACGCCACGAACTGGATCGGGCCAAAGGCCACGTCTGGATCATCGCGCACAGCTTCGGTTGCCTGGCAGCGGCACACGCCTCCACTGATCACCGCGACAAAGTAGCCGGCGTCATGTTTGTGGCCCCGGCGGATCCAGACAAGTTTGAAGTGACCAACGTGCTTCCCGCCGAGCGCCTCGGCTTTCCAAGTGTCGTCGTCGCCTCAAGCACTGATCCCTGGATGCGCCTGACGACCGCTGCCTACTGGGCAGATCTGTGGGGTTCCCGTCTCATCAGCATCGGAAATGCCGGGCACATCAACGTTGATTCAGGATTTGGCCCCTGGCCTGATGGGCTTGCCATTTTCGAGCAACTTCGCCGCACTCAATCCGATCTGCCCCTGGGCTCACTGGATCCGGACTTTCGTTTCTCCAGCAGGAAAACTCCGGGCATCACGCGCAAACCCGGAGCACTCAAAAAGCGTCTGGCCCTGAACTGGAATCAGTGGTTGCTTGGTGATGCCGGGCCTGATGCAGTTCCGGCGGAGTAACGCAGTAGCCATTCTTCTCAAGAAGCTTGCGGGCTCGTATCAAGCGGGCCTCTAGCCGACAGAAGCGCAAACTTGTGGAGTAGTTGGCCGGACTGTTCAGCAGGTCCAGGCCCTGCGCAGCAAGCCACTCCCGAATGATATCCAGACTCTTGCCTCCCACGCCCGGCATGCGCGCCAGAAGATGGTAATCCAGCGCAGCCACGTCTTCCGCCGTGAAATCACGCCGCTCCAGCAGCATTCGCAAGGCATTGACTTGGCGCGTTTTAAGCCCTTCCTGCATCGACACCAGCTTTCCATTTCCGTGTTGTGGCAACCTCATGCAAAGACCGCGCATGACATGAGTTTTCCCAGAGGGAAACCGCTGAGACCCAGAATGATCATAGCCAGTCATCCAGGTGAAGACGAACGACGAATTCTGCATGAGCATATTCACAATTTCACGCCGTCGGAACGATGGATGCTGGCTCGGCATCCACAAGCCCTCCACGCATTGAGTTTCTCCATCGCCAAAGACCTTTGGCATGGCTGTACGGGATTCAGTAATTTGTAAATCACAAATCCTTCTCTCCCGCAGAAAGTCTTTGATAATGCAATGACAACACTTTCTGAGCGGTTATCTGCATCCGCCTCTCATGGCATTCATCAAGGAGTCTTCTCATGAACCGCGCCCTCCCTACATCCCCTTGTCAGGGAAGGAGCAAACCACATGAGGCTGTCCTGAACGCCATCTCCTGATGGGGAGGGTTCATTTGGCGCACCCATGGCATCATTCCGAACGATCCGAATCAGCGAGCTCGCCATGCCCATTCACTCCAAACTACCCTCCGTCGGCACCACCATCTTCACCGTGATGAGCGCGCTCGCCGCCGAGCATGGCGCGATCAATCTGTCGCAAGGCTTTCCGGATTATCCTTGTGACCCGGCGCTGCTCGACGCCCTCGCGACGGCGGCCAAAGCCGGCCATAACCAGTACGCGCCAATGGCGGGCCTGCCTGCCTTACGCCAGGCGATTGCGGCCAAACTTGCGCTGCAGCATCACATCAGCGTCGATCCGGATACCGAGATCACCGTCACTGCAGGCGCCACGCAAGCCCTGTTCACGGCCATCGCCACCGTGCTGCACGCCGGCGACGAAGCCATCCTGCTCGACCCGTCCTACGACAGCTACGCCCCCAGCATCTTGGCGCAAGGCGCGAAACCGGTACATATCGCTCTGGCAGCACCAGACTTTTCCGTGGATTGGAACGCGGTGGAAGCGGCCGTGACCCCGCGCACAAAGCTCATCTTGGTCAACAACCCGAACAACCCGGCCACATCGGTGTTTTCCAAGGCTGATCTGGATGCGCTGGCCGCGATTGCCGAGCGCCACAAGCTGATCGTGCTGGCGGATGAGGTCTATGAGCATCTGGTGTACGACGGTCTTCAGCACCAGAGCGTGCTGGCCCACCCCGCATTGCGAACCCGCAGCTTTGCCGTGTATTCCTTTGGCAAGACCTTCCATGCGACCGGCTGGAAGGTCGGCTATTGCGTTGCCCCGCCCTCCCTCACGGCAGAGTTCCGCAAGATCCACCAGTTTCTGGTCTTTGCGGTGAATACCCCGGCCCAGCACGCGCTCGCCGCGCACCTCGCAGAACCCGCCAGCTGGCAAGGCCTGCCGGCTTTCTTCCAGACCAGGCGTGCCCTGCTCGCAGCAGGGCTGAGTGCCGCCGGCTTCAAGTTGCTGCCCAGTCAGGGCACCTACTTCCAGCTGGCCGATTACTCGGCGATCCGCCCGGATCTGGACGACATCACCTTCGCCCGCTGGCTAACCACCGAGCACGGCGTGGCCAGCATTCCGGTTTCAGCGTTCTATCAGAAAGCGCCCGATCAGAAGATCGTGCGCTTCTGTTTTGCCAAACAGGAGCAGACATTGCAGGCAGCCATCGCTCGTTTGGGTAAACTACGCCCTTGAACTCAACCAGCACACCACAGACAACATGACCGAAGTCGCCACCACCGAAGCTCCCGCCACCGAAACCCCGGCGCCTTCCGCCCGCGATCTGCTGAAACAACTGCAACAGGAATACAAGGTTATCGGCGAGCATCAACCTCTGGCCATCGGCATCGACAAGCAACTGCTGGCCGCCCGCCCCACGATCAATCGCAAGCAGCTGCGCGCCGTGCTGGGCATGCACACGAAATCCGTGCGCTATCTGAAAGCCCTGCAAGCCGCCAGCCAGCGCTTTAACCTGGACGGCAGCGCCGCCGGCGACGTCAGTGAAGAACAGCGCGGCATGGCCAGCAAGGAATTGATCGAACGCTTCAAGAAACGCGCCGAAGAACACAAGGCCGCACAAGCCGCAAAAGACAAAGCCGAAAAAGAGGCAAAGGCTGAACAGCAGCGGCTGGAAAAGCTTACGCAACTGGCGAACAAGTTCTCGCGGAAATAGGCAGCTGACAGTCAGGAGCGGACGTCCGGATTTGCCGCTACAAAGCAGCCATTCGATGTTCTGGAACTGAAATCTGTAGAGTGAGGTTTTTGTCGACTCTGTTAATGCGGCTCTTCTGCACAGCAGAATCGTGCAAAGCCAGTATGGAAACCATTCTTCGCCATGTGGCCGTGCCTTGTTAGGGAGCATGCACCAATGCTGGGTGGCAAAACTGCTTCCTATAACAAGTTAGAAGCCATGATCTTTGCCCTTTCCACGGACGACAAATCCCTGATGGTTTTTGCCTCGGAGGTCGAAGCAACAGCCTACTCGGAAGGCATTGACGTTGAAGACGGCGTTTGGCTGTTTTTTGATGATTACGATTTTCCGCTTGCGGCCACGTTCACTACTCCGAACAAATGCGGCAGTTTCTCCGTTACATCGGGTACTTATCATCTACAGCCCGGCCAAGGCCAAAACCTTTCCGAGTACCTGCCCCAGATTGCCTCTGTTGAAGGCTTGGCTCCGCTAAATACTGTAGCCGGGGGAATGGAGCGCTTGGCGTCTAACCTTTCGTATATGGACTCCCCCGAAAATCAAGGCTGATCGAGGTTTGGTTTTTTCGGGTTAAATCACCTGCAGTCGTATA